>NZ_CP172447.1:6457500-8764166 GCF_044590125.1 Streptomyces sp. BBFR25
GCGCACCCGCTGCGCGTTCGAGGTCGCCGCCGCCGACCAGGGCGCCTCTACCACGTACCTCGACCCGGCCGGCTCCCAGATCGGGCACAAGGAGTCCGTCAAGGACACCGCGCGGGTGCTCGGCCGGATGTTCGACGGCATCGAGTACCGCGGCGACAGCCAGACCAAGGTCGAGGAGCTGGCGGCCTTCGCCAAAGTCCCCGTCTACAACGGTCTGACCGACGACTGGCACCCCACCCAGATGCTCGCCGACGTGCTCACCATGACCGAGCACAGCGACCGCCCCCTGCGGGAGATCGGCTTCGCCTACCTCGGCGACGCCCGCTTCAACATGGGCAACTCCTACCTGGTCACCGGCGCCCTCCTCGGCATGGACGTGCGCATCGTCGCGCCGAAGGCCTACTGGCCCGCCCAGGAGGTCGTCGACCGGGCGCACCGGCTCGCCGAGGCCAGCGGGGCGCGCATCACCCTCACCGAGGACGTGGCCGAGGGGGTGCGCGGCGCCGGGTTCGTCGTCACCGACGTCTGGGTTTCCATGGGCGAGCCCAAGGAGGTCTGGGCCGAGCGGATCAAGGCCCTCGCGCCGTACGCCGTGACCATGGACGTGCTGCGCGCCACCGGCAACCCGGACGTCAAGTTCCTGCACTGCCTGCCCGCCTTCCACGACCTGGGCACCAAGGTCGGCCAGGAGATCTTCGAGGCCCACGGGCTCGACTCCCTGGAGGTCACGGACGAGGTCTTCGAGTCGGAGCACTCGGTCGTCTTCGACGAGGCGGAGAACCGCCTGCACACCATCAAGGCCGTCCTCGTGGCCACGCTGGCCTGAGCAGGGCCGTTATCCTGACCGGCGGCTACGGGCCCACCCCTTCCGGCGCCGCCCGCGCGACCACCCCCGCGCCCCGCACCACCAGAAACGAGCACCACCCGCAATGCCCGCTTCCCGCGTCAAATCCCCCCACCTCCTGGTCGCCGAATCCGGCGCCGACCGCGAAGGCCACGGCCTGAAGCGCACGATGGGGCTGTTCCAGCTCGTCTGCTTCGGCGTCGGCGCGATCGTCGGCACCGGCATCTTCGTCGGCCTGTCCGACTCCGTCGCCGAGGCCGGTCCGGCCGTCGTCGTCTCCTTCGTCCTCGCCGCGATCACCTGCGTGTTCACCGCGTTCGCCTTCGCCGAGCTGGGCGGCGCGATCCCGGTCTCCGGCTCCTCGTACTCCTTCGCCTACGCCGGGCTCGGGGAGCGGACCGCGTTCCTCGTCGGCTGGTGCCTGCTCCTGGAGTACGGCGTGTCGGTCTCCGCGGTCGCGGTCGGCTGGAGCCAGTACGTCAACGAACTGCTCGACAGCGTCCTGGGCGTCCAGCTCCCGCACGCCCTGTCCGCGGGCCCCGGCGACGGCGGCGCCGTCAACCTGCCCGCGGTCATCGTCATCGCCCTGGCCTGCGTCCTGCTGGTGCGCGGGGTGCGGGAGAGCGCCCGCGCCACGGCCGCCATGGCCGTCCTCAAGCTGGCCGTCCTGCTCGCCTTCTGCGCCATCGGCTTCTACGCCTTCCAGGACGGCAACCTCACCCCGTTCTCCCCGGCCGGTCTCGGCGGCATCGGCGCCGGCACCACCGCCGCCTTCTTCTCCTACATCGGCTTCGACGCCATCACCACGGCAGGCGAGGAGGCCAAGAACCCGCGCCGGGACATCCCCGTCGCGATCCTGGTCTGCATCGGCCTGGTCACCCTGCTGTACTGCGCGGTCGCCGTCGCCGCGATCGGCGCCGTCGGCGGCGACCAGGTCGGCGACCGGCCCGCCGCGCTCTCCTACGTCGTCGACGAGGTCACCGGCTCCGCGATCGGCGGCGGCGTGGTCGCCTTCGGCGCGGTCGTCGCCATCGCCTCGGTGGTGCTCGCCGTGATGTACGGCCAGACCCGTATCCTGATGTCGATGTCCCGGGACGGACTGATCCCCCGGGTCTTCGAGAAGGTCTCCCCGCGCACCGCCACCCCCGTCGCCGGCACCCTGATCGTCGGCGTGGTCTTCGCCCTCCCGGCCGCCTTCGCCCCGCTGGACGCGGTGGTCAACCTGTGCACCATCGGCACCCTCGCCACGATGGCCGCCGTCAACATCTCGGTGATCGCCCTGCGCCGCCGCGAACCGGGCCTCGCCCGCACCTTCCGCGTCCCGCTGTACCCGGCGACACCCCTGCTCGGGGTCGGCTTCTGCCTCTACCTGATGTACGAGACGGGCGGCGCCACCTGGCTCCAGTTCGCGGTGTTCCTCGCGGTGGGCCTGCTGGTCTACACCGCCTACGGGCGCCGGCACTCCCGCCTGGCCGGGGCCGGGGGCGCCCCCGTCACTCCGCGGGACGACGCTGAGCGGGTACCGCAGGAGGAAGCCTGAACCAGACCGCCTTGCCCGCCCCGGTGGGCCGGTGACCGCAGGACGAGCTGAGGGCGCGGATCAGGAGCAGGCCGCGCCCGTCCTCGCGCCACGGGTCGGGCGGCTCCACGTCCGGCCGGGTGAGGTCGGCAGGCGGCGACGGGTCCGGGTCATGCACCTCCACCTGGCAGCCGGTCGGCCGCAGCTCCACCACCAGCTCGATCGGCGTCGGGCCGACCGGCGTGTGCTCCACCGCGTTGGCGACCAGCTCGGCCGTGAGCAGCTCCGCGGTGTCGCAGTCGGCCGTGTGCTCCAGCTCGGCCAGGGCGTTGCGCACCAGGGCACGCGCCACCGGCACGGCCGCGGCGGAGTGCGGCAGTGCGATGCGCCAGGAGGCGGGAGCGGGGGAGTGATCGTGCACGGCGGGTCCGTTTCGTGGAGCAGGGGCGTCCTGTCCTGCTTTCAACCTTATGAATGGTACGGCGCCGCCCGGCAGAGCCCTTCGACGGGCGCCCCCGGGACCTTCGGCCCCCGCTCGTCGCGTCTTATCGCGCACCCGTGACGACAGTCACAGATGGGTGATAACTTCGAGTGTCATGAGTCCCTTCACCGGCTCCGCCGCCCCCACCCCCGACTGGCGGCACCTGCGGGTCGAGATCACCGACGGCGTCGCCACCGTCACCCTCGCCCGCCCCGACAAGCTCAACGCGCTCACCTTCGAGGCCTACGCCGACCTGCGCGACCTGCTCGCCGAACTGTCCCGCACGCGGTCCGTACGGGCCCTGGTGCTGGCCGGCGAGGGGCGCGGCTTCTGCTCCGGCGGCGACGTGGACGAGATCATCGGCGCCACCCTGTCCATGGACACCGCCCGGCTGCTCGACTTCAACCGGATGACGGGCCAGGTGGTGCGGGCGGTACGGGAGTGCCCGTTCCCGGTCATCGCCGCGCTGCACGGGGTCGCCGCCGGGGCGGGCGCGGTCCTCGCCCTGGCCGCCGACTTCCGCGTCGCCGACCCGTCCGCCCGCTTCGCCTTCCTCTTCACCCGCGTCGGCCTCTCCGGCGGCGACATGGGCGCCGCCTACCTGCTGCCCCGCGTCGTCGGCCTCGGCCACGCGACCCGCCTCCTGATGCTGGGCGACGCGGTCCGGGCGCCCGAGGCCGAGCGCATCGGCCTGATCAGCGAACTGACCGAGGAGGGCCGCGCCGACGAGGCCGCCCACACCCTGGCCCACCACCTGGCCGACGGACCTGCCCTGGCGTACGCCCAGACCAAGGCCCTCCTCACCGCCGAACTGGACATGCCGCTCGCCGCAGCGGTGGAACTGGACGCCTCGACCCAGGCCCTGCTGATGACCGGCGAGGACTACGCCGAATTCCACGCATCCTTCACGGAGAAGCGCCCCCCGAAGTGGCAAGGGAGGTAGCGGGATGTTTCAGTCCCGGGGAAGTGCAGCCGACCCAGGGGCGCGGGGAACTGCGCGACCAGCCACGACGCACCCGCAGTCGCGCGACAACCCGGACCGCCCCCACCGCGTAGCGATCCTCGGCGGAGGCCCCGGCGGCCTCTACACCGCCGCCCTCCTCAAACGCCTCGCCCCCACCCGCGACATCACCGTCTACGAACGAGCCGCCCCCGACGACACCTTCGGCTTCGGCGTAGTCCTCTCCGACGAAACCCTCGGCGGCATCGAACACGCCGACCCGCTCGTCTACGAGGCCCTCAAAACGCACTTCGTCCGCTGGGACGACATCGACATCGTCCACCGAGGCACCCGCCACACCTCCGGAGGACACCGCTTCGCCGCCCTCGGCCGCCGCCGCCTCCTGGAAATCCTGCACGAGCGCTGCCGCGACCTCGGCGTGGACCTCCGCTTCCGCACCGAGGCACCACCCCCGGACCGGCTCGCGCGGACCCACGACCTCGTCGTCGCCGCCGACGGAGTGCACAGCACCACCCGCGAGGCGTACCGCGACGCCTTCCGGCCGCGCCTCACCCCGCACCGCTGCCGTTACATCTGGCTCGCCGCCGACTTCGCCTTCGACGCGTTCCGCTTCGAGATCGCCGAGACCGAGCACGGCGTGATGCAACTGCACGGCTACCCCTACGCGCCGGACGCGTCCACCGTCATCGTCGAGATGCGCGAGGAGGTCTGGCGAGCGGCCGGTTTCGACGAACTCGACGAGAAGGAGTCCACCGCCCGCTGCGCCAAGATCTTCGCCGACGCGCTCGGCGGCCGGCCGCTGCGCTCCAACAAGTCGGCGTGGATCACCTTCCGCACGGTCGTCAACGAACGCTGGTCGCACGGCAACGTCGTCCTCCTCGGCGACGCCGCCCACACCGCCCACTTCTCCATCGGCTCCGGCACCAAGCTCGCCGTCGAGGACGCCCTCGCGCTCGCCGCCTGCCTGGAGGAGCAGCCCACCCTCCAGGCGGCGCTCGGCGCCTACGAGGAAGAGCGGCGTCCCGTCGTCGCCTCCACCCAGCGGGCGGCCAGGGCCAGCCTGGAATGGTTCGAGGACCTGGACCGGTACCTCGACCAACCGCCCCGCCAGTTCGCCTTCAACCTGCTCACCCGCAGCCGCCGGGTCACCCACGAGAACCTGCGGCTGCGCGACGGGGACTTCACCGGCGCGGTGGAGCGCGAGTTCGGCTGCCCGCCCGGCACGCCCCCGATGTTCACCCCGTTCCGGCTGCGCGGGCTGACCTTGCGCAACCGCGTCGTCGTCTCCCCGATGGACATGTACTCCGCCGCCGACGGCGTCCCCGGCGACTTCCACCTGGTCCACCTCGGCGCCCGGGCCCTGGGCGGCGCAGCCCTGGTGATGACCGAGATGGTGTGCGTCAGCGCGGAGGGCCGCATCACCCCCGGCTGCGCGGGCCTCTACACCGGCCGCCAGGGTGAGGCGTGGCGGCGGATCACCGACTTCGTGCACGACAGCGCGCCCGGCACCGCGATCGGCGTGCAGTTGGGCCACAGCGGCCGCAAGGGCTCGACCCGGCTGATGTGGGAGGGCATGGACGAACCGCTGCCCGACGGCAACTGGCCCCTCGTGGCGCCGTCCCCGCTGCCGTACCGGCCCGGCGGCCAGGTCCCGCGCGAGCTGTCCCGGGCGCAACTGACGGACGTACGCGAGCAGTTCAGGTCCGCCGCCGTCAGGGCCGCCGGGGCCGGGTTCGACCTGCTCGAACTGCACTGCGCCCACGGCTACCTGCTCTCCGGCTTCCTCTCCCCGCTCACCAACCGCCGCACCGACGCCTACGGCGGCTCACCGGAGCGGCGGCTGCGCTTCCCGCTGGAGGTCTTCGACGCCGTACGCGAGGTGTGGCCCAGTGAGCGGCCCATGACCGTACGGATCTCCGCCACCGACTGGGCCGAGGGCGGCACGAGCGCCGAGGAGGCGGTGGAGATCGCCCGTGCCTTCGCCGCGCACGGCGCCGACGCCATCGACGTGTCCACGGGCCAGGTCGTCGCCGGTGAACGGCCGGAGTTCGGGCGGTCGTACCAGACGCCGTACGCGGACCGCATCCGGCACGAGGCGGGCGTCCCGGTGATCGCGGTCGGCGCGATCTCCTCCTGGGACGACGTCAACTCGCTGATCCTGGCCGGACGCACCGACCTGTGCGCCCTCGCCCGCCCCCACCTCTACGACCCGCACTGGACCCTGCACGCCGCCGCCGAGCAGGGGTACGACGGGCCGGGCGCCCGCTGGCCCGCGCCGTACCGGGCGGGCAGCCGCCCACCGCGCACCGGGCGCACCGACGCCCCCAAGCCGAGGCTCACGCTGCACGGTCCGCGTCAGGACGTGTAGCCCCAGGCCGCGCACATCGGCCGCAGTCGCTCGGGGATCTCGTCCCGACCGGGCAGCGCGCGTCCCGGCTGCACGGTGCCGGTGCGGATGTTCTCGCGCCAGTCGCCCAGCCCCCGGACCAGCTCGGCGTCGCTCTTCCGGCCGTAGTTCAGCATGTCCGGCGCGTAGTCGACGTCGAGGTACGCGCACAGCCGGCGCATCTCGCGCCCGGGGTCGTCGGTGATGTCCTCGTAGCGCACGGTGAAGCCGTCGGCGTCCGCCGTCCGGGCCTCCTCGACGGCCGTCAGATAGCGCAGCACGTCCGTGACGGCCGTGCCGAGCGGCCGCCTGACGGGGTCGGTCTCGTGCCAGGAGCGGGCTGTCGACACGGGATGGCGCAGCAGGAAGACGAAGCGCGCGTCGGGCCAGCAGTCCTTGAGGCGCTGGTACATGTACACGTTGGCCGGTGTCTTCTCGACCACGAAGTCCTTGCCGGACCTGGTGAGTTCGCGGTGCAGGACGCGGTCCCACAGCAGGTGCTCCAGGTCGCCGCGGCGCAGGCCGAGGGCGTCCATCGCGCGCTCGGAGAACCAGTTGGCGCAGGTGACCTCCAGCCGGCCGATGTGCAGCTCGTGCGGGGCGTGCAGCCGCGGGTGGGCGCCCAGCATCATGCGCAGCAGGGTGGAGCCGGACCGGATGGACGAGATGATGAAGACGGGCCGTCGCAGCAGCCGTTCGGTCGGCAGCTCCTCGGCCGGCGGACATCGGTACGCGGCCGCCTGCCGCGCCGCGGGCCGCACGGCGGCGGACCTCTTCCCCGGCTTCCCCTTCGGACTCCCCTTCGCCGCCTGGGGTGCTCTGCGTACCTGGAGGCCGGTGGTCACGGTGAGGGCCCGGTTCAAGTTGCGTGCGAGACTCATGCGTCCGCACGGTAGGTGGGAAACCTGAGAAGAGGGTCTGAGGAGCCTGAGGGTTCACTGATCCCGCCGGAGTGTGGCGTGACTCACTTTCCAGTGGGTGTGACCGGTCCCATCGCCGCGAACTGCGCGCCCGCGTCCCGCAGCCGCTCGTGCAGCGCCAGGAAGACGGCCGCCGAGCGCGTGCCGGGCCAGCCGTCGGGCAGCAGCCGGGCGGGCAGCCCGGGGTCCGTGTAGGGCAGGTGGCGCCAGGAGTCCAGGGCGAGGAGGTAGTCGCGGTAGGCCTCCTCGGGCGGCGTGTCCGTGCGGCGCTCCCAGTCGTGCAGCACGCGCGCGTGGCGGTCGAGGAACGCCTCGTGCTCCTTGGCGATCGCGGCCAGGTCCCACCAGCGGGTCACCGCCTCGGCGGTCGGGGCGAAGCCCAGGTGCTCACCGCGGAAGAAGTCCACGTAGGTGTCCAGGCCGAGGCGGCCCAGGGTGTGCCGGGTCTCCGCGTACAGGCGGGCCGGGGCGATCCACACGCCGGGGGCCGCGGTGCCGAAGCCGAGACCGGCCAGGCGCGAGCGCAGGACGTGCCGCTTCTGGCGCTCCGACTCGGGCACGGAGAACACGGCGAGCACCCAGCCCTCGTCGCCGTGGGGTGCGGTGGCGTAGACGCGCCGGTCTCCGTCGTCCAGCAACTGACGGGCCTCGGCGGAGAGTTCGTAACCGGCCGCGCCCTCGGTCGTACGGGCCGGCCGCAGCAGCCCGCGCCGCTTCAGCCGGGACACCGACGAGCGCACGGAGGGCGCGTCCACACCGACGGCCGCCAGCAGCCGGATCAGCTCGGCGACGGGCACCGGGCCCGGCGCGAAACGGCCGTACGCGCCGTAGAGCGTGACGATGAGGGACCTCGGTGCGTGCTGTACGTGCTGGTCGGACACGTTGATCATCTTATGTCTTCGGCGTCAGGCCCGGCCGCCCAGGGGATCCGGACGAGCACCGGGACCGGCGGCGGAGCGCGGTCCGGACGGGTCGAGGAGGCGGTAGCGCTGGAGCTTGCCGGTCGCCGTGCGCGGCAGCGCGTCCAGGAAGACGATCTCCCGCGGGCACTTGTACGGCGCCAGCTCCGACCGCAGGAACGCGCGCAGCGCGTCCGCGTCCCGCACGGCACCCTCCCGCAGCACCGCGTGCGCCACCACGACCTGCCCCCGGCGCGGGTCGGGACGGCCCACCACCGCCGCCTCCACCACGTCCGGATGCCGCAGCAGCGCGTCCTCCACCTCGGGACCGGCGATGTTGTACCCGGCGGAGATGATCATGTCGTCGGCGCGTGCCACGTAACGGAAGTACCCGTCGGGCTCGCGGACGTAGGTGTCCCCGGTGATGTTCCAGCCGTCGCGCACGTACTCCCGCTGGCGCGGATCGGCCAGGTACCGGCAGCCCACCGGCCCGCGCACCGCCAGCAGCCCGGGCTCCCCGTCGGGGACGGGCGCGCCGTTCTCGTCCTGCACGCGCGCGTGCCACCCCGGCACCGGGACGCCCGTCGTACCGGGCCTGATGTCGCCGTCCGCCGCGGACACGAAGATGTGCAGCAGCTCGGTGGCGCCGATGCCGTTGATGATCCGCAGCCCGGTGCGCTCGTGCCAGGCCCGCCAGGTGGCCGCGGGCAGGTTCTCGCCCGCCGAGACGCAGCGGCGGAGGCTGCTCACGTCGTACCCGTCCAGCTCGTCGAGCATCGCGCGGTACGCCGTCGGCGCGGTGAACAGCACCGACACCCGGTGTTCGGCGACGGCCGGCAACAGCTGCCCGGGGCCCGCCTGTTCCAGCAGCAGGGCGCTCGCCCCGGCCCGCATCGGGAAGACCACGAGGCCGCCGAGCCCGAAGGTGAAGCCGAGCGGCGGGCTGCCCGCGAAGAGGTCGTCCGGGCGCGGCCCGAGCACGTGCTCGGAGAAGGTGTCGGCGATCGCCAGCACATCGCGGTGGAAGTGCATGCAGCCCTTGGGCCGCCCGGTGGTGCCGGAGGTGAACGCGATCAGCGCCACGTCGTCCGCGGCGGTGTCGACGGCCCGGTACGGCGTACCGGGCGCCCCGCCGGACGTCGTACGGGGTCCCAGGTCGTCCGGCGAGTCCCCGCCGTACGTGGTGACGGCCAGACCGGCGATCTCCGCCTTGGCGAGGTCGTCGACGGCCCGGACGTCGCACAGGGCGTGCCGCACCCGCGCGATCTCGCAGATCGCCCGCAGTTCGTGCGGACGCTGCTGGGCCAGCACCGTGACCGCCACCGCGCCCGCCTTCAGCACCGCCAGCCAGCAGGCCGCCAGCCACGGGGTGGTGGGGCCGCGCAGCAGCACCCGGTTGCCCGGGACGACACCGAGGTCCCCGGTGAGCACATGGGCGATCCGGTCGACGCGGTCCCGCAGGTCGCCGTACGTCCAGGTCTCCCCGGACGCGGTGCGGAAGACCGGGCGGTCGTCGGGCGGGCCGGTGAGCAGCTCGGCCGCGCAGTTCAGCCGCGCCGGGTAGCGCAGCCCGGGCAGGTCGAAGAGGAGCTCGGGCCACTGCTCGGGGGGCGGCAGGTGGTCGCGCGCGAAGGTGTCGACGTGGGCGGAGCGGTGCGGGTCCGCGCGGCGCGCATCGGCCATGGCGGTTCGCCCCCTTTGTCGTGGTGGGCTCGCGCAACGAGCGTATCGTGTTGGTGACGGCAGTCAACGGGGCGCGATAACCTCGATCGTGGCCCGGCGGCAGTCGGGGGAAGGGATCGGCGATGACCGCATTCTCGCTCGAACCGGCACAACTCACCTGGTGCGACGAGCTGCGCGCCCTCGCCGCCGAACGGCTGCGCCCGCTCGCGGAGAAGGGCGAACCGGGCCGCGTCAACCGCGCCCTGGTCGCCGAACTGGGCGCCCTCGGCCTGCTGCCCCGCCTGTTCACCTCGGGCGCGCTCGACCTGTGCCTGATGCGCGAGTCCCTCGCCCACGCCTGCACGGAGGCCGAGACCGCCCTCGCCCTCCAGGGCCTGGGCGCCCACCCCGTGCACGCCCACGGCACCGAGGCCCAGCGCGCCCGCTGGCTCCCCCGCGTGAGCGAAGGCACCGCGGTGGCCGCCTTCGCCCTCAGCGAGCCCGACGCGGGCTCGGACGCGGCGGCACTCTCCCTGCGGGCGGAACCGGAGGCCGGAGCGGCCCCGGACGCCGGGCGGACCGACCTCCGCGACGACGGGCGGAACGGTGCCCAGCGGTCCGGCGCCCGTGACACCGCGCGGCCGGCCGACGGCCGGGCCGCAGCCGACGACGGCCTACGACCCGCCGCCGCGCGGCCCGGGGACCGCGGCCGCGAGCGCGCCTCCGCCGGGGAGGCCGGGGCCCGGGACGCCGGGTGGTCCAACGCCCGCCAGTCCCACCGCCCGGACGGCGCGGCACCGGACGCCGGAGCTGCCGCCGCCCGCCACGGCGGGCCGTCCGCCGGAGCTGCCGGGGCGCGCGACGCCGGGCGAGGTGCCGGGGGCGGGGCCTCCGCACCGGAAGCGGGCCGCGCCGACGCGGGGCGGGCCGCGGCGGTCCCCGCAGCCCTGGCCGCCGACGCCGACGGGCCCTCCGCCTGGCGGCTGACCGGCGAGAAGTGCTGGATCTCCAACGCCCCCGAGGCCGACTTCTACACCGTCTTCGCCCGCACCACCCCCGGCGCCGGAGCCCGGGGCGTCACCGCCTTCCTCGTGCCCGCCGACCGCCCCGGCCTCAGCGGCACCCCGCTCGACATGCTCTCGCCGCACCCCATCGGCGCCCTCGCCCTCGACGCCGTGCCCGTCACCGCGGACGACGTGCTCGGCGAACCGGACCGCGGTTTCCGCGTCGCCATGGACACCCTCAACCTGTTCCGCCCCAGCGTCGGCGCCTTCGCCGTCGGCATGGCACAGGCCGCCCTGGACGCGACCCTCGCGCACACCACCGCCCGCGACGCCTTCGGCGGCAAGCTGCGCGACCTCCAGGCCGTCTCCCACCAGGTCGCCGAGATGGCCCTGCGCACCGAGGCGGCCCGGCTGATGGTGTACGCGGCGGCGACGGCGTACGACGCGGGCGCGCCGGACGTCCCCCGGCGCGCCGCCATGGCGAAACTCCTCGCCACCGAGACCGCCCAGTACGTCGTCGACAAGGCCGTCCAACTGCACGGCGCCCGCGCCCTGCGCCGCGGCCACCTCCTCGAACACCTCTACCGCGAGGTGCGCGCCCCGCGCATCTACGAGGGCGCGAGCGAGGTGCAGCGCGGCATCATCGCCAAGGAGCTGTACCGCACGCCGGACGCGACGACGAAGGAGGCCGGAGCATGACCGCCGAACGGGTCAACCCGCCCGAACTCTCCCCGCCCACCGGTTTCTCCCACGCCGTCGTCGCCACCGGCACCCGCGTCGTGTTCCTGGCCGGGCAGACCGCCCTCGACCCCGGCGGCAAGGTCACCGGCGACACCCTCCCCGCCCAGTTCGAGCAGGCCCTCACCAACCTCCTCACCGCCCTGCGCGCGGCCGGGGGCACGCCCGCCGACCTCGCCCGCGTCACCGTCTACGCCACCGACGTCGCCGCCTACCGCGCCCACGCCGCCGAACTCGGCCGCACCTGGCGCGAGCTGGCCGGCCGCGACTACCCGGCGATGGCGGTCGTGGAGGTCGTACGGCTCTGGGACGAAAGGGCGTTGGTGGAACTGGACGGGTTCGCCGTACTGCCGTAAGCCGCCCGCGGCCCCTACCATTCCGGCATGCCGGACATCGAACTGAGCGCGGGAACCATCGAGTACGAGGACACCGGCGGCGACGGCCCGGTCGTCGTCCTCCTCCACGGCCTCGTCCACGACTCCACCGTCTGGCGCGGGGTCCTCGCCGACCTCCGCACCGACCACCGGGTGATCGCGCCGACCCTGCCCTACGGCGCCCACCGCCGCCCGATGCGCCGGCCACCCACCCCCGACCTGGTCAACGAGCTGATCGCCGAGTTCCTCGACCGCCTCGACCTGACCGACGTCACCCTCGTCGAGAACGACTGCGGACGGGCCCAGACGGTGGCCGCCCGGCACCCGGAGCGGCTCGCGCGGCTCGCGCTCGTCGCGTGCGAGGCGTTCGACAACTACCCGCCGGGTCTGCCCGGGAAGCTGATCGGCATCGCCTGCCGGGCCCCCGGCGGCGTGTCCCTGCTGGTGCGCACCCTCGGCCTCAAGCCGCTGCGCCGCCTCCCGGTCGGCATCGGCGCCCTCACCAAGCGGCCCGTGCCGGACGCGGTCGTCGACGGCTGGCTGCGCCCGCTGCGCACCGACCCGGCGATCCGGCGCGACTTCCGCCACTACGGCACGCACGTCCGCCGCGACGAACTGCTCGAAGCCGCCCAGGGCCTGCGGAGGTTCGACCGGCCCGCCCTCGTCGTCTGGGCCACCGAGGACCTGATGATGCCCCGCGCCCACGGCCGACGCCTGGCCGAACTCCTCCCGCGGGGGCGGCTGGTGGAGGTCGAGGACACCCGGACGCTGATCCCCGAGGACCAGCCGGAGCTGCTCGCCTCCCTGCTGCGGGAGTTCGTCGCCGAGAAGAACTGAGTCGGTACCGGACGGTTTCAGGCGGCCATCACCAGACTCCCGGCGGGCACCCGGCACGGGGCGACCACACGGCCGTCGGGGAGCAGCTCGCCGGTGTCGTCGAAGACGATCGTGCCGTCGCACAGCAGGTTCCACCCCTGCTCCGGGTGGGCGGCGACGACGTGCGCGGTGGCGAGGCGCGCGGTGACGACGCGCGCCTCGGGGGAGTCGGCCGCGGGGCAGGAAGACCGGTGGGTACACATGGCGCACCTCCACGTCGGGAGACCGTCCCGTCCTCGGGACCGTCGCATGTACAGACGGTGCGCCCGCCGGGAAGTCGTCGCCAAGACCCGGGCGGCAGACGTGACAACACCCGGACAAGCCGGCGACGGTTCCACGACGGCCGACGCGGACTCGCCACCGAAGGGGTGACGGTCACTGCCGTCGGCCCCTCCGCCCGGTACCAGTGGAACCCCTCATTCCGAACTACCGGGAGGTTCCCATGCCCGTACGGTCCGCCGCACTCGCCACGGCCGCCGGCGCCGCCCTGCTCCTGCTCGCCGCGCCCGTCGCCACGGCCGCGCCCCACGACGCCCGCCTCGTCGCGGAGTCGGTGACCGTCGACCCGACCGGCCGCATCGCCGCCGACGGCAGCATCACCCTCTCCGGCACCTACCGCTGCACGGGTGGCACCGGCCCGGTCTTCGTCAGCTCCACCGTGAGCCAGAGCGACCCGTCCGTCCGGTACGGCGTCGGCGGCACCCGCGCGGTCTGCGACGGCCTGGAGCACCGCTGGGTCAACACCGGCACCCCCGACACGGTCGTCCTCAAGCCCGGCGCGGCCCACGTCGAGGCCACCCTGATGGAGCTGCGCCCCATGGGCATCGTGCCGCTCCCGAGCTTCCACGCCCGGCAGGGACAGGACGTGACACTGGCGGCGGGCTGACCTCGGGCGATGAATTCCGCATTCCCTTTTCCGCGCGCATCCTCCGAAGGGAATGGAAACCTGATTCGCCTGATTCGGCCGCCCTGTTCCGCTCCGGGTCAGGTGCGTTTCCCGGGGCCCGTGCCGGGCCTCGGTGGACGCACGGGATTCTGCCGCTGCTGCGGAAGCGACACCGGATCAGTAGTCGTATTGCCCGACGGGTCGTCACCCGGAGTGACCGCGGCGCGTTGCCGGTGGCGCGGCACCGCGCGCCGGGGCGGACGGGTGAGTGTGATCTGCCTGACGACCTGCTGGAAGCAGACCAGCGAGGCCAGGCCGGGCAGGGCGGCCGCCGCGGCGTCGCTGACGGTTCTGGGCGCCTGCGCGACGCACAGCAGCATCGCGATGGCCGAGAACAGCAGGACGACGGCCCAGGAGTGCACGGCGCGGCGCTGGTGCAGCGCCGACCGCAGCACCGCCAGCGACGCCACCAGCCAGGGCCCGTAGACCAGCAGCGGCCACCAGGACACGACGCTGCCGCGGGTGCGGGTCACGGCGGCCAGGCGCAACGGTTCGTAGGCCACCATGCCGCCGAACAGGCTCACCGAGGCCGCGATGACCGCGGCGAGCGCGGCGACGAACAGGCTCGCGGCGCGCAGCCGGCTCACCTTTCTCCCTCTGCGGACCCTGCGATGACTCGTCGGGGACTCCCTCAACGGGGGCAGCTCGGCCGTGATCTCCTGCAGATTGCTCAGCGGTGTGCCCGCGGCGGGTGCGAGTGCCGAGGCGTCCGTCGCGGAAGGGGGGCCGGTCCGGGTCTCCATCGCGTCCTGGAGCAGGAACGCGAGTTCCTCGGCGGGGTCCCAGCCGGGTTCGGGCGGTACCAGGGTCTCCGGGAAGGCCGCCTCGGACGCCCGGTGCCGGCCGGTGCCCGTGGTGCGGAACGGCCCTTCGCCGTACGGCATGTTCGGGTGCGTGTGTTCGTCGTACACGAGGTGCCGGTCACTCCGCCCGGGTGTACGTCAAGGAGCCCTGCGCACGGCCCCACCGCTCGGCGAGGCCGGTCTCCAACTCGGTCATGACGTCCAGGAAGCGCTGCAGGACGGGTTCGGTCACCCGGAGCGGGACGGGGTGGCCGCCTCTGGTCAGAGTCCCGTCACTCGGTGACGGACAGTGATCTCTGCCGGGCCTATAGGTGTACGGGCCAAGCGCCGTCAATTCCCCGTGTTCCTCGGTCATATCCGAAGTAACGTCTGCCTACTCCGTCGGATGCGCGGCAGTCGAGTGAACGATTTCTGCGATACTTACCCAATCCCGAATTCACACCGGTTCGGTCGTTGCCCGGTACGAAAAGCGCCGGGGTGTGGTGCGAACGGGCGAAGAAACGACGTTCGGTGGCGCGTCCGGGTGATCCTGCGAAATGTGTCCGATCGGGTGTCCGATCGGAAGGCCGCCCCCTGGGTGACCAAGCACGCGAGCGAGTGACCGTGGCGGCCGTGGACGGCGACCCCCTGCACGGCGGGGTGCTGCTCACCGTCCACGCGCTGGGGATGGCGGTCACGATGTTCGTACTGGCGCTGCTCCGGGACCGGTTCGACCTGGGCCGCACTGGCCGGGGTGGCCGCGTCGGCCGCCCTGCTGGTGCTGCTCCGCCCGTCCGGCCGACGGCACGTACCATCACCACCCTCGGACGGGGAACCGGCCGTGCGCGAGTGACTCCGCCGAGCGGTCAGCGCTTGAAGTCGACCTCCTCGACGCGGGTCTGCACGGTCCGGCCGCTTTCCCAGGCGTTGGCGCCGGGTGCCACGTCCGGCACGGGGATGTCCGACCGGTTCTCCCGTTTGCGGGAGGTCGAGAGGCCGAGCCTGTCGTCCCGGGCCCGGATCATCTCGTCCGACGCCTGGCCGTCCTCGGTGAAGCCCATCATCAGTTGAGGGATGCCGTACGGGAAGTCGTCGCGGTCGTACTGCCACGTGTGGAAGGTCTTCCCGTACGTGGTCACGAGGTCCTCGAAGTAGGCGTGTTCGGCCAGGTCAGGGATGCCGGGGGCGGTGAGGCTGCCGGACTTGACCTCGTAGTGGTGGCTGTGCCACAGCCGCTTCTCGTCCTCGGGCAGGCCGCGGAAGCGTTCCTCGCTGATGATGTACTCGATGCCGATCAGACGGGCATCGGGTGCGTTGCGGTCGAAGATCACGCACTGGTGCAGGTCGTGCCGGAGATGGATGCAGAAGTGCGTGGCCTCCACCTGCCGCCCCATGTCGTCGGCGTACATGTGGAAGCCGTTGAGGTACGTGCTCATCGCGTCGAGCGGATACTTCGGCTGCAGGGCACCGGCCGCCAGGTCGAGGGCGCGGTGCTTGACCGGGTGCCCCTTGCCGACCTTGCTGATCGTGGCCACCTTGCGGCCGAACAGAAGGCCGACCGCGGTCGTCAGTCCCGCCGCGACACCGATGCCGATGCTCGCGGCCGGGCCCCGGCCGGGGCCGCGTGAGCGGTGCGCGCGCTGTGCGAGTGTCATGGGCGGCGAGTCCCCCGCGCGGGGTGGCCGTAACCGGGCAGCGCCCCGGTGCTCCGCGACATCGGCGAGACGGCCGCCCGGTCACGCCCGCAGACCGTCCAGTGCCGTGTCGACCGCCGCCAGGGCCGCCGTCCTGTCGAGCCCCGCCCTCGATACGAGCGAGAGCCCCTGCACGAGATAGAGCAGGAGTTGCGCCTGGTCTTCGGGAGGGCGGGTGGGCGTGACCTCTCCGGCAGCCTGCGCGCGGCGCAGCGCGTCGGTGACGATGTCGGTGAACCGGCGGTAGGAGCGGCTGACGATCTCCGTGGCCTCGCCGTCCTGGGGGACGAGTTCGGCGGTCGTGTTGCCGACCAGGCAGCCCTGCGGCGTCCCCATGTCGGAGATCAGTTCGTCCAGCCGCACGGGATGGGTCAGGATCTCGCGCAGGGCGGGCAGGAGCGGGCTGGTGTCGAGCGCGGCGGTCAGGTGCCGCTCGTACACCTCCCAGTAGAGCCTGACGGCTTCGAGGTAGAAGCGGCGCTTGTCGCCGAACGCGCCGTAGAGGCTGCCGCGTTCGACGGCCAGCGCGTCGACCAGGTCCTGGATCGACGTCGCCCCGTATCCCCGGGACCAGAACAGTTCGAGTGCGCGCTCCAGCGTCTGTGCCTTGTTGAACTCGCGGGGGCGTCCGGTTCGTGCCACGTGCCCGATCCTACGACTTCTTGACTGGACGTTCAAGAAGTCGTAGCTTCCGTTGCGGCACTTCTTGAACGCATGCACAGAAGTCGGTCGGTCACCGGCCGGCACGAAGGGCGGGGCAATGGAATTCGCAGGCAAGACGGCGCTGGTCACCGGGTCCGGCGCGATCGGCGGTCTCGGGCACGCGACAGCCAGGGTGCTGGCCGCAGGCGGCGCCGACCTGATCCTGACCGGCACCGATCCACAGCGCGGCGCGAAGGTCGTGGAAGACCTCGGCGCAGCCGGCGGCGAGTCCGCCGGGAGGGTGCGTTTCGTCGCCGCCGATCTGTCCGACGTGGCGGACGTGCGCCGGCTGGCGGCGGAGGCCGGTGCCGTCGACATCCTGGTCAACAACGCGAGCGTCATGACTCTCGCGCCGACCGTCGGGCAGGATGCGGCGAGTTATGACGCCGCCTTCGCGGTCAACGTGCGCGCCCCGTTCCTCCTCACCGCCCTGCTGGCGGAGAAGATGGCGGCGGGAAGCGGCGGCAGCATCGTCAACGTCAGCTCCACCGCGGCCGGCCTCGGCATGCCGGGCATGGCCGTGTACGGAGCCACCAAAGCGGCGCTGGAATCGCTGACCCGTACCTGGGCGGCGGAGTTCGCCGAGTCGAACGTGCGGGTCAACGCCGTCGCGCCGGGCCCGATGCGCACCTCGAAGGTGGTCGCGGCGATGGGACCGGACATGGGCGGCATGGGCCTGACCACCGCACTCAAGCGCACCTCCGACCCGACCGAGGTGGCCCGCGTGATCGCCTTCCTCGCCAGTGACAGGGCCAGTTACATGACCGGGGCGATCGTGGCCGCCGACGGCGGCCGCACCGCGATCTGAGGAGGAAGAGAACAATGGATCGTCTTACGGGAAAGCACGCGCTGATCACCGGGGGTACGAGCGGCATCGGCCTGGAAACGGCCCGCGAGTTCCTCGCCGAGGGAGCCACGGTCGCCATCACCGGCCGCTCTCAGGAAAAGCTGGACGCCGCGGCACGGCAGCTGGACGGCCCGCTGCTGACCATGGTCAGTGACGCCGGCGACGTACCCGGCCAGGCGACGCTCGCGGCACGGCTCCGGGAGGAATGGCCAAAGCTCGACATCCTGATGAGCAACGCAGCCGACGTCACCCACCTCCCGATCGAGGCATGGACCGAGGAGGCGTTCGACAGGCTCCTCGCGACCAATCTCAAGGCGCCCTTCTTCCTGATCAGGGACCTGCTGCCGCTCTTCTCGCAGCAGTCCTCGGTCATCCTCGTCGGCTCGGTCTCCGCGTACATCGGACACGAGAACGCGACGGTCTACGGCGCGGCCAAGGCGGGCCTGCTCTCCTACACGCGCGGGCTGACCCATGAGCTGAAGGACCGCGGCATCCGCGTCAACGGACTGAGCCCCGGTCCCACGATCACCAACGCGTTCGTGCCCCTCGGCCCCGAGCGCCAGGCCGCCCTCTACGAGGAACTCCGCCAGACCGTGCCCCTCCACCGCCTGGGCACCGCCACCGAACTGGCCAAGGCAGCGGTCTACCTCGCCTCGGACGAATCCGCCTACACCGCGGGCACCGTACTGCGGGTCGACGGAGGCATCGGGCAACTCGCCTACTGACCGATCATTCAGGGCTCGGCGGGGCCATTGGTCTGACAGCGAGGGAAGAGACCACGCCGAGTGCGGTGTCCGGGGCGAGGAGGAAACGGTGTTGAACGACCTGCTCACGGACCTCGGCGCGCGGTCCCGCTGAAGCGCGTCCCCGGTCGCGCCGGGCGCGGAGTTCCGCGCGTACCGGCTGACACACCCCCGTCACGCGCGTCCTCGTGCGGCACCTCGCCCGGTACCGGGACGCCGGCCTTCCGGACGACCCCGAAAGGTGACTGCGCCGTTTCGTCGAGTGAGGTACCCGTCTCCGCAGGGTGACGAGAGGCGGCCGCCGGGTGACCGGGTCTGTGAGGGCGCGCACAGGGCCCACGTCACACGGGGTCGCGGTTAGTAGACGCCCGACGGCGCTCGCCCGTGCAATCGTCGGCCGTCCGGGCGAGTCAGGCGGCCGGTCTGCGAAGCGGCGTAGTAGGTCACACACTTGTCGCGGCGCCCGGGCGTTCCGCAGTGTGTTCGGCGTACCGGGGAGCCGAGCGCCGGGACCGGACGGGAAGAGCCCGTCCGTGATCCAGACACCGGCCCTGATGACGCGAAGCCGCGTCCAACGCGGACACCGCGTCGCCGACCCCCCGTCGGCCTCCCCATCACGTTCCCGAATGGAGAGGTACACCCATGCACGCCATCCTGCGCCGCACCAGCATCCGCAAGTCCGCCGTGGCCTCCCTCGCCGCCGCGGGCGCCGCCGCCGTCACTCTCACCCTCGCCCCGAGCCCGGCACACGCCGCCGAGCCGGCCAAGGCCTCCACCGCGCAGACCCAGGCCCAGACCGACAAGATCAAGGCCATCGTCAAGGCCGGCGAGAAGAAGCACGGCGACGACCTCGACGGCTGGATCCGTACCGCCCTGGACGTCATGGACGCGAAGAACATCCCGGGCACCTACGAGGGCCTGCACCGCAACATCATGCGCGAGTCGTCCGGCAACCCGCACGCGCAGAACAACTGGGACGTCAACGCCCAGAACGGCATCCCTTCGAAGGGCCTGCTCCAGACGATCCAGCCCACCTTCGACGCCTACCACGTCAAGGGCACGAAGGACTCCATCACCGACCCGGTCGCCAACATCGTCGCCGCCTGCAACTACGCGGCCGACAAGTACGGCTCCATGGACAACGTCGACTCCGCCTACTGACCGGCGGACCCACCGACCGCCTGAGCCCCCGGGACGACCGGTCCCACGCGGAGGCCGGCGGGGCCCAGGCAGCACGGCGGGGCCGGAAGGACGACACGTCCTTCCGGCCCCGCCTGCGTCGCGCCCCGGGCGTCCCGGTCTCCGGAACCTTTCAGATGTCCCGGAAGATCTCGATCTGCGCCCCGATCGAGTTCAGCCGCTCGGCGAGGTCCTCGTAGCCGCGGTTGATGACGTACACGTTGCGCAGCACCGACGTGCCCTCGGCGGCCATCATCGCCAGCAGGACGACCACGGCGGGGCGCAGGGCGGGCGGGCACATCATCTCGGCGGCGCGCCAGCGGGTGGGGCCCTCGACCAGGACGCGGTGCGGGTCCAGGAGCTGGAGGCGGCCGCCGAGGCGGTTCAGGTCGGTGAGGTAGATGGCGCGGTTGTCGTAGACCCAGTCGTGGATGAGGGTCTGGCCCTGGGCCGAGGCCGCGATGGCCGCGAAGAAGGGGACGTTGTCGATGTTCAGGCCCGGGAAGGGCATGGGGTGGATCTTGTCGATGGGCGCCTCCAGCTTCGACGGCCGGACGGTGAGGTCCACCAGGCGGGTGCGGCCGTTGTCGGCGAAGTACTCCGGGGTGCGGTCGTGGTCGAGGCCCATCTCCTCCAGGACCGCCAGCTCGATCTCCAGGAACTCGATCGGGACCCGGCGGACCGTCAGCTCCGACTCGGTGACCACGGCGGCGGCGAGAAGGCTCATCGCCTCTACCGGGTCCTCGGAGGGGGAGTAGTCCACGTCGGCGTCGATGACCGGCATGCCGTGGACGGTGAGGGTGGTGGTGCCGATGCCCTCGACGCGGACGCCCAGGGCTTCGAGGAAGAAGCAGAGGTCCTGGACCATGTAGTTGGACGAGGCGTTGCGGATGACGGTGACGCCGTCGTGGCGGGCGGCGGCCAGGAGGGCGTTCTCCGTCACCGTGTCGCCGCGCTCGGTCAGGACGATGGGGCGGTCCGGGCGCACCTGGCGGTCGACCACCGCGTGGTAGTGGCCCTCGGTCGCGGCGACGTCCAGGCCGAAGCGGCGCAGCGCGATCATGTGCGGCTCGATGGTCCGGGTGCCGAGGTCGCAGCCACCGGCGTAGGGCAGCCGGAAGCGCTCCATGCGGTGCAGCAGCGGGCCGAGGAACATGATGATGGAGCGGGTGCGGACGGCGGCCTCGGCGTCGATGGCCTCCATGTCCAGCTCGGCCGGCGGCACGATCTCCAGGTCGGTGCCGTCGTTGATCCAGCGGGTGCGCACGCCGATGGAGTTGAGCACCTCCAGGAGGCGGTAGACCTCCTCGATGCGGGCGACCCGGCGCAGCACCGTGCGCCCCTTGTTGAGCAGCGAGGCGCACAGCAGGGCCACGCAGGCGTTCTTGCTGGTCTTCACGTCGATGGCGCCGGACAGGCGACGGCCGCCGACCACGCGCAGGTGCATCGGACCCGCGTAGCCCAGGGAGACGATCTCGCTGTCCAGCGCTTCGCCGATCCGGGCGATCATCTCAAGGCTGATGTTCTGGTTGCCGCGCTCGATCCGGTTGACGGCGCTCTGACTGGTGTTGAGCGCCTCCGCAAGCTGTGACTGCGTCCAGCCGCGGTGCTGCCGGGCGTCACGGATGAGCCTGCCGATGCGTACGAGGTAGTCGTCTGCCATGAGGTTGAGGCTATCTCAGATATGAGATCGCGCCTCTCGGGGGGTCTGTTCGGGTGACGCGACGTCAAGAAACCCCAGGTGGCGGCTCAGCGGCGCCTGCTCGTCGTCGTACGACGCCATCCGAAAGGTCCCGGCAAATCCATCGATGTCGTACGACGTCCGGTGCTGCTGCGGGTGTGGCGCGGGCCGTTCCTGCCTCCGGTGGTGATGGACCAGGAACGTTTGTTGATGTTCAGCCGCACTCCGGGGAGGATCCGGAAGCTCTTGCGGAACGTGAGCGGCATCGTGCCCCCTTCCAAGTCGTGCCGGGTCGGTCCGGCACGCATCGGATACCCCCGTTCGGCGTACTGATGGCCGCGCGGGTCACCCGGGATGGGGCGCACGCCACACGGCGCCCGGACATGACCGGGTCGCCCCCATGTACTAGAGTTATCTCGACATCGAGATATCTGCCGAGGCGTGCCGCAGCCACACGCCGCTGTCCGGTCTGGCGGTAAGGGTTACCTAACTTAGCCTTACCTTAGCGGATCGGCCAGGGGGCGTGGCGGCAGGATGCGGTGGTACGCGCACATGAATGAAGGAGACTGTCGTGTCGGCGAACAGCTTCGACGCCCGCAGCACACTGCAGGTGGGCGACGAGTCTTACGAGATCTTCCGGCTGGACAAGGTCGAGGGCTCCGCGCGCCTTCCCTACAGCCTGAAGGTGCTGCTGGAGAACCTCCTCCGCACCGAGGACGGCGCGAACATCACCGCCGACCACATCCGCGCCCTCGGCGGCTGGGACTCGCAGGCCCAGCCGTCGCAGGAGATCCAGTTCACGCCGGCCCGCGTGATCATGCAGGACTTCACCGGTGTGCCCTGCGTCGTCGACCTCGCCACCATGCGTGAGGCCGTCAAGGAGCTGGGCGGCGACGCGGCGAAGATCAACCCGCTAGCCCCGGCCGAGCTGGTCATCGACCACTCCGTCATCGCCGACAAGTTCGGCACCAACGACGCCTTCAAGCAGAACGTCGACCTGGAGTACGGCCGCAACAAGGAGCGCTACCAGTTCCTGCGCTGGGGCCAGACCGCCTTCGACGAGTTCAAGGTCGTCCCGCCCGGCACCGGCATCGTCCACCAGGTGAACATCGAGCACCTGGCCCGCGTCGTCATGACCCGCGACGGCAAGGCGTACCCCGACACCCTGGTCGGCACCGACTCGCACACCACCATGGTCAACGGCCTCGGCGTCCTCGGCTGGGGCGTCGGCGGCATCGAGGCCGAGGCCGCGATGCTCGGCCAGCCGGTCTCCATGCTGATCCCGCGCGTCGTCGGCTTCAAGCTCACCGGTGAGCTGACCCCCGGCACCACCGCCACCGACCTCGTCCTCACGATCACCGAGATGCTGCGCAAGCACGGCGTCGTCGGCAAGTTCGTCGAGTTCTACGGCGAGGGCGTGGCCGCCACGTCGCTGGCCAACCGCGCCACCATCGGCAACATGTCCCCGGAGTTCGGCTCCACCGCCGCGATCTTCCCGATCGACGACGAGACGCTGAACTACATGCGCCTGACCGGCCGCAGCGACCAGCAGGTCGCCCTCGTCGAGGCGTACGCCAAGCAGCAGGGCCTCTGGCTGGACCCGAAGGCCGAGCCGGACTTCTCCGAGAAGCTGGAGCTGGACCTCTCCACGGTCGTCCCCTCCATCGCCGGCCCGAAGCGCCCGCAGGACCGCATCGTCCTCGCCAACGCCGCCGAGCAGTTCAAGCAGGACGTGCGCAACTACGTCGACAGCGTGGACGAGGCGGGCCAGGAGTCCTTCCCGGCCTCCGACGCCCCCGCCGTCACCAACGGCGTGCCGTCCAACCCGGTCCCGGTCACCGCCCCCGACGGCACCACCTACGAGCTGGACCACGGTGCGGTGACGGTCGCGGCCATCACCTCCTGCACCAACACCTCCAACCCGTACGTCATGGTCGCCGCCGCCCTGGTGGCCAAGAAGGCGGTCGAGAAGGGCCTGACCCGCAAGCCGTGGGTCAAGACCACCCTCGCCCCGGGCTCCAAGGTCGTCACCGACTACTTCGAGAAGGCGGGCCTGACCCCCTACCTCGACAAGGTCGGCTTCAACCTCGTCGGCTACGGCTGCACCACTTGCATCGGCAACTCCGGCCCGCTGCCGGACGAGGTCTCCAAGGCCGTCAACGACCACGACCTCGCGGTCACCTCGGTCCTCTCCGGCAACCGCAACTTCGAGGGCCGGATCAACCCCGACGTCAAGATGAACTACCTGGCGTCCCCGCCGCTGGTGGTCGCCTACGCGCTCGCGGGCTCCATGAAGGTGGACATCACCAAGGACGCCCTGGGCGCCGACCAGGACGGCAACCCGGTCTACCTGAAGGACATCTGGCCGACCGAGGCCGAGGTCAACGACGTCGTCGCCAACACCATCGGCGAGGACATGTTCTCCAAGTCCTACAGCGACGTCTTCGCGGGCGACGCCCAATGGCAGGCGCTGTCGATCCCGACCGGCGACACCTTCGAGTGGGACAGCGAGTCCACCTACGTCCGCAAGCCCCCGTACTTCGAGGGCATGCAGATGGACCCGGCCCCGGTCGAGGACATCTCCGGCGCCCGGGTGCTCGCCAAGCTGGGCGACTCGGTGACGACGGACCACATCTCGCCCGCCGGCGCCATCAAGGCCGACACCCCGGCCGGCAAGTACCTGACGGAGCACGGCGTCGAGCGCCGCGACTTCAACAGCTACGGCTCGCGCCGCGGCAACCACGAGATCATGATCCGCGGCACCTTCGCCAACATCCGCCTGCGCAACCAGATCGCGCCGGGCACCGAGGGCGGCTACACCCGCGACTTCACCCAGGACGGCGGTCCGGTGTCGTTCATCTACGACGCCTCCCGCAACTACATCGAGCAGAACATCCCGCTCGTCGTCCTGGCGGGCAAGGAGTACGGTTCCGGCTCGTCCCGCGACTGGGCCGCCAAGGGCACCGCGCTCCTCGGCGTCAAGGCCGTCATCGCCGAGTCCTACGAGCGCATCCACCGCTCGAACCTCATCGGCATGGGCGTCCTGCCGCTCCAGTTCCCGGAGGGCCAGACCGCGGCCTCCCTCGGTCTGACCGGCGAGGAGTCCTTCTCCGTCTCCGGCGTGACCGAGCTGAACGACGGCACCACCCCGCGCACGGTGAAGGTCACCACCGACACCGGCGTCGAGTTCGACGCGGTCGTCCGCATCGACACCCCCGGTGAGGCGGACTACTACCGCAACGGCGGCATCCTGCAGTACGTGCTGCGCAGCCTGATCCGCAAGTAGGCGGCGGCGCACACAAGCCGAGGGCCGCACTCCTGTCGCCGGGAGTGCGGCCCTCGCGTCTGTCCGCCTTAGAACATCAGGCGGTACGTGTTCCAGCCACCGCTGCCGATCTTCACGGGGGACTTGAACGGGGAAGCGGCGTTGCCGGTGCCCTTGTACAGGTACAGGGCGCCGCTCTTGTTGCGGGCGACGACGTCCGTGACACCGTCGATGTCGATGTCGCCGACGGACACGATGTTGTTGTACGTGTTCCAGCCGCCACCGACGCGGGTGCGGGAGGAGAAGGGCGCCTTGTAGTTGCCGGTGCCCTTGTACAGCCACAGGACGCCCGACTTGTCCTTGGCGACGATGTCGGCCTTGCCGTCACCGGAGAGGTCGCCCTTGCCGGCGATGTGGGTGTAGGCGTTCCACCCGCCGCCGACCTTGTAGCGCTGGGTCAGCTTGCCGTTGCCGTAGCCCAGGTACAGGTACAGGTTTCCGGAGCCGTCGCGGGCGAGCAGGTCGTCGGCGCCGGCACCACCCAGGTTGGCGCCGGAGAACAGCTGGTTGTAGATCTTCCAGCCGTTGCCGACGAGGGTGTGCTCCTCGGTGTTCCAGGGGGCCCAGTAGAGCTGGCCCTCGGACGTGACGTGCCAGATGCCGTCCGAGAATCCGTCGGAGTCCTGGTCGACCTGCGTCATGGCGCGGGCCGTCTGCCAGCCGTAGCCGGCGTCCCAGCGAGCGTCCAGCCCGCCCTCGAAGTCGGGGTCGTAGCTCCACAGGTCACCCGCGCCGTCAACACCGAACACCGGGTTGATCGGGGCGTCTCCGGGCATGGCGGAGGTGCCGTACTTCTCGCCACCCGACGGCTTCACGTCGAGGTGCGTCCGGGAAGCGCTGGCTCCCGGTTCGTCGGCGGCGACGGCGCTGCTCGCACCCGTCGCCACCAGTGCGGCAGTGAGCGCCGCAGCCGTGGCACGCGCCAGGGCGCGACGCGTGTTCAGGCCAGAGCTTTTGGCCACGTGGGTCCTCCGTTTGGTTCATGCGGAAGGGACCGCGGACGGGTAAGTCCGCAAGATCCCGGGGTACTTCGTGATCCTTACACATGACGTTCACAGGTCAATCAGATTTACGGGCGGGGACGAGAGCGGTACAGAACAGGTACGCAAGCGCAACGTGGGGCGTACAACCTTTCGCGGGGTACGCCGGTCACCCGGCGTACCCCGCGACGTCATCCCGTGCTCACCTTCGGATTCAGGCCAGCAGTTCCACCTCCGCCAGCGTGTGCGCGCCGTCCAGGACCAGCCGGTACTCGGCGTACGAACCCGGCGACTTCACCGAGAACGCCCGCGTCTGCCGGTCCCAGGCGAAGGACTCGCCGGAGCGCTCGTCCAGCGTCCGCCAGGTGGTGCCGTCGGCCGAGCCCTGGAGCTTCCAGCCGGTCGGCGCCTTGGTGCGGTCCGCGGACGAGGTGAGCGTGTACTGGACCGCCTTGGCGCCCTGGTCGGACACGGGCAGGTCCACCGACGTCACGCTCGCGTCGGTCGCCGAGGTGTTGTCGAACAGCGCGCCCTGGCCCGTGATCGCGTCGGTGCGCGGGGTCGGTACCTCGTCGTCCTCGGTGATCGACGGCGGCGCCGCCTTCTCGCCCGTGCCCCACTTGGAGGGCTTGGCGCCCATGTCGAACTCCAGGACGCCGCCCTTCGCGATCAGCAAGTGGGGGAGCGACGTGGAGTTCCAGTTCTTGCCGTTGACCTTCAGGCCCTGCACGTAGACGTTCTCCGTGCTGTTCTTCGGCGCCTTGACGACCAGCTCGCGGCCGTTCTCCAGGTGCACCGTCGCCTTGGTGAACAGCGGGGACCCGATGGCGTACTCGCCGCTGCCCATCACCAGGGGGTAGAAGCCGAGCGAGGAGAAGAGGAACCAGGCCGACTGCTCGCCGTTGTCCTCGTCACCGTGGTAGCCCTGGCCGATGTCGCTGCCGGTGTACAGCCGTTGGAGCACCTCGCGGATGTTCTTCTGCGTCTTGTACGGCTGCCCGGCCGCGTCGTACATGTACAGGGCGTGGTGGGCGACCTGGTTGGAGTGCCCGTACATGCCCATGCGGACGTCCCGCGCCTCGACCATCTCGTGGATGACCCCGCCGTAGGAGCCCTTCAGGTCCGGGGAGGCGGTCTCCGGGGTGGAGAGGTACTCGTCGAGCTTGTCGCCGAGACCCTTGCGGCCGCCGTAGAGATTGGCCAGGCCCCGGCTGTCCTGCGGGGCGGTGAAGGCGTAGCCCCAGCCGTTGGTCTCCGTGTAGTCGTAGCCCCACACGCGCGGGTCGTACTTCTCGGAGTCCACGCGCCAGTCGCCCTTGTTGTCCTTGCCCTGGAAGAAGCCCGCCTTCGCGTCGAAGAGGTTGACGTAGTCCCGGGCGCGGTTGAGGAAGTACGCGGACTCGTCCTTGTACCGCTTCTGGCCGGTCTCCTTGTAGAGCTTCTCGCCCATCTTCGCGATGCCGTAGTCGTTGAGGTAGCCCTCCAGCGACCACGACAGGCCCTCGTGCGTCTCGGTACCGGCGTAGCCGAGGAACGGCGAGGTCTCCATGCCCTTGCGGCCCACGCCCGAGGACGGCGGCACGACGGTGGCGTTCTTGACCGCCGCGTCGTACGCCGCCTTCGCGTCGAAGTCGACGCCCTTGACGTAGGCGTCGGCGAAGGCCACGTCGGAGGAGGTGCCGGTCATCAGGTCCGCGTAGCCGGGGGAGGACCAGCGCGAGGTCCAGCCGCCGTCCTTGTACTGCTGCACGAAGCCGTCGACCAGCTCACCGGCCTGGGACGGGGTGAGGAAGGAGTACGCGGGCCAGGCGGTCCGGTAGGTGTCCCAGAAGCCGTTGTTGACGTAGACCTTGCCGTCCACGATCTTGGCGCCGGTCTCGGTCGGGGTGTTCTCCTTGACCGCCTTGGAGAACGGGGAGGCGTACTTGTACTTTCCGGCCACCTTCTCGTGGCCCGCGTTCGGGTACAGGTACAGCCGGTAGAGGCCGGAGTACAGCGTGGTCAGCTGGTCCTGCGTGGCGCCCTCGACCTCGACCTTGCCGAGAATTTTGTCCCACTGCTTCTGGGCGTCGCGCTTGACCTTGTCGAAGGAGGCGCGCTTCGGGATCTCCTGGCGCAGGTTGTCCTTGGCCTGGTCCACGCTGATCAGCGAGGTGGCGATGCGCATCGTCACGGAACGGTCCCGGCCGGCGTCGAAGCGCAGGTGGCCCTTGACGCCGCTGGAGTCGCCGCCGGTGACCTTGCTGTCGAACTCGCCGTAGACGAAGAGGCGGGTGGCACCGGCGGAGCCGCCGGACTTGACGTCCGAGTAGCCGGTGAAGGTGCCGTTCTCCTCGTCCAGGGTCAGCCCGGCCTGGTCGTTGACGTTGTCGAAGATGACGCTCGCGTCGTCACCGGGGTAGGTGAAGCGCATCATCGCCGCGTGGTCGGTCGGCGTCATCTCGGCCTTGACGCCGTTCTCGAACCGCACCCCGTAGTAGTACGGCCTGGCGGTCTCGTTCTCGTGCCGGAAGGCCAGCTCGCGGGCGTCCCGGCCGGTGTCCGGGGTGCCGGAGGCGGCCGAGGGCATCACCTGGAAGGTCTGCCGGTCGCCCATCCACGGGCTCGGCTCGTGGCTCGCGGAGAACGCCTGCACGGTGGGCAGGTTGGCGTCGTTGTTGCCGCTCGCGTACTCGTAGATCCAGCTGAGCGAACCGGCGTTGGTCACCGGCGTCCAGAAGTTGAAGCCGTGCGGCACGGCGGTCGCGGGGAAGTTGTTGCCGCGCGAGAAGCTGCCGCTGGAGTTGGTGCCGCGGGTGGTGAGCGCGTAGTCCGACAGGTGGGCCTTGGGACGCTCGGGCGCGGCCCGCTCGATCTCCACGTCGTCCAGCCAGCCGCGGAACTTCGCCGGGCCCTTGGGGGAGTCGTACGCCAGCAGGATCCGGTCGACGGTCTTGCCGGCGGCGACCGTACCGATCCCGGACTTCACACTGTTCCACTGGTTCACGTAGAGGATCTTGGCGTCGCCCTGACCGCGCGGCGTCAGCGGGAACCCGTGCTGGTCGGTGGCCTTGAGGTCGCTCAAGTAGGTGCCGTCGGTGAAGGCGAGGTCGACGGAGACGTTCGTGGCGTCGTAGTCGAGGTCGCCGTCGGCCATCGACGGGAAGACCTTGTACGACAGCTCGGTGCGCCGGTCGACCTTGACGTTCACGTCGAAGACCTTGTTGTACGAGTAACCCCGGCCGTCCGCGGTGTGCCGGCCCGCGTAGCGCAGCGCGTGGGTGCCGGTGAACCCGGCGTTCGCCTTCGCGGTCGGCGAGCCCACCGGGCCCTCGTCGACGAAGGAGAGCATGTCCTCGGGCGTGGGGACCTCGGTGTCGCCGGTGGCCAGCTGCACGTCGGCGAGCTGGAGCGCGTCGCCGGCGCCGTTGTTCTTGGTGATCTCCAGCCGGAAGTGCTGGAACTCGGCCGTCTCGGCGAGTTGGTAGGTCTTCGTCTGGAAGCGCTCGCCGAAGTGCTCCCCGGAGCGGGTGTCCAGCGTCTGCCAGGTCTCGCCGTCCGCCGAGCCCTTCAGCGTCCAGTCCAGCGGGTCGCGTTCGTCGTGGTCGTTGGCCGAGGTGAGGGCGTACTTGGCGATCTTCGTCGGCGCGTCGAGGTCGAACTCGACCCAGCCGGTCGGCGCGAAGGTGAGCCACTTGGTGGCCGGCTCGTTGTCGACGAGGTTCTCCTTCACCTCCCGGCCGCCCGTGTTCTCGGCGCTCGCGCGCACGCCGGTGACGTTCTCGGTGACGTTGCCGGGTATGCCGGTGCTGTACCCGCCGTCCACGCCGGAGGCCCGCTTGCCGCCGTCCGGGCCGGTGTCCACGGTGTCGGTCCAGTCCGGAGCCGGGTCGTCGGCCTCGAAGGACGACGCGAAGCCCCGGTCGGCCTTGGCGGGCGCGTCCGGCAGTGCGACCGCCGCCCCCTGGGAACCCACCGCCAAGGCGAAGGCGGTCGTCATGACGACCGCCGGACCCCATCTGTGCCGAACTCTGTACTGCATGTCCTGGCCACCCTCCCTGCGCGTGGGACAACGTTGTCAAATCAGCTGCGCAAGGACCAGTAGGGGTCAAGTGCCAAGTGATGTCAAGGGTGTTGGATGTGGCGTTCGGGGCTTATGCCAGGGATTCCTACGGCATGCGTCGCACAGGCCGCTCATATTTCCGGGAGGTCTCAACTCGGAAAAGACGTACCGCCAACCTTGCATTCGATCTTGCTCCGCCGACGGAAAGTGGACTATACCTGTCGGCCACCGGGGGATACGGGGGGAACCGCGACGAGGAACCGCCCAAGGCGCCCGAACAGCGGTGACAGTATCTGTGACCGCACAGCAGCACCCGCATTTCCTGCACGACCCAGCGTGACCCGATCGCGGTGCCGGGGAGGATCCGGTTCACCGCCTGAGTCCTGGAGAAGGCGAGGACTTGAGCATGGGATCCACTTCCGCCGAGAACAACGGTACGGGCGTCGGCCGCCGCGATCTGATCAAGCGGTCCGCCGCGCTCGGCCTGATCTCCGTACCCACGATGAGCTTCCTGTCCGCCTGCGCGAGCGGCGGCGGGGACGACCAGGAGAAGGCCGAGGCGGGCGAGAAGTCCGCCAAGAACCCGCTCGCGGTCAACGACAGCGCCCAGATGGAATTCGTCCTCTTCGACGGCGGCTTCGGCAAGGAGTACGCCGAGGACGCCGTGAAGCTGTACGAGAAGGCCTTCCCCAAGGCCAAGGTGAAGTTCTCCGCCACCCAGAAGATCCAGTCCACCCTCCAGCCGCGCTTCAACGGCGGCAACCCGCCCGACCTCGTCGACAACTCCGGCGCCGAGCAGATGGACATGGGCGTCCTGGTCGGCAAGAAGCAGCTCGCCGACCTCACCCCGCTGCTGGACGCCCCGTCCTACGACGACCCGAACAAGAAGGTCCGCGACACGCTGCGCCCCGGCATCGTGGAGATGGGCCAGTTCGACGGCGACCCGGTCTGGATCATGTACTACGCCTACACGGTGTACGGCAACTGGTACTCGCAGAAGGCCCTGGACTCCCTGGACGCGGAGTACCCCAAGACCTGGGACGAGATGATCGCGGTCTGCAAGAAGGCCAAGAAGAAGGGCATGGCCGGCTGGACCTACGCCGGCAAGTACCCGTACTACATCCCCTTCTCGATGTCCCCGATGATCGCCAAGGTCGGCGGCCGCGAGGTGCTCGACGCGATCGACAACCTGGAGCCGAACGCCTGGAAGCACCCGGCGGTCAAGACGGTCTTCGAGGCCTGGTACGAGCTGTACAAGGGCGGCTACATCCTCAAGGGCACCCCGGGTCTCGACCACATCCAGTCGCAGACCGCGTGGGCCAAGGGCAAGGCCCTGTTCATCCCCAACGGCTCCTGGGTGGAGAACGAGTCGGCCAAGGTCATCCCCGCCGACTTCGACCTCGCCGTCTCCGCCCCGCCCGGCATCGACGACTCCGACAAGATGCCCTTCGGCACCATGTGGGCGTCCGGCGGCGAGCCCTTCATCGTCCCGGCCAAGGCGGCCAACGGCGCCGGCGGCATGGAGCAGCTGCGCATCATGCTCAGCGAGGCGTCCTCCAAGAACTTCACCAGCAAGGTGAAGTCCCTGAGCGCCTACAACGGCGGCACCGACGGCATCGAGCTGACCCCGGGCCTCAAGTCGGGCGTCGCGGCGCTGGAACTGGCCGGCGACAACGTGGTGAACCCGCGCATGCAGGACTGGTACGTGCAGCTCCAGAAGGAGAAGATCGGCGTCTCCTGCCTGGGCGAGATGATGGCGGGCCGGATGACCCCGGCCGAGACCATCAAGAAGATCCAGGGCTACGCCGACGAAGCCGCCAAGGACTCGTCGATCAAGCACTACAAGCACCAGTGAGGACGCGTCACCAGGGCCTGTCCGGCGCCACCGCGCCGGGCGGGCCCTGGCGGCGCCACCCGCGCGCAGATCGGGGTCGGTAGCAATGCAGCACGGCAAGTACCGGTTCATCGTGGGGTTCCTGGCGGTTCCCCTGGGACTGTACGCGCTCTTCGTCATCTGGCCGTTCATCCAGTCCATCTACTACTCGTTCACGGACTGGACGGGGCTCAGTCCCGAGTTCAAGATGGTCGGCTTCGACAACTACTCGCGGATGCTCGACGACGACATCTTCTGGAAGTCGTTGCAACACAGCGTGATGTTCGCGCTGTTGGTGCCGCTGGTGACACTCAGCCTGGCGCTCTTCTTCTCCTTCATGATCAACGTGGGCGGACGGCGCCGACGCGGCGGCCCGGCGATCACCGGAGTGCGCGGCTCCGGCTTCTACAAGATCGTGTACTTCTTCCCGCAGGTCCTGTCCATCGCGATCGTCGCCCTGCTGTTCCAGTTCGCGTACAACCCGGACAGCGGCGCGATCAACTCGCTGCTGCGCGGGATCGGCCTGGACTCCGTCCAGCCGCTGTGGCTCGGCGATCCCAACATCGCCCTGTGGTGCGTGATGGCGGTGCTCGTCTGGTCGACGGTCGGCTTCTTCGTGGTTCTCTTCTCCGCGGGCATGGCCTCCATCCCGGCGGAGCTGTACGAGGCCGCGCTGCTGGACGGCGCGGGCCGCGCCGCCACCTTCTTCAAGGTGACCCTGCCGCTGCTGTGGGACACCGTGCAGTCCGGCTGGGTCTACATGGGCATCCTCGCGCTGGGCGCCGAGTCCTTCGCGGTCGTGCAGATCATGACGACCGGCCCCGGCGGACCCGACTACTCGACCACCGTCATGGTCCTGTACGTGTACCAGAAGGCGTTCCGTGACGGTCAGGCCGCCTACGCCACCACCATCGGCGTCGCCCTGCTCGTCGTCACGCTGGCCTTCGCCGCCGTCGTGATGCGGCTGGGCCGGCGCGAGCGGCTGGAGTACTGATCAATGAAGACGACCGAGACCCCCGCCCCCGTACCGGCCGAGCCCGGTACGCCCGTCATCAAGGCCCAGGCCGCCCCCGGCGGACTGAAGGAGGGGAAGAAGAAGGAGGGCACCACCCTCAACGTCTTCTCCCACGGCGTCCTCGTCATCTGGGCGATCATGGTCGGCATGCCGCTGGTGTGGGCGGTGATGACCTCCTTCAAGGACGACGCCTCCATTTTCGGCTCGCCCTGGTCGCTGCCCGACAAGCTGAACTTCGACAACTGGTCGCGGGCCTGGTCCCAGGCGCACATGAGCGACTATTTCCTCAACACCGTCCTGGTGGTCGGCGGTTCGCTCGTCGGCACCCTGGTGCTGGGCTCGATGGCGGCCTATGTGCTGGCCCGGTTCGACTTTCCGGGCAACCGGTTCATCTATTACTTGTTCATCGCCGGCATGAGTTTCCCGATCATGCTCGCACTGGTCCCGTTGTTCTACGTCGTGGACAACATGGGGATGCTGAACACGATCCACGGGCTGATCCTGGTCTACATCGCCTATTCACTGCCCTTCACGGTGTTCTTCCTGACCGGGTTCTTCCGCACCTTGCCCACGTCGGTGGCGGAGGCCGCTTTCGTGGACGGCGCCTCCCACTCGAGGACCTTCTTCCAGGTCATGCTGCCGATGGCCAAGCCCGGTCTGATCAGCGTGGGAATCTTCAACTTCCTGGGCCAGTGGAACCAGTACATGCTGCCGACCGTGCTGAACACGGACCCGGACAAACACGTCCTCACCCAGGGCCTGGTGCAGCTGGCGGTCAGCCAGGGGTACAAGGGCGACTGGTCGGGGCTGTTCGCCGGACTGGTCATGGCGATGCTGCCGGTGCTGGCCGCGTACATCATCTTCCAGCGCCAGGTGGTCCAGGGACTCACGGCGGGCGCCCTGAAGTAGCGCCCCGGACACCTCACGCGTGCCGCTCCCGCAGCCCGGGGGCGGCATGCTCGTGTGTGCGCGGACGACCACGGAGGAGAGCCGGATGCGGTTCAACCTCTTGACGGGAGGTGACCCGAACGGCTCAGCTTAGAGTTCACTAGTTGGACATGGAAGGGGCCTCATCGAAGCGGCCCCGCGCGCAGGAGGTCGTCGTGGAGACTCCGGGGTCGCAGTCGTCGCTGCACCGAGCCAACCTGGAACGCGTCGTACGGGCGGTACGGCTCGCCGGTTCGCTCACGCAGGCGGAGATCGCGAGGACGACGGGCCTGTCCGCGGCCACGGTCTCGAACATCGTCCGGGAACTGAAGGACGGCGGGACCGTCGAGGTCACGCCCACCTCCGCGGGCGGCCGCCGGGCCCGCAGCGTCTCGCTGAGCGGGGACGCCGGCATCGTCATCGGCGTGGACTTCGGCCACACCCACCTGCGCGTCGCCCTCGGCAACCTCGCCCACCAGGTGCTGGCCGAGGAGTCCGAGCCGCTGGACGTCGACGCCTCCTCCGACCAGGGCTTCGACCGGGCGGAACAGCTGGTCAGCCGACTGATCGCGGCCACCGGCGTGGACCGCGCCAAGATCGCCGGGGTGGGCCTGGGCGTGCCCGGTCCGATCGACGTGGAGTCCGGGACGCTGGGCTCGACCGCCATCCTGCCCGGCTGGGGCGGCACCCGGCCCGCCGAGGAGCTGCGGGGGCGGCTCGGCGTGCCGGTGCACGTGGACAACGACGCCAACCTGGGCGCCCTGGGCGAGCTGGTCTGGGGCAGCGGCCGGGGGGTGCGGGACCTGGCGTACATCAAGGTCGCCAGCGGCGTCGGCGCCGGTCTGGTGATCAACGGGAAGATCTACCGCGGACCCGGCGGCACAGCGGGTGAAATCGGGCATATCACCCTCGATGAGGCAGGTCCCGTCTGCCGGTGCGGCAACCGGGGTTGCCTGGAGACCTTCGCGGCAGCACGCTATGTGCTTCCGCTCCTCCAGCCCGGCCACGGCACCGACCTGACGATGGAGGGCGTCGTGCGGCTGGCCCGGGACGGTGACCCTGGCTGCCGTCGCGTGATCGCCGACGTCGGCCGCCACATCGGCAGTGGAGTCGCCAACCTCTGCAACCTGCTCAACCCGAGCCGAGTCGTCCTCGGCGGCGATCTCGCCGAGGCCGGTGAGCTGGTGCTCGGGCCGATAAGAGAGTCCGTCGGGCGTTACGCCATCCCCAGCGCGGCGCGCCAACTCTCCGTGCTCCCCGGGGCACTTGGGGGTCGCGCGGAGGTGCTGGGGGCGCTCGCCCTCGCGCTCAGCGAGATGGGCGATTCGACGCTCTTGGACGGGTCTGCGACCGGCGCTCTGCCGGCGGCCACGCCTGCCTTCACTTAGAGCACGGATGGCACCGTTGTCATCTCGTTAAGGATTTACTTCTTGACGTCGCACGTGTGGCCGAGTTGACTTCCAGCCACCTCGGCCGCAACGACGCGGCCTCGTCAGGGAGGTTTGTGTAGTGAACACGCGTATGCGTCGTGCCGCCGTTGCCCTCGCCGCCGGTGCCATGGCCGTCTCGCTCGCCGCCTGTGGCAGTGCCAAGGAATCCGGCGACAGCAACGACTCGTCCGACTCCGCCGCGAAGAAGGGCGACGACATCAAGGTCGGCCTGCTCCTTCCGGAGAACCAGACCGCGCGGTACGAGAAGTTCGACAAGCCCATGATCGAGAAGAAGGTCAAGGAGCTCACGAACAACAAGGGCGAGGTCGTCTACGCCAACGCCAAGCAGGACGCCAGCCTGCAGAACCAGCAGGTCGACACGATGGTGACCAACAAGGTCGACGTGCTGATCGTGGACGCGGTGGACTACAAGGCGATCGCGGGCTCGGTCAAGAAGGCCAAGGACGCCGGCATCAAGGTCGTCGCCTTCGACCGCCTGGCGGAGGGCCCCATCGACGCCTACACCTCGTTCGACAACGTCACCGTCGGCAAGACGCAGGGCGAGGCGCTCCTCGAGGCGCTGGGCGACAAGGCCAAGGACGCCCAGATCGTCATGATGAACGGCTCCTCCACCGACCCGAACGCCGCCCAGTTCAAGGAGGGCGCCCACGCCGCCCTCGACGGCAAGGTGAAGGTCGGCCGCGAGTACGACACCAAGGAGTGGAAGCCGGAGAACGCCAACGCCAACATGGAGGGCGCCATCTCCGCCCTCGGCAAGGACAAGATCCAGGGCGTCTACTCCGCCAACGACGGCATGGCGGGCGGCATCATCACCGCCCTGAAGGCCGCCGGCATCTCCAACGTCCCGGTCACCGGCCAGGACGCCGAACTCGCGGGTGTGCAGCGCATCGTCACCGGTGAGCAGTACATGAGCGTCTTCAAGTCGTACCCGAAGGAGGCCGAGACCGCGGCCGAGATGGCCGTCGCGCTCGCCAAGGGCGAGTCGCTCGACTCCATCGCCAACGACAAGGTCGACTCCGCCTCCGCCAAGGACATCCCCGCGGTCATCGTCCCGGTCGTCTCGCTGACCAAGGACAACATCAAGGACACCGTCATCAAGGACGGCTTCTACACGATCGACGAGATCTGCACGGACAAGTACAAGGCCGCCTGCGACAAGATCGGCCTCAAGTAAGCGGACCCGCGTCCTGGGCCGGCTGAGCCGCCCGGGACCGTCCGCCCCAGCTCCTCCGGCGTCCCGCACCCATCAGCCCCGCAAGCTACGCGGGGCGCCGGACGGAACACCCCCCCATACTTCTGCACAACCTCCCGCCGGGTCAGGCGGCGAAGGAGATGGTTCACGTGTCCGCTACGCCCGTGCTGGCGTTGCGCGGGGTCTCCAAGCGATTCGGTGCCGTCCAGGCGCTCACCGAGGTAGAGCTTGAGGTCCACGCCGGTGAGGTGGTCGCCCTGGTGGGCGACAACGGCGCCGGAAAGTCCACGCTGGTCAAGACGATCGCCGGCGTGCACCCCATCGATGAGGGCGCCATCGAGTGGGACGGCAAGGCCGTCTCGATCAACAGGCCGCACGACGCCCAGAACCTCGGCATCGCGACGGTCTACCAGGACCTCGCGCTGTGCGACAACATCGACGTCGTCGGCAACCTCTACCTGGGCCGGGAGATCCGCCGTCGCGGCGTCCTGGACGAGGTGGAGATGGAGCGCCGCTCCCGCGAGCTGCTGGACACGCTGTCCATCCGCATCCCCAGCGTCCGCATCCCGATCGCCTCCCTCTCCGGCGGTCAGCGCCAGGTCGTGGCGATCGCCCGGTCCATGCTCGGCGAGCCCAAGCTGGTCATCCTGGACGAGCCCACCGCCGCCCTCGGCGTCGAGCAGACCGCGCAGGTCCTCGACCTCGTGGAGCGGCTGCGCGAGCGCGGCCACGCCGTCATCCTCATCAGCCACAACATGGCCGACGTCAAGGCGGTCGCCGACAAGGTCGCCGTCCTGCGCCTCGGGCGCAACAACGGCGTCTTCGAGGTCAAGTCGACCTCCCAGGAAGAGATCATCTCCGCCATCACGGGCGCCACGGAGAACGCCGTGACCCGTCGTGCGGCACGCGCAAATGGGGAGATCAAGAAGTGAGCATCGACAAGACCTCCACCTCCGCCGCGGACAGCACGGTGGAGAACACCGACGCCGCGGCCGCCGCCGTCACGGCCGTCGACCCCCGGCTGCTGGTGCGTGAGCAGGGCTTCGCCGGCTACCTCGGCGAGTTCAAGCGGAAGATGAAGGCCGGTGACCTCGGGTCCATACCGGTCGTCGTCGGTCTGCTGATCATCTGGGCCATCTTCACCAGCCTGAACTCCAACTTCCTCACCGCCGGCAACTTCTCCGACATGTCGGTCGCCATGGTCGGCACCGGCATGATCGCCGTCGGCATCGTCTTCGTCCTGCTGCTCGGCGAGATCGACCTGTCGGTCGGCTCGGTCAGCGGTGTCGCGGGCGCCACCTTCGCGGTGCTCAGCGTCACGCACGGGATGAACGAGTGGCTCGCCCTGCTGCTGGCGATCCTCACCGGTACCGTCGCCGGTGCCATCCACGGCTTCGTCTTCGCCCGCATCGGCGTCCCGGCCTTCGCCGTGACGCTCGCCGGACTGCTGTTCTGGCAGGGCTTCATGCTCCAGATCCTGGGCGACAACGGCACGATCAACCTCGACTCCGAGGGCGTCGTCGTCAAGCTGACGAGCTACTACTTCAGCGACGTGGCCGCCGCCTACGGCCTGGCGGTCGTGGTGACCGCGGGCTACTTCCTCGCCGCGTTCTTCGACAACCGCCGCCGCGAGGCCGCCGGGGTGCCGTCCCGGCCGCTGAACGAGATCATCGTGCGCACGGTGCTGCTCGCGGTCCTGGCCTTCGCCGTGGCGATCGTCTTCAACCAGTACAAGGGCCTGCCGCTGGCTGTGGTGATCTTCCTGGCGTTCCTGCTGCTCACGGACTTCGTGCTGCGCCGCACCGCCTACGGTCGCAAGATCTTCGCGCTCGGTGGCAGTGTCGAGGCCTCCCGCCGTGCCGGTATCAACGTGGAGCTGGTCCGGATCTCGGTCTTCGCGATCGCGGGCGGCTTCGCGGCGATCGGCGGCCTCTTCGTGGCGTCGAAGATCGCCTCCGCCAACCAGGGCGCGGGCACCGGTGAGTTCCTGATGAACGTCATCGCCGCGGCCGTGATCGGCGGTACGTCCCTGTTCGGCGGCCGCGGCCGCACCTGGGACGCGCTGCTCGGTGTGATGGTCATCGTCTCGATCCAGTACGGCCTCGCCCTGGAGGGCATCGCCTCGCCGGTCCAGTACATGATCACCGGTGGCGTGCTGCTGGCGACCGTCGTCATCGACGCGATCACCCGCAAGACGCAGAAGACGGCCGGCCGCGCCTAGCCGTCGCCGGCCCTCGCGCGGCCCCACCGGCCGACGACCGCCCGCCCTCCCGGCTGAGCCCCGGGAGGGCGGGCGGCGCGTCGTTGCGACCCGTACGGGGGGCGCGTCGCCGGCCGCGGGCGGGGAAGTCGTAGAACGGCCCGTCGTTGGGTAAGGCCGAACGCGTGACGTACGACGCACCGCCCGGACACGTTCCGCCGGAGCGGAACATTAGACTCGACGAGCCCGGCAACAGCTCTACTGCAAGGAGGCACGGGTGCCGCTGCTGACCCGCATCACGGGACCGCGCGATCTGGACCGGCTCAGCCTGGAAGAGCTGACTCAGCTGGCCGAGGAGATCCGTACCTTCCTCGTCGACGCCGTCTCGAAGACCGGCGGCCACCTCGGCCCCAACCTCGGCGTGGTGGAACTCACCCTCGCCCTGCACCGGGTCTTCGACTCGCCGAAGGACAAGGTGCTCTGGGACACGGGCCACCAGTCCTACGTGCACAAGCTGCTCACCGGCCGCCAGGACTTCTCGAAGCTCAAGATGAAGGGCGGCCTGTCCGGCTACCCCTCGCAGGCCGAGTCCGAGCACGACGTCATCGAGAACAGCCACGCCTCCACGGTCCTCGGCTGGGCCGACGGCATCGCCAAGGCCAACCAGGTGCTGGAGCGCGACGACCACGTGGTCGCCGTCATCGGCGACGGCGCCCTCACCGGCGGCATGGCCTGGGAGGCGCTGAACAACATCGCCGCCGCCAAGGACCGCCCCCTGGTCATCGTCGTCAACGACAACGAGCGCTCCTACGCCCCCACCATCGGCGGCCTCGCCAACCACCTGGCGACCCTGCGCACCACCGACGGCTACGAGCGCTTCCTGGCCCGCACCAAGGAGGTCCTGGAGCGCACCCCGGTCGTCGGGCGCCCCCTGTACGACACCCTGCACGGCGCCAAGAAGGGCCTCAAGGACTTCATCGCCCCGCAGGGCATGTTCGAGGACCTCGGCCTCAAGTACGTCGGCCCGATCGACGGCCACGACCTGGAGGCCCTGGAGTCCGCCCTCACCCGCGCCAAGCGCTTCGGCGGCCCGGTGATCGTGCACTGCCTCACCGAGAAGGGCCGCGGCTACCAGCCCGCCCTCCAGGACGAGGCCGACCGCTTCCACGCCGTCGGCAAGATCCACCCCGACACCGGCCTGCCCATCTCCACCTCCGGCGCCGACTGGACCAGCGTCTTCGGCGACGAGATGCTCAAGCTCGGCAAGGAGCGCGAGGACGTCGTCGCCATCACCGCGGCCATGCTCCAGCCGGTCGGCCTCGACAAGTTCGCCAAGGCCTTCCCGGACCGCGTCTACGACGTCGGCATCGCCGAGCAGCACGGCGCGGTCTCCGCGGCCGGCCTCGCCCACGGCGGCGTCCACCCGGTCTTCGCCGTGTACGCCACCTTCCTCAACCGCGCCTTCGACCAGGTCCTGATGGACGTCGCCCTGCACAAGTGCGGCGTGACCTTCGTACTGGACCGGGCCGGTGTCACCGGCACCGACGGCGCCTCCCACAACGGCATGTGGGACATGTCGATCCTCCAGGTCGTCCCCGGCCTCAGGCTCGCCGCCCCGCGCGACGCCGACCAGGTCCGCGCCCAGCTGCGCGAGGCCGTCGCGGTGGACGACGCGCCGACCGTGGTCCGCTTCTCCAAGGGCGCCGTCGGCCCCGCCGTCCCCGCCGTCGGCCGCGTCGGCGGCATGGACGTGCTGCGCGCCCCCGGCACCGACACGCCCGACGTGCTCCTGGTCTCCGTCGGCGCCCTCGCGCCGATGTGCCTGGAGGTCGCCGACCTGCTGAACAAGCAGGGCATCTCCACCACCGTGGTCGACCCGCGCTGGGTCAAGCCCGTCGACGAGGCCATGGCCCCGCTCGCCGAGCGCCACCGCGTCGTCGTCACCGTCGAGGACAACTCCCGCGTCGGCGGTGTCGGCTCCGCCGTCGCCCAGGCCCTGCGCGACGCCGGCGTCGACGTACCGCTGCGCGACTTCGGCATCCCGCCGCGCTTCCTCGACCACGCCTCCCGCGCCGAGGTGCTGGCCGAGATCGGGCTCACCGCGCCCGACATCGCGCGCCAGGTGACCGGACTGGTCGCCAAGCTCGACGGCCGGTACGACCGCGCGGGCGCCGAGGTGGACCAGGTGGAGGCCGCGCGCGACTGACGTCGCGCACTCCGCGCACGCCGCACTGGGCCGGATGGGCCGGTTCCGCCACTCGTTGCAGTGGCGGAACCGGCCCATCCGCGTGAAATCGCCTACGCCGGGGCATACGCAGTACGCCCCCTCTCGATCATGTCGAGGACGACAAGCGTGGGAGGTCCCCGTGAGCAACACCCTCTTCAGGACCAAGAAGATCGAGCAGTCCATCCGTGACACGGAGGAACCCGAGCACGCGCTCAAGAAATCCCTGTCGGCGCTGGACCTGACCGTCTTCGGTATCGGCGTCGTCATCGGCACCGGCATCTTCGTACTGACCGGCACCGTCGCCAAGAACAACGCCGGGCCCTCCGTGGCCCTGGCGTTCGTCGTCGCCGGAGTCGTCTGCGCGCTCGCCGCGCTGTGCTACGCCGAGTTCGCCTCCACCGTCCCGGTGGCCGGCTCCGCGTACACCTTCTCCTACGCCTCGCTGGGCGAACTGCCCGCCTGGATCATCGGCTGGGACCTGGTCCTGGAGTTCGCGCTCGGCACGGCGGTGGTGGCCGTCGGCTGGTCGGGCTACATCCGCTCGCTGATGGACAACGCGGGCTGGCACATGCCGGCGGAGCTGGGCGGGCGGGACGGCGCGGACGGGTTCGGCTTCGACATCCTCGCCGCGGCCCTGGTGCTGGTGCTCACCGCCATCCTCGTGCTCGGCATGAAGCTGTCGGCGCGGATCACCTCGCTCGTCGTCGCCATCAAGGTGGCGGTCGTCCTCATCGTGATCATCGCGGGCGCCTTCTTCGTCAAGAGTTCCAACTACGACCCCTTCATCCCGAAGTCGCAGCCCGTCGAGGCGGGCGGGGGACTGCACTCACCACTGATCCAGCTGATGTTCGGCTGGGCTCCGGCCAACTTCGGCGTGATGGGCATCTTCACGGCCGCCTCGGTCGTCTTCTTCGCCTTCATCGGCTTCGACATCGTCGCCACCGCCGCCGAGGAGACCAGGAACCCGCAGCGCGACATGCCCCGCGGCATCCTCGGCTCCCTGATCATCTGCACCATCCTCTACGTCGCGGTCTCGATCGTCGTCACCGGCATGCAGCACTACACCAAGCTCTCCGTGGACGCCCCGCTCGCGGACGCGTTCAAGGCCACGGGGCATCCCTTCTTCGCGGGCGTGATCAGCTTCGGGGCGGCCGTCGGCCTGACCACGGTCTGCATGATCCTGCTCCTGGGCCAGAGCCGGGTGTTCTTCGCGATGAGCCGCGACGGACTGCTGCCGCGCTTCTTCTCCCACGTCCACCCGAAGTTCCGCACTCCCTACCGGCCGACCATCCTGCTCGGCGTGGTCATCGCGATCGTCGCCGGATTCACCAGCCTCAGCGAGCTGGCCGAACTGGTGAACATCGGCACGCTCTTCGCCTTCGTCATCGTCGCGATCAGCGTGATCATCCTGCGCCGGACCCGGCCCGACCTGCCGCGCGCCTTCCGCACCCCGCTGGTCCCGCTGCTGCCCATCGTGTCCGTCGCCGCCTCGCTGTGGCTGATGCTGAACCTGCCCGCCGAGACCTGGGTCCGCTTCGGCGTCTGGATGGCGATCGGCTTCGTCGTGTACTTCCTCTACGGCCGCACCCACAGCCGTCTGGCCCGCGGCGAGGAGACACCGGCCGAGCCCTCCGCCCCGAACGGCCCGTAGCCCGTCGCGGGACCGCGTGAGCGGCGCGGCGCGCGCACCGTCGGCCCGGGTGTGCGCGCTGCGACCGTCACACGGGCCGTACGGTCCTCGGCCCCGCGACCTCCGCGCCCAGCTCCGTCACCCGGTCGCGCAGCCCGCGGTCGGCCGTCACGACCAGGACGGGACGGCCGCCCGCCGCCCGCGCGACCAGCTCGACGATGTGGTCGTCCCCGCTGCCGGGCGCGGACTCCACCCGTACCCCGGCCACGGACTCCACCCCGCGGGCCGCGCCCTCGACGACGAGCACGATCTCGACCGGCCCGGCCCGCCCCGGCACCCCGTCCGCCGCCAGCCGGTCCCGCAGCCGCTCCGCGGCTCCGCGCCGGTCCCGCCACCAGCCGTCGGGCACCGAACCGACCACGTTCGCGGCGTCGACGACCACGAGCAGGGACGCGTTCTCGTTCATCCCGCCAGGGTCGCACGCGCCGACCGCCGCCCGGGGCCGGGCGGCCACGGCCGTACCCGACCGACACGGAGCCGACGGCCCCGCTTAGAGTGATGCGGTGAATGGCGACTGGCTTCTCCTCGGCCGCGACGGCCGCCTCAGTGTGTACCTCCCGTCGAACGACGCCGCCCTGTGGCGCGCCGAACGCGCGCCCGCGGGCCCCTGGGAGGCACCGCGCCGCCTCGGCGGCGAACAGGAACTGCGCCCGGGCCCCCTGGCGGTCGGCCGGGGCCCCGACGGTTACGCCCACCTGGTCGCCTGGCGCCCCACCGGTGCCGACCGCTGCGGCCTCGTGCACACCACGCACTTCCGCCCGCTGCTCGCGCCCCTCGACTGGCAGCCCGCCGGCCACCCCAACAAGCAGGGCGACCGCACCGGAACCCCCGCCGTCGCGGTCGACGCGCAGGGACGCGCCCATGTCTTCGTCCGCAACGGGGGCGGCGGCATGAGCATGGTGGCCCAGCAGGAGAAGGGCGGCTGGGAGCCCTGGCGGGACCTGAAGGGCCGCGGCGTCCAGGAGTCGCCCGCCGCCGTCACGACAGACTCCGGCCTGGTCCAGCTGTACGCGCCCGTCGAGGGCGGCATCCTGCACTGGAGCCAGGACAAACCGGGCGCGCGACCGGTGCTGGGCGAGCGCCTCGACGCGGCCGTCCGCCCCGGCACCCTGCGCGCCCTGGCGACCTCCGCGGAGCACACCACGGTCTTCTTCACCGACGCCGGCACGGGTGAGCTGTGCGCCTGGCGCCCCGGTGGCAAGCCGACCCCCTTGGTGGCCGCCGTCGGCCCCGGCCCCGTGTCCGCCGTCCGCACCGTGATAGACGGCCACGACTGCACGCTGCTCGCCCAGCGTTCCGCGGGCAGCGGCCGCGTCGCCTTCGCCGCGTACCCCACGGAACTGGAGGAGATGGGCGCGGCCTGGACCGAGTCGGGCCCCGCACTGCCGTCCGACGCGACGGTCTCCCTGGCCCTGGACGCCGACGGCCGCCTGGTGGCGGCGACCCTGACCCCGTCGACCGGGCAGCTGCTGCTGACCCGGCGCAAGGACGAGGCGGGGCTGGCGCTGGGGGCCTGGGAGACGGTCTGAGGGAACGGCGAGGAGGCGTCAGGAAGTCTTGCCGCCCGCGGGGGACTTCTTCGCCGACTCCGGGATCTCCTTGTCGCCGCGGATCGCCTTCCACAGCGTGGACGCCTGCGGCTCCGCGGCCACCACCCGGTTCGGGTCGATCTTGTCGTACGCCACCGGCAGCATGATGGTCTCCATCGTGGACGGGTCGACGCCGTTCAGGCTGCGTCCGAAGTCCGTGAGCGCGGTGAGCGAGGCGAGTTCGGAGTCGGTGGTCAGGGCCGCGGTGAGGGTGTCGGCGATCTTGTACGTCTTGGTCGGACTGCCCAGCAGGTCCTGCTTCTTGATCTCGCTCAGCAGGGCGATCATGAACTCCTGCTGGAGCCCGATCCGCCCGAGGTCGCTGCCGTCGCCGACGCCGTGCCGGGTGCGTACGAAGGCCAGCGAGTCCGTGCCGTTCAGCTTGTGCGTGCCGGCCGTCAGGTCGAGCCCGCTGGACTTGTCGTGGATGTCCTGGTCGACGGTGACGGTGACGCCGCCTATCGCGTCGACCAGATCCTTGAAGCCCGCGAAGTCGATCTCCACGTAGTGGTCCATGCGGACCCCGGACATCTTCTCCACCGTCTTGACCACGCAGGCCGGACCGACCTGCGAGTAGACGGAGTTGAACATCACACGCTCGGCCGAGGCCATCTCGGAGCCGTCCGACTTGGTGCACTCGGGCCGGGTCACCAGGGTGTCCCGCGGGATGCTGACCGCGACGGCCTCCTTGCGGCCCTCGGGTATGTGCATCACCAGCGCCGTGTCCGAACGGGCCCCCGCGACCTTGCCGGTGTTCAGCTCGGCGTTGTCGCCCGCGCGCGAGTCGGAACCGAGGATCAGGATGTTCTGCCCGGAGGTGGGGAGCTTCTCCGGCCGGTCCTTGCCGATCGCGTCGTTGATGTCGACGCCGTTGATGTTGCCGTTGAGGTCGCTGTAGAGCCAGTAGCCGGTGCCGGCCGCGGCGACGACCAGTACGGCCAGACCGAGCAGGATCTTCCGGCCGGTACGGCGCTTCTTCTTCCCGTTCTTCCCGGCTCTTCGGCTCCCGCGCCCCTCGCGCGGCGATTCGGGGGCAGGCGGCACGGGGGTACTCAGGTCGTGGCTCACGGCGGGGTCCTCGCAACTCGTGCCCGGAGGGCAGGAGCAGCAGGCCGCTCCCGTGAGGGGCCGGGTCGGTGCTGCTCGGCTGACGCTTGGTTGGCATTGAACTATAGACACGCGGTCGAGCACGCGTACGACCGATGTGCCCGGTGTGTGCCCGGCCGGGAGGGCGGGCCGTCCGGTCCACCCGCGGCTCCGCGCGCGTCGGCGCCCGCCGGGGAGGCCGTCGTACCAGGCCCGTGCGGTAGCAACAGGACCCTGGGACACCTGTTCGGTCGTGCGTATGATGTGGCGAATTCTGGAGTCATCTGTGGACACCAGGCCCGGCGTAGGAGGGGACGGCACACATGCGCGGCAGAGGTGCGCAGACGGTGGACCGGGGGACCCGGTCCGGTGCCGCGGCCGAGGTGCCGCCCCAGCGCGCGTCCGTGGCCTCCGCGGCCACGGGGTCGTGGCTGCTGCGCGGGAACGACGACCGTCTCAGTGTCTACGCGCCGGTCGACGGCGGGGTGCACCGCTGGACGGAGACCGCGGTGGGCAGCGGCCGCTTCGGCGGGCCGGACCTCTTCCCCGTCCAAGGGCTGACGTGCCTGGCCGTGGCCCAGGGGGCCAACCGCTACGCGCACTTCCTCGGGCGCAGGGAGCGGTCCGGCGGTGACGGACCCAAGACCGATCTGGTCTACGCCGTGCAGTACCAGACGGGGCGGACGCTCGGCGACTGGCGTTCCCTCGGCAACCCCTTCCGTGATCCCAGGGAGGCGGCGAGCCTCGGTGCGCCGACCGCCGCCGTCGACGGACAGGGCACGGTCCACGTCTTCGTCTCCGGCGGCCCCGGTGGAGTCATGCTGCGGCGCGAGGCCAAGAGCGGGGCCTGGGAGGCCTGGAAGGACCTGCGCGGCGGCGCGGTCGCGGGCGGTCTGAGCGCCGCGGCGAACTCGGCCGGACTGGTCGAACTGCTCGCGCCGGGACACCGCTCGGTCATGCACTGGGTGCAGACGGAACCGGGGGCGGACCTGCGCCGGGCGCAGGACCTCACCCCGGCCCCGGTGCCCGGCTCGGCCGCGCTTCTGGAGACCGCGCCCGGGGTGTTCACCGCGTACTGGTCCGAACAGAGCGGGACGGGCGTCTACGCGCAGCGGCCCGGTGAGTGGGCCTTCCCGGCCGGCGGGGCGCCGGGGGAGGGGTCCCACGCCGCGCTCCGTGCCGCCGTCGACGGCTACGACTGCACGGTCCTGGCCCACCAGGGACGTACCGGAACCGCCGTGCTGGGCGTGTGCGGCACCGGGGCGGAGTCCGGCGGGCTGTGGTGGACCGACACCGGGCTGGCCTGCGTCGGCACTCCGGCGCTGGCGCTGGACGGGCATGGCCGGATCGTGATGGCGATGGTCGCCGCCGACGGCGCCGTCCTGGTGAACAGGCAGCGGCCGGAGCCGGGGCTGACCCTGTCCGACTGGGAGCGCCTGTCGGGCAGTTGAGAGCGCGCCTCTACAGCACATCGCGCTGAAAGTCCAGAGCGGCAAATAGTTGTACCCGTCGCATGTGGTGATCGTCACGCGTCGTCGGCTGTCTACTGGCTGTCTTGATCTGGACTTTTAGGAAACCATTATGTGAAAGTTTGATGGATTGCCGGTGTGTGGCGGTCGCGGTCGAAACGGGGGTGATGGGCCCCCGTGTCTGGGAATGCGTGCTTCTTCTAGTCCAAGGCACCGCACAGCGAGGTGCGGAAGTCCTTGGAAGGGCAGAGCTGCTGGGTACGGATGGTGGATGCCTCGTGGGTGGCTCGGACAACCCTGAAGCCGGAGCGCTGGTCTCGGCGTACCGGTCCGCGGTCCCGACCGGCGCGAGACGGCGCATCGTCCGCGGGGTGCCGACTCCCGTCCGCAGGGCGGTGAAGACCTCGCTGACCGCCGCCGACTCCGTACGCTCCGCCGCGGTGGTCTGGGCGATGGGAGGCAAGCGCAACGCTCCCCGGCACAGCCCCGCCCACACCCGGCGAGTCGTCCGGGTCGGCCGCCGCCACATGCGTGCGCTGCTGGTCGACGGGGCGACGGACTGGGCGGCCCGGGCCCGCAATCTCAACATCGTGGTCTCCGTCCTGGAGTCGGCGGGCATCGACTACTTCTGCGTGCGCGGCACGAACAGCGGACTGCCCGCCGTCGCCGTCCCCACCGCGGCCCGCCCGCTCGTGGAGGAGATGCTCCGGCTCGCCTTCGACCAGGCCCCGGGCTACGTGGGACCGGCCACCGGCGGTGAGGCCCGCATGGAGCCCGGCGACGAGGAGCGGTCCTGGCGGCAGCTGCGCCACCACAAGGTGCTGAGGGTCGCCTGGTACGTGTGCGACCCGACCCAGCAACTGGTCTTCGGCGCGGCCACCGGATGCGACATCGAGATGTGGACCGAGCGGGACGGGGAGCTGCGCGCTCCGCGGCCCAACCGGGTCATCGACGCGGTTCCGGTGGACGCCGCGCGCAAGTCGGCGCCGCAGAGCCTGTTCAGCCCCATCCCTCCGGCGTACCGCACCGGGAAGGCCCGGACGCTGGCCGAGTTCGCCGTGCCGCTCCCGGAGGACCACCAGTTCCCCATCGACGTCGTCTACACCTGGGTCGACGACTCGGACCCGGTCTGGCGGGCCTCGCGCGACCGTGCGCGCCGGGGGTTCTCCGCGGACGGGCTGCACGAGCAGGCGGCGAACGACTCGCGGTTCACCAGCCGTGACGAACTGCGTTACTCGCTGCGGTCGCTGCACCAGAACGCGCCCTGGGTGCGCAACATCTATCTCGTGACGGCGGGGCAGGTGCCGTCCTGGCTCCAGACGCAGCACGCGAACCTCCGGGTGGTGGACCACCGGGAGATCTTCTCCGAGGCCGCCGCCCTGCCGACGTTCAACTCCCATGCCATCGAGAGCCAGCTGCACCACATTCCCGGACTCTCGGAGTACTTCCTCTACCTGAACGACGACGTGTTCTTCGGCCGCCCGGTGACGCCCGCGCATTTCTTCCACCCGAACGGCATCACCAAGTTCTTCACCTCGCCCGCGTTGATACCGGGCGGGCCGGCCTCCCCGGACGACCTCCCGGTCAATGCCGCCGGAAAGAACAGCCGTTGGCTCATCGCGCAGAAATTCGGCACCGCCATATCCCAGAAGATGAAGCACACCCCGCACGCGCTGCGCAGGAGTGTGCTGCAGGAGATCGAGGAGACTTTCACGCAGGAGCACGCCGCCACCCAGCATTCACGTTTCCGCTCCCCGGACGACGTGCCGATCGCTTCCTCGCTGCACCACTACTTCGCGTACCACTCGGCGCGGGCCACGGTGGGGGAGATCCAGTACCGGTACATCGACCTCTCGGCGGATCTCGCCGATCGGCGCCTCAACACTCTCCTGGCCCATCGGAACATGGACACCTTCTGCCTCAACGACACGGTGGAAGCGGCTGACCCGGAAGCGCAACGCACCATGCTGGAACGTTTCCTCAAGGCCTATTTCCCGGTGCCCAGCCCGTATGAAGTGGCGGACCACAGGAACGCCATCGAGCCCGCGAGCGAGCCCCAGCGCACATGAACGCCTATGACGTGACGCTGGTCGTGCCGGTGTACAACGTGGAGCAGTACCTCCAGGAGTGCCTGGACTCCATCGCGGCGCAGACGGTGTTCGAGCGCTGCGAGATCCTGCTCGTCGACAACGGCAGCACGGACGGCTCCTACCGGCTCTGCGCCGAGTTCGCCCGCCGGCACACCAACGCCACCGTCCTGGTGCGCCGCGGCGGGGGCGCCGGAGCGGCCCGCAACCTCGGGATGGACCGGGCGAGCGGCACCCGCATCACCTTCTGCGACTCCGACGACGTCCTGCCGCCCACCGCACTGGAAAGCATGCTGGAGGCCGCCACGACGACCGGCGCCCAGGTCGTGGTGGGGATGATGGAGACGTTCCCCAAGCCGACCAACTGGGCGTGGAAGGGGTACTTCGGCCAGGGCGACCGGACGTTCGGCAGCGTGGCGGAGCTGCCCGAGCTGGTGCACAGCGCCAGCGCCTGCAACAAGCTCTTCGACCTCGCCTACCTGCGCTCCCACGGCATCCGCTTCGCGGAGGGCGTCCACTTCGAGGACGCCTACGTCGGCGTGGCCGCGCTCGTGCTCGCCACCCGCCTCGCCCTGGTCGACCAGTGCGTCTACCAGTACCGCAAGCGCGCGGCGGGCAACTCGACCATGGACGCGATCTGGACGCGGCGGCAGAACTACTGGGACCACCTCCAGTTGGTGGAGCACCTGCACCGGATGGGCGCGGGCCTCCCTCCCCTCTCGCGGGCCGTGCTCGACCTCTTCCTGGTCCGGAGCTACCAGGGCTTCGCGCTCCGGGCGCCCGAGCTCTTCCAGGGGGCCGAGCTGGAGGACATCTACGCGCGGTGCCGTGCGGTCTACCGGGACGTCGAGCCCGACCTGATCCTCCGGGCCACCGCCGACGCCCGCCACCGCGTGGCCTACCTCGCGTTCGTCACCGGGGACTTCGGCCTCTTCGCGGACCGGGCGTCCCGGCTGCACAAGCTGTCCGTGGCCGACGGCGGCGCCCACCTCCTCGGCGGCCTTCCCGACCGGCTGGCCCCGTTGGCGCGGGCCACCCCCTTCACCGCCCACCTGGAACACGTCCGCGCGGTGCCGGGAACCGGAACGCTGAGGCTCTCCGGGCGGTTCGACGTGGGCGGCATGCCCATGGTCCGGCCGCTGGACGGTCACCTGAGCCTGCGCGTGCGCGGAAGCCGTCTCAGCGTCCCCGCCACCCAGGTCCGGCGGCGGGACATGAGGAACACGCGGCCGGACACCGAATGGGGCGGCTTCACCGCGGACCTGCCCCTGGACGCCCTGCGGCAGGGCGTCCACGACCTGGAGTTCGCCGTCGACGCCGAGGGCGGTCAGGCGGTCACCCCGTGTCTGGTCGCCGCGGGCTACCTGCGCGGGGCCCGCGTCGTCGAACACGGCGGGACACGGGTGGTGCCGCACTGGAAGGGGAGGAACCGGGCGGTCCTGATGGTCCTCGGGACGTCCCGCCGACCCGGCCGGCGCACCCTCCTCGGCGGCCTGGTCGCCAAGGACGCCAAACACGTGCTGCGGCGACGGCCCTTCTGGAAGCAGCGCCTGCTCCGGCTGCTCACGAAGCCGCTGAAACCGCTGCTCCTGGGGCGGGACATCTGGCTCTTCGGCGAGCGCGGCGACACCGCGCAGGACAACGGCTGGCATCTGTTCCGCCACGTGCGCACCGCCGGAAAGCGGCGCGGGGCGTACTACGTGATCCGGGCCGGCAGCCCGGACCGGGCCCACCTGGCCGGGCTCGGACACGTCGTCGCGCACAGCTCCTGGAAGCACAAGCTGCTGATGCTGCACGCGGCGGCCCTGGTCAACGCCTATGACATCGACACGTACATGCTGCCCGACGGCTGGGACCGGACCCGCTACCTCAAGCACCTGAACTGGCGCGTGGGTGCCCGCCGGGTCTTCCTGCAGCACGGGGTGACGGACAAGGACGTCAGCAAGGGCCTGCACCGCAACCGCACGGGTGTCGACCTCATCCTCGCGGTGAGCCGGGACGAGGGGCGGTTCCTGTCGCGGGAACTCGGCTACAAGGGCCAGGTGTCGGTCAGCGGTTTCCCCCGCTTCGACGCGCTGACCCCCGCTCGCGGCAGCCGCACGATCCTGTTCATGCCGACGTGGCGCGCCTATCTGACCGTCGCCTCCTACAGCCGCGACGGCGGTGGCCGCGAGGCGCGACAGGCCGCGCGCGACCGGTTCCTCGCCTCCAGCTACCGGGAGTTCATGGTCGGCTTCCTGAACGACCCGGCTCTGCTGGCCGCCCTGGACCGGTACGACTACACCCTGGAATTCCTGCCGCACTACGAAATGCGTGCGATGGTCGGGGACATGGTGCCGGACCGGAAGCGGGTCCGGATCGTCGACCAGAACGAGATCAGTGTGCAGGAGGCCATGCGCCGTTGCGATCTCTTCATAACCGACTGGTCGTCGACCGCGTTCGACGTCGCATACCTCGGAACGCCTTTGGTGTACGCGCAGTTCGACGCCGACGAATACTGGGACGGGCATTACCAGAAGGGGTACTTCGACGCCCGCCGGGACGGCTTCGGGCCGGTCTGTGAAACCGTCGAGGAAACCGTCGCCGAAGTGGTGCGCTACATGGGGGGAGGATGTGCGCGGGAGCCCGAATACCTGCGACGGGCGGAGAAGTTCTTCGAATACCGGGACCAGCAGAACAATGTGAGGGCCTCGGAAGCGATCGACAGCCTCATTCGGGGTGCGAAGCATTGATGTGGTGTTCCAGGAGGAGATATGTCCCAAGGCAACCGTGACGTGACGGTCGTCGTGCCGTTCCGCGACGTCCAGAGCTACTTCGGCGCGTTTCTGGAGTCGGTGGCCGCGCAGACCGCGCTGGCGCGTGCCCATGTGATCCTCGTCGACAACGGCAGCACCGACCAGTCGGTGGCGATCGCGAGCGAGTTCGCCGCCCGGCACGCCAACGTCGACCTGGTCGCCCAGCCCGAGGGCCGGGCCGGGGACGCGCGCAACATGGGCATGGACATGGCGACGACGCCGTACATCGTCTTCTGGGACGCCGACGACATGGTGCCCGAGCGGTCCCTGGAAGTGCTCCGGAACACCATCCTCAAGACGCGCGCCACGGTCGTCGTGGGACGGGAGAAGCACGTCCCGAAGCCGGTCAAGGCCCCGTGGCACAAGTACTTCGGCAAGAACGTCAAGACGGTGAGCAGCGTCGTCGACATTCCCGACCTGATCCACTCGGCGTCCTGCTGGAACAAGATCTTCGATCTCGATCTGCTGCGGTCCCAGGGCATACGGTTCGGTACCGGCACGGCCTTCGAGGACGCCTACGTCTCGCTGCCCGCACTGCTGCTGTCGGAGCGCATCGCCCTGGTCGACGCGCCGGTCTACGAGTACCGCAGGCGCGGTGACGGCACCTCCGTCATGGACACCATCTGGGACCTCCCGCAGAACTACGCCGACCAGTTGGTGATGCTGGAGTACCTCGCGGCGATGCGCCAGACGCTCACGCCCTACCAGCAGGAGACGCTGGAGCGGTTCCTGGTCCGCAGCATGCAGGGCTTCCTGCTGCGGGCACCGCACATCTTCGGTGAAGCCGACTGCCGACAGCTCTTCGAGCGCTGCCGCACCCTCTACTGGGGGATCACGTCCGAGCAGTTCGCGCGCAGCACCCACGACACCAGGCACCGGCTCCCGTATCTCGCGCTGCACTTCGGGGACTTCGACCTCTTCTACCGTCCGGCCTCCGTCCTCGGCCCCGTCTTCGGCCGCGAGGGCGACCTCTACGTCGACTACCCGGGGACGTCGTGGGGGCTGCCGCTCACCAAGGTCACCTCCGTCCCGGCCCGGATCGAGGGCCTCTCCGCGGGTGACGGCGGGACGGCGGTGATCCACGGCCGCTTCTCGGTCAACGGGATCCCCGACGAACTGCTGGCCAAGCTGGAACTGCAGGTCTGGTTCGAACGCAGCGGCACGACGCTTCCGGCGGTGAACCACGGACACGCCCACGACCGGCCGGACCAGACGGGAGCGGTCTTCAGCGTCACCGTCGACCCCCGGCAGTTCCCGGCCGGCTCCTTCCCCGTGCGCCTCGTGGTGTGCACCCGGGGCAGGGACGTCTCGCGCCCCTGCACCGTCTCCCCGGCCCTGGTCCAGAACCCGCCCGTGGGCGGATTCCACGGCCTCGCGCGGATCACCGCCGAGGGCGGGACCGCCCACCTGGTCGTCGAGTCCAGCCAGCACTGACCAACGCCCGCTCCAGAAATGGGGTATTCGTCAGAAATCAGGAGTCATTCGTGTTCGAACCCCTCTACGCCGTCGCCGTCGTCGTCCCCATCTTCAACGTGGAGAGATATCTCCCGGAGTGCCTGGACTCGCTGGCCCGCCAGACGATCTTCGACCGCTGCCAGGTGGTCCTGGTCGACAACGGCAGCAGCGACAGCTCGCCCGCGATCGCGGCGGAATTCGCGGCGCGGCACCCCAACGTATGGGCGTTCGTGCACGCGGAGGGCAAGGCGGGCGGGGCCAGGAACGCCGGCATGGACCTGGTCAGCGCCCGCTACATCACCTTCTGCGACTCCGACGACGTACTGCCCGAGGACGCCCTGGAAACCATGTGGCGTACCGCGGTCAAGGAGCGGGTGCCGCTCACCATCGGACGGATGGAGACGTTCCCGGAGGAGACCAACTGGCCCTGGCTGCGCTACTTCGGCAAGCAGGTGCAGGTGCACCCCGGGATCGAGAACATCCCGGAGATGATCCACGGCGGAAGCGCCTGCCACAAGCTCTTCGACGTCGAGTTCGTCCGCGCCAACAACATCCGGTTCCGCGAGGGCGTGCACTTCGAGGACGCGTTCTTCTCGGTGCCCGCCATGCTGCTCGCGGACCGCATCGCCATGGTGCCCAGCACGGTCTACAAGTACCGCAAGCGGGCGGCCGAGGACTCCACGATGGACAAGCTGTGGGAGCGCACGGCGAACTACTGGGACCACCTCCTTCTGGAGGAGTACCTGATGACCCTCCGCTCCCGCCTCTCCGGCCACCGGCAGGAGGTCCTCAACCGGTTCCTGGTGCGCAGCTACCAGGGCTTCGCCCTGCGCGCGCCCCAGGTGCTGCCCGAGGACGAGCTGTACCAGCTCTTCCAGCGCGCCCGTGCCGTCTACACGCTGGTGACACCCGACGCGGTCCTGGCCTCCACCCACGACGCCCGCCACCGGGTGCCGTTCCTCGCGATGTACATGAACTGGTACGAGCTGTTCGCCCGCCCGGACCAGGCGATCGGCGGCGTGTACGGGCGTGGCGGGGACCTCTACCTCGACGTGGCGGTGCCCAGCGCACTGCTTCCGCTCACGAAGGTCTCCTCCACCAGCGTGCACGTGGAACGGATCCAGGCGGACCCGGATTCCGGCGGCGTCCTGGTCGCCGGACGGTTCGTCCTCAACGGCCTCCCGATGGGCCGCCCCATGCGCAACCGACTGCAGCTGTGGGTGGAGAAGAGCGGTCAGATGGTGCCCGCCCAGCAGGTCTGGCGCAGTGACCTCGTGGCCACACGTGACGACCTCGCCTGGGGCGGCTTCGAGGCGGTCGTCCCGGCGGGCGCGCTCAAGGACGGCGAATTCCCGCTGAAGCTGGTCTTCTGCACCTCCGGCCGCGATGTCTCGCGCCCGTGCATGACCACCACGGCGATGCTGCGGAGCGCGCGCCCCATGAAGGTCGCGGACCGCTGGGTGCTTCCGCTGTCGAAGGGCAAGGACAACGCCGTACTGGTGGTACGGGAAGCGCGGGGCCGGGACGGGGACAAGGACTGGGAGGATTTCCTCGAGGAACTGGACCAGGAGCAGAAGAAGCGCAAGGGACCCTTCTGGCGCGCCCGGGCCATCCGGCGGGCCACGCTCCGGTTCTACCGCCGCAAGGAGATCTGGCTGATCGGCGAGCGCAGGGACACCGCGCAGGACAACAGCCTGCACCTGTTCACGTACTTGCGTCAGCACGAGCGCCGCCGCAAGGCCTACTACATCATCGACAAGGGCAGCGCGGACCGGGCCAAGCTGAAGCGCCTGGGGAACGTGGTGGCGCACAGTTCCTGGAAGCACAAGCTCCTCATGCTGCACGCGTCGCTGCTCATCAACGCCTACGACATCGACTCGTACATGCTCCCGGACGGCTGGGACCGCACGAAGTACCTCAAGCACCTCAACTGGCGCATCGGGGCCCGGCGGGTCTTCCTCCAGCACGGGGTCACGGACGAGGACGGCAGCAAGGCCCTGCACCGCAACCGGACCGGCGTGGACCTGGTGTTCGCGACCAGTGACCGGGAGGCCCAGTACTTCTCCGAGCACATGCACTACGGCGACCAGGCCAAGGCGCTGGGCTTCCCGCGCTTCGACGCCCTCCAGCCGGACCGCGGCCGCAGGCGGGTCCTGCTCATGCCCACCTGGCGCAAGTACCTGACGATCCCCTCCTACCTCCAGCAGGACGGTGCCGACCAGGACGCGGTCGACGAGATCTTCCGCGAGTCGGCCTACCGCGCGTTCATGGTGCAGCTGCTGCGCCACCCGAAGCTGATGGAGGCGCTGGAGCACTACGACTACGTGCTCGACTTCCTTCCGCACTACGAGATGCGGAACATGATCGACGGAGTGGTGCCGGACCACCCCCGGGTTCAGCGCCTGGACCAGACCAAGGTCAGCGTGCAGACGGCGCTGCGCCAGTGCGACCTGTTCATCACCGACTGGTCCTCGGTCCACTTCGACATGGCCTACCTCGGCACGCCGCTCGTCTACGCCCGGTTCGACCCGGACGAGTACTGGGCGAAGCACGCCAGGAAGGGGTACTTCGAAGCCGCGTACGACGGGTTCGGGCCGGTGTGCGGCAATGTCGAGGACGTGGTGACCGAAGTGATCCGATACCTCGGCAACGGGTGTGTCCGCGAGCCGGAGTACGACTACCGGGCACGTTCCTTCTTCGCCTTCGAGGACCGCAACAACTGCGCCCGCGCGACGGCCGCCATCGCCGAACTCGCCGCGTCCAACGGGTAGGTCCGGCGCACCGGAGCGCGAACGCGAAGGGGCCCCCGCCGCGGGCGGGGGCCCCTTTCAGGCTGCGAGCGGCGTGCCTACGCCGGAACGCTCGCCACGCCCTGCGCCAGGAACCGCTTCCCGTTCACCCGCTCCGAGACGCCCTCGCGGTCCAGGTACGGCGTGATGCCGCCCAGGTGGAAGGGCCAGCCGGCGCCGGTGATCAGGCACAGGTCGATGTCCTGGGCCTCGGCGACGACGCCCTCGTCGAGCATCAGGCCGATCTCCTGGGCCACCGCGTCGAGCACCCGCGCCCGCACCTGCTCCTCCGTGAGGACGGTGTCGCCCTGCTTGAGGAGCGCGGCGACCTCCGGGTCCAGCTCGGGCTTGCCGCTGTCGTAGACGTAGAAGCCGCGCTTGCCCGCCTCGACGACCGCCTTCAGGTTCGGGGAGACCGTGAAGCGCTCGGGGAAGGCCCGGTTGAGGGTCTCCGAGACGTGCAGGCCGATGGCCGGGCCGACCAGCTCCAGGAGGACCAGCGGGGACATCGGCAGGCCGAGGGGCTCCACGGCCTTCTCCGCCACCGGCACCGGGGTGCCCTCGTCGATGACGTTCTGGATCTCGCCCATGAAGCGGGTCAGGATGCGGTTGACCACGAACGCCGGGGCGTCCTTGACCAGGACCGCGGTCTTCTTCAGCTTCTTGGCGACGCCGAACGCCGTGGCCAGCGAGGCCTCGTCGGTCTGCTCGCCGCGGACGATCTCCAGCAGGGGGAGGATCGCGACCGGGTTGAAGAAGTGGAAGCCGACGACCCGCTCGGGGTGCTTGAGCTTCGACGCCATCTCCGAGACGGAGAGCGAGGAGGTGTTCGTCGCGAGGACGGCGTGCGCGGGCGCGACCGCCTCGACCTCCGCGAAGACCTTCTGCTTGACGCCCATCTCCTCGAAGACGGCCTCGATGATGAAGTCCGCGTCCGCGAAGCCCTCGGCCTTGTCCAGGACACCGGTCACCAGGGCCTTCAGGCGGTTGGCCTTGTCCTGGTTGATACGGCCCTTGCCGAGCAGCTTGTCGATCTCGGCGTGGACGTAGCCCACACCCTTGTCGACCCGCTCCTGGTCGATGTCGGTCAGGACGACCGGCACCTCCAGGCGGCGCAGGAAGAGCAGCGCGAGCTGGGAGGCCATCAGGCCGGCGCCGACCACACCCACCTTGGTGACCGGGCGGGCCAGCGACTTGTCCGGGGCGCCCGCGGGGCGCTTGCCGCGCTTCTGGACCAGGTTGAAGGCGTAGATGCCGGAGCGCAGTTCGCCGCCCATGATGAGGTCGGCGAGGGCCCGGTCCTCGGCGTCGTAGCCCTGCTGGAGGTCGCCGTTCTTGGCGGCGGCGATGATGTCCAGGGCGCGGTAGGCGGCCGGGGCCGCGCCGTGCACCTTGGAGTCGGCGATGAACCGGCCGCGCGCGACCGCCTGGTCCCAGGCCTCGCCGCGGTCGATCGCCGGACGCTCGACGGCGATCTCGCCCTTGAGCACGGACGCCGTCCAGATCAGCGACTGCTCCAGGAAGTCCGCGCCCTCGAAGATCGCGTCCGCGATGCCGAGTTCGAAGACCTGCCCGCCCTTGAGCTGCTTGTTCTGGTTGAGGCTGTTCTCGATGATCACCGAGACGGCCTTGTCGGCGCCGATCAGGTTCGGCAGCAGCGTGCAGCCGCCCCAGCCGGGGACCAGGCCGAGGAAGACCTCGGGCAGGGAGAACGCGGGGAGGGCCGCCGACACCGTGCGGTAGGTGCAGTGCAGGCCGATCTCCACGCCGCCGCCCATGGCCGCGCCGTTGTAGTACGCGAAGGACGGCACCGCGAGGTTCGCCAGGCGCTTGAGGACGTCGTGGCCGCCCTTGCCGATGGCCAGCGCGTCCTCGTGCCGCTTCAGCAGCTCGACGCCCTTGAGGTCGGCGCCGACCGCGAAGATGAACGGCTTGCCGGTGACGCCGACGCCGACGATGTCGCCGTCCGCGGCCTCCTTCTCGACCTGGTCGAGGGCGGCGTCGATGTTCGCCAGCGACTGCGGGCCGAGCGTCGTCGGCTTGGTGTGGTCGTGGCCGTTGTCCAGGGTGATGAGCGCGAAACGCCCGACGCCCTGGGGAAGGTCGAAGTGGCGCACGTGGGCGCTGGTGACGACCTCGCCGGGGAACAGCTCGGCCGCACCCTTCAGCAGCTCTGCGGTGGTGCTCACTTGTCCCCCTCGAAGTGCGGGTTCTCCCAGATGACCGTGGCGCCCATGCCGAAGCCGACGCACATGGTGGTCAGGCCGTAGCGGACGTTCGGCTGTTCCTCGAACTGACGGGCCAGCTGCGTCATCAGGCGGACGCCCGACGAGGCCAGCGGGTGGCCGAAGGCGATGGCGCCGCCGTACTGGTTGACGCGCGCGTCGTCGTCGGCGATGCCGTAGTGCTCCAGGAACGCGAGGACCTGGACGGCGAAGGCCTCGTTGATCTCGAACAGGCCGATGTCGTCGATGGACAGGCCCGCCTGCGCGAGTGCCTTCTCCGTGGCCGGGATCGGGCCGTAGCCCATGACCTCCGGCTCGACGCCCGCGAAGGAGTAGGCGACCAGGCGCATCTTGACCGGCAGGTCGTTCTCGCGGGCGAAGTCCTCGCTCGCGATGAGGGAGGCGGTGGCGCCGTCGTTCAGACCGGCCGCGTTGCCCGCGGTGACCCGGCCGTGCACGCGGAACGGCGTCTTGAGGCCCGCCAGGTTCTCCAGCGTGGTGCCCGGACGCATCGGCTCGTCGGCGGTGACCAGGCCCCAGCCCGTCTCACCGGCCTCTTCGTTGGTGCGGCGCACCGAGATCGGCACCAGGTCGGCCTGGATCTGGCCGTTGGCGTACGCCTTGGCGGCCTTCTCCTGGGAGCGCACGGCGTACTCGTCGGCGCGCTGCTTGGTGATCGACGGGTAGCGGTCGTGCAGGTTCTCCGCGGTCATGCCCATGAACAGGGCGGACTCGTCGACCAGCTTCTCGCTGACGAACCGCGGGTTCGGGTCCACGCCCTCGCCCATCGGGTGGCGGCCCATGTGCTCGACACCGCCCGCGATGGCGACGTCGTACGCGCCGAAGGCGACCGAGCCGGCCACCGTGGTCACGGCGGTCAGGGCGCCCGCGCACATGCGGTCGATGGAGTAGCCGGGGACCGAGGTGGGCAGACCCGCCAGGATGCCGGCGGTGCGGCCGATGGTCAGGCCCTGGTCACCGATCTGCGTGGTCGCGGCGACGGCGACCTCGTCGATCTTCTTGGGGTCGAGACCGGGGTTGCGGCGCAGCAGCTCCCGGATCGCCTTCACGACCAGGTCGTCGGCGCGGGTCTCGTGGTAGATGCCCTTCGGGCCCGCCTTGCCGAACGGGGTGCGGACGCCGTCGACGAAGACGACGTCCCTGACGGTACGAGGCACGATGGCTCTCCTCCAGGGTGCGGGATGGCACTGCTGCGGCACGCATGCACTGAGCGCGCGCTCAGTCCCCATGCTACTTATGAGTAACGTAGCTGCCCAGTCCCCCCGGCGGGAGCGGCGAAGGTCACACCACCCGTCACACCACCGGAGGACCCGTTCACCCGGCCGCCCGCTCCGGGACCGCGCCCGGGGCGCACTCCGGACCTTGGCCGGAATCCGCCCTTCCCGCTACGCCGCGTCCTGGCTCAGCGCCGCCACCAGCACCGGTGTCACCTGCTCCACCTGCCAGGGCCGCGCCCCGTGTCCGGCGAGGGCCGCGCCCACGGACTCGGCGTCGACCACCGCGGGCGGCTCCCAGCAGACCCGGCGCACCGTGTCCGGCGTGATCAGGTTCTCCTGGGGCATGCCCAGCCGCTCGGCCAGAGCCGTCACCGCAGCGCGCGCCGCGGTCAGCCGGGCCGCGGCGGCCGGGTCCTTGTCGGCCCAGGCGCGCGGCGGCGGAGGGCCGGTCACCGGCTGGCCGGGCTGCGGCAGCTGCGACTCGGACAGCGCCCTGGCCCGGTCGACCGACACCTGCCACTGCTCCAGCTGCCGGCGGTTCACCCGCCCGAACCCGTTCAGCGCGGCCAGCGCGTGGGCGTTGGGCGGCAGCGCGAGCGCGGCCTCGACGATGGCCGCGTCACCGAGCACCTTGCCGGGGGAGACGTCCCGGCGCTGCGCGATCCGGTCCCGGGCCTGCCACAGCTCCCGCACCACGGCGAGCTGGCGGCGCCTGCGCACCTTGTGCATGCCGGACGTGCGACGCCACGGGTCCTTGCGCGGCTCGGGCGGCGGGGCCGACGCGATCGCGTGGAACTCCTGCCGGGCCCACTCCAGCTTGCCCTGGCGGTCCAGCTCCTTCTCCAGGGCGTCCCGCAGGTCGACCAGCAGCTCCACGTCGAGCGCGGCGTAGCGCAGCCAGGGCTCGGGCAGCGGGCGCGTGGACCAGTCGACGGCCGAGTGGCCCTTCTCCAGGACGAAGCCGAGGACGTTCTCCACCATCGCGCCGAGGCCGACCCGGGGGAACCCGGCGAGCCGCCCGGCCAGCTCGGTGTCGAAGATGCGGGTGGGCAGCATCCCTATTTCCCGCAGGCACGGCAGGTCCTGGGTGGCCGCGTGCAGCACCCACTCCGCGTCGGCGATCGCCGCGCCGAGACCGGAGAGGTCGGGACAGGCCACCGGGTCGATCAGCGCCGTGCCCGCGCCCGCGCGGCGCAGCTGCACCAGGTACGCGCGCTGGCCGTAGCGGTACCCGGAGGCGCGCTCGGCGTCGACGGCGACGGGGCCGCTGCCGGCGGCGAAGGCGGCGGTCACCTCGGCGAGGGCGTCCGCGTCGGCGATCACCGGCGGAATGCCCTCGCGAGGTTCGAGCAAGGGGGTCGGCGCCTGGCTCGCAGAAGATCCGGCGTCGTCCGGAGGGGCGCCTCCGGTGGTTCGCAGTGGACGGTCTGCTGCGGTTTCGTGGGCGTCGGTCACCTGTCAAGGGTATCGGTGGATCGACCGAGCCCGCCGACGGAACGTTCCGTCGGCGGGCTCCGGGGGGTCGTAAACCAGTCAGGCCGGTGAAGGACCTGCTGTGCGGGGCGTCGGTGGGGAGGGGGAAGAGGGAGCGTGGGGGAGTGGGCGGGGCGTCGGGAGCGGGGCGGTGGGTGTCAGTGGATGATGCCCGTGCGCAGGGCGACCGCGACCATCCCGGCGCGGTCGCCCGTGCCGAGCTTGCGGGCGATGCGGGCCAGGTGGCTCTTGACGGTCAGGGCGGACAGGCCCATCGAGACGCCGATCGCCTTGTTCGACTGGCCCTCGGCGACCAGCCGCAGCACCTCCACCTCGCGGCCGGAGAGCTCGCGGTAGCCGCCCGGGTGGCTCGGGGCGCCCGGGGGGCGGCGGTGCAGGCGGGCGGCGGCGGCGCCGATGGGGGCGGCGCCCGGCCGGGTGGGGAGCCCGACGTTGGTACGGGTGCCGGTGACGACGTAGCCCTTGACGCCGCCGGCGAGGGCGTTGCGGACGGCGCCGATGTCGTCGGCGGCGGACAGGGCGAGCCCGTTGGGCCAGCCCGCGGCGCGGGTCTCCGACAGCAGGGTCAGGCCGGAGCCGTCGGGGAGGTGGACTTCCGCGACGCAGATGTCGCGGGGGTTGCCGATGCGGGGACGAGCCTCCGCGACGGACGAGGCCTCGATGACGTCGCGCACACCGAGCGCCCACAGGTGGCGGGTGACGGTGGAACGGACGCGCTGATCGGCCACGACCACCATGGCGGTCGGCTTGTTCGGGCGGTAGGCGACCAGGCTTGCAGGCTGCTCGAGGAGAACGGACACCAGGCCTCCTGGGGTGCGGGGACGGGGCCGGCTCATGGGGGTGAAGCCGGGACGAACCGTGCTTTCAAGGTCACAGTCGTATTCGGCACCGAACGCGTCCGCCTTTAGAGAATGATCACGATCTGGTGAGTAACAATCCGAGCAATTCGGACACGCTGTCGATCATTCGAAGATCGAACGGTTTCACACTTTGTCGATACGAGCCCGAAAGTGGCCGTGTCGACAAAGTGACGGAACCTCCTGAAGGCATGGGGGTCCCTTCGCCCGGAATGATGAACGACGGTCGGCGGCGTCAGCGCGACTGCGGGCCGCGCCGCTGCGGCAGCGTCACGACCGAGGCGTCGCCCGGTGCCGCCGGCGGCAGGCCCGCGACCTGCGCCAGCAGATCGCACCACGAGGACAGGTGCGCCGCGGTGTCCGGGACGCCGCCGAGACCCTCGCGCGGCGTCCAGGACGCCCGGATCTCGATCTGCGAGGCGGACGGGCGCGCCGAGAGCCCTCCGAAGTAGTGCGAACTCGCCCGCGTGACCGTGCCGCTGGGCTCGCCGTACGCCAGCCCGCGCGCCTGGAGCGCGCCGGTCAGCCAGGACCAGCACACGTCCGGCAGCAGCGGATCCGCGGCCATCTCCGGTTCCAGCTCGGCGCGGACCAGCGTCACCAGGCGGAAGGTCCCGTGCCAGGCGTCGTGCCCGGCCGGGTCGTGCAGCAGCACCAGCCGCCCGTCCGCCAGGTCCTCGTCGCCGTCGACGACCGCGGCCTCCAGCGCGTAGGCGTGCGGGGCGAGCCGCTGCGGTGCGCGGGTCGCCTCCACCTCGATCTGCGGCCGCAGGCGCGCGGCGCGCAGCGCCTCCACCGCGGCCGTGAAGGCCGGCGGTGCCGTGCTCCCGCCGTTCCCGTCACCTCCGTGGTGACTCCCCTTGTGCCGGGCCTCTTCCTCGGTCCCCTTCGCGTCGTCCATTCCGCCAGCGCCGTCCGACAGTCGTCCCTGAGCCGCAGCCATGCGGGGAACATTAAGCGGAACGGCGGCCCGGCGCAGGGAGGGACACCCGCGTGCGGACGCGATGTCCGGATCACGCGGCTCCGCGGGGGCGGGAGGGAGCCGTCCCACCCGTGGTCCGGCGCGGTCCGGGAGCCATGCGAAACTTGCCCCTGTGAGTGCCAACCAGAGCCCCGCGGGCCAGCAGCCGACCGCCACGTACGACTCCGCGTTCCTCAGGGCGTGCAGGCGTGAGCCGGTGCCGCACACCCCGGTGTGGTTCATGCGGCAGGCCGGGCGCTCACTGCCGGAGTACCTGAAGGTGCGCGAGGGCATCGGGATGCTCGAGTCCTGCATGCGGCCGGAACTCGTCGCCGAGATCACCCTCCAGCCGGTGCGCCGGCACGGTGTGGACGCGGCGATCTATTTCAGCGACATCGTCGTCCCGCTCAAGGCCATCGGTATCGACCTCGACATCAAGCCAGGTGTCGGCCCGGTCATCGCGAACCCGATCCGCACCCGCGCGGACCTGGCCCGGCTGCGCGACCTCACCCCCGAGGACGTCAGCTACGTCACCGAGGCCTTCGGCCTGCTCACCCGCGAGCTGGGCGCCACCCCGCTGATCGGTTTCGCGGGCGCGCCCTTCACCCTCGCGAGCTACCTCGTGGAGGGCGGCCCGTCCCGCAACCACGAGCACACCAAGGCCCTCATGTACGGCGACCCGCAGCTGTGGGCCGACCTCCTGGACCGCCTCGCCGGCATCACGGCCGCCTTCCTCAAGGTGCAGATCGAGGCGGGCGCGAGCGCCGTCCAGCTCTTCGACTCCTGGGTCGGCGCGCTGTCCCCCGCGGACTACCGCCGCTCGGTGCTGCCCGCCTCCCGCAAGGTCTTCGAGGCCGTCTCCGGGTACGGCGTGCCGCGCATCCACTTCGGCGTCGGCACCGGTGAGCTGCTCGGCCTGCTCGGCGAGGCCGGCGCGGACGTCGTCGGCGTCGACTGGCGCGTCCCGCTGGACGAGGCGGCCCGCCGCGTCGGCCCCGGCAAGGCGCTCCAGGGCAACCTGGACCCGGCGGTCCTCTTCGCCGGGCGGGAGGCGGTCGAGACCAAGACCCGCGAGGTCCTGGACGCGGCGGCGGGCCTGGAGGGCCACGTCTTCAACCTGGGCCACGGCGTCCTGCCGACCACCGACCCGGACGCGCTGACCCGGCTCGTGGAGTACGTCCACACCCTGACCGCGGGCTGACGCACCCCCTCCGCACGGAGGTTCCGGATCAGAGTGCCGACGCGGCCGTCAGGACCTCCGCCGCGGCCACCCCGGAGGCCGCGCTCGCGCCGTGGGTGAAGATCTGGGCGGCCGCGACGGTGGCGGTGCCCGGCAGGCCCATCTCCACCACGATCGCGTCCGGGCGCGCGGCGGTCAGGCCGGTCACGGCGCGGCTCATCCAGGTGTGCCGGGCGGCGTCGCGGGCGACGATCACCAGCGGGCGCCCCACGGCCGGTTCGAGGGCGCAGCTCTCCAGCGCCACCGTCCCCTCCTCCAGTTCCTGACCGCGCACCCGCACGGAGGTCGTGCCGGGCAGCCGCTCGCGCAGCGGTTCCGCCACGCCCCACGGGGTCTCCTTGCCGATGGCCATGTTGGTCACCGGGGCCAGCTCGACCACGTGCGGTGCGGCGGTCAGCGGCAGGGCGGCCCGCGCGGCGCCGGTGAGCCGTACGGCGCGGCGCGCGGCGACGTGGCCGATGCCGTCCCCGGCCGCGTCGCCCGCGGCCCCGGCCGCTCGCAGCCCGGCCGACCAGCGGGCGAACTCCCGTACCCGGCCCGCCGCCTCGGCCAGCCGCTCCTCGGGCAGCTCCCCGCCGGTCACCGCGGCGGTGAGCGCCTTGACCAGGAGCGCGACGGTGGCCTCCTCGGCGCTCTCGCCGCCCACGCAGACGGCGTCCACCCCGGCGGCGACCGCCTTCACGGTGGCGCCGTCGATGCCGTACCGGCGGGTGACGGCGCCCATCTCGATGGCGTCGCTGACGACCAGGCCGTCGAAGCCCAGCTCCTCGCGGAGCAGGCCGTGCAGGATGCGCCGGCTCAGTGTGGCCGGCAGGTCGGGGTCGTAGGCGGGCACCAGCAGGTGGCCGCTCATGACCGCGCGCACACCGGCCGCGACGGCGGCCCGGAACGGGGGCAGCGCCTGGGCGGCGATCTCGTCGGGCCCGGCCGGGTACGCGGGCAGGTCGTGGTGGGAGTCGACGGCGACGTCGCCGTGGCCGGGGAAGTGCTTGGCGCAGGCGGCGACGCCGGACGACTGGAGGCCGCGGATCCACGCGGTGGTGTGCCGGGAGACCACCTCGGGGTCCGAGCCGAAGGAGCGCACGCCGATGATCGGGTTGTCCGGGTTGGAGTTGACGTCCGCGCTCGGCGCGTAGTCGAGGCTCACCCCGGCCGTGCGCAGCTGGCGGCCGAGGTCGGCGGCGACGGCCTCGGTCAGCTCCGGGTCGTCGACGGTGCCGAGGGCGAAGTTGCCCGGCCGGGACGACCCGGTGGCGGACTCGATGCGGGTGACGTCGCCCGCCTCCTCGTCGATCGCGACGATCAGGTCGGGGTTCTCGGCGCGCAGCCTGGCGGTCAGCCGGGCGACCTGCTCGGTGGAGACGATGTTGCGGGAGAAGAGCACGACCGAGGCCAGTCCGTCGCCGATGTCGCGCAGGATCCAGTCGGGGGCCTCGGTGCCCACGAAACCCGGCTGCAGAACGGAGAGCGCGAGCCGACGCAACTCGCTGCTGTGCTTGCTTGAGGACATCGGCCGCGCCTTTCGGGTGGTGTCTTGGTATAGACCAAGGGGGTGCGCGTTCAGGTTAACCAGACGTGTCAAGAGCGCCCCGCGCTGAACTCGGAAGTAACAACTCGACTGGTCGGAACGGGTGTTGACACCCCGGCTTGGTCTAGTCCATTGTGAGGCGCAAGTTCGGCGAGGGACGGATGTGACACCAGTTTCCGCGCCGGGCACCTGCCGCGGCCGGACTGCGAAGACCACCGCCGTGGCACCGACTTCCGTACGACGACTTCCGTGACGACCACCCCGGACCTCGCCCCGCTCCCGCCCCGTGCCGCGAGCGGGCCCCGCTGCCACCACCCGACCTCATGTGCGACGGCCGACCACCGTCGTACACACCGCCGTTGCCCGCACGGGGCGACGGCGAGGATCTGGAGCACCACATGGCGACGCCCGATTCCTACCTCCACCGAGCCCCGTCGGACCTGCCCTACTTCAGCGCGGACGCCGACACCTACCTGGCCCGCACCCAGCTGCGCGACCTCGACAAGACACGTCCGCTGCGGGTGCTGTCCGAGGAGGACTTCGCCCACTGGCAGACGTACGGCTACGTCGTCGTGAAGGAGGCGATACCCGCCGACTCCGCGCGCCGACTGCTCGACTTCGCCTGGGAGTTCCAGGGGCTCGACCCCGAACGCCCCGACACCTGGTACCAGGACCGCGAGTACCGCTCCGACCTGGACCGGGAGCTGCACATCTACGGCTTCGTCGAGGCGTACCACCACCAGCTCATCTGGGACAGCCGCCAGACGCAGCGCGTCTACGACGCCTTCGTCGACGTGTGGGACTGCGAGGAGCTGTGGGTCACCCTGGACCGGCTCAACCTCAACCCGCCCAACACGGGCAACCGCGACCGCGCGCTGATCGACAAGCCGGACCGCGGTTTCGACATCGAGCTGCACTGGGACGTGGACACCTCCCTCGGCGTCCTGCCGCAGCGCGTCCAGGGCATCATCGCCCTCAACGACACCAAGCCCGACCACGGCGGCTTCCAGTGCTGCCCCGAGCTGTTCCGCCGCTTCGACCGCTGGAAGGCCCTCCAGCCGGACGACCGCGACCCCATCCGGCCCGCGATCGACCGCGAGGACATGCCCGTCGTACGGCCCGACCTGGAGGCCGGCGACCTCCTCATCTGGAACGGTCTGCTGGCCCACGGCGTCGCCCCCAACACCTCCGGCGAGGGCGTGCGCGCGGTGCAGTACCTGTCGATGATGCCCGCGCTGGAGACCCACCGCACCCTGCGCGACTCCCGGATCGACTCCTGGCGCACCCTCGCCACCCCCGACTGGAACGCCACGCTGCTCGGCGACGCCCACCGGCACGAGTCCGAGCGCTACGGCCCCGCCGAACTGACCGAACTCGGCGCCAAGCTGCTGGGCCTGAAGCCCTGGCACCCCGGCACCGACGGCAGCGACGAGCACCAGGCCACCGGGGACGGCGCATGCGCAGCATCTGCCTGACCCTCCCCACCAACCGGCACTGCCCGGACACCGTAGCGGCCCTCGGCGCGGAAGCCGCCTACGCCGCCGACCACTTCGACATCGATGTCCACCTGCTGGTCCTCGACTCCTGCCCGCCCGCGGACCGCGCCGCCCACGCCGCCGCGCTACGGCGCCTGCCGGTCCACCCCCGGATCACCACCCACCACCTCGACGAGGCCGCCCAGCGCGACTTCCTGACCCGGGTCACGGCACGCTCCGGCAGCGCCAAGCCCGACCTGCTCCTCGACCTGATGCTGCCCGACGGACTGTCCTACGGGGCCTGCACCAACCGCGCCTTCCTGATCGCGGCCGCGCTCGGCTGCGAGTCCGTCCACCGCCGGGACTCCGACAGCCGCTACCAGAGCGTGGACGGCCGTACGGTCTTCCCCGTCCACCACGAACTGCTGTCGCTGGGCGAACGCGCCGCCGACGCCGTGGCGGGCGTCACCGCCTCGACGCTGCCGGACCACCTGCTGGAGCGCCGGGTCGCCATGGTGGGCAGCTCCTTCGTGGGCGAACTCTCCGTCGACATCGCGCAGATACGGGACGCCGACCCCGCTGTCTACCGCGACGTCGTCTCCCTGTGGGCACCGGAGGGCTGGCCCCCCGAGCAGAAACGCGCACTGGCCGAGGAGTCCTTCACCGGCGCGGGCACGGAACCCTTCACCGCGGACCACTCGCTGCTGACCGTGGTCGACCCCATGCGCGTGGACATGTGCAACATCGCCTTCCACGGCCCGACCGTCAGCGAACGGGTGCCGCTGCCGCCCGCCCGGGACACCATCGGCAGCGACTACTTCCTCATCCACCTCGTGCACGACGCCCGGCTGCCGGGCGTGCTGCACAACCGCAACATCGTCAACTACTACACCGGCGAACGCCGCACCGGCCCCGGCTTCCTCGCCTACCAGACGCGCTTCGCCAAGTTCCTGCTGTCGATGCTCTACTTCCACCACGTCTACGACCGCATGGCCGAGGCGGGCGACGCGCTGCTGGACGAGCGGGGCCGGGTCCGCCCCGCCGCCGTCGCCGCCCTGGCCCGCGAGAGCACCGGCCTCGACCCCGCGGAGAACGTCCGCAGGCTCGACGCCCTCGACGCCGCCTACCGCAAGCTCGGCGGCCGGTACGCCGACTTCGCCGACCTGCTGGCCGACCGCCGCGCCCGCCTCCTCGATGAGGCACGCGGCGACATGGCGGACTTCGCGCTCCTGACGGAGGCCTGGGAGCCGATGGTGGCCGCGGCCCGGGCCACCCCCGTCCCCCCGGCCGCGGGACAGCCGCGGTGAGCGCGGGGACGGCCGCGGGCCTCGACGCACCCCTGGCCGCCGCCCTCGCCGCCGCCACCGAGGACCGGCTCGTGTACGACCTGGCCGGCATCGAGGGCCGCCACGACACGCTGCGCCGCGAACTGCCCGGCGTACAGGTGCGATTCGCCATGAAGGCCTGTCCGGTCGACGAGGTCGTCGCCGCCCTGGCCCGCCGGGGCGCCGGTGCCGACGCGGCGAGCCCCGGCGAGGTCGAGCAGGCGCTGCGGGCCGGGGTGCCGGTCGGCCGCGTGCACTACGGCAACACCGTCAAGTCCGACCGGCACATCGCCGAGGCGTACCGGCTCGGCGTGCGCACCTTCGCCACCGACAGCCTCCAGGACGTGGCCGCGCTCGCCGTCCACGCGCCCGGCGCCCGGGTGTTCTGCCGGGTGGCGACCGGCGGGGCGGGCGCCGTGTGGGGGCTGAGCAACAAGTTCGGCTGCCCGCCCGGCGACGCCGCCCGGGTGCTGGCGGCGGCCCGGGACGCCGGGCTGGTGCCGGCGGGTCTGTCCGTGCACGTCGGCTCCCAGCAGATGACGGGCGAGGCGTGGCACGGCGCCGTGGAGGACCTGGGCGAGGTGCTGCGCGCACTCAGCCGACGCGGCATCCGCGTCGACCACGTCAACCTCGGCGGCGGCCTGCCCGCGCTCGGCTACCGCGACCGGCGCGGCACCCCCCTCGACCCACCGCTGGACAAGATCTTCGCGGTGATCCGGGAGGGCATGGACGAACTGCGCCGGATCCACGGCGGCCCCCTGGAGTTCGTCGTCGAACCCGGGCGGCACCTCGTCGCCGACCACGGCGCGATCCGGGCCCACGTCGCCCGCCTCACCGAACGCCGGGCGGCCGACGGCGAACGGCGGCACTGGCTCTACCTGAGCTGCGGCAAGTTCAACGGCCTCTACGAGATGGACGCCCTGCAGTACCGGCTGGTCTTCCCGGGCCACCCCGAGGGGCCGTACGTCCCGGCCGTCGTCGCCGGTCCCACCTGCGACAGCGACGACGCCTACTCCCACGAGGAGGGGCTGGTCCCGGTGCCGGCGGCGCTGGCCTCGGGCGACCCGGTCTGGGTGCTGTCCTGCGGCGCCTACGCGACGAGTTACACCACCCAGGGCTTCAACGGCTTCGCCCCGCTCCCGTACGCCTTCGCGGGCCGCCCGGAAGGGAGCGGCGCCGATGACTGAGACCGTGCGGGTACGCACCCTCGCCGACGGGGACTGGGACGCCGTCGTGGCGCTGGAGCGGGACGCCTACACCGGCCTCGGCCTGTCGGAGGGCCGGGCCGCGCTCGAGTCCAGGGCGGCGGCGTCGCCGGACACCTGCTTCGTCGTGGACGTCGGCGCCCGTACGGCCGGCTACCTGCTCGCGCTGCCCTACCCGCCGCACCGCTACCCGGACCTGACGCGGACCGAAAGAACGGGGAGCGCGTTCGAGCCCGGGAACCTCCACCTCCACGACATCGTCGTCGCACCCGGCCTGCGCCGCAGGGGGCTCGCGCGGCACCTCCTGCACCACCTCACCGCCACCGCACGGGCGCGCGGCGACGAACGGATCTCCCTGGTCGCCGTGGGCGGCACCGAGCGGTTCTGGTCGGCGCGCGGCTTCCTGGCCGAGCCGGGAGTGGTGCCCGCCGGCGCGTACGGCGACGGCGCCGTCTACATGTCACGGCCGGTGGCGGCCGTCCGGCAGCCCCGGGCCCGCCCCTCCCTCTCCCCGCCCGCCCCCACCCTGCGCGAAGTGAGCTGATGGCGCGTGTCCCGTCTCCACGACCCCTTCCGGCGCGGCCAGTTGGCGATCGCCGCGCTGTTCCTGTCCCTCGGCTTCCAGTACGCCACCTGGGCCGCGCGGATCCCGGCCCTCAAGACCGACCTCGACCTGAGCGCGGCCGAGGTGGGGGTGCTCCTGATGGCCGCGGGGGTCGGTGCCGCGGTGTCCTTCCCGGCGGTGGCGTGGCTGATGCGCCGGATGGGCTCGCGGCGGCTCGCCCTGCTGTCCCAGCTGGGCCTGGCGCTGCTGCTGCTCGCCCTGGCGGCGGCGCCGAACTACCCGGTGGCCCTGCTGGTGATGTGCGCCGACGGCGTCCTCGTGGGCTGCCTGAACGTGGCCATGAACGCGCAGGGCGCGGCCCTGGAGGCGCGGCACGCACGCAACACGATGGCGAGGCTGCACGCCGTCTTCAGCGCCGGATCACTCCTCGCGGCCCTGCTCGCCTCCGGCATGACCGCCGCCACCGGATCGGTCGCGGCACACTTCGGCGTCGCCGTCGTCCTCCTCGCCGCGCTGGGCGTGACGGCACGTACCGGACTGCTCGACGAGGACGCCCCGGCCGACGCCAAAGCCACCGCCGACGCCAAGGCCACCGCCGACGCACCGGACCCCGCCGACCCGGAACCGGCCCGCCGCCGCTGGACCGTCCCCGCGCGCCCGACCCTGTGGATGTGCTGCGCCATGGTCTTCGGCACGGTCGCCGAGGGCGCCATGAACGACTGGTCCGCCCTCTACCTGAAGGACATCGCCGAGGCGTCGGCCGAACTCGCCCCGCTCGGCATCGCCGTGGTGTCCGGGATGATGGTCGTCGCCCGCCTCTTCGCCGACGGCTGGCGCAGCCGCTGGGGCGACGGGCGGGTCGTCCTGCTGGGCAGCGCCGTGGCCGGTACCGGTCTCGCCGTCGCCCTGGTCAGCGGCGGCGTCGCACCGGCGCTGGCCGGGTTCGCCTGCATGGGGCTGGGCATCGCGGCCGTGACCCCCTGCGTCTACGCCGCCGCCGCCCGGCAGGGCTCGGACGCGCTGACGCTGGTCGCCGCCATGGGCACCACGGGGCTGCTGGCCGGGCCGCCGCTCATCGGCTTCATCGCCGGTGCGAGCAACCTGGCGTGGGGCATGGGCGCCGTGGCCGCCTCGGCGGGCGCCGTCGCGCTGTGCAGCACCCGCATCCGCTGGACCCCGGTCCCCGCCGCGCAGAGCGAGGCGACCCCGGCCTGAGTCCGCAGGCGTGGACGCGGACATGCGGGGTAAGCGGGTTGCGTAGCCATCGGCGCCGTGCGGGCGTTGACGACTGGGAGGGCACATCATGACGACGACGACCGTGCGGACGACGGCGCACACCGCGACGGAGATGCCGGAGATCGCGGACCCGTCCAAGGTGGCGCCCAGGGACGCGCGGGAGTTGTCGAAGCTGTTCTTCGAGCAGCTGGCGGTCCTGGAGGAGGGCACGCCCGAGTACCAGTACGCGCGCAACACGCTGATCGAGATGAACATGTCCCTGGTCCGCTTCGCGGCCGGCCGGTTCCGCAGCCGCGGGCCGGAGGAGATGGAGGACATCGTCCAGGTCGGCATGATCGGTCTGATCAAGGCCATCGACCGGTTCGAGCTGACCCGCGAGGTCGAGTTCACCTCCTTCGCCGTGCCCTACATCGCGGGCGAGATCAAGCGGTTCTTCCGGGACACCTCGTGGGCGGTGCACGTGCCCCGCCGCCTCCAGGAGGCCCGCGTGCAGCTGGCCCGGGCCACCGAGGAGCTGCGCAGCCGGCTGGGCCGCAACCCCACCACCCGGGAGCTGTCGGAGCTGATGAGCCTGCCCGAGGACGAGGTCGTCGAGGCCCGGCTGGCGGCCAACGGCTACAACTCCTCCTCCCTGGAGGCGGCCGTCGGCGGCAGTGAGGACGGCGAGTCGGCGCTCGCGGACTTCATCGGCGAGGACGACGCCGCCCTGGCGCTGGTGGACGACTTCCACGCCCTGGCCCCGATGATCGCCGAGCTGGACGAGCGCGACCGGCAGATCATCCACTGGCGGTTCGTCGAGGAACTCACCCAGAAGCAGATCGGCGAGCGGCTCGGCGTCTCCCAGATGCACGTCTCCCGGCTCATCTCCCGCCTGCTGACCCGGCTGCGGAGCGGCATGCTCGACCAGGTGTGAGGCAGGAGGCACCCCCGTCCTTGGTCTATCCTTCATTGGTTGTCGTATGACAATCAGTACTGCGTGGCAGAGGGATGGGACCGGGGAGGGATGGGGCCGATGCTATCGGATGGGCCTGGGGCTGCCGTCGTTCCGCCACAGTGGGCACCGCCGACGAGTGAGCCGGCGGGGGACGGCGCGCTGTGGGCGTGGCAGGAACCGGTGGTGCTCCTCATAGAGGACGACGCCGCCGACGCGATGCTGGTCGAGGAACTGGTCGCGGACAGTACGCCGGGCATGCGGCTGACCTGGGCGCGTTCGCTCGGTGAGGCCCAGGCGGAGCTGGCGCACGGACGGCCGGACTGCGTCCTGCTCGATCTCCATCTGCCCGACGCCCAGGGGCTCGTGGCGCTGGAGCGGATCCTGCGGGCGGCCGACGGCGTCGCGGTCGTGGTGCTGACGGGCCTGGCGGAGGAGCAGACGGGGCTGGCGGCGGTGGCGGCCGGCGCCCAGGACTACCTGGTCAAGGGCCGCGTCGAGCCCGAGCTGTTCGGCCGGGCGGTGCGCTACGCGATTCAGCGCAAGCAGGCCGAGCAGGCCGCGGTGGCCCTGCAGGCGAGCCAGATGCGGGCGCAGGAGAACTCCCGGCTGGAACGGGGCCTGCTGCCGACTCCGCTGCTGCGGCCCGACTGCCGGGTGGAGGTGGTGGCGCGTTACCGCCCGGGGCGCGCGCACGCGCTGCTGGGCGGCGACTTCTACGACGTGGTGCAGTCGGCGGACGGCACGGTGCAGGCGCTGATCGGTGATGTCTCGGGCCATGGCCCGGACGAGGCGGCCCTGGGGGTGGCGCTGCGCATCGCCTGGCGCACCCTGGTACTCAGCGGTGCCGGCACCGCGCGGCAGTTGCACATGCTGGAGGAGATCCTGAGCGCCGAGCGCTCCGGTACGGAGGTCTTCGCCACCTTGACCGTGGTGTCCTTGTCCCCGGACGGGCAGACGGCAGGCGTGACCCGGGCGGGACACCCCGGGCTGCTGCTGCGATCCGGTTCCCGGGTGGAACGGGTGGAGGTGCCCGGCGGACCGGCCCTCGGGATCCTGCCGCCCGGCGAGTTCGCCTGGCCGGCCCACGAACTGCGGCTTCCGGCCGGGGCGGGGCTGGTGCTGTTCACCGACGGCCTGTTCGAGGGCCGGATCGGCGAGGGCAATGAACGGCTGGGTGAGGAGGGCCTGCTGCGGCTGGCCCGGGACGCGGCGACGCTGCGCCCGGACGCGTTCGTCGACGCGCTCATCGGCGGGGCCGAAGCACTGGCGGAAGGGGACGGGGGCCTGCTCGACGACGTCGCCGTGGTGCACCTGACCCGAGAACGGGAAGCGAACGAGAACCGATGACCACAGCACCCGCCCGACCGACGACCCCGCGCGGCCGCGGGCACTCCCTCACCGTGCAGGGCTGGTTCCTCCTGGTCCTTGCCTTCATGGCCGTCATGGTGGTGGCCGGCACCGCGGTGGGCGCACATCTGCTCAACCGCACCGCGCAGGTCACCGACCAGATGATCGACCAGATACAGCCGGCCCGCGCCGAGGCGTACCGGTTGCAGACGGCGCTGGTGAACCAGGAGACCGGCGCGCGCGGCTACGCCATCACCGCCGACCGCCAGTTCCTCGCCCCCTACACCGCGGGCAAGGAGGACGAGGCGGACTCGGCCGCGCGCCTCGGCCGCCTGCTCGCGGGCCGCGAGGAGCTGCTCGACGACACGCGGGCCATACAGCGGGCCGCGGCCTCGTGGCGCCGCGACTACGCCGATCCGCTGGTGGCCAGTGTGAGGCCGGGCGACGCGCGCCGTGCCGACAGCCGGGCCGCCGGACGCGGCAAGGAAGCCTTCGACCACATCCGGACCCTGTTCGAGACGCAGAACGAGCACCTCGCCCAGGCCCGGGAGACCGGTCACGCCGAACTGGTCAGGGTGCGCACCCAGCGCAACTGGGTGCTATCCGCGCTGGTGGCCGCCTTCCTGCTCGGCGGCGTGCTGATGGCCGCCCTGATACGCGTGCTGGTGGCGCGTCCCCTGTCCCGGCTGCGCTCGGCCTCCCGCCAGGTCGCGGACGGCGACTTCGACGAGCACATCGCGGCGCACGGCCCGTCCGACGTGCGGTCGGTCGCCCAGGCCGTGGAAGACATGCGCCGACGCGTGGTCACCGAACTCGGCGCCTCGCAGGACGCGCGTCAGCGGCTGGTCGAACAGGCCGCCGACCTGGACGCCCAGGCCGAGGAACTGCGCCGGTCCAACGCCGAACTGGAGCAGTTCGCCTACGTCGCCTCCCACGACCTCCAGGAGCCGCTGCGCAAGGTGGCGTCCTTCTGCCAGCTGCTGGAGAAGCGCTACGGCGACAAGCTCGACGAGCGCGGTACCCAGTACATCGGCTTCGCGGTCGACGGCGCCAAGCGCATGCAGGTCCTCATCAACGACCTGCTCACCTTCTCCCGGGTCGGACGCCTCAACGACGCCCACGTGTCCGTGCCCCTCGACGCCGCCCTGGACAAGGCACTGGCCAACCTCTCCACCGCCATCGAGGACGCCGGGGCCCGCATCGAGCGCCCGGCGAAGCTGCCCGAGATCACCGGCGACCCCACCCTGATCGTGATGCTGTGGCAGAACCTCATCGGCAACGCCGTCAAGTTCCGCCGGCCCGACCACCCCGCCGAGATCCGCATCACCTGCGAGGAGAACCCCGACCGTACGGAAGGGCCGGGCTGGCGGCTGTGCGTCAGTGACAACGGCATCGGCATCCCGGAAGAGTTCACCGAGAAGGTCTTCGTCATCTTCCAGCGCCTGCACGGCCGCGACGCCTACAGCGGGACCGGTATCGGCCTGGCCCTGTGCAAGAAGATCACCGAGCACCACGGCGGCAGGATCTGGATCGACCCCGGCTACACCCAGGGCACCCGATTCTGCTTCTCCCTGCCCGCGCCCGACACGGACCAGCCCGAACCCGCCCCCCTCCTGGAAGGAACCTCCCTGTGAGGAACCCCGCGCAGCCCATCGACGTCCTGCTCGTCGAGGACGACCCCGGCGACGAGTTGATGACCCGCGAGGCGTTCGAGGACAACAAGATCGGCAACACGCTCCACGTCGTCCGCGACGGCGAGGAAGCCCTCGACTTCCTCTACCGCCGCGGCCCCCACGCCGACGCGCCCCGGCCGGATCTGATCCTGCTGGACCTGAACCTGCCCAAGTACGACGGGCGCCAGGTCCTGGAGAAGATCAAGAACGAGGAGGAGCTCGCGCACATCCCCGTCGTGGTGCTGACCACCTCGGCCGCGGAGGAGGACATCCTGCGCAGCTACAAACTGCACGCCAACGCCTACGTCACCAAGCCCGTCGACCTGGACCAGTTCATCGCCGCCGTCCGCCAGATCGACGACTTCTTCGTCCAGGTGGTCCGCCTCCCGCACCGGCACTGACGGGAGGGGTCCTCCCGGCCCCGCATCGCTCCCGCGGGGTCAGCATCACACCGGGCCTGCGAGCACAGCCGCAGCGAAGTTCCTCGAACAGGCCGACCTCTACGCCGCTTGCACCCGTGCTCCTCGGGTAACAGCGTCTGCACGGGAACCCGTATCCGCCCGCACCAGAGGTTGCTGAAAGTGATGTACTCGTGACTGGCCTCGGCAGTTCGGGCTGCGGCCATGTGAGAAGTTCGGGAGATGCCCCCGAGGACGTCGCCTGGGAGATCGCCGACGCGGTCGAATCCCTGACGAGCCTGTGGTCGCTGGCCGCCCAGGAGGCGGTGCTGCAGCTGTCCGTGCACCAGCTGCGGGCGCTGCGGACGCTGGAGACGACACCCGACCTCAATCTCACCGGTCTGGCCGAGAGACTGGCCGTAGGGCTTCCCACCGCCAGTCGGCTGTGCGACCGGCTCGAAGCCGCCGGTCTGCTGGAACGCGCGCTGCACCCGCTCAAACGCCGCGAGGTGCAGCTCACGCTCACCCGGCAGGGGTACCGGGTGCTGGACGATGTCGCGGGGCGCAGAGCGCAGGCGCTCACCGCCGTGCTGGCCGGAGTGGAACCCGCCGACCGCGCGGCGCTGAGCCGTGGCATGCGGGCCTTCCTGGCGGCGCGGAACGACGGCGCACCGCTGCCCGGCGGGCCCTGAGGGCACGGCGCCTCACCGGGCGGTCCGCCTCAAGCGGGTGGGCGGCCGGTCCAGTCGAGGCAGACGACCACGGCATCGGCGGCGAGGTCCTTGCTGCCGAAATGCTCGATCAGCCCGGCGACGACGGCACGGGCGGCCTCGTGCGCGGGCGTGGGACGGGTCGCGACCAGCACCTGGCTCAGGGCGTGTTCGCCGAAGAGGTCACCGGTCGCGGAGCGGGCGCCGTGGACACCGGTGCTGACGACGACGAGCCGGTCACCGGGCTCCATCCGGAAGGTCTGCTCGTCGTAGGCGGTCTCCTCGAACATGCCGAGCGGGAACTGCGCCTGAAGGGCCATGTGCTCCAGGGAGTTCCCGCGCAGCCGGTACAGGCGTGGGGACCCCGCGTCGACGGCGCGGACCACTCCGGTGCTCAGGTCGAAGCGGAGCAGCAGCGTGGAGGCGTACGCCTTGCCTCCGTACTGGGCGTAGTGAGGAGGGAGGCGTCGATGCCCTGTCCCGTGCCGTCGGTGACGGTGACCGTGAGGTCGTCGGCACCGGAGGACCAGTCGAAGTTGTCCCCATGGGGGAAGGAGCGCGTCCCCGAGCCTCCGCGGCGGGAGTGCGCTCCCAGTACGCTGACACCCGCCCCAGCGTCTGCGAGAGTATGTTCGTGAGTATGATCCGCCCCGGCCCGCGACCCGACGAGGTCGCCCGCGTGACCTCGACGGCCGCGGAACTCCTGGGAGTGCTCTGGGGCCGCGCCTCGACGGCTCCCGCCTCGGCCTCCCAACTGCGCGTCCTGCTCATCCTCGAACACCACGAGGGCATCAACCTGCGCACCCTCGCCGACTCCCTCGCCTCCACGCCGCCCTCCACCAGCCGGCTGTGCGACCGGCTGCAGGCCATCGGGTTCGTCGACCGCGTGGTGAGCCCGTCCGACCGCCGCGAGGTGCGCCTGCGCCTCAGCGACCGGGGCCGGGACTTCCTCGACGACCTGCGCGCACGCAGGCAGCGCGAACTGCGGGCGGTGCTGGAGCGGATGCCCGCGGCCAAGAGGGCCGCGCTGCTCGAAGGCCTGGAGGCCTTCTGCGACACCGCGGCACACCGGATTCACCACGAGGCCGCCTCCGAAGCCCGGTCCGCCTGATCCGCTTCCGCTCGTGCGGCACGCTCCTACGGGGCCGGCCGGGCCCGCCGCCCGAAGGGGATGCCACGTGGCTCCGGCGGCGGGGGAGTGCCGCGTTTGAGCGGCCAGGCGAGGAGCATGCCGACCACGAAACCGGCCACGTGGGCCACGTAGGCGACGGTGCCGGCGTCGGACACGCCCTGTCCGCCGGAGTAGAACGCCTGGAGGACGAACCACAGGCCCAGGACGATCCAGGCGGGCAGTCGCAGCGGCAGGAAGATCAGGAAGGGGACGAGGACCCAGACACGGGCCCTCGGATACAGCACCAGATAGGCGCCCAGCACCCCGGCGATCGCACCGGACGCGCCGATCAGCGGGGCGCCCGAGTCGGCGTTGAGGAGCGCGAAGCCGTAGGTCGCCGCGTAGCCGCAGACGCCGTAGAACAGCAGGAAGGTGACGTGGCCCATCCGGTCCTCGACGTTGTTGCCGAAGATCCACAGGAAGAGCATGTTGCCCAGCAGGTGCAGCCAGCCGCCGTGCAGGAACATCGCCGTCAGGACACTCAGCTCCGGCGACTTGTCGTAGCCGGGCGGCGCGACCACGCAGCCGGGCCCCTGCGGTCCTACCCCGACGGCGCCCGTGGGCACCAGGCGGGGCATCCGGTGCTGGAGCAGCTCCTGCGGCACCGCCGCCCAGTGGTCCAGGAAGGCCTGGAGGTCGCACATCTGCGCGAGGCTGCCGTCGCCCGTCGCGGACCCGGTCATGCCGGGGGTGAACAGGAACACCAGGACGTTCGCGAGGATCAGGGCGTACGTCACCCACGGGGTGCGGCGCGCCGGGTTCACGTCATGGACGGGGATGACCACGAGACACTACTGCCCGCCCGGCCGACGGTGAACCGGTCCGCCCCGTTGAACGCCCCCGTCCGTGTGTACGTATGCCCTCTCAACCGCCCGCGGTCCGGGGAAGGCGGGCCGCGGGGACGACGTGAGGAAGTGGCGATGAACGAACGGGTCACACCGGCTCCGGCGATGCACGCCCTGCCCGACGGCGAGGCCGAGGTCGCCCTCGTGCTGCGGCTGCCCTGGGAGGACGTCGCCCGGCTCGGTCAGGAAGCGGGACGGCTGGCCGCGCAGATGCGGCGGCCGGTGACCCTGGACGAGGCGGTGAGCCACCGGCTGCGCACCACCCGGGCCGCGACGCACGCCAGGCCGGCCGGTGAGCAGCCCCCCGCCGTGGCGAGCGCCCCGGCGCCGGTGACCACCCCGGGCTCGGTGTCCTCGCTGCCGTCCCGGCCCCCGGCCGAGCAGGCCCGGCAGGCCATCGACCGCATCAACGGGACGGGCTGACCGGCGCGGCCCTCAGCGCTGCCGCTCGACCTCCCTCGCCGCCTTGCGCGCGGCCACCAGCACCGGGTCCCACACCGGGGAGAACGGCGGCGCGTAGCCCAGGTCCAGGGCGGTCATCTGCTCGACCGTCATCCCGGCCGTGAGGGCCACCGCGGCGATGTCGACCCGCTTGCCCGCGCCCTCACGGCCGACGATCTGCACCCCCAGCAGCCGCCCGGTGCGCCGCTCGGCCAGCATCTTCACGGTCATCGGGGAGGCGTCCGGGTAGTAGCCCGCGCGGCTGGTGGACTCGATGGTCGCCGTCACGAACCGCAGCCCCGCCCGCAGCGCGTCCTTCTCCCTGAGACCGGTCCGTGCGATCTCCAGGTCGCAGACCTTGCTGACCGCCGTGCCGACCACGCCCGGGAAGGTGGCGTAGCCGCCGCCCACGTTGGTGCCGATGACCTGCCCGTGCTTGTTGGCGTGGGTCCCCAGCGGAATGTGCCGCTCCTGACCGGAGACCAGATCGAGCACCTCCACGCAGTCGCCGCCCGCCCAGATGTTCTCGTGGCCGCGCACCCGCATCGCCAGGTCGGTCAGCAGCCCGCCGTGCGCGCCGAGCGGCAGCCCCGCGGCCCCGGCGAGCCCCGTCTCGGGCCGTACGCCGATGCCGAGCACCACCACGTCCGCCGGGAACTCGGCGTCCTCCGTCGCCACCGCACGGACCCGGCCGTCGTCCCCGGTCAGCACCTTGGTGACCTCGGCGCCGCCGACCATGGTGATGCCGAGCCCCTCCATCGCCTCGCGCGCCATGCGGCCCATGTCCGCATCGAGCGTCGACATCGGCTCCCGGCCGCGGTTGACGACCGTCACCTCGTAGCCGCGGTTGATCAGCGCCTCGGCCATCTCCACGCCGATGTACCCGGCGCCCACGACCACCGCCCGACGGCCACGCGTGCGGGCCAGCGTGTCGAGCAGCGCCTGCCCGTCGTCCAGCGTCTGCACCCCGTGCACACCGGGCGCGTCCATCCCCGGCAGCTCCGGCCGGATCGGCCGCGCCCCGGTCCCGATCACGAGCTTGTCGTACGACGTCCAGGACTCGGCCCCGGAATCGACGTCGCGCGCGCGGACCCGCCCCCCGGCCACGTCGATCTCCGTGACCTCGGTGCGCATCCTGAGGTCGATGTCCCGGGCGCGGTGCTCCTCGGGCGTGCGCGCGACGAGCTGGTCCCGTCCGGAGACGTCGCCGCCGACCCAGTACGGGATGCCGCACGCCGAGTACGAGCTGAAGTGGCCGCGCTCGAACGCCACGATCTCCAGCTCGTCCGGACCCCTCAGCCGACGCGCCTGCGACGCCGCGGACATCCCCGCGGCGTCGCCGCCGACGACGACCAGCCGTTCCCTCGTACCGCCCGCGGCGCCGCTGCCCCTGCTCATGCTCATGCGAACACGCTACGCGGGCGGGGCATTTCAGTCCCGCTCGCCGCCCTCCTCGCCGGGGGCCGGGTGAGCCGGTGCCGGTGCCGGTGCCGGACGGCGCGGCAGCCGGGGGCGTACGACCCGCAGCCACAGCAGCGCGAGCAGCGCCGCCACCGCGGCGAACGGCAGCACGGCGCCGAGGACCACCGCCACCCAGCGCAGCATCGCCACGAAGGCGTCCCAGCCGCCCGCCAGCGCGTCCAGGAATCCGGGGTCGTCGTCCTCCTTCTTCTCCCCGTGCCGCACCGGGGTCTCCGACAGGGAGAGGGTGATCGTGGCCAGGCTGGTGCGGTCCTTCAGGGCCGCCTGCCGGGCGAGCAGCGCCTCCAGCTCCGCCTGGCGGGTGCTCAGCTCACCCTCCAGGGTCACCACGTCGCTCAGCTTGGTCGCCCGGTCCATCAGCTCGCGGACCCGGGCCACACTGGCGCGCTGCGACTTCACGCGGCTGTCCACGTCCACCACCTGGTCGGTGACGTCCTCGGCCTTCGCGTCCCGACGGAGCAGCTTCCCGGCGCCCTCCAGCTCGTCGAGCACGTCCTCGTAACGCTCCACGGGCACGCGCAGCGTCACCTCGGTCCGCTCACGGCCCTTCGCGTCCCGGGTGGTGGACTCGTCACCGACGTAACCGCCCGCGTTCTCGGTCGCGGTGCGGGCCGCGTCGAGCGCCTTGGGCGTGTCCTTCACCTGAACGCTCAGGGAGACGGTGCGGATGATGTGGGCGGGGGCGAGCTGCGGCGGGGCGCTCGCGTCGGCATCCTTGGCGCCGTCGGCCCGTCCCGCACCGGCCGCGCCGGTCCCCTCGTCGGCCTGCGATCCCTCCGCCCGCGCGCCCTCCTGCGGTGCGGCCGCCTTGTCCCCGCCGCCCGAGTCGGAGCCGGCGTCCGTCCCGGTGCAGCCGGTCAGGGCGAGCGCCGTGACCAGGAGCAGACCGGCCAGGGCACGGGCGGGCGGCACGGCCCTTCTCGTCGTCGGTCGTCGTATCTGCATCGTGGGCACCCCCGGGTCGTGGCGACTGATGTCTCTACGACGCACGCGGGGGCCCGCGCGACGGCGCGGAACGGTCCCGATGAGATCACGGTCCGGACTCGGGGGACGGGCGGGTGCGCGCGAACGCGGGACCCGGGGTCTGAGACGCTGGGGACATGAGTGCGAGCGAGACCGCGGCGGGCGGGATGCCCCCGGCAGAGGAACCCGGACACGTAGTCGTCGTAGGAGCCGGTATCGCCGGACTGGCCGCCGCCCACCGCCTCCTGGAGGGCGGCGCCCGGGTGACCGTCCTGGAGGCGTCGGACCGGGTCGGCGGCAAGCTGCTGCCCGGCGAGATTGCCGGAGTGCGCGTCGACCTCGGCGCCGAGTCGATGCTGGCCCGCCGCCCGGAGGCCGTCGGCCTGGCCCGCGCGGCCGGACTCGCCGACCGCCTCCAGCCGCCGTCCACCGCGTCGGCCTCGCTGTGGACCCGCGGCGCCCTGCGCCCCATGCCCAAGGGCCACGTCATGGGCGTCCCCGGCACCGCAGCCGCCCTGTCCGGCGTGCTCTCCGAGGAGGGCCTCGCCCGCATCGGGCGCGACGCCGAACTGCCCCGCACCGAGGTCGGCGACGACGTGGCGGTGGGGGAGTACGTCGCGGCGCGCCTGGGCCGCGAGGTCGTCGACCGCCTCGTCGAACCCCTGCTGGGCGGCGTCTACGCGGGCGACGCCTACCGCATCTCCCTGCGCTCGGCCGTGCCCCAGCTCTTCGAGGCCGCCCGCACCCACACCTCCCTCACCGAGGCGGTGCGCGCCCTCCAGGGCCGGACGGCCACCTCCCCGCCGAGCGGGCCGGTGTTCATGGGCATCGAGGGCGGCATCGGCACCCTCCCGCTCGCCGTCGCCGCGTCGGTCCGCGCGCGCGGCGGCGAGATCGTCACCGAGGCGCCCGTCACGGAGCTGCGCCGCACCGCGTCCGAGGGCTGGCGGATCGTCGCCGGCGACCGGGTGCTGCACGCCGACGCGGTCGTCGTCGCCGTCCCGGCCCGTCCCGCCGCCGAGCTGCTGCGCGCCGAGGCGCCGGCCGCCGCGGCCGAGCTGTCCGCCGTCGAGTACGCCTCGATGGCCCTGATCACGCTCGCCTACCGGCGCTCGGACGCCGCCGCGCTCCCCGAAGGCAGCGGCTTCCTCGTGCCGCCGGTCGACGGACACACCATCAAGGCGTCCACCTTCGCCTCCTGCAAGTGGGGCTGGATCGCCGACGAGGACCCGGACCTGGTCGTCCTGCGCACCTCGGTCGGCCGGTACGGCGACACGGCGATCCTCGGCCGCGACGACGCGGGCCTCGTCGCCGTCTCCCGGCACGACCTGGCCGAGGCCACCGGCCTGACCGCCGCGCCGGTCGCCACCCGCGTCACCCGCTGGCAGGACGGCCTGCCGCAGTACCCCGTCGGCCACCACGCGCGCGTGGCCCGCGTCCGCGAGCACGTCGCGAAACTCCCGGGCCTCGCGGTGTGCGGCGCGGCCTACGACGGCGTCGGCATCCCGGCCAGCATCGCCAGCGCCTACGCGGCCGTCGACCAGATCCGGGGCGACCTGCGCGGTGTGGAGCAGCTCACGGCCCACCCGGTGCAGAGCCTGCACGGCGGAGCGGGAGAATAGGGCCATGAGTGACGACGCCTCCACCCCCGCGGCCGAGCGCATCCCCAACAAGGGCAAGCTGGCCAAGGACCTCAACGAGGTCATCCGCTACACCCTCTGGTCCGTCTTCAAGCTCAAGGACACCCTCCCGGAGGACCGCGCCGGGTACGCCGACGAGGTCCAGGAGCTGTTCGACCAGCTCGCCGCCAAGGACGTGACGATCCGCGGCACCTACGACCTGTCCGGTCTGCGCGCCGACGCCGACCTGATGATCTGGTGGCACGCCGAGACCGCCGACCAGCTCCAGGAGGCGTACAACCTCTTCCGCCGCACCAGGCTCGGCCGTGCGCTGGAGCCGGTCTGGTCGAACATGGCGCTGCACCGCCCCGCCGAGTTCAACCGCTCGCACATCCCGGCCTTCCTGGCCGACGAGACGCCGCGGAACTACATCAGCGTCTACCCGTTCGTGCGCTCCTACGACTGGTACCTGCTGCCCGACGAGGACCGCCGCCGCATGCTCGCCGACCACGGCAAGATGGCCCGCGGCTACCCCGACGTGCGCGCCAACACGGTCGCCTCCTTCTCGCTGGGCGACTACGAGTGGATCCTCGCCTTCGAGGCCGACGAACTGCACCGCATCGTCGACCTCATGCGCCACCTGCGCGCCTCCGAGGCCCGCCGCCACGTCCGTGAGGAGATCCCCTTCTTCACCGGACGCCGCAAGGACATCGGCGAGCTGGTCGCCGGGCTCGCCTGATCAGTGGGCGTGGTTGCGGGTCGGCCGGGGGTCCGGGGGTTGTCCCCCGGGGCATGCAGCACCGGACGCCGCAAGGACATCGGCGAGCTGGTCGCCGGGCTCGCCTAGTCGAAGCCGCCTGATCCGTCAGGCCCTCGGCTTCGGTTCCGGGCGTGGGGCGCACGACGTGTCCCGCGCCGGGAGGCGGCCCTCCAGCAGGTACGCCTCCAGGTGGCCGTTGACGCAGTTGTTCGGCCCGCCCGCGATGCCGTGCGACCCCGCGTCCCGCTCGGTCACCAGCACCGAGCCCGCCAGCCGCCGCCGCAGCTCCAGCGCCCCCTCGTAGGGCGTCGCCGCGTCCCGTTCCGCGGCCAGGACCAGCGTCGGCGGCAGCTCACCCGGCGCGGTGCGCACGTCCAGGGGCTGCTGCCGGGGCGCCCGCCAGTAGGCGCACGGCAGGTTGGTCCAGACGTTGTCCCAGGTCTCGAACGGCGCCCGGCGGGCCAGCCGCGTGTTGTCCCGGTCCCAGACCTCGAAGTCGGTCGGCCAGGGCGCGTCGTTGCACTCCACGGCCGTGTACACGGCGTTGGAGTTCTCCGCCCCGACCGCGCCCTCCTCGGTCCGCGTCCCCGCCTGGTCGACCAGCGCCTGCGGATCACCCTTCAGGTACGCCGACAGCGCCTCCGCGCGGTGCGGCCAGTAGTCGTCGTAGTACCCGGCCTTCAGGAACGCCCCCTGCAACTGGGCGGGGCCCACCGTCCCGCCCGCGGGCTCCGCCGCCAGCCGCGCGCTCGCCTCCTCGTAGCTGTCCTGCACCTGCCGCGCCGTGTCCCCGAGCCCGTACACGGCGTCGTGCTCGGCGACCCACTCCTTGAAGTCGTCCCAGCGGTCCTCGAACGCCTCGGACTGGTCGAGGTTGTTGCGGTACCAGACCTGCTCCGGGTCCGGGTTCACCACCGCGTCGAACACCATCCGCCGTACGTGCGAGGGGAACAGCTCGGCGTACAGCGCCCCGAGGTAGGTGCCGTACGACGCGCCCATGAAGGTGAGCCGCCGCTCGCCCAGCGCGGCGCGGACGACCTCCAGGTCCCGGGCGTTGTTGAGCGAGTGGTAGTGCCGCAGCGCCTCCCCGTGCCGTTCGGCGCAGTCGCGCGCGTACGCCTCGGCCTCGGCGGCGCGCCGCTCCTTGTACGCGTCCGAGGGCTGCGTCGGGGCGGGCCGTGGCCCCTTGAAGAAGTCCCCGGGGTCCTGGCAGGACAGCGGCGCGGAGGGCGCGACCCCGCGCGGGGCGTAGCCGACGAGGTCGTAGGCGGCGGCGATGCGCTTCCACTCGGGCACCATGCCCACCAGGGGGAAGTACAGCCCGGAGGCGCCGGGGCCGCCCGGGTTGTAGAGGAGGGCGCCCTGGCCGGGGACCTCGCGCTCGCCGCCGTCCGGGTCCTTGTGGGTGGCCCGCATCCGGCTGACGGTCAGCTCGATCCGCTTCCCGTCGGGGTGGGCGTAGTCCAGCGGCACGGACACGGTGCCGCAGCGCATGCCGCCCGGCAGCTCCTCCGCCTTCGGGCACCTGCCGAACTCGATCCCGGCCGCCGCCGCGCGCCCGGCGGCCACGGCCGTACCGCGCGCCTCGGCGGACCCGGGCCCGGCGGCCCAGGGCACCGACTGGGCCGGGGCGGCGGCGAGGGAGGTGAGCAACAAGGACCCGGCGGCCGAGTAGAGGGCGGCAGCTCGCATCGCGTATCCCTTCGGTGGCACGGGGAGTGACACCAGGGATGTTTCGGTCACCGGCCGGGCGGGGCAAGCACCGCCCCCGGGTGTCGCCGCCGAGTGCCTCCGTGCGCCCCCCGGCGCGGTCAGGCCCGGCGCTCCCAGCGGTCCCCTGCGTACTTCTCGCGGTGGGCGAAGGCCGCACGCAGGTCCGGTTCGCCGATCGCGTGGACGCCGCGCACGGCGACCGAGGTGAGGAAGGTCCGGTCGTCGGCCGTGTCGTCGGCCTGCCGGACGAGGGCGCCGACCAGCCGCTGCCCGGCGGGGGAGGCCCAGCGCGCGTACGGGTGGATCTCCATGCGGGTGATGGCGAGGCACCCGAGCGTCAGGGCGAGCGGCAGCGCGAACCAGAGGGCGATGAGCAGGCGCGGCTCGGTGGCGGGCAGCGGCAGCGCCAGGGCGACCAGGCCGAGCGCGCACACGGTCACCGCGGCGACCCGCACCCGCCGCACCCCGGCCGCGACGCCACCGGCGCCGTCGTCGGGGACCGCGAGGCCCGCTCCGACCAGCCGGTCGGCCAGGCTCCGCACCGCGTCGGCGGCGGCCGCGGCGGCCCGTACCGGCGCTATCCGCGACTGTCCCCCGGGTCCTATCGCCCCTATGACCGACCGCTCCATGTCGTCCCGGCCGCACGGGTCGACGACGGTCGCCCAGCCGGTGTGCGCGAGCAGCAGCCGGCGCTGACGCGCCATCGAGACCAGCGTGAGGTCGGCCACCCGCCGCGGACCGCCGGCCAGGAACGCCGCCTCGTACAGCGTCAGCGTGTGCTCACCGACGACGGCGCGCGGTTCGACGGCCGCCGCGCGTACGGCCGCCAGGCACAACCGCAGGCACGCGAGACCGGCGACGGCCCAGGCCGACAGGAGGAAAAGGACCCAGAACATGCCGTACTTCTATGCCAAGGGCTTTCGCCGGCGCCATGCCCTGTTCACATGTCGGGACGCAGTGTTGTGGGTATGTGACGTTCCGTTTGGCGATGTCCCCCGCGGCCGCCCCCCGGTTCAGCGGCGCAGCAGAACACGCCTGGTCGCACGGGCCAGCCGGACCCCGGGACGCGCCGAGCGCGGCACCGGTCCCGACCGCTCCAGCCACCACTGACGCAACTCCCGCCGCACCCCCGGGTCCTCGTCCCCGGGCGCCGTCCGCAGCACGTGCGCGACGAAGTCGAGGGCGTCCCGCCGGTAGCCGCCGGTCATCGGGCAGCCCTGCGCATAGGCCAGGAAGGCGGGCCGGTACCGCGCGCCCAGGATCACCGGCAGCTCGGGGGCGACCTTCCCGACCACGTCGGCCCGCTTCCCGGCCAGCGCCCGCGCCTGCACCCCCAGCCGCACCCGGTCGAAGCCCTCGGGCACGGGCGACCCCGCGACCAGCGCCGACAGCAGCGCGGCCTGCGCGAGCCCGAGCCGCTGCCGTACGGCGTCGTCGGAGACGGAGCCGGAGTCGGAGCCCGCATCGGCACCGGTACGTGCGGTGCGGGCGGCCGCCCCGGTCCCGGTGGCCGCCGCCCGGCCCTTCTCCACGGCGACGCGGATCGCCTCCACCTCACCCCGCAACTCGTCGCCGTCGGGGAAGTTCTCGTCCCGCTCCAGCAGGACGCCCGGCGGTGCGACGCGCGAGGCGAGGTCGGTCAGGATGTCCAGCACCGGCCGCGGCACGGGGTGGGCGTGGCTGTCGTGCCAGACGCCGTCCCGCTCGAAGCCGCCCGCGACATGGACGTAGGCGATGGCCTCCAGGGGCAGTTCGCCGAGCGCCCGGGCCGGGTCCTCGCCCAGGTTGACGTGGTTGGTGTGCAGGTTCGCCACGTCGATCAGCAGCCGTACGCCGGTCCGGTCGGCCAGCTCGTACAGGAATTGCCCCTCCGTCAGCTCCTCGTCCGGCCAGGAGACGAGCGCGGCGATGTTCTCCACGGCGAGCGGCACGGGCAGCGCGTCCTGGGCGATGCGCACGTTCGCGCACAGCACGTCGAGGGCGTCCCGGGTGCGGGGGACGGGCAGCAGGTGCCCCGCCTCGAGCGACGGCGACGCGGTCAGCGCCCCGCTCGCCCGGACGAACGCGATGTGCTCGGTGACCAGCGGCGACCCCAGGACCTCCGCGCGCTCGGCCAGCGCCGCCAGCCGCCCCGCGTCCGGCCGGTCCGCGCCGCCGAGCCCCAATGAGACCCCGTGCGGCACGACGGTCACCCCGCGCTCGCGCAGCCGCAGCAGCGAGTCGGGCAGATGCCCGGGACACAGGTTCTCGGAGACGGCCTCGACCCAGTCGATGCCGGGCATCGCCTCGACGACGTCCGCGATCTCCGGCCGCCATCCGATGCCGGTGCCCAGTCGCGCCAAGCGCTTCATGGTTGCCTCCCCTCCAGCGCACATGTCGGGGGTATCGCCCACCCGGCCCGGGCCGAACCCCGGGCGGGGCATGTTCAGAGCAATATCTGAGGTTCCTACCGCCGCAGCGCCGGGTGGTCCGCCACCACCGTGCACGAGCCCGGCGCGATCTCGGTGAACCCGGCGTCGCGCACCACCGGCAGGCCGCCGGTGGTGAGGCCGGGCCAGCGGGCCGGGTCCGCGGCGCGCACGGACAGCGGGAAGCCCGCGTCGCGCCACGCCGCCCGCTCGTCGTCCGACAGCTCCCACCAGGCGAGCTGCGCACCGTGGCCCGCCTGTGCCATCGCCTTGCCCGCCGACATCTCCAGGTCCGGGTTCATCCAGAGCACCGGCGCGGAGAGGTCGGCGCCGACCGGCGGTTCGGGGTCGTCGAGGTCGGTGCCGGAGACCTGGAGGCGGGCCAGGTCCTTGGGCCAGCCGTCCAGCGGAACGGGTGGGAAGACCCGCACCTCGGCCGTCTTGCCGGTGACCGTGATGCCGGGCAGCGCCTCGGCCCGCCGCCACTCCGCGCCGCGGGCCCGCCGCACCACCTTGCGGATACGGGCGTCCTGCCAGTCCCGCATCGCTCGCGCCCACTCGCCGTCACCGGTCGACCGCTCGTCGGCGAGCATCACCAGCACCGCACGGGCCGCGGTCTCCAGCGCGTCGGTACGGGGCGGCGGCGCCGCCCGCTCGATGCGCACGACCAGCGGCAGCACGAACTGCGGCGCGAGGTCGCGATCGCCGGGCTCGGCACGGAAGGGGCTGTCGGGGACGGGAACGGGGGCGGGGACGGGCGTCGTCGGGTCGTTGCTCACGCCTTACAGTCTGCCAAGTCGCCGGCCGGAGCCTGCCCAGTCTCCCGTCGGGGCCCGCCCACCTTCCGTCCGAGCCCGCCGGGCCCCCGGCGTGGGCGGCGGTCGGCGACCTGGTCACCGGGTCGAAGTCGGGGGCGGTACTGCTGCCGCCGGCCGGGGCGGCGGTCATCGCGGTGGCCGCGACCGCCGCGGCCTGTGCGCTGAGTTCGCGCCGGTCGTCAGCCTGAGCAGGCGGTGCGCTGCGCCTCCTGCCACTCGCAGACCGGGCAGAGGGTGATGCCCTTGTAGGACTCCGGGTACTCCGTGGGTTCCCGGCACTGCACGCACTCGGCGTACGGCGGGCCGTCGGCCTTGGGCGGCCGGGGCGCTGTGTCGATCAGGCAGTAGCCGCCGGGCTCGCAGCCGGGACCGTCGGGGTCGTCGGGGCCGTCGGCGTCCCGGTCGTGTTCGCTGCTCATGTGTCCAGCGTAGGACGTCAGGCGCGCCCGTTCGCGGCGCCGATCAGCTCCGAGACCTTCACGAAGCGGTAGCCCTGGCGGCGCAGCTCGGGCACCACCGCCCGTACCACCTCCTCGGTCACCGGGGCGGCGCTGCGCGTGCAGTGCATGACGACGACCGACCCGGGCCGCACCCCGTCGAGCACCTGCCGGGTCACCGCGTCGGCGTCCGTGGCGAAGGCGTCCCCGCTCACCACGTCCCACTGCACGGCGGTGACCCCGGTGGCCGACAGTTCCTTGAGGGCCGCCTTGTCGTAGCAGCCGCCGGGGAAGCGGAAGTACGGCATCGGGTTCGGCACCCCGGCCTTCTCGAACGCGGTATACGCCCGTTCCAGGTCCGCGCGCATGCGGTCCCCGGACACGGTCGGCAGGCCGTAGCAGTCGTCGGTGTAGGCGTAGTGGCTGTAGGAGTGGTTGGCGATCTCGAACCGCGGGTCCCGGCCGATGGAGCGGGCCTCGTCCGGGTACTCCTCGGCCCAGCGGCCGGTCATGAACACGGTGGCCGGGACCTTCAGCTTCCGCAGCGTGGCGATCAGCCGAGGGTTGTCGAACCGCTCGCCCGACGCCGCCCTCGGCCCCTGGTCCGCGGTCATGTCGGCATCGAAGGTGAGGGCGACCAGCTTGCCGTCCCGCGTGCCCTCCGTGCGCGGGCCGTGTTCGAAGACCGGGGTGAGGCCCGCGGGGCCCGGGGCGAGGGTGGGCGTCCGGGAGGCGGAGGGGGACGGGGCGGGGGCCGAGGGCGCCGGACGGGGGGATTGATCGGCCCCGGTGGTTCCGCAGGCGGCGAGGGCGGCGCCCAGGGCGCAGAGCATGGCTGTGCGTCGTACGAGAGTGATCACCGTACGAACGTAGGAGTGAGATGTTCGGTTTGTATGACTAAGTGTGCCGACGTGCCGCCGTGCTCACCCGCCCGGCCCAGGCCCCCGGGTCCCGTGTGTCAGATGTCCCGCTGCTCCAGCGGCTTGGTCGCCGGGCCCTCCAGCACCGTGCCGTCCGTGGCGAAGCGGGAGCCGTGGCAGGGGCACTCCCAGGCACGCTCGGCCGCGTTGAAGTCGACCAGGCAGCCCAGGTGGGTGCAGCGCGGCGAGACGGCGTGCAGGGCGCCGGCCTCGTCCCGGTAGACCGCGAGCCGGTCGCCGCCCGCCCGGACCACCGCGCCCTCGCCCGGCGGCAGCGAGTCCACCGGCGGCGCGGGCCGCAGCCGGTCGCCGACGAAGTGCCGGGCCACCTCGGCCTGCGTCTTGAGCAGCGCGGGTGCCTCGCGCACCGCCGTGCGCAGCCGGCGCGGGTCGTACAGCCCGCTCCAGGCGCACTCCTCGCCGGTGATCTGCGCGGTGAGCAGCCGGCCCGCCATCATGCCGCCGCTCAGTCCCCAGCCGCCGAAGCCGGTGGCGACGTAGGTGTGGTGCGCGCCCGGGTGCAGCGGGCCGGCCATCGGCACGGTGTCGGTGGGGTCGATGTCCTGCGTGGCCCAGGCGTGGGTGCGGTCGACGCCGGGGAAGTGCTCGTCCGCCCAGGAGGCCAGGCGCTCGAAGCGCTCGCGGGTGTCGCCCGTGCCGGGGGTGAAGTGCTCCCCGGTGACGACGAGCAGGCGGCGGCCCGCGTCGTCCAGGGGCGCGGTACGCACCGAGCGGGTGTTCTCCTCCGGCGTGATGTACATGCCGTCGACGTCGCGGTCCGCCTCGATCGTCCCGGCGACGACCAGCTCGCGGCGCGGGGAGAGGCGGGCGAAGAGCAGCGCCCGGTCGAAGATCGGGTAGTGCGTGGCGACCACGACGTCCCGGGCGGTGACCGTAGCTCCCGCCTCGGTCTTCACCCGGCACGGCTCGCCCTCGTCCAGACCGTGGACGGTGGTGTCCTCGAAGATCCGCCCGCCGTGCGCCTCCAGGTCCGCGGCGAGCGCCCGCAGGTACTTCAGGGGGTGGAACTGGGCCTGCCCGGTCACCTTCACGGCGCCCGCCACCGGGAACGGCAGCCCGGTCTCCGTCACGAACGACGCCGCCAGTCCCGCCTCCTTCGCGGCGGCCGCCTCCGCCCGCACCTCGTCCACGCGGCCGGGGTCGCGGACGTAGGTGTACGCGTCACGCGTCTCCCAGTCGCAGTCGATGCCCAGCTCCGCCACGATCCCGGCGGCGTGCTCGATCGCCTCGGACTGCGAGCGGGCGTACAGGCGGGCGCCCTCGGGGCCGCGGGTGCGGCGCAGCTTGTCGTAGACCAGGGTGTGCTGGGCGGTCAGCTTGGCGCTGGTGTACCCGGTGACCCCGGCGGCGACCCGCCCGGCCTCCAGGACCGCCACACTCCGCCCGGCCCGCACCAGCTCCCAGGCCGTGCTGAGCCCGGCGACACCCGCGCCGATCACGGCGACATCGACGTCGAGATCCTCCGCGAGCGCGGGACGGGGCGCTCCGCCCGGTGCCGTCTGAAGCCAGTACGAGCCGTTGACCTGCACGTTCTGAGTCATGCGGCCCGGGTACCCCAGGGCCGCGGCTTCAGTGACCGGACGGTGCGCCCCGCCTGGAACCCCGGCCGCTACCCGCGCCAGGGCCCCGTCACCGCGAAGGTGGTGCCGGGCGTGTAGCAGTTGACGTACATCGTGTCGCCGTCCGGGGAGAAGGTGACCCCGGCGAACTCACCCCATTCGGGCTCCTCCGGCGTGCCGATGTTCTGCGCGCCGCGGGCCATGGCGTACACCTCGCCGCGCCGGGTCACGCCGAAGACGTGCTGCGCGCCGTTGCCGTCCTCGCAGACCATGAGGCCGCCGCTGGGGGCGAGGCAGATGTTGTCCGGGGACTCGCCGGGCAGCCGCACGTCGGTGTCCGGACCGAAGACGATCACCAGGGTGAGCCGGCGCCGCTCGGGGTCGTAGCGCCAGATCTGGCCGTAGTGGTCGGCGGCCGAGCCCTCGTCGCTGTGGGCGAAGGACGACACGAAGTACACGCTGCGCCCGCCCCAGTAGCAGCCCTCCAGCTTCTGGGCGTGGGTGATGCCGCCCCGGCCGAAGTCCTGGAAGCGGATCGGCGTCCCGTCGGCCAGCGGGTCGGGCACGTCCACCCACTCGATGCCGTCGAAGTGGGCGCCCGTCTCCTGGATCGAGGACAGGTCGGGCACGCCGGGCACGCGCATCGCCTGGAGCCTGCCGCCCGCCCGCAGCGAGCCCCGGCCGCCCAACGGCTTCTCGGGCAGGAACCGGTAGAAGAGGCCGAACGGCCGCTCGAAGGCGTCCTCCGTCTCGTAGACGACCCCGCGCCGCGGGTCCACGGCGATCGCCTCGTGCTGGAAGCGGCCCATCGCGGTCAGCGGCACCGCGCCGGTGCGGTGCGGGTCGGCCGGGTCGACCTCGAAGATGAAACCGTGGTCCTTGGTGTAGCCGTTGGTCCCGGCCCGGTCCTCGGTCTCCTCGCAGGTCAGCCACGTGTGCCAGGGAGTGGGCCCGCCCGCGCAGTTGACGGCCGTGCCGGCGATCGCGACCCGCTCGGACAGGACGTGGTTGCGGGAGTCCAGCTCCAGCGCCGTACAGCCGCCCTTGCCCTCCGGGTCGTACGTCAGGCCCTCGACGGTCGGGACGGGGACACGGCCGTTGGCGCGGTTCTCGTGGTTGCGGACGAGGTGGGTGGTGCGGCCGTGTCTGCCGGAGGAACGCCCCGGGAAGGCGGACATGCCGTCGTGGTTGGACGGCACCGGGCCCTCCCCGGAACGCAGCCGGTCGCCCTCGCGGGAGAGCACCCGGTAGCGGAAGCCCCGGGGCAGGTCCAGCAGGCCGTCGGGGTCGGGGACCAGGGGGCCGTAGCCGGTGTGGCCCAGGGACTGGGCGGCGGCGGTGCCGGCGAAGAGTTCGGACAGGGCGCCGGTGAAGGCGATGCCTGCGCCCAGGGCTCCGGTACGGGCGAGCACCTGGCGGCGAGTCGCCGCGCTGTGGGACGTGGACATGGGGAAACCTTCCTGCTGGCGGACAGGACTGTGACCCGCCGTGTCTATCACCTGCCAGGAGTCCCGGGAACCACGCGTGTCGCTCGTGTCACCGCTCGACCGGGTGCTCCGGGTGCTCCTGCGCCTTCTCCAGGAACCGCAGCAGCTCCACCGGGAAGGGCAGCACCAGGGTGGAGTTCTTCTCGGCGGCCACCGCCACGACCGTCTGGAGCAGCCGCAGTTGCAGGGCCGCGGGCGTCTCGGACATCTCCCGGGCCGCCTCCGCGAGCACCTTCGACGCCTGCAGTTCGGCGTCCGCGTTGATCACCCTGGCGCGCCGCTCCCGGTCGGCCTCGGCCTGGCGGGCCATCGAGCGCTTCATGGTGTCCGGCAGCGAGACGTCCTTGATCTCGACCCGGTCGATCTGCACGCCCCAGCCGACCGCGGGGCTGTCGATCATCAGCTCAAGACCCTGGTTCAGCTTCTCCCGGTCGGACAGCAGGTCGTCCAGATCGCTCTTGCCGATGATGGACCGCAGCGAGGTCTGGGCCATCTGCGAGACGGCGAACCGGTAGTCCTCGACCCGGACCAGAGCGTTGGCCGCGTCGACGACCTTGAAGTACACGACCGCGTCCACCCGCACCGTGACGTTGTCGCGGGTGATGCCCTCCTGCGCGGGCACGGGCAGCGTGACGATCTGCAGGTTCACCTTGTGCAGCCGGTCCACGAACGGCACGATCATCGTGAACCCGGGACCGCGCTCCTTGCCCGCGAGGCGCCCGAGCCGGAAGACCACCCCGCGTTCGTACTGCCGGACGACCCGCGCCGCCGCGGCGACGTAGAGGACACCCGCGCTGCCGACGGCGGCGGCCGCGGTCAGGAGCTCCTGGACCATGACGACCTCCTCACTCGACTTGCTCGGAGGACGGTTTTCACCCTTCTTGTCACGATAGGCCCGCCGCCGGTCCCGGGGCCATGCCCAGGACCCGGCGACGGGCCTCTCGCCGCAGCCCGCCTCTACACCCCGGCCTTCTCCGGTTCCGTGACCTTCACCGGGTCCGTGCCGGCGGCGCTGTGCCGCTCCGCCCAGTTCTCCAGGGCCGTGCGGCAGGCGTGGTCCAGGTGGTGCAGCCCGGACAGGTCCAGCTCGACCGGGCGGTCCTGCGGCAGCGCCTCCAGGCCCTCCAGGATCCTCGGCAGCCGCAGGAAGGTCGCGTTGCCGGTCAGATGCGCCTGGACGGGGCCCGCGCCCTTGTCGACGATCTCCAGCTTGAGGTGCGAGGCCTCCCAGGCGGTCTTGACCACGGACAGGGCCAGACCGATCAGCACGCCCTCGAACATGTTGACCGCGACGATCGAGACGGCCGTGACCACCAGGATCAGCGCCTCGCCCCGGTGGTCGCGCCACAGCGGCAGGATGCTGCGGAACGGGATCAGCTTCCAGCCCGCGTGGACCAGGATGCCCGCCAGCGCGGGCAGCGGGATCAGGCCCAGCACGGACGGCAGCAGCGCCGCGAACAGCAGCAGCCACACCCCGTGCAGCACCCGGGACGCCTTGGTGCGCGCCCCCGCGGCGACGTTGGCGGAGCTGCGCACGATGACCGCGGTCATCGGCAGCGCACCGAGCACACCGCACACGGTGTTGCCCGCGCCCTGCGCCATCAGCTCCTTGTCGTACTCGGTGCGCGGCCCGTTGTGCAGCCGGTCCACCGCCGCGGCGCTGAACAGGCTCTCCGCCGAGGCGATCAGCGTGAAGGCGACGATCGTGCCGAGCAGGCCCACGCTCGCCAGCTCGCCGAACGCGTCGGCGCCGGGCGGCTGGATCACGTCCAGCAGACCGCTCACCTCGACGGTCGCGACCGACAGGCCGAACGCCGCCGTGACCGCCGTGGCCAGACCGACCGCGGCCAGCGCCCCCGGCACGGTCTGCGCCCGCTTCGGCAGCCGCTTCCACAGCACCATCACCGCGACGGTGCCCGCGCCCAGGGCGAGCGAGGTCAGCGCCTGGGTGCTGCCCAGCGCGTCGGCGGCGGCCCCGGGCAGCCCGGTGATCTTGTCGACGCCGGAGGCGGGGGCCTCGAGACCGGCGGCCGAATAGAGCTGGCCGGCGATGAGCACCAGGCCGATGCCGGCCAGCATGCCCTCGACGACCGACAGGGAGATCGCCCGGAACCAGCGGCCCAGCTTCAGGGCGCCCATCACGAGCTGGATGAGCCCGGTGGCGAGCACGATCACGCCGAGCGCGGGCAGTCCGTACTGGTCGACCGCGCCGAAGACCAGCACGGTCAGCCCGGCGGCCGGGCCGGAGACCTGGAGGCTGCTGCCCGGCAGGAATCCGGTGACCAGGCCGCCCACGATGCCGGTGACCAGGCCCAGTTCGGCCGGGACACCGGAGGCGACGGCCACGCCCACGCACAGCGGGAGCGCGACCAGGAACACGACGAGGGACGCGGTGAGGTCCTGCCGCCAGTGCGGGAACCTCCGGTTCTGTTCGGCTATGAGGGACATGCCGGCGCTCACAGGGTCTCGAACGCGTCGGTGTCCGGGCGGTGCGCGCGCACGAGGCCGGTGTGGACCTCGTAGTACCAGCCGTGCAGCCGCAGCCGGCCGTCCGCCAGCCGCTGCTCCACGCACGGGTAGGAGCGCAGGCGCAGCAGCTGCGCCAGTACGTGGTGCTGCACGGCCCCGGCGACCGTGGGGTCGGCGGGATCGCAGGGCTCCGGCCGGTCGGCCGCGTGCGCCAGCCAGTCGCGCACGGCGGGTACGGCGGTCAGGTCGTCGCCGCGCACCAGCGCGCCGACGGCGCCGCAGTGCGAGTGGCCGCAGACGACGATGTCGCGGACGCCGAGGACCTGGACGGCGTACTCGATGGTGGCTGTCTCGCCGAAGGGGCGCTCGGAGGCGTAGGGCGGGACGATGTTGCCGGCGGTGCGCAGCTCGAAGAGCTGGCCGGGCCGGGCGCCGGTGATCAGGGCCGGTACGACCCGGGAGTCGGAGCAGGTGATGAACAGGACTTCGGGCGACTGGCCTTCGGCGTGCCCGGCGAACTCCTCAGGGCGCTGTCCGAACGTACGGGCGTTGTCGATGAGGGGTTGCATGATGAGGTTTTCCTCCTGGCGCGCCGTGGGGGCGCGTCGGACGGGTGGGACAGAGGTGGGGGATGTGCCGGTGGTCCCGTCAGCAGCGGAAGACCTGAAGTGCCGCGGGGGTGTGGTCCGTCGTGGGTCTCGGCCGGTGCTCCATGGCGCGGCCGGACATGACGGGTTCGGGTGCCTCCGGGGCGGCCTGCCGCCGCAGCGGGTGCTGAGGGGCGCCGGACTGCGGCGCGGCGGTGGTGCGGTGGCGGTCGCGGACGCGCGGCGCGGTGGTCGGCTCGCCCGGGCGGCCGCCCTCGCGGCAGGTGACGGTCTCGTCGTGCGGCACCGCGCGGGAGGGGGTGGTTCCGGGACGGGCGTGGGCCACGGCATCACCGCTTGTGTGCGCGGATGCGAAGGATGCGGTGGGAGCGAAGAACTGGAGCGCGAACAGGACGGGGGCGAGGATCGCGACCACGGTCCGAGCCGCCGTACGTCGGTACATGCGGCCCCCCTCCAGGTAGTTCCTGCCGCTGGTATATGCCGGGGAACAGGTCAATGCCCGGCAAAAGCATGGTCAATGCGCGGTCAAGAAACACGTTAACCCTGCAAAGGACTTTGCAGGGTTAACGTGGCGTTACGTGCTGGAGAGAGCCTCAAAATGGCGGGTGGGTTGGCGGGAACCGACCGTTCCTCAGGGCGTGTCGACCAGGCGCCCGGCGTCCCGGGCCAGCGCGGTGAGCCGGGAGATCGCCCGGAAGTACTTCTTGCGGTAGCCGCCCTTCAGCATCTCCTCGCTGAACAGCCGGTCGAAGGGCAGGCCGGAGGCCAGGACGGGCACCTCGCGGTCGTAGAGCCGGTCCGCGAGCACCACGAGCCGCAGCGCCGTCGACTGGTCCGGCACCGGGCGCACCCCGGTGAGGCACACGGCCGTCAGACCGTCGGTCAGGGCGCCGTAGCGGCTGGGGTGGACGCGGGCGAGGTGGTCGAGGAGGGCGGGGAAGTCGTCCAGGGAGGCGCCCTCGGTGGCCCGCGCCGCACGGGTCACCTGCTCGTCGGAGTACGGCGCCGGGGCCTCGGGCAGACCGCGGTGGCGGTAGTCCTCGCCGTCGATGCGCAGGGCGCGGAAGTGGGCGGACAGGCCCTGGATCTCGCGCAGGAAGTCGGCCGCCGCGAACCGGCCCTCGCCGAGCTTGCCCGGCAGCGTGTTGGAGGTGGCGGCGAGTGCCACGCCGGCCTCCACCAGCCGGGCGAGCAGGCTGGAGACGAGGACGGTGTCGCCGGGGTCGTCCAGCTCGAACTCGTCGATGCACAGCAGGCGGTGCCCGGACAGGGTCTGCACGGTCTGCTGGAAGCCCAGGGCGCCGACGAGGTTGGTCAGCTCCACGAAGGTGCCGAAGGCCTTGCGGGAGGGCTCGGCGGGGGTGGCGTGCCACAGGGAGGCGAGCAGGTGGGTCTTGCCGACGCCGTAGCCGCCGTCGAGGTACACGCCGCGGGGACCGGCCGGGGTCTTCGGCGTCCTGCCGCGTCCCAGCCCGAAGAAGCCGCGCCTGCCGGTGGCCGGTCCGGGCGCCTCGCCCAGCCCGCCCGCGAAAGCCTCCAGGACCCGTACGGCCTCGCTCTGGCTGGGCTGGTTCGGGTCCGGGATGTACGTGCCGAAGCGGACCGAGTCGAAACGGGGCGGCGGCACCATCTCGGCGACCAGGCGGTCCGCGGGGACACGCGGCTCGCGGGCACACAGGGAGACCGTGGCCGGAGCCGTCCCGGTTATCGGGGCGGGAACGGAGGCGGGGGAGGAGGACACGGTACTCAATGGTAGGGCCTGCCCGAGCGCCCTCGCCGTCGCCGGCCCCCGGACGCGAGCACACCCACCGACGCACACACCACGAGCGCCGCCGGCACCGGGAGCCGCCGGGGCAGGTGACGCTGCCAGTCCCGCGGGCTCCCGTGCGGCCGGAGGGCCGGGGGATCGCGGCTCGTGGCGTCGCTTTCCGTCGCGGGCGGGGGCGGCACGCTCGGTGCGGGCAGGGGTGTGGTGGCGCGGGCCGGGGGGCCGTGGGTGGGGCTGTGGCGGGAGTCCGCCGGGGCGGGTGGTGCGGCCAGGTTCTGCGGGGCCCGTGCTGGGCCCGGCGGTCGTGCCCGTCGTGCGGCCGGAAGGCCGGGACCGCGGCTCGTGACGTCGCTTTCCGTCGCGGGCGGGGCGGCCGCTCGGTGCGGGCCGGAGTGCCGTGGTGCGGGGCGGGGTGCCGTGGTGGGTCGTTGGGGGGTCGGCAGGGCGTCGGCCTGCGGGGTTGGGGTGTCGGGCGCGTGGAACACTGCTCACCATGCGACGCCTGTTCCCCGTTCCCCCCGTGTCCGGTCCGACCGTCGGTCCGGGCGGCTCCGAGACCGATCGGGAGTGGAGCCTGGCCGAGCTGGCCGACGCCTACGCGTACCCCGAGCCGGACGGGGACCGGACGACGTGGCTGCGGGCCAACATGGTCTCCACCCTCGACGGCGCCGCCCAGCACGACGGCCGCTCCCAGCCCATCTCCAGCGCGGCCGACATGCGTGTCTTCGGCACCCTGCGCGCCCTGGCGGACGTGGTGATCGCCGGTGCCGAGACGGTACGGCAGGAGGGGTACCGCCCGGCCCGTGTGCGGGCCGACTTCGCCGAGGCGCGGCGGGCTGCCGGTCAGGCACCCGTACCGGTGATCGCGGTCGTCAGCGCGAGCCTGGAGCTGGACTTCTCCCTCCCGCTGTTCACCTCCCCGCTGGTGCCCACCCTCGTCCTGACCGGAGCCGCCGCGGCCCCGGACCGGATCGCGGCCGCCGAGCGGGCCGGGGCCCGCGTGGTGATCGCGGGCGACGGCGTCGGCGTGGACCCGGCCCGGGCCCTCGGGGCGCTCGCGGAGCTGGGGCACACCCGGCTGCTGACCGAGGGCGGTCCCCGGCTGCTGGGTCAGTTCGTCACGGCCGGTGTGCTCGACGAGCTGTGCCTGACCGTCTCCCCGATGCTGACCGCGGGGGACGCGCAGCGGATCGCGGGGGGACCGGCGGTCGCGGTCCCGCAGCGGTTCGCACTGGTGTCCCTGCTGGAGGAGGAAGGTTTCCTCTTCAGTCGTTACCGGCGTGACTGAGGCGATCCCGGGCAGGCGTGGACGGCAGCGACCGGACAGGTGTTCGGCCGTTACCGCACATCCGGGAAACGGCGGAATCTCTCGTTCCGTTTAGTCCGCGCCGGGCACACTGATTCCGGCAGTACCCGTGCGATCACGGGGCAGGATGGTTTCCGCAGGGTCTGGTACGGCCTACGGAGGGTGGGCCCACGGGCCCTCGAAGGAGAAGGGGCGCCTGGTGTTCACAAGCGTTTTGATGATCGAGAAGGCCCTGACGTCCGCCGACGTGGAGTTCGTCACCACCTTGCACGGGGACGAGCAGGTCGGCTTCCACGTGCTGCTCCAGCCGCGCGGCGATCAGGCGGACCGGCTGCTGAGGGCCATCGACGACGTCGCGCTCGGCGAGCTCGACGACGCCGTACGGGAAGGGGAGACCCCGGAGGGCCAGGCGGCGCAGAGCGTCGGGGAGCGGGCGCTGGAGGTGTCCCTCACGGCCCTGCGCGCGTCCGGCGCCCAGGCGGAGGGGCGGCTGATCGAGGACCACCCGCTGGACGAGCTGAAGTCCGTGGTCATGGAGACCGGCGCCGACGAGGTGATCGTCCTGACCGACCCCCACTACGTGGAGGAGTTCTTCCACCGCGACTGGGCCTCCCGGGCCCGGCACAAGGTCGGCGTACCGGTCCTGAAACTCTTCTCCCACAGCAAGGCATAGGCTGGTGCCGCGCCCCCGCCGAGGGGGCGCGCCCACCGACGGATCACCCTGGGAGAACAGCGCATGGCACCCGGCCTTCCTACCGCCATGGACCGACCGCACTTCATCGGCATCGGCGGCGCCGGAATGTCGGGCATCGCCAAGATCCTCGCCCAGCGCGGCGCCGCGGTGGCGGGCAGCGACGCCAAGGACTCCGCGACCGCCGGGGCACTGCGCGCCCTGGGCGCCACCGTGCACCTCGGGCACGCGGCGGAGCACCTCGCCGACGACGCGAGCTGCGTGGTCGTCTCCTCCGCCATCCGCGAGGACAATCCGGAGCTGGCCCGCGCCGCCGAGCTGGGCATCCCGGTCGTGCACCGCTCCGACGCCCTCGCCGCGCTGATGAACGGCCTGCGCCCGATCGCCGTGGCCGGTACCCACGGCAAGACCACCACCACCTCGATGCTGGCGGTCTCCCTGTCCGAGCTGGGCCTGGACCCGTCGTACGCGATCGGCGGCGACCTGGACGCGCCCGGCTCCAACGCCCTGCACGGCGACGGCGAGATCTTCGTCGCCGAGGCGGACGAAAGCGACCGCAGCTTCCACAAGTACGCCCCCGAGGTCGCCATCGTCCTCAACGTCGAGCTGGACCACCACGCCAACTACGCGTCGATGGACGAGATCTACGAGTCCTTCGAGACCTTCGCCGCGAAGATCGTCCCCGGCGGCACCCTGGTGATCGCGGCCGACCACGAGGGCGCCCGGGAGCTGACGCGCAGGGTGGCCGGTGCGGTGCGGACGGTGACGTACGGGGAGTCCGAGGACGCCGACGTGCGCATCCTGTCCGTCGTCCCGCAGGGCCTCAAGAGCGAGGTCACCGTGGTCCTGGACGGCGCCGAGCTGACCTTCACCGTCTCCGTCCCCGGCCGCCACTACGCCCACAACGCCGTCGCCGCCCTCGCCGCGGGCGCGGCCCTCGGCGTCCCCGCCGCCGAGCTGGCCCCCGCGCTGGCCGCGTACACGGGCGTCAAGCGGCGCCTCCAGCTCAAGGGCGAGGCGGCCGGCGTCCAGGTCGTCGACTCCTACGCGCACCACCCCACCGAGATGACGGCCGACCTGGAGGCCATGCGCGCCGCCGTCGGCGACGCCCGCATCCTGGTCCTCTTCCAGCCGCACCTCTTCTCCCGCACCCAGGAGCTGGGCAAGGAGATGGGCCAGGCGCTCTCCCTCGCGGACGCCTCGGTCGTCCTCGACATCTACCCGGCCCGCGAGGACCCGATCCCGGGCATCACCAGCGAGCTGATCATCGAGGCGGCCCGCGCGGCGGGCGCGGACGTCACGCCGGTCCACGACAAGGACGCCGCGCCCGCGCTGGTCGCGGGAATGGCGAAGGCCGGTGATCTCGTTCTCACCATGGGCGCGGGCGACGTCACCGACCTCGGACCGCGCATCCTGGACGAGCTGACGAAGTAAGGGGCTGAGACTCATGTCGTACGACGTCGAGAAGCCGGACGAGCAGTGGCGGGCGGAGCTGGCCCCGGCCGAGTACGCCGTGCTGCGCGAGGCCGCCACGGAACCGGCCTTCACCGGTGAGTACACCGACACCAAGACCGAGGGCGTCTACTCCTGCCGCGCCTGCGGTGCGGAGCTGTTCACCTCCACGACCAAGTTCGAGTCGCACTGCGGCTGGCCGTCCTTCTACGACCCGAAGGACACCGACGCGGTCGAGCTGATCGAGGACCGCTCCCACGGGATGGTCCGCACCGAGGTGCGCTGCGCCCGGTGCGGTTCGCACCTCGGACACGTCTTCCGGGGCGAGGGCTACCCGACCCCGACCGACCAGCGGTACTGCATCAACAGCATCTCGCTGCGGCTGGAGCCGAAGGCGGGCTGACCGACCGGGTCGGCGGGCGGCGGCCGGGAGCGGCACGGTGGACACCGTGGCTCCCGGCCGCCGTCGCTCCCGGCCGCCGTCGGCGGGGGCAGGTTTCCGGTGTGAACACCGGAGCAGCGGGAAGGAGTCGCCCCGGAGCAACCGGGGGCCCCGCTGACCAGCCGTCTACACTCGACCGGCGACGGCCCCACCGACCGCGGCCGGAGCGGGCAGCTTCTGCCAGACCCGAAGGGTATTCGGCGTTTTGATACGGATGGACTCAGTCACCAAGCGGTACCCGGACGGCACCGTGGCGGTCGACCGGCTGACGCTGGAGATACCCGACCGCGCGATCACGGTCCTCGTCGGCCCCTCGGGCTGCGGCAAGACGACCACCCTGCGGATGATCAACAGAATGGTCGAACCCACCGAGGGAACGATCCTGCTCGACGGCGAGGACCTCCAGCAGCAGCCCGTCACCACGCTGCGCCGGTCGATGGGGTACGTCATCCAGAACGCCGGGCTCTTCCAGCACCGGACGATCCTCGACAACATCGCCACCGTGCCCCGCATGATCGGCTGGGGCAGGCAGAAGTCCCGCGAGCGGGCCGCCGAGCTGATGGAACGGGTGGGGCTCGACACCTCGCTGGCCAAGCGGTACCCGTACCAGCTCTCCGGCGGCCAGCAGCAGCGCGTCGGCGTGGCCCGGGCGCTCGCCGCCGATCCGCCGGTGCTGCTCATGGACGAGCCGTTCTCCGCCGTCGACCCCGTCGTCCGCAAGGGACTGCAGGACGAACTCCTGCGCATCCAGGACGAACTGGGCAAGACCATCGTCTTCGTCACCCACGACATCGACGAGGCCATCAAACTCGGCACCATGGTCGCGGTGATGCGCACCGGCGGCCGCCTGGCCCAGTTCGCCCCGCCCGCCGAGCTGCTGTCCGACCCCGCGGACGACTTCGTCGAGGACTTCCTCGGCGCCGACCGCGGCATCCGGCGGCTCTCCTTCTTCCCCTCCGCGGCCCTGGAACTGAGCACCGGCCCGGTCGTGCGCGCCGACGCCGGAGCCGAACAGCTCGCCACCGCCGCCGACGGCGCCGCCCACCTGCTGGTGACCGACGCGGACGACCGGCCGCTGGGCTGGGCCGAGCCGGGCGACCTGGCCGCGGGGGACCTCGCGGCCGGGCGGCTGCTGTCCTACGGGCGGCCGTTCGTGCCCGGCACCGACTCGCTGCGGGCCGCGCTCGACTGCGCCGTGCTCTCGCCCACCGGCTGGGCCGTCGCCGTGGACTCCGACGGCCGGGTGGCCGGCGTCGTCTCCCAGCAGACCATCGGTGAGGCGATCCGCGCCGCGCACGGTGCGGCGAACCCCGGCGTCGCGCGGACCGAGGAGCCCGCCGACGTCACGAAGGTCGCCCCGTGAACGGCTTCTTCGACATACCGAGCGACCTCGACAACACCTACTTCGGCCTGATCGGCCTGCATCTGCGCGAGGCGCTGCTGCCGGTCCTGGCCGGACTGCTCGCCGCGCTGCCCCTCGCCCAGCTGTGCGTGCGCTTCCGCTGGCTGTACCCGCCGGTGCTCGGCGTGACGACCGTCTTCTACGCCATCCCGTCACTGGCCGTCTTCGTGGTCCTCATCGACTACACCGGCCAGAGCGAACTCACCGTGATGATCCCGCTGGCCGTGTACAGCCTGGTGGTGCTCGTCCCCGCGATCGTCGACGGCGTGCGGTCGGTGCCCGAGGAGACGCTGGCCGCGTCCACCGCCATGGGCTTCGGTCCCGTACGGCGCTACCTCCAGGTGCAGTTGCCGATCGCCGTGCCCGCCATCCTCGCCGGACTGCGGGTGGCCGTGTCGGCGAGCATCTCCCTCGTCAGCGTCGGCGCCCTCATCGGCAACCAGGGCGCCCTCGGCAACCTGCTCGCGGACGCCCAGAAGTACGGCCGGCCCGAGCTGGCGGTGAACTCCGTCCTCACCACCGCCGTACTGGCTGTCCTGTGCGACGCGCTCCTCGTCCTGGCCCGGAACCTGCTGACCCCGTGGCTGCCGCGGGGCAAGCGGCAACGCCCGAAGGAAGCCGCCGCGCGGCCCGAGCCCGAGGAGGCGGCGGCCCGGTGAACGTGATCCACTTCGTCAACGCCTTCTTCAGCGACAGCGCCCACTGGCACGGCTACGACGGCATCCCCGGACGCCTGCTGGAACACGTCCAGTACACGCTGATGGCCCTCGGTCTCGCCGCCGCCATCGGGCTGCCCGTCGGACTGCTGACCGGGCACACCGGGCGCGGCGGCAACGCGGTCGCCTTCGTCGCCACCGCCGCCCGCGCCCTGCCCAGCTTCGGACTGCTGGTGCTGATCGCCGTCGCCGTCGGCATCGGTCTGCTGCCCGTGATGATCCCGCTGGTCGTGCTCGCGATCCCGCCGATCCTGGTGACCACCTACGAGGCCGTCCGCTCCGTCGACCCCTCCCCGGTGGACGCCGCGCGGGGCATGGGCATGCACGAGACCGGCATCCTCTTCCGGGTCGAACTGCCCGTCGCCCTCCCGCTGGTCCTCAGCGGGCTGCGCTCGGCCGCCATCCAGGTCGTGTCGACGGCGACCATCGCCGCCTACGTCAGCCTCGGCGGGCTCGGCCGCTACATCATCGACGGCCTCTACCAGCGCGACTACGAGAAGGTGGTCGGCGGCGCCACGCTGGTCGCCCTCATGGCACTCGTCACCCTCGCCGTGTTCTGGGCGGCCGGGCGGCTGGCCGTGTCGCCGGGGGTGCGCAGACGGTGACGGCGCACCGGGGTGAAGAAACCGTAACCAGGCCGTTCTTGACTGAGCGGCGACCGGATCGTTTGGATCGACGGATGACTTCCACCGCGAAAAGCAGCAGGTCCAGGACTAGGCACACCGGCGCGGCGGCCGTCGCGCTCACCGCCGCCGCGGCGCTGCTCGCGGGCTGTTCCTCCGGCTCCGACGACACCTCCGACAACCCCCTCGCGGGTGACAAGGCGGAGGCCGGCACCGTCGTCGTCGGCTCGAACAACTTCGCCGAAAGCACGCTGCTCGCCGACATCTACGGAGAGGCGCTCAAGGCCAAGGGCCTCAAGGTCACCTACAAGCACAACATCGGCAGTCGCGAGACGACGTACGGCATGATGAAGAACGGCTCCGTCACGGTGCTGCCGGAGTACAACGGCTCGCTGCTCGCCTACCTCGACCCGAAGGCCGAGCAGGGGTCCGTCGAGGCGGTGAACGAGGCGGCGAAGGCCAAGCTCGACAAGAAGCTGACGCTCCTCGAGTCGTCCCCGGCCGAGAACAAGGACTCGGTGAGCGTCAACGCCGAGACCGCGAAGAAGCACGGCCTCACCGCCGAGTCGACCCTCGCCGACCTCAAGGACGTCGCGCCGGAGCTGGTGATCGGCGGCTCGCCCGAGTTCCAGACCCGGCAGCAGGGGCTCAAGGGCCTGGAGTCGGTGTACGGACTGAAGTTCAAGTCCTTCAAGGCGCTCGACGCGGGCGGCCCGCTGACCCAGGCGGCGCTGACCAAGAACGACGTGCAGGCGGCCGACGTCTTCACCACCGACCCGACCATCATCAAGGAGAAGTTCGTCGTCCTGAAGGACCCGGAGAACCTCTTCGGCCACGCGAACGTGACCCCGCTGGTCACCAAGGACGGGCTGGACAAGGAGGGCGTGGCCGCGCTCAACGCGGTCTCCGCCAAGCTGGACACCGAGACGCTCCTCGACCTGGACGCGCAGGTCCAGCTGGACAAGAAGGACCCGCTGGACGTCGCCAAGGCGTGGCTGGAGTCCGCGGGCCTCGTCTGACGGACGCTCGAAGACGACGCGCTACGACGCCGCGGCCCCGGTCGCGGCGTCGATCAGCTGGTCGATCAGGGCGAGGAGGACGTCCCGGCTGGACGTTCGCTCCCGCGCGTCGCACAGCAGCACCTGCACGTGCTCCGGCAGCGCGAGGGCCTCGCGGATCTCCGCGGCCGGGTACGGGTGCCGGCCGTGGAAGCCGTTGACGGCGACGACGAACGGGATGCCCCGCCGCTCGAAGAAGTCGATCGCGGCGAAGCTCGACTCGGGCCTGCGGACGTCGACCAGGACCACCGCGCCGAGCGCCCCGATCGCCAGGTCGTTCCACATGAACCAGAAGCGCTGCTGACCGGGCGTGCCGAAGAGGTACAGCACCACGTCCCGGCCGATGGTGATCCGGCCGAAGTCCAGGGCCACGGTCGTGGCCCGCTTCTCCTCGATGCCGGCGAGGTCGTCGATGTCGAGGCCCGCCGCGGTCAGCGGCTCCTCGGTGCGCAGCGGGGCTATCTCGCTGACCGACCCGACCATGGTGGTCTTGCCGACGCCGAAACCACCGGCGATGAGGATCTTCACCGCCTCGGGCGCGGTGGAGCGGGCGGATGCCGTGGGCGTCTCGGCGACGCGCTCAGAGCCGGCCAAGGCCGTCCCTCACTTTCTGCAACAGGTCCAGGTCCTCGGTGGCGCGGGAGACGGGGTGCGGCGGCCTCGCGGTGATACGGCCGGCCTCCAGCAGGTCCGAGAGCAGGATGACGACCACGCTCACCGGCAGGTCGAGACGGGCCGCGATCTCCGCCACGGCGACCGGCCGGGCGCACAGCCGCAGGATCCGCAGGTGCTCGGGCTGCGGACGCGCCGCCCGGGCGGGCTGCGGGTCGAGCGCGGTCACCGTCGTGATGAGGGTGAAGTCGGCGCGGCTGGGCCGGGTCCGGCCGCCGGTCAGGGTGAACGGCCGTACGAGCCGGCCCCCCGCGTCGCCTCCGGTCACGTCACTCGCCGGGTCCCGCGGTGGCCCGCGGTGCCGCGCTCAGGTGCTCGCCGATCTTCTTCACCAGCATGTTCATCTGGTACGCCACCACGCCGACGTCGGCGTTCGGCCCGGTGAGCACGACCAGGTGCGCGCCGGGGCCCGCGGAGGTGAGTATCAGGTAGCTGTTGGCCATCTCGATGAGCGCCTGGCGCACCGGGCCGCCCCGGAAGTCCATGCTGACGCCCTTGCTGAGGCTCATCAGGCCCGACGCGGTCGCCGCCAGCCGCTCGGCGTCGTCCCGCAGGAACCCGGTGGACTTGCTGACGACCAGTCCGTCCTCGGAGAGCACCACGGCCTGGTTCACGTCGGCGACCCGCTCCACGAGTCCGGTGAGCAACTGGTCCAGCTCGGTGTGCGTGGCGGGGGAGGGTCGGGTCATCGCGTGTCCTTCGTCGGCGGTCGGCGGTCGGGGGTCGGGGTCGTGGGGGCGGAGGAGAACACGTGCCCGTCGGTGTCGCTGTCGGTGCGGGCGTCGTCGGCGTCGTCCGGGGTGTCGGCGTCGTCTTCGGTGTGGGCCCGCAGCGTGCCGCGCTGGAAACCGGCGAGGGACGAGGCGGCGCGCTCGGCCGTGAAGTCGGCGTAGTCGTCCCCGGACGCGCCTCCCGAACCGTTCCGGCGGCCGCCCGGGTCCTCCTCGCGCAGTTCGGCGGCGAGGCTGGTCTGCGGCACCCGGCGGGGCAGCGGCACCAGGCCGCCGCGCTCGTCGAAGGAGCCGTTGGGGGAGCCGCCGGAGGAGCCCGCCGAGGCCGCGGACCGGCTCGCGGGCGCGGGCCGGGAGGACCGTACGGGCCGCACGGACCGTCCGTCACCGGGCGGGTCCCCCTCCGGCCCCGAGGCGGTGGTGGAGGGGGCGGCAGCGGCGGCCGGATCGGCGGGGCCGGCCGGGTCCGCCGAGTCGCGCGCGGTGACCGCGGAGACCCCGGCGACCCGGCGGTCCCGTACGCCGGTCACCGGGGCGCCGGTGCCGTCCGCCCCGCCGACCGGCTCGCGCACCACGATCTCGTGCGGGATCAGCACGATCGCCGTGGTCCCGCCGTACGGTGAGGAGCGCAGCGTGACGGTGATGCCGTGCCGGTGCGCGAGGCGGGCGACGACGAACATGCCGAGCCGCAGGTCGTCGGCGAGCGCCACCACGTCGAACTGCGGGGCCACCGCGAGCTGGGCGTTGAACGACGCGTAGTCCTCCTCCGACAGGCCGAGCCCGCGGTCCTCGATCTCCACCGCCAGGCCCTTGGCGACCAGCGCCGCCCGCACCCCCACCGGATTGGGCGCCGGGGAGTACGTGGTCGCGTTGTCGATCAGCTCGGCCAGCAGGTGGATCACGTCGGCCACCGCGGGCGGGGCGAGGGCCACGTCCTCGTCGGCGTGCAGCTCCACCCGCTGGTACTCGGCGACCTCGCCGACGGCACTGCGCAGGATGTCCACCAGTGACACGGGTTCGCGCCAGGTGCGCCGGGGCTGCTCACCGCTGATGATGACGAGGTTCTCCTCGTAGCGCCGCAACTGGCTGGCCGTGGAGTCCAGTTCGTACAGGCCCTTGAGGATCTCGGGGTCCGTGTGCTCGCGCTCCAGGGCGTCCAGCTTGCCGAGCTGCATGTTGACGAGGTTCTGGCTCTGCCGCGCGATGCCCAGGATGACCTTCTGGAAGCCGCGCCGGGTGTCGGCGAGTTCGACGGCGGTGTGCACGGCGGTGCGCTGCGCCGTGTTGAACGCCTGGGCGACCTGGCCGAGTTCGTCCTGTCCGTAGTCCAGCGGCGGGGTCGCCGAATCGACGTCGACCGTCTCGCCGCGCTCCAGCCGGGCCACCACGTCGGGCAGCCGTTCCTCGGCCAGGCTCAGGGTGGCCAGCCGCAGCCCGCGCAGCCGCCGGGACAGCGAGCGGGTGATGCGCCAGGACATCACGATGCAGAGCACCAGGGCGATCAGACCGCCCGCGCTGAGGACACCGGCCTTGATCAGCAGGCCCCTGGCCTCCTCGGCGCTGCGGTCGAGGAGACCGTCGGTCTGCTGCCGGATGAGCTGGGTGTACTGGGCGGAGATCGCGTCGAAGGCGGTGTTCCAGCGCTGCCGCGCGTCCGGCAGGTCGATCCGTTCGCCCCCGCCCGCCGAACGGGCCTCCAGCACCTGGTCCTCGACGTCCTGCAGGGACTTCCACTCCGGGCTCGCGAGGATGCGCTCGGTCTGCGTCTTCGCGCTGCCGGTCAGCGAGGGAACGACCTGGTCCCGCACCAGCCAGCGCCGGGTGTGCACCAGTTGGGCGAAGTCGGTCCACTGCTCCTGGCCCATCCGGTCGGACGGCCAGGCCAGGGTGAGCCGGGCGTCCTCCTGGGAGGCCAGCTCGGCGGCGTGCTCCAGGGCGACCAGCGGACCCGCCCGGGACGTGAGGTCTCCGTCGTCGACCTGGGAGAGTTCCTGGAAGGCGTGGATCTGCTCGTCGACGATCGAGGTGTACTGGTCGAGCGCCTGCTCGGGGGTGATGTCGCTGGGGTCGTCCACCTGGTTGCGGTAGTACTCCAGGCTGCCCAGCGAACCGAGCACCGAGTACAGCCGGTCCGAGATCCGGTCGGGGGCGCTCTCGATCGCGTCGGACTGGCCCACGAGCTGGGCGACCGCCTCGTCCGTCTTGCCGCGCTGCGCGTCCAGCTCCGCCCGGTCGCGGTCCGGCGCGGCCAGCCAGGCGGCCGACAGGCTGCGCTCCTTCTGCAGGGCCAGGGCGGCCTCGGTGCCCATGGCGCCGGTGTCGCGGCTCAGCTCCGTCTGCGCGCGCAGCCGCAGCCCCTCCGAGAACATCTGGATCGTCGTGACACCCCACACGGCCGCGAGGGTGACGCCGGGCACCAGGGCCAGGAGGATCAGGGACAGGCGTATGGAGCCGAGGCGGCGCCGGGCGCGCTTCCTCCGGGTCCCCCGAGCCGCCCGCGTCTCCCGAGTCTTCCGTGACTTCCGTGCAGACATCGTCGTCCTAGGCGATCAGTGGGCGAGGGGAGCGGAGGCGGGCGGGCGCAGTCGGCCGCGGTTTCCGGTCACCGGGTGCCGCCCGCGGCGAACTTCGCGACCGAGTCGGCGTTGGTCCGGGTCACGAACGCGGGGCCGGTCAGCACGGGGGCCACCCCGCCGCCGCTGACGTTGCCGTTGGTGCGGTAGAGCCACAGCGCGTCCACCGCGAGGTAGCCCTGCAGGTACGGCTGCTGGTCCACCGCGAACTGGACGTCCCCGCGCTTGACCGCGGCGACCAGGTCCTCGTCGAGGTCGAAGGTGGCGACGTGCGCGGAGCTGCCCGCCTCGTCGACCGCCTCGACGGCGGTGAGGGCGAACGCCGCGCCGTTCATGACGACCTCGTCGATGTCGGGGTCCTGCCGCAGCCGCGCCGCGACGGCCGCGCCGACCGCCTTCATGTCGGTGCCCTCGACGTAGAGCATCTCCGTCTCGCCCCGGAAGGTCTTCTTCACCCCGGCGCAGCGGGCCTCCAGGGCGACGTTGCCGCGCTCGTGGATGACGCACAGGGCGTGCTGGGCCTTGAGGTCGTTCAGCTTGTTGCCGACGGCCCGGCCCGCGACGCTCTCGTCCTGCCCGAAGTACTCCATCAGTCCGGTGGAACGCCAGGCGTCGATGCCGGAGTTGAGGCCGACCACGGGGATGCCGGCGGCCTTGGCCTCGGCGACCGGCGCCTTCATCGCCTGCGGTTTGGCCAGGGTCACCGCGATGCCGTCGGCCTTGTCGCGGACGGCGTCCCGCACCAGGTCGGCCTGGTCGGCGGTGTCGGCGTCCCCGGCGTAGGTCAGGTCGACGCCGTCCTTGGCGGCCGCCGCCTCGGCGCCCTTGCGCACCCGGTCCCAGAAGGCGTCGCCCTCACCGCCGTGGGTGACCATGACGATCTTCATCCGGTCGCCGCCGGACCCGCCCGCGGCGTCGGCCGCCGAGCCGTCCTCGTCCCCGCCGAGGGCGGAGCAGCCGGCCGCCAGCAGACAGACGGCCGCGGCGAGGGCCGCGGCGCGCAGGGGTCGGGGGGAGTGAGTGGGCGGGGGAGCTGTACTCATGGGGGCGGGGGCACCTCGCTGTGCGGCCGAGCAGGAGGAACGGAGCGAGCCGGCCCGGAGCCGCGGGTCAGTGCGCCAACCGGGTGAAACTCGCCTGGCCGGAGCAAACCGTGTGTGACCGCTGGTAGTCAAGTGACCAGCGAACTGCTGCGAGTTGTCGGTGCCGCATCGTGATGAACGGGACGGCGAAAGCGGGCCGAAGCGGAATGCCGGGCGGTATGCCCGGTCGCGTGCGCGGCGGTGTGCGCGGGGGTGCGCGGTGGGTGAGCGGCGTGCACCAGGTCTCCACCAGGGCTGATCTGATGGACAGTTAGTCCGTGAGTTATCGTGTGCAAGGGTAAAAACAGGCTGCATGGTCTGTTGAGTTCCAGCCCGGGAGAGTCCAGCCGATGGCGAGGCAGCTACGCGCCGAGCAGACCCGCGCGACGATCGTCGGTGCGGCGGCCGACCTGTTCGACCGGCACGGCTACGAGTCGACCAGCCTGAGCGAGATCGTCGCCCACGCCGGGGTCACCAAGGGCGCCCTGTACTTCCACTTCGCGGCGAAGGAAGACCTCGCCCACGCCATCATGGAGATACAGTCCCGCACCTCCCGCCGACTGGCGAGCGACCTGGACGGGCGGGGCTTCTCCTCGCTGGAGGCGCTGATGCGCCTCACGTTCGGCATGGCCCGGCTCTGCGAGGAGGGGCCGGTGCTGCGGGCCGGGCTGCGGCTCGCCACCGCGGGAGTGCCGGTACGGCCGCCGTTGCCGCACCCCTTCACCGAGTGGCGGGAGATCGCCACGTCCCGGCTGCTGAACGCCGTACGGCAGTCCGACGTGCACCCGGACATCGACGTCGACTCCGTCGCCCACACCCTCGTCTGCTCCATCGTCGGCACCCGCGTGGTCAGCGGCACCCTCGAACCGGCCGGGCGCCAGCCCCGCCGCCTCGCCGAGATGTGGTACATCCTGATCCGCGGCATGGTCCCGGTGACCCGGCGCGCCCGCTACCTCACCCTCGCGGCCCGTCTGGAACGGGAGACGGGCCCGGCCTGACCGGTACGGTGACGGGCATGCCCGACACCCCGCTCGCGCCCGCCCCCGTCATCGTCGCCGACGAGCCCGGCTCCTTCCCGCACGGCGTGCTGGCCGAGCGGCACCCCGCCATCGTGCGGCAGGTGCGGGACGCCTTCCCCCTCGAACCCGGACGGCGCCAGGCGCTCGACGCGCTGCTCGCGAGCTGCGCCGACGGCGTGGTCGAGCCGCTGCCCGCCGACGCCGACCCCACCGGCCGCGACCGGGACCGCTGGGCGCGGTGGGGCATGGACGCGTACGCCGGCCGCTCCTGGTACGACGTGCCCTGGCTGTGGGCCGAGAGCCACTTCTACCGCCGCCTCCTCGACGCCGTCGGCTACTTCGGCCCCGGCGCCTGGCGGGGCGTCGACCCGTTCCGGCCCGCCAAGCTCGCCGAACTCGACGCGCCGGAGACGGACGAGGAACTCGCCGCGCTGGACGGCCTCGGCGGCCTGCCCGCCGACGAGCGGGCCCGGGCCCTGCTGCACGGCTCGCTGTGGGGCAACCGCGCCGACCTCGGCTTCCGCCTCTCCGACCGGGGCGCGGACACCGGGCGCGCGGTGGAGGCCCTCGTCGCCGACGACAGCGACACCCTGTGGTCCCTGCTCCCGGCCCCCGGGACGGGCGCCCCGGGCCGGGGAGCGGCCACGCTGTGCCTCGTCGCCGACAACGCCGGCCGCGAGCTCGTCCCCGACCTGCTCCTGGTCTCGCACCTCCTGGCCGAGGGCCGCGTCGACCGGGCCGTCCTGCACGTCAAGCCGTACCCGTACTACGTCTCCGACGCCACGCCCACCGATGTGCTCGACGCCCTGCGGCGGCTCGGCACGGCGGGCGGCGCCGCGGCGGCCCACGGCGAGCGGCTCTGGACCGCCCTGACCGACGGCCGCGTCACGGTCCGCGCCCACCCCTTCTCCTGCGCCCCGCTGCCGTACGCGGACATGCCCGACGACCTGCGCGAGGACTTCGCCGCGGCCACCGTCACCGTCTTCAAGGGCGACCTCAACTACCGGCGTCTGGTGGGCGACCGGTGGTGGCCGCCGACCACCTCCTTCGCGGACGTCACCGCGTACTTCCCCGGCCCCGTCGCCGCGCTGCGCACCCTCAAGTCCGACGTCGTCACCGGTCTCGACGCGAAGACCGAGGCCGCGCTGGAGGCGAGCGGCGAGCGGAGTTGGCGGACGAGCGGCACGCACGCGCTGATCCAGGTCAGGGTCTGAGGAAGCACGGAGGAGGCAGGGAGGAAGCCCTGAAGGGGTACTGAGGGAGGACGAGGGGAGAAGTTCCCGCATTTCGGGCTGATTCACGCGATGGTGTGATCATGTGCTGCCCGGCGGATGCCTCCGGAGGGGCCTGGGTAGGGCCCGGCCATGACGCAACAGCCCTTCCAACTCCCGCACTTCTACCTGCCGCACCCGGCGCGGCTCAACCCGCATCTCGACGAGGCCCGCGCCCACTCGACGACGTGGGCGCGCGAGATGGGCATGCTGGAGGGCTCCGGGGTCTGGGAGCAGTCCGACCTCGACGCCCACGACTACGGCCTGCTCTGCGCCTACACCCACCCCGACTGCGACGGGCCGGCGCTCTCCCTCATCACCGACTGGTACGTGTGGGTCTTCTTCTTCGACGACCACTTCCTGGAGAAGTTCAAACGCAGCCAGGACCGCCTCGCCGGCAAGGCCCACCTGGACCGGCTTCCCCTATTCATGCCGCTCGACGACGCCACCGAGACGCCCGAGCCGGAGAACCCGGTCGAGGCCGGTCTCGCCGACCTGTGGACCCGCACGGTGCCCTCGATGTCGGCCGACTGGCGCCGCCGCTTCGCCGTCGCCACCGAGCACCTGCTCAACGAGTCCATGTGGGAGCTGTCCAACATCAACGAGGGGCGCGTCGCCAACCCCGTCGAGTACATCGAGATGCGCCGCAAGGTCGGCGGCGCCCCCTGGTCCGCCGGGCTCGTGGAGTACGCGACCGCCGAGGTGCCCGCCGGCGTCGCCGGGACCAGGCCGCTCCGGGTGCTCATGGAGACGTTCTCCGACGCGGTGCACCTGCGCAACGACCTCTTCTCCTACCAGCGGGAGGTCGAGGACGAGGGCGAGCTGAGCAACGGGGTGCTCGTCCTGGAGACCTTCTTCGGCTGCACCACCCAGGAAGCCGCCGAGCTGGTCAACGACGTCCTCACCTCGCGGCTGCACCAGTTCGAGCACACCGCGTTCACCGAGGTGCCCGCCGTCGCCCTGGAGAACGGCCTGACCCCGCCTCAGGCCGCCGCCGTCGCGGCGTACACGAAGGGCCTCCAGGACTGGCAGTCCGGCGGCCACGAATGGCACATGCGCTCCAGCCGCTACATGAACAAGGGCCAGCGCCCCCTGGCCGGCTGGCAGGCGCTGACCGGGCCCGGTACCTCCGCCGCGGACGTCGGCGCGCTGCTCGCCGCGGCGGCCGCCCAGCGGGCCCGCCCTTACACCAACGTGCCCTTCCAGAAGGTCGGTCCGTCCGTCATCCCCGAGATCCGGATGCCGTACCCGCTGGAGCTGAGCCCCGCCCTGGAGGGCGCCCGGCGCCACCTGGCCGAGTGGTGCGCGAGGATGGGCATGCTCAGCGAGGGCGTCTGGGACGAGGACAAGCTGGAGAGCTGCGACCTCCCCCTGTGCGCCGCCGGTCTCGATCCGGACGCCACCCAGGACCAGTTGGACCTCGCCTCCGGCTGGCTGGCCTTCGGCACGTACGGCGACGACTACTACCCGCTCGTCTACGGCCACCGCCGGGACCTCGCCGCCGCCCGGCTGACCACCGCCCGCCTGTCCGCCTGCATGCCGCTCGACGGCGAGCCGGTCCCGCCGCCCGTCAACGCCATGGAACGCTCCCTGATCGACCTGTGGGCGCGCACGATGGCGGGCATGACGCCCGAGGAGCGGCGACCGCTCAGGGCGGCCGTCGACACGATGACCGAGGCCTGGGTGTGGGAGCTGTCCAACCAGATCCAGAACCGTGTCCCCGACCCGGTGGACTACCTGGAGATGCGGCGGGCCACCTTCGGCTCCGACCTCACCCTGGGCCTGTGCCGCGCCGGACACGGCCCGGCGGTGCCGCCCGAGGTCTACCGCAGCGGCCCCGTCCGCTCCCTGGAGAACGCGGCGATCGACTACGCGTGCCTGCTCAACGACGTCTTCTCGTACCAGAAGGAGATCGAGTACGAGGGCGAGATCCACAACGCCGTCCTCGTCGTGCAGAACTTCTTCGGCGTCGACTACCCGGCCGCCCTGGGCGTCGTGCAGGACCTGATGAACCAGCGCATGCGCCAGTTCGAGCACGTCGTCGCGCACGAACTCCCCGTGGTCTACGACGACTTCCAGCTGTCCGAGGAGGCGCGGAGCATCATGCACGGCTACGTCACCGACCTGCAGAACTGGATGGCCGGGATCCTCAACTGGCACCGGAGCGTCCCGCGCTACAAGGCCGAGTACCTGGCGAGCCGCACCCACGGCTTCCTCCCGGACCGGATCCCGGCCGCGCCCGTGCCCTCACCCGTGCCCGTGCCGAGGAGCAGTCCCGTCCTCACTCCCTGACCGACGTTCAGTCTCACTCTTTCGTGGCTCGTCACGCGCCGGTGCGCCGGGTAGAGCACCTGCCGGAGGCGATCCATGGAACAGACAGCGTTGCGTCCCAAGCCGATGCCCGGCCGGGACCCGGGGCCCGGCACCGAGCCCGACACCGCCCGGCGCCCGCACACCGGGCGCCGGCGCCGCCGGCGGCTCACCACCCTGCTGCTCGGTGTGCTCACCGCGACGGTCCTGCTCCTCGCGGGCGTGGGACTCGGCACGGTGGGCGCCACGGTGATCGGCATGAGCAAGCTGGCCGAGATGCAGCAGCAGGCCGCGGCGGCGGGACCGGGCAGCGGGGCGGCGGGGCCGGGAGGGAGCGCCGGGGAGGCGACGGGAACCCGGGCCGCCCCGGCGCACCCGTCGGCCGCTCCCTCGGCGGGTTCCTCCCCCTCCCCGGGCTCCCCGGCGCCGGTCGGCGCGACCCTCGGCGTGGAGGCCGTGGACGACGAGAAGCCCGGCGCCCGGGTCGTGGGCGTCCACGTGCCGGGGCCCGGGTACGCGGCGGGCCTGGTGCGGGGCGACGTCCTGCTGGCCTTCGGCAGGACCCGCGTCGACTCGGCCGCCGACCTCGCACACGCCGTGGCCCGCGCCCGCCCCGGCAAGAAGGTCAAGCTCACGGTGCGCCACCGCAGCGGCGGCTACCAGCAGCTGACGGCCGTGCCGGGCGTCGTCACGTGACCGTACGGAAGTGGCTGGTGAGCCGTCCGGCGTCGTCCAGCACGTGGAAGGCGAGCCCGACCGGCGCGTCGCGGTCCGCGATCTCCTCGCCCTCCCAGGGCAGCCGCAGCGTCCACGTCACCCCGGGTCCGACCACCAGCGGCCGCCCGGCGAACACGGTGGCGGCGGGCGAGTGGGCGTGACCCGTGATCAGCCCGGCGATCCGGGGCCTGCGCTCCAGCAGCGCGGCCAGGCGCTCGGGGCGGCGCAGCCGGTAGGAGTCGGGCAGGGGGTGGTGCACGGCCGTGGGCGGGTGGTGGAAGGCGAGCAGGGCCGGAACACCGTCGTCGAGCCCGTCGAGCGACGCCCCGATCCAGTCGTACGTCTCCTCGTCCAGCTCGCCCTCGTCGCTGCCCGGGACGCTGGAGTCGCACATCAGGACCGCGCCGCCGTCGAAGACGTGCAGGTCGTTGACCGGGCCGTCGGCTGCCGGGCGGTTGAGCAGGGCCTTGCGGTAGGGCGCGCGGCCGTCGTGGTTGCCCGGGCAGGTGAGCACGGGGAACGGCGCGGAGCCGTCGCGCAGCCCCAGGACGCGGGCGGCCTCCTCGTACTCGGCCTCCGTGCCGTGGTCCGCGATGTCCCCGGTGACCAGGAGCGCGTCCACCCGCCCCGGCAGCCGCCACAGCCGGTCGCGCACCCGCTCGGCGCGCTCCGTCGCCCGCGGGCTGCCGTCCAGGTGCAGATCGCTGATGTGCGCGAGTACGAGCACGGTGTCGGCCTCCTCCGGACGTCCGGCCGCGGACGCCCCCGTCGCTAATGCTTGGAAGGCATCCAATCATTAGTCGCCGGGGTCGCACCATGCCAATCGGCTCGCGTCGCCCCCGTCCTGGGGGCAGGATGCTGCCCGTGGTCCCTTCACCCTCGTGCCCCGGGAGGCCCGGATGACCGGCAGCAGGCCCGCTGCTCCCTTCACCGCCGACGACTACCGGACCCGCATGGAGCGCGCCGCGCGTGCGGCCGCCGACGCCGGGCTGGCCGGGCTGCTGGTGGCCCCGGGCCCCGACCTGGTGTGGCTCACCGGCTACGCGCCCACGGCGGACACCGAACGGCTCACCCTGCTCGTCCTCGCCCCGGGACGCGACCCCGTGCTCGTCGTCCCGGCTCTGGAGGCCCCCGACGCCGCGAAGGCGGCCGGCGCGTCCGCCCTGACGCTGCGCGGCTGGACCGACGGCAAGGACCCCTACGCGGCCACCGCCGCCCTCCTCGACGGAACCGGACGCCTCGGCATCAGCGACAACGCCTGGGCCCTGCACCTGCTGGCGCTCCAGCGCACCCTGCCCGACACCTCGTACGCCTCCCTCACCGAGGCGCTGCCGATGCTCCGCGCCGTGAAGGACGCGGCGGAGCTGGAGCTGCTGGCGGCGGCGGGCGCGGCCGCGGACGCCGCCTTCGAGGAGATCCGGCAGGTCCGCTTCGGCGGGCGCCGGGAGTCCGAGGTCGCCGCCGACCTGGCCGAGTCGCTGCGCCGGTCCGGGCACTCCCAGGTCGACTTCACCATCGTTGCCTCGGGCCCCAACGGCGCCAACCCGCACCACGAGGTCGGCGACCGCGTCATCGAGGACGGCGACATGATCGTCCTCGACTTCGGCGGACTCAAGGACGGCTACGGCTCGGACACCTCCCGCACCGTCCACGTGGGCGAACCCACCGACGAGGAGCGCCGGGTGCACGACCTGGTCCGCGAGGCGCAGGAGGCCGGTTTCCGGGCGGTGCGGCCCGGCGCCGCCTGCCAGGACGTAGACCGGGCCGCCCGCGCGGTCATCGCCGACGCCGGGTACGGCGAGTACTTCATCCACCGCACCGGGCACGGCATCGGCGTCACCACGCACGAACCGCCCTACATGATCGAGGGCGAGGAGCAGCCCCTGGTGCCCGGCATGTGCTTCTCCGTCGAGCCCGGCGTCTATCTGCCCGGCCGGTTCGGGGTACGCATCGAGGACATCGTCACCGTCACCGCGGACGGCGGCCGGCGGCTCAACGACACCACCCGGGAGATGGTCGTCGTCGAGTGACCGGTGACGCACGGACCCCGAACGCCCCGGCAGACCCGGAGGACGACGGCGCGACATGACCCAGGCACCGACACCCACCGCGGACACCGTCCGCCGACTGGTCGCCTCCCTGCTGGGCGGGGGCACGGCACCCGACGTCCGGCCGGTCGCCGAGGGCGCCGAACCCGCCACGTGGTGGGTCGGCCCCCGGCACGTCCTGCGGCTGGCCACGGATCGGGAGGCCGCGGTGCGCGGACGCCGCGAACTGCGCCTGCGCGAACTGGTGCGGCCGTACGTCCCGGTCGCGCTGCCGACGAGCGTGGCGCACGGCGAGTGGGCACCGGGCCTCACCTACACGCTGGACGCCAAGGTGGCCGGGGGCTCGGGTGCGGACCACGACGTGTCCGCCCTGGGCGAGGCGGACCTCGCGGCGGTGCTCACCGGCCTGCGCGAGGTGCCGGTCCGTCAGGCCGAGACGCTCGGTGTGCCGCGGGTGGCCCCGCGCTCCCTGGAGTCCCTGCGGCAGTCCGCCGAGCACGCCGCCCGCGTCCTCGCCGCGGCCGACGAGTTCGACGCCGCGCGGCCGGAGCGGCTCACCCGGGAGGCGACGGCCCAGCTCGGCGTCCAGCCGGGCGCGGCGGTTCTCGTCCACCACGGGCTGACCGGCGGGCACCTGGTGGTCAGCGCCGACGGACGGGTGCGCGGCGTCCTCGGCTGGAGCGACACGGTCCTCGGCGACCCGGCCGAGGACATCGCCGGGCTCGCCCTCTCCGTGGGCTCACCGGCCGCCGTCCGCGCCGCCACCCTCGCCGGATACGGCGCCCGGCCCTGCCTGCGCGGCCTGTGGCTGGCCCGCTGCGACGCGGTCGTGGACCTCGCGCGGGCCCTGACCGACCGGTCCGGCACGCCGCCGCCCCTGCCCCTGCTGCGGACCCGACTGCGACACGCCTGGGAACCGATCCTCCTGGAACGCGTGACCGAACTGCGCGACGACGACCCCGACGAGACCGCCTGAGAGCGCGTCAGGCGGCTGCCCGGAGCGGGCGCACGGGCTCCGCACCCGGAGCACTCCTCACTCCTGCGCCAGCACCACGCTCGACTCGCCCGGCACCCGCAGTATTCCGTCCGCGCCCGGGCCCTCGACCGGTTCCCACGCCGCGAGCACCCGCGCGGGACGGTTGCCCAGGGGGATCTCCGCCGGTTCGGTGCCCAGGTTGACGGCCACCCGGATGTCACCGCGCCGGAAGGCCAGCCAGCGCGCCGCGCCGTCGTACGCCACCCTGGTGTCGGCCAGGTCGGGGTCGGTCAGGTCCGGCTGCTCGGCGCGCAGGGCGATCAGCCGCCGGTACCAGTCCAGTACGCGCGCGTGCGGCTCGCGTTCCGGCTCCGACCAGTCGAGGCAGGAGCGCTCGCGCGTCGCCGGGTCCTGCGGGTCGGGCACGTCCTCCTCCCGCCAGCCGTGCGCGGCGAACTCCCGCCGCCGGCCGCGCCGTACCGCCTCCGCCAACTGCGGGTCGGTGTGGTCGGTGAAGAACTGCCACGGCGTGCCGGCCGCCCACTCCTCGCCCATGAACAGCATCGGCGTGAACGGCGCGGTCAGCGTCAGCGTGGCCGCGCAGGCCGCGAGTCCGGGGGAGACCAGGGAGGCCAGGCGGTCTCCCTCGGCCCGGTTGCCGACCTGGTCGTGGGTCTGGCTGTAGCCGGTCAGCCGGTGCGCGGCGACCCGGCCGCGGTCCAGCGCACGGCCGTGCGAGCGGCCCCGGAAGCTGGAGTAGGTGCCGTCGTGGAAGTAGCCCCGGGTCAGCGTCTTGGCGAGCGCCGCCAGCGGATCGCGGGCGAAGTCGGCGTAGTAGCCCTGCGACTCCCCGGTCAGCGCGGTGTGCAGCGCGTGATGGAAGTCGTCGTTCCACTGCGCGTGCACGCCCAGTCCGCCCTCCGCGCGCGCGGTGATGACCCGCGGGTCGTTCAGGTCGGACTCGGCGATCAGGAAGAGCGGCCGGTCCAGATCGGCCGCGAGGTCGTCCACGGCGGCCGACAGCTGCTCCAGGAAGTGGCACGCGCGCGTGTCGGCCAGCGCGTGCACCGCGTCCAGGCGCAGCCCGTCGAGCCGGTAGTCCCGCAGCCACGCCAGCGCGCTGTCCACCAGGTACGCCCGCACCTCGTCGGAGCCGGGCGCGTCCAGGTTCACGGCGACGCCCCAGGGCGTGTGGTGGGTGTCGGTGAAGTACGGGCCGAAGGCGGGCAGGTAGTTGCCGGACGGGCCCAGGTGGTTGTGCACCACGTCCAGGACCACGCCCAGGCCGAGCGCGTGCGCCCGGTCGACGAACCGTTTGAGCGCCTCGGGCCCGCCGTACGGCTCGTGCACCGCCCACAGCGAGACCCCCTCGTACCCCCAGCCGTGCCGCCCGGGGAAGGGGCACAGCGGCATCAACTCGACGTGGGTGACGCCCAGTCGCACCAGGTGGTCGAGGCGCGCGGCGGCGGCGTCGAGGGTGCCCTCGGGCGTGTACGTCCCCACGTGCAGCTCGTACAGGACCCCGCCGGGCAGCGGACGCCCCGCCCACGGGGCACGCCACGCGTACCGCCCGTGGTCGACGACCGCGCTCGGCCCGTCGGGACCGTCCGGCTGGCGGCGCGAGCGCGGGTCCGGCAGCACCGGCCCGTCGTCCACCGCGAAGCCGTACCGCGAACCGTCCTGCGCCTCCGCCTCACCGCGCCACCACCCCGGCCGTTCGGGATCGCGCTCCAGCGCGCGCGTGGCGCCGTCGCACTGCAACGTCACTCGGCCGGCCTGCGGTGCCCACACCTCGAACTGCACGGACGGTTCCCCTTCGTCTGCTCACCGTGATGCGACCCGTCCATGGTCCTCCACCCCGGATCATTCCGCTGGGGATTGGCCCGCTCGCGGCGCCGCCGCGGCCCCGCCGCAGGCCCCGGCCGACGGACCGTCTGCTGGACACCCCGGCGCCGCTGACCCACAATCGGCTGCGTGACGTCGTCCTTCGAGTTCCCCGTGTACCCCGCGCGGTTGTCCGACGCGGAGCGCGACAAGGCGCTGAACGTGCTCCGGGACGGCGTCGCCATGGGGCGTCTGTCGCACGACACGTTCATCCGCCGGATGGAGCTGGCGCTCGCCGCCCGCCGCCTGGACGAGCTGGCCGCGCTCACCGCCGACCTGTCCACCGAGGGCCGGCTGTCGCGGCTGGTTTTCGGCACCGTCGAGGCGGTGTCCGGGTTCGGCGTACGGCTCGGCCGGGCGTGGCGGGCCGAGCGGCTGCCCAAGCTGCTGCTGCCCCATCCCGGCGCCGGACATCCGCTGCGCATAGGGCGCGACCCCGCCAGCGGACTGCGGCTGAGCCACGAGACGGTCTCCCGGGTGCACGCGGAACTCAGCTTCCAGGGCGGCATGTGGGTGCTGCGTGACCTGGGCTCCACCAACGGCACCACGGTCAACGGGCGGCGGGTGATCGGCGCGGCCGTCGTCCGCGAGGGCGACCAGATCGGCTTCGGCCAGATGGCCTTCCGTCTGGCGTCGAACTGACGCGACCGGCCTCCTTCCCGGGCCCCGGGCCGGGCGTTCCGACGCGGACCGGGTAGATCCATGGCCCGCGCCTCACGCGCAGTCGTGGCCGTGTCGGTGGCGCAAACCCCTTTGCTTTTCGCGGTGTTGACGTACCCCGCAAGTCGTGACTGACTGTGCGTACACCGCGCACTCCAGGTGAATCGACGGCCCGCTTCGTGGAGGTGTGCCCTGCCGCCCCTCCTGCGCTACCCGACCGTGGACGAGCTGGGGACCGGGGCCGCCGCACTCGTCGCCCGGCACCCCCGCAACGCCCGGCTGCGCCGCGTCGGCACCTCCCGCGCGGGCAGCCCGCTGCTGCTGCTCTCCGTCGGGCACGGCAGCCGCCAGGTCCTCGTCGTCGCCGGACCGCACGCGAACGAGCCCGTGGGCGGCGCCACCGCCCTGCGGCTGGCCGAGCGGGCCCTCGCCGACCCCCGGCTCACCGAGGGCGCCGACGCCACCTGGAACCTGCTGCTGTGCGTCGACCCCGACGGCCTGCGCCGCAACGAGGGCTGGCTCACCGGCCCCTACTCCCTGGGCCGCTACGCCCGGAACTTCTTCCGGCCCGGCTTCCTGGAGCAGCCCGAGTGGCTGCCCGACGGCCCGGACCGCGCCACGCTGCCCGAGACCCGCACCCTGCTCGCGCTCCAGGAGGAACTGCGGCCCTTCCTGCAGTGCTCCCTGCACGGCGTGGACGTCGGCGGCGGCTTCGTCGAGCTGACCCACGACCTGCCCGGCCTCGCCCAGCGCATCGCCCACACCGCGGCCCGGCTCGGCATACCCCGCGAACTCGGCGCCTACGACACCCTGTACTGGCCCGACCTCGGACCCGCCGTCTACCGCATCCCGCCGCCCCGCCGCGGCGACCTCACCGCCGCCATCACCGAGGCGGCCGTCGACTCGACGTGGTCCCACCCGCGGCGCCACGGCACCGTCACCGCGGTCGTCGAGGCGCCCATGTGGGCCGTGGCGGCCGTGGCGGACTCCTCGCCCCCCGCCGACCGCGACGAGGCGCTGCGCACCGTGAGCCGCACCCTGCGCCACGACACCCGGCGTCTGCACCGCGTCCTCGCCCGGCTCAGACCCCACCTCGCCGATGTGCCGGAGGCGGCGCACCTGCTCGCACCGGTCGACGACTACCTGCTGGTCTGTCCGCGGCTCGCCGACGCGTGGGACCCGGACACCGACGACGGGACGGGCCGCTCCCTGCCGCCGATGAACACCTCCCACCTGGTCGCGCTGCGGCTGGCCGGACGGCGCCTGTCGCTGCGGACCGCGGGGCTGCTGCACCAGCTGGTCACCCGTACCGGGGGCGATCCGGCGGGCGTCCTGGCCGAGGTGAACCGGCTCGTCGACGAGGGCTGCGCCGACTACCGCGACGGCTGCGCGGCGCACTGGATACCGGTCGGGCGGCAGGTGGAGTACCAGACCCGGGTGGTACTCGCCGCGTTCGAACTGGCCGGGCGGCGGGTCGGCGCCGGCTCCCGCCCGGGTGGGCCCGGCCGGGATTCCGAGGCCGCGGTGCCGATGCACCGCGACTGACGCCGCTCAGCCTCCGTCCCCTCGCGTCCCCTGCGTTGCCTCCGCCGTTTCCACGCGTTCCAGCAGCGCCACCGGTTTGTCCGCGAACAGGTCCTCCACGCGCGCGTGCCCCGTGAATTCCCGACCGGGCGCCAGCGTGTCGGCCCACCTGCCGGGCGGCAGCGGCAGCGTCGTGCCGCGCCAGCCCCCCGCCTCCGCCAGCCGCAGCGACAGCCGGGTCACGGCCGTCACGACCCGACCGGAGCGGACGAACGCCACGCAGTGTGCCGCCGCCGTGCCCTCGGCGGCGAGCGGCTCGTACGTCCCCGCGTCGCCGAAGGTGCCGGGCCGCCGGGCCCGCAGCGCCAGCGCCGCGCGGGTCACCGCCGCCTTCTCCCCGGCGCCCCCGGCCCAGCCCTCGTCCCCGGCGGCGGGGAAGTCCACCGCGCGGCGGTTGTCCGGGTCCACCAGCGCCAGGTACTCGTGCTCGGTGCCCTGGTAGAGGTCCGGCACGCCCGGCATCGTCAGATGGGCCAGGGCCGTGCCGAGGACGTTGGCCCGCACGTGCGGCGCGAGCGCGTCGCGGAGGGCGGCCACCCGCTCGCCCGGCGCGCCGCACGGCCCCGCCGCCACGAACCGGGCCACCGCCTCCTCGTACGCGGGTTGCTGCTCGGTCCAGCTGGTGTGCGTGCCCGCCTCGCGCACATGCTTCAGCAGCGCCTCCCGCACCCGTTCCCCGTCCGCCGGGCCCAGACCGAACACCGTCTGCCAGGCCGCCCACGCCAGCTGCCCGTCCGGCTGGCCCTCGTCCGTGCCGGTGAGCCCCGTGACCTCCGTCAGCGCGTCCGCCCACCGCGCGGGGCACTGGGTGAGCACCGCCAGCGCGGCGCGCACGTCGGCGCTGCGCTTGGTGTCGTGGGTCGAGACGACGGTGCCCGTGGCGGGCCAGTCGCGCTGCACGCGCGCGCAGTAGGCGTGGAACTCCTGCGGCGACACCGCCGGGCGGCCGGGGTCGCCGCCCACCTCGGTCGCCGACAGCAGCGGCACGTAGCGGTAGAAGGCCGTGTCCTCGACGGACTTGGCGCGCAGCGCCGACGCGGTCTGCGCGAACCGCGTCCTGAACTCCACGTGCTCGGGACCGTCCCCGTACCGCCCCAGCAGCAGACCCCGTACGACGTCCACCGCGTCCGCCTCCTCGGGCACCGCGAAGGCGAGCCGCGCCTCGGCCGCAGCCTCCTCGGTGACGACCGCCGCCGCGTCCACCGAGGTGTAGGGCCGGTACACCCGAAGCCGCACCAGCAGCTCCCGCAACGCCGTGCGCAGCGCCCAGGGCGCCCGGTCGCGCAGCGCCGGGTCCGGCGCCGTGCCGCACAGGCGGTGCGCCACCCGGGTCAGCCGGTCCAGCTCGGTGGCCAGCTCGTGGGTGAGCACCTGGTACGCCGCGCGCCGCACCGTCGCCGCCCAGTCCCCGCCCAGGTCCGCCTGCGGGGCGGCGAACCGGCGGTAGTGGTCGAGCAGTTGCCCGTACCCGGCGGGGTCCGTGAACAGCCCGTCGACGTGCCGCAGGGCGTCGTAGCCGGTGGTGCCGGCGACGGGCCAGGCGGCGGGCAGCCGCTCCCCGTCCGCGAGGATCTTCTCCACCACCGTCCACCTGCCGCCGCTCGCCCGGTGCAGCCGCTCCAGGTACGCGCCGGGGTCGGCGAGGCCGTCGGGATGGTCGACGCGCAGTCCGTCGACCACGCCCTCGTGCAGCAGCCGCAGGATCGTGCCGTGCGTGGCCTCGAACACCTCCGGGTCCTCCACGCGCACGCCGATCAGCTCCGAGATGCTGAAGAAGCGCCGGTAGTTCAGCTCGGTGCGGGCCAGCCGCCACCACACCGGGCGGTACCACTGCGCGTCCAGGAGCCGCGGCAGCGGCAGGTCCGCGGTGCCGTCCCGCAGCGGGAAGGCGTGCTCGTGGTAGCGCAGCACGTCGCCGTCGACCCGGAGGTCGGCCGGCACCTCGCCGACCGGCGCGCCCAGCACCGGCAGCAGCAGCCGGCCGTCCTGTGCCTGCCAGTCGATGTCGAACCACCGCGCGTAGGGCGACCCGGGTCCCTCGCGCAGCACCTCCCACAGGGCTCGGTTGTGGCGCGGCGACATCGCCATGTGGTTGGGCACGATGTCCACCACCAGGCCCAGACCGTGCTCCCGCGCGGTGCGCGAGAGCGCCCGCAGCCCTTCCTCGCCGCCCAGTTCGGCGCGCACGCGCGCGTGGTCGACGACGTCGTAGCCGTGGAGCGAGCCCGGGACCGCCTCCAGGACGGGAGACAGGTGCAGGTGGGACACGCCGAGCGAGGCAAGGTACGGCACGGCCGCCGCCGCGGCCTTGAAGGGGAAGGACGGCTGCAACTGGAGCCGGTAGGTGGCCGACGGGACGGAGGACGGCGGGAAGGGGGAGGCGGGGGAGGAGGAAGGGACGGCGGAGGCGGGAGAGGCCGGGGACGGCACCGGGTCGGGTCGCTCAGGTGTCATGGAACCCTACGTACCCGCCCCGCCGCCTTTCCTGTCACCGTCCCCCTGCACGGGTGCAAGGGGAGAGCCGTCTACACCGGCCGCTGCAACACCGTCAGGCTCCGGTCCACCAGGGTCAGCCGGTCCCCGGCCTGCACCTTCGGGCCCGTGCCCTCGGGCACCCCCGTCGTGAGCGAGGTGTCGACGACCACCTCCCACTGCCGGCCGTGGTCGACCGGCACCACGAAGTCCAGCGGCTTCGGCGCGGCGTTGAACATCAGCAGGAAGGAGTCGTCGGCGATGCGTTCCCCGCGCGTGCCGGGCTCGGAGATCGCGTTGCCGTTGAGGAACACCGTGAGCGCGGACGCCCGCGCCGAGTTCCAGTCCCGCTGGGTCATCTCCGCGCCCTCCGGGGTGAACCAGGCGATGTCCGACAGCTCGTCGTAGGTGCCCTGCACCGGGCGCCCGTGGAAGAAGCGGCGCCTGCGCAGGACCGGGTGGTCCTTGCGCAGCCACACCATCGCGCGGGTGAACCGCAGCAGGTCGGGGTCGTCCTCGGGCCACTCCACCCACGCCAGCTCGTTGTCCTGGCAGTAGGCGTTGTTGTTGCCCCGCTGGGTGCGGGCGAACTCGTCCCCGTGGCTGATCATCGGGACGCCCTGGGAGAGCAGCAGGGTGGCGATGAAGTTGCGCATCTGCCGCCCCCGCAGCTCCAGCACCGCCGGGTCGTCGGTGTCGCCCTCGACCCCGCAGTTCCAGGAGCGGTTGTGGCTCTCGCCGTCCCGGTTGTCCTCGCCGTTGGCCTCGTTGTGCTTGTCGTTGTAGGCCACCATGTCGTGCAGGGTGAAGCCGTCGTGGCAGGTCACGAAGTTGATCGAGGCCAGCGGACGGCGCCCGTCGTCCTGGTAGAGGTCGGAGGAACCCGTCAGCCGGGAGGCGAACTCCGCCAGCGTGCGCGGCTCGCCGCGCCACAGGTCCCGCACCGTGTCCCGGTACTTGCCGTTCCACTCGGTCCACAGCGGCGGGAAGTTGCCCACCTGGTAGCCGCCCTCGCCGACGTCCCACGGCTCGGCGATCAGCTTCACCTGCGAGACCACCGGGTCCTGCTGCACCAGGTCGAAGAACGACGACAGCCGGTCCACCTCGTGGAACTGCCGGGCCAGGGTGGCCGCGAGGTCGAAGCGGAACCCGTCGACGTGCATCTCGGTGACCCAGTACCGCAGCGAGTCCATGATCATCTGGAGGACGTGCGGGGACCGCATGAGCAGCGAGTTCCCGGTCCCCGTGGTGTCCATGTAGTAGCGGGGGTCGTCGGCCAGCCGGTAGTACGAGGGGTTGTCCAGCCCCTTGAAGGACAGCGTCGGGCCCAGATGGTTGCCCTCGGCGGTGTGGTTGTAGACCACGTCCAGGATCACCTCGATCCCCGCCTCGTGCAGCGCCTTGACGGCAGACTTGAACTCCAGCACCTGCTGGCCGCGGTCGCCCCAGGAGGCGTACGCGTTGTGCGGGGCGAAGAAGCCGACCGTGTTGTAGCCCCAGTAGTTGTTGAGGCCCATGTCGACCAGCCGGTGGTCGTTCACGAACTGATGGACCGGCATCAGCTCCAGCGCGGTCACCCCGAGCCCGGTGAGGTGCTCGATCAGCGCCGGGTGCGCGAGGGCCGCGTAGGTGCCGCGCAGCTCCTCCGGGAGGCCCGGGTGCCGCATGGTCAGGCCCTTCACATGGGCCTCGTAGATCACCGTGTGGTGGTACTCCGTCCGGGGGCGCCGGTCGTCGCCCCAGTCGAAGTACGGGTTGACCACGACCGACGTCATCGTGTGCGGGGCCGAGTCGAGGTCGTTGCGCCGTTCGGGTTCGCCGAAGTGGTAGCCGTACACCTCCTCGCCCCACTGGACCGTCCCGCTGATCGCACGCGCGTACGGATCGAGGAGCAGCTTGGCGCTGTTGCAGCGCAGCCCGCGCTCCGGGGCGTACGGGCCGTGCACGCGGTACCCGTACCGCTGCCCCGGCATCACCCCCGGGACGTAGGCGTGCCGCACGAAGGCATCGCTCTCCCGCAGTTCGACCGCGGTCTCCGAGCCGTCGTCGTGCAGCAGACACAGCTCTACTCGGTCGGCGGCCTCCGTGAAGACCGCGAAGTTGGTGCCGGCGCCGTCGTACGTGGCACCCAGTGGATACGCCTCTCCAGGCCAGACCTGCATGAACACGACTCTTTCAGGTGTGGGGCGCCGGTGCGGACGCCTTGGCTCCGAGTCCCCCGGAAGTCTCCCCGAAAGTGAGGCGACCACCTAGCACGTACGTCCTCCTACCCACCCTCGGGACGTTCCCCCCGCATGATTCCCGGGAACGGGCGCGAAGCCACCTTCCGGTACCCACCCCGCGTCACCGCTATGAATCCCCTCACTCCCCGGTGTGAGCATCGAAGGAACACGCCTTGGGATCAAGGAGGTTGGCAAAACCGGCCCGTCCATCGGGCTGCACCGCGGACCGCTCCCGGAGTACCCTTCCTTGATCGTTGGGACGGGGTGTCCCCGGCAGTGTCCGGGGGAGCGGAAGGCGGTACTCGGGTGGGCTCGGGAGGGCTGGAGCTGCCTCCTGGTGACGACGGTCACCAGGGGAACTCCACGGACGTCCCGCCCGGTGCGGTGTCCCTGGCGCGACCCATGAACGCGGGCGCGATCGGTCCGGAGCTGGACTGGGACGCCGGGGCCTGGAACGAGGTGCGCACCCGTGCGCAGCGGGCGGGCCGGGCCTACATCTGGCTGAATCTCGTCGAGCAGCGGCTGCGCGCCGTCGTGGCCGCCGTCCTGCGGCCGGTCTACGAACCGGTCCACGGTGACGACTGGGTGGTCGCCGCCGCCGGTCCGGCCGGCCAGGAGTGGGTGCAGCGCGCCGTCGCGGTCCGGGAGGTCAGCCGCCGCAAGGGCTATCTGCTCGACCCGGCCGACGACAACGTCCTCAGCTTCCTCACCCTGCCCCAGCTGCGCGAGCTGATGGTGCAGCACTGGCCCTGCTTCGAGCCCTACGTGGACGAGCGCCGCGACGTCGAACTCGCCCTGGACGAGCTGGAGGTCACCCGCAACGTCGTCTCCCGCAACCGGGCCCTGTCCGAGGCGGTCCTGAACCAGGCCGAGCGGGCCTCCGCACGGCTGCTCGAGGTGCTCGGCGCGGGCAGCGACGTGCCGTCCGCGCGCAGGCTCCCGGTGGACGCGGTGGAGGACCTGGTCGGGGACCGCTACGCGGACGTGGTCGCCGTGCACTCGGACCGGGTGCGGCTGCTGCGCCAGTTCCCCGCCGAGGACCTGTTCGGCAGTGCCCGCCGCGTGGACGCCCTCGGCATCGGCCTCAACCTGCTGGTGCAGAACTTCTCCGGCCGCCGCCTGCTGCGGATGGCGGAGGCCGGTGGCCGGGTGCGGCTGCTCTTCCTGAACCCCGCCTCCAGCGCGATCAAGCGCCGCGAGCGCGAACTGGGCATCAAGCGGGGCGAGCTGAGCCGCGCCGTGGAGATGAACATCCTGCACATGCGCCGGGTGCGGGCCCGGCTGCGGGACCCGGGCGCCTTCGAGATCCAGGTCTTCGACGAGACGCCCCGCTTCACCGCCTACCTCGTCGACGGGGACGGCGCCGACGGCATCGCGGTCGTCCAGTCCTACCTGCGACGCACCCGGGGCATGGAGGCACCCGTCCTCGTCCTGCGCAACGGGCGCAACGGGGGAAAGGTCGTGAAGTCGGACCGGCTGGAAGAAGGCGGACTCTTCCCCACCTACCGGGAGGAGTTCGAGCTGATGTGGGCGGATTCGCGCCCGGTGTCATGAAACGTCGCCCCCCGGCATCCGTGCGGGCGTAAGCGGAATGCGATCCTCTGATTGTCAGTGGCCCGTGGGAAGGTGGAGACCACTGGGGGAAAGCACCACCAAGAAGGGGGACCGCCCATGGGCTGGCACCGGGAGCTGCTGATCGGCTTCGACCTGGAGACGACGGGCACCGATCCGCACGAGGCGCGCATCGTCACGGGAGCCGTGATCGAGGTCAGGGGCTCCGAGGTGCTCGGCCGGCGGGAGTGGCTGGCCGACCCCGGAGTGGAGATCCCGGCGGACGCGGTCGCGGTGCACGGCATCAGCAACGAACGCGCGGCCGGTGAGGGCAGCCCCGCCGACCGGGTCGCGGACGCCATCGCCGACGTCCTCGCGGACCACTGGAAGGCGGGCGTCCCGGTCGTCGCCTACAACGCGGCCTTCGACCTCACCCTGCTCTCCGCCGAGCTGCGGCGCCACGGACTGCCGTCCCTGCGCGAGCGCCTGGGCGGCCTGGACCCGGCCCCGGTCATCGACCCGTACACGATCGACCGCTCCGTCGACCGCTACCGCCGGGGCAAGCGCAATCTGGAAGCGGTCTGCCGGGAGTACGGCGTCCCGCTGGACGCCGCGCACGACGCCGCGGCCGACGCCCTCGCCGCCGCCCGACTGGCCTGCGCGATAGCCGGCCGCCACCCCAAGGTCGCGGCCCTCGGTCCGGCGGACCTGCACCGCCGCCAGATCGAGTGGTATGCCGAGTGGGCGGCGGACTTCCAAAGCTTCCTGCGCCGCAAGGGCGACGCCACGGCCGTCGTCGACGGGGTCTGGCCGCTGCGCGAGTCGGCCGGGAAGCCGGCCGACGAGCGGGTCTGACCCGGACCCGCCGCACGGCCGGCGGGCCGGACGGCGCGGGTCAGAAGGGGTACCAGCGCACCGCGGGGTCCCCGTCCCGCAGCGACGCCACCCTGCGCTCGAACTCGGCCAGTGCCTTGGGGTTGCTCGGCGCGTGCTGGGCCACCCAGGCGCAGCTGGCGGTCTCCCGGGCCCCGCGCAGCACCGCGCAGCCCTCCCACTCGCGCACGTCCCAGCCGTAGGTCGCGGTGAAGGCGTCGTAGGCCTCGGCGGGCAGTCCGTAGCGGTCCCGGCTCAGTGCCATCACCACGAGGTCGTGCTCGCGCAGGTCGGCGGAGAAGGTCTCCAGGTCGATCAGGACCGGCCCGTCCGGGCCCACGTGCACGTTGCGGGGCAGCGCGTCCCCGTGGATGGGCCCCGGCGTCAGGTGCGGGGTGAGCGCGGCGGCGGCCGAGGCGAAGCCGTCCCTGCGCTCGCGCAGATACGCGGCGTCCGCGGGGTCGATCACGTCGCCCGCCAGGCGCAGCCAGCGTTCCACCCCGCCCAGCAGCTCGCGGGGCGGCAGCTCGAAGGAGGAGGGGAGGGGCAGTTCGTGGACGAGCCGGAGCAGCGCCGCCACGTCCCGGGGCTCGGTCGGCCGCACCGGTTCGGGCAGCCGCCGCCACACGGTCACCGGGTGCCCCTCGACGGACAGCGCCGTCGGCTCGGCCGCCCGCACCGCCGGGACGCCCGCCTCCTCCAGCCAGAGCGCGACGGCCAGTTCCCGGCGGGCCCGGCCGAGGAGTTCGGCGTCGCGGCCCACCTTGACCGCCAGGTCACCGGCGGCGAACACCGCGTTCTCGCCGAGCGCCAGCAGCCGTGCCCGCGACGCCGGGCCGGGCAGCACTCCCGCCGCGGCCAGCACCTCCCGCGCCCGTGCCTCGTCCATCGTCCCGCGCCTCCGTGTCCGTACCGGTTCCCGCCGTTCGTCGGCCAGTGTCCCATTCGCACAGGTGGGAGCATGTCCGGGGCCCTTGACGGGACGCGGTCACTTCACGACCATGACCAGGCCCACCCGAGCCGCGCATAGGGGTTGATTACGTGACATTGGTGACCGAGCCGAGAGGGCCCGTGCGCCGAGCGCCCGGCCGGGACGCCCCGCGGGGCGCGCCGGACCACGGCGCCTGGTTCCTGGTGCTGCCCGCGCTGATCCCCATCCTGGTCCTCAGCGTGGGGCCGCTGCTCTACGGCGTCCTGCTGGCGTTCACCGACGCCCAGTCGGGCCGCACGGAGCCCACCCAGTGGATCGGCACCCTGAACTTCCAGGACCTGCTGCACGACACGCTGTTCTGGGAGTCGTTCCGCATCGGCCTGGTGTGGGCCGTCGGGGTGACCGTGCCGCAGTTCCTGCTCGCCCTCGGTCTCGCCCTGCTGCTCAACCAGAACCTCCGGCTGCGCTGGCTGGCCCGGGCCCTGGCGATCATCCCCTGGGCGATGCCCGAGGTCGTCGTCGGCATCATGTGGCGGCTGGTCTACAACACGGACGCGGGCATCCTCAACGAGACCCTGCGCGACCTCGGCCTCGGCGGCGGCCACGACTGGCTCAGCGGCCTCGGCACCGCCCTGCCCGCCGTCATCGTCGTCGGCGTCTGGGCCGGGATGCCGCAGACGACGGTCGCGCTGCTCGCCGGACTGCAGAACACCCCGCGCGAGCTGCACGAGGCGGCCGCGGTGGACGGCGCAGGAGCCTGGCGCCGCTTCCGCACGGTCACCTGGCCCGCCCTCAGGCCCGTCGCGCTCGCCATCACCGCGCTCAACCTCATCTGGAACTTCAACTCCTTCGCCCTGGTCTACGTGCTGACCAACGGCGGCCCCGGCGGCCGCACCCGGCTGCCCATGCTCTTCGCCTACGAAGAGGCCTTCCGCTACGGCCAGTTCGGCTACGCGGCGGCGATGGGCTGCGTCATGGTCGCCGTGATCTCCATCCTGCTGGCCGTCTTCCTCGTCGGCCGGCTCCGGGGCGAGTCCAAGGGAGGTGACGAGGCGTGAGGACCTCGACCGCGGCCCGCACGGGCCAGTACGTCGCGCTGCTGGCCTACCTGGTCTTCCTGGCCTTCCCGTTCCTCTGGCTGATCTCCACCGCGTTCAAACCGCCGCGCGAGCTGGCCAGTCTGCACCCCACCTGGATCCCCAAGAACCCCACCCTCGACAACTTCCGGCAGGCCTTCGACGAGCAGCCACTGCTGCGCGCCGGGCTCAACTCCCTGCTCGCCGCGCTCGGCGCCGCCGTGATCGCGGTGCTGATCGCGACCCCGATGGCGTACGTCATGGCCCGCCGCCGCGGCCGGCTCGCCAAGGCGGCCACCGGGTGGGTGGTGGTCAGCCAGGCCTTCCCCTTCGTCCTGCTGATCATCCCGCTGTTCCTGGTCCTCAAGAACCTCGGCCTGATCAACTCCGTGCCCGGCCTGGTGATGGTGTACGTCGTGTGGTCGCTGCCGTTCGCGCTGTGGATGCTCGCCGGATACGTCCGCGCCGTACCGCGCGAGCTGGAGGAGGCGGCCGCGGTCGACGGCGCCGGACGGCTGCGGACCCTGGTCTCGGTGACCGCGCCGCTGCTCGCGCCGGGGATCGTGGCGACGGCCCTGTTCGCGTTCATCACCGCGTGGAACGAGTTCTTCTTCGCGCTGGTCCTGCTGAAGACACCGGAGAAACAGACGCTGCCCGTGATCCTCACCCACTTCATCGGCGCCGAGGGCGTCGCCGACCTCGGACCGCTCGCCGCGGCCGCCTTCCTCGCGACCCTGCCCTCGCTGGTGGTCTTCGCGCTCATCCAGCGCAGGATCACGGGCGGCATGCTCGCCGGGGCGGTGAAGAGCTGATGCGGGCGCGTACGAGGATCGTGACCCTGTGCGTCTCCGTGCTCCTGCTCCTCGCGGGCTGCTCGGACGGCGGCGACGGGGCGGACGACGGCCGGATCACCCTGCGCTTCCAGTCCCTGGCCTGGCAGGACGAGTCGGTGCAGGCCAACAAGGAACTGGTGCGGGAGTGGAACGCCACCCACCCGGACGTGCGCGTCGAGTACGTCCAGGGCAGCTGGGACAGCGTCCACGACCAGCTGCTCACCTCCTTCGAGGGCGGCGAGGCGCCCGACATCATCCACGACGCCTCCGACGACCTCGCCGACTTCGCCTACGGCGGCTACCTCGCCGACCTCACCGGACTGCTGCCCGCGCGGCTGAAGTCGGACATACCGCGGCACAGCTGGGAGACGGTCACCTTCGGCGACGGCGTCTACGGCGTGCCGTTCCTCCAGGAGCCGCGGGTGCTGATCGCCAACGCGACCCTGCTCCGGAAGTCCGGCGTCCGGATCCCGACCCCGGAACGCCCCTGGAGCTGGGCGGAGTTCCGGCAGGTGACGAAGGAGCTGAGCGGCGACGGCACGTACGGGGTGGCCTGGCCGCTCAAGGAGCCCGTCTCCGCCACGCTCAACCTCTCCCTGTCCACCGGCGGCAAGCTGTTCCACCGGGGCGACGACGGCAAGGTGACCGTCCGCTTCGAGGACGGCGACCAGGTGGTGCCCCGCACCATCCACGACCAGGTCGGCACCGACCGCAGCGCCTCGCCGACCACCCTGGGCAGCGGCGGCTCCGACACCCTGCCCGGCTTCTTCGCGGGCAGGTACGCGATGGTGCCGCTCGGCTTCTCCTACCGCCAGCAGATCGAGCAGCAGGCACCCGAGGGCTTCGACTGGCAGGTGCTGCCCGCCCCGGCCGGTGCCGACGGTCTCGCCCAGGGGGTCAGTCCGCAGACCCTGTCCATCGCCGAGGACAGCCCGCACAAGAAGGAGGCCGCCGCGTTCGTCGACTTCCTCCTCCGGCCGGACAACATGGTGCGCCTCGCGCTCGGCGACTGGATGCTGCCCACCGGCGAGCAGGCACTGAAGGACCCCGCCCTGCACACGGCCGAGCACGGCTGGGCCACCGGCACCGCGCTCGCCGCCCAGCTGCGGTCGGCGCCCGCGCAGTCCGTACGGGGCTACGCCGAGTGGAAGGACAAGGTGGCGACGCCCGCGCTCCAGGAGTACTACAGCGGAGCGATCGGCACGGACGAACTGCGCCGCAGACTGGAGGAGGACGGCAACCTCGTACTCGCCCGCTACCAGCGCTGACGGCCGCCCGCGCGAAAACCCGTTGCCCGGCGGGCACGCGCCCGCCTAACGTCCCCTCCGTGGCAGCTTTCAACGCGATTTTCAACTCCGGTCTCGGCCGGGGCTGCACGCACTCCATCAGGATGCGTCGTGGCCCCGGAGCCCTGACCGGCCCGGGGTCCCCCCGCCGCTGACGCACTCGACGCGTCCCACACGCCCGACGCGCGCGCGGCGGGGCCAAGCCTCCGCATCCCCTTTCGCCTTCGTCTTCCGGTCAGGGCCTTCGGCTGCCCTTTTCCCCTCCTGTCACGGAAGACAAGGACCGCAGGCCATGGCCCGCCCCACCCAGCGTGCCCGCACGCTCTCGCAGAACTTCCTCGCCGACCGCGCCACCGCGGAACACGTCGCGCGTCTCGCCGCCCCCGACCGAGGGCGCCCGCCCCTGCTGCTCGAAGTGGGCGCGGGCAACGGCGCCCTCACCGAGCCCCTCGCCCGCCGCAGCCACGAGCTGCGCGCCTACGAGATCGACCCCCGGCTCGTGCCCGGGCTCCGCGCCCGTTTCGCGCGCAGCCCCCACGTCCACGTCGTGGCCGGTGACTTCCTCGCCGCCCGGCCCCCGCGCACCGCGTTCGCCGTCGCCGGGAACGTGCCCTTCTCGCGCACCGCCGACATCGTCGACTGGTGCCTGTCCGCGCCCGGTCTCACCGACGCCACCCTGATCACCCAGCTCGAGTACGCCCGCAAACGCACCGGCGACTACGGCCGCTGGACCCTGCTCACGGTCCTGACCTGGCCGCGCCACGAGTGGCGGCTGCTGGGCCGGGTGGGCCGCCACCGCTTCCGGCCCGCGCCGCGCGTCGACGCCGGCATCCTCCGGATCGCACGCCGCCCGGCCCCGCTGCTCACCGGCGCCGCCGCCCGCGGCGGCTGGGCGGACCTGGTCGAGCTGGGCTTCTCGGGCGTCGGCGGCTCGCTGCACGCCTCCCTGCGCCGCGCCCACACCCGGCGCCGGGTGGACGCGGCGTTCCGGGCCGCGCGGCTCGAACCCGGCGTCCTGGTGGGCGAGGTCGCGCCCGACCGGTGGCTGCGGCTGCACGAGGAGCTGACGGCATGAGGCGAAATTGTTTGCACGAGACGTCTCGTCTCGCGTACGGTACGGACATGACCACTCGCCCCGCGCACATCGCCATGTTCTCCATCGCCCTGCACGGGCACGTGAACCCCAGCCTGGAGGTGATCCGCGAGCTCGTCGCGCGAGGGCACCGGGTGACGTACGCGATCCCGCCGCTCCTCGCGGACAAGGTCGCCGAGACGGGCGCCGAACCCAAGCTCTGGAACAGCACACTGCCCGGCCCCGACGCCGACCCTCAGGCGTGGGGGAGCACTCTGCTGGACAACGTCGAGCCCTTCCTGGACGACGCCATCCAGGCGCTCCCGCAGCTCGCCGAGGCGTACGAGGGGGACGAGCCGGACCTGGTCCTGCACGACATCGCCTCCTACGCCGCCCGTGTGCTCGGCCGCCGCTGGGAGGTGCCGGTGATCTCCCTGTCGCCCTGCATGGTCGCCTGGGAGGGGTACGAGCAGGAGGTCGGCGAGCCGATGTGGGAGGAGCCGCTGAAGACCGAGCGCGGGCAGGCCTACTACGCCCGCTTCCACGCCTGGCTGGAGGAGAACGGGATCACCGACCACCCCGACCCCTTCGTCGGCCGCCCCGACCGCTCCCTGGTGCTGATCCCCAAGGCGCTCCAGCCCAACGCCGACCGGGTCGACGAGAAGACGTACACCTTCGTCGGCGCCTGCCAGGGGGACCGCGCCGCCGAGGGCGCCTGGACCCGCCCCGAGGGTGCCGAGAAGGTCGTCCTGGTCTCCCTCGGGTCCGCCTTCACCAACCAGCCCGCGTTCTACCGGGAGTGCGTCCGGGCCTTCGGCGAGCTGCCCGGCTGGCACACCGTGCTCCAGGTGGGCCGGCACGTCGACCCCGCCGAGCTGGGCGACGTACCGGACACGGTGGAAGTGCGCACGTGGGTGCCCCAGTTGGCGATCCTCCAGCAGGCCGACCTGTTCGTCACCCACGCGGGCGCGGGCGGCAGTCAGGAGGGCCTGGCCACGGCCACGCCGATGATCGCCGTACCGCAGGCCGCGGACCAGTTCGGCAACGCCGACATGCTCCAGGGCCTCGGCGTCGCCCGCACGCTCCCGACCGAGGAGGCCACCGCCGAGGCGCTGCGCACCGCCGCCCTCGCCCTGGTCGACGACCCGGAGGTGGCCGGGCGTCTGACTCAGATCCAGGCGCAGATGGCCGAGGAGGGCGGCACCCGGCGGGCCGCCGACCTCATCGAGGCCGAACTGGCCGCCGCGCGGGGCTGATTCACCGCCGCACACCGGGCCTGCCGGTTCCCCCGGAACCGGCAGGCCCTGCGGCCGTGGTGGCGCGTCGGTTCAGACCCCGACCGGCTCGCCCCGCTCCCCGCGCTCGCCCTCGCCGTCCCGCACCGGCGCCGCGCTCGCCTCGGGCGACTCGTCGTGGGTCAGGTCCGGCAGGCGGTGCAGCCACTTCGGCAGGTACCAGTTGCGCTCGTCGAGCAGCGACATCACGGCCGGCAGCAGCACGCCCCGGATGATCGTCGCGTCGATCAGCACCGCCGCCGCCAGGCCGACGCCCATCTGCTTCATCGACTGCATGGACAGCGTGCCGAAGATGGCGAACACCGCGACCATGATGACGGCGGCACTGGTGACCACCCCCGCCGTGGTGACCACGCCGTGCTGGATGGCGTCCCGGGTGGAGCGGCCGCGCAGCCGGGCCTCGCGGATCCGGGAGACCACGAACACGTGGTAGTCCATGGACAGGCCGAACAGGATCACGAAGAGGAACAGCGGCAGCCAGGTGATGATCGCGCCGACGCCCTCGGCGCCCACCAGCGAGGCACCCCAGCCGTGCTGGAAGACGGCGACCAGGATGCCGTACGCCGCGCCCACCGACAGCAGGTTGAGCACGATCGAGGTGAGCGCGATCGTCAGCGAGCGGAAGGACAGCAGCATCAGCAGGAAGGCGAAGACCACGACGAAGGCGAAGACCGGCAGGACCGAGCCGACGAGCTGGTCGTTGAAGTCCTTGTTGCCCGCCACCTGGCCGGTGATCGGGGCCTCGACGCCGTCGACCTTGCCCAGCGTCGCGGGCCGCACGTCGTCCCGCAGCTTGTCCAGGCTCTCGCCCGCCTTGTCCTGGTCGGAGCCGCCGACCAGCGGGACGTACACCAGCGCGACGTTCTGCTCGTCGTGCATGGTGATGTCCACCGGCCCGCGCGAGGCACCCGAACTGATCGCCCGCTCCCGGAAGTCGGCGAGCGCCGCCCGCACCTCGGGCGCGTTGATGTCGTCGGCCTTCACGACCACCTCGGCCGGGTCGGAACCGCCGGGGAAGGCCTCGTTGACCCGGTTGTACGTCTGCACGATGGGCAGCGAGTCGCCGAACTCCTGGTCCAGCGTGAGGTTCTGCGTCTTCATGCCGAGAGCGGGCGCGGCCACGGCCAGCAGCGCGCCGACGGCCACCACCGCGGCCAGCATCGGCCTGGCCAGGACGCGCTTCAGTACGGCCGTCCAGAATCGGCTGCCCTCACCCGTGCCACCGTTCGACCGGCGTCGGCGCAGGAACGGCACGCGGCCCTTCTCCACCCGCTCGCCCAGCAGGGACAGCAGCGCCGGAAGGACCGTCACCGAGCCGACCATGGCGACCGCGACCACCATCAGCGAGGCCAGGCCCATCGCCTCGAACTCGGCGATGCCGGTGAACAGCATGCCCGCCATCGCCACGCACACCGTGACACCGGAGACGACGATCGCCCGGCCGCTGGTGGCGGCGGCGATCCTGAGCGCCGTCTGCGCGTCCCGTCCGGCGGCGCGCTCCTCGCGCTCCCGGCGCAGGTAGAACAGGCAGTAGTCGACGCCGACGGCCAGACCGACCAGCAGCATCACGGAGTTCGCGGTCTCGCTCATCGGCTGGAAGTGGCTGACCAGGCCCATCAGCCCCATCGTCGCCACGATCGCGGTGATTGCCAGCGCCACCGGGACCAGCGCCGCCACCAGCGCGCCGAAGGCGACCAGCAGGATGCCGAGGGCCACCGGCACCGCCGAGTACTCGGCCTTCTTGAAGTCGTCGCCGAACGCGTCGTCGAACGTCTTCATCATGCTGGCGCCGCCGATCTCCTCGATCCGCAGCGACTCGTGCTCCTTCTGGACCCCCTCGACCGCCTCCAGCACCGGCTCGACCCGCTCGCCCGCGGTGTCCGCGTCACCGCGCATGTCGAACTGCACCAGCGCGCTGCGCCCGTCCTTCGAGATCGTCTTCGCGTCGTACGGCGAGGTCACGCCGGTGACCTTCCCGGTCCCCTCCACCGCCGCGACGACCGCGTCGACCGCGGCCCGGAACTCGGCGTCCGTGGCCTTCGGACCACCGGACTCCGCCTGGACCAGGACCGTCTCACTGGCCGGCTCGTCGATCCCCGCGTCCTCGACGATCCTGGCGGCGGTGTGTGTCTCGCCGCCCATCTGGTCACTGTCCTTGACGTCGACCCGGCCGGCCGCCGAACCGAGCCCCATCGCCAGGACGACGAACAGCACCCAGATCCCGACGGCGGCCCATCGGTGCCGGGCACTCCAGCCGCCCGCCCGGGCGGCTATGCCCCGCACCCGTGTCTCTCGGTTCCGCATGACCGGCCTGCCCCCTTGTGAGCGGTGCCGGCCCCCTGCCGCCACCTTGCGTTTCGAAGGTATGGCCCGCGTAAGGCCGTCGCGTCGTACTCCCCGGTGACGCGCGGCGCCCTCGCCCTCATCCCTCCGTACCGCCGCACTCACCACTGAGGAGGACACCGGTCCCTTACATCTACCGGGGTCCACGCACAGGGCGCCGCCGACACGTCAAGGGCGGGCGGATCACCGAGGCGCGTCCCTTCTACTGGGACACGCGCGCTGTCGCCGACGCCTGCGCCGTGCCGTCGGCCGGCAGGCGCTCCGGCAGCCCGAGTCGCGGGAACCGGTCGTCGTGGAACGTGACGATCTCGGTGATCGCCCCGCCGGTGACGCGCAGGACGTCGATCGTCAGCGGCAGGTACGCGCCCTCCTGCCGCTGCCAGAGGTAGAAGGCGAGGGCGGGCTGCCGGTTCACGGTGGTCCGGACGGCGCGCAGGCCCTGCATGCCCTCGAAGCCGCTCTCGGCCAAGTAGTCCACCACCGCGTCACGGCCGACATACAGCCCCGGCGTGGGCGGCATCGAGAAGCGGACGTCGTCGCGCAGCATCGCGGCGAGCGCCTCGACGTCCGTGGCCACGCTGGCCTCGGTGTAGCGGCGCACCAGCTCGCGCGTCGCGGCGTCCTCCGCACCGCCGGTCCAGTCCTGCCGCTCGGCGGGCAGGTGCTCCCGCATGCCGGCGCGGGCCCGCTGCAGGGCGCTGTTCACGGAGTTGACGGAGTCCCCCAGGATCTCCGCGACCTCCTTCGCCGGCCGGCCGAGCACGTCCCGCAGGATCAACACGGCCCGCGGGCGCGGCGCGAGGTGCTGGACCGCGACCAGGTAGGCCAGCTCGATCGTCTCCCGCGCGACGGCGACGGCCTCCGGCTCGTCCGCGTCGCCGGCGGGCAACTCGTCGAGCAGCCGGTCCGGGTAGGGCTGCAGCCACGGCACCTCACCGCCGGTCGCTGGCTCCGGGCGGCGCTTGGTGAGCAGATCCAGACAGACGTTGGTGGCGATCCGGTACAGCCAGGCCCGGAACGTCGACCGTCCCTCGAAGGTCTCCCGCCGCCGCCAGGCACGCATGAACGTCTCCTGCACGGTGTCCTCGGCGTCCTCGAACGACCCGAGCATCCGGTAGCAGTGCACGTGCAGCTCCCGCCGGTGCCGCTCCGCGAGTCCCGAGAACCCCGGCTCGTCGACCTCGCCCAGACCGCTCACGCCCATCTCCGCCAGCCGCGTGTCCGCACCCATCACGTCATCCTTCCGTCTCATCGTGTCCCGACGCAGATATGACGGGGGAGGGCGCGGAAACTCATCACCGGGGTCGATCGCCATGCCGAGCGCGCCGCGCTCGACCACGGCGCCACCGTACGGCGGGGCCCTACTGAAACGTTGTTGATTAAGTCACAGGTGTCCGAAGTGGTTGAACCACGCGCACCGCATCGGCGAGAGTGGCGCGCACGTCCGCCCGGTGCGGACCCGGCCGTCGTGCCCACCCCCACGGGGCGCGACGGCCGTTCTATGGTGTGCGGATGACGACGATGTACGCAGCGCTGCTGCGCGGGATCAACGTGGGCGGTGGCAGGAAGGTCCCGATGGCCGAACTGCGCGCGCTGCTGACCTCCCTCGGCCACGACGCCGTGCGCACCCATCTGCAGAGCGGGCAGGCCGTCTTCGCCTCGGACCACGGCGACGAGGACTCCCTGGCCGCGGAGTTGACCGAGGCGATCGAGAAGCGGTTCGGCTTCCCGGTGGACGTGCTCGTGCGCGACCACGCCTATCTGAAGGGGGTCGTCGAGGCGTGCCCCTTCCCGGCCGCCGAGCTGGAGGCCAGGCAGCTGCACGTCACCTACTTCTCCGCGCCGGCCGACGCGGAGCGATTCGCGGCGATCGACGCACCGGCCTTCCGCCCCGAGGAGTTCCGCCTCGGCGACCGCGCCCTCTACCTCTACGCACCGGACGGCCTGGGCCGCTCCAAGCTCGCCGAGGCCCTCGCCAAGCCCCGGGTCACCAAGGGCCTGATCGCCACCAGCCGCAACTGGAACACGGTCACCAAGCTCGTGGAGCTGACCAGCCCCTGACGGGCCGTCAACCCCTCAGGCGCCGACCGCCAGCGCCACCGGCATCCGCGCCGCGTCGTACCGCTCCAGCAGGACCCGCGCCACCTCCGGCGCGGGACCCAGCACGTCCGCCAGTACGTCCGCCCCGGCCGCGCCCCGCGCGATACGGTCCGGCAGGAACCCGGGCGCCAGGACGTAGGGGGCGACGGCGACCCGCGCACAGCCCAGCTCGCGCAGCTGCCGCACCGCGTGCTCGGTGCGCGGAAGGGATGCGGAGGCGAACGCAGGCCGCACGGCGCACCAACCGGTGTGCCGCCACTCCCGCGCGATTTCAGCGATCACTGCGATCGCCTCCGGGTCGGAGGACCCCGCCGAGGCCAGCACGACCCCGGTCGAGGACTTGTCGGCGGGCGTCAGACCCGCCTCGTACAGGCGCCGCTCCAGCGCCGACAGGAGCAGGGGAGAGGGACCGAGCACCTCCGCCTGCCGGATCCTGAGACGCGGCGGCGCCGCCGCCAGGACCGCGGGGATGTCCGCCTTGGCGTGGAAGGCGCGGGTCAGCAGCAGCGGGAGGGCGACCACGTCCCGCACGCCCTCCGTCTCCAGGGACTCCAGCACGCCCTGCACCGAGGGGACGTTGAAGTCCAGGAAGCCGGTCTCCACCCGCACGTCCGGGCGCAGCGCCCGCACCCGGCGGACCAGGGCGTGCACGGTCGCGGCGTGCCGCGGGTCGCGGCTGCCGTGGGCGACGACCAGGAGTACGGGGCGGACCGGCGCGTACATGGCGTACCTCAGCCCTTCACCAGCAGACCGCGGCTGCGCAGCACCCAGCGCTCCAGCGGGCTGAAGATCAGCAGGTCGATGGCGATGCCGACGATCAGGATGAGCAGGATGGCCTCGAAGACCATGGCCATGTCGCTGGCGTTGCGGCCGTTCTCCAGCAGCTGCCCGAGGCCCACCCCGAGGTCGGGGAAGGAGGCGATGATCTCGGCGGCCATCAGCGAGCGCCAGGAGAACGCCCAGCCCTGCTTGAGCCCCGCGACGTAGCCGGGCAGCGCGGCCGGCAGCACGATGTGCCAGGTGCCCTTCAGCCCCGTCGCACCCAGCGTGCGGCCCGCGCGCAGGAAGATCGGGGAGACCTGGTCGACGCCGGACACCAGACCGTTGGCGATGGAGGGCACCGCGCCCAGCAGGATCACGGCGTACATCATCGAGTTGTTCAGGCCCAGCCAGATCACGGCCGGCGGCACCCAGGCCACCGACGGCAGCGACTGGAGGCCGGACAGGATCGGGCCGATCGCCGCGCGCACGAACTTCACCCGTGCCACCAGCAGCCCCAGCGGGGTGCCGATCAGCAGCGCGAAGCAGAAGCCGAGCAGGCCGCGCGAGACGCTGGTCCAGATGTAGCCCAGCAGTTCGCCCCGGAGCCAGGCCTGGTGGACCACGTCCCACACGTCGGACGGGGCGGGCAGCTTGGTCGGGTCGTCGACGATCTCGAAGGAGACCAGCGCCTGCCACACCGCGAGCACCAGCAGGACCGCGAGGGTGGGCGGCAGGATCTTCTCGACGAAGGTCTGCCGCAGCGGTGTGCGGCCCTGCTGCACCGACTCCAGTGCGTCCAGGCCCGCTTCCAGACCGGCGAGGTCGCCGCCGTCCTTCGCGCCTGGGTCCCCGGCGGGACGCGTCGTGTCAGTGCTGGCCATGTCGGCGGATCTCCCCACGCAGTTCTTCGGTGATCTCGACGGACAGCTCCGCCACGGCGGTGTCCTCGATGCGGCGCGGCTGCGGGATGCCGACCGTCCACTGGCGGGCGATGCGCCCGGGGCGGGAGGACAGCAGCACCACGCGTTCGGCGAGCCGTACGGCCTCGCGGACGTTGTGCGTCACGAACAGGACGGACAGCCGCGTCTCGCGCCAGATGCGGGTCAGCTCGTCGTGCAGCACGTCCCGCGTGATGGCGTCCAGCGCCGCGAACGGCTCGTCCATCAGCAGCAGCTTGCTCTCCTGGGCGAGCGCCCGGGCCATCGCGACCCGCTGGCGCATACCGCCGGACAGCTCGTGCACCCGCTTGCCGTACGCGCCCTTCAGGCGGACGAGTTCGAGCAGCTCCTCCGCCTTGTCGCGGCGCTCGGCCTTGGGCACGCCCCGCAGCCTGAGGGCGAGTTCGATGTTCTTGCCCGCGGTCAGCCACGGGAACAGGGCGTGCTCCTGGAACATCAGGGCCGGCCGCCCGTCCGTGCTGATGCCGCCCGCGCTGGGCTTGTCCAGCCCTGCCACCAGGTTCAGCAGCGTGGACTTGCCGCAGCCGGAGGCTCCCAGGAGGGTGACGAACTCGCCGGGCGCGACATCGAGGGTGATGTCGTCCAGGACGAGCTGCTGCCCGGCGGGGCCCGCGAAGGACTTCGAGACGTGCTCGATCCGGGCGGCGTACGCGGCCGGCTCGGTGCCGTCGTCGGCCTTGGCGAGGGTCGTGGTCGTGGCCATGGTCGTCACCTCCTGGGTGGTCGGTTCCGGGCGTTACTCGACGCCGAGACCGGCGTCGTCGACCGCGGGCTTGCCCTTGGCCTTGAGGACCTTGTTGAGCGGCTTCAGGTCGTAGATGCCGGTCAGGTCGGGCTTGTCCAGCAGACCGGCCTTGACGGCGTGCTCCGCCTGGGCGTCGAGGGTGGCGGCCAGCGGGTCGTCGGTGACCTCGATCGACTTCCACGCCGGGTCCAGGACCTTGGGCGGCAGCGCCTTGCCCGTGTCCTCCTCGAGCTGCTTGTTGGCCGCGGCCTTCGCCTCGTCCGGGTTGGCCTTGATCCACTCGTTGGTGTCGACCGAGGCCTTCAGGACGGCTTCGACGGCCTTCGGGTGCTCCTTCAGGAACTTCTGCGACACGATGATGTTCGTGATCACGAACTTCTTGTCCGGCCACAGTGTCGACTCGTCCAGCAGCACCTTGCCGCCCTCGGCGACCAGCTTGGAGGCGGTCGGCTCCGGCACCCAGGCGCCGTCCAGCGAGCCCGACTTGTAGGCGTCCGGGGTGACCTTGTTGTCGCTGCGGACGACCGTCACGTCGCCCTTGCCGCTCTGCGCGTCGACCTTCCAGCCCTGCTCGGCGATCCAGTTGAGGAACGCCACGTCCTGCGTGTTGCCGAGCTGCGGGGTCGCGATGCGCTTGCCCTTGACGTCCTTCAGGGACTTGATCTTGTCGGGGTTCACCACCAGCTTCACGCCGCCGGAGGCCGAACCGCCGATGATCCGCAGGTTCTTGCCGTCCGACTTCGTGTAGCCGTTGATCGAGGGGGAGGGGCCGATCCAGCCGATGTCGACGGAGCCCGAGTTCAGCGCCTCGATCTCGGACGGGCCCGCGTTGAAGGTCGCGTACTTGGCCTCGGTCGCGCCCAGCGCCTTCTGGAAGAAGCCCTTCTGGTTGGCGACCAGCGGCGTGGCGTGCGTGATGTTGCCGAAGTACCCGATCCGGACGGAGTCGAGTCCGTCGATCTTCTCGGCCCCCTCGGCGACCTTGGCGGTGTCGTCGTCCTTCGCCTCGGAGCCGTAGCCGCAGGCGGCCAGGGTGAGCAGGGGAAGGGCGGCTATGACCGCCAGTGTGCGGCGCAGGGCGGTGGTGGCTGGCACGGGAGGTGTTCCTCTCGTTGGTCCGGCACGCACGCCTGTCGGTGGGTCCGAGGTGTCAGGTCGTGGCCGGGAGGTCGGCAGGTCTTCGGCTGTGGGGGGTGAGGGCGCGCGAGCGGTGCGCGTACGTCAGCGCGCACATCGCGCGACCCCGCCCTGCCCGCTGCCGAGGGTGCCGCTGCCGACGCGGCCGCCCTCCTTGGCGAACGTGGAGTAGAAGTCGGGGGAGCCCATGCTCAGAAGTCCCACCCGTCGTCGTCGGCCGGGTCCTTGACCGGCTCCGGCGTGGCGAAGGACTCACCGGCCATCCCGGCCGTGAGCGTGGTGCCGTCGCTCGGGTCGATCAGGATGAAGGAGCCGGTGCGCCGGGAGTCGGCGTAGGAGTCGGCGGGCAGGGGTTCGGCGGTGCGGATCTTCACCCGGCCGATGTCGTTGGCGACGAGCTGTCCGGGGTGCGGGTGCAGGGACAGGTCGTCCAGGGTGAGCCGCGCCGGGATGTCCTTGACGATCGCCTTGACGGTGCGGGTGCCGTGCTTGAGCAGCACCCGGTGGCCCACGGTGAGCGGGGCGTCGGCGACGTGGCAGACGGTGGCCTCGACGTCCTGGCTGGTGGCGGGGGCGTCCTCGCTGGGCACGATCAGGTCGCCGCGCGAGACGTCGATGTCGTCCTCCAGCAGCAGCGTCACCGACTGCGGCGTCCAGGCGGCCTCGACCGGCTCGCCGAGCAGGTCGATGCCGGACACCTTGGAGGTGCGGCCGGAGGGCAGGACGGTGACCTCGTCGCCGACGTGGAAGGTGCCGGCGGCGATCTGGCCCGCGTAGCCGCGGTAGTCGGGGTGCTCGGCGGTCTGCGGCCGGATCACGTACTGCACGGGCAGCCGGGCGTGGCAGTGCGCCAGGTCGTGGCTGACCGGCACGGTCTCCAGGTGCTCCAGGACGGTCGGACCGCCGTACCAGTCCATGACGGCCGACGCCTCCACCACGTTGTCGCCCGCCAGGGCCGAGATGGGGATCGCGGTGACCTCCGGGACGCCCAGTTCGATGGCGTAGGCCGTGAACTCCTCGGCGATGGCCGCGAACACGGACTCCCGGTAGTCGACCAGGTCCATCTTGTTGACGGCGAGGACGACGTGCGGGACGCGCAGCAGGGCGGCGATCGCGGCGTGCCGGCGGGTCTGCTCGACGACGCCGTTGCGGGCGTCGACGAGGATCACCGTCAGCTCGGCCGTGGAGGCGCCGGTGACCATGTTCCGCGTGTACTGCACGTGGCCCGGCGTGTCGGCCAGGATGAACCGGCGGCGCGGGGTGGCGAAGTAGCGGTAGGCCACGTCGATGGTGATGCCCTGCTCGCGCTCGGCCCGCAGGCCGTCGGTGAGCAGCGCGAGGTCCGGGGTGTCCTGGCCGCGGCTCGCGGAGGCGCGCTCGACGGCCTCCAGCTGGTCGGTGAGGACAGACTTGGAGTCGTGCAGGAGCCGGCCGACCAGCGTGGACTTGCCGTCGTCGACCGAGCCTGCGGTGGCGAAGCGCAGCAGCGTCGTCTCCGACAGCTGCCAGACCGACAGCGGCTCGACGGGTTCAGTGGTGCTGGTCATGTCTAGAAGTACCCCTCGCGCTTGCGGTCTTCCATCGCGGCCTCGGACATCTTGTCGTCGGCGCGGGTGGCGCCGCGTTCGGTGAGCCGGGTGACGGCGATCTCGGCGATGACCTTCTCGATGCTGTCGGCGTCGGAGTCGACGGCGCCGGTGCAGGACATGTCGCCGACGGTGCGGTAGCGCACCCGCCGCTTCTCGGTCCGCTCGCCGTCCTTGGGGCCGCCCCACTCACCGGCCGTCAGCCACATGCCGGAGCGGGCGAAGACCTCGCGCTCGTGGGCGTAGTAGATCTGCGGCAGCTCGATGCCCTCGCGGGCGATGTACTGCCACACGTCCAGCTCGGTCCAGTTGGACAGCGGGAAGACGCGCACGTGCTCGCCGGGCGCGTGCCGGCCGTTGTACAGGTTCCACAGCTCGGGGCGCTGGCGGCGCGGGTCCCACTGGGAGAACTCGTCGCGCAGGGAGAACACCCGTTCCTTGGCCCGGGCCTTCTCCTCGTCGCGGCGCCCGCCGCCGAAGACGGCGTCGAACTTCTCCGCCTGGATCTTCTCGGTCAGCGGCAGCGTCTGCAGCGGGTTGCGGGTGCCGTCCGGACGCTCCTTGAGCACACCCCGGTCGATGTAGTCCTGCACGGAGGCGACGTGCAGGCGCAGTCCGTGCCGCTCGACCGTGCGGTCGCGGTAGTCGAGGACCTCGGGGAAGTTGTGCCCGGTGTCCACGTGCAGCAGGGAGAACGGCACGGCCGCCGGGGCGAACGCCTTCAGCGCCAGGTGCAGCATCAGGATCGAGTCCTTGCCGCCGGAGAAGAGGATCACCGGCCGCTCGAACTCGCCCGCCACCTCGCGGAAGATGTGCACGGCTTCCGATTCGAGCGCGTCGAGGTGGGAGAGGGCGTACGGTCCCGCCGTACCCTCCCGCGCCGCTTCGGCGGTCGTCGTCATGCCAGTCCCCTTTCGGTGAGCAGGGCGTGCACCGCCGCGGCGGACTCCTGAACGGTCTGGTCCTGCGACTCGATGCGCAGATCGGGCTTGACGGGCTCCTCGTACGGGTCGTCCACCCCGGTGAGCCCCGTCAGTTCACCCGCGGCCTGCTTGGCGTACAGGCCCTTCACGTCGCGCACCGAGCACACCTCGACGGGCGTGGCCACGTGCACCTCGACGTACGCCGTGCCGTTCGCCTCGTGACGCTCGCGCACCGCGTCCCGGCTGTCCGCGTACGGCGCGATCACCGGGACCAGCGCCGTGACGCCGTTGCGGGCGAGCAGTTCGGCGACGAAGCCGATGCGCTGCACGTTGGTGTGCCGGTCCGCGCGGTCGAAGCCGAGGCCCGCCGAGAGGAACTCGCGGATCTCGTCGCCGTCGAGCAGTTCGACGCGCCGGCCCTCCTCACGCAGGCGGTCGGCCAGCGCGCGGGCGATGGTGGTCTTGCCGGCGCTGGGCAGCCCCGTGAGCCAGACGGTGGCTCCGGTCGTCACGTGGTTCTCCCTGGAAGTCGATGGTCCGGTTCTCGTCGGCCCGGTGGCCGTCGGTCCCTTGGTGGTCGTCATGTCAGCCGTGCAGTCCGCACTCGGTCTTGGAGCGGCCCGCCCAGCGTCCGGCGCGGGCGTCCTCGCCCTCCAGCACACGTCGGGTGCAGGGCGCGCAGCCCACGGAGGCATAGCCGTCCATCAGCAACGGGTTGGTGAGGACGCCGTGCTCGGTGACGTACGTTTGCACATCTTCCTGTGACCACTTGGCGATGGGCGAGATCTTCACCTTGCCCCGCTTCTCGTCCCAGCCGACGACCGGCGTGTTCGCCCGGGTCTTGGACTCGTCGCGGCGCAGCCCGGTCGCCCAGGCCTGGTAGCCCTCGAGGCCCTCCTCCAGCGGCCTCACCTTGCGCAGCGCACAGCACAGGTCGGGGTCGCGGTCGTGCAGCTTCGGGCCGTACTCGGCGTCCTGCTCGGCGACGGTCTGGCGCGGGGTGAGCGTGATGACGTTGACGTCCATCACGGCCTCGACCGCGTCGCGGGTGCCGATGGTCTCCGGGAAGTGGTAGCCGGTGTCGAGGAACACCACGTCCACGCCGGGCAGGGCGCGGGAGGCGAGGTGGGCGACGACCGCGTCCTCCATGGAGGAGGTCACGCAGAACCGGTCGCCGAACGTCTTCGCCGCCCACTGGAGGATCTCCAGCGCGGTGGCGTCCTCCAGCTCCCGGCCCGCCCGCTCGGCGAGCGCCTTGAGGTCGTCGGTCGTACGTGCTTCCTGAACGGCCGTCATATCCGTTCCCCCTCGGTCGGGTTGGGCTGAAGACCCCGGGCGAGCAGCCCGAGGAACTTCAGCTGGAATGCGCGGTTGCACGCCCCGCATTCCCAGGCGCCGTGGCCCTGCTCGCCCGGACGCAGGTCCTCGTCGCCGCAGTAGGGGCAGTAGAAGGGCGCGGCGCGCTCGCTCACGACAGGGCCTCCTCGGAGGCGCGGGCCGCCCAGGTGGCGAAGCGCTCGCCGTCCTCGCGTTCGGCCCGGTAGCGCTTGAGCACGCGCTCCACGTAGTCCGGCAGTTCCTCGGCGGTGACCTTCAGGCCGCGCACCTTGCGGCCGAAGCCCGGCTCCAGGCCGAGGGCGCCGCCCAGGTGCACCTGGTAGCCCTCGACCTGCTCGCCGTGCTCGTCGAGCATGAGCTGGCCCTTGAGACCGATGTCCGCGGTCTGGATGCGGGCGCAGGCGTTCGGGCAGCCGTTGAGGTTGATGGTGAGGGGCTCGTCGAAGTCCGGGAGGCGGCGCTCCAGCTCGTCGATGAGCGAGGCGCCGCGCGCCTTGGTCTCGACGATGGCGAGCTTGCAGAACTCGATGCCGGTGCAGGCCATGGTGCCCCGCCGGAAGGTGGAGGGCCGGGCGCTGAGGTCCAGCGCCTCCAGGGACTCGACCAGCGAGTCGACCCGCCCCTCCTCGACGTCGAGGACGATCATCTTCTGCTCGACCGTGGTGCGCACCCGGCCCGATCCGTGCGCCTCGGCCAGGTCGGCGACCTTGGTCAGGATCGTGCCGTCGACGCGGCCCACGCGCGGGGCGAAGCCCACGTAGTAGCGGCCGTCCTTCTGCCGGTGCACGCCGATGTGGTCGCGCCAGCGGCTGGTGGGATCGGCGGGCGCCGGGCCGTCGGTCAGCTTCCGCTTCAGGTACTCGTCCTCGAGCACCTGGCGGAACTTCTCCGCGCCCCAGTCGGCGACCAGGAACTTCAGGCGGGCGCGGTTGCGCAGCCGCCGGTAGCCGTAGTCGCGGAAGATGGAGATGACGCCCTCGTAGACGTCGGGCACGTCGTCGATCGGCACCCAGGCGTTCAGCCGCACGCCAAGCTTGGGGTTGGTGGACAGACCACCGCCGACCCACAGGTCGAAGCCCGGTCCGTGCTCGGGGTGCTCGACGCCGACGAAGGCCACGTCGTTGATCTCGTGCACCACGTCGAGCACGGGCGAGCCGGAGATCGCGGTCTTGAACTTGCGGGGGAGGTTCGAGTACGCCGGGTTGTTCAGGACCCGGCGCTTCATCTCCTCCAGCGCCGGTGTGCCGTCGATGATCTCGTCCTCGGCGATGCCCGCCACCGGGGAGCCGATCATCACGCGGGGCGTGTCGCCGCAGGCGGTCACCGTGGACAGGCCGACGCCCTCCAGGCGGTTCCAGATCTCCGGCACGTCCTCGATGCGGATCCAGTGGTACTGGACGTTCTGCCGGTCGGTGATGTCGGCGGTGCCGCGTGCGAACTCCTGCGAGATCTCACCGACGACGCGCAGCTGAGCGGTGGTCAGCGCGCCGCCGTCGATGCGGACACGGAGCATGAAGTAGCGGTCGTCCAGCTCCTCCGGTTCGAGGATCGCCGTCTTGCCGCCGTCGACGCCCTGGCGACGCTGGGTGTACAGCCCCCACCAGCGCATACGGCCGCGCAGGTCACCGGGGTCGATCGAGTCGAAGCCGCGCTTGGAGTAGATCGTCTCAATACGTGTCCGAACGTTGAGACCGTCGTCGTCCTTCTTGGTCTGCTCGTTGCCGTTGAGCGGGGTGAAGTGCCCGGCCGCCCACTGGCCCTCGCCGCGGTGACGGCTCACCTTGCGGCGCGGGGTCGCGGCAGCGGGCTTCGGCGGAGTGGCGGCCATGGTGTGACACGTCCTTTGGAGAACAGGTGGAATCGGCTCTGACCTGCGCGCATGGCGCATGGCACTACGTGGGCATACGGGAGACACGTGCGCGCGTCATTGCGCGGGAGCGAGGGAGATGCGGGGAATCCGGAGGTGCTGGAGGGTACTCTCAGCGGCCCGGACAGATGGCGCTGGACATGCGGCCGAGGTCGACGTGCCGCCGACTCACCAAGGCAATTCCAGTTCCAGGCATGACGGAAGCGTGGCACGGCGATCTGTGACTGGTCCAGCTTAATCCAAAATGTGGACACCCTTGTCTCGTACAGCGAGACAAGGGTGTCGTTGGTCACACAGATGGCGACCAGGTCGGTCAGTCGGCCGAAAACAGGCGTGTGGGCACAGGTCAGGCGGGGAAAGCGCCCGGCCACGGTCCCGGGGTGGCCACCTCCGCCTCCTCCTCCACCTTGGTGTCGAAGAGACGGAAGCCGCGGCGCTGGTAGTTGTCCATGGCGTGCTCGCCGTCCTTGCTGCAGGTGTGCAGCCACACCCGCTTGGTGGTGGCCAGCCCCGGCCAGCGCTCCGCCAGGTCCCAGGCGCGGGCGGTGCCGTACGAGAGGAGGTGGCCGCCGATCCGCCGCCCGCGGAAGGCCGGGATCAGGCCGAAGTACTCGATCTCCACGACCCCGTCGTCGCCGGGCGTCAGCTCCACGTACCCGGCGGGCGTGCCGCGGTCGTGGGCGACCCAGGTCTCCACGCCCGGCCGCTCCAGGTGCTCCCGCCACCGCGCGTGGCTCCAGCCGAGCCGGTCCGTCCAGCGGATGTCGCCGCCGACCGAGGCGTACAGGAAGCGGCTGAACTCGGGGGAGGGCACCTCGGCGCGGACGATCCGCACGTCCCCCTCCGGTGCGGCGGCCGGCAGCAGATCGGTGGGCGCCGTCTGCTCCAGGGACCACGTGGTCACGGCGATGTTGGTCATGCCGGTCAGGGAATCATCGGCTCCGCGGATCTGTCGATCCCCGCCCGGTGGGGGGTGGGGGCGGTGCGGGGGAGGCCGGGACGGTCAGTCGAGCGCGTCCTCGATCGACGCCAGCGGCAGCGCGAACAGCATGCGGCCCGACTGGGACCAGACCTCGCCGGTCCGCTCCCAGTACGACATCGAGCCCGCCGGTCCGCTCCAGCACCGCTGCGACCCGTCCGCCCCGCACTCGGCGGCCCGGGCGCCCTCGGTGTCCTGGCGCCACAGGGTCCCGCGTCCGTCCTGTCCGCCGGCCGCGCGACCCAGGTACCAGTCGGAGCGCGTCGCGCCGGGCGGCCGGTGCGAGAGCACGCCCCCGACCTCGGCCGCGCCGGTCTGGTACGCCTCGACCGGGTGCACCCGGCCGGAGGAGTCGGTGACGGGCAGCCCGGTGCGGTCGGGGTCCGTGCTCGTGCGCAGCGCGTAGCGCCACAGCCGGGTGGGCCGGTCGCCGTCCGCGTCCACGCGCTCGGTGGCCACCAGGCTGTCGGGGGCCGTGCCGCGGTCCAGGGAGATCGCGCCCGGGCGGGCCGCGGCGTCGGTGTCGGGGAGCCGGTAGGAGGCGATGGCGGGCAGGACGTACCGGTGGCCGCCCGCCGCCCAGCCGCCGGGCACCCGCCCCACGGCGTCCGCCGCCGTGGTGGCGCGCTGCACCCGCTCCACGTCGTACACGTACAGCGCGTCGCGGTCCCCGGCGGCGGTGGTGACCAGCAGCTTGTCCTGGTACCAGACCATGCCGGTGACGGGGGAGGCGAGCCCGCGGTAGTCGTGGCCGCCGTCGACCGGGACGGCGAGCAGCGCCGAGGTGTAGCCGAGCCGGCCGGGGTCGTCGGCGTCGACGAAGGAGACCCGGGCGAGGCCGCCCTGGGGGGTGCCGTCGTCGCGGGACCAGGCGGAGAGGATGACGCGGTGGGTGCCCCAGCGGCCGTCCTCGTCGGCGTCCCCGGAGGTGGTGACCGCGCCGGGGCGCCAGCCGTCGGTGTCGGCCTCGTCCCAGCAGTAGGCGCGGGTGGCGGCGGGGGAGACGGGCAGTGACTCGCGCTCCCCGGCCGTACAGTCGGCGGCGTCGCGCAGGGTGTGGTCGGCGGAGTCGAGGACGGTGTCGACGCCCACCGGGTCGCCCATCGCGGCGGAGAGCCGGTCGAGCCAGGCCGTCGGCACGCGGTGCTCGGTCAGGCGCAGCGCGTCGGTCTCCGCGGCGGAGGTGAGGGGCTTGAGGGCACCGGGGTCGTCGGCGACGGTGGCCTGCGAGGCGCTGATCAGCGTGGCGGCACCGGTCAGCGCGAGGGCCGCACCGGTCAGGGCCGCGCGCAGCGCCCTGCCCCGTCTGCGCCGACGGTGTCTGCCGCGCTGCTTCATCGAACCTCCACGGACACCCCGGACCAACTGCGCTCGACGGTGGTCGTGTTGACCGAGGAGCGGATGGGGCGGTCCACCAAGGATGCTACGACAGCCGGGGGCCCCGGCGGACGCAGACGCTGCAAATATGCGAAAACAACCCGCCTTTACGGCCATCCGGGGCGCGATCCCGCCGCACGGCGAGACGCAACCGCGTCACGGCACCCCCATCGCCGCGCGTCCCTCCGCCACCGTCGGTGCCGTGGAGTGGGGGAGGAGGTCGCGGGGGTCGGCCGGGAGGCCGAGCTCGATCTCCGCGTCTTCGCAGAAACGATACGGCCGGTGTTCCAAGTACGCCCCGAGGTACCTGCGCACCCGCGACATCTCGGCGCGGACCGTGACCGTGCGCGCCGGGTCGCCGAACAGGTCCTCGGCCAGCGCGGCGGCGCTGCGGCCACCACGGTGCACCGCCAGCAGGTACAGCAACTCCGCGTGCCGCGGACTCAGTTCCCGCGCCCAGTCCTCCGCGCCGCCCAGCACCCGCACGGTCCAGCGGCGCGGGTGCGCGAGGTCCAGCACGATCCGGGTGGCGCCCTGCGGCACCGGCCCGGCCGCGGCCCGCACCAGCCAGCCCTCGGCCAGCGGCTCCATCGTGCACGCCCCGAGGGTCGGCAGCCACCGAGCCCCCGCTTCCGGCGACTTGGGCAGCACCACCCGGTCCAGGTACGGCATCCCCGTCACCGCCGCCGTCCAGCCGTCCCGGTCCGCCACCAGCGCCCGCCCGCCGAGCCGGGCCAGCACGGGCGCCGCCACCGCCCGCAGCCGCTCCAGCGACCGCGTGTGCAGCTCCCGCAGCCGGGCCTCGGCCAGCTTGGCCACCGAGTCCACCCAGGCCAGCGTCGCCGGGTGCATCGTCTCCAGCGGCCCGCTCACGTCGACCACGCCGAGCAGCCGCCCGTTGCGCGGGTCCGTGATCGGCGCCCCGGCACAGGTCCAGGTCGCCTGGGACCGCACGAAGTGCTCGGAGGCGAAGACCTGTACGGGCCGCCGGGTGACCGCCGGTGTCCCCACGCCGTTGGTGCCGACCACCTCCTCCCGCCAGTCCGCCCCGAGTTCGAAGCCGAGCCCGTCGGCCCGGCGCAGCACCCGCGCGCTGCCCTCCCGCCACAGCACCCGGCCGTCCTCGTCCGCGATCACCATGATGTGGTGGGCCACGTCCGCGACCGACAGCAGCGCCTCCCGCAGCACCGGCAGCACATGCCGCAGTTCGGAGGTCTCGCGCCGCCGGCGGATCTCCTCCGGGGCCAGCAGCCCGGAGCGGAAGTCGTGCTCCGGGTCGACACCGCTGCGCAGCATCCGGTCCCAGGACTGCTCGATCACCGGCCGCGGCGCCACCGGGGCCCGCCCGCCCGAGAGTCTCGCGGAACGGACCTCGCTGAGCATCCGGGCCGCACGCGCCGTGTCGACGGCGGCGAACTGCGTCACGTCCATGGGCGAGAGCGCCACGGGACCTCGTCCTTCCGGGAGGCGAATATTCGTCTCATAGTGACCGGTTGCCCACGCCCGGCGGGCACAGTCCGCGCACAGCCGACCGCAAGTTGCAACCCCCTGCAACCCTGGTGGACGGCCTCGCGGGTGTCCAAACTTGAACCACGCCGTCCCGAGCGGCGTACGCGGCCTGAACGGGCCCGTGTGGCGGGGGGTGGTGCCGTGTCGGCGCAGCACCACCCCCGCGCCGCGCGGCGGACCTCAGGCCACCGGGCGGGCCCGCTCCACCACCGCCGCCAGATCCAGCGTCGGCGGCAGCGTGCCGAAGGCCGCGCCCCCGTCGCCGCCCAGCCGTGAGGCGCAGAACGCGTCGGCGACCTCCGGCGGCGCGTACCGCACCAGCAGCGCTCCCTGCAGCACCAGCGCCAGCCGCTCCGCCAGCAGCCGGGCCCGCCCCTCGGCGGCCGCCAGGTCGGCCAGGTCCGTCAGCAGGTCCCGGATCGCCGCGTCCAGCCGGTGATCGGCCCCGCGCGCCGCGCCCACCTCCGTCAGATACGCGTCCAGCGCCGCCGGTTCGCGCCCCAGCGCCCGCAGCACGTCCAGCGCCTGCACGTTCCCGGCGCCCTCCCAGATCGAGTTCAGCGGCGACTCGCGCACCAGCCGGGGCAGGCCGGACTCCTCGACGTACCCGTTGCCGCCCAGGCACTCGGCCGCCTCCACCGCCACCGGCGCACACCGCTTGGTCACCCAGTACTTGGCCGCGGGCACCGCGAGGCGCAGCAGCGCCCGCTCCCGCTCGTCGCCGCCGTCGGCCGCGTCGCGGGCCGCCGCCAGCCGCAGCCCCAGCGTCGTGGCCGCCTCCGACTCGAGCGCGAGGTCCGCGAGGACGTTGCGCATCAGCGGCCGGTCGACCAGCTTCCCGCCGAACGCCTCCCGGTACGCGCAGTGGTGCACCGCCTGTGCCACCGCCTGCCGCATCAGGCCCGCCGAGCCCAGCACGCAGTCCAGCCGGGTCGCCGCCACCATGTCGATGATCGTGGGCACCCCGCGCCCCTCCGCGCCGACCCGCCGCGCCCAGGTCCCGGCGAACTCGACCTCGGCGGAGGCGTTGGACCGGTTGCCCAGCTTGTCCTTGAGCCGCTGGATCAGGAACACGTTGCGGGTGCCGTCCGCCAGCACGCGCGGCACCAGGAAGCAGGTCAGTCCCCCGGGAGCCCGCGCCAGCACCAGGAAGCCGTCCGACATCGGCGCCGAGCAGAACCACTTGTGCCCGGTCAGCTCGTACGCCCCGTCCTCGGCCAGCGGCCGCGCCGCCGTGGAGTTCGCCCGTACGTCGCTGCCGCCCTGCTTCTCCGTCATGCCCATCCCGAACAGCACCCCGGCCTTCAGGTGGGCGGGCCGCAGCTCCCGGTCGTAGACCCGGGAGGTCAGCCGGGGCTCCCACTCGGCGGCCAGCTCCGGGTCGGCGCGCAGGGCGGGCACCGCCGCGTGGGTCATCGACAGCGGACAGCAGTTGCCCGCCTCCACCTGGGTCCACATCAGGAACGCCGCCGCGCGCCGCACGTGCCCGCCCGGCCGCGACCAGGCGTCGGTCAGGCCCGCCGAGACGCCCTTGCCGAGCAGCCGGTGCCAGGCCGGGTGGAAGTCGACCTCGTCGACGCGGTGGCCGTAGCGGTCGTGGGTGCGCAGGACCGGCGGATGGTCGTTGGCCTGCGCCCCCCACTCCTGGGTCTGGAGGGACCCGCAGCCCCGGCCGAGCCCCGACAGCTCGGCGAGCGCCTCCTCGCGCGGCCCCGCCGCCAGATGCCGCCGGACCGCCTCCGTCAGGACCCGGTCGGAGGTGAAGACGTCGTAGCCGGTCAGCGGCGGCGCCTGATTCGTCACGGTGTGGGTACTGCCTGCCATGACCGTGAACCTACCGTGCCGCGGGACCCCGGCGGGCCCGGACGGGAGCGGCGGGCGTCCGCGGATGAGTGGCACCCCCGGCGCCGGATACCTTTAGGGCGTGCAGCCAGCAAGTGACTCCCCCGAACGGCCCTCGGGCCGGCTCCACCGTGCCCGGGTCCTGTACCGGAACGTCTCCAAACGCAGGACCGCCTGGCTGCTGCTCAAGGACACGGTCAACTCGTGCATGGAGTACCGCATCCTCGGCCTGGCCGCGGAGGCCGCGTTCTTCACCCTGCTCTCGGTGCCGCCCCTGCTGCTGAGCCTGCTCGGACTGCTCGGCTACGTCGACTCCTGGATCGGCGCCGACACCACCGAGAGCCTGCGCGACAACATCCTGGACGCCTCCCGCGCGGTGCTCTCCGAGAAGGGCGTCAAGCAGATCACGGAGCCGATCCTGGACGACGTGATGAAGGGCGGCCGGCCCGACGTCATCTCCATCGGCTTCCTGTTCGCCCTGTGGTCGGGTTCCCGCGCGGTGAACGTCTTCATCGACACCATCACCGTGATGTACGGCCTCGACGGCGTCCGGGGCATCGTCAGGACCCGCCTGATGGCCTTCCTGCTGTTCATCGTGGCCCTGCTGATCGGGTCGATCGCGCTGCCGCTGATGGTGGCGGGACCGGACGCCGTGGTGCGGATCGTGCCCTGGTCGACGACGGTCGTCCAGGTGCTGTACTGGCCGGTCGTGATCATCCTGTCGGTGGCGTTCCTGACCACGCTGTACCACGTGTCGGTGCCCGTGCGCTCCCCGTGGATCGAGGACGTCCCCGGCGCGCTGGTCGCCCTCGCCATGTGGGTGCTCGGCAGCTTCCTGCTGCGCATCTACCTCACCAGCACCGTTGAGGGCCCCACCATCTACGGCTCGCTCGCCGCGCCCGTCGCCGTGCTGCTGTGGATCGGTGTGTCCGCGTTCGCGGTGCTCGTCGGGGCCGCGGTCAACGCGGCCATCGACCGGGTGTGGCCGGCCGCCGCGACCGCCGCCGCCCGCGAGGCCAACGAGCGGCTGCGCCAGGCCCAGGTCGCCGAGTACGTGGCCCGCACCGCCGCGAACGGCGGGGGCGACCCCGACATGCCGTCCGAGTTCCCCGAGCGCTGGTCCCGCTTCCTGCCCCCCGAGGACGTCACCGCCCGCCTGCGCACCCACCCGAAGAGCCCGCCCCCCGCGCACCACACCCACCACAACGACCACCACGACGACGGTCACGGTCACGGTCACGACAAGCCGGAGGCCTCCTAGGACGCCGCCCCGGGCCGGGCCCGGCGGGCGGTCAGCTCGTGCCGTGCCCGGGCCGCCGCGCCCAGCGGCACGGCGTCCGCCCCCAGGGCCGCCCGCAGCAGCTTGACGGGATGGCCGCTGATCGGCGGTTCCGCGGCGAGCGGCCCCTGGATCAGGGGTTCGAGCAGCGTCCAGGCGCCGCTGACGCCGCCCCCGATCACGACCGTGGAGATGTCGACGAGGCCGGCGGTCATCACGATCGCGCGAGCGACACCCGCGCCCGCCGCTGCGTACACGGCGTGTGCGTCGGCGTCCCCGTCCCGGGCCGCCTCGGCCACCTCGCGGGCGGACAGCTCCCGTCCGGTGCGCTCGCCGTAGCGGGCCCGCAGCGAACGGGCCGAGGCCAGCGTCTCCAGGTGGCCGCGGCCGCCGCAGGTGCACGGCAGGTCGCCGAAGCCGGGGATGTGGCCGATCTCGCCGGCCGCACCGTGGGCGCCGGTGCGCAGCGCGCCCCCCGTCCACAACGCACCGCCGACGCCGGTGCCCAGGGTCATGCCCAGGACGTCCTCCTCGCCCGCCGCCGCACCGCACGCGATCTCGCCGCGCACGAAGGCGTTGACGTCGTTGTCGAGGAAGGCGGGGACGCCCAGTGCGGTGCTCAGGGCGGCGGTCACCGGGAAACAGGCCCAGTCGGTGAACGAGTCGCTCGCCACCAGGACGTGACCGGAGGCTGCGTCGACCACTCCGGCCGCGCCCACCCCCACGGCGGCCAGCCGGCCGGGTGTGCGCGCCCGCACGACGGCGAGCGCGTCGAGCGTCGCGGCGATCATCGCCCGGCCGCCGGAACGGGCCGGGGTGGCCGTGTCCGCGCGATCCAGCACCCTCAGTTCCTCGTCGCAGAGCACCACCTGGGTGGTGGTGCCGCCGATGTCGACCCCGGCGAAGACCGGCGTGTGGTGACCGCTCACCCCTGCTCCTCCGTCCGCCCGGCGGCGAGGGTCGCCAGCCGCTCCGCGCGGCGGGCGCGCTGGAGGACGGGGTCGGGCACGGGCACCGCCGCCAGCAGGCGCCGGGTGTAGTCGGTCTCCGGGTGCAGCAGGGTGGCCGACGTGAGCCCCTGCTCCTCGGCCCGGCCCGCCCGCATCACGACCACCCGGCGCGCGAACTGCTGTACGACGGCCAGGTCGTGGGAGACGAAGAGGCAGGCGAAGCCCAGCTCCTCCTGCAACTCGGCGATCACTTCCAGGACCGCCTCCTGCACGCTCACGTCCAGGGCGCTGGTGGGTTCGTCCGCCACCAGCAGCCGCGGTTCGAGGACCAGGGCGCGCGCCAGGCTCACGCGCTGGCGCTGGCCCCCGGACAGTTCGCGCGGCGTGCGCCGGGCGACCTCACGCGGCAGCCGCACCCGGTCGAGGACGGCGGCGACCAGGGACTCCCGTTCCCTGCGGGACAGTCCCCCGCGGTGGATGCGCAGCGGTTCCGCGACACACTCGCCGACCGTCATACGGGCGTCGAGCGAGGCGACCGGGTCCTGGAGGACGACGCCGATCCCGGCCCGCAGCGCACGCCGGGCGCGCGCCCGGGTTCGGGCCAGGTCGGCTCCGAACAGGGTGACGGAGCCGGTCGTGGGGGCGATCAGGCCGAGCGCCACCCGGGAGGCGGTGGACTTGCCGGAGCCCGACTCTCCCACCAGGCCGAGGGTCTCCCCGGGGTGGACGGCGAAGGAGACGCCCTTGAGGGCGTGCACCGCCCGCTTCCCGCGGCCGAAGACCACCGAGACGTCCGTCAGTTCCACCGCCGGTTCCCCGGCGGGCGCGGCGTCGGGCGCGTCGGACCCGTCCGCCCGCCGCTCCCCGGACCCGGCGGTCTCGGCGACGGACAGCCGCGGTACGGCGGACAGCAGCCGCTTGGTGTAGTCGTGCGAGGGGCGCAGCAGCACGTCCTCGACGGGCCCGGTCTCCACGATGGCGCCCTGGTACATCACCGCGACCCGGTCGGCGAAGTCGGCGACGACCCCCATGTTGTGGGTGACCAGCAGGACACCCGTGCCGGTCTCGGCCGCGAGCCGCCGCAGCAGGTCGAGGATCTCGGCCTGCACGGTCACGTCGAGCGCGGTGGTGGGCTCGTCGGCGATCAGCAGCGCCGGTTCGTTGGCGATGGCCATGGCGATGACGACGCGCTGGCGCTGGCCGCCGGAGAGCTGGAACGGGTAGGCGCGGGCCCGCTGCTCGGGCTCCGGGATGCCCACGCGGCGCAGCAGTTCGACGGCGCGCGCGGCGGCGTCCGCCGCGGACACCCGCCGGTGGTTGCGGATCACCTCGGCTATCTGCTTGCCGACCCGGGTGAGCGGGTCGAGGGCGGTGGCCGGTTCCTGGAACACCATCGAGACGGTCGATCCGCGCAGCCCGGACAGCCGTTCCTCGTCGGCGCCGACGATGTCGGTGCCGTCCACGACGGCCCGTCCGGTGGCGCGGGCGTTGCCGGACAGCAGCCCCATGGCCGCCAGCGCGACGGTGGACTTGCCCGAGCCCGACTCGCCGACCAGGGCGAGCGTCTCGCCGGGCGCGACGTGCAGGGACACGCCGCGCACGGCCGGCACCGGGCCGGTCTCCGTGGTGAAGACGACGCCCAGGTCGTCGAGGTCGAGGATGTGGTCCCCGGCGGCGGGAGCGGCCGGTCGTCGAACGGCGCTCATGCGCGCCCCCTCACGTCGAATGCGTCCCGGAGTCCGTCTCCGATCGCGTTGAACGCCCACACCACCAGGATGATGGCGAGGCCGGGCGGCACGATCAGCCACCAGTAGCCCGAGTAGGCGGCGGTCATTCCGGTGGAGAGCATGCCGCCCCAGTCGGTGGACGGGGGCTGGACGCCCAGGCCGAGATAGGAGACGTAGGCCACCAGCAGGATCGCGTCGGCGATCTGGAAGGTGGCCGCCACGATGATGGTCGACACCGAGTTCGGCAGGATGTGCCGGGTGATGGCGCGGGTGTGGCCGCCGCCGATCGCGCGCAGGGTGAGCACGAAGTCCCGGTTCTTCAGCGTCAGGGTCTCCGCCCGCACCAGCCGTGAGGGCACGAGCCAGGAGATGAGGCCGAGGATGACGACGAGACCGGTCAGGTCGGGGGTGGTGATCGCGGAGACCACCAGCAGGATGAACAGGGCGGGGATGGCGATGCCCGCGTCCACCACGCGCATCATCACCGCGTCGATCCAGCCGCCCGCGTAGCCCGCCGCGGCGCCCCACAGGGTGCCGATGACCGTGGCGAGGACACCGGCCGACAGACCGACGATCAGGGAGACCTTGCCGCCGTACATCAGGCGGCCCAGCTCGTCGTGGCCGACCGCGTCGGTGCCGAGCCAGTGGGCGCCGCTGGGCGACTGGTTGACCTGCTGGAGCAGCGTGTGGGTCTGGTCGGTGGAGTAGATCAGCGGGCCCACGAAGCAGAAGAGGACGAAGAAGACCACCACACCGAGCCCCACCACGGCGAGGCGGTTGCGCAGGAAGCGGCGGACGGCGAGCCGGGTGCCGGAGGCGGCGGACGCGGGCTTCGCGGCGAGCCCGTCCGCGGAGGCGAGGGAACTGCTCATGACCGACCTGCCTTCACTCGGGGGTCGATGGCGCGTTGCAGGATGTCGGCCAGCAGGGTGCCGGTCACCGTGGCGATCGAGATGACCAGGACGCAGCCCAGCAGCACGGGATAGTCGGAGGACTGGGCGGCGGTCCAGAACAGCAGGCCCATGCCGGGGTAGTTGAAGAGCTGCTCCACCACGAGCGCGCCGCCGAAGAGGACCGGCACGTAGTAGCCGAGCATGGCCACCACGGGGGTCAGCGAGTTGCGGAAGACGTGCCGCGTCAGGACGGCCCGGGGGCGGGTGCCGCCGGCCCGCGCGGTGCGCACGTAGTCCTCGGTGAGGTTCTCCAGCGTGGCCGAGCGCATGTAGCGGCTGAAGACGGCGACCATCGTGGCCGCGCCCGCCACCACCGGCAGCACCAGGCCCTGCGGCTGGGACAGGACGGCGGCGACGCTGTTGCCCTGGGGTGCCTGCGCCGGGAACCAGGGCAGCACCTGGCTGAAGACGAGGACCAGGATCAGGCCCAGGAAGTACACGGGCGTGGAGTAGGCGATGAAGCTGAGCGTGGTGATGACGTAGTCGACCGGCTTGTTGCGGCGGACGGCCTGCCACACGCCGAGCGGCACCGCGACCAGCAGGCCGACGACCGCCGACAGGACGGTCAGCAGCAGCGTCTTCGGCAGCCGTTCGGTGATCAGTTGGGAGACGGGCTCGTTGAGGGTGTACGACATGCCGAAGTCGCCGTGGATCAACTGGTTCAGGTAGTACACGTACTGAACCGGCAGCGGCTTGTCGAGCCCCTGCTCGTGGTTGAAGGCGGCGATCTGCGAGGCGGTGGCCTGGGGGCCGAGGATGCCGCGGGCGGGGCCCCCGGGCAGGGCGTGCAGCAGGCAGAACACCACGACGGTCACGAGGAGGACCACCGCCAGCGCCTGCAGGACACGCCTGATCAGGAAGGAGTATGTGCTCATGGGTTTCCGGGTGACTGGGTGGGGACGGGGCAGCTGCGGGTGAGTGGGGCCGGGCGCGGGCTCACTCGGTCCACGCCCACATGGCGGGGTGGAAGTTGGCGAGGGAGTCCTGGGCGAACCCGCCGAGTCCGTCCCTGATCACGGAGACCTGGTAGTCGGGCTCGGGGAGCCAGACCACGGGCAGGTCCTCGGCGAGGGCCTTGCTGTAGTCGAGCATCGCGTCGGGGGAGGAGGAGGTGGTGGTCCGGTCGATCAGCTCGTCCACCTCGGGGTTGGAGTAGCTGCCGAAGTTGGAGCCGCCGCCACTCGCGAAGAGCGCGTCACCGCTGGGGTAGGCGGGGAAGTACCAGCTGCCCGCGCTGCCGAAGAAGGAGAGCTGCCAGTCGCAGGCGGGGTCGTCCCGCTCGCACTGCCCGGTCTGCGAGAGGACCGAGTTGACCGGCGCGGTCTTGATGTCGAAGTCGATGCCGGTCTCCTCGAAGGAGGACTGCAGGGCGCTCATCATGTTGTCCGTCTCCGTGGAGCCGGACTGGGACAGCACCCGCATCCTGAACTCGGTGCCCTCCTCGACGCCTTCGCCGCAGTGCCCCGCGCCCTCGCCCGGCGAGGCGCACACCATGGTGCCGTCCTGCTCGCTCCAGCCGTGGTCGGTCAGCAGCTTGCGCGCCTTTGCGGTGGAGAACGGGTACGGCTCGGCCTTCTGCCCGTCCGAGAGGAAGGCGGACGCCTGCCCCTGCGGGACGGGGCCGTAGGTGGGTACGGCGGTGCCGTTGTAGAGCACCTTGGCCAGGGTCTTCTGGTCGACGGACATCTGGACGGCCTGCCGTGCGTACGACTGCCGGAAGACCGCGCCCATCTCCGGGTTGTTGAAGTTGTACGGCATGTAGGTGACGGCCCAGCCGGACCACCGCTCGACGTGGTAGCCGAGGTCCGTGAAGGACTTCTTGATCCCCAGGTCGGAGGCCTTGATGTAGCCGTAGTCGACCGTGCCGGCCCGCAGCGCGTTCTCCTCGGCGGCCACGGTGGTGAAGGACAGCAGGTTGATCTGCCGGACGTGGGCCGCGCCCCCGCCGTCGTACTTCTCGTTCTCGATCAGCTCGACCCGGCCGGAGGTGGAGAAGGACTTGAGCGTGTACGGCCCGCTGACCGTCTTCCACAGCGGGTCGCTCGCGTAGTGGGAGATCTTCTTGCCGGCGTCGATCAGGTACGTCCAGACCTTCTTGGCGCCGGCCTGGCTGCGGTCGAGGTCGGAGACGGCCCCCGAGTCGCTGGTCTTGTCCCACGCGTGCTGGGGCATCACGCGGATCATGCTCAGCTCGTTGGCGAGCATCCACTGCCGGTTGTAGGCGCGGTCGAAGTCGAGCGTGAAGTGCCGGTCGTCGATGGTCTCGAAGGACGACCAGACGTCCGGGGCCTTGCCCGGGCTGTAGCTGGCCCACGACTTCTTGTTCTCCCTGACCAGGTTGAACCAGAACTCGACGTCCCGGGAGGTGATCGGCTCGCCGTCGCTCCAGTGGCGGTCGCCGAGGGTGATGGTGACGCTCTTGTTGTCCGCGGCGAACTTCGCGTCCGTCGCCAGCGAGTTGTCCTTGTTCCAGCCGATCTCGCCGGTGGAGCCGTCGTAGGCGATCAGCGGCTCCCACAGCACCTGGGATATGGAGGCGTTGTTGGTGTTGAGGTGTCCCGGCGTCCCGATCGGAACGATCCAGTTGGGGGTGAAGTTCGCCGGGAGGGCGTAGTTGATCTCGTTCTTCGAGCCGGAGGGGGCGGAGACACCGCCCGTGCAGCCGCTGAGCAGCACGCCCACGGCCGCGCATGCGCCGACGACGAGCGCCCGGCGTCGGCGTGTCGCTGTGCGAGCAGGGGACATGTATCTCCTCCAGGTGAGTGGCGTGGAGGTCAGCTAACGCCTGCCTCGGCGCAGGTACAAACAAAGTTGCGTAACAACTAAGTATCTCCGTTTCTGAAAAAAGTTCGGATGCCGATGAATCCGCGATTTCCTGCGCGGATCGCCATTCACGGAACGGCTTTCGAGGCGTACTGTCTGCATCGGACCGACCATGGGGAAGTAAGCACGTACATGAATGAAATAAGTACGCGGGGCCGGAGAGCGGCAGGCACCTCGGCGCTGGCGGCGCGGGCCCTCGAACTGATCGCCTCCGGCCGGGCGACCTCCCGGGCCCAGCTCGCCGAGCTGCTCGACGCCGCGGCCTCCAGCGTCTCGGTGGCCGTGGCCCAGCTCGTGGAGCACGGCCTCGTCGCCGAGGAGGGGACCCAGTCCTCCACCGGCGGACGCCCGCGCAAGGTGCTCAGGCTCGGCGGCCAGGACGAGTTCGCCGTCGCCGCCGACCTGGGCGGCAGGCACGCCCGCGTCGGAGTGGTCCTGCCGGGCGGCGAGCTGCGCGACGTCTCCACCGTGCCGCTGGTGATCGCCGACGGCCCGCAGGCGGCGCTCTCCCGGCTCGCCGCCACCCTGGACGAGTTGGTCGAACGCCACGGCAGGTCACGGCTGCGCGGTGTCGGTCTCTCGCTGCCCGGCCCGGTCGACACCGCCACCGGGCGCGTCGTGCAGCCCTCCCGCATGCCCGGCTGGAACCGCTTCCCCGTCGAGTCCTGGCTCCGGGAGCGCTTCGCGGTCCCGGCCGTCGCCGACAACGACGCCAACTGCATGGCCGTCGGCGAGCACACCGCCCGCAAGGGACGCCACCAACAGGTGATCATGGTGAAGACGGGGACCGCGATCGGCGCCGCCGCCCTCGTCGACGGCCGGCTCTACCGCGGCGGCACGGGCGCGGCCGGGGAGATCACCCACATCCGCATCGCCCGCGGCGGCGGCGTGCCCTGTTCCTGCGGCAACACCGACTGCCTGGAGACGGTCGCTTCCGGCGCCGCCCTGGTCCGGGTGCTGCGCGACGAGGGCGTCGACGTGACCACCGCCGAGGACGTGGTGCGGCTGGCCACCGACGCGCACCCGGAGGCCAACCGGGCGGTGCGCAGGGCCGGGGACTACCTCGGCCAGGTGCTCGCCGCCAACGTCAACTTCTTCAACCCGGACGCCGTCTACCTGGGCGGCATCCTCTCCACCGTCGAGCCGTTCGTCGCCGCCGTCCGCAGCCAGCTCTACGAGAGCTGCCACCCGCTGGTCACCGAACACCTCGCCATCGAGCGCGCCGTCCTCGGCGCCGACGCCGGCCTCCTGGGCGCCGGGCAGTTCGCCCTCCAGCGGGCCCTGGCCCAGGCCCTGCGCCGGGTCGGCGGGGCGGAGCTGGACCCGGACCGGTTCCAGGCCCCCACTCCCTGAGCCCACCTCACCCCACCGCACCTCCCGCACCACCCGCACGAACGAGGAGCCATGTCGCACCCCAGCACCGCCACCGCCACCAGCACCCCGACCCCCTCCCGCCGTCCCGTCATCGCCATCGCCGGCCTCGGCATCGAGTCGTCCACCTTCTCGCCCGCCCGCACCCAGGCCCCCGCCTTCCACCCCTCCCGCGGCCAGGAAGTACTGGACCGCTACCCCTTCCTGGCCGTCGGCGAGGAACTGCGCGAGGCGGCCGACTGGCACGGCGCCCTGGTCGGCAAGTCGCTGCCCGGCGGCACCGTCACCGCCGCGGCCTGGGAGGAACTCACCGGGGAACTCCTCACCCGGCTCGCCGCGCTGCCCGCGCTGGACGGCCTGTGGTTCGACATCCACGGCGCCATGACCGTCGAGGGCATCGACGACGCCGAGGCCCTGCTCCTGGAGAAGGTGCGCTCGGTCGTCGGCGACGGCGTGATCGTCTCCACCTCCATGGACCTGCACGGCAACGTCTCCCGCGCCCTCGTCCACCGCAGCGACCTGATCACCTGCTACCGGATGGCCCCGCACGAGGACCACATGGAGACCAAGGAGCGCGCGGTACGGAACCTGCTGGCGCACCTCGCCTCCGGCGCCCCCCGCCCGCTGAAGGCGTGGGTGCCCGTCCCCGTCCTGCTGGCCGGTGAGCAGACCTCCACCCGGATCGAACCCGCGAAGAGCGTGTACGGCGCCGTTCCCGGGGTCGAGGCGGCGGACGGCGTGATCGACGCGGCGATCTGGGTCGGTTACGCCTGGGCGGACGAGCCCCGCAACCGGGCCGCGGTCGTCGTCACCGGGCACGACGAGCAGGCGGTGTCCGCGGGCGCCGAACGGCTGGCCCGCGGCTTCTGGGAAGCCCGCCACGACTTCGACTTCGTCGCCCCCACCGGCACCTTCGACGACATCCTGGACGAGGCCCTGGCGGGCGAGAAGCGCCCGTACTACGTCAGCGACACCGGCGACAACCCGACCGCGGGCGGCGCCGGTGACGTGACCTGGGGCCTGACCCGGCTGCTGGCCCGCCCCGAGTTCCAGAAGGAGGACGGGCCGACCGTCCTGTACGCCTCCGTGCCGGGCCCCGAGGCCGTGCGGCACGCCGCCGCGGCGGGCGTCGGAGCCACCGTGACGGTGACGGCGGGCGCCGAGGTGGACGACCGGCACGCCGGTCCCGTCACCCTGACCGGCGTCGTGCACGCCGTCCGGCACGGGGACCGCGACGCCCGGACCGAGGTGGTGATACGCGTCGGCAGCGCGTACGTGATCCTCACCGAGCTGCGCAAGCCCTACCACCACGAGCACGACTTCACCGGCCTCGACCTCGACCCGCGCGGCGCCGACATCGTCATCGTGAAGATCGGCTACCTGGAACCCGAGCTGTTCGCGATGGCCGCCGACTGGAAGATGGCCCTCACCCCGGGCGGTGTCGACCAGGACCTCGTCCGGCTCGGCCACCACCGCATCCGCCGGCCCCTGTTCCCCTTCGACGCCGCCATGGCCGACCCGGACCTGACCGCCCGCCTGATCCCCGCCGCCGACCAGCCGCTGACCGGGGCCGACGAGTGAGCGCCCGCCCCGGCCTGGAGATCGCGGTCGTGTCCCCGGCCGGTGCCCGCACCGCCCGCGAGCACGGGGCGGACCGCGTCGAACTGTGCACCGGACTCGAACTGGGCGGCCTGACCCCCTCGACCGCGGCGGTCGAGGCGTCCGTCGCGTCCGGGCCGCCCGTCCACGTCCTGGTCCGCTGCCGCCCCGGCGACTTCGTCTACGACGACGAGGAGGTCGCCCTGATGGCCGCCGAGGTGCGCGCCGCCCTGCGCGCGGGTGCCCGCGGCGTCGTCGTCGGGGCGCTGACCCCGGACGGCGCTCTCGACACGGACGCCCTCGCCGCGTTCGTGCGCGCTGCGCGGGACACCGACCCCGCCGCGCAGGTCACGCTGCACCGGGCGGTGGACCAGGCGAGCGACCCGGTGGCCGCCGTCGCGGCGCTGCCGGGGCTCGGCATCACCCGCGTCCTGACCTCCGGCGGGGCGCCCACCGCGATCGGCGGCAGCGCCGTACTCACCGCGATGGCCGCCGCGGCCCCCGGCGTCGACGTGGCCGCCGGCGGCGGAGTGCGGCCCGGCGACATCGCCGGTCTGCTGGCGGCGGGCGCCACCTCGGTGCACCTGTCCGCCAAGTCCCGGGCCACGCCCCGCCGCGCGGCCGGCTGGGTACCCCTCGGTGCCGGGGGCACCTCCGCCGCCGACGACACCCACTTCGTCACCGACGCGACCGTCGTCGCGGAGGCGAGGAGAGCGCTGGACGCGGCGCCCGGACGCCGGGAGGGGGCCGGGAACGCCCCTCGGTGAACGGTCCGCGGCCCGTGACACCGATGGGCCCGCGGCACGCCTTGATCGTGCCGGACCCGGTGTGGCACCGCCCCCGGTCCGACACCGTTCCCGGCGTAACCTGGCTCGCGTGTACGCGGAACGGGTGTCACGGCTGACCGGTGCCGTGGTGTGGACCAACACCCCGTCCGGGTCCGGCCCCGGACGGGTCCTGCCCGACGGCTGCATGGACCTGCTCTGGTACGACGGCCGGCTCCTGGTCGCGGGCCCCGACACCCGCGCCCACGTCACCGACGGCGCCCCGGGCACCTGGGCGGGCGTCCGCTTCTACCCGGGCACCGCTCCCGCTCTGCTGGGCGTGCCCGCAGACGCGCTGCGCGACCGGCGCGTCGACCTCACCGACCTCTGGCCGGCCACCCGCGCACGGCGCCTGGCCGCCCGGGTTAACGCGGCTCCCGACCCGGCGACCGGCCTGGAGGAGGCCGCCCTGTCCCGCGCCGCCGAGACCGGGCCGCCCGACCCGCTGCTGCGCCGGATCGTCGCCGCCCTCGACGCGGGCCGCCCGGTCGCCGCGACGGCCGACGCGCTCGGTGTCGGAGCCCGCGCGCTGCACCGCCGCTCCCTGGCGGCCTTCGGCTACGGCCCCAAGACGCTGGCCCGCGTCCTGCGGCTGCAACGCGCCCTCGCCCTGGCCCGGGAGGGCACGCCCCTCGCCGAGACGGCCGCCAGGACCGGCTTCGCGGACCAGGCACACCTGGCCCGGGACGTACGCGACCTGACGGGCCTGCCGCCCGGTGAGCTGCTGCGCGGCTAGTTCTCGGACTGCGTCGCCCCGCTGCTCGTCAGCAGCAGTGACTTGCCGACCGTGGTGCGCGCGGCCAGCGCGCGGTGGGCTTCGGCGGCCCGCTCCAGCGGGTAGGTGGCGCCGATCGCCGGACGCAGGCGGCCCTCGGCGGCACGCTCCAGCACCAGCCCCAGCAGTTCCCGGACCGTCTCCTGGTCCGGCGGGCCGTCCAGGAGCGGCATCAGCAGCCGTACGCCCCGGCGCGCGGCCGTCTCGCGGTCCGGGGCGGCGAAGCCGTCGGCGGTGCCGTAGGTGACGAACCGTCCGCCGTCCGCGAGCGCGTCGACGGCGGCCGAACCGAGCGCCCCGCCCGCACCGTCGTAGACGAGCGCGGCACCACCGCCGGTCGCCTCGCGCACCCGCTCGATCCAGTCCGCCCGGGTGTAGTCGACGACCACCTCGGCACCCAGCTCGCGGGCCAGGGCCCGCTTGGCGTCGCTGGAGGCGGCGGCCACCACCCGGGCTCCGGCGTCGACGGCCAACTGCACCAGCAGCGTGCCCGCCCCGCCGGCCGCCGCCGAGACCAGCACCCACTCCCCGTCGCGCGGCGCTCCCCGCCGGTGCAGGTCGAGGGCGGTCACACCGTCGTGCACCAGTGCGGCCGCCGTCGCGGTGGCCAGCCCGTCCGGGATCGGCATGATCTCGCCCTCCTCGGCGACGATCCGTTCCGCGTAGCCGACGCCGGTTCGTACGGTCACCCGGCGGCCGATCCAGGCCGGGTCCACGCCCTCACCGACAGCCAGCACCTCGCCCGCACCGCCGCCGCCCGGCACGTACGGCAGTGTCCGCGGGAAGATGTCCTGGCCCCAGCCACCGCGCAGCAGGGTGTCCAGGAAGATGACGTCGGCCGCGGCCATGCCGACGACGACCTGGCCGGGGCCGGGCACCGGATCGGGCAGGACCACCGGGGTGAGCACCTCGGGAGCGCCGAACGAGGCCACTTGGATCGCACGCATGAGCCGAACCCTTCGCCGGAGACAACGTTCCGCTCAGCCTCCGACCTCAAGTTTGGTCGAGGTCAAGTCAGCGGCGCGAACAGGTCGACGCCGTGGCCGTCCGGGTCGTTGACGACGGCGTACCGCTGTCCCCAGGGCGCGTCCCAGGGCTCCCGCTCGCCGTGGCAGCCCGCGCCGGTCAGCTCCGCGTAGCGGGCGTCCACCTCCGCGGGCGTGTCGCACAGCAGGGCGAGGGAGTGCCGCCCGCCCCCGGCCGGCGGCTGCCACCCGGGGGTGAAGGAACGGACGGAGTCCTCGGTGTCCAGGAGCAGCCGGATGCCGCCCGGCAGTCCGGCCTCGGCGTGCGGCTGTCCTTCGGAGCCCTCGGGGAAGGCGAAGCCGAGCCGGCGGTAGAAGGTCACGGAGGCGGCCATGTCGGAGACGATGAGGCCGATGGCGTCGAATCGTGCGGTCATGGGGTCACCGTAGGCGCGGCGCGCGACCCCGGTCTTGAAGAAAACGGACACCCGGCCGCCCGCGCCTCAGAGACTCCTCAAGTCCGTTGCACGGCACGGGGCGTCCCGTCGATCATGGCCGCATGTTCGGACGACTCGCCCCACCGGAACTCAACGTCCTCGTCCTGCGCGACACGGACGTCGTCGCCCACCGCGTCCGTCAGGCGCTCGCCGAGGCGACGCCCGAGGAACGGCCCGGACTGGAGCGCGCCGCCGCCCTGATCGAGCAGGCCGCCGCGGAGCCCGACGCGGCCCTGCTCGCCCGCTGGGTGCACGAACGCCTCGCCGCGGCCGGTCACGAGGGTCCCGTCGACTCCGTCCGGGCGGTCAAGACGCTGCGCGAGGCGGCCCCCGGACTCAGCCTGCGCCAGGCCGTGAAGCTGACGAAGGACGCCGCCGCCCACCAGCCCTAGATCCAGGGAGACCGCCCCGGTGGAACATCTGTACGGCAGGATGGCCGCATGATTCGTCGCGCGCGTGTCCTGCCGGTGCTGGTGCTGGCCCCGCTGCTGCTCACCGCCTGCGGCTCCGAGAAGGCGGGCGACCCCGGCCCGTCCGCCTCTGCCTCCGCCGCCGGTCCGGCCGCGGCCCCCGGCACCGGCGAACTCGCCTCCCGCGCCCAGGCGATGGGCGTGGCCCCCGAGCTGGTCTACGTCACCGAGGCCCCCGGCTTCACCCTCGCCCAGCAGTCCGTGGGCGTCCTCGGCGACGACGGCTTCTCCGCCACGTGGGTCGACCGCGACACCAACGCGCTGCTGCGCCTGGCCGTCGACCGGGGCACCCTCACCGCCGACACCTGCCCCGAGCAGCCCGTCGGCGACATGTCCGGCGAGCACACCACCTGCGCGCGCGACGGCGGCGCCTGGTACCGCACCGGTGCCGGACGCCACGAGTACGCGCTGCCCGAGGAGGGGCACGTCGTGCGCGTGTCCGCCGAGACCGACGCCGTACCGCGCGACGTCCTGCGCGCGGCCGCCCTCGCCGCCCACCGCCCCGACGCCGCCGAGACCGACCGCCTCCTGCCCTCCGCCGAGCCCGCGCCCACCACGCCGGTCGAGCGCGGCGACCTGCCCCCGTTCGGCGACGGCGCCCCCGACAACCACGTGGACGTGGGCGGCTGACCCGGCTCCTACGCCGTGAAGGCCGCCACCGTGTCCAGTCCGGCCTGCCGCAGCGTCCGGTGGACGGACGGGCGGGCACCCCGCACGGTGAGGGAGACCGGCTCCGGCGCCCGGGTCACCGTCCGCAGCAGCGCGTAGGCGCAGGCCAGGTCTATGTGCTCCAGGCCGCTCATGTCCAGGGTCCAGATCCCGGGCTCCCGCAGCCGCGGGTCCAGCAGCAGCTCCTCCAGCACGCCCAGGGCGTGGGCGTCCAGGTCCCCGGCGAAGGCCAGCACCGCGTGCCGCCCGTCGGCTTCGGCGATCCTCACGGGTGCGTCCGTCACGACAGCCTCCTCGGTGGCGCGGTGCGTCCATCGCGTGCGTGGTCTCCATTGTCCCCCAGCCGCGACCGCGGCGGCGTCCCGGAATAGATCCGTCTGGCCCGGCGCTGTGCCTTGAGCGGTACGAGAGTGCGGCGAAGGGCTGGTGGGCGCATGCGGTCAGGCCAGACGAACCCCGTGGTCAGGACGGTTCACGGCGCGGTACGCGGCAGGTACGAGCACGGCGTCGCGGTGTTCCGCGGCATCCCCTACGCGGCGCCTCCCTTCGGACCGGGCCGCTTCCGCCCGCCCCTGCCTCCCGAACCCTGGGACGGCGTCCGCGACGCGGGCTCCTTCGGCCCCACGGCCCCGAAACCGCCGTACTCCGAGGCCTTCGCCCGGTACCTCTCCGATCCGGTGATCCCCGGCGACGACTGCCTCAACCTCAACGTCTGGACCCCCGAGCCCGGCCCCGGCGCCCGCCTGCCGGTCCTGGTCTGGCTGCACGGCGGCGCGCTGACCAGGGGGTCCTCCGCCGTACCGGTCTACGACGGCAGCACCTTCGCCCGGGACGGCGTCGTCTGCGTGTCGATCAACTACCGACTGGGTGTGGAGGGCTACGGACTGTTCCCGGACGCCCCCGCCAACGCGGGCCTGCGCGACCAGATCGCCGCCCTCCAGTGGGTGCGGGACTCCATCGCGGCCTTCGGCGGCGACCCCGACCGGGTCACCGTCGCCGGCCAGTCCGCGGGCGCCATCAGCACCGGCGCGCTCCTCGCCGCACCGCGGGCCCAGGGCCTGTTCCGGCGGGCCGTGCTCCAGAGCGGCGCGCCCGAGGCCACCGACCGCGACAAGGTGCGGCGCATGGTCCGCCGTATGGCCGCCCGCCTGAAGATTCCCGCCACCGCCGAGGCCTTCGCCGCCGCCGACCGGGGCCAGCTGCTGCGGGCCCAGGCCGAGGTGGGCAGATTCAGCAGCCCCGTACTCGGCGGCCCCGGTTTCGGCCTCGTCGTCGACGGCGACGTCCTGCCCCGCGACCCGCTGGAGGCCCTCGTCGACGGCGACGCGGCACCGGGCGTCGACCTCCTGATGGGCTGGACCCGCGACGAGTACCGGCTCTGGCTGGTCCCCGGCGGCCTCCTCGAACGCGTCGACCGGCTCGGCGCGGTGGCCCTCGCGGGCGCCCGCACCCGCTGCCACTGCGGCAACGAGGTCGTGCGCGGCTACCGCGCGCTGCGCCCCGGCGCGGGGACCGCCGAGACCGTGGGCCAGCTGGTCACCGACCACCTGCTGCGCATCCCGATGCACCGCCTGGCCGACGCGCGGCCCGCCTCCTCGCACGTCTACGAGTTCGCCTGGCCGTCCAGCCTGCCCGACCTCGGCGCCTGCCACGCCCTGGAGCTGGGCTTCGTCTTCGACTCCGGCGACGGCCCCGCCGCACGCAGGCTCGCGGGCGAGGGCGCGCCGCAGGAGCTGGCCGACGCGATGCACGGGGCGTGGGTGCGGTTCGTGGAGTCCGGCGACCCCGGGTGGGAGGCGTGGGACGCCGCGCATCCCGTCCGGGTCTTCGGCGACGGCGCCCCGCGTACGGCCTACGGCCCGCTCGACGCCGAGTACGACCTGTGGAAGGCCGACGTCACCGCGCCGCGAGGAACGCGGCCCAGGCGTCTGGTCCGACGGTGAGGTGTCCCTGCGGGGCTTTGGAGTCGCGGATGTGGATTGCGGTGGGTTCTTGGGCGACCTCGACGCACTCGCCGCCCTCGCTGCCGCTGTAACTCGACTTGCTCCACTGGTGAGCTACTTCCACGCAGTTGCCGCCTTCGCTCCCGCTGTAGCTGGACCTGTGCCATTCGTAGGCGACTTCGATGCAGTTGCCGCCGTCGCTTCCGCTGTAGCTCGACTTGAACCATCGAAGTGCGCTGCCGCTCATCGGTCTCCTAGCAGACGGTCCAGAAAATCCCTCGAGTCCTCAGGGGTGAGGGCCTGTGACCGCAGCATCGCACACCTCTGCGTGAGGATCGCTACCTCGTCCGGAGCAGCGATCAGTTGGCTGCCCCGTTGCGTTTCCGTGTAGGCGAGCCGTTGGTGATCTGGTGTCTCCAGCAGCACGAAAGGCCCGTCCAGAGCCGCATGGGCGGTGCGTGCCAGCGGCAGGACTTGAACTGCGAGGTTGGGTAGTTCGCAGCACTCTCGCAGATGGCGCACCTGTTGCAGGAACACCGCTTTGCCGCCCAAGTGGTCCCGCAGCACTGCCTCCCAGATGACGAAACAAGTGATGGGCGGGTCCTTGCGGTGGAAGAGAGCCTGGCGCTCGACACGAGCCGCCACGTGACGTTCGACCTCGTCCTCCTCAAGGGCGGGAATGCGGCTACGGAACACGGCTCGGGCGTAGCCCTCGGTCTGAAGCAGCCCTGGCAACACCTGGTTCTCGTAGGAGGAGATGACGATGGCCTCCCGCTCCCTGTCCAGATACTCCTCCGCCCACAGCGGGACCAGATCCACCTCCGGCATCTTGCTCAGCGCGATCGACAACGCCCCCTTGGTCCCCAGGAGTTCGTCGAGCTGCTCGGCGAGATCCGGCTTCAGCGGGCGGCGGCCCTGTTCGATCGAGGCGATCTGCTGCTCGCCGATGACGAAGCGCTCGCCCAGAGACCGTTGGGTGTGTCCGGCGGCCTGCCGGTAGAGGGCGAGCAGCGCCCCCACCATCTTCATCGCGGAGGCGTTCCTCCGTGTCGTCGTGCCCATGAGGTCGAACTCCCCACCCGCGCGCGTACGTTCACCATCGCGCACCCGTACAGACCGGATGTACGGCCATGTGCACTGTCCCATCATGACCACGGAGCGTGACCCTCGTCCCGTGAACAACGAAACTCCACCCCCGTCCCCACGTGAGCGCTTCTACCGCCGGGAGCGCCGGTCCGTCCCCGCCGCGCGGGCGTTCGCGAGGCAGGCACTGGCCGACTGGGGTGTGCGCGGGCGCGCGGACGACGTGGTGCTGTGCGTCAGTGAACTGGCGACCAACGCCCTGCTGCACGGCGTACCGCCGGGCCGGGGCTTCCTGCTGCGGCTGTGGCCGTTGCCCTGCGGGGACGGCGTACGCGTCGAGGTCCACGACAGCGGGGGCGGCGTACCGGCCGTACCGCTGGAGCCCGGCGGCTCGGACGAGGGCGGGCGCGGGCTGCTGCTGGTGTCGGAGCTGGCGGACAAGTGGGGCGTGACGGAGCGGGAGCCCGGCAAGGTCGTGTGGTTCGAGTGTGTCGTCCCGGCGGACTGACGGGGCACACCCGCCTGCCCTCGGGGGCCTTCACCGGATCTCCACGCTCCGTCACCTGCGACGGGTCAGGCCCAGCAGCCGTTCACGGTCGCGGCGAGGCCGTCCATGGCGTCCTTGATGTCGCTCGGGGCGGCCGTCGAGTTGTTCTCGATGAAGGAGAAGATCCGCCAGTCGCCGTCGTCGGTCCGCGTGACACCGCTCAGGGCGACGGCACCGGTGAGCGTGCCGGTCTTGGCGTGCACCTTGCCGACGGCGCACTGGGAGTTGGGGTCGTCGAAGCGTCCCCACTCCGGGCCGAGGCTGGCCCCGGCCTCGCCCGCGACGGGCAGTCCCTCCAGGATCGAACCCAGGGCGGGGGACTCCGTGATGGCGTCGAGGAGCTGCGCGAGCGTCGTGGCCGGGATGCGGTCGGCGCGGGAGAGGCCGCTGCCGTCGTGCATCTCGAAGTTGTCCAGGGAGATGCCGTACGAGCTGAGCACCTGGCGGACCAGCTCGACACCGCCCTCGAAGGTGGCCGGCTTGCCCAGCTCCACGGCGGTCATCCGCAGCAGGGTCTCGGCGATGTTGTTGTCGCTGGTCTTGAGCATCTGCTTGACGATGTCCGACAGCGGCGCCGACTTGTGCTGCGCCACCGGCACGTCGGACTGCTTCGCCGTCTGGCGGCCCACCTCGCCGGTGACGGTGATGCCCTGCGCGGCGAGCTTCTTCGCGAAGACCTTGCCCGCGTCGATCGAGGTGTCCTGGACGGCGGCACCGTCGACGACGAGGGAACGGACCGGCGCGACCTCGGTGGGGTAGTAGCCCTCGTTCCAGCCCTCGGCGAGGCTCGGGTCGGCGAACAGGCTGTCGTCCACCCGGACCTGGACGTCGGTCCGGCCCGCCGCCCGGAGCCCGTCGGCGGCGGTCTTGGCCAGCTCGGCCACGTCCTCGCTCGTGAGGGTGCGGTCACCGCCGCCGACGAGGGTGAGGGTGCCCTCGCCGTACACGACCTTGGTGGTGAACTCGTGGTTCGCGCCCAGCAGCGTCAGGGCCGTGGTGGCCGTGGCGAGCTTGGCGTTGGAGGCCGGCATGAGGGCGGTGGAGCCGTTGTGGTCCCACAGGGCGGTGTCCGAGTCGGCGTCGAGCACGACGCCGCTGACGTCCGTGCCCAGGCGCTTGTCCGCGAGGCGCTCGTTGAGGTTCTCGACCAGCTGCGCGTCGTCGGCGGCGAGGTCGTCGACCGAGACGCCCTGGGTCTGCGGGGTGGCCTCGTCGGCGGCGAAGGCGGAGGTCCCGGCCAGCGTGGCGGAGGCCACCGGCACGGCCATCGCGAGCACGAGGGCCCGGCGCGCGCCGATGCGGCTCACTCTCGCCTTGCGGTGCCTGCGCCGTCCGCCCGGGGCGAAGGTGTTCGTGGGGGTTTCGTCTGGCGTACCAGTCATGAAGTGAAATCCAAAGATCGGTTACTTCTTCTGTGGGGGTGAAGCGGTGGGCACGCTACCAGCCGTCATATGAAGGGCTGGGACGAAAATTGACAGGGTGTGAATGTCTTGCGACCGAATGACGGCACGGCCGTCCGAGTGCTTTCGTGAAAGCGGATTTCCCGGTGCCGAACGCGTGATTGCGTTGCCCTTCAGTTCCCCTGGACGCGGGACTTCGGGGCAGCGCCCCGCCACCGGGCGCGCAGCACCGTGCCACCGGCCGCCGCCAGACCCACCACCACCCCGGCGGCGATCACCCGGCCCAGCCCCGAGCCGGTCCCGGACACCGGAACGGCCGCCGCCGCCGCGACCACACCCGCCCCCACGCAGGCCGCGACCGCCTCGCCCCACACCCGGGCCGGTCCGCGCCCCCACCGCCACGGCCAGGTCTCGCTGGTCACCAGGTAGGCGACCAACAGCCCGACCACGCAGGCGCCCTCCCACCAGGCCGGTTCCTCGAAGGCCGCGATCACCACGACGCCCCCGGCCAGCAGCGTCGTCCGGTGGCGCAGCAGCCGGTAGGACCACCAGACGGCCTCCACCGACGGCCGCCGGTCCAGCGAGGGCGCGGCCCACAGCGCGAAGGCGACGGCGCAGACGAACGGCACCGCATCCCCGGCGGTCCCCACCGTCGCCCACGGCCGCCACGCCGTCACGACGGCCGCCGCCCCCAGCACCCGCACCGGCACCGTGCCGATCCAGTAGCCGACGTACTCACGGAGGCCGACCCGCGTGTCCGGCGTCGTCATCGCGCCCGCCCCCTTCCGCCGACCCGCCCCGCCAGCAGCGGCGCCAGCGCCAGATCCAGTGACTCGCCCTCGGTGTGCCGCAGCACCGGCACACCGCTGTCGCGCAGCGCGAACCGCATCGCGTCCCGCTCCGCGCGCCACAGCCGCAGCCCCAACTCGCCCGCCACGTCCCCCGGTTCCACCACCGGGTCGCCGCTCGGAATCTCCACGACGACCGGGCGGCGCCCGCGCGCCTGGAGATCGCGCAGCACCTGAAGGATCCGGGCGTCGCTGAGCGGGGTGAACACGTACACCAGAGCACCTTCGGGGAGCGCGGGCGGCGGAAGCCGCTCAAGACCGTCGCCGCCGAAGGAGCGGTCCTTGCGGACGTCGAGGACGCTCTCCACGATGCGGTAGAACGCCGCGTCCCCGGTGCCCGGCGCCAGCCACCGGGTGGTGCCGCCGGTCGAGACGACCCCCACCCGGTCGTGGGTGCGCAGATAGGCCCGGGTGAGTCCGGCGGCGGCCCGTACCGTCTCGTCCAGGGACGACAGCCCGGTCACCGGGTCGACCACGTCGCCGAAGGCGTCGATCAGCATCACCGTGTCGGCGGCCCGCTCGGCCGCGAACCGGTGCAGCTGCACGGACCCGCGCCGGGTCGTCGAGGGCCAGTGGATGCGCCGCTGCCGCTCCCCGGGGACCCACGGCCCCACGCCGATGACCTCCACGCCCTCCCCGGACTGCGGCGAGGCGTGCTCGCCGAGCCGCTGCGGCAGCCGTACCGGGATCGGTGTGAACCGGGCCTGCGTGGCGCGCGGGAACACGGACACCTCGACCGCCTCGACGCGCACGGTGCGGCGCACGGTGCCGCCGGGGTCGTACACGTCGACGTCCACCGGCCCGAGCGACCAGCGGCCCCAGTGCAGCGCCGTGTGGCGCAGCGTCACCGTGGACGGGCCGACGACGACCTCGTCGAGCCGCAGTCCGGGCCCGAGCGTGACCCCGGGGTCGAGGCGCACGGCGTCGCCGTCGTGGGCCACCGCGATGCGGACGGTGACCGTGTCGCCCTCGAAGCAGCGCCCCGGCTCGACGGTCGTGGACGTCTCGACGCGGCGGGGGTGGGCGCGGGGCAGCGCGAGCGCGAGCAGTACCAGCGGTGCCGCCGCGAGCGCCAGCAGCCACGCCCGGCCGGTGAGCAGCGCGGCGGCCAGCGCCACGACGGCGACGGTCAGCAGCCGCAGGGTGCGCTCGCTCGGACGCGGACCGCCGGGCGGCGGGGGCGGCGGCTGCGTCGGGGCGGTGCGTCCCTCCAGGGCGCGGACCACCGCCGCGCTCGGCCGGGGCGCGGGGGCCGGTCGCGGTGCGGACGCCGGTCGCGGTGCGGGCGCGGTCACGACGGGACGGCGGCCGTACGCCGCGTCGTGGGCGTACCGACGCCGTCGACCACCTCGCGCAGCACGTCGTCCGTGGACATCTCGCGCACCCACAACTCCGGCCGCAGCGAGACCCGGTGGGCGAGCGCGGGCACCGCGAGACCCTTGATGTCCTCCGGGACCACGTAGTCGCGGCCGTCCAGCACGGCGCGGGCGCGGGCGAGCTGGACCAGGGCGAGCCCGCCGCGCGGCGAGGCACCGATGCTGATCTGGGGGTGCTCGCGGGTCGCGCCGACGAGCGCGACGGCGTACTCCAGCAGGTCGTCGTCGATCTCCACCCGCTCCACGACGGCCCGCCACGCCACGACATCCTCCGGCCCAGCGAGCCGTTCGAGCACGGCCTCCGGCGCGGCCCGGTCGATGCGGGCGCGCAGCATCGCCAGCTCCTCCCGCGCGGTCAGATACCCCATCCGCACCCGCAGCTGGAACCGGTCGAGCTGCGCCTCGGGCAGCGAGTACGTGCCCTCGTACTCCACCGGGTTGGCCGTCGCGATCACCAGGAACGGGTCGGCCAGCGGCCGTGTCTCGCCGTCCACCGTCACCTGCGACTCGGCCATCGCCTCCAGCAGCGCGGCCTGGGTCTTCGGCGGCGTCCGGTTGATCTCGTCGGCGAGCAGCAGGTGCGTGAAGATCGGCCCCGGGTGGAACACCATCTCGCCGGTGCGCCGGTCGTACAGCGGCGTCCCGGTGACGTCGGAGGGCAGCAGGTCGGGCGTGAACTGGATCCGGCGGAAGTCCAGGCCGAGCGTGGTGGCGAAGGACCGCGCCAGGAGCGTCTTGCCGAGCCCCGGCAGGTCCTCGACGAGGACGTGGCCGCCGGCCAGCACGCCCAGCATCACGAGTTCGAGCGCGTCCGACTTGCCGACGACGGCACGGCCGATCTCGCGCAGTACGGCACCGGCCTGCTCGCCGACCTGCTCGGCGGTGCGGAGCCGGTTCGTGGAGGGAGTCGTCACGTCGCTTGGTCCTTACCGGTACGTGGGCTGCGGGGGCGGGTGCTACGGGTGCGGGCACTGGGGACGCGCGTGCTGGGGGCGCGGGGCGCGCCGAGCGCTTCGAGCCGGTCGACGAGGCGGCGCAGTACGTCGACGGGGACCTCGCCGTCGGGTCCGGTGCCCGGTGGCACGGGACCGAGCCACGGCCACAGCTCGGGGCCGATCAACTCCGCGGCACGCTCGGGCTGGTGCTCCAGGGACACGTGATGGTGCTCGGCGAGCGCGGCGGCGTACAGGTGGCGCAGCTCGGTCCGCAGCACCGCACGGTAGTAGAGGGCGCCGTCGGGTCCGGTGGACGTGCCCACGTTGCGGCGCCACTCGCCCATGCCCGGGGCCCGCGTCCGCAGCAGCCGCACCTCGTCCCGGTACGCGGAGTCCAGGGCGCCCGCCCCGGCGACGTACCGGGCGGCGAGCAGGGCCACGGCGGCGAGCAGGGCCACGAGGGCGCCGGCCGCCTCGGCGCCGTCGAGGAGCAGGACCAGCAGGACGCCCGAACCGGCGACCGCTGCGCCGAGCAGCCCGAGCCGGGGCAGCGTGAGCATGTCCTCTCCCGAGGTCTTCGCCACAAAACGGTTCATCGCCCGGCCTCCGGTCCCGGGACGTCCGGGGTGCCGTCCCGGTCGCCCGCGCGGTCGCCGAGCAGGAACGCGATCTCCTCCAGGGAGTCCGCCGCGGCCCGGCGGTGCGAGGCGTCCATCGGGTGCGAGGAGTAACGGGCCTCGCGGAAGAGCGCGGTGAGACGGGGCGCGGCCCCACCCGGCGCGAAGCCCGCGTCGACGGCGCGGGAGAGCAGGTCGGCGGGGCTGTCGGAGGCGTGCCGGGGCACACCGGACGCGGCGAGGGCGTCCTCCATGGCGGCGTAGCAGGCGATGACGGCCGCCCGGGCGTCCTCGCCGGTGTCGGCCAGGGCGCGGCGGCCCGAGTGCACGGCGGACAGGAGCAGCCGCGCGTCGTCGTCGCCCGGCGCGGCGCCCGCGAGGCCGGGACGCTGCGGCACCCGCAGCCCGAACCGGCGCAGCCGCCGCACCACGGCCACCACCACGAGTACGACGGCCACCGCGGCCAGCAGCGCGAGCACGAGGTACAGCGGCAGGGAGGAATGGTCCGTCGAACCCTGCCGCCCCTGGGGCGGGGGAGTGGCGAGGGTCGGCACGGGCATCGGGTCCGTCGCACGCGGCAGGGGCGGTCCCGACGTGCTGTCCCCGGTGGAGAACCGGTGCAGGACCAGGGCGAGGACGCCGACGACGCCCGTCACGGCGAGCAGCAGGGGCGCGGCGGCCTCCCGCAGCCGCTCCTCACCGGGCGGCATCGACACGCGGTCGGCGCCGAAACGGTGGCGAAGGTTCTGGACGACCGTCCAGGCCCCGAACGTCCAGACGACGGACGCCCCGATCGCCACGAAGCCCCAGTGGCCGAGCGGGCCCCTGCCGGAGTGCAGCAACCCCTCCGCGGGCCGCAGCGCGAGCGCGGCGAGGGCCAGCGCCCCGACCACCCCGGCGGCGACCCACGCGGTCGGCGCCGCCCGGTGCGCCGTACGCTCCCCGCGTTCCATGCGTGCCCCCCGCCGAACCCGTCGCCGCCCCCGAACGCCTGTTCACGGCAATCTTGGCACACGCCGCCCGGTCACTCCCGGGCCAGGGCCCGGGCGATCGACGCGATCGTCTCCGGACCCACCCGGCAGCAGCCGCCGACCAGCCGGGCCCCGCGCTCCCGCCAGCCCCGCACCCGCCCGGCCGCGAACGAGGAGCGCCCCCGCCAGCCCCGCGCCCCCGCGTCCCACACCTCCCCGCTGTTGGGATAGGCGACGACCGGCTTGCCGGTGACGCGGGCGGCGGTCTCCACCGCGCCGGACACGTCCTCGGGGGCACAGCAGTTGACGCCCACCGCGACCACCTCCGCCGCGTCGGCGGCCAGGGCGAAGGCCTCCTCCAGCGGCTGCCCGGCGCGGGTGCGGTCCCCGGCCACCGTGTACGACAGCCAGGCGGGCACGCCCAGTCCGCGCACCGCCCGCAGCAGCGCCGCCGCCTCGTCGGTGTCCGGGACGGTCTCCAGCGCGAGGACGTCGGGCCGTGCGGCCGCCAGCACCTCCAGGCGGGGACGGTGGAACCGCTCCAGCTCACCCGCGCCGAGGCCGTACCGTCCCCGGTACTCCGAGCCGTCCGCGAGCATCGCCCCGTACGGGCCCGCCGACGCCGCCACCCACAGACGGCGCCCCGGCCGGCCCGCCCGCGCCCGGCGGGCGGCCTCCCGCGCCGACTCCACGCTGAGCGCGAGCAGTTCGGCGGCCCGCTCCCGCCCGATGCCGCGCCGGGCGAAGCCCTCGAAGGTGGCCTGGTAGCTGGAGGTGATCGCCACGTCCGCGCCCGCCTCGTAGTAGGCGAGGTGGGCCCGGGTGAGCGCCTCGGGGTCCTCGGCGAGCAGCCGGGCCGACCACAGCGCGTCGCCCAGGTCGTGCCCGGCCGCCTCCAGCTCGTTGGACAGCCCGCCGTCGAGCACGAGCGGGCCGGAGGCGAGGGCGTCGGCGAAGTCGCTGGTCATACGTCCGAGGCTACGACGCGCCCACCCGCCGAGGGGCCTTGTCCCCCGTGCGAGCTACAGGCAGGTGTCCACCGTGAGGTGACGATCCCGGGCCGCCGGATCCGTAGCGTCCGGTGCAGCCCGCGGCACTTCCGTCCCGGGCCCGAGGAAGGAGTTCCCGTGAGGTTCGTCTGGCAGTTCCTGGCCGTGCTGGCGGCGTACGCCGTCGGTGGCATCGCCATCAACGCGGTGAAGGACAACGACTGGCTCTCCCTGGTCGTCGGCCTCACGGCGGCGGCGCTGATTCTGTTCGTGTACGGGTGGGTGGTGCGACGGACCGAGCGCAGGCAGGCCCTGGACGTGGCCCTGGAGGGCGCGGGCGCCAAGCTCGGCTGGGGGACGCTGATCGGTGTGGGGATGTTCTCCGCCGTCATCGTGAACCTCTACGCCTCCGGGCACTACGAGGTCGACGGGCTGGGCTCGGTGCAGGGCGCGATCGGGCTGGTCGGCTTCATGGCCGGGGCCGCCGCGACGGAGGAGGTCGTGTACCGCGGGGTGCTGTTCCGGATCATCGAGGAGCACATCGGCACCTACCTCGCGCTGGGGCTGACCGGCCTGGTGTTCGGGCTCTCGCACCTGCTCAACGAGGACGCCACCCTGTGGGGCGCCGTCGCCATCGCCATCGAGGCCGGGTTCATGCTCGCCGCCGTGTACGCCGCCACCCGCAACCTGTGGCTGACCATCGGCGTGCACTTCGGCTGGAACTTCGCCGCGGGCGGCGTCTTCAGCACCGTCGTCTCCGGCAACGGCGACAGCGAGGGACTGCTGGACGCCACGATGTCGGGCCCGAAGCTGCTCACCGGTGGCGACTTCGGACCGGAGGGCAGCGTGTACTCGGTGGGCTTCGGGGTGCTGCTGACGCTGGTGTTCCTGTGGCTGGCGCACCGGCGCGGGAACATCGTGCCGTTCGGTGCCCGACGCCGTGCCGCGAGCGTCAACTCCGCCGTTACACTTCCCCGGTGATCGATCGCCGACGGGTCCTGGAGCGGTGGCGCCGACTCGACGTCACGGCCCGGGACCTCCCGTTCGGGGTGCTGCTCCTCGTCGCGTCGCTCCTGCCGGAGCTGCGCGGTCAGGGCACGGAGATCGGCGGCCTGCCGACCCGTCCCGCCGACGCGCTGGCCGGGGTGGCGGCCGTCCTGCAGTCCATCCCCCTGGCCGTGCGCAGGCGGTGGACCCTCGTCTGCCTCGCCCTGGTCTCGCTCGGCTTCGCCCTCGACCAACTGCGCGGCTACCACCTGTTCGCGGGCGCCGCGCTCCCCATCGTGCTGATCAACGCGGGCTCCCACCAGGAGAAGTACCGGCGTGCCACACAGGTCGCCGCCACCCTGGCGTACGTGGCCATGGCCGTCGGCCTGAACGCGCGCGGCGGCGACGAGACGCTGGTCGAATACGTGACGTTCTACCTGATCCTCGCCCTGGCGTGGGGCGTCGGAGCCTGGATGCGCTCGGCCCGCGCCGCGGAGGCGGAACGCCGCAGCCGGGTCGCCGAGGACGCCCGCAACGCCGAACGCACCCGCATCGCCCGCGAGTTGCACGACGTGGTGACCCACCACGTGACGGCGATGGTCGTGCAGTCGGAGGCGGCCCGGTACCTGACCGCCGCGCCCGAGCGGCTCGACGAGTCACTGGCCGCCGTCAGCGACACCGGGCGGCGGGCCATCACCGACCTGCGGCACCTGCTCGACCTCCTCAACCCCGACCACGGCACCGCCGAGCCCAGGACACCGCCCGTCGGCCGGGTGCTCACGCTGGTCGAGCAGACCCGCCGGGCCGGGCAGCCGGTGGAGTTCACCGAGGAGGGCACCCCGGCGGCGGCGACCGGCAGCTCCGACCTCGTGGCCTACCGTGTCGTGCAGGAGGCGCTGACCAACGCCCTCAAGTACGACCACGGCGGCAAAACCTCCGTCCTGGTGCGCCACGGAGAACGGGAGATCACGGTGGAGGTGGGCACGGACGGCTCCGGCACGGGGGCCGCGTCCCCCGGCGGCAGCGGGCGGGGACTGGCGGGGCTGCGGGAGCGGGTCGACGTGCTGGGCGGCGAGTTCAGCGCGGGCCGGGCGAAGGACGGCGGCTTCGTCGTCCGGGCCCGGATACCCGGGGGGAGCGGGGGGAGCACGTCATGAGCGCACCGGTCCGGGTCGTGATCTGCGACGACCAGGCACTGATCCGCACCGGTCTGTCGACCATCGTCGACGCCCAGCCCGACCTGGAGGTGGTCGGCGAGTGCGGGGACGGGCGGACCGGCGTCGACCTGGCCCGCGAACTGCGCCCGGACGTCGTGGTGATGGACATCCGCATGCCGGTGCTCGACGGCCTGGAGGCCACCCGCCTGCTGGCCGGTGCCGGGGTGGAGCACCCCGTCAAGGTGCTCGTGGTGACGACGTTCAACCTCGACGAGTACGTCTACGAGGCACTGCGCGCGGGCGCCAGCGGCTTCCTGCTCAAGGACGCGCCGCCGGACCGGCTGCTGCACGGCATCCGCACCGTGGCCATGGGCGCGGCCCTGCTCGACCCCGACGTGACGCGCCGCCTCGTCGGCCGGTACGCGGCCCGGATCCGCCCCGCCGAGGGCACCGTCCGGGACATCCCGCTCACCCCCCGGGAGATGGAGGTCCTGCGCCTGATCGCGGACGGCCTGTCCAACAGCGAGATCGCCGCGGCCCTGGTGATCAGCCCCGAGACCGTCAAGACCTTCGTCTCCCGCATCCTCACCAAACTCGACCTGCGCGACCGCGTCCAGGCGGTCGTCTTCGCCTACCGCCACGGGCTGGTGACCTGAGGTCCGGCCTTTGCCCGCTCAGCCCTGCAACCGGCTGCGCATCTGCGACAGACGCCGGTCGAAACGGAGGTTGTACCAGGTCAGCCAGCCCATGAACACGACGGCCAGGGCGAGCATCAGACTCCCGGCGGCGACCGAACCCGAGGCGAACCACAGGGCCGACGTGCCGAAGAAGATGAGGGCCAGCATCGGGAACGCCCACCAGCGGTTGCGCCGCAGCCGCTCCTGGCGCGAGTCGACCAGTGCCGCCATCGCCCGCCGCCGCTCGGGGTCCCGGGGCGGCGCTCCGCCCTTGAGGATCTGCCGCTCCATGCCGGGCACGTCCGCCGGTTCCGCACCGACCGCTCCCGCGTCGCGCACCCGCCGACGGCGCACCCACCACACGATCCAGGCGGCGGCCGGCACCGCGCCCACCACCGCCGACGGCCACGCCGACGCGCCGTTCATGAGCAGCCGTACCCCGACGCCCACGACCAGCGCGATCGCACCGATGGCCCAGAGCCGGTCCTGCCACCGCGGCCGCGGACGGTCCTCGCCTCTGCCTGCGCTCGCCATGTCACCTCTCCTGGGGAAGACGGGGAAGTTCCGGTGCGGACCGGATACCCCCGAACCTCCGGAACACTTCGGCCGCGACCGAAACAACGGGCCCATAGCGTGCGGGACATGAACGACACGAACACCGTCACGGCACCCGCACCCGCACCCGTCGACGCCGTCACCGGCATGGTCGACCACGTCCTGGCCCTGGCCGCCACCTGGACCCGCTGGGACGGGAGGCCCGCACACGTCGACGGCCGCGTCTACACCCCGCACAAGGCGGTCCGGCGGGTCGCCGACCACATGGTCGACCACCTCGCGGAGCTGGAAGCCCGGCTGGCGGGCGAGGAGACGCAGCCCGACCACTGGCACGCCTCCCTGGTCACCACGGAGGCGGACCACGCCCGCTTCACCGCCGAGGACCTCGACGAGGCCCGCAGCCGCCTCACCCGGCTCGCCCGGATCTGGGCCAACCGCCTCGACGCGCTCACCGACGAGCAGCTCGACCACTCGCCCGGCGAGGGCTGGAGCTTCCGCGAACTCGCCGCACACCTCGCGGAGTCCGCGTACTACGCCGACGCGGTGGGTGACCTCTCGTGACGGTGCCCGGGACCGCCTTCGCCGCCCTGCACCGCGCCGGTGAACCCCTGCTGCTGCCGTGCGCCTGGGACCACGCCTCCGCGTCCGTCCTCGCCGGGCAGGGCTTCGACGCCGTCGGCACGACCAGCCTCGGCGTCGCGGCGGCGGCCGGACTGCCCGACGGGGCGTCGGCGACCCGCGACGAGACCCTGCGGCTGGCGCTCACCCTCGGCTCGGCACCCTTCCTGCTCTCCGTCGACGCGGAGGACGGCTTCAGCGACGACCCGGACGAGGTGGGGGAGTTCGCCCGGGAGCTGGCCGCGGTCGGCGCCGTCGGGATCAACCTGGAGGACGCCCTCGGCCCCGCCGACCGGCACGCCGCGAAGATCGCCGCCGTCCGCTCGGCCGCCCCCGGCCTGTTCGTCAACGCCCGTACCGACACGTACTGGTCCGGCGGCGGCGACCCCGCGGAGACGATGCGGCGCCTGACGGCCTACCGCGAGGCCGGCGCCCACGGCGTCTTCGTCCCCGGCCTCACCGACCCGGCCCGCATCGCCGCCCTCGCCGCCCACTTCGACGTGCCCCTCAACGTCCTGTACTCGCCCACGGGCCCCACCCTCACCCACCTCGCCGACCTCGGCGTCCGCCGCGTCAGCCTCGGCTCACTGCTCTACCGCCGCGCGCTGGGCGCCGCCCTGGACGCGGCCACCGCCGTCCGCGCGGGCCGGACACCGGACGGCCCGACCCCCACCTACGACGAGGTGCGCGCGCTGGTCCGGCCTCAAGGAGCCGGGGCGCCCAACGAAGCAGGGCTGTCCTCCGTCTTCTCGCCGGGCGGCCGGTCACTTGCCCGCCCCCGGGCGAGCAGCCAGTACAGGGCGGCGGGCACCACGAGCCCCACGATCCATGAGATGTCCGCGCCGCCGAGCGGTCCGACGAGCGGACCGGTGTAGAAGGCGGTGGCCAGGAAGGGCAGTTGGGCGAGAAGCCCGACCGCGTACACCGCGAGCGCGTCCCAGCGCCAGGCGCCGTAGACGCCGTCCGGGTCGAAGAGGGCGGGGAGGTCGTAGCGTTCGCGGGAGATCAGGTAGTAGTCGACCAGGTTGATCGCGGACCACGGCGTGAAGAACGTCAGCAGGAACAGCAGGAAGTCCTTGAACGAGGTCAGGAAGCTGTCCTTGCCCGCGAGTGCGACGACCGTGCCCGCGACCATGATGGTGCCGATGTAGACGGCCCGGCCGCGTCGCGACAGCGCCCGCTGCCCGCGGAACCCGCTGATCCCCGTCACCATCGACATGAAGCCGCCGTACGTGTTGAGGACGTTGACGGTGAGCTTGCCGAGGGCGATCACGAAGTAGAGGAACGAGGCCGTGAGTCCCGCTCCGCCGAGCGAGACGACGTAGCCGACCTGGTTGTCGACGAACTTCTCGCCGGCGCGCGCCGCGACCAGTACACCGAACGCCATGGACCACTGCGAGCCGAGCGCGGAGCCCGCGAGCGTCCACCAGAAGGTGGCCCTGCCGCTGGTCGTCCGCGGCAGATAGCGCGAGTAGTCGGCGACATACGGCCCGAAGGCGAGCTGCCAGGAGGCCGACAGCGACACCGCGAGCAGGAACATCGGCAGCGAGAAGTGCGCGTCCGAGAACAGCGCCCCGACGTCGACCTGGTCGAACAGCCGGATGCCCAGGTAGACGAAGGCGAGCGCGCACACCACGCTGGCCACCCGCCCGAGAACGTGGATGACCCGGTAGCCGACCGTCGCCACGACCCCCGTGACGAGCGCGAAGACGATGATGCCCGTCGTGTCTCCGGTGTGCGTGAGCCGCGCCGTGGCCTGACCTGCGAGGACGGTGCCGCTGGCGAAGAACCCCACGTACATCAGGATCACGAGGAGCAGCGGGACGACCGCGCCCTTCACCCCGAACTGGGCCCTGGACTGGATCATCTGCGGCAGCCCGAGCTTCGGGCCCTGCGCCGAGTGCAGCGCCATGACGGCGCCGCCGAGCAGGTTGCCGAGCACGAGCCCGAGCAGCGACCAGACCACGTCGCCACCGAAGACGACGGCGAGGGCACCGGTGACGACGGCCGTGATGTGGAGGTTCGCGCCGAGCCAGAGCGTGAACTGGTTGAAGGCGGTGCCGTGCCGTTCACTGTCCGGGACGACGTCGATGGAGTGCTTCTCGACTACCGCTGCCATGGGCTCCCAACTTCCTGCATATTGTCATGCAGAATCTCGGTGAGTGAATAACTTGTCAATGCCTCGGCGTAAGTCGGCGCCGGTTCCCCGCGCCGGGGCGGCGGCAGAAGCCGGACACGGCTCAGGCGCGCGGCCAGTTCTCCAGAGCCACGTGCAGGGCGTCGACCGCCTTGTCCCAGGACGCCTGTACGTCGCGCGGTGCGCCGAAGCCGCCGGAGGCCTCCAGGGCGCAGTAGCCGTGGAAGGTGGAGCGCAGCAGGCGTACCGCGTCGGTGAGGTCGGGCTCGGTCAGGCCGTAGGCGCGCAGCATGCCGTGGGTGATCTCGGCGGTGCGGCGCAGGGCGGGGGAGTCGGTGACGAGGGACTGGTCGACGCGGATCTGGGTGGCGGCGTAGCGGCCGGGGTGGCGCAGGGCGTACGCCCGGTAGGCGCCCGCGAAGGCGGCCAGCGCCTCCTTCCCGGCCCGGCCCGCCACCGCGTCGGCGATCTCCTCGATCAGCTCGCCGCCGGCCAGCAGCGCGACCCGCACGCGCAGGTCCTGGAGACCGCGCACGTGCGTGTACAGGCTGGCGTCCTTCACTCCGAAGTGCCGCGCGAGGGCGGAGACGGTGACCGCATCGAAGCCGGACGCGTCGGCGAGGTCGGCGGCCGCGGCGACGACGCGGTCCGTGGTAAGACCCACTCGGGGCATGGGCCACCTTCCTGCAACCTAGGAATCCTAGGTTTCATGCTAGGTCAGGGCGGACGGCAGTCGCGGAACACCCGCAAGTCGTTCAACGTTCACCTTCCGCGCCGATTCTCCTCGGAGCCGCGCACGGCGGCGGTCTTCGGGAGGAACACGCATGGGGCACGGACACGGACACACCCACGGTCACCACCACGGGCACCCGCACGACCACGAGCACGCCACCGCGCCGGACCTGCCCGCCGCCTTCGACACCAGCGTCCCCGACGAGGCCCTGAGCCCCGAACAGCAGTCGCGCCGCGGCCTGCTGCGCCGCGCCGGTCTGCTCGGCGCCGGACTGGCCGCCGGTACCGTCCTCGCCCAGACCGCCACCGCCGCCCCCGCGCGGGCCGCGAGCAACGGCCGCCGCGGCAAGGGCTTCCTCTGGCTGGCCGGTGACCACCACATCCACACCCAGTACAGCAGCGACGGCAAGTACCGCGTCGTCGACCAGGTCCGCCAGGGCGCCCGGCACGGCATGGACTGGCTGGTCATCACCGACCACGGCAGCAGCACCCACGCCAGGATCGGTGTGGAGAAGGTCAACCCGGACATCCGCGAGGCCCGCGACGCCCACGAGGACACCCTCGTCTTCCAGGGCCTGGAGTGGAACATCCCGGCCGCCGAGCACGGCACCGTCTTCGTCCACCCCGGCAAGCACGAGGTCTCCGTCCTCAAGCAGTTCGAAACCGACTACGACGGCAGCGTCAAGGGCGCGGGCGACTCCACCCCCGCCAACGAGGCCCTCGCCATCGCCGGACTCTCCTTCCTCGCCGACCAGGTCAAGCGGCGCAAGGTCAAGGACGCCCTGATGCTCGCCAACCACCCGGCGCGCAAGGGCATCGACTCACCGCACGAGATCCGCGCCTGGCGCGACGCCACCTCCCGCGGCCACCAGATCGCCGTCGGCTTCGAGGGCGCCCCGGGCCACCAGGCGGGCGGCCTGCCGAAGCCCCTCGGTCCGGGCGGCGCCCGCGGCATCTACGACGGCAGCCCGAGCGCCAACTCCTTCGCCGGATACCCCCTGGAGAGCTACCGCACCTGGGGCGGCTTCGACTGGATGACCGCCACCGTCGGCGGCCTGTGGGACAGCCTCATCGCCGAGGGCCGCCCCTGGTGGATCACCGCCAACTCCGACTCCCACCAGGTCTACGCCGACACCGGCGCCCGCGGCGGCGGCGACTTCAACGCCAACGGCCGCTACGACGACCCGGTCTACGCCGGGCAGATCGACATCACCCAGAACGACTTCTGGCCCGGCCAGTACAGCCGCACCCACGTCGGCTCCGACGGCTTCTCCTACGCCGCCGTCATGGACGGCATCCGCGCCGGACGCGTCTGGGTCGACCACGGGCAGCTCGTCAGCGGCCTCGACGTCCGCGTCTCGGGCGGCGGCCGCTGGGCCACGCTCGGCGGCGCCCTGCACGTCCGCAAGGGCACCCGGGTCACCCTGTCCATCGACGTCGCCCTGGCCGGCGGCCCCAACTGGGCGGGCTTCGTCCCCAAGCTGGCCCGCGTCGACGTCATCCAGGGCGACGTGACCGGCCCGGCCGCCGACAAGGACACCTTCACCGCGCCGAGCGCCCGGGTCGTCAAGTCGTACGAGGTGACCGAGGCGAACACGGACAGCGGCACCGTCCGCCTCACCTACGACCTCGGCCGCGTCGACCGCCCCGTCTACCTCCGCACCCGCGGCACCGACGGCAACCGCTCCGCCGTCGGCGCGCTGGGCGCCAGGGTCGACCCGGCCGGCCCCGCCATCGACGTCGTCGGCGACGCCGACCCGTGGCGCGACCTGTGGTTCTACTCCAACCCGGTCTGGGTCCTGCCCTCGTGACACCGCCCGCCGCGCCGTACGTCCTCGGCGTCGACACCGACGCGACGACCCTGCGCGAGGCGGACCACCTGCTTCAGGCGCTGGCGGCCGAACTCGCCCTCCCCGAGGGCGTCTTCGGCTGCACGCACCTGGTGCGGGACGGCCGCCCGCGCGTCGCCCTGTCCCTCGCCGCCGGGGCGGAGCCGGTCCTGCGCACCGCCCGGGACCGGCTCACCGCCCGGGGGTACGAGGTCCGCGACGGCGCCTGGGACGAGCACGGCCGTGCCGTCCTCTTCCCCGGCGCGGCCGGCCTCACCGGCACCCTGACGCTCGCCGAGCTGCTCGCCCGCTCCGCGATCGACCGGGTGACCGTCCTCGGCACCCCGGACGAGCCCGCCCCGGACACCCGGCTGGTCACCCGGGACCACGTCCGCCCGCACTGGCAGGACGGCCGCCTCGTCCTGGCCGCCATGCCCGCGGTCGGCGGCACCCTGGTGCCCTTCGAGGACCCCGACCCCACCCCCTGCTGCGCCGACCACTGACCCGGCCGCCCCGGGACGAGGTGCGCGGGGTGCTCAGAGCGCGAGCACCCCGCGCACGAACGCGTTGGTGAACTTCCCCGCCGGGTCCAGCGCCCCGGTCAGCGCCCGGAAGTCGGCCAGCCGCGGATACAGCGCACGCAGCTCGCCCGCCGGGACGGTGAACACCTTCCCCCAGTGCGGGCGGGCCGCGAACGGGGCGAGCGCCTCCTCCAGCCGCCGCACCACCGGCAGCACCGCCGCCGTCTCCTCGACCCAGGTGAAGTGCGCCGCCACGGTGTCCCGGCCGTGGGAAGGGCTCAGCCACTGCTCGTCGGCGGCGACCGTGCGGATCTCGCAGGTCTGCAGCACCGGCGCGAGCGTCTCCCGTATCGCGTCCATCGCGTGCAGGGCGGCCAGGGCGTGCTCCCGGGGCATCAGGTACTCCGACTGCAGCTCGGCGCCGCTGCTGGGCGTGAACTCGGCGCGGAAGTGCGGCAGCCGCTCGTGCCAGGGCCCCGCCACCCCGAACTGCTCCGTGCAGTTGACCGCGGGCATCCCCGGCACCGGGTGCATCTTCTCGGTGGCCGGCGCCGCGTACGGGAAGCCGTCCAGCGGCCGGTCGGTGCGGCGCTTGAGCCACACCTGCCGGAAACCGGGCGCCCGCCAGTCGGTGAACAGGCTCACGCTGTACGCCGCCGCCATCACCGCCTCGAACGCCGCCGTGTCAAGACCGGCCAGCGGCAGCTCGGTGAAGACGTGCTGCTCCACCTCGTAGGCCGGTTCCAGGTCGAGCGTGAGCGAGGTCACCACGCCCAGTGCGCCCAGCGAGGTCACCGCCCCGCCGAACCGCTCGTCGCCCCGCGCGATCACCACGGTGGAGCCGTCCGCCGTGACCAGCTCCACCTCGCGCACCACCGACGCCAGCGAACCGTTGCCCACCCCGGAACCGTGCGTGCCGGTCGCCACCGACCCGGCGACCGAGATGTGCGGCAGCGAGGCCATGTTCGCCAGCGCCAGGCCCCGCGCGTGCACCAGCCGGGCCAGCTCCGCGTACCGCACGCCGCCGCCGACCCGCACCGTACGGGCCGCCGTGTCCACGTCCACCTCGGACGGCAGATCCGCGAGCGACAGCAGGACGCCCCCGTCGCCCGGCTCGGCGATCTCGTTGAAGGAGTGCCCGCTGCCCAGCACCCGCACCCTGGCGCTGTCCGCCACCAGGGCCCGCAGGGCGTCCACGGAGCGCGGCCGCAGCAGCTCCTTGGCGGTGTACGTGATGTTGCCGGCCCAGTTGGTGACCGTGATGTCGCTCATAGCGCGGAAACCTACCCGGCGCGTCTGGAGGGGCCCCGCGCGGGAAGCCGCTTCCGCGGGGGCATACCGTGAGAAGTCGAACGCCGGACCCGGGAGGAGACACGGGATGGACAGCCGTACCGCGCTGGTCGAGGATCTGATGGAGCGGTTCCCGCACGTACCGCGCGAGGCCGTCTTCAAGGAGGACCTGCTGCGCGGCGGTGTCGCCTTCGACCCCTCGGCGCTCAGCGACAACGAGTCGGGCGAGGTCAAGCCGAAGTCGTACTTCATCTTCTCCTTCGACCACGGCACCCTGCCCGAACTGGGCGAGGCCGCGCTGCGCCGCCCGCCCGAGGAGATCATCCTCACCGGCGGCCCCTACGACCTGCGCCGCACCGTCGTCTCGGTCCGCGTGAACCCCGCCTCGCCCTACCGGGTCGCCGCGGACGACGACGGTGTCCTCGGCCTCTACCTGGACGGCAGGCGGATCGCCGACGTCGGTGTGCCGCCCATGCCCGAGTACTACCGGCACAAGCTCTCCAACGGGAAGTCGGTCATGGAGGTGGCCCCGACCATCCAGTGGGGCTACCTGATCTACCTGACCGCGTTCCGCGTCTGCCAGTACTTCGGCGCCAAGGAGGAGTGCCAGTACTGCGACATCAACCACAACTGGCGCCAGCACAAGGCGGCCGGGCGGCCGTACACGGGCGTCAAGGACGTCGACGAGGTCCTCGAGGCGCTGGAGATCATCGACAAGTACGACACCGCCAAGATCTCCACCGCGTACACGCTCACCGGCGGCGCGATCACCTCGAAGGTCCAGGGCCTGGACGAGGCCGACTTCTACGGCCGGTACGCCAAGGCCATCGAGGAGCACTTCCCCGGCCGCTGGATCGGCAAGGTCGTCGCCCAGGCCCTGCCCAAGTCGGACGTCCAGCGCTTCAAGGACTACGGCGTGCAGATCTACCACCCCAACTTCGAGGTGTGGGACGAGTACCTGTTCAAGATGTACTGCCCCGGCAAGGAGCGCTACGTCGGCCGCGACGAGTGGCACCGGCGCATCCTGGACTCCACCGAGGTCTTCGGCGCGCGCAACGTCATCCCCAACTTCGTCGCGGGCGTGGAGATGGCCGAGCCCTTCGGCTTCAAGACCGTCGACGAGGCCATCGACTCCACCACCGAGGGCCTGCGCTTCTTCATGTCGCACGGCATCACGCCCCGCTTCACCACCTGGTGCCCCGAGCCCACCACCCCGCTCGGCAAGACCAACCCCGACGGCGCCCCGCTGGAGTACCACATCCGCCTGCTCCAGGCCTACCGCCAGACCATGGAGGACTTCGGCCTCTCCTCGCCCCCCGGCTACGGCCCGCCCGGCGCCGGCAACGCGGTCTTCTCGGTCAGCTCCTTCATGGACAGCCTCCCGGCGGACGCGCCCGTGGAGGTCTGAGCGGACGGTACCGGGGTTATTCGGTGGCGCGGCCCTCGGGTGCGCGACTAGGGTGACCGATGTTCGAGCGGCGGCCCCAGCGGCCGCCGACAGGGGTCTTGCTGAGGAGGTGTCGACCAATGGCTGTCACTGTGACGGGCGCTGCCCGCATCCAGGAGTCCATCGAGTCCACCTCCGTGGCCACCGGCTGATCTCAGCCGCTCCCTGAGTCTCGCGCCGGGGCCGCACCCTGAAGGGTCACCCCTTGACTTCCACGTCATCCATCTCCGCCCACTCCGCCCTGTCCGCGTACGGCTGGGACGACGCCTGGGCCGACGCGTTCGCGCCGTACGTCGCCGAAGGGCTGCTGCCCGGCCGGGTCGTCCGGGTCGACCGCGGGCAGTGCGACGTCGTCACCGCGGACGGCGTGCTGCGCGCCGACACCGCGTTCGTCACGCCGCACGACCCGCTGCGCGTCGTCTGCACCGGCGACTGGGTCGCCGTCGAACCGGACGGCAACCCGCGCTACGTACGCACCTACCTGCCACGCCGTACCGCCTTCGTGCGCTCCACCTCGTCCAAGCGGTCCGAGGGGCAGATCCTCGCGGCCAACGTCGACCACGCCATCGTCGCCGTGTCGCTCGCGGTCGAACTGGACCTCGCCCGGATCGAACGGTTCCTCGCCCTCGCCTGGGAATCCGGGGCGCAGCCCGTGGTCGTCCTCACCAAGGCCGACCTCGTGCCCGACCCGGTGACCCTGGGGTACCTCGTCCAGGACGTGGAGACCACCGCGCCCGGCGTGCCGGTGCTGGCCGTCAGCGCCGAGCAGGGCGAGGGGCTCGACGTGCTCTCCGCCGTCGTCTCCGGCGGCACCGCCGTGCTGCTCGGGCAGTCCGGCGCCGGCAAGTCCACCCTCGCCAACGCGCTGCTCGGCGAGGACGCCATGGACGTCCAGGCCATCCGCGACGTCGACGGCAAGGGCCGGCACACCACCACCACCCGCAACCTCCTCGCCCTGCCCGGCGGGGGCGTGCTGATCGACACCCCCGGGCTGCGGGGCGTCGGGCTCTTCGACGCGGGCAGCGGGGTGGACCAGGTGTTCGCCGAGATCGCGGAGCTGGCCGAGCAGTGCCGGTTCCACGACTGCGCCCACGAGAGCGAGCCGGGCTGCGCCGTCCTCGCCGCCATCGACAGCGGTGAGCTGCCCGAACGGCGGCTGGAGAGCTACCGCAAGCTGATGCGGGAGAACCAGCGCATCGTCGCCAAGACCGACGCCCGGATGCGGGCCGAGCTCCGCAAGGAGTTCAAGCGCCGGGGCGCCATCGGCAAGGCGGCCATGGAGGCCAAGAGGGGCGGCCTGCGGTAGCCCGCCGGCCCCCAACGCGATGTCCGATTTCCGCCAGCCCGGTCCTCCGGTCTGGCGGAGACTGGACAGCGTGACACAGACCGCGGAGCACGAGAAGACGCACGAGGACGTCCGGTACGAGGCCGTGCGGAGCCGGGACGCCCGGTTCGACGGCGCGTTCTTCTTCGCCGTCGAGACGACCGGCATCTACTGCCGGCCCAGCTGCCCCGCGGTCACACCGAAGCGGCGCAACGTGCGGTTCTTCGCGACGGCCGCCGCCGCGCAGGGCTCGGGCTTCCGGGCCTGCCGGCGGTGCCGCCCCGACGCCGTGCCGGGCTCCGCGGACTGGAACGTCCGCGCCGACGTCGTCGGCCGGGCCATGCGGCTGATCGGCGACGGCGTCGTCGACCGCGAGGGCGTCGCCGGACTCGCCGTCCGGCTCGGCTACAGCGCCCGCCAGGTGCAGCGGCAGCTCACCGCCGAGGTGGGCGCCGGACCCGTGGCCCTCGCCCGCGCCCAGCGGGCGCACACCGCGCGCGTCCTGCTGCAGACCACCGGCCTGCCGGTCACCGAGATCGCCTTTGCCTCGGGGTTCGCCAGCGTGCGGCAGTTCAACGACACCATCCGGGCCGTGTACGCGGCCACACCGAGCGAGCTGCGCGCCGCCGCCCCGGCCCGCGACCGGGCCGCCCGGCGCACGGCCACCCCCTCCGCCGGAGTCCCGCTGCGCCTCGCCCACCGGGGCCCCTACCAGCCCGGCCCCGTCTTCGACCTGCTCCAGCGCGAGGCCGTCGCCGGCGTCGAGGAGGTGAGCGGCGAGAGGGGCCGCCGCGTCTACCGGCGCACCCTGCGCCTGCCGTACGGCACCGGGATCGTCGCCGTGCAGGAACGGCCGGGACCGCCCGGCACCGGCACCGGCAGCGGAGGCTGGCTGGAGGCCCGCCTCCACCTCACCGACCTGCGCGACCTGACCACCTCCGTGCAGCGGCTGCGGCGGCTGTTCGACCTCGACGCCGATCCGTACGCCGTCGACGAGCGGCTCGGCGCCGACCCCCGGCTCGCCCCCCTGGTCGCCGCCCGCCCCGGACTGCGCTCACCGGGCACCGCAGACCCCGACGAACTGGCGGTGCGGGCCCTGGTGGGGCGCGCGGAGGCCGAGCGGCTCGTCCAGCGGTACGGCAAGGTGCTCGACGCGCCCTGCGGCACCCTCACCCACCTCTTCCCCGAACCGGCCGTCCTCGCCGAGGCCGTGCCGGACGGCACCCCGGGCGCGCTCGCCGCCGCCCTCGCCGACGGCGCCGTACGGCTGGACCCGGGCGCGGACCGGGACGACGCCGAGCGCGCCCTGCTCGCCGTGCCCGGACTGGACGCCCGTACCGTCGCCGTCGTGCGCACCCGCGCCCTCGGCGACCCGGACGTCGCCCCGCCCGGCGCCGCCGTCCCCGACACCTGGCGCCCCTGGCGCTCGTACGCACTGAACCACCTGCGCGCAGCAGGAGAGTGGGAGAACGACCGATGACGACCACGACGACCACGACGTACTGGTACGAGGTGGACAGCGCCGTCGGGCGGCTGCTCCTCACCGCCGCCCCCGACGGCGCGCTCACCTCCCTCTCCGTGCCCGGGCAGAAGGGCGGCCGGAGCGTCCAGGACGGCTGGCGGCACGACGCCGGACCCTTCCGGGCGGCCGAGGAGCAGCTCGGCGCCTACTTCGCCGGGGAGCTGACGGAGTTCCGGCTGCCGCTGCGCGCCGAGGGCACCGCCTTCCGGGAGCGGGTGTGGGCCGCCCTGGACGAGGTGCCCTACGGGGTGACCGCGACGTACGGCGAGATCGCCGCCCGCGTCGGGGCCTCGCGGCCCGCGGTACGCGCGGTCGGCGGCGCGATCGGCGCCAACCCGCTGCTGATCCTGCGTCCCTGCCACCGGGTGATCGGCGCCGACGGCTCCCTGACCGGGTACGCGGGCGGACTCGAACGCAAGACGCGGCTGCTGTCGCTGGAGGGCGCCAGGCTCACCCGGCCAGTACCGCTCCCAGCCACGCCCCGGTGATCAGCAGGCACGCGAACAGCTCGGTCAGCAGGTCGGCGCCGCCCTGGCGCATCGCCGTCCGCAGCGACGCCATCGCCTCGCCGTGCCGCCCGAGCCGCAGCCGCTCGGCGAGGTAGATGCCGCCCATGAAGCCGGGGACCGCGCCGAGCACGGGGATCAGGACGAAGCCGAGGACGGCGCCCGCGCCCGCGTAGGCCGTCAGCCGGCGCATCGCCCGGTCCCGGCGTCTCCTGCGGGTCGGCAGCGCCCAGCGCACCGCCCGGGAGAGCAGCAGCACGCCGGTGGCGCCGACCAGGACCGCCCACGCGAGCGGCTGCGGGTCCTTCAGCGCCCACCACAGGACCCCGGCCCACACCAGCCACGACCCGGGCACGCCGGGCAGCAGGACGCCGCACAGCCCGAGCACGATGACCAGGCCGGCCAGCAGGAGGTCTCCCGCTCCCATGTGTCCAGGGTGCCGGACTCCGGGCCGGTCCGCAGAAGCCCGGCCCGGGGCTCCTCAGTGCTTCCTGGCCACCCAGTCCCTTTCATAGGCATGCCAGCCCAACTGGAGCCGGGTGGTGACACCGGTCAGCTCCATCAGGCGCTTCACCCGCCGCTGCACGGTCCGCAGGCCCAGGTCCAGCTGCTTGGCGACGCTCGCGTCGGTCAGTCCGGCGAGCAGCAGGGAGAGGATCTCCAGGTCGGTGCCGTCGGGGGCGTCCGGGCCGTGCTCGGTCACGCCGGAGGCGCCCAGGCGCAGCGGGAGGGCGTCCCGCCACACGGCCTCGAACAGGCCCGACAGCAGTTCGAGCAGGCCGCTGGCGTGCACGACCAGCGCGGCGGGCTCCGAGGAGTGCGCGGTGAGCGGCACCAGGGCGAGGGAGCGGTCGGCGACGACCAGTTTGGTCGGCACCCGGTCCACGACCCTGACCTGTTCGTCGCGGCTCAGCGCGGCGGTCAGCTCGGTGATGCCGGACGGCAGGTCGAGGACCGATCGCTCGACCACCACCCGGTAGCGGACCCCGCGTCCGGCGGCCTGCTCCTCCGCGTCGTTCTCCATGCCGGTCACGGCCACCGGCTTGTCGGTGACCAGCGCGCACACCTCCTCGCTCGCGCCGAGCTGGAGCTGGAGGAAGCGCTGGGAGACGGCCGCGGCGCCGGTCACCACCTCCACCAGGTCGTGCACCGCGGGCTCGGCCGCCGCCGCCCGGTACTCCTCCGCCAGCAGCGCCGCCGCCAGCTCGGCCCGCTCCAGCTCGTGCCGCTGCTGGGTGAGCAGGGCGCCCAGCGCGACGCCGGGCGGGGCCGCGACCCAGCGTCCCGGGCGAGCCGAGGACTGGGCGGCCAGCCCGTTCTGCTCCAGGCGGCGCAGCGCGCGCTCGGTCTCCCGCTCGCCGAGCGCCAGCCGCCGCGCCAGATCGGGCACGTCGGCCGCGCCCACCGCCACCAGCGCCCGGTACGCCGCCTCGTGCGTGTTCTCCAGCCCCAGCACTCCCAGCATCAGGCGTCGCCCCTCCCCGAGAACCATGATCATCACCTGCCGCGGGGATCCTCTGTGGCGGAAAACGGCCACGGCGCAAACCCGCCCCGGGACATCATCGCCGTACCGCCGGTCACTCTGCCAAGGTGGCGTCGCCGAGCGGTCCTCCCGTGGGGGGTGGGGCCGCTCGGCCACCCACCTCGGAGGACTGTTCGATGCGTCCCCCGACACGCCGCCCGGCGCACGCCGGTCCGCCCGAATTTTCCGATGCCCCGTTTTCATCCGGCTCCGTCGGTGGACAATCAGGAGCATGAGTCAGCAGGGGGGAAGGCCCACCGGTCCCACTGATCCTGAGGACGACTGGTGGGGGCAGCTGTACGACGACTCCACCGACGACACCGGCCCCACGGCCGCACCCGATTCCCTGGACGACCGCTTCGCCTCGGCGTCCGGCACGGTGGCCCGCGGACCGGACCCTGGCCCCGGCGACACGGCGAACGCACCCCTGGCGGACCCGGCCCCGCCCGCACCCGGGCAGCCCTGGTGGTCCCGGCCGAGCCCACCTACCGTCCCCGGCCCCCGCACCGCCCCACCCGACGCCGACGCCCCGCCGCGTCCCGGGGCTCCGTGGGAGCCGCCGCCCGGGGTGCCGACCGGGCCGGTGAGTTTTCCGCAGGGGAGGTCGGGGGACGGGCGGTCCGGTGGGGGTAGGGAGGAGGCCCCGCCGCGTCCTGTCGACCCGCCGCGTCCCGGAGTTCCGTGGGAGCCGCCGGCCGCGATACCGACCGGGCCGGTGAGCTTTCCGCAGGGGAAGTCGGGGGACGACCAGACCAGTGACGGTGGGGGCGCGTCGGCTCCGTGGGGCGGTGGGCGTCGGGAGGGCGGTGGACCGCGTGGGCTCACCACCTCGGGGATCGGGGCCGCCGACCTCAGCGAGCCGCCCGAGGCGGCCCCGCCGCCCCGCACCGTGTCCGACCTGCCCCCGCTCCCGCCGCCGTTCCTCCCTTCCTCGGACGATCCGGACCGCGACGACTACGTCGGCAGCGGGCCGCCCACCTACGACGCCGAGCCCACCGCGCTGCCGCCCGCCGACCCCGACGGGCTCGACGGGCTGGTCCCGGACACCGTGCTGGAGGGCGCCCGGTACGGGCCCTGCACGCTGCGGGCCGTCTCGGTGCGCGGGGACTCCGCGCGGTACCGGGGCGAGCCACGGCGCGACGCGCTGCTCGTGGCCCGGTTCGGCGCCGGTGAGCAGGCGCTGGTCCTGGTGGCCATGGCGACCGGTGCCCGCGCCACCGCCGGGGCGCACCGGGCGGCGGCCGAGGTGTGCCGGTGGATCGGAGGGGCCGTGGGCCGCAGCCACGCCCGGCTCGCCGAGGACCTGCGGGCCGCCCGGCGCGGCGACCTGAAGTCCGGACTGCACCGCCTCACCGACCGCAGCCTCGGCCGGCTCCGGGCCGGCGCCGCCGAACAGGGCCTCGCCCCGGACGAGTACGCGGCCACCCTGCGCTGCCTGCTGCTGCCCGCCGACCCCGAGTGCCGCACCCGGGTCTTCTTCGGCGTCGGCGCGGGCGGACTGCTCCGGCTGCGCGACGGCGCCTGGCAGGACATGGAGCCGGACGCCGGTGACATCACCGGTGCGCCCGTCCTCGGCTTCGGCTCCGCGCCCAGGGGCACGTCCGGGGGCGCGTCCGGCGGCACCCCCGACGACGCGCCGAGCGAGACGCCCGAGGGCGACCGGCTCACCATGGACCTCGGCATCACCACGGCCCCGGCCCCGTACGACGGCCCGCCCGCCGACCCGCCCCGCGAGCCCTTCCGCTTCCGGGCCTCCGTAGCCCGCCCGGGTGATGTGCTCCTGATGTGCACCGCGGGCCTCGCCGAGCCGCTGCTGAACGAGCCCGCACTGGGTGAACTCCTCGCGCGGCGATGGGCGGGCCGCCCGGCACCCGGGCTGGGGGAGTTCCTCGCCGACAGCGGCGTCCGGGTCAAGGGATACGCGGACGACCGTACGGCGGCCGCCGTTTGGGAGGCGTGAGACCGCTCGCTGTGGCATAGCTGGACCCATGGCCAAACAGAACGTCGCGGAACAGTTCGTCGACATCCTCACCCGTGCCGGGGTCGAGCGCCTCTACGGAGTCGTCGGGGACAGCCTCAACCCGGTCGTGGACGCCGTGCGCCGCCACTCCGGCATCGAATGGGTGCACGTCCGGCACGAGGAGACCGCCGCCTTCGCCGCCGGGGCGGAGGCGCAGATCACCGGGAAGCTGACGGCGTGCGCCGGCTCCTGCGGCCCCGGCAACCTCCACCTCATCAACGGGCTCTACGACGCCCACCGCTCCATGGCCCCCGTCCTCGCCCTCGCCTCCCAGATCCCGTCCAGCGAGATCGGCCTCGGCTTCTTCCAGGAGACCCACCCCGACCAGCTGTTCCGCGAGTGCAGCCACTACAGCGAGCTGATCTCCAGCCCCAAGCAGATGCCCCGGCTGCTCCAGACCGCCATCCAGCACGCCGTCGGCCAGGGCGGCGTCAGCGTCGTCTCGCTGCCCGGCGACATCGCGGACGAGCCCGCCCCGGAGAAGGCCGCCGAGACGGCCCTCGTCACCTCCCGGCCGACCGTCCGCCCCGGCGACGAGGAGATCGACCGGCTGGTGCGGATGATCGACGACGCCGACAAGGTCACCCTGTTCTGCGGCAGCGGCACCGCCGGCGCGCACGCCGAGGTCATGGAGTTCGCCGGAAAGCTCAAGGCACCGGTCGGGCACGCCCTGCGGGGCAAGGAGTTCATCCAGTACGACAACCCGTACGACGTCGGCATGAGCGGGCTGCTCGGCTACGGCGCCGCCTACGAGGCCACCCACGAGTGCGACCTGCTGCTCCTGATCGGCACCGACTTCCCGTACAACGCCTTCCTCCCGGACGACGTGAAGATCGCCCAGATCGACGTCCGGCCCGAGCACCTGGGACGGCGTTCCAAGCTGGACCTCGCGGTGTGGGGCGACGCGCGGGAGACGCTGCGCTGCCTGATCCCCCGGATCAAGGAGAAGAAGAGCCGCCGCTTCCTCGACCGGATGCTGAAGAAGCACGCGGACGCCCTGGAGGGCGTGGTCAAGGCGTACACCCGCAAGGTCGACAAGCACGTCCCGATCCACCCCGAGTACGTGGCCGCCCTGCTGGACGAGATGGCCGACGACGACGCGGTGTTCACCGTCGACACCGGGATGTGCAACGTCTGGGCCGCCCGCTACATCTCGCCCAACGGCCGCCGCCGCATCATCGGCTCCTTCTCCCACGGCTCGATGGCCAACGCCCTGCCGATGGCGATCGGCGCCCAGTTCACCGACCGGCGCCGACAGGTCGTGTCGATGTCCGGCGACGGCGGGTTCACCATGCTGATGGGGGACTTCCTCACCCTCGTCCAGCACGACCTGCCGGTGAAGGTGGTGCTCTTCAACAACTCCTCGCTCGGCATGGTGGAGTTGGAGATGCTTGTCGCGGGCCTGCCCTCGCACGGCGTGGCCAACAAGAACCCCGACTTCGCCGCCGTCGCCGAGGCCTGCGGCGCCTTCGGCGTACGGGTGGAGAAGCCCAAGGACCTGGCGGGGGCGCTGAAGGCGGCGTTCAAGCACAAGGGCCCCGCCCTCGTCGACGTCGTCACCGATCCCAACGCCCTGTCCATCCCGCCGAAGATCAGCGCCGACATGGTCACCGGCTTCGCCCTGTCCGCCTCGAAGATCGTCCTGGACGGCGGTGTCGGACGCATGGTCCAGATGGCCCGCTCGAACCTGCGCAACGTCCCCCGGCCGTGACCGTACGGACAGCCGATCCGAAACCGGATGACTGGCGAGGGTCCGAACGGGCAAGGCTTTCCCCGTGAAGATGTTCGACCAGAGCGGGACGGACCCGAGCGGGACGGACCGGAGCGGCACAGACAGGGGGAGACGACATCAGCGCGCCGACGGGGGACATGAAGGAGCAGACGGTGCCACAGCTCAGGCGGCGGCTCGGCCGGGCGGACCTGCGGGCGGTGCCCGAGGCCCGGCGGGCGCTGCGTGAGCTGCTGCGGCACTGGGGCGGGCCCGGACAGTCGGAGGTCGCGGAGCTGCTCACCAGCGAGCTGGTCACCAACGCGCTCGTGCACACCGAGGAGGGCGCCGTCCTGACCGCGACCGTCGGGCCGCGCGCCCTGCGGGTCGAGGTACGGGACTTCGTGGGCCACGGGCGGCAGCCCCGGCCCCGCGCGCCACGGGAGGAGAGCACCAACGGCAGAGGGCTGGTCCTGGTCGAGTCGCTCGCCGACGACTGGGGCGTCCGGCCCTGCGAGGTGGGCAAGTCGGTCTGGTTCGAACTTGGCGCGGACGCGGAAGCGGCCTGAGACGCCGGGGATGCCGGTGCCTCAGGCCGTCCGTGCAACGGTGCGCGGTCCTAGCCGAACTGCTGCTCCAGATCCTTGAGCTTGCGCTCCAGGGAGTCCAGGCGGGGCAGGGCCTGCGTGTCGTCCTCGGCGGTGAGGTCGACGGTCTCCACGCCCATCTGGTCAGACCCGCTCCGCACGGGCTGCAGGGAGGGCCGCCGGCTTGCCGCGGGCAGGGGCTCCGGGGTCGATATGGCAGGCTCCGCGGTGGCGCGTTCCGAGCCCCGCTCGACCTGCTGCACCTCGACCTCGACCTGACGGCCGCCGCGCCCCGGGAAGCCGCGGTGGCCGTGGCCCCGGCTGATCGCCTTGAGCTGCGCGCGCTCCAGCCGCTCCTGCTCGCGCCGCCGCAGCTTCTTCTCCTCCTTCTGGCGCCGGTCGTCGCGCACCTCCTCGACCGCCTCGTCCAGGCTGCGCACGCCCTCCAGGAGCATCAGCGACCAGGCGCGGTAGGTCTCCCGGGGCGCGCGCAGCCAGCGGACCATGCGGATCTGCGGCAGCGGACGCGGCACCAGGCCCTGCTCGCGCAGCGCGGCCCGGCGGGTCTGCTTCAGGGCCCGGTCGAACAGCACCGCCGCCGACAGCGACATGCCCGCGAAGAAGTGCGGGGCACCGGCGTGACCCAGGCCGCGGGGCGCGTGCACCCAGTTGAACCAGGCCGCGGCGAACGCGAAGGCCCACACGAGTATGCGCGAGCCGAGCGCCGCGTCACCGTGGCTGGCCTCGCGCACCGCGAGGACGGAGCAGAACATCGCCGCGCCGTCGAGCCCGAACGGGACCAGGTACTGCCAGCCGCCGCTGAGGCCGAGGTTCTGCTCGCCGAAGCCGACCAGGCCGTGGAAGGAGAGCGCCGCGGCGACCGCCGCACAGCAGAAGAGCAGGACGTAGGAGAAGGTGCCGTAGAGGGCCTCCTTGCGCCGGCGGCGCTCCTCCATGCGCTCCCACGAGTCGTCCGCGCCCGCGTCCTTCCCCGAGGAACGCTTGCCGCGCGCGAGCACCGCCACCGCCGCCAGCATGCCCAGGAGCAGCACGGCGCCCGGAAGCAGCCAGTTCAGCGATATGTCGGTCAATCTCATCAGGGGTCCCTTGCAGTGGGATAGGGCGTAACGCCCGCCATGGTGGCCCAAACCCAGCGGCCCTCAGGGGGTTTCGGGGCAAGAGGCCGCCAAGGGAGTGCGAAGGGGGTGCCCAGGGCGGCGTTCTGCTCGAACTGCCGCATGAGGGGCGGGAGTTGAGTTCGAATAAGACTACCCGTACGAGTGGTTCCACGGAAAGTTCCCGCGACGGGTGGGGGAGTTGTGAAACAACCCGGACGATCTTAGCCGACGGTGCGTCAGCCGGCCGCGGCGAGCAGCTTGTCGACGCGGTCCGCGTCGCAGGTCCGCGGGCAGGTGGCGCAGGTGTCCTCGGGGCGCAGAGTGTAGAACATGCAGCAGCTCGCCCGGTCCCGGGTGTGCAGCGGTTCGCCGTCCGGCCCCTTCAGCTCGCGGAACGCCGCGTCCCCGACGTACGGCTTGGTCGCGCCCGGCAGCAGCAGCTCCAGTTCGTGCCGCGCCCGCTCCTGTTCGCCGAGCAGATGGGCGACGTACCACAGGCCCTCGACGACCTCGTCGGTCGCCATGCCCCACAGGGCGCGTCCGCGCCGCCGCATCCGGGGGCCGAATCCGGCCAGGACCGGCTCCAGGTGCTCGGCGACCGCGGCCCGCACCTCGGCGCGCAGCGCCTCCTCGTCGGCGACCACCCGGGCGCCGGTCAGAGCGGCGGCGGGGTCGCCGGGGAGGCAGGCGAAGGAGGTGGCGCGTACGGCCATCCGGCCGAGGGGGAGCCCGGCGGCCGCCCGGTCGTAGGCCACGTGGGCCGCGGGGTGGCGGGGCACCCGGCGGTGCAGGAACCACGGCACGGTGATCAGCAGACAGGCCGGCCAGGCGTACCGGTGCAGACCGAAGCTCGCGATCACGTCCGGCCGGGCCCGCTGTCCGTAGTCCCGCAGCACCTGGGCCTCGTCCCAGGCGAGGAACGCCGCCAGCTCGGTGCCGCCCGCGGCGAGCGAGGCGGCCGTGACCCAGCCGTCGCCGCTGGGCACCTCGTCGGCCGCGGTCAGCTCGGTGACGCCCAGCCCGGGCAGGACCTCGGACAGGCGCGTGTATGCGTCCGTGAAGGCCGTACGGGCGACAGGCATGCGGGACCACCGATCCGCGTCGGGACAACGGGCTACTTAAAGGTAAGCCTTACCTTACCCAAGATGTTTGGGATTTGAACTGACGGCCCCTGCGCTTATGGTGCTTGACGGACAGGTGACAACCCGCCGTAATGACCCCAAGTACCGACACGTCCCGCAGGAGGACCCGTGAAGCACAGCGCGCAGGGCGCCGCAGGAACGGGTTCGGGCGCGGCGGCCGCAGCGGTGCGGATCCCGGTGCAGCCGGGGGCGGCGGACGCGGCCCGGGGCCGGGACGACCGGGGCCGGGCGCGCGATGCCGGGGAGCCGGACGGCGCGGCGCGCGGCGAGCACACCCACGGCGAGCCGTCCGCGCCGCGTCCGCGCGGCCTCGTACGGCGTTCCTCCGTGCGCGGGCAGATCCTCGACGCCCTGCGCTCCGCGCTGGCCACCGGTGAGCTGCGGCCCGGCGAGGTCCACTCGGCGCCGGTGCTCGGCGAGCGGTTCGGCGTCTCGGCCACTCCGGTGCGGGAGGCCATGCAGCAGCTCGCCCTGGAGGGCGCCGTCGAGGTCGTCCCCAACCGCGGCTTCCGCGTCGTCGAGCGCGGCGACCGGGAGCTGGCCGAGCTGGCCGAGGTCCGGGCCCTGATCGAGGCCCCGGTGTGGCTCCGGCTGGGCCGTACGGTGCCCGCCGAGCGCTGGGCGGAGCTGCGCCCCCTCGCCGAGGCCACCGTCCGGGCCGCGTCGTCCGGCTGCCCGGCCACCTACGCCGAGGCCGACCGCGCCTTCCACCGCGCGGTGCTCGCGCTGTCCGGCAACGAACAGCTCGTCCGGATCGCCGGTGACGTGCACCGCCGCGCCCAGTGGCCGCCGGCCGGCTCCCCCTCCGTACGCGGCCGCGCCGACCTGGTCGCCGACGCCCACCAGCACACCGCACTGCTGGACGCCCTGATCGCCGGCGACCCGGACCTGGTGCGGACCCTGGTCGGCGAACACTTCACGGGCACCGCCTGAGCGGGGACGTGCCGGGGCGGGGGCTCCCCGGGCTGGTTCTCCCCGGGCTGGTTCTCCCCCTGGGCGGGGACGTCCCCTGGGCGGAGGGCTCCGTGCGCGAGGGGTTCCTGCCCGGGGGCGCCCCACGCGCGGGGGCGCCCGACGCACGGGACCGCCCGTTGCCGCGGGGCTGCCTGCCCGACGGACCGTCCGCCGTCACCGCCTCCGGCCCCCTGGGGAGGCGCCTGCCCGGCTGGGCGACCTGCCCGGGCGGGTTCGTCTGCCTGGTTGGGTGGCCTGCCGCGGCGGGATTGCTTGCCGTTGTGGGTTCGCCTGCTCGGTGGTTGGCCAGCTGTCACGAGGGTGCCAGCCCGGGCTGGGATGGCAGTCCTGGCGGGATCACTTGCCGTGACGGAGGCGCCCGCCCCGGCGGGATCGCCTGCCCGGCTGGGCGACCTGCCCCGGCGGGATCGCCTGCCCGGCTGGACGGCCTGCCCGGGCGGGTTCGTCTGCCTGGTTGGGTGGCCTGCCGCGGCGGGATTGCTTGCCGTTGCGGGTTCGCCTGCTCGGTGGTTGGCCAACTGTCACGAGGTTGCCAGCTCGGGGTGGGGTGCCGCCCGGGCGGGATCACTTGCCGTCACGGGGAGCGCCTGCCGCGGTGGGTTCGCCTGCCGTTGTGGGTTTGCGTGCTGGGTGGTTGGCCTGCCGTTGCGAGGTTGCAGCCCGGGCTGGGGTGGCAGTCCTGGCGGGATGACTTGCCGTGACGGAGGCGCCCGCCCCGGCGGGATCGCCTGACTGGCTGGGAGGCCTGCCCCGGTGGGATCGCCTGCCGTCACGGGCGCCCACCCGGAAGGGCCTTTGCCGTTGGGGTGTCGCCCCGCCGGGGCGGGCGGCGCCGCCCCGGTGGGATCACTTGTCGTCAGGGGGCCGCCTGCCCGGCGGGGCGCCCGCTGTTACGGGACCTCCTGTCGTTCCGTGCGGCGTGTGGGGGTCTGCTTCCCGGGTTGTCCGGTCTTCCCCGGGGCGCGGCTCCTGCCGCCCTTGCGGGGCCCGGTGCCGCGGCCGTGCAGTTCGATGGCCAGGGGGGAGGCGGTGAAGACCGAGGAGTACGTACCGACTCCCACGCCGATCAGCAGGGCGAGCGCGAAGTCGGTGAGTGAGTCGTCGGCCAGGATCGCCAGCGAGGCGAGGATGAGCACCGCGCCCATGCCGGTGTTGACCGTGCGCGGCAGGGTCTGCAGGATCGCGTCGTTGGTGAGCCGGTCGAACGGCGTCTTCCGTTCCTTGCCCAGCAGTTCCCGCACGCGGTCGAAGAGGACCACCGAGTCGTTGACCGAGTAGCCGATCACGGTCAGCAGCGCCGCCAGGAACACCCCGTCGATCGGCTTGCCCAGCCAGGCGAACACACCCACCAGGATCACCACGTCGTGGGCGAGCGCGCCGACCGCGGCCGTGCCGAACAACAGGCGGAAGCGGGCCGCCAGATACGCCAGCTGCGCGGCCAGGGCGAGGCCGAGGGCGATCAGGGCGTCCCGGCGCAGTTCCTCGCCGAGGCTCGGGCCGATCAGCTCGTCGCGGACCTTCTCCGTCTCGCCGCCCAGTGCGGCGACCGCCTGCGTGACGGTCGCCGCCTCGGCGTCGGTCAGCTCCTCCGTGCGCACCGTGAGGTCGCCGTCGCCGGAGGACTGGACGACGGCGCGCGGGAAGCCCGCGTCGGCGAGCGCGTCCCGGGCCCGGTCGGGATCGACCTGGGTGGCGGTGGAGTACTCGATCAGCCGCCCGCCGGTGAACTCGATGCCGAAGTTCAGACCGCGCACCAGGATGCCGGAGCCCGCCACCACGAGGACGACCAGGGAGGCCGCCAGCCAGCGGCGCGGCCGGCGCATCAGGAACGGGTCGCGGCGCAGCAGCGCGTCACGGACCGGGCCGGTGGACGAGATGCCGGTGATGCGGGGGCGGCGGAACACCGCCGGACGGCTCGCGGCGAACTCGGCGAGCACCCGCGTGATCACCAGGGCGCTGACCATCGACGCCAGCACACCGATGCCGAGGGTGACGCCGAAGCCCTTCACCGGCCCCGAGGCCAGGAAGAACAGCAGGGCGGCCGCGATCAGCGTGGTGATGTTGGAGTCGGCGATCGCGCTGAAGGCGCTGCGGAAACCGGCGGTCAGCGCCGACCGCGTACTCGGCCGCGTACGGGCCGCCTGTTCCTCGCGGGCCCGCTCGAAGACGAGGACGTTGGCGTCCACCGCCATGCCGATCGCCAGCACGAAGCCCGCGAGGCCCGGCAGGGTCAGGGTCGCGCCGACGGCGGCCAGGGCGGCGTAGGAGATCAGGCCGTAGCAGAGCAGGGCCACGGTCGCCAGGGCGCCCATCAGCCGGTAGACGACGATGATGAACAGCGCGGTCAGCGCCGTGCCGATGACGGCGGCCCAGGCACCGGCCGAGATGGCCTCGTCGCCCAGGGTGGCGCCGATGGTGCGCTGCTCGATGGTCTCGACCGGCACGGGCAGGGCGCCGCCCTTGACGAGCAGGGCCAGTTCGCGGGCCTCGGCGTCGTCGAAGGAGCCGGTGATCTGCGTCGAGCCGCCGGTGATGCCCGCCCCGCAGGACACCGAGGGGTCGACCTGCGGCGAAGAAATGATCTTGTTGTCGAGCACGATGGCGACCCGGCGCTTGGGGTCACCGGCCGGGTTGCAGGCCGCCTCGCCCGTCACCCGGGCCCAGCGGTCGCTCCCGGCGTCCTTGAAGTCGACGGTGACGTGCCAGCCCGCGCCGCCCTGCTGGTCGAAGCGGGCGTCGGCGCCCTTGACGTCCTGCCCGGTGAGCGAGGCGGCCTTCAGCCGCAGGTGCTGCCCGGACTCGTCGGGCAGCACCCGCTCACCGTCCGCGCCGGAGGCCTTCTCGTCCTTGCCCCCGGCCCCGTCACCGGCGTTCTCCGCCGGGCCGAGCACCGAGTGGACGGTGAGCTGCGCGGTGCGGCCCAGCACGTCGGCGGCCTTCTTCGGGTCCTGTACGCCCGGCAGCTCGACGACGACGCGGTTCTCGCCGGAGCGGACGATGGTCGGCTCGGCGACACCGAGGGCGTCGATGCGGCCGCGCAGCACCTCCACGGTGCGGTCGGTGGCCTCCCGGTCGGCCTTGGTGGTGTCGGTGGACTTGGTCTCCAGGACGATCTGGGTGCCGCCGCGCAGGTCGAGCCCGAGGCGGACCGGCATGGTCAGGGCGATGGTCACGGCCGCGGCCAGCACGGCGAGCGCGGCGAGCGCACGCACGTTCAGCGAGCGGGAACGGGACCGCGAACGGGCGCGGGAAGGGGGACGGGAGCGTTTCAACACGGGCCTCCGGCGGGCATGCCGCGGCGGCGGCCGAGCGCGGCCGCGGCGGAAGAAGATGACGGGTGGTCGGGGCGTACGTCTCAGGTGCCGGAGGAGACGGGCGGCGCCCGGCCGCTGTCGTGCCGCGCGCGGCCGGGGGAGACCGGCCCCGGACCGGGCGTCGCCGAGGTCCGTGCGCGGGCACCGGCGGCGCCGGCCACGTTGCGCGCCGCGGTGGCCGCGTGCTGGTCGGGTGCCGCCGGGCGCTCGCCCACCTGGTCGTGGCGGGCCCGGGGCTGGGCGGCGCAGACCGGCGTACAGCCGTCGTCCGCGTGGAGGTCGAGGGCCGGGTGGGGAACGGTCGTGGCGGCGGCCGCCGCGAGGGGACCACCGGGGCCCACCCGGGCGCCGGCCGCGGGCCAGGCCGGAACCAGGGGCAGCAGAACGGTCAGCAGCACCGTGAGCACCGTCGCGAGGCGGTGGCGCATGCGCCGTTCCCTTCCGTGGTGGGTGAGCGGGCCGGGGGAGCCCGTGGCCCCGGCCGGGGAGTGGACGGCCAGGGCCACGGGCGGTCGCGGGGAGGGGAGGACCGTCAGGGCTCGATGAGCCCGGCGCGGATGGCGTACCGGGTCAGCTCCAGGCGGTCGCGCAGGCCGAGCTTCTGCAGCAGGTTCGCCCGGTGCCGCTGGACGGTCTTGATGCTGATGAAGAGGATCTCGGCGATCTCCTTCGAGGAGTGGCCCTCGGCGACGAGCTTGAGGACCTCCTCCTCGCGCGGGGTGAGGATGTGGTCGGAGGTCTCCTCGCCGTGCCGCACCCGGTCGAGGTAGTTGCGGATGAGCGCCGTCACCGCACCCGGGTACAGGAAGGGCTCGTCGCGCATTGCGGCCCGGCAGGCGGCGACGAGGTCCCGGTCGGCGACCGACTTGAGCACGTATCCGCAGGCACCCGACTTCAGCGCCTGGAACAGGTACTGCTCGTTGTCGTGCATGGTCAGCATCAGGATGCGCAGCCCCGGTTTCAGCGCGGCCAGCTCGCGGGCCGCCTGGAGACCGGTGAGGCGGGGCATCGCGATGTCCAGGACCGCGAGGTCGGCCTCGTGGGCCCGCGCCATGTCGATGGCCTCCGCGCCGTCCCCGGCCTCGGCCACCACCTCCAGGTCCGGTTCCCGGTCGAGGATGAGGCGCACACCGCGGCGCACCAGCGCGTGGTCGTCGGCGAGCAGGATGCGGATCTTCGCCGGGGCGGACGGCTCGGACCGGGACGGCTCGGGCAGGGACGGGTCGGACATGGTCAGGGCTGCTTCCTGGGAAGGGGGGCGGTGAGCCGGATGCGGGTGCCGGCGCCGGGCGCCGACGAGATGTCGAGGGCGGCCCCGACGAGCAGGGCCCGCTCCCGCATGCCGCGGATGCCGGCGCCCTCGTGCGCCGCCTCGATGCCGCGGCCGTCGTCGGCGACGGTGAGCGTCACCGCGCCCTCGGCGCGGGCCAGGCCCACTTCGAGGCGTTCGGCGTCCGCGTGGCGGGCGGCGTTGGTCAGGCTCTCCTGCGCCACCCGGTAGAGGACCAGCTCGGTCTCGTGGTCCAGGACCGGCAGGTCGGCGTCGAAACGGCGCACCACCCGCAGGCCGGTGTGGGTGGCGAAGTCGTGCGTCAGCGAGGACAGCGCGCTGATCAGACCGAGGTCGTCCAGGACGCCGGGCCGCAGCCGGCGCACCAGGCGGCGGACCTCGTCCAGGCTCTCCCGGGTGATCTCCTGCGCCTGGTGCAGCTCCTCGCGCAGCGGCTCGTCGGCGTCGTCCGCGGCACGCCCCAGGACCAGCAGGATCGCCGTCATGCTCTGCCCGACCTCGTCGTGCAGCTCCTGCGCGATGCGCCGCCGCTCCGCCTCCTGGGCGAGCAGGACGCGGGCGCTGCTCGTGGCCCGCTCGTTCTCCAGGCGGTCCAGCATCGCGTTGAACGTGCGGATCAGCTCCGGGACCTCGCCGCCGCCGGCCACCGGCAGCCGCTGGCCGGGGCGCAGCAGGTCGACGGTGGTCATCAGCCGGGTGAGCCGCTCCAGCGGCGCCAGGCCCCAGCGCAGCAGGGCGCCGTTGGCCACCAGCATGACGCCCATGCCGACCACGAGGACGACGGCCTCGGTCAGCAGGATCGGCACGGAGACGGTCACCGGAGCCCACAGCAGCAGCGCCGTGGCGAAGCCCAGCACCACCGCGTTGAGCCCGAAGATCCGCCAGAACAGGGACACCGGGGGTACGCCTCCTTCGGCGACGTGTCGACTTGGTACGCCTCTACTGTCGGTCATCGCGCACCCTCGGTGGGAGCTGCGGCCCAGGTAGCGACCGAGCAAGCGACCAGCGTCCTCCTTCGGCACCCGTCCGGTCGATGGGGCCCGACCCCCATTTCCGGCGTACGGCACACCCATACGGCCGCCGCTCCGGCGCAGCGCCGAGTGGATCCCGCGCCCCCGGGCAAATGGGCTCTGCGCCCGATGGGTTTCCCCGGGCGGCCCGGCCAGGGTTGAGGACGACCGGGCCCGATCGGCCCGGCGCTCGGCATACCCGCAGAACCTTCCGAGAAAAGGACCACTCACCGTGTCGCTCGACGCCTCCCGCACCGAACCCCGCCCCGAGCGGCTGACCGCTCACGAGGCGCGCCAGCGCCTCGAACACGCCCGCAACACCCGCGTCACCCAGCTGCAGGCCCTCGACGAGAGCGGCCAGGCGGACGACCAGCTGATGTCCGCGCAGAAGGCCGCGATCGAGCGGGTGCTCAAGGAGATCGACGAGGCCTTCGCCCGGGTCGAGGCCGGCACCTACGGCGCCTGCCTGGGCTGCGGCAAGCCCGTCCCGGGGGAGCGTCTGGAGATCCTCCCCTACACGCGGTACTGCGTCGCCTGCCAGCGCCGCGCCGCCGCCTGACCGGCGTTTTCCCGGTCCCCGTCCAGAACCGTCCCTCCCGCCCTGCCCAAGGGGTGAAGTGGTGAACAACCAGATCATCGGCGACCGCGACCGCGACCGCGACACGCGTCCGTCGCCCCTGTCGCCCGACGACCTCGCCGCACTCCGGGACAACCTCCGGGAGCAGCGGCTGTTCCGCGAGGACCAGTTGCGGCAGATCGCCGCGGTCCCGGCCCGCACCGACGAGCCGGTCCGGCGGCGGTCCGCCGCGCAGACCGAGGTCCGGGTCAAGCTGGCGGCCTCCGCGCGCATGGCCCTCGCCGATGTGGAAGCGGCGCTCGACCGCATCGCCGAGGGCCGCTACGGCCGTTGTCAGCTGTGCCGCCGCGCCATCGACCGCGACCGGCTGATGATCGTGCCGCAGGCCCGCTACTGCGCCCGCTGCCAGCAGGTGCGGGAGGCGGGACGATGACCCTGCTCCGGCGGCCCCGCGCCGCCCTGTCCCGGCACCGGCCCTGGCCGCTGTGCCGGCAGTGCGGCGGTGTCGCCCTCGACATGGGCAGCGCCCGTACCCGCGCCTGGGTCGCCGGGCGCGGGATGATCCTCGACGTGCCGACGGTGACCTTCCCCGGCACGGGCGCGGTGTATCCCATCCAGCGCGGCACCATCGTCGATCCCCAGGGCACGGCCCGGATGCTCGACCGGCTGCTGGGCCACCGGCTGCCCCGCTTCGCCCGCCCGGTGGTCGTGGTGACCGCGCCGGTGCTGGGCGGTCCGGCCTACCGGACCCAGGCCCGTACGGCCGTGGAGGTGCTGCGCCCGCGCAGTGTGCTGACCGTGCCCAGCGCGCGGGCGGTGGCCCTCGCGGCGGGCGCCGACCTGTCCCGGCCGCTGCTCGTGATGGACATCGGCGCGCACCTCACGGAGGTGGTGCTGCTGGTGGACGGCGCCGTCTTCGACGCCCGCCGCACCACGCTGGGCACCGGGGACATCGACGACTCGACCCCGTCCGCGCGGATCGGCGAGGCGCTGGCCGACATGACGACCTCGATGCTGCGGCAGGACGGCACCTCCCTCACGGTCGACGCGCTCGCCCGGGGGCCGCTGCTGGCGGGCGGGGGCGCGCTGCGCCCCGAGATCACCTGCCGGCTCGCCGACCGGCTGCACGTGCCGCTGCGCGCGGTACCGGCACCGCACACGGCGGCCGTACGCGGTGCCGCGAAGCTCCTGGAGGCCGCGCACACCCACCCGTCGACCACGGGCACGGACCCACCCGAGGGCCACCCGCACTGATCCGGTGCCCACGCCGCCCCCTGCCGGAACCAGGGCCCGGCACCCCGCCCGGTCGGACGGACCCCGCCCGTCCCGACGCCCGCACGGGGCCGGTACGGACGCGGGGCGCCCGGTCCGGTCGTCCGGTACGGCGGGGCCCGGCCCCGGCGCTCGGGTCCCGCCGTACCGGACGGGAGCCGCTGCTCCGGACGGCCGGACAGCGTCGACCCCGGGGGGCCTGCCGTACCGGCCGCGGCGAGCGACACCGCGTCGGTCCTGCTCAGCCCGGCGCACCCGGGCGGCCCGGTGCCCCGAAGGCACCCCTGCGGGGCGGTCGGGCACCGCTCGCCCCGACGGCCCGCACGGGGCCGGTAACCGGTGCTTCGGCGTCGGTCCCACCGGGGCGGGCGGCCACCGGGCGTCCCCGCGGACGGACGGACGGTGGCCGTGGCCGTCGCCGGGGCGGCACCGGCGCAAGGCGACCCGACCCGGTGGGCGTGGCGTTGAGGCTCCGCTGTCCGGCGCTCGCCCGGCGCCGGACCGGTCCTCAACCCCGGCGCCGGACCGGCCCCCGCCTCTCGCCGCCCCCCGTCCCCCACCCCCGCTCGTACGGTCGGCGCCCGCCCCGGCGTCGGCCGTACCCCCGCGCCCCCACAGATCCCCGTCCCCACCCCACCCGCCGGAAGGAGGCTCCCGTGGCCGGAGAGATCCCCCAGGCCCAGCCACCACCCGCCGTTCCCGATCCCGACCCCGTACGGCACCCGTATCTCCTGCTGTGGCGGTGGCGGCGCAACCCCTTGCGGCGGCCGAGCGACCGGCTGGGAGCGTGGATCTCGCTCGGGCTCGTGCTCGCCGTGCTGGTGGCGGCCCCGGCGGCGATGTTCGGGGTCGGCGACAGCGCCTACCGGCACTACCGGAGCACCGCCGAGCACGAGGCACGGACCTGGGACCACCGTCCCGCCGTCCTGACCCACGACGCCCCGCGCCATCCCGAACCGGGCTCGGACGAGGCGAAGAAGGCCCGCTATCCGGTACCGGTCAGCTACACCGGCCCCGACGGGACGAGCAGGACCGGGACCACCGAGGTCGAACCGGGACTGCCGGCGGACAGTACCGTCCTGGTCTGGGTCGACGCGGAGGGCCGGATCACCGAGCCGCCGCTGACCGTGGAGCAGATCCGCAGCCGCACGATGGGCTGGGCGATCCTCGCCTTCCTGGGCGTCGTCCTCACCGGCCTCGCGGCACACACCGCCGCCGGTCTCGTGCTGCACCGGCGCAACCTCGCCCAGTGGGACGCGGCCTGGGCCAACACGGCCCCGCGCTGGAGCAGACACCCGTGACGTCGCCCGTCCGAGCGCGGGTCCCTCACGCCGTCGCCGCGCCCGCCGCCGGCGGCGCCAACTGGCGTGCCAGCCACGTCGGTACGCCGCCCAGCAGCCGGAACAGCCGCCGCGCCTCCTCCCGCAGCCGGGACGCCTCCGGCTCCGACTCGGCGTCCGCGAGCGAGGCCAGCGCCGGGGCGGTACCGACGAGGTACCCCAGCTCCTCGCGGATGCGCAGCGACTCGGCGAAACCGTGCCGCGCCTCGGCCAGCTCCCCCTCCCGCAGGGCGAGTCCGGCCAGATGCCGCCAGGTGAAGGACTGGAGCAGCGGGTCGGCGTGCGCGGTGGCGCCGGCGTGGGCCCGCCGGTACGCCGCGCGGGCGGCCTGCGGAGAGCGGGTCAGGTTCTCCGCGAGCAGCCCGCGCCGGAAGTCCAGCAGCGCCCGCCCCCCGGCCCCCGGCGCGATCAGCGCCGCCGCCCGGCCCAGCGCGGCCCGCGCCTCGTCGGCCCGGTCGCGCACCCCGTGCACCGTGGCGGCGTACGCGAGCTGGCCCCGTTCACAGGCGGCGGCCCCGCGTTCGTCGTCGGTGTGCGCCAGGGCCTCCGCGGTGCGCAGCGCGTCCTCGGCCTCGGCCCAGCCCTGCTCCGTGTACAGGCACCGCTCCACCAGCAGCGCGGTCCGCTGCAAGGCGGTGTCCGCGGTGACCGGCTCCAGCAGGGCGGCCGCGTCGGCCCAGCAGCCGCGCGAGCGCAACCGCCATACCGCGGTCTGGAGCGGATCGTCACCTTCGGTCGTTCCCCAGCCAGAACCAGCCATGGCGGAATGCGCCACGTCGCCCTCCCCTTAGCACGCCATCGAGCTCTCGAGTGGTGGCCGCATCTCAGCACGGATCCGGCGGCCCGGCCAAGGGGATGGGTGAAAGATTTCACAAAGTCGTGGACTTCGTGCCGTCGAGGTTTGGGAAAGCCCCGGGGCCCCCGGGGCTTCCGCGCGCCCCGGGGGCCCCGGATCATTCGCAGGGCCGGCCTCAGCTCATCCGCAGGGCCAGGAAGAAGTCCAGCTTGTCCTCCAGGCGCGACAGATCACGCCCCGTCAACTGCTCGATCCGCCCGACGCGGTAGCGCAGCGTGTTGACGTGCAGGTGCAGCCGGTTGGCGCAGCGCGTCCAGGAGCCATCGCTGTCGAGGAACGCCTCCAGCGTCGGGATCAGCTCGGCGCGGTGGCGGCGGTCGTAGTCCCGCAGCGGATCGAGCAGCCGCGCGGTGAAGGCGCGCCGCACGTCGTCGGGGACGAAGGGGAGCAGCAGTACGTGCGAGGCCAGCTCCTGGTGACCGGCCGCGCAGACCCGCCCGGGGCGCGCCGCGGCGACCCGGCGCGCGTGCCGGGCCTCCTCCAGCGCCCCGCGCAGCCCCTCCGCCGAGTGCACGGCCGCGCTGACGCCGAGCGTGACCCGCCCGTCGCCGTCCAGCCCCGCCGACAAAGGCTCCCGTACGGACTCCAGCAGCGCTTCGGCGAGCACCCCGGCCTCGGAACCGTCGTGCTCGGTGGCGACCGCCGGCAGCGGTACGAGGGCGACCGCCTCCCCGCCGGTGTGTGCCACGGCGATGCGGTCCGACTGCTCGGGCCCGGTGGCGTGCGGGTCTACGAGGATCTCCTCCAGCAGGGTCTGCGCGACCCGGCCGGTCTGCTCGTCGCCGTCCTCCCACTCCACCCGGGCCACCACGACCTGCCAGTGCGGTGCCGCGCCGAGGCCCGGCAGCAGCACCGGCGCCGCCACCCGGAGCCGGGCCGCGATCTCGGCCGGGGCGGCGCCCGTCTGCACCAGTTCCAGGACCTCCTGGGCCAGCCGCCGCCGTACCGTGCGCGCCGCGTCCCGCCGGTCCCGCTCGACGGCGATCAGCTGGGTGACGCCGTACAGCAGGTCGAGCCGCTCCTCCGCCCACTCCCCGGCGTCCGCCTCCACCACGAGGAGCCAGTCGGACAGCACCGTCTCGCGCACGTCCCGCCCCGCGCCCGCGCCCTGCGCAGCACGCGCCCCGGGTGGCGTCACCGGGGGCTGTCCCCGGCCGCGCACCGGGAAGAGGCTGTACGTCGTGGAGCCCACGGCCACCCGGTGCGGTGCGCGGCGCCCCGTGCGGGTGGCCGCGAGGTGCTCGGCCGCCAGCTTGGCGCAGACCTCGGCCAGGAGCGCGGGCTCCGCGTCCTTGGGCCCGGCGACCTGCCGACCGGTGGGGGAGAGCACCCAGGCCCGCAGGTCGAGGTCGGAACCGAGCAGGTCGAGGACGACGTCGGGGCCGCCGCCCGCCGGGCCCGAGGTCATCATCCGGCGGTGCCGGTCCACCACGGCCGCGAGGTCCCCCGCCCGCTCGCCGGACACCTGGCGCACGACGTGCTCGGTGATCGTCGCGAAGGCCACCGACTCGTGCACCGCGAACAGCGGCAGCCGGTGCCGCGCGCACGCCACCACCAGGTCCTCCGGCACGCTCCCCAGCTCCGCCTCACCGGCGGCCAGCGCGGCCACCTGGGCCTGCACGAGGAGGCGGACGAAAGGTTCGGAGTCGGCGGCGTCCCGGCGCCAGGCCAGGCCGGTGAGCACCAGCTCGCCGCCCGAGAGATAGCGGCTGGGGTCCCGCAGGTCGGTGGTCATCACGCCGCGGACCGATCGGTCCAGCTCGTCCTCGCCGCCGAGCAGCTTGAGGCCCAGCGCGTCGGTGTCCAGCAGTGCGCGCAGCCGCATTCTCGTCGCCGCCGTTCTTTGTCTCGAAGTGTTCCAGGTCACGCGGCTGTGTCGCCCGATTCCAGAGGAGAACAGGGAGGCAATCGAGCACCTCCGTTCATACGAATCTACAAGATGCCTGCCCTGGCCAGCCAACTCCTTCATGGTTTCTGCGACTGACCCTGGTGGAGCACACGACGGTGTACTGAGGCCATTCCACGTGAACAACACATGAACGAGCCGGGCCCCGGCCCACGGAATTGGCGCGATCCCTACGACCGCGCGCAGATCCCGCTCGCAGAGACCACCGCCGCTGAGACCACCGCACGCACAGACCACCGCACGCAGACGAGGAAGAGAGCCGGTCATGGACTTCCTTCGCCCCGCCAGCTGGGAGGAGGCGCTCGCCGCGAAGGCCGAGCACCCCAGCGCTGTGCCCATCGCGGGCGGTACCGACGTGATGGTCGAGATCAACTTCGATCACCGCAGGCCCGAGTACCTCATGGACCTGAACCGCGTCGCCGACCTGAGCGAGTGGGAGGTCGGAGAGGATTCCGTACGGCTCGGTGCCTCCGTGTCCTACACCCGGATCATGGAGAACCTGAGCACCGAGCTGCCGGGTCTCGCCCTCGCCTCGCACACGGTCGCCTCCCCGCAGATCCGTAACCGCGGCGGCGTGGGCGGGAACCTCGGCACCGCCTCCCCGGCCGGGGACGCCCACCCGGCGCTGCTCGCCGCCGGCGCCGAGGTCGAGGTCGAGTCGCTGCGCGGCGCGCGCCGCATCCCGATCGACGCCTTCTACACCGGCGTGAAGCGCAACGCGCTGGAGCCCGACGAACTGATCCGCGCCGTGCACGTCGACAAGGCCGACGGACCGCAGCAGTTCTCCAAGGTCGGCACCCGCAACGCCATGGTCATCGCCGTGTGCGCCTTCGGCCTCGCCCTGCACCCCGCCACCCGTACCGTCCGCACCGGCATCGGCTCGGCCGCGCCCACCCCGGTCCGGGCGACGGCCGCCGAGGAGTTCCTGAACGCGGCGCTGGAGGACGGCGGCTTCTGGGAGAACGGGAAGATCGTCGCCCCGTCGGCCGTCAAGCGGTTCGCGGACCTGTGCTCCGCCGCCTGCGACCCCATCGACGACGTCCGGGGCACGGCGAGCTACCGCCGCCACGCGGTCGGCGTCATGGCCCGCCGGACGCTCACCTGGACCTGGGAGTCGTACCGCGGCGAGCGCCGCACCGCGGAAGGAGCCGTGTGATGCGCGTCAACTTCACCGTCAACGGACGTCCGCAGGAGGCCGACGACGTGTGGGAGGGCGAGTCCCTGCTGTACGTGTTGCGCGAGCGGATGGGCCTGCCGGGCTCCAAGAACGCCTGCGAGCAGGGTGAGTGCGGCTCCTGCACGGTCCGCCTGGACGGCGTGCCGGTGTGCGCCTGCCTGGTCGCGGCCGGTCAGGCCGAGGGCCGCGAGGTCGTCACGGTCGAGGGCCTGGCGGAGTTCGCCCGGCGCCGCGCCGAGGGCGCCATCCCCGCCGCCACCGATGCCCGCACCGGTGAGAGCGCCTCGCTGGACGCGGCCCGGCGGTGGCAGGCCGGGGGTACGGACTCGCAGACCGGCGAGAACATCGAACTGGCCCCGGTCCAGCAGGCGTTCCTCGACGCGGGCGCCGTCCAGTGCGGCTTCTGCACACCCGGACTGCTGGTCGCCGCCGACGAGATGCTGGAACGCCGGCCGAACCCGACCGACGAGGACATCCGCGAGGCGCTGTCGGGCAACCTGTGCCGCTGCACCGGCTACGAGAAGATCATGGACGCGGTCCGCCTGGCCGCGGCCCGCCGGTCCGAGGAGGCCGGGACATGACGGCCGTCGGCGCACCCACCGGCCTCACCCAGGGCTCCCGGACCAAGGGCGGCATCGGCGAGTCGACGCTCCGCCCGGACGGCGTCCTCAAGGTCACCGGCGAGTTCGCGTACGCGTCCGACATGTGGCACGAGGACATGCTCTGGGGCCAGATCCTGCGCTCCACCGTCGCGCACGCCGAGATCGTCTCCGTCGACACGAGCGAGGCGCTGGCCACGGCGGGCGTGTACGCCGTCATGACGTACGACGACCTGCCCACCGACGTGCGCCACTACGGACTGGAGATCCGCGACACCCCGGTCCTCGCCCACGGCAAGGTCCGCCACCACGGCGAGCCGGTCGCGATCGTCGCCGCCGACCACCCGGAGACCGCGCGCCGCGCCGCCGCCAAGATCAAGGTGGAGTACAAGGAGCTGCCCCTCGTCACCGACGAGGCCTCCGCGACCGCCCCCGGCGCCGTCCTCGTCCACGAGAACCGAAGCGACCCCCACAGCCGCCACGTCCCGCACCCCAACATCGTGCACCGCCAGCCGATCGTGCGCGGCGACGCCGAACGGGCCGCCGGGCGCGCCGACGTGATCGTCACGGGCGACTACCACTTCGGCATGCAGGACCAGGCCTTCCTCGGCCCCGAGTCGGGACTCGCGGTGCCCGGCGAGGACGGCGGCGTCGACCTCTACATCGCCACCCAGTGGCTCCACTCCGACCTGCGCCAGATCGCCCCCGTGCTCGGCCTGCCCGAGGACAAGGTGCGGATGACGCTGTCCGGCGTCGGCGGCGCCTTCGGCGGACGCGAGGACCTGTCGATGCAGATCCACGCCTGCCTCCTCGCGCTGCGCACCGGCAAACCCGTCAAGATCGTCTACAACCGCTTCGAGTCCTTCTTCGGTCACGTCCACCGCCACCCGGCCAGGCTCCACTACGAACACGGCGCCACCCGCGACGGCCGGCTCACCCACGTGAAGTGCCGCATCGTCCTGGACGGAGGTGCCTACGCCTCCGCCTCCCCGGCGGTCGTCGGCAACGCCGCCTCGCTGTCGGTCGGGCCGTACGTGTGCGACGACGTGGACATCGAGGCCCTCGCCCTCTACTCCAACAACCCGCCGTGCGGCGCCATGCGCGGCTTCGGCGCGGTCCAGGCGTGCTTCGCCTACGAGGCGCAGATGGACAAGGTGGCCCGGGAACTCGGCCTGGACCCGGTGGAGTTCCGCCGGATCAACGCCATGGAGCAGGGCACGGTCATGCCCACCGGCCAGCCCGTCGACTCCCCGGCGCCGGTCGCCGAACTCCTGCGCCGAGTCAAGACGATGCCGATGCCTCCCGAGCGCCAGTGGGAGTCCAGCGAGGGCGCCGACGTACGGCAACTGCCGGGCGGCCTGTCCAACACCACGCACGGCGAGGGCGTCGTACGGGGCGTCGGCTACGCGGTCGGCATCAAGAACGTCGGCTTCTCCGAGGGCTTCGACGACTACTCCACCGCCCGGGTCCGCTTGGAGGTCGCCGGCGGCCGGCCCGTCGTCACCGTGCACACGGCGATGGCGGAGGTCGGCCAGGGCGGCGTCACCGTCCACGCGCAGATCGCCCGCACCGAGCTGGGCGTCACCCAGGTCACCATCCGGCCCGCCGACACCCGGGTGGGCTCGGCCGGGTCCACCTCGGCCTCCCGGCAGACGTACGTCACGGGCGGCGCCGTCAAGCACGCCTGCGAGCTGGTGCGGGAGAAGGTCCTGGACATCGGCCGCCGCGGGCTCGGCGCGTCCCACCCCGCCTGGGCCACCGCCGAACTCCTCCTGGAGGGCGGCAAGGTCGTCACCGACGGCGGCGAGGTCCTCGCCGACCTCGTGGACGTCCTGGAGGACCAGGTGGTCGAGGTCGAGGAGGAGTGGCGGCACCGGCCGACCGAACCCTTCGACCCGCGCACCGGCCAGGGCAACGGCCACGTCCAGTACTCCTTCGCCGCGCACCGCGCCGTCGTCGAGGTCGACACCGAACTGGGCCTGGTCAAGGTGATCGAGCTGGCCTGCGCCCAGGACGTCGGCAAGGCGCTGAACCCCCTCTCCGTGATCGGCCAGATCCAGGGCGGCACCGTCCAGGGCCTGGGCATCGCGGTGATGGAGGAGATCGTCGTCGATCCCGTGACCGCCAAGGTCCGCAACCCGTCCTTCACGGACTATCTGCTCCCCACGATTCTCGACACGCCGGCCCTACCGGTCGACGTGCTCGAACTCGCCGACGACCACGCGCCCTACGGGCTGCGCGGCGTCGGCGAGGCACCCACCCTGTCGTCGACCCCGGCGGTCCTCGCGGCCGTACGGGACGCGACCGGGCTGGCGCTCGACCGCACGCCGGTACGGCCGGAACACCTCACCGGCACGGCGGCGGACCAGGACCCTCCGGGCGGTGCACGGAACGTCACACCCTCCGCGCCGCCCGGAGCACCGACCAAGCCCCGCTCCGCTCGCGGGACTTGAAGCACCACCGCTCGAAGTACCACACATGCGTTCGTCTCGGGCCGTCCCCCGGGTCGTGCATATCCCAAATCCCGCGGCCGCCCCAGCGGCCGGCCGGGTGCACCTATGAACCTTGGGAGACGGCCCCATGACCCAGCAGTCAGTGGAGCCCAAGACCACCGCCGAAGACGCGGGCGCGGGTTCCCGCGTCCCCGGCGGACGGTCTTGGCTCGACCGGTACTTTCACATATCCCACCGGGGATCCACGGTCGCGCGTGAGGTGCGCGGCGGTACCACCACCTTCATGGCGATGGCGTACATCGTCCTGCTCAACCCCGTGATCCTCTCCGGCAAGGACGCCGCCGGGGACACCCTGGGCCAGAAGGCCCTGATCACCGCGACAGCGCTGGCCGCGGCGGTCACCACGCTCCTGATGGGCTTCGTCGGCAAGGTGCCGCTCGCCCTGGCCGCCGGGCTCTCGGTGTCCGGCGTGATCGCCGGGCAGGTCGTCCCGCAGATGACCTGGCCGCAGGCCATGGGCATGTGTGTGATGTACGGCGTGGTGATCATGCTGCTGGTGGTCACCGGGCTCCGCGAAATGATCATGAACGCGATCCCGCTCGCCCTCAAGCACGGCATCACCATGGGCATCGGCCTGTTCATCGCCATCATCGGCCTGGTCAAGGGCGGCTTCGTCCACCCGGGCAAGGCGACCCCGCTCTCCCTCGGCCCCGCCGGTGAACTCGCCGGCTGGCCGGTCCTGCTCTTCGCGGGCACCCTGCTGCTGATCTTCATGCTCCAGGCCCGCAACATGCCCGGGGCCATCCTGATCGGCATCGTCACCGGCACGATCGTCGCGGCGGTCCTCAACGCCACCGGGGTCATCGACCCCAAGCAGTGGGCCAACGGCGCACCCGAGCTGCACGGCAGCGCGGTCTCCATGCCGGACTTCTCGCTCTTCGGCGACCTGGAGTTCGGCGGCTGGGGCGAGGTCGGCGCGATGACGGTCGGCATGATCGTCTTCACGCTCGTGCTCGCCGGGTTCTTCGACGCGATGGCCACCATCATCGGCGTCGGCACCGAGGCCAAGCTCGCCGACGACAAGGGCCGCATGCCGGGCCTGTCCAAGGCGCTCTTCGTCGACGGCGCCGGCGGCGCGATCGGCGGGGTGGCGGGCGGCTCCGGCCAGACCGTCTTCGTCGAGTCCGCGACCGGCGTCGGCGAGGGGGCCCGTACCGGGCTGGCCTCGGTCGTCACCGGCCTGTTCTTCGCGGCCTGCCTCTTCTTCACCCCGATCACCGCGATCGTGCCGCAGGAGGTCGCCTCGGCGGCCCTGGTGGTCATCGGCGCGATGATGATGATGAACGCCCGGCACGTGGACTGGGCCGACCGGGCCACCGCGATCCCGGTCTTCCTGACCGTCGTCCTGATGCCGTTCACGTACTCCATCACGGCCGGTGTCGCCGCCGGTGTCATCTCCTACGTCGCCATCAAGGTCGCGCAGGGCAGGGCGCGGGAGATCGGCGCGTTCATGTGGGCCCTGACGGTGATCTTCGTCGTCTACTTCGCCCTCAACCCGATCGAGAGCTGGATGGGCGTGCACTAGGCGCCACGACGGGAACCCTTCACGTACCCGTCGGCCGAGGAGGACCGGAAGATGCTGGACATCGCCGAAGAGCTGCACCGGTGGGCCGAGCAGGGCCGCGACTTCGCCGTGGCCACCGTGGTGGCCGTCGGCGGCAGCGCGCCCCGGCCGCCCGGCGCCGCCCTCGCGGTGGACGCCGACGGCACGGTGGTCGGCTCGGTCTCCGGCGGCTGCGTGGAGGGCGCCGTTTACGAACTGTGCCGGCAGGCGCTCCAGGACGGCGAGACCGTCGTGGAGCGCTTCGGGTACAGCGACGAGGACGCCTTCGCCGTGGGGCTGACCTGCGGCGGAGTCATCGACGTCCTCGTCACCCCGGTACGGACGGGCGACCCCGTCCGTCCTGCCCTGGCCGCCGCCCTCGCCGCCGCCGCGCACGGGCGGACGGCGGCCCTGGCCCGGATCGTCGGCGGCCCGGCGGAACTGAGGGGCCGCGCGCTCGTCGTCGGCCCGGACGGTTCCCGCACCGGCGGCTTCGGCGGCCACCCCGCGCTGGACCGCACGGCGGCCGCCGAGGCGGGCGCCTTCCTGGACGCCGGGCGCACCGGCACACTGGAGATCGGCGAGCAGGGCTCGCGCTGCGGAGCACCGGTGACGCTGCTGATCGAGTGCTCCGTCCCGGCCCCCCGCATGATCGTCTTCGGTGCGATCGACTTCGCCTCGGCGCTGGTGCGGGTCGGCAAGTTCCTCGGTTACCACGTGACCGTGTGCGACGCCCGCCCCGTCTTCGCCACCCCGGCCCGCTTCCCGGACGCGGACGAGATCGTCACCGAGTGGCCCCACGAGTACCTGGCACGCACCGCCGTGGACGCCCGTACGGTGCTGTGCGTCCTGACCCACGACGCCAAGTTCGACGTGCCGCTGCTTCGGCTGGCGTTGCGCCTCCCGGTGGCGTACGTCGGCGCGATGGGCTCCCGCCGCACCCACCTGGACCGCGAGGCCCGCCTGCGCGAGGTCGGGCTGAGCGACCCGGAGCTGGCCCGCCTCAGGTCACCGATCGGCCTCGACCTCGGCGCCCGCACCCCCGAGGAGACGGCCCTGTCCATCGCCGCCGAGATCGTCGCGACCCGCCACGGCGGCACGGGCACCTCCCTGACCGGCGCCCACACCCCCATCCACCACGACGACCCGAAGGCCCCGGCGAGGCACATCGGTTCGGTGGCGTAGCGACCCGGAGGGCCGGGCGCCGGGGAAGGCGTGCCCCGCGTCTCGGGCACCACGAGCCGACGCCGCGGATACTCGCCGAGGACAGTCGCAGGCGTCTTCCTCCGGTCCGCACGCCGCCCGGTTCACCCCTCGCCGTCCGCCGACCGGGTCAGGTACGCGTGGTTGTCCTTGATGAGGTGGTCCAGCGCGTCTCTGGCGGCGACGAGGCCGTCGATGTCCTCGGACAGCCGGGCTCGCTCGCGGTGCATGATCTCCAGTGCCTGCCGCGCCCTGTCCTGACTCGGCTCGGCCATGCAGGGCACCATCTCGACGAGGGTGCCGCTGGACACCCCTGCCGCCAGGAACGCCTGCACCAGGCGCACCCGCTCGACGTGCTCGTCCTCGTAGTGACGCTGCCCGCTGGGCGAGCGGGAGCTGACGAGCAGGCCCTGCTCCTCGTAGTAGCGCAGCGACCGGCGGCTGGCTCCCGTCCGGGCGGACAGTTCACCGATCCGCATCCCGAACCCCTCCCATGCTCCTGCTTCACTTGCCCCTGACATCGATGTGAGCGTTTAGGTTAACGCCATGTTGAAGCTCATCTTCATGATCAATCGCGTCGAGGGCATGTCGTACGAGCGTTTCGTCGACCACCATCGCAATCGGCACGCGCCCCTGTTCACCTCCATCCCGGAGGCGGAGCGCTACGTGCGCAGATACGCCGTGTCGCACCCGGTCCCCGCCGAGAACTACCCGCCCCGGGCCTATGACGGCCTGACGGAGATCTGGTTCGAGGACTGGGCGGACCACGACGCCTTCTTCGCCTCCGACAACTACCGGACGCTGGTCAACCCCGACGAAGCGCGCTTCATCGACATGGGCTCAGTGGCCGTGATGGTCACCGAGGAGAGAGAGGTCATCTGACTGCGAAGAGTCGGCCTCACCCCCGGTCCGGAGTCCTCCTGGGCAGGGACACCTCCGCGACCACCGGGCGGTGGTCGGAGGCCGTGGGCTCGGTCGGGACCGTGGCGGTCCGTACGCGTACGGCCTTGTCCACGGCCACGTAGTCGATACGCTTCACCGGGGCCTCGGCCGGATACGTGCCGGGGGTGCCCGCGCCCGCGTCGCGCAGGTCCTTCCACAGCGGGGCCAGCTCGGGTGCCGAGGGCTCGGCGTTGAAGTCGCCCAGCAGGAACTGGCGGGCGCCCGGCAGCTTGGCCCGCTCCCGGGCCATGATCCGGCGGGTGTCGGCGACCTGGGCCCGGCGCACGGCAGGGTCCGCCCGGTAGTCGAGGTGGGTCACGAAGACCTGCACCGGCACCCCGCGCACCTTGAGCGTCACCTCGCCGAAGCCGGGCGCGGGGGCGGGTACCGGGTTCTCGTCCTGCGTGGACAGGCGCGTGATCTCGTGGTTCGTCGCGGAACGGACCGGGAAGCGGGAGAGCACCGCCACGCCGTACTCGCGCCGGGGTTCCCCCGCGGTCACGGGATCGAGGCTGTAGATCGGCGCGAAGGACACCCGCATGCCGAGCCGCCGGGCCAGCTCCCCGGCCACGTCGAGCCCCTGGCTGCGGGCTCCCCAGTGCACGTCGACCTCCTGGAGGCCGATCACGTCCGCGTCGAGGGCGCGCAGCGCGGCGGCCTGCCGGTCGAGGTCGAAGACGCCGTCCGAGCCCGTCCCGGCGTGGATGTTGTAGGTGGCGATGCGCAACGGGACCGCGTGGCCCCGGTCGGCGGCGGAGGCGGGCGGTGCCGCCACGGCCAGGGTCAACAAAGCACCCGCGAGGGACAGTTGGGTGAAGGTGCGCGCTCTGAGAGACATGCCGGCACGGTACGCGGGAAACGGCGTCCGCGAGGCCCGCGGCGCGATCTCGTCCGCGACCCGTCCCCCGCCCGCAACCCCCGGTTCACGGCTGCCGGAGCAGGTGGTCGACCGTGCGGCCGAAGACGTGGCGCCCCGCGCGGCCGAGGAGGCCGTCGAGGAGGGGCGGCACGAGCCGGACGTCCAGTTCCTCGCGCCACCCGACGCGTGCCCGGCCGCCGGGCCCCGCCGCGACCTCGATCTCCGCCCAGCCCCGGACCAATCGGCCGCGCTTGACCAGCCGGCACCGGCCGGGGGAGTCCTCGCGCGGAGGCTGCCAGAGCGTCACCTCCATCGGGTCGTCGAAGGCGAGCGGTCCGGCCCCCGTGCGGGCCACGACCAGCGTGCCCGGACGGGTGGGGCCGGGCGGTCCGGCGGTGACCCGGGTCAGCGGCACGGTGTCGCCGTGCCGCTCCCACCGGGTGAGCCGCCGCCAGGCCTCGGCCGGGGCGAGCGGAACGGTGCGTTCGAGCGAGAAGACGGCCACCGGACGATCGTAGGCAACGCGTCCGCCGGACGATCGCAGGCAACGCGCCCATCGGTATGGCCGGTACTAGCGGTAGACCTTGCCCGGTTCGGCCTTCCCCGGGGCCATGAGCTGGGGGACCGTCACGAAGACGTAGCCCCGCTTCTTGAGCGCGTCGATGATCCCGGGCACGGCGGGCACGGTGCCGTCGTAGATGTCGTGCAGCAGGATGATGCCGTCCCGGGACGACTGGTCCAGGACCCGCTCGGTGATCAGGTCGGAGTCGTTCGTCTTGTAGTCCTTGGCGGTCACGGTCCACAGCACCTCCGCGAGACCCAGCTCGCGGCTGATGTCGTGGACCGTGTCGTCCGTGCGGCCCTGCGGTGGCCGCATCAGGGTGGGGCGCTTGCCGATGAGGCGCTCTATCTCCTTGTTCGGGCGCTCCAGCTCGTCGCGTATCTCGTCCGGTTCGGCGTCCGTGAGGATCTTGTGGGTCCAGGTGTGGCTGGCCACCTCGTGGCCCTCGGCGGCCATGCGCCTGACAAGCTCGGGATACGTGTCGATGTGCCGCTTGCCGAGCAGGAAGAAGGTCGCCGGGACCTGCTTCTCCTTGAGGATGTCGAGCAGCCGGGCGGAGTTCTCGCTCGGTCCGGCGTCGAAGGTCAGCGCGATGCACTTGGCGTGCGCGCAGTCCACGGTGCCGAGCCCGCCCGCGCGGGCCTGGGCGCCGGACGCGTCGGCCTTGCCGTCGGCCGTCCTGTCGTCGGCCGCCTGCGCGTCGGCGGCGTTGCGGACGGAGCTGGGGGAGTGCGTCTCCAGCTTCGTGCAGCCGCTCAGCGCGAGGGTGAGCGAGGCCGCGGCCGCGAAGGTCGCGAGCACGCGCAACCTGGTCCCCGTTTTTGTCATCTTCCTGGTCAGCGAAGGCATGCGAGGACTATACGCTGCGAGTATATACGCGGTTCATAGTGCCCCCTCGAATGGCCGTTCGAGATAGGTGAGGGGTGGCCGGGCTACTCACACCGACACACACACGTGACGGTGAGAGTGAGGAGAAGCCCGTGAGCGAGAGCCCCGGGGCCACCGGCCCCCGAAGCGGACGCGCCTGGCGCCGGGCCCTGGTGACCGGCGGAGCCGGATTCGTGGGATCCCACCTGTGCGGCCGCCTGCTCGACGCCGGTACCGACGTCGTCTGCCTCGACAACCTGGCCACCGGCTCCCGCGCCAACGTGGCCGACCTGGAACGACGGCGCGGGTTCCGGTTCGTCCGCGGCGACGCCACCGACCCGGCGGCCCTGCGCGACCTGCCCGGCCGCTTCGACCTGGTCCTGCACTTCGCCTGCCCGGCCTCGCCCGCCGACTACCTCCGGCTGCCCCTGCAGACCCTCGACGTCGGCAGCACCGGCACCCGCAACGCCCTGGAGCGGGCGCACGCCGACGGCGCCCGCTTCCTGCTCGCCTCCACCTCCGAGGTCTACGGCGACCCGCTGGAGCACCCGCAGCGCGAGACGTACTGGGGCAACGTCAACCCGATCGGCCCGCGCAGCGTCTACGACGAGTCCAAGCGCTTCGCCGAGGCCCTGGTCACCGCCCACCGCCAGGTGCACGGCACCGACACCGCCATCGTCCGGATCTTCAACACCTACGGCCCCCGCATGCGCACCGGCGACGGCCGGGCCGTCCCCACCTTCATCGCGCAGGCGCTGGACGGCATGCCGCTCACCGTCGCCGGAGACGGCGGCCAGACCCGCTCCCTGTGCTACGTCGACGACACCGTGGCGGGCGTCCTGGCCCTCGCCGCGTCCGGGGAGACCGGGCCGATGAACATCGGCGGCGACGACGAGATCACCATGCTGGAACTGGCCCGCCGCATCGTCGACCTCACCGGCTCCGGCTCCCGCATCCGCTTCGTCGAACGCCCCGTCGACGACCCCGGCCGACGCAAGCCGGACACCACCCTGGCCCGGGAGCGGCTGGGCTGGCGGCCGGACGTGAGCTGGAACGAGGGCCTGGAACGGACCATCGGCTGGTTCGCGCACGCCGTCGCCGCCTGACGCGGGCCCAAGACGGCCACTTACGGTGATATTTCGGCTCATCTCCGCAAGTGACCTGTCTCCAAGTGTTTGAGGCAACCGCCCCGCGGCACCCGCGTCGCCGAGAGAGGAGTCCGCCCCATGCGCATCCTTGGTATCAACGCCCTGTTCCACGACCCGGCCGCCGCGCTCGTCGTCGACGGCCGGACCGTTGCGGCCGCCGAGGAAGAGCGGTTCAGCCGACGCAAGCACGGCAAGCGCCCGGTGCCGTTCTCCGCGTGGGAGGTCCCGGAACTGTCCGCGCGGTGGTGCCTGGAGCACGCCGGGATACGGCCCGGCGACCTGGACGCCGTCGCCTACTCCTTCGACCCCAAGCTCGCCCGGCCCGCCCGCGACCTGGGCCTGGACGACCCCTGGGACCCGCTGCGGCTCGAATACGCCCGCCGGGCCCCCGAGTTCCTCGCCGACGCGCTGCCCGGGCTCGACCCGGACCGGGTCGTCTTCGTCCCGCACCACGTGGCGCACGCCGCCTCCGCGGGACCGGCCTCGCCGCACCCCGACAACGACGTCCTCGTCCTCGACGGCCGCGGCGAGTCCGCCTCCCACCTGGCCGGCCGCTACCGCGACGGCAAGCTCGACGTCCTCGCCACCCAGGCACTGCCGCACTCGCTCGGCCTCGTCTACGAGGAACTCACCGAGCACCTCGGCTTCCTGCGCAGCAGCGACGAGTACAAGGTGATGGCCCTCGCCTCCTACGGCACCCCCCGCCACCTCGACCGGCTCCGCGAGCGCATCCACGCCACCGGCGACGGCGGCTTCTGCGCCCACGGCGTCGACTGGGCGGCCCTGGCCCCGCCGCGCGCCAAGGGCGAGGACTGGACGAAGGACCACGCGGACCTGGCCGCGAGCACCCAGGCCGTACTGGAGGAACTGCTCCTCGAACTCGTCCACTGGCTGCACGGCGAGGCGGGGGGCGAGGCCCTCACCATGGCGGGCGGCGTCGCGCTGAACTGCGTCGCCAACTCGAAGATCGCCGCGCGCGGCCCGTACCGGCACGTGTGGGTGCAGCCCGCCGCCGGTGACGCGGGCACCGCCCTCGGCGGCGCCCTGCACGTGGCCGCCGCCCAGGAGGGCGCCGCACCCGAACCGATGCCCGGCGCCGACCTCGGCCGCGGCTGGAGCGACGACGAGATCCGTGCCTGGCTGGAGACCGCCGCGATCCCCTACGAGGAGCCCGACGACATCGCCGAGACCGTCGCCGGGGAACTCGCCCGGGACGGCGTCGTCGCCTGGGTCCAGGGCCGCAGCGAGTTCGGGCCGCGCGCCCTCGGACACCGCTCCCTGATGGCCCACCCCGGCCGCGCGGAGAACCTCGAACGCCTCAACCACGTCAAGGGCCGCGAGGAGTTCCGCCCCGTCGCGCCCATGGTGCTCGCCGACCGGGCCGCCGACATCTTCACCGGGCCGGTCCCCAGCCCGTACATGCTCTTCGTGCACGACGTCGACCCCGCGTGGCGGGACCGCATCCCGGCCGTCGTCCACGTCGACGGCACCGCCCGCATCCAGACCGTCGAGGAACGCCGCGAGCCGCTCGTCGCGCGGATGCTGGCCGCCTTCGAACGGCGCACCGGGCTGCCGGTCGTCGTCAACACCAGCCTCAACACCGCCGGGCGGCCCATGGTCGACGACCCGCGCGACGCGCTGGAGTGCTTCGGCTCGGCACCCGTCGACCTGCTGGCCATCGGCCCCTTCGCGGTGCGCCGGGGACGGGCGTTCGCATGAGCGCCGCCCCCGGAACCGGCGCCCCGCGCACCGGCTACGCCGTCGTCGTCCCCACCCTGGTGCGCGACACGCTGGCCGACTGCCTGGCCGCGCTGGTCGCCGCGCACGGTCCCGACCCCGACGAGATCGTCCTGGTCGACGACCGGCCCGACCCCGACACCGACCCCGGCGCGCTGGAACACGCCCTGACCGTCCTCGGCGACCTGCGCGAACGCACGGTGGTGCTGCGCAGCGGGGGCCGCGGACCCGCCGCCGCCCGCAACACCGGCGCCCGCGCGGTCACTTCCCCCTGGACGGCCTTCCTCGACGACGACGTCCAGGTCGGCCCGCACTGGTGCGACCAGCTGATCCAGGACCTCGCCGAGGCGGCCCCCGACACCGGCGCCGTCCAGGGCGTGATCGCCGTGCCGCTGCCGGGGGAGCGCCGCCCCACCGACTGGGAACGCGGCACCGCCGGACTCGCCCAGGCCCGCTGGATCACCGCCGACATGGCCTACCGCACCGACGTGCTCAAACAGGTCGGCGGCTTCGACGAACGCTTCACCCGCGCCTTCCGCGAGGACGCCGACCTCGCACTGCGCGTCCTGGACGCGGGCTGGCGCATCCGGCGGGGCCGCCGCACCACCCGCCACCCCGTACGGGACGCCGCGCGCTGGGTCTCCCTGAAGCAGCAGCGCGGCAACGCCGACGACGCCCTGATGCGGCGGCTGCACGGGCCCGACTGGTGGGCCAAGGCCGTCGCGCCCCGGGGCCGGATCCGGCGCCACGCGGCGATCACCGCGGCCGGTGCCGCCGCCCTCGCCCTCGCGGCGGCCGGACGTCCCCGGGCCGCCGCCGTCGCCGGGGCCGGCTGGGCCGCGGGCACCGCCGAGTTCGCCTGGGCCCGCATCGCGCCCGGACCGCGCACCCGGCACGAGGTCACGACCATGCTGGTCACCAGCGTGCTCATCCCGCCCGCCGCGACCTGGCACCGGCTCAGCGGACTGTGGCGCCACCGCGCCGCACCCGCCTGGCGGGAGGTGGCCGCATGAGCACCCCCGGCAACGCCGTGAAGGCCGTCCTCTTCGACCGCGACGGCACCCTCGTCCACGACGTCCCCTACAACGGCGATCCCGACCGGGTCCGCCCCGTCGACGGCGCCCGCGAGGCGGTGGCGCTGCTGCGCGAACACGGCATCCGCGTCGGCGTCGTCACCAACCAGTCCGGCGTGGCCCGCGGCCTGATCAGCGACGGCGACGTCCGGCGCGTGAACCGCCGCATCGACGACCTGATCGGCCCCTTCGACGTCTGGGCGGTCTGCCCGCACGGCCCCGACGACGGCTGCCACTGCCGCAAGCCGCAGCCCGGCATGATCCTGTGGGCCGCCGGACGCGTGTGCACCGGCCCCGCCGACTGCGTCGTCGTCGGCGACATCGGCGCCGACATGGAAGCCGCCGAACGCGCCGGAGCCCACGGCATCCTCGTCCCCAACGACCGCACCCGCCCGGCGGAGACGGCCGCCGCGGCCCACGTCGCCCCCGACCTCCTCACCGCCGTACGGGCGATCCTCGACGGTCCGCCCACGGGGCGGGTCCTCGCCAACGAGCGGCCCATCGAGGCGGCGTACGGCCCGGGCCCGGAGCCCGGCCCGCGCACCACCGCCGCCTCCTCCGCCTTTACCTCCACCGCCGACGACGACCGGTCCGGTCCTGCCGGGACCCCGGTCGCCACGGCTCCCGGGCGAGGCGTCTTCGCCCTCCCCGCCTCCGGCCGGGACCCCGAGCAGCGGTCCCCGGCTTCCCCGGACACCGCAGGCGGTGACCGTGCCGCCGACGACGGCGGCAGCGGGACCGGGGCGGACGCGAGCGGTGGGGGGACGGGCGTCGCTCCCGCAGGGGGACGGGCAGCGGCCCCGGGCACGGTCGGTGGCCCCCGCCGAGGCGAGGACGCCGCCGCGGTGGCCCGGGCGCGTACCGCGTCCGATGCCGGGGCGGCGCGTGCGCGGGGTGTCGGCGACGGCCGGGGGAGGTCGTCGTGAAGGCGCTCGTCACCCGGCTCGACAGTTTCGGCGACGTGCTGCTCGCCGGGCCCGCCGTGCGGGCCGTCGCCGCGCGGGCCGACCACGTCACCCTGCTGTGCGGGTCGCGCGGCGCGCCCGCCGCCCGGCTGCTGCCCGGCGTCGACGAGGTGCTGGTGTGGGAGGCGCCGTGGGGCGGGTTCGAGCCGCCCGCGGTGAGACGGGACGACATCGACGCGCTCGTGGCGCGGATCGACGCCGACACCGCGCTGGTCCTCACCTCCTTCCACCAGTCCCCGCTGCCCACCGCCCTGGTGCTGCGCATGGCCGGGGTCGGGTACATCGCCGCCGACAGCGTGGACTACCCCGGATCGCTCCTCGACCTGCGCCACCACCGCGCCCCGCACGCCCACGAGGCCGAGGCCGCGCTCGACCTCGCCGAGGCGGCCGGATTCCCGCGCCCCGACGACGGACGGCTGCGCGTGCGCACACCGCCACCCGCCGACGCCCTCACCGGCCCCGGCCCGTACGTCGTCCTGCACCCCGGCGCCAGCGTCCCCGCCCGCGCCTGGAGCCCCGAGCGCGCCGCCGAGGCCGTCCGCGAACTCGCGGCCGCCGGACACCGCGTGCTGGTCACCGGCGGCCCCGGCGAACGCGACCTCACCGCACACGTCGCAGGCCGGCACGGCACCGACCTCGGCGGCCGCACCGACGCCCCCGAACTGGCCGGTGTCCTCGCGGGCGCCGCCGTCGTCGTCACCGGCAACACCGCGCCCGCCCACCTCGCCGCCGCCGTCGGCACCCCCGTCGTCTCCCTGTTCGCCCCCGTCGTACCCGCCGAGCGCTGGCGCCCGTACGGCGTCCCCTACGTCCTGCTGGGCGACCAGGACGCGCCCTGCGCCGACAGCAGGGCCCGGGACTGCCCCGTCCCCGGCCACCCCTGCCTGAATACCGTCACCGCCACCGACGTGGCCGCCGCCGTCGAGAAACTGCTGGGGGAGACATGAGGATCCTCATCTGGCACGTGCACGGGTCGTGGACCACGGCCTTCGTGCAGGGCCCGCACACCTACCTCGTCCCCGTCACCCCCGACCGCGGAGCCGACGGCCTCGGCCGCGCCCGCACCTGGGACTGGCCCGACTCCGTCGTGGAAGTGGCGCCGGAGCGGCTGCGGGACGAGGACATCGACCTCGTGATCCTCCAGCGCCCGCACGAACTCGACCTGGTCGACCGCTGGCTGGGCCGCCGCCCGCCGCTGGTCTACCTGGAGCACAACGCCCCCGACGGCGACGTGCCCCGCACCCGCCACCCGGCCGCGGACATCCCCGGCGTCACCCTCGTCCACGTCACCCACTTCAACCGGCTGATGTGGGACGCGGGCCCGACGCCCACCACCGTCGTCGAGCACGGCATCGTCGACCCCGGCCACCGCTGGACCGGCGAGCTGGAACGCGCCGCCGTCGTCGTCAACGAGCCGATCCGGCGCGGGCGTACGACCGGAACCGACCTGCTCCCCGAGTTCTCCCGCGCGGCCCCGCTCGACGTGTTCGGCATGCGCACCGCGAACCTCGCCGAGCACCTCGGCATCGAGCCCGGCCGCTGCCGCACCCAGGACGTCCCCCAGAGCGAGCTGCACACCGAGCTGGCCCGCCGCCGCGTCTACGTCCACCCCGTCCGCTGGACCTCGCTGGGCCTGTCCCTGCTGGAGGCCATGCACCTGGGCATGCCCGTGGTCGCCCTCGCCACCACCGAGGTCACCGAGGCCGTGTCGCCCGGCGCCGGAGTGGTCTCCAACCGCATCGACGTACTGACCGACGCCGTACGCGACTTCCTCGCCGACCCGCCGCACGCGCGGGCGGTCGGCGAGGCGGCCCGTGCGGCGGCCCTGGCCCACTACGGGCTGCCCCGCTTCCTGGACGACTGGGAGCGGCTGCTCAAGGAGGTGACCCGATGAGGATCGCCATGGTGTCCGAGCACGCGAGCCCCCTCGCCGCGCTCGGTGGCGTCGACGCCGGTGGACAGAACGTCTACGTGGCCCGTCTGGCCGAGGAGTTGGCGGGTCGCAGCCACGACGTCACGGTCTACACCCGCCGGGACGCCACCGGCCTGCCCGACCGGGTGCCCCTGCCCGGCGGCGCGGTCGTCGAACACGTACCGGCCGGACCACCCGTGTCCGTCCCCAAGGACGAACTGTTCCCGCACATGCCCGCCTTCGGCGCCCACCTGGCCCGCGCCTGGGCCCGGGAACGGCCCGACGTGGTGCACGCCCACTTCTGGATGTCCGGCATGGCCGCGCAGATCGGCGCGGGCCCGCACGGCATCCCGCTCGTCCAGACCTTCCACGCCCTCGGCACCGTCAAGCGGCGCCACCAGGGCATGCGGGACACCAGCCCCTACGAGCGCATCGGCATCGAACGGCAGCTCGGCCGGAGCTGCGAACGGGTCCTGGCCACCTGCACCGACGAGGTCGTGGAACTCGGCGACATGGGTGTCCCGCCCCGGCAGGTCTCCGTCGTCCCCTGCGGTGTGGACGCCGAGCACTTCCACCCCGCCGCCGACACCGGCCGCACCCCCGAGCGACGGCTGCGGCACCGGCTCCTGGCCTGCGGGCGACTCGTCCCCCGCAAGGGCTACGACCTGGCCATCCGCGCCCTGGCCGACATCCCCGACACCGAACTCCTCATCGCCGGGGGCCCGCCGGCCGGTGCCGTGGAGGCCGAACCCGAGGCCCGGCGCCTGACCGGCATCGCCCGCCGCGCCGGCGTCGCCGACCGGGTCCGGCTGCTCGGCGCGGTCGACCCGGACGACATGCCCGCCCTGCTGCGCAGCTCCGACCTGGTGCTGTGCACCCCGGTGTACGAGCCGTTCGGCATCGTGCCGCTGGAGGCCATGGCGTGCGGCGTCCCCGTCCTCGCCACCGACGTCGGCGGCCACCGCGACTCCGTCGCCGACGGCGTCACCGGCCGCCTGGTCGCCCCGCAGGACCCCGCGGCCGTCGCGGACGCCGCCCGTGAACTCCTCGCCGACGAACGGCTGTGCCGCCAGTACGGCCGCAACGGCCGCGAACGCGTCCTGCGGCACTACACCTGGGCGCGCGTCGCCGACGGTGCGGAACAGGTGTACCGCCTGACCCGCTCCGAGCACGCGGTGTCGACGGGGGTGGCGTCATGACCGTGCACCCGCCCGTCGTCGGGCACTGCGACGAACTCGAGGTGGCGCTCGGGGCGTTCCGCGCCTCCGCGCACATCACCCAGCGCTGGGGCGAACGGCTGGCGGCCGTGCTCGGCGGCGGCGGCCGGCTGCTCGCCGCGGGCAACGGCGGCAGCGCCGCCCAGGCCCAGCACCTGACCGCCGAACTCGTCGGCCGCTACCGCGACGACCGCCCGCCGTTCTCCGCGATCGCCCTGCACGCCGACACCTCCTCCACCACCGCCATCGCCAACGACTACGGCGTCGACGAGGTGTTCGCCCGCCAGGTCCGCGCCCACGGCCGCGACGGCGACGTGCTGATGCTGCTGTCCACGTCCGGCGCCAGCGCCAACCTGCTCTCCGCGGCCGACGCCGCCCGCGCGGCCGGGGTACGGGTGTGGGCGCTCACCGGCTGCGCCCCCAACCCGCTCATGGCGGGCAGCGACGAGTCCCTGTGCGTCGAGGCGCCCTCGACGGCCACCGTCCAGGAGATCCACCTGGTCGCCGTCCACATGATCTGCGCGGCCTTCGACGCGGCCCTGGAGCGCGGCGCGCGGGGCGTACGGAGCACGGGACGCGCCGGGCGCGCGGCGCAGCGGAAGCGGAGGTGAGGAGACACATGGCCGCGATGGCTGACAGGACACCGCTGGTCGTGGTCGGCGACGCGCTGCTCGACCGCGACCTCACCGGCTCCGCCGACCGGCTCGCGCCGGACGCGCCGGTCCCGGTCGTCTCGGAGTGCGCCGAACGCGTCCGCCCGGGCGGCGCCGCCCTCGCCGCGTACCTCGCCGCCCGCGACGGCCGCGAGGTCACCCTGATCGCGGGCATGGGCGACGACCCGGCCGGTCTCGCCCTGCGGGAACTGCTCGCTCCCTGGCTGACCCTGATCCCGCTGCCGCTGACCGGCACGGTCCCGGAGAAGACCCGCGTCCTCGCCCAGGACCGTCCCGTCGTCCGCCTCGACCGGGGCGGCGGCCGGGTCCGCGCGGCCACGGACGAGGCCCGCGACGCGCTGCGGTCCGCCCGCGCCGTCCTGGTCTCCGACTACGGCCGGGGCGCGGCGGACGCCCTGCGCGACGTGCTCGCCGCCCGCCCGCCGCTGGTCTGGGACCCGCACCCGCGCGGGGGAGCGCCGGTCCCCGGCACCCGCCTGGTGACGCCCGCCGAGAAGGAGGCCCACGGCTTCGCGCCGGACCGGGACCACCCGGGCGGCGGCCTGCGCGCCGCCGCGCTCGACGCCGCCGCACTCGTACGGGACTGGCGGGCGGCCGCGGTGGCGGTGACCCTCGGCCCGCGCGGCGCCCTCCTGTCCTACGGCGAACACCCCCTCCTGGTGCCCGCGCCCGCCGCCCACCACGGCGACGCCTGCGGCGCGGGGGACCGGTTCGCGGCCACCGCGGCCGGGCTGCTCGCCGACGGGGCGCTGGTGGGGGAGGCCGTCGAGGGCGCGGTGAGCGCCGCCAGCGCGTTCGTCGCCGCGGGCGGCGCGGCCGCCGTGCCCCCGGCCGACTCGGGACCGGCCCCCGCCTCGCCGCCCGACACCGACGACCCCGGCGCCCTGACCGCCCGGATCCGCGCCGAGCACGGCACGGTCGTCGCCGCCGGGGGCTGCTTCGACCTCCTGCACGCCGGACACGTCGGCCTCCTCCAGGCCGCCCGGCGGCTCGGCGACTGCCTGGTCGTCTGCGTCAACTCCGACGCCTCCGTCCGGCGCCGCAAGGGCGGCGGGCGCCCCGTCAACCCGCTTGCCGACCGCGTCCGGGTCCTGCGGGCGCTCGCCTGCGTCGACGCCGTCGCCGTCTTCGACGAGGACACCCCCGAACGCCTCCTCGGCGACCTGCGCCCCGACGTCTGGGTCAAGGGCGGCGACTACGCGGGCGCCGACCTCCCCGAGGCCGCGCTCCTCCAGGAGTGGGGCGGCCAGGCGGTCCTGCTGCCCTACCTCGACGGCCGCTCCTCCACCGCCCTGCTGGCCCGCGCCGCCGAGGGGGCCCGATGACCCCGGCGCCCCGCGCACGGTCCCGCACCTGCCCTCGCGTGGGCGCCTCGCCGGTGAACTCGTCGACCGCGTCCGGGCGTGCGCGCCTGTCGTCGGGGGCGGCGATGGCCCGTCAGGTCGCCGGGTTGCGGGGTGCTTCCCGGTCTGTCGCCGCTCGGCGGAGCGGCTCGCTTCGAGGGGGCCCGATGGCCTCCACGCCCCGCGAACGGCCCCGCACCTGCCCTCGCGTGGGCGCCTCGCCGGTGAACTCGCCGATCGTGCCCGGGCGTGAGTGCCTGTCGCCGGGGGTGGCGCCGGACCGCCAGGTCGCCGGGTTGCGGGGTGCTTCCCGGTCTGTCGCCGCTCGGCGGAGCGGCTCGCTTCGAGGGGGCCCGATGGCCTCCACGCCCCGCGAACGGCCCCGCACCTGCCCTTGCGTGGGCGCCTCGCCGGTGAACTCGCCGACCGCGTCCGGGCGTGCGCGCCTGTCGCCGGGGGTGGCGCCGGACCGCCAGGTCGCCGGAGCCCGGGGCACGCTTCACGGTCTGGTGCCGCTCGGTCGAGCGGTTCGTGCCGAGGGGGTGCGATGAGGCAGGGAGAGCGGAACGCCGGGGAAGGCGGTCTCCCGTCGCCCGGGTCGACCGGTGGGCCCGTCACCGGGGACCCGGTGCATCCGCCGACCGCCGAGATGGTGCACCCGGCGCGGGACGGGGACGAGGGCGGGCGGCCCCGCGTGCTCGTGCTGCGGGCCCTCGGGCTCGGCGACCTGCTGGCCGGGGTGCCCGCCCTGCGGGCGCTGCGGCGGGCGTACCCCGGGCACGAACTGGTGCTGGCGACCCCCGCCGAACTGGCCCCCGTGGCCGCCGCGACCGGCGCCGTGGACCGGGTGCTGCCCGCCGCCGCACCCGGCCGTGCCGTACCCCGCACCCTTGACTGGACCGGCCCGCCCCCCGACGTCGCCGTCGACCTGCACGGCAACGGGCCGCCCAGCCACCGCCTGCTGACCAGGCTGCGCCCGCGCAGGCTGCTGGCGTTCGCGCACCCCGAGACCCCCGAGGTGGACGGCCCGCCCTGGTACGCCGAGGAACACGAACGCGAGCGGTGGTGCCGGCTGCTGCGTGCCTACGGCATCGACGCCGACCCCACCGACCTGCGGCTGCCGCGCCCCGACGCACCGTCCCCCGCCCCCGGCGCCGTCGTCCTGCACCCCGGCGCCGGTGCCCCCTCCCGCTGCTGGCCCGTGGAGCGGTACGCGGCCGTCGCCGAGGCGCTGCGCGCACGGGGACGCCGGGTCGTGGTCACCGGGGGAGCGGACGAGGCGGACCTGGTGGCCCGGCTGGCCAAGCGCGCCGACCTGCCCGACACGGACGTGTTCGGCGGCGGCCTGCCCCACGACCGGCTCTCCGCCCTGGTCGCCGACGCCCGCGCCGTCGTCAGCGGCGACACCGGCATCGCCCACCTCGCCGTCGCCCACGCCACGCCCTCCGTGACCCTCTTCGGCCCGGTCCCGCCCAGCCGTTGGGGCCCGCCGCCCCACCCCCGCCACCGCGCCCTGTGGCACCCGGGTCCGGACGGCGACCCGCACGGCCGCCGCACCGACCCCGCGCTGCTGCGGATCACCCCCGACGCCGTACTGCGCGCACTCGACGCACTCGACGCACTCGACGACCCGGACACCCCGGACGCCCCGGAAGAGGGACCATGAGTCACCCCGCGCACCACGGCCCCACGGCCACCCGCGAACGGGCCCGCCCCGAGCCCACGAAACCCGCCCCCGTCGGCATCGTCATCGCCACCCGCGACCGCGCCGCGAGCCTCGCCGTCACCCTGCGCAACCTGCTCGCCCTGCCCGAGCGGCCCGATGTCCTCGTCGTCGACAACGCCTCCACCGACGGCACCCGCGCCATGCTGGCCCGCGACTTCCCCCAGGTCCGCGTCCTCGCCCTGCCGGTCAACCGGGGCGCCCTCGCCCGCACCCACGGGGTCCGCGCCCTGGACACTCCCTACGTGGCGTTCAGCGACGACGACTCCTGGTGGGCGCCGGGCTCCCTGAGCGCCGCCGCCCGGCACTTCGAGGCGCACCCCCGGCTAGGCCTGCTCTCCGCCCGCACCCTCGTCGGCCCCGCCGACGCCGCGGACCCCCTCAACGACCTGCTCGCCGACTCCCCGCTCGGCACGGCCACCGACCTGCCCGGCACCCAGGTGCTCGGCTTCCTCGGCTGCGCCGCCGTCGCCCGCCGCACCGCCTACCTCGACGCGGGCGGCTACCACCCGCTGCTCTTCTTCGGAGCCGAGGAGACCCTGCTCGCCTACGACCTCGCCGCCCGCGGCTGGGGCGTCACGCACTGCCCCGACGTGGTCGCCCACCACCACCCGGACCCCCGCCCCCGCACCGGCCGCCCGGCAGTCGTACGCCGCAACGAACTCCTCACCGCCTGGCTGCGCCGCCCCCTCCCGCACGCCCTGGCCCGCACCCGGGCCCTCGCCGCCGACGCCCGCCGCGACCCGCACGCCCGGCACGCCCTGCGCGAGACGCTCGCCCGCCTGCCCGCCGCGCTGCGGGCCCGCAGGCCCCTGCCGCCGCACGTGGAACGGGCCGCCCGCCTCCTCGACGAAGGCGACGGAGCGGCCTCATGACGGACCCCCGGACCACCGTCGTCGTCATCACCCACAACCGGTGCCCCGAACTCCTGCGCACCCTGGACCGACTCGCCGAACTCCCCGAAGAACCCCAGGTGATCGTCACCGACAACGGCTCCACCGACGGCACGGCCGCCGCCGTCGCCCGCCACCACCCCGGCGTACGGCTCCTGCGCCCCGGCCGCAACCTCGGCGCCGTCGGCCGCAACCTGGCCGTTCGCCAGGTCACCACCCCGTACGTCGCGTTCTGCGACGACGACTCCTGGTGGGCGCCCGGTTCGCTGGCCGGAGCCGCCGACCTGCTCGACCGGTACCCGGCGGTCGGCTCGGTCACCGCCCGCATCCTGGTCGAACCGGACGGCACCGAGGACCCGATCGTCGCGGAACTGCGCGACTCGCCCGTGCCCCGCCCCGACTGGCTCCCGGGACCGGCGCTCGGCTCCTTCCTGGCCGCCGCGACCGTCCTGCGCACCGACGCCTTCCGCGCCGCGGGCGGCTTCCACCCCCGGCTGTGGCTGGGCGGCGAGGAGGAGCTGCTCGCCGCCGACCTGGCCGCCAACGGCTGGTGGCTGACGTACGCCGACCAGCTGACGATCCATCACCATCCCTCCGGGGTGCGGGACTCCACCGTGCGCAGGGCGCACGGCATCCGCAACACCCTGTGGTTCACCTGGCTGCGCCGCCCGGTCGGCCCCGCCCTGCGCCGCACCCTCCACCTGGCCCGCACCGTCCCCCGCGACACCGCGTCCCTGCGCGCCTTCGCCGAGGCGACGGCCGCCCTGCCGTGGGTGCTGCGCGAACGCCGGGTGCTGCCGCCGGAGGTCGAGGCCCGCCTGCGCTCACTGGAACCCGCCCAGCGCGACTCCACGGCCCGCAGCTACACCGGCTGACCCGCGCGGCACCCGCCGCCCGGGGCTAACCGCGAGGCGGCTCCGGCACCGCCGCGCCGCCGTCGCCCGACGCGGTCCGCAGCGCGGCCACCAGGTCGTCGGCCGAGTCCCGGACCGGGTCGGCCGCCCGGAAACCCGCGCCGATCCGCGCCGCCTCCGCCCGCCCGTCGGCCAGGCACCACTGCCACCACAGCTCCAGCATCCCCGCCGCGGACGCCCCGGCCAGCCGTTCCGCGGCGACCAGCGCCGGCCAGCCGCAGGCGTGGGCCTGCGCCGTCACCTTCGCGCCGCCCTCGACCGGATCCACCGCCAGGACCGGCACCCCGGCCCGCAGGGCCAGGACCAGCCCGTGCAGCCGGTCGGTGACGACCAGGTCGAGTCGGGACAGTACGGACTCCAACTGGGCCGGTGTGCCGCACAGCCGCCAGTCGTGCGCGTCGAGCCGGGTCTCCAGCTCCAGCCGGGCACAGTCCCGGCCGGACAGCCAGCGGGTCAGCACGGCGGCGACCTCCTCGTGCCGCCGCCTGCCCCCGTACTCCTGCTGCCCGTGGGTGAGCACCACCCCGACGACGGGCACCGCGGGGAGCGCCGGAGCGCGGGCCGCGAGGTCCGGGCCCGGGCCGGACCCGGCGCCGTCGCGGGCCAGCACCCGGTGGAAGCCGGTAACGGCCGGGGAGTGCGGATCGACCACGGAGACCCCGACCGCGATCCGTACGCAGTGCGCGAACCGCCGGTGCAACTCCTCGACCTGCGGCCCGTGCACCGGCCCGCACACGAACACCAGCCGGGAGTACGCCGCCGGGTCCACGTCGTCGAAGTGCGTGCCGTCGGCGCGGAAACCGGGGCTCCACACGACGTCGTACGCCAGCCCCGCCTCCCGCAGCACCCGCTCCACCCGGGCCAGCGCCAGCACGTCCCCGGCCGTCGCCTCCCCGTGCAGGAAGCTGAACCAGCCGGTCACCAGGATTGCGTCCCGTCCGTGCACAGTGCCCCCGGGTGCCCCGCCGACGGCCCGGCAACCCCCGCACCGGCAACCCCCGCACCGGCAACCCCCGCGACAGCGACCGCGCGGGGGCCCGGTCAGCGGCCGACCACCGGCCCGAAGGCGTCGCGCACGTCCCCGTTCGAGGGCGTGACGGCCATCCGCGACGGCAGCGCGTCGAAGTACCGGACGATGCCGGGACAGCTCTCGCCGCCCAGCTGCACCGTGCGGTCGACGACGAGCTTCCCGGTCCGCAGCGCGTAGCCCTTCACCCGGACCGCCAGCTTGTTGAACCTGACACTGCCGATGCCGCCGTTGTGGTCCCGGTACTGGCACGTCTCGACCACGTCCCCGGCCTCCGCCTCGCCGGTGCACACCACCAGGGAGGCGTGGGCGGTGTCGGTCCGCCACGCCTCGGGCAGCTTGTCCGTGTACTCGGTGTCGCCGACGAACACGGCACGGGTCCGGCCCTCGCGGTAGGCGGGGGCCTGGGAGTACTTCGCCGGTTTCCGGCAGTAGCCGGAGCCCATCGAGTCCGCCGCCGCGACCAGCTCGGTGATCCGGTCCAGCTCGATCGCCAGGCCCGCCTTCCCGACCCCCTTGCGGGCGGCGTCCGCGTGGGCGTCCTCGGGGTACTCGTCGAGCAGCCGCTGGTAGCGCTCGCGCGCGTCCGGCCAGTCCTCGGTGAACATGAAACCGTCGGCGCAGTCCATCAGCGCCTGGGGAGCTGTCCGGGCGGCGGTGGCGGAGGCGGGGCCGGTCAGGTCCTTCGGGCCGGGCGCGTGCTCCCGCAGCCAGTCCGCGATGCTCACGGTCAGACAGCCGTCGTCGGTGGGCAGCCCGCCGAGGAAGCGGTCCAGCGTCGCCCGGACGGTCCGCTCGTTGCCGGGCTCGCCGAGCACCGCGCCGAGCCGCCGGAAGCCGGTCTCCAGCGAGTCCAGGTCACCGGTGAGTCCGCCGCTGAGATAACCCCCGGCCGTGTCCAGCCGCTCGCACGCCTCGACCACCGCGTCACCCCGGGCCGCCAACGGCGCGGCGACCAGCCGGTGCCGGAACGCCACCCCGTCCTGAGCGGCCACCGCGGCCCCGCAGTCCCCGTCCGCGCGGGCGTCCGCGACCTCGTCCTCGACCCCGTGCGCATCGAACCGCACCCACCCGGCGGCCGCCAGCACCGGCACGGTGAGGGCCAGCGCGAGCAGCCGCTGCCCGCGCCGGGGCCCGGCCGCCGGGTGCCGCCGCGCGAGCCACCAGCCGTGGGCGACGACCGCCGCCCACCACAGCGCCACGAGCAGCTCGCACCACGTCTCGGCGGTCGTGTACGTCAGCCACACCAGTGCGACGGTGACCACCGCGGCGGCCCAGAACAGCGCCCGGCGCCCCGCGATCAGGTAGCCCGCGCCGAGCAGCGAGGCGTTGCCGACGGCCACGGCAAGCGGATCGGGCACGCGCGGCTCCCGGGGAGCCACCCGCCCGTGGTCGCGCCCGGGGTCCCAGAACTCGCCGTGGCCCGGCTCCGGAGGCACGTCGGGGGGCTGGACCGGTTCCCCGTGCGGCGGTTCGCTCATCGCGTGAACTTCCCGTCGCGCTGCCCACTGCGGGCCCGCACGTACGCCTCGGCGGGCGGCCGGTACAGCAGGACCACGCCCGGGACGGCGAGCAGCGCGGCGAGCAGCAGCGTGGTCCCGCCGTACAGCGGATCGTCGAGGGCGAACGGGGCGGCGACGACCAGGATCACCGCGGTCAGACAGCTCACCGCGGTCCGGGCGCGGCGCCGACCGAGGCCGGCCCGGACCGCGAACCAGAAGCAGACCGCCAGCAGCAGGAGCACCAGGGCCGCCGCCTCCTGCGGGCCGGCCGCCGTCGTCGCCGCGACCAGACTCCCCAGCATCACCAGCACCACCGCCAGCGTCACGCTCCGCGGCCGACGGGTCGCCTCGGTGGTCATCGGATCACTTCCTTCATGGGCCTTCTCCGGGTACGGGGCGCCGCCTTCGGACGGGGGCGACAGGTGAGGGGAGTCGCCTCCGGAGGGGGGGGCGACGGGCGCGGGGCGGCGCGGCCGTGACGGACCCGGCGGCCGTGCCGCCCCGCACTCCCCCGAGCACCGATTCCACCGCGGGGAACCGTTGTTCAGCAGCCCGTGCGCGCCCCTGAACAATGCGGCGGGCCCCGCGCGGCGGGCCCGACCCGTGCGGACCTCGCGTGAAGACACCGTGAACTCCCCGTGCGCCACCCCCCGATGAACAGCCCGGCGCTTGCCGCCCGCCGCCGCGCCTCCCTACCGTGGGCGCCCGGACGGGGACCGAGAGCGACGGCGGGGCGGGGCACACGTGAGCGGAAACGGAGTGGGGCGCCGGGAACGACGGCTGGACCCCGCGGCCGGACCGGTGGAGCGGTTCGCCGCCGAACTCCGCGCCCTGCGCGACGCGGTGGGGCGACCGACGTACCGGACGATGGCCGAGAAGGTCCCGTTCTCGGTGACCGCCCTGTCGCAGGCGGCCGCCGGACGGCAACTGCCCACCCTCGCGGTGACCCTCGCCTACGTCGACGTCTGCGGCGGCGACGTAGGGGAGTGGGAGCGGCGCTGGCGGGACGCGAGCGCGGAGGCCGCCGCACTCGCCGCCGCCGACGAGGAGGCCCGCCCGCCCTACCGCGGTCTGGCCCGCTACGAACCGGACGACGCGGCCCTGTTCTTCGGCCGCGACCGACTGGTGGACCGGCTGGACGCACTCACCCGCCGGCACCGCTTCACCGCCGTCTTCGGCCCCTCGGGCAGCGGCAAGTCCTCCCTGCTGCGGGCCGGTCTGATCCCCCGCCTGCGCGCCCCCTCGACCGGCGCCGACGCACCCGCCGCCCCCGCGGCCGTCCGCATCCTCACCCCCGGCGCGGCCCCGACGACCACCCACGCGGACCGGCTCGACCCCGTGCCGGACACGGACGCCGACACCTGGCTGATCGTCGACCAGTTCGAGGAGCTGTACACCCTCTGCGCCGACCCGGCCGAGCGGAACGCCTTCGTCGACCGGCTCCTGACCGCCACCGGCCCCGGCAGCCGGCTGCGCGTGGTGGTCGCCGTCCGCGCCGACTTCCTCGGCCGGTGCGCCGAACACCCCGGGCTCACCGCCGCGTTGCAGGACGCGACGCTGCTGGCCGGTCCGATGAGCCGGGAGGAGCTGCGGGAGGCCGTCGTCCGGCCCGCCGCCGCGGCCTCGCTGGTCGTCGAACGCGCCCTGACCACCCGGCTGCTCGACGAGGTGGAGGACGCGCCGGGCGGACTGCCGCTGATGTCGCACGCGCTGCTGGAGACCTGGCGGCACCGCACCGGCCGCACCCTCACCGTCACCGGCTACGAGGCGGCCGGGGGACTGCGCGGTGCCGTCGTCCGCACCGCCGAAGAGGTGTACGGCGAACTCACCGCGCCCCAGGCCGACCTCGCGCGCCGGATCCTGCTGCGACTCGTCGCCCCGGGCGACGGCACCCCCGACACACGGCGCCCCGCCGAGCACGCGGAACTCGACCTCGGCGACCCCGACGGCACCCGCGCCGTCCTGGACCGGCTGGTCGCGGCCCGGCTGCTCACCTTCGACGACGGCACCGTGGAACTCACCCACGAGGCCCTCATCACCGCCTGGCCGCGGCTGCGCGACTGGATCGACGCCGAACGCGACCGGCTCCGCGTCCACCGCGCGCTCTCCGAGGCCGCCCGCACCTGGCTGACCCTCGGCCGGGAGACCGCCGCGCTCTACGCGGGCTCACGGCTGGCCGCCGCCCGCGAGGCGTTCGCGCGCGACGAGCGGGGCGGGGAACCGGCGCCGGGGGAACTGACGCCGGTGGAGCGCGAGTTCCTGGCCGCCTCGCTCCACCGGCGGCGGCGCGCGGTGTGGCTCAGACGCGGACTGTCGGCCGTCCTCGCGCTGCTGGTCCTGATCGCCTCGGGCACCGCCGTCGTCGCGCTCCGGGCGCGGGCCACCGCCCAGGCCGAGCGGGACGAGGCCGTCTTCGGCCGGATCACCGCGGAGGCCGACCGGCTGCGCGAGACCAACGCCGCCCTGTCCGCCCGGCTGGACGTCGCCGCGCTCGGCATGCGCACCACCCCCGAACTGCGCACCGCGCTCACCACGGACGCGGGCCGGGTACTGTCCACCCGGCTGCCCGGACACGACGACATCGGCAGCGCCGTGGCCTTCGCGCCGGACGGCCGCACCCTCGCCAGCGGCGGCCACGACGGCACCGTACGGCTGTGGGACACGGCCGGGTCCGGCGAGCCGCTCGGGGAGCCGCTGCGGATCGCCGGCGGCCCGGTGGGCGCGGTGGCGTACGCGCCGGACGGCGCCGTGCTGGTGGCGGCCGGGCACGGCGGCGGCATCCGGCTGTGGGACACCCGGGACCGCGACCGGCCCCGGCCCCTGGGCGAGCCGCTGGTCAGCCACGGGGGCACGTCCGTCACCTCCGTCGCCTTCGCCCCCGACGGCGGCACCCTCGCCACCGTCGGCGACGACGGCACCCTGCGCCTGTGGGACCTGAGCGACCCGGCCCGGCCCGCACCCGTGGGCGACCCGGCCCGCGCCGACGCGCGCAGCGTCCGGGACGTCGCCTTCGCCCCCGACGGCCGCACCCTCGCCACCGCCGGGCACACCGGGACCGTACGGCTGTGGCGCCCGGACGGCGCCGACGGACCGGTCCCACTCGGCGAGCCTCGGCACGCCCACGACGCGGCGGTCTGGTCGGTGGCGTTCTCCCCGGACGGCGACACCCTCGCCACCGCCGGATACGACGACACGGTGCGCCTGTGGAAGGTGTCGGGCACGAGCGGCCCGCGTCCGCTGGGCGAACCGCTGACCGGGCACACCTCCGCCGTGTGGTCGGTGGAGTTCAGCCCGGACGGGCACACGCTGGCCAGCGCCGCGCAGGACGACACCGTCATCCTGTGGAACGTGGCCAACCCCGCCTACCCGCACCGCATCGGCGAACCGCTGACCGGGCACACCGAGGGCCTGTGGGACCTGGCCTACGGCCCGGACGGCCACACCCTCGCCACCACCGGCGCCGACCACGGCGTCCGCGTGTGGCACCTGCCGGACAGCGTCCTGACCGACTTCACCAACCCGCTCACCTCCGTGGCCTACGACCCCACGGGCAGGCTGTTCGCCGCCGCCAGCACCGACGACGCCCTGATCCGGCTCTGGGACGTGGGCAGGCCGGGGCCCCCGCGCCCGCTGCCGCGCCCCCTCACCGGCCACGAGGCGCCCGTCCTGACCGCGGCCTTCGCGCCGGACGGCCGCACCGTCGCGTCCGGCGCCGAGGACGGCACCCTGCGCCTGTGGAACGTCTCCGACCCGGCCCGGCCCGGCCCCGCGGCCACCGTCCCCGACGCCCACCCCGGCGGCGTCCTCACCGCGGCCTTCTCCCCGGACGGCCGCACCCTCGCCACCGGCGGCGTCGACGAGCGGGTCCGCCTGTGGGACGTGCGCGACCCCGACGACGTACGCCCCGTAGGCGCGCCTTTGACCGGCCACACCGACTGGGTCGGCTCCGTGGCCTTCGCCCCGGACGGGCACACCCTCGCCACCGGCAGCCAGGACAAGACCGCCCGGCTGTGGGACGTACGCGACCGCGACCGGCCCCGGCCCGTCGGCGAACCCCTGACCGCCCACGGCGACTGGGTCAACGCCGTCGCCTTCGCGCCCGAGGGCCACGTCCTCGCCACCGGCGGCCGGGACCGCACCACCAGGCTCTGGGACGTCACCGACCCCGGCCGCCCCCGCCCCCTGGGCGGCGAACTGACCGGGCACCGCGGCGGCGTCACCTCCGTCGCCTTCGCGCCGGACGGCCGCACCCTCGCCAGCGGCAGCGAGGACCACACGGTCCGGCTGTGGAACGTGGCCGACCCCGCCCACGCCGACGCCTTCGGCAACGCGCTCACCGGCCACCTCGACACCGTCACGTCGGTCGCCTTCGCGCCCGGCGGCGACACCCTGGCCTCGGCGGGCACCGACCTGACGGCCAGAATCTGGACCCTGGACACGGACCAGGCGCTCCGCCGGATCTGCGACCGCACGGGCGGCGACCTCACCCCCGCCCGCTGGTCCGAACTCCTGCCCCGACTGCCCTACCGGAGCACCTGCTGACCGGTCCGGCCGTTCACACCGCGTTGGTCACGGTCACCGTCACCCGGGCCCCGGGCACCGCCCCGGACAGCGCTGCGGTCACCGCGTCGCGCACCGCGCGGGCGACGGTCAGGGCGTGGTGGTCGCGGTGGACGACGATCTGGACGTCCACCTCCCAGGGCTCCGCCCCCGAGGCCCGGCTCACCCGCACGCCCGCGGGTGTGCGCCCGGCGGCGCGCGGCGGCCCGGTCCGGGCGGGGGCGCGGAGCAGGTCCACGAGTCCCGGGCGCAGGAAGGCGACGCCGGGCACGTCGGCGGCGACCCGCGCGACGGTGTCGGCGAGTGCGTCCCGCTCGGTGGCGGCAGTGGTCACGGCTGCTTCCCTTCGTCCGCACCGAGCGCGTCCGTCACGTCGGTGATGTGCACGTCCACGTGGTCCACCGGCAGCCCCAGGGCGTCGTCCGCCGCCCCGCGCACCCGCCGCCTGACCTCCTCCGCGAGGCCGCGCAGGTGCGGCGTGAGCGGCACCACGACCTCCAGCCGCACGTTCACGGGGCCCCGTGAGGGGGAGCCGTCCGACTCGGCGGGCCGGATCCGGCACGAGCCCGCCCGCACCCCCGGCACGGTCTCGGCGGCGGCCCGCAGCGCCTTGGCGGCCATCGCCTCCCGCACCCACAGGTCCTCCGTGCGCTCCCCGAGCGGCAGCGGCCGCCCGGGCCGCAGCTCCAGCCGTACGACGTCCATGACCCGGTCGGTCAGCGCCCCCGCGTCCCACCCCGGCTCCCGGCCGCCGCCCGCCCCGCGCACCGCGGCGCCGAGCAGGTCCAGCTGCCGCACGGCCGCCGAGCAGTGCGGGCAGGCACGCAGGTGCGGGTCCCGGTCCTGTCCGCCCGCGCCGTCCTCCCCGTCGTCGCCGGCCTCCCACACCTCGGACAGCAGCCGCCCGCAGGCCAGCCGCTCGTCCTCGGCGTGCCCGTCCGCGCCGCCGGACCGGGGACCGGTGCCGGGCAGCCCCGCGCCGCTGTTCATCGCCATGCGGTCATCGCCTCCGTCAGGCAGCGTCGTGCGCGGAACACCCGGCCGCGGGCAGCCTCCAGGCTGATCCCGACCGTCTCCGCGATCGTCTCGTACGACTGGCCCTCCAGCTCTCTGAGCACCCAGCAGACCCGCTGCTCCGGGGAGAGTTCGGCCAGCGACCGGCCCAGCGCCACCGCGGCGGCGTGGGACTCGGCGGCGCGGGCGGGGGAGGCGGCGTGGTCCGGCGCCGCCGGTTCGGGCACGCTGTCGAGATCGGTCACCGGACGCCGGGAACGCAGCATGTTCAGGCACCGGTTGACGACGATGCGGTGCAGCCACGTGGCGAAGGCCGACTGCCCCCGGAACTCGGGGAGCCTGCGCCACGCGCTGACGAACGCGTCCTGCACCGCGTCCTCCGCCTCCGAAGGGCTGCCCAGCATGCTCGCCGCGAGCCGCAGCAGCCCCGGGGCGTGCCGCCGCACGAGCGCCTCGAAGGCGTCCTCGTCGCCCTCGGCGGCCCGCACCGCGAGCAGTCCGTCGTCGCCCGGCACACGTACTCCCTCCCACTCCACCGTTCCCGACCTTGGACACACCGACTGCCCCCGGTGTTACGCGAGAACACGGAGAAAAGAAATCCCCGGAACCGCGTAACGCCGGACGGCCCGGAGTGTCCAACGCCCAGAAGCCCGAACAGCCACGGTTGACGGAGGACACCATGACGACGGCAGCGCAGACGACCACGATCGAGAGCAGGTCCGAGAAGAGCGGGCGGACCGCGCAGGGCGGCGCGACGACCGTGAGCGGCGGCCGCACCGGCGCCGCCGAACCGGCCGCGACCCGGGGCCGCACGTCCATCGCCGACGTCGTGGTCGTCAAGATCGCGGGCATGGCGGCGCGCGAGATCCCCGGCGTGTACGACATGGGCGGCGGCCTGTCCCGCACCATCGGCGCGGTCCGCGACCGGGTGCCCGGCGGCCGGCCGAACGTCGGCCGCGGCGTCAAGGTCGAGGTCGGCGAGCGGCAGACCGCGATCGACCTGGACCTCGTCGTCGAGTACGGCGTGCCCATCGCCGACCTCGCCCGGGACGTGCGGGAGAACGTCATCGACGCGGTCGAGCGGATCTCCGGCCTGGAGGTCGTCGAGGTCAACATCACCGTCAACGACGTCCACCTGCCGGACGACGAGGACCCCGAGCGTCCGGTGGAGGCGCGCGTGGAGTGACGGGCGGGATCCGGAGCAGGCTTCGAGGCGGAGGTGTGTGATGAGCAGAGCGGTGATCGGCATGCTGGTGGGCATGGCGCTGGCCTTCGCCGGGTGGTTCGGCGGCTTCGGCGCGTTCCTGCTGGTGGCCGCGCTGGGCGCGGTCGGCGCGGTGCTGGGGCGCCTGGTGGACAACGGCACGGACTGGCGCGAGTTCCTGGCCCCCGGCGACCGGCGGACCCGGTGACGGGCACCGAGGCCGCCGGGCGGGCCGCCCGCACGGCACCGGCCGAGCGCGGCCGGACCGTCGTCGCCGACCGTGCCGTGCGCCGGATCGCGGAACGGGCCGCCACCGAGACCGACCTCGCCGGGCGGCGCGTCCGGGTCACCCACGGCACGGCGACGGTACGCGGAGACCGCGCCGAGGTCTCGGTCGACGTGCGGCTCCCGTATCCGACGGTGCTCGGGGAGAGCGGGGAGCGGGTCCGCGGCCGGACGGCGGCCCGGGTGGCCGAGCTGAGCGGCCTCACGGTGCGGGCGGCGACCGTCCGCGTCCAGTCCCTGTCCGCGGACCGGGCCGCCCCGCTCCCGTCCCCGGCCCACGAGGACGGCCCGCCCGGCGGCCGGGCCCCGCGCCCCTGGTCGGCCCGCCGGACCCCCGCCGCGCTGGTCGCCCTGGCGGCGTCGGCGGCGTGCGCGCTCCTGCTCTTCGACGTCCTGTCCGTGCACCTCGCCGACCGGCGTCCGGCGGGCCCGCGCACCGACGCGGTCGACTGGCTGGCGACGCACGGCCCCGGGGACACCGGCGTCGTCGCGGGCGGCGCCGTCGCCGCCGTCCTGGGCGCCTGGCTGCTGTGCCTCGCCCTCACCCCGGGCCGGCGCGGCGTGCTCCCCATGGCACCGGTGCCGGGACGGCAGGGCCAGCGGGCCGTACTGGACCGCACCGCCGCCGCCGAACTCGTACGGGACGCCGCGTCGGCCGTCCCCGGCGTGACCCACGTCCGGGTGCGCTGCGGCCGCCGCCGAGTACGCCTGCGGGCCCGCTTGGCCTTCGGCGACCGCCCCACGGCCCGGACCGCCCTGCGCATCACGACCGACGCCACCCTCACCACCCTGGGCCTGCCCCGACGCCTCAAGCCACGCATCACCCTGCGCCCGACCCCGCACTGGCGCCCACCGGGCCCCACGGCACCGAACCCACCGGAAACGACCGGCGGGCCCGCGGAGGCGACCGGCCCCGGCTGGGCCGGTGTGGAGGCGGCGCGGGGCCCGGCGGCCCCGGGCCGGGCGGCAGCCCCGGACGGTCCGCCGTCGGCGAAGGTGCCGGGGCCGGGAGAGAGGGCGCCGAGCCCGAGAGACACCACAGGCGCGCCCGCGCGAGTGGGCGGTTCCGGCTCGGACGGTGGAAAGGCGCCGGGGCGGGCAGTTACGGCGCCGGACGTGTCCGTGCCGCTCGGGGAGGACGAAGTGGACGGTGGAGACCGCCCGGTCCAGGGGCACGGAGTGGAGGGGAACGGCTCGTGAACCCGTTGCGCAACGTGGTCAACCGCACGCTGCTCGCGCTGGCCGGGGCGGCCCTGCTGGCCGGTGGCGGATGGGCGGTGCTCATCTCGGACGCGGTCGCCGGGCGACTGCCCGGACGGTGGCCCACCGCGGACGCGGGGACGGTGCTGCTGGACCGCGGTGGCCTCGCCGACCTGCGCGGGCACGGCTGGTGGACGCCGGCCGTAGTCGCGGGCACGGCGTGCGTGCTGCTGCTGTGCCTCGCCTGGTTCCTCACCCAGTTCCGCGGTGGTGGACGCCGCCTGCCGCTGGCCGGACCGTCCCTCACCCTGCGCTCCCGTGCGCTGGCCGACGCCGTCGCCCGGCGCGCGGAGGCCACCGAGGGCGTCGACCGCGCCCACGTACACCTGCCCGCCGGAAAGAAGCGCTCCGCGGCCCGGGTACGGGTGCTGCTGGAACCCGGCGCCGAGCCCGGACCGGTCCTGGAACGGCTCACCCGCGGCCCGCTCGACGAGGCCCGCGCCTCCCTCGCGCCGCACCCGCTGAGCACCCACGTCCGCCTGGGCGTACGGTCCGACCGCGAGCGGCGTGCGCGATGACGGCGTACCTGGAGACGCGCCTGACCCGGCTGCGGGACCGCTCCGTGCCGTGGACGGGCGCCCTGCGCCGGGTGCCGCGCGGCATGTGGGACGAGAACGACTCCGACTGGGCCGCCGCCCTCACCTACTACGCCGTCCTCGCCCTGGTGCCCGCCCTCGTCGCGACCGCGTCCCTCATCGGCCTGGTCGCCCCGGACCTGACCGACCGGCTCCTCGCCGACGTGACGTCCTGGGCGCCCGCCCAGTCCGGCGCCGAACTGCACCGCACCCTGCACGAGGCGGCCACGGAGCGCTCCGCCGCCCTGACCGTCGCCGTCGCGGGCGGCGCGGGCGCGCTGTGGTCCGCCACCAGCTATCTGGCGGTCTTCCGGCGTGCCCTGCACGAGATGCACGGCGTGCCCGACCGGCGCCCCCTGTGGCACCGGCTGCACCGCATCGTGCTGACCGCGCTGAGCCTGCTCGGGCTGCTCGTCGCCAGCGCCCTGGTGCTGCTCCTGACGGGGCCGCTGGCCCGGGCCCTGGGCCGGTGGTCCGGCTTCGGACCGACGGCGACCACCGCCTGGTCCCTGCTGCGCTGGCCGTTGCTGCTGTGCCTGGTCGCGCTGCTGGTCCTGGTCCTGTTCCGCACCGGCCCCGCCCCCGCCCGCCGCAGCCGGCAGGCGATCCCCGGCGGCGCCCTGGCGGCCCTGCTGTGGCTGACCTCCTCGGCGGCCTTCTCCCTCTACGCCTCCGGCATCGGCACCTACGGCCGGCTGTACGGCTCCCTGGCCGGTGTCGTCGTCTTCCTGGTGTGGCTGTGGGTCTCGCACCTGTCCCTGCTGGCCGGCGCCCGCTTCGCCGTGGAGCTGGGCCGCGGCGACTGAGCGGCCCGGGGATCGAGGGGAACGAGGGGATCTGGGATCGAGGGGGTCTGGGGGATCGAGGACATGATCCGTCCTCGATCCCCGCTAGCGTGCCCGGCATGACGACCCAGGCAGGAACGACCGCCCCCGTCCTCGGCATCCGGGCCCTCAACCGCGCCACCCTGGCCCGCCAGTTGCTGCTGCGCCGGGCGGCGATGTCCGCCGAGGCCGCCGTCGCGCACCTGGTCGGGCTCCAGGCCCAGAACGTCAAACCCCCGTACTACGCGCTCGCCGCCCGCCTGGAGGGCTTCACACCCGAGGACCTGTCCGCGCCGATGGCCGACCGCCGCGTCGCCCGGCTCGTCACCCTGCGCTCGACCATCCACACCCACACCGCCGACGACTGCCTCACCCTGCGGCCCCTCGTGCAGGCCGCCAGGGAACGGGAGTTGCGGACCTTCCGCAAGGGCCTGACCGGCGTCGACCTGGACCGGCTCGCCCGCCTGGCCCGGGACCTGGTCGAGGCCGAGCCGCGCACCCCGGGGCAGTTGCGCGAGGCCCTCGGCGCCGAGTGGCCCGACGCCGACCCGCAGGCCCTGTCCGTCGCCGCCCGCTGCCGGCTCCCGCTCGTCCAGGTGACGCCGCGCGGACTGTGGGGCCGCAGCGGCCAGGTCACGCTCACCACCGCCGAGCACTGGCTCGGCCGCCCCGCGCGGCAGGCGCCCGCACCCGACGACACCGTGCTGCGTTACCTCGCCGCGTTCGGACCCGCGTCGGTGAGGGACACCCAGACCTGGTCCGGCCTGACCCGGCTCCGGGACGCCTTCGAACGGCTCCGTCCCCGCCTCGTCACCTTCCGGGGCCCGGGCGGCACCGAACTCTTCGACCTCCCCGACGCACCGCGCCCCGACCCGGACACCCCGGCCCCGCCGCGCTTCCTGCCCGAGTTCGACAACCTGCTCCTCTCCCACGCCGACCGCGAGCGCGTCGTCCCGCCCGAGCACAAGGGCCGCACCTGGAAGAAGAACCAGGCCTACCGCGTCCTGCTGGTCGACGGCTTCGTGGCCGGACTGTGGAAGCTGGAGGACGACGCCCTGGTCGTCGAGGTCTTCGGCCGCCCCTCGAAGAGGCAGCGGGACGGGATCGCGGCCGAGGGCGGGCGGATGCTCGCGACGCTGCACGCCGAAACCCCGTACGACATCCGCTTCGGGACCGTACGGGACTGACATGGAGAGGGGGCGCTGCGGGCCGCTCGTGGAGGCCCGCAACGCCCCCCGGTCTTGCGCCTGAGGGGAACTCAGGGGGTCAAACGGCGGCCGGTCTGGAACGAGTGAGCCCGAACACGAGTCTCCTCAGGTGGTTGCCGGTGGGGGCGCACGGGCGTGGGGGGTGCACGGGGGTCTCGGGACAGATCCCCGTATGCCCGGGCGAGCGGCACGTGCTCACGCTAGAACCGGCGGTCCGGACCACCCAATGAGGGAACCCCCTAACGGCGGCGGGCAGGGAAAACCCTCGGTTTACCGCCGGTAAACCCGACGGTCGCCGGGAAGGCCGGTCTCAGTCGGGACGCCGGCCCGCCGCCAGCCGGACGATGTCGACCCGGGACCGGATGCCCAGTTTGCGGTAGACCCGGGTCAGGGTCGCCTCGACGGTCTTGACGCTGACGAACAGCCGGGCGGCGATCTCCCGGTTGGTCGCGCCCTCCATCACGAGCGAGGCGACCTGACGCTCCATCGCGGCGAGCCCCGCCAGACCGTCCGGCTCGACGGCCGGCACCGCGGGCGCCCCGGCCGCCCGCGCCGCGACGGCCGCCTCCACCCTCCGCAGCCAGGGCAGCGCCCGGCACCGCCGGAACAGCCGCGCCGCCTCGTCGTACGACGCCGACTCCGGGGCCCGGCCCGGCCGTTCGGCGTGCAGTTCGGCCAGCGCGAAGACCGCCCGGGCCTCCTCCAGGCCGAACCCCAGCCCGGCAAGTCGTTCCCGCGCCGACGTCAACCGGGCCACGGCCGCCCGGTGTTCGCCCCGCGCCGCCCGTACCAGCGCCTCGGACCGGTCCAGGACCGCGAGCACGCTCTGGCGCCCGAGCCGCAGCGCGTGCGCCCGGGTGACCTCGATGACGTCCATGGCCTCGGCCGGTTCCCCGGTGCGCACCAGGGCCTCCGCGAGGTCGCCCTGCCACCGGCCGCGCGCCGGATCGGTGATCCCCGCCCCGGCCTCCAGCTCCCGCACCCGCCGCAGCACCCGCACGGCCGCCGCCGCGTCGCCCGCCGCCAGGTGCGCGTGGCCGAGCGCGGCCAGCGCCCGCGACAGGTACACGGCGTCGCCGTCCCCCTCCGCCCGCCGCACCGCCTCCCGCGCCAGCTCCAGGGCACGGTCCGGGTCGCCGCCCGCGGCTTCAGCGAGGGCGGCCTGCATCGCGCCCGCGCCCTCCCCGAGGCCCGCGTCGCGCGCCAGGGTCAGGGACTCCCGGGACAGTTCGAGGGCCCGGCCGCAGTGGCCGGAGTGCAGCTCGGTCTCCGCGAGGAAACGCAGGTAGTGGACCTCGCTCTCGGCCATGCCGCGTCGGCGCACCTCGCGCAGCAGCGCGGTGACGGTGCTCCGCGCCTCGGCCAGCCGGTCGCTCATCACCAGCCACCGGAACCGGGAGGAGCCCGCCCCGTTGTGATGGCAGGCCACCCGCGGGTCCTGCGGCTCCTGGAGCGCCCGCTGGATGGTCGCCGGGGCGTCCGGATGGCCCATCAGCGTCTCCGACTGCGCCTGGAAGGCGAGCGCGAGCAGCTCGGTGCGCCGGTCCCCGGCCCGCGCCGCCAGCCGGGCCGCGTGCGCGGCCTCCTCGCGGCCCTGGGCGAAGTCGCCCTGCACCACCAGGGACCGCCAGGCCAGCTGGTAGTGGACCAGGGCGAGCAGCCGCGGGTCGTCACCCGCGTCGGCCAGGGCCTGCGGAAAGACGGCGTCGACCTCGCCGATCGCCTGCCCGGCCGCCTCGATCACCGCCATCCAGGCCCGTACCCGCTCACCGGGCGCGGTGGCCCGGGTCAGCACCTCGCGGGCGACGTCCCGGGCCAGGTCCTGCTCGCCTGCGGTGATCGCGTCCTCGGCGGCCGTCAACCGGCGCTCGTCCGGGCCCGGGGTGCCGTCCGCCGGGGTGTGACGGGCGGCGAGCAGCCCCAGCGAGGCGGCCACCGACGGCGCCCCGCGGTCCCGGGCCAGCGCCGCGGCCTGAGCCAGCCGGGCCGCCACCCGGGGGTCGGTGCCGGTGGTGGCCAGCGCCAGGTGCCGGGCGCGCTCGATCGGGTCGGAGGCGGCCGTGGACAGCGCGGCGTGCGCGGCCCGCCGCTCCGGCGCCGGGGCCTCGGCGTACAGCGCGGCCGAGATCAGCGGATGCGCGAACCGTACGGTCGGGCCCTCCGGGTCGGGTGCCAGCAGCCCGAGCGCCGCCGCCTGCGCGGTCTCCGTCTCGGCGTTCTCCCGCCCGGCCGCGTGCAGCAGCGCCGGGGTGGGACGGGCACCGGCGCTGGCCACCAGGAGGGTGCGGCGCGCCTCGTCCGACAGCATCTCCAGGCGGGACAGGACCAGGGCGCGCAGCGAGGTCGGCACCGGCAGCGGCTCGCCCGGGCGCGGTGCCGCGGGGCTCTCGGCCAGCGCCCGGCCCAGCTCCAGGGCGAACAGCGGATTGCCGCCGCTGGTGCGGTGGATGTCGCGGACCGTGGAACGGTGCAGGCCCGCGTAGCCGCGTCCGTCCAGCAGCGTCGACACCTGGGCGCGGGTCAGCGGCCCCAGGCGCACCGCGCGGGTGTCCGGCGGAGAGGCGCGCAGCTGGCGGTCGTACTCCGCGTCCTCGGTCTCGGGGCCCTCCGTGCGCACCGCGCACAGCAGCCGCACCGGGGTGTCGCCCAGGCGGCGGGCGGCGAAGCCGAGGAGTTCCGCGCTGGCCGGATCGAGCCACTGGAGGTCGTCGGCGACGACGAGGACGGGCCCCGCGACGGCGAGGGCCCGCAGCGCGGACAGCACGGCCAGGCGCAGCGCGAGGCCGTCGCGCTGGAGGGTGGACTCGCCGCGGCCGGTCAGCGCGGACTCCAGCGCGGTGCGCTGGGCGGCGGGCAGGGCGGGGGAGACCTCGTCGAGGACCAGGCCCAGGAGGTCGGCGAGGGCGAGGAAGGGGAGATGGGATTCGGACTCGGTGGCCGAGCAGCGCAACACGGTGTGCGCCGTAGGGGCATATTCCGCGGCCAGGGCGCGCAGCACCGTCGACTTTCCAATTCCGGCGGGCCCGTGCAGCAACACACTGCCGCCCCGGGTGAGCTGCTCACGCGCCGCGCCGAACGACTCCTCCCGCCCGATGACCAGGTCGGAGCGGCTTCCGGCAGCGTCCGCGAAGTCCCGTGGCACGGTGACCGCTCCCCTCCGTGTGTCGTGTCCGGGCCAATATTAGGCAACGGCGCATTGCATTACGGGGGGACGGCGAGGTGACCCGAACAACAAACACCGGGGTACCGAAAACAAACACCGCCGGGAAAAGTCCGGACCGGGCCGCGTACTACGGCAGCCACCCCGTCCGGCGGGCGGACGCGACGGCCTCCGTGCGGGTGCGGGCGCCCAGTTTGCGCATGGCCGAGCGCAGGTAGCTCTTGACGGTCTCCGCGCCCACCCCGAGCCGCTCGGCGGCCTCCCCGTTGGTGGCGCCCGCGGCCACGCAGGCCAACACGTCCACCTCGCGCGGCGCCAGCCGGGGCCCAGGGACGGGGCCGTCCCCCGCCACCAGCAGGCCGCACGCGCGCAGCAGTTCGTCCCGCAGCGCCGGGTCCGTGATCCGCGGCGCCAGCGCCCGCAGCGCCGCGTGCGCCTCCCGCACCTGCTCCCAGGCCGCCCCGCCCGCCGGACCGGGCACGGGCGCGGACGCCGCCAGCAGCTCGTCCGCCTCCTCGCGCAGCACCAGCGCCTGCTCCGCGTCCCGTGCCGCCGCCACCGCCGCGCCCAGCGTGCGGTCGCCCAGCGGCTGGGCCGTGCGCAGCGCTCCGTACAGCACGCCCCGCACCCGGCGCCGTACGACCACCGGCACCGCGAGGACCGAGCGCAGGCCCTCGGCGGCGACGGGCAGGTCGTACTCGTGGCTGATCTGCCGGGAGACGGAGTAGTCCGTCACCGCGCACGGCCGCGACAGCGCCACCGCCCGGCCGCCCAGTCCGTTTCCGGCCGTCACCGCCAGCGCGCTGAGCGCCGTCGTGGCCGTGCCGCTCAGCTCGCTGATGCGCACCTGGCGCCGCCCGGACTCCACCAGACCGCCGAAGGCGACGGGCAGCCCGGTCGTGCGGCGCAGCCGCGCCAGCGCGCTGCGGATCTGGGCCGCGTCCGCCGCGTCCACCGCCACTCGTCCCGTCCTCCCTCGCTACCGCCGTCCTGGGACGCACACCCCCGTTCGGGGGTAGTGAGACCCACATCACGGATTAGACGATGGCACGGAGCCGCCCGGCAAGGTCCGGCACCGAGGAGGACAGATGACGACGGCCACGGAGTTGTTCCGCAGCGCACGGGACTTCCTGCTGGAACACCGCGAGGACTACACCGCCGCCTACGAGGGTTTCCGGTGGCCCCGCCCCGAGCACTTCAACTGGGCCCTGGACTGGTTCGACGTCATCGCCGACGGCAACGACCGCACCGCCCTGCACGTCGTCGAGGAGGACGGCCGCGAGGTCCGGGTCTCCTTCGCCGAGATGTCCGCCCGCTCCGACCGCGTCGCGAACCGCCTGCGCGAGTGGGGTGTCGGCCCGGAGGACCGCATCCTCGTGATGCTCGGCAACCAGGTGGAGCTGTGGGAGACCGCGCTGGCCGCGATGAAGCTGCGCGCGGTCGTCATCCCGGCCACCACCCTGCTCGGCCCCGCCGACCTGCGCGACCGCGTCGACCGGGGCCGGGTGCGGCATGTGATCGTGCGGGCCGAGGACACCGGGAAGTTCGACGACGTGCCCGGCGACTACACGCGCGTCGCGGTCGGCGGCGGAGACGGTCCGGTACCCGGCTGGCGGGCCTACGAGCACGTGTACACGGCCTCCGACGCCTTCACCCCGGACGGCCCCACCGCCGCCGACGACCCGCTGATGCTGTACTTCACCTCCGGCACCACCGCCCGGCCCAAGCTGGTCGAGCACACCCACGTGTCCTACCCGGTGGGGCATCTGGCGACCATGTACTGGATCGGGCTGAAACCCGGCGACGTGCACCTGAACATCTCCTCGCCCGGCTGGGCCAAGCACGCCTGGTCGAACCTGTTCGCGCCGTGGAACGCCGAGGCGACCGTCTTCCTGTACAACTACACCCGGTTCGACGCGACCCGGCTGATGGCCGAGATGGACCGGGCCGGGGTGACCACCTTCTGCGCCCCGCCGACCGTGTGGCGCATGCTCATCCAGGCCGACCTCACCCGGCTCGCCACCCCGCCGCGCGAGGTCGTCGCCGCCGGTGAGCCCCTCAACCCCGAGGTGATCGAGCAGGTACGCCGCCTGTGGGGGCGGACCATCCGGGACGGCTTCGGGCAGACCGAGACCGCCGTCCAGGTCTCCAACAGCCCCGGCCAGGTCCTGAAGACCGGTTCGATGGGCCGCCCCAGCCCCGGCTACCGCGTCGAGCTGCTCGACCCGGTGACCGGCGCGCCCGGCGCCGACGAGGGCGAGATCTCCCTGGACCTGTCCGAGCGCCCCGTCGGCCTGATGACCGGCTACCACGGCGACCCGGACCGCACGGCCGAGGCGATGGCCGGCGGTTACTACCGCACCGGCGACATCGGCGCCCGCGACGCGGACGGCTACCTCACCTACGTGGGCCGGGCCGACGACGTGTTCAAGGCCAGCGACTACAAGATCAGCCCCTTCGAGCTGGAGAGCGCCCTGCTGGAGCACGAGGCGGTCGCCGAGGCCGCCGTCGTGCCCGCCCCGGACGAACTGCGCCTCGCGGTGCCGAAGGCGTACATCGTGCTCGCGGCCGGGTGGCAGCCGGGACCGGACACCGCGAAGGTGCTCTTCGAGCACTCCCGCCAGACCCTCGCCCCCTACAAGCGGGTGCGCCGCCTGGAGTTCGGGGACCTGCCCAAGACCGTCTCCGGCAAGATCCGCCGCATCGAGCTGCGCGAGGCCACGGCGGCCGGTTCCGCGAACGAGTACCGCGAGGAGGACTTCCGGTGACCGGACTCTCCTACGCCCACGGCACCAGTACCACCCCGCTGCTCGGCGACACCATCGGTGCCAACCTCCACCGCGCCGTCGCCGCCCACCCCGACCGCGAGGCCCTGGTCGACGTGCCGTCCGGGCGGCGCTGGACCTACGCCGAGTTCGGCGCCGCCGTCGACGAGGTGGCGCGGGGACTGCTCGCCAAGGGCGTCACCAAGGGCGACCGGGTCGGCATCTGGGCGGTCAACTGCCCCGAGTGGGTCCTCGTCCAGTACGCCACCGCCCGCATCGGCGTCATCATGGTGAACGTCAACCCGGCCTACCGCGCCCATGAGTTGGAGTACGTCCTCCGGCAGTCCGGCATCACCCTGCTGGTCGCCTCGCTCGCCCACAAGAGCAGCGACTACCGGGCGATCGTGGACCAGGTCCGCGGCCGCTGCCCCGCACTGCGCGAGACCGTCTACATCGGCGACCCGTCCTGGGAGGCGCTCACCGCGGGCGCCGCCGCGGTGCCGCAGGAACGCGTCGAGGCGCTCGCCGCCGAGCTGAGCTGCGACGACCCGGTCAACATCCAGTACACCTCCGGCACCACCGGCTTCCCCAAGGGCGCCACGCTCTCCCACCACAACATCCTCAACAACGGCTACTGGGTGGGCCGCACGGTCGGCTACACGGAGCAGGACCGGGTCTGCCTGCCGGTGCCCTTCTACCACTGCTTCGGCATGGTCATGGGCAACCTCGGCGCCACCTCCCACGGCGCCTGCGTCGTCATCCCCGCCCCGTCCTTCGACCCGGTGGCGACCCTGGAGGCGGTGCAGCGGGAGCGGTGCACGTCCCTGTACGGCGTCCCGACCATGTTCATCGCGGAGCTGAACCTGCCGGACTTCGCCTCCTGCGACCTCACCTCCCTGCGCACCGGCATCATGGCGGGCTCGCCCTGCCCGGTGGAGGTGATGAAACGGGTGGTCGCCGAGATGCACATGGAGCAGGTCTCCATCTGCTACGGCATGACCGAGACCTCCCCGGTCTCCCTGCAGACCCGCATGGACGACGACCTCGAACACCGCACCGGCACCGTCGGCCGCGTGCTGCCCCACATCGAGGTCAAGGTCGTCGACCCGGTCACCGGCGTGACCCTGCCGCGCGGCGAGGCGGGCGAACTGCGCACCCGGGGCTACAGCGTGATGCTCGGCTACTGGGAGGAGCCCGAGAAGACCGCCGAGGCCATCGACCCGGGCCGCTGGATGCACACCGGCGACCTCGCGGTGATGCGCGAGGACGGGTACGTGGAGATCGTCGGCCGCATCAAGGACATGATCATCCGGGGCGGCGAGAACATCTACCCGCGCGAGGTGGAGGAGTTCCTGTACGGCCACCCGAAGATCGCGGACGTCCAGGTCGTCGGCGTACCGCACGAGCGCTACGGCGAGGAGGTGCTGGCCTGCGTGGTCCCGCGCGACGCGGCCGACCCGCTCACGCTGGAGGACGTCCGCGCCTACTGCGAGGGGCAGCTCGCCCACTACAAGGTGCCCAGCCGCCTCCAGCTCCTCGACTCCTTCCCGATGACCGTCTCCGGAAAGGTGCGCAAGGTGGAACTGCGGGAGCGCTACGGTGCCCCGCAGCCACCGCGGGACCACTGATGCGCCTCTCCGGGGCGGTCACACCCGTACCGGCGCCCGACCACCTGCGTCAGCCGGCCGCCCACCCCGCGCTCACCGCGCAGAGCACCGGCAGGACGAGGAGCGCGGCACCCATCGGATGCGGGAAGGGGCCGCGCTCCCGTACCACTTCGCGATCCGCGAACGCCTTGCGCTGGGCCGCGTCCGTCCGCTTCGTCGACAGCGGGGTCAGCGAACCCAGCAGCACCAGCAGCACTTCGGACCAGCGCAGGCGCGCCGACCCCGTCACGGGCAGCGTCCACGACGACACCCAGCCCCGGAACGGCAGGAGCGCCAGGACCGTCCCGAACAGGAAGCCGGCGCACGCCGCGCACGCCGCCTGCCACGGCACCCGCACACCGGCCCCGAGGACGAGGGTCAGCGCGGCCGCGGCGGGGAGCGCCACGGCCGCGATCCACCGTTCCCGGCGCACGGGCAGCCACCGCAGGAGCACGCAGGTGAGGACGAGGTCGCAGACCAGGAGCGCGAACACGGCGAGCGGCAGGAGCACGGGCGGTCCTCAGCTGTCGGGAGGCGGTGGAGGCGTCACACGGCCGGGAGGGGGAGGGCTCAGCCGATGAGAAGGGCCACCAGCACCGTCGTCGCCACGAAGGCGAACAGGAAGACGGCCAGTTGGCCCTTGGTCACCTCGTCCGCCGGCCGGCCCGCGCGGTGCAGGGCGAGCTGACGGGCGAAGTACTTGGCGTAGACCAGCCGCAGCACCACCAGGACGAGGGCGACCAGGGTGAACAGGAAGAGCGCCTGCTTCACATCGCTGTCCCGGGCCAGGGACTGGCCGCCGATGACCGCGGCGCCCGCCAGCGGCGGCAGTACCGCGGCGATGCGCTGCCACCTCTTCGTGGCCAGCGACTGCGCGGCCAGGGTGAGGGCGATGCCGGACACGACGGCCATGATCCACCACTGGGTGACGGACATGTCGGGCGTCAGCATGGGCACTTCCCTCCTCCGGGCCGCCGCGGACCGCTGCGATGGCGGCATCGGGTGGGACGGGATCATATCCCGTCCCACCCGAGCCGGTTGTGTGCGTCCGCTACCAGGTCAGCCAGCCGACGACCGTGGTCGTGGCGTCGCTCACCGCACCGGAGATCTTCGCACCGACGTTCTCCGCGACGTCGGCCAGGCCGCCGAACTTGCTGAGCAGCTTCCCCTTGCCGAGGAAGATGCCGCCCACCGCGAACATGCCGAGCGCGCTGTGGAAGTCGCTGCCCTGCCAGTTGTCGGCGATGCCGTGGAGCAGCGCGCTCGTCCCCTGCAGTCCCCAGGACACGAGCCCGACCGCGCCGGCCGCCGCCAGCAGGGCCGGTGCGGCGGGCGGGAAGAGCAGGGCGCCCACACCGAGGACGACGCCGGCGCCGCCCGCGATCGTGCTCCAGTGCCCGGTGACCGTCGCCCACTGCTTGGCCGAACCGATGTCCTCCGGCCACAGCTCCCAGTCGTAGTACCAGGGCTTGTCCTGGTCGGAGGTCTGGGAGGGGTTGGACCCGTTCTGCTGGTCCCGCGCGGCCTTCTCCGCGGCCTGGCGCGCCTTCTCGGCGGCCTCCGCCTTCCGCTTCGCCGCCACGATGGCCTTCGCCTCGCTGGCGGCGTCCGCGGCCGCCGCCGCGTCGGCACCGGCCTGCAGCTTCGAGGCCCGGGCGCTGGCGGCGGAGGCCTGTGCCTCGGCGGCGGACGCGACGGCCGCCCGGGCGGACGCCGCCGCCTGCCGCATGGAGTAGTTCGCCGTCCGGGCCGCACCGCGGGCCACGGTTGCCGCCTGCGACGCGCTGGCGGCGGACTTGGCCGCGTCGGACGCGGACCGGTCGGCGGCGTCCGCGTTGGCCTTGGCCTGGTCGGCGGCGTCGGCGGCGTCGGAGGCGTGGTCCTTCGCCTTCGCCGCCCAGTCGGAGGCCTCCTCGGCGGCCTGCCGGGCCTCGGCCGCCGCCTTCGACGCCAGCGCCGCGTCCTCCAGCGCCTTCGCCGCGACCTTCGCGGCGTGGGCGATGGTGGCGCGGATGGCGGCCACGTGGGTGGCGTGATCCTCGTCGAGCCGGGCGATGTAGAACTTGTCGCGGGCGACGAAGTACCGCCGCATGCGCGCGGAGCCCTCCAGCACGATCTCCGCGGCCGACTTCATGTAGGGGCCGCCGGAGTCGAGGAGGCGGAAGATCTCGACCTGGTCGTCCTGCTTGACGGCCTCCGCCAGTTCCACGTTGAGGAAGCGGTGCAGCGCCAGGGCGCTGCCGTCCGCGAGTGCCGCCTCCGCCTTCGCCTTGACCGCCTGGCCCGGGTCCTCGTTCAGGACGGAGAACACGGTCACCCGGTTGTCCGTGGCCGCGGCCTCGACGACGCCGGTCGCGAGGAACTCGGTGGGGGCGTCCTCGTTCTCGTCGGCCAGTGCCCGGTGGGCCGCTTCGGCGACGGCGGGCCTGGCCGATTCGGCGACGGTCAGCACCGTCTCCCGGTCGTCCTGGCGCTGGGCGAGCAGGCGGTCGGCGCCGACCCAGTTGAGTAGGTCCTGGTCGCCGCCGGCGAGGGCGAACTCGGCCGCGGCACGGGTCCAGCTGCCGGCGGAGTCCAGAAGCCGTACGGCCGCCCTGCGGCCCTCGGCAAGGGCCTGGGCGGTGTCGCCGGCCTCCAGGGCCGCCTCCGCCGCCGCGATCGCGTCCTTGGTCTCCGTGGCCGTCTGGTCGGACAGGGTGCGCCGGTTGTCGGCCTGCTTGGCGTCGTCGATCTCGGCCTGCGCCCTCAGCCTGGCCTCCAGGACGCCGAGTTCCGTGTCCTGGGTGATGCGGGCGGTCTCCGCCTCACGCGCGGCGGCCTCCACGGCCTTGGCCTCCTCGACCGCGTCGGCGGCCGTGGTCGCGGCCTTGACCGCGGCCTCGGCGTAGGCGGTGGAACGCTTGGCGTACTCGACCGCCTCACCGGCGTGCGCGGCCGCCTCGTCGGCCGCGTCCGCGGCCGCGTCGGCGTGGTCGGCGGCGCTGTTGGCGGCGTCCCGCGCGACCGCGGCCGCGGCTGCGGCCCGGTCGGAAAGGCTCCGGGCGGTACCGGCGGCCCGGGTGGCGCGTGCGGCGGCGGCGTTGGCCTCGGCGGCGGCCTGCCGGGCGGCGGCGGCCTGGGACGTGGCCACACCCGCCGAAGCGGCGGCGTTCGCGGCCTCGTTCGCGGCGACGGCGGCGTTCTGCGCGGCGCCCGCGGCGGCGGCACCGGCGGCGTAGGACTGACGCGAGGCCACCGCGGCGTGGTCGGCGGCCTTCGCGGCGGTGCGCGCGCGGCGCGCGGCGTTGCGGGCACCCTCGGCCGCACTGCGCGCGGCGGAGGCCTTGGACGCGTCCTTGGACGCGGCGATGGCCGCGCCATAGGCGCGGGAGGCCGCCCCGCCCGCCGCCGCGGCGGCAGCGGCGGCGGCCTGGGCGGCCCGCGCGGCCCGGCCCGAGGCGGCCTGAGCCGTGCGGGAGGCGGCGATCGCGGTGTTGGCGGCATTGGCCGCGCCGCGGGCGGCGTTGGCGGCGTTGTTGGCGGCGCGCGCCGACTTGCGGACGTCTTCCTTGGCGGCCAGGGCTTCCGCGGCCGCCTTCTGAGCAGCGGCCTTCGCCTCCTCAGCGGCCTTCTTGGCCCGGTCCGAGGCGGCCACTGCCTGCTCCGACTTGAGGCTCGCCTGCTTGCCCTCGCGTTCCACCACCGCGACCAGCTGCTCGATCGTCGCGCTCTCCTCGTCGCGGGCCCGGGCGATGAACTGACCGGAGACCAGGAAGCGGTGGATGGCTTCGGGTGTCCCGTCGGCCAGGGCCTGCTCGGCGTACTTCTTCACCTCGGGGGAGGCGGTGTTGAGGATCGTGAAGACCTCGACCCGCTCGTCCTCGGCCTGCGCCGTGTACTGCGTCTCGTCCAGGAAGGTGCGCATGGCCTGGGCGGTGCCCGTGTCCAGGGCCTTGGTGGCCTCGCGGGCCACCGCGGGGCCGCTGTTGTTCAGGAGGGTGAGCACCGCGACCCGCAGGTCGGTCGTCACCGGCTCGACGTATCCGTCGGTCAGGTAGGCGCTGACGGCGGCGTCGCCCGCGGTCAGCGCGGCCTCGGCGGACTGCTGGGTGGACTTGCCCGCGTGCGGGAGGCCCGTGAGCACCGCGAAGCGGTTGTCCTCCGCCTGGGCGACGGGGAGTTCACTGGTGAGGAAGGTGGAGACGGCGGCCTGGGAGCCGACGAGGGCGGCGGCCGCCGCCTCGCGGACTGCGACGCCACCGATCTTGTACTGCCACACCGCCCTGCCCCGGTCGGTGTCCGGCAGATCGGTGTCGGTGTCTCCGGCGTCGCCCTCGGCGGACCGGGCGGGCCCGGCGGCGAGCAACGTCATGCCGGGCAGGGCGGGTACGGCGGCCGTCCCGGCGATGGTGGTGAGTATGCGGCGTCTGCTCCACAGTGACGCTGACAAAGTGAGCATCCTTCCCGTACGGGATACACGAGTGTGATGGAGGACGAAACGTCCAACGCTGGTGCAGTACGGCAAAGCTGACGCCAGGTCAGCTTCACACGTTGCGCGGCGAAACATTACCTGTCCGTCACCGAATCGCCACCCCTATTCCGTGGAGAAAAAATTGGCGAATTATAATTCGCGAGAATTGCTCTGGCAGGGATAGCGGAAAACAGTCACTACTGTTCCACGGGAAAAGCGCAGAATCTTCATGATCGAGAGCACAACCTTTTCGCGAGTGATGCAGGTCACGCGGGGGTTGTGTGGGGTGACCTTTTTGTGGCGATTAAAGCGTTGGACAAAACTATTCGGGCCGACTTCCATCGGGGAGCCGCAGGGGTACGGGTGCGTCCCGGGACCCCTGCGAGCGGTCCGGTGGCGGATCCATCCGGGGGGTTTCGAGGGCGAGTTGAGGCCGTCCAGTGCCGCCCGTTCCGCAACGCGTACCGGACATTGCGTTCGCATCGACCCGTAGGACGGTAATGAAGAGCAGAGCACGTAACGGGGCCTCGTGGTCCAAGGGGCGTTTCCTGGCGCGAATCGCGGCCGTCGCGGTCGCCGCGGGGACACTGGCGGCAGTGGTGGTGGCCGGCGCGGACGACTCGGCCGGGCGGGCCGGCGCCTCCGTGCGCGCGGTCGCCGACGAGGCACCCGGCTACGCCGTCGAGGACTTCGCCTACCCGCAGGCGGACAAGGTCCTGGAGGAGCAGGGCATCGTCCTGAAGAGGGGTGACGGACACATCGTCCTGGCCGCCTGCGCGCCCGGGACCGGTCAGCTGGAGGTCTACTCGCGCGAGAAGTCGAGCGTCTGCTTCGAAGTCACCGGGGACAGCGGCTGGCTGACGATGGAGATCCCCTCCGTCTACGGCGTGAAGACGAACGAGTACGCGACCCAGGTCGACCTGACCGTCGGCGAGGAGGAGACGTCCGTCGACGTCCCCGCCAACTCGTGGAAGGCGGTGGGCGAGAGCGCCGACGAGCAGGGACGCCCCCACATGCTGGTGGAGATCAGGACGTCCAAGTAGTGACCGGCGCCTCCACGGCAGCGAGGGGCGATCAGCCCACCCGACCTGCAGCAACCGCACCGACTCCGGCAAGGAGCAGACACATGCCGCGTCCCAGACCCCTGCGTCTCACCGTACTCGCCACCGCCCTGGTCGCCGGACCGATCGCGCTGACCGCCGGACCCGCGGCGGCCGTGACCGGTCCGGCCGCCGCCGACTCCGACACGACCCACGCCTACGCCGCCCAGATCATCGTCGGCGACCACGACCGCGGCTGCTCCGGCGTCCTGGTCGACGCCGACTGGCTCCTCACCGCGGCCAGTTGCTTCGCCGACGACCCCGCCGCGAGCCTTGCCGTACCGGCGGGCAAGCCCGCCCTGACCACCACGGCGACCATCGGCCGTGCCAACCTCACGGGCACCGGCGGCGCCGTCCGCACCGTCGTGGAGCTGGTGCCCCGCGCCGACCGCGACGTGGTCCTGGCCCGGCTGAACCGCCCGGTCACCAACATCACGCCCGTCGCACTGGCCACCGCCGCGCCCACCACGGGTGAGGAGCTGACGCTGGCCGGCTACGGCCGGAGCAAGACCGAGTGGGCTCCGCTGAACCTGCACACCGGGGTCTTCTCGGTGGACGCCTCCGAGGCCACCACCGCGACGGTGACGGGCCGGGACGGCGCGGCGGCGTGCATGGGCGACACCGGTGGTCCGCTGGTGCGCACCGTGAACGGGACCAAGCAGCTGGTCGCCCTCAGCAGCCGCTCCTACCAGGGCGGTTGCTTCGGCATCGACGCCGCCGAGACGCGCACCGGCGGCGTGGTGGCCCGCGTCGACGACCTGGGCTCCTGGGTGGCCGCCAAGGCCGGAGCCAACCGGATCACCGACTTCAACTGCGACGGCGTCGAGGACATAGCCGTGGCCGACCCCGAGGCGACCGTCGGCGGCGACGCCAAGGCGGGCCTGGTCCGCGTCGTCTACGGCGGAGGCAGGGGCACGGCTCAGATCGACCAGGACCTCGACTGGGTCCCGGGCGGCGCCGAGGCCAACGACCTCTTCGGGCAGGCCATCGACACCGTCGACTACGACGAGGACGGCTGCACGGACCTGGCCGTAGGCACCCCGGGCGAGAACCTCGGCGACGCCGTCGACGCGGGCATGGCCGACGTCCTGTTCGGCGCCCCCGGTGGCATCGGTACCGGCGCCACCCAGGACGCCCACTTCCAGCAGGCCGCGGGCAACGGCTCCATCAGCGCCTCCACACCGGAGAGCGGCGACCTGATGGGGCAGGCGATGGTCGCGGGCACCAGCGCCGCCGGCGAACCCTTCGTCGTCATCGGCGTGCCCGGTGAGGGCCTGAGCGGCGCGGCCGGGGCAGGCGAGGCGTTCTACGTGAGCGGGGGCACCAACGTCTCCGTGCACCAGGACAAGCTGGACGTCCCCGGTGCGGTGGAGGCGAACGACGGCTTCGGCGCCGTGCTGGCCGCCGACGCCAACCACCTCGCCATCGGAGCGCCTCAGGAGACCATCGGCACCGACGCGGCCGCCGGCAACCTCGTGGTCTTCTCGCACACGCTGAACAGCGAGAAGCGGCCCACCCCGCTGTTCGGTCTCGACCAGGATCTGGACACCGTCTCCGGCGGTGCCGAGGCCGGGGACCGCTTCGGCGCCGCCCTGGCCCTCGCGCCGTACCGCCCGTCGGGCGCGGCGCGTGCCGACGAATCGATCCTCGCGGTCGGTTCTCCGGGCGAGGCCCTGAACGTGGACGGCGTCAGCAAGGCGGAGACGGGCGGCGTCACCACCTTCCGGGTCACCGCGGCCGGCGCCTACACCCAGCTCGAGGGATATTCCTCCGGCACCGGTGACGACGACGTCTCCGGCACCTCCGAGGCCGGTGACCACTTCGGCTCCACCCTGACGGCGATCAACACCGCGCCGCGCGCGGTGAGCACCGAGGCGACCATGAAGATGGCCGTCGGCGTCCCGGACGAGGCGATCGGCTCGGCTGCCTCCTCCGGCGCCGTGCACGTCTTCTCGATGCTCGGTGCGCCCGGCGCCAACGACAAGTGGATCGAGTCCGGCGACGGCGACGGCATTCCCGGCGCGCCGGGCGCGAACCAGCGCCTGGGTTCGAGCATCCACTTCACCGGCACCCACCTCTACGTCGGCATGCCCTACGGTCCGACCGCCACCGGCGCGCTGTACGCCCTGCCGATGTCCAACGTGACCCTCGGTGAGCCCAATGCCGCGCCCACCGTGTACCAGCCGGGTCAGGGCGGCCTCCCGGCCGTCGGTACGGCCTTCGGGCACGCGGCGCGGTAGCCGCTCAGCCCGATTCCTCCCAGCCGGCCGTGGCGTCCAGCGCCACGGCCGGCGCGTTCGCCGGGCGCGGCACGCCCGACGGGTCGAGCACGAAGAGCGCGACGTCCAGCAGGTCGGCACGGACCCGGGCGTCCTCGGCGTACCCGGCGAGCGAGAAGTACACGCCCCGCGCCGAATCCGCCATCGCCGTCAGCCACAGGCACTCCACGTCCCGCACCGAGGCCGGGCCCACCGTCGGGTCCACCTGGACGGCGACGCCGGGCGCGGCCAGGCCGATGCCGGCCAGGGGGCGCTGGTCGGCGCGGCGCACGTCCCGGTGGCCCAGCCCGCGCAGATACAGCACGGCGGCGGTGACCGCGTCGCGGGCGGTGCGGATCGGGACGGCCCGGTGCGCCGGGACCCGTGACCCCGGGGTGCGCCCGGACCGGCCGGTGGCGGCGGGGTCCACCGGCACGCACAGCACCGTCCCGCAGGGGCAGCCCAGCTCCGGACGCGGCCACCGGCTCTCGGTCCCGCAGGCCGCACAGCGCACCCCGATCCACTCCTCGTCCCACGCCCGGTGGGTGACCGCGGTCGCGGCCCCGCGCGGGTCCAGTTCCGGGGCGACGGGCGCCCCGCACGCACAGGGATACGACGGTGACGTGTAGCGGTGCCGGCGCCCGCAGGCGGTGCAGCACACCGAGATGGTCTCGGACATGACCCCCATCGTCCTCTCTTGACGGCCCCCGGCCGCCCACTTACATTACTTCCAGATCGTAGAAAACAAATTTCGCTATACGGAAGTTGCTACGGAAGAAGCTCACCGCGGGGCGCGACGGGAGTGCGAATCCGACAGCCGGATCAGGAGTACTCGATGGCTCGTATGACCGCTGCCCGAGCGGCAGTTGAGATCCTCAAGCGCGAGGGCGTCACCGACGCGTTCGGTGTGCCCGGTGCGGCGATCAACCCCTTCTACGCGGCGCTCAAGGCGTCCGGCGGCGTCCAGCACACCCTGGCCCGCCACGTCGAGGGCGCCTCGCACATGGCCGAGGGCTACACCCGCACCCACCCCGGCAACATCGGCGTCTGCATCGGCACCTCGGGACCGGCCGGTACCGACATGATCACCGGCCTGTACTCGGCGATCGGCGACTCGATCCCGATCCTGTGCATCACCGGCCAGGCGCCGACCGCGGTGATCCACAAGGAGGACTTCCAGGCCGTCGACATCGCCTCGATCGCCAAGCCGGTCACCAAGATGGCGGTCACCGTCCTGGAGGCCGCGCAGGTCCCCGGCGTCTTCCAGCAGGCCTTCCACCTGATGCGCTCCGGCCGTCCGGGACCGGTCCTGATCGACCTGCCGATCGACGTCCAGACGACCGAGATCGAGTTCGACCCGGAGACCTACGAGCCGCTCCCGGTCTACCGGCCCGTCGCCACCCGCGCCCAGATCGAGAAGGCGATCGGCCTGCTGAACGCCGCCGAGCGCCCGCTGATCGTGGCCGGCGGCGGCGTCATCAACGCCGACGCCGCCGACCTGCTCGTGGAGTTCGCCGAGCTGACCGGCACCCCGGTCGTCCCGACCCTGATGGGTTGGGGCCTGCTCCCCGACGACCACGAGCTGAACGCCGGCATGGTCGGCCTGCAGACCTCGCACCGCTACGGCAACGCGACCTTCCTGGAGTCCGACTTCGTCCTCGGCATCGGCAACCGCTGGGCCAACCGCCACACCGGCAAGCTGGACGTCTACACGGCCGGCCGCAAGTTCGTCCACGTCGACGTCGAGCCGACTCAGATCGGCAAGATCTTCGCCCCGGACTACGGCATCGCCTCCGACGCGAAGGCGGCCCTGGAGCTGTTCGTCGCGGTGGCCAAGGAGCTGAAGGCGGCCGGCAGGCTGCCCGACCGCTCCGCGTGGGCCGCCTCCGCACAGGAGCGCAAGGCCACCCTCCAGCGCCGGACCCACTTCGACGACATCCCGATCAAGCCGCAGCGCGTCTACGAGGAGATGAACAAGGCCTTCGGCCCGGAGACCCGGTACGTCTCCACCATCGGCCTCTCCCAGATCGCCGGCGCCCAGATGCTGCACGTCTACCGCCCGCGGCACTGGATCAACTGCGGCCAGGCGGGACCGCTCGGCTGGACCGTCCCCGCCGCCCTCGGCGTCGCCAAGGCCGACCCGGACGCGCAGGTCGTGGCGCTCTCCGGCGACTACGACTTCCAGTTCATGCTGGAGGAACTGGCCGTCGGCGCGCAGCACCGGATCCCGTACGTGCACGTCCTGGTCAACAACTCCTACCTGGGCCTGATCCGCCAGGCGCAGCGGGCCTTCGACATCGACTTCCAGGTCAACCTGGAGTTCGAGAACATCAACTCGCCCGAGCTGGGCGTCTACGGCGTCGACCACGTCAAGGTCGCCGAGGGCCTGGGCTGCAAGGCGATCCGGGTGACCGACCCGAACGAGCTGGGCGCGGCCCTGGAGCAGGCCAAGAAGCTGGCCGCCGAGCACCGGGTGCCGGTCGTCGTCGAGGCGATCCTGGAGCGCGTCACCAACATCTCCATGTCGGGCTCGAACGACATCTCCAACGTGGTCGAGTTCGAGGAGGTGGCCACCGAGCCCGGCCACGCCCCGACCGCCATCAGGACCCTGAAGGTCTGACGGACCCGGCGCCGAGCCGCGAGAGCGGCCCGTTCCCCAGGGGGACGGGCCGCTCTTCCGTGTGCGCGCTCAGTCCGAGCCGCCGCCGCCCGAGCCGCCGACCGCGTGGTCCCCGTGGCCCGAGCCGTCGCCGCCGCCCGAGACCGAGTCCTCGTACGCGTCGCGCCACCTCAGGAATCTGCCCCGGCCCAGCGAGAAGCGCACACCGTCGGCCGGGGCGCCGGGGGCCGTCAGCCCGGCCCGCAGTGCGAAGCGCGGCAGGAGCAGGCGCAGGGCGGCATCGCCGTGCAGGGCGACCGCGAGCAGCGTGTCGTCGTCCGTCAGCCCGTGCCTGACCGCCGGCAACGGGTGCCGCTCCCGCCAGAACTCCACGCGCCGACGGGCACCGCGGGTCGGCCTGAGCCAGGGGTGGCCCAGCAGCCCGTCCTCGGCGAGCGGGATGCGCGTCAGGGCCACGGCGAGGCGCACGTCCGGGTGCCGGACCAGCTCACGAGCGGTGAGCGGCTCGTGCAGACAGTCCAGCACGGTGCCCTCGAACGGGCCCAGGCCCTCCGGCTCCGGTCCGGTCGCGCACAGCGTCCTGCGCGGGCCGGTCTCGACGGCGCCCAGCAGGTGCAGGGCGACCAACGCCACCGTGACGGCGCCCGGCGGCCCGCCGCCCAGCAGCGCGATCTGGTGCGGTTCCCACCCGATCTCCGTGACACCGTCCACGACCCCACCCCCGTGCGCCCCGTGTTGTGCCGGGGTTGTGCCCGCTGCGGGGGACTCCTACGCCCGCTCTCCGCCGCCGTGGTGCTCGTGCAGCCCCGGCCAGTCCTCGGGGCCGCCGCCCTGCCACTCGACCAGGTCGCTCGACTCGACGTCGGTCACGTACAGGTCGGCCAGCCGCAGCAGTTCGGCGACGTCGTCGATGTGCGAGGCGACGCCCAGCGTCTCCTCTCCGGAGGTGACCCGGCGGGAGCCGTCCAGGGCGGGGGAGTGGACCACGATGTGCGGATGCTCGGGTGGGTGTGCCGTTGCCATGCCTCCAGGCTGCTGCGCGGGAGCGGAATCCGCACCCGGTGAACGCCGAGAAGCGCCGGATGCGGGACCGTCCGCATCCGGCGCTTCCCAGCCGGTGAAGGTTCTTCACGTGGTGTCCGTCCGGCGGCGCGAGGCTGGGCGCGACAGGTCGTTCGCGCCGCCGGACGGGGCTTGTGGGGCCTCTCGGCAAGAGAGGCGGGTGGCTGGGACCGCGGCGGTGCGACGGGCCGGAACGGCTCCTCCCCTCAGGTCGTAGGAGAAGCGTCCGTGCCCTTCACCACCGCACTGGCTCGCTGGCCGCCGCGGTCCTCGCCCTGCCCGCGCCGGCACCTTGCGGTCACCCCTCATCCGGGCCGCTTCGGTGCCTGCGCGGGCCGCGCACACGGCCCCGGCCTCCCCGCCGGGTTCCGTGCGCGAGCCGGTGGGTCAGTCCTCGCGCAGGGCGCGGACCGCCTCCTGAACGCGCTTGCCGTACTCGGGGTCGGCCGCGTGGAAGTGCGCGAGGTTCTTCTCCACGACGTCATTGCGGGAGACCTGGGACAGGCCGCCGGCGAGATTGGCGACCAGCCGCTGCTTCTCGTCCTCGCTCATCAGCCGGTACAGCGCACCGGCCTGCACGAAGGGGTCGTCCTTGGTGTGCAGCGGCGCCTCGTGGGTGCCGGTGTGCCCGGAGACCGCGAGCGGGGCCGCCAGCGGCCGGCCGGTCTCGACCGGGCCGTCGTAGGAGTTCGGCTCGTAGTTCTTGGCGTGCCGGCCCTGCGAGTTGGCCGCCATCAGGCCGTCGCGGCCGTAGTTGGCGGCGCCGCCGGGCACGGCCTTGGGGGCGTTCACCGCGAGCTGGGTGTGGTTGACGCCCAGGCGGTAGCGGTGCGCGTCCGCGTAGGCGAACAGACGGCCCTGGAGCATCTTGTCGGGGGAGGGACCGATGCCCGGCACGAAGTTGTTCGGGGAGAACGCGGCCTGCTCGACCTCGGCGAAGACGTTGTCCGGGTTGCGGTCAAGCACCAGCTTGCCCACGCGCCTGAGCGGGTAGTCGGCGTGCGGCCACACCTTGGTCACGTCGAACGGGTTGAAGCGGTAGTTCGCCGCCTCGGCCACCGGCATCAGCTGCACGTGCAGCGTCCAGGACGGGTACACGCCCCGCTCGATCGCCTGCACCAGGTCCGTCTGGTGCGAGGTGGGGTCCTCGCCCGCGAGCTTGGCGGCCTCGTCGGCGGTCAGGCAGCGGATGCCCTGGTCGGTCTTGAAGTGGTACTTGACGAAGAAGGACTCGCCCTTGGCGTTCGTCCACTGGTAGGTGTGCGAGCCGAAGCCGTCCATGTGGCGGTACGACGCCGGGATGCCGCGGTCGCCCATCAGCCAGGTCACCTGGTGCGTGGCCTCGGGGGAGTGCGCCCAGAAGTCGAAGACGTTGTCCGGCTCCTGACGACCAGTGAACGGGTCGCGCTTCTGCGAGTGGATGAAGTCGGGGAACTTGATCGGGTCCTTGATGAAGAACACCGGGGTGTTGTTGCCGACGAGGTCGTAGTTGCCCTCCTCGGTGTAGAACTTCACCGCGAAGCCGCGCGGGTCGCGGACCGCGTCCGCGCCGCCGAGGGAGTCGGCCACGGTGGAGAAGCGCAGGAAGACCTCGGTGCGCTTGCCGACCGTGTTCAGGAAGCCGGCGTGCGTGAAGCCGGTGACGTCGTCGGTCACCTCGAAGTGGCCGTAGGCGCCGGAGCCGCGGGCGTGCACCACGCGCTCCGGGATGCGCTCGCGGTTGAAGCGGGCGAGCTTCTCGATGAGGTGCTGGTCCTGGATCAGGAGCGGGCCGCCGATGCCGGCGGAGGCGGAGTTCTGGTTGTCGGCGACCGGGGCACCGGACTCGGTGGTGAGCACGCGCTGCGACATCGTGGACCTTCCGTGACCTGCTGAGCGAGGGTTCAGCGGAAATTCATTTCCGCTTCGTGGAGCCTAGATTTGGGACGATGGCACGTCAACAGTTTGTTGAAGTGGGTTCCGGGCGGCGCCGCCGCTCGGGCGCGACATGACAGGTGTCAGCGGCGGCGCCACCCGGAGGTCTCGGGGCGGTGCGTCAGACCTGGGCGCCGGAGAGGCGCTCCACGGCCCGCAGCAGGGCCGAGTGGTCCAGGCCGCCGTCGCCCTGGGCACGCAGGGAGGCGACCAGCTGGGCGACCACGGCGCCGACCGGCAGCGCGGCGCCGACGTTGCGGGCGGCGTCGGTGACGATGCCCATGTCCTTGTGGTGCAGGTCGATGCGGAAGCCCGGCTTGAAGTCACGGGCGAGGAAATTGTCCTTCTTCCGGGTCAGCACGGTCGAACCGGCCAGGCCGCCGTTGAGGACGTCCAGGGCGGCCTTCAGGTCCACGCCGGACTTCTCCAGGAAGACCACGGCCTCGGCGCACGCCTGGATGTTCACGGCGACGATCAGCTGGTTGGCGGCCTTCACGGTCTGGCCCGAGCCGTGCGGGCCGCACAGCACGATGGTCTTGCCGAGCGCCTCCAGGAGCGGCTTGGCCTCGTCGAAGTCGGCCTGCTCACCGCCGACCATGATGGACAGCACGGCCTCGATGGCACCGGCCTCGCCGCCGGAGACCGGGGCGTCCAGGACGCGCAGGCCCTTGTCCTTGGCGGCCTTCGCGAGGTCCACCGAGGTCTGCGGGGTGATCGAGGACATGTCGACCAGGAGCGCGCCGGACTTCGCGTTCTCCAGGATGCCGTCGGGGCCGTAGGCGATGGCCTCGACCTGCGGCGACGCGGGCACCATGGTGACGATCACGTCGGCGTCGCGCACGGCCTCGGCGATCGAGCCGGCCGCGGTGCCGCCGGCGGCGGCCAGGCGGTCCAGCTTCTCCTGCTCCAGGGTGAAGCCGGTGACCTGGTAACCCGCCTTGATCAGGTTCTCGGACATGGGGGAGCCCATGATGCCGAGACCGACCCAGGCGACCTTGGGGAGTGTGCTCATGATGGGTGCCTCTCTGAAAATCTGTGGAGATTCCTGCGGGGTGGCGCTCAGCGGGCCGCGCGGGCCTCGGCCGGCAGCCAGGAGAAGGACTGCGCGCTGGGGTCGTCGCCGGGCTTGTACTCCAGCCCGACCCAGCCGTCGTACCCGGCCTTCCTCAGGCGGTCGAGCAGCTCCTCCAGCGGGAGGGTGCCCGTACCGGGGGCGCCGCGGCCCGGGTTGTCGGCGATCTGCACATGGCCGGTCTTCGCGGCGTAGGCGTCGATCACCTGCGGCAGGTCCTCGCCGTTCATGGACAGGTGGTAGAGGTCCATGAGGAACTTGGCGTTGCCGAGCCCGGTGGCCTCGTTGACCTTGTCCACGATCTCGATCGCGGCCGGTGCCGACACCAGCGGGTAGAGCGGCGACTCGGGCTCGTTGAGCGCCTCGATCAGCAGGATCGCGCCGATCCGGTCGGCCGCGCGGGCGGCGAGGACCAGGTTCTCCAGCGCGAGCCGGTCCTGCTCGGCCGGGTCCACGCCCTCGACGCGGTTGCCGTACAGGGCGTTGAGCGCCGTGCAGCCCAGCGACCGGGCGAAGTCGGCGGCCACGTCGATGTTGGCGCGGAAGCGGTCCGACTCCTCGCCGGGGAGCGACAGCGCGCCGCGGTCGGGTCCGGGCAGCCGCCCGGCGTAGAAGTTCAGGCCGGTGAGCCGGACGCCCGCGTCCTCGATGGCCGACTTCAGGGCGTCCAGCTCGGACTGCTCGGGGGTGGGCGAGTCGATCCAGGGCCACCACAGCTCGACCGCGGTGAAGCCGGCCGCGGCGGCGGCCGCGGGGCGCTCCAGGAGCGGGAGTTCCGTGAAGAGGATCGACAGGTTGACGTTGAAGCGCTGATCTGCGAAGCCCATCGGGTGCCGCGCTCCCTTCCGTTTCGATCTTATTCCGCATTACGGAAGTTCTTTTCTACGTAACGGAAGATTGCCGGTGGAGTGCGGCCCTTGTCAAGAGGGGGCGGCGCAATACGGTCACCCCGCGTTAGGTTGACCGCGTGCGATTGAGAGTGGAGTTCACGACCGAACCCTTCGACCTGGACGAGGCGCCCGCGCACGCGGTGGTGGCCCGGGAGGTCGTCGAGGCCGCCGAGCTGGACGCGGTCGACGTCGGCCCGTTCGGCAATACCGCCGAGGGCGGCGCCGACCGGGTGCTCACCGCCGTGGACGCGCTGCTGCGCCGCTCCCTGGAGGCCGGCGCCACTCGGATCTCGCTCCAGGTCAACGTGGTCCCGGACGGTGCCGAGCAGGAGGGCGAGCGGTGACCGGCCCCGCCGAGGAGCCGTTCATCGCGGCCGTCAAGCCGCTGGTCGACGCCATGGGTGGCGAGATGCTGCCGCCGGACGAGGCCGGCCTGGAGGACGTCGTGCTCTCCTGGGAGGGCGCCGACGTCGTCGCCGTACGCCTGCCCCAGCTCGCCGACTCCCTGGACCACATCCTGGCCGCCATGGAACGCCGGCAGGGCAGGCCGCTGGCCGACCTGGACCGCAGGACCAAACAGGAGGTCGTACGGGCCCTGGAGGCGCGCGGCGCCTTCGCCGTACGGCACGGCGTGGAGACCGTCGCGAGCGCCCTCGGCGTCAGCCGCTTCACGGTGTACAACTACCTCAACCGCGAGAAGGGCACCTGACCTGCACGGGAGCCCCACATCACGAGCCGCCGTCCGGTAACCGGACGGCGGCTTTCGTAACACCGAATTTTCAACAAAGTGTTGACGCGTTGTTTCCGAGGGCGTTAGCTATCGGCACGCCCGCTCAGCACAAGGCCACGGAGGCTCCCGTGACGTCCACTTCCGCGTCGGGCCTGGCCCGCTTCAACACCCTCGAGGAGTCCTCGGCACGCGCCGAACTCCACGAGGCGTGCGCCTCCACGGCGTGGGCCCGGCACCTGCTCGCCGCCCGCCCCTTCGCCACCACCGAGGACCTGTACGCCGCCAGCGACGCCGCCATGGCCGAGCTGAGCGCCGAGGACCTCGCCGAGGCGATGGCCGGACACCCGCCGATCGGCCGTCCCAAGCCGGGCGATGCGACCTCGTCCCGCGAACAGGCGGGCATGGCCGGCGCCGCCGAGGAACTCAAGGCGGAGATGCTCGAACTCAACCTGGCCTACCAGGAGAAGTTCGGCCACGTCTTCCTCATCTGCGCCACCGGCCGGACCGGCGAGCAGATGCGGGACGCGGTCAAGGAGCGTATCGGCAACTCGCCCGAGCAGGAGCGCGAGATCGTCCGCACCGAACTGGGGAAGATCAACCGCATCCGCCTGACCCGACTCGTCGAACAGGACGCCCGACCATGAGCACCAGCACCACCGCCTCCGTGTCCACGCACATCCTGGACACCAGCGTCGGCCGCCCCGCCGAGGGCGTCGCCGTCCACCTCGCCGCCCGCTCGGGCAGCGACGCGGACTGGCAGAAGCTCGGCGGCTCCGCGACCGACGCCGACGGCCGGTGCAAGGACCTCCCGGCCCTGCCGGAGGGCACCACACACGTACGGCTCGACTTCGACACCGAGACGTACTTCGCCAAGAAACAAGCCGCGGCCCAGCAGGACGCCCCCGCGCTCCGGGACAGCGAGAACGGCCGGCCCGTGTTCTTCCCCGAGGTCACCATCACCTTCGCGGTGGTGCCCGGCGAGCACTACCACGTTCCGCTGCTGCTCAACCCGTTCGGCTACTCCGTTTACCGAGGGAGCTGACCGACACCATGACCCGTTTCGTCCTGGGACAGAACCAGTACGGCAAGGCAGAGAACCGCGTCGTCAAGATCACGCGTGACGGCGACACGCACCACATCAAGGACCTGAACGTCTCCGTCGCCCTGTCCGGCGACATGGAGGAGGTCCACCGCAGCGGTTCCAACGCCAACGTCCTGCCGACCGACACCACCAAGAACACGGTGTTCGCCTTCGCCAAGGAGCACGGGATCGAGAGCGCCGAGGACCTCGGCGTCAAGCTCGCCCGCCACTTCGTGGACAACAACGACCCGATCCACCGGGCCCGCATCCGCATCGAGGAGTACGGCTGGGAGCGGATCGAGACGTCGAAGGGCGGCGCCCGCTTCGTCGGCGCCGACGAGATCGCCCACTCCTTCGTCCGCACCGGCCAGGAGACCCGCGTCGCGCAGATCACCTACGACGGCCACGGCATCCAGGTGCTCTCCGGCTTCAAGGACCTGACCGTCCTGAACTCGACCAACTCCGAGTTCTTCGGTTACCTGAAGGACAAGTACACCACCCTCAAGGAGGACTACGACCGGATCCTCGCCACCACCGTCTCCACCTGGTGGCGGCACAACTGGGACGGCGTCGACTCGCACGCCCCGGACTGGGACCGCTCGTACAACGGGGTGCGCAAGCACGCGCTCCAGGCGTTCGCCGAGACCTACTCGTACTCGCTCCAGCAGACCCTGTTCGAGATGGGCGTGCGGGTGCTCAACTCGCGCGACGAGGTCGACGAGATCCGCTTCTCGATGCCCAACAAGCACCACTTCCGCTCGGACCTGTCGCCCTTCGGGATCGACAACGAGGCCAAGGACGGCGCCGTGTACTACGCCGCCGACCGCCCCTACGGCCTGATCGAGGCCACCATCCTGCGCGACGGCGCCGAGCAACTCATCCCGGTCGACATGACCAACCTCTGACGCGGCAGGCCCGCCACCGGCCCCGCCCCCCGGGGCCGGTGGCGCGCCACACCGGAGGAAACACCATGGCACTGCCTGCGAAAGGGCCCGCCACCGGCCCTGGCACCACCCCGCCGGTGCACACCGAGGACGCCGTCACGTCCGTGCACCCGGTCGACGAGAAGCTCCACCCCTCGCGGCTCGTCCCCGCCGCGCTCCAGCACATCGCCGCCATGTACGCGGGCGTCGTCACTCCTCCGCTCATCATCGGCCAGGCCTGCGGACTCGACATCGAGGGCCGCACCCGGCTGATCGCGGCCTCCCTGCTGATCGCGGGCGTCGCCACCCTGCTCCAGACCCTCGGCGTCAAGGGCTTCGTCGGCAACCGCCTGCCGTTCGTCAACGCCGCCTCCTCGGCCGGCATCGCGCCCATCCTCGCCATCGTCGAGACCAACGCGAAGGGCAGCCAACTCCCCGCCGTCTACGGCGCGGTGATGGTCGCCGGAGTCTTCTGCCTCGCCGTCGGCCCGTTCTTCGGCCGACTCCTGCGCTTCTTCCCGCCGCTGGTCACGGGCGTCGTCATCACCCTCATCGGCGTCACGCTGATGCCGGTCCCGGTCGGCTGGGCCCAGGGCGGCGACAAGACCGCCGCCGACTTCGGCTCGATGCGCAACCTCGCGCTCGCCGCGTTCACCCTCGCCGTCATCCTCGTCACCCAGCGATTCGGCCGGGGCTTCGTCAAGCAAGTGGCCCTGCTCCTCGGCCTGTTGATCGGCACCCTGGCCGCCATCCCCTTCGGCATGGCCGACTTCGGCGCCCTGAGGTCCGCGCCGGTCGCCGCGCTGCCCACGCCCTTCGCCTTCGGCGCCCCCGAGTTCCAGCCCGCGGCCATCCTGTCGCTGTGCATCGTCATGCTGGTCCTGATGACGGAGTCGTCCGCCGGCATGCTCGCCCTCGGTGAGATCTGCGACCGCCGCGCCGACGCCAAGGTCATCACCCGCGGCCTGCGCACCGACGGCCTCGCCACCCTGGTCGGCCCCGTCTTCGGCGGCTTCCCCACCTCAGCCTTCGCCCAGAACGTCGGCGTCGTCTCCCTCACCCGGGTGCGCAGCCGCTACGTCGTCGCCGTCGCCGGTGCCACCCTGCTGGTCCTCGGCGCCTTCCCGGTCCTCGGCGCGGTCGTCTCCCTGGTCCCGATGCCGGTGCTCGGCGGCGCGGGCATCGTGCTGTTCGGCTCCATCGCCGTCAGCGGCATCCGTACGCTCTCCGAGGCCGGGCTCGACGACAGCTCCAACATCATCCTGGTCGCCGTGGCGCTCGGCGCGGGCATCATCCCGCTGGCGGCGCCCACCTTCTACGCCGAGTTCCCCGCCTGGGCCCAGACCGTGCTGGGCTCCGGCATCAGCGCCGGAGCGATCGTCGCGGTCGCCCTCAACCTGTTCTTCCACCATCTCGGCACCCGGAGCCGCCACCCGGTCCCGGCACTCAAATCCTCCTAGGGTCCTGCCGTGCCCTCCCCGTCGGGTACTCGACTCCCCGCCCACGGGCCCCACCGAAAGGCAAGGAAGCAGCATGGCAGCATCATCGGCACCCGGACGCACCGTCATCGAGAACTGTGCGATCGCCACCGTGGACGCGGGCGACACCGAATACGCCTCCGGTCACCTCGTGCTCGCCGGCAACCGGATCGAGTCCGTCGGCGCGGGCGGGGCACCCGAGGGCCTGGAGAACGTCGTACGCCGGATCGATGCGACCGGACACCTGGCCACCCCCGGACTGGTCAACACCCACCACCACTTCTACCAGTGGCTCACCCGGGGCCTGGCCACCGACCACAACCTGTTCGACTGGCTGGTCGCCCTGTACCCGACCTGGGCGCGCCTCGACGAGCCGATGGCGTACGCGGCGGCCCAGGGCTCCCTGGCCATGATGGCCCGCGGCGGCGTCACCATGGCCGCGGACCACCACTACATCCACCCGCGGGGCGCCGGTGACCTGTCCGGCGCGATCATCCGCGCCGCCCGCGAGATCGGCGTCCGCTTCACCCTCGCCCGCGGCTCCATGGACCGCGGCGAGTCCGACGGCGGGCTGCCGCCGGACTTCGCGGTGGAGAGCCTGGACGACGCGCTCGCCGCCACCGAGGCCACCGTCCGGGAACACCACGACTCCTCCTTCGACGCGATGACCCAGGTCGCCGTCGCCCCCTGCTCGCCCTTCTCCGTCTCCACCGAACTGATGCGCCAGGGCGCCGAGCTGGGCCGACGGCTCGGCGTGCGGCTGCACACCCACGGCTCGGAGACCGTGGAGGAGGAGAAGTTCTGCCACGAACTGTTCGGCATGGGCCCCACCGACTACTTCGAGTCCACCGGCTGGCTCGGCGACGACGTGTGGATGGCGCACTGCGTCCACATGAACGACTCCGACATCGCCGCCTTCGCCCGCACCGGCACCGGCGTCGCCCACTGCCCGTCCTCCAACGCCCGCCTGGCCGCGGGCATCGCCCGCATCCCCGACCTGCTCGCCGCCGGCGTCCCGGTCGGCCTCGGCGTCGACGGCACCGCCTCCAACGAATCCGGCGAACTCCACACCGAACTCCGCAACGCCCTGCTGATCAACCGCCTCGGCGCCCACCGCGAGGCCGCGCTGAACGCCCGCAAGGCGCTCAGGCTGGGCACCCACGGCGGCGCCCGGGTCCTCGGCCGGTCCGCCGAGACCGGCTCCCTGGAAGCGGGCAAGCTCGCCGACCTGGTGCTGTGGCGCATGGACACCCTCGCCCACTCCTCGATCGCCGACCCGGTGACCGCCCTGGTCCTCGGCGCGCCCGCCCCGGTCACGGCGTCGTTCGTGAACGGACGGCAGATCGTCGAGGACGGCAGGCTGCTCACGGCCGACGAGGACGCCCTCGCCCGCTCCACCCGGGACGAGGCACGGCGGCTGGCGCGGATCGCCGCGCAGGACTGAACGCCGCGCAACACCCGTACAACAGAACACCACTTGATCTCCGGCCGGGAGGGACGGCTCCCGGCCGGTAACCGTGGACCCGAGCGGGGTCCACGGTGACCTGCTCCGGGGCGTGCGCCTCAGCGCGCACGCCCCGGAGCGGTCGCCCGTTCCCCCGAACGGTCCCGTCCCGGTCCCGCACGACCACCACTAGCTCCACCTCCCTGACACCCACGTCAGAGCCGACGTGTAAACGACCGGAGGAACGCCGCCGTGGCCGACCACCCTGTTGACGAGAAACTCCCGCCACTCAAAATGGCGACGACCGGCCTGCAACACGTGGCCGCCATGTACGCCGGGGTCGTCGCCCCGCCCCTGATCGTCGGCGCGGCCATCGGCCTGAGCGCCACCGAGCTGACCTTCCTCACCGGCGCCTGCCTGTTCACCGCGGGCCTGGCGACCTTCCTCCAGACCCTGGGAATCTGGAAGATCGGCGCCCGGCTGCCCTTCGTCAACGGCGTCACCTTCGCCGGTGTCGCCCCGATGACCGCGGTGGTCGCCTCCACCGACGACAAGTCCGACGCGCTGCCGATCATCTTCGGCGCGGTCATCGTCGCCGGACTCCTCGGCTTCTTCGCCGCCCCCTTCTTCAGCAAGGCGATCCGCTTCTTCCCGCCGGTCGTCACCGGCACCGTCATCACCCTGATCGGCATATCCCTGCTGCCGGTCGCCTTCGGCTGGGCACAGGGACCGAGCCCCACCGCGGACGACTTCGGCTCGTCGACCAACCTCGGCCTGGCCGGGATCACCCTCGCCATCGTCCTGCTCCTGCGCCGCTTCACCCGCGGCTTCGTCAAGCAGATCGCCGTACTGCTCGGCCTGATCGCGGGCACGCTCGTCGCCATCCCGTTCGGCGTCACGGACTTCGGTCCGGTCGCGGACGCGGACGTCGTCGGCTTCCCGACGCCGTTCCACTTCGGCGCACCGCAGTTCCAGATCGCCGCGATCATCTCCATGTGCGTGGTGATGGTGGTCTCGATGACCGAGTCCACGGCCGACATGCTCGCCCTCGGCGAGATCGTGGACCGCCCGGCCGACGAGAAGACCATCGCGGCCGGTCTGCGCGCCGACACCCTGGGTTCCGCCCTGAGCCCGGTCTTCAACGGCTTCATGTGCAGCGCCTTCGCGCAGAACATCGGCCTGGTCGCGATGACGAAGATCCGCAGCCGCTACGTCGTCGCGGTCGGCGGCGGCTTCCTGGTCCTGATGGGCCTGTGCCCGATGGCGGCCTCACTCATCGCCGTCGTCCCGCGCCCGGTCCTGGGCGGCGCCGGCGTGGTCCTCTTCGGCTCGGTCGCGGCCAGCGGCATCCAGACCCTGGTCCGGGCCAGCCTGGACAAGGACAACAACGTCCTGATCGTGGCGGTCTCGCTGGCCGTCGGCATCATCCCGATCGCGGCGCCGGAGTTCTACCACTCGTTCCCGGAGAACGCGAGGATCATCCTCGACTCGGGCATCTCGACCGGCTGTGTGGCCGCGGTCCTGCTCAACCTGGTCTTCAACCACATAGGCGGCCGGGAACGCGACGCGGAGGACGTCACCCACCCGATGGAGGCGGGCGACGAGATCACCGAGTCGTCCCGGGAGGCGGCGATGAAGTGACGCCGGGAACCGGGCGGCGGAGCCGGGCCTACAGTCCGAACAGGCCCGGCTCCGCGGCCAGTTCCTTGAAACGCTGTCTGGGGTCCGGCACCAGCCGGCGCTCGCTCAGGTCCATCAGCCCGCCGACGGCCTCGACCTCGGCGGCGACCGTGCCGTCCGCCTTGGTGATGAGCTGCCGGATCCGGAAGGTCTTGCCCTCGCCCCACTCGAAGGCGCAGCTCACCGTGACCTCGTCACCGGCGAGCAGCTCCCGCCGGAACCGGATCGTCGTCTCCAGGGCCACCGGACCGACCTGGCGGGCGACCAGGTCCGCCTGCCGGATCCCGGCCGCCTGGAGCATCGACCAGCGGGCGTGCTCGGCGTAGTTCAGGTACACCGACTGGTTCAGGTGGCCCTGGGTGTCGGTCTCGTACCCGCGGACGGTCACCGGTACGGAAAACGGCTCGCTCACCGCTGCTGCCTCTCTTCGCACACGTACGGACGGATCGATCTTGGCATGTGGGCGTCACACCTTCCGCGGGGAGGCCAGCAGATAGCGGGCCCGCGTGCGCGGCTCGGTGTGCTCCCCGACCTGCCAGCCCGCCCGCTCCAGCGTCGCCGCGCAGTCCCGCAGCGCGGCACCGTCGGGTTCGTACACGGCGACGGCCTCCGGCTGCGGTGTCGCCCGCACCCGGTACCCGGCGTCGCCGTCCGGTCCGGCCGGACGGTGCCCGGCCGCCTCCAGGGCCAGCGCGGCGGCCCGCACGAGATGCGACCGCTCCCACGCGCACGGCCGCTCCGTGCTCCCATCGGGATGCGTCATCCGGCGCAGCTCCAGCAGCCCCTGCCAGGCGCCGCGCACCTCCCGCAGCCGCGCGGGCCCCGCGTCGCCCGGGGCGGCCTCCTCCCCGCCGACCCGCGCGGCGAACACACCCCCGGCGTCCGGGGCTCCGGCGGGCTCCGGTCTCTTTGACTCCTCCGGCGCGTCGGTCGCCTCCCGTATCCGGTGCCCGGCCGGAGTGAGGAAGTGGTCGTGCGGCGGGCGCGGATGCCGGAAGGCGAGCCCCCGTTTCACCAGCGCCGCCAGCTGGGCCGGTGTACCCCTCAGCCGTCCGGTGACGGGATCGGCGGCCTCGATGACACGCCGCTGCGCGGCGGTGGGCGACAGTGCCACGGCGTGCCCCCCTTCTCTTCACGGCTCACCGGTGACGCCTTCGAAGACTACGACGGGGGTCTGACATTCCAGGCGGCGATCACCGGCCGCCCGTGCTCCGTGCCCAGTCGGCACAGCGTGCCCGTGCCCAGCTGGAACAGCGCCCCGTGCGAGGCCGGGAGGCCCAGGTGCCGGGCGGTCAGCACGCGCAGGAAGTGCCCGTGCGCCACCAGCACCACGCACCCCTCGGTGTTGGCGAACGCGGCCTCCACCGTGGCCAGCACCCGGTCGGCCCGCTCACCCACCTGCTCGGGCGTCTCCCCGGGATGGTCCGGCGGCCCGGGTGCGACCCCGTCCGTGAACAGGAACCAGTCCGGCCGGCTCCGGTGGATCTCGACGGTCGTGATCCCCTCGTAGCCGCCGTAGTCCCACTCGTGCAGGTCCGGCTCGATGCGCACCCCGTGCAGCCCGATCAGCTCGGCCGTCTCCCGGGCCCGCTGGAAGGGGCTGACGAACGCCGCCCCGATCCGGTGCGACCGGATCAACGGCACCAGACTCCGCGCCTGCTCCCGCCCCTTCTCGGTCAGCGGGACGTCCGTCAGCCCGGTGTGCCGCCCGGAGCGCGACCACTCGGTCTCACCGTGCCGGACCAGAAAAAGATCACCCATGGACTTCCGCCTTTCCGCCGTGCTCGTCAGCACGGTGTCACATGGGCAGCATGGCCCACGGAACCGACTCGGCCCCCGGCGGGTACCCGGATCTAGGATCCCCCCGTGCTCAAGACACCCTTCGCACCCGCCGTCCGCTGGACGGTGGCCGTGCTGATCAGCCTGCCGGCGGCCACGGCGTGCGACGACACCGGCGCCCGGACCGCTTCGGTCCCCGCCGACCGCGTCACCGGCGCCTGGCGGGCCGGCGACGACACGGCCCTCGCCCTGTCCGCCGACCGCGCCTTCACCGCGTCCGGGCTGAACTCGGGCAAGCTCGCCGGTACCGGCTGTCCGGGCGGGCACACCGACGGCGACTGGGCCTTCTTCGCCGATGACGGCGACGGCTTGTACATGACCTCGCCGGGGGCCCGGTCGGGCTCGGAGATCGGTCTGTCCTTCACCGAACCGTCCGACGAGCCCTGCCGGCTCACCCTGACGGTCGTCGACGACGGCGAGGCCCTGTGCGCCACGTCCGACCCGGAAACCCCCTGCGACCTGGGCGTCCGCTTCACCCGGAAGGGCTGAGGCCCGGCCGCTACTGCCGGTACCCGCTCAGGAAGCGCCCGATCCGCCCGATCGCCGCCTCCAGGTCCTCCGCGTGGGGCAGCGTCAGGATGCGGAAGTGGTCGGGGGAGGGCCAGTTGAAGCCCGTCCCCTGCACCACCTGGATCTTCTCCCGCAGCAGCAGGTCCAGGACGAACCGCTCGTCGTCGTGGATCTTGTGGACGGCCGGGTCGATGCGCGGGAACGCGTACAGCGCGCCCTTGGGCTTGACGCAGGAGACACCGGGGATCTCGTTGAGCTTCTCCCAGGCCACGTCCCGCTGTTCGTGCAGCCGTCCCCCGGGGGCCGTCAGCTCGCGGATGGACTGGCGGCCGCCGAGCGCGGCCTGGATGGCGTACTGGGCGGGCGCGTTGGCGCACAGGCGCATGGAGGCCAGCATGGTCAGGCCCTCCAAGTAGTCCTTCGCGTGCTGCTTCGGCCCCGTCACCACCAGCCAGCCGGAGCGGAAGCCCGCCACCCGGTACGTCTTGGACAGGCCGCAGAAGGTCAGCACCACCAGGTCGGGGGCGAGGGAGGCGGCCGAGTGGTGCACGGCGTCGTCGTACAGGATCTGGTCGTAGATCTCGTCGGCGAAGACCATCAGGCCGTGCCGCCGGGCGAGGTCGAGGATGCCCTCGACGATCTCCTTGGGATAGACGGCGCCAGTGGGGTTGTTGGGGTTGATGATGACGACCGCCTTGGTGCGGTCGGTGATCTTCGCTTCCATGTCGGCCAGGTCCGGGTACCACTCCGCCTGCTCGTCGCAGAGGTAGTGCACCGCCCTGCCGCCCGCGAGGGTGGTCACCGCCGTCCAGAGGGGGAAGTCGGGGGCGGGGATCAGCACCTCGTCGCCGTCCTCGAGCAGCGCCTGCACGGCCATGGAGATCAGCTCCGAGACGCCGTTGCCGAGGAAGACGTCGTCCACGTCCACCTCCAGGCCGAGCGCCTGGTAGCGCTGGGCGACGGCCCGGCGGGCGGAGAGGATGCCGCGCGAGTCCGTGTAGCCGTGCGCCCGCGGCAGCATGCGGATCATGTCCTGGACGATCTCCTCCGGCGCCTCGAAGCCGAAGAGGGCGGGGTTGCCGGTGTTCAGGCGCAGCACGCTGTGCCCCGCCTCCTCCAGGGCGTTGGCGTGCTCGATGACCGGGCCGCGGATCTCGTAACAGACCTCGCTGAGCTTGTTCGACTGCCGGAACTCCATGCGCGGCTTCCCCTCCGGAATCTGGTGTTGCTTGGTTTTACCAAGTAGCAGCTTGGAAAGTCCAACAACTTGTCTACACTGCGTCGCATGTCACCTCGCCCTCGCCGTAGCTACGACCAGTACTGTTCCGCCGCCCGCGCGCTCGACGCCGTCGGCGACCGCTGGACCCTGCTGATCGTCCGGGAGCTGCTCGCCGGTCCGCGGCGCTACACCGACCTGCACGCCGACCTTCCCGGCGTCAGCACGGACGTCCTCGCCTCACGGCTCAAGGACATGGAGCGCGAGGGACTGACGACCAGGCGACGGCTGCCCCCGCCCGGCGCGGCGTACGTCTACGAACTCACCGCGCGGGGACGCGGCCTGCTGCCCGTCCTGGAGGCGCTCGGCGCGTGGGGCGCCGGCGAGCTGGGGGAGCGGCGGCCCACGGACGCCGTACGCGCGCACTGGTTCGCGCTGCCCCTGCTGCGCGCCCTGCGGGAGGCCGGGGCGGGGGAGGGACTCGTCGAGGTCCGGCTGGACGAGGGAACGTTCCACCTGTACGCCGACGCGGCGGCGAGCCCGTCGGAGAACCCGGCGGCCGGGCCCGTGTACGGCGAGGGGTCCGCGCCCGGGGAGCCCGATGCCCGGCTCGTGCTGGACGCCGCGACCTGCGTGGCCCTCGGGCGCGGCGAGACCGGCCTGCGGGAGGCGGTCCGCGACGGCCGCGTCGAGGTGACCGGCGACGGCACGGCGGCCAAGGCGCTGCGGGAGGGTTGAAACGGCGGGAGGCCCGCCGAAGCGGGCCTCCCGAGGGCGCGTCAGGCGCCCGGCGGCACCCGGGACGGCCGTCCCGAACCGCGGGTCAGCGCGTAACCGCCGATGCCCGCGAGCGCGGCCAGCACGGCCCCGATCCCGCTCCACACCCAGCGGTCCGACCACCAGCCCGACGACCAGCCGTCCTCCGGCTCGATCGCGGACAGCACGGCGCCGCGGTCCTCCTCGTCGCCCGCCCCGGCGCCGGACGTCACCGCGATGCCCGGCACCAGCGGTTCGGCCAGCGAGCCGTCCACCGCCGCGGCCCCGCCGATGTCCTTGGAGTCCGCCCGGACCTCGGCGGAGACCGGCACACCGAGGTCGGAGGCCGGCACGTTCACCGCCGTCAGCCGGACGTAGTAGGTGCCCGGCAGCGGGTCGTTGGCCCACGGCTCGGTCCAGGCGCGCACGGTGCGCAGGACGCAGGCCAGCTCGACGGACGAGGTGCCCGCGTCCGCGGTGCGGGCCTGGGCGCCCCACTGGCAGGCCTGGCGGCGGCGCAGGCCGTCGTACACGTCGACCCGCCAGGTCTGGGCGGCGTGCGTCTCGGGCAGCTTCACCGTGGCCTTCACGGTGGGCCGCTGCCCGGCGTCGGCCGGGAACGACCAGTACAGGTAGTCGCCCGCGGCGCCGTTCGCCGTGGCCACCTGCCCCTGCTCGAACTCGGCCGCCGTACGGAAGGAGGTGCCCGCCGCGGTCGGCGCGTCACCGTCCCCCGAAGGGCTCGCGGAGGGCGAGGAGTCGGCCGCCGCGGGAGCCGCGGCGAGGCCGAGCAGCACCACGGCCGCGCTCAACGCTCGGGTGAGTCGCATCAGTTGGTCCTCCAGATCGCGAAGCGCCAGCGCGAGAGCCAGCCCCACAGCAGACCGGCGACGAAGCCGACCAGCACCAGCAGGCCGAGCAGCCACCAGCCGCGCCCGAGGCCGAAGGCGGCCACGTCGTCGGAGTCGCCCGGACCGTCCACGACGTCGACGGTCAGCTCCAGCGGCAGACCGGGCGTGGTCTTCACACCGGAGGCCACGGAGAAGGAGTTGGTCACCTGCAGACACACGGCCTCGGCCGCCGCGTCATCGTCGTCGTCGCTCTCCGCCTTCGGGTACCGCAGCCCCGTCGAGAGCACGTCGGTGCGGCCGTTGCCCGCCGCCTCACCGCGCACGATCTCCCGGCCGTGCACGGTCACCGCCCGCAGCAGCACCCCGTAGGACGGGTTCACGGCCCGGTCGGCGCCCACGCTCACGGAGGCGCGCAGCTCCTGGCCCGGCGCCACGTCCACCCGGTACCAGCGCTGCTGCCCGAACTCCTCGCGGTCGGTGTACAGCCCCGACTTCAGCGTCGGCGCCTTCGCGCACGCGTCGGCACCCTCGGTGGCGACCGGTGTCACCACCGGATCGGCCGCCCGGTCCACCAACTGGTTGACCTTGTCGGTCAGTTCCTCGGTGTGCTCGACCGAGGTGTACGTGCCGCCGGTCGCCTCGGCGATACAGCTGAGCTGCTGCCGCATCTTGGTGTTGGGGACCAGCCCCAGCGTGTCGATGGTCAGCCCGATGCCCTTGGCCGCGATCTCGCGGGCCACCTCGCACGGGTCCAGCGGGGCGCAGGTGTCCTCGCCGTCGCTGATCAGCACGATCCGCTTGGAACCGTCGCCGCCGTCGAGGTCGTCGGCCGCCTTGAGCAGCGCGGGCCCGATCGGCGTCCAGCCCGTCGGCGACAGGGTCGCCACCGCCGTCTTCGCCTCGGTGCGGTCCAGCGGGCCGACCGGGTAGAGCTGCGCGGTGTCCTTGCAGCCGGTCTTGCGGTCGTCGCCCGGGTAGTCCGCACCGAGCGTCCGGATGCCCAACTGCACCTCTTCCGGCGTCGCGTCGAGCACCTCGTTGAACGCCTGCTTCGCCGCCGCCATGCGCGTACCGCCGTCGATGTCCCGCGTCCGCATCGAACCGCTGACGTCGAGCACGAGGTCGACCTTCGGCGCGTCCTCACCCGTGGGTTCCCCGGCACTCGCCCCGGCCGGGAACGCCATCCCGGCCACCAGCGCGGCGAGCAGGGCACAGGCACCCGCCGCCAGCCGTGTTCTTGTGATCATCGGCGGATCTTATTGATCAGTGGTCTCGCGTTCCAAAACGAGACCGCGCCGATGCCCCGACTTCACCTCCACCACAGCGGATTGGGCAACTCCGACCACAGATCACCCGCGCTGCCCGGCGAAGTCCGCATCGCCGTCAGCGCCTTGACCGGCAGGGGCCGCTCGCGCAGGGGCACGGTGTCCTCCGTGCGGGGCAGGTCGGGCATCGCGGTCTCCAGGGCCTCGCGCAGCGCCGGGCCCGAACCGGCCGTCGCCGCCAGCGCGCCGCCCACCAGCGAGCCGAACAACTTGCGGCGCAGGGCTACCGGTTCGTCGGTGAGGATGCGGGCGGGCAGGCCGGGGGCGGCGATCCCGTGCCGGGCCAGGCGGGCCGGGGAGACGCGGATGTCGGCCAGGTCGCGGTAGACCAGGCGTACCGGGTCGCCCGTCGCGGAGAGGACGACCAGGAGGTTCTGGCCGTGGGCCTCCAGCGCCACGCCCAGCTCCAGCGCGCGCAGCCCGACGGTGAGCGCGAGGCGGGCGAAGGCGGCGAGCCACGCGGCGGAGCGCGGCAGTCCGGTGGTCGCCAGTGCCGCCACCGGGACGACGTGCTCGCCCGGCGCGGCGTACACCCGGGGCGACTCGCGCAGTACGGCGGCCAGGTCGGGGGAGTGGGCGGTGGCCGCGCCCGGCGTGCGGGTCACGTGGAGGAGGCCGTCCAGGCGCCCCGCCAGCCGCTCCCCGAACGCCGACAGGTCCCCCGACGCGGCGACCGAGGCGACCGAGATGTCCCGCACCGAGGACGTCAGCCGGGCGCTCAGCGCGGTCTTGACGTGCACGGGGCCGGGCAGCGCGAGGGTCCGCAGGGACATCAGCGGACGCGCTGCGGGCCCGGCCTCGCACGACTGCTTGAGCACGTGCGCGGCCTGCCACGGATGCACCGGGACCAGCACCCGCGCCCCGTCCCGCAGCTCCCGCGGCCACACCCCCGTCACCAGGCACTCCGCCGCCGGGACCGGCACGAGCCCCAGCTCCACCACCGGCCCGTGCTCGGGCCCGTACGCCAGCTGCTCCGCCACCGAGAACCCCGGCCGCGCACGGCAGCCCGGATGGTACGGGTGACCGTCGACCACCCGGCGCTCCCAGCCCCAGTCGCTGTCCGGCCACTCGTCCGGGTGATTCTCCGGCGCCCCCTCCCGCACCGCCCGGGGCTGCGCCGCGCGCGACAGCGCCAACGACGCGGCGCTGTGCCCGAGTTCGGCGGCGAAGGCGGCCGAGTGCGGTACGGCGAGGTCGGTCATCAGCCGCTCCGGGTCGTCGTACGCGACCTCGTCCAGCCGGACGACCGGCACGTACGCGTCCGTGCGGTACGGGTCGGCGGCCGGTCCGGACAGCCGACGGCCGTCCCGCAGGCGCAGGACGAGCCCGTCCCCGGACCGCTCCCGGCCCTCGATCCACGGCAGCGGTTCGAAGGCCAGGGCACGCCACAGCCGCGACAGCACGGCCGCCCGGGCCCCGGGCTCCTCGGCCGTGAACCGGGCGACCAGGTCGGGGCGGACGGCCGCCACCTCGTCGGCGACCGCGGCCGCTGCGCTGGGAGGACGATGCACGGGCTGGCTCCTCGGATACGGATACGGAAACGGAAACGGAAGGGACACGGGCACGGGTAGGACTACAGGTAGGGCGTCACGGCGGAGCGCCGACGAGGGTCATGACGAGAGACATACTGATCGTCTCCGTCCTCTCCGCCATGGACCGACCGTAGGGAACGAGTGGAACGCGTGGATCTCCTGCCCCCGCCCACCGGCGCCGACTCCCGGGACGACGTGGCGCGCCGCGCCGACGCCCACGCGGCCGTACCGCTGCTGAACTGCCTGCTGCGCGAGGTGGCCGAACCCCTGCCGGGCCCCGGGGAACGCCCCGTGTACCGGCTGCCCGGCGGCAGACTGCTGCGGGTGCGCCGGGGCCGCCGGCCCGCCGAACCGGAGGTCCGCACGGCGGACGGGTGGCACCGCGTCGACCACGCCGAACTGGTGAAGCTCGTCGCCGAGGCCCTGCGCCGGCACACCGGTGTGCCCAATCACGAACTGCCCACCGAGATGACCGACAGCCGCGACGCGGTGGCCGCCCTGCTGACGGCACGCGCGCGTGCCACCCCGCCCGCGGACCCGTACCTCCGCTCCGAGCAGGCCCTGCTCACCGGCCACACCCACCACCCCGCCCCCAAGGCACGCGGCGGCGGCCCGCACGCCGGGTGGCTGCCGTACGCGCCCGAGGCGCACGCCCGCTTCCCGCTGACGCTGCTCGCCGTGCGCGAGGACACCGTCGTCGACGAGGGCGACACCGCCGCCCTGGACGCCCTCGGCAAGGCCCCGCCCGGCTACCGCCTGCTGCCCGCCCACCCCTGGCAGCTGGAGCTGACGGCACCGGCCCTCGCCCCCGCCTTCGCCGACGGCCGGCTCGTCCGGGTGGGCACGACCGGCTTCTTCGCCTGGCCGACGGCCGCGATCCGCACCGTGTACGCGCCCGAGTACCTGCCCGGACAGGACCTGTTCCTGAAGTTCAGCCTCGACGTGCGCGTCACCAACGACATCCGCCGCCTGTGGCGCCACGACCTGATGCGACTGCGCCGCACCGACACCGCGGTCACCGAGGCCTTCGGCTCCGTGGGACCCCCCGCTGCCTGGCTCGGCGACCGCGGCCACCGCACCGCGGACTTCGCCTTCGAGGAACTGGCCGTCGTCGTCCGCGACGGCCTGCGGGCCCACCTGCTGCCCGGCGCGACCCCGCTCCTGGCCGCCGCCCTCGTGGAGGGCTTCCCGGGCAGCCCGCTCACGGCCGCCGCGGACCCGGCGGCCTGGTGGGAGGCGTACCTCGCCGCCGTCGTCCCGCCCGTCCTGACCGCCTTCGCCGACGACGGCGTCGTCCTGGAGGCGCACCTGCAGAACACCCTGGTCGCCGTGGACGCCACCGGCATGCCGGTGCAGGCGCTGTTCCGGGACGCGGAGGGCGTCAAACTGCTGCCGGACACCCCCCGGGCGGCCGGCTGGGAGCGCCTGGTCTACTGCCTGGTCGTCAACCACCTGTACGAGATCGCCGCCGCCCTCGCCGAACACCACCCCGGCCTCGACCCCTGGCCCGCCGTCCGCCGCGAACTGGCCCGCCACGACCTCCCCGAGATCCCCGCCCTGCTCACCGCCCCCGCCCTCCCCGCCAAGACCAACCTGCTGCTGCGCTGGACCGGCGCGGACGGCGCCGACGCCCGCTATCTCCCCCTGCCCAACCCGCTGCGCGGGGCGTGAGCGGCGGCCCGCCGCGCACCTCCCCGGAAATCCCGTGCCGTGCCGCACCCCGGTGGTGCACACTCGCCGCATGGCGGACATGGACGCGTTCCGGGACGAGCTGGCCCGCTGGGCGGCGGGCGGCGCCTCGGACACGGCGGCGGAGCTGGCGGCGGACCTCGGCCTGCGGACGGCGGTGCTGCTGGAGGGCCCCAGCGACCTCGCGGCGGTCGAGGCCCTGGCCGCCCGAGAGGACCGCGACCTGAGCGCCGAAGGCGTGGCCGTGGTGTCCATGGGCGGCGCGATGAGCGTCGGCCGCTACGCCGGTCTGCTCGGCCCGCCCGGCCTCGGCCTGCGCCTGACCGGCCTCTGCGACGCCCGCGAGGAGCCCTTCTACGACCGCGGCTGGCAGCGGGCGGGCGCGGCCCGCGACTTCTACGTCTGCGTGGCCGACCTGGAGGACGAGATGATCCGCGCGCTGGGCCCGGAGCGGGTCGAGGAGGTCATACGGTCCGAGGACGAACTCCGCCCCTGGCAGACCTTCCTGGCCCAGCCCGCCCAGCACGGCCGCCCCCGGGAGCAGCAGTTGCGCCGCTTCCTCAGCACCAGGAAGGGCCGCAAGATCCGCTACGGCAGCCTCCTGGTGGAAGCCCTCGGCACCGACCGGCCACCGGCCCCGCTCGCCGATCTCCTCGCGGGGCTGTGACCGTCGGGCTACTTCGTGGCCCCCTGGGCGAAGCCGTTGTAGATGTAGCGCTGGAGGAACAGGAAGATCACCAGGGTCGGCACGATGACGAGGACGGCCCCGGCGGAGATGTTCTCCCAGTGTGCCCCGAAGGGGCCCTTGAATCGGAACAGGGCGGTCGACATGGTCCCGAGATCCTCGTTGGGCATGTAGAGGAACGGGATGTAGAAGTCGTTGTACGTGGTGATGCCCTTGATGATGACCACGGTCGCGATGGCCGGCTTCAGCAGCGGAAAGATGATCTTCCGGTAGATGGTGAAGGAGTTCGCGCCGTCGAGCCGCGCCGCCTCGTCGAGGGACCGGGGGATGCCGCGGATGAACTGCAGGAAGATGTAGATGGCCACGATGTCGGTGCCCATGTACAGCAGGATCGGGGCCCAGCGGGTGTTGAACAGTCCGAAGCTGTTGACGACCTGGAACGTGGCGACCTGCGTCGTCACCGCCGGCACCAGCGTGGCGATCAGGAACAGCGCCATGACGAGCTTCTTGAAGCGGAAGTCGAAGCGGTCGATGGCGTACGCGGTCATCGAGCCGATGATCACGGTGCCGGTGATGGAGAACAGCAGGATGAAGGCCGTGTTGCCGAAGGCCTGCAGCAGGTGACCGTCGTTGAACGCCGTGGCGTAGTTGGAGAAGTTGAGCCAGTCGTCCGGCAGGGCCAGCGCGCCCTGGCCGTCGGAGATCTCCCCGTAGGACTTCAGCGAGGTCAGGAAGACCACGAGGAGCGGCAGCAGCACCACGGCGGACGCGACGACCAGGGACAGGTACGTCAGGGCCGTGCTGATGCGCGGACGGCGGCGCGGCCGTTCCTGCGGGCGGGCGGGGGCCGTGAGGGTCATACGAGATCCACCTTCTCGTCGGGCACGAGGCGGCGCTGGATCCAGGTGATCACCAGGATGATCGCCAGCAGCACCACGGCACAGGCCGAGGCCAGGCCGGTCTTGTTGAACTGGAAGGCGTACTTCACCGTCTGGATGACGAACGTCGAGGTCTCCGTCGCGCCGCCGGTCATGATGTACGGGATCTCGAAGACGGACAGCGAGCCGGAGATGGCCAGGATGACGCTCAGGCTCAGCACCGGCCGGATGCTGGGCGCGATGATGTGCCGGAACTGCTGCCAGCGACTCGCGCCGTCCAACTGGGCGGCCTCGTACAGCTCACCGGGGATCGACTGGATCGCGCCGAGGAACAGCACGAAGTTCAGGCCGGTGAAGCGCCACACGGACACCCCGGCCATGGAGGTGTTGGCCGACTCGGGACTGCCCAGCCAGGCGTGGTCCGTGCCGACGCCGAACCAGGACAGCACCGAGTCGAGCGTGCCGCCGTCCTGGAAGAAGTACAGGAAGACGAAGCCGATGGCGACGCCGTTGATCAGGTACGGGAAGAAGAGGATGCCCTTGAGCAGGTTCCGGAAGCGCAGGTCGAAGCTGAGGACGGCGGCGAAGTACAGGGCGACGACGATCTGTACGGCGGACGCCGCCAGGTAGTAGAAGCTCACCGCGAACACCCGGAGCAGTTCGGGGCGGGTGAAGATCTCGGTGTAGTTCTCCGCACCGACGTAGTCGCGGTCGGGGCTGACACCGTCCCAGTCGGTGAAGCTGTAGTAGATCATGTTGCCCACCGGCACGTACGTGAACGTGATCAGCAGGGCCAGGGGTGCCAGCAAGAACAGCCACGGGGTGAGCTTGCGCAGCGGCCGGTCGCGCCACGAGGCGCCGGCCCGTGCGCGGTGCCGGGAGGATTGCCTGCGCGTCGGGCCCGGCTCGGTGGCCGGGGAGGGTGGTGAGGCGGTGGAAGCGGTTCGGATCATCGCGGAGCCAGGGCCTTTCGTCGTCCGCTGAGGGCACTGGGAGCGCCGGGTCCCCGTCCCCACCGGGGAGGCGGGGAAGGAGGGACCCGGCAGGTGCTGGGTTCAGGCGGTGCCGGGGTCAGGAGCCGACGGTCCGCCTGGCCTCGGACCAGCGCTTGTTCAGGTCGTCGAAGTAGCTCTCCAGGGACCCGTCGGTGGCGCCGCGGGCGATGTCGATGAGCTTCTTGCGGTAGTCGGGCTTGTTGAGCCCGATCTCGGAGGCGTTGTCGACGGCGTTGACGTCGGCCGTCTTCGCCTCGGACCGCTCGATCATCTTGACATCGTTGTCAACGTAGTCCTTGAGTGTCGCCGGCATCCCCTCGGCCTTCAGGGCGGAGACGGCACCCTCCTTGGCCGCGTAGCCGGACTTCTCGGTGAACCAGTCGATCCACGCCCGGGCGGCCTCCTTGTGGTCGGAGTGGATGTTGACGGCCTGCTGGTAGTCGGAGACCAGGGTGGCGCAGAACGTGCCGTCCTTCTGGGAGGGGACCGGCATGAAGCCGATGTCGTCGGGGTTCTGTCCGGCGGTCCCGGCCGCGTCCCGCATCTGGTTGATCGCCCAGGAGCCGAGCATCATGCTGCCCACCTTGCCCTTGGCGAGCAGGGTCTTGGAGCTCTCCCAGTTGGTGGTGGCCGGGTCCTTCTCGGACAGCTTCTGGTGGACGATGTCGTGGAGCAGGGTGTCGAGGGTGTTGAGGTCGTTGCCCTCGGCCCACGGCTCATCCATGGAGGCCAGCTTGTCGGAGGCCTGGGAGTCGCAGCTGATCGAGCCGACGCCGTTGGTCCAGGGGCTCTCCAGCGGCCAGCCGTCCTTGAAGTTGGTGTAGTACGGGGTCGCTCCGGTCTTGTCCTTGACGGCCTTGAGGTCGTCGAGGAACTGCCCGGTCGTCGTCGGCCAGTCGGTGATCCCGGCCTTCTTCCACAGTGCCTTGTTGTAGACGAGGCCGTTGGCGGTTCCGAAGGTGGCGATGCCGTAGGTCTTGCCGCCGACTTCGGTCTTGTCGGTGAAGCGGTACTTGGGCTTCATCGACGAGGTCTCGCCGAGCGGTGCGAAGAACTTGGGGTAGTCGCCCTTGGCCACCGCCGACGGGATCAGCAGGACGTCGCCGTAGTCCTCCGTGTTCATGCGGATCTTCACCTCCCCCTCGTAGTCGGTGAGGCCCTCGAACTTCACCTTCACGTCGGGGTAGGTCTTGTTGAACTCGGCGGCGTACTTCTTCATCGTCCCGTCCTCGACCAGGTCGGTGCGATTGGTGAGTACGGTGATGTCCCCCGAGACGCCGTCCGGGTTCACCGGCGCGGCGGCGGTTTCGCCGGCGTCCGCGCTTCCCCCTCCGCTGCACCCCGCGACGGTCAGCATCGCGGTGGCGAGCAGTGCGACGCTCAGCGTCCTCTTCCCCATGTGCCCAGCTCCTTTCCAAGGATTACGGCTCGGGCTCCGGTGGTGGTTGACGGCGACTATGTCAGCCGCTCGTGAACCGGTAAAGCTCGTCCTTCGCTCGCGATACCCAATCGTTACCTCTGGTGAAACAAGGGTTTCGGTCAACGGTGATCCTGGGCGATAGGCACCTGCGCTCCCGTCAGGCAATGAGGGCTAGACCGGTTCACTACCCTGGGGTTAGGTTGAGCCGCGTTGCCCACGACAACGGGCCCGTTCCGCCGAAGGAGCCGTACATGAAGGAAGTCGCCCCGCTCACCGAGGGCTGGAAACTCCGCCACCGCGAGAACCTGCTGCCCGCCCAGGTCCCCGGCTGCGTGCACACCGATCTGCTCACGGCCGGTCTGATCCCCGACCCCTTCCTCGGCGTCAACGAACCCGACGTGGCCTGGATCGGACAGCGGGACTGGACCTACCTCCGCGACCTGAGCGCCACCGAAACCGCCGAGGCGGAGCACGAGCGGACGGACCTGGTCTTCGACGGCCTCGACACCGCCGCGACCATCACCCTGGACGGGCGGGAACTGGGCCGCACCCGCAACATGCACCGGCGATACCGATTCGACGTCACCGGCCACCACGGGCGCCTGGCGGTGAAGTTCGCCTCCGCCTACGACGAGGCCGCCTCGGTGCGGGCACTGACGGGAGAGCGCCCCAACGTCTACCCCGAGCCGTTCCAGTACATCCGCAAGATGGCGTGCGGCTTCGGCTGGGACTGGGGTCCGACCCTGGTGACCGCCGGCATCTGGCGCCCGGTCCGGCTGGAGCGCTGGTCGACGGCCCGGCTGGCGGACGTACGCCCGCTGGTCACGGTCCACGGCGGTACCGGCCGCGTCGAGGTGCGCGTGGAGGTCGAGCGGACCGTGCGGGGGACGGCCCGCCCGCTCGCCGTGCGTGCCACCGTCGGGGACGGCCTGGCCGAGGCGCGCGGCGTGGTGGAGGGGACGCACGCCGTGCTGACGCTCGAGGTGCCCGGCGTCGCCCTGTGGTGGCCGCGCGGCTACGGCGACCAGCCCCTCTACGACCTGGACATCGCGCTCGTCGAAGCCGGTCCCGAGTCCGAAGAGCGCCCCCTCGACCCCCTCGACCCCCTCGACACCTGGCACCGGAGGATCGGCTTCCGGACGGTGCAACTGGACCGCTCGGCGGACCGGCACGGCACCGGATTCACCCTCGTCGTCAACGGCGAACGCGTCTTCGCCCGTGGGGTCAACTGGATCCCCGACGACGTCTTCCCGTCCCGGATCACCCCGGAGCGCTACCGCACCCGGCTGCGCCAGACCGCCGACGCGGGCGTGGACCTGGTGCGGATCTGGGGCGGCGGCATCTACGAGGACGACGCCTTCTACGACGCCTGCGACGAACTGGGCCTCATGGTCTGGCAGGACTTCCTCTTCGCCTGCGCCGCCTACCCGGAGGAGCAGCCGCTGCGCGGCGAGGTCGAGGCCGAGGCGCGCGACAACGTTGTCCGGCTGATGCCGCACCCCTCACTGGTCCTGTGGAACGGCAACAACGAGAACCTCTGGGGCTTTTGCGACTGGGACTGGGAGCCCGAGCTGCGCGGCGACTCCTGGGGCGGCGGCTACTACCTGGACCTGCTCCCGCGGATCGTCGCCGAACTCGACCCCACCCGCCCCTATGCCGCGGGCAGCCCCTGGTCCGGCTCCTGGGACCACCACCCCAATGACCCGGCCCACGGCACCCACCACTCGTGGGAGGTCTGGAACCGCCGCGACTACACCGAGTACCGCGACTCGGTGCCCCGCTTCGTGTCGGAGTTCGGCTGGCAGGCGCCGCCCGCCATGGCGACCCTGCGACGCGCGCTGCCCGGTGAACGGCTCGCACCCGACTCGCCCGGCATGCTGCACCACCAGAAGGCCGAGGACGGCAACGGCAAGCTGAACCGGGGCGTGGCACGCCACTTCGTGCTGCCCGAGGACGACTTCGACCGATGGCACTACCTCACCCAGCTCGTGCAGGCCCGCGCGATCGCCACCGGGATCGAGCACTGGCGCTCGCACTGGCCCGTGTGCGCCGGCACCGTCGTGTGGCAGATCAACGACTGCTGGCCGGTCAGCTCCTGGGCGGCCATCGACGGCGACGGCCGCCTCAAACCCCTGTACCACGAGCTGCGCCGGGTCTACGCGGACCGGCTCCTCACGCTCCAGCCGGGTGACGGCGACGACGCAGTCCCCGTACTCGCCCTCGTCAACCAGTCCGCCGAACCCTGGCAGGCGCGCGTGACCCTGCGCAGGCTCCGCGCGGACGGCACGGAGGTGGCCGAGCACCTGGTCGACGTGACCGTCGCCGCCCGCTCGGTGCACCGGCGGACCGTGCCGCAGGACCTGGCCCCCGCCCCGCGGTCGACCAAGGAGTTCCTCGTCGCCGACGGCGAGGAGCTGCGCAGCGTGCACTTCTCCGTCACGGACCGGGAGTTCGCCTACCCGGTACCGCACTACGACGTGGCCGTGGAGTCCCGGGTGGGTCCCGGGACCGGTAATGTCGAGGTCGTGGTAACCGCACACACCCTCGTACGCGACCTCCTCCTGCAGGCCGACCGACTCGGGCCGGACGCGGTCTGCGACACCGGACTGCGCACCCTGCTCCCCGGCGAGCAGCTCCGCCTGCGGGTCACGGGCGCGGCCGAGGCCGGGGCCAACGCCGTACGGGCGGCTCTGTTCTGTGTGGAACCGGCGTGAGCACCTCGTCGGTACGCGTCACCATCAAGGACGTCGCAGCGGCCGCCGGTGTGTCCAAGGGCGCCGTGTCCCTGGCCTTCAACGACAAGCCGGGCGTCTCCGACGCCACTCGGGAGCGGATCTTCGCGGCGGCCCGGCAGCTGGGCTGGGCGCCGAACTCGTCGGCCCGCAGCCTGTCGCGCCAGTCGGTGGACACCGTCGGGCTGGCGATCTGCCGGCCTGCCCGACTGCTGGGCCTGGAGCCCTTCTACATGGAGTTCGTCTCCGGCATCGAGAGCGTGCTGGCCGAGCGCGACTGCTCGCTGCTGCTGCGCCTGGTCGGCTCGCTGGAGGAGGAGATCGGGCTCCAGGAACGCTGGTGGCGGGAACGGCAGGTGGGGGGTTCGATCCTGGTCGACTTCCATCAGGAGGATCCGCGGATCGGTCCGCTCGGACGGATCGGCCTCCCGGCCGTGGCGGTCGGCCACCCGTCCCTCACCGGCGGGTTCCCGTCGGTGTGGACCGACGACGCCGCGGCCGTCGCCGAGGCGGTGCGCTACCTGGCCGTGCTGGGACACCGGCGCATCGCGCACGTGGGCGGTCCCCGGGGACTCGGGCACAGTGCCATCCGGACGACCGCGTTCGAGCGGACCATGGGCGAACTCGGCCTAGACCGCGGTCCGCACGTCGAGACGGGCTTCTCGGGCGAGGACGGCGCACGCGCCACCCGCTCCCTGCTGCTGTCCGCCGAGCGGCCCACGGCGATCCTCTACGACAACGACATCATGGCGGTCGCCGGACTCGGCGTCGCCGCCGAGATGGGCGTCTCCGTGCCGGACGACCTGTCGCTGCTCGCGTGGGACGACTCCCAATTGTGCCGGCTGACCCATCCGACCCTGTCGGCGATGAGTCACGACGTGCACGGCTTCGGCGCGCAGGTCGCGCGGGTGCTGTTCGACGTGCTGGCGGGCAAGGACGTGGCGTCCCGGCCGGTGGCCACACCGTCACTGGTGCCGCGGGCGTCGACGGCTTCGCCTCGTCCGTAGACGGCGGCGGTGCGTCGGACCGGACGGGCACGGCATGAGGGGCGCGACACCATGTCGCGCCCCTTCTTTTTACTGAACACCTAAACCGCTAAACGTGCTGATCGACGCCGAACAGCCCACTGCTCACGGAACCCACCTGCGGATGTGTCCCTGCGGAGACGATTGACAGGCATGTCGGACGCCCTTACGGTCCTCCTCGATTAACCGGTCAAGCGGGTCTCGTACTGAGACAACGTTGTCAGGAACATGTCCATCATCGGAGGAGACGCATGCGCAAGCCAAGAAGCACGCTGGTCGCGACCGCGGGGATGGCGTTCGTCGCCGTTCTCGGCCTGCTGCTCTCGCTCGCCGGGCCTTTCACCGGCAGGGCGGAGGCCGCGGCCGGTGGTATCCATGTCAGCAACGGACGTGTCGTCGAGGGCAACGGCAACGCGTTCGTCATGCGCGGGGTCAACCACGCCTACACCTGGTACCCCGACCGCACCGGCTCCATCGCCGACATCGCGGCCAAGGGCGCCAACACCGTCCGCGTCGTGCTGAGCAGCGGCGGCCGCTGGACGAAGACGAGCGCGTCCGAGGTCTCCGCGCTCATCGGCCAGTGCAAGGCCGGCAAGGTGATCTGCGTCCTGGAGGTGCACGACACCACCGGGTACGGCGAGGACGGCGCCGCGACCAGCCTGGACCAGGCGGCCGACTACTGGATCAGCGTGAAGGGCGCGCTGGAGGGCCAGGAGGACTACGTCGTCGTCAACATCGGCAACGAGCCCTTCGGCAATACGAACCACACCGCCTGGACCGGCGCCACCAAGTCGGCCATCGCCAAGCTCCGCGGCGCCGGCCTCGACCACGCCCTGATGGTCGACGCGCCCAACTGGGGCCAGGACTGGTCCGGCACGATGCGGTCCAACGCGGCCTCGGTGTTCGCCGCCGACCCCGACCGCAACACCGTCTTCTCCGTCCACATGTACGGCGTCTACGACACCGCCGCCGAGGTGCGGGACTACCTCAACGCCTTCGTCGGCAACGGACTGCCCGTCGTCGTGGGCGAGTTCGGCGACCAGCACAGCGACGGCAACCCCGACGAGGACGCCATCATGGCGACGGCCCAGTCCCTCGGCGTCGGCTACATCGGCTGGTCCTGGAGCGGCAACGGCGGCGGGGTCGAGTACCTCGACATGGTCAACGGCTTCGACCCGAACTCGCTGACCAGCTGGGGCAACCGCTTCTTCAACGGCAGCAACGGCATCGTGGCCACGTCCAAGAGGGCCACTGTGTACGGCGGCGGTGACGATGGCAGCACGGGCGGTACCGCGCCCAACGGCTACCCGTACTGCGTGAACGGCAGCGCCTCCGACCCGGACGGTGACGGATGGGGCTGGGAGAACAGCCGGTCCTGTGCCGTGCGGGGGAGCGCGGCGGACGGCTGACCGGGGAGCATGTCGACGCTCCGCCCGGGTGGGGTTCCGGGCGGAGCGTTCCGTCCTGCGGTGGCGTGACCCCGTCCCGTCAGGCGGGCAGTGCGGTGATGCCGAGGGAGAAGTCCAGGTTCCCCACCCCGTGGTTGGCGAGGCCCACCGTGACCACGCCCGCTCCTTCCAGCCAGTGCGCCATCTTCAGGCCGCCGACGTCCAGCGGGCGCATCCCGAGGCTTTCGACGAACGCCGCCACGGTTGCCTTGGCCCGAACGTCGTCGCCGGCCATGAACACGTCGGGCCGGCCCTTCTCCAGGACCCCTCCGTTCTGTCCAGCGTGTTCGACCGCACCGACCTCACGCCCCGCGAACGGCTCCTCGCCGTCTTCGACGTCCCCCCCACCACCCCGCTGTGCCCCTACATCGCGGCCGCGGTCGAACTGCACGACCCCGAGCACCCCGCGTCCCAGTACGCACGCGAGTACAAGAAGGCCGTCGCCGGGCGGCTCGCCGACACCGCCCGCGAAGCCGGTGCCGCCGACCCCGAACAGCTCGGCGAGCAGCTCGCGCTCCTCATCGACGGCGCCGCGGCCCGCACCCGGGTCCTCAACGCCGACGCCTTCCCCGCCGCCGCCATCGCCGCGGTCCTCATCGACAACGCCCTCCCCGCCGCGCTCGGCGACGACCGGCGACGGGAGGACGTGCCGAGCTGACTCGGCACCCCTGCCCCGGCCGACCGACCCCCTGCTCGAAAATCCAGCGGCCCGCCACCCGCCACGAGGTGGGCAGGGTCCAAGCCCAGGTCCCACCTCGTGACGCCGAGGGCGCGGCGTGGACGATGACTCGATGACAACGAATCCATCCAGCGAACACAGAGTCGAAGCGGGTTGGCGAGCGGTCCGCGCTGACGGACGCGTGCGTCCGGAGCTGCTGGACCTTGCCTACGCCGAACCGAGCCTGCGGCAGCTGTTCCCCTGGACGGGCATGGGCGAGTTGCACTTCAGTCGGTGCACCGAACGACGGTGGACGTGGGACATCCCTTACATCCAGCCCGCAGCCGACGGCGGTTACTGGGTCTCGGGACCTCTGCGTTCGCAGACCGTGGGGCCCGCGGATACAGCCGCAGAAGCCGTTGCCATGGTGGTGGAACGCCTGCCGAGCGGGTGCGGACCCGCGTTCGTCGGCACTCCGGATGAACTCGTTGCCCACGAGGAAGCAGCCCGAGGCCGCCTTAACGGTTGAGAGGTCGTCTCACGTGGCAAGTTCCGCGAGCTTCTTGAGTAGCTCGGGGCGTTGGCCGTGGCAGGCTTCGGCTCTGCCGGTCGTTGCGGTCCACGTATGGGATCTTGAGGCCACGAGTGGCCCATGGCAGGCTCGTGCCGCATGATCGACGAATTCGCGAAGGACACGCTGCACGGGAGACTGCGGCGGGACCGCAAGGCGCTGCTCTGGAAACTCGACGGCCTGTCCGAATACGACGCCCGCCGACCTTTGACAGTGACCGGGACCAACCTCCTTGGCCTGGTCAAACACGTGGCCAGTGTCGAGGCCAGGTACTTCGGCGAGGTCTTCGGCCGGCCGTCCCCGGAACTGCTGTCCCGGTGGCAGGACCACGATGGCAGCGATCTGTGGGCGGCTGAGGACGAGGCGCGCGATCAGATCATCGGGTTCTATCGGCGCACGTGGGAACACTCCGACGCGACGATCGACGAGCTTGCCCTCGATGCCCCCGGCCACGTGCCGTGGTGGCCGGAGCCCTATTCCAACACGAACCTGTTCGCCATCCTGGTCCACGTGCTCGGCGAGACCAACCGACATGCCGGGCACGCCGACATCCTGCGCGAAGGCGTCGACGGCCGAACCGGGATGCGTCCCGAACACGAGACGCAGATCGATGAGGACGCCCGCACCGCCTACTGCGAGAAGATCGAGCAGGCCGCCAGATCGGCCGCATCAGGCAAGGCATAGAAGGCCCGCCCCACGTGACTTGATGTGCGAACGGCATGATGCCGGCCGTGAGTGCTGATCTCTCCAAGCGTCTGGTCCCGGCGCATCGCGCAGCCAGGCATCGAGTCAGCCGTCAGCCAGTGGCTGACGGCGGTGGTGCGGTTCGGGGGGCGATTTCGCAGGTGCTGGTGTCAGGCGTCGGTCGTGTACGTGAGGAAGCGGGTCCACGCCGTGGGGGAGACGGTGAGCTGGTCTCCGTCCCGGACCTTGGAGTCACGGACGTGGATGGTGTCGGGGCAGGAGGCCACCTCGACGCAGTCGCCGTCGCCGCTGCTGCTGTACGTGCTCTTGAACCAGACCAGTTCCGTAGTGCTCATGGGGCTCCTCGCATCTGCCGCAACAGGCTCAGGGAGTCGTCGAGGGAGAGAGCCTGTGACCGCATCCTGGCATACCTCATCTGGAGGACGCTGACCTCCTTCCGCTCGGGGACGAACATGCCTCCGCGCTGACCCTCGTTGTACGCGAACCAGCGTGCGTCGGGCGTCTCCAGGAGCTGCATTGGGCCGGCCAACCCCGCGTGGGCGTTCCGCACCAAGGGCATCACCTGTACCTCGACGTTCCGCAGCTCGGCCAGCTCCACCACGTGGTCGATCAGCTCCCGTGTGACCTCCGCCCCGCCCATGCGCCGCAGGAACAAGTGCTCCTCCAGAATGAAGCTGAACGCCGTGTTCGGCCGCTCCCTCAGCAGCCGTTGTCGTTCTGCCCGTGCCACCCACTGTGCCTCGATCTGATCGTCACCCAGTGGCGGCAGTTGGTTCGTGAACAGCGTGCGCGCGTACGCCTCCGTCTGCAACAGCCCCGGAATCAACCGGCATTCATACGTATACAGACTCACCGCCTCCGCCTCGAACCGCGCCCACTGCCGGAACCAGCTCGCCAGCCCCGGTTGCCGCGACAGATGCCGTGCCGCACCTCGCAGCGCCCCGAAGGCGTCAAGCGCTTCCTCCGCGTGCTCCACGAAGTCCGCCGGAGGGAACCGCCGCCCCTGCTCGATGGACGCCACCGTCGGCACCGAGTACCGCACCCTCGGCGCGAACTCCTCCTGGGTCAGCCCCGCCCGTTTGCGGAACGCCTTGACGACCTCGCCGAACGCCTTGAGGCTGTCCGACGCCTCCGGTTCACCCGCGCCGCCCGTACCGTCCGTCATCCGGGACACCTCCCACCCGTCACGCCCACTCAACGGGCCCATGGTCACGGACGGTTACTCCTACTGTCCACCGTCCGCACCCGTACGCTCACCGTGCGTACCGGTCGCTGATCTGGTGGGACGGCGTCGCCGCAGGTGGGATGGGCGGCATGAGACCAACCCCCACCCCCCGACTCCCGGTCACCGCGCGTGTGTTCGTCCAGCGGTGCAGCTCCACCCCGCGCGGCGCACGACTCGCCCGCCACCTCGCCCTGCACCGTCTGGACGCGTGGGGCGTCCCGTACGGCTCGGCGGTGTCCGACACGGCCGCGCTGCTCGTCGCGGAGCTGGCGGCGAACGCCGTGACGCACGGGCGGGTGCCGGGGCGCGACATCGAGGTGCTGCTGCGGCTGGACGCGTACACGCTGCGGATCGACGTCTCCGACAGCCGGGGTGAGCGCCGCCCGACGGTCACGGCGGCCCCCGAGGCCGAGCACGGGCGCGGGCTGCTGCTCGTGGACGCGCTGGCGGACCGGTGGGGCGTGTTCGACCGCGTACCCGTCGGCAAGACGGTTCGCGCGGAGCTGGACCTGCCGCCTCGTGGCGAAAGATCGCTCGCGGGCGATGACTTCGGACGGGGGTGGGAGTCTCCTGCACATGACTGATCCGGAAATGACCGCGGAACGCGGCCGTCAGGCCGACGTGTGGCCCCTGATCCGTACGGAGCGAGCGGCGCTGGCTTCCGACCTCGCGGAGCTGACCGAGGAGCAGTGGGCGACGCCGTCGCTGTGCGCCGGTCTGACCGTGCGCGAGGTACTGGCGCATCTCACGGCGGGCGCGAGCCTCAACTCCGTGCGTTGGTTCGCGGGGGTGATCCGCTGCCGGTTCGACTTCGACAAGCAGGTCGCCGTGCGGCTGGCCGAGCAGTTGGGCGCGGCTCCGACCGAGACACTCGCGCGGTTCCGGCACATCGTCCCGAGCACGACCAAGCCGCCCCTGCCCGTCATCGCCATGCTGGGCGAGACGCTCGTGCACGGCGAGGACATACGGCGTCCGCTGGGCATCCGGCGCGACCATCCGATCGACGTTGTCACACGGGTGGCCGAGTACTACCGGGGCTCGGACATGGTGGTCGTCGCCAAGAAGCGCATCGCGGGCCTGCGACTCGCCGCGACCGACGGCCCCTTCACGACCGGCTCCGGGCCCGTGGTGTCCGGTCCGACCATGGCCCTCGTGATGGCCATGACCGGCCGCGCGACGTACTGCGACGACCTCGAAGGGGACGGTGTGGAGCTCCTCCGCGGTCGCTCCGGGATGGCTTGAACGTGCCTGCCGGTCGGCGCGTTCCGCGTTCGGGCGTGTGCGTCCATATGCTCGTCCCATGCTCACCGAAGTCACCGCCACCCGCTACGTCGAGCCCCTGCACTCCGGCGGCTCCGTCCCCGCCGTCGTCGAGGCCGACGACTTCGGGACGTACGTGCTGAAGTTCACCGGCTCCGCGCAGGGCCGCAAGGCGCTGGTCGCCGAGGTGGTCGTCGGGGAGCTGGCCCGGGAGCTGGGGCTGCGGGTGCCGGAGCTGGTGCTCGCGCACTTCGACCCGGCGCTCGCGGAGGCCGAACCGCACCAGGAGGTGCGGGACCTGCTGCACGCCAGCGCGGGGCTCAACCTGGGCATGGACTACTTGTCGGGCGGCGCCGACTTCACGCCCGAGCTGGCCGAGGTGTTCCCGGTGGACGCACGCGAGGCCGGGCGGGTCGTCTGGCTGGACGCCCTCACCGTGAACGTCGACCGGACGGTGCACAGCTCCAACCTCATGGTCTGGCCCACCCTCGGCACCGTGCCCCCGCGCCTGTGGCTGATCGACCACGGCGCGGCCCTCGTCTTCCACCACCGCTGGGGCGCCTCCCCGCCCGAGAAGGCGTACGACTTCCGCCATCACGCGCTGGGCCACTACGCCCCGGACCTCCCCGCCGCCGACGCCGAGCTGGCGCCGAAGGTGACGCGGGAGCTGCTGCGCGAGGTGGTGGGCCGGGTGCCGGAGGCCTGGCTGACCTGCGAGGACGATCTCGACACGCCCGAGAAGGTACGCGCCGCCTACGTGGACTACCTGCACGCGCGCGTGCGGGCCTCCCACCAGTGGCTGCCCACCGGCTTCCCGAGCCGCGAGGAACTCGCCGCCGAGAACGCCGCCCGCGCGGCGCGCACCCGGCGGGGGCGGCCCGACTGGCTCAAGCGGGTTCCCGACCTGCACGGCAAGCCGCCCGCCGAGCAGGACTGGTCGGTTCACCTGGGCTGACACACGCCCGCGCCCCCGGTGCCGATCCTCGGCACCGGGGGCGCGGGCAAGTGCGCGGCGTCAGCCCTTCAGCTGCTCGTACGCGGGCAGCGTCAGGAAGTCGGCGTAGTCCTCGTCGAGCGACACCGTGAGCAGCAGGTCGTGGGCCTGCTGCCAGTTGCCGGCCGCGAAGGCCTCGTCGCCGATCTCGGCGCGGAGGTTCGCCAGCTCCTCGGCGGCGACCTTGCGGGCCAGGTCGGCGGTGACCTGCTCGCCGTTGTCGAGGACGACCTCCGCGTTGATCCACTGCCAGATCTGCGAGCGCGAGATCTCGGCGGTGGCCGCGTCCTCCATCAGGTTGAAGATGGCGACGGCGCCCAGGCCCCGCAGCCACGCCTCGATGTAGCGGATGCCGACCTGCACGGCGTTGACCAGGCCCGCGTACGTCGGCTTGGCGTCCAGGGAGTCGATCGCGATCAGGTCGGCCGCCTTGACGTCGACGTCCTCGCGCAGGCGGTCCTTCTGGTTCGGCTTGTCGCCGAGGACCTTGTCGAAGGACTCCATGGCGATCGGGACCAGGTCGGGGTGGGCGACCCAGGAGCCGTCGAAGCCGTCCCCGGCCTCGCGGTCCTTGTCGGCACGGACCTTCTCGAAGGCGACCTTGTTGACCTCGGCGTCCCGGCGCGAGGGGATGAAGGCCGCCATGCCGCCGATCGCGTGCGCGCCCCGCTTGTGGCAGGTGCGGACGAGGAGTTCGGTGTACGCCCGCATGAACGGGGCGGTCATCGTCACCGCGTTGCGGTCCGGCAGCACGAACTTGGCGCCGCCGTCACGGAAGTTCTTGACGATGGAGAACAGGTAGTCCCAGCGCCCGGCGTTCAACCCGGAGGCGTGGTCGCGCAGTTCGTAGAGGATCTCCTCCATCTCGTACGCGGCCGTGATCGTCTCGATCAGGACGGTGGCGCGCACCGTGCCCTGCGGGATGCCGACGTAGTCCTGCGCGAAGACGAACACCTCGTTCCAGAGGCGGGCCTCCAGGTGGGACTCCGTCTTCGGGAGGTAGAAGTACGGGCCCTTGCCGAGGTCCAGCAGACGCTGGGCGTTGTGAAAGAAGTACAGGCCGAAGTCGACCAGGGCGCCGGGGACCGGGCGGCCGTCCACCTGGAGGTGGCGCTCGTCGAGGTGCCAGCCGCGCGGGCGCATGACGACCGTCGCCAGCTCGGCGTCCGGGCGCAGGGCGTAGGACTTGCCGGTGCGCTCGTCGGTGAAGTCGATCGTGCGGGTGTAGGCCGCGGCCAGGTTGAGCTGGCCGAGGACCACGTTCTCCCAGGTCGGCGCGGAGGCGTCCTCGAAGTCCGCGAGCCACACCTTCGCGCCCGAGTTGAGCGCGTTGATGGTCATCTTGCGGTCGGTGGGGCCGGTGATCTCGACACGGCGGTCGTTCAGCGCGGCCGGAGCGGGGGCCACCTTCCAGGAGTCGTCCGCGCGGATCGCGGCGGTCTCCGGAAGGAAGTCGAGCGTGGAGGTGCGGGCGATCTCGGCGCGGCGCTCGGCACGGCGGGCGAGGAGCTCGTCACGCCGGGGCGTGAACCGCCGGTGCAGCTCGGCCACGAAGGCGAGCGCCGCATCGGTGAGGACCTCCTCCTGCCGGGGCAGGGGCTCGGCGTCGACGATGGCCAGCGTGGACGGCGCTGGTGCGGACATGAGCTGTCACTTCCTTCAGCGGTGGCACCGGGTGCCAGAGGGTGCGTATGGGGCATTACGCACTCGCCGTGCAGCGGAGTGCTTCTGGTCAGTGGATAGTAGTTTCCTCATCGTGGAACTTCAATGGTTTGTTGATGTCGAGATTCTCCGGGTCGAGGGAAGGTGGCGCTCGGTGCCACCTCCCTCACTCAAGGTGGACCAGGTCCGCCTCGGTGTCGATGTCGTACGGCCGAGCCACGTCCCCGCACTCGACGAGAGCGATCTCCGCCTCGTGTTCCCTCAGATAGGCGCGGGCACCCCGGTCCCCGGTGGCGGTCGCCGCGATCCCCGCCCAGTGCGCGGCGCCGAGCAGCACGGGATGCCCGCGCACGCCCGCGTACGCCGCCGACACCAGCGATGCCTCGTCCCGGTACCCGGCCCGCACCCGGGTCATCGCCCGCGCGCCGATGCCGGGCTGGTCCACCAGGCTGACCAGGGCCGCCCGCGCCCCGGTCCCGGTCAGTGAGGCGAGCCCGGCCCGCAGCGACGAGCCCATGCCCTGCTCCCAGTCGGGGTTGTCCACGAGGACGCAGTCGTCGAGCGCCGCCCGCGCGCGTACGTCCTCGGCGCGCGCCCCCAGGACGACGTGCACGCGGGTGCAGCCGGCCGCACGCAGAACGCCGACCGCGTGTTCGACGAGTGGATGTCCACGGTGTTCGAGCAGTGCCTTGGGGCGTCCGCCGAGCCGTCGGCCGCCCCCGGCGGCCAGCAGCAGCCCCGCCACCCGCTCGCCCACCTGGTCTTCTGTCCGGGCCTCGTTGTCGGTCATGCCCCTTGCATACCTGACCGCCCGCCAAACGCTCCGGCGTGCGCGGGATTTCCGGGGACTTTCCGGAGACTGAATTTCGGTCCGCGCGGTGGCGCGCGCGGTGCGAGGTGGCGTTTACTGGCCCGCGCACAACGGGGTGCGAGGGGGAGGGCGGGGAGGGCTGTGTTGCGGAGCTTGGGGCAGAGGCACGTGACCGTCGGCGACGAGGACGTGAGGGTGGTGGCGCTGCGGACCGCCGTGTCCCGGCTGCGCCGCCAACTCGCCCTGCTGCCCGCCGATTTCCCGGACCGCCAGATCGCCGAGGACGAATTGGCCGACCTCGCCGCCATGGCGGGCCACGGCGTCCCCGAAGCGCCGCGGCTGCGCCGCTCCCTGCTGCTGATAGCCGGTGCGATCGGCTCCGTCAGCGCTCTCGGGCCCGGGCTGACGGAGGTCCGTCACGCCGTGGAGCTGTTCGGGGACCCGCCGCGCCGCTGAGCCCCGCGCGGGGAAAGGCGCGTCAGGCGGCCGGGTTGCCGTTCGAGCCGTTCGAGGTCAGCAGGGCCTGGGACAGCTCCGCCGCCACCTGCTGGAGCAGGGGCACCATCCGGTCGGTCGCGGCCTCGGTGACACGGCCCGCGGGGCCGGAGATGGAGATGGCCGCGGCGGTGGGGGAGTCCGGCACCGAGACGGCCAGGCAGCGGACGCCGATCTCCTGCTCGTTGTCGTCGATCGCGTAACCCTGGCGCCGCACCTCCTCGAGCGCCGCGATGAAGCCGTCCGGAGTGGTGATCGTCTTGTCGGTCGCGGCCGGCATGCCGGTACGGCCCAGCAGTGCCCGCACCTCGTCCGCCGGGAAGTCCGCGAGCAGCGCCTTGCCCACGCCCGTGGAGTGCGGCAGGACGCGCCGGCCGACCTCGGTGAACATCCGCATCGAGTGCTTGGACGGCACCTGGGCGACGTACACGATCTCGTCCCCGTCGAGCAGGGCCATGTTCGCCGTCTCGCCGGTCTCCTCCACCAGGCGGGCCAGGTGCGGGCGCGCCCAGGTGCCCAGCAGCCGGGAGGCGGACTCGCCGAGGCGGATCAGGCGGGGGCCGAGCGCGTAGCGCCGGTTGGGCTGCTGGCGTACGTACCCGCAGGCCACGAGCGTCCGCATCAGGCGGTGGATGGTCGGCAGCGGCAGCCCGCTGCTCGCCGAGAGCTCGCTCAGGCCGACCTCGCCCCCCGCGTCCGCCATCCGTTCGAGCAGGTCGAAGGCGCGCTCCAGGGACTGGACGCCGCCGGTGGCGGACCTGGCGGAGTCGGTGGTGCTGGCGCTGGACGTCGGCACGGCACGTTCCTTTCGGGGCTGGCGGGAGGAAAGAAGCGTACCCGGCGGCCGGTTGACTACCGGCTTGTACGTAGCTACGTTCTGCTTGCTGGAATTCTAATTCCGCTTTGTGGAAACGTCCAGGGCTGAGCCGTGGGCGTGCCCGCACAAAGGGTGCCTCTTGACGGCACGGAGGCGGGAATGAAGACTCCTTCGACAGGAGACTTCAACAGAACGTTGAAGAAACTCGGCGGCAGAAAGAGGGGTTTCGGGTGTCCGGAGCTGAACTGGTGCTGCGCTCGACGCGCGTCATCACCCCCGAGGGGACACGCGCCGCGTCGATCGCGGTGACCGGTGAGAAGATCACGGCGGTCCTGCCGTACGACGCCCCCGTCCCGGACGGCGCCCGGCTCGAGGACGTCGGCGACCATGTCGTCCTGCCGGGCCTGGTCGACACCCACGTGCACGTGAACGATCCCGGCCGCACCGAGTGGGAGGGCTTCTGGACCGCCACCCGCGCCGCGGCCGCCGGAGGCATCACCACCCTCGTCGACATGCCGCTCAACTCCATCCCGCCGACCACCACGGTCGACAACCTGCGCACCAAGCGCGAGGTCGCCGCCGACAAGGCGCACATCGACGTCGGCTTCTGGGGCGGCGCCCTGCCGGACAACGTCAAGGACCTGCGCCCGCTGCACGAGGCCGGTGTCTTCGGTTTCAAGGCGTTCCTGTCGCCGTCGGGGGTGGACGAGTTCCCGCACCTCGACCAGGAGCAGCTCGCCCGGTCCCTGGCGGAGATCGCCGCCTTCGACGGCCTGCTGATCGTGCACGCCGAGGACCCGCACCACCTGGCCGCCGCCCCGCAGCAGGGCGGCCCCAAGTACTCCCACTTCCTCGCCAGCCGCCCGCGCGACGCCGAGGACACCGCGATCGCCACCCTGCTCGCGCAGGCCAAGCGGTTCAACGCCCGTGTGCACGTCCTGCACCTCTCCTCCAGCGACGCCCTGCCGCTGATCGCCGAGGCCCGCGCGGACGGCGTGCGGGTGACGGTCGAGACCTGCCCGCACTACCTCACCCTCACCGCCGAGGAAGTGCCGGACGGCGCCAGCGAGTTCAAGTGCTGCCCGCCCATCCGCGAGGCCGCCAACCAGGATCTGCTGTGGCAGGCGCTGGCGGACGGCACGATCGACTGCGTGGTCACCGACCACTCGCCGTCCACCGCCGACCTGAAGACCGACGACTTCGCCACCGCCTGGGGCGGCATCGCCGGGCTCCAGCTCAGCCTGCCGGCCATGTGGACCAAGGCTCGCGAGCGCGGTCTGGGGCTGGAGGACATCGTGCGCTGGATGTCCGTGAACACGGCACGCCAGGTGGGTCTCGACGGCCGCAAGGGCGCCATCGCGGCCGGACACGACGCCGACTTCGCCGTCCTCGCCCCCGACGAGACCTTCACCGTCGACCCGGCCGCCCTCCAGCACCGCAACCGCGTCACCGCGTACGCGGGCAAGACCCTGTACGGCGTCGTGAAGTCCACCTGGCTGCGCGGCACGCGCGTCGTGGCGGACGGCGCGTTCACCGACCCGAAGGGACAGCTCCTCGACCGGGCCTGACGTGCCCGGACACTCCCTGAATCCAGTACCCCCCGAACAGCCCCGAAAGGAACACCTGATCACCGTGACGGCCCAGCAGAACACCTCGTTGGCCAGCTTCACCGGCGACGCCCAGCCCTACGGAGGCGGCGACCCGTACGCGGACTACCGCACCGCCGACCTTCCCTTCACCCAGTACGCCAACCTTGCCGACCGGCAGCTCGGCGCGGGTGTCGTCGCCGCCAACGACGAGTTCTTCGCCCAGCGCGAGAACCTGCTGGTGCCCGGGCCCGCCGAGTTCGACCCCGAGCACTTCGGGCACAAGGGCAAGGTCATGGACGGCTGGGAGACCCGCCGTCGCCGCGGCGTCTCGGCCGAACAGCCCTGGCCCACCGAGGAGGACCACGACTGGGCGCTGATCCGCCTCGGCGCCCCCGGCGTCATCCGCGGCATCGTCGTCGACACCGCCCACTTCCGCGGCAACTACCCGCAGGCCGTCTCCGTCGAGGGCGCCTCGGTCGCCGGTTCCCCGTCGCCGGAGGAACTGCTCGCGGACGACGTGAAGTGGACGACCCTCGTCCCGCGCACCGCGGTCGGCGGCCACGCGGCCAACGGGTTCGCCGTCTCGGCCGAGCAGCGCTTCACCCACCTGCGCCTCAAGCAGCACCCGGACGGCGGCATCGCCCGCCTGCGCGTGTACGGCGAGGTCGTCCCGGACCCCGCCTGGCTCACCGCCCTCGGCACCTTCGACGTGGTCGCCCTGGAGAACGGCGGCCAGGTCGAGGACGCCTCCAACCTCTTCTACTCGCCGGCCACCAACACCATCCAGCCGGGCCGCTCCCGCAAGATGGACGACGGCTGGGAGACCCGCCGCCGCCGCGACCGGGGCAACGACTGGATCCAGTACCGCCTGGTGGACCGCGCCCAGATCCGCGCCATCGAGATCGACACGGCGTACCTGAAGGGCAACAGCGCGGGCTGGGCGTCCGTCTCCGTCAAGGACGGCGAGGCGGGCGAGTGGCGCGAGGTGCTCACGCGCACCCGGATGCAGCCCGACACCAACCACCGCTTCGTGCTGCCCGAGACGGCCGTCGGCACCCACGCGCGCGTGGACATCTTCCCCGACGGCGGCATCTCCCGGCTGCGCCTGTTCGGCTCCCTGACCGAGGACGGCGCGGCCCGCCTCGCCGCCCGCCACCAGGAACTGGGCGGCTGACCCGCCGCTCGGCACAGACCCGCGGGGCGCACCGGCAGGACAGCACCGGTGCGCCCCGCGCGCATGTCCGCAAGGGGTCACGCGGCGTGGCCGCCGTCCACCGCGAACTCCGCGCCGGTGACGTACGAGGCGGTCGCCAGGTACGCCACCGTCGAGGCCACCTCGTCCGCCGTGCCGAAGCGGCCCAGCGCCGTCATGGCCGCCTGCCCGTCCGCGTAGGGGCCGTCCGCCGGGTTCATGTCGGTGTCGATCGGTCCCGGGTGCACGATGTTCGCCGTGATCCCGCGCGGGCCCAGCTCCCGGGCCAGCGCCTTGGTCAGCCCGATCAGCGCCGACTTGCTCGTCGCGTACAGCGTCCCGCCGGGCCCCGGCACCCGCTGGGTCATGCAGGTGCCGACGGTGATGATCCGCCCGCCCCCGGTCATGCGGGCCGCGGCCGCCTGCGAGGCGAGGAAGACGCCGCGGACGTTCACCGCCAGCAGCCGGTCGACGTCGGCGGGGGAGAGGCTCTCCAGCGGGCCGAGCAGTCCGAGGCCCACGTTGTTGACCAGTACGTCGAGGCCGCCGCCGAGCGCCGTGGCGGCCCGCTCGACCGCCCCCGCCGCCTCGTCCGCGTCGCCGGAGTCGGCGCGCAGGGCCACCGCCCGGCGCCCCAGCGCCCGGACGGCCCGTACGACGTCCTCGGCCGCGTCCTTGCCGTTCACGTAGGTGAGGGCCACGTCCGCGCCCTCCCGTGCCAGCCGCAGGACGGTCGCCGCGCCGATGCCCCGGCTGCCGCCGGTCACGAGTGCTGTGCGGCCGGTCAGGGGAGCGGTGGCGGTGGCGAGTGGGTTCGTGTGCGTGTTCGTGTTCATGGGTCCATCCCAGCCGGGTCGCCGTGCCCGTGCTGGCGGTGAACGGACGTCGACCTGAGCGGTGCCCCGCCCGTGTCGAACAGTGGTGTGAACACGCGGAAAACACATATGACGTCCCGGGAAACTCCACCGTCTTGTCATTGACATGCCACTGTCTACGCGCGTCATCATGAGCGCATGCGATTCCCCCCACGCGCCGCTCGGCTCGGCGCAGCAGCCGCAGTCCTGTCCGCCCTCCTCGTGGGCGGCACCGTCTCCGCGACCACGGCCGGCGCCGCCCCCGCGGCGGTCGGCGACATCTGCTACAGCGACCTGCCCTCCCAGGCGCACGACACGCTCGACCTGATCGAGCAGGGCGGTCCCTACCCGTTCGAGCAGGACGGGACCGTCTTCCAGAACCGGGAGGGCATCCTGCCCAGCCAGTCCTCCGGGTACTACCACGAGTACACGGTGATCACGCCGGGCTCCGACACGCGCGGCGCCCGCCGGATCGTCACCGGTGAGGAGAACCAGGAGGACTACTACACGGCCGACCACTACGCGTCGTTCGACCTCGTCGACCACGGCTGCTGAGAACCGGCCCGCCGACTCACCGGGCCTTGCGGCTCTCGGCGGCGGCGAACAGCGCGCCGCCGAGGGCGAGCAGCACGACGCTCGCGTAGACCTCGTAGCCGTCCAGGACGCCGATCCGCTGCACCAGACCGACGTTCCAGTCGGTGAACTCGTGCACCAGGCCCATCGCGCCCTGGAGCACGGCGAGGAAACCCAGGAACTCCAACAGTTGCTTCATGATCCCGACTCTCGCCCCGCGGTCCCCCCACACACATCGGCCGCGGGGCGAGTCCTGCCCGACGGAAGGAGCCGGCGCACGCGCAGCGCGCGCCCAAAGTCGCCGCTCGCGCGACTTTGGTCGACGGTCCCCGCCGACCGGCGGTTCCGGGCACCGCTCCTGCGTAGATTTGTCGACTGTGAACAGTGACGAGCAGCCCACCGTGCCCCCGGCCTTCGCGAAACGGCGCTGGGTGCTGCCGGCGGCGCTGGTCGAGGACCTGTACCCGCAGCCCCGGCGGCCCGGCGGCCGTCCCCGGCGCACCGCGCGCGACTGGGTCGTCGACTTCGCCTGCTTCCTGCTCGCCGTCACCCTCGGCCTCCTGACCGCCGACGCGCTGGACCAGGAGCCGGACCTCTCACCCGCCATGGCCGTCGCGGACCAGCTGATCGGCGCCCTGGCCTGTGCCCCTGTGCCGGCGGTGCAGGGAGCCGATCACCTTCCCCGTGGCCACCTCCAGGGCCGCGAACAGTGTGGTGGTGCCCGCGCGCACGTAGTCATGGGTGACCCGCTGCGGGACACCCGGCATCATCGGCAGCACCGGCTGGGACCGGTCGAGCGCCTGGATCTGCGACTTCTCGTCGACGCAGAACACCAAGGCCCGCTCGGGCGGGTCCAGATAGAGGCCGACGACGTCGTGGACCTTGTCAACGAAGTACGGGTCCGTGGACAGCTTGAAGGTCTCGGTGCGGTGCGGCTGCAGGCCGAACGCCCGCCAGATCCGCGACACGGTCGACTGCGACAGGCCCATCTCCGTGGCCATCGCCCGCGTCGACCAGTGGGTGGCGTTCTTCGGCGCGGTCTCCAGCGTTTTGGTCACCACAGCGGCGACCTGCTCGTCGGTGACCGTCCGGGGCCCGCCGGAGCGGGGCATGTCACCCAGCCCGGCGATCCGGTGCTCGACGAACCGCTTCCGCCAGCGGCCCACCGCATGCGGTGTCGAACCGAGCTGGGCGGCCACGTCCTTGTTCGACGCACCGGTCGCGCAGGCCAGGATGATCCGGCACCGCAAAGCCCACGCCTGCGGGGTGGAACGGCGCCGCACCCATCCCTCCAGCGCAGCCCGTTCCTCATCCGACAGGACCAACTCGGCCTTCGGCCGCCCAGTACGCGCCACCCCACAACCCTATACATCTGAACAGAATTCCTGACTCAGAAGACTAGGAGGGGAGCGTCTCGGGGACCTCCGCCAGCCGTACGGGTCTGCGCTCGCGGCGGGAGACGTCGCAGGCCTCCGCGATCCGCAGGGCCTGCAGCGCCTCGCGCCCGTCGCAGGGGTTGGCCCGCTCGCCGCGCACCACCTGCACGAACGTGTTCAGCTCGGCCTCGTAGGCGGGCCCGAAGCGCTCCACGAAACCCGTCCACGGCTTGTCGGCGGCCGGGGGACCGGTCGGCTCGGTGGACGCGATCGGCGTACGGTCGTCCAGGCCCACGACGATCTGGTCCAGCTCCCCGGCCAGCTCCATGCGGACGTCGTACCCCGCCCCGTTCAGCCGCGTCGCCGTCGCCGTCGCCAGCGTGCCGTCGTCCAGCGTGAGCAGCACCGCGCCCGTGTCCACGTCGTCCGCCGCGCGGAACATCGGCGGACCGGCGTCGGACCCGGCGGCGTACACGTCGGCGACCTCCCGCCCGGTCACCCAGCGCAGGACGTCGAAGTCGTGGATGAGCGTGTCCCGGTAGAGACCGCCGGACTGCGGCAGGTACTCGGCGGGCGGCGGGGTCTGGTCGCTCGTCACCGCCCGTACGGTGTGCAGCCGGCCGAGCCGCCCGGACCGCACCGCCTCCCGGGCCCCGGTGTAGCCGGTGTCGAAGCGGCGCTGGAAGCCCATCTGGAGGATCGTCCCGGCGGCCTCCACCTCGGCGATCGCCTGTAACGTGCCGGGCAGGTCGAGGGCGATGGGCTTCTCGCAGAACACCGGCAGCCCGGAGCGGGCCGCCCGTCCGATCAGCTCCGCGTGGGCCGGTGTCGCCGTGGTGATCACCACCGCGTCCACGCCCCACTGGAAGATCTCGTCCACTCCCGGTGCCGCCGTCTCGCCCAGCCGGTGCGCCAGGTCCTGGGCCCGCGCGAGGTCGGCGTCCGTGAGGATCAGGGACCCGACGTCGCGGTGGCGGCTGAGCGTGTTGGCGTGAACGGTACCGATGCGGCCCGTTCCGATGACCCCGATGCGCATGGAATCAAAGTGGGCTCACAGCCGCTCCCTGTCAATGCGTATGTCCGGACAATCGAACTACACAACTTCCCGTCATCTGCGCACGGAGCTACGCTCGGCCCGTGCCGAAACCAGAAGTGGACCCGACCGTGTCGCTGGACCTCAGCGTGGATCGCAGCAGCCCCGTGCCGCTGTACTTCCAGCTGTCGCAGCAGCTGGAGGCCGCGATCGAGCACGGCGCGCTGACCCCCGGCAGCCTGCTGGGCAACGAGATCGAGCTGGCCGCGCGGCTCGGGCTGTCCCGGCCCACCGTCCGCCAGGCCATCCAGTCGCTCGTCGACAAGGGCCTGCTCGTGCGCCGCCGCGGCGTCGGCACCCAGGTCGTGCACAGCAAGGTCCGGCGCCCCCTGGAACTCAGCAGCCTCTTCGACGACCTGGAGGCGGCGGGCCAGCGCCCGGCCACGAAGGTCCTGGTCAACACCGTCGTCCCGGCCACCGCGGAGATCGCCGCCGCGCTCGGCGTCGCCGAGGACAGCGACGTGCACCGCATCGAGCGGCTGCGGCTGACGCACGGCGAACCGATGGCGTACCTGTGCAACTACCTGCCGCCCGGCCTCGTCGACCTGGACACCGGGCAGCTGGAGGCCACCGGCCTCTACCGGCTGATGCGCGCCGCCGGGATCACCCTGCACAGCGCCCGGCAGTCCATCGGTGCCCGCGCCGCCACCACCGGTGAGGCGGAGCGGCTCGCCGAGGAGGCGGGCGCCCCGCTGCTCACGATGGAGCGCATCACCTTCGACGACACGGGACGCGCGGTCGAGTTCGGCACCCACACCTACCGGCCGTCCCGCTACTCCTTCGAGTTCCAGCTGCTCGTGCGGTCCTGAGCGACCGCGTCCGGGGGCGGCTCACGCGGCTCCCGGCGGCGGCCGCCACCGACGGCTCCCGGCGGCGGCTTCCACCGTGCGGGTTCGTCGCAATGTCCGGACAATGTGACCCTCGGCCGGTCCCCGGAGGCAAAGGCTCCGCTTGTGTGTCGGACAATGGGGCGTTTGGGGTTTCCAGAACCCGGTCGGGGTGGTGACAGGCCCCGCACGCACAGCACGGCACAGCAAGAAGGGCACGGCCTCGTGGCACGGTTTCGGACATGGGTGGGCATCGCGCTGGCAGGGGCACTCTCGGTGTCCCTGGCAGGTTGCAGCAGCACCGGCGGCAAGCGCGCCGAGGACGCCCGCAAGGCCGCGTCGGCCGAGGGCAGGGCGGCGGTGGACACCCCCCGCTGGACCTTCGCGATGATCACCCACTCGGGTGACGGCGACACCTTCTGGGACATCGTCCAGAGCGGCGCCGAGCAGGCCGCGCTCAAGGACAACATCAACTTCCTCTACTCCCACGACGACGAGGCGCAGCAGCAGGCCCAGCTCGTGAACGCGGCCATCGACAAGAAGGTCGACGGCATCATCGTCACGCTCGCCAAGCCCGACGCGATGAAGTCCGCCCTCGCCCGCGCGCACAAGGCGGGCATCCCCGTGATCACGGTGAACTCCGGCTCCGCGGAGTCCAAGGAGTTCGGCGCCCTCACCCACGTCGGCCAGGACGAGACGATCGCGGGCGAGGCCGTGGGCGAGGAACTGAACCAGCGGGGCCGCGAGCAGGCGATCTGCGTGCTCCACGAGCAGGGCAACGTCGGCCACGAACAGCGCTGCGACGGCGTGGAGAAGACCTTCGACGGCAAGGTCCAGCGGCTCTACGTCAACGGCACCAGCATGCCGGACGTGCAGTCCGCCATCGAGGCCAAGCTCCAGACCGACACGTCCGTCGACGCCGTGGTCACCCTCGGCGCCCCCTACGCCGACACCGCAGTCAAGGCCAAGCAGGGCGCCGGCAGCAAGGCCGAGATCGACACCTTCGACCTCAACGCCAAGGTGGCGGCCGGGCTGGAGGACGGCACCCTCGGCTTCGCCGTCGACCAGCAGCCCTACCTCCAGGGCTACGAGGCCGTCGACCTGCTGTGGCTGTACAAGTACAACGCCGACGTCCTCGGCGGCGGCCGTCCGGTGCTCACCGGGCCGCAGATCATCACCAAGGACGACGCCGCCGCGCTGGCCGACTACACGAAGCGGGGCACCCGATGAACGCCACGCAGGTGAAGGAGGCCGACGAACGGCTTCTGCGGACCTCTCCGCTGCGCAAACTCCTGGGCCGCCCCGAGCTGGGCTCCGTCGTCGGCGCGATCGCCGTCTTCGTCTTCTTCGCGTTCTTCGCCGACAGCTTCCTGCACGCCGCCAGCCTCAGCACGGTGCTCTACGCCGCCTCCACGATCGGCATCATGGCCGTCCCGGTGGCGCTGCTCATGATCGGCGGCGAGTTCGACCTGTCCGCGGGCGTCATGGTCACCTCCTCGGCGCTGGTGTCGTCGATGTTCAGCTACCAGATGACCGCCAACGTCTGGGTCGGCGTCGGCGTGTCACTGCTGGTCACCCTGGCGATCGGCGCCTTCAACGGCTTCATGCTCACCCGCACCAAACTCCCCAGCTTCATCATCACGCTGGGCACCTTCCTCATGCTGACCGGCCTGAACCTGGGCTTCACCAAGCTCATCGACGGCACCGTCTCCACCAAGTCGATCGCCGACATGGAGGGCTTCCCCTCCGCCCGCGACGTCTTCGCCTCCACGATCACCATCGGCGGCGTCGGCTTCAAGGTGACCATCCTGTGGTGGCTCGCCCTGGTCGCCGTCGCCAGCTGGATCCTGCTGCGCACCCGCGCGGGCAACTGGATCTTCGCGGTCGGCGGCAACAAGGACGCCGCCCGCGCGGTCGGCGTCCCGGTCACCAGGACCAAGATCGGCCTCTACATGGGCGTGGGCCTCGGCGCCTGGATCTCGGGCCAGCACCTGCTCTTCTCCTACGACGTCGTCCAGTCCGGCGAGGGCGTCGGCAACGAGCTGATCTACATCATCGCGGCCGTCATCGGCGGCTGTCTGATCACCGGCGGCTACGGCAGCGCCGTCGGCTCGGCGGTCGGCGCGCTCATCTTCGGCATGACCAGCAAGGGCATCGTCTTCGCCGAGTGGAACCCCGACTGGTTCAAGTTCTTCCTCGGAGCGATGCTGCTCCTCGCGACCCTGCTCAACGCCTGGGTCCGCAAGCGCGCGGAGGCCACCACATGACGCAGACCGAAGGCCGCACGGCGCTCGTCGAGCTGTCCGGCGTCAGCAAGAACTACGGCAACGTACGCGCCCTCGAAGGCGTGACCCTGGAGGTCCACGCCGGGGAGATCACCTGCGTCCTGGGCGACAACGGCGCGGGCAAGTCCACTCTCATCAAGATCATCTCCGGGCTGCACCAGCACGACGGCGGCACGCTGAGCCTGGACGGCGAGGAGACCCGTCTGTCCTCCCCGCGCGAGGCCCTGGACCGCGGCATCGCCACCGTCTACCAGGACCTGGCCGTCGTCCCGCTCATGCCGGTCTGGCGCAACTTCTTCCTCGGCTCCGAGCCGCGCAAGGGCGTCGCCCCGTTCAAGCGCATGGACGTCGACCACATGCGCCGCACCACCCACGCGGAACTGCTGCGCATGGGCATCGACCTGCGCGACGTCGACCAGCCCATCGGCACCCTCTCCGGCGGCGAGCGCCAGTGCGTGGCCATCGCCCGCGCCGTGTACTTCGGCGCGAAGGTCCTGGTCCTCGACGAACCGACGGCGGCACTGGGGGTGAAGCAGTCGGGTGTGGTCCTCAAATATGTGGCGGCGGCACGTGACCAGGGCCTGGGCGTCGTGCTGATCACCCACAACCCACACCACGCGTACCTGGTGGGGGACCGGTTCGTGCTGCTGAAACGGGGCACGATGGTGGCCAATCAGATGCGTGACGAGGTCACACTGGACGAGCTGACCCAGCAGATGGCCGGTGGAACGGAGCTGGACGATCTACGCCATGAACTGGAACGCCGCTAGGGGCGCGGGCTGTGTTGTTTGCGGCTCCGCGGCGTGGGCGCGACCAGCCACGACGCACCCGCACCCGGCAAAGAACCGTTGCACCCACCCCCTGTCCCATTCGGCACCCGGCACACCCGTGCGGCACAATCGCACCCGATGAGCACCTACCGCGACTTCACCGCCCCCATCGGCTCCCGCCGCGCCCCCGTCCTGCGCACCGTGGGCACGAGGGAACGCCGCTCCCACCTGACGGCGCCCCGCGTGCCCACGGTCGGCATCGACATCGGCGGCACGAAGGTCATGGCGGGCGTCGTCGACGCCGACGGCAACATCCTGGAGAAGCTCCGCACGGAGACCCCGGACAAGTCCAAGAGCCCGAAGGTCGTCGAGGACACGATCGTCGAGCTGGTCCTGGACCTCTCCGACCGGCACGACGTGCACGCCGTCGGCATCGGCGCGGCCGGCTGGGTCGACGCCGACCGCAACCGCGTGCTGTTCGCCCCCCACCTGTCCTGGCGCAACGAACCGCTGCGCGACCGCATCGCCGGCCGCCTCGCGGTCCCCGTCCTGGTGGACAACGACGCCAACACCGCGGCCTGGGCCGAGTGGCGCTTCGGCGCCGGGCGCGGCGAGGACCACCTCGTCATGATCACGCTCGGCACCGGCATCGGCGGCGCGATCCTGGAGGACGGCCAGGTCAAGCGCGGCAAGTACGGCGTCGCCGGCGAGTTCGGGCACATGCAGGTCGTCCCCGGCGGCCACCGCTGCCCGTGCGGCAACCGCGGCTGCTGGGAGCAGTACAGCTCGGGGAACGCCCTGGTCAGGGAGGCCCGCGAGATGGCCGCCGCCGACTCGCCGGTGGCCTACGGGATCATCGAGCACGTCAAGGGCAGCATCGGCGACATCAGCGGCCCGATGATCACCGAACTGGCCCGCGAGGGCGACGCCATGTGCGTCGAGCTGCTCCAGGACATCGGACAGTGGCTCGGCGTCGGCATCGCGAACCTCGCCGCGGCCCTCGACCCGTCCTGCTTCGTCATCGGCGGTGGCGTCAGCGCCGCCGACGACCTGCTGATCGGTCCCGCGCGCGACGCCTTCAAGCGCCAGCTGACCGGCCGCGGCTACCGTCCCGAGGCCCGTATCGTCCGGGCCCAGCTCGGCCCCGAGGCCGGTATGGTGGGCGCCGCCGACCTGGCCAGGCTGGTCGCCCGCCGGTTCCGCCGCGCCAAGCGGCGCCGGGTGGAGCGCTACGAGCGCTACGAGCGGTACGCCGAGGCCCGCCGCACGTCCCAGGAGTCGCTGTGACGGAATCCCTGCCCCACCAGCCCGGCCCTCCGGAGCCGACCGGTCCGGCCGCGGAGGGCCGTCGGCACATGATCCGCCGGCGCGCGCTCACCCTGATCACCATCGTGCTGCTCATCGGCGTCCCGGCCGGCTACCTCGCGATCTCCGCGAGCCAGAGCCGGGACAGCGGGCGGGACAAGGAGGCGAAGTACGCGGCGACCGGCATGACCGAGGGCTGGCCCTCCAAGCTGCAGCGCCGCATCTACGAGGTGCCCGTCCCGGTGCCCTCCGAAGAGGTCGCGTACTACGAGACGAACAACTGGAAGACCAGCCGGCTCTACGTCCAGTTCGAGACCACCGCTGCCGGACTCGACGTCTTCCTGGCGGGCCTGGGAGTCGACCGGGACGCGCTGAAGAAGGGCAGGATCGCGATCAGCGACCGCGCCCAGCGGGTCACCGGCTGGGAGTTCGGCGGGTCCGGCTCCTGGTGGGGTGTCGTCAACGAGCAGGAGAACCCGGCGCCGACCCAGGACGTCGTCGTGAACATGGAGAACCCGGACTACCCGATGGTGTACGTCGTCTCGCACACCGTTCCGTAGGACCGGTGGCCCCGGTGCCCGGCGGCAGGCCGTCGGAGCCGATTGTCAGACCCCGCCCGTAGAGTCGAAGACATCTGGATCGGGCAGACGGGCGGGAGGTGACAGGACGTATGGGTGACGTGGCCGTGACGGAGACGAGGCGGGCCGAGGCGCCGACGGCGTCCGTCCCCGTCCGGCTCGCGGCCGTCTTCCTGCCCGCGCCACTCCCGCGCGAGGGACGGATCGCCTTCTGGGACCCCGCCGGCGGCCCCGTCGCCGAGGAGGCGGAGGGCGACCGGCCCGGCGGCCCCACGGAGCTGACCGTCGTGCGGCGGCACGGCGCCGGGGTGCGGCGCGGGACGGCTCCCGCGCTGTCGCTGCCGCTCACCGAGGCGCTGCCGCTGCTGGTGCGCGCCCGGCACGACCCGGCCGCCCACCCGGCCACCGCATGCTGGGGCGCGGCGGCCCTGCACGCCCTGCGGCTCACCGCGCGCGGCCGGCTGCTGCCCGGCCTGACCGCGGCCGGACACGACGCCTGGCGGGCCGGTCCGCTCGACCCCGACGACATCGCCCACCTGCGGGCCGTGGCCGCCGCCCTGCCCCCGGAGGGCCACGCGGTCCCGCTCGAAGGCCCGGGCCCGATCCGGCTGCCGGAGCCGGAAGCGCTGGTCCGCGCGTTCCTGGACGCGGTCGCCGACACCCTGCCCCGCACCCCGGCCGCACCCCACGCCACGGGCCGCCCGTTCGCCGCACGCGAGGCCCAGCGTCTGCCCGACGCGCACGACTGGGCCGCGGAGGTCGCCGCCGGCATGGACGCGGGCGTGCGGATCTCGCTGCGCCTGGACCTGTCGGCGTACGACCTGTTCGACCGGGACGGGGAGGGCGCCCCGGGGAGCGGTGACGGCGGCGACGGCGGCCTGCGCAACGCCGGGGCGGCCGTCGTCCAGGTGCACAGCCTCGCCGACCCCACCCTCGTCGCCGACGCGGCGGACCTGTGGTCGGGGGTGGCCGACGCGGCCTTCGGCGCCCGCGCGCGCGTGGACACCGCCCTGGCGGTACGGCGCGCGGCCCGGGTCTGGCCGCCGCTGGACCGCCTCACCGAGCAGGACGTGCCCGACGTGCTCGCCCTGTCCGAGGAGGAGGTCACCGACCTGCTGGGGGTGGCGGCCGGACGGCTCGCCGCCGCCGGGGTCGCCGTGCACTGGCCCCGCGACCTGGCCCAGGACCTCACCGCGACCGCGGTGATCAGGACCGCACCCGGTTCCGCGACCGACGGCACGGGCTTCTTCGAGAGCGAGGACCTCCTCCAGTTCCGCTGGCAGCTCGCGATCGGCGGCGACCCGCTCACCGAGGCCGAGATGGACACCCTCGCGGAGGCCCACCGCCCCGTCGTCCGGCTCCGCGACCGGTGGGTGCTGGTCGACCCGGCGCTCGTCCGCCGGGCCCGCAAGCGCGATCTCGGCCTGCTCGACCCGGTCGACGCCCTCTCCGTCGCCCTCACCGGCAGCGCGGAGGCCGACGGCGAGACGGTCGACGTGGTGCCCGTCGGCGCGCTGGCCGCCCTGCGCGACCGGCTCACCGCGGGCGTGCGGCCCGCCGAAGCACCGCCCGGCCTGCACGCCACGCTGCGCGACTACCAGCTGCGCGGGCTCGCCTGGCTCGACCTCATGACGTCGCTCGGCCTCGGCGGCTGCCTCGCCGACGACATGGGCCTCGGCAAGACCGTCACCGTCATCGCCCTGCACCTGCGGCGGGCCCGGACCGAACCGACCCTGGTGGTCTGCCCGGCCTCCCTGCTGGGCAACTGGCAGCGGGAGATCGAGCGGTTCGCGCCCGGCGTCCCCGTCCGCCGCTTCCACGGCCCCGAGCGCACCCTCGACGACCTGGCCGGCGGCTTCGTCCTCACCACCTACGGCACCATGCGGTCCGCCGCCACGACCCTGGCCGAGCAGCCCTGGGGCATGGTCGTCGCGGACGAGGCCCAGCACGTGAAGAACCCGTACTCGGCGACGGCGAAGGCCCTGCGGACGATCCCGTCCCCGGCGCGGGTGGCGCTGACCGGCACGCCCGTGGAGAACAACCTCTCCGAGCTGTGGGCGCTGCTCGACTGGACCACCCCCGGCCTGCTCGGCCCCCTGAAGTCCTTCCGCGCCCGGCACGCGCGCGCGGTGGAGAACGGCGAGGACGACCAGGCAGTGGAGCGCCTCGCCCGCCTCATCCGCCCCTTCCTGCTGCGCCGCAAGAAGTCCGACCCCGGCATCGTCCCCGAGCTGCCCCCGAAGACCGAGACGGACCACCCCGTCCCGCTCACCCGCGAACAGGCCGCGCTGTACGAGGCGGTGGTGCGCGAGTCGATGCTCGCCATCGAGGAGGCCGAGGGCATGGGCCGGCGCGGCCTCGTCCTCAAGCTGCTGACCTCGCTGAAGCAGATCTGCGACCACCCCGCGCTGTTCCTCAAGGAGGAGCGTTCGCCGGGCGGCGCCGACCGGATGACCGCGCGTTCGGGCAAGCTCGCCCTGCTGGACGAGCTGCTGGACACCGTGCTCGCGGAGGACGGCTCGGCGCTGGTCTTCACGCAGTACGTCGGCATGGCCCGCCTCATCGCCTCCCACCTGGCCGCCCGCGCGGTCCCGGTCGACCTGCTGCACGGCGGTACGCCGGTGCCGGAGCGGGAGCGGATGGTGGACCGCTTCCAGAGCGGGGCGACCCCCGTCCTCGTGCTGTCCCTGAAGGCCGCCGGCACCGGCCTCAACCTCACCCGCGCCGGGCACGTCGTGCACTTCGACCGCTGGTGGAACCCGGCGGTGGAGGAACAGGCCACCGACCGCGCCTACCGCATCGGACAGACCCAGCCGGTCCAGGTCCACCGGCTCATCACCGAGGGCACGGTCGAGGACCGCATCGCCGAGATGCTCCAGTCCAAGCGGGCCCTGGCCGACGCGATCCTCGGCTCCGGGGAGTCGGCCCTCACCGAACTGACGGCCCGTGAACTGTCCGACCTCGTGTCCCTGCGGAGGCCCGCATGAGCCCCCGGCCCGCCGACGAGGCCCGCCGCGCCCTGCGGGAGGCACGCGAGCGCGGGGAGGCTGCGGGCGGCACCGACGGGGAACGCGGGGCGGCATCGTCGGCCCCGTCGCCGTCGTCGCCCCCCGCCCCGGCTCCGTCGGCCCCGGCACGGGGAGAGGTAAGCGACTCGGGCCGGAAGCCGGGGGAGCACACCCCGCCGCGCCCCGGGGACATCGCCCGTGCCGCCCTGCGCAACGCACGCACGGCACGGCAGACGGGCGCGTACGACCCTGCGAACAGCCCTGCCGCGCCGTCCGGCACCCCCGACGAGCCCGTTGCCGCCCACGCCGCAGACGTGCCGCCGCCGGGGCGGCAGGTTCCTGTGGATCCGGCCGGGTCGGCAGGCGTGCCGGGGCGCGGGGTGCGTGGGGAACCGGAAGATGCGGCCGACCCGGCGGTCCCGACAGACCCGGCCGATCCGACCGGCTCGGGAGACCCGGGGCCCGTAGGGGAGTCGGACCCGCCCGGCGAGAAGACCGGCCGGTCCGACGACATGGCCGAGGCGGACGGCCCGGGCAGCCCAGGCGTTCCCGACGAGGCGTCACTCCCCGGTTCCGTGGGCGCCGGGGCCGCCCGCCCGGCGGACGTGGCCCGCGAGGCGTTGCGGGCGGCCCGTCGGAAGGCGAAGGCGGACGCGGCGTCCGAGGGCGGGGCGTCGGCCGAGAGCGCGGCGCACGCGCGGCGGTCGTCCCGTCCGGCCGGTCGTCAACGGCGGGCGGACGGTTCGGACACCGCCGACGTCCGCGCCCGTGCCGTACGGGACTTCGCCGCGGGTGCCTTCCGGCTGCCCCCGGAGACGGACCCGGCCGAGGAGGCCCCGCCCGCCGGGGAGTCGGCCGGTGGCTCCGCCCCCGGGGACCGGGCAGTCGCGTACCCGGAGCCGGACCCGACGCCCGGCACGGACCCCGCCGCCGGAGCCGCACCCACCGCCCCTGAAGCCGCCGCCGCACCCGACGCCGAGGGCCGGGCGGCCGCCCACCCGCACCCGGCCCCGCGCCCGGAGCCGGACTCCTCACCCGGCGCGGACCCCGCCGCCGGAACCTCGCCCAGCTCCCGCGGAGCCGCCCCCGCGCCGCGCCCGGAAGGTCCGGGACCCGGGGCCGAGTGGTCGCGGCACCCGCAGCGGTCGTCGGTGGCGCCCGGCGCGGACCCCGTCGCCGGAGCCGCGCCCACCGCCCCTGAAGCCGCCGCCGCACCCGACGCCGAGGGCCGGGCGGCCGCCCACCCGCACCCGGCCCCGCGCCCGGAGCCGGACTCCTCACCCGGCGCGGACCCCGCCGCCGGAACCTCGCCCAGCTCCCGCGGAGCCGCCCCCGCGCCGCGCCCGGAAGGTCCGGGACCCGGGGCCGAGTGGTCGCGGCACCCGCAGCGGTCGTCGGTGGCGCCCGGCGCGGACCCCGTCGCCGGAGCCGCGCCCACCTCCCCGGAAGCCGCCGCCGCACCCGACGCCGAGGGCCGGGCGGCCGCCCACCCGCACCCGGACCCGCGCCCGGAGCCGGACTCCTCACCCGGCGCGGACCCCGCCGCCGGAACCTCGCCCAGCTCCCGCGGAGCCGCCCCCGCGCCGCGCCCGGAAGGTCCGGGACCCGGGGCCGAGTGGTCGCGGCACCCGCAGCGGTCGTCGGTGGCGCCCGGCGCGGACCCCGTCGCGGGAGCCGCGCCCACCTCCCCGGAAGCCGCCGCCGCGACCGACGCTGAGGGCCGGGCGGCCGCCCACCCGCGCCCGGCCCCGCGCCCGGAGCCGGACTCCTCACCCGGCGCGGACCCCGCCGCCGGAACCTCGCCCACCTCCCGTGGAGCCGAACCCGCGCCGCGCCCGGAAGGTCCGGGCCCCGGGGCCGAGTGGTCGCGGCACCCGCAGCGGTCGTCGGTGGCGCCCGACACGGACCCCGCCGCCGGAGCCCCGCCCACCACCCCTGAAGCCGCCGCCGAGGGCCGGGCGGCCGCCCACCCGCACCCGCACCTGCACCCGGAGCCACACTCGCACCCGCACCCGGAGCCGGACTCCTCACCCGGTGCAGACCCCGCCGCCGGAACCCCGCCCACCTCCCCCGGAACCGAACCCGTGCCGCACCCGGAAGGTCCGGGACCCGGCGTCGAGAGGTCGCGGCGCCCGCAGCAGCAGCCGGCGGCGGTGCGCGGCCGTGCCTTCGCCGACGCCACCGCGCCGCCCGCGCGACCTCGCGCTCCCCGTTCGATGGCGGCCCCGGAGCGTGACGGCGACCTCCGGCGCACCTTTCCCGCGCTGCCGCCGCGGGCCGCGGACGAGGGCTTCGCCGGGACGTGGTGGGGAAACGCGTGGGTGGCCGCGCTTGAGGAGGGCGCCCTGGACGCCGCCCGGCTGGAGCGCGGTCGCGGATACGCGGAGCGGGGACACGTCGACGCCATCACCGTGACACCCGGGCTGGTCCTCGCCTACGTCCAGGGCAGCCGCGCCCGGCCGTACCGGGTGCAGGTGCGGCTGCGGACGCTCGGCGACGCCGACTGGGACCGGTTCCTGGACGCCGCCGTCGAACGGCCCGGACACATCGCCGCCCTGCTCGACAAGGAACTTCCGCACTCCCTGGCCGACTTGGCCGTCCACGGCGTCCCGCTGCTCCCCGGCCCCGGCGACCTCACCCCGCAGTGCAGCTGCCCCGACTCCGGCCACCCCTGCAAGCACGCCGCCGCCCTCTGCTACCAGACGGCACGTCTGCTCGACGCCGACCCCTTCGTCCTGCTCCTGCTGCGCGGCCGGGGCGAACGCGCGCTGCTCGACGCCCTGTCCCGGCGGAACGCGGCCCGCGCGGCGCGGGCGGCCCAGGACCGCGGACCGGCGCCCCTGCCCGGCGTCCGGGCCGGTGAGGCGCTGACCCCGCGCGCCCTGCCGCCCCTCCCGGCGCCGCTGCCCGCGCCCCCGCATCCCGAACAGCCACCGGCCTACCCGGCCGCCCCCGGCGGCCCCGACCCCTTCGCGCTGGACCAGTTGGCCACCGACGCGGCCGCCCGCGCCCACGCCCTGCTCACCACGGGACGCGATCCCGTCGGCGGGCTGACGCTGTGGCAGGACGCCGTCCGGCTCGCCGCCGCGCGCCCCGGCTCCGGCCTCACCGCGGGCACCCGCGCGCTCTACGCTTCCCTCGCCTCGGCCGCCGGACGCGACACGGCGGAGCTGGCGCGGGCCGTCGCCGCCTGGCGGCAGGGCGGACCGGAGGGCCTCGACGTCCTGGAGGAGCCCTGGGACCCGCCGGCCGGCCGCTTCGACCGCGCCCGCCCGCTGCTGCTCGCCGCCGATCTCCCCGCGTTCCGACCCTGGCGCAACCACCTCACCCACCCCCGGGGCCATGTCCAGCTCAGACTCGGCCGGGCGGGGCTCTGGTACGCGTACGAGTCGGAGCCCGGCCGCGAGGACTGGTGGCCGCGCGGCACCCCCGACCTCGACCCGGTCGGCGCCCTGACCGGCCTGGGTACCCGAGTCGATCTCTGACCCTCTCCGACCGCCGGGGAGGAGCCGGGCGGGGAAGGGGCGTTGTCTTCCGCCTGCCGGATGGATAGCCTCACCCATGGCATGTGACATTGCACAGTGCGGTGCGTGCGCCGGAGGAGGAGCCGTTGACCCTGAAGGTCGTCGTCGTGGGCGCCGGAGTCGTCGGAGCCGCCTGCGCCTTCCACGCCGCCTCGGCGGGCATGGACGTCACCGTCACCGACCGCGGACCCGTGGGCGCCGGGACGACGAGCCGCGGGGAGGGCAACGTCCTCCTGTCCGACAAGGAACCCGGCCCCGAACTCGACCTGGCCCGGCTGAGCCGCACGCTGTGGGACGAGGCGGGCCGGGAGTTGGGCCCCGACACCCTCGAACTGGAGGCGAAGGGCGGCCTGGTCGTGGCGAGCGGCACCGAAGGCCTCACCGCGCTCCAGGAGTTCGCCGCCCGGCAGGAGGCGGCGGGGGTCCGCGCCGAGCAGGTGGACCGGGTGCGGGACCTCGAACCCCACCTCGCGCCCGACCTCCCCGGCGGCGTCCACTACCCGCAGGACGCGCAGGTGCAGCCGGTGCTGGCGGCGGCCGCCCTGCTGCGGGCCGCCGTACGGCGCGGCGCGCGCTTCCACGCGGGGGAGGTGGCCGGAGCGGTGACCGGCCCGGACGGCCAGGTCACCGGCGTCCGGACGGCCGCCGGTGACCTGCTGCCCGCCGACGCCGTCGTCAACGCCGCCGGGACCTGGGGCGGCGAGGTCGGCCGACGGCTCGGCGCTCCCGTCGAGGTGCTGCCGCGCCGCGGCTTCGTCCTGGTGACCGAACCCCTGCCGCCGATGGTCCGCCACAAGGTCTACTCCGCCGACTACGTCGCCAACGTGGCCTCCTCCGACGCCGGACTGGAGACCTCGTGCGTCGTGGAGGGCACGCGCGGCGGCACGATCCTCATCGGCGCCAGCCGGGAACGCGTCGGCTTCGACACCACGATGAACACCGCCGTGGTCACCAGACTCGCGGCCCAGGCGTGCCGGCTCTTCCCGTTCCTGCGTGGAGTCCATCTGATGCGCGCCTACCGCGGGTTCCGGCCGTACTGCCCGGACCACCTGCCGGTGGTGGGACCCGACCCGCGCGTGCCGGGCGTCGTCCACGCGTGCGGTCACGAGGGGGCGGGCATCGGCCTCGCGCCCGGGACCGGCGCGCTCGTCACGGCCCACCTGCTCGGCCGCCCCTGGCGCGGCGCCGATCCGGCCGCCCACACCGGTCTTCTCCCCGACCGCTTCCTGACCGCCGGAGGTGCTCCCCAGTGAGCGAGATCGTCGTCGACGGCGAGCCCCTGCCGTTCGTCGAGGGGCAGACCGTCGCCGCGGCCCTCGTGGCCACGGGCCGCCTCGCCTGGCGCACCACCCGCGTCGGCCACCGCCCGCGTGGCGTCTTCTGCGGCATCGGCGTCTGCTTCGACTGCCTCGTCACCGTCGACGGAGCCCGCGGACAGCGCGCCTGCCTGGTCCCGGCCCGGCCGGGAATGACCGTCACGACCGAGGAGGGCGACGATGACTGACCCCGCGGACCTCGTCGTCGTCGGCGCGGGCCCGGCCGGCATGGCCGCGGCGGCCACGGCGCTGGCCGGGGGACTGCGCGTCGTGCTGGTGGACTCCGGCACCGCCCTCGGCGGCCAGTACTGGCGGCACCCGCCGGAGCACGCTCGCGCGGCCGTCCCGACCGACGACCTGCACCACGGACTGCGTCGGTACCGCGCCCTGTGCGAGGCGCTGGCCGCACACCGGACGGCGGGTCGGCTCGACCTGCGCCTGGAACACAGCGTGTGGTCCGCCGTCCGTGACGGCGACGGGTTCGCGGTCCACGCCGTCGACCGTCGCGACGCACCGCGGGAGACCGCCCTCGTCCTGCGGGCGCCCAGGCTCCTGCTCGCCACCGGCGCCTACGACCGTCAACTGCCCTTCGCGGGCTGGGACCTGCCCGGGGTGCTGACCGTCGGCGGGCTCCAGGCGCTGCTCAAGGGCGGCGGAGTGGCGGCCGGAAGCCGTGTGGCGCTGGGCGGCACCGGCCCGTTCCTGCTGCCGGTCGCCGCCGGACTCGCGGCGCGCGGCGTCGAGGTCGTCGCGGTGTGCGAGGCGGCCTACCTGAAGGCGTGGCTGCGGCACCCCGGCCCGCTGCTGCGCAACCCCGGCAAGTGGGCCGAGGGCGCCGGGTACGCCGCCGCGCTCCTGCGCCACCGCGTCCCCCTCCGCCCGCGCACGGCGATCGTCGCCGCGGACGGCGACGCACGCGTGACCTCGGTGCGGATCGCCTCGCTGGCGCCGGACGGCAGCCCCCGCCCCGGTACGGAACGGCGCGTCGAGGTGGACACCGTGGGCGTCGGCTGGGGCTTCGCACCCCAGCTCGACCTGCTCGTCCCCCTCGGCTGCGCCCTCACCGACTCGGCGGACGGCAACGCGGTCGTCGCGGTCGACGGCGGCCAGCGCACCACCGTCCCCGGTGTCTACGCCGCGGGGGAGACCTGCGGTGTGGGCGGGGCGGCCCTCGCCGTGCACGAGGGCCGGCTGGCCGCCCGGTCGGTCCTCGCCGACTCCCGCGCCACCGCCGTACCGGCGAACGAGCGCCTGGCCGCCCTGCGTTCGGCGGTGACCCGGCAGCGGGCCTTCGCCCGGGCGATGGCCCTGGCCCACCCGCTTCCTCCCGCCTGGCCCTCGTGGCTGACCGACGAGACCGTCGTGTGCCGCTGCGAGGAGGTGACCGCCGGGGCGATCCGCACCGCCCGCGCCGACGGCGCCCACGACCACCGGCAGGTCAAGCAGCTGACCCGGGCGGGCATGGGCTGGTGCCAGGGCCGGATGTGCGGGCCCGCCGTGCACTGCCTCACGGCGCGAGGGCGGGCCTACGAGCCCGCGGAACGCCTCGTCGCGACCCCCGTCACCCTCGGGGCGCTCGCCGACCTCGACGAAGCACCGACGGCGCCGTCGGCATCGACAGCACCGACAGCACCGACAGCACCGACGGCACCACCGGCATCGACGGACAACGGTGAAACCGAAAAGGAGTGTTCATGAGCGAGACCCGCAAGCCCTGGCACGGCGTCATCGTCGCGACCAGCCTGCCGTTCCACGACGACCTCTCGGTCGACTTCGCGGCCTACGGCGAGAGCGTCGCCCACCTCGCCGAGCAGGGAATGCACGGCGTCGCGCCGAACGGCTCCCTGGGCGAGTACCAGACCCTCACGTACGAGGAACGCGACCGCGTCGTCGAGACCGCCGTCGCGAACGCCCCCGAAGGGTTCACCGTCATGCCGGGCGTCGGCGCCTACGGCTCCCGCGAGGCCGAGCGGCACGCCAGGTTCGCCAAGGACGCGGGCTGCCAGGCGGTCATGTGCCTGCCGCCCAACGCCTACCGCGCCGACGACCGCGCGGTGCTCGAACACTTCGAACGGGTGGCCTCGGTGGGCCTGCCCGTCACCGCGTACAACAACCCCATCGACACCAAGGTGGACCTGCGCCCCGACCTGCTGGCCAAGCTGCACGCCGAGGGGTTCGTCGTCGGGGTCAAGGAGTTCTCCGGCGACGTCCGGCGCTGCTACGAGATCTCCGAGCTGGCGCCCGGCCTCGACCTCATGATCGGCACCGACGACACCGTGCTGGAGGTCGCCCTCGCCGGTGCCAAGGGCTGGGTCGCCGGGTACCCGCAGGTCTTCCCCCGCGCCTGTCTCGCGCTGTACGAGGCGTCCGTCCGGGGCGACCTGGAGACCGCACTGCCGCTCTACCGTCGGCTGCACCCGGTACTGCGGTGGGACAGCAAGACGGAGTTCGTCCAGGCCATCAAGCTCGGCCAGGAGCTGACCGGCCGCCGCGGCGGGGTCTGCCGCCCGCCCCGACAGCCGCTGGCCCCGGAGACGGAGGCCGTCGTACGGGCCGCCACCCGGGCCCTGGTCGACGCCGGGGTGAACTGACGATGCGCTCGACGGTCTGCTACCACGCCGTCGACTCGCACACCGAGGGCATGCCCACCCGCGTGATCACGGGCGGTGTGGGCGTCCTGCCCGGCGCGACGATGTTCGAGAAACGGCAGCGGTTCGTCGCCGAACGCGACCACCTGCGCACCCTGCTCATGTGCGAACCGCGCGGCCACGCCTCGATGTCCGGGGCCATCCTCCAGCCGCCCACCCGGCCCGACGCCGACTACGGCGTGCTCTTCATCGAGGTCTCCGGCTGCCTGCCGATGTGCGGGCACGGCACCATCGGCGTCGCGACGGTCCTCGTCGAGACCGGCATGGTCGAGGTGACCGAGCCGGAGACCCTGGTGCGGCTCGACACCCCGGCGGGCCTGGTCACGGCCCGGGTGCGGGTGAGCGAGGGCCACGCCGAGTCGGTGACCCTGGAGAACGTCGCCTCGTACTGCCACGCACTCGACCAGGTCGTCGACGTCCCCGGATACGGGGCGGTGCGCTACGACATCGCCTACGGCGGCAACTTCTACGCCTTCGTCCGCACCGACGACCTCGGCATCCCCTTCGAGCGGGCGCACAAGCAGCGGCTGCTCGACGCCGGACTGGCCGTCATGGACGCGGTCAACAAGCAGAACCCGGTGTCCCACCCGGAGAATCCGGAGATCGATGTGTGCCACCACGTCTACCTGGAGGCCCCCGGATCGACCGCGGAGCACTCACGGCATGCCATGGCGATCCATCCGGGATGGTTCGACCGGTCGCCCTGCGGCACGGGCACCAGCGCCAGGATGGCGCAACTGCACGCCCGCGGTCTGCTGCCGGCCGGTCAGGACTTCGTCAACGAGTCCTTCATCGGCTCCCGGTTCGTCGGGCGGGTCCTGGGGGAGACGACGGTCGGGGACCGCCCGGCCGTCCTGCCGTCCGTCACCGGCCGCGCCTGGATCACCGGCACCGCGCAGTACCTGCTCGACCCCACGGATCCCTACCCGGCGGGTTTCACTCTCTGAGGGGCTCGGCGGCGCCGTCCGCCCAGAGCGTGCGGACGTGCGCGAGGTGGCGGCGCATGCACTCCTCGGCCTCCCGGCCGCGGCCGGCCACCATCAGATCCAGCAGGTCGACGTGCTCCTGGGCGGAAGCGACCAGCCGCCCCGCCTCGTCGAGGCTGCTCAGCCCGAACAGGCGGGAACGCTTGCGCAGGCCGGCCACCACCTCCACCAGATGGTGGTTGCCGGCCAGGCGCAGCAGTTCGAGATGGAAGCGGTGATCGGCTTCGAGGTACTTGAGGACGTCGTGCTCGCGGGCCGCGGTGACGATCTGCCGCGCCAGCGGCCGGAGCGCCTCCAGTTGCTCGACGGTCGCGGTGGCGGCGACGCGTCCCACGGTGGGAACCTCGATCAGCGTCCGGATCTCGGTGAACTCGTCGAGGTCCCGCTCGGTCATCTCGGTGACGCGGAAGCCCTTGTTGCGCACCGCCTCGACCAGCCCCTCCCGGGCCAGGTCCAGCATGGCCTCGCGCACCGGAGTGGCGGAGACGCCGAGTTCCGCGGCCAGGGTGGGGGCGGAGTAGACGACACCGGGACGCAGGTCACCGGCGATGAGGGCGGCCCGCAGCGCGTCGGCGACCTGATCGCGCAGATGGGTCTGGACGGAGATCGCCTGGGACTTGAGATGCGGCATCCGTGCTCCTGCGTCCGACCAGCCAATTGGCCCTCACCATACAATGTCACGTTGCGCCCAAGGCGGGCCGCACGGTGTCCGGTTCTCGACGGTCCGCCGTAAATGCCTGGACTGCGTACCCCGTCCGACGGGAAACTTCCCGCTTCCGAAACTCCGGGAGTGTGATGGGGACAACACAGACGCGAGGACCGGCGCCGGGCAGGAGCGCGGTCCTCCTGGCGCTGCGCCACTACGGCCGGGAGCTGCGGCGACTGCGGCGACTGGCCCTGCCCGCGCTGCTGCTGCCGGCCGTGGGCAACATCGGCATCCGCTACGTCGCCCCGCTGCTGATCGCCAAGCTGGCCGGACAGGCCGCCGACGAGGGCGGTCTCGCCCTCGGCCCGGCGTTGCCGTACGTGCTGGGCTTCGGTGTGACGCTGCTGCTCGCCGAGGCCGTCTGGCGGGTCGGGCAGCACTGCCTGAACCGCGTGGACGCGCTCGGCATGGAGCACCTGTACGTGAGCGGCATGGACGAACTCCTCGCCAAGGACGCCGCGTTCTTCCACGACAACTTCGCCGGTTCCCTGACCAAGCGGGTGCTGAGCTACGGCAAGCGTTTCGAGGACTTCGTCGACACCGTGACGTACCGGATCGTGGGCAGCCTCGTGCCCCTGCTGTTCGGTGCCGTGGTGCTGTGGAGCTACGAACCGATGCTCGTCGTCGGCCTGTTCGTCATGATCGCGTTGACGGTGGCGGCCGCGACGCCGCTGATCCGCCGTCGCCAGCGGCTCGTCAACGACCGGGAGGCCGCGATCGCCCGGGTCTCCGGCCATGTCGCCGACAGCCTCATGAACATGGAGACCATCCGCGCCTTCGCGGCCGAGCAGCGGGAGGCCGCCGAACACCGCAGCCGGGTCGCGGACTCCCGCCGCCTGACCCTCAGGTCGTGGGACTACGGCAACCTGCGCGTGGACACCCTGATCGCACCGATGTCCGTCCTGACCAACGTGCTGGGCCTGTTGGTCGCCATCGCCTTCGGCGGTCCGGGCCAGGGAGTGGAGGAGGTCGTCGTCGCCTTCACCTACTACTCCAACGCCACCCAGATCATGTTCGAGTTCAACCAGATCTACCGGCGGCTGGAAAGCTCGATGACCGAGGCCGCCCAGTTCACGGAGCTGCTCCTCGACCCGCCCACCGTGCTGGACGCCGAAGCGCCCGAACCCCTCGCGCCGCGGGACACCGGCGTCCGCTTCGAGGCGGTGACCTTCGCCCACGCGGGGACGAAGCCCATCTTCCGGGGACTCGGCCTGGACGTGCCCGCGGGCGCCAGGATCGGCCTGGTCGGCCGGTCCGGCGGCGGCAAGACCACACTCACCCGGCTCCTGCTGCGCATGTCGGACATCGACCACGGACGCATCCTGATCGGCGGCCAGGACATCAGCCGGATGCGCCAGGCCGACCTGCGGTCACTGATCGCCTACGTCCCGCAGGAACCCGCCATGTTCCACCGCAGCCTGCGCGACAACATCGCCTTCGCCAGGCCGGGCGCCACCGACGAGGAGATCCACGCGGCCGCCGCGGCCGCGCACGTCACGGAGTTCGCCGAACAGCTCCCCGACGGCTTCTCCACGCTGGTGGGGGAGAGAGGGGTGAAGCTGTCCGGCGGCCAGCGCCAGCGCGTCGCCCTCGCCAGGGCCGTCCTGCGCGACGCCCCGATCCTGCTGCTCGACGAGGCGACCAGCGCCCTGGACTCGGAGAGCGAACTCCTCGTCCAGGACGCCCTGTGGCGGCTGATGGACGGACGCACGGCACTCGTGGTCGCCCACCGTCTGAGCACCGTCGCCGGGATGGACCGCCTCGTCGTCCTCGACCGCGGACGCGTCGTGGAACAGGGCACCCACAAGGAACTGCTCGCCACGGACGGCGCCTACGCCAGGCTGTGGCAGCACCAGTCGGGCGGCTTCCTGGGCGAGAGCGACGAGTCCGAGAGCGACCAGCCGGAGAACGGCGAGTCCCAGAGCGACCAGCCGGAGGTGGCCCTGGAACGCCCGGTCGCATGACAGGCCCGCGGGTCCCCGACGCCCGCGCGCGTCAGTCGTCGTACGACAGGCCGTGCCCGGTGCGGAAGAGGACCCGGGTCGGGTCGTCGGCCCGCTGCACGGGCACGGGCAGCGTGCCGCGCGGCTCGGCCCGGCCGGCGATCACCCGGGCGGCGGCGCGCAGTTCGACCTCCGTCCAGCAGTAGGAGGCCAGCGAGGCCGGGACGTCGCCGAGGTGGGCGATGTCGTAGGGGTTGCGCACCGCGAGGTGGACGACGGGGACGCCCGTCGCGCGCAGCCGGGACACCAGGGTGCGCTGGGCGCTGGTGGCGCCGACGTTGTCGGTGGTGACGATCACCGCGTCCCGTCCCCGTGCGGCGGCCACGGCCTCGTCGATCTTCGCCGCGTCGGGCTCCCGGCCGGTGGCCAGGTGGGTGGTGCGGTAGCCCAGCTCCTCGAACGCCGTGGCCAGTTCGGGCACCGAGGTGCGGGTGTCGTCGGTCGGGAAGGCCGGGCTTGCGCCGGTCACGAGCAGCTTGCGTTGCTCGCGGCGCAGCGGGAGCGCCTCGTCCTCGTTGACCAGCAGGGTGGTGGTGCGCTCGGCGATCCGGGCGGCGGCGAGCCGGTGCCCGCGGGCACCGACGACCCGGTCGACCTCCCCGCGGGAGGTGTAGGGGCTGCCGCTGAGCAGGCCGACCTTGTCCTTGATGCGCAGGATCCGCAGGACCGACGCGTCGAGCCGGTCCTCGGTGATCTCCCCGCCGCGCACGGCGGCCAGGACGCCGTGGTAGGCGACGTCGATGTCCAGCGGGAACAGCAGTTGGTCGACGCCCGCCTTGAGGGCGAGGACGGGCACGCGGTCGTCGCCGTACTTGGTGCGCACGCCCTGCATGTTGAGGGCGTCGGTGACGATGACGCCGTCGAAGCCGAGTTCGTCGCGCAGCACGCCCTGGAGGATCGCGGGCGACAGGGTGGCCGGCTCGTTGCTGGGGTCGAGCGCGGGGACCTGGAGGTGCGCGGTCATGATCGAGTCGACACCGGCGGCGATCGCGGCCCTGAACGGCGGGGCGTCGATCCGGTCCCACTCCTCGCGGGTGTGGGTGATCACCGGCAGCCCGGTGTGGCTGTCCTGTCCGGTGTCCCCGTGGCCCGGGAAGTGCTTGGCGCAGGCCACTACGCCGGCGTGCTGGTACCCCGTCACCTGCGCCGCCACCATCCGACCGACCTGGCGGGCGTCGGCGCCGAAGGAACGGACGTTGATGATGGGGTTGGCCGGATTGACGTTGACGTCGGCGACCGGGGCGAAGTTCTGGTGGATGCCCAGGGCGGCGAGTTCGGTGCCCGATATCCGCCCGGCGGTGCGCGCGTCGGAGAGCGAGCGGCCCGCGCCGAGCGCCATCGCGCCCGGCAACTGGGTGGCGCCGCTGCCGATGCGGACGTTCGCCCCGTGCTCCTGGTCGATGGAGATGAGGGACGGGATGGGAGTCGGCAGGGCGAGGGAGGCCCGCTGCACTTCGTTCGACAGGTCCGCGACCTGGCGGGGGTCCTGGATGTTGTTCGCCCAGCCGGAGAAGTAGATGACCCCGCCGATGTGGTACTTGGCGATCAGCTCGGCCAGGGTGCGGACGCCGAGTTCCCTGAGATTGCGTTCCTGGTCGAACTGGCTGGGAGAAGTCGCCGACGTACCGTAGAAGTACGGGACGAACAGCTGGCCGACCTTCGCCTCGATGCTCATCCTGGAGATGATCTTCTTGAGGCGGTGGTCGCGCCCGTGCGCGGCCGCGGGGGTGGCCGTCACCCCCACGGCGCCCGCCGTGCTCGCGGCGACCACGGTCGCGGAGGCGAGAACGGTCCGTCTGGACAGACTCCGGTCCTGCATGCGGGCATGCTCCTTCCAGCCTTGCTCGTCAAGGGAATTGAAGGAAACTTGAAGGACTCCGAACAGCGGGAAACGTAGCCTGCGCGTCACGGGCGGGCAAGAGGTCTAGACAAAATAGGTCTAGGCCACGGCGGGGATCGAGCGGCCCGCCCAGTCCGGAGCCGGTTCGGTCAGCTCGGTGAAGCGGCGCCGTACCGCGTCCGGGAACTCGGCCGCCCGGCCCGCCTGCTGGTCGACGTGGACCGCCAGCAGCTCCGTCGTCGCCACCGGGGCCGCGTCGGGCGCCGGAGCCGACTCCGGTCCGGACACCACGTACATCTCGTGCCCGAAGCGCGCCTTGCGGGCCGCCGCGCCCAACACGCGTGTACGGACGGCCAGATGAGCCGCCTCCGGCACGTCCCGGAGATAGCGGATGTGGGACTCGACCGTGTAGAGGGAGCAGCCCGTGGACTCGCGGTACCCGGAGTCCAGGCCCGCCTCGATCATCAGCGCGTCCGTGGCGTGACCGAAGACGAGGACGTAGAAGGCCTCGCTCATGTGGCCGTTGTAGTCGATCCACTCCGAGCCGACCGTGCTGCGGAGCAGAGGCAGCTGCGTCATCGCGGGTCCTCCGCGCGGTCCAGGCGGCCGGTGGCGCGCAGTACTTGGACGACGCCCCGGTCGCGTTCGGCCACCAGGTCCACGAGGGAGCGGCCGTCCGCCGCCTCGTCGCAGCCCGCCACCACGGCGTCGTACAGCTCCTTGTCCAGTTCCGGTGCTGCCAGGCGCGTCCACGGCGACTTCAGGGACGGGCCGAAGTGGTCCAGCATGTGCGCCATGCCGCCCTCGCCGCCCGCGAGCGCGAAGGTCAGCATCGGCCCCATCACCGCCCAGCGCAGCCCGGGGCCCTCGGTGATCGACAGGTCGATGTCCCGGACCGTCGCCTCGCCGTTCGCGACCATGTGCAGCGCCTCGCGCCACAGGGCCTCCTGGAGGCGGTTCGCTATGAACCCCGGTACCTCGTTGTCCATCGTGATGACGGACTTGCCCGCGACCTCGTAGAAGCGGGCGGCCCAGGCGACCGCCGCCGGGTCGGTGCGCTCGCCGCCGACGACCTCGACCAGCGGGATGAGGTAGGGCGGGTTGAACGGGTGCCCGACGACCAGGCGGGTGGGGTCGGCGGCCGCCGTCTGCATGTCGGTCATCGGGTAGCCGGAGGTGGAGGAGGCGATGACCACGCCGGGCGGCGTCGCCGCGTCCAGCCGGGCCAGCAGATCACGCTTGAGGTCGAGCTTCTCGGGGGCGCTCTCCTGGACGAAGTCGGCGTCGGCGACGGCCTGTTCGAGGGTGTCGGCCACGGTGAGCCGGTCGGTCGACGCCCCCTCGGCGAGGCCGAGGAGGGTGAGCGTCGGCCAGGCCGCGTCGACCAGGCGGCGCAGCTTCCGCGAGGCGTCGGGCGCCGGGTCCCAGGCGGTCACGTCGTAGCCGCGGGCCAGGAAGTGGGCGACCCAGCCGCCGCCGATGACTCCGGCACCGACGCAGGCGACGCGGCGGACGTTCTCGGGTGAGGTCATGAGGGGATCCTTTGTCGAGCGGGCGGACCTGCGGGCTACTTGCGGGGCTTGAGACCGAGGGTGGCGCGGGCCTCGTCCGGCGTCGCGACGCGTGCGCCGATCGACTCGGTGATGGTCACCGCCCGCTCGACGAGCTGGGCGTTGGTCGCCTTGTTGCCCTTGCCGAGGTACAGGTTGTCCTCCAGGCCCACGCGGACGTGACCGCCGAGCAGGATCGACTGCGCGACCCACGGCATCTGCATCCGGCCGAGCGCGAAGCTCGCCCAACGCGCCCCGTCCGGAAGCATGTTGACCATCGACTGGAGCACCCCGGGGTCCGCGGGCGCGCCCCACGGAATGCCCATGCACAGCTGGAACACCGTCGGGTCGTCGAGCAGGCCCTCCGCGAGCAACTGCTTGGCGAACCAGAGCTGCCCCGTGTCGAAGATCTCCAGCTCGGGCCGTACGCCCAGCTCCTGGATGCGCCGCGCGCCCGCGCGGAGCATGTCGGGCGTCGAGACGTAGAGGTTCGAGCCGTCGCCGAAGTTGAGCGAGCCGCAGTCCAGCGTGCAGATGTCCGGGAGCAGGTCCTCGACGTGCGGAAGCCGGTCCAGCCCGCTGACGAGGTCGGTGCCGGGGAGGTGGGTGAGCGGGTCGTCCGGGTCGATGACCAGGTCGCCGCCCATGCCCGCGGTGAGGTTGATGACGACGTCGGTGCCGGTCTCCTTGACGCGCTCGACGACCTCCCGGTACAGCTTCGGGTCGCGGGACGGAGCGCCGGTCTCCGGGTCGCGTACGTGGATGTGCACGACGGCCGCTCCGGCGTCGGCCGCCTCCACGGCGTTGCGGGCTATCTGCTCCGGGGTGACGGGCACATGGGGGCTCTTGCGGACGGTGTCGCCGGCGCCGGTGAGCGCGCACGTGATGATGACGTTCTCGGTCATGGGCATACGGGAACTCCCGGGATCGGGGCTGTTGTCGCTGAGGGGCTGAGGGGCTGAGGGACGGTTGCGGACTACGGGGCCAGAATCGTGTCGGTGACATGGGTGGTCAGCGCCGCGTGCATCGCGTCCGCGGCGGCGGCGGACGAGGGCCCGCCCACCGAGAGGACGTGCGTCGCCAGGCCGTCGATCAGCGCGGTGAGCGTCAGGGCCGCCGCCCGCGGATCGAGCCCGGCGCGGAACACGCCCTGTGCGACACCTCGGCGTACGACGTCGGCGACGGTCTCCCGCCACTGCCGGTAGTACTCGGAGTGCAGTCGGCCCACCGCGGTCGAGCGCGCGGCCTCGGCCCACAGGTCGAGCCACACCGCCCACTGGCGGCGCTGCTGCGCGGTGCGCGGCGTCTGAAGCGCGATGAGCTGGCGCAGCTCCGCCGCCGCGTCGTCCGCCTCGGCGAGCCGGGCGGCACGGCGCGCGGTGTCCTCGTCCATGCACCAGCGCACGGCCGCCTCCAGGAGTTCGGCGCGGCCGGGGAAGTGGTAGTGGATCGCGGCGCTGCTGGTGGCGCAGGCGCGGGCGATGTCGGCGACCCGCACCGCGTGGAAACCGTGCTCCGCGATCAGCCGGACCGTCTCGCGGACGATCTGGAGCGGCCGCCCGCCCTCGACCCCGGTGGACGGTTCCACGGCCGCCTTCTCGCGGGCCCGGGCGCCGAGCAGCCAGCCCGCGTCCACCCGACCCTCGTCGGCGATCCGCGCCAGCTCCGCGGCCGTGAAGCGGCGGGTGCCGCTCAGCGAACGCGACAGCTTGGACGGATCCATGACGACACGGCGCGCGAACTCGCGCTGGCTGACGCCCGCGGCCGCGATGACCCCGCGGACGCGGGCGGCGATGGCGGCGGTCGGTGCGCCGTCGAGGACGTCGTCGGTTTCCACGGGCCACGACCTTAGACACGTGTTGCGGAAAACTCAACATCGCCGGAGAAGGAACCCGCAGATACAACGCCTCATTGAGCCCCTGACTGATGCGCCAGTCAGAAGCGCAACGGGGTGATGGCGACGACGGGAGGGAATCGCCGCGCGGGCCCCGTTTCATCACGGTTGAGTACCGAGCCGGAACTATGGCTTCCGTCACAGCAAACGTGATCTTGGCCTGGTGAGATCGCCGGATGCTCGGTTTCCTCGTCCGTCTCCTGCCCTTCTGGGTCCGCGAGCCGCTGCTCATCGTGGTCGGGTCCGTTTTCGGCGTGCGCATCATGTACCTCGCCCATCGCGACGGCGAAGGGGTGGCGGCCGCGATCGGCCTGGCGTTCCTGGTGTTCACCGCGGTGCGGATCCACACGGTGGTCCGGGCCCTGCGCGCACGCCGCGCCCCCGCGCCGACGGCCCCCGCCCCGGCGGCCCCGGCCCCGGCGGCCCCGGCCCCGGCGGTCGTCGCCCCGACCGCTCCTGAGAAGGAACCCAACGCGTGGGGCCAGGCGTTCGCGGCCGTGGCCGTCTTCGCGGCGCTCGGGGCGGCCGCGTGGCTGGGCCCGGACCTGCTGCCCGGCGAGGACGAGGGCACGCCGTCGGCCGCCTCGTGTGCGAGCGGGGAGGACGAGAAACTGCCGGGCGCCTACGAGAAGACGCCCCGGGCCGTGACCGGCGGCGAGCTGTGCACGGCGCTCAACCGGTCCGACCTGGCCCAGCTCCTCGGAACGCCCGCGGAGACCGCGACCGTGGCGTCCGGCACCAGCAACACGGCCCCGCTGACCGACGGGAAGATCGCCCAGCCGTCGGCCGAGGTCCAGTTCGACACGTACACCGTGCACGTCTCGGTCACGTACAACCAGTTGTCGATCGCCCAGTACGTCAAGCTGATGAAGTACGGCGAGGAGACGGACGTCAAGACGCTCTCCGTCCTCGGCCGGCCCGCGGTCCTCGCCTCGGACCACACCATGAGCATCGAGATCGACCTGGGGAGCGGCAGCTCCGGCGGACCGGTCGGACAGGGCCCCCTGGCCCGGTCCCTGTCCGTCGCCCTCGACGCGAAGGACCAGGGCGGCTACTACGACATCACCGTGTGGAGCGACTCCGGAGCCCTCCCGGACGACAGCGCCCTCCTGGACATCGCCGAGAAGGTGCTCCCGACGATTCCCGAACGGGCCGGGTGACCGGAACCCGGCCGCTCCCGCAGCAGCCCCCGGGTCACCTCGCCGCCCCGGCCCGTACCGAGTGGGTCCTTCAGACGCGCGGCTCCTCGGGGAGGAACGTCACCTGCGGGGCGCCCGTGCGCGGGTGGGTGGCGACTTCCGCCGCCACTCCGTAGACCTCGGCCAGGAGCCGCGGGGTGAGGATCTCGGTGGGTGGGCCGGAGGCGGTGACTTCGCCGTCGTGCAGGACGTAGAGGCGGTCGCAGTAGTAGGCGGCCAGGTTGAGGTCGTGCAGGGCGAGCAGGACGGTCGTGGGCAGGCGGCGCAGGGTGCCGAGCACCGACAGCTGGTGCCGGACGTCGAGGTGGTTGGTGGGTTCGTCGAGGACCAGGAGGGTGGGCCGCTGGGCCAGGGCGCGCGCGATGAGGACGCGCTGGCGCTCGCCGCCGGAGAGCCGGTCGAAGGGGCGGTCGGCCAGGTGGCGGGCGTCGACCGCGAGGAGCGCGCCGTCGATGAGTTCGGCGTCCTCGGCGGTGTCACCGGCGAGGAGTCGTTTGTGCGGGGTGCGGCCCATGGCGACGACCTCGCGGACGGCGAGGTCGAAGTCGGCCGCCGAGTCCTGGACCACCGCCGCCACCGTACGGGCCAGTTGCCGCACCGGCAGCGACCAGGCGTCGCCTCCGTCGACGAGGACCTGGCCGGTGTCGGGGCGCAGGACGCGGTAGACGGCGCGCAGGAGGCTTGATTTGCCGCTGCCGTTGGGGCCGACGAGCCCGATGGTCTCGCCCGGACGGGCGGTCAGGGAGACGTCGCGCACCAGGTGACGGGCCCCGGCGGTGAGCGTGACCCCGTCGACGCTCAGGTCGGACGCGGTCATGCCACTCCTCGGTCCGTGCCGCGCCGGGCGTCCCGGCGCATCAGCCACAGGAAGAACGGCCCGCCGCACAGGGCCGTGAGCACACCGACGGGTATCTCCATCGGGGCGGCGACCGTCCGCGCGGCGATGTCGGCCCAGATGAGGAAGACCGCCCCGCCGAGCGCCGCCGTCGGCAGCACCCGGCGGTGGTCGCCGCCGACGAACAGGCGCACGATGTGCGGCATCATCAGGCCGACGAACCCGATCGGTCCGGCCGCCGCGACCAGCACTCCCGTGACGAGGGAGAGCAGGACGAACAGCCGGGCACGGAACCGCGCCACGTCCAGACCCATCGTGGTGGCCGCCTCCTCGCCGGTCAGCAGCAGGTTCAGATTGCGGGCCTGCACCATGAGGACGCCGACACCGAGGAGCAGGGCCGTGCTCGGCAGCCACAGCGTGCCCCAGTCGACCCCGCCCAGGCCGCCCAGAGTCCAGGCGAGGACCGCGCGGGCCTCGTTGCCCCGGTCGGTGGTGAGCAGCAGCAGATCGAGCAGCGCGGTGAGCACCGCCGCGATCGCGACCCCGGACAGCACCAGCCGCGACGAGGTGATGCGTCCGCCGGTGCGGGCCGTGGCGTAGACGAGCAGGAGCGCGCCCAGGGCGCCCACGAAGGCGGCCACCGACAGGGAGGCCGGTCCGAAGACGGTGACGCCGAACACGATCACGGTGACCGCGCCGAGGGACGCCCCGGAGGACACTCCGAGCAGGTAGGGCTCGGCGAGCGGATTGCGCACCAGGGCCTGCAGCGCGGTGCCGACCACCGCGAGCCCGGCTCCGGTGACGGCACCGAGCAGAACCCGCGGCGCCCGCACGTCCACCACGATGGTCTCCCGGGCCCGCGACCAGTCCGGCTCGTGCCAGTCGGCACCCAGCGCATGCGTCACGATGCCCCACACCTGGCCGGGCGGCACCTGTACGGAGCCGATCGCCAGGCCGGCCGTGGCGGAGACGATGAGCAGGGCGGTGAGTACGAGCAGCGTGATGCCCGACCTCGTACGGCCCGGCCCCGGCTCGGTGGTCCTCCGGCGTCGCACCACCGGCTCGGCGGACGTGTCGGTGGCGGCGGCCTGGGTCACCGGAAGCTCTCGGGGTGCAGTCCGCGGGCCAGGTCGTCGACCGCGTAGGCCGAGCGGATGCCGACCAGGGTGGCGGTCAGCGGCAGCACGACGAATCGCTTGTTCCTGATGGCGGGCACGTCGGCGAGCGCGGACTGGGACAGCAGGAACTTCTTCTTCTGCTCGACGCTTCCGGCGCCCGCGTAGTCGTAGACGGCGATGACCTCCGGCCTGCGCTCGATGACCTGCTCCCAGGAGACGTCGCCGAAGACGTCGTCGAGGTCGGCGAAGACGTTCTCGCCGCCGGCCAGCCGGATCAGTTCGGTGCCGAGGCTCTTGCCGCCCGCGGTGAAGGCGGCCTTGTCGCCGCTGTCGTACACGAAGACGGGCACCTCGGGCTCGGCCTCGACCTCGGCGGCCGCCTTGCCCACGCGGCCTTCGAGGTCGGCGACGAGCTGGTCGGCCCGGTCCGGGACACCGAAGATCTTGCCGATGGTGCGGATCTCGTCGTAGGTGTCCTTCATCGTCACCCGCCTCTTGCCGCAGTACTCACGGTTGAGATAGGTGTCGATGCCCGCGTCGGCGAACGCCTCGCGGGAGCGGCCCTCCTTCTCGGCGAAGGCGCTGCCGTAGCCGCCGTAGACGAGATCCGGTTCGGCGTCCAGCACCCTCTCGAACGACGGTTCCTTCTCCGCCAGTTCGGGGATCGCCTCGTAGTCCTCCTCGAGGCTCGGCAGGACGGCGGAGTCGGGGAAGGCCGTACCGACCATGCGGTCCTTCAGGCCGAGGGCGAGCATCAGCTCCGCCGGGTGCTGGTGGATGGTGACCACCCGCGACGGCGGCTTGTCGTACGTCGTCTTCACGCCGCAGTTGTCGACGGTGACGGGAAAGCCCGCGGGCACGGCCGCGGTGGCCTTCGCGTCCTGGCCGCTCTGCTCCGGCGAACCGCAGCCGGTGGCCAGCAGCACCGACGAAAGAGCCATGGCAGCCGCCGTGGCACGGAGGAACCCGCGTGTGCGGGCAGGGGTGAACAACTGGGACACGTGAAGCCTCCTGGAGTCCGCGCTCCTCGGATCGGGCCCGCGACGGACCAGTGTCCTGACTCCCGGATCGACGATCCCTCCGCCTTCCCGCGCGGTGCGCAGTGGCATGTCGGAGGGGCGCTCCCCGGTCACAGTGGCGGGACCGTGCCGGATTCGCACCGGCTTCCTGTCTCCCGTCGCGGCGATGACCAGGCGATCCTACGTTTCCCCGATCGACGGGCGAAAGGGCGGGCGGAGCCGGCCGCGTGATGGCTCTGGCCGGATAACACCTCGGAGGATCGCCGCCCCTTCAGCCAGACTTGTTGCCCCACGCCACATGCGCACCACCCCCGCGATAGTCCGTGCCCGGGAGGCCCGATGCTGTCAGACGCGAGGCCGGACGAAGACGGGTCGGCGGACCCGCCCGGGCGGCAACGTCCTCCCGGTGACCGCGTCGCGCTGCGCGGCGACCTGCGGTCCGCCCTGCCCGACGCCACCGCGGCGGTGGTGGTCACGGCGCTCGTCTTCGCGCTCCTGTACGCCCGCATGGAATCGGGTGCTTCGGACACCGTCGCGGTCATGCCGTTCATGGACGATCCCGGTACGTACTGGATGTACCTGCTCAGCCAGGCGTTCGGATGGTCGGGGCTGCTGTGGGCCTGGGGCACGGTCATGCTCGGCCTGCTGCTGTCGGGACCACGCCCCACCCGGCTGCCGGTCTCCCGGCAGGTACTGGAGCGCTGGCACCGCACCACGAGCCTGACGACCATGGCGCTGATGGCGGCGCACGCGCTGATGTTCGCGGCCGAACTCGTGCGCTACGAGACGGAGGTGGACTGGGCGGAACGGCTCTGGGTGGGCTTCGCGGACACCTTCGTGCCGGGCTGGTACGACTCCGGAACCGGCCGGATCGCCATCCCGCTCGGCCAGGGCGCCCTGTACTTGGCGATCCCGCTGGGGCTGCTGTTCTACGTCCGGCACCGCATCGGAGCGAACACCTGGCGGCGGCTGCACCGTTTCGTGATCGTCGTCTACGTGCTCAGCGTGTGGCACACGCTGCTGTACGGAACCAACGTCTGGTACGGGGAATGGCCCCGCACCGTCCTGTGGCTGCTGCAACTGCCGGTCGCGGCACTGCTGTTGCTCCGCCTGCTGCGACCGGCCCGGCGGGCCGAACGGCTGGGCTCCGCCCGCGGGCGCGGTGGCGCGGCCCGGCCCGGGTGGTGGATGCGGGGGGCAGGCCGGGTCGCCGCCGCGGCCGTCGTCGTCGGGCTCGTCGTCGTGGCGGTGTCGGGCCGTGACGGCGGACGGGACCGCCCGACCCACGCGCCCGCGACCGCCCCGCACGAACAGGAGACGGACTGACGGCCAATACCGGGCGGGTGGGACGGAGTTCCCGGGATGGCATGATGGCCGGCGACAAGGCGACGGCGGAACGAGGAAGCCGGTGTGAATCCGGCGCGGTCCCGCCACTGTGATCGGCGAGCGAGTCCCGACTGGCCACTGCCCGGCAACGGGTGGGAAGGCCGGGACGAGCATCGACCCGAGAGCCAGGAGACTCACGCGGTCGCCTCCTCGACGGACCACCGGGGCGGATCTCCCCGGAGAGAGGGACGGCACCGCATGCCCGCAACGCCGACCGGACGAACGCCAGAGGACGCGAGGCCCGCGACGGCCCACGGCCGCCCCGTACCCTGCCGCATCGTCGTGTGCCGCGACTGCTGCTGCGGCAGCCCCAAGGTGACCGGCGTCGACCACGCGGCCCAGATCGAACGCCTGCGCGCCGCGGCACCGGTACGCGTCTCCGACTGCCTCGACGTCTGCGAACAGGCCAACGTCGTCGTCGTACAGCCCTCCGCGCGGGGCCGGGCCGCCGGAGCCCGGTCCGTCTGGCTGGGGCTGGTCAACGACCCGGACGCCACCGAGGACATCGCGGCCTGGGTACGCGCCGGCGGACCGGGCGTCGCACCCCGGCCGGACATCCTCGACCTGTACGCCATCACGCCGCCGCACCGGCGTACGGCCTCCTGACCGCGCGCGGACGGAGAGCCCGGCGAGGATCGGCCAGGTGGTCCTCCAGGGCACGCGCCGGCCCGACCGCGCTGACTCCCGACCAGGAGCCGGACATGTTCACGCCGATCCCAGGCGCAGTCACTCTCCCATCCAGGTAGTTGTCATAAGGCAAATAAATAATCGACCATAACGGCATGAAGTAGTCAAGAAAACCGAACAACGAGGGTAGAAGGGGCAGTTCAGCTGTACCGCACGTGGCCTGAAACGGGCGGCCGTTCTACTGTCGGGCGAAGGGCCCGGACAGGGCAGCCCATTGCAGGAGCATGACGGTCTTGCCGTCGGCGATACGTCCGTCGCGGGTCATCGCGAGGGCCTCGGCGAAGGGGAGTTCGAGGACTTCGATGTCCTCGCCTTCCTCCTCGACTCCTCCGCCCGTGCCGGTCCGGTCGGCCGGGGTGTAGGGGGCGGCGAAGAAGTGGAGGCGCTCGGTGACGGAGCCCGGGCTCATGTAGGCGTCGAGCACGTGGGTGAGAGGGCCGAGTCCGATGCCGAGTTCTTCGGCGCTCTCGCGGCGGATCGCGGTGTGCGGGTCCTGGGCGTCGAGCAGTCCGGCCGCCGCCTCGATGAGCATGCCGTCGGGATGGCCGTTCACGTAGGCGGGGTAGCGGAACTGGCGGGTGAGCAGGACGCGGCCGCGTTCGGTGTCGTAGGGCAGGACGACGGCGCCGTTGCCGCGGTCGTAGGTCTCGCGCTGCTGGGTCTCCCACCGTCCGTCGCGGCGCCGGTAGTCAAAGGTGGTGCGGCGCAGGACGTGCCAGCCCTGGGAGGTGAGTTCGACGTCGCGTATCCGGACGTCGGGGTTGCGGGTGAGGTCGCGTCCGGCGAGGTGGAGACCGGTGCGTCCGCGGTGATCGGGGGTGTCGACACCCGGGCGGCTCCTCACCTGGTCTCCTGCGGGGTGCGGCGCGGAATCTCGGCGACGTCGTGGTAGACGGGCAGCCCGCGGCGGCGGGCGGTGGCGACGTCCTGGTCGGCGCCGGCGGACTCGCCCGGCAGGCGCAGCACGGTGGGAGAAGATCACCGGACTGATCACCGACGCCGATCCTCACGACACGGTCATCGAGCAGCTCAGGACACTCGGCGTGGGGGTCCGTGCAGCCTGATGAGCCGAAGAACCGGGCTGTCGGGCCGCAGGAGCGCCCGCGGACCTTCTCGGCCTACGCGAGTCCGCCGAGTCGGAGGGCATCCTCGATCTCGCTGAGCTTCGCCGCGGACAGGGCGCCCGCCCGCTCGATCAGGTCGTCCCGGGACACGGTGGTCAGCCACGTGCAGGGGGTAAGTTCCGGACGCGGGATCGCGATCCGCAGCACCCCTTCGAAGGGCAGTCCTTCCGCGGCGCCCACTGCCACTTCGACCCCCAGACCGCTGATGTCGACGCCCGCCGGAGCGACGACCTGCATCACCCGGATCCCGGCCGCGTCGTCTCCCGACAGCAGGACGACCAGCCGCCGCTCGTCGAACTCGGCCCACCAGACTTCGCCACGTTGCACATGTCCTCCTGACACGGGACGGCCGGCGGAGACGGTGCGGCCACCGTTGGTCATCGGTGGGTGAAGACCGGAGATCATGCGGTGGCCACCGGTCGCAGCGTAGACCCTGCCCGCCGGCGCGGACCGCAGGGGTCGAACCCCGGCGTCGAGCGGAGCAGTTGGTCCTCGGCGGTGGTCGGAGTAACAGGCCGGTGACCAGGTCCAGACGGAGCCATGATGGGCCTGACACGGCAGACGTGCGGCGTCGACGTTCCGTTCAACAGACCCGCGGCGCAGAACGCGAGGCAGCCGGCGAGGACCGTGCAGTCGCTGAGGAACCATGGGCAGCGACTGCACGAGAGGGTCTGAGGCCGTTCGTGCAGTGGCCAACCAAGACAATCGTCCGTGAGTGGCGCGCGACGCAGAGTGCCGAGGGATTCCGCCTGCCGGCCGGCAACGCCCCATGGTTCCCGGTAGACCCGGTGAGCGTGGCGCGGTGGGCGATCGCGTAGGTGGTGAGCCCGGGGAAGGCTCGTGAATGTCGTCGCGCCGTCTCCGACGGTGCCGGACGGTCCACGACCGCCGCACCGGGTCGGCGTGCCCTTCCGGAGTATGTGTCTCACCGGCCTGTCCGGAGGGAGGGGAGAGTCAGGTGCCACCAGTCGGTCAGGCGGTCGTCGAGGGCGGTCGTGCCCCCGAGTGCCTCGGTGAGGGTGCACAGGCCGAAGAACGCGGGCACCAGGGTGCGGGCCGTGCGGGCGGGGCGGACGCCCTCGTTGACGTGCCCTGCCAGCCGGGCCTGCGCGAGCAGTCGTGTGGTGGCGGCGGTCCAGAGCGCGAAGGGGTCCGGGACGGGAGCTTTGATGACGGTGCGCTCGGTCCACAGACGGGCACCGGCACGCGTCATGGGGTCCCGGGTGAGGGCGTGGGCGACGTCGTAGCTGAGGGCGACGAGCCGTTCGAGTGGAGGGACGGTCTCGTCGCCGTAGCGTGCTGCGAGCTGGGACCAGGTGGCGAACCGGTCCTCGACGACGGCGACGGCGATTCCTTCCTTGCCGGTGTAGTGGAAGTAGACCGCGCCGCTGGTCCGGCCCGACCTCGCGCTTATGTCGTTGACGCTGGTGGCCGCGTACCCCCGTTCGGCGAACAGTTGGGCTGCCGCTTCCAGCAGTGATCTGCGGGTTGCCTTCGCCCGTTCCTGCAACGTTCCGTCCGCCCTCGTCTGCTTTGATGTCGGGCCACGAATTTAGTGCGCCAGCGTACGCCCGGAGCCCAAACGCGCACTTTCTGACGGCAATTACACAGTTCTTTCGAATGCGAACGCGTGCGAGTGGTAAAGGGAGCACGACACGCCGAGCCGCGCACGGTCAAGCGCGCGTGCCAACCGGCGGACAGGCGCGCGGCGTTGACGCTCTCAGCGGCAGCGCCATACAGGTCGCCGCACAGCCATACGCCTGCTTCCGGCACCCATCGCGTCACCGAAAAGGGTTATTGCCCGATTTGCCTGGATGGAAATAACGTAGCGGAAACTATCTTTCCGTTTCCTGTGGAGACAGGAATGCCACATACATGCGAAAGCATGGGAGGCCCAGTGACCACCACGGACCACGATCTGCTCGACTGGTCGCCCGAAGCCGTCGTCTTCGACTGCGACGGCACCCTCATGGACAGCGAACGCCACTGGCAGGAGGCTCGCAGCCGGGCCTTCCGGGAGCACGGCCTTCAGCCACCGCCCGGGTTCGCGGAGCGGGCCCTTGGCCTGCACTACGAGGACTGTGGCCGGCTCATGGCCCAGTCCGTGCACAAACCCGAACTGACCGAGGACCTGACAGCCGCGCTTCTCGACCACTTCCTGGCACTGGTCACCGAAGAACCGGTGACGATGCCGGGTGCGGTCCGGCTCGTACGGCTGCTCTCCGGCCGCCTGCCGCTGGCGGTGGCCAGCAACTGCCCGAGGGTGGTGGTCGAAGGCAGCTTGGAACGGGCCGGGCTGCTCGCGCACTTCCAGCACCTCGTCGTCCCCGACACCGGGGACCGCGTACGCCCCAAGCCGCATCCCGACGTGTACGCCGTGGCGGCCCGGCTCTGCGGTGTCCCCCCGCACAGGGCACTGGCGGTGGAAGACTCCCTGACCGGTGTGGAAGCAGCCCGCCGGGCAAGCCTGCGGGTCCTGGGCGTCGGTCCCCGGCCGCAGGGCGACGGCGCCACCCGGGCCGACGAGTGGTTACCGACACTGGACGCTCCCGAACTGCTGGCCTGGGCCCACGCGCTCGGCGGCCCGCGGGGGGCACAACAGCCTTGACAGCCCACCTCGGCCCGGCGACGCCAAGCGCTCGCCCTCCCCGGAGCGAATCGCAGTGAGTCCCTTGCTCGAAGTGTCCAGTCACGGGCCTGTCGACTCCTGTTGCGGGACGGTGCCCGCTGTCACTGGGCCACAGGGTGTGTCCCCATAAGGGCGTTGCCGAGTCCAGGCGCCCTCACGGTGCAGACCGCCCGAGCAGCCCGGTGCCATCCACTCAGCACGTCACCACGCAGGAGGCGAACCACCATGACGACCCGACAGCGCAGCACCTCCTCAAGCACGGACCCCCGGTTCGGCGCGAGGTCGTCCCGGGCGTGGACACGCACGGCGAGTTGCATGTCGCCGCCGTGATCTCCTCGCTCGGGAGACTCCTGGGAACCGAATCCTTTCCGGCGACGGCGGCCGGCTACCGGCAGTTGCTGGTCGGGACCCGCAAGAGGGGACGGAGCGCCGGGCCTGCGTGGAGGCTCGCCGAACTCCGCGCCCATAGTGACGTGAGTTCTTCCTCGCCACCTGGACGTCCCGCGCTTCACCGAGCTCACGGGCCGTCGCCGAGTGCCTCGGCGTCCAGCGACGCGATCTTGCGAAGGACGTCGACGGCCAGCTCGCGTTCGTCACCGGGAAGCGCGTCGAGCAGTTGCTCGTTGACGGCCTCGGCCGGACGGATCAGGGAGTCGAGTAGTTCCGCTCCCTGATCGGTGAGGCTCAGCAGGGTGCGTCGGCGGTCCTCCTCGTCGCGTACCTGACTGATGTAGTGCTGGTCGGTCAGGCGGCGGACGATGTGGTTGACCGTCGAGCGGTCCAGTGAGGTGAAGCGGGCGAGGGTGCGCTGGTCGATGCCGGGGTCGCGGCTGAGGGTGTTGAGGACGGCGAACTGCTGGGAGGTGATCTCCCTGGACACGTGTCGGTACCACAGGGCGGTGTGCACCTGTTCCGCGCGCCGGATCAGGTGTCCGACGTAGTTGTGCAGTTCCAGTGCGTGCGCCACAGTCTTCCGTCCGTCGGTCGCCGGGGTGGTGCCGGCCGGGGGACGGCCGGTGTGGGGAGTCTACGAGTGCCGGCACCACCCCGGCGGCGACCGCGTGGTCAGCGGCTGCGGCGGCCGGGGCGCCGGTCGTAGGGAAGGGCACGGGAGCCGTCGACACCGACCTCCAGGCGACCGACCTTCTCGATGTCCAGGACCACGCGGTCTCCGTGGCTGAGCGGTCCCACTCCGGCCGGGGTGCCGGTCGCGATCACGTCGCCCGGGTGCAGGGTCATGACGGAGGAGGTGTACGCGATCAGTTCGCGGACGCCGAAGATGAGGTCCGCCGTGTTGGTGCGCTGCCGGGTGGTGCCACCGACGTCGCAGCGCAGGTCGAGGGCGTCCGGGTCCGGGATCTCGTCGGCGGTCACGATCCAGGGGCCGAGCGGGGTGAACGTGTCGAAGGACTTGCGGGTGGAGCGGTCCTCGCCGGAGCGGACGGTGATGTCCAGGACGCAGGTGTAGCCGAAGACGTGGTCCAGGGCTTCGTCCGTGCTCACGTGCGAGGCGGTGCGGCCGATGACGACGCCCAGTTCGCCTTCCTGGTCGGTGCGCTTGTCGGCGTAGGGCAGGAGGACGTCCTGGCCCGGGCCGATGACGGAGGAGTTCGCCTTGAGGAAGACGCCGAGGTCGGCGACCGAGGTGGTGTACTCCATCTCGGCCTTGTGGTCGAGGTAGTTGACCGGCGCGCCGATGATCTTCCCGGGGCGGGGGAGCGGGGCCTCCAGGACCGCTTCGGCCAGGGGGATGCGGGGCCGGCCGGCTGGTTCGAAACGGGCCGTCTCCCCGTCGGCGGCCGCCTCGACGTACCGCTGGAGCGCACCGACGGGGCCGGCGGTGTCGGCTCCGGCGACCTGGTCGGTCACGTCGACGAGGTCGTCACCGACGACGAGTCCGAGGCGTCCCTTGTTGAACAGTGCCAGACGCATGCTGGCCTCCTTGTGGGTGTCGGGTGGGAGGGTCAGGCGCCGGGGTCGGCGTCTTCGGTGCGGTAGAGGCCGAGGGAGCGCATGACCGGCTCGTCGCTGTAGGAGAAGAGGACGGCGTCCGCGGAGGCCGAGGTGTTGACGTGCCGGTAGGAGGCCCAGCCGGGGACGGCGAAGGTGTCGTGCTCGGACCACTCCAGCCGCTCGCCGTCGACGATCGTGGCACCCTCGCCGCGGACGACGTTGAAGACGGTCGACGCCGTGTGGCGGCGGCCGGCGCCCTCGAAGCCGGGGCGCAGCCGCTGGACGCGGCAGCCGATGGTGGGCATGACCGGGCCGCCGGTCCAGGGGTTGGTGTATTCCAGGACGACGCCGTCGACGTCGCTGCCGTCGGCCGTGTCGGCGACGGCGTCCAGGGCGCGCTCCGTCTCCTGCCAGGTGTACCGGGTGACGGGGGAGTTGGGGCCGTCCTGGGTGAGCCAGGCGGGGGTGAGCCGGCCGTGCAGGAACTGGCGGCTGCCGGCGTCGTCGGGCTTGGTCACGGGCTGGAGCCGCTGCGGGTACTGCTCGTAGAAGCCGGCTTCCAGGGCGTTGACCAGAGGGTAGTCGAGTGCGTCGAGCCAGATCATCGGCGCGTCGCCCTCGTGGGTGTGGTCGTGCCAGTGCCAGCCGGGAGTGAGCAGGAGGTCGCCGGGGGCCATGAAGACCCGCTCGCCGTTGACGGTGGTCCAGGCACCGTCGCCTTCGAGGATGAAGCGGAAGGCGTTGGAGGTGTGCCGGTGTGCCTGTGCGGTCTCGCCGGGCAGGATGATCTGGAGGCCCGCGTATAGGGTGTTGACCGTGGCCGGGGGGTCGGTGAGGCCGGGGTTGACGAGCATGAGGACCCGTCGTTCGGCCTCCTCCAGGGACAGAGCCTTGGAGAAGTGCAGGAGATGCGGGCGGAGTTCGCGCCAGTCCCAGCGGTAGGGGACGGCGCGGCTCTTGGGCTGGGCGGGGAACAGGTTGCCGTAGAAGCGCCACAGCGGGGCGGCTCCCAGACCCTCCAGGGCCTTGTAGGCGAGTTCGTCGGTGGTCATGGTGTCCTCCTACGCGAGCCGGATCACAGGGCGGGAGCAGGTGCGGGGGTGGGGGTCCACACCCAGGAGATGTCGTCGAACGCCTCGGGGCCGCGGGAGGCCAGGAGCATGTTGCGCAGGGTGGCTCCCATACCTTCGAGGTGGCAGATCTCGCCGAAGCGGCGGGCGTTGGTCTGGATGAGAGTCGCCCGTTCCCGACGCCGGTCCGCGTAGGCGGCGAAGGCTTCGACGGGGTCCGCGCTCCGGCCGAGGGCCTGGCCGAGCGCCACGGCGTCCTCCAGCGCCTGGCAGGCGCCCTGCGCGAGGTACTGGAGCATGGGGTGGGCGGCGTCTCCGAGGAGGGCGATCCGGCCGTGCACCCAGGTGCTGATCGGGGCGCGGTCGTACAGCGGCCAGCGACGGTCGCGGGAGACGAGCGGCAGCGCGTCGCGCACGGCCTCGCAGGCACCGGCGAAGCGCTCCTCCAGCTCGGCCTCGGTGCCCCAGTCGTCGGAATCCGGCATGTAGTGGTCGCTCTCGAACACGGCGACCTGGTTGTACAGCTCGCCGCGACGTACGGGGTACTGCACCAGGTGCATGCGCGGCCCGGCCCACACCATGACCGCTTCCGAGGCGGCGTGCTGGGACATCCGGCCGGTCATCTTCCCGGTGGGCAGGGCGCCGCGGAAGGCGACGTAGCGCGAGCAGACCGGTTCCCCGTCACCGACCAGTACCTGGCGCAGCCGGGAGTGCAGTCCGTCCGCGGCGACGACCGCGTCGGCGGTCAGCGGGGCGTGGCCCTCCGCGAAGTGCAGGTGTACCCCGGATCCGTCCTGGTCCGCCTCGGCGACGGTGTGTCCCGTGCGCAGCGTGACAGCGGGGTGCTCCTGACAGGCGGTCAGCAGTGCGGCGTGCAGGTCGGTGCGGTGGGTGACCAGGTACGGGTGCGCGAAGCGGTCGGTGTAGGCCGAGCCGCGCAGATCGAGGGAGGTGACCTCGTCACCGGTCAGGGCATCCATCATGACCAGCCGTGGCGGGGCTACCGCGGTTGCCCGGACGGCCGGCAGTACGCCGAGTTCGTCGAGGGCGAGGGAGGCGTTCGGGGCGAGCTGCAGGCCGGCCCCGATCTCGCCGAAGCGGGCGGCCCGCTCCACGAGCGTCACACGATGGCCGGCGCGGGCGGTCGCCAACGCGGCGGCCAGTCCGCCGATACCGCCTCCGACTACGGCGATGTGGAGTGGAGAGGTGAGGACGGGCATCTGGCCTCCAAAAGTCGGCTCGGGAGGACATCGGGAGCGGAGGAGGTCAGACCCGTTCCGATGGTCCGTACGCCAATCATTGGCGTACGGACTATATTCGGAGGGTGTTTCCCCCGTGTCAATGGTTCGTGGAGAAACTCTCTCGGCCGCCGGTCAGCACGCGGCGGAGACGCTGTCCACCTCCAGGGCGGTGCCGGTGCGGGCGGTGATGTCCTCGACGGTGACGCCGGGCGCGGTGTCGACCAGGGCGAGGCCCTGGGGGGTGACGTCGAGGACGCCGAGGTCGGTGATGATCCGGTGGACGCACCGCTCGCCGGTGAGGGGGAGGGTGCACTCGTCGACGATTTTGGGGGTGCCGTCCTTGGCGGTGTGTTCCATGAGCACGATGACGCGGCGGGCGCCGTGGACGAGGTCCATGGCACCGCCCATGCCCTTGACCATCTTGCCGGGGATCATCCAGTTGGCGAGGTCGCCGCGGGCGGATACCTGCATGGCGCCCAGTACGGCGGTGTCGATGTGGCCGCCCCGGATCATGCCGAAGGAGAGCGCCGAGTCGAAGAAGGAGGCGCCCGGCAGGACGGTGACGGTCTCCTTGCCCGCGTTGATCAGGTCGGGGTCGACCTGGTCCTCGGTGGGGTAGGGGCCGGTGCCGAGGATGCCGTTCTCGGAGTGCAGGACGACGTGGACGCCACGCGGGAGGTGTCCGGGGATCAGGGTCGGCAGGCCGATGCCCAGGTTGACGTAGGAGCCGTCGGTGAGTTCGGCGGCGGCCCGGGCGGCCATCTGCTCGCGGGTCCAGCTCATGGGCGTACGGTCCTCTTCTCTATGGGCTTGTCGGCGGCCTGGACCGCGGTGAGCGCCACGACCCGCTGAACGTAGATCCCGGGCACGTGGATCTCATCGGGTCGGAGCGCGCCCGGTTCGACGAGTTCCTCGACCTCGGCGACGGTGACGCGGCCGGCCATGGCGGCGAGGGGGTTGAAGTTGGCGGCGGCCCGGCGGAAGACGAGATTGCCGTGGTGGTCGCCGCGCCAGGCCCGTACGAGGGCGAAGTCGGTGGTGATGCCGTGCTCCAGGACGTACGGGCGGCCGGCGAAGTCGCGCGTCTCCTTGGGCGGGGAGGCGACGGCCACGGTGCCGTCGGGCGCGTAGCGCCACGGCAGCCCGCCGTTCGCGACCTGGGTGCCGACGCCGGCCGGGGTGTAGAAGGCGGGGATGCCCGCGCCACCGGCGCGCAGCCGCTCGGCGAGGGTGCCCTGCGGGGTCAGTTCCACTTCCAGTTCGCCGCCGAGGTACTGGCGGGCGAACTCCTTGTTCTCACCGACGTAGGAGCCGGTGACGCGGGCGATGCGGCCCGCGGAGAGCAGGATGCCGAGTCCCCGGCCGTCGACGCCGCAGTTGTTCGAGACGACCTTCAGGCCGTTCGTGCCCCGTTCGTACAGGGCGCCAATCAGGACTTCGGGGACGCCGCCGAGGCCGAAGCCGCCGACGGCGAGCGAGGCGCCGTCGGGGATGTCGGCGACCGCCTCGGCGGCGCCGGCGCGGACCTTGTTCACGTGCGGACTGCCTTTCGGTTCGGGGCGCCGGGCAGGACGGTGGACCAGCCGCCGTCCACGACGAGGTGGGCGCCGGTGATGTAGGCGGCCTCGGCGGAGGCCGGGAAGACGGCCGCGTTGACGACGTCGTCGGGGTGGCCCAGCCGCCCGAGCGGGATGTGACCGCAGATGTCGTTCATCGGGTGGTCGTCGGCGAGCAGGTTGCCGCGCGAGCCCTCGGTGTCGATCACCCCGGGGCTCACGCAGTTCACCCGGACGCCGTGCGGTGCTCCCTCGGCGGCCAGTTGGCGGGTGAGCGCGATGACGGCGCCCTTCGACGCCGAGTGGGCCGTCCGGTGGTTGGTGAGGGAACCGGTGAGTCCCGCGGTCGAGCCGACGGTCAGGACGCAGCCGCGGCTGCGCAGCAGGTGCGGCCAGGCCGCCCGCACGGTCAGCCACACCGAGTCCAGCTCGGCCCGCATCGTGAACGCGAAGTCCTCGTACGGCCGGCTGTCGATCGCGCCGAACCGCACGGCGCCCGTGCCCGCGTACACGATGTCGATGCCGCCGAACGCCTCCACCGCCTCGTCCACCCAGGCACGGACGGACTGCTCGTCGGTGACGTCGAGCGGGCCGGGGGTGAGGGCGGTGCCGCCCTCGCGGGCGATGAGCCGCTGGGTCTCCACGGCCCCCTCGTGCAGCAGGTCGCCGCCGACCACGAGGGCGCCCTCGGCGGCGAACCGCAGCGCGGCGGCCCGGCCCTGGCCGCGCGCGGTCCCCGAGATCAGCGCCACCTTGCCGTCCAGCCGCTTCACGGCGTTCCCTCGCGCAGGGCGTCGGAGACGGACTTGACGCCGCCGTGCGCGGTCATGCCGCCGTCCACCGGGATCTCCGCGCCGCTGATGAACGACGCGTCCTCGGACAGCAGGAACACGACCAGGGGTGCCACCTCGCCGACGGTGCCGGTGCGGCCGAGCGGCGTCTCCCGGATGTTGGCCTCGCGGAAGGCGGGCGCGGCGGAGGCGGTCATCTCCGTCTCGATGTAGCCGGGGTGGATCGTGTTGACGCGGATGCCGCGCGGGCCCAGCTCCAGGGCAACAGTCTTCGACAGGCCGCGCAGTGCCCACTTGCTCGTGGTGTAGGCGACCGGGTAGTGCGCGGTGAGGGCCGCCGAGGAGCCGACGTTGACGACCGAGGAGCCCGGCGGCATGAGGGGGGCCAGGTGCTGGATGCCGAGGAGCGGGCCGGTGACGTTGACCGCGTGGACGCGGGCCATGTCCTCGGGGCGTACGTCGCCGAGGCGGGCCCGCCAGGTGATGCCGGCGTTGTTGACCAGGCCGTGCACCTGCCCGTACGACTCCCGCAACTCGGCGGCGAGTTCGGCCCAGTCCTGCTCGCGGGTGACGTCCAGGGGCCGGCAGCCCGGCGCTTCGGTGACGTCGGTGGCGATGACCCGGGCGCCCTCCCGGGTGAGGGCCTCGGCCTCGGCGGCGCCCTGGCCCCGGGCCGCGCCGGTGACGACGACGACCTTGCCGAGCAGCCTCTTGGGGTGCAGGTCGCTCACGGCCGCTCCCGGGAGCGGCGCCGGCCGGTGGGGAGCGGGACGGGCTCGACGCCGGGGACGACGGTGCTGGTGAGGGTGCCGATGCCCTCGACGGTGAGGGTGACAGTGTCGCCGGGCTTCAGGGGCGGCGGTGTCTGTTCGCCGCGTCGGCCCCAGAGTTCGGCGAGGCAGCCGCCGTTGCCGCAGGTGCCGGAGCCGAGGACGTCGCCGGGGACGACGCGGGTGCCCCGGGAGGCGTAGGCGGTCATCTCCTCGAAGGTCCAGCTCATGTTGGACAGCAGGTCCTCGCCGACCTTCTCGCCGTTGACCTCGGCGGTCAGGGCCAGGCGCAGGAAGCCTTCGGAGTCCCGGTACGGCTCCAGCTCGTCCGCGGTGACCAGGTACGGGCCGAGGGTGGTGGCGGTGTCCTTGCCCTTGCACGGGCCGAGGCCCACCTTCATCTCCGCGCCCTGGAGGTCCCGCGCGGACCAGTCGTTGAAGACGGTGTAGCCGACGATGTGGTCGCGGGCCTGCTCGGCGGTGAGGTCGCGGCCCTCCCGGCCGACCACGGCGCCCACTTCGAGTTCGAAGTCGAGCACGGCCGAACCGGGGGGTACGGGGACGCCGTCCCCGGGGCCGTAGATCGCGTGCGGATTGGTGAAGTAGAACGTCGGGGCCGCGTACCACTGCTCGGGGACGCCGCCGGTGCCCTCCACGGACCGGCGCACCCCTTCCACGTGCTCCTCGAAGGTCACGAAGTCCCGCACGGACGCGGGCCGCAGCGGAGGCAGCAACCGGACCTGGGAGACATGCGGGCCCGGGGGGACGTCCAGGGCAGCGGCGCCGGCGGCGAGCAACCCGGGGAGTCCGTCGGCTTGCTGGATCAGTGCGGTGAGCGAGGTGACGCCCGGCAGGGGGAAGAGGGTGCCGTCCTCTTCCACGACCGCCACCCGGTGGTGGTGTCGGTGTTCGTATGCGGCGAAACGCATGGTGCGGCTCCAGCGGAGTGTGATCAGGAGAGTGGGATGCGCATGAGGTCGTGGCCCACGGTGAGGCGGCCCCGGTAGCCGGCCGCGCGGGCGGAGGCGCGGGCCGCCGCGGTCCACTCGCGGTCGGGGAACTGGGTCGGGTCGGCCGGCGCGAGGTGGCTGAGGACTACTTGGCGCGCCCCCGCGGCGGCGGCGATCGCGCCCACCTCCGCGATGTCGGTGTGGACCTCGCGCATGTGCTCGACGACGGTGGCGGGCAGGCCGGTCTCCTCGAACCACGCGGCGTCGACGGCCTCGTGGACGAGCAGGTCGCAGCCGCGGGCCAGGGCGATGAGGTCGTCACTGCGGCTGGTGTCGCCGGAGAAGACGACGGAGCCGTCCGCGGTGTCGAACCGGTAGGCGTACGCGGGGGACATGTTGCCGTGCGGGACCCGGGTCGCCGTCACCTTCAGCGCTGGCGTGTCGAGGACGGTCACCACCGTGCCGGGCCGGGCCGACAGCTCGGTCACGTCGAGCATGGAGACGGGGTCGATGCCGAAGCCCTCGGCGACGAAGGCGTTGGTGGAGGCGGCGAAGGTGGCGTTCGCGCGCCGGGTGGTCTCGACGATGCCGGGCGCGGGCTGTGCGGGGGTGACGGGACCCGCGGTGACCGTGTCGCTCGGTCCCGGCCCCCATACGCGCACCGTGCCGCCGAGTCCGGGCTGGGGCGGCATGACACCGGCGCACAGCAGCGGGAAGTCGAAGTAGTCGACGATGTGGTCGGCGTGCAGGTGGGTGAGGAAGATCCCCTTGAGCGCCGGCATCGACAGTCCCGCCCGCAGGTACTGGGTCACGGCGCCCCGACCGCAGTCCACCAGGTAGGTGTCGGTGCCGACGGTCACGGCGGAGGCGATGCCCATGCGTTCGCCGTACGGCGGGGGGCCGCCCGCCGTGCCCAGCAGGTGCACGACCGTGCCCTTTCCCGGCCGGGACTTGTCGCGTGGCTCGGCGCGGGGCGCGGCGGCGGCCTGCGGGGTGACGGCGAGCGCGGTGGCGGCCGCGCCGCCCGCCAGCAGGCCGCGACGGGACAGCGGGGTCGTGCGAGGGGTCATCGGGGCGGTTCCTTCGATCGTCGTTGATGCGGGAGCCGTGGGGGGGTGAGGAAGGGGGCGAGCGGGGCCGGGGACGCGGCGGCGGGAGTCAGGGCGTGGACGCCGCCGCCGCGTCCCCGGCGTACGGGGAGCGGGTCAGACCGGCGGGGCGACGAACACGCCGCGGTCGGGGTCGTTGAAGGACTCCTTGGCGACGAGTTCGTTCATGGGGTTGGCGGTGCCCCACTGGTCGGTGACCTCGGGCTGGGAGAAGTCGTAGACGTGGGGGTGCCAGGTGTCCTCGTCCAGGTTCTCCAGCTCGGTGGTGTACTCGACGGTGTTGCCGTGCGGGTCGAGGAAGTACGTGAAGGTGTTGTCGCCCGCCATGTGCCGGCCCGGGCCCCAGATCTTCTTGAAGCCCGCGCGGATGACGCGGCCGGAGCCGCGCATGTACTCGTCGATGCCGCGCATCTCGAAGGAGACGTGGTGCAGGGCGGTGTGCGGGCCCTGGGCGATGGCCATGGAGTGGTGCTGGTTGCTGATCCGCATGAAGTGCATGACCTCGCCCATGTGCGGCGAGCTGAGCGTGTCGGAGAGGGCGAAGCCGAGGTGGCGCTCGTACCACTCGCGGGTGCCGTTAAGGTCGGGGGAGTTGAGGACCACGTGGGAGAGCTTGACCGGGATGGACTCCTTCTCCTCGATCCTGCGGTGCTGCCGGACCTCGACGTCGGCGGACACCTCGATGGTGCGGCCGTCGACGTCGAAGAAGCGGAAGCCGTACCCGCCGCCGGGGGTGTCGACCTTGCCCGGCTGGGAGATCAACTGCACGCCGCCCGCGAGGAGTTGTTCGGCGAGGGTGTCGACGTCCGGGGCGGACGCGGCACCGTAGGAGACGAGGTCGAGGCGCTTCTCCTCGGCCTTGCGGAGCCGGACGACGTACTGCTCGGGGGAGCCCTCGGCGGCCAGGAAGGAGATGCCGGAGTCCTCGGCGACCTTGGTCAGGCCCCAGACGCCGGAGTAGAAGTCGAGCTGCTTGTCGTAGTCGGGCACGGCGAGGTCGACGTGCCGCAGGTGGGTGAGCAGGCGCATGATGATCAGTCCTTCCGGAGGAGGGCGGCGGCGTTGCCGCCCCGGACGGCGTGGAAGTCGGCGTCGGACAGGTCCGCGGCGCGCAGGGCGGCGACCGGGTCCTCGGTGCCCATGTCGAAGGGGAAGTCGGAGCCGAGCAGGACGCGGTCCGCTCCGGCGACGCGGATCAGCTCGCGCAGGACGTGCGGGTCGTGGACGAGCGAGTCGAAGTACAGCCGCTTCAGGTAGCTGCTGGGCGGGTGCGCGCAGCCCGCGCCCGCGTCGGAGCGGGCCGACCAGGCGTGGTCGGAGCGGCCGATGTGGGTGGGCAGGTACCCGCCGCCGTGCGCGGCGATCAGCGTCAGCCCCGGGTGGCGGTCGAGCACCCCGGAGAAGATCAGGTGGGACAGCGCGACGGCGTTCTCGGTGGGCTGTCCGACCGTGTTGGACAGGTACCACTGGTCCAGTCGCTCGTCCAGGGTGCAGCCGAAGGGGTGCAGGAAGACGAGCGCGCCGGTTTCCCCGGCCCGGGTCCAGAAGGCCTCGTAGGCCGGGTCGGACAGGTCGCGTCCCGGGGCGTGGCTGGAGATCTCCACCCCGGCCAGGCCCTGCTCCTGAGCGTGGTCCAGGGCGCGGACCGCCTGCTCCGGGTGCTGGAGCGGGGCCAGGCCGAGTCCGCGCAGCCGCGAGGGGGCGGCCGAACAGTGCGCGGCCGTCGCCTCGTTGGCGAGCCGGTACAGCTTCTCGGCGGTGTCCTCGTCGGTCCAGTAGTGGTAGTGCGAGGGGGAGGGGCTGACCAGCTGCACGTCCACGCCCTGGGCGTCCATCGCGGCCAGGCGCACGTCGGCGTCGGTCAGCCGCGGGATGCGCTCGCGGACCATGGGGCCGCTGACGGCGAGGGCGGCGGGGCCGTTGCGGCGGGCGTCCAGCTCCTTGGCCTCGGCGTGGCCGGGCAGGCCGGCGACGAGCGCCTCGACCTCGGGCAGCAGGACGTGGGCGTGCACGTCCACGGTGGGCGCGGTCACGGCGGTGGGCGCGTTCTCGGCGGTCACGGCAACTCCCGGAGCAGGGTCATGGTGCGGCCCATCAGGCCGGGCACGTCGGCGTCGCGTACGCCGTCGAGCTGCCACTGCCCGACCTGCACGGACGCCTCCACGACCGGGCGGACGCGGGCGATCCGCCGCTCGTAGTACGCCTGGAGCAGCGCGTCGTCCCACGCGTCGGAACCGGTCAGCATCTGCGAGAGCACCCAGGCGTCTTCCAGGGACAGCGCGGCGCCCTGGGCGAGAGTGGGCGGGCAGCAGTGCGCGGCGTCGCCGACGAGCACCACCCGGCCGCGGTGCCAGGAGCCCTCGACCAGCAGCCGGTCGAACCAGGTGTAGTTGACCTTCGCCGGGTCGGTGATGTGCTCGGTGATCTCCGGCCAGTGGCCGCCGTAGGAGGAGGTCAGGCGCCGCATCTCGTCGGCGTACGACTCCGGCGGGATCGACGCGCGGTCACGGTTGGCCTCTACGACGTACGCGTACAGGGTCGTCTCGCTGGTGGGGCAGTAGCCGGCGATGTAGGCCGGGCCGCCGTAGGCGAGGTCGGTACGGACGACGCCCGCCGGACGCGGGGCGGCGATGCGCCAGATGGCCATGCCGGTCGGTTCCGGCTTGTCGGTGATGCCGATCGCGGCGCGGGTGCGGGAGCCGAGGCCGTCGGCGGCGACCACGAGATCGTAGCGATGCTCGGTGCCGTCGGAGAGGCGCACGGAGACACCGTCCGCGTCCTGGTCCAGGATCTCGGCGGTGGTGCCGAGGCGGACGGTGGCGCCGCCGGCGCGCACGGCGTCGATGAGGATCTGCTGGAGCCGGGGGCGCTGCATGCCGACGGTGGCGGGCAGGTCGTCGCCGCCGGTGCGCAGGTCGTCCTGGGCGTGCAGGACGGTGCCGTCGGGGGCGGTGATGCCGACGGAGCCGAAACCGAAGCCGGATGCCTCCACCTGCTCCCAGACGCCGAGTTCGCGCAGGACGCGCAGGGCGTTGCCCTGGAGGGTGATGCCGGAGCCGGCGGTGGCGTTCCAGTCGTCCTTGGCCTCGACCAGGTCCACCGCGTACCCGGCGCGGCGCAGCAGGATCGTGACGGCGTTGCCGGCCGCGCCTCCGCCGATCACCAGGACCTTACGGGCTTTGCTCATGGGGAACTCCCTTGTTCCGCTGTCTACTTGACGGCGATCGGGTTGACGGGCGAGCCGACCGCGCCGGTGATGGGCAGGGGTGCGGCGGTGAGCCAGAAGGCGTACTCGCCGTCGGCCGCGCAGTCCTCGGCCAGGGCGTCCAGGTCCCACATCTCGCCGATCAGCAGGCCGATGTGCGGGATGGCGACCTGATGCAGCGGCTGGAAGGCGTGCTCGAACTCGTTCGGACGGACCTCGAAGCCCCAGGTGTCGGTGGCGATCGCGGCGATCTCGCTGCCGTGCAGCCACCCGGCCGTGGTGAACGACAGCCCCGGGGCGGGACCGCCCGCGTACTCGCCCCAGCCGTCGCGGCGCACCCGGGACAGCTGCCCGGTGCGGACGAGGACGATGTCGCCGCGCCCCACGGCCACGCTCTGTGCCTCGGCGGTCGCGGTCAGGTGCTCCTCGTTGATCGCGAAGCCGTCCGGCAGTTCCCCGTCCTCGCCGACGACCCGGCCGACGTCCAGGAGCACCCCGCGTCCGGCGACGTGCGGCGCCATGTGCTCGATACCGGTGACCAGGTCGCCGTCGGAGGTGACGACCTGCTCGGCCGGGCGGCCGTTCCACGCCTTGCCGTGGTCGAAGATGTGGCCGAGCCCGTCCCACTGGGTGGAGCACTGCAGCGGCATCGCGATGACGTCGTCGGCGCCGCCGATGCCGTGCGGCAGGCCCTGGTTGCCGAGGGCCGCGTCCGTGCCGGTGTCGAGCATGGTGTGCACCGGGTTGGTGCGCCGCCGCCAGCCCTTCTGCGGGCCGTTGATGTCGAAGCGCTGCGAGAGGGAGAAGCTGACGCCCCGCCGGATCAGCGCGGCACCCTCGCGGCGCTTGGCCTCGTCGAGGAAGTTGAGGGTGCCGAGGACGTCGTCCTGCCCCCAGCGGCCCCAGTTGGAGCAGTCCTTCGCGGCCCGGGCGACCGAGCCCGCGGGGTCCGTGCGGTCCAGCGTCATCGGGCCACCTCCGCCACGCAGCGGGTGCGCTGGGCGCCGAGCCCGGTGATGGAGGCGTCCATGACGTCGCCGTCGCGCAGCAGCCGGCCCCAGTGCATGCCGTTGCCGGCCGGGGAGCCGGTGAGCACCAGGTCGCCGGGGAGCAACCGGGCGGTCTGCGAGGCGTACGAGACCATCCGCGCCACGTCGAAGATCATGTCCTTGGTCGACTCGTCCTGCATCGTCTCGCCGTTCAGCTTCAGCGTCAGATGCAGGTCGCCCGTGTTCCCGACCGAGGCGGCGGGCACGATCCAGGGGCCGAGCGGCGTGAAGCCCGGGGCGTTCTTGCTGCGCAGCCAGTCGGTGCCGATCTGCGGCATGTCCCGGCGGAAGACGGTGGCCCGGTCGGTCAGGTCGTTGGCGATCGTGTAGCCCGCGACGTGGTCCAGGGCTTCCTCGACGGACACCTGGTAGGCCGGGCGGCCGATCACCGCGGCCAGTTCCAGTTCCCAGTCGGGCTTCTCGGCCCATGCGGGCAGCACGACGTCGTCGTACGGGCCGGTGATCGCGCTCGGCAGGCCGATGAACACGTACGGCAGGTCCTCGGCCGCCCGCCGGTCCATGATCTCCGCGGCCTCCGCGCGCCGTTCGGCCTCCGGCCGCTCGTCACCGGGCGCACGGTGGGCGACGTGCAGGTCGATGACGTGCTGCCGGTAGTTGGCGCCGGACTGGAACACCTGGCGCGGCTCGACCGGCGCGTGCACCCGGAAGTCGGTCACCGGCGCGCGTCGTGCCGCGCTGTCTCCGGTCAGCGCCGACAACCGGGGCAGCACCGCCTCCCAGTCGTTCAGGAGGTCCCGCACGCTCAAGTCGGCGTCGTCCAGGGCGTCTCGCAGGTCGATCACCTGGGAGTCGGGGGTGACGAGAGCGGGGAACGGGGCCCCCTCGGGGGCCGAAAGGGTGGCGAGGGCGAAGGGTCCGGCGAAGAGGGCGGACGCGGCTTCAGGTTTCACAGACATGTCCTCCTGATTGCGATGGCACTAATCTGGACTCGCCACCCGCGATCAGGGAAATAGATTCCATGGATGACAGCCATCCATAAGTCAAATTTCCGCAGGTCATCGCCGAACAACGAGAAAAGTCGCCGTGAATCTCAGTCGCCTGGACCTCAACCTCGTCGTCGCTCTGCGCGCTCTCCTCGAAGAGCGCAACGTAACCCGCGCCGGACAGCGCGTGGGCCTCAGCCAGCCGGCGATGAGCGCGGCACTCTCCCGCCTGCGCCGGCACTTCGACGACGACCTGCTGGCCCGGGTCGGCGGCCACTACGAACTCACCGCCCTCGGCCAGGTCCTCCTCGACCGTGCGTCCACCGCCTACGACCTGCTGGAACGGCTCTTCGCCAGCCAGGCGGACTTCGACCCGGCCAAGGAGAGCCGTGAGTTCAAGCTCGTGGCGTCCGACTACGCGGTCGCCGTCTTCGGCGCCGAACTCGCCCGGGTCGTGCATCAGGAGGCCCCCGGCATCCGGCTGCGCTTCGCCCAGACGCCGACCACCGTGGTGGACGCCACGGACACCCTGCTGAGCACCACCGACGGCCTGCTCATGCCGCACGGCGTCATCAGCGACTTCCCCGCCACCGACCTCTACCAGGACCGGTGGGTCTTCCTCGTCGCCGACGACCACCCGAGCGTCGACGACCGGCTGACCCGGGAAGACCTCGCCCGGCTGCCCTGGGTCACCTACCAGCGCACCTACGACGCCCCGGCCGTCCGCCAGCTGGGCATGCTGGGCATCGAGCCCCGCGTCGAGGTCTCCGTCGACAGCTTCCAGATCATGCCGCTGCTGGTCAGCGGGACCCGGCGCATCGCCCTGATCCAGGCGCGTCTCGCCCGGCTCCTCGCCCCGCTCGCCGCCGTACGCGTGGTGGAGCCGCCCTACGAGGCGGTGCCGCTGCGGGAGGCGTTGTGGTGGCACCCCGTGCACACCCACGACGCGGCCCACATCTGGCTACGGGAGACCGCCGCCCGGGTCGGCAGGCGGATGGCCGACGAGACCGGGGGATGAGTGAGGTGCCCGCACGCGAACGGAGGACCTCATCCACATGACGGATGGAATCCATCCGTAACGTGAATGACGGTGGGGGTGGGCAGCGCCGCCCGGCAGGACGCATGCTCGGACGGGGCCCGTCGGCGCGTTCTCGCTCGACGTCTCTCTCCGAGAGCCGAAGATGATCACCGTCTCCGCGGTCGACCCTCCCGTACCGTCGGCCGGAGTTTCGCCGTGCTCGTCTTCTCCGCCGTACCCGTCATCGTTCCCCCACACGCTCCCCACGGCCCCGAGCCGACCCCGTCAGCGCGCGGGAGCCGCCAGCGTCGACCGGCGTATGACCAGTTCGGGTTGCAGCACGACGTGGCGGTGTGTGTGCCTGATTCCGTGGGCCGTGTCCTCGATGAGCAGGCGGCCGGCCTGCCGTCCCATGACGGACGCCGGTCGTCGTACCGAGGTGAGCGGTACCACGGCGGACGCGGCGAATTCGATGTCGTCGTATCCCACCACCGCGATGTCGTCCGGCACTCTGAGGCCGGCCTCGTACAGGGCCTGCAGGACGCCGAGGGCGAGCAGGTCGTTGGCGCAGAAGACTGCGGTGGGCCGCTCGGGCAGACCGAGGACGCGGTGCCCGGCGTCCTTGCCGGCCGTCACGGTGAGGGCGTCGCAGGACAGTTCTCTCAGCGCGGTGGACGTCAGGCCGGACTCGCCGATCGCGGTGAGGGCGCCGCGGCGGCGGTCCCTCACCTGCTGGAGGCGGTCGGGGCCGCTGACGTAGGCGAGGGAGCGGTGGCCCCGCTCGAGCAGGTGCCGTACCGCGGCCCGGCCGCCCGCCACGTCGTCGATTCCGACCGCGCACGCCGCGGGCTGGGGCGCGCACTGGTCGGCCACGACGAAGGGGACGGCGTTGCGGCGGAAGGCCGCGACGGTGCGCCCGACTCCTTCGCCGGAGGCCAGCACGGCACCGCGGACCTGGTGCGACGTGATCAGCGACAGGTGACGTGCCGCCTCGGCCGGATCGTGGGCGCCCGTGCAGACCATGACGCCGAGGTCCGCCTCACGGGCGGCCTGTTCCACCCCGGAGGCGAGCGCGGTGAAGAACGGATTGGCCATGTCGAGCACCATGACGGCGATCACCCGGGAGGCCCATCCGCGCAACTGCCGGGCGCCCTCGGCCCGGACGTAGCCGAGGGAGTCGATCACTTCCAGGACGCGCGAACGCGTTCCCTCGGACACGATCTCGGGCCGGTTGAGGACGTTGGAGACGGTACCGAGCGAGACGCCTGCCTCCCGCGCCACGTCCTTGATGCCGACCCGGGGACGTGGGCGGCCGACGGGTCCGGCCACCGCCGTCGCTCCGCCGGAGCCACGTTCGCGGTGCGCCGTGGGAGCGACGGCCGGCCGCCGGTCCACGGCCTAGCGTCCCTGCGGGGCGCCGGTGGTGGAGCGCACCACCAGACGGGGGGTCATCGTGGTCTGCATGGGTCTGTCCCTTCGGCTTTCGACGCGCTCGACGAGCATCCGCGCGGCGGCGGAGCCCATGGTGTGTCCCGCCTGGTCCACGCTGGTCAGTTGCACGGGCGCCAGGGCGGCGAGCGCGGTGTTGTTGTAGCCGACGAGCGACAGGTCCCGGGGGATGCGCAGCCCGAGTTCGTGCGCGGCGCGGTAGACGCCCAGTGCCGCGACGTCCGCACCGGTCATCACGGCGGTCGGCGGACGGTCGGCCGTCAGCAGTGTCATGCCCGCCTTGAAGCCGCCGTCGTCGGAGTAGGCGGTGTGGTGGACCCGCGCGAACCGGTCGAGTCCGTGCCGTTCCATCGCGTGCAGATAGCCCTCGCTCAGGACCGCCTCCGGTGTGCGCTTCCACTTGTTGGCCCGGGTGCCCGGGGCCGAGACCAGGGCGATGTCACGGTGGCCGAGCGAGACCAGATGATCCACCACCAGACCGGCGCCGAGGTCGTCGGCGTCGACGACCGAGTCGTAGGTGTCCGAGGCGTCGTGGTGCCCGATGACCACGGTCGGCGTCGACGCGGCCGTGTCCAGCACCTCCGCGCGCGGTGTCCCCGGGGCGATGAGGATCAGTCCGTCCATCTGCCGGTCCACCAGGGAACGGATGGTCCTGGCCTGTTCCTCGGGGTCGAAGCCGGCCGCGCCGATCAGCACCGTGTAGTCGGTGTGGCGGAGTTCGTCCCGGATGCCGTCGAGGATGTCGGCGAAGAACGCGTTGCGGACGTTGTCCAGCAGTACACCGATGGTGTAGGTCCGGCCGCGCATCCCTCGCGCCGCCGCGTGCGGACGGTAGCCCAGGTCGGCGATGGCCGCCTGGACCTTCTCCCGCATGGCCTCGCTCACGCCGTAGGCATTGCGCATCACCTTGGAGACGGCGGCCGTGGACACCCCGGCGTGCCGGGCGACATCGGTGATGGTCACGCGCTTGTTCGGCTTGGCTGCGGAAGCCCCGTCCATGGTCCACGTCCCGAAGTGAGTAGGCGTAGGTATAACGGTCTACACGTTACTCCCCGCTGTCCGTCAAGCCCTTCGTTCATCACCGGGGTGTTACCTGCTTGTGTCTTGACGGTGGCGGGGGAGCGGTGCAGGGTGTTGCCCACTCGTCGTGGAGAACGTTTTACACGCTCTGCCGAGTCGCTGCCCGCGTGCTGGCGGGCCCCGTACTTCGCCCCAGGCGCTGTTTCCCGCACCTCGCCCCGCTCGTCAGATCCTTGGGAGTCCTCCGTGCCCCTTCGTACCTCCCGCGCCCGTCGTGCGCGACTGAGCCTGCTCACCGCCGGCACCGCCTCGCTCGCGCTGCTCGCCACCGCCTGCGGCGGCGGCGGGGCAGGCGGTTCCTCCTCCGCTCCCGAGAACTTCGACTACCTGAGCGTCACCGAGAACACCACCGTGAAGACGGCGCTGACCAGCATGTCCAAGGACGCCTGCAAGGCCGCGAACGACGCCCTGCCGCTGAAGGTGGAGACCGTTCCGCAGGCGAGCCTGGACCAGAAGCTCCAGTTGCTGGCCGGCCAGGACGCGCTGCCCGTGCAGTTCGCCGCCGGCAACGCCCCCGCGCTCACCCAGCAGCTGGCCAAGTCCGGCAAGGTCGCCGACCTGGAGGCGAAGCTCGTGGAGCTGGGCGTTCTCGACCAGTTGGAGCCTGCCGCCGTCTCCACCATCAAGGCCCTGTACGGCGGGGAACTCCAGGTCCTGCCGTACGAGTACAACATCGAGGGCATCTTCTACAACAAGAAGGTCTTCGCGGACAACGGGATCAAGGTGCCGGGCACCTGGGCGGAGCTGGTGTCGGCCGCGGCGAAGCTGGCGGCGAAGGGCGTCCAGCCGTTCTCCGCATCCGGTCAGCAGGGCTGGCCGCTCACCCGCCTGATCAGCGGCTACCTCTACCGCAGCCTCGGCCCCGACGCCCTGCAGAAGGTGGCGGACGGCAAGGCGAAGCTGACCGACCCGGAGTACGTGAAGGCCGCCGAGGAGGTCGCCGCCCTCGGCGAGAAGGGCTACTTCGGCAAGGGCGTCGGCTCCATCGACTACGACACGGCGATGAACCAGTTCCTCACCGGCAAGGCCGCCATGTTCTACATGGGCAGCTGGGCACTGGCGAACCTCTCCGACGACGAGCAGAACAAGATCGGCGCGGAGACCACCGGCTTCATGCCCTTCCCGGCCGTGACCGGGGGCAAGGGCTCCGTCGACCAGTACCCGTCCAACGTAGGCCTGGGCATCGCCTTCGCCTCGAAGTCCTTCGAGAAGAAGACCGGCGACTGGGTCTCCTGCATCGCGAAGAACTACGGTTCCACCGCGCTGAAGGACCACGGCTCCATCTCCGGCTTCAAGGTGAACACCGAGGTCAAGGACGCCAACGAGGTCACCACGCAGGTGCGCGACACCATCAGCGCCTCGAAGCAGAACGTGCTCTGGTTCGAGGCCCTGTTCAGCACCAAGGCCACCACCGTCAGCCAGCAGAACGCGGCGGGCCTGGTCAGCGGCAGCACGAGCCCCGAGCAGTTCATGCGGACCGTTCAGGACGCACTGGCCGCCCAGTGACCGGCCGGGGACGGCCCACACGCTCCTGCCCGCCCCGCCGCGCGCGGGCCGTCCCCGTCCCCCGAAGAAAGTGGACACCCACCCATGCACCGCGTACTCGGTGACCGCAGGGCCATCGCGCTCCTGCTCGGTCCCGCCCTCCTCGTCTACTCCCTGATCATGCTGGTCCCGATGGTGTGGTCGCTCGGGTACTCCTTCACCAAGGGCAACACGATCAACGGCTTCACCGGAAACGGCGTCGCCAACTTCTCCCGCCTCCTCGACGACCCGGCCGTCCACGACGCCCTCTGGTTCACCCTCAAGTACGCCGTCGTCGTCACCGCCGGCCAGGTGGTCGCCGGGTATCTCCTGGCGCTGCTCTACGTCTTCTTCCTCAAGCGCGCCTCGGCGCTCGTCCGCACCCTGGTGTTCTTCCCGGTCGTGCTGCCCACCGTCGCCGTCGGCCTGCTCTTCCAGAAGTTCTTCCAGGTCGCCCCGCAGACCGGCCCGGTCAACTCCCTCCTCAACGCCGTCGGTATCGAGTCCGTCGACTTCTTCGGCAGCGCCGGCAGCGCCTTCTGGGTCCTGATCGCCATGGACATCTGGCGCTCCATGGGCTTCTACGCCGTACTCCTCTTCGCCGGCCTGGTCGACATCCCCGACGAGGTCCTGGAATCGGCCCGCCTCGACGGAGCAACGGGTCTCAGGCTGGTCCGCCACATCGTGCTGCCGCTGTCCCTGCCGGTCCTGATGTCCTCACTGATCTTCAGCATCAACGGCACGCTGAAGGTCTTCGACTCGATCGTCGCGCTGACGGGCGGCGGCCCGGGCACGGGCACCACCCCGCTGACCCTGTACATGTTCCAGACGTCGTTCACCTACAGCGACTACGGCTACGGCAGCACGATCGCCCTGCTGCTGACCGTCGTGTGCCTGCTGGTGAGCCTGGTCGTCTACCGCGTCTCGCGGCGCGACCTCACGGAGGGCTGAAAGGCATGGCCACCATCGACACACCCGTGAAGACCTCCGCAGGCGGCTCCGGGCACGCGCCTGTGCGTGCCCCGCGGCCCGGGCGCGGCCGTCCGGTAAGCCGCCTCTGGGTCAAGGTCGTCGTCGCTCTCCTGCTGGTCGTCGAGGTCTACCCGATGATCTGGATGTTCCTCACCTCCCTGAAGTCCAACGACGACTACCTGAACAACTCCACCTGGAGCCTGCCCACCACCTGGGAGTGGGGCAACTACACCGAAGCGTGGACCACCGGCCACATCGGCCTCTACGTACAGAACAGCCTGCTCGCCGTCGTCCCCGCGCTCGCGCTGATGCTGCTGCTGGGAACCGCCGCCGGCTTCGCCCTTCAGGTCATGGTGTGGAAGGGCCGCAGCCTCACCCTGCTGGTCTTCCTCGCGGGCATGATGGTCCCGCCGCAGATGATCCTGCTGCCCCTGTTCACGGTGTACTTCCAGACCGGCCTGTCCGGCACCCTGTGGCCGCTGATCCTCACCTACACCGGCACCGGCCTGCCCCTGACCGTCTTCATGATGGCCACCTACTACCGGAGCGTCCCCCGCGAGCTGTTCGAGGCCGCCACCATCGACGGCGCCGGCATCCTGCGCGCCTTCTGGACCATCAGCCTCCCCCTGGTCCGCAACGCCCTGCTCACCGTCGGCCTGGTGCAGTTCTTCTTCATCTGGAACGACCTGCTCATCGCGCTGACCTTCACCAACAACCAGGATCTGCGCACCATCCAGGTCGGCCTGCTCAACTTCACCGGTGATTTCGGCGCCACCCAGTACGGCCCCCTCTTCGCGGCCATCTGCATCAACGTCTTCGGCACCCTCCTGATCTACCTCTTCCTCAACCAGAAGGTCATGAAGGGTCTCACCTCGGGAGCGTTGAAGGGCTGACCCAGTCCTCGCACCGGCCCGCCGTCTCCCCGGCCCTCGGCTCCGGGGAGTTCGCCGCGCCCACCCGCTCCCGAATGTGACCACACGTGAAAGAAGGGCCGCCCCTTGCTCCCCCCTCAGCCCTCCCCGGTCAGCTTCGAACACCTGCCGGACGGACTCGGCATCGGAGTCGCCTCTCCCCGGCTGACCTGGACCCTGCCCGCGGGCGCCGGCCGCCAGGTGTCGTACGAGCTGGAACTCGAACGCCGTGGCGGCATCCGCCGCACCGGGCGCGTCGACGGCGCCGAGCAGGTCCTCGTGCCGTGGCCCGGCGACCCGCTCACGTCCCGGGAACGCGCCACCGTCCGCGTCCGCGTCTGGACCCCCGACGCCGCAGGCCCCTCGGAGTGGAGCACACCGGCAGACGTCGAGGCGGGGCTCCTCGACGCCGCCGACTGGCAGGCCGTACCCGTGGGCGCCGACTGGGACGAGGACCCCGAGGACGAGCGCCGCCCGGCCCGCGTGCGCAAGGACTTCCGTCTCGACCGGTCCGTCGCCCGCGCACGCCTCTACGTCACCGCCCACGGCCTGTACGAGGTGGAGATCAACGGCCGCCGCGTCGGCGACGAAGCGCTGGAACCCGGCTGGACCGTCTACCCGCATCGGCTGCGCTACCGCACCCACGACGTCACCGCCCACCTCACCGAGGGCGCGAACACCGTCGGCGCCTGGCTCGGCGATGGCTGGTACCGCGGCAAGTACGGCTTCGACGGCGGCACCCGCAACATCTACGGCACCGACCAGTCCCTCATCGCCCAACTGGAGGTGGAGTACGACGACGGCACCACCCATGTCGTCGCCACCGACGGAACGTGGAAAGCCGCGCCCGGGCCGATCCTCACCAGCGGCCTGTACGAGGGGGAGACCTTCGACGCCCGCCTGCACGATCCCGCGTGGGCCACACCGTCCGCGGCCGGCACGGGGGACTGGACGCCGGTCCGCACGGGTGCCCGAGATGCCGGCACCCTCGTCGCTCCTCTCGGGCCGCCCGTGCGCTGCACCGAGGAGATCGCCCCGGTCACCGTCACCCGTACCGGCGACGGGCGCCACCTGCTCGACTTCGGGCAGAACCTCGTCGGCCGTCTCCGGGTCACCGTCGACGGACCGGCCGGCACCACCCTCACCCTGCGGCACGCCGAAGTCCTCCAGGACGGCGAGCTGGCCACTCGCCCCCTGCGTGAGGCGACGTCCGTCGACACCCTGATCCTCTCCGGCGCGGGACCGCTGACCTGGGAGCCCCGTTTCACCCTGCACGGTTTCCGCAACGCCGAGATCACCGGCTGGCCGGGCGACCTGACGGCAGGTCAGGTGACCGCCCGCGTCCACCACACGGACATGCGCCGCACCGGATGGTTCGAGTGCAGCGACCCACTGGTCAACCGCCTGCACGAGAACGTCGTGTGGAGCATGCGCGGCAACTTCGTCGACCTGCCCACCGACTGCCCCCAGCGCGACGAACGCCTCGGCTGGACCGGCGACATCCAGGTCTTCGCCCCCACGGCGAGCTTCCTGTACGACTGCACCGGCCTGCTCGACTCCTGGCTCACCGACGTCGGCCTCGAACAGCTCCCGGACGGCACGATCCCCTGGTACGTCCCGGTCATCCCGGGCGAGCCGATGTGGACGCCGATCCACCCCGGCGCCGCATGGGGAGACGTCGCCACCCTCACGCCCTGGACGCTCTTCCAGCGCTTCGGCGACCTGGAACTCCTGCGCCGCCACTACCCCATGGCCAAAAGGTGGGTCGAGCTGGTCGAACGCCTCGCCGGTCCGACCCGCCTGTGGGACACCGGCGTCCAGTTGGGGGACTGGCTCGACCCGGCCGCCCCACCCGACGACCCGGCCGCGGGCCGCACCGACCGCTACCTCGTCGCCACCGCCTACTTCGCCCACTCCGCCCGGCATCTCGCCTCGGCCGCAGCGGAGTTGGGGCTCGATGCGGACGCCGAACGGTACGCGGCACTCGCCGCCGAGGCAGCCGACGCCTTCCGGCACCGGTACGTCCTGCCCTCGGCCCGCCTCACCAGCGACAGCGCCACCGCGTACGCGATCGCCCTCGCCTTCGACCTGCTCACGCCCGAACAGCGCGGACCGGCCGCCGACCGCCTCGCCGAGATCGTGCTCGCCGACGGCGCGCGCATCTCCACCGGCTTCGTTGGCACCCCACTCATCTGCGACGCCCTCACCGACAACGGTCACCTCGACGTCGCCTACCGGCTGTTGCTGCAGACCGAGTGCCCCTCCTGGCTCTACACCGTGGCCATGGGCGCGACCACGATCTGGGAGCGCTGGGACAGTCTGCGCCCCGACGGCACCCTCAACCCGGGCGGCATGACCAGCTTCAACCACTACGCGCTCGGAGCCGTCGCCGACTGGCTGCACCGGGTGGTCGGCGGTATCAGCGCCACCGCTCCCGGCTACCGCCGGCTTTCCTTCCGCCCCCGCCCGGGCGGCGGCATCACCTGGGCCCGCGTACGCCACGACACGCCCTACGGGACGGCCGCACTGTCCTGGGGACTCACCCCCACCGGCATGACGGCCGACATCACGGTGCCGGAGGGCTGTACGGCCACAGTGGAACTCCCCGGCTGTGCACCCCTCGCCCTCGGGCCGGGCGACCATGTCCTGGACACCGCGGAACTCGGAGCGGCGGCCTGACGCGATGCGTCGGGCTGCTATTTGTCTTGTGAATTCAGATCATCCAGGGCGTCGATGACGAAGGATTTCATCGGCCCGTTCAATTGAAATTTCAGGGCGCCATTCAAAAGCCAAGGGTGGAAACCTGCTGGTGAGAGCCTCTTTAAAAGAGAAGGTCCCGGAGGGTTGACCTTGCCTCGGAGGAGGTCATAGTTTCCAGCCTGCTGGGAAGCATTTCATGGCTGAATACGGCCGTGGCGCACGGAAGCGAAAAAGGGAATGCGAACCCTCGGAGCTCCGCGACCACGCGACTGATCCTGGAGCCCCATCGAGCCGGGGCCGGCCGTGACCTGACCCCTCGGCCGGCCCCACCTCCCCCCAACCCGCGGCGGCGCGTCGCACTGCCGCCACCTCAGTCCGGAGAGCCTGTGAACCGACGAACGTTCCTATCCGCCGCAGCCTTCACGGCCCTGGCCGCGAGCATGGCCCCCGCGGTCACCGACCGAGCGATCGCCGCGCCGCGGTCCGTGGCGCAGGACCGGGCCACCGAACTGCTCGCCCGCATGACGGCCGGCGAGAAAGAGGCCCTCGTACGCTGCGACTTCGCCGCCGTGGCCCACCTCGGCATCCCCGCCCTCACCATGGTCGACGCCTCCGCGGGGCTGCGCGGCGAGACGGGCGTCACCGCCTTCCCCGTACCCGTGGCCCAGGCGGCCACCTTCGACGAGGCGCTCGCGGGCCGGATCGGGAAGGCCATCGGCGCCGAGGGCCGGGCCAAGGGGTACAACAACGCCCTCGGTCCCACCATCGACCTGACCCGGACCTGGCACTTCGGCCGTCAGGCCGAGGCCATGGGCGAGGACCCGGTACTCGCCGGACGCCTGGGCGCCGCCCTCACCGTGGCCATCCAGTCCCAGCACATGGCGGCCACCCTCAAGCACTTCGCCGCCTACACCCAGGAAGTCGACCGCTTCTTCATCGACACCAAGGTGTCCGACCGCGCGCTCCACGAGTACTACCAGGCGCCCTTCCGCCGCGTGATCGCCGCCGCCCCCGCCACCTCGGTGATGATGGCCTACCCGAAGATCAACGGCACCTTCGCGACACGGCACACCGGCCTGTTCGAGGACCTGAAGAAGGGCATGGGCCTCCAGGGCTACACCGTGCCCGACTTCTGGGCCGGCGACGACCAGGTCGCCGCCGCCCGGGCCGGCATGGACCTCGCCGGACTCGGCCCCGGCGCTGTCCAGATCCCGGTGGGTTCCCTCACCGGCGGCGCCGTACCGGCCGCCCGGCTCGACGACGCGGCCCGGCGCATCCTCGTCACCATGTTCGCGAACGGCCTCTTCGACCACCCGGTCCCCGCCCCCGCGGACAACGTGAGCACTCAGGCGCACAAGGACCTCGCGCACGAGGCGGCCGTCGCCTCCACGGTGCTCCTCGCCAACCGCTCCGCGGCCCTGCCGCTCACCGGCGCGGTGAAGTCGCTGGCCGTCATCGGCCCGGCGGGGCCCGACACCTTCACCGGCGTGTCCGGCTCCACCTACGTCGATCCCGGTACGTGGACCACCCCGCTCGACGCGATCCGGGCCCGCGCCGGAAGCTCGGTCAAGGTCACGCACGCCCAGGGGACCAAGGGCGACCTCCCCCTCACCACGGTCCCCTCCACCGTCCTGCGTACCCCCACCGGGGCGGCCGGCCTGACGGCGAGCTACTACACCGGTCCGGACGGCACCGGCACACCCGTCACGACCCGCACCGACACCACCGTCGACTTCACCACCGCACCCGTCGACGCTCTGCCCGCGGTGTGGTCGGCGAGGTGGACCGGCACCCTGGTCCCGACCGTCACTGGCCTCCACCGCTTCTCCCTGCTGCCCTCCGGGACGACCTCGCTGAAGATCGACGGCAGGACGGTCGTCTCCGGAACCCGGCAGATGGCCCGCTTCTTCCTCGGCCCCTACGACTATCCGCTCCAGGGCACCATCGAACTGACCGCCGGACGTGCCGTCAGCGTGGAGATCACCTACACCAACGCCACTGCGGAGCCCGGCACCTGCGGCCTCACCTTCGGCTGGCAGCCGGAGTCCCTCATTCCCGCCGCGGTGGCGGCGGCCCGTGCGGCCGACGCGGCCGTCGTCTTCGTCAACCGGGTCGCCGGCGAGGGCATGGACCACGCGGGGTACGCGCTGCCCGGCGACCAGGACCAGCTCATCGAGGCCGTGGCCGCCGCCAACCCGCGCACGATCGTCGTACTCAACACCGACGGCCCCGTCGCCACCCCGTGGCTGAACGACGTGGCGGCCGTGGTGCAGGCGTGGTACGCGGGCCGCGGTGCGGGCACCGCCTTGGCCGCCGTCCTCTTCGGCGACAGTGACCCGGCCGGCCGCCTTCCGGTGACCTTCCCCGCCGACGCCACCCAGGGCCCCGGCACCTCCCCCGCCACCTACCCGGGCACGAACGGCACCGTCGCCTACGACGAGGGCGCGGGCGTCGGTTACCGCTTCTACGACGCCAGGAAGCAGGAACCCCGTTTCCCCTTCGGCCACGGCCTGTCCTACACCACGTTCGCCCACGGCTCCCTGGAAGCGACGTACGACGCGGCCGCCGAGCAGATCACCGTCGAGGTCACCGTGACCAACACCGGACGGCGTCAGGGCACCGAAGTCGTCCAGGTCTACGCCACGCTCCCCGCCTCGGCGGCAGCCGAACCGCGCCGTCTGGTCGCCTTCCAGAAGGTCACACTTCCTGCGGCCGGCACGAAACGGCTCAGCCTGACGGTCCCGGCCCAGGACCTCACCGTCTGGAAGTCGGGAGCGACGACGCTCATCCCCGGCAGCTACACCTTCGCGACGGCGCGCTCGTCCCGCGTCGTCACCGCACAGCGTGCCCTCACGCTCGGCTGACCTCCGTCGCCCCCCCCGGGGGCGCCGGCGGTTCGTGTGACCTCTTCACGGTCAAGTGAACGCCACACGAACCGCCGACAGGCGGCCTCGCTCTGCCACCCCGCACATCACTCCAGCCATCCTCGCGGCGCCTTCTTCCCACCGGGAGTATGTCCGTGACACGCACCTCACACCTGATTGCCAACCGGTACCGGCACCATGGTTGCGAGTGCGTCGCCGGGGAGGGGCACTTCAGCAACGGTGACCGGCCTGCCCCCTCCGCACCGCAACGAGCGTCGGCGGCGGCTGGCCACGGGGGGCCACGGGTTGTCGGTGGCGGGAGCTACAGTCGCTGGTGTGACGGATGATGAGCTTCGAGGGATGCTGTCTCCCTTTCGTACGCGGGCAGTTGAGCAGGGGTACCCGTGGGAGGACATAGACCCGCTGCCGGCTGAAGAGGTGGACCGGTGGATCGGCCACGTCCGGCCTTGTGCGGTCCTCACCGTCGGTGGGGAGGGGCTGGTCGCGGGCAGGTTCGGCGGGCCGCTGCTGCTGCCCGCCGAGGTCCCGGACCCTGAGCACCCGTACCTCGCGTCCGTCGACTTCGCCGCGCTGCCGAAGGACGCGACGGACCTCTCTCTGCCGCCCGACGGACGCCTGCTGCTCTTCGCCTCACTCGACGAAACGGACGGCGACGGCAACTGCGGTCAGGCCATCTACGTCCCGGCCGGCACACCGGTCGAGGAACGCGAGAAGAACACCTGGAACGGCTACCCCGGCGATGACTACGATCAGAAGATCGTCGATTCGTATCCGCAGGGCGAGTTGAGAGCCAGAACCGAACCGGACCTGCCGTATCACTCACTTCCCGGGTTTCCGCACGCAGACGAGCTGGTCACTGTCTGGTGCGACACCTCTGGCAGAAGAGGGCATCTGCAGATCGGCGGATACGCGGACCAGGAGGACTCCGACCCGGACCCGCTGGAGATCGTCGCGAGCCGCGCCGTCCGCCAGGCGAAACGGGGGCGTTGGGGCGGCGATGAGCCGGTGTCGGGTGCCGTCGAGGACTGGGTTCTGCTGGCCCACTGGAACCCGAACATCAGTGATCGGGAAGGCGCGGACGTCCAGTGGGGAATCCAGCGTGCGGACCTGGAGGCCGGTCGCTTCGACCGTACGTTCAGCACCGTCTACTGGAATCCCTGACCGGGCCCTGCGGGAGGGACGACACACAGCGGAAGGGGCGGGTCCGCAGACCCGCCCCGCCCCGCCGTCTTCCCAGCGGCGGCTATTTCGGCTTCTCGGCCGACGGAGCCGACGCCGAGCCGTCCGCCGTGAGCCCGGGCTCCGCTTCGGCGCCGGCGTCCGCGCCGGGCATCATCCCCGCCGCGGCGTCCTCCGCGACGGGCCGGACGAGGAGGACCACACAGGCCAGCGCGACGATCGTGATCGCCGCCGCGACCAGGAACCCGGCCGAGGCGCCCTTGGCCAGGACGTGCGCGGCGTCGCCCGTGGCGTCGCTCGTCGCGGCGCCGTAGACGGTGATGATGACCGCCAGGCTCAGCGAACCGCCCATCTGCTGCGTGGCGTTGAGCAGACCCGAGGCGGCCCCCGTGTCCCGCATCTCCACTCCGGAGACGCCGACCATGGTCATCGGCATGAACACCATGCCCGCCCCGAACCCGTACAGCAGCATGGGGCCGAGGAGGTCGCTGAGGTAGGCGCTGTCGGCGGAGATGGCCGACAGCCACAGGAGCGCGGCCGTGATCAGGACCGTCCCCGCCACCAGCGGCAGGCGTTGCCCGATCTTGGGGATCAGCTGCATCATCACGCCGGAGACGATGATGATCGAGACGCTGAGCGGCAGGAAGGCCAGGCCGGTCTTGAGCGGGCTGTAGGCCAGCACATTCTGGAAGAAGAGCGTGAGGAAGAAGAACATCCCGATCAGGGAGCCCATCATCGCCACTCCGAGGGCGTAGATGCCCGAGCGGTTGCGGCTGGCGAACAGGCGCAACGGGATGATCGGCTGCGAGGTGCGGCTCTCGATCATGACGAACGCCGCCAGGAGGACCACGGCCCCGACGAAGGAGCCGATCGTGGTGGCTTCCCGCCAGCCGCTCTCGGAGGCGTGGATGAAGCCGTACACGAGCAGGGCCACGCCACCGGTGGAGGTGATCGCGCCGCCGATGTCGAACCGGCCCTCGCTGCGCGGCGACTTGCCGATGAACAGCGGCGCGGCCAGGCACAGCGCGACACCGATGGGCACGTTGACCAGCAGGACCCAGCGCCAGGAGACCCACTCGGTGAGCAACCCGCCCGCCACCAGGCCGATCGCACCGCCCGCGCCCGACACACCGGCGAACACCGCGAAGGCCCGGTTGCGCTCCCGCTCGGTCGGGAAACCGGTGGCGATCAGGGACAGCACCGTGGGGACGACGATGGCGGCGCCGGCGCCCTGGACGACGCGCATGCCCAGCAGCCATCCGGAGTTCTGGGCGAGGCCGCCGAGCAGGGATCCCAGCGTGAACAGCAGGATCCCGCCGATGAACGCCGGGCGGCGGCCGAGGAGGTCACCGACCCGGCCGCCGAGCAGCAACAGGCCGCCGAACGCGAGGGTGTAGGCGTTGACCACCCACGACAGGTTCTCCGTGGAGAAGCCCAGGGACGTCTGCATGCTGGGAAGCGCCACATTCACGATGGTGGCGTCGAGGATTACCATGAGCTGGGCGATCGCGATGACAACCAGCATGAGGCCGGTGCGATGCGCTAGCCGGGGCGGGCTCGCCGGGGCTGCGACTGCGGGGGTGCTAACAGCCATTTGGTACCCTTATCCGGGAAGATGTTGGGAACTTAGGGAACGATGGTGTTCACTGTTCGGCACTGTAGCAGTGGCGAGTAGGGAACGCAATCGTTCACCATGTGGTCGGTTGGGGGGTCGTCCAGGAAGTGGGGATGCCGTGCCCGGAGCCGAACTGGCTGCCGACACAACGGTCGGCGGACGGAGTCAGCCCAGGAAGCCGACGGGTAGCCGTCGGCGGGGAAAGGACCTGGAACGCGCCATCTACTCGGCGGTGATCTCCCAGCTCGAGGACGTCGGTTACGCCCGACTGACCATGGACCGAGTGGCGGCCGACGCCCGGACGGGCAAGGCGGCGCTCTACCGGCGCTGGCCCAGCAAGGCCGAACTCGTCGTCGACACGCTCGACTACTCCCTGCCCGCCCGCGAGGACGCACCCGACACGGGCAACGTCCGCGACGACCTGGTCGAGCACATGCGGCAGAAGGCGGAGGTCCTCAACTCCTCCGTCGGCCGCGCGGTGCAGAGTCTGCTGGCCGAGATCGACCGGGACAGGCCGCTGGTCCGCCTGGTGCAGGAGCGCGTCTTCCAGCCCCGGGAGAACGTCTTCCAACTGATCCTGGAGCGTGGGGTGCAGCGCGGCGAGGTCCGCTCCGGCCGGCTCAGCCCGCTGGTCGCCGAACTGGGGCCCGCCATGCTGGTGCAGCGCTTCCTGAGCGACTCGGCCCCGGTTCCCGACGACTACCTGGTGTCCGTGGTGGACGAGCTGATCATGCCCATCGTCCGCCGGTAGCCGCCAGGACCGTAGGCACCGCGCCTACGTACACGAGCCTTCTTCGCTTCCGGGTGCCCGTCGTGCGGTCACCCGTGGATCTTCTCGTGGTTGGCCAGCATGCCGACGTACTTCTCGATGCGCCGGGCCCTGGTCTCGGGCTTCTTGGCGTCCTGCACCCGGTAGAGGATGGAGTAGCGGTTCTGGCTGTCGAGGGTCTTGAAGAACTCGGCGGCGGCCGGATTGGCCTTGAGCGCCTGCGCCAGGTCGTCCGGGACGGTGGCGGACTTGGAGCCCGCGTAGGCCGCCTCCCAGCGTCCGTCCGCCTTGGCCCGCTCGACCTCGGCGATGCCCGGCGGTTCCATCCGGCCCTGCTCGGTGAGGGCGGCGACCTTCTCCCGGTTGACCTTGGACCACCGGCTGCGGGCCGACCGCGGCGTGAACCTCTGGAGCCAGTGGGCCTCGTCGAACTTGCCCTTCTGGCCGTCGATCCACCCGTAGCACAGTGCCACGTCCAGGGCCTCGGCGTACGTCAGGGCGCCTTCCCCCGCGGCGTTCTTCTTGAGCTTCAGCCAGAACCCGCCGGACGCGGCATGATTGCGGGAGAGCCATTCCTGCAGCTCCGCCGCCGAAGCGAATTCGATGGTCTCTTCGTCTCGGGCCATGGTGTCAGTCAAGCACAAGACGGCCACCGGGGGAGGTCGACTCCTGCGTACCGCCGGGGCGGGCCGGCCTCGACCCGCACCGGGCGGGTGAACGTGCCACGACGGCGCTGACCAGCCTTTACGGAGCCACCTGCGACGGTCCGAACCCCGCCCCTCCCGGTCGGCGTTCCGTCGACGCGGGCGGGTCCGGCCGAGTGGTGCGGCGCCGCGACCGGGCACGGGCCGGGCCGTCGGCGCCGTGCGGCGTCGGATCGCCATCCGTCCCGGCCGGGCCCGCGCGCGACCGCCGGATTCCGGTGCCACTGCTCAATTCTGAACGCCGGGCGGCCACCGGCCCGGGCTAACTTCGAACTGCGCTCGGAAGCCCGGCAGTTGAGGCGCGGCGTCGGGCGAGCACTTCCTGTTCCAGTGGAAGAAGACGACGGGAGCTAGCTGATGTCGGGTCGTACGGATCAGGGTGTCGGTTCTGTGCCAGTCGCATCCGGCGGCTTCCCGCTGGCCGGGCACAGACCGGCCGTGGCGGTCCAGAGGCTGGCCTTCTTCGAGCGGGTCCGTTCCGAGGGGCCCGTGCTGCGGCTGCGCATGGGCCGCACTCCCACCTTCCTGGTCAACGACCACCTCATGGCCCGCGAGATACTCGGCGACGGCGGTGACACCTTCGCCCGGGGGCAGTTCTTCAGCAAGGTGCGCCCGCTGGTCGGCAACGGGCTCGGCAGCTCCGACGGCGCCTTCCACCTGCGCCAGCGCCGGATGGTCCAGCCGGCGTTCAACCACGAGCACCCCGGGTACGACGTGGACGCCCTGCTGGGCGGCATCAAGGCGCAGGTCGACTCCTGGCGGCCCGGTGTCGTCGTGGACATGGCCCGGGAGATGGACGCCCTGGCCAACGCGCTAATCAACACCGCGCTGTTCTCCTCGGACAAGGTGACCGGCGATGCCGACACCATCCGGGACACCATCGCCGACTTCATCGCCGGCGTCGGCGTCCGGAGCGTGGTCCCCAGCGACCTGGTGGACAAGCTGCCCACCCCGGCCAACCGGCGCTTCATCCGGGCACGGGACCGGCTCGAAGAGGCACTGGCCTCGATCATCAACCGGTACCAGACCGACCCTCAGGACCACGGGGACATCCTGTCCAGCATGGTCGCCGCCCGAGACGCGGACGGCCGGCCCATGAGCGCGGGCGAACTGCGCGACGAGGTGCTGTCCATGCTGATCGCCGGCGGTGACAGCACCGGACACGCCCTGGGGTGGGCCTTCCACGAGATCTCCCAGCACGCCACGGCGGCCCGGCGACTGCGCGAGGAGTTCGCCGAGGTGCTGGAAGGGCGGGACCCCACCATGCGCGACCTGAGCCGCCTCGTGTACACCCGCCAGGTCATCAACGAGACCCTGCGGCTGCGCAGTCCGGGCTGGATGGACATGCGGCGCACCACCCGGCCCGTGAAGGTCGGCGGCTTCGCGTTCCCCGCCGAGGCCGAACTGCTGACCAGCCTCACCGCCCTGCACCGCGACCCGGCCGTCTACGCCGATCCCCACACCTTCAACCCCGACCGGTGGGCACCGGGGCACCCCCAGCAGCCCCGCCGCGAGATGTTCATGCCCTTCGGCGCGGGCACCCGTCTGTGCGCCGGGGAATCGATGGCCAACCTGACGATGGCCTTCGCGCTGGCCACCGTGGTGCCCCGCTTCGAACTCCGGCCGGTGCCCGGCCGTCCGGTGCGGGAGGTGTGCAAGGGCATCATGGGGGCCAGCGCACTCCCGATGACCGTGCACCCGATCCCGGCCGTCAAGGCGTAACACGTACCCCGGCGAGGAACGCCCCCGCGCTGTCCGTGCTTCGGCGGCACCGAAGACCTGCCGACGCACCGCGGGCGTCGACGCCCGGGTCCGGCCCGTGGTGCCCGTCCGGGACGGCCCGGGTCCCCATCGGTCGACGGCGGCGGGCGCCTGGACACAACCGCCGGGCACACATTCGGAGTTGGCCCCGGCGGGGCGTCGGGCGGCCATGCCTTCCGGCTCGCCGGTCAGTAGCCCGGTCCCCGGCGATGCGGTCCTCGCGGCCGGGTCCTCGTACGCGCCCGCCACGCGGCCGTGCGGCGTTCCACCAGCCTTGCACGGTCGGCCAGTTGACGGAGGAGCGCGCTCCGGTCCGGTCAGCCTGGTGCGGCCGGCGCCCGCGCCTCGGAGGTGTCGGTGGACCGGTTGAGTCCCGACCCCGCGCCGTCACCTCGGCGCCGCGGAAAACCGTCGATGATATGTGACCTACGTCACGTTTGCCGGTCGGGTGACGGGTGCTCCGCCCGCCGGGCAGCGACGCGGCGCCCGGACCTGGGTGTTGTCGCGCATGGCGGTCGGATTCTTCTTCTATTTCAGTCGATGATCCGGCCGGGCGGCGCCGGTGGTATCTGCGGCGAGGTTTTTTCCCGGAGTACGTGGGGCAAATTGGGTTCGGGGGAGGGTGGAACGGGGGTTTTCAACGTCATTGTTGACCCAAACTTGGTTTGAGTGACGGACGGGTCCACCGTATGCTAGGGGGGAAGTATATGTTCGTGTCCACGTCCATGTCTCTTTGGGAGACACTGCGGGACAGAATGACGGGGAGCGGGGGATCGGCCCCAGCGGTGCAGCTGGGGCGCGGGGAGAACGTGTATTCCAGCGGGCAGTGCGACAACAGCCTCTACCTGGTCGAAGAGGGTCAGGTAAAGATTGTTTCGGGCTCCCTGGACGGTAAGCGTTGCCTGCTTTCCATATGCGTCGAGGGGGAATTCTTCGGCGAGCTGGGAATCCTTCAGGGAATGCGTATGGACACCGCGACGGCAATGAAGCGGAGCGTGCTGCGCAAATTGTCGGCGGCGCACGTGGCGGCGGTTCTCCAGGACCTGGACAATGCCGAGGAGTTCGCCCTGCACCTGATGGAGCAGCTGTGCTCGCAGCAGCGCCTGATCGCCAACATGGTGACCATGAACTGCGAGCAGCGGCTCGCCGTGACACTTCTCGATCTCGCTCGGAAGGTGGGCCGGCGGCAGGGGGTCGAGCTGCGCATGGAGCGGCGGGTCACGCACGAGGAACTCTCGGAAATGGTGGGGACCACGCGTTCCCGAGTGGGGTACTTCCTGAAGCGCTTCTCCGACGAGGGGCTGCTGGTGCACAGCGGCTCGGGCCAACTGACCGTGCACGAGACCCGGTTGGCGTGCTACGTGGCCAAGGTCTGACCGGAGCCGGCAAGGGCGTCGCCGTGGTGGACCACCACCAGATCGGCGGCGCCCGCGCCGCGGCGCAGGGCGAGCGCGGCGATGTGGCCCGGTCCCGGCCGCCACTGCTGGAACTGCCACTGGCCCGTGGTGTCGGCGGCCATCGTGATGGTCCCGGTGCCGGACAGCGCGCCGAAGTCGCAGCGGTTGAACGGGTGGGCGAGGCCCAGGCCGAGGGCCTTGGTGTAGGCCTCCTTCAGGGTCCAGTACCGCAGGAGGGCGTCGGGTTGTCCGCCGACGGGCAGCGCGGCGAGTGCGGCGGCCTCGGCGGGGGCGAGCACACCGGGCAGCCGACGGGTGCGGTGCGCAGCGGTCTCCTCGACGTCGATGCCGCAGTCGGTCCCGTGGGTCACCACGCAGACGGCCGCGCCGGCGGTGTGGGAGAGGTTGAACCTCAGCCCGGTCTCCGCCGCGCGGCCCGCCAGTTCCGGACGACCGTGCCAGGTGCTGCGGAACTCCCAATACAGCGGGGGGAGTTCGGGATGCCAGCCGGTCAGCGCGGTGCGCAGCAGGGCGTGCCCCACCGCGTACTGGGCGCGGTCCCGGGCGAAGCGGAATCGGGTCAGCCGCTCGTGCTCGGCGGGCGCGAGCAGCGCAAGCCCCGCCCGGACCGCGGCGTCGCGGTCCGAGCCGGGCACGCGCGCGGTCCACACATGGGCCTCGCGCGTGCCCGGCCGGAGCCCTCGCTCTGCCATCCGGTGCGGGTCAGGACCGAGGGCCGAGCTCGACCCGCAGTTCGACCAGGCCGCGCATGATCCGGGTGGGGCGCCAGCGCAGCTCGTCCCGGGTGCCGGAGAGCGAGATGTTCGGGTAGCGGTCGACCAGGGCCGCGATCGCCTCCTGCCCCTCGATCCGGGCGAGCGGGGCGCCGAGGCAGTGGTGCAGGCCGTATCCGAAGGCCAGGTGGGGGTTGTCGGTGCGGGTGATGTCCAGCTGGTCGGGGTTCTCGAACTGCCGCTCGTCGCGGCTGGTCGAGGCGATGGAGACGGTCACCACGCTGCCGGCCGGGATCGTGGTGCCCGCCACCTCGACGTCCTCGGTGGAGACCCGCATGGTGGACAGCTCCACCGGAGGGTCGTAGCGGAGGAACTCCTCCACCGCGGAGGCGACCAGGTCGGGCTTGGCCCGCAGCAGGGCGAACTGCTCCGGGTTGTCGAACAGTGCCAGGGTGCCGTTGGCGATCAGGTTGACGGTCGGCTCCTGGCCGGCGCTGAGCAGCAGCATCGCGGTGGAGACCATCTCGACCTCGGTGAGCCGGTTGCCCTCGTCACGGGCGACGATCAGGCCGGTGATCACATCGGGCTGCTGGTCGCTGGTGTCCACGTCGCTCTCCGCGAGGTCCTTCAGTTCCTCACGGCGGCGGGCCAGCAGTTCGGTGAAGAAGGACTGCATCGCCGCATAGCCCTCCTGCGGGGTGAGCGCACCGTCCACCACCGCGTCCGGGGCGGTGAGCATGGCGGTGGCCCAGATCCGGAAGGTCTCCCGGTCGGCGTTCGGCACGCCGAGGATCTCGCAGATGACAGTGGTGGCCAGCGGGTGCGCGTAGTCCTCGATCAGGTCGACCCGCTGCTGGTCGGCGAGACCGTCGAGCAGTTGCTCGGCGATCTCCCGCACACGCGGACGCATCGCTTCCATCCGGCGGTTGGTGAACGCCTTGCTGATCAGCTTGCGCAGCCGGGTGTGGTCCGGCGGGTCCGTGTTGACCAGGTGGTAGAGGTAGTCGGCGCGGTTGTCGCGCTCGCCCTTGACGTAGCCGGCGTCGCGCAGCTGGTCCCAGGCCAGGCCCGGGTCCTTGGCGAAACGGGAGTCGTTCATGACGTCGCGGGCCTCGGCGTAGCGCAGCACGAGCCGGCGGTGGAGGCCGTTGGGTTCGCGGATGGTGTGGACGACGCCCTCGGCGCGCAGGTCGGAGTACAGCGCGTAGGGGTCGACCCGCGGTCCGGTCGGCAGGACCTTCGGGTCCTCGGAACCGGACGGTGCGCCGGGCTGTGATGACCGGTCATTCACGGGGCAGTCTCCGTTCCTTGGCGGATCGGCTCGTTCCGGCGGGTACGCCCGAGCGCCCCGAACCTAGACCGGCCGGACCGGGCGTTTCTGCGCTGGATTGAGCATCGTGGGAAGTCGGGTCGCGGGCCGCCGCGGCCGCCGACCTGCCCGCGTCGAATGAGTGTGCGCGGGCATTGGTGTCGGCCGAATCTTTTCCTATGCTTGCCCCCGCGCCTCGCCGATCCGTACATCAGGGCGATCTCAGACACCATCCCGACGCGTCCTCGGGCCGGGCTGTCCAGGCCGGAGTGACGTTTCTGTGCCGTCTTCCAGGCGATTCGAGGTTGAAGATGAGGGCAACACTGGAGCACCAACGGACCCGTCCGACCGTCATCGCGGTCCCCGTACGGCGTGCCGCCGGGCCGGCCGACACCGACTCGGCCCGCTTCCGCATCAAGCTGCGCGCGCTGTGCGCCACGCGGCTGCACGACACCCCGACCCTGACGGTGCCCCGGCGGGGCCACGTGTACACGGACGGCGGCCAGGACCAGCACATATACGTGATCGAGACCGGGCAGGTCAAAACGCTGATGGTCACCGGGAGCGGCAAGCGATGTCTGCTCTACATCTCCGGGGCGGGCGACGTCCTGGGCGAACTGGGGCTGCTCGGAAGCGAACGTTCCGACGCCGCCGTCGCACTGGAACCGGCGACCCTGCGGCAGATCCCGGGCGACCGGTTCCTCTCGGTGCTGGCCGAGGAGGGGCTGCTGCCCGAGTACGTGCGGCACCTCGGTGAGCGGGTGATCGAGCAGCAGAAGATCATCGTCGACATGGTGACGCTGGAGTGCGAGCGCCGCCTCGCGGCCCGGCTGCTGCTGCTCTCCCAGCAGATCGGCAGGCCCCGCGGCCGACTGGTGGTGATCCCGGCCCGGATCACCCAGGAGGAGCTCGCCGAGATGGTCGGCACCACCCGTTCCCGGGTCGGCCTGTTCCTCAAGCGCTTCCGGGAGGCCGGGCTGGTCGGCACGGTGCAGGGCTCGCTCGCCGTCGACGACCGGCGACTGAGCGACTACATCGAGGGCCGGCTGCCGGCCGATGCTCACTTCTGAGCGGCTGGGCACGACTCGCGACGCCAACCCTTGAGGCTCTGGAAGACCGCCTCAGGGGGAGAAGGCCGAACATGAGCGAGCATCAGACCCTGCTGTTTCTCACGCAGTTGGCGGTTCTGCTGCTCGTCGGCTCCGGCATGGGCCAACTGGCCCGCCGGGTGGGCCTGCCGGGTGTGGTGGGCGAACTGCTCAGCGGCGTGGTGCTCGGTCCGACGGTGCTCGGACACCTCTCGCCCGCGACCTTCGACTGGATGTGGCCGGCCGACGTCTCCCAGTCCCAACTGCTGGACGCGGTAAGCACGTTCGGCGTACTGCTGTTCATCGGAGTGTCCAGCGCGCACCTGGACCTGCGGATGCTGCGCCGCCGCCCGCGCACCGTGATCTCGGTCAGTACCGCGGCGCTGGTGCTGCCCCTCGGCCTGGGCGTCGCCACCGGCCTGCTGCTGCCCGCCGTGCTACTCGGCCCGCACGCCGACCGCTCCTCGTTCGCGCTGCTGATCGGTGTGGTCATGGGCGTCAGCGCCATCCCGGTGATCGCCAAGACACTGACCGACCTCGGCATGCTGCACCGCGACATCGGCCAGCTGACGCTGGCCGCAGCGGCCGGCGAGGACGTGATCGCCTGGGTCCTGCTGTCGTTGGTCACCGCGATGACGGCGGGCGCCCTCACGACCGGTCACGTACTCACCAGTGTGGGGCACCTGCTGCTGTTCCTGGCCGCGGTGATCACCGCCCGGCCGCTGCTGCGCGGGGCGCTGGGGCGGGCCGAGAAGGCCGAGGGCTCCGGGCCGGTCATCGCGATCACCGTGGCGGCGATCCTGGCCGCCTCGGCCGGCAGTCAGTCGCTGGGCCTGGAGTCGGCACTCGGCGCGTTCGCGGTCGGCTGCCTGCTCAGCTCGCCGTCCCGCCAGACGGCGGTGCGGCTGGCCCCCCTGCGGACCGTCACGCTCTCCGTGTTCGCCCCGATCTTCCTGGCCGGAGCGGGCCTGAAGGTCGACCTGACGGTGCTGGGCGACCCCGCGACGCTGGCCGCCGCCGCGGTGGTGCTGCTGCTCGCCGTCGGCGGCAAGTTCGCCGGCGCCTACCTGGGCGCCCGGCTCGGCCGGCTCACGCACTGGGAGGGCCTGGCGCTGGGCGCCGGGCTCAACGCCCGCGGGGCGGTCGAGGTGGTGGTCGCGACCATCGGCCTCAGGCTGGGCGTGCTCAGCAGCGCGATGTACTCGATCGTCGTACTGGTCGCCGTACTCACCTCGGTGATGGCCGCGCCCACCCTGCGCTGGACCATGGCGAAGGTCGAGCAGCGCTCCGACGAGGACCTGCGGGCCGTGGAACTGGCCGCCTGGTCGGACCGCCCCTCGGCACCGGCCGACCCTGCGCAGAATTGAGCAGCAGGAATCCACTGCGTGCTCTTAACGTAATCCGGTAGTGATCGTCGGGGATGACCAGTCAATTTCCGTGGAAAAGGAGGCGGGCAACGTGACGGCCGCAGAGAATTCCAGCACGCTACCCAGGATCAGGCCGGCATTCCACCAGACCACGGTGCCGTTGGACAAACTGCTGAATTCTGCCGACGCGGGATTCCTGATCCACCGGGTCGGACAGCTGAAGAACGAGTTCCGCGAGGAGGGCATGACCTTCTCCGCGGACCTGGTCGACCTGATCAACAACGCCCAGGTCGGCTACGTCTCCATTTTCGCCTTCGAGGAGCTGTTCGGGACCCAGAACCGGCTGCACTGGCTGCTGCACCTGAAGGAGCCCAGCGACTACCGCCGGATGCTCGACATGGTCGACCACTCGAAGAAGTGGGCCGAGGTGTCCACCAACGACCGGCTGCCCACCAAGGGCGGGGGCAACTGGGAGCGGATGTTCGTCGAGGGCTCGATGACCGAGACGATCATCTGCCCGCAGCACGGCCTGAGCCACCACGAGGAGGACGACGACCACCCGCTGGCCACCTTCCAGCCGCCGGCCCGCTACCAGTCCCGGCTCGCTCCCGAGAAGTTGCTGCACTCCGTGAACGCCCCGCTCACCGTGCACCGCCGTCTCCAGGTCCGGTACGCGCTGCGCGAGGAGGCCCGGAAGTTCTGGTTCGACTGGGCCGGACACGTCTCCGAGGCGATGGTCGGCCGTGCCACCGCCTTCCTCTACGAGGAGATGTGGGGCCAGCAGGACCGCCTGCACCTGCTGATCCACCTGGCCTCACCGGACGCCTACCACGAGCTGATGGCCCTTCAGGAGAGCGACCCGGAGCTGCGCCGCCTGATGGCCTCCCAGGTCGTCGCCGACGGCGACGGCGGCGGCTGGCACCGCACGGTACTCGACGGCACGATGACCGACACCCTCTGGGCGCCGCTGCATGGCCGTCGGAGTTGAGGCCGCCAACGCCTACGTCGGACGGGCCGCCCTGGACGTCCGGCAGCTGTTCTACGCGCGCGGACTGGACCTGGGCCGCTTCGACAACCTGATGATGGTCCAGAAGTCCGTCAACCTGCCGTGCGAGGACCCGGTCACCAACGCCGTGAACGCGGCCAGGCCGATCCTCGACCGGCTCACCGGGGAGCAGCGCGACAGCATCGAGGCGGTGATCGTCGGCACCGAGTCCGGCCTGGACTTCGGCAAGCCCATCAGCACCTACGTGCACCACTACCTCGGCCTCGGCAGGCGCTGCCGCTCCTTCGAGGTCAAGCACGCGTGTTACGGCGGCACGGCCGCGCTGCGCACCGCGCTGGGCCTGCTGGCGAGCAGCCCGCGCCCGCAGGCCCGTGCGCTGGTGATCGCCGCCGACGCCGGCGGCTCGGTGCTCGGCATGCCGTACTGGGAACCGTCCCACGGCGCCGGCGCCGCGGCCCTGCTGCTCGGCCCGGAGCCCGAGGTGCTCGACCTCGACCCCGGCGCCGCCGGCCTCTACAGCTACGAGGTGATGGACACCTGCCGCCCGCGGCCCGACCTGGCGGCCGGCGACTCCGACCTCTCGCTGCTGGCCTACCTGGAGTGCCTGGAGCGCTCCTTCGCCGACTACCGGGAGTCGGTCGCGGGAGCCGACATCGTCGATTCCTTCGACCAGCTGGCCTTCCACACCCCGTTCGGCGGGATGGTCAAGGGCGCCCACCGGCACCTGATGCGCCGCATCAAGCGGATGCACCCGGACGCCATCGAGGCCGACTTCCAGACCCGGATGGCCGCCTCGCTGGTCAACCCGGCCCGGATCGGCAACACCTACGCGGCCGGCCTGTTCGTCGCCCTGCTCTCGCTGATCGAGCACGGCGACTTCAGCCAGCCGCGCCGGGTCGGTCTGTTCTCGTACGGGTCCGGCTGCGCCTCGGAGTTCTACAGCGGGGTGGTGGGCGCCGGGGCGCCCGCCCTGCTCGCCGAGTACCGGACCGCCGAGCGCCTGGACGCCCGGCATCAGCTGTCCGTCGAGGACTACGACCGGCTGGCGAAGCACACCGCCGAGGGTGCTGCGGGCGTGCAGGACACGGTCCTCGACGTGTCGCCGTACGCGGACGTCTACGACCCGGCGCTGCACGGCAGGGAGCACCTCGTGCTGGACCGGATCGAAAACTTCCACCGGCGCTATCGATGGAGCTGAGCAGATGGACCTGAGCACGGATCACCGCACGATCCGACTCTCCGGCACGCCGGGCGTCCTCACCGTCGCCCTCGACCGCCCGGACGCGCAGAACAGCATCGACACCACCATGATCCGGGAACTGCACGCGGCACTCGATGCGGCCGAGGCCGACCCGGACTGCCGGGTGGTGGTGCTGACCGGCGGCGACGGCGTGTTCTGCACCGGAATGGACCTGCTCGGGGCGGCTGCCGAAGGCCGCCCCGACCGGGAGCGGGCGGCGCAGGGGGGCGCCGACTTCCTCGGCCTGCTGAAACGTCTCTCCCTCATCCCGCGGGTGGTGGTCGCCACCGTCGACGGCCGGGTGGCCGGCGGCGGTGTCGGCCTGGTTGCCGCCAGCGACTTCGTGCTCGCCACGCCCCGCTCCACGTTCAGCCTGCCGGAGGCGCTGTGGGGCCTGCTGCCGTGCAGCGTCGCCCCGTTCCTGATCCGCCGCACGGGCTTCCAGAAGGCGTACGCGATGAGCCTGAGCACCCTGCCGGTGACGGCCGATCAGGCGCTGTCGTCCGGACTGGTCGACCAGCTGGCGGACCAGCTCCAGCCGGCGCTGCGCAGACTCGCCTTCCGGGTCACCAAGATGGAGGGCACCACGGTCGGCGACCTGAAGCGGTACTTCGCCAAGATGTGGATCATCACACCGGAGGTCGAGCGCACCGCGATCGAGGAGTTCGCCCGGCTGATGTCCTCCGACGGTGTCGGCCGCCGCATCGCCGACTTCGCCGAACGGCAGCGCTTCCCGTGGGAGGGAGCCTCATGACCCGGCAGAGCGCATGGCTCTTCCCCGGCCAGGGCGCGCAGCGCCGCGGCATGGGACGCGAGCTGTTCGACCGCTACCCGGACGCGATGGCCGCCGCCGACCGGATCCTCGGCTTCTCGGTGCGCGAACTCTGTCTCGGTGACGCCGCCGAACGCCTCACCGACACCCGCTACCTGCAACCCGCGCTGTTCGTCGTCAACGAGCTGACCCGTCGCGCCCACGCGGCCCGTGAACCCGCCCCCGACTACCTGGCCGGGCACAGCCTCGGCGAGTACAACGCGCTGCTCGCCGCCGACGCCTTCGACTTCGAGACCGGACTCGCCCTGGTGGCCCGCCGCGGCGAACTGATGGGCCGCGCCACCGGCGGCGCGATGACCGCCGTGGTCGGCCCCGGCGCCGCCCGGATCGTCGACCTGCTCGCCGAGGCCGGCATCGACGACGTCGACCTCGCCAACCTCAACTCCACCGAGCAGGTGGTGCTCTCCGGGCCCGTCGAGTCGCTGCGCCGCGCCGCGGGGGCCGTCACCGCCGCGGGCGCCGGCCGCTGCGTCCCGCTGCGGGTCAGCGCCGCCTTCCACTCCCGCTACATGGCCGACGCCGCCCGCGAGTTCGCCGCCTTCCTGGCGGGCTTCGAGCTGCGGGACCCCCGTATCCCGGTGATCGCCAACGTCACCGCCCGGCCCTACGGCCCCGGCGAGGTCGGCCGGCTGCTGGCCGCGCAGGTGCACAGCGCGGTCCGCTGGTCCGAGAGCATGGGCCACCTGCGGTCGCGGGGAGTCGACCGGGTCGTCGAACAGGGGCCGGGACGGGTACTGACGGGACTGTGGGACGCCGCGGTGAAGGACGCGGCGAACTGTTCGGCGGCGGCGGAAACGCGGCCCGCCGCGGGCAGCGCCCCGGCACCTGCCGCGGCCGCAGCAACTCCTGACGGGGCGCCCACCGCCGGGCGGGCCGCGTCTGCCCGGCTCGCGCCTGCTGTGCCCGGGTCTGCCGTACCCGGGTCTGCCGTACCCGCGTCGGCTGGGCTCGCGTCTGCTGTGCCCGCGCCTGCTGGGCTTGCACCTGCTGTGCCCGCGTCTGCCGGGTTGGGGCCTGCTGGCCTCGCGCCTGTCGCACCCGCAGCTGCCGTGCCCGCGTCTACCGTGCCCGCACCCGCCGTGCCCGCGCCCGCCGCGCCCGCGCCTGCCGCACCCGCCGCACCCGCCGCGGCCACGGCCGCCGGGTCGGAGCCCTCGCAGGCCGGTGCCCGAGCGGACGGAGGTACGGCGACGCCCGTGTCCGGTCCCCCCGCCGCCGGTCCGACCGGCGCGGCCCCGGAGCGGCTGGGTTCGGCGGCGTTCCGGGCCGACTACGGGGTGCGCTACGCCTACCTGGCCGGATCGATGTACAAGGGCATCGCCTCCACCGAACTGGTGGCCCGGATGGCGCGGGCCGGACTGCTCGGGTACTTCGGCACCGGCGGGCTGCGGACCGAGCGGATCGAGGCGGCGATCGCCACCCTGCGCGCCGAGCTGGGCCCGGACGGCGGCTTCGGCATGAACCTGCTGCACGCACTGCACGACCCGCCGCTGGAGGAGGCCACCGTACGGCTGTTCCTGCGGCACCGGGTGCGGTTCGTCGAGGCGTCCGGCTTCACCCAGCCGACCCGGGCGCTGGTGCTGTACCGGCTGAGCGGGGCGCACCGGGACGGCACCGGCGGGGCGGTGGCGCCGAACCGGCTGCTGGCCAAGGTGTCCCGGCCCGAGGTGGCGACGGCGTTCATGGAGCCGCCGCCGGAGACGCTGGTACGGGCCCTGCTCGCCGAGGGGCTGCTGACCGCCGCGGAGGCAGAGGCGGGCCGCGCGCTGCCGCTGGCCGGGGAGGTGTGCGCGGAGGCCGACTCGGCCGGGCACAGCGACGCCGCGGTGGCCTACACCCTGATGCCCGCGACGACGGGCCTGCGGGACCGGATCGTGGCCGAGCGCGGCTACCCGGACGGCATCCGGGTCGGCGCGGCCGGCGGGCTGGGCGCGCCGGAGGGCCTGGCGGCGGCGTTCGTGCTCGGCGCGGACTTCGTGGTCACCGGATCGGTCAACCAGTGCACCCCGCAGGCCGGCACCTCCGACGCGGTGAAGGACCTGCTGGCGCAGGCCGACATCCAGGACACCGGGTACGCCCCGGCCGGCGACATGTTCGAGATCGGAGCGCGGGTGCAGGTGCTGCGGCGCGGCACGCTGTTCGCGGCGCGCGCCAACAAGCTGTACCAGGCGTACCGCCAGTACGACGGCCTGGAGGAGATCGACGCCAAGCTGCGGCGGACCATCGAGGACGGCTGGTTCCACCGCGAACTCGAACAGGTCTGGAAGGAGACCCGCGAGTACTACCTGCGGGCGGGCCGCCCGCAGGAGGTCGAGCGGGCCGAGCAGGACCCCAGACACCGGATGGCGCTGGTGTTCCGCTGGTACTTCGTGCAGAGCACCAGGATGGCGATGCGCGGCGACCCCGCCGAGCGCGTCAACTACCAGATCCACACCGGCCCGGCGATCGGCGCGTTCAACCGCTTCGCCGCCGGGACCGCGCTCGCCGACTGGCGCAATCGCCATGTGGACGCCGTCGCCGAGGCATTGATGGCCGGCGCGGCCCGGGTCCTCCAAGACCGTTTCTCCTCGCTGGCCCGCTAAGTTTCCGGCCTGCTCAATAGTGAGCTGCACCGTTCTCCGGAAAAACGGCCTAATTGTGCGGCAGCAGAAATCCGAACCATTCACCGAGGAGCCCTTTCATGACCGAGAAGGCCGATTCCGAATTCTCCACCCCGGTCGCACAGCAGCAGACGTCCCTTCCGGTCGCGGATATCCTGCACTCGGCGAACGCCGGCGTCGTGGTCGAGCGTGTCGGGCAGCTGCGGGCCGAATTCCGCTCGGAGGGGAGGCAGTTCGCCCGTGAGCTCTCCGAGTACCTGAACACCCAGTACGTCGGGGTCGCGACCACCTTCGTCTACGAGGAGACCTTCGGGACCAAGGACACCCTGCACTGGCTCCTGCACATGCGCTCCCTGGAGGCCTACGAGACCCTCGTCAGCATGGGCTCCCGGGACGAGGGCTGGCGCGAGGTGATGTTCCGCAACCGCATCCCGGAGGAGCGCGGCGGAGGCTCCTGGGACCGGATGTTCCTGGACGGCGGCCTGAAGGAGACGGTGCTGATCCCGCAGAGCTTCGGGATGTACGGCACGTCCGACAGCGAACTGTCCTCGGTGGTCGACGACGGTGGCCTGGACCGCTTCGTGGTGCCGACCGCGGAGCACCAGACCTCGCAGAAGCCGGACGAGCTGCTGCACTCCGCCAACGCCGGCATCATCATGCACCGCACCGGCGAGCTGAAGTACGAGTTCCGGGCCGAGGGACGGGAGTTCGCCCGCGCGCTGACCGAGAGCTGGAACGCCTCGCTGGGCGGTGAGGCCACGATCTTCCTCTATGAGGAGGCGTTCGGCCTGTCCGACCGGATCCACTGGTTCATCCACCTGCGCAAGCTCAGCTCCTACTACAACCTGATGGGCCTTCGGGCGCGCACCATGCCAGCCGCGCGCGAGGTGTTCACCAAGCAGTGGATCCCGGAGGAGAAGGGCGGCGGCGGCTGGGAGCGGATGTTCGTCCAGGGCAGCCTGCGGGACCTGTCCCTCACCCCCCAGCACTGGGGCATGTACGCCACCAAGACCACCGCCGACCAGGGCTGACCACCCCCGCGGGCTCTCGGCCGCCCGCCCCGCGAACCCGTACCGGATGGGAGATCCGCCATGGTTTCCGGCAAGACGCTGCACCAACTCTTCGCAGTCCAGGCCGCCAGGACACCGGACCGCGTGGCGGTGAGCGGGACTGACCGCACCCTCACCTACCGCGCACTCGACGACGAGTCCGACGCGGTGGCCGCCCGGCTGCGGGCGGGCGGCGCCGGCCCCGGCCGGCTGATCGGTCTGTGCGTCGACCGCAGCGCCGACCTGGTGGTCGGCCTGCTCGGCATACTCAAGGCGGGGGCCGCGTACGTGCCCGTCGACCCGGCCTACCCCGCCGACCGGGTCGCCTTTCTGCTCGACGACAGCCAGGTCTCCGCGGTGGTCTCGGTGTCCCGGGTCGCCGAGCGCCTCACGGACGCTGCCGTCCCGGTGGTCTGGCTCGACCGCGACACCGAGGCGCCGGCAGCGCCCGCCGCGGTCGAGGAGTCCCGGGACAGCGACCTCGCGTACGTCATCTACACCTCTGGTTCGACCGGCGTCCCCAAGGGCGTGCTGGTCGAGCACCGCAACGTGGTGCGGTTGTTCGAGCAGACCGCCGAGCTGGTCGACCACCGCGCCGACGACGTGTGGACGCTGTTCCACTCGATCAGCTTCGACTTCTCGGTCTGGGAGCTGTGGGGCGCGCTGCTGCACGGCGGCCGCCTGGTGGTGGCCGGCACCGAGACCGTCCGCTCCCCGGGGCTGCTGCACAAGCTGCTCGCGGACGAGGGCGTCACGGTGCTCAACCAGACCCCGTCCGCCTTCCGCCGCCTGGCGGGCGCGACCACCGCGACGCTGCCCGCGCTGCGCCTGGTGGTGTTCGGCGGGGAGCGCCTGGACGTGAAGCTGCTGGAGCCCTGGTTCGCCCGCTACGGCGACGAACGCCCGGCGCTGGTCAACATGTACGGCATCACCGAGACCACGGTCCACGTGACGGCCCGTGCGATCACCAGGGCCGACCTCGACGAGCCCGGCGTCAGCCCCATCGGCCGCCCGCTGCCCGAAGTCACCCTGCACCTGCTCGACGAGCACGGCGCCCCCGTCGCCGACGGCACCCCCGGTGAGCTGTACGTCGGCGGCACCGGCGTGGCCCGCGGCTACCACCGGCGCCCCGAACTGACCGCCGAGCGGTTCCGCACCGTCGGCACCGGCGCCGACGCGGTGCGCCTGTACCGCTCGGGCGACCGCGCGGTGCGCACCGCCGAGGGCGAGTACCTGTACGTCGGCCGGGCCGACGACCAGATCAAGATCCGCGGTTTCCGGATCGAACCCGGCGAGATCGAGGCGCTGCTCGCCGACCACCCGAGGCTCGCCTCGGCGATCGTCGTCCCGCAGGACCACGGCGAGGGCGACGTCCGCCTGACGGCCTACCTGGTGCCGCCGCCGGACGCCGAGATCGACGACGCGGCGCTGGGCCGGCTGGTCGCCGAGGTGTCCGCCCGGGCCGCGGACACGCTTCCCGAGCACATGCGGCCCTCCGCGTACCGGCTGATCACCGAGGTGCCCATCACCGCGCAGGGCAAGGTCGACCGCTCGGCGCTGCCCGCCCTGCCGCACCGGCAGGCTCCGGCCGGACCGGTGGGCGGCGGGGCGGAGCTGACGCCCACGCAGCAGCAGGTCGACGCGATCGTCACCGAGGTGCTGGCCCGGCCGGGCATCGGCCTCGACGACGACCTGTTCGAGAACGGCGCCACCTCGCTGGCGTTCATGCGGGTGATCGCCTCCGTCAACCGCCGCTGGAAGCTGTCCCTGACCGGCGCCGAACTCGACGCGGCGACCGTCCGCAACCTGTCCGCCTGCGTGGACGCGCAGGACTCGAAGTGAGTGACGAGAGGAGCATCACCGTGCCTGAAGTGACCAGCGGCTTCACGCTGACGCCCGAGGAGCGCGCGAGCTTCCAAGAGCGCGGCTACTTCGGCCCGTTCAAGGTGTACGAGATCGAGGAGATGCAGCGCCGCTGGCGGGTGGAGCGGTTGCGGCTGATGGACCGCAGCAACGCGGTCTACCAGGACGAGGCGGCGCAGTCCGGCAACACCAACATCTCCAACTACGACCGGCACCTGGACTCGGAGTTCCTCGCGGACCACATCTGCCGGCCGGAGATCGTCGACCGCGTGGCCGGCGTGCTCGGACCCGACGTGCTGTGCTGGCGCAGCGAGTTCTTCCCCAAGTACCCGGGCGACGAGGGCACCGACTGGCACCAGGCCGACACCTTCGCCAACGCCTCCGGTGTGCCGCAGATCCTGTGGCCCGACGAGCACAAGGACTTCGGCGGCACCATCACGGTGTGGACGGCCTTCACGGAGGCCAACGAGGACACCGGCTGCCTGCAGTTCATCCCCGGCAGCCACACCCGGATGAACTACGACGAGACCAAGAAGATGCACTACAGCCCGGACTCCATCAACCAGGTGGACAAGGGCGGCGTCCGCCGCGGCTTCTTCGGCTACGACTACCGCGAGCTGCAGGTCGACGCCGACTTCAAGCCCGACGAGTCGCAGGCGGTGTCGATGGTGATGCGCCCCGGCGAGGCGATCATGTTCTGGTCGACCCTGATGCACGCCTCCTTGCCGCACAGCGGCAAGACCGACGAGATGCGCCTGGGCTTCGCCGGCCGGTACGTGCCGACCTCGGTACGGGTCTACCCCGACACCGAGCAGATCGAGGAGTACGGGGGCACGGTCTCGCTGGAGCGCTACGGCGCCGTACTGGTCGGCGGCGAGAACCGGTACGACCACAACCGGATGGCCACCCGGACCACCCTCGGCCACCCGTTCACCACCCGCTGACACCGACCGAAACCGACCGGAAGGCGTACGAGCCGATGACGGAGCACCAGGCCCGGGCCGCCGCGACGGCACTCGCCGAGGCGGTGCACGGTGTGCGGGCGCTGGCCGCGCGCCTCGACCCGCCCGCCCGGGTGACCGTGCCGGCCGGCCCGCGCGCCGAACTGCTGGCCGCGCTCGCCGAACGGCTCGGCGTCCCGCTGGCGGTCGGGCCGGCCGCCCCGGACGGGGAGAGCGGCGTCTTCGAACGGATCATCGGCGAACGGCTCGGACCGGCCCTGGGCCGGTCCGAGCTGGACGACCTCCCGGACGGCCCCGACGAGATCAGCGGGATCGCCGACCGGGTGGCCGCCGCATCCTTCGACAGGTTCCGAACCGACCACGACGCCGTCGCCCCCGATGGCGCCCGGCTGCCCGTCTACACGGCGGGCGACCCGGACGCGCCCGCGGTCCTGATCGCCTCCGCCTGCGGGATGCCGGCCGAACTGTGCGTTGGCTGGCTGGAGTTGCTGGGCAACGAGTACCGCGTCGTCACCTGGGAGACCCGCGGCCTGTTCGCCGACGAACCCGACTTCGACAAACTGGAGTGGGACACCGGGGCCCAGGCCGAGGACGTCTTCGCGGTCATGGACCACCTCGGCATCCGCTCGGCCCACCTGCTGGGCTTCTGCGGCGGCAGCGTGATCGCGCTCGCCGCGGCCCGCCGCAGCCCGGAGCGGATCGACTCGCTCAGCCTCTGGCACGGCGCGTACGAGCTGGGGCCGCAATCGCCGAAGCTGGACCACCACCGCAACATCCAGGCCCTGATGGCGATGGCCGCCGAGGACCGCGCCACCGCCACCGCCGTGCACGCGGTCTTCCTGGGCACCATGCTCGGCGGCACCCCGCCCGACCTCGCGCACCTCGTGCTCTACCCGTTCGCCACCCCCGAACTGTTCTACCGCTACTGCCGTGTGAACGGCGCGATCACCGACATCGACGTCAACCCGCTGCTGGTCGGCGTCGACCACCCCACGCTGGTGGTCACCAGCGAGGACGACACCACGGCCAATCCGCTCGGGTCGGCCGAGGTGGCCCGGAGGCTGCCCAACGCGACGCTCAGCGTCGAGCCGACCGGCGATCACATCTCACTCTTCAAGTTGGGCGGCCGACTGGGCGAACTCGCGCTGAACTTCCTGCGCGAGCACCCCGGGGGCCGGGCCGCCCCGCGCTGAGACGGGACTCACGTGGAAACGAGCAACGAGACCGGGCTGACGGCTGTTCGGATCCTGCACCGGCTGCTGGCCGAGGTGCGCCCGGACGGAGCGACAGCGCTGCCACCGGGCGGACTGGCCGACTGGGGCCTCACCTCGCTGGCGCTGACCCGGCTGTGGGCCGGCATACGACGCGAGTTCGGCCTCGACCTGCCGCCGGCCCGGCTCGCGGCCGCCACCCTCGACGAGCTGACCGCGACGGTGGCGGCCAAGAGCGCCGACACCGCCCCGCGGCCGCCCGCCGGCATCCGCACCGACGAGCGGGAGCCGTTCCCGGTCACCGACCTCCAGCAGGCCTACCTGGTCGCCAAGGGAAGCGACCTGGGCGGCGAGACGGTCGGCTGCCACCTGTATCGCGAGTTCGCCGTCCACGACCTCGACCCCGGTCGGCTGCGTCAGGCCTGGCAGGACCTGATCGACCAGCACGGCATGCTGCGCGCGGTCGTCGACGACGACGGCCTCCAGCACATCCGCCCAGCTGCCGACGACTGGCGGATGCCCGTGCACGGACCCGGCGACGCCGAGGACCGCGACACCGTCCGCGCCCGCCTCTCGCACCGCTGCTACCGGCCCGGCGAATGGCCGCTGTTCGCCGTGGAGGTCACCCGCACCGAAACCGGCCCCGACATCGTCCACCTCAGCCTCGACACCCTGATCACCGACGGCCACGGCTACGCGGTGCTGCTCCAGCAGTGGCACCGCCGCTACCACCATCCGGAGCAGCCGTTGCCCGCCGCCGGGCCCTCCGTCGCCGAGCTGGTGCCCGCCCTGCTGGCCGAACGCGGCTCGGACGCCCACCGCGCCGACCTCGCCTACTGGGACGCGGAGCTGGCCGGGCTGCCGCCCGGGCCCGGCCTGGTCGCCCCGGCCCCCGCGGCCGCCCCCGCCGACGGCTGCCGCGAACGCCGCCCGCTCGACGCCGAACTGCCCGCCGACCAGTGGCAGGCGCTGACCGCGCGGGCCCTCCGGCTCGGCGTCTCGCCGACCGCCCTGGTGCTCGCCCTGTTCGCCGAGACGCTGGACCGCCGGGCTCCGCAGCGGCGCACCGCCCTGGTGGTCACCACCAGCCACCGCCCCTACCTGGCCGCCGGGACCCAGCACCTCGTGGGCCCGTTCACCTCGACCGCCGTCCTGGTCCTGGAACGCGAGGCCGACGACACCCTCGACGAGCAGGCGGCCGCCGTCCACGCCCGCCTCGGCGAACACCTGCGGCACGGCCTGGTCTCCGGAGTCGAGGCGCTGCGCGGACAGCGCACCGGCCAACCCGCGCCCGCCGTCGTCTTCACCAGCCTGCTCGACGTCGGCCCGCCGCCCGGTGTCGCAGGCGGCTTCGGGGCGGCCATCGAGTACGGGGTCAGCCAGACCACCGACGTCGCCCTCGACCACCAGATGTGGGAACAGGACGGCGCCCTGCGCTACCGCTGGGACATCGACCCCACCAGGTTCGCCCCCGGCGCCGTGGAGACCGCCTTCGCGGCCTTCGGGAACGCCCTCGCCGCCGCCTGCACCGAAGCCGCCGCAGAGCCGCGTCCGCCCCGCCCCCTCCAGGAGGCGTACCTGGTCGCCCGCACAGCCGCCGCCGACGGACCCGCGGAAGGCTGCCAGTGCTACCAGAGCTTCGAGGCCGACGCACTCGACCTCCAGGCGCTCGCCGACGCACTGCGGCGTCTGGTCGACGGCCACGCGGTGCTGCGCGCCGCCTTCGCCGCCGACGGTGTGACCGACCGGCGGCACGGGCCCGCGCAGTGGCGGATCCCGGTGATCGAGGCCGGCGATCCGGCCGCGCATCCGGCACTGCGCGCGGCGATGCGCGAGGAAATGACCAACCAGCCCTTCCCGCTCGGCGGCTGGCCGCTGTTCGACCTACGGGTGACCCGCGACGACAGCGGGCTCTCGGTCGTGCACTGCGCCTTCGACCTGCTGGTGGCCGACGGTCTGAGCATCCACCTCCTCTACCGCGACCTGTGGCGGCTGTACGCCGACCCGGCCGCCCGGCCGGTACCGGCCGGGCCCGACCCGGTCGCCGCGGGGACCGTCGCCGAGCAGGCCCGCTACTGGCGCGAGCGGCTCGCCGAACTCCCCGCCGGACCGGAACTCGGCCCGCCCGGCGCCCTCGCCCGGGACGGCCGCGGCCGCACCCGCCTGGCCGGCCGGATCAACGGCTACCGCCAACTGACCCGCCGCGCCGCCGAGCACGGCCTGCACCCCGACGACCTGCTGCTCGCCGCGCTCACCCGGGCCGTCTCCGGCCACACCGAACAGCCCTACGCGCTGCCCGTGGTGCTCTGGCCGGACACCGCCGGGGCCGCCCGCCCGGGCGAGCACTCCTTCATGACCTGGGTCACCGCCGCGCCCGCCGGGCTCCCGCTCACCGCGGCCGCCGCCGAGTACCGCCGCGTCCTCGACGCCGACCTCACCCAGGGCGGCTCCGGCGGCCTCACCGAGATGCGCCGCCAGGTACTCCGCGGCAGCGAGGCCGCCTACCCCGTGGTCTACACCGCCCTCGTCGACCTCACCGACCGGCCGCTGCCGGCCGGCGTCCGCCAGGGCGAATGGCTCACCAGCACCCCCGGCTGCGCCCTGGACAGCGTCGCCGTCGCCGAGGGCGACGAACTGCGCTACTGCTGGGACATCGTCCCCGCCGACCTGCCGGCCGCCCTCGCCGAGCGGATGTTCGCCGCCTTCGAGAACGACCTGCGGCTGCTCGCCGACGACGCCACCTGGACGGGCACCCCCTCCGGCGGGCTCACGGCGGAGGAACGGCACACCGTGCTGTACGCCTGGAACGAGACCACCGTCCCGGTGCCCGACGACGGCCCCGTGCACCTGCTGTTCCAGCGGCAGGCCGCGAGCACCCCCGAGGCGGTGGCCCTGCGCTGGCTCGGCGGCACCATGACCTACGGCGAACTCAACCGCCGCGCCAACCGGATCGCCCACCGGCTGATCGCCGCCGGTGCCGGCCCCGGGCAACTGGTCGGCGTGCGGATCCGGCGCGGACCCGAGATGGTCGCCGCCCTCCACGGCATCCTCAAGGCCGGCGCCGGCTACCTGCCGATCGACCCCGCGCTGCCCGGCACCCGGGTCGCCACGATGCTCGCACTCGCCCGCGCCACCACCGTGCTGACCACCTCCGACACCCTCGCCGTGCCGCTGCCCGACGGGGTCACCACCGTCGAGACCGACACCGACCCGGTGATCACCGGGCCGGCCGCCCCCGAGGACGATCCGGAGACCCGCGGCACCCGGGACGACACCGCCTACGTCATCTTCACCTCCGGCTCCACCGGCACCCCCAAGGGCGTCCAGGTCGCCCACCGCTCGGTGCGCAACCTGCTGAACTTCTGCCGTCGCACCTTCGAGCTGCGCCCGTCCGACCTCGGACTCGCCGTCACCTCGCTCAGCTTCGACCTGTCCGTCTTCGACATGCTCGGCCTGCTCGGCTGCGGCGCGGGCGTCTACCTCGCCGACGAGACGCAGCAGCGCGACCCGGAACTGCTCCTCGACATCCTGCTCACCGAGCCGGTCACACTCTGGAACTCGGCGCCCACCACCCTGCACCAGCTGACCCCGCTGCTCACCCCCGACACCGGCGACCCCGCCGCCGCGCACCTGCGGATCGTCGCGCTGGCCGGTGACTTCATCCCGCTGGCGCTGCCCGGAGCGATCCGCGAGGCGTTCCCGAACGCCGAGACCATCGCCATGGGCGGGCCCACCGAGACCACCGTCTGGTCGAACGTCTACCGGGTCACCACCGTCGACCCGGGCTGGCGCAGCATCCCCTACGGCAAGCCGATCGACAACACCCGGCACTATGTGCTCGACGAACACCTCGAACCCTGCCCGATCGGCGTCGAGGGCGACCTGTACACCGGTGGCGAATGCCTGGCCGTCGGCTTCTGCAACCAGCCCGCGCTGACGGCCCAGCTGTTCCTGCCCGACCCCTTCGTCGACGGCCCCGGCGAGCGGATGTACCGCACCGGCGACCGGGCGCTGTGGCTGCCCGACGGCAATCTGCGGATCGCCGGACGCGGGGACCGTCAGGTGAAGATCCGCGGCCACCGGGTCGAACTCGGCGAGATCGAGCACCGGCTGCGCGCGCACCGCGCCGTGCAGGAGGCGGTGGCCGTGCTGCGCGACGGCGAGGCGGCGAGCGGCGACACCAAACTCGTCGCCTACGTCGTCACCGACCCGGCCGCCCCTGCCGTCACCCCCGCCGAGCTGCGCGCCCACACCGCCGAGGCCCTGCCCGGGTACATGGTGCCGAACTTCGTGGCGCTGCTGCCGTCCTTCCCGGCGACCGCCAACGGCAAGCTGGACCGCAAGGCGCTGCCCTGGCCGCTGGACGCCGCACCGGCCGCCGAGCCCGCCGCGCCGCCCACTGCCGTCACCGGTCCCGTACCCGCGGCCGTGAGCCAGGCCGGGCTCGCCGGGGAGATCGCGGCGATGTTCGCCCGGCACCTCGGCGTGGACACCCTCGACCCGGCGGGGGACCTCTGGGAGCAGGGTGCCACCTCGTTCACCATGGTCCAGGTCTCGGCCGGGCTGCGGAAGCGGTACCGGCAGCGGGTGCCGGTCTCGGCGCTGATCTCGGAGCCGACCGCCGCCGGCATCGCCAGGATCCTCGCCGGCCGCCTCGGCCTCCAGGGCGAGCCCGAACCGGCCGCCGCACCCGGCGTACCCGCCGCTCCCGCCGTACCCACCACACCCGCCGCTCCCGTAACGCCGGAACCGGAGGCGGGCCCCGGCACCGTGGACCTCTTCTCGCCCGAGGAGCGGGACGCCTTCAAGGCCGCCGCCTGGAACCTGCGGCGCCCCGCACCCGGCGTACGACGCGTCGCGCTGGCGGAGACGCCGCTCCACCCGGCCCACTACGAGTGGCGCGGCAGCCGCCGCGACTACCGCGACGCCCCCTTGCCCGCCGAGGCGCTGGCCCGGCTGCTCGGCCTGCTGCGCGAGGCCCCCGTGGAAGACGGCACCCGCCGCCTGTACCCGTCGGCCGGGGACACCTACTCGGTGCAGACGTACGTACACGTCAAACCGGACACCGTCGACGGGCTGGCCGGCGGCGTCTACTACTACGACCCGCGCGGGCACGCGCTGGAACTGGTCAACGCCGAGCCGCGGATCGACCGCGCCGTGCACTTCTACTACAACCGGCCGGTGTTCGACCGGTCCGCGTTCGGGATCTTCCTGATCGGCCAGACCCGCGGCATCGCCCCGCTCTACCAGGAGGTCGCCGAGCGCTTTCTGACGCTGGAGGCCGGGTACATCGGCCAGCTGCTCATGACCGGGCAGGCCGCGTGCGGCATCGGACTGTGCCCGGTCGGCACACTGACCTTCGACGACATCCGCGACCAGTTCGCCCTCGACGACGGCCACGTCTTCCTGCACTCCTTCATGGGCGGCGGCGTCGACCGGCCCAGCACCGCGCACCTGCTGCCGCCGTACGCCGAGCAGCCGGCACGGGCCACGGTCGACGAGGAACCGGAGACCGCCGAAGTCGCGGTGGTCGGCATGGCCGGACGCTTCCCCGGCGCCGAGAACCTGGAGGAGTACTGGCGGCAGCTCAGCACCGGCCAGTGCGCCGTCGGCCCCCTGCCCGCCGGAAGGGGGATCGCCGAGGACAGCCGGCTGCCCGCCCGACTGCACGGCGGCTTCCTCACCGGCATCGACGGTTTCGACAGCCTGCACTTCCACGTCGCCCCGGTCGAGGCCGCCGCGCTCGACCCGCAACTGCGCCTGATGCTGCAGACCGTCTGGACCTGCCTGGAGGACGCCGGCCACACCGCCGAATCGCTGCGCGCCGCCGCGCCCCGGGTCGGCGTCTTCACCGCCGCCATGTGGCACGACCACCAGCACAGCGGCAAGGAGACCTGGGACGCGGACGCCGCCGCCCGGGTGTCCGCCCTGGCCGCGGACATGCCCGGCCGGATCTCGCACTACTTCGGTTTCGACGGGCCGAGCGTCGCCGTCGACACCGCCTGCTCCTCGTCCCTCACGGCCCTCCACCTCGCCGTCGAGGCCCTGCGCAGCGGCGATTGCGACGCCGCCGTGGTCGGCGCGGCCAACCTGGTCGCCCACCCCTACCACCTGGCCCTGCTCGCCGAGGCGGGACTGCTCGCCGAGGGCGGACCGGTCCGGGCCTTCGCCGCCGACAGCTCCGGCTGGTGCCCCGGCGAAGGCGTGGCCGCCGTCCTGCTGCGCCCGGCGGCGTCCGCCGCCCGGGACGGCGACACCGTCCGGGGCGTACTGGAGGCCACCTGGATCGGCCACGCCGGCGGCGGCGGACGCTTCGGCGTGCCCAGTCCGGAGGCGCTGGCCGGGTCGGTCGGCGCGGCCCTGGACCGGGCCCGGGTCACTCCCGTCCAGGTCGACTACGTGGAACTCGCGGCGGCCGGAGCGGGCGTGGCCGACGCCGCCGAACTCGAGGCATTCGAGTCGGTGTTCGCCGGCAACCCGGTGATGGCCGGGACGGTGAAGCCGAACATCGGCCACCTGGAGTCCGCCTCGGGCCTGTCCCAACTGCTCAAGGTGCTGCTCCAGTTCGAGCACGACCAAATCGCCCCGACGCTCACCGCCGAGCGGCGCAGCGACCTCGTCGACTGGGACCAGCTGCCTCTGCGCTTCCCCGAGCGCCTCGAGGAGTGGCCGTCGGGCGCGACCGCCCGTCGTGCCGTGGTCAACGCGGTCAGCGCCTCGGGTGCCTACGCCCACGCGGTGCTGCGGGCCGCGACATCCGCCGACGACGAGCCCACGCCCGGCGCCGCTGCCGACGGGCGCGCACCCGACCGGCAGGCGGTGGTGCTGTCCGCACGCTCCGCCGACGGCCTGCGGCTCGCCGCCGGCAGGCTCGCCGCACACCTGGAGAACGGCGCCCCGCCCGCTCTCGCCGATCTGGCGTTCACCTTGCAGGACGGCCGCGTCCCCATGCCGCACCGCCTCGCCGTGGTGACCGCCGACCGCGGCGAAGTCCGTGCCGCGCTGGCGGAGTTCGCCGCCGGTCGCAGCCACCCGGCGCTGAGGGATGCCGTGGTGAGGCCCGGTCCTGCGGTCCCCGAACTCGTCCCGGCGGACGCCGAAACCGCGGCCGCCGGGTGGCTGCGTGGCGCCCCCGTCGCCTGGCACGCCCTGTGGGCGCCCGGCCTGCGCCGGGTGCCGCTGCCGGGCACGGTGTTCGCGGGGGAGGAGCACCGCCTGAGCGCGCCCGCGCGCCCCGCACCCGTGGCGGCATCCGCTGCCGAGGTGGACGACGCCGTACGCCGGTACGTGCTCGACGTCTACGCCGACGCCTCCGGCATTCCGGTCCAGCGGCTCGACCCGCTGGTGCCGCTGGAGCACTACGGCCTCACCTCGTACGTGGTCGGCCAGCTCAACGCCCGCCTCGCCGAGGACTTCACCGGGCCCGTCTCCCGCACCCTGTTCTACGAGCACCAGGACCTGGCCGGTGTCGCCGCCGAACTCGCCGCCCGCGCCGACGGCCCCTGGCAGCCCGCCGGCACACCGGCTCCCGGCGGCCGGACCGAGCCCGCCGGGGACCGGCCCGAGCCCACCGGTGACCTGCCCGCGGACACGGCCGTCGCCGTCGTCGGCATGGCCGGCCGCTATCCGCAGGCGGCGGACCTGGACCGGTTCTGGCACCTGCTGGAGCAGGGATACGACGCGATCGGGCCGCTGCCCGCCGAACGACACCGCCCCGGCTGGCCGGTGGACTTGATGTGGGGCGCGTTCCTGGACGGCATCGACCAATTCGACCCGCTGTTCTTCGCCATCTCGCCGCGTGACGCGGTGCTGATGGACCCGCAGGAACGCCTCTTCCTCGAAGTCGCCTGGGAGGCGCTGGAGGACGCCGGCTACACCCGCGCCCGGCTGCGCGAGCAGCACGGCGGACGGGTCGGCGTGTACGCGGGCGCGATGTACAACGAGTATCCGTTCCTCGGCGTCGAGCAGTCACTCGTCGGCCCGGCCGCCGACACCGGCTCCGCACTCGCGGGCATCGCCAACCGGGTCTCGTACTTCCTCGACCTGAACGGCCCCAGCCTGACCGTCGACACCATGTGCTCGGCCTCCCTGACGGCCATTCACCTGGCCGTTCGCGCGCTGCGCCAGGGCGAGTGCGAGGCCGCGCTGGTCGGCGGCGTGAACCTGTCCGTCCACCCGCACAAGTTCCGCCAGCAGCACCGCCTGCGGATGGCGTCCAGCGACCACCGCTGCCGCAGCTTCGGCGCGGGCGGTGACGGCTTCACACCCGGCGAGGGCGTCGGGGTGGTGCTGCTGAAACCGCTGGCCCGGGCGATCGCCGACGGAGACCGGATCCACGGCGTGATCCGCGGCACCGCCGCCAACCACGGTGGCCGCACCAGCGGCTACATGGTGCCGAACCCGGTCGCACAGGGAGAGTTGGTGACCGCGGCGCTGCGCGACGCGGGCGTCGAGCCGAACAGCATCGGCTACCTGGAGGCGCACGGCACCGGCACCGCGCTCGGCGACCCCGTGGAGATCAACGGTCTGGCCCGGGCGTTCGCCGGGACCGAGGCGGGGACGTGCGCGATCGGTTCGGTGAAGTCCAACATCGGCCACCTGGAGGCCGCCGCCGGACTGGCCGGGCTCACCAAGGTGCTGCTGCAACTGCGGCATCGCAGGCTCGTGCCCTCGCTGCACGCCGAGCAGCTCAACCCCGACATCGACTGGGCACGCAGCCCCTTCGCCGTCCAGCACGAGGCCGCGCCGTGGCCGGTACGCCGCGCCGCCGACGGCACTGCGGCTCCGCGCCGGGCCGGACTGAGCGCCTTCGGCGCGGGCGGGGCCAACGCGCACCTGGTGATCGAGGAGTACCTCCCGGAGCCGGCCGCCGCCCGGCAGGACCGCCCGGCCGGACCGCACCTGTTCGTACTGTCCGCCCGCGACGAAGAGCGGCTCAGGGAACTGGCCGGACGCTGGGCCGAGTTCCTGGCCCGCCCGGAGCTGCCGCCGCTCGCCGACCTCGCGCACACCACGCAGTCCGGTCGCGAACCGCTGCGCGAACGCCTCGCCGCCATCGCCGAGGACCCGGCCGAGCTGCGCGCGAAACTGCTGCGCTTCCTGGACGGCGACAGCGACGGCGTGGTCCGCGGCCGCACACCGGGGGCCGACGCCCCCACCGGACCGCTCCCCGCCGACGGGTCGCACGGCGACCTGCTCTCGCTCGCCCGGCACTGGACGGCCGGAGGCCGGGTCGACTGGTCCCGCCTGCACACCGGCGACCGGCCCCGCTGGGCCGCCGCGCCCAGTTACCCGTTCGCCCGCGGCCGCTACTGGCCCGAGCCCGCGAAGAGCGTGGAGGCCGCACCCGTGCAGGAACCCGATGGACGGCGGCCGCTGCTCCTCACCAAGAGCTGGCGCAGCGCCGAACCGCCCAGGCCCGAACCGGTGACCGGACGGCTCGTGTGTGTGTACACCGACAGCTCCCGGGAGACGGCCCGGCAGGTCGCCGAGGCCTTCGGACGCGACCGGGTGATCCCGGTCCGTGAGGGCGGACCCGCCGACGGCGACGCCGGGTTCACCGGTGAGCGGGACGCGGCCGCACTGCTGGACGGGCTCGCCGACCGGCACCCCGACCTGACCGGCTGGCTGGACCTGAGCGAACTCGACCGCCCCGCCGCCGACCCCGGCCCGTGGACGGCCCGGCTCGCCGCCCTCCAGCGCCTGCTGGCCCGCCGTCCCGGCACCCCGCTGCGGATCGTGCACGCGGTGCGCGACCGCGACGGCGCGGACGGCCGCCGCCTGGCGGGCGTGGTGCGGCTGCTCGGCGCGGAGTACCGCACCGTCCGCGCCACCGTCGTCGAAAGTGACGCCGGGCCCGCCGAACTGGCCCGGCGACTGCTCGCCGAATGGGCGGGCCGCGAGCCCACCGCCGAGGTCAGGCTCCGCGGCGGGAAACGGCTCGTCCCCGTACTGGAACCGGTGCCGACCCCGCCCCCGGCCGAGTTCCCGGCCGACCCGGCCAAGGTCTACCTGGTCACCGGCGGCACCCGGGGCATCGGCGCGGAGGTCGCCCGCCGCCTGGTCGAACGGGGCGCCCGCCGCCTCGCCCTGACCGCCGCCCACCCGCTGCCACCACGACACCGCTGGGCGGCGCCCGGGCTGACGGACCGAGAGGCCGTCGCGGTGCGCAACGTGCAGGTACTGGAGCGGGCCGGCGCACAGGTGATGGTGTACGGCGAGGCCCTCGCCACCGACGCCGGCCTCGGCGCGTTCCTCTCCGGGGTGCGCGGCTCGCTCGGCCCGATCGGCGGCGTGGTGCACTGCGCCGGACTGCCCAGCCGGGGCCGGCCCTCCTTCGTCCGCAAGGCCGTCGCGGACATCGCCGAGGTCTTCTGGCCGAAGACGGAGGGCGTCGATCAGGTGGAACGGCTGTGCGTCGCCGACCAGCCCGAGTTCTTCGTCATGATGTCCTCCGCGAGCACCCTGCTGCCCCGCCTCGGTGCGGGCGTCGTCGACTACGCCGCCGCCAACGCCCACCTGGAGTACCTCGCCGACCGGGCCCGTACCGGCCGCACCCGCTTCCACAGCGTGCACTGGCCGACCTGGCTCGGCACCGGCATGGGCGCCGACCAGCCGGACGGCTGCGCACCGGCCGGTCTGGACGCGATCACCGTCGAGGAGGGGCTGCGGGTCCTCGAAGCCGTCCTCGTCGGCACGCTGCCCGCCCAACTGCTGCCCGTCGTGCCGCTGCCCGGCCGCTTCGACCAGGAGACCCTGCTGCACGCGCACCGCACGGCGACGTCCGTGGACGCACCGGGGGCCACAGCGGCCATAGCGGCCACGGTAGTCACAGCGGCCACGGCCGCTACGGCCGCCACGGCTGTCCCGACGCTCTCCGACGCGCCGCCGGACTGGCTGCTGACCCTGTTCTCCGAGGCGCTGGAGATCCCGCTGCCCGACCTGGACCCCACCGCGCCCTTCGCCGACCTGGGCGTGGAGTCGGTGATGCTCGGCGAACTCGTGGAACTGATCGAGCAGCAGACCGGCAGCAGCCTCGAACCAGCTGTACTGCTGGAGCACCAGACGCTTGATCGGCTCGCCGAGTATCTACGGAAGGCCGGACTGGACCGGGCGGCCGTCGACGCGGCGTCACCCCCGGGGCCGGTGCAGGGGCCGGCCGCGGTGACGAACGTTCGTCCGCAGCCGGCCACCGCCACGCCCCCCGTCCCGGCACGGGAGCCCGTCGACCGCCGGGTCGCGATCATCGGCCTGGACTGCCGGTTCCCCGGCGCGCCCGACCCGGACGCCTTCTGGTCGGCCCTGGCGGCGGGCCGCGACAGCATCACCGAGATCCCGCCGAGCCGCTGGGACCACCGGGCGCTGTACCGGCCGGAGCACCGGATCGGCAGCAGCGTCAGCCGGTGGGGCGGGTTCGTCGACGGCATCGAGGACTTCGACCCGGAGTGGTTCGGGATGAGCGAGGAAGAGGCCCGCTGCCTCGACCCGGCGGTCCGACTGGTCCTCGAAGGCACCGTCAACTGCCTCGCCGACGCCGGGTACCGGACCGAGGAACTGCAGGGCCGCGAGGTCGGTGTGTTCGTCGGCGCCCGGCTCGGCGACTACGGCCGGCGGATCGGTCTGCGCTCCGGCCCGGCCGCACTCGGCGGCGACCAGAACTTCCTGGCCGCCCGGGTCGCCCATCACTTCGACCTGCACGGCCCGAACCTGGTCGTCGACAGCGCCTGCTCCTCCGCCCTCGCCGCCGTACAGCTCGCCTGCCGGAGCCTGCTGGAGGGCGAGTCGGAGCTGGCGCTCGCCGGAGGCGTGGACATCCTGCTGGACGAGCGCCCCTACCTGGAGTTCAGCGCCGTACGGGCGCTCTCGCCGACCGGCCGGTGCGCCACCTTCGACCGGGACGCCGACGGCTTCGTGCCCGGTGAGGGCTGCGGACTGGTGCTGCTCAAGCCGCTCGCCCGGGCGCTCGCCGACGGCGACCGGGTGCTCGCGGTGGTCGACGCGGTGGCCGTCAACAACGACGGCCGCACCATGGGCCTCACCACCCCGAACCCGGTCGCCCAGGGCAAGGCGATCCGCCGGGCGCTGGCCACCGCCCAGATGTCCGCGGACCGCGTCGGCATGGTCGAGGCGCACGGCACCGGCACGATGATCGGCGACCCGATCGAACTGCGGGCGCTCACCGACGTCTACCGGGAGACCACGGACGCGCGCGGCTTCTGCGCGATCGGCAGCGTCAAGTCCAACATCGGCCACCTGCTCAGCGCGGCCGGGGCGGCGGGCCTGGTCAAGGCGGTGCTGGCGCTGCGGAACCGACAGCTCCCGCCGACCCTGCACTGCGAGAACCCCAACCCGCGCTTCGACTTCGCCGCCTCCCCGTTCTACCCGAACACCACCCTGCGGGACTGGCCCGACCCCGGCCGTCCCAGGGTCGCCGCCGTCAGCGCCTTCGGGCTCGGCGGCACCAACGCCCACCTGATCGTCAGCGAGCCCGACGAGGCGGCGGTCGCCGAGCACCCGCCGAGCCGCCGCCCGCTGCCCCGACCGGTCTTCGACCGCCGCCGGCTCTGGCTGGAGGCGCCGGACGCGCACCGCCCGGCGCACCCCTCGCCCGCACCCGAGGCGCCCGCCCGGGAGGTCCGCGCCACCTCGATCCTCGACCTGCACTTCGAACCGGATTCCGCCGCAGGGGTTGTCCTCGGCATCCCGGAGAGGACCCACCGATGAGCGACCCCACCATCGACTGCCGGATCGTGCTGCGGCACGGCGACTTCATCATGCAGAACCACCGGGTGCACGGGGTGTCGGTGATGCCGGGAGTCACCTTCCTCGACATCGTGCTGCGGGTCCTCGCGGCCCGGGGCACGGACCCCGCCACCGTCGAACTGCGCGGCATCGTCTTCGCCGAGGCCATCGCCACCGCCGAGGGCCACGACCGGGAGATCCGGGTGGTGATCGGCGAGCCGGTGGACGGCGTCCGCCCGGTCACCGGCACCAGCCGCTGGCTGCGCGGTGACGAACCATACGGCGAGTGGCGGGAGAACATCCGCGCCGAACTGCACCCCGCCGGCCCGTCCGCCGTTCCCGACCTGGACGCCGCCCCACTGGTGGCGGACGCCGTCCGCACCCGGTCGATGGCGGACATGTACGCGCACACCCGCTCCCGGGAGATCGTGCACGGCGCGGCCATGCAGTGCACCGGCCCGATGCACATCGGCGCGGACCACCTGCTGGCCGAACTCTCCTTGATCCTCCCGGAGACCGCCGAGGACCGCGCGTTCCTGCTGCACCCGGCGAAGATGGACGCCGCGACCATCGTCGCGTACGGGCAGCGCGAGATCACCGCCGCCGAGCCGTTCATCCCGATGTTCGTCGACCGGTTCCGCGCGCACGGCCCGCTGCACGGCGCGTTCCTGGTACACGTGCCGCAGCCCGAGGAGCTCACCCCGTCCGGCGAACTGTTCCGCAGCACCTTCTCGCTGCACGATGGGCAGGGCCGCACCGTCGCCGAGTTCGACCGCCTCACGTGCAAGCGCATCCGCCGCCCCGAGTCGATCCGCGACCTGCTCCTCGAGACCACCGACGAGCCGCGGTCCGTCGCCGCCCACCCGCGGACCCCGGCCGCGCCCGCCGCCGACTACCGGCACTGGCTGCGGGAACGGATCGCCCGGCTGCTCGACCGCGGCGCCGACACGGTCGACGACGGGGCAGGCTTCTACGACATGGGCCTCAGCTCCGTCGACATGCTGCAGATCAGCACCGACCTCGAAGAGGTCGTCGGCTCCGCGCTCTACCCGACGCTGTTGTTCGAACACACCACGGTGGACGGGCTGGCCCGGCACCTGGAGGAGACCTACGGCGCGCCCGACCCGGCCGCTCATCGGGCACCGGCACCCTCCGAAACCGCCCCGCGGGCGCCCGCGTTCGCCGAGCCCACGGAGCCTACGGAGCCCGCCGAGCCGACGCGCCCGCACCGGGCGCACCTGCTGCGCCCGGTCTGGCAGCGGGTCGCGCACCCCGTACGGACGGTGGCCACCGACCTCGCCGTGCTGGGCGCCGACCCGGCGCTCCTCGCCACGCTGACCGAACGGGCCGCCGCCACGGGCGGGCTGGTCGTCGCGGTCGACCCCGGCGACCGGGCGCAGCTCGGCGCCCGGCTCAGCGAGCTTCCGGAACGTCCCGGCAGAGCCTGGACGTTGCTGGACGCCACCGGACTCGGCGGATCGGCCGTCGGCCCCGCCGACGTCGCGGTCGCCGCGTGGGCGGCCTGCGCGGCGGCGAGCGAACGGCGGCCCACCCGGGTGCGCGCGGTGCTGTTCGCGCACCGGCGGCAGCCGGAGTACGCGGCGATCGCCGCGCTCGGCCGGACCGTGACGGCCGAGCTGCCCGCGCTGGCCGTCCGCACCGTCGAGGTGGCCGCCGCGGCCCGTCCCGCCGAGCTTGCCGTGCTGCTGTGCGCCGAGGCCGCCGATCCGTCCGCGGAGAGCGAGGTCCGGCACGCGGACGGGGAGCGCTGGGCCCAGCGCTTCCAGGCGGTGGAAAGCGCCACGCCGAGCGGGGAAGCGGTGCTGCGCGAGCGCGGCGTCTATCTGATCACCGGCGGGGGCGGCGGCCTCGCACCGATGCTGGCCGAACACCTCGCCCGCACCCACCGCGCCCGCATCCTGCTGTCCGGCCGCTCCGCGCCCGGCGAGGCGCTGCTGGCGCGCATGCGCGAGTGGCAGCGCTACGGCGCGGACGCGCGGTACCGGACCGCCGATGTCACCGATGCCGCCCAGGTCCGCGAACTCGTCGCAGCCGCACGGGAGTTGTACGGCAGGATCGACGGGGTCGTGCATTGCGCGGGGGTGGTCCGGGACGGGATCTTCCTGACGAAGCGGCCCGAGCAGATCCGCGAGGTGCTGGCTCCGAAGACCTCGGGCATCCGCCACCTCGACGAGGCCACCCGCGCCGACCGCCCGGACTTCCTGGCCGCCTACTCCTCGCTGTCCGCCGTCATCGGCAACCCCGGCCAGAGCGACTATGCCTACGCCAACGCCTACGTCGACCACTACCTGGCCGCCCGGCCGGGCCGGAGCGTGTCCGTCGACTGGCCGCTGTGGGCCGAGGGCGGCATGCGGGTCGACGCCGAGGTCACCGAGCGGGCCGCCCGCACCCACGGCGCCAGCCCGCTGCCGACCGGCACCGGCGTCGAGCTGTTCGAGCGGGCACTGGCAACCGGCGACAGCCGGTTGGTCGTCACCCACGCCGACCCCGCCCGGCCCGACGACCGCCTGCCACTCGCCGACGGCGTCCTAGCCGAACCGCATGCTGACGGCGGCCTCGCGGAACCGCATGCCGACGGCGTTCCCGCCGTAGCGCACACCGCAGCACCGGACGGGCACGGACCCGACACGGCGGCCGCGTCGGACCGGTACGGTCCGGACGCCGTCGCGGTCATCGGGCTGGCCGGACAGTATCCGCAGGCCGCCGACGTCGACGCGTTCTGGCGGCTGCTCGCCGAAGGCCGCGACTGCATCACCGAGGTGCCCAGGGATCGCTGGGACCACGCGGCGATCCACGACCCGGAGCACGGCCGGCCCGGTCGCACCTACGGCCGCTGGGGCGGGTTCCTGGACGGCATGGACCGCTTCGACCCGGCGTTCTTCGGCATCTCCCGTCGCGACGCCGAACGGATGGACCCGCAGGAACGCCTGTTCCTCACCACCTGCTGGCAGACCCTTCAGGACGCCGGCCACCCGGCGTCCCGGACCACCGCCGCCCCCGTCGGCGTGTTCGCCGGCGTGATGTGGAACCACTACCAGTTGCAGCAGGGCGCCGAGGACGGCGTCCAGCCGACCGCGATGCACGCCGCCGTCGCCAACCGGGTCTCCTACACGCTGAACCTGGCCGGACCCAGCATGGCCGTCGACACCGCCTGCTCCTCGTCACTGACGGCCATTCACCTCGCCGTCGAGAGCCTGCGCCGAGGGGAGTGCGAGATGGCGCTGGCCGGTGGCGTGAACGTCGCGGCCCACCCGCAGAAGTACCTGCAGCTCGCCCAGGGCCGCTTCCTCTCCGACGACGGCCGCTGCCGCAGCTTCGGCGCGGGCGGCACCGGCTACGTGCCCGGCGAGGGCGTCGGCGCGGTCCTGCTCAAGCCGCTGGCGAAGGCCGAGGCCGACGGTGACCACATCTACGGGGTGATCCGGGCGACCCGGCTCAACCACACCGGGCGGACCAGCGGCTTCACCGTCCCGAGCCCCACCTCGCAGGCCGCGCTGATCCGCGAGGCCCTGGACGCCGCCGGTCTGCCGCCGTCCGCGATCGGGTACCTGGAGGCGCACGGCACCGGCACCGCACTCGGCGACCCGATCGAGATCGACGGCCTGCGCAGGGCCTTCGCCGCGGCCGACACCGGATCGGCCGGCTGCGCGATCGGGTCGGTGAAGTCCAACATCGGCCACCTGGAGAGCGCCGCCGGAATCGCCGGTGTCACCAAGACCCTGCTCCAGCTGAAGCACCGCCGGCTCGTTCCCTCACTGCACGCGGACGTGGTCAACCCGGCCATCGACCTCGCCGCCACCCCGTTCCACCTGCAACGCGAGCTCACCGCCTGGCCCGCCCCCGCCGACGGCTCACCCCGCCGGGCCGGAGTCAGCGCCTTCGGCGCGGGCGGCTCCAACGCCCACCTGGTGCTGGAGGAGTACCGCGCCCCCGCCGAACAGGCGGCCGACGGCGGGCGGGAGCTGATCGTGCTGTCGGCGCGCGACGCGGACGCCCTGCGGGAGTACGCCGAACGGATCCGGACCGCGCTGCTCGGGCCGGCGGAGCAGCCGACCGCCGCGGTCGCCGCGGAACTGCGCCGGGTCCTCACCGACGCGGTCGCCCAGGTGCTGGGCGTCCCGGCCGACGTCGTCGACCCCGCCGAGCCGCTGGTCGACCTCGGTGTCGACCGCACCGGCCTGGCGCTGGTCCGCAAGGTCCTGGAAGAGCACCGGCCCGGCCTCGGCCGGAAGGTGCCGGCCGAGGGCGACCGGTCGATCGACCAGCTCGCCGCACGGCTCGACACCGGGCCGCGGCCCGCCGTCCCGCTCGCCGCCCTCGCCCACACCCTGCGGGTCGGCCGCGACCAGCTGGGCAGCCGCCTCGCCGTCCTCGCCGCCGACCACGAGCAGCTGCTCGCCGCCCTCGACCGCTACCTGAGCGGCGCCACCCCCGGGACCGGACAGTACTGGGGGCACGAGAGGGCCGACGGTGCCGAGGCGCGCGCCGATCTCACCGAACTCGTACGTGCCGGACGGCTGGAGGAGGTGGCGGCGGCCTGGAGCGCCGGGGCCGACGTGCCGTGGGCGGACTGCGTACCGACCGGCCCCGCGCCGCGCCGGGTGTCGCTGCCGGTGCCGCCGCTGCGCGAGGAACGGTACTGGCTGGGCGACTGGCAGCGTCGCAACGGCGAAGCCGTCAGCCCCGCACCGGCACCGGCACCGGTCGGCACACCGGCACCGGCCGCCGCACCAGTACCGACACCCGCACCGGCCGTTCCGCGGACGGTCGAGCCGTACCACGGCGACGAGGTCGAACTGCGGGTCCTGGAACACGGGATCGCGCTGGTCACCATGCGCGACCACACCCACCGCAACATGTTCACCGCCCAGCTGACGCACGGGCTGGAAGCGGTCTTCGCTGAGATCGACACCCGCGACGACATCCGCGCCGTGGTGCTCACCGGCACCGAGACCGTCTTCAACCTCGGTGCCACCCCGAAGGCCCTGGAAGAGCTGGCCGAGAAGCACACCCGGTTCACCGACACCCCGTTCGTCTACGAGGGCCTCCTGCGCTGCCGCCGCCCGGTGGTCTCCGCGATGCGCGGCCAGGCCTCCGGCGGTGGCCTCGCCTTCGGCCTCTACGCCGACCTGGTGGTACTCGCCGAAGACGGCGCCTACGGGGCGAACTTCCTCAAGTACGGCTTCACGCCCGGCATGGGCGCCACCCTGGTGCTGGAGCAGCGCCTCGGCGGCACCCTGGCCACCGAGATGTTCCTCACCGGCCGTAGCTACCGCGGCGAGGAACTCGCCCGCCGCGGCGCCTCGGTGACCGTCGTCCCGGCGGCGGACGTACTGCCGACCGCCCTCGACCTGGCCCGCTCGATCGCCGCCAAGCCCGCCGAGGCGGTCGCCGAGGTCAAGGCGGAGCTGGCAGGCCGGCTGCTCGCCCGGCTGCCGGAGATCGTCGAGCACGAGGCCCGGATGCACGAGCGGGTGCTCGGGGGAGATTCCCTGGACCTGGTACGGGAGCATTTCCGGAAGGTCCGCGACTACGGCGCGACGGCCACCGCTGCCGCGCCGACCGGGGCACCGGCCGCCCCGCCGGACGCAGTGCCCGAAGCGGCGCCGGTCCCCGCCCCTGCCCCGACCGTCGAGGTGGCGGCGCGGCCGGTCGACGCCCCCGAGGCCGCGCTTCCCGACCCGGCGGAGGTCGAGCGGCTGGTGGTCGCCACCCTCTGCGCGATCGTGTACGCCACCGAGGAGGAGATCGACCGCCAGCTCAGCTTCAGCGAGCTGGGCGTGGACTCGATCGGCGCGGTGGAGATCGTGCGGAGCCTGAACCAGCGCTTCGGCCTGGAGATCGACTCGGTCGCCGTCTACGACCACCCCACGGTGGCCCGGCTGACGGCGCACGTCCTGGAGACCGCGGAGCAGGCCCGCGCCCTGCACCGTTCGGCGCTCGCCCCGGCCCCGGCCCCTGCCTCTGCGCCCGTTTCGGAGCCCGCCGCCGCCCCGGTGTCTGCCGCGCCGAAGCCGCCGCCTGCGACCGAACCGCCCGCCGTACCGCCGGTGCAGCCCGCTGCGCCGGTACCTGCGACCCCTGCCGCCCCCGCCACCCCGGTCGCCCCTGCCACCGGTGGCCGGGTGACCCTCCGGCCGCTGCGCGGTACTCCGGCCCGGACCGAGGCCGCGAACCCTTCGCGGCCACCGGCGCACGACGCCGATGACACCGACGGCATCGCAGTCATCGGTGTGGCCGGACGTTTCCCGGACGCCGAGGACCTGGACGCGTTCTGGGCGAACCTGGTCGCCGGCCGGACCAGCATCTCCCCGGTGCCGGAGGACCGTTGGGGGACCGGCTGGTTCGACCCGGACCGGCGCGTCCCGGACCGCTCGTACAGCCGGTGGGCGGCACTGCTGCCGGATCTCAGCGGCTTCGACCCGCGGTTCTTCCAGCTGTCTCCGATGGAGGCGGAGTCGATGGACCCGCAGCAGCGCCAGTTCCTGCAGCAGGCGTGGACGGCGCTGGAGGACGCGGGCTACGCCGGCCCGGCGGAGCGGCTCCGGTGCGGGGTCTACGTGGGGGCCGGCGGCGGTGACTACTACCACCTGTTGCGTGCGGCCGGCCAGGCGGACACCGGGCAGGCGTTCCTCGGCAACAACATGGCGATCCTGGCGGCCCGGATTGCCTACCTGCTCGACCTGAGCGGCCCGACGATGACGGTCGACACCGCGTGCTCCTCCTCGCTGACGGCCGTCCACCTGGCCTGCGAGGCGATCCGCGGCGGCGACTGCGAGCTGGCCGTCGCGGGCGGCGTCGCGCTCATGACGACGCCGCAGATGCAGGTGTGGAGCAGCAGGGTCGGAATGCTCTCGCCGACCGGCCGGTCCGTCCCCTTCGACGCCGGGGCAGACGGCATCGTGCTCGGCGAGGGCGTCGGCGCGGTGGTGTTGAAGAACCTGAGTGCGGCGCTCGCCGACGGCGACCGGGTCCACGCGGTGATCAAGGCGAGCGGAGTCAACGGCGACGGCCGCACCAACGGCATCACCGCGCCGAGCGCCACCTCGCAGGCCGAACTGCTGCGCGCGGTGCACCGAAGGGCCGGCGTGGAGGCCGGAGACATCGGGTACGTGGAGGCGCACGGCACCGCCACCAACCTCGGCGACCCGATCGAGGTCAAGGCGCTCAACCAGGTGCTGGGCGGTCCCGACGGGCCGGGCTTCACCGCTCTCGGCTCGGTGAAGGCCAACATCGGCCACACCACCACGGCGGCCGGTATCGCCGGGCTGCTCAAGGTCGTACTGGCCCTGCGCCACCGCACGCTGCCCCCGCTGCCCGGCTTCGCCGAGGCCAACCCCGAGCTCGACCTGGCGGGCGGCCGCCTTCGGGTGGTCCGCGAACCGACGCCGTGGGAGCCGGGTGCGAACGGTGTCCGGGTCGGCACGGTCAGCAGCTTCGGCTTCAGCGGCACCAACTGCCACGTGGTGCTCGCCGAACCGCCCGCACGCCCCGCCCCGGAGCGCCGGCCGACGGCGGCCCGCCACCTGGTCCCGCTGTCGGCGCGTACGTCCGAGGCGCTCACCCAGGTCGCCGCGGACCTCGCGCAGGCGGTGGAACGCGACCCCGCGCTGGAACCCGCCGACATCGCCTACACCCGTGCGCTGGGCCGCGCCCATCTGCCGGTCCGCGCCGCGCTGGTCACCGGTCACCGGGAGGAACTCCTGGAGCAACTGCGCAAGCTGTCGGCGGGCCAGGACGGCCCCGGCTGCTACCTCGCGGGCCGCCCGGACCTGGAGGAGACCGCCGACTCGCAGGACCCGCTGGTACGGGCGGCCGCCGCGTACGTACGGGGGGACAGCCCCGACTGGGCGGCGCTCACGGCCGGCGGGCGACGGGTGGCGGTACCGACGTACCGCTTCGCGCAGGAGCACTACTGGATTACCGTTCCGGCCGCCGCCGACCACGCGGTGCCGTCCGGCGCGGCGGACGACCGCCCGAGCCAGGAGCCGACGCCGCACACGCCCCGCGAATCGGCCCGGCCCGCGGGCCCCGGCGGCGGTGCCGACAGCGTCACGGAGGTGCGCCCCGACGACCCGGTCGCCGCCGACCACCGGGTGGCGGGCCGCCCGGTGCTGCCCGGCACGGCGGCGCTCGCGCTGGCCGCCGACCTCGCGGTGCCGCCGTACCGGCTGTCCGCGGTGCGCTGGCTGCGGCCGTGCGAGCTGTCACAGCCGCGTCGGCTGCGGCTGGCGGGGGAGGAGTCGGCGGCGGGCCGGTCCTTCCGGCTGGAGGCGGCGGGATCGGACGGCCCCTGTGTGCGCGGCGAGTTCGCGGTACTGACCGCCGAGGAGGAGGCCGCGTTCGCCGCCGAGCCGCCGCTCGACCTCCGCCGGACCGCGGAGGCCTGCCAAGAGGTGCGGCACGCCGACGCGTTGTACGGGGCGTTCGACGCCGCGGGCATCGCCTACGGGCCCTCGTTCCGCCGCCTGGAGCAGGTGCGGGTCGGCGGCGGCGAGACCCTGGGCACGCTGCGTCCCGCCGACGGGACGGCCGGGTGGCAGGAGCGGGCAGCGGTGCTGGACGCCGGGCTGCAGGTGCTCGCCCCGCTGCTCGACGCGGACGGACCGCAGATGCTGCTGCCGTTCGCCGTGGACCGGGTGACGGTGCTGCGCTCGCCCGAAGCGGCGCGCTACTCGCACGCCAGGCGCACCGGCAAGGACGAGTTCACCGTGTCGCTGACCGACGGAACCGGGATGCTGTGCGTCCGGTTCGACGGCGTCTCACTGCGCGCGGTGCCCCGCCCGGCGGCCGCGGTCGCCGCCGAGCCCCTCCCGGCTGCCGCCGCCACCGCGGAGCCCGAGGGCCCGGGGGTCTTCCGGCCGGTCTGGGAGAATGCCGGGCCCGCCCCGGCGCAGGCCGCGGGTGGCGGCACGGTGCTGATCTGCCACCCCGAGGCCGCCGGCGCCCTCGCCACCGCGCTGACCGACGTCCACCCTGACCGCCACGTCCGCACCGTGGGCTACCACGACCTCGACGCGGTGACCGAGGTCCCCGACCTCGTCTACTTCCTCACCGACCCGGCACCCACCCACCGGCCCGAGCAGGACCGGAGCGTGCCGGCGATGCTCCAACTGGTTCAGCGGCTGCTGGGGCTCGGCGCGGCGCACACCGCACTCACCGTCCGCACCGTCCTGTTCGGCGCCGTGGCGGTGACCGACGGCGAGCCGCCGCTACCGCACGCGGCCGGACTGCTCGGCCTGTGCGCGACCGCCGCCGCCGAGTACCCGGGCTGGACCGTCGGCTGCGTGGACGCCGGGACCACCCGGGTCGTCCCCGGGCAACTGGCCGTGCTCCTCGCCCGCGAACCCGCCGCCGACCGGCTGATCGCGCTGCGCGACGGGCAGCGCCTGCGGCGCACCCTGCGCGCCACCCGGCCGACCGGCGGCGAACCGCCCTGGCGTGAGGGCGGCGCGTACGTGATCCTCGGCGGAGCGGGCGGCCTCGGCCGCACCCTCGCTCGCCACCTCGCCGGGACACACCGGGCTCGCCTGGCGCTGATCGGCCGACGCGCCCAGGACCCGGCGATCGACGCGGCGCTCGCCGAGATCACCGAACTCGGCGGCGAAGCCGCCTACTTCCGGGCCGACGCCGCCGACCCGGCGCAGCTCGACCGGGCGGTGGCCGCCGCCCGGGCCCGCTTCGGCCCCCTGAACGGGGCCGTGCACGCCGCCCTAGACCTGCGGGACCGGACGTTGCTGCACGCCGACCCGGAGACCTTCGGCGAGGTGCTCGCGCCCAAGGTGGCGGGCACCGCCGCGTTCGCCGACGCGTTGCGCGAGGACCGGCTCGACCTGCTCGCGGTGTTCTCCTCCGCGATCTCCTTCACCGATTCCGCGGGCCAGGCCGCCTATGCCGCGGCCAGCACCTTCCAGGACGCCTACGCGCAGTGGCTGGACTCCCGGGCCCCGTACCCCGTGCGGGTCCTCAACTGGGGTTTCTGGGGCAGCGTCGGGGTGGTCGCCGACGAGCGCTACGGCGAGCGGCTGGCCGCCTTCGGCGTGGGCTCGATCGAACCCGCCGAGGGGCTCGCCGCGCTCGACCGGGTACTCGCCGCCGGCCTGCCGCAGGCCGTGGTGGTGAAAGCCGACGGACGCGGCCTGGCCCGGCTCGGCGTCCGCGCCGAGGCCGACGACGCGCTGGCCCGGGCCCGGGCCGGCTTCGCCGCACTCGACGTGGTGGCCGCCGACCTGCTCCGCGCCGAGTTCGCCGCACTGCCGGAACTGCCGCCGCTGGAGGAGCCGACGACGTTCGAGGAGTTCGCCGACCGGCTCCGTGCCGAGGGCCGCAACCGCTCGGTGCTGGGCGCGGTACTACGGGTGCTGGAACGGGCCGGCGCGGCCACCCTGGACGGCGACGGCACGCTGACCTTCCGGCGCGCCCTGCGCGATCCGCAGCGGCTGCCGGTCGCCGAGTTCGCCGCCGCCCACCCCGCGATGGCGCCGCACCTGACGCTGCTGCGGGCATGCGTGGCCGGCCTCCCCGGCATCCTGTCCGGCCGGGTCGCCGCCACCGAGGTGCTGTTCCCGAAGGGCTCGCCCGCCCTCGTCGAACCGGTCTACGCCGACGGACCCGGCGCCGAGCACTTCCACCGGCTGATGGCCGCCGAGGTGGTCGGCGCCGCGCAGCGGCTCACCGGCGGCGAGCGGCCGCTGCGGATCATCGAGATCGGCGCCGGCACCGGCTCCGCCACCCGCCACGTGCTGGCCGCCTGCGCCGCGGCCGGCCTGCCGACCGCATACCGCTACACCGACGTCTCGCCGGCCTTCCTGCGCCACGGCGAAGCCAACCACCGCGCCCCCGGCACGCGTTACGAGCTGCTGGACATCGAGCGCGACCCCACCGCACAGGGCTTCGAGCCGCACTGCGCCGACGTCGTGCTGGCCACCAACGTGCTGCACGCCACCCGGGACATCGGCCGCACCCTGGCCAACGTCCGCACCCTGCTGCGCCCCGGTGGGGTGCTCGCCGTGAACGAGGTGACCAGCTCCTCCGAGTTCGTCACCCTCACCTTCGGCCTCACCGAGGGCTGGTGGCGATTCGAGGACCCGCAGCGCCGTCTCCCGGACTCGGCGCTGCTCGGACCCGCCCAGTGGCGGGCCGCCCTCACCGAAGCCGGATTCCGGGTGACGGGGGTGCGCGGCATCCCCGGCACCCCCGAGGACCAACTCGAGCAGTGCCTGGTGACGAGCGAACGGGAGTTGAACGTGACAGCCGAGCAGACACCGGCGCTGACCGCGGCCCAGGTCCGCGGCTACGTACGGCAGGTCTTCGCCGAGGTGCTGAAGTTCGGTGCCGCCGAATTCGACGACCACGCGACCTTCGAGACGTACGGGATCGATTCGCTGGTCGGCCAGAACATCGTGTACCGGATGGAGCAGGACCTCGGGGTGCTGCCCGCCACCCTCCTGTTCGAGCATCTCACCATCGAACAGCTCGCCAACCACCTGCGCACCGACCGCGCCGAGCGGCTGACCGCGCTGCTCCGTCCCGCCGCGCCACCGGCCGAATCCGCCCCACCGGCCGAATCCGCGCAGCCGGTACCGCCCGTCGCGGACGCAGCCCCGGTATCCACGCCCGCCCCGGTCGTGCAGTCGGCACCGCCCGTGCCTGCCGCGGAGTCTGCCGCGAGCCGCCCGGCAGCGCGGGACGGGGCCGCCGACATCGCGGTGATCGCCGTCAGCGGACGCTACCCGGGCGCGCCGGACGTGGAGACCTTCTGGCGCAACCTGGAGGACGGCCGGGACGCCATCACCGAGGTTCCCGCCGACCGCTGGGACTGGCGGCTCACCTTCGACGCCAAGCGCGGCCGCAGCGACCGCAGCTACAGCCGGTGGGGCGGATTCCTCGACGACATCGACAAGTTCGACCCGGCCTTCTTCAACATCCTGCCGCGCGACGCCGGTGACATCGACCCGCAGGAACGCCTCTTCCTGGAGACCTGCTGGGACCTGCTCGACCGGGCCGGTTACCTCAGCAGCTCCACGCACGAGACGATGACGGGCGTGTTCGCCGGTGTCATGTACGGCTCGTACGGGCGGCTCGCCGCCACCGGCTGGGCGCGCGGCAAACTCTCCGGCGCGCACTCCGCGTACTGGTCGGTCGCCAACCGGGTCTCCTACCACTTCGACTTCCAGGGCCCCAGCTTCGCCGTCGACTCCGCCTGCTCCTCCTCGCTGACGGCGGTCCACCTCGCCGTCGAGAGCCTGCGCCGCGGCGAGTGCCGGATGGCCGTCGTGGGCGGCGTCAACCTGATCCTGCACCCCGCGCACCACGTGTCGCTGTCCGCGCTCAACATGCTGGCCGGGGACGGCGCCTGCAAGGTCTTCGACGAGCGTGCCGACGGCTTCGTACCAGGAGAGGGTGTCGGCGCGGTACTGCTCAAGCCGCTCGCCGACGCCGAGCGCGACGGCGACGAGATCCTCGCCGTGATCAAGGGCAGCACCGTCAACGCGGGCGGCAAGACCGGTGGTTACACGGTCCCCAACCCGCAGGCGCAGGCCGCGCTGATCGCCGAGGCGGTACGCCGCTCCGGCGTCGACCCGCGCACCATCGGCAGCCTGGAGGCACACGGCACCGGCACCGCCCTCGGCGACCCGATCGAGATCGGCGGCCTCACCCGGGCCTTCGAGGAACTGGGCGCGTCTCCCGACGAGTTCCGCTGCGCGGTCTCCTCGGTCAAGGCAGCCATCGGCCACCTGGAGGGCGCGGCCGGCATCGCCGGACTCACCCGGGCGCTGCTCCAGCTCCAGCACGGCCGGATCACCCGGTGCGTCAACCTGGAGAACGTCAACCCCAAGATCCCGCTGGCCGGTTCGCCGTTCTACCTGCCGCGCGAGACCGTCGCCTGGCCCGCCCCCGCCGACGGGTCCCCCCGGCGGGCCGGTGTCAGCGCCTTCGGCGCGGGCGGCGCCAACGCCCACGTGGTGCTGGAGGAATACCGCCCCCGCACCGCCCCCGCGGCACCCCGACTGCCCGGCGGCGAGCAGCTCTTCCTGCTCAGCGCACGCACCCGGGGACAGCTGGTCCGCTACGCCGAGCGGGTCGCCGGACTGCTCGCCACCCCCGAGGGTGCCGAGCTGCCGCTGGCCGCGCTGGCCCGCACCAGCCAGATCGGGCGGCGCGAGATGGCCGAGCGGATCGCCGTACTGGCCACCGACACCGCGCAACTAGCCTCCAAACTGCGTGACTTCGTCAGCGGCACGCGGAACGCCGACGTGGTCGTGGGCAGTGTCGGCGGGGACTCGGGCGGCTGGTCGCTGCTGGACGACGAGGACGGGGCCGCGCTGGTGGCCACCATCCTGGCCAAGCGGCAACTCCCCAAGCTGGCCCGGCTCTGGACGGCCGGCGTGCCCGTCGACTGGCACGTCTGCTGGCCCGCGCCGTACCCCCGCCGGGTCCAGCTGCCGCCCTACCCGTTCGAGCGCAGCCGCCACTGGCTGCCCGACTACGCCGCCGAGCCGCTTCCCGTCACCCACGCGCCCGCCCCACCGGCCGAGCCCGCCACGGTCTGCCGCTATCTGCGCCCGGTCTGGGAACCCGCCCCGCTCTCCACCCCCGCGGCCCCGCTCCCGTCGACGGTGCTGATCGTCGCGCTGGACGAGGAGCACGGCGCCGAACTCGCCCGACGGCTCGAAGGGCGCGGCACCCGGTGCGTCCTGGCCCGCCCCGGCGCCGTGTTCGCCGCCACCGGGACGGACCGGTACACGGTCGCCACCGGCGACCGCGAGGACCTGCGACGGCTCGCCGCCCGGCTCGCCGAGACCGGCGCGCTGCCGGAAGCGGTCGTGGTCGCCGCCGACGCCGACAGCGCAGGACCGGACGCCGGATTCCTCCCCCTGCTGTGGTCCTGCACCGCCCTGCTGACCACCGCTCCCACGGGCACCCCGCTGCGCGCCGTCTACGCACACCGCGGAGCGCCGCTGGACGCCCAGCCCGAGCACACCGCCGTCGCCGCCGCACTGCGCAGCCTCGCCGTGGAGCACAGCCGCTTCACCGGCAGCTGTCTCGCGGTCGGCGCGGAAGGGGACACCGCCGGACGGATCCTCGCCGAGCTCACCGCGCCCGCCGCGGACGATCCGGTGGTCCAGGCCGGCTACCAGGACGGGACCCGGCTGCTGCGCCGGCTCGCCGAGTTCACCCCGGCAACCGACGGCGAACCCGCCGACCTCGCGCTCCGCCCCGGCGGCACATACCTGATCACCGGCGGCACCGGAGCCCTCGGCGTCCGGGTCGCCGAGTTCATGGCCGTCCACGGCCGCCCGCTCAACCTGGTCCTGGTCACCCGCACCGGACCCGACCGCGACGCCCGCGACCGCCTCGACAAACTCGCCGGCAACGGCGTCACCGTGCAGTGGGAGCGCGCCGACGTCACCGACTCCGAGCAGATCCGCCTGGTGGTCGAGGAGACCATCGACCTGTACGGCGCACTGCACGGCGTCGTCCACGCCGCAGGTGTCGTCGACGACGGCCGCGCCGTCGGCAAGGAACGCGCCGCGGTCGAGGCCGTGCTGGCCCCGAAGCTCGCCGTCGCCCACCTCGACGACGCGATCGGCGAGCAGCCGCTCGACTTCTTCGCCGTGTTCTCCTCGCTGGCCGGTGAGGTCGGCAACCTCGGCCAGGTCGACTACGCCTACGCCAACGCCTACCTGAACGGGTTCGCCGAGGCCCGGGAACGCCTGCGGGCGCGAGGCCTGCGGAACGGCCGCACCGTCGCCATCGCCTGGCCGCTGTGGAAGGACGGCGGTATGCGGGTCGACCAGGCGACCCTCCGGCTGTACGCCCAGCGCTGGGACATGCTCCCGATGACCACCGAGACCGGCCTGCGGGTGTTCTGCCAGGCCCTGGCGGGGGAGGAGCCGGTACTGGTCGCTGTCGAGGGCGCGGCCTCCCCGGCCTCCGCGGTCCCCACGGCCTCCCCGGCGCCCGAGGCCGCGCCCGCCTCCGCCTCGGCGTCCGCTCCCGCCTCTGCTCCCGTACCGGTGTCCGCTCCGGCGCCGGCGCCCGTCCACGCGGCGGTCGACCCGGATCTCGCGGTGCGGGCGGAGCTGCGCCGGATCGCCGCCGGGTTCCTGCTGGTGGACGAGCACGAGGTCGACATGGACGCCGAGCTCCTGGACTCCGGCTTCGACTCGATCACGATCACCCAGCTCTCGGTGGACGTCAACGACATCTACGGTCTCGACCTGCTGCCCACCGTCCTGTTCGAATGCCCGACCCTCGAGGACTTCGCCCGCCACCTGGTGACGCACCACGCGGACGAGATATCCCGGGCGGCCGGTCCGAAGACGGCTCCCGCGAAAGAGCCGGCACCGGCACCGGAGACGGAGACGACCGTGCCCGTCGCGGTGGCGACGCCCCAGCCGGTCGCGCCCGCCGCCTCGGTCGTCGCCTCGGACCCGGACACCGCCCCGAACCCGGACCCCGACCCGGAGCAGCCCTACGGCCCGGCGCCCATCGCGGTCGTCGGCATAGCCGGCCGGTTGCCCGGCTCGTCCGACCTCGACGAGTTCTGGCGGCACCTGGCCGCCGGGGACCACCTCGTCGGTCCCGTCCCCGCCGACCGCACCGACCTGCGGCAGGACCCGGAGACCCGGGAACTGCGCGGCGGATTCCTCGAGGACATCGCCGACTTCGACGCCGCCTTCTTCGGGATCTCCGCCACCGAGGCGGGCCTGATGGACCCGCAGCAGCGGCTGTTCCTGGAGGTGGTGTGGCGGGCCGTGGAGAACGCGGGCTACCGGGCGTCCGAGCTGGCGGGCAGCGCCACCGGCCTGTTCGCGGGTGTCTCCACCACCGACTACGACGACCTGATGCGCAGCAACGGCGTCCCGGTCCAGGCGCACACCGCCACCGGCCTGTCGCACGCGGTGCTCGCCAACCGCATCTCCCGGCTGCTCGACCTGCGCGGCCCCAGCGAGGCCGTGGACACCGCGTGCTCGAGCGCGCTGGTGGCGATCCACCGGGCCGCCAGGGCGATCCTGGACGGCGACTGCGACCTCGCGATCGCCGGCGGCGTCAACGCGACCCTCAGTCCGGGCCTGTTCACCGCGTTCACCAAGTCCGGGATGCTCAGCCCCGACGGCCGGTGCAAGACCTTCGACGCCGCCGCCGACGGCTACGTGCGCGGCGAGGGCGCGGGCGCGGTGGTGCTCAAGCGCCTCGACCGGGCAGAGGCCGACGGCGACCACATCCACGGCGTGATCCGGGCCACCGCGGTCAACCACGGCGGCCGCTCCACCTCGCTGACCGCCCCCAACCCCGAGGCCCAGGCGCAGGTGCTGGTCCAGGCGTACCACCGGGCCGCGCTGTCGCCGGACACCGTCAGCCACATCGAGACGCACGGCACCGGCACCTCGCTCGGCGACCCGGTGGAGACCGAGGGCCTGAAGCGGGCCTTCGCCCAGCTGTCCGCCGAAGCGGGCCTGCCGCCGGCCGACCGGCCGCACATCGCGCTCGGCGCGGTGAAGACCAACATCGGCCACCTGGAGGCCGCGTCCGGCATCGCGGGTGTGCTGAAGACCCTGCTCAGCATGAAGCACCGTGAACTGCCCGCCACCCTGCACCTGACCGAACTCAACCCGTACCTCCGCCTGGACGGCACCCCCTTCTACGTCAACGACCGCACCACTCACTGGGCGGGCATCGACGACGGCACCGGCCGGACCGTGCGCCGGGCGGGCGTCAGCTCCTTCGGCTTCGGCGGCTCCAACGCCCACGTGGTGCTGGAGGAGTACCGCGACGAGACACCGGCCCTCACCGAACTTCCGCCCGTCGCGCGGCTGTTCCCGCTCTCCGCGCCGACCGCGGCCGCGCTGCGTGAGTACGCGGCGGCACTCGCCCGGCACCTGGAGGCCGACCCCGGTTCCGAGCCCCACCGCGTCGCCTGGACCCTGCAGACCGGACGCGACGCCCACGCCGAACGCGTGGTCCTCACGGCGGCCGACCGCGACTCGCTGCTGGCCCGGCTCGTCGCCGTGGCAGCGGGCGAGCGGATCGACGGCCCCTCCGACCCCGCCGCCCGCGAGTGGCTGGACACCGGCCGGACCGAATGGGCGTCCCACTGGCCGGCCACCCGCCCGCGACGCCTCCCGCTCCCCGGTTTCCCCCTCAATCCCGTACGCCACTGGTTCACCCCCCGCACCGCCTCTCCGGCACCGGAAGCCCCGGCGACCGCTGAGCCGTCCGCCACTGCGGTGACACCTGGCGTCACCCAGGCCCGTACCACGGGCGGCCGCATCAAGCTGGTCTCCACCACGACCGCAACTCCTCCGGCGGACGGCCCGGTCGTCGACCCCGCACCCGCACCTGTTCCCGCCCCGGCTCCCACCTCCGTCCCGGCCCCGGCCCCCGCCCCTGTCGTCGGCCAGGTGTCGGCGGCGGTGCGGGAGGAGGTCGCGGGGCTGATCCACTCACGGCTGGCGGAGATCCTCGGCCTGGACCCGGCGACGATCCTGATGACCAGTTCGTTCACCGACCTCGGCCTCGACTCGATCTTCCGGATGGAACTGGTCCGCGGCCTCAACGACCGCTACGGCCTCGACCTCAAGGCGTCCGAGCTCTACGACTACGACGACGTGGAGCAGTTGACCGCCGCGGTGGTGGCCGCCATGGAGTCCGACCCCGTTCACGCTCCCGTCCGCACGCCGTCCGTCGAGTCCGCGCCCGACCCGCAGGAGCTGCTCGTCGACCTGATCTCGACGCTCTCGGGCCGCACCCTGACCCCGGGCGTGTCGTTCGCCGACGACGGCCTGACGTCCTTCGACATGCTGCGCACCGTGAGCGCCCTGGAAAAGCGCTTCGGTGCCCAGCGCAAGACGCTGATGTTCGACCACCCCACGGTGTCGGCCCTGACCGGGCACCTGCTCGCCGAGTACGGCCAGGCGACGGCCGGCGGCCTGCGCGAGGCGCTGTCGTCGACGGCGGCCGGCCCGGAACAGCCCGTCGCCCCGGCGGCGGCCGAGGAGCGGGCGGAGCAGCCGTCCGGCGGCTGGACGGTGCTGCGCAAGCGGGGGTTGCCACAGCGGACGGAGCTGGCGGCGGTGGTCGCGGACGTCGACGCGCGGTGGGCGAAGGAGGGCGGCCTGGCGGGGCGTGACATCGCCCCGCTGATGTTCCTCGGCGCCGAGCAGGAGGGCTATTTCAACTTCTCGCGCAAGGGCGGGATGCTGTTCGCGTGGAGCTACGTGGGCTCCCGCGAGTACTTCCCGACGCTGATCGAGCAGTACGTCGCCTACGCGGACCGGCACGGCCTGCGGCCCAACTTCCTCTCCGTGGAGCACATCGAGTCGGTGGCCGGTCAGCCGTTCAGCGCCACGCCGTTCGGCGCGGTGCAGCGACTGGACGATCTGAGCACCTTCACCATGGAGGGCAGCCGGATGCGCCGGCTGCGCTACATGGTGAACCGGTTCGCCGCGGCGGGGGAGTGCACCACCGACGAGTACCGGGTGGGCAGCGATCCCGCGGTCGACCGGGAGATCGTGGCGCTGATGAACCGCTGGGGCGAGACCAAGCAGATGGTCAACCCCTACGTGGCGGTGGTCAGTGAAGAGATCGGCCGGGGACAGCTCGCCGAGCGGCACCGTATGTTCCTCACCCGGGTGGACGGCGAACTGGCCAGCGCGGTCATCGTGACGAAGATCCCGTCGGAGCCAGGCTGGCTGCTCGACCTGGAGTTCTACCCGAAGGAGGCGCCGCTCGGCGGCCTGGAGTTCGCGATCGTCCGGATCATCGAGAGGCTGGCGGCCGAGGGCGTCGAGATCTTCAGCTTCGGCGCCAGCTTCGGCGTCAAGGCGGGCGAGTCCCCGAACGCCTCGCCCGAGGTGGAGGAGGGACTGTCCGAGCTGCGGTCGGTCGGCATCTTCAGCGAGAGCAACTTCCAGTTCAAGAACAAGTTCCGGCCGACCAACTCGACGATCTACCTGTGCCAGCCGGACGACGAGCGGCGCAGCGCGGTCGCCGACGTGATCCTGATGATCGCCAACCCGGACCTGGACACCACCGCACCGGAGGCTCTCGACGACGCGACCGCCACGCCCCACTCCGACGCCGACTCCGACGCCGACTCGGACGCCGTCTCCAACGCCGAGTCCGGCTCCGGCTCCACCGCCGGATCCGACCGCGCGTCCGGGTCCGAGGCCCTCGTCCGTCCCGCCGCCCCCGAGCCGACCGCGGCCCCCGCTGCGAGGCGTCCGCCGCGCGCCGCCGCCGCGCAGCCGACCGGCAGCGGCTCGCCGCACGGACACAACCCGATCACCCTGCCCACCTCCGCGGTGCGGTTCGACATGATCACCGACTCATGGGCCGAGCTGGCCACCCCGGCGGTGACCGAGCGGATGGCCCGGCTGACCGCGATGGCGGCGGGCCTGGAACTCGGGGCGCAGGGCCTGCCCCGGGTGCCGTGGCTGGACTTCGACTGCGTGGTGCCGACCCCGTCGGGGCGGACGGCGGAGGCGTTGCTGTGCCGTACGTGGCCCGGGATCCGGCGGGCGGTGGTGCACAACGGGCTGTTTCCGACGCTGCTGATGAGCCTCGCCGACAACGGCTTCGAGCCGGTCGCGCTGTCCGACTGCCGGCCCGTCACCAGGACCGGGCCGTTCAGGGACGTCGACCTGACGACCCTGCGGCGGATCCTTGGGGAGCGGCCCGGCGGGGTGTCCATGATCTGCCTGGAACTCAGCGACAACGCCCAGGGCGGCTACCCGATCTCGCTGGCGAACCTGCGAGAGGTGCGCCGGATCGCGGTGGCGGCCGGGATCCCGCTGGTGCTCGACGCCACCCGGGCGCTGGAGAACGCGGCTGCCGTGGTGGAGTACGAGGAGGGACATCAGGGCCGGAGCATATGGAAGGTGACGGCCGACCTGCTGGCCACCGCCGACGCCGTGACGATGGGCCTGTCGAAGGACTTCGGCATCGACTTCGGCGGCCTGGTCGCCACCTCCCGCCCGGACTTGGCCGAGCTGCTGCGGGAGCAGGTGTCGACCCGCGGCCACCAGGTCAACCTGGCGGGACGGCGGCAGATCGCGGCGGCCCTGGCGGACTCCGGCGGCGTCGCCGAGCAGGTGGGCAGGCGCCGGGCCGCGGTCAAGATGCTGTGGAACCTGCTGTCACGGGCCGGTCTGCCCGTGATCGGTCCGGCGGCCGGACACTGCGTGCTGCTGGACACCGGCGCGATGAAGCAGTTCGCGGACTTCGAGCACCCGGTCCCCTCCTGCCTGGACTGGATCTACGAGCACACCGGCGTCCGGGGCGGCCCGCACCTGGCCACCGGGGCGGGCACGGCGCCGCTGATCCGGCTGGCGGTCCCGGTCGGCACCGCCACCCCGGACATCCGGGAGATCGGCAAGCGGCTGGCCCGGCTGTACCGCTCCGGCCCGGCGCCGGTCGAGCTGATCCCGGTCGATCCGGCCGCACCCTCCGCGCGGGCGGCGTACCACAGGGCGGAGGGGGTGCCCGAGGACATCAAGGCGGCGTTGCGTGAGGGCGTCCGGGCGAAGGACGACAACCTGGGCGTGCTGAAGGACTTCGGCGCGCCGGTGGAGCACCGGATCGTCGGCGTCCCGCAGGGCGGCGAGGTGGAGGCCTTCATCGCGGGCGACGGGCCGACGCTGCTGTTCATCCACCCGTTCAACATCGGGGCGGGCGTGTTCCGCCACCAGTTCGCGGACCTGTCCGACCGCTACCGGGTCGTGGTGCTGCACGCCCCGGGCGTCGGCCGCACGAACGCCTCCGCCGACCTGACCCTGCGCGGCCTCGCCGAGGTGCACCGGGCGGCACTGCGCGAACTCGGCGCGACCGGACCGGTGCACCTCGCGGGCGCCTCGTTCGGCGGCCTGACCGCGCAGACCTACGCGCTGGAGCACCCGGACGAGGTGGCCTCGCTGACCCTGATCTGCAGCTCCTACAAGTGCGCCAACCGGGTCGGCGAGGTCAACCGCCTGGACGTGGTGCTGAAGGAGGACTTCGACAGGATCGCCGCGGACGGCGCGGACGCTCCCGACGAGCGGCGACGCCGCCACCTGGAGGGAGTGCTGCTGCGCTCCGAGAGCATGGACCCGCAGACCGGGCTGCGCTACCTGGACGTGTTCGCCACCGAGCCGGACATGCTGTCCCGGCTGCCCCTGATCGCGGTGCCGACGCTGGTCGTGCAGGGCCGCTACGACACGGTGATCCCGCAGAAGACCACGCAGCTGCTGCGCGAGGGGATCGCCGGCTGCCGGTACGCGGAGATCGACGGGGCCGGCCACTTCCCGGCGCTCACCCGGCCGGACGAGTTCAACTCCGTTCTCACCGCGTTCCTCTCCCAGCACGACACACCGACCACGGGGAAGGGGGCGCAGTGATGCCCCGGATCGAGGATTCGCTGCTGCGGCCGGAGGTGTGGCGGGCCGCCGACGGCTCCGTCGGCCGGCTGATCACCGTCAAACCCGGGATGTGCGGGCACAACTCGCTGTTCGTCGGCCAGGTCGGCGACTGGACCTGGGAGACCGTCAGTGAGGTCTGCGGCACCGACGCGTTCAACGCGGTCAACGACCAGGGCCTGCCCACCTACCTCTCCTTCTACTACTTCAGGGTCCGTTCCGGCGGGCAGCTTCACCCCGGTGCGCTGACCTTCGGCGACCGGATCGAGACCACCTCGCGGGTGTTCGGCTACGGCAGCGAGTCGGTGCTGACCCTGCACCGGATCCGCCGGGTCCCGCCCGGCTCCGAGACCAAGCCCGAACAGGGCCTGGACCCCGACGAGTTCTTCGCGGCCCGGCAGCCCGACTGCCTGTACGTGCAGAACTTCAACCGCTGGGTCACCCGTAGTCACGCCGGCAGCAACGAAGGGCTGATCACCTCCGCGCCGGCCGACTTCCGGCACGCCCACCTGCCGCAGCTGCCCGCCGCCTACTCGCCGCGGGCCGCGTACGGTTCGGCCCGCGCCCGGCAGACCTTCCACGACCCGCAGGACCCCGACTGGGAGGAGCTGGTGGCCGGGGACGAGGTCGAGTACCCGATCGACATCACCCGCGACATCAATGGCGTCGGACTCCTGTACTTCGCCTCGTACTTCTCCATCATCGACGGCGCCCTGCTCAAAATGTGGCGGAACCAGGGACGTGCCGACCGTAGATTCCTCGATCGGACGGTGCTGGATCACCAGCTCTGCTACCTCGGCAACGCCGACGCCGACTCGGTGCTGCGGATCCGGCTGCGCTCCTGGCGGCGCCGCGACGACCCGGCCGAGGAACGCTGGAACGCGGTGGTCGAGGACGCCGCGAGCGGCCGCTGCCTGGCGGTCTGCACCCTGCACGTACGACTGGAGGGCTCGAATGCCGCAGCGCAGTGACACCGACCGCGCCGCTGTGACCGCCCTGGTGCACGAGACCGTCGCCGCCATCCTGCCCCAGGTGCCCGCCGAGCAGATCACCGGCGACAAGCATCTCAAGGAACTCGGCGCGGACTCGGTGGACCGGGTGGAGATCATCATGGCGCTGATCGACGCGCTCGGCGTGCGCGAGCCGATGGCCCGCTTCAGCACCGTGCCCGACATCGACGCCCTGATCGACTTCCTGGTGGAGGTGAAGCACCGATGACCGCCCGGATCGGTATCGAGGCGTTGAACGTCCACGCCGGCTTCGCCCAGCTGTCCACCGCCGCCCTGTTCGAGGGCCGCGGCCTGGACCACGAGCGGATCGGCCACCTGATGATGTCCGCCCGCTCGATCGCCCTGCCCTGCGAGGACCCGATCACCAACGCCGTCAACGCGGCCGCCCCGATCGTGGGCCGGCTCGCCCCGCAGGACAAGGAGCGGATCGAACTGATCCTCACCTCCAGCGAGTCCGGCGTCGACTTCAGCAAGTCGATCGCCTCGTACGTCCACGAGTTCCTGGGCCTGAGCCCCAAGTGCCGGGTGATGGAGGTCAAGCAGGCCTGCTACGCCGCCACCGGCGCCCTGCAGATCGCCGCCGGCTACCTGGCCTCCGGCGTCTCCCCGGGCGCCAAGGCCCTGGTGATCGCCACCGACGTGTCCATGGTGGACGCCCGGGCCGGCTACGCGGAACCCGCCACCGGTACCGGTGCCGCCGCCATGCTGCTCGGCGACGACCCCCGGGTCCTCGCCCTGGACCTCGGCGCGTTCGGCGCGCACGCCTACGAGACCATGGACTCGGCGCGGCCGATGCCCGACTACGACATCGCCGACGTCGACGGCTCGCTCTTCGCCTACCTGGACTGCCTGTCCAACAGCTTCGCCGACTACTGCGGCAAGGTCGACGGCGTCGACCTGCGGGCCACCTTCGACCACCTCGCCCTGCACACCCCGTTCGCCGGGCTGGTCAAGGCCGCACACCGCAAACTCATGCGGGAACGAGTCCGGGCCACCCCTGACGTCATCGAGGCGGACTTCGCCGCCCGGGTGGCGCCTTCACTGGTCTACCCGGGCCAGGTCGGCAACCTCTGCTCCGGCTCCGTCTACCTGGCCCTGGCCAGCCTCATCGACAACGCCCCGTCCCGGGGCACCGCCAGGGTGGGCCTGTTCTCTTACGGCTCGGGCTGCGCCTCCGAATTCTTCAGCGGGCTCATCGACGACGGCTCCCGCGCCGCGCTCGCCGAGCTGGACATCCCGGGCCGGTTGAACGCCCGGGTCCCGCTGGACTTCGCCGAGTACACCGAGCTGCTCGCCGAGAACAGCCGCTGCCTGGTCCCGGTCGAGAACCGCAAGATCGAGGTCGAGCGCTACCGCCGCTTCCTCGACGCCCGCCCCGGCCGGGAGCCGCTGCTGGCGTACCGCGGCACCGAGGGGTACCACCGCACCTACGAGTGGGTCTAGGAGAACAACGAGATGGACGACAGCGGCATCTTCGAGGCGGTCCGGCGCAATCTCGGCGTCGTGGTGTACGACCTGGACACCTCCACCGTCACCCTCGACAACAGCCTCGCCGAACTGGGCTGCAACAGCATCGACCGGGCCGAGGTGGTGACCCTCACCATGGAGGACATGGGCATCGACGTGCCCGTGATGGAGTTCCAGCAGACCCGGGACATCCGCTCGCTGGTCGCCCTGCTCGCCCGGCACTCCGCGTGACCCCCGGCGGCGTCGTGGTCACCGGCCTCGGCGTGCACTGCGCGGCGGGCGCGGGCCTGGAGGCCTTCACCGACGCGCTGCGGGCCGGTCGCAGCGCCCTGCTGCCCGCCGCCGACCGGGACGCCGACTCACCCGGCGCGCCGCTGCCGCCCTTCGACTATCCCGCCCTGCTCACGGAACGCCGGACCCGCGGCGAGTGGGTGCCACGGAAGGCGGCCAGGACGGCGGCCAGGTCCCCGCTCGCCGTGCAGGTCTCCGTGCTGACCGCCGCGGAGGCCTGGGCGCGCGCCGGACTCGCCGAGGAGGCCCCGCCACCCGAGCGGCTGGGCCTGGTGGTGGCCGGCAACAACCTCACCGGCGCGGGTGCGCACCGTGCCGGCGAGCGCTACCGGGACCGTCCCGCCGCCGTGCCCGGCCGGTACGCACTGCACATGCAGGACACCGATCAGGTCGGCGTGGTCAGTGAGATCCTCGGTATCGGCGGCGAGGGTTGCACCGTCGGCGGCGCGTCCGCCAGCGGCAACGTCGCGCTGATCACTGCCGCCCGGATGCTCGACGCGGGAGCGGTGGACGCCTGCCTGGTGCTCGGCGCGCCCACCGAACTCGCCCCGCTGGAACGACAGGCCTACCGCGCGCTGGGCGCGATGACGCCCGCCGCCACCGGCACCGGCACCGACCACGAACCGCCCTGCCGCCCGTTCGACCGGACGCATCGCGGCTTCACCGACGGGGTCGGCGCCGCCGCGGTGGTGCTGGAGAGCGCCGCGAGCGCCCGCCGCCGGGGCGCCCGGGTGCTGGCCCGGCTGGCCGGGCACGCGCTGCGGCTGAGCGGCAACAGCCTCGCCGACCCGAGCGAGCGGGTGGAGGCCGAGGTGATGCGGAGCGCCCTGAAACGGGCCGGAGCCGCACCCGGCCACATCGGCTACGTCAACACGCACGGCACCGCCTCGCCGCTCGGCGACCGCACCGAGGCCGCCGCCCTGCTGGACGTACTCGGCCCCGACGCCCCCGCGCTGGTGAACGCCACCAAGGCGCTGACGGGGCACTGCCTGGGCGCGGCCGGGGTGGTCGAGGCGGTCGCCACGGTCGCCCAACTGGCCGGCGGCTTCGCGCACCCCAACCCGTGGCTCACCGACCCGGTGGAGCCTCGGCTGCGGTTCGCCGGCACCACCGCCGTACCGCTGGCCGCCGAGTTCGCGCTGTCCAACAGTTTCGGCTTCGGCGGCTTCCACTCCGCCGTGGTCTTCGCCAACGAGGGAGTATGACGTGAGCGGGACCGAGGCGGAGATCCGGCTGTTCTGCCTGCCGCACGCCGGCGGCGGAGGCGCGTTCTTCCACCCCTGGCGCGCCGCGCTCGCCCCCGGCATAGAGGTCCGCCCGGTGGTGCTGCCCGGCCGGGAGAGCCGCATCCGCGAGCTGCCGTACGTGACGATGGAGCAGGCGATCGGCCCACTGGCGGAACTGATCGCGCCGCAGATCGACCGGCCCTACGCGCTGTTCGGGCACAGTATGGGCGCCGCCGTCTGCTACGAACTGGCCCGGCGGTTCGTGACGCTCGGTCTGCCCGCCCCGGTACGGCTGTTCGTCTCGGCCCGACGCGCCCCGCACCTGCCCTCGCGCCGGGCGTCCTACGCGCGGCTCGACGACGCGGACTTCCTCGCCGAGGTGGCCCGGCTCAACGGCACCCCCTCGGACGTGCTGCAACAGCCCGACCTGGTACGGCTGTTCCTGCCGACGCTACGGGCCGACTTCGAGTTGAACGACACCTACACGCCGCTGCCCGCGCCCCGCCTGGAATGCCCGGTGTCGGCGTTCGTCGGGCGGGACGACCCGGAGGCCGACACGGCCGAGCTGGCGGCCTGGGCGCAGGTCACCGCGGGCGCCTTCCGGATCCGCGAGTTCGACGGCGACCACTTCTACCTCAAGGACCACGCGGCCGGCCTGCTCGACGAGATCCGGGCGGACCTCCACCTCGGGCCGACCGCACCGACCAACCGTCAGCTGCCAACCGCGGGAGTGTCACGATGACCGATGAGGATCTGCAGAGCCTGCCCGACGACTGGAACCGCGCCCTCGCGGTGGTCGCCCACCCGGACGACATCGAGTTCGGCACCTCCAGTGCCGTCGCCGCCTGGACGGCCGCCGGGAAGAGCGTCACCTACCTCCTGGTGACGAGGGGCCAGGCCGGCATCGACGGCCTGGCCCCGGCCGAGTCGGCGGTGGTCCGCGAGGCCGAGCAGCGGGCCAGCGCGAAGATCGTCGGGGTGTCCGAGGTCGAGTTCATGGACTACCGCGACGGCGAGATCGAGTACGGGCTGGGCCTGCGCCGGGACATGGCCGCCGCGATCCGCCGCCACCGACCCGATTTCATCCTCGGCTTCAACGGCCGGGAGACCACCTCGACCGGCAAGTGGAACACCCCCGACCACCGGCACACCGCGCACGCCCTCCTGGACGCCGTCGGTGACGCGGGCAACCGGTGGATCTTCGAGGACCTCGGTCTGGAGCCCTGGGGAGGCGTCACCCACGTCGCGATGGCCAACTCCCCGCAGCCCACCCACGCCGTCGACGTCACCGACCACCTGGAGGCGGGCATCGCCTCGCTGGAGGCCCACAGCGCCTACCTGGGCGGCCTCAATCCGCCGGTCACCAGCGTCGCCGAGCCGATGAAGGCCTTCGCCGAGCTGGTCGGCCGGCGATTCGGCGGCCGACCCGCGGTGGCCCTGGAGATCATCGCGCGCTGAACGCGGAACGGCCCCGCGCCGGCCGTGGCCGGTGCGGGGCCGGCGTCGTCTCACGGCAGTTGGTACTCGAGGCGGAAGTACGCCTTCCCCTCCTCGTCATGACCGAAGGCACAGGTGCCGCTCAGGCCGGTCAGGCCACCGGTGCCGGAGTTCGGGACCACGAACCCGAGGGTCTGCGGCCGGTCGTCGCCCATCGACGCGCCGTGCTGCACCACGAAGGTGCCGGAACGCCCCGCGAGAGTGGCGACGATGTGTTCGGTGGAGACGTATCCGGCCGATTTCTCGTCCGGGCGGCAGCACAGCAGGACCGCCTCGCCGGTGCCCTCCACATCACCGTGGAAGACGCGCTTCACATCGGCGCGGATAAGCGGCGGACCGTCCGCGGGCTCGAAATAGTTGGATTCTTCCCAGGAGGAGGTCTCCCACGCGGATTTGGCAATCTCAGTCATGATCAACTCTCTCCGGTCGGTCCGAATAAATGCGCTGGGTTCGCCAACCTCTCGACGATATGCCGGGGGCACCCCGGCAGTCGCGCAATTCTGAGCAGATATCGAGACGGCGGCTTCGTAGCGTGGCATTTCCAGCCCTGCGGTGGAGGAGCCGACATGGAACGAGCGAGCACCGTGGTTCGAGTCACCGATCTGCTGCGCCGGCGGGCCGAACGGTATCCGGACCGTGTCGCACTCAACATCGACGGAGCCGACGCGCTGAACTACGGCGACTGGCAGCGCCGGGTCGACCGCACCGCCCACGGCCTGCTCGCCGCCGGTGTCACCAAGGGCCGCCGGATCGGCCTGCTGTACGGCGGCATGGACTGGGCCGAGTACGCGGTCGCCTACCTCGCCGTGCTCGGCGTCGGCGCCACCGCCGTCCACCTCAGCGACCGGCTCGGCGAACGCGAGACGGAACGCCGACTGGCGGAGTGCCAGGTCGTCGGGGTGATCCACGGCGGCCCGCTGCGCCCGCCCGCGAGTTTCACCGGCTGGAGCGCCGAGCTGTCCGCACTGGACAGCGGTGACGAGACGCCGGTCGATGTGCCACTCGCCCCCGAGGACATCGCCGACGTGCTCTACACCTCCGGCACCACCGGGCCGGCCAAGGCCTTCACCAACCCGCACGGCAACCTCACCTTCGGGCGCGGCCCCGAGGGCCTGCTGCAGTTCGAGAACCCGACCCCGCTGCTCGCCCCGATGCCGCTGGGCACCACCTCCAGCGCCACCACGGTGGCCATCATCGCGGTCACCTCGCCGTCGGCGCTGGTGCTGGTCGCCGTGGACGACGTGGAGCGGATGGCCGAGCTGATCAGCACTCACCGGATCGGCTCGGTGATGATCACCCCGTGGATCGCGATGCGGATGCTGGCCGCCCGGATCGGCGAACGCCACGACCTCAGCTGCGTCGAGCGGGTGGCGATAGCCTCCGCCCCGCTCGCCCCCGCGCTCAGCCGCGGACTGCTGAAGCTGTTCCCCGCCGCGGAGCTGAACACCGCGTACTCGCAGTCCGAGGCCGTCCCCGCGGTGGTCGTCAACACCTTCGACCCGGCCCGCCCCGGCACCCTCGGCCGGGCGGCCCGCGGCACCGAGGTCCGGATCGCCGACGCCCAGGGCACCGAACTGCCGCTCGGCGAGGTCGGCGAGATCCAGTTGCGCTCCGCCGCGCCCGACCGCCGCTACCTGGACGCCCGGCGGGACGCCGAGGTGCGCATCGACGGCTGGATCCGCACCGGCGACCTCGGCCACCTCGACGAGGAGGGCTGGCTGCACCTGTTCGACCGCGGCAACGACGTCCTCGTCGACGGTGCGGGGGTGCGGGTTTCCTCGGTGGCCGTCGAAGCCGCGCTCTACGAGCACCCGGCGGTCCGCGAGGCCGCGGTGGTCGCCGCGGGTTCGGGCCCGGCCGCGGTCGTGGTACTGGAGGATCCGGCGGCCGCCGGTGAACTGCCCGACTTCCTCGCCGGGCTGCTCGACCCGCACCAGCTGCCCGTCCTGGTCGAGGCCCGTGACGCGCTGCCGCGCGGCATCACCGGCAAGGTGCTCAAGCGGGTCCTGCGCCAGGAACTCGCCGACCGGTAGCCGGCCGGACACTCCCGGCCCTCCGGGCCGTGCTCCGGGCCCCGTTCCGGGATCGCTCGCCGCAGCGCGGAGACGTCCGCGATCCGGCAACGGAGCCGGACCCGTCGAGGCCCGCCCCGGGCGCGGCCTGTCGCGGCGAAGCGGATCGGTGCGTTCGCACCCGGGTTCGCGTCCGGAGCGAAGGGTGCGGCGGCGCCGAAGGCCGCCGACGTCGAGAGGTACCGGGTCCCGCTCCCCGGCGTCACCTCCGCGGCCGGCGGGATCGTACGGCCCGGGCAGGCCACGCCGTACGCCGGGACGATCGCGCCCCGGCGGTTCGAACCTGCCGAACCCGTCGAGCACCGCCATGAGCCGTGCGACGGCGAGCAGGGCGGGAGTCGTGCCGCCGCGGCGGCCCGCCCTTCGTGCCGAGGCCGTGCGTGGGGAAGGGTCCGGCTCGGTCATCGGCACCTCGACCTGCAATTAAGGTACTACTTGGTTCACTAATCTGAGACCCTACCGTGCGGCGAATTGGGAACGCAAGTGTTCACTTGTCGCTCTGGCGGGGATGCCATGACAACCGACGCCCGGTCGTTCGCGGTCGCCGCCACCGCCGCGGCACGCTCAAAAGTGGGCGGAGCCGGACTCCCGCGCTGCGTACGGTCGGACCCGCAAGTGGGCGCGGCACAGACCGTGCACGCCCGGACCGGTGCGGGAGGTGGCTCGTCGTGGAGTGGGACGTGATCGTGGTGGGCGCGCGATGCGCGGGCGGGCCGACGGCCATGCTCTTCGCCAGGCAGGGCTACCGGGTCCTGCTGCTCGACCGGGCGGCGTTGCGGACCGACACCCTCTCCACGCTGTACATACAGCAACCCGGCGTGTCCCGCCTGGAGCGCTGGGGCCTGCTGGACGCCGTCAAGGCCACCGGCTGTCCACCGCTCGACCGGACCGTCTACGAGATCGAGGACGTCCGCCTGGCCGGCTGTGCCGGCCCCAACGGCACGGTGCACGCCTCGTACGCCCCCCGCCGCCACCTGCTGGACGAGATACTGGTCGAGGGCGCGGTCGCCGCCGGCGTCGAGTTCCGCGACCACTGCGGCGTCAACGAACTGCTGGTCGAGGACGGCCGGGTGGTCGGCGTGCGCTGCACCGCCTCCGGCGGCCGGTCCACCGTCGAACGCGCCCGGCTGGTGGTCGGCGCCGACGGCATGCGGTCCACCGTCGCCGAGCTGGTCGGCGCCCGCACCACCGTCGAACACCCGCGGCTGACCTGCGCCTACTACACCTTCTGGGACGGCCCGAAGACCGACTTCGAGCTGTACGAGGGCGAACGCGGCTGGATCTCCGCCGTCCCCACCAACGACGCGGTGCTGATCTCCGCGTACTTCCCGCAGGACCGCTTCGAGGAGGTCCGCACCGACGCCTACGCCGCCTACCTGGAGGGCGTCAAGGTCAATGCCCCCGCACTGTTCGCGCAGATGGAACGAGCCGAGCGAACCGAACGGCTGCGCGGCACCGGCGACCAGCGCAACTACTTCCGGGAAACCTCGGGCCCCGGCTGGGCGCTGGTCGGCGACGCCGCCCACCACAAGGACTCGATCACCGCGCGCGGCATCGGCGACGCCTTCCTCCAGGCGGAACTGCTGGTGGACGCGATCGCCGGGGACCTGCACGACGAGGTCCGGCTGACCGCCGCACTGGAGGCCTACGGCACCGAGCTGGTCGCCCAGTTGACGCCCCCGTACCAGGGCACCCTGCTGGTCGCCCAGGCCGACGCCCGCGACAAGCGCCTGGCACTGCTGCGGGCGGTCGGCACCAGCGAGGACCTCACCCAGCGGTACTTCGACACGGTGGCCGGGGTGCGCCCGGTCTCCGAGCTCTACACCCCCGAACTGCTCGCCCAGCTGCAGGGCTAGCCCCGAGGTGGGCGGCATGCCCCGGTCGACGGTCGAGTGCGGTTATTCATTCCGGGGCCCTTCTCGCGCGTTCCGAGCCGGCCGCCGGAGAACACGTGTGGCTTTCGGCAAGCGGCCAAGCCTCGAACACTTCGGCCGAATCGAATGGGAGGTCTCGTACATTGCCCTTTGTGGCCACGGCAGTTCTGAAATCGTGTCATTATCGGCTGGCCGATCCCTGATCCGAGCCGACGGATGTCGTGCGCAGTGTTTCGGTCACATCTGAATCCATGTCCCCGCCCGAAGGAGTTATGGCGTGCCCGCGCTGACCAAGTACTACGGTGTCACCCTCGATTGTTCGAACCCCACCGAGCTGGCCGAGTTCTACTCGGAACTGACCGGTCTGAAGATCTCCTACAAGTCCGACGACTTCGCGGGCCTCGACGGCGACGGAGGCCCGGCCATGGGGTTCCAGAAGGTCGCCGACTACCAGGCTCCGCAGTGGCCCGGGCAGAGCGTCCCGCAGCAGTTCCACCTCGACTTCTCCGCCGAGAACCTGGACGCGGCCGAGAAGTGGGTGCGGGAGCTCGGCGCCGCCAAGCCGGAGACCCAGCCCGGCGGCGAGCGCTGGCGGGTCTTCCTGGACCCGGCCGGCCACCCGTTCTGCATCAGCCAGGGCTGACCCGCCCCGGCCCACGGGCCCGCCGCAGCCGCGGCGGGCCCGTTTCGCGTCCCCCGAACCACCGCACGGCCGTCTCCACCGATTCCCTCAGCTGCTCAATCCTGCGCGTCGGGCGGCCGGGCCCCCTGGGTAGCGTCGGCCCGCCGACAATCCCAGGGCCTTGGGGGTATGCACATGTCCGTCGCCACACCCGCGCTGGTCGTTCCCGACCTGCTCCGGCTGCGCGCCGAGATCCATCCCGACCAGATCGTCGTGAACATCAACGGCGAACGGACACTCAGCTACGGCGAGTGGTACGAGAGGGCCAACGCCGTCGCGCGCGGCCTGCTCGACCGGGGCACCACCCGCGGCGAGCGGATCGCCCTGCTGTTCGGCGGCCTCGACTGGATCGACTACGCGATCGCCTACCTCGGCATCGTCAACGCCGGTGCCACCGCGGTGCACATGCACAGGGACATCTCCGCCGCCGAGTTCAACCGCCGGATATCCCAGTGCCAGGTCACCGGCCTGATCCGCGGTCATGACGTCGCGGTGCCGGAAGGCTTCGAGGGCTGGGCCGCCCGCGTCGACGAGGTCGACAGCGGCGACTCCACCCCCGTCAAGGCCGAGCTGAGGCCCGATGACCTGGCCGACATCCTCTACACCTCCGGCACCACCGGACTGGCCAAGGCGATCGCCACCCCGCACGGCAACCTGACCTTCGGCCGCGGCCCCGAGGGCTTCAAGCAACTCGGCAAGCCGAAGCCGCTGCTCGCCCCGATCCCGCTCGGCACCACCTCCAGCGCCACCACCATGGCGATCGCCCTGACCAACCCGGCGACCCTGGTTCTCTGCCCGGTCAACGACGTCAACCGCATGGCCGAACTGATCGAGCAGTACCAGATCGTCTCGGTGATGTTCACCCCGTGGATCGGCATCCAGATGGTCGCCGGGAAGATCCACGAGACCCACGACCTGTCCTGCGTCGAGACACTGGCCACCGCCTCCGCCCCGTTGCCGCCGGCCACCGCCTCCGCACTGAAGCGGATGATGCCCAACGCCCGGGTCACCTCGGTGTACGCGGCCCGCGAGGCGGTTCCCGCGGTGATCGCCACCACGTTCGACGTGGCCCGGCCGTTCTGCGTCGGCCGCCCCGGCGAGGGCTCCGAACTGCTGGTCGCCGACGCCGACGGCAACCCCGTCGCCACCGGTGAGATCGGCGAGATCTGGCTGCGCTGCGGCGCGCCCAAGCGCCTCTTCCTGGAGGGCGCCGAGCGCGACCAGCAGCTCACCGACGACTGGACCCGCACCCGCGACCTCGGCTACCTGGACAGCGAGGGCGAACTCCACCTGTTCGACCGGGCCGCCGACGCCGTCACCGTCGACGGCAAGCTGGTCTCCACCATCCACACCGAGGCAGCGCTGTACGAGTGCCCCGGCGTCCAACAGGCCGCGGTACTGGGCGTGCCCGTCGCCGGCACCGACCGGGTCGAACTGGCGGCCGTCCTGGTGCTCGCCGACGACGACCTGCCCGCCGTACGGGCGGCCCTCGCCGAGCGGCTCGAGCCGCACCAGATCCCCACCCGCTTCCAGCTCGTCGACGCCCTGCCCCGCGGAGTGATGGGGAAGGTGCTCAAGCACCAGCTGCGCACACAGCTCACCGACAGCTGACCACCCCGCATCCTCCGAACAGCGAAGGGAGAACTCATGGCCGGCAGGCCCCCCGCGGAGCCCGTCGTCGCTCGCGCCGACGCCGAAGCCGAACAGCTCTTCTACACGATCATGATGCAACCGGTGGAGGACCCCTACCCCCTCTACCACCAGCTCCGCGACACGGCGCCCGCGCTGCTCACCGGCGACGGCACCCTGGTGCTCAGCCGGCACGCCGACTGCAACGCGGCGCTGCGCAACCGCTCGCTCGGCAAGGGCGACGAGTGGCTGAAGCTCCAGCTCAAGGACGTCTCCAAGGACGACCTGCGGGGCGTCATGGAGCTGATGCAGCAGAGCATGATCCTCACCAACCCGCCCCAGCACACCCGGCTGCGACGGATCGTCAGCTCCGCCTTCACCGGACGGCACGTGGAGGCGCTGCGCGACGGCGTCACCCGGCGCGTCGACGGCCTCCTCGACCGGCTGGCGGAGCGCCCCGGCGCCGACCTGATGACCGAACTCGCGATGCCGCTGCCGGTCAGCACCATCGGCGACCTGCTCGGCATCCCGGAGGCCGACCGGGCCGAACTGGTCCCGGTCATCCACGAGCTGGGCCTGCTCATGGAACCGGCCTCCGGTCCCGCGGAGATCAACCGCGGCGTCGCCGCCCAGACACACCTCGCCACCTACCTCGGCGGCCTCATCGCCGAGCGGCAGCAGCGCCCGCAGGACGACCTGCTCAGCCGGCTCGCCAGCACCTCGGACGATGCGCTGGACCGGACCGAGACGATCGCCACCGCGCTGCTGCTGTTCGGCGCGGGCAACACGCCCACCGCCAACCTCATCGGCAACGGACTCGACGCGCTGTTCCGCTTCCCGGAGTCGCGGCTGCGCCTGACCGAGGACCCCGGGCTGCTGCCCTCGGCGGTCGACGAGATGCTGCGCTTCGACTCGCCGTCCCAGTTCGACGTGTTCACCGTGCTGGAGCCGCTCAGCTTCGCGGGCACCGACCTCAAGCCCGGCCAGGGCGTGATGATGATGCTCGGCGCCGCCAACCACGACCCGGAGCGTTTCGACGACCCGGACGCCTTCGACGTCGCACGCAAGGAGAACGGCCACCTCTCCTTCGCGGCCGGCATCCACCACTGCCTGGGCGCGCACCTGGCCCGGCTCCAGGCCGAGGTGGTGTTCGGCCGGCTGCTGGCCCGCTTCCCGAAGGTGGAGCCCGCCGCTGAGGCGGTACGCCACCCGGGCCTCGGCAACCGCGGCTTCGACAGCATCCCGGTCAACCTGGTGGCCTGACCGGAGGCGGAGCGCACGACCGCGAGCCGGTACGGCGTCCCGGAACCGCGTGACCGCCGACGCGGTCCAAGGGGCCGGGCGCCGAGACGGGCCCGGGCGGCGAGGGGGCGACTCGAGGACTCCTGGGGCACGTTGGCGGAGCTGGTGGACGAGATCCGGTCCAGCCCCAGACGCCTCAGGCCGGCCTCGCACTCCTGCCGGACAGCGTCGTCACGACCACCACCTACGACCCGCTCGGCCGCGTCCGCAAGGTCACCAGGTCGCGAGCTGGACGCTGTTCAAGCGCGCTGCTCCGCGGAGCCCGGGCCCGGAGTGATCCGAGTGAGGCCGCACCTGTCGCAGACACCGGTCAGTTCCACTGTGTGCTCGACCTCGGTGAAGCCCATGCCTTCGGCGACGCTCTCCGCCCAGCGTTCGACCACGCCGGCCTCGACCTCTGCGCTCAGGCCGCAGTCACGGCAGACGAGATAGTGGCGGTGTCCGTCGGCGGGCCGGGGCCGGTACAGCCGCTCCCCGCTCTTCTCCCGTACGACGTCGAGCTGTCCAGACCGTTCCAAGGCGTGGAGAGTCCGGTACACCGTGGTCAGACCAATGGTGATGCCGTCGGCTTCCAGTGCTTCATGCAACTCCTGCGCGGAGGTGAAGCCGGCTCGCTGGTGCAGTGCGGTCATCACGGCCGTCCGTTGGCGTGTCGGACGCAACGGGGCCGGCAGCTGTGTTGCGGATGTTTCGCGCAGGCTGCCCACCTCCAAAGTGATGACGCACATGGTAATCATTTCCATAAGAGATTCAAGAACGGGTGGGGCTTTGGCGGATGGAGCCCCGGGGTGCCCGCGGCCGGAGTTGCGGCGCTAGTTGAATATGGAAGTCATTGCCGACTACTGTCTCACTGTCGAACAGGTGGTCGCGTGGACGGCGGCAGGGAGGGGCCCTCATGACCGTGGCAGGCCGGGCGTCCGAAGCCCGGAAGATCAGTGTCGAGCGGGATCGGTGTGTGGGGGCGGGGCAGTGTGTGCTCGCCGCGCCGAGCGTCTTCGACCAGGACGAAGAGGAGGGGCTCGTGCTGGTCCTGGACGGGGAGCCTCCCGCGTCCCAGTCGGACGCGGTGCGTGAGGCCGTGTGGGCCTGCCCGGCTGGCGCCCTGGCCTTGCGGTAGTCCACGAGCATCGTGGTAGTCCACGAGTGCTGCGGGACGCTCCAGATGCCCAGACGTGACGGAAGCGGTACGTCGTGCCGCCGAGCGCTGCTGACCTGCCGGTCGCCGTCTCCCGTTGGGTCCTACTTCACACGCCGTGTATGTGCCACGGCTTCTTGATCAGCTCAGCAGAACGTCAAGGAGAAGCATGTCCAGACAGATCGATCGCCGCGCCTTCCTCCGCCGTGGTGCCGCCGGCGCCGCGGCTATGGCGGTGGGCCCCGGCCTGCTGGCGGCGTGCTCCACCGACGAGACCGCGTCCGACCGCAAGTCCGGACCGGGTTCGTCGCCCCGCTCGGGCGGCACGCTGCGGGCCGCCTTCGTCGGAGGCGGCGCCTCCGAGACGCTCGACTTCTTCAACGGCCCGTCCGCTCTCGACCTGGTGCGTGCCCGGGCCTGGCACGGCACCCTGGGCAACCTGGACCCCAGCGGGCCCGACGGGGTGCGCTACGGCGTGCTCAAGGGCATCGACATCGCCGACGATCTGTCGGCCTACACCCTGCACGTGCGGCCCGGCGTCCGCTTCACCGACGGCTCCGAGCTGACCGCTGCCGACGTCCTGCACTCCCTCAGCGCCCTCGCGGCCAACAGCAAACTGCCCGTGTACCGGCTCGCCGCCGCCAACTTCGACCTCGCGCACGCCAAGGCCGACGGTGACCTGAAGGTCGTACTGCCCACCCTGCGGCCCATCGCCGACGGTCGCATGATCCTCTGCCAGGGAAACTTCCTGGTGGTCAAGGACGGCACCAAGAACTTCCGCAAGGGCATGCCCAGTTGCGGCCCCTTCCGGCTGACCGAGTTCACGGCCGGCCAGGGTGCGGCGTTCGAGCGCTACGACGACCACTACGGCCACGTACCCCACCTGGACGGACTGGAGCTGCGGTCGATCGCCGACTCGACCGCCAGGGCCGGAGCGCTCACCGGCGGGGAGATCGACTTCGCACACGACCTCTCACCCGTCACCGCGCGCACACTCGGGGACAACGGGAACGTCGAACTCCTTCCCACGAGGAGCCCGTACCTGGTCGGCCTGTCCTTCCAGATGAACATGAAGGTCAAGCCCTTCGACGACCCCAGAGTGCGCGAGGCGTTCAAGCTCGCGGTCGACCGGCAGGCCATGGTGGACACGGTGTTCTACGGCAACGCCGAAGTCGGCAACGACCTGCCCTCCATCGGCTTCCCCGACTACGCGGAGGGCCTGCCCCAGCGCGCCCACGACCCCGAGCGGGCTCGGGCGCTGCTCAAGGAGGCCGGAGCCGAGGGGATGAAGGTCGCGCTGACGACCGGGCCGGAGACGCCGGGCATGGTCGAGATGGCCACCCTCTTCGTCGAAGACCTGAAGAAGGTCGGTGTCCGGGCGTCGGTGCGTGAACTGCCGGCGGGACAGCTCTACGCGGACTTCCCCGCCTACGCGGCGCTGCCGCTGGCGGGCTCGTACCAGATGCCCATCCCCGCACTCTCGACCTACCAGATGAGCACGGCGGGTGGATCGCCGTCGGCGTTCGGCTGGAAGGAGTCCGCGACCGACACCCTCGTGGCGAAGGCCCGCGCCGAGAGCGACCAGGCCGAGGCCAGGAAGTTGGGAACGCAGGCGCAGCGTAAGCGCTGGGAGGAGGGCAACCAGGTGCTGCCGGTCTTCAAGCCGAACCTGAACGCCCAGGCCAAGGGGGTCCGCGGGATACGTGACGATCTCTTCGAGCAGTTCCCCGGCTTCTCGCAGGCGTCGCTGGCGTGAGCCTGATCGCGTTCGTCGGCCGTCGCCTCGTGGGGGCGGCCGTCCTGCTCGTCGTGCTGTCGGCCGCCATCTTCGCGGCCACGGCGGTCCTTCCGGGCGACGCGGTCAGCGCGGTCGCCGGGATGGACGCCTCCGATGCGCAGCGCGCCGAGGTCCGCGCCGAACTAGGGCTGGACCGGCCGGCCGCCGAACGGTACGCGGACTGGGTGGCAGGCGCGGTCCGGGGGGATCTGGGCCGTGGCTTCGTGGGGGAGCGGCCGGTCACCGACGTCCTGGCCACTCGCCTGCCCAACAGCCTGCTCCTCGCCGGGCTGACGCTCGCGGTCACCGCGCCACTGGCCGCGCTCCTGGGCCTGTGGACCGGACTGCGCGGGGGCGGTGCCGACCGCTTCGTCTCGACGGCCGCCCAGGTCCTCGCCGCGGTACCGGAGTTCGTCATCGCCGCGCTGCTCGTCGCGGTACTGGCGGTGTGGCTGGAGCTCCTGCCGCGTGTGTCCGTCATCCCCCTGGGAGGTACGCCCCTCGATGTGCCGCAGGCGCTGATCCTGCCCGTACTGACGCTCAGCGCAGTCGGGTTCGCGGTGGCCACCAGGCTTCTGCGGGTTTCCGTCGCGGACGCGGCGGCCACACCGTACTGCGAAGCCGCACGGCTCAACGGAGTACGCGGAGTACGGCTCGCTGTCCGCCACATCCTGCCCAACGCGGCGGGTCCCGCCGTCCACGCGCTCACTCTCACCACAGGGGCGCTGGTCGGCTCGGCGGTGGTGGTGGAGAACGTCTTCGACTACCCGGGCATCGGTAGGGAACTACAACTGGCCGTCGCGGCACGGGACATACCCATGGTGCAGGGCATCGCCACGGTACTCGCCGGGGTGATGCTCGCGGTGCTGCTGACGGGTGACATCTGCGCCCGCCTGCTGGGCGCGCGGGAAGGACATGGCCGATGACGACCGTCCTCACACCATCGGGGAGGCGGGCACGCACCGCCCGGACGGGCCCCCTCCACCGTCGCCGGCCACCACTGCTCACCGGGACGGGCACCCTGCTTGTCCTCCTGCTCGCCCTGCTGGGACCGCTGGCCGCTCCGCACAGTCCCACCGCGCAGCTCGCCGCGCCCTTCCAGCAGCCCGACGGCCAGTTCCTCCTCGGCACAGACGTGCTGGGCCGGGACGTACTGAGCCGGGTGCTCAGCGGCGGCCGCACCATCGTGTTCACCGCGCTGGCGGGTACGGCCGCGGCCGGAGCCGTCGGGCTGGCCGCCGGTGTTCTGGCGGCCATGGTCTCCCGCCGACTGGGCGACCTGCTGCTCCGCTGCGTCGACGTCCTGGCCGTCCTCCCCGCTCTCCTGGTCGTCCTCGTCCTCGCCGCGGGGTTCCCCGGCAGCGCTACGGCCCTGGTGGCCGCCGTCGCCCTCGCCACCGCCCCGTTCTCGACCCGCGTGCTGCGCGCCGCGGCGGACACGGTACTCAGCAGCGGGTACGTCGAGGCCGCCCGGTCCCGGGGCGACACGCGGCGGGCCGTACTGCGCCACGACGTGCTGCCCAACATCGCCGGACCGGCGCTGATGGACACCGCCCTGCGCTTGGTCGCTTCCCTCCACCTCACTGCCACCGCGGGGTTCCTCGGCCTTGGACCGGGCGGGGCGATGCCGGACTGGGGGCGCATGGTGAGTGAGAACGTTCCGGGTGCGACGCTGGCCGCCATGCCGTTCCTCGCCCCGGCGCTGCTGCTGGTGCTGCTGTCCGTCTGTGTCGGCCTGCTGGCCGGGCGGCTGGCCGACACCGTGGGGAGGGGAGCCGCATGACCGGCCGCCGTGCCACCGCTTCCCTCCTCGGCGCCGGTCGGCTCGCGGAGACCAACGCCCTGACGCTGGGCCCCACGGCCGGTGGGCCGCCCGTCGTGCACGACGTCGGCTTCTCGGTGGCGCACGGGCAGGTGCTGGGGATCGTCGGCAGATCGGGATCGGGCAAGAGCACCCTGGCGCACAGTCTGCTCGGTCATGTCCGCCCTGGCCTGCAGATCCGCGGCGGAACCGTCCGGGTGGCCGGCCTCGATCCCTTCGACCGGGCGGATGCCCGCCGGCTGCGCGGCCGGGTGGTGTCGTTCCTCGGGCAGGACCCGGCCTCGTCACTCAACCCCGCGCTTCGGATCGGCACGCAGATCGCCGAGGCGGTGCGGCTGCGCTCGTCCGTGACGGGGAGAGCCGACGTCTTCGCGAGGGTCGGGGAGTTGCTGTCGTCCGTGCGGCTGCCGGCCGACCGAGCGTTCCGGCGACGGCTGCCCCGGCAACTGTCCGGGGGACAGGCCCAGCGGGTCGCCCTCGCCCTGGCGCTGGCAGGCCGGCCCAGCCTGCTGGTCCTCGACGAGCCCACCAGCGGCCTGGACCCGGTCCTTGCGGACGGCATGCGCGGTCTGCTGGCCGAGGCCCTCTCCGAGGGGGACCGCGCCGCGTTGCTGGTCAGCCACGACCCGGCGTGGATCGCGTCCGTGGCGGACGACGTGATCCGTCTGGAACAGGGCCGGATCATCGCGTGCCGGAAGCCCGGGGCGGCGTCGGCCGTCCAGCTCTCCAGAATCCCCGAGGTCACCGCCCGCCGCTCCGCGGCCCCCCGCGACACTGCCGCGGGCTTCGCCGCCTCGGGCGGGCTTTCCGCACGGGGTCTGCACGCCGTCCACGGGCGGGTCTGCGTGCTGCACGATGTCTCCCTCACCGTTCCGGCGGGTTCCTGCACCGCCGTCGTGGGTGCGTCGGGCTCGGGGAAGACCACCCTCGCCCGATGTCTCGTGGGACTGCACCCGCCGGTACGGGGGAGCGTCGAGTGGCGTGAGGGAAGCGCGCCGCGCGGACGCGGGGCTGCCGTGCAACTCGTCGCGCAGGACTCCCGCGGGGCCCTCAACCCGCGCGAGTCCGTGGCCGACGCGCTCACCCGCCCACTCAGGGGGTTGCGGAGCAGGTCGGCCCGGGAGGCGTCCGAAGAGGCCGTACGGCTGCTGGGACTGGTCGGGTTGCGAGCCGACGTACTGACGCGCCGGCCCGGGGAGTTGTCAGGCGGGCAGCGCCAACGCGTCGCACTGGCCAGGACGCTGGCCGCCGAGCCGCGTGCTCTCGTCTGTGACGAGATCACCTCGGCGCTCGATCCGGAGACCGCGGACAAGGTCCTGGACCTGCTGGACTCGCTGCGGCGCACACTGGGCCTGACGGTCGTCATGGTGACGCACGACCTGACAGCCGTCGCCACCCGCGCTGAGCAGGTCGTCGTCCTGGACGCGGGCCGGGTCGTCGAAGCCGGTCCTGCTGACCGCGTGCTGGTGGACCCCGAGCACCCCGTCAGCCGAGGACTGCTCGCCCGCGAGGACGGTCCCGCCCTCACCGTGCCGGAGTAGCCGGGAATGAGCGGCGTCTTACGGTCGTCGGGAGGAGCGCCCCGCCCAGTGGGCGCTCCTTCGCGACACGCCTTACGGCCGGAGCAGTGTCTGCGCCAGCGCGGCCTTGTCGACCTTTCCGACCGCGGTCAGCGGGAGGCCGGTCACCTGGACGACGTCGTCCGGGGTCTTGTATCCGGCCAGCCCTCGCTCCCTCAAGTGGGCGGCCACCTCCCGCGCGCCGGGGGCCTCGCCGTCGCACACCACGAAGGCGACGGTCCGCTCGCCCCGGCGCTCGTCCGGCACACCCACCAACGCCGCGGCCGTGATCGCCGGATGCGTGAGCAGCTGCTCCTCCACCTCGACGGCCGCGATCTTCTCGCCGCCGCGGTTGATCTGGTCCTTGATGCGGCCCACTACTACGAGGTGTCCGGTCGGCAGCCGACGCACCACGTCGCCGGTGCGGTAGTAGCCGTCCGGAGTGAACGCCGTGCGGTTGTGATCCTCGGCGCGATAGTAGCCGCGCAACGTGTACGGGCCCCGGGTGAGCAGTTCGCCCGCCGCCCCGTCAGGCACAGGCCCGCCGTCGGCGTCCACCACCAGGATCTCGTCGTCGGGGGAGACGGGACGGCCCTGGGTGGCGCAGACGAGGTCCTCGGGGTCGTCGAGGCGTGTGAGGTTGATCAGTCCCTCCGCCATGCCGAAGACCTGCTGCACGGTCGCCCCGAGCGCCGGACCGAGCTTGCGGGCGTGTTCCTCCGGCAGCCGCGCCCCGCCGACCTGCACCACCGAAAGGCTGCTGAGGTCCCACGAACCGGAGGCGGCCTCGTCCACCCAGTGGGTGACGAGCGGCGGGGTCAGGGAGGTCAGGGTCACGCCCTCGCGCTCGACGAGCGCGAACGCCGTCTGCGGGCTGGGATCCGGAGCGAGTACGACGGTCCCCCCGGCCATGAGGGTGCCCAGCACACCGGGGCAGGCGAAGGTGAAGTTGAACCCGACCGGCAGCACCGCCAGGTAGACGGTCCGTTCGTCGAGGGCGCAGACCTCGGCACAGGCGCGGGCGTTGTAGGCGTAGTCGTCGTGCGTCCGCGGGATGAGCTTGGGCAGGCCGGTGGTGCCGCCGGACAGCAGCAGAAGGGCGACGTCGGCGGGGCCCGCTCCGCCGTCGTCGGACACCGGCGCCGGAAGGGCGTCCGGCGTGGTACGACCGGGCACGGGGAGCGGGGTTGCCCGCAGTGCCTCGAACGGGACGAAGCCGCTCTGCGAACCGGGATCGCCGACCACGACGACTGTCCGGAGCGAGCCGCCCGGCCCCTGCTCCGCCCGTACCTCGCGCATCAACTCCCGGTGGTCGAACCTGGCGTGCAGGTCGGGCACCACACAGGCCACCGCACCCGACACGCGCACCAGATGACCGATCTCCCGGCGCCGGTGGCCGGGCATGGCGTGGACCGGGACTGCCCCGAGGCGCTGCAGTCCGAACCAGACGAGTACGAACTCGGCGCGGTTGGGGAGCTGGACGACGACGCGGTCACCCCGCTCGATACCGAGCGCGCGCAGTCCGTGGGCGACGCGGTCGGCCTCGGTGTCCAGATCCGTATAGGTCCACCGCCGGTCCCCGTCGACCAGGGCGACACGGCCCCCATGGTCGGTGCTCGCCTGACGCAGGCGGGTACCGAAGGTGACCCCCTGCCAGTGGCCGACGGCCCGGTAGCGCGCTGCTTCCGCCTCCGACCAGCCAATCTGCTTCTCGACCATGTGGTTCCGCCCTCTCTCCGTCGGTATCGGGCCCTGGTGCCAAGGCCCGTTGTGTGACTACGATGTGAAGTCTAGAAATGATAATCATTTCAATCTAGAGTGGTGTTCGGCCTGGCGGGCGAGAGTCCCGTTTCAGACGCCGCCCCTCAACTGGCCACCCCATCCGACCGGAAGGCCCCTCAGTGAGCGATGAAGCAGCCGTCCAGGCGCGGACAGCGGAAGGTGACGGAAACCTTCATATGTCGGACACAGTGCGCGAAGCGGTCGCACACGCACTGCGGATGGCGCCCCATGAGCTGGACGACGACCGGGACCTCTTCGAACTCGGTCTCGACTCACTGGTCCTGATGTCCCTGGTCGGCACCTGGCGGCGCGAAGGCAGCACGGTCACCTTCCAGGACCTCACCCGCACCCCGACCCTGGCCGCGTGGACGGCCCTGCTGGGGCGGGAGGAACGCGCCGAGGCATCCGCCACCGCGCCACCCGTCCCGCTCGACGCGGTGACGGCGGAAGGGCGGACGGAGACGTTCCCACTGGCGACGATGCAGCACGCCTACTGGATCGGCCGCCAGGACGGACAGCCCCTCGGTGGCGTCGCCGCGCACTTCTACGTCGAACTCGACGGCCACGAGGTCGACCCCGCTCGGCTCGACACCGCCGTGCGGGCGCTCGTGCTGCGGCACGGCATGCTGAGGGCGGTCTTCGACGAGGAGGGACGGCAGCGTTTCGGCTCTCCGGCCACGTCTCTCACTGTCCACGACCTGCGCGAGCACACCGCCGTCGATGCAGAGGCCGAGCTGGAGCTGCTGCGCGAGCGCAACACCCATGCGCGCCCCGACATCACCTCCGGTGACGTCTTCCGCGTGGCCCTCTGTCTGCTCCCCGACGGCCGGACCCGGCTGCAGATCGACCTGGACATGATGGCCGGCGACGCGCTGAGCCTGCGGGTCCTCCTGACCGACCTGCGCCGCTTCTACGAGTCTCCCGGCGACCAGCCCCGTGAACTCGCCATCGACTACCGCCGATACCTGGCGGAGCACGACGCCCGACGAAAGGCGGAACGCGAGCAGCACGCCGCCTGGTGGCGCGAGCGACTGCCGGACCTGCCCCGCGCTCCGCGCCTGCCGACGACCGTCGACCCGCTGACGCCGGTGAGTGCCGACGACGCCGCGCTCACCCACTCCCGCCGCCTGCACCACTGGCTGGGCCCCGCCGACAAGGCGGCGCTCATCAGTGCGGCGCGCCGGCACGGCCTCACCCCCGCCGCCGCGCTCGCCACCGCCTTCGCCGAGGTCATCGCCGCCTGGAGCGACAGCCGACGCTTTCTGCTCAACCTCCCGCTGTTCGACCGGGAGGTGTTCACCCAGGACGTCGCCGGTCTGGTCGGCGACTTCAGCAGCTCGGTCCTCCTCGACACGGACATGAGTGCCCCCCTCCCCTTCTCCCGGCAGGCCCGCGGCCTTCAGGAACGCCTGCAGGAAGGCATCTCCCACGGCGCGTACGGCGGGGTGGAGGTGCTGCGCGACCTGGCGCGCGCCGAGGGGGCCCCGGTGTTGGCCCCGGTCGTGTACACCAGTGCCATCGGACTGGGGGAGATCTTCGAGCAGGACGTGCAGAAGTCCTTCGGCCGCCCCTCCTGGATCATCTCGCAGGGGCCGCAGGTCTACCTGGACGCGCAGGTCACCGAACTCGACGGCGGTCTCCTCCTCAACTGGGACGTGCGCGACGGCGTGTTCGAGGCCGGCGTGCCCGACGCCGCCTTCGACGCCTACCGCCGCCTCATCACCCGTCTCGTGACGGGCCCCGACGCCTGGGCCCGTCCGGTGGACGGCCTGCTCGCCCCCGACGTCCTGCCCCGGCGCGCGGTGGCGGCCCTGCCCTCCACGCCGGCCCCGGACCGCGCCCTGCACACCCGCTTCTTCCGGCTCGCCGAGACCGAACCGGACCGCACCGCGGTCGTCCGCACGACGGGTGACACGCTCACCTACGGCGAACTCGGCCGCACGGCACGGAGGATCGCCACGCTGCTGCGCGCCCACGGCGTGCGGGAGGGAGACACCGTCGCGGTGACCCTGCCCAAGGGCGCCGACCAGATCGCGGCGGTCCTCGGCATCCTGGCCGCCGGCGCGGCCTACGCCCCCGTCGGCGTGGAACAACCCGCCGTGCGCCGGGCACGCATCCACTCCGTGGCCGTCGCGTCCGCCGTGCTCACCGACCGGGACCACGCCCACCTGTGCGAGGACGTCTCCTCGGCTCCGGTGCTGCTTCTGGAGGACGCGTGGGAGGCGGAACCCGCGCCGGTCGTCCAGCCGGATCCCGCCCTGCCCGCCTACGTGCTGTTCACGTCCGGCTCGACGGGACTGCCCAAGGGCGTCGAGGTGTCGCACCGGGCGGTCGTCAACACCGTCGAGGCGATGGAGGAGCAGCTCGGACTCGGCCCCGCGGACCGTACGCTCGCCATCTCCGCGCTGGACTTCGACCTCGCCACCTGGGACATCTTCACCCCGCTGTCCCTCGGCGGCCAGGTGGTGACCGTGGGACAGGAGCACCGCCGCGACGCGCACCACTGGGCGCGGCTGGTACGCACGCACGGGGTGACGCTGGTGCAGTGCGTCCCCGCCCTGCTGGACCTGCTGATGGCCGCAGGCGAGGACGACGGGCTCGGCGACTCCCTGCGCATGGTGCTGCTCGGTGGGGACTGGGTCGGACTCGACCAGCCCCGCAGACTGCGGGCCCTTGTACCCGGCTGCCGTTTCGTGGCACTCGGCGGCATGACGGAAGCCGCGGTGCACTCCACGGTGTTCGAGGTGGAGGAGACCGACCCGGCCTGGAAGTCCGTCCCCTACGGTGTTCCCCTGCGCAACATGCGGGCCCGAATCGTCGACGGACGCGGGCGCGACTGCCCCGATCTCGTCCCCGGCGAGCTGTGGATCGGCGGCCCCGGGGTGGCGAACGGCTATCGTGCGGACCCCGAACGCACGGCGGAGCGCTTCGTCGAGTACGACGGCGAACGCTGGTACCGCAGCGGCGACCTGGCCCGCTACCGGCCCGACGGAGTGATCGAGTTCCTCGGCCGCGTCGACCATCAGGTGAAGATCGGCGGCCACCGCATCGAACTCGGCGAGGTCGAGTCCGCGCTGGAGGACGACCCCGCCGTCCTGCACGCGGTCGCCACCGTCCTCGACACACCGGCGCGCCACCTCGCCGCGGCCGTGGCCGCCAGTGGCGAGGCACCCGACCCGGAGAAGGTCCGTCTCCGGGCGGCGGACCGGCTGCCCGCCTACATGGTCCCCGAGCGCGTCCTCGTCCTGCGCGACCTGCCGCTGACCGCCAACGGCAAACTCGACCGGGCCGCCGTCCGCCAAGCGCTGACCGAGGCCGCCGGACAGGATGAACCGCGCGTTTCCGTGCCGGTCGGTCCCGTGGAGACGGCTGTGGCGGCCGAGTGGGCCGACCTGCTCGACGTGGCCGAGGTGGGTCGCGAGAGCAGCTTCTTCCTGCTGGGCGGCGACTCGCTCGTCGCGACCCGTATGATCGGCCGGCTGCGCGTCGCCGGATTCCCCGGCGCGCGCGTGGCCGACCTCTTCGCCCGCCCCGTGCTCCAGCACTTCTGCGAGACGCTGCACCCCGCGGTGACCGCCGACGACGAGCGGGCACCGGCCACCGCCACCCTCCTCGTGCCCGACCCGGACCACGCCCATGAACCCTTCCCGCTGACGGACGTCCAGGCCGCCTACCACACCGGCCGGGATCCCCGTTTCACCCTCGGCGGCGTCGGCACCTGGCACTACACGGAGTTCGACGGCACGGACGTCGACCTGGACCGGCTGGAGCGCGCCTGGAACACCCTCGTCCGACGGCACGGCATGCTCCGCGCCGTCGTCGAGGACGGGCACCAGCGGGTCCTGCCCGAGGTGCCGCCGGTGCGCATCCCGGTGGAGGAAGCCCGTGCCGGCGGCACGGCCGAGGCGCTGGCCGACCTGCGCGCGCGCCTGTCCCGCCAGGTCCGTGATCCCGCGCGGTGGCCGCTCTTCGCGATCGAGGCGGTGCGATATCGCGAAGACGAGGACGAGGACGCCGGGGATGAGGACGCTGAGGTACGCACCCGGGTCGGCGTCGGCCTGGACTACCTCGTGCTCGACGCGCTCTCCATCACCACGCTCTACGCCGAACTGAACGCGCTCTACGCCGACCCGGACCGGGAACTGCCACCCGTCGACGTGACGTTCCGCGACTACCTGACCCGCCTCTCTTCCGACCCCGAGTCGTCCGCGCGCGCCCGTGCCCACTGGCAGTCCCGCCTGTCCGAACTGCCGCCGCCTCCCGCCCTGCCCTTCGACCGCGACCCCGCGACGCTCGAAGCGCCCGTCTTCACCCGGCGCCGGCTGAGCCTGCCCGCCGAGGACTGGCAGGCCGTCAAGCGGGACGCGGCCCGGCGCGGCCTCACCCCCTCCACCGTCCTGCTCTCTCTGTACGCGGAGGTCCTGGCGACCTGGAGCGGGACCGACGCCCTGACCGTCACCCTCACCCTCTTCAACCGGCGTGACGTCCATCCCCACATCCACCGGGTGCTGGGCGACTTCACCTCCCTGTCCCTCGCCGGTCACCGGCGCGAGGGCACGTCCTGGCCGGCGGCGGCCACGGCGCTGCAACGCCGTCAGGCGGAGGACCTCGACCACGCCGACGTGCCGATCGACTGGCTGCTGAGGGAGTTCGGCCGGCACACGGGCACGGTGGACGCCGCCGCGCCCGTGGTGTTCACCAGCGCCATCGGCGTCGGCGACGCGACGCTGGCCGCACCGGGCACCGGCCTGCCCGCGAAGGTCTGGGGCATCTCCCAGTCCCCGCAGGTCTGCCTGGACAACCAGGTCACCGAGGAGTCCGGGAACCTGGTCGTCACCTGGGACGCCGTCGAGGAACTGTTCTCCGAAGGCGTCCTGGACGCGATGTTCGCCGCCTACGAACGCCTGTTGCGACACGTCGTCGCAGGCGACTGGGAGGCACCGCTCCCCGACCTGCTGCCGGCCTCCCAGTACGAACGGCGGACCGCTACGGCTCGGGAGGCCGCCCTTGCACCGGTGGCTCCACGCCTGCTGCACGAGGCGTTCTTCACCCACGCGACCGCCACCCCCGGCCGTACCGCCCTCGTCACGACGGCCGGTCAGGAGGTGACCTACGGGTCCCTCGCCCGGCAGGCGCTGCGCATCGCCGCGGCACTCGGTGACGCGGGCGTACGTCCGGGGAACCTGGTCGCGGTCACCCTGCCCAAGGGCCCGGAACAGATCGCGGCGGTCCTGGGCGTCCTCGCCGCCGGCGCCGCCTACGTTCCCCTGAGTCTCGACCAGCCCGCCGCACGGCTGGCACGGGTGCACGCCACCGCCGGATTCGAGGTGGTCCTGGGGAGCTGGCCCACCCAGGAGGGAACCGGCCCCCGCGGCCTGTCCTTCGCGGACACGCAGGACCGCGAGCCGCTGCCCGCACCCTGCGAGGCATCCCCGCAGACGCTCGCGTATGTGATCTTCACGTCCGGCTCCACGGGCGAGCCCAAGGGCGTCGAGATCACCCACGCAGCGGCCTGGAACACGATCGCCGACATCAACGCCCGGCACGGGATCACCGACAACGACCGGGCCTTCGCCCTGTCGGCGCTGGACTTCGACCTGTCCGTGTACGACGTCTTCGGGCTCCTCGCCGCAGCAGGGTCCCTCGTGCTGCCCACCGAACACCAGCGCCGTGAACCGGCCCGCTGGCCGAGCTTGGTGGAGCGCTACGGCGTGACCGTCTGGAACACCGTGCCCGCCCTGCTCGACCTGCTGCTGGACGCCGCCGAACAGGCCGGGGAAGACGGCCGGATCGCAGGGCTGCGGACCGCACTGGTCTCCGGTGACTGGATCGGCCTCGACCTGCCCGCCCGGCTGCGGGCCCGGACCGCGCGGCCCTGCTCCTTCGTCGCCATGGGCGGAGCCACGGAAGCCGCCATCTGGTCCAACACGCTCACCGTCACCGAGCTGGACCCCCGGTGGGTCTCCATCCCCTACGGACGTCCCCTGACCGGGCAGCACTACCGCGTGGTCGACCGGGACGGCCGGGACTGCCCCGACTGGACGCCCGGCGAACTGTGGATCGGCGGCGCGGGACTGGCCCGCGGCTACCTCGGCGACCCGGCTCGCACCGCCGACAAGTTCGTCGAGCAGGACGGGCAGCGCTGGTACCGGACGGGTGACCTGGGCCGATTCCGGGGCGACGGACTGCTGGAGTTCCTCGGCCGGCTCGACAGCCAGCTGAAGATCGCCGGCCACCGCATCGAGGCGGGAGAGATCGAGGCCGCCCTGGAAGCGCACCCGGCCGTCGCGCGAGCCGCCGTCGTGGCCGTGGGGGAGCGCACCGCCAAGCGCCTGGTCGCGTTCGCCGTACCGCAGGAACCCACCACGGGCGGCGCGCCCGCCGCCGAGCCGGTTCCCGCCGGGCCCGGCACACCGGCTCCCGAGGGCCTCGAACTCACCGAGGAACTCTTCGCCCTGCTGGCGGAACGGGTGCCGGTCTACGCCGTCCCGTCCCGCATCCTCCTCCTGCCCGCCCTGCCCCTCACCGCGAACGGCAAGGTCGACCGGGGAGCCCTGGCCGGCATGGTGGGCCCGCAGGCGGTGTCCGCCGGCGCCGAACCGCCACGGGGCGAGACCGAAGAGGCCCTCGCCGCCCTCTGGCACGAGCACCTGTCGCACTGGTCCCCGGACCGCAACGCCAACTTCTTCACCGCCGGCGGCGACAGCCTCACCGCACTGCGCCTGCTGACCGCGATCGAGCGCCGCCTCGGGGCCACCGTGCCCGTCCGCCGCTTCTTCGCCACACCGACCATCGCCGCGCTCGCCGCGGACGTCAACCGAACGCTCGCGGCCCACGAGACCGCCTACGAGACCGGAGAGCTGTGAACATCGCTGAACTGCTGGCCCGCTACGCCGACGACGGCGTGGTGCTGTGGGCCCAGGACGGACAACTGCGTTTCCGGGCCCCTCAAGGCCGGCTCACCGACACGCACCGAGCCGAACTGCGCACGCACAAGGACGCCATCCTGCGCCACCTGGAGGCCGGGGAACCGGCCCTGCGTGCCGACCCCGACAACCGCCACGAACCCTTCCCTCTGACGGACATCCAGGCCGCCTACCTCATCGGCCGCACCGACGCCTACGCCTACGGGGGCGTCGGCTGCCACGCCTATGTCGAACTGGAATACCCCGACCTGGACGTGGACCGCGTCACCTCCGTGTGGTGGGAACTCGTCCAGCGCCACGACATGCTCCGCGCCGTCGTCCACCACGACGGCTACCAGCGGGTCCTGCCCGACGTGCCCGCGCTCGTGGTCGGGACCGACGACCTGACCGCGCTCCCGGCGGGCACCGCCGAGACGGAGCTGGAGCGCACCCGAAGGCGTCTGGCCACCCGCGAGGCACCCACCGACCAGTGGCCGCTCTTCGACGTGCACGTGAGCCGGACCGCCGAGCGGGCCGTACTCCACCTGGCCTTCGACATGCTCGTCGTCGACCACGCCAGCCTGCGCATCCTGCTCGCCGAGTTCCAGCGGAGATACGGCGGCGTCGCCCTCTCCGACGTGCCGCGGATCACTTTCCGCGACTACGTCCTGGCCCGACGTGCCCTCGCCGACAGCGACGCGCACACCCGCGACCGCGCCTACTGGACCGGACGCCTCGACACCCTGCCGCCCGCCCCCGAACTGCCCCTCGCCGAAGCATGGGAAGCCGCGGTGAGCGGTCCCGGGGAGACCGGCCGCACTCCGGCTCCCGATGACCCGGTGACGTTCCGTCGGCTGGAGATCCTGCTCCCCGCGTCCGACCGGGACCGCCTCACCGAGCGGGCCGCGCGGCGCGGGCTCACCGTGTCGGCCGCCCTGCTCACGGCGTACGCCGAGACGGTCGGCGCCTGGTCACGGACCAGCCGCTTCACGCTCAACGTGCCCACCGTCGACCGGCCCGCCCTGCACGAGGACATCGACCGTCTCATCGGCGACTTCACCTCGCTCGAACTCCTCGCCGTCGACCTCGATGCCCCGGCCGGCTTCGCCGAACGGACCAGGGCCGTGGGGGAGCAGCTCCTCGAGGACCTGGCGCATCCGCTGTTCACCGGCTCGGAGGTGCTCGCCGAGCTCTCCCGCAGGGCCGGCGCGCCGGTACTGATGCCGGTCGTCTTCACCAGCGCTCTGGGCGCCGGCGCCACTTCCGAGGGTGTTCCCCCCGAGGTGACGTACGCCGTGACCCGGACGCCGCAGGTGTGGCTCGACTGCCAGGTCATGCACCGCGGTGACGCGCTGAGCCTGTCCTGGGACATCCGGGAGGGCGTGCTCGCCTACGGGGTGGCCGACGCCATGTTCGAGACGTACACGTCACTTGTACGGTCGCTGTCGGCCGAGGGCGAAGCCGGTGAGGCCGTCTGGGACGCACCGGCCCACATCGCGCTGCCCGAGGCGCAGGCGGCGCGAAGGCGCGCGGTCAACGCGACCGAGGGGCCCCTGCCGGACGCTTTGCTCCACGAACCCGTACTCGCCCAGGCGCGGGCCACACCGGACGCGATCGCCGTCCGGACCTTCGAACTCGCTCTCACCTACCGTCAGCTCGTGTCCCGCGCGAGCGCTCTCGCCGAGGCGCTGACGGCAACCGGGCTGCGTCCCGGGGAACCCGTGGCGATCTGGGCGGACAAGGGCTGGGAGCAGGTCGTCGCGGTTTTCGGCACCCTCATGGCGGGCGGCGCCTACCTGCCCGTCGACACCGCTCAGCCACCGGCCCGCCGGGACACGATCATCGCGGACGCGGGCGTCCGCACGGTCCTCACCCAGTCCTGGCTCGCCGAGATCGACGACCTGCCGGAGAACGTCACGGCTGTCGCCGTCGACCTCCTCCCCGAGGACACCGCGGCCACGCCGGACGCGGGAGGAGCCCGACGCGACCCGGACGACCTCGCCTACATCATCTACACCTCGGGGTCCACCGGCACGCCCAAGGGCGTGATGATCAGTCACCGCGCCGCCCTCAACACCGTCGAGGACATCAACCGCCGCTACGCCGTCACCGGTCGCGACCGCGTCCTCGGCATCGCGGGACTCGGCTTCGACCTGTCCGTCTACGACCTGTTCGGGCCGCTCGCGGTGGGTGCCACCCTCGTGCTGCCCGCGGCCGACCGGCGCGGCGACCCCTCCCACTGGGCCGAACTCGTCCGCGACTACGGGGTGACCGTGTGGAACTCGGTCCCCGGTCAGCTCCACATGCTGTGCGACTGGCTCCGCTCCGAGCCCCCTGCCGACGACGCATCGCTGCGGCTCGCGCTGATATCCGGTGACTGGATACCGGTCGCCCTGCCCGACCAGGCGCGCGCACTCCTGCCGGGGCTGGAGATCATCTCGCTCGGCGGCGCCACCGAGGGCTCCATCTGGTCCATCGCCCACCCGGTCGGCGACGTGGACACGGCCCGTCCGAGCATCCCGTACGGCAAGCCCCTGACCAACCAGACGTTCGCCGTGCTCGACCGGCACCTGCGGCCCCGGCCCGAATGGGTGCCGGGTGAGCTGTACATCGGCGGCGCGGGCGTCGCCCTGGGCTACTTCGGCGACGAGGAGCGCACGGCACAGCGGTTCCTCACCGACCCGATCACTGGAGGACGGCTGTACCGCACGGGCGACCTCGGGCGCTACCTGCCCGACGGGACCATCGAGTTCCTGGGCCGCGAGGACGCCCAGGTCAAGATCCGCGGATACCGGGTCGAGCTCGCCGAGGTGGAGGCCGCCGTACAGGCCCACCCGGCGGTCGCGGCGGGCGCGGTCGTCGTCGACGACTCCGCGGCGGGCGGACGGCGCCTGGCCGCGTTCGTGGAGACGGCCCGCAAGGACGGTGGGGCGGCCGGTCCTTCCGGAGCGCCCACCAGGGACGGCAGCGAGCCCGCTGCGGCGAGGCGGGCCCAGGCGCGGACAGCTGCCGCCGACGCCGTACGTGAAGCCTCCGCGGCTGTCGAGGCCGAGCGGCTCACCGACTTCCTGGCCGCCCTCGACGAAGTGGCGATCGCCGAGATGACGCGCGCCCTCGCCGCCTCCGGAACGTTCGCCGACGACGCGTCGCGCACGGCGGAGGAAGTGGGCGCGGCCCTGCGCGCCACGCCCCGGCACCGGCACATCGTGCGGCGCTGGCTGCGCGCCCTGGCCGCCCGGGACAGGCTCACCCACCGGGTCACGGACGACACCTACACCGGCCTTGTCCCCGTCTCCGACATTGAGAGGGAGCGCCGCTGGCAGCGGGCCGCGGTGCTGGAGCACGAGGTCGGCTGGAGCACGGAGCTGCTCACCGTCATGCGTACCTGTGCCGAGCGGCTGCCCGAGCTGGTCTCCGGCGAGACGGGCATTCAGGAGCTGCTCTTTCCCGGTGCGGCCACGGAGGCCGCGGACGCCGCCTACCGCGACAACCTAGCCATCCGGCACCTCAACCGGGCGGTGGTCGCCGCGCTGCGCGAGATCGCCGCTGGCCATACCGGCGAGGAGCGGCTGCGCGTCCTCGAAGTGGGCGGCGGTGTCGGTGGCACCACCGGCGAACTGGTGCCCGTCCTCGCCGAGTACGGCGTCGACTACCTGTTCACCGACGCCTCCGCGTTCTTCCTGAACGAGGCCCGTGAGCGCTTCGCCGACCACGCGTGGGTCCGCTACCAGCGCTTCGATGTCGACGAGGACCCACGCGCCCAGCAGTTGCTGCCCAACACCTTCGACGTGGTGATCTGCGCCAACACGCTGCACGCCGCCGCCGACGCGGACGCCGCCGTGGGCCGACTGCGGGAATTGCTCGTTCCCGGAGGACAACTCGTGTTCGTGGAGAACACCCGCGACGAGAACCTCCCGCTGCTCGTCTCCATGGAGTTCCTGGAGGTCGCCGGCCGTACCTGGACCGACGTGCGCGAGCACACCGGACAGTCCTTCCTCACCCACACCCAGTGGCGCGAACTTCTCGACACCCACGAGGCGTCCGAGGTCACTTCACTGCCCGACGCCCGAGACCCCCTGGCGCTCACCGGCCAGGAGGTCTTCTTCGCCACGATGAAGGACGACCGGTACCACGTCCCCGTGGGCGAGCTGGCTCGTACGGCGGCCACCCGGCTTCCGGAGTACATGCTCCCCTCGGTGTGGCAGGTCGTCGACACCCTGCCCCGCACGGCCAACGGCAAGACCGACCGTGCGCGGCTGCGGACCTGGCTGCCCCGCGAGAGCGCACCGGTCGTCGTGGACGAGCAGCCGAGGGACGAGCTGGAGAACAGCCTCGCCGAGCTGTGGACGGAACTCCTCGCGGTCGAACGTGTCACCCGCAACGACGACTTCTTCGACCTCGGCGGCGACTCACTCCTTGTTGCCCGCATGGTGGGCCGGCTGCGCGAACGCGTACCGCAGGCGGCCGACCTGGAGTGGGAGGTCGTCCTGCGCCACATGCTGCGCCGCCCCACGGTCGCCGGTCTCGCCGGGTTCCTGCGCGGCCTGGCCGGCGCCGAGGACGCGCCCGCGACGGAGGCCGTACGCACGGACCCGGTGATCCACCTGCACGGCACCCGCTCCGACGACGAGCCGACGACCGTCCTGGTACATGCGGGGACCGCGACGATCATGCCGTACCGGGCGCTGATCACCGAGATCAGGCGCCGCTCACCGGGCCTCGCCGAGGTCGTCGGCGTGGAGGTCCCGGACCTGAACGGATTCCTCGACGCGCCACCGGAGGGACTCATCGAGCAGATGGCGGCCGACTATGCACGGGCCCTGACGACAGACGGCCGCAGCCGCTTCCATGTCGTCGGCTACTGCCTGGGCGGCCTCATCGCCACCGAGGTGGCCCGCAACCTGGCCGAGTCCGGGGCGGAGGTGGAGAGCCTCACCGTCATCAGCAGCCACAGCCCCCGCTTCCGGCTCGACGACGAACTCCTCGCCGAGTACTCCTTCGCCGTCATGATGGGCATCGACCCGGCCGACCTCGGCTTCCCGGGCGACCAGTATCGGGTGGCCGCCGCGGCCGACGCCGTCCTCGCCGCCAGTCCCGGTGTGCTGCCGGACGGTGGACTCGCCGCGCTGCCCGAGGAGTTCGAGGACGTCGCGGCCTGCTTCCGACGACTCGCCGACGTTCCCCGGGCCACCCGCATCGCGCGGATGTGCGAGGCGGTGCCCGCCTCGGCCGGCACCTACGAACCCGACCACATGACGCGGCTCTTCCTTGCTTTCCGGCAGAGCGTCTTCGCCATCACCCGTTACGACGCCGAGCCCTACGCGGGCGACATCACCTTCCTGCGCCACGACGGGGCATACCCCTTCCCCGGCAGCAAGGACGCCGTCACCGCCTACTGGGAGGAACTGTCCCTGGGCGACCTCGACATCGTCGACATCGGCGGCGATCACTACAGCTGCCTGTCCGTCGAACACGCACCCGGCATCCTCAAGACCCTCGACGGGCTGACCCAGGGGGCGATCACCCGATGACCAAGCCTGTGATCGGGGTCCTCGGTGCCTCCGGGGCGGTCGGCCGGTCCGCTGTAAGGGAGTTGCGCGCACTCGGTGTCACCGGGCTGCGTCTGGGCGGCCGTACTACGTCGGCCCTGAGCGCGGTCGCCGAGGAGGACCCCACCGGCCATGACGAGACCGTGTGGGCGGACGCCACCGACCCGGACGGTCTGCGCGCCTTCACCGCCGGTTGCGACATCGTCCTCAACTGCGTCGGCCCCACCTACCGGCTGCGCGCCACGGTGGCCTCCGCCGCACTCGCCGCAGGCGCCCACTGCGTCGACGTGGCCGGGGACGACCCGGCCGCCGAAGACCTCCTCAAGGACGGCGACCCCGCCCGCGGCGGCCGCACCGTCGTCCTCTCGGCGGGAGCGCTGCCCGGACTGTCGAGCATGCTGCCGCGCTGGCTGGCCGGGCAGGGACTGGACGGCGCCACCGCTCTGACCGCGTACTGCGGCGGCCTGGAGACCTGTTCGCCGACGGTGGCGCACGATCTCATGCTGTCCCTCACCTCCGGCGGCGCGGACGGCGCGGCCTATGGCGAGGCGCTGGCGGCCGTCCGCGGCGGGCGGCGCGTGTCACGCGTCCTTCGCACGGCCGAGGACACGGAACACGAGGCGTTCCCCGGCCGGGTCGCCGTGCAGCCCTACCTCAGTGGCGAGAGCGAACGCCTCGCCACCGCTCTAGGCCTCGACCGGCTCGACTGGTACAACGTCCACCCCGGCCCCGCCGTACGCGCCCTGCTCAACCGGCTGCCGGGCCGCCTCGCCGCCGGGGACGACCCGGCGGAGCTGGCGGACCGGCTGATCCTCGCCGCCGACCTCGACCTGGCCGGACGCAAGCCGTACTACGTCATGGACTTCGCGCTGTCGGGCACCGCGTCCGGACGGCCGCTGGCCGCGGGACTGACCCTGCGCGCGTCCAGCAGCTACCACCTCACGGCGGCCGTGGGAGCGCTGGCGGTGGACGCGGTACTGCGGGGCGAGGTCCCGGCGGGCGTGCACTTCGCCTGCGACGTCCTGGACCCGGACACCGTGGTCGGGCACCTGCGGGCACATGGGGCCGCCGACTTCCGGCTCACCGGCGCGGCGGCCGGTGCCGACCAGGTGGAAGAAGGTGTGCTGTGAGCGAAGCGTCGCCGCTGCGCGTACTGGTCTGCGGCACCAACTTCGGGCGCTTCTACGCAGAGGCGGTACGCCGGCGCCCCGGATACGTCCTGACTGGAATCCTGAGCCGGGGTTCGGCAGCATCCCGGGCGTACGCCCAGAGCCTCGGCGTCCCGTTCTTCACGGAGGTCGACGATCTTCCGGCGGGCATCGACGCCGCCTGCGTCGCGGTGAGTTCCTCCATTTCGGGCGGCCGGGGAACCGAGCTGGCCCGGGCACTCATGGACCGTGGCATCCACGTCCTCCAGGAGCATCCCGTCCACCTCACCGAGCTGACGGGGAACCTCAAACACGCCCGCAAGCGGGGAGTGCAGTACCGCCTCAACACCCACTATCCGCACGTCGCCCCGGTCCGCTCCTTCGCCGAGGCGGCCCGTCGGCTCGTCGCACAGCAGCGGCCGCTCTTCGTGGACGCCGCCACCCCGGTCCACCTGATGCACCCTTTGGTGGACATCCTCGGTCAGGCGATGGGCACGCTGCGGCCCTGGCGGTTCGCGGACCCGGCACCGCTGCCCGCCGAGATCGGACCGCAGCCGTTCCGCTCCCTGCACGGCGTGTTCGCCGGCGTGCCCCTCACCCTGCGGGTGCACCACCAGCTCGACCCGTCCGACCGGGACAACCACGCCCTGCACTGGCACCGGATCTCCGTCGGGACCGAGGGCGGAGTGCTCACCCTGGCCGACACCCACGGTCCCGTGTTGTGGAGCCCTCGGCTGCACATCGGGCGTGACGCGGACCGGCGGTTCGTCCTGGACGGTCCGGGCACCGGCCGACTCGGGCTCGGGACCACGGCTGTGGTCGGCACCACGGGGTCCTTCCGTACGGTCTTCTCCGACCTGTGGCCCGAAGCGATCGGCACGGCCCTCGACGGACTCCGCGAGGCTGTCGTGCAGGGCGGCGACGCCTTGCGCGCGGGCCAGTACGACCTGGCCGTGTGCCGTATCTGGACCGACCTCGCGGCCCGGCTCGGGCCACCCGAGATCGTTCGGCCGGCCGTGCCCCGGCCTTTGGCGGTCAGCGACGTCTTCCCTGTGCCGGAGGGATTCTCAGGCGGGACAACGTCCCGCCCCGGACCGGCCTCCCCTCCCGGCAACCGGCCGGCTCCTGCCGGGGAGCGAGTCGGACCTTCACCGCAGACCGCTCCGTCCCGACCCGAGGACGCCGCCGCGTACTCTCCGTCGGCCGAGTTCTTCGACCTCGTCGCCACTGAGCACACCTCGACCTCCAGCGCCCCCGCGATCGCCGCCCTCCTCGCCGACGCCGACCTGAGCACCGGGCCGGTCGTCGACATCGGCGCGGGCACCGGCCTGGTGACCGAGGCCGTGGTCCGGGCCCGGCCGGACGCGGAGGTCATCGCCTGCGAACCGTCGGTCGGCATGCGCGCCGTGCTGACCAGCCGGGTCTTCAGCGACGAGGTCCTGCGCACGCGTGTGACCGTCACCGCGGACTCAGCTCCCGACCTGGAACTCCCGGACCGGATCAGCGTCGTCCTGCTCTGCGGAGTCCTCGGCCATCTCGACGCCGAGGAGCGGGCCGGGCTGTGGCGGCGGTTGATCCGACGGCTCGCGCCCGGCGGGCTGGTGGTCGTCGAACTCATGCAGTTCGAGAGCCCCTTGCCCCTTCCCGAAACCCGGCTCGCCACCACCAGAGCCGGCCGCCATCGCTACGAGTGGTCGTTCGGTGGAGCACCTGAGGAGACGGATGCCTCAGTGATGCGCCTGCACTCCACCTGGCGGGTCTACCGGGACGGCGCCGCCCGACCGGAACGCGAGGTGCGCGACTCCTACCGCTGGGCGCCCTTCGGACTGAAGGACGTGGCGACCGAGTCCGGCATGGCGGCACGTGCCCTGCCCACCCGCCCCGGAGCACCCCCGCTGGCCGTGCTCACCCGGGCACCGGGCAGCCCCGGCCCGGCAGCCGAACCGCAACTGCCGCACGCGCGGCCCTCGTCCGACGGCCCGGACGCCTCGCGCACCACCACCTCACTCGTCTCCTCCTCCACCGACGGCTAGGACACCCCATGAACAGCCCAGAGACCTCCACGGCGTCCCACGCCTCCGGCCCACTCGGCACGGTTGCCGCGCCGGAATCCGCCGCCCCGCCCCGGGACTTCCCGATCCAGCGCGGCTGCCCCTTCGCCGCGCCCGCGGAGTACGCCGCCCTGCGCACCCACGACCCGGTCGCCCGCGTCACCCTGCCGACCAAGAAGGACGCCTGGGTGGTCACCCGGTACGACGACGTCCGCGAACTGCTCTCCGACCCCCGTGTCAGTGCCGACATCCGCCGCCCCAACTTTCCGGCCCTCGGCGAGGGCGAACAGGAGGCCGGGGCCAGGTTCCGTCCCTTCATCCGGACCGATGCCCCCGAGCACACCAAGTACCGGCGGATGCTCCTGCCGGTGTTCACGGTGCGCCGGGTCCGGGCGATGCGCCCCGCCGTACAGGCACGGGTGGACGAGATCCTGGACAGCATGCTCGCGGCCGGCGGCCCCGCGGACTTCGTCTCCGCGTACGCCAACGCCGTCTCCACCTCGGTGATCTGCGAACTGCTCGGAATCCCGGGCGAGAACCTGGAGTTCTTCCGGGACGTCACCCGGATCTCCGGCTCCCGGAACAGTACCGCCGAACAGGTGTCCGAAGCCCTCGGTGGCCTCTTCGGCCTGCTCGCCGAACTGGTCGGCAAGCGGCGGGAGGAGCCCCGCGACGACCTGATCTCCAAGCTCGTGACCGAGCAGCTCGTCCCCGGCCACGTGACCATGGACCAGCTGCTGTCCACCCTCGGCATCACCATCAACGCCGGCCGCGAGACCACCACCAGCATGATCGCCCTGAGCACCCTGCTCCTCCTGGACCAGCCGGAGCTGATGGAGGAACTGCGCCGCGACACCTCCCTCATGCCCGCAGCCGTCGACGAACTCCTGCGTGTCCTGTCCGTCGCCGACTCCATTCCCCTGCGCGTGGTCGCCGAGGACATCGACCTGTCCGGCCGGACGATCCCCGCCGACGACGGCGTCATCGCCCTCCTGGCCGGGGCCAACCACGACCCCGAGCAGTTCGACGAGCCGGAGCGGGTCGACTTCCACCGCACCGACAACCACCACGTCGCGTTCGGCTACGGCGTCCACCAGTGCGTCGGACAGCACCTGGCCCGGCTGGAGCTGGAGGTCGCCCTGGAGACACTCATCCGCCGCATCCCCACCCTCCGCCTCGCCGGGGACCGGGAAGACGTCGTCATCAAGCACGACTCGGCCACCTTCGGCCTCGAAGAACTGAGGGTGACCTGGTGACCGTCCCACCGAATGCGTCCACGCGGCCCTCCGCCCGCGCAGCCCGGGCCGACAGCCCCTGGATCAGGCGGTGGAGCGGCGGATCCGCCCCCCGGTACACGCTCGTCTGCCTGCCGCACGCGGGCGGCACCGCGGGCTTCTACCGGCCCTGGGCGGCACTGATGCCCCCAGAGGTCGAACTCCTCGCCATCCAGTACCCCGGCCGCGAGGACCGCTTCGAGGACACCGAGGCGGCCGACATGCATGAGCTGGTGGGTGCGGTGGCGGACGCCCTTCAACCGCTGATCGACCGGCCGTACGCCCTCTTCGGACACAGCATGGGCTCCGCCGTGGCCTGGGAACTGGCCCACGAACTCACCGGCCGCGGAGTCCCCGGCCCACGCCGGCTGTTCGCGTCCGGCCGGGCCGCTCCCGGCACCGCGGTGACCGGACACCTGCACCGTCAGAACGACGAGACACTGAGCGCCGAACTGGCCCGACTCGGCGGCACCAGCCGGGAGGTTCTGGACGATCCCGGGCTGCGATCCCTGGTCCTGACGGCCGTACGCCACGACTACCGGATCATCGAGACCTACCGGCCGGCGGACCGGCCGCCGCTGTCCTGCCCCCTGCACGTCCTGACCGGCAGCGCGGACCCCGAACTCGGCGAGGAACGCAGCCGCGACCGGGCAGGCGGCTGGGCGGACCTCACCACCGCCCGCACCGAGGTGCGGGCTTTCCCCGGCGACCACTTCTACCTCACACCCCGGCGCCGCGAGGTCGTCGCCACCGTACTGCGGAGGCTGGACCCCTCGCTGACCACCGGCGGCGCACACACCTGGCCGAGCACCCCGTGAACCGTGACCACGCGGCGAGCCCGACGCCGCGCCGCACGCCCACCCGCACACGACCCGCCACGCCCGCCCCCACCCGGAGGATGTCGTGATCGACTACTACTCGACCTCGGCCGAGTTCTACGAGCTGGTCGCCACGCGGCACACCGCCAGCAGCGGCCCCCCGCTGACCCACGTTCTCACCGGACTGGACGTGTCCCACGGACCCGTCCTGGAAATCGGCGCGGGTACAGGCCGCGTCACCGAGGTGATCGCCTCCGCCCTGCCCGAAGCGGAGATCCTCGCGGCCGAACCGTCGGCCACCATGCGCGCCATGCTCACCTCCCGGATCGCCCGCGACCCGGACCTGCGCAGGCGCGTGACCGTCGTCGACGGGGCCGCCCAGGACCTCGTCCTGCCCGAACGGCTCTCCGCCGTCGTCATCTTCGGCGTGGCCGGTCATCTCACCGTCCCCGAACGCGTCGCGCTGTGGAAACGGCTCGCGGACCGTCTTCCGGACGGCGCGCCCATCGTCGTGGAGCTGATGGGCGTGTCCTCGCCCCGCGTCATCCCACCCGTGATGTCCCTCAGGGAGACCATCGGACGCCAGACGTACGAGTGGTGGATCGGCGGCGCACCCACCGAGGGCGACGCCATGCGCTTCACCACCACCTGGAAGGTGCTGCGCGACGGCCGCACCGTGCGCGAGGTCTCCGACACCTACGACTGGCACACCTTCGACGTCGCCCGACTGGCCCGCGAGGCCGGCATGACCAGCCGCCGCATCACCGAGGCGGGCGGCAGGCCCATCCCCGAAATCGGAGTACTCGTCAAGTGAAGTCACAACCGCCCGAGCCCGGCCCGGCACCGGCAGCCCCGGACGCCGCTGCGGGCGACACGGGCACTCGCGTCTCCCCGCCCCCGCTGCGCGCGCTCGCCGAGCCCGTTCGCGGGCGGCTGGCGTTCGCCGTGGTCCTCCAGGCCGTCGCCGCCCTCGCCGGAGTGGTCCCCTTCATCGCCGTCTCCCGCATCGCCGAGCGACTCACCGGCCGGTCCCCGGCCGACGGTGACGCCCTGTGGCCGCTGGTGGTACTGGCCTGCTCGTCCGGCTTCGTCGCCCTGGTGTGCGGCACGGCGGCCGGCGCCCTCGCCCACATCGCCGACAACGACCTCCAGCTCACCCTCCGCCGCCGGCTCGCCCGGCACATCGGGCGGCTGCCGCTCGGCCGACTCGTCGACCGGGGCACCGGCGAGGTAAAGCAGGCCGTGCAGGACGACGTGAGCGCGCTGCACACGCTGTTCGCCCACACGCTGCTCGATGTCGTCGCAGTTCTCACCGCCCCGCTTCTGGCACTGGCTTACCTGTTCACGGTCGACTGGCGTCTCGCCCTTGTCAGCGTGGTGCCCCTGCTGCTGGGCGTGTTCCTGTTCAGCCGGGCTATGGCGGGCGCGGCCGCGCAGATGGCCGAGTTCGGTGCGGCGGTGGGCCGGATCTCCGCTGCCGCCGTGGAGTTCGCGTCCGGCATCGCCGTGTTCAAGAGCTTCGGGCGCGGGCGCAAGGCCCACGAGCGTTTCGTCCGCGCCACCGAGGGCTTCGCCGACTTCTTCTCCGGCTGGGTCCGGTCCACCCTGGTCAGCTCCACCGCCGCGATCCTGATGGTCGCACCGGCCGTGGTCCTGCTGCTCCTGTCCGTGCTTGGCGCGCTGTTCGTCAACCAGGACTGGATGACCGGTGCCGAACTCGTCCCCTTCCTGCTGCTCGGCCCCGCCGTCGCCGCACCCATGGGTGTCGTGGGGCCCCGCATCCAGCAGATCCGGGCCGGTCAGGCCGCCGCCGTACGCATCACGGAGCTGCTGCACGCCCCCACCCTCCCCGAGCCCACCGACCCCGCCGTGCCCGAGGGGCACCACATCTCGATGCGCGGGGTGTCCTTCTCCTACGACGGGCAGACCGACGTCCTCAGCGCCGTCGATCTCGACCTCGCCCCCGGCACGGTCACCGCGCTGGTGGGACCCTCCGGCTCCGGCAAGTCCACCCTGGCGTCGCTGCTGCCCCGCTTCCACGACGTCACGGCCGGCACGGTGACCCTCGGCGGCGTCGACCTCCGCGACGTTCCCGCGACCGAGCTGTACCGCCGGGTCGGCTTCGTCCTCCAGGACGTTCGGCTCCTGCGGGCGAGCGTCGCCGACAACATCCGCCTCGGTCGCCCCGACGCCACCGACGAGGAGGTCGAGCGGTGCGCCCGCGCCGCCCGCATCCACGACCGGATCACGCAGCTGCCCGACGGCTACGCGACCGAACTCGGCAGGACCGTCACCCTCTCCGGCGGAGAGGCTCAACGCCTGTCCATCGCACGGGCGTTGCTCGCCGACGCCCCCGTTCTCGTCCTCGACGAGGCGACGGCGTACGCCGACCCGCACTCCGAGGCACTGATCCAGGACGCGCTGTCCGCGCTCGCGGCCGGCCGCACCCTCCTCGTCATCGCCCACCGCCTGTCGACCATCCGCTCCGCCGACCGGATCGTGGTCCTGGAGAACGGACGCGTCACCGAACAGGGGCGACACGACGACCTGCTGGCCGCCCAGGGCCGCTACGCCGCGCTGTGGGAGGCCCAGCGCACCACGGGCCCGTCCAAGAGCGACGGCACACCGCACCACCGGCCCGCGCCCGTCGGGGCCGACCGCGCGGCGGACGACATCCGCGAAGGAAGTGCACGATGATCCGACAGCTCTACCGCGTTCTGGGACCGACAGGCTCCCGCCCACTGAACCGGCTACTGATCCTCCAGTCCGGCGCGGCCGTCCTCCAGGGCGTCGCCTTCGCCCTCCTCGTGCCCGTTCTCAAGGCCCTGCTCGGCACGGACCCCGACGACGTCTGGCCCTGGCTGACTGCGTTCACCGGCTGCGTACTCGCCTACGCGGCGCTCCAGGGCGCCGCACTGAGCGGCGGGTTCACCGTCGGCTCCCAGCTCTCCCGGACGCTGCACCGCCGGATGGCCGACCAGGCCCTGCGCCTGCCGCTGGGCTGGTTCACCGCCGGCCGCACGGCCGAGTTCAGCAGGCTCGCCGGACAGAACGTCATCCAGGTGATGAGCACACCGGCCCACCTGCTGCGCCCCTTCATCACCTCTCTCCTCACCCCGGCGACGCTCGTCATCGCCACCTTCTTCTTCGACGTCCGCACCGCCCTGGTGCTCCTGGTCTGCACGCCCGTGCTGTTCGCCGTCCAGCAGGCCAGCACTGCACTGATGCGCCGACTCGACCTCGGCCGCGACGCCGCGATCGGTGAATCCGCCGACCGGGTGCTGGAGTACACCCGCAACCAGCCGGTCCTGCGGGCGTTCGGCCGGACCGCGGAAGGTTACGGAGCGCTGGACGACGCCCTGGTGGCCGAGGCACGCGCCGACCGGCGGCTCATCGCGCGCGGCCTGCCCGGCCTGGTCTCCTTCACCTTCGCCACCCGGCTCGTGTTCGCCCTGCTGCTCGCACTCGGGGTGTCCTGGCAGCTCGACGGGTCGCTCACCGTGCCCACCCTGCTGGCGCTCCTGGTCCTGCTCGTCCGCCTCATCGACAGCGTGTCGTCCGCCGCCGAGGCCGGCGCGGGCATGCGCATCGCCCGCAACACCCTGGAACGCCTCGGTGCCGTCCTCGATGAACCGCCGTTCCCCCAGCCCGCCGAGCCGAAGACACCCCGCGACGCCAGTGTGGAGTTCACCGGGGTCGGCTTCCGCTACGGCGACGGGACGGCCGACGGAGCTTCGGCACGCCCGGTCCTGAATGACGTGACCTTCCGTCTGCCCGAGCGCAGCATGACCGCCCTGGTGGGGCCCTCCGGCGCCGGCAAGACCACGGTCGCCGGCCTCATCGCCCGCTTCCGGGACACCACGGAGGGCACCGTCCGCATCGGCGGCGTCGACGTCCGCGAGATCGCGGCCGACGACCTGGCCGCCCATGTGTCCCTCGTCTTCCAGGACGTCTACCTCTTCGACGGAAGCATTGAGGAGAACGTCAGGATCGCGGCCCCGGACGCCACCCCGGACGAACTGGCCGAAGCCGCGGCTCTGTCCGGCCTCGACCGGGTGATCGCGGAGTTGCCCGACGGCTGGGACACCAGGGTGGGGGAGGGAGGCGCCCGGCTGTCCGGCGGGCAGCGCCAGCGCGTGTCCATCGCCCGCGCACTGCTGAAGGACGCACCCATCCTTGTCCTCGACGAGGCCACCGCCGCGCTCGACCAGGAGAACGAGGCGCTGTTCGCCGAGGCTGTGCGCACCCTGGCCGACCGCAAGACATTGCTGGTCATCGCGCACCGGCTGAGCACCGTCGTGCACGCGAACCAGATCCTGGTCCTGGAGGACGGCGAGATCACCGAGCGAGGCACGCACGACGACCTGGTCACCGCAGGCGGAACCTACGCGTCCTTCTGGCAGCGGCGGGCACGGGCCCACGGCTGGCGGCTGGAGGCGGCACGGACGTGACCCCAGGCCCCGCACCAGCGCCCCACCGGACACAGCCGCAGCGTCAGAGGGAAGGCACGACACGATGAACACCGGTTCGAGGAACATGTGGGACTCATGGGCGAGTTCCGTTCCGGCACTCGTACACTCGACCACCCTGGAGCCCTGCCGTGACCTCGCGGCCGCCGCGACCCGCCTGGCCCAAGCCGCTCTCGCCGACCAGTACATGGTCTACGAGGCAGCGGGCGGTGTCTGGCACTTCGCGGCCGGTTCCGCCATGGACCTCACCGCGCACCCGGCCACCCTTACCGCGCGGGCGGCGGGGCGCACCTGGACCTCCCCCACCGACGACAGGCCACTGACGGTGTTCTCCGACGCACTGAGCGCCCTGTCCTCGGCGCACGGTGCGCACGACGGCGGACGTCCCTTCTACGGCTGGGCGGCCTTCGAGCTCGCCCACCTCCTCCACGCCGACCCCGCGGCCACTGGTGACGGACCTCTGCTGCACGCACTGATCCCGTCCGTCGAGGTGACCCTCACCGGCGACCGGACCGTGGTCCGCGCGGTGGACGAGGCGTGGCTTCGCAAGGTCGCCGACCTGCTGGCGGAGCCGGCGACCCGGCAGCTCCCACCGGACGAGACGACTCCGGACGTGACCGAGCGGATCATCGCGGCCGGCACCGCCGCCTACGGCGGCGCGGTGTCCCGGACGGTCGAGGACATCCGTGCCGGGCTCCTGGAGAAGGCCGTCGTCTCCCGGAAGGTTCCGCTGCCCGCCGGACCACCCGTGGACTTCCCCGCCACGTACCTCGCCGGCCGCCGAGCCAACACACCGGCCCGTTCCTACCTACTGGATCTCGGCGGCTACCGGGCGGCCGGGTTCAGCCCGGAGACGGTCCTGGAGGTGGGGGAGAACGGCCGCGTCAGCACCCAGCCGCTCGCCGGCACCCGCGCCCGCGGTACGGACCCGGCGGAGAACGAGCGCCTGCGCACGGAACTGCTCACCGATCCCAAGGAGATACACGAGCACGCCGTGTCCGTGCGCCTGGCCTGGGACGAAATGGCGGCCGTGTGTGAGCCCGGGTCCGTCGCTGTGGAGGAGTTCATGACCGTCCGGCCGCGCGGTTCGGTGCAGCACCTCGCCTCGCGGCTGACAGGCCGACTGCGGCCCGACGCCGGACCGTGGGACGCCTTCGCCTCCCTCTTCCCCGCGATCACCGCCACCGGCGTCTCCAAAAGCTCCGCCCTCCAGGCACTGGCCCGCCACGAGGAGGGACCCCGCGGTCTGTACGGCGGCGCGGTCTTCCGGGGAAGCACCGGCGGCGCCCTCGACGCCGCCCTGGTCCTGCGCACCCTCATCAATGAGGGCAACGAGACGTGGCTGCGCGCGGGCGCGGGAGTCACTGCTCAGTCCAGCCCCGAACGCGAGATCGAGGAGACCTGCGAGAAGCTCCGCAGCGTCGCCCCGCACCTGAGATACGCCACGGGCTGACCGCGGTCCGCGTGGCCCAGGCACCCTTCGGCAGCGGGAACCGGGCCCGTCTTGCCGGAGCGGCAAGGAACTTGGCGGCGAGGCCGACCTTCCGGAGACAGTTGGGACGCCGCCGCGCCCTTCGACGGGCGGAACGATCGAACAGGAGTCGTCATGGCACAGCAACCCCAAGGACCCATGGCGGAGCAACTCGCCGCGTCCACAGCCGGCGAGTTCTGGGACAGCCTCTACCGTGAGCGAGCCGACGACGGCGCCCCTTGGGGCACCCGGGTGAACCCGGTACTGGAGGAGGTCGCGGGCGGGCTCCCGCCAGGAACCGCGCTCGATCTCGGGTGCGGGACCGGCGGAGACACCCTGTGGCTCGCCACCCGCGGATGGCAGGTCACAGCGGTCGACATCTCTCCGACCGCTGTGGACCGGCTCACCGACGTCGCTCGTGCCCAGGGATTCGACGAGCTTGTCTCGGCCGAGTGTCACGACCTGGCCCGGACGTTCCCGGAGGGAGAGTTCGACCTGGTCTCGGCGCAGTACTTCCACACGCCGTACGACCTTCCCCGGGGCACCATCCTGCGCATCGCGGCCGAGTCACTGCGACCGGGCGGACGGCTCGTTGTCGTCGACCACGGCTCTCTCGCTCCCTGGTCCTGGAACCAGGACCGGGACACACACTTCCCCACGCCGGAGGAGGTCCACGCCGACATCGGCCTGCCCACCGCTGGATGGGCCGTCGAGCAAACCTGCGTGCAAGACCGCCGGGCGACCGGTCCGGGCGGACAGACCGCCACCGTCACCGACCACGTCCTGATCGTCCGCCGCGCGACCGGCTGAGCCTCGGATCCGACCGCGGCCGTGCGGGACGCCGCCGCCCAGGAGTTTCCGACCGCCGTCCGGGATGCGGCTGGTGTGCCGCCGTCCCCCAGAGCGCGCTGCTCTGACGCGTGGTAGAGACCATCACTTCACAAGACTCTGTGCGACAGGACCATGTGTACGCTCACGGCACGCTGAGTGTCGCCGCCGCCATCGAGGTGCTGACCAGGTTCGGCCAGGGGCTCGCCGATCCGATTCGTTGTCGAGTCCAGTCGCTCTCGCGGGATGCGCTCTCGTATCCCGCCGATCTGGCCGACACCCTGGGCGTGTCCCGCACCCGGCTGTCGAACCACCTCGTGTGCCTGCGGGAAGGTGGCCTCGTGGTGGCCCTACCAGACGGGCGCCGTACGCGGTACGAGATCACCGACGAACGTCTCGGGCACGCCTTGGACGAACTGCGCACCGTCATCCGCCGGCCGTCCTCCACCGACGCCGAACGCCAGGCCGCCGCGGAAGAACTGCGGCGCCAACCCCGCAACGCGAGCGCCACCTGAGTACGCAATCGGGACAGCGTGGACGGGCGGCCGCGCGGTCACCTGCGGAAGCTCGGCCTGTCTCGCGTCCGCGTGCGCGAGCAGGCCCACGCCGGCTTCCTGCCCGGGGTCACCAAGTCCTCCTGGTAGCCGCGCCGCTCGCGCGACGGGCACCGAGTCCGGCCATGACTCGGCGGAGTCATGGCCGGATCTCCCGCTGAGCGTGCCTGCATGTATCAGGGCAGGCGCAGAAGGTTGAGCCGGTAGCCCTCGGCCTGGGGGAGCCGCTGCGCGGCCATGGCGGACACCATCTGCTGGTAGGGGAGTGGCAACTGGGCCACCAGGTCCTCGGGCAGGCTCGTGAGGGTGTGTGACGCCAGTACGTGTGCTCCCGGCCGCCAGTCGATCAATTGGACCGGACCAGGGCAGTACCAGTGCATACGGGCCTCGACCTTGCTCAGGGCGTCATGCTGTTCCTGAGTGTCGAAGAAACCGGGGCCGGCGGTGTCCAGGGCCAGCAGGGCACCGGGGAAGTGGTCGGCGAGGAGGTCGATGACCCCGCGCACCTCGGGTTCGTGCAGGTAGGGCAGTACGGCCTCCGCGACGAACAGGTACGGCCCGGTGGTGTGCGAGGCCACCTCTGCGGCCCACGCCCGGTCCGTCGCCGAGGCTGCGATCATCGTCCGTCGGGGGCTGTCCGTGAAGAAGTTCCGACGCAGGTCGATCACGTCGGGCAGGTCGAGTTCGTACCAACGGGCGCGGCCGTTGTCGACGCGTTCATGGCGGGTGTTGAGCCCGGTGCCGATCTCGACCACGGTGGCGTCGGGGTGCGCGGACAGGAAGTCATTCACCCATCGGTCGAAAAGACGGGTTCGCAGTAACGCACCGGTAAGGCTCGGGAGTTCGTCGAAGCGTCCGAAGGGATAGTCGATCGAGGCGACAATCTCTTCGGCCCGTGGGTCCCTCAGTAGTGCGTGTTCCTTGCGGTTCTCCACGGCGCGGGCATACAGCGGTATGAGGAGGGTCTCCTGCACCGTCCCCAGGCGCGGCTTCTTCCTGTCGTCCATGAGCGGCCTCTCTGACACGGGTGTGTACCGGGCCGGACGGTGCCGTGGCTGCGACCACCGCCCGGCCCGGAGTTTCAGCGCTCCGTCACGGTGGCGAGGGGGTCGTGCTCGTGCGCGCAGCTATCGTCGAAGCCGTAGGTGTCCCAGACGGGGAACGGGTCGGAAGCGGGCAGGGCTTCGCCTTCCCGCATGAAGCAGTCGGTCAGGGCCGCCCGCAGCGGCTCCGCGTCCAGCTGGGTTCCGATGAAGACGAGTTCTTGAGCGTAGGGGCTGTCGGCGTCGCGAGCGGAGGAGGGTTCGAAGCGGGCCACCGAACCGGCCTGCGACCACAGTCCCGTCACAAGGGGGCGGCTGGCGAGGGTGAAGAAGCCCTTGGACCGGAGGATCTGCCCGTAGGCGCCGCTGTCCAGGGCCTCCGTCACGAACGTCCACAGCCGCCCGGGGTGGAAGGGCCTTCCGGAGCGGAAGACGGTCGACGAGATGCCGTATTCCTCCGTCTCGGGGACGTGGTCGCCGTTGAGTTCCCTGACCCAGCCCGGTGCCTGCTGGGCCCGCTCCAGGTCGAAGCGGCTGGTGCCCAGCACTTCGCCGACGGGTACACGGCCTCGTTCGGCAGCCACGATGCGGGCGGCGGGATTGAGACGCGCCAAGGTGGCGTGCAACTGCTCGGCGGCAGCGGACTCGACGAGGTCGAGCTTGTTGAGGACGATGACGTCGGCGAACTCGATCTGGTCCATCAGTAGGTCGCTGACCGTGCGTTCGTCGTCCTCGTACTGGTCCAGACCCCGTTCGGTCAGCTCGTCGCCGCTGGCCAGTTCGGGCAGGAAGTTGGCGGCGTCCACGACCGTGACCATCGTGTCCAGCCGAGCCAGGTCGCCGAGGGTGGCGCCGTCGTCGCGGGCGAAGGCGAAGGTGGCGGCCACCGGCATGGGCTCCGAGATACCGGACGACTCGATGAGGAGGTAGTCGAAACGCCCCTCGCGCGCCAGCCGGTCCACTTCCTCCAGCAGGTCATCCCGCAGGGTGCAGCAGATGCACCCGTTGGTCATCTCGACCAGGCGTTCCTCGGTGCGGGACAGAGCCGCCTCGCCGCCGCGCACCAGGGCGGCGTCGATATTGACCTCGCTCATGTCATTGACGATGACCGCGACGCGCAGGCCCTCGCGGTTTGCGAGGACGTGGTTGAGCAGGGTGGTCTTGCCGGCGCCGAGGAACCCGGACAGGACGGTGACGGGCAGGCGCCGCGAGGGGCCGTGGGCCATGCCGGGGTCAGCCTTCCGGACGGAGGAGACCGCGTTCGTACGCCTTGGCCAGGCGCTGCGGAACGAGGTACGGCACGCCGTCCACCGTGACTGTCACCAGCTGCGGCGTCGTGGCCTTCCACTGCGCGCGGCGGTGCCGGGTGTTGCTGCGCGACATCTTGCGTTTGGGTACGGCCATGAGGACCTCCGGGTGCGATTGGTAAGCGGGACAGACGGTACATGAAAATGAATGTCATTACTACCTATGTCGTCGTGCCCCTTCGTGCCGATTCCTCTCGGCGGCTTCCCGAGGTGACCCTGCGCCACTGCCTCGGTCGGCGCGGGCCGTCGGACTGGTGGGCAGGCGGGTGCGCCAGCCGCTCGCACCGTGACGCTCCGGGTCGAGATGTGCGGGTCCGTAGGCCCGGGAATAGAACCTGACCTGGCCCTTTGTGGGCCTCGCTCATGTCGGCATCCGATGGTCATCGGAGTGGTGGCCCTGGTCGCGAGTGACCGGGGCCGCACGTCAAGGCAGATCCAGGAGTCCTCTTCCGGTGGGTTGGTCATCGGGTGCTGATCACGGGACGTGAGTCAACTCCTTGTCGGCGCGCTCAGTCAGGGTGAGCATCGGTTCGGCCGAAGTCATCCGGCGGTGATCGAGTCATGCCTCTGTACCGGGAGCGGTGGGACGGTTGCGCGGTGTGCCGTCCCGGGCGGGGGTCATCTTTGACCGCAGTGTCCAGTCACGGGCCTGTCGACTGTCGTTGCGGGATGGTTTCTGCTGTCACCGAGCCACAGGGCGTGTCCCCATAGGGGCCCTGCCAACGACCAGGCGCCATCACAGTTCAGACCGCCCGAGCAGCCCGGTGCCATCTACTCAGCACGTCACCACGCTGGAGGCGAACCATGACGACCCGGCACAGCAGCACCTCCTGCACGGATCCGCCGGTTCGGCGCGAGGTCGTCCTGGGCACCGAGTCCTTTCCGGCGACGGCGGCCGGCTACCGACAACTGCTCGTCTGGGGCCGCAAGCGGGGGACGGTGCGCCGGGCCGGCGTGGAGGGCACCGGCACCTTCGGCGCGGGCCTGTCCCGCTACCTGCTGGCTCAGCACGTCCAGGTGTTCGAAGTCAACCGGCCCGACCGGTCGACCCGCCGGCTGCTCGGCAAGTCGGACCGTTCGACGCGCAGGCCGCCGCGCGGGCCGTGCTCAGCGGTCGTGCCCGTGCCCGGGCCAAGTCCGTCGACGGTCCCGTGCACAGCACCCGGATCTTCAAGCTCGCCAAGGACCCCGCGGTCAAGGCCCGCACCCAGGCGATCAACCAGCGCAAGGCCATCCTGGTCATCGCCGAACCCGCCCTGCGGGAACGCATGTCCAGCCTTGGCAACGCCGAGCTGTTCCGCACCTGCGCGCGCCTCGCCCCGCACGACGGCGGGAACGACGAGGACGCGGTTACCCGGGCCAGCCACATGACGCTGCGCATGCTCGCCGAGCGCATCCAACAGCTCACGGCTCAGATCGACGAGCTCAACCAACGCCTGACCCGGCTCGTCGAACACCACGCCCCACAGCTACTCGAACCGATGGGCATCGGCCCGGACAGCGCTGCCACTCTCCTGATCACCACCACGGCGGCGACCGCCAGGCGAACGCCGCCCTGCACCGCATCGTCTTCACCCGGCTACGTCACGACCCACGCACCCAGGCGTACCACGAACGCCGCACCCAGGAGGGCAAGACCCGGCGCGAGATCATCCGATGCCTCGAGCGAGACACAGCACGCGAGGTCTTCAACCTGCTCAGACAGGTGTCCCACACCCCCGCGTTAGAGGGGCGTCCGTGAGACATGAGAGGGTCGGAGCCGTGGGTGAGACACCGCCGAACACCCTGCAATACCGCTTTGACGGGCCAGAAGAGGCCCCGGTCCTGATCCTCGGTCCCTCACTGGGTACCACATGGCACAGGTTGTAGAGACCGTCCAGGGACGTCTACGGCAGTCCAGCGCGGGCAGGAAATTGCAGGTCAGAGTGTCTTGGTCCAGGACCGTCTGCCCAGTTGGTGATTGCGGTGTGACACGAGGGTGATAGGGCGAGGCTCCACCGAGGTCCGTCCTGACGGGATCTCTGCGCGGATCCGTGAGACGGCTAAGCCGCATCGGAGCACTCCGGTGCGGCTTCTCTGTGAGAGTGAACGCGCTGGCGCGCACGATGCGGTCGGCGGCCCCGTGCAGTCCGTATGGACGTGACTTTCCCGGGTGCCTGATTTGCGATCGCACGCGCTTGTCCGTCCGTGTGAGGGTGCGTGCCCCTCCGAGTGTGGCCGGGCTGCGTGAGTGCGGGAGACAGGATCGACTGGCTGGCCATCGGCAGCTGAACTGGCGATCCCGGCCTGTGGCGAAGCCACGGCTGCATCACTGTCGCGGGGGATGTCCGTGTGGGCGTCGATCCGCACTCCCGTAACTACTACGAACGCCGCATCGGGAATCTGCGAGATAGGCCCACGCCTCAATCGCTGCTTTGCCCGAGAGGTCGGCCACTTGGTTAGGCCCACCCGGCCATGACACCCACCAGAGGGCTGGTCGTACGCTGGGAAGTATGGAGATCAGAGTCCGTGACGCTCATCCAGCCGACGTCAAATGGATGAGCAAAAACAGGCGCTGCATGCTCTGATCGCAGAGGACCCCGACCAAGGTGTGTGTATGGGATGGCATCATTCCAGTCTGCAGCGCGCGGTAGGCGACGAGCCCGGCTACGTCAGGCTTTACTGACTTCAGCTCGTCAAGATTCATCTGGACCAGCTGAAGTCAGTAAGCAGACGACGGTGTTGGCCTGGTGTCACGGGCGTCCGTGACAGCGCCGGTGATAGACCGAGGCTCCGCCGGGGAGCATCCTTTTCGGCGAGCTGGTCTTCGAGAGGGCGGCCGGGGGCGTCGGCCCATTCGCTCGCCCGGTGTGGCCGGCCGCCGCTAGGACCAAGCGGAGGCGTAGGCACGGGGATGGCCGAGCGGAGATCTGATCCACGAGTACTTCTCGTCCGCGGGAGGTTCCTTCTCGGTCGGGAGGTGCTCGATCCTGTTCTCCTCGGACTTCGTGTCCGGGTCCCTCGCCGTCGCCGAGCAGGACGCTGTTCAAGCCGTGAACTGCGCGACGAATGAACGCCTGCAGCCCCGAGCCCAGTAGCTCGGGGCTGCGCCGGCCGTTATGGGCCGGGCTGTCGTCCCAGTGTGTGGTTGTGCACCTGGATCAGTCGGTCATGTTGCCCATCTTCCAGACGGTCATGGACTTGACGGTGCTGCCGTCGCCGAAGAGGCGCAGGCCGAGGGAGTCCTGGCGGAAGGGGTAGGCGCGGGTGGTGATGGACTTGTGGTTGTTCGCGTACGCCTCGACCATCGAACGGTCGAGGAACACGTCGAGCGTCAGGGTGCCGTTGGAGAGCGCCAGCGGGCCCTTGTGGATGCCGAAGCCGGGTTCGGCGCTGGAGTTGTTCCCGGAGCGTGTCCGGTCGACGCCCAGCTGTCCGGCGGGGGCGTCGTAGAAGAGGCGGGTGCGTTCTTCGTCTCCGAGGCTGCGGAGCACGTCGAGGCCGAAGGTGTCGGCGCTGCCGCGTTCCAGGGTGAGCTTGATGTGGAGCATGTCCCCCTTGATGCCGGCCAGTCGGGTGTTGGCGTCGGTGAGAGATGTCGGCGTGCTGATGTTCAGGAGCGGTTCGCCGGTGTGGAGGCGGGAGACCTCCTCCACGGGGCGGAATCCGAGGTCGCCGTCGGGCCGCATGGACAGTTCGATGGGCAGGCCCGCGTTGTGGGCCCAGCCGGCGTCGTAGTGGGCGCGTTCGGTGCGGCGGTCCTGGGCGATGCTGAAGACGAGGGAGCGGCCCTTGTCGTCCACCGTTCCGCTGGGGCCGGTGAAGTGGTCGCCGTAGTCCATGAGCCGGGGTTCGGTGGTGTCGGGGGACCAGCGGCGGGCCTGGGCGTCCCAGGTGCCGACCCAGTAGTAGACGTACTTGCTGCTGTACTCGCCGGGGCCGGCGGGGAAGGCCGGGTTGACGAGCAGGGCCCGGCGCTCGCGGCCCTGGGCGTCCTTTCCGATGGGCAGGAAGGTGGGCAGCTCCCAGACCTGGCCGGTCTTGGGGTGGGCCGCCACGTCACCGGTCATCAGGGGGGCCCGAGTAGGTCCAGTCGGTGAGGTTCTTGGAGGTGTAGAGGAGGGCGGTGCCGCCGACGTCCTTGCCGTCGGTGGTCTGGATGCCGGAGCCCATCAGTTGGAACCAGGTGTCTCCCTCCTTCCAGACGAAGGGGTCGCGGAAGTCGCCGAAGCGGACCTTGCGTCCGGCACCGACGTTCAGGTCGGCGGTCTGGCTGGTGACGAGGGTGGGGTGCATCTTCCACTCGACCAGGTCGCTGTCGTCGGGGTCGACGGGGCGGGCGAGGCCGGTCGCCTGGTTGGGGCGCCGGGAGTCGTTGCCGGCGGTGAACAGCAGGACGGGCACGCCGTTCTCGTCGTAGGCGGCGTCACCGGACCAGACCCCGTCGGGGGCCACGCTGTCCTCGGTGGGCGCGAGGGCGACGGGCAGGTCGCGCCAGTGGACCAGGTCCTCGCTCACCGCGTGTCCCCAGGCGATGTTGTGCCAGTAGGGGCCGTGGGAGTTGTGCTGGTAGAAGAGGTGGTACTTGCCCTTGTACTGGATGGGGGCGTGGGGTTCGTTCATCCAGTGGTTCGGGGCGGTGAAGTGGTAGCCGGGACGGTAGCGGTCACCGTCGTACCGGGAGCGGTCCATCTCCATCCGGGCCTTGGGGGTGGTTCCGCCCGCGAAGGTCTGTACGTCCTTCTGGTGACCGGCTGTGACCGACGCCGGAGTGAGGGCGCTGTTGTGGATCTTCACCTCGTCGATGAGCCCGTTGAACATGTTGACGGCGAACGTACCGTTGATGATGGCGGGCTGGTTGTGACGGCCGATGATCAGGGGGACGTCGGCCTTGGCCAGTCGTGCGCCGGTGGGAACGGTGGTCTGGGCGACCTGTTCGCCGTTGAGGAAGAGCCTGATCGCTCCCTCGCCCGGCGCGAACACGGCGGACAGGTGCGCCCACTCGCCCGCGGCCAGGGCCGCCTGCTTCGGGACCGTCACCTCGTGCCACGCGTCGCCGGTTCCGATGCCGAACTGCCACCTGCCGTGCCGGCCGACACCGAGGGAGAAGCCCCGCTTGGCCGCCTTGTCGTGCTGGTTGACGACGGCGGACGGCTTGCCTTCGTCTCCCCACTCGAACGCACGCGGTGCGACCCACGCCTCGACGGTCAGGCCGTCGGTGGGCAGCTGCGTCTGGGCTGCGGCGCGGGTGACCCAGGTGGAGTAGCCGTCGAACAACAGGGCGCCGGAGAGTACCCCGTCGGCTTCGTCCTTCGGGCGCCAGAGCGGGTCGCTGTCGGGCTTGTACTGCGCGTCGTTGAAGACGTAGCTGATGGGGTCGGCGGCCTGGCTGACCTTCTCCCTGGTCGTGGTGCCCTTCCCCTCGCTGAAGTCCCAGTGGGCGGCGAGTCCCCGCTGAGCGGGATCGGGTGCGGGATCGGTGCCGACGCGGACGTCGTCGAGGTTGATGTGGCCCCAGCCGCCGGTGGCCTTGTCCACGACGGTGACGCGCAACTGCTCGCCGAGGTGCTCGCGGGCGTCCCAGGTGACGCGGCGGTACGCCTCGTCGTCGGTCCCGGTGGCCTTGTGCAGAATGGTTCCGTCGAGGGTTGTCAGGGCCGCGTAGAGGTCGTTCTCGTTGCGGCCGCCGGAGACCAAGGCGCTGACCATGCCGGTACCGGTCAGGGTGAACGGCTCGGACGTCGCCGTCCCGGTGGCGGCGTCACCGCCCGCGGCGAACCCCCACAGGTGGTAGGAGCCCTGCTGGTTGAAGCAGCAGCCCCAGCCCCAGCCCGGGTCGTCGGTGACCGCTCCGGTGAAGGCGGTTCCGGTGATGGTCCAGCCGCTGAGGTCGCCGGACTCGAAGTCGGGGTTGGACAGGCTGGTCTCGGCCGCGTCTGCGGTCTGCGTCATCAGGGGTGATGTCAGGCCCAGGCATATCGCGAGTGCGAGCAGCAGACGCACCAGACTGTGTCTGGTCGCGGCTCTCGATGGTGCACGGGTTCGCATGGGAACCTCCGTGGGTGTGGGGTTGGGTTGATCGGGCGGAAAGGACCTCGGCCCTCGGCGCGGCACGGTCCGCCCGTCGGCGCGTGCATCGGGCCGGAATCGGGGGTCAGGAGCGCCGGACGGGGACGTTGACGTCGGCGACGTTGATGTGACCCCAGCCCCCGTCGGCCCGGTCGACCACCTCGATGTAGATCCGGTCGCCGATGTGGGCGGAGAGGTCGAAGACGACGCGGCGGTACTGCTCGGTGCTGCGGCCGGTGGCCTTGGCCAGGACCTTGCCGTCGTCGGCGCGGACGGCGGCCGCGTAGAGCCGGTCGGGGTCGTTGCCTCCGGACACGAGCAGGTCGATCACCCCGTCTCCGCCGAGGAGCACGGTGGTGGAGCGCAGGACGCCGGTGGCGCCGTCGCCGCCTGCGGAGGGGTTGAAGCCCCACAGGTGGTGGCCTGCCGGGTCGTCTTCGGTCTCGGCCTGGTAGAAGGGGCCGCCCCAGCCCCAGTCGGTGCGGGTGGTGACGTTGGCGTCGCCGAAGGTCGTACCCGAGACGACGGTCCACCCGGTGAGGTCGCCGGTGGCGAAGTCGTGGTTGGGCAGCGCGTCGACGTCCGCCGGGCGCGGCGGGTCGTACGCGGCGGGCACGGCCGGCGTGTCGTAGGCGCCGTTCATGCGCCAGACGTCCAGGGACACGACACGGGCCGATCCGCCCTCGCTGGTCAGCCGCAGGCCGGTGGCGTCCTCGCGGGTGGGATAGACGCGGCTGGTGATGCTGTGGGTGCCGTTGACGTACGCCTCCAGCATCGAGCGGTCGAGCAGGACCCTGAGTGCGAGGCGCCCGCCGTCGAGTGCGACATTGCTTCCGTGGACGCCCTTGCGGACGTCCGGGTCGAGGCTGGAGCGACCGCGGTCGATCAGGAAGCGGTGCTCGGCCGTGTCGTAGGTCAGCAGGGTCTGTTCGGTGCCGTCGGCGCTGGCCCGGACCGCCAGGGTGATCGTGCGCGCGCCGCGCGGTTCGATGACGGCGCTGATGTCGAGCAGGTCGCCGGAGACTCCGGCGAGCCGCCGGTTGGCTTCCGCCACCGAGGTCTGCCGGATGCGGGCGAGTCGCTTGCCCCGCAGACCGGCGGCCTCGGCGATCGGTTCGATCCCGAGGCTGCCGTCCTGGCGCAGGGAGAGGGACACGGGCATGCCGGCGTTGTGGGCCCAGCCGGACTGGGCGTGCTGCTGCTCGGTGCGGCGGTCCTGGGTGATGCTGAAGACCACGGAGCGGCCGTCGGGGGTGACGAAGCCGGAGGGGCCGGTGAAGTGCTCGCCGAAGTCGAACTCGCGGGGCTCGGCGTGGTCGGGCACGAAGCGGTGCTCGCGCTTGTCGAAGGTGCCGATCCAGTAGTACGTGTGCTTGACGGCGTTCGGGTTGAACCCCTCCCACCACGGACAGATCAGCAGGATGTGCTTTCCGGTGCGCCGGCCGCGGGGGCCGGGAAGCGGGAGGAGCACCGGCAGCTCCCACACCTCACCGGGCTCGGGCACCTTGGCGAGGTCGTTCCAGTGCAGCGGGCCCTGGTAGGTCCAGGGCCCCTCGGGCCGGCGGGCCGTGTAGAGGAGAGCGGTTCCGCCATGCTTGCGGGTGACCTGAGCGCCGTCGTAGTCGACGATGCCGCTGCCGACGAGCTGGTACCAGACGCCGTCCTCCTCCCAGACGAACGGGTCGCGGAAGTTCTCCGCCCACGCGGTTCCCGGGCCGGCCGGCAGACCGGCCGGGGCTTCGGTGACCGGTTCGGAGCGCATCGTCCAGGTGGGCAGGTCGGTGTCACCGTCGGCCTGGTAGGTGGACAGGGCGAGGCCGGTGCGCTGGCGGTAGGGCAGGCGGTCGTCGCCGCCGGTGAAGAAGAGGACCGGGCCGCGGTCGCCGTCGACGCAGGCGGAGCCCGACCAGATGCCGTCCGGGCCGGGCGAGTCCGCGGCGGGGGCGAGGGCGATGGGAAGGTCGCGCCAGTGCACCATGTCGGTGCTGACGGCGTGCCCCCAGTGGATCTGACCCCAGAACGGTCCGAGCGGGTCGTGCTGGTAGAAGATGTGGTACTTGCCCTTGAAGTACACGGGCGCGTGCGGCTCGTTCATCCAGTGCCAGGGCGGCAGCATGTGGAACTGGGGGCGGTGCCGGTCGCCGTCGAAGCGCGCCCGGTGGGGGGCCAGGTCCGGGCGGGGCACGCGGTGACCGGGCAGGGCGGCGGTCTTCTCCGCGTGCTCGCGCTGCGCCGTCGCGTCGTCCAGGGCGCCCGGGCGGATGACGAGGCTGTCCATCAGGCCCATGTACATATTGGCGTGGAACTCGCCGTTGAGCAGGATCGGTTGGTTGTGCTTCCCGATGAGGAGAGGCTCGCCGGGCGCCGGTTCGGGGGCCTGGTCCGGGGTGGTGGCGGTGCCGATCAGGCGGCCGTCGAGGTAGAGGCGCAGCTGGTGGGCGGCCGGGTCGTAGGTGGCCGCGACGTGGCTCCACCGGCCTTTGGCGGCCGGACGGTCCGGGGCGCCCTTGACCTCGATCAGGTCGGTGCCGAAGCCGAGCCGGAAGACGATCTGCCCGAAGCGGCGCAGGCCGAGCAGGAAGCCGGTCCTGGCGTCCGGGTCGTGCTGGTTGACCAGGGCCTGGGGCTTGCCGTCGATGCCGTGCTCGTAGGCGTACGGGGCGATCCACACGTCGACGGTCACGCCGTCGGCGAGGTCGAGCTTGCCCGGCCCTTCGGCGGTGACGTAGGTGGAGTAGCCGTCGAAGTACAGGGCCCGGCCGCGTACGCCACGGCGGCGTACGGGGTCGCTGTCGGGCTTGTACCGGGCGTCGTTGAAGACGTACTCCACCGGGGTTGCCGATCCGGAGACCGCCTCGCGGGCGACCGTGCCGGACCGCTCGTCGAAGTCCCAGCGGGCGGTGGGCTTCTGCGGGCCGGACCGACCGCCGGCGGCGGCGAAAGCGGGCGAGAACGAGGGGGGCACGACGGCGCCGCCGACGGCGGCGGACACGACCGCGAGCGCGGTTCTTCTCCTCATGCTGGCTCCTGGGATGGGTGACGGACGGCGACCTGACGGGGTGCCAATTCGATTTAGGTGATGGGTCGGCATGGTTCGCGCGCTGTCTCCGCTAAAGCAAGAGCTAACGCACACGGGTCTCAACTTCGCGTTGCCCAACAGCGGATGAATCGCCATAGATCGCCACTGTTACGTAGGCGGGATGTCCGGGGTGTTGACAGCGCATGACAGGTGGAGCACTCTCATCGCGTCCTGCTAATCCGATTTAGCCGAGCGGAGCTGATCCACTGATGTCCGAACGCCGCGTGACCATGGCCGACGTCGCCCGTGAGGCGGGCGTGTCGCCGACGACCGCGTCGTTCGCCCTGTCCGGCCGCACCGACATGCGCATCTCGGACGCCTCCCGGGAACGGGTTCTGGAAGCGGCCAGGCGACTGGGCTACCGTCCGAACGTCACCGCGCGCAGCCTCCGGACGAAGTCCACGCAGACCATCGGGCTCGTATCGGACCGGATCACCACCACGCCGTTCGCCGGCGACGTCATCCGCGGCGCCATGGAGGCCGCCCGCGAGCAGGACCACCTGCTGTTCATCACAGAGGCCGGCGGCGACCGCGCCGCCGAGTCGTCCCTGGTCCACGCCCTGCTGGACCGCCAGGTCGACGCCGTGATCTACGCATCCATGTTCACCCGCTACGTGACCCCGCCGAAGGAGCTGTTCGGCCGCCCGGTGGTGCTGCTGAACTGCCTGGCCCCGGGTTTCGACGCCCCCTCCGTCGTCCCGGACGAACTGGAGGCCGGCCGGGACGCGGCCCGCGCCCTGCTCGCGGCCGGCCACACCGGGGGCATCTGGGCGATCGGCGGCCACCAGGCCGTCCCGGCCACGCCCGAGGGAATCATCGCCGGCAACGAGCGCATGCGCGGCCTGGAGGAAGTACTGCGCGAGGGCGGCGCCCACCTGGACGGCGTCATCGAGTGCGACTGGGACACGCTGGACGGCTACCGGGAGGTGTCCGCCCTGCTGGCAGCGGGGACCCGTCCCCGGGCGCTGGTGTGCCTGGCCGACCGGGTGTCCTTCGGCGCCTACCAGGCGCTCGGTGAGGCGGGGCTGTCGGTGCCCGGCGACGTCTCGGTGATCTCCTTCGACGACCAGGACATCGCGTCCGTGCTGCGTCCGGCCCTCACCACACTGAAGCTGCCGCACTACCAGCTCGGACGCCTCGCCGTGGAGCTGATCCTCCGCGGCGGGCCGCTCGAAGCGGCCGTACACCGCGTGCCCATGCCACTGCGGGAGCGCGCCTCCCTCGGTGCCCCGCCGGGGAGTGACACCGGCATCCGAAGACAGCCGTCCCGCCGCCCGCTCCGATGATTCCGGCGCGGACGGCGGGACGGCCACCAAGAACGGCGACCGTCGCAACCGGTCGCCAAGGGCGGGTCCTGCAAGACCCGCCTCCGTGAGATGGAGGAACCTCGTGGTGTTCAGAAGAAGGCGCCTCGCGCTTGCGAGTGTAGCCGCCGCGGCGGCGACCGCGCTCGTCGCCGGGTGCGCGTCCGGCAATGGCGGGAACTCGTCCGGAGCCAGCGGCGACACGCTGACCCTGTGGACGCACAACGCCGGCAACTCAACCGAACTCGATGTCGTCAAGAAGATCATCGAGGACTTCAACGAATCCCAGGACAAGTACACGGTCGAGCTCCAGTCGTTCCCGCAGACCGACTACAACAACTCCGTCGTGGCAGCCGCCTCGGCCCGCAAGCTGCCCTGCCTGCTCGACGTGGACGGCCCCAACGTGGCGAACTGGGCCTGGGGCGGCTACCTGGCCCCCATCGACGTCGCCGGCAGCGAGGTGCCGGTGAAAGACCAGCTCGCCAGCACCGTCGGAACATACAAGGACCAGCTGTACTCCTTCGGTTTCTACGACGTCTCCCTGGCCTTCTTCGCCCGCAAGTCCGTCCTGAACGAGCACGGCATCCGCATACCCACCATGGACAAGCCCTGGACCAAGGACGAGTTCGACGCCGCGCTGGCCAAGCTGAAGAAGAGCGGAAACTTCGCGTACCCGCTGGAGATGGGCACCGGTGGCAGCGGCGAGTGGTGGCCGTACGCCTATTCCCCGCAGTTGCAGAGTTTCGGCGGCGACCTCATCGACCGCGACGGATACAAGACCGCCTCCGGCAGCCTCGACGGCAAGGAAGCCGTCGAGTGGGGCACCTGGTTCCGCTCGCTTGTGGCCAAGGGCTACATGGCGAAGAAGTCCGGAGCCGACCCCAACAAGGACTTCCTGGCCGGCAAGAACGCCATCCAGTGGGACGGCAGCTGGAACGCGGCCAAGAACGCCGACAAGCTCGGCGACGACCTGGCGATCATCCCGCCGGTCGACTTCGGCAACGGGCCCAAGATCGGCGGCGCCTCCTGGCAGTGGGCGATGAGCTCCACCTGCTCCAACAAGGACGGCGCGCAGGAGTGGCTGAAGTTCTCGCGCCAGACCAAGTACTTCGTCGACTACGCCAAGGCCACCAGCACCATCCCCGCCACGGACGCCGCCGCGCGGCAGATCGCGGACTACCAGCTGGGCGGCAAGTTCGAGGTACTCGTCCGGTTCGCGCGCGAGTACGCCACGGTGCGACCGGTCACCCCGGCCTACCCGTACATCTCCACCGAGTTCCAGAAGGCGGCCCAGGACATCCTGGCCGGCGCCGACCCCGAGGACGCTCTCGGCCAGGCCGCGAAGAACATCGACAACAACCTGAAGACGAACAACAACTACGCAGGCTGACCCGCCCCGGTCCGGTTCGGTCCCCGACCGCGCCGCCCGAACCGGACCGGCTCCCTGGAGATACCGTGACCACCAAGACCGCAGCCCCTCAGCGGCTGCGCCCGGTCCGGCGAACCCGAACGACCAACACCCGTCGCCGTGAGAGCCTCACCGCCCTCGGCATGGCCACCCCGGCCGTCGTGCTGCTGATCGTCTTCCTCGTCGTACCGGTCGCCCTCGCCTTCGCCCTGGCCTTCACCGACGCGAGGCTCATCTCGCCCACCCCGGCCCGCTTCGTGGGCCTGCGCAACTTCACCCGGCTCTTCGAAGACCCGGTCTTCTACAAGTCCCTGCGCAACACCGCGTACTTCGCCGCCGTCGTCGTCCCGCTCCAGGCCGGCCTCGCCCTGGTCCTGGCCCTGCTGGTCAACGCGAAGGTGCGAGGTGTCAACTTCTTCCGCACCGTCTACTTCCTGCCCGTCGTCACCTCGATGGTCGTGGTGTCCCTCCTGTGGACCTTCCTCTACCGCAAGGACGGCCTGGTCAACCACGTCATCTCGACACTCACCCTCGGCCACTTCCAGGGCCCGGACTGGCTGGGCGACCCTTCCACCGCGATGCCCGCCATCATCCTGATGTCGGTGTGGCAGGGCGTCGGCTTCCACATGATCATCTGGCTGGCCGGCCTGCAGACCATCCCCGCAGAGCTGTACGAAGCCGCCGAGATCGACGGCGCCACACCCTGGCACCGCTTCCGCCACGTCACCTGGCCGGGGCTGCGCGCCACGCGCACCTTCGTGCTCGTCACCATCACGATCGCGGCGTTCAGCCTCTTCACCCAGATCAGGGTCATGACGCAGGGCGGTCCGCTCGACTCCACCACCACCGTCGTCTACCAGGCCGTACGCACCGGCTACGACCAGCAGCAGACCGCCTACGCGGCAGCCATCTCGCTGATCTTCTTCGTACTCGTCCTGACCGTGTCGCTCGTCCAGCGCTTCCTGACCCGGGAGAAGGACTGACATGACCTCCCTCCTCAAGCGGTTCGGCGGTCACGCCGGCCGCATCGTCCTGGCCCTGGTCTTCGCGCTGCCGCTCCTCTTCATGCTGGTCTCGTCGTTCAAATCGGACGACCAGATCTTCGGCGACCTGGGCTCACTGCGCGCCTTCCTGCCGGTCGGCGCCCTGTCGCTGGACAACTACACCGGCATGTTCGAACGGGTCCCGGCGGCACAGTTCCTGCTGAACTCCGTGCTGATCTCGTCGATCACCGTGGTGCTCGGCATCGTCGTCAACAGCCTGGCCGCCTTCGCCCTCGCGCGGATGCGGTGGTCGGGCCGCAAACTCGTCCTGACGACGGTCATCGCCACCCTTATCGTGCCGTTCGAGACCTTCGCGCTGCCGCTGGTGTGGTGGGTCAACCAGCTGCCGCTGCTCCGCGTGAACGGCTTCCACCTGGAGTGGACCACCGGCTGGATGGACACCTACCAGGTGCAGATCCTGCCGTTCGTCGCCAACGCCTTCTCGATCTTCTTCTTCCACCAGTTCTTCCAGAGCATCCCCAAGGAACTCGACGAAGCGGCGATCATGGACGGCGCCGGCTGGTTCACCATCTACCGGCGCATCGTGATGCCGCTGTCCGGCCCGGCGGTCGCCACCGTCGCCATCCTCACCTTCCTGCCCGCCTGGAACTCCTACCTGTGGCCGCTGATGGTCGTACAGAGCGAAGAGCTGCGACCGGTGATGGTCGGCATCTCCTACTTCTTCCAGCTGAACGTGGGCTGGGGCCAGATCATGGCCTACTCCTCCATGATCACCGTGCCGATCCTCGCCCTGTTCGTGGCGTTCCAGCGGTCGTTCGTCAACAGCATCGCTTCCACCGGCGTCAAGGGCTGACCCCCGCACCGCACTTGCGATCCCGCCTCGTCCTCATGACTTCCGTGCGCTTCGCACGCCCTGAGAAAGGCCCCGTGTGTCCACGTCGCCTGCCGACCCCCACCTGCCCACCGTCCATCTGCGACCGCCCCGCAACTGGATCAACGACCCCAACGGCCTGGTCTTCCACGGCGGCCACTACCACGTCTTCTTCCAGTACAACCCGCACGGCCCCCAGCACGCGAACATGCACTGGGGCCACTACCGCAGCCCCGACCTGATCACCTGGGAACCCCTCCCCGTCGCCCTCACCCCCACGCCCGGCGGGCACGACGCCGACGGCTGCTACTCCGGCAACGCCGTCTCCACCGGCGGCCGCATCCTGGCCTTCTACTCCGCCCACCACAACGACCGCTGGTGGCAGCCGATCACGACCGCCGAGTCGCACGACAACGGCCGAACCTGGACCAAACGTCCCCACCTGCTCATCCCCGAACCGCCCGCCGGCACCATCATGTACCGGGACCCCTACGTCTGGCGGCAGGACGAGCGCTGGCGGATGCTGGTCGGCTCCGCCCTCGACGACGGCCGCGCCGCGGCGCAACTGTACGAATCCGACGACCTGGAACACTGGACCTACCGCGGCCCCTTCCACACCAGCGACGCCACGACCGGCACGGGCCCGGTCGGCTGGGAATGCCCCCAGTACGCCACCTTCGGCGACCAAAGTGTTCTGATCCTCAGCGACTGGACCCCGCAGGGCGGCCCCAGCCACACCAGCGTCATCACCGGCCAGGAGAAAGACGGACGCTTCACGGCGGCCACGGCCCTCGTGCCGCTGGACCACGGTCCCGACTTCTACGCCCCCGCCCTGCTGAAGGCCCCAGGAGAAGACCGCTGGCTGATGTGGGGCTGGGCCTGGGAAGCACGGGACGACGCCTGGGCGCACGAAGCGGGCTGGGCAGGCGTCCTCACGCTCCCCCGAGAGGTCAGCCTCACCGCCGACGGCACGGTCGCCCAGCGCCCCGCCCGCGAACTGCTGGCCCTGCGCGGCCCGCGCGTCCTGCACGGAACCGGACACGTCATCCGGACCGAGCCCGCCGAACTCGGCGAGGTCAGCCACACCTTCGACCTCACCGCCACCCTCGTCCCGGACACCACCGGTATCAGCGGGCTGCGCCTGATCACGTCGACCGACGGCTCCGAGTACCTCGACATCAGCCTCGACCCCACGGCAGGCCGCCTCGCCGTCGACCGCACCCACGCCTCACCGGACACGCGGGCACGGGGCGGGGCCTACACCGCACCGTGCCCGGCCGCGGCACGCCCCGGCGCCCCCGTCGAACTCCGTGTGATCGTGGACCGCTCGATAGCCGAGGTCTACCTGGCCGACGAGCAGGTCCTCACCCTGAGGTTCTACCCGTCCACCGACGGACCGTGGCGGCTGCAGGCCCGTACGACAGGGGCAGGGCGCAGCGAGTTCGCCGTCGCGGCCTGGAACCTGACCCCGCAGGACATCAGGCAGGAAGCCCAGTCGGCGCCCCCGACAGCACAGCGTACTTGATGCCCTGGGCCGCACGCGGCCCGAAGGCTGACGCACCCGCACACTGACAGGCCCCGTGACCTCGCACCGTGTGCGGCAGACATGGCCATCACAGCACCCCACGCCCTTACCGGCCCGCGGGCTGCGTTCCGTGGCGCGGGGCTACGCCCCGCGCCCTACCTGAGAGGCAGACAGCCACCATGGCCCGACCCGGGTCCCCCGGCAGCGTGGACGTCCTCGGCGAGTGCGTCGCCGACATCTTCGAGGACCGCGACCGGTCCGATCCCGACGGTCTGGCCCTACGGGCGCTGGCCGGTGGCGGCCCGGCCAACACCGCCGTCTCCCTCGCCCGGCTCGGCACCCCCACCCGCTTCCTCGGACGCTTCTCCAACGACGCCTTCGGCACCCTCTTCCGCGCCCGCCTCAACGCCTCCGGCGTCGACCTGACCAGCAGCGTGACCACCTCCGAGCCCAGCACGCTCGCCGTCGCCGACCTCGACGCGACCGGCCAAGCCACCTATGGCTTCCATGCCGACGGCGCCGCCGACTGGCAGTGGACCGACAGCGAACTCGCCGCGACGCGGAACGACGAGGCCGTCTGCCTGCACACGGGTTCTCTCGCGCTGATCCGCCGACCCGGCGGCAGCCGAATCGAGGAACACCTCGCTCAGGTGCGCGAGCGCACCACCGTATCCATCGACCCCAACGTCCGCCCCCTGCTCGTACCGCCCTCCGCCTACCGCGAACGGCTGGCCCACTGGTGCGCCGTCGCGGACATCCTCCGCCTCAGCGAAGACGACTGCACCTTCCTGGCGCCCGGTGCCGGCCTCGAAGAAGCCTGCGACACCTGGCACACCGCAGGCGCGCGCCTCGTCGTCATCACCCTCGGCGGACGCGGCGCCCTCGCGTCCCTCGACGGTGCGCGCGTCACCGTCCCAGCCCCTCCTGCGGTGGTCATCGACACCGTCGGTGCCGGCGACTCCTTCACCGCGGGCCTGCTGCACCGCCTTGCCGATGCCGGACACCTGGGCGGCCGACTCGATGAACTGACCCTCGAAGACGTCGCTGATGCCTGCTCGTTCGCCGCCCAAGTCGCCGCCCTGACGGTTTCGGTCCCCGGTGCGAATCCACCGTGGGCGGACGATTTGGCCACTGCGGTTCGACGCTGACGCAAACGTTGGCGCCGTTCGCCGGCAACGCAGCTGACCGTGACCCGGCCCCGGTCCGAGATGTTTCCGCTCACCGGGGGCGATGGTGCGGCCCACCCGGTAGGGCGCCAGCACTGTGACTCCGGGAAGGGCTGCCTGCCGTCCACCCCCGTAGCAGCGGCCTACGCCCCAGCAGACACCACCTACTTCCCCGCCCCGGGCCCGCCTCGTGAGGGAAACAGCTATTGCTCGTCGAGGACTCCGGGGGTGTCGTGCAGGACCACACTCTGTTGCAGCGGGATGCGTCCCATGCCGATGTCGTACATCGGTGACGTCTTGTCGCCGATGCCGAAGGAGATGCCGAAGAGCAGCTTGAGGTCGTCGGGGACGTCCAGCGCCGCCCGGACCGTGTCGGCGTACACGCCGAGGACGGCCTGCGGGATGCCGTGGAAGCCTCGTGCGGTCAGCGAGAGCAGGAAGTTCTGGGCGTACATGCCGATGTCACCGGCCGTCCGGACCCCGTCGCCGAGTTGTGGCATGAAGAGCAGGGCGACGTGGGGCGCATCGTAGAAACGCAGGTTCTCGCGGATCACTTCGTTCCTGCCCTCCATGTCGGAGCGCGCTATGCCTCGCGCCCCGTAGACACGGGCGCCGTGCTGATAGGACCGCTCGAGGTAGACGCCGTCGCCGTAGTCGCCGGTGAAGTCCGCCGAGTCCCGGCCGTCCTCGTACGCCTTGAGCAGTTCCTTGCTCAAGGCGTCCCGGGCGGCACCCGAGACTACGTGCACCGTCCAGGGCTGGGTGTTGCTGTTCGAGGGGGCGGTCTGCGCATCCTCCAGGACGCCGCGGATGTCCGCAGGGGACAGCGGCGTCGGCCGGAACTGCCGCGGGGAGTGCCTGACGCGTACGAGTTCGGTAAACAGGGAGGCGGTGGTGGACAAGAGGTTCCTTTCCAGAGGGCGGCTCGGGGCCGGCCGGAGGGGCGGGCGTGTCAGTGGCGAGGGGAGTGGTTGGTTCCACGGTCTCCTCGAGCGTGGGCGTGGAGGTGGGAGCGGCGAAGCGTGGCGTCTGGCGGTTCCGCTTGCGCCGGGCCTCGTTGCGGTCGGCCGCGGCACAAGCGGCTCCCAGGTCATCGAGGGTCGGCTCGGTGCAGTACGCGGGGTTCGTTGGCTGCCAGCGCCAGGAGCCACCCGCTTCAAGTGGCGGCTCCTCGCCGGTGTGTCGGCGTCTGCGCCGGGGTTGTCAGTCCGTGGCCGACGACACTGTCGACACTGCGGTGGCATTGACGGGGGCGTTGCTCGGTGGAGACGCCGGCGGCTGGGGGGTGGCTGCGGTTCTGCGGACCCAGAGGGTGCCGATGATCGCGAGGCAACCGATGACCGCCGCCGTCGTGAAGGCGGTTTGTGCCGCCGAGACGGACTGGGCCAGGTTCAGTGCTCCCGCGTCCTTGGCGTGAGAGCCGATGGTGTAGGCCGAGATCAGGACAGCGCCGCCTGCGCCGCCTGCCAGCTGTTGGGCGGTGTTGAACGCCGCGGTGCCGTGCGGGTAGAGCTCGGTGCGCAGGGAGGACAGTGCGGCCGTCGTCATCGGGGCCCACATGAGGGCCTGGGAGGCCGACAGGACGAGGTAGGCGGCCAGGAGCGCTGTGACTCCGGTGTTCTCGTCGGCTCGGCTCAGGAACCACAGGGAGCCTGTCCAGATGATCGATCCGGGGATGGCCAGGGGGCGCGGTCCGTAGCGGTCGTAGATGCGTCCGCCGAGGGCCGAGACGAGGGCGATCAGGGCTCCGCCGGGGACCAGGAAGAGGCCGATCTGGAGTGTCGTCAGGCCCGCGACGTTGGTGAGGACCAGCGGCAGGGCCATCGTGGTGCCGAACCCGACCAGCGCGACGACGAGCATGACCAGCAGCGGCACGGTGAACGACGGGGTGCGGAAGATCCTCATGTCGAGGAAGGCGTTGTCGCTGCGCTGCAGCACGGTCTGCCGACGGACGAAGACCGCCAGGGCGAGAAACCCGATGATGACCGGGATGTAGGGGGCTGTCGGTGCGTGGCCGGAGGCCGACTCGCCGATCGTGGACAGGCCGTAGACGAGGGCGCCGAACCCGATGGCGGACAGGACGAGGGACAGCACGTCCAGCCTGACCGGTTCCGGAGTGGTGATGTTGCGCAGCTTGGCGGCGCCCAGGGCCAGCCCGGCCAGGACGACGGGCAGGACCAGGATGAACAGCCACCGCCAGCTGAGCTGGGAGATCACCAGACCGGATACTGCCGGGCCGACCGCGGGCGCCACCGCGGTCAGACCGGTGACCAGCGCCATCGTCCGGCCTCGCCGGTGCGGGGGCACCAGGCGCATCGTCGTGGCCATCAGCAGGGGCATCAGGGCGGCAGTGCCCGCCGCCTGGATGATGCGTCCGGTGAACAGCACGCCGAACCCCGGGGCTGCGGCGGCGATGGCCGTGCCCAGGGTGAACAGGGACAGCGAGCCGAGAAAGATCGTACGGAGGGTGAACCTCCGCAGGAGGAAGCCGGTGGCCGGGATGAGGATCGCCAGGGTCAGCAGATAACCCGTCGTGAGCCACTGTCCCGTGGTGGGAGTGATGTCGAGATCGGTGATCAGGGTGGGAAGTGCGACTCCCAGCAGCATCTCGTTCAGCAGGACGGTGAACGCGGAGACCATCAAGATCCCGATGACGAGGACGTCTTGGGAGGCCAGTCTGTCGTCGTTGCGGGTCGGTGGCGGTGCGTCTGCGGCGGCCGGCGCCGGAGTCTTGTCGGGGGACATGTGATCTCTTCCGTGTTGCTGGGTGTGCGAAGGGCCGTGCGCGTTCCATGCCGTCGGTGCGCGCCGGTGGGGTCCGGCTGCACGCGCCCGGGCCGGTGGGCCTGGGCCGGGGAGCTGTCGCGTGGGGGTATGCCGCCCCGGCGGCCGTCGGCACGGCCTGTGTGCCGCGCCGGGTTGCCCTGGGATCAGCGGATGTCTGCCGAGGTCGGCGGTAGCATCGGACCCGATAAGGAGATAGTCTCCGTTTCACGGAAGACGATACGGAGACAGTCTCCGCATTGTCAACGGGAGGTGCAACGACATGGGTGAGGCAGCCACCGGCGAGCGTCGGCAGCGGACGGACAAGCAGCGCAACCGCACGCACATCCTCGAGGTCGCGGAGGAGTTCTTCGCCGAGCAGGGCATCACCGGCTCCATGGATGCCATCGCCAAGCGGGCCGGTGTCGGTCCGGGCACGCTCTACCGGCACTTCCCCAACCGGGAGGCACTGCTGGCTGCCCTGCTGCAGGCCCGCGACGAAGAACTGGAGGCCCGCCGGGACGCCATCCGGCGCGAGGTGACCGACTCCCGCGCCGCGCTCGCACAGTGGCTTCAGGCGCTGGGCGAATGGGTGACCGCCTTCGACGGCCTGCCCGAGCCCCTGCGGGCCGCACTGGCGGAAGGCACGTCCCCGCTGGCGATCACCTGTCAGGGCTTCGTCACGACCACCGAGGACTTCCTCCGCGCGGCACAGCGCGACGGCGGTGCCAAGCCCTGGGTACGGGGACGCGACCTGTTCCTCAGCACGCTGGCCACCGCCTGGGCCCGAGGTGCCGCCATGGCCGACGAATCTTCCCCCGACGCGCTCGTTTCCCTCATGCGCACCGGGTGGGAGACGCCCGCGACGGAAACAGCTCCCGGGGGCGGCGAAGACCCCGCGTAACCGCAGGCCGAAGCGTGGCGCTCTGGCGCGGGGCGCTCTCCCGAGAGCTCACCGCTGGGCGCCCCACCCCTCGGGCGCGCGGCCTGCCGGCTGGGCTGCCACTGGGGCACCGCGGACGCGGCGTCGGTGGCCTCTCGCGACCGAACTCGAGGTAAGGAGAAGCATCGTGAAGATCGGCATTCTGGGCGTAGGGCATATCGGAAAGACTTTGACCCGGCGGCTGGCCGTGGCAGGGCATCAGGTGAAGGTGGCCAACTCGCGCGGCCCGCACACGATCGAGGCTGACGTCCTCTCCACGGGCGGGCGCGCGGTGACGGCGGCGGAAGCCGTCGAGGACGTCGACGTCGTGATCCTCTCGATTCCCTTGCACCGTCTTCCGCAGGTCGCGTCACTGATCGCCGACGTGCCGGCCGACGCGGTCGTCATCGACACGTCGAACTACTACCCGGCGCGGGACAGCCGGATCGAGGCCGTCGACGCCGGTCAGGTCGAGAGCCTGTGGGTCACCGGACAGCTGGGCCGGCCGATCGCCAAGGCGTGGAACGCGATCGGTTCCCACTCGTTCGCGGCCAAGGACACGCCCGCGGGGAGCCCCGGCCGTATCGCCGTCCCCGTCGCCGCCGACCGCGATCGGGACCGTCAGGTGGCCATGGCACTGGTCGAGGACACCGGGTTCGACGCCTTCGACGCCGGGACCCTCGCGGACTCGTGGCGGCAGCAGCCGGGTGCGCCGTGCTACTGCACCGACCTCACCCGCGAGGAGATGCCGGGTGCGCTGGCGGCCGCGGAGGCCGGGCGCCTGCCCAAGCGGCGCGACCTGGCCGTCGCCGCGATCCAGGAAAGGGTCGGGGACGCCCGGACCAACCCCGACGCGGAGTACGGCGTCCGCCTGAGCCGGGCCCTGTTCATGTGAGCCCCTCCGGGGGTGCCCCGACTCGCACGTCGACCGTCGAGCAGCACGCCCTCCACTCCCAATACCTTGGCCCCGACGTCGCCGACGTCGGGGCCAAGGTCTGCGGGCAGCGCAAGGTGTTACGGCGCTGCCCGGACACACGCTGTCAGAAGGTGCGCGCGGCCACCTTCACCCGCTGGGCCGTCCGCAGCGCCTCCTGGAGCTTGCCGGCGGGCAGCGGCGCCGCAGGGGCCTGCATGATGCGCTCGGCCGGCACGTCGGGATCTGCCAGGTAGATGTGGGTGTAGGCGCCGGCCTCGGGCTCGAAGCGCCAGCTCTCGTCCAGGGTGCCGGCGTCCACCGTGTCGAAGCCGAGCCGACCGATCAGCTCGGCCGCCAGGACCTTCGCGTCGGGGTCGTTGCCGGCGATGGGCAGGGCGCTACGGTCCGGAGCCCCGGCGGGCCGGGCCAGCTGGGGGATGTGGTGGGCCAGGATGTTGTTGAACGCCTTGACCAGCAGCGCGCCGGGCAGGAGCTGCTGCTCCAGCTCGGCCGTGGTCACTTCCTCGGAGTCGAGTTCGGCGATCCGGCCGTCGCGGTGCGGATAGTAGTTGCCGGTGTCCAGCACGGTCCTGCCCGTCAGGAGGCCGGCGGGCAGGTCGTGGTACGCGGTCAGGGGAATGCTGAGTACGGTCGCCTCTCCGGCGCGGGCGGCCTCTTCGAGGGTGCCGGCCGTGGCGCGCGGCCCCAGTTCCCCGACGAGATCTGTCAGGCTTTCGGGGCCGCGTGAGTTGGCGATCACCACTTCGATGTCCGCGGCCACCGCCAGTCGTGCGATCGCGGCCCCGATGTTGCCGCTTCCGATGATTCCCAGGGTCGGCATCGTTGCTCCTTGCTTCGTTGGTGTGCCCGGTACCGAGCGGTCCGGTCAGGTTCTCGGTGATGATCGTCCGCGGCGCCGTGTGCTGGACGCAGCAGGGCACGCAGCGCCGCCCCATGCCCAGGGCCCGTGATCGGCCCTGGATCCCATGCCTTCCTCGTCGTGCCGCACGGTCACTGGGTCAGTGGTGTATGAGTGCCGAAAGAGCGCCGGTGATACGTGAGCGGTCTCAGGGAACCCTGACCCGGCTCCGCGGCCGTTACGTGAGCGAGCAGGACGGTGTGGTCGCCGGCGTCGACGCAGTCGTCCACCTCGGCGACGATCCACGCCGCGGCATCGGGCAGCCGGGGCAGCCCCCCCCCCACTCGGCGACCAGTCGATTCCGTCGAACTTGTCGGGTCCGGAGCGGGCGAAGACGGAGGCCAGATCGGCCTGGTGCGCACCGAGGACATTGACGCCGAAGCGGCCGCTGCGGCGGACGATCGCCAGCAGACGCGAGCGTTCGTCCAGCGACACCAGCACCATGGGCGGCGTCAGGGACAGGGACGCGAAGGCGCTGACCGTGGTGCCGTGCGGGCGGCCGCCGTCCAGGGCGGTGACCACGGCGACCGGAGACGCCACGGCGGCCATGACGTCCCGGAACGCCTGCTGCGCCGTGGCGCCGGATCGCAGAGACGCGCTGGTGGACATCACCGGGCCGCCGTTTCCGAGACGCGCGTGTCGAGACCGTACTGCTCGCGGGCGTGGAGGTGGTCGCGCAGGGTGGGGCCTTCGTAGTCGAGGTGGAACAGGCCGCGTTCCTGCAGGAGGGGGACGACCCGGTCCACGAAGGCGTCGACGCCGTCGTGGTAGCCGTCGATGGCCAGGGAGAAGCCGTCGCAGGCATCGGCCTCGAACCACTGCTGCATGTGGTCGGCCACGTCCTCGGCGGTGCCGGCCACGACCGGGTGGTAGTCGATGACGCCGTGGGCGAGCACGTCACGCAGCGTCCAACCCTCCCGTGCCACCTGAAGGGCGCGGGCGGAGCGCGGGTCGTGCGGACTGGGTACGGCGTCGGCCAGCTGATCCCTGGTCAGCGGCTCGTCGATCTGCCCGTGGTCGAGCGGCAGGCCGATCATGGCGCCGAGGTAGCGGACGCGTTGGCGCAGGTCCACGGATTCGTCCAGGAACCGCCGCCGGTCGAGGGCGGCCCGGCGGGAGGCAGCGATGGCCGGCATGAAGCCGGCGAACATCTTCACCTCGTCCGGGTCGCGTCCGGCGCGCTCGGCGGCATCGCGCAGTGCCTGGCGCTGGGCCCGGCCGTCCTCGATGGTGTAGGGGTTGGCGTAGACGCCGTCGGCGTAGCGGCCGGCCAGCTCCACGCCGTAACTACCGCCGCCCGCCTGGAAGATGACCGGCTGGCCCTGCTCGGAGGGCGGGATGGGCAGCGGACCGCGAGAGGCGACGTGGCGGCCTTGGAGGCCGACCGGCTGGATCTTGTCCATGTCGGCGAACCGCTTGCCGTCCACGTCCAGGACCCAGGCGTCCTTCTCCCAGCTGCCCCACAGCGCCTGCACGATCTGCACGACCTCGTGGGCCCGCTCGTACTTCTCCGCGCGCGGCGGGACAGCGCGGCCGAAGTTCGCCGCGGCGGCGGGGTCGGATGTGGTGACCGCGTTCCAGCCGGCCCGGCCGTGGCTGATCACGTCCAGCGCCTTGAACTGGCGGGCGAGGTTGTAGGGCTCGTTGAAGGTGGTGGAGGCGGTGGAGACCAGCCCGATCCGCTCCGTCTCCCGCGCGATGGATGTCATGACCAGCAACGGATCGATCGCGAAGTGCGGGACCTGTTGTTCGAGGTCCACATCCAGAACCGGAGTGTCCGCGAAGAACAGCAGCTGAATCTTGCCTCGCTCGGCTGCCTGCGCGTACCGCACGAACTGGTCCATGTCCGTATAGCTGCGCAGGTTCGCCCCAGGAAGACGCCACGCCCCGGGTTCGGCTCCGTAGCCGCTGGTGAACTGCATGCACAGGAGCATCTGACGGCTTGACACGACTGGCCCTCCAGATGAGACATAAAACGGAGAGCATCTCCGATTAGGCCCCCGACGATACGGAGACTTCCTCCGTATTGTCAAAGTGGTCAGGCCGGGCAAAGAAGGGAGCAGCCGAGATGCAGGAGTCCTGGGTGCACAGGCCAACGAGGTCCCTCTGAGCCCGAGTGGCGAGGGTGGCGGACAGTCGTGTCCCTGGACTCGATCGCCGACGCCTGCGTGTCAGCCGGAGGGCCGCGGCGTGCGGTGCCGGAAGGGGGGCCGCCGAAAGTGTCCTGGTAGGTGGCAGCGGAGAACGTCTGGGACCCCGGCTGGGTGAGACCCGCCAACAGGTCATAACCTTCATCGTTCGCGTGGCCATCGTGCCGGCGATACTGGTCCTGCTCGGCGGCCGGGTCGGCTCGCAACCCACAGCGGTCGCCCCAGGAGGGGCAGGGTGGTCCACGTCAGGTGTGCCGCTCCCGTCAACATGCGGGAAGGGGTCGGCCAGAGGTGAGGGAGCGCTCGTCAACCCCGGATGCCGACGCTGTCGGCTCGCCGCCGGCGGGGGAGCCGCGCTCCGAAGAGGAGCGCGGTCCGGACAGGTTTGGCTTCGATGCGAGGCTCCTGGCCCTCTCCATGCGCGGCAAGGACAAGATCGCCCTGGACGGCCGAGTGCGGAGCTCCGGGGAGCAGTGGGCGGACCATCGCAGTCCTACCAGTGGGGCTGGCACGCGCACGGACTCTTGCGGGACTGCGGAGGCCGGTCCCGGCCGACGGTGAGCGGAACATAGACCATGATCGCCGGTTGGCCAAACCGGCGATCACGGCAACCCTCGGAGTGGTTCGTCAAGCCCTGGCGACTTCTCTGTTCCAGAGAAGCTCCGACACTGAAGGGAAGCGGGCAGTTCTCTCCTGTCCGATCAAGAAGCTCGTCCCTGATGCCAAGGGGAAGGTTCGGTACCGTTTTGTGGTCGACGCAGGCCCTGATCCGGTCACCGGGAAGCGAAAGCAGGTGCCGCGTACCTTCGGCACGCTGAGGGAGGCGAAGGCGGAGTACGCGAGCATCGTGCATCGTCGCTACGAGGCAGAGCGGGCACCGCTCAGTCAGGTCACGGTGGACGAGTGGCTCGATCAGTGGCTGGCCATGAAGGCAGAAGACCTGGAAGAGAGCACTGCCTACAGCTACACGATGACATTGGCCCGGGTCCGCGGAAGGCTCGGGCACATATGGCTCAAGGATCTCACCGAGGATCACGTCGAGGAGTGGATGCGATGGGCGCTTAAGGAGGGGCGCGTACGGAGAGGGAAGACGGGCACCGGCCTGGGGGTGACCTCGGTCGAGATGTCCCGCCCGCGAGGTCTTCAACCCGGTTAGACCCGTGTCCCGCACCCCCGCGTTAGAGGGGCGTCCGTGAGACATGAGAGGGTCGGAGCCGTGAGTGAGACACCGCCGAACACCCTGCAATACCGCTTTGACGGGCCAGAAGAGGCCCCGGTCCTGATCCTCGGTCCCTCACTGGGTACCACATGGCACAGGTTGTAGAGACCGTCCGAGGGCGTCTGCGTCGGTCCAGTAAGGATCGAATTCGCAGGTCAGGTCCTTCCGGTACCGGAGCGTCCGGCCAGTTGGTGACAGAGATGTGATAGCAAGCGCTACGCCGAAGCCCCGTCGGAACCATTCCGGCGGGCTTCCCATGTAGTGGTTTTCGACGGGTTTGCCGTCGGGCATCGGGATCGAGGTGTGCACTACTTCCCTCGCTCTCGAGCATCGGAAGCGAGGGAAGTGGAGCACAGTGGGCTCCTGTCAATCCGTGGCAGTTGTTCGCTCCAGTCGGCGACCCTGCTTCGCTTCAGCGAATTTGGCGAGTTCGTCGGCCAGGGGCGATCGTGCTGCTCAGGCGGGGGTGTACCTCTCGATCATGTGCATGCGGGTGAACGTCCAGGTGTCGGCTGGCGCTTCCCAGCTGTGGAGTGAGCCGTTGAGGGTGCCGTCGGCCTTTGCTGTCCAGGTGATGGTTTTGACGCGTCCGTCGGAGTAGCCGTAGACCGTGGCGAGATCATCGCGTCCGTCGCCGTTGTAGTCTCCGGTGACGAGTTGCATGCGGGAGCGTTCGTAGGAGCCGGCCGTGATGTTGAGAATCTCCTGGCGGTTGCCGAATTTCCCGTCTGCTCCGCTGGGGTTGAAGCTGATGACTGCGTCGTGTCCGTCGCCGTAGTCGTACCAGCTGGCGATGTCGTCTCGGCCGTCGCCGTTGAAGTCGCCGGAGTAGATGCTGGCGTTGGAGAAGGTCCAGCCGGTCGATTCCCAGCCGTGGATGGGTTCGTTGAAGCCGCCGGTGGGCTTGGTGGGGAAGGTGATGAGTTTGACGTGTCCGTCGGCGTATCCGTAGAGGGCACCGAGGTCGTCGCGTCCGTCGCCGTTGTAGTCGCCGGTGGCGAACTTCATGCGCTCTGCGGTCCATCCTTCTGCGCGGTAGACCGAGCTGAAGGGGGTGTTGAAGCCGCCCTTGGTGTTGGCTGTGAAGGTGTAGAGCTTGTCGCTGCCGTCACCGTAGGCGTACCAGGCGGCGATGTCGTCTCGGCCGTCGCCGTTGAAGTCGCCAGCTTGCGCGTAGATGTGGTCGAAGTTCCAGTTTCCGGGTTTCGTGCTCCAGGAGGCGAAGGGAGAAGAGAAGCTGCCATCTCCCTTGCCGAGCCAGGTACGCAGGGCTACTTGGCCGGTGTCGTAACCGTAGAAGGCCGCCACGTCGCCGATGCCGTCGCCGTTGAAGTCGCCGGTGACGCGCTTCATGTGATCCGCCCAGTAGTTGCCGGCGGCCGTGTCCCAGGCGTGAATGGGGTTGTTGAAGGTGCCGTCGGACAGGGCGGGAAAGACGTGCAGTTCGTCGTGTCCGTCGCTGTAGTCGTACCAGTCGGCCATGTCACTGCGGCCGTCGTTGTTGTAGTCGTGTCTGATGACGGAGCCGGTTGCCCACAGGGACTGGCCCTTGGCGTTGTACAGCACCAGGTTGCCTCGGTCCTGCAGGATGGCGTAGCCGTTGTCGGTGAGGCCCGGTGTCACGGTTCCTGGGCCGTCTTCGGCCTTCTGGACCATGTTGGTGCTCCAGAGCTTGGCGCCGGTGGAGCTGATGACGGTCAGGTTTCCGTCGGTCTGCATCTGGGCCTTCGCACCGATGTTGCCGTCGGTGCCGGCCTCCCAGACGACCTTTCCGGCCCGAGAGGTGATGACGAGGTTGCCATCGTCCTGCATGGTGAGCTTCATCGAGCGTGAGCTGTAGGACTGGCCGGCTCCGAGGGAGGTACCAGCGGGTATACGTGTCCCGCCGGTGATGCCTTCGATGAGGTACGGCGGGCCGAGAGTGACGCCATCTGTGCCTGGTGCCTTCCCGGGCCATCCGTGCATGGTGTTGTCGCTCTTACGGGTCCACAGGTCGGCGTAGCCGTCATTGTCGATGTCACCGACGGAGCCGACTGTGGGGTAGACCGAGGACTTGAAGCCGGTTCCGACTTTCACGCGCGTGTTCGCGGTGCCCCAGGTGGTCGGGTCGAGGTAGCCGTCTGGTCCCTTGGCGCCATAGGTGCGGTAGAGGTCGCCGGTGCTGTTGTGCCGCAGCCACAGGTCGGGAGTGCTGTCGTTGTTGAGGTCGCCGGGGGCAACCACGGTGAACTGGTCCCAGTCACCGTTTCCGACAAGCACGGGCTGGCGGCTGCTGTCGAGCATCGCGGTGCGGCGGTTGCCGTAGTAGGCCCACAGCTGCTTCCCCTGTTTGACCAGGAGGTCGGGCTGATCATCCCCGTTCAGGTCACCGGCGGAGATGACCTGTTCGGCGTTGTGCCAGTGGTCGTCGCCGTTCCAGTCGTCGCCGTAGTCGCAGCCGAGGTCGGGGTTCTTGACCGGGCATTCGACGCTCAACTCGGTCGGGTCGTCGTCGATGACGCCTGTTCCGTTGTTCGCGTAGGTTCTGAGCCTGCTGCGCTCTTCGTTGCTGTCGTATTCGAGGGCGACGAGGTCGTTGTATCCGTCCTGGCCCCAGTCACCGCGGGAGCCGACGACGGCGTCGGCGAAGGAGTGGTCGCCGCCGTTGGTGGCGGTGGCGAACTCTCTGGCGCCCTGGCCTGCGTAGGTCATGAGGGTGCCGTTGGAGTCGGTGCTCCAGATGTCGAGGTTGGTGTCGCCGTTCAGGTCGCCGGGGATGTCGCGATCCTTGGAGCGGGCGGCGTAATAGAGGTAGGTGGCGGTGTCGGACCGGTTACCGGCCTTGTCCATGCTGTAGGCGTAGATGAAGTGCGGACCGTAGCTGGGCGGGTTGACGGTGGCTGGTACACCGGGCTTGGCGTCGCGGACTGTGGGGTCGTGGTCGGTCCACCAGACGTAGTGGGCAACATCCGTGACGCCGTTGGCGGAGAAGGTGAATGTGCCACTGCTGCGTGCCTGGCCGGTCTGTTCAGGCCATCCGTTGTCACCTGGCGGGAACTGCTCGTTCTGCGAGGTGATGATGGGTGGCTTGGAGGGGCGGGTGCGGTCCACGGTGAACTTGCACGTCTTCGACCAGCTGGATGTTGCGCCGTCCTTGTCCTTGGCGGACACCCGCCAGGTGTAGCTGCCGGTGGGCAGGTCCGCGTCTGGTACTGACAGGGTGGCGACCTTGCCATTGGAGGCTGGGATGGTCTTGTCCACCACGGGGGTGCTGCTGCCGGACTTGGTCACCTGGAAGCGGGAGGTCAGATTGCCGGCGTCTTTGTCCTTGACCGTCGCATAGAGGCTGATCTTGCTGTTCCCGATCAGGCCGCCACTGCTGCATGACGTGTTCGGATTGGTGCCCAGCTTCTCGGGAGCCTTAGGCGGGAAGTTGTAGACGGTCTCGAGCGTGGCGGTCTTCGCGTCGAACTTCTTCCAGCCGTAGGTGTCCGTCTCGTCCCCGGCGTACAGCCCGAACGTGATGCTGGCCCACCCATTGGACGCGGCCTCGGTGACCTTGGAGGTTGCGTTGAACTCCAGGTTGCCGGCTCCGCAGCCCTCGATCTCCGGGCTCCACCCTTTGGAGTCATTGACGGTGTCCAGACGGGTGTACTTCGCGGGTTGCCGGTTCCACGTGGTCTTCTTGGAGATCGATCCCACGTGCCAGAGCTGGACGGGGCGGTCCTGGCATGACCAGGACCATGTGTTGCGGACGCGGAAGGTGGAGGACTTGACCTTGGCGCCCTTGAGGTCGCCGACGTCCATTTGGAAGAACGACCTGGACACACGGTTGGATCCGCCTGTCTGGGCCTCGTAGCCGACCCGGACGACGTCCTTGGTGTTCCAGAATGAGGTGTTGGGATACGCCTTGTAGACCCGCGTCCAGTTCTGCCGCTCACCCCAGGACCAGGAAGGGTCGATGTACACCGGGTACTGCGTGTCCGTTCCGGTCAGCAGTTCCTGGTCCGGTGTGATGTTGAGGGTGTCGCCGTCGACCGTGGTGGCCATCTGCGCATCCTGCGCGCCGGGCGGCGGCACGAACTGGTCCGCGGGCGCCTCCCCCTCGGCCGCGGACATGGCCGCCGTCTTGAGTGTGTCATCTGCCGAGGTGATGGTCGTCGAGTCCCACATCAATGGCGACGGACTCGTGAAGACGGTCTGTCCTGCCGGGTTCGTCGCCGTGACACTGCCCGTCTCGGAGTCTGTCGATACCGTCACGCCCACGGTGTCCAGCTCGTAGGTGAGGGTCTTGAGATCCGGGTTGCGCGCTGCCTCGGGTGTCTTGACGACCAGCAGCTGCGAGAAGCCCTCCACCTCGGCCTTGAGCTGCAGATCGACACCTGGCAAGACCTCGCTGTACGTGGCCACGTTCGCCGCCAGCGTCGGCTTGGGCAACGGCTTCGGCCACGTCAGCGACAGCGTCCGACCGTCCTTGACACCCGTCAGTAGCGCGCCGGACCCGCCGCCGGAGAAGGACACAGCGACAGTTGACGCGTTCGGTGCCACCCTGCCGTCACCGGTGAACGCGAGCGTCGGGTCGGTCGGAACCCAGGCGCCGTCCCGCAGCATCCGTACCGGCGTGCCGTGCCGCTTCACCGACCATGTGCCGTCGGGCAGGGCCCAGGTGTCCGAGGACTCGGTCCGCGCCGAGAGCAGCTCGTAGGGCTGCCCCGTGGCAACGGCCTGCTCGAGCGCGTAGTCCTCCTCGCTCTTCGACCCGTCCGCCACCGGATCCGAGGCGGTTCCAGCAGTGGCAGTCGGCGAAGACGGGACCGCGGAGGCCGAGGGGACGTTCAGTGCCATTGGAACGGCGACGGCCGTCGCCAGAGAAATGGCCAGAAACCGTCTACGCCAAGAACCGTGCGCATGTCTATCACGTGGCGAAATCACCACACCACCCTTTCAAACGTGAAGAACGTGGCCGCGACTCTATATCTGGATGCTGCCTGTCCGCTCGCCCAGATGGCGCGGCAGATGGTGATTCGAGGGTCGGATGAAGCCCCGTGTGGCGGGGCATAGTGGGCAAATTGACGGGCTGACAGGGTGGAGTCATGGCTAGTTGTCCTTATTTCGGTGTCGATTCTGAATTGGCCTCTCTGTATATGTAATTTCCGATAGGTGTAGTCAACATTCAAGAAGGGTCTGGTGGAGGAAGTGGATCTCCTGTTAATGTCTGGCGGAATTTTGGTGAGGGTGAGGGGTGGGGCGTGAGCCGTTCCGGCATGCGTGGGTTTGTGATGATTCTGGCTGCAGCCGTGATCACTGGAGTGCTGCCGCCAGCTGCCGTAGTAGCAGCCGAGGCGAAACCCGGGGTCGATCTACCCAGGCTGAGACAGCCACCGGCAGTCCCAGTCGAATCTGTCGTCATCGGCGGTAGGAAGCGCCCGGACGCGGCCAAGCAACACGCCTGGAAGCCGGCCACGGTTTCCTGGCCGGCTGCAGGTTCAGCCGATGTCATGCCACGCGAGGACACAGTCCGACGCGCGGGCAAGCTGCCGGTGTCCATCGGCGAAGCACCTGGTACCACTCGTACCCATAGCGAGCTGCCCGCCAAGGTACGGGTGTCAGTCGCCGATCGGGACAAGACACGAGAGGCAGGCGTCGACGGCGTGCTGCTGTCCGCCAGACGCATCGACACCAGCACCAAGCAGGGATCGGCGACTGTGAAGGTGGACTACTCCTCCTTCCGCGGCGCCTACGGCGGCGACTGGGCCGCACGCCTGCGGTTGGTCAGACTACCGTCGTGCGCCTTGACCACGCCTCACGTCTCCAAGTGCCGCACTCAGACGGAGCTGCCGACCACCAACGACACCACGGCAGGCGCGCTGACCGCCCCCGTCACTTTCAAGGCAGCTGACAGCCGGACGGCGGAACCGACGGTACTTGCTGCCACGGCAGAGGCCGCCGGGCCTACGGGGAACTACAAGGCGACGTCGCTGACGCCTTCGGGCTCCTGGTCGGCAGGGGGTGCGACGGGCTCGTTCAACTGGGCGTATCCGATCACCGTTCCCTCGGTTCCGGGCGGCATGCAGCCCACCATCAGCCTCGGTTACAGCTCGCAGTCCGTGGACGGGAAGACGGCAGCGTCCAACAACCAGCCGTCCTGGCTGGGCGACGGCTGGGCCTGGGAGCCGGGCTACATCGAGCGTCGCTACAAGCCTTGCAACGACGACAAGAAGGACGCCACCAACACGACCAGGGTCGGTGACCTGTGCTGGTACAACGACAACGCGACCCTCTCCTTGGGCGGCAAGACCACCGAGCTCGTCTACGAGCAAGGCAAGGGCTGGCATCCGGAGTCTGATGCCGGCGAGAAGGTGGAGAAGCTCACGGGAGCTGCCAACGACGACAAGGGCACGGCGGGCAAGGACGGCGCCGGTGAGCACTGGCGCATTACCACCACTGACGGAACCCAGTACTACTTCGGCCTCAACCACCTGCCGGGCTGGAGCGACCACGGCGACGATACGGACGATCCGAAGACTAAGGACGACCCGGAGACCAATTCAGCCCTGACGGTGCCAGTCTTCGGCAATCACGAGGGCGAGCCCTGCTACAAGGCAGCCTTCGCCGACGCGTGGTGCCAGCAGGCATGGCGCTGGCAGCTCGACTACGTCGTCGACGTCCGCGGCAACGCGATGGCCTATTACTGGAAGCAGGAGGCCAACAACTACGGCCGCAACGTCTCCGAGACCACCGGCAAGGCCACCGTCACCCCCTACGACCGCTCCGCCTACCTCGACCACATCGACTACGGCCTGCGCGACGACGCCGTCTTCTCCGGCAAGGCCATGGGACAAGTCCACTTCGGGGTGGACGAACGATGCCTGTCAGCGTGCACGACATTCAACGAGACCAACGCCACGAACTGGCCAGACGTCCCCTTCGACCTGTACTGCAAACCGGACGCGACTGAGTGCAAGGACCAGTACTCACCCAGCTTCTGGTCACGCAAGCGCCTGAAGACGATCACCACCAAGGTCCTCACCGGCGGCGCCTACAAGGAGGTCGACTCCTGGGCGCTTGAGCAGGGCTTCCCCGCATCCGGCGACGGCGTCTCCACTCCCATGTGGCTGGAGTCCATCACCCGCACGGGCAAGGCAGGCAGCGCAGTCAGCCTGCCACCGGTCACCTTCGCCGGCGAACAGAAGGCCAACCGCGTCGACAAGCTCGGTGACGGCCTGGCCCCCTTCGTCCGTCTCCGTCTGTACCAGATCACCACCGAGGCGGGCGGCACCGTCGCGGTCAACTACTCCGAACCAGACTGCACCGTCACCACCCTGCCGGCCACGGACGACAGCAACTCCACACGCTGCTACCACGTCAAGTGGGCCTTCGAAGGCGACGACGCCAAGGACGACTGGTTCAACTCGTACGTCGCCACCCAGATCATCGAAGGCGACAACCTCGCCTCCACGCCGGACAAAGTGACCTCCTACTCCTACCTGGGAGGCGCCGCCTGGACCAAGAGCACCGACGAGCTCACCAAGGCAGAAGACCGCACCTACTCCGTCCCCCGCGGATACGGCAGGGTACAGGTCCGCACCGGAGCGGGGTACGACGCCAAGACGCTGTCCGAGACGCGCTATTTCCGCGGCGTCGATGGCCAGGACGTCAAGGACTCAGCCGGTACCGCCGTCACCGACCGCACACAGTTCGCCGGCATGATCCGGGAGCAAGCCACCTACAACGGCGACGACACCACCAAACTGGTTTCCGCCACCTCGTACATCCCATGGCGCTCCGAACCGGCGGCCACCCGCACCCGGACGGGCCTTCCCGCTCTCGAGTCCCGCAAGACGGGCACCCAAAAGGTCACGAGCAGAACCTCCGTCTCCACAGGCACACGCGTCACCGAGAAGACCACCGAGTTCGACCAGTACGGCATGGTCAAGTCCGTCTCGGAAACCGGAGACGCCGCCAAGGGCGGCGACGAACGGTGCACCCTCACCACCTACGCCCGCAACACGGGCAAGCACCTCCTGACCATGGTGGCCCGAACGGAAACCCTGGCCAAGGAGTGCACCAGCACCACCATCACGCGCCCCGACGACGTCATCGACGACACCCGCGCCTTCTACGACAACGGTGCCCTCGGCGCTGCACCGACCAAGGGCCTGGTCACCAAGACCGACCGCATCAATGGCAAGGGGGACGGTTACGACACCGTTTCCTCGGTGCCCAGCACCTGCGGGACGGCCAAGGACCAACTCTGTTACGACGTCTACGGACGGGCCACCGCCGCTGGGGATGCCTACGGCGAGGTGACTACCAGCGCTTACACGCCGACCACCGGTGAAGTGCCCACCCAGTCGCTCGTGACGAACCCGCTCGGACACACGACCACCACAAGCCTCGAGCCCCTCCGTGGTCAGCCCACGCAGGTGAAGGACGCCAACAGCAAGGTCACGACCACCGCATACGACGGACTCGGCCGGGTCCGCAAGGTATGGCTGCCCACCCGTTCAGCGGAAACCTACCCGGACTCTCCGAACTACGACTTCACCTATCAGGTCCGCGCCGACGGCCCGACGGTCACCACCACCAGGACCCTCACCTTCGACTCACAGTACGAGACCACATATGCCTTTGCCGACGGGCTCCTGCGCGACATACAGACGCAAGCGACGTCACCCGACCGCTCTGGCCGCCTGGTCTCGGAAACCTTCTACGACACCCGTGGCCTCGCCTGGCGCTCTTCCGGCACCTACTACACCGAGGGTGCGGCAGAACCGATCCTGGTGACGGGGCAGGAGCTGAAGTATCCCGCCTCGACCGATGTCCAGTACGACGGCGCTGGCCGGATCACCACGGTGATCTCACGTAAGTTCGGTGACGAAACGAAGCGAACCGTCACCACCTACACAGGCGACACCACCACCGTCGTCCCGCCCAAGGGCGGGACCGCCACCACCACGGTCGTGGACGCCCTGGGCCGCACCACAGAGCTCAAGGAGTACACCAACGCCGAGCGCACCGCGTCCCAGTCGACCAAGTACACCTACGACCACCGCGGACTGCTGAAGCAGGTCACCGATCCATCCGGGGCCGCGTGGACGTACGGCTACGACGTACGCGGCCGTCAGACCACCAGCAACGACCCCGACAAGGGTGCAGCGGTCACCACCTACGACCAGGGCGACCGAGTCACTGACACCAAGGACGCCCGCCAGATCACGCTGCACACCGACTACGACGTCCTCGGCCGCAGGACCGCCCTGAAGAAGGGCACCACCACGCTCGCCACGTGGACCTACGACACCCCCGCCAAGGGACAGCTGTCCAAGGCAACCCGCTACATCGACGGAGAGGCATACGAGTCCTCCATCACCTCGTACAACAGCCTCTACCAGCCGGTCATCACCCAGGTCACAATCCCGGCCAGCGAGGGCAGCCTGGCAGGCACCTACAAGTGGACCACCTCCTACAACCTCAACACCGGCCAGGTGATGTGGACGAAGCAGCCCGCCATGGGCGGCCTGCCAAGCGAAACCGTCAGTAACACCTACACCGCCACCTCGGGGCTGCTCAAAACCGTCGGAGTGCCCGACGCCCAACTCGTCTCGGCCAACACCTACGACCACTACGGACGCAACACCCGGCAGGAGTACGGCGAATTCGCTCAGCACCTGTGGGTCACCAGTGAATACGACGAGCACACCGGCGACCTGACACGCGCCTACACCGACCGAGAAGTCGCACCCCAGCGTGTCGAAGACACCAAGTACAGCTACGACCCCGCCGGCAACGTCACCTCCATCGCCGCCGCTTACGGCCAGGACACCAACCGCACCACCGACACGCAGTGCCTTACTCTCGACGCTCTTACCCGCGTCACCGAAGCCTGGACGAACACCGGCGCACAATGCGCCACCGACCCGTCCAACACGGTCGTCGGTGGGCAGGACGCCTACTGGACCAGCTACACCTACGACGCCGTCGGCAACCGGAAAACCGAAACCCAGCACAAGACCACATCCGGTCCGACTGCCGATACCGTGCGCACCTACGCTGCCCCCACGGTCGGCAAGCACAACCTGCCCAAGGTGACCCAGACAGGCACCAATGCACACGAAGAGACCTTCTCCTACGACGAGGCAGGCAACACCAAAACCCGGAAGGTCGGCACGGCCGCGCCCCAGTCCCTGCAATGGGACGACGAAGGCCACCTCAAGTCCGTCACCCAGGACACCGACGTCAGCCAGTACCTCTACGACCCTGACGGCCAGCGCATCATCCGCCGCGACACGACAGGCACCACCCTGTACCTGCCCGGCGGCAACGAACTCCACCTCAACAAAACCGGAAACGTCACCGGAACCCGCTACTACACGGCAGAAGACAAAACCATCGCCGTACGCACCAACGGCAAACTGACCTTCCTCGTCAACGACCACCACGGCACCAACACCACCCAGATCACCGCCGACGCCGCACAAATAGTCACCCGACGCAAAACCACCCTCTTCGGTGCACCCCGGACCCCGGAAAACCGTCCATGGGTCGGCGACAAGGGATTCGTCGGAGGAACACAGGACACCGACACCGGGCTCACACACCTCGGCGCCAGAGAATACGACCCGGCAATCGGACGCTTCATCAGTGTCGATCCGGTGATGAACCTCACCAGCTCTCAGCAGCTGAACGGCTACACCTACGCCAACAACAACCCCGCCACGTCGAGCGACCCCGACGGCCTCTGCCCGAAGGACGTGTGCGGCGGGTTCGGACAGAACCCCCTGGACAAGGATCCGGATGCCTTCCACGGCGACCCGGCAGACTCCGACAAGGAGACCGCCGGCCGAGGCGGCGAGAGCGGCACAACCGAGAACAGGAACGGTGCTCCCAGCGTGACGGACCTGGGTGACGGCCAGGCACCTCCGCCGCCCATGGAGCTGGTGAAAAAGTACTGGGGCAAGTACCCGAGTCTTCAATTCGTTCAGAACAAGATCGGCCAGTGGGGCAATATCCTCGGGTACAACCTGAGCTTCGAACTGCACCTCAGGGAACGCTGTACCTTCAGCATGAACGATCTGTGCGCGCAGATCGGGAAATATTACGGTACCTGGAAGCATGTCAAAAACATCGACACGCTCGATACTTGCCCGATCTGCGGAAACATCGGGTTCGACATACTCCTGGCCGCCCGCGTGGGTAAGTGGAAGGGTGTCAAATACGACTGCACCCGTTGTTTCCTAGCGGGAACAGACGTACTGATGGCAGACGGGCGCACTAAAGACATCGAAGATGTGAAAGTCGGCGACAAGGTGCAAGCCGCCGACCCGCTGACGGGAGAATCAGGACCTCGCCGCGTCACACAACTCATCGTCACCGAGAACGATAAGAAATTCAACGAGCTCTCTATAGCCACAGAGAATGGCATAGAAAAACTCACCGCCACACACGAACATCCCTTCTGGTCCCCATCCAAGAAGGACTGGGTAGAAGCACGCGACCTCAGAAAGGGCATGACGCTCCTCACCGACGACGGTGAAACGGTGATCGTCACTGCCAACCGTCCGTTCTCCAAGCGGGCGAAAACCTACAACTTCACAGTCGACGACCTGCACACGTACTATGTGCTGGCCGGTGAGACCCCGGTACTCGTTCATAACAGCAGCTGCAATCTCAACGCGCTCACACGTGCGCAAGGCGACGACATTGCCAAGTACTTGGGATACACCAAGACCAAGCAGGTGTCCGCAGGTAAGACCGCGATCTGGGAGAACAAGAAGGCGGGGGGCGGTCAGCCTCGGTACATCACCTTCGACCGAACCGGCCACAATAAGGATGCCGTGTTCAAGGGGGCGAATTTTCGGAATCCCTTCCAGTCGACTAAGGACTCGGCTCGAGATGGAACCTACGGACTGGACATCGGGCCTAAAGGAGAGCTGCGAGGGCTGACATGGCTGGCGAAATGAGCAAGGAATTGATCATTAGCCCTCGCAGTGAGCGAGTGAGAGAGGAGTTGGCAGACGCAGGTGCCTGGAGTTCGTATGTGGCAGCACTGCGCCAGGTGCTCGGAGCGGTGATCGCGAAGAGTGGCATTGACCTCCTAGAGGTCGGCGAGCTACTGGTGAATGAACCCCTTCCTGACAGGCACCTCGGCCTTCGCAACGGCGCGGAGGTCCGGTTCCCGCAGGCGATTGATCTTGCCGAGGGGATGGCAGCGGGGCGCGGTCCGTATTGTCAGCTTTCCATCCCGGGGCGGCTTCAGATTGAGTCGGGATGGGATGGGGCTATACACCTTTTCACGACGCGAGCGGTAGCCACTGATCTGGCAAGACTCCATTGCCAGGACGCGATTCTCCAGTGGCGCGACGCAGTTCCTGAGCCGACAGCGATCTCGAATCCCGTTGGTGCCATAGCGGACGAGAACTTTTGGGAGACGGTGGCGAAGGTCTCCGAGCGCTTCACCTTGTTGTGCGAGCGCTGGGCGTACGGTGCCTCCGGGTGCCGATGGTTCCGCGTAAGTCGGGAGAACGTAGCCGAGCTGGCCCGACTCATGCGACCACGTTCACTGGTTTGCGTCAGTATCGATCCGGTGTTGCGACCTAGGCTTGAGATATTGGAGGACGACTTCACGGCCTTCGTAGCCCCGCTGCTGCCCGGTGAGTTGCCCTATCGGGCCTACCCCGGTGGCGCCGATACGCTCTCCGAGGTTATGGATGAGGGTTTCTCACTCATGCTGGCGGACAGATTGATGGGTGATTGGTGCGCCGTAGTGCCGGATTCGGACGGAGTGAACAGGGCGCAGTGGGAAAGCCCAGGGGGCGGTAGTTGATTGCCCGCACTCATAGGTCAACACTTCAGGCCAACAGCCTCAGTCGAATGCTCAACCGTCGGTCTGACGTCGGGTCGTAGCGGAGTGAGCCGGGTGGGATGTTCCGAATACTTCTCCGTGACATGCGACTGGGTTGCCGAAGTCTGGTAGGAGCGCGACAGAGCCCTCATCGACATCGCTATCGATGAGGGCTCTGCGACGTTTGACGACGTCAGAGGACGACGGGCTACGGGGGGGCAGGGTCGTCGTCGGTCGGGCCGAGGGTAACCATGGCTTGGCGTTGGAGGCGGAGTCCTACGTGGGCGTAGACGCCGACGGTGACGCCGATGTGGGCGTGGCCCAACAACTCCTTGATTACGACGAGGTCGATGTCCTGCTCCAGAAGTAGGGGCAGGGTCGAGTGCTGCAGGTCGTGGAGGCGGATGCGTCGGAGTCCGGCACGGTCTTCGACGTGCCACGTTCACCGCCGCGTCGACTGAGAGCCAGCCTCGGTCTGCCCACACCACCTCAAGATCTCGAACAACAGGGTCCGGAAGAAGGGCGTGCCCGGCACGCGCATCCGCTGCGGCTGACGGTGGCACGTGAGGCTCTGCTCTGCGGGGTGGGCCCGCAGGACCGCGCCGAGCGGCAGGTACTGGGCCTGGCCCGTTTCAACGACCCCTTCGGCTCACCCCACGAGATCTCCTACGGCGCCCCACCTTCACCGCCCCCGAAATCACTTCTTACTCGGACTGCGGGTACGTCGTGGTGCACGAGACCGGGGAGGGCTTTCACGATCAGGCAACTCCGCAGGCGCGCGTACCGGCTCATGGAGGTTCTTGGCCTGCGCAGAGTACGTCTCTACGACGCTCGTGCCTCCTGCCTCACCACCTTGCCAACAACGGCGTGCCGGATCACATCCTGGCCCGGTGGGCCGGGCACACGAACGTGAAGACTACGAAGAAGTGGTAAGTGAAGCCAGACGTGGAAAACCTCCGCTAAGCCACCACCACATGGGATGGCCTGCACGGTGAGGCGGAGGGGCGTGCGTGCCTTCGGCGGCGTTTCCCGAGGGTGGTTCTCAGGTGGCGATCGGAGCGGCCCGAAAGGTCTCCCGCTACCTCGACCCGTCCTTCAGAACGGCACCACATGCCTTGCTGCAAACTCGGAACAGCTAGCAGCTGTACTGATGGAGGAGGCAGCGCGTCGACGCGAGGACCAGGAGAGAGTGCGGTCGGCAGGTCACGCTGCGTCAGGCGCGCGTGTACACACTGAAAGGTCAGACTCGATCGACGAGGCCGTCGGCGGTGCCCGACGAGTCGAGCCGCGGGTGCATGGAGCCGCCGGCCTCCCCGGGCTGTGTGAGATTTCGTGAGACGTGAGAGGGTCTGGGCGTGAGCGAGACACCACCCAACATCCTGCAATACCGCTTTGACGGGCCGGAAGACGCTCCGGTTCTGATCCTTGGACCGTCCCTCGGTACCACGTGGCACATGTGGGACCGGCAGGTGCCCGAACTGGCTCAGCAGTGGCGGGTCTTCCGGTTCGACCTGCCCGGACACGGCGGTGCCCCGGCCCACCCGGCGGGGTCCGTCGCCGAGCTCACCACGCGTCTGCTGGCCACCCTCGACGGGCTCGGCGTGCAGCGTTTCGGGTACGCCGGGTGCGCCTTCGGCGGCGCCGTCGGCATCGAGCTGGCCCTGCGCCACCCCGAGCGGCTCGCCTCCCTCGCGCTGATCGCCGCCTCGCCCCGGTTCGGTACCGCCGACGAGTTCCGCCAGCGCGGCGTGATCGTGCGCACCAACGGGCTCGACCCCATCGCCCGCAGCTCCCCGGAGCGCTGGTTCACCGGCGGGTACGCGGCCGCCCAGCCCGCGATCACCGAGTGGGCCGTGCAGATGGTGCGGACCACCGACCCCGGCTGCTACATCTCCGCCTGCGAGGCCCTCGCCGCGTTCGACGTCCGCGGCGAGCTGGGCCGGGTGGGCGTCCCGACCCTGGTCCTCGTCGGCTCCGACGACCAGGTCACCGGGCCCGCCGAGGCCCGCACCCTGGTCGCCGGCATCCCCGACGCCCGCCTCGCGGTCGTCCCCGGCGCCTCCCACCTGGTCCCGGTCGAGCAGCCCGCCGCCGTCACCGACCTGCTGGTGCGCCACTTCACCACCGCCTGGCAGGCCGCCCCCGACGCCACCTCCACCGGCCAGATCGCCGTCCCGGTCCACCCCGCCGCACATCCCGTCCCGGTCGCCGGGCCCGCCGCCGCGTCCGTCCAGCCGGCACCGGCCCAGCCGCCGCAGACCGCGCCCATCGCCGAGATCGCCGCCGCCCCCGCCGTGCCGCCGCAGGCACAGGGACGGCCCGATCCGTACGACGCGGGGCTCAAGGTGCGCCGCGAGGTCCTCGGCGACGGGCACGTCGACCAGGCGCTCGCGCAGGCGGACGAGTTCTCGGGGGACTTCCAGGAGCTCCTCACCCGGTACGCCTGGGGAGAGGTCTGGAACCGTCCGGGTCTCGACCGTCGCTCGCGCAGCTGCGTCACCCTCACCGCCCTCGTCGCCGGCGGCCACCTGGACGAGCTGGCCCCCCACCTCCGGGCCGCCCTGCGCAACGGCCTCACCCCGGGCGAGATCAAGGAAGTACTGCTCCAGGCGGCCGTCTACTGCGGTGTACCGGCCGCGAACGGCGCGTTCCGGGTGGCCCAGCAGGTCATCCGGGAGGAGACGACACCACCGGAGTGAGCCCCTCGGGCGGGGTGCGGGCGCGCGGCGGCAGGATGGAGTCATGAAGCTCACCAAGAAGTCGCACGCCTGTGTCCGCCTCGAGAAGGACGGGCAGACGCTCGTCCTGGACCCCGGCGGGTTCAGCGAGGAGGACGCCGCCCTCGGCGCGGACGCGATCCTCGTCACCCACGAGCACCCGGACCACTTCGACGAGCTGCGGCTGCGCGCCGCCATGGAGGACAACCCGGCCGCCGAAATCTGGACGCTGAGGTCGGTCGCCGAGAAGATCTCGGCGGCGTTCCCGGGCCGCGTCCACACCGTCGGCCACGGCGACACCTTCACCGCCGCCGGTTTCGACGTACAGGTCCACGGGGAGCTGCACGCGGTGATCCACCCGGACATCCCGCGCGTCACCAACGTCGGCTTCCTCGTGGACGGCGGCAAGGTCTTCCACCCCGGCGACGCCCTCACCGTCCCCGACCGTCCGGTCGAGACGCTGATGCTGCCGGTGATGGCGCCCTGGAACAAGATCGCCGAGGTGATCGAGTACGTGCGCGAGGTCAGGCCGCAGCGGGCCTACGACATCCACGACGCGCTCCTCACCGACCTCGCCCGCCCGATCTACGACCGCCAGATCGGCGAGCTGGGCGGCTCCGAGCACCTGCGGCTGACGCCCGGCGACTCGGCGCGGCTCTGAGGCTCCGACCAGGGCGGGACCGCGTTGTCAGTCCCGCCCGGTAGGTTGTGGGACATGCGCATCGCGACCTGGAACGTGAACTCGATCACCGCCCGCCTGCCGAGGCTGCTCGCCTGGCTGGAGAGCAGCGGCACCGACGTGCTGTGCCTCCAGGAGGCCAAGGTCGCCGAGGCGCAGTTCCCCTTCGACGAGCTGCGCGAGGCGGGCTACGAGGCGGCGGTCCACGCCACCGGCCGGTGGAACGGGGTGGCGGTGCTCTCCCGCGTCGGCCTCGACGACGTGGTCAAGGGCCTGCCCGGCGACCCGGGCTACGAGGGTGTCCAGGAGCCCCGCGCGATCTCCGCCACCTGCGGCCCGGCCCGCGTCTGGTCCGTGTACGTGCCGAACGGGCGCGAGGTGGACCACCCCCACTACGCCTACAAGCTTCAGTGGTTCGAGGCCCTGCGCGCCGCCGTCGAGGGCGACGCCTCCGGCGACCGCCCCTTCGCCGTGCTGGGCGACTACAACGTCGCGCCGACCGACGACGACGTATACGACCGCTCGGCCTTCGAGGGCGCCACCCACGTCACCCCCGCCGAGCGCGCCGCCCTCGCCTCCCTGCGCGGCGCCGGCCTGTCCGACGTGGTCCCGCGCCCGCTGAAGTACGACCACCCCTTCACGTACTGGGACTACCGCCAGCTCTGCTTCCCCAAGAACCGCGGCATGCGCATCGACCTGGTGTACGGCAACGAGCCCTTCGCCAAGGCCGTCACCGACTCCTACGTCGACCGCGAGGAGCGCAAGGGCAAGGGCGCCTCGGACCACGCGCCGGTCGTCGTGGACCTGGACCTGTAGCCGCGCAAGCCGCAGACGCCGAGCAAGCCGCAGACCCCGCGCATGCCGCCCACGCCGCGCCCACTTCCGCGTGCCCTGTGGTGCACCTGGCGGTACGAATGACAGTGTGGAGGTATGAACTTCCCCTTCCTGGGCAAGCGGCGCGAAGATCCCCGGGCGCACGACGCGGAGGGCATCGGCGAGCTGCTCGCCGACTGTGATCTGCTGCGCTCGCAGGCGCTGCGGGAGGGGGTCAGGCTCGACGACTCCGCGCTCTCCCTGGAGCAGTTGGACCAGGTGCTGCCACGCTGGCGCAGCGACGAGGAGATCCTCACCTGGCTAGGCAACGACGCCGGTCTGTACCTCGGCACCGTGATCGTGCGCACCGTGCCCGGCGCCGCCTGGACCATCCGCTCCGACGGGCAGCCGGTCGTCCGGCTGGCCTCCGGCCGGGAGTTCGACGTGGTGGCGAACGGCCACGCGTGGGCGGAGGTCGGCGTACCCGAACTCTCCCAGTTGTACGGGGAAGTCGCCGAGGCGTGAGGCGAAGCGCGGGTCGTAGCGCGCACCGTGAGGCCGTCGCCGCCGTCGCCCGTCGTCATGCCTTCCGCAAAGCCCGCCTTAAATAGGGGTAATGATCGAAAGGTGCGTGTCGGTCGCATTCGTGCCCTTCGTCTCGATACGTTGCGGTGGTCGGAGCGGACACGACACGAACGCACGGGGGACTACGCAGGGTGCAGCCGGAGATCACTGCTCGCGGGCGAGGAGAAGGTCAGCTGCATACCGGCGAGCGACCGCGTCGAGGCGTTGCTCGACGACGCGCGCTCGCCGGTCGGCTCAGCGTGCGGTGCCGGACGGAGACGAGGGCAGATACCGGGGCGCCCGCCAGGCGTCCAGCCGGTGCTCCACCGCCGCCCCCAGGGACAGCAGTTCGGCGTCCTGGCGATCGCCGGCCATGAGGAGCAGCCCCACCGGCAGCTCGCCGACGAAGCCGGCGGGCACGGACAGCGAGGGGTACCCGGCGACGGCGGCGGGGGTGGAGGACGGGATCACGTCGTTGTCGCCGCGCGCGCAGTCGGTGGTCCAGGCGGGCGGGTTCGCCGGGGAGGCGATGGCATCCAGCTCGTGCGCTGCCATGACTTCGTCGATGGACCGCCGGGACAGGTCGGTCAACTCCGCGCGCATCGCCCGGTACCCCGGGTCGGTGGTGGGCGGCGCGGCCAGCGCCTGTTCGAACAGCTCCTGGCCGGCGAAGCAGGTCTGCTCCCGCGGCTGCGTGCGGTTGAACTCGATCAGCTCGGCCAGGTCCTGCGGTCCGCCGCGGGTGGGGAGGTGGGCGTCGATGTCCCGGTGGAACTCGCTCAGCAGCGCCGGGAACTCGAGTTCGGCCAGCCGCTCCTGGTAGGGCAGGTCCACCTCGACGACCTCGGCCCCCGCGGCGGTCAGCCGCTGCGCGGTACGGGTCATGAGGGCGTCCACCTCGGCGCCGAGCGACGGCAGCCGCCACAGGCCGATCCGTTTGCCGCGCAGGCTGCCGGGACGGCCGACCGCGTCCGCGAGACTCGCGGCGCCGTCGGCGCGCACGGTGTCAGGGCCGCCGAGCACGGAGAGGGTGAGCGCGGCGTCGATCACGTTGCGGGCCATGGGTCCCGCGGTGTCCTGCTCGGCGGAGATCGGTACGACGCCCGACTGGCTGACCACTCCGAGGCTGGGCTTGAGGCCGACCACGCCGTTCATCCCGGCGGGGCACACGATGGAGCCGTCCGTCTCGGTTCCGATCGCCACCTGGGCCAGCGACGCGGCGAGCGCCGCTGCCGAACCGGAGGACGAGCCGCAGGGGTTGCGGTCCAGGACGTACGGGTTGTTGGTCTGCCCGCCCACCGCCGACCAGCCCGACGTCGGTTTCGCCGCGCGGAAGTTGGCCCACTCGGAGAGGTTGGTCTTGCCGAGGATCACCGCGCCGGCCACCCGCAGCTTCCCGACCAGGTCCGCGTCGGTGTCCGGTGGGCTCCCGGCGAGGGCCAGCGACCCGGCGGTGGTCGGCATGTCGCGGGTGTTCACGTTGTCCTTGAGCAGGACGGGGATGCCGTCCAGCGGGCCCCGGGACTTGCCGAGGCGGTGTCTCAGGTCGCTGGCGGCCGCCTGGCGCAGTGCCGTCGGGCTGGTGCGCAGTACGGCGTTGATCCTCGGGTTGACGGCCTTGATCCGCCGCAGGTAGGCGAGGGTCAGCTTGAGCGAGGACAGTGACCCGCGGTCCATGCGGGCCTGCAACTCGGGGATGGTCACCGTGTCGAGGTCGACGCCGTTGACCAGGGTCGACTCGGCGGATCGCACCGTGTCGCCGGGTCCGGAGCCGGCGGCCACGGCCCGTTGACCGGGCGCCGCCGCGACGAGGGAGGCCACGACCACGATCGCGGTCAGGGCCGCCATGCTTCTCTTCTTCATGGCGCACAGCCCACTACACGGGGCCGCCCGGCACAAGGGGCCCCTCGGACTTGGGAGTTGGCGCGGCGCCCACCCCCTTGACGGCCCCCACTCCTTCGCTAAGGTCTAGACCTACGTGTGCAGGTCTAGACCTGCGGGCGGGGTTGCCTCATCGGCACCGTCGTAAGCCGGGGCAGGCTGATTCGACGCGGACCGAAGGGAAAAGTGATGTCATGCGCATGAAAAGAAGGACGGCCGCCGCCGTGGGAGCGCTGGTCGCTCCCGTGGTGGCCCTGAGCCTGCCCGCCCCCACGGCGAGCGCCCACGGCTGGGTGGTCTCACCGGGGAGCCGACAGGACCAGTGCGCCAACCGGGTGGTGCAGTGCGGCCAGATCAAGTGGGAACCGGCGAGCGTCGAGGGCCCGAAGGGACTGCGCAACTGCAGTGGCGGGGACGCCCGGTGGGCCGACCTGGACGACGACGGCAAGGGCTGGCGGGTCACCCCGATCGGCACCACGCACACCTTCACCTGGACCATCGAGGCACGGCACGCCACCAGCAACTGGCAGTACTTCATCGGCGACCGGAAGATCGCCCAGTTCGACGGGCACGGCGCCCTGCCGCCCGCCTCGGTCAGCCACCCGCTGGACTTCGGCGGGTTCAGCGGGCGGCAGAAGGTGCTCGCGGTATGGAACATCGCGGACACCGCCAACGCCTTCTACGCCTGCATCGACGTCAACATCGGCGGCGGTGACGACGATGGCGGGGACGGCGGCGGAGGAGACGACGGCGGCGGCGACCAGCCGGGCGACTGCACCGCCGGAGCCTGGAACGCCGGGAGCGTCTACAACGGCGGCGAGACCGTCGCCCACGACGGCCACACCTGGCGCGCCAAGTGGTGGGTGACGGGCGAGGAGCCCGGCACCACGGGCCAGTGGGGCGTCTGGGAGGACCTCGGCGCCTGCTGAGCACGACCGGTCGGCGCACACACCGGAAGGAGTGTGCGCCGACCCGCGCCTCCTCCTGTTGATCGCGTCTGGACGACGATTGGCATCGATAACATCGTCTGCCATAGTCACAGCCATCGACGGTCAAGGAGGAACCGTGCAGCGATCCACCCTCACCCACGCCGACGGCAGCCTGCTGCGGAACGGGCAGCCGCACCGCGTTCTGGCGGGCTCGCTGCACTACTTCCGGGTCCATCCCGGACACTGGGCCGACCGGCTCCGGCGGCTGGCCGCCCTCGGCCTGAACACGGTCGACACCTACGTCCCGTGGAACTTCCACGAACGCACCCGCGGCGACATCCGCTTCGACGGCCCGCGCGACCTGGACCGCTTCGTCCGGCTCGCCCAGGCCGAGGGCCTCGACGTCGTCGTGCGGCCGGGCCCGTACATCTGCGCCGAGTGGGACAACGGCGGTCTGCCCGCCTGGCTGACCGGCACCCCCGGCATGCGGCTGCGTACGTCCCACGGACCCTTCCTCGAAGCGGTCGACCGGTGGTTCGACGCGCTGATCCCCCGGGTCGCGGACCTCCAGGCCGACCGGGGCGGACCGGTCGTGGCGGTGCAGATCGAGAACGAGTACGGCAGCTACGGCGACGACCACGGCTACGTCCGCCACATCCGGGACGCCCTGGTCGCCCGGGGCATCACCGAACTGCTCTACACCGCGGACGGGCCGACCCCGCTGATGCAGGACGGCGGAGCCCTGCCCGGCGAGCTGGCGGCGGCGACCTTCGGCTCGCGTCCCGCCGAGGCCGCGGCGCTGCTGCGTGCGCGCCGGAGCGGGGAGCCGTTCTTCTGCGCCGAGTTCTGGAACGGCTGGTTCGACCACTGGGGCGAGAAGCACCACGTCCGGTCGGCGGCGAGCGCGGCCGAGGACCTCGGCGGCATCCTCGACGAAGGCGGATCCGTGAGCCTCTACATGGCGCACGGAGGCACCAACTTCGGACTGTGGGCGGGCGCCAACCACGACGGCGACGGCATCCAGCCCACCGTCACCAGCTACGACTCGGACGCCCCCATCGCCGAGAACGGTGCCCTGACCCCGAAGTTCTTCGCCCTGCGGGACAGGCTCACCGCGCTCGACGGCGCCGCACCCCGGCTCCCGCTCCCGGCCGACCCACCGCTGCTGGCCCCCCGTGAGCTGCCGGTCACCCCGCACGCGGGCCTGCTCGACGCGCTGCGCGCGGTGTCCGAGCCGGTGGCCGCACCGCTGCCGCCGAGCTTCGAGGAACTGTCTCTGGCCTCCGGCCTGGTGCTCTACGAGGCCGAGCCGCTGCTGCCCCCGGGGGACCACGAGGTGACCGTCACGGGGCTGAACGACCGCGCCCAGGTGTTCGTCGACGACACACCCGTCGCCGTACTGGACCGCGAGAGCGCCTCCTTCACCGTCTCCGGGACCGGCGCGCGGGTCCGGCTGGCGCTGCTGGTGGAGAACCAGGGGCGGATCAACTACGGGCCGCTGCTCGGCCAGGGCAAGGGCATCCTCGGCGGCGTCCAGGTGGAGCGCCGGCTGGTGCACGGCTGGACGTCGCGCCCGCTGCCGCTCGACGCGTGGACCCCGCGGGACACGGCACGAGCCATGGCGGCGGCCCCCTCGGACGGCCGGGCGGGGTTCGCCACCGCGGTCCTTTCCGTGGCCGAGCCCGCGGACACCTTCGTCGCCCTGCCCGGGTTCGGCAAGGGGTTCCTGTGGGTCAACGACACCCTGCTGGGCCGCTACTGGGAGATCGGACCCCAGACCACGCTCTACCTGCCCGGCCCGCTCCTGCGTCCCGGCGACAACACCCTGACCGTGCTGGAACTCGAACGCCTCGGCGACCGCCTCGCCCTGCGCGACCGCGCCGGACTCGGGCCGTCGGAGGAGTACGTCGAGACCTTCGACTGACGGCCTGAGCAGGGGCGGCCGTGTGCGGCCCGCCACTTCGGGAGAGCGGACCGCACACGGCCGGTGGCTCAGCGGGCGTCGACGGGGCGTTCCCCCGGCGGGTAACCGGTGGGAAGGTCCACGGGCACGCCGTACACGCGCAGCTCCGCGGCGGCCGCGTAGGGCTGCCCGTTGAGCGCGTCGAGCGCGGTGAACCGCACGTAGGAGGCGCGGACCCGGTCGAAGGAGACGCGTTGCGTCTGCGGGACGTCCTTCAGGGTGCCGCGGGCCACCGTCGTCCAGTCCTCGCCGTCGTCCGACACGGCGACCTCGTAGCCGGCGACGCGTCCGTTCTGGCCCCCGCTCTGCCGTCCCAGGTACCCGAACCCGTCGATGTCGGCGGCGCCGCCGAGCCTCAGCGTCACCCAGTGCGGATACGGCGCCTGGGAGGCGGTGTAGTCGGTGTGCCAGATGGTGCCGGCGTCACCGTCGAGGACGTTGGAGACCGGCCCCTCACCGGCCCCCGACGAGCCGTTCTCCGAGTCGGCGGTCGCGGTCATCGAACCCGGTGCGAGAACGGGCTCCGCGGTCACCGCGGCGCGCGCTTCGGACGAGACGGTCCTGGTGGTGCCCGCATGGGCGTAGGTGGCCGTCACCTTCCAGGCGGCGGAGGTGTCGGCCGTGCCGACGGGCGGGGTGAGGAGCCAGGTGGTGCGCACGGTCGCGCCCGGCTGCACGCTCGCGAAGAGGTTGCCGTCCTTCTCCTTCACCTCCGCCTTCCAGCCCTCCGGCAGCCCCTGGAGGGCGATGCCGACATTGTCGGCGTCGGTGGACTCGTGGTTGGTGAACGTCGTGACGTACTCCCCGGGCACTCCGGGGCTCAGCTCGGCGCCGGAGGGCGCGGTGACACCGGCGCAGGCGGCCCCGGTCTCCGCCTCGCCCAGGTCGGTGACGGTGAAGTCGTCGAGGACGAGATCGGTGCCCCGGGCGCTGCCCAGCGTGCGCAGTCCGACCCAGGTGTCCCCGCATCCGGCGACGATCTCCCGGGAGTAGGCCGCCGTGTCCAGGGCCGGTGCCAGCACGTCACGGGTGATGTCCCGGGAGGCGGTCTTCCCGTCGGCGACCCGGTCGGCGCCGGTGACCCAGGCCCACTGCCCCTCGATGTTGGTCTGGTAGGAGAAGGAGACCCGGTACCTGTGGCCCTCCTGGAAGGGCACCGTCGCGGGGGTCGTGCGGTGGACCAGCCCGGTGTTCTCGGCGTGGGACTTCAGCGAGTGCCGGCCGGTGAGCACGTCGTCGACGGCCTTGCCCCGCAAGGTGCCGGAGTCGTAGGGGGAGTAGGTGTTCTTCCACTCCTTCTGGCTGTAGGGCGCGTGCAGGTCGCTGACGCTGGTCCGGGGGTCGGTGACACCGCCCGCGTCACCCTTGACGAACGGTCCCCAGCCGGGCTGGTTGCCCTCGAAGTCCTCGTGGGCGACGACGGTGCCGTCCTCGGAGCGGGGGAGCGGGGTGGTGGTGTCCGCCATCACGCGTACGTCGTCCAGGACGACCGGGGCGCCACCGGCGACGGCGCCGAGTTCCACGGTGACCGTGCCGTCGGGCGGCGCGGTGAAGGAGACCGAGGCCCGCTGGGAGTAGGTGTCCCGCTTCTCGTCGGACGCCATCCGGTTCCTGGCCGGGGTGATGTCGAAGGTCCTCGCCTCCGTGTCCCGGCCGCCGCGCACCCGCAGCGTCGTCTCCCGCCGCTCGCCGGGGCCGATCTCGACGTCCGCGCCGAGCGTGTACCGCTGGCCCGGCGTCAGACCGCGGACCCGCTGCGTGAGGCCCGAGGCGTCGTCGCCCAGGCGGACCACGTTGTCGCCGTTGGCGGCCCGGACGATCTCGGCGCCGCCCCGCGCGTTCCAGTCGTCGAGGTCCCCGCCGTTGAAGCCGGGGTCGGACAGGCCGGTGAACTGGCCGTAGTGGGCGTTCCGGTGCGGCGCTGCCCTGCCGCCGTCCGGCACCAGGACGTAGGGCTGCCCCTTCTCGGCGGTGAGGTTCACCCGCCCGTCGTGGGCCGTCACGCGGGTCTTCTTCGCCCGGCCCTGATCGGTGAGCGCGTAGAGGGTGAAGTCCTCGCGGTCCGCGAACTGTTCGGTCAGTTCGAAGATGTGCTCGCCGCCGGAGGCGCTGTAGAAGTACATCTTGTCGGCGTCGCGGGGCGACGAGGTGCCGTCGCCCTTCCCGGCGTTCTGCCAGGGCAGCAGGTAGGTGTCGCCCCTGAGGACTTCGGTGCTGCCGTCCATGGAGATGCGCCGCTCGCCGTCGACGGACTTCACGCTCACCCCGCCGGTGAGCCGCGCGGACCTGCCGCGGTCCCAGTCCAGCACCTGGAAGTGCTGGAGGAACTTGGTCGGCAGGTTGTCGGTCCAGATGTTCCGGTAGAAGGCGTTCCAGTCGTCCTGGCCGGTCCAGCCCTCGAACTCGACGACGCTGGCGCCGCCGAGCAGCGGGTCGACGTTCCACACGTCGCGGTCGGAGTTGGCGATGAAGCGGACGATGTCGGAGTTGATGCCCTTGTTGGTGGCGCCGCCGTAGTTCTTGTCGGCGGCCCAGTGCGACCACACCGAGGAGCCCTCGTACTTGTACGCCCACTCGGTGGCGACCTCGAAGCCCATCTTGCGCAGCTCGGCGGCGAGACCGTCGGCCAGCCAGCCGCTGGAGTAGTAGGCGTCGATGTAGACGGTCCTGATGCCCGGCGCCTCCTCGCGAAGCCGCTTGAACCGGTCGAGGACGGCGCCGGTGCCCAGGTCCTTTCGCTGGTCGATGTGGTACGCCTGGTTGAGCCAGTCCCAGCCGTTCGGCTGCCCCTCGACCATGTCCTGGCTGAAGGTCTTCGCCTGTGCGTAGGCCTCGGTGGCGTTGACGTGCACGGCGAAGTCCGCGTTGTAGTCGGCGCCGGTCCGGGTGAGGCGGTTCAGGTCCTTCCAGCCGCCCGCGCGGACGTTCTCGTTGCCGCCGTAGTCGGGGTGGGCGGAGTCGTGGCCCTCGCTCGCGTACCCCTTCTCCAGCACCCACTGCCCGAGGTCGTCGGTGGCCATGGAGATGCGCTTGGTGTTGTCCAGTGTCTTCAGGAAGGGGTTGGTGGCCTGGCTCGCGAAGTTGAACGGGATGCGCTGGACCACGCGTTCGGGCACCCGGTCGGCGCCGAGCGGGCGGCGCATGTGCTCCCTGTGGGCGAGGGCGCCGTCCTGCCAGTCGACGGTGCCGTCCCGGTTGGCGTCGGCGGCGAGGACCACCGTCGCCCGGGGCAGCTCGAAGGTGTCGACGCGCGGATCGGTGGCGCCCTCGGGGTGGTAGGTGTACGTGCCGACCGACAGCTCCGCCCGGCGCCGCCCTTCGCCCGCGTCGACGATGCGGGACCACAGGCGCGTGTTCCCGTTGGTGTTGTCGTCCTGCGGCGAGTCCTCGGTCGCGTTGGTGATGACGCCCGCGGACAACTGCGCGTTGCCGACGAACGCGTACGGGGTGCCTACGGGCGCCTTGTCCGGGGCGGTGTCGCCGGTGACGGGGATGAAGCGGTCGGCGGTCGTCGTCGAGTCCGTGGAGATCTTCGTCCGGGCGAGGTTGGCGCCCGGGTCGGCGGAGTCGACGGAGACCAGGGACTGACCGGGTATCGCGAGGGTGCGCACGCTCGACGCGGCCTCGCCGGAGATCTTCTCGACGGCGAAGACGACCGTCGTCTCCGCGGTGACCGTGAGGGTGGAGGTGATGGTGAGGCCGGGCAGGTCCTCGAAGGTGGAGGTGTAGGTCGCCCTGCTGCCCTTCGCCTTCACCGTGGTGGTCGCGCGGTGGGTCTCGCCGTTGACGGTGAAGCTGTCCAGGGCCGCTGCCTGCCCGCCGAGACGGCGCTGCCCCAGCCGGTAGGAGATGACCTGCGGGAACTCCTTCGCCACGGCGACGGTCAGCCCGCCCCGGCTCAGTTCCACCGGTGTGGCCGTCCCGGGCGCCGGGGCCGAGGCGGCCCGGGGCGGGGCCGCGCCCGCGGGCAGGGCGGCGGTCGACAGCAGACCGGCCGTGAGGCCCAGCGCCGCGACGACGGCACCGGGGCGCGGCAGTCGTCCGCGTCCCGGTGGGGGAGATGATGAGGCTGTCGGGGTGTTCACTCTGGCCGCTCGCTTCGGTGTGGTCGCTGCCATCTCGTTGCCGCTAGCCCTTCTCCGTGTCGACAGAGGCGTCTTCAGAGAAACCTGGTCCGCGCGAGGTCCGCGTTGGCGGAACTATGGCAGAGGATGTTATCGATGCCAATGGGTCGTGCCTGGCTAGACTCCGGGGCGGGACCATTACCTGGGACGGCGGCTCCGGCCGCGGTTTTCGTGGAGAGGCGAGCGATGTCATCGGAAACGTCGGCGGCCGACCGGACGCCCGTGAGCAGGCGGACGGCCGACGACACCGCCGTCCGGCAGCCCGGCATGGCCGACGTGGCGCGGCTCGCCGGAGTCTCCGCCCAGACGGTCTCCCGCACCCTGGCCGGTCATCCCAACGTCCAGCACGGCACCCGCGCCAAGGTGCTCGCCGCGGTCGAGGAACTCGGCTACCGCAAGAACAACGCGGCGCGGACGCTGTCGTCGGGCCGCAGCCGGACCATCGGCGTCGTGACGCTGCGGACCACCTTCTACTCCCGTGCGAACCTGCTCTTCGGCATCGAGGCCGCGGCGCGCGAGGCCGGGTACGCGGTCAGTACCGCCGCCACGGCGTCCCTGGACACCGCGGCCATCGAGGGCGCGCTGTCCCGGTTGGCGGAGCAGGACGTCGAGGGGGTCATCCTCTCGGTGCCGCTGGTGCACGTGAGCCCGCGGATCGAGCGGCTCACCCGCTCGGTGCCGACCGTCACCGTCGACGGATCGAGGACGCCGGCCACCGAGATCGTCGCCGTCGACCAGACCCTGGCGGCCCGCCTGGCGACCCGGCACCTGATCGAGCTGGGCCACGAGACCGTCTGGCACGTGTCGGGGCCCCAGGAGTGGCTCGACGCGGCCAGCCGCCGCGCCGGCTGGCGCGACACCCTGGAGGAGGCGGGACTGTCCGTGCCGCCGGTGCTGGAGGGGGACTGGACCCCTGCCTCCGGGTACCGCAACGGGCTGGTCCTGGGCAGGATCCCCGACGTCACCGCGGTGTTCGTGGCCAGTGACGAGATGGCCTTCGGAGTGATCAGGGCCCTGCACGAGGCGGGCCGCAGGGTGCCGGAGGACGTCTCGGTCGTCGGGGTGGACGACATCGCCCTCGCCGAGTACTGCTCGCCGTCGCTGACCACGGTGGCCCAGCCGTTCGCCGAGATGGGCGCCCTCGCCGTCGCCCACCTGCTGCGGCACATCGCGGATCCGCACGCGGCGCCGGAACCCGCCTCCGTCGAGCCCGTGCTGGTCGTGCGCGCCAGTACGGCGGCGGCCGACGGCGCGGGGGGCGCCGGTCCTGACCGCTGACGGCCATCGGCTCGCTGCGGCCCGCCACCGGCTCGCCGCCCGTGTAGAGCCGCCGTTCAGGCCGGGTGGCGCTCCCCAGCCGTCGCGGGAGTCTCGGCGACGAGGACCAGTGCGGTGAGGAAGTCCTCGAAGGCCCGGTCGGCTCGCGAGACATCACCCGTGGTCTCGATGTCCATGATGAGACCGCGGACGACCGCCAGTACGAGGGTGGCGAGTTCAGGACGGCCGACGCTGCGCATGCCGTCCTCGAACGGCCGCAGCCAGTCCGTGGTGGACTCGCGGCGGAAGCCCGGCCACAACTGCTGCTCGGCGTTCTCACGGAGTCTGCCGAACATGGTGAGGTACGGCCGGCCCGCCGGGCCGGTCATGACCCGCCAAGCCCTTCGCAGCGTGCTCGGATAGGGCTCTTCGGGCCTCGGGGAGACCAGCTCGCCGAAGAAGTCGCGCTGGCGCCGCCGTGCCCGTCTCAGGGTTTCCCGCAGCAACGCGTCCCTGGTCCCGAAGTGGTAGATGAGCATCCGGGCCGAGGTGCCGGAGGCCGCCGCGAACGGCTCGAGGCGGTCGGGAAGCCCGTGCACGAGCGCGTGGTCGACGCAGGCGTCGAGGATTCGGTCGCGGATCTCGGGCTGCTTGTGTCGACCCATCGGCGCACTTTTTCACGTAACTGGAGCTACGTCTACCGTTGATCGCGGAGCCTGCGTCCGGATTCAAGGAGGAAGAGATGCGCGTGGTGTTCGTGCACGGGGCCTGTGTTCGTGACGGGGCGTGGTGGTGGCACCTGGCGGCCTCGGCGCTGCGCGAGCACGGTATCGGCAGCGTTGCCCCGGCGCTGTCGAGCTGCGGTGAGGGTGACCGGCCGGCCGGGCCGGACGGCCCCGGGCTGGCCGAGGACGTCGCCGCGGTGCGCGCGGTCCTGACCGGGGGAGACGAGCCGACCGTGGTCGTGGCGCATAGCTACGGCGGAATCGTCGCCGCCGAGGCGGCGGCAGGTGTGGAAGCGGTGCGCCACATGGTGCTGGTGTCGAGCTACCTGCCCGAGCCCGGCGAGTCCCTGTCGACGTTCGGAGCCGACGTACCCCCACCATTCCTGGACTTCGATCCCGACGGCGGTACGTTCGGCGCCCGGCCGGAGCTGTTCGCCGAGACGTTCGTCCAGGACTGCCCGCCGGACCTGGCCCGCGACGCGGCGGCCCTTCTGGTCCGGCAGACGCTGGCCGTGACGCAGCAGCCCGTCCGGGCGGCGGCGTGGCACGAGGTGTCCACGACGTACGTGGTGTGTACCGAGGACCGCGGCACCCCGGTGGCCGCGCAGCGTGAGTTCTCCCGCCGTGCGGGCAACGTGGTCGAGGTGGAGGCGGCCCACCACCCGTTCCTGTCGCGGCCGCGGGCCGTCGCCGACATCATCCGGCACCTGTCGTGACCGCGACCGCGGGCATGTGACGGTCCGCGCCGTCCGCGAGGGAGAAGAGTGGCCGGGTGTTCAGGCCCGGTGGGAGGTGCGGGAGGCCGGGGCCGGGGTCGGCAGGGGGCTGGTCGCCGCCCGGGTGACGTCGCCGACCAGTTCGACCACGTCCGGGCCGTAGGCCTGCGAGTTGACCACCTTGAGCAGCAGCACGAAGGAGTTGTTGCCGTGTTTGCGGGCCAGTTTCTCGTGGTGCCGGGCCAGGTAGCGGGTGGCGGCCTGGTTGGTGATCGCGCGCTGGCCGCAGAACAGGAACGCGGGCCGGGCCTCGCGCCGGTCCCCGGCGGTCAGGCGGGCCAGCAGCACGTACTCCGTGACCCCCGCCTCCAGCCGGTAGCGCTCGCTGCCGATCTGGAAGGCGCCCCGGTCCGGGCCGGGCTCCGGGTCGACGTTGATCCGCACCCCGGGCAGCATCGCCGCCATGTGGGCGACCATGCGCCGGTTCGAACCGGGGCCGCCCACACAGAACTCCGTACGCTCGCCGAAGCCCTGGGCGACCATGTCCTGGGTGACCACCTGGGCGTGCGCGCCGCAGTCCTTGATCAGCGCGGAGAGTTCCAGCAGCGCGAAGACGTCGAAGCGGTGGACGGCCGGTTCGGAGGCGGCCGGGTCCCGGTTGACGACGAGCAGCGACTCGGAGCTGTCCGGCAGCCCGAAGAACGCCTGCTTGCGGCGGAGTTTCCGCCTCCACAGATAGGTGCGGGCGAGCCAGCCCAGCGTGGCGCTGATGCCCGCCGCGAGCACACCCAGGACGATGTTGCGTACGTCGTCAGTCATGGGCGCGCATGCTAGCGGGCGTCGGCGTACCGGTGTTCGACCGGGCGTGGTGCCCCGGCACGCCGGGGCTCGCCGTGTGCTCCTGACGCGGCCATGACGATCAACTAAGCTGCCCGAACGGCCTTTCCCTGGAGGTGCGGATGCGTCACCCTGTCGCACGGAATCTGACGGTCCTGGCGGTCTCGGCCGCCGTGGTGGTCTCGGTGGGGGCCGCCGCGCCACCCACGCCCCAGAGCAGGCCCGCGGCCCCCAAGACCCCGGTCGCCGTCGGGTACGGCGGCGCGGTCTCCAGCGTCGACCGGGACGCCTCCGCCGCCGGCATCGAGGTGCTCCGCAAGGGCGGCAACGCCGTCGACGCCGCCGTGGCCACCGCCGCCGCGCTCGGCGTGACCGAGCCGTACTCGGCCGGAGTGGGAGGCGGCGGCTACTTCGTCTACTACGACGCCAAGTCCCGCACCGTACGCACCATCGACGGCCGCGAGACCGCGCCGCTCACCGCCGACGAGAAGCTCTTCACGGAGAACGGCGAGCCGCTCGCCTTCGCCGACGCCGTCACCAGCGGCCTGGCCGTCGGCACCCCGGGCACGCCCGCCACCTGGCAGACGGCCCTCGACCGGTGGGGCAGCCGCACGCTCTCCTCCGTGCTGAAGCCCGCCGAGCGCCTGGCCCGGCACGGCTTCACCGTCGACGAGACCTTCCGCTCCCAGACCGCCTCCAACGAGCAGCGGTTCCGCTACTTCCCGGACACCGCCGAGCTGTTCCTGCCGGGCGGCGAACTCCCGGTCGTGGGCTCGACGTTCAAGAATCCGGACCTGGCGCGCACCTACCGCGAGCTGGCCCGCGAGGGCGTCGGCGCGCTCTACCACGGCGAACTCGGCGAGGACGTCGTCGACACCGTCAACAAGCCGCCCGTCGACCCCGACTCCGGCTGGAACGCCCGCCCCGGCGACCTGTCCGCCAAGGACCTCGCGGCCTACGCGGCCAAGCTCCAGCCGCCGACGAAGACCTCCTACCGCGGCCTGGACGTCTACTCCATCGCGCCCTCCTCCTCCGGCGGCACCACGGTCGGCGAGGCCCTCAACATCCTGGAGCGCACCGACCTCTCCGCCGCGGACAAGGCCGGATACCTGCACCGCTTCATCGAGGCCAGCCGCATCGCGTTCGCCGACCGCGGGCGCTGGGTCGGCGACCCCACTTTCGAGGACGTACCGGCGAAGGAGCTGCTCTCGCAGCGGTACGCCGACTCGCGCGCGTGCCTGATCAAGGACGACGCGGTGCTCACCAGCCCGCTCGCCCCCGGCGACCCGAGGCACCCGGCCCCCTGCGCGGGCGGCGGCACCGCCGCGCCGACCACGTACGAGGGCGAGAACACCACGCACCTCACGGCGGCCGACAAGTGGGGCAACGTCGTCGCCTACACGCTCACCATCGAGCAGACCGGCGGCAGCGGCATCACCGTGCCGGGGCGCGGCTTCCTGCTCAACAACGAGCTGACGGACTTCTCCTTCGCCCCGGCCAACCCGGCCGTCCACGACCCGAACCTGCCCGGGCCCGGCAAGCGCCCGCGCTCCTCGATCGCGCCGACGATCGTCCTGGACCGGCACCACCGGCCGGTCGTGGCCCTCGGCTCGCCCGGCGGCGCCACCATCATCACCACCGTGCTCCAGACCCTCACCGGCTTCCTCGACCGCGGACTCCCGCTCGTCGACGCGATCGCCGCCCCGCGCGCCAGCCAGCGCAACGCCGCCCAGACCGAGCTGGAACCCGGGCTCTACGACAGCGGCGTCCGGGCGGAACTGGAGGCCCTCGGGCACTCCTTCAAACCCAACCCCGAGATCGGCGCCGCGACCGCCGTACAGCGCCTGGCGAACGGCAAGTGGCTGGCCGCGGCCGAGACGGTACGGCGCGGCGGCGGCTCCGCGATGGTCGTCGAACCGGTACGGCAGAGGTAGACGGCAGAAGCAGTCAGAGTTCGGGGACGGGCCGCTCCGGCGTGCGGAACGCCAGCCGCCCGTCCTCGACGTCGACCGTCACCCGGCCGCCCTCCGCGACCCGCCCGTCGAGCAGCAGCCGGGACAGCTCGTTGTCGACCTCGCGCTGGATGGTGCGGCGCAGCGGGCGGGCGCCGTACTCGGGCTGGTAGCCGCGCTCGGCCAGCCAGTCCACGGCCGCGTCGGTGAAGTCGACGGTGATGCCCTGCGCGTGCACCATGCGGCGGGTCTGCTCCAGGAGCAGGCTGGTGATCTGCCGCAGCTGCTCGCCGCTGAGCTGGCGGAAGACCACGATCTCGTCGACCCGGTTGAGGAACTCGGGCCGGAAGTGCTCCCGCAGCGGACGCAGCACCTGCTCGCGCCGGGCCTCCTCGTCCGCCTCCGCGCCACCCGCGCCGAAGCCGATCCCGGCACCGCGCCGGGTGATCACGTCCGAGCCCAGGTTGCTGGTCATCACGACGACCGTGTTGGAGAAGTCCACCGTCCGGCCCTGCGAGTCGGTCAGCCGCCCGTCGTCCAGGACCTGGAGCAGGATGTTGAAGACGTCCGGGTGCGCCTTCTCCACCTCGTCGAGCAGCAGCAGCGAGTACGGGTGCCGGCGCACCACCTCGGTGAGCTGACCGGCCTCCTCGTGCCCGACGTAGCCGGGCGGGGCGCCGACCAGGCGGCTGACGGTGTGCCGCTCCTGGTACTCGCTCATGTCGAGGCGGACCATCCGGTCCTCGCTGCCGAACAGCGCCTCGGCCAGCGCCCGGGCCAGCTCGGTCTTGCCGACGCCGGTCGGGCCGAGGAAGAGGAAGCTGCCGATGGGCCGGTCGGGGCTGGACAGCCCGGCGCGGGAGCGCAGCACGGCGTCGGAGACGACCCGGACCGCCTCCTCCTGGCCGACCACCCGCTCGTGCAGGTGGGACTCCAGGCCCAGCAGGCGGTCCTTCTCCTCCTGGGTGAGGCTGCTGACCGGGATGCCGGTCTGCCGGGAGACCACCTCGGCGATGGACTCGGTGTCCACGACCAGGTCGAGGCCCTCGTCGGCCTGGCCGTCGCCGGTGGCCTCGGTGATCCGCTGCTTCAGCCCGACGATCCGGTCCCGCAGCTGGGTCGCCTGCTCGTACTGCTCGTCCGCGACCGCCTGGTCCTTGTCCCTCACCAGCTGGTCGACCTCGCGCTCCAGGGCCCGCACGTCGGTGCCCTTGGTGCGCGCCCGCAGCCGGACCCGGGCGCCCGCCTGGTCGATCAGGTCGATGGCCTTGTCGGGCAGGCGACGGTCGGTGAGGTAGCGGTCGGACATCTCCACGGCCGCGACCAGCGCCTCGTCGGTGTAGCGGACCTGGTGGTGGGCCTCGTAGCGGTCGCGCAGCCCGCGCAGGATCTCGATCGCGTCGGCGGTGGTGGGCTCCGGCACCAGGATCGGCTGGAAGCGGCGGGCGAGGGCCGCGTCCTTCTCGATCCTGCGGTACTCCTCCAGCGTGGTGGCGCCCACGATGTGCAGCTCGCCGCGGGCCAGGGCGGGCTTGAGGATGTTCCCGGCGTCCATCGACCCGCTCTCGCCGCCCCCGCCGGCGCCGACGACGGTGTGCAGCTCGTCGATGAAGATGATCAGCTCGTCGGAGTGGGCGCGGATCTCGCCCACGATGTTGTTCATCCGCTCCTCGAAGTCGCCCCGGTAGCGGGTGCCCGCGACCACGCCGGTCAGGTCCAGGGCGACCACGCGGCGCCCGATCAGCACGTCGGGCACGTCGCCGTCGGTGATGCGCTGGGCGAGACCCTCCACGATCGCGGTCTTGCCGACACCGGCGTCACCGATCAGGACGGGGTTGTTCTTGCCGCGCCGGGAGAGCACCTCGACGGTCTGCTCGATCTCCTCCTCGCGCCCGATCACCGGGTCGATCCGCCCCTGCTGGGCCAGATCGGTGAGGTCGCGGCCGTACTTGTCGAGGGTCGGCGTGTTCGTGGTCCGCGCGCTCTCGGTACGGGCCTTCGCGGCCTCCGGCGTCTCCGTGGGCAGGTTCGAGGGCGCGAACCGGGCCGCGTTCAGGATGTGCCCGGCGGCCGAGTCCGGGTTGGCGGCCAGGGCGCTGAGCACGTGCTCCGGGCCGATGTACCCGGTGCCGGTGGAGCGCGCCAGCTCGTGCGCGTCCAGCAGGGCGCGCTTGACGGCCGGGGTGAGCGAGAGCGACGTGGGCGGCGGGACCTCGCCCGGCGGGTGCTGCACCGGGCCGGTCCGCTCGTCGATCTGCGAGGCCAGCGAGTCGGGGTCGGCACCGGCCCGGCTGAGCAGCCCCCGGGTCGGCTCGGTGGCGAGCGCGGCCCGCAGCAGGTGCTCGGTGTCCAGGTCGCGGCTGCCGTGCTCGGCGGCGTACTGGGCGGCGCCGCGCACCAGCTCCCGGGCGGGCTGGCTGAGCAGCCGGCCGATGTCGATCTGCCGGGGCCTTGGCCCGCCGAAGAAGCGTGCCAGGAATTCCGCGAACGGGTCGCCCTCCGGGCCCATGTAGCCGCTGGTCATCGTGTCCGGACCTCCGCTGCATCGCTGATCGACGTGCCGGGGCCGGGTAACCCGGCAGGCGTGCGGTCATGCCCAACATGACACGTTCTGTTCCGCCGGGCATGCCGGGAACCGGGGCGGGCGGAGGGCCCCCGCCCCGGTCGCGTCGTCTCTCAGAGGCCGTCCCTCGACGTCAGGACGCGTGGGCCGCTGTCCGTGATGGCCACCGTGTGCTCCACGTGCGCCGCGCGGGAGCCGTCGTTCGTGCGCAGGGTCCAGCCGTCGGGGGCCGCGTGGTAGTCGTCGCGGCCGCCGGCGGTCAGCATGGGCTCGATGGCGAGGACCATGCCGTGCCGCAGCGGGAGCCCGCGGCCCGGGCGGCCCTCGTTGGGCACCCCCGGGTCCTCGTGCATGTGCCGGCCGATGCCGTGGCCGCCGAAGTCCTCCATGATCCCGTAACCGGCCGACCGGCAGACCGTGCCGATGGCGTGCGCGATGTCGCCGATGCGGTTGCCGACGACGGCCGCCCCGATGCCCGCCTCCAGGGCTCGCTCCGCGGTCTCGATCAGCGTCACGTCGGCCGGGCGCGGGGTGCCCACCACGAAGCTGAGCGCCGAGTCGCCCGCCCAGCCGTCCAGGAGGGCGCCGCAGTCGATGGAGACCAGGTCCCCGTCGCGCAGCCGGTAGCCGTCCGGGATGCCGTGCACGATCGCGTCGTTCACCGACGCGCAGATGACGCCCGGGAACGGCGTCGGGGCGAAGGAGGGCCGGTAGCCGAGGAACGGCGAGCCCGCGCCCGCCTCCCGCAGCACCTCGTGCGCCACCGCGTCCAGCTCCAGCAGGGACACGCCCACGTCCGCGGCCTGCCGTACGGCGGTCAGGGCGCGCGCGACGACCTGTCCGGCCGCGTGCATGGCGTCGATCGATGTGTCCGTCTTCAGTTCCACCATGCCAATTACTATACCGGTATTTTAATTGGGGACGCGCGTGGCGGCGACCGATCGGCCGCGGGGCATGACCGGTACGGGAAACCGGTATTAGAATGACGACATGGTACGCACCCCTCTGACCCCCGAAGAGCGAGAGCGCGGCGAGCAGCTCGGGCGCCTGCTCCGCGCGGCCCGCGGCGAGCGGAGCATGACGGCGGTCGCCGCCCAGGCAGGCATCTCCGCCGAGACGCTGCGTAAGATCGAGACCGGCCGGGCGCCGACCCCGGCGTTCTTCACGGTGGCCGCGCTGGCCGGTGCGCTGGGGCTGTCCATGGACGAGCTGGTGGGCAGGTGCGCGCCCGCGTTGGCCTGAGGCGGCGGCACTCACCCACAGGAGTGCGAAACACGATCGACACCGCGCCTTGACGACGATGGTCTTGGCAAGCCCCCGGGGCCAGGCTTACGTTCGTCCCTCTACGGCCTGCTCTACGGGCGTAGAGGCTCTGACGTCGTGTCGAAGGAGCAGCTCATGGCCAACGTCGTACGTGCCGCTCTCGTCCAGGCCACCTGGACCGGCGACACCGAGTCCATGGTGGCGAAGCACGAGGAGCACGCCCGCGAGGCCGCCCGGCGGGGCGCGCAGGTCATCGGGTTCCAGGAAGTCTTCAACGCCCCCTACTTCTGCCAGGTCCAGGACCCCGAGCACTACCGCTGGGCCGAACCCGTGCCCGACGGCCCCACCGTCCGCCGCATGCAGGCGCTGGCCCGCGAGACCGGCATGGTGCTCGTCGTCCCCGTCTTCGAGGTCGAGCAGTCCGGCTTCTACTACAACACCGCGGCCGTGATCGACGCCGACGGCACCGTCCTCGGCACCTACCGCAAGCATCACATCCCGCAGGTCAAGGGCTTCTGGGAGAAGTTCTACTTCCGCCCCGGCAATCTGGGCTGGCCCGTCTTCGACACCGCCGTCGGCAAGGTCGGCGTCTACATCTGCTACGACCGGCACTTCCCGGAGGGCTGGCGCCAACTCGGCCTCGGCGGCGCCCAGCTGGTGTACAACCCGTCCGCCACCCACCGCGGCCTCTCCGCCCACCTGTGGCAGCTCGAACAGCCCGCCGCGGCCGTCGCCAACGAGTACTTCGTCGCCGCCATCAACCGCGTCGGAGTCGAGGAGTACGGCGACAACGACTTCTACGGCACGTCGTACTTCGTCGACCCGCGCGGGCAGTTCGTCGGCGAGCGGGCCAGCGACACCAAGGAGGAGCTGGTCGTCCGCGACCTGGACTTCGACCTCATCGACGAGGTGCGGCAGCAGTGGGCCTTCTACCGCGACCGCCGCCCCGACGCCTACGAGGGGCTGGTGCGGCCGTGAACCGTGACCTCCACGCCCGCCACCGCGCCGTCCTGCCCGACTGGCTCGCCCTCTACTACGAGGACCCGCTGGAGATCACCCACGGCGAGGGCCGGCACGTCTGGGACGCCGCGGGCAACAAGTACCTCGACTTCTTCGGCGGCATCCTCACCACGATGACCGCGCACGCCCTGCCCGAAGTGACCAAGGCCGTCGCCGAGCAGGCCGGGCGCATCATCCACTCCTCGACCCTCTACCTCAACCGCCCGATGGTCGAACTCGCCGAACGCGTCGCCCAGCTGTCCGGCATCCCCGACGCCCGTGTCTTCTTCACCACCTCCGGCACCGAGGCCAACGACACCGCCCTGCTGCTCGCCACCACCCACCGGCGCAGCAACACGATCCTGGCGATGCGCAACAGCTACCACGGCCGCTCCTTCAGCTCCGTCGGCATCACCGGCAACCGCGGCTGGTCCCCGACCTCCCTCTCCCCGCTCCAGACCCTCTACGTCCACGGCGGCGTGCGCACCCGCGGCCCCTACGCGCACCTGGAGGACCGGGAGTTCATCGACGCCTGCGTCGACGACCTGTTGGACCTTCTCGGCCACACCCGCGCCCCCGCCGCGCTGATCGCCGAACCCGTCCAGGGCGTCGGCGGCTTCACCTCCCCGCCGGACGGCCTGTACGCCGCCTTCCGCGAGGTGCTGCACGAACGCGGCATCCTGTGGATCGCCGACGAGGTGCAGACCGGCTGGGGGCGCACCGGCGAGCACTTCTGGGGCTGGCAGGCGCACGGCAGGAGCGGCCCGCCGGACATCGTCACCTTCGCCAAGGGCATCGGCAACGGCACGTCGATCGGCGGTGTCATCGCCCGCGCCGAGATCATGAACTGCCTGGACGCCAACAGCATCTCCACCTTCGGCGGCACCCAGCTCACCATGGCCGCGGGCCTCGCCAACCTCAACCACCTGCTGGAGCACGACCTCCAGGGCAACGCCCGCCGCGTCGGCGGACTCCTCATCGAACGGCTGCGGGCCGTCGCCGCCCAGGTGCCGCACGTACGCGAGGTGCGCGGGCGCGGCCTGATGATCGGCGTCGAGCTGACCCGGCCCGGCACCGACGAGGCCGCCCCCGAGGCCGCGTCCGCCGTACTGGAGGCGGCCCGCGCCGGCGGACTGCTCGTCGGCAAGGGCGGCGGCCACAGCACCAGCGTGCTGCGCGTCGCCCCGCCGCTGTCCCTCACCGTCGCGGAGGCCGAGGAGGGCGCCGCGATCCTCGAACGCGCCCTGCGGAGCGTCTGACCGCCGCGTTCCGCGTCCCGAGCCCAGGAGGCGCCGCCATGACCACCGTCCCCGCGACCCCGGCCCAGCAGCCCCGGGAGCCCTGGGAGCCGGCCCTGTCGGTCCGTCAGGTGCTCGGCCTCGAACGGGTGCGGGCCGGACAGCCCGAGGTGGTGGCCGGCGCCCACCGGCTCGACCGGCCGGTGCGCTGGGTGCACGTCGCCGAGGCCGCCGACGTCGGCGTGATGCTCAGCGGCGGCGAGATGGTCCTGACCACCGGCGTGCTCCTCGCCGGTGACGAGGACAAACAGGGCGAGTACATCCGCTCCCTGGACCGGGCCGAGGCCGCGGCCGTCGTGCTCGGCCTCGGCCGCGCCTTCCCCGCCCCGCCCGACGGGATGCGCAGGGCCGCCGAGCGCTGCGGGCTGCCCATGGTCGTCCTGCACCGGCCCTTCCCCTTCGCCGAACTCACCGAGGAGGTGCAGTCCCGGCTGCTGCGGCGCAAGTTCGCCGCCGTCAGCCTCTCCGAGGCGGTACGCACCGAACTGACCGGCCTGATCACCGCGGGCGCCCCCGTGCAGCGCCTGCTCGACGAGGTGGCCCGGCACGCCGGCTGCCCGGTCGTCGTCACCAACCTCGCCCACCGCGTCCTCGCCACGGCGGGGGAGCGGGCGGCCGTCGACGACGTCCTGCGGGACTGGGAACGCATCGCCCGCCAGGCCGGTGCCGGGTCCGCCGACGGCTGGCTCCGCGCCGAACTGAGCTGCCGCGGGGAGCGCTGGGGGCGGCTGGTGCTGTGCGGCTACGGCGGTGACCGGGCCGCCGGACGGCTGCTCGCCGACCGCGCCGCCGAGGCCCTCGTCCTGCACCGCATGCTCGCCGGTGACGGCACCCACGGGGCCGCGTGCGCGGGCTCCTGGGACTCCTGGGAGGAGCAGTCCGCGCGGAGCCTGCTCACCGACCTGGTCAGCGGGGCCGTACCGGCGCGGCAACTGCTGCCCCGGGCGCGCGCCGCGGGACTGCCGGTCAACCGGCGCGTCTTCGTCCCCCTCGTCGTCCACGAGCGGGACGCCGCCCGCCCGGCCCGGGTGCTGCGTCGGCTCGGACTGCCGGGGATCGCCGCCGGGCTCGCCGACGACCGCGTGGCCGTCCTGCTCAGCCTCGCCCCCGACCAGGACGCCCGCGCCCTGACCGCCCACTTCGCGACCCGGCTGCGTGCGGAACCGGACTCCCGCCACGCCGTGGTCGCCGCCGCCGAGGCCCGCGCCGACTGGGCCGGCGTACCGGAGGGTCTGCGCGAGGCCCAGCACGTCGCCGACGCCGTCGCGGACTCCGCGACCGCCCTGGACCTGCCGCCCGTCGTACGCCTGCGCGACGTCCACCTGCGCGGCCTGGTGCGGTTGCTGCGCGACGACCCGCACGTGCAGTCCTTCGCCGAACGGGAGCTGGACGGGCTGCTGCGCGGCCCCGACCAGGACCTGCTGCCCGTCCTGCGCACCTACCTCGCCACCGGCCGCAACAAGTCCCGCACCGCCCAGCTCCACCACGTCTCCCGGCCCGCGCTCTACCGCCGCCTGGAGGCCATACAGGGCCGCCTCGGCGTCGACCTCGACGACTTCGAGCAGGCGGCCTCCGTCCACATCGCGCTCCTCGCCCACGACGCGCAACAGGGGTGACACCGTGCAATGCCCGACCCCCGCAGACGTGACACCGTGCCACTCAATTGGGCCGTCCGCGGTTCCTAGGCTCACCGGACACCCAGCGAGTGGAGGCCGAAGATGAGCCGAGTGATCCGTGCCGCGCTCTTCCAGACCGCCTGGACGGGCGACAAGGAATCGATGATCCAGGTCCACGAACAGGCGGTGCGCGACGCCGCCGCCCAGGGCGCACAGGTCATGTGCTTCCAGGAGCTGTTCTACGGACCGTACTTCTGCCAGGTCCAGGACCCCGAGTTCTACGCCTACGCCGAGAGCATCCCCGACGGCCCGACCGTGGAGCGCTTCCAGCGGCTCGCCCGCGAGCACGGCATCGTCCTGGTGCTCCCCATGTACGAGGAGGAGCAGCCCGGCGTCCTCTACAACACCGCCGCCGTCATCGACGCCGACGGCTCCTACCTCGGCAAGTACCGCAAGACGCACATCCCGCAGGTGCGCGGCTTCTGGGAGAAGTTCTACTTCCGCCCCGGCAACAGCGGCTGGCCGGTCTTCGACACCGCCGTCGGCAAGGTCGGCGTCTACATCTGCTACGACCGGCACTTCCCGGAGGGCTGGCGGGCGCTGGGCCTGGAAGGCGCCGAGATCGTCTTCAACCCGTCGGCCACCTCCCGCGGTCTGTCCGGCTACCTGTGGCAGTTGGAGCAGCCGGCAGCCGCCGTGGCCAACGAGTACTTCGTCGGCGCCATCAACCGGGTCGGTGTCGAGGAGCTGGGCGACAACGACTTCTACGGCACCTCGTACTTCGTCGACCCCGAGGCGCAGTTCGTCGGCGAGGTCGCGAGCGACAAGGAGACCGAACTCGTCGTCCGCGACCTCGACATGGGCAAGCTGCGCGAGGTCCGCGACCGCTGGCAGTTCTACCGCGACCGCGCGCCGGGCGCGTACTCCCCGCTGACCGCGCCCTGACCTGCCCGCCGGGGCCCCTGACAGGAGGGAACAGCAGCATGAGCAGCCGTACCGTCATCCGCGGCGGCCTCGTCGTCACCGCGTCCGACGAGATCCACGCCGACGTCCTGATCGAGGACGGCCGCGTCGCCGCCCTCGCCGCGACCGGCACCCCGGCCGCCGAGACGTTCACCGCCGAGAGGGTCATCGACGCGAGTGGCAAGTACGTCATTCCGGGCGGTGTCGACGGGCACACCCACATGGAGATGCCCTTCGGCGGCACCTACGCCGCCGACACCTTCGAGACCGGCACCCGCGCCGCCGCCTGGGGCGGCACGACCACCATCGTCGACTTCGCCATCCAGAGCGTCGGACACTCCCTGCGCTCGGGCCTGGACGCCTGGCACGCCAAGGCCGAGGGCAACTGCGCGATCGACTACGCCTTCCACATGATCGTCTCCGACGTGAACCAGAAGACGCTCAAGGAGATGGACCTGCTGGTGGAGGAGGGCGTGACCTCCTTCAAGCAGTTCATGGCCTACCCCGGCGTCTTCTACTCCGACGACGGGCAGATCCTGCGCGCCATGCAGCGCGCCGCCGAGAACGGCGGCCTGATCATGATGCACGCCGAGAACGGCATCGCGATCGACGTCCTCGTCGAGCAGGCCCTCGCCCGCGGCGAGACGGACCCCCGCTTCCACGGCGAGGTCCGCAAGGCCCTCCTGGAGGCCGAGGCCACCCACCGCGCGATCCGGCTCGCGCAGGTCGCCGGGGCGCCGCTGTACGTCGTGCACGTCTCGGCGACGGAGGCGGTGGCGGAGCTGACCCGGGCCCGCGACGAGGGGCTGCCCGTCTTCGGCGAGACCTGCCCCCAGTACCTGTTCCTGTCCACCGACAACCTCGCCGAGCCCGGCTTCGAGGGCGCCAAGTACGTGTGCAGCACCCCGCTGAGGCCGAAGGAGCACCAGGCGGCGCTGTGGCGGGGCCTGAGGACCAACGACCTCCAGGTGGTCTCCACCGACCACTGCCCCTTCTGCTTCAGCGGCCAGAAGGAGCTGGGCCGGGGCGACTTCTCCAAGATCCCCAACGGGATGCCGGGCGTCGAGAACCGCATGGACCTGCTCCACCAGGCCGTCGTCGACGGGCACATCAGCCGCCGCCGCTGGATCGAGATCGCCTGCGCCACCCCGGCCCGGATGTTCGGCCTGTACCCGAAGAAGGGCACCATCGCGCCCGGCGCGGACGCCGACATCGTCGTCTACGACCCGCACGCCGAGCAGGTCATCTCCGCCGAGACCCACCACATGAACGTCGACTACTCGGCGTACGAGGGGCGGCGGATCACCGGCCGGGTGGAGACCGTGCTCTCGCGCGGCGAACCGGTCGTCACCGAGCGGGAGTACACCGGGCGCAAGGGCCACGGCGTCTACACCCCGCGCGCCACCTGTCAGTACCTGAACTAGGAGTGGTGCCCATGGACTTCGGACTCGTCCTGCAGACCGACCCGCCGGCCTCCCGCGTCGTGGAGCTGATGAAACGGGCCGAGCACAACGGCTTCAGCCACGGCTGGACCTTCGACTCCGCCGTGCTGTGGCAGGAACCGTTCGTGATCTACAGCCAGGTGCTGGCCAACACCAGCACCCTGAAGATCGGCCCGATGGTCACCAACCCGAGCACCCGCACCCCTGAGGTGACCGCCTCCACCTTCGCCACCCTCAACGACATGTTCGGCAACCGCACCGTCTGCGGCATCGGCCGCGGCGACTCCGCGATGCGGGTCGCGGGACGCAAACCCAACACCCTCGCCCGCATCAGCGAAGCCATCAAGGTCATCCGCGCGCTGGGCAGGGGAGAGGAGGCCGACCTCGGCGGTGGCACCGTCGTCCGGTTCCCGTGGGTCAGGCCCGGCGCCGAGGTCCCCGTGTGGATGGCCGCGTACGGCCCCAAGGCCCTGAAGACGACCGGCGAGGAGGCCGACGGCTTCATCCTCCAGCTCGCCGACCTCTACCTGACCGAGTACATGGTCAAGGCCGTCCGCGACGCCGCCGAGGCCGCCGGACGCGACCCCTCCGAGGTAACCGTCTGCGTCGCCGCCCCCGCCTACGTCACCGCCGACGACTCGCCCGAGGCACTCGCCCACGCGCTTGAGCAGTGCCGCTGGTTCGGCGGGATGGTCGGCAACCACGTCGCCGACCTGGTCGCCAAGTACGGCGCCCACACCGGGGCCGTGCCCGACGAACTCACCGACTACATCAAGGCCCGCGAGGGCTACGACTACGCCCACCACGGGCGCAGCGGCAACCCCGACACCCAATTCGTGCCGGACGAGATCGTCGACCGGTTCTGCCTGATCGGACCGGTCGAGAAGCACATCGAGAAGCTGACCGCCCTGCGCGCCCTCGGCGTCGACCAGTTCGCGCTGTACGACATGCACGACGCGCAGGAAGCCGTGATCGACGCCTACGGCACCAAGGTCATCCCGGCCGTCAACGCCTGACCCCACCCTGCCCGCCCCGCGCTCCGGGGCGGGCCCCAGGGCGCACCCGCGCACCCCCCCTCGGCACCGCCCGCACGGCCTTTCCCGTCCCACCGCATGATTGGCCTGCCCATGACCGACACCGCGCCCACGGCCATACCGCCGTCCACCCAAGTCACCCTGCCCGACGGGCGCGTGGAGCTCTCCCCGGGCTCCGCGCCGCCGAGCGGCCCCTACGCCAACGAGGACCTGCTGCCCGTCCCCGTCGAGGGGCGCACCTGGACCACGTACAACTTCTCCGCCCTGTGGGTCGGCATGGCCCACAACACGGCCTCCTGGACCCTCGCCTCCGGTCTCATCGCGGTCGGCATGGACTGGAAGCAGGCGGTGCTCACCATCGCCCTGGCCAACCTGATCGTGCTCGCACCCATGCTGCTCACCGGGCACGCCGGACCCAAGTACGGCATCCCCTTCCCGGTGTTCGCCCGCGCCTCCTTCGGCATCCGGGGCGCCAACCTGCCCGCCGTCGTGCGGGCGTTGGTGGCGTGCGGCTGGTTCGGCATCCAGACCTGGATCGGCGGCGAGGCGATCTACTTCCTGGCCGGGAAGCTGATCGGCGACGGCTGGACGAACGCGGCGACGTTTGGCGGCTACGCCTGGACGATGTGGCTGTCGTTCGCGATCTTCTGGGCGCTCCAGGTCGCCATCATCTACCGGGGCATGGAGACCATCCGCCGCTTCGAGAACTGGGCGGCGCCCTTCGTCCTCGTCGGCGCCTTCGTGATGCTGTGGTGGATGGCCGACAAGGCGGGCGGCTTCGGCCCCCTCTTCGACCAGCCGTCCAGGCTGGGCTGGGGCGGCGACTTCTGGAAGCTGTTCTGGCCCTCCCTGATGGGCATGATCGGCTTCTGGTCCACGCTGTCCCTCAACATCCCGGACTTCACCCGCTACGGGAAGAGCCAGAAGGCCCAGACCCGCGGCCAGGCCCTCGGCCTGCCGACGACGATGACCCTGTTCGCGTTCCTCTCCGTGATGGTCACCTCCGGCTCCCAGGCGGTCTACGGCGAACCCGTCTGGGACCCGGTACAACTCGCCGCGAAGACGGACAACGTGGTGGGCCTGCTCTTCGCCCTCGTCACCGTCCTGGTGGCGACCCTGTCCGTGAACATCGCGGCCAACCTGGTCTCACCGGCCTTCGACTTCTCCAACGTCGCCCCGCGCAAGGTGAGTTTCCGGGCGGGCGCGCTCATCACGTCCGTCCTGGCCGTGCTGATCTTCCCCTGGAAGCTGTACTCCGACCCGCAGGGCTACATCTTCACCTGGCTCGGCCTGGTCGGCGGACTGCTCGGCACGGTGGCCGGCATCCTCATCGCCGACTACTGGATCCTGCGCCGCGCCCGCCTCCACCTCGTCGACCTGTACCGCAGGGGCGGACGCTACTGGTACAGCGGCGGCTGGAACTGGCGCGCGGTGCTCGCCTTCGCCGTCGGCGGCGTCCTGGCCATCGGCGGCGCCGACTTCCACCCGCTGGTCGACGGCCGCCCCGTACCGTTCCTCGAACCCCTGGCCGACTACGGCTGGGCGGTGGGCCTGGGCACGTCCCTGCTCCTCTACCTGGCCCTGATGCTGCTGCCCGCCACGCGGCCGAAGGCCGGGACCGCCGGCCCCGCCGCTCGGCCCTAGCGGTCCTGCAAGGCGGCCACGGCCTCCTTGGCCGCCTTGATGGCGCCCTTGTTGATCTCGGTCGTGCCGGGGGCCTTCTTCGACTCGAAGTCGCTGCCGTTGTACGTGATCATGACCAGGGCGTTGGCCGCGCGGACCAGTACGGTGCCCTCGCGGGTCTGCTGCTTGTCCTCGGTGGTGAGGTTCACGACCGAGTAGGCGCTGTCGCCGAGGCCCGGGACGGCACCGCCGCCGCCGCGGTCGGCGACCCGTTCCTTGTACGACTTCCGCGCCGCGTCGTCCGTCTCCATCACCTCGAAGGAGACGTCCAGCCAGCGGTAGTCGTAGCCCTTGAGCGCGTTCCAGGAGCAGGTGCGGCGCACCGCGCTGTCGGTGGACGGGATCTCCTTGCCGGCCGCCTTGGCGCCCGGCACCAGCGAGGTGACCGTCTTGCCGGCCAGGGCCTCGCACGGTGCCGGTGCGGCGGCGTACGTCTTCGTCGCCGCCTGTGTCGCCGGTGCGGACGCCGAGCGGTTCGTGGTGTCGGGCGGCGTCTTGTCCTTCGCGGCCGGTGACGTGTCCGGCCCGGACGACAGCGCCCAGCCCGCCGTGGCGAGCACGGCGACCGGCGCCAGACGGGCGGTCAGGGCGAGCGGCAGGGGAAGAGAACGCACGGCGCACTTCTCGTGGGGGACGGTGCGGAGGGTGCCCGCACTGCGGACGGGACGCCAGTGTCACACGAGTCCCCGTGGGGCGGAAGGCCGAACTCGGTGCGTGGCCGGTCGGTGACGGAGACGAACGGTGTCGCTCAGGGCCGTACGGCCGTCACCAGCCACACGCCCGCCCGCATCCGTACGCCGGTGTCCGAGGCGTGGGGGAGCAGCGCCGCCTCCAGTTCGGCCAGCCGTCCGGCCGGAAGGGGGCGGCCCGGGAAGCGGGACAGCAGGAAGTCGACGGCGTCCGCGACGTCCCGGCCCCACACCGTCTCCACGGTGACCGGGGCGACCGTCACCTCGCGGTACCCGGCCCCGGACAGGACGTCCCGGACGCGTTCCGGGTCGGAGAGCGAGGCCATCGCGCCGCGTGCGGCGACCGCCTCGGGGCCGGGTTCCTCGCCGACGAGGCGGGCGAACAGACCCAGCGCCCGGGCCTCTTCCGAGTGCTCCCCGGGCGGCTGCGGGCAGACGAACGCGAGCCGCCCGCCCGGCCGCAGGGCCCGCGCCAGATTGCGGAAGGCGGCGGTGTGGTCCTCGAAGAACATCACACCGCCCCGGCTGACGACCACGTCGTAACCGTCCGCCGGGAACCGGTGCACCTGCGCGTCCGCGCACTCGTACGCCGCGTTCGCGAGGCCTTCGGCGGCGGTGCTGGCCCGGGCCCGCTCCAGCAGCGGCGCGGAGATGTCGACACCGACCGCGTGCCCGGGGGCGGCGAGCCGGGCCGCGATCCGGGTCGTCGCACCGGCCCCGCAGCCGACGTCGAGGACACGGTCGCCGGGAGCGACGGCCGCCGCGCCGAACAGGGCGTCGTTCACCCCGGCCAGCATCGCGTCGTAGCGGGCCTGATGGGCGGCCCAGTGGGTGCCGACGGGACCGTTCCAGGCCTCGGCCTGGCGGGGGTTGGCGGTGACGGTCATGAGGTCTCCCGAGTGGTGGGGCGAGTGGCCGGGGCGGTCAGGGCGGTCTCGACGCGGTCCACCGCGGCGAACGCGCCGTACGCGACGAGGTGGACCAGGCAGTGGTCGGTGTGCTCGGGACGGCGCCACGCCGCGACGTCCGCGTCCGTGATCCGGTACGGCGCGAGCGCGGCCAGCAGCGCCAGCCGTGCGCCGGGCCGCTCCCGCCGGTCGGGGAACGGGTCGGAGCCGACGGGCGGGTGGGAGCCGTCCCAGTCGCGCACCGCGACGCGCACGAGGTCCTGGTCGTCGGCGTCCAGGAGACCGGCGCCCGCCGAAGCGGCGGTGGCGAGCGCCGCGTACGCCGGGCCGACCGGAGTCCCCGCCGCCCACGCCGGTCCCCGGCCGGGGCCGTCCAGCAGGGGCAGGGAGGCGCCGGGCACGGCGGTCCGGCGCACGGTGCGGGACAGCGACCGGCCCGCCAGGCTCCGTACCGGCCGCAGCCGTTGGGCGTCGGCCGGGAGCAGCCTCTCGGTCACCAGGGACGACACGACACGGTTGATGAAGTGGAAGGCCAGCACGGTGCCGAGGTAGCCGGGAGCCTCCTCGGCCGGGAACGGATACGGCTCCCGCGCGGCGCCCGGGACCCGGGTGCGCCGCGCCCAGTCGAGCACGCGCGCGTGCCGCTCGTCCGTCGGCTCTTCCCCCCGGGCCAGCCGCTCGGCCAGGGCGTGGTCGCCGGTGGCGTGCAGCAGCATGGTGTGCGCGTCCACGCAGAACCGGCACCTGTTGGCCTGCGACACCCCGAAGGCGGCGACCTCCTTGCCGGTCCGGTCGCCGGGGCCCGCGAGCAGGGACTCGCGCATCAGCGCCCAGGCCGGGGCGACGAGCGCGGGCGCCGAGGAGAGGACCACGAAAGGGGCGGGTTCGGGGATGCCGAAGTCCCGCGCGGCCTGTGCGTAGACCTCGGCGACGCGGCCGGTGGCGGACTTCGGAGGCAGCGGTTCGGTGTGACGGAAGGGTGTGGGCATGAGCGACAGCCTGCGCCCCGGGGGCGGGCGGAGTCGTCGTACGGCCGGAGGCGATCGGCGCTGCGCCGCCGGGGCCCGGCCGGCGGCCGACTACTTCGCCGGGAGTAGTCCCGAAGCCGTCCACAGGGCCGACGCGGCGGCCCACGGCGACGCATAGGGTGCCGACATGAGCGGGCGTCGGATCGATCGCGAACGGCTCGCCGACGTGGTCCTCGCGGCCGTGGTCGGCGCGCTCGGCATGACGGTCGCCGCCTTCGACGAGGACACCACGGCACTCGACCACCTGCTCGTCGCCCTCGCCTCGGCGGCGCTGGCCTTCCACCGCGCCGCCCCGCGCGCGGTGCTCGCCGTCGCCACCGTCCTCGGCACGGCGTACGTCGTGCACGCGCACCCCGGTCCGCTGTCCGCGCTGCCCGTCCTGGGCGCCGTGCACACCGCGGCCCGGGTCGGCCACCGGGGCGTCGCGGCGGTCGGCAGCGCCGTGTTCCTGGCCGGATACGTGGCCACCGGCCCCGGCACGCAGAACGTGGCCGAGCGGGCCGGGCTGCTCGCCGGCTGGTTCCTGTGCGCCGTCGTGACCGGGCTCGCCGACCGCAACTGGCAGGCGTACCTGCGCCAGACCGAACAGCGGGCGTTGGAGGCGGAGCGCACCAGGGAGGAGGCGGCCCTGCGCCGCGCCGGGGAGGAACGGCTGCGGATCGCCCGGGAGTTGCACGACTCGCTGACGCACAGCATCTCCATCGTCAAACTCCAGGCGGGAGTCGCCGTCCACCTCGCCCGCAAACGCGGCGACGAGGTGCCGCCCGCGCTGCTCGCCATCCAGGAGGCCAGTGGCGAGGCGATGCGCGAACTGCGCTCCGCCCTCCAGGTGTTGCGGGCCGACGAACCCACCGGCACCCCGGCCCTGCTCGTCGAGCGCGCCCGCGCGGCCGGACTCGCCGTCGACCTGGCCGTCACCGGGGACGAACGTCCGCTGCCCCGGGCACTGGACCGCGCCGCCTACCGCATCGTGCAGGAGGCCCTCACCAACGCGGCCCGCCACGCCGGACCGGCGAAGGTGCGGGTCCGCATCGACTACGGCACGCGGAACACGGGGGAGGCCATGGGAGACAGGAACGGACCCGCGGGGGAGCTGACGATAGCCGTGGACGACGACGGAGCCGCCGACCCCGCCCGCCCGCCGGTGCCGGGCACCGGCCTGACCGGCATGCACGAACGTGTGAGCGCCCTCGGCGGCACCCTGCGCGCCGCCCCGCGCGCGGAGGGCGGCTTCTCGGTGCACGCACGGCTCCCGCTGGGGGAGACGGTATGAGCGGCGTCCTGCGGGTCGCGCTCGTCGACGACCAGGCACTGATGCGGGCCGGGTTCCGGGCGCTGCTCGACGCCGAGGAGGGCATCGAGGTGGTCGGCGAGGCCGCCGACGGGGAGCAGGGCGTGGCGCTGGTGCGCGCCGAGGTGCCCGACGTGGCGCTGGTCGACGTGCAGATGCCGGTGATGACGGGCATCGAGGCGACCCGCCGCATCGCCGCCGACCCGGCCCTCGCCGCCGTACGCGTCGTCATCCTCACCAACTACGGACTGGACGAGTACGTCTTCGAGGCGCTGCGGGCGGGAGCCAGCGGCTTCCTCCTCAAGGACACCGAACCCGCCGACCTGCTCCAGGCCATCGACGTGGTGGCGCACGGCGAGGCGCTGCTCTCCCCGTCGGTCACCCGCACCCTGATCGGCGAGTTCGTCGCCCGGCCCCCGGACCGGACCACCGCACCCGGCCTGGACTGCCTCACCCGCCGGGAACGCGAGGTCACCGCGCTCGCCGCGCGCGGTCTGAGCAACGAGGAGATCGCCGCCCACATGGTGATCAGCCCGCTGACCGCCAAGACGCACATCAGCCGCGCGATGACCAAGCTGGGCGCCCGCGACCGGGCCCAACTCGTGGTGTTCGCCTACGAGTCGGGCCTGGTCGCGGTGCGCGGCAGGGCCTAGGGGGCAAGATGTGCCTCAGGGCACGCGGGCGGTCCACTCGGTGGAGGAGAACTTCCCGCGGGCCAGCTCCCGGGCCCGGGCCAGCTCCTCGTCCGTCACCTTCCCCTGGGTCAGCCCGTACCGCCCGGCGAAGGAGGAGATCATCCGCTCGATCACGGCCTCGCGCGCCAGTCCGGTCTGCCGGCGCAGCGGGTCCACCCGCTTCTTCGCGGACCGCGTGCCCTTGTCGGACATCTTCTCCCGCCCGATCCGCAGCACCTGGAGCATCTTGTCCGCGTCGATGTCGTACGACATGGTCACGTGGTGCAGTACGGCACCGGGGCCGCCCCCGGGTCCCACGACGCGCTTCTGGGCGGCGCCCGCGATCTTGCCCTGGTCGGTGGCGATGTCGTTCAGCGGCTGGTACCAGGCGCGGATGCCCATCTCGCCGAGCGCGCCGAGCACCCAGTCGTCGAGGTAGGCGTAGCTGTCCTGGAAGGAGAGGCCCTGCACCAGCGACTCCGGCACCGACAGGGAGTAGGTGATCGTGTTGCCGGGCTCCACGAACATCGCGCCGCCGCCGGAGATGCGGCGCACCACCTCGATGCCGTGCCGGGCGGCGCCCTCGGGGTCCACCTCGTTGCGCAGCGACTGGAAACTGCCGATGATCACCGCCGGGGCGCCCCACTCCCACACCCTGAGCGTCGGCGGGCGCCGGCCCGCGGCGACCTCGGCGGTCAGCACCTCGTCGAGGGCCATGTGCAGGGCGGGGGCCTGGGGCCCCTCGTGGATCAGCTGCCAGTCGTAGTCCGTCCAGTCCGTGGCGTGCGCCAGCGCCCGGCGCACGGCGATGCCGACGCCCTCCGAGGTCAGCCCGTACATGACGGTGCCCTCGGGCACGGCCGCGTCGATCCGCGCGGCGAGTCCCGCCGCGTCGGTGTCCGCCGGCGCGCCCTCCAGGGCGCGGTTCACGGCGTCCAGCGCCTCGTCCGGTTCCAGGAAGAAGTCGCCCGCCACGCGCACGTGCCGCAGCACGCCCTTCTCCGCCTCCACGTCCACGACGACCAGCTTGCCGCCGGGGATCTTGTACTCACCGTGCACCGTTGCGCCTCCGTTCCGCATCCGGGGACAACAGCCCGCCCGGCCGGTGTGTTCCCGCGCGGCCCCGCCCCGGCCGCGCGCCGGTCCGGGGGTCACCCGATCCGGGCGGCCACCCGGTCGCCCACCGGGACGGTCAGCCGTACCTCGGTGCCGCCCCCGCGCGCGGGAGCGACCACGAGATCGGCGCCGATCAGCAGGGCGCGCTCGCGCATGCCGCGGATGCCGGCTCCCTCGGCGGCCCCACCGGAGCCGTCGAAGCCCCGGCCGTCGTCGCGCACCCGCAGCTCCACGGCGTCGCCCGCCCGCGCCAGGGTGAGCACCACCAGGCGGGCGCCGGAGTGCCGGGCCGCGTTGGTGAGACCCTCCTGGGCGACCCGGTAGAGCACCAGGTCGGCGTTGTCGCCGAGGGCGGGCAGGCCGGGGGCGATCGCGTGGCGCACGGTCAGCGAAGGCCCGGTGAACTCGTCCGACAGCGACCTCAGGGCGCTGCTCAGACCCAGCTCCTCCAGGACCCCCGGGAGCAGGCGGCGGGCGATGCGGCGGATCTCGTCCAGGCTGGCCCGGGTCGTCTCCTGCACCTGAGAGAGCTGCTCGCGCACCGGGCCGGGCGCCTGGTCCGCGACCCGCTTGAGGTCCAGCAGCACGGCGGCGAGGGTCTGCCCCACCTCGTCGTACAGCTCCTGGGCGACCCGGTGGCGTTCCGACTCCTGCGCGCTCAGCGTGCGGGCGGCGCTCAGCGCGCGCTCGGCCTCCAGCCGGTCGAGCATGGTGTTGAAGGTGGTGATCAGCGCGGCGATCTCGCCGTCGCCGTCGACCTTCGGGCGGACCCGCGGCCGCAGCAGGTCGGTCGTGGTCATGGCGTGCGCGAGCCGGCGCAGCGGCCCGAGGCCGATCCGCAGCAGCAGGACGTTGGCGACCAGGATCACCACCAGGCCCACCGTGAGGATCGCGGCCTCGGTGAGCAGGACGGGCGTCGACACGGTGACCGGTCCCAGCAGCAACGCGGTCGCGGCGACCAGCACCACCGAGTTGAACAGCGAGATTCTCCAGAACAAGGACACCGCAGCAGCGTCGGCGACGCACCGCGCGGGCGTCCATCGGTTCCCACACCCATTTCCGGACCGCGCCGGCACCGAGCCACCGAAGGGGCGGACGGGTCCGTTCCCGACTCCGGTTAGCCTGGGCCGCATGCGTGTCACCAGGGAACTTCCGGCGCTCGCCGCCGGCGCGGTGGACGTCTCCTTCGTCATCCAGGGGTACGAGGAGGTCGTCACCGACGACACCGCCTGGAACGAGCACTCCCACCCGTGGCACGAACTGCTGTGGAACGCGCACGGGGCGTCCACCGCCGTGGTCGACTCCACGGTCTGGTGCATCACCCCGACGCTCGGCCTGTGGATGCCCGCGGGGCGACTGCACTCGGCCTCCGCCGTGGCCGGTACCTCCTACCGGGCCCACTTCTTCCGGCACGGCACGGTCTCGGCACTGCCCGACGAGCCGGTGGCCGTGGACATCACCCCGCTGCTCAGGCTGCTCCTCGACCGGCTGGGGGAGCCGCAGCTGTCCCCGCGCTCCCGGGACGTCACCGAGGCCATGGTGCTCGACGTCCTGCGGCCCTCGCCCAGGGCGCTGCTGGTGCAGCTGCCCACGTCCGCGCTGCTGCGGCCGATCGTGGACGCGGTCCGCGCCGATCCCTCCGACCAGCGCACCCTGACCGGCTGGGCCGCCGCCCTCGGCTGCTCCGCGCGCACCCTGACCCGCGCCTTCCGGGCCGAGACGGGCACGAGCTTCGCCCGCTGGGTCGCCTCGGTACGGGCCCAGCACGCCGTGCACCTGCTGGCGCGCGGGTTCGAGGTCGACGTGGTGGCCGACGCGGTGGGCTACCGCTCGGCGAGCGCCTTCGGGGCGGCCTTCCGGCGGACGACGGGGACCACCCCGGGCCGGTTCCGGGCGCGCTGAGGGCGGGGCACGCCGACCGTGCGATGCCCCGATCGGTGTCCCGATCGGTGTCCCGATCGCTACAAGCGGTGTCGAAAAGGCTCGATTGCTAGGGGTGCGCGGGCTGCCTAGTCTGAGCGGGCACGTTCAGGTAAGCCTTACCTAACTGGCCCTGTCCGACTTCCCGTGCCCAACTCCCCGAAAGTGAACACCGGGTCGATGAGAACACCCCGCCTTCGCGTACTCGCCCTCGCGGCGGCCCTGCTGCTCGGCCTCACCGCGTGCGGTGGCCAGGACGACGAGAACAAGGCCGACGCCGCCGGCGCGGACGCCCCCGGGCAGTTCCCCGTGACGATCAAGCACGCGCTCGGCACCACCGTCATCCCCGACAAGCCGAAGCGCGTCGCCACCGTCAACTGGGCCAACGACGAGGTGCCGCTCGCCCTCGGCGTCGTCCCCGTCGGCATGGCCAAGGCCAACTTCGGCGACGACGACGGGGACGGCGTACTGCCCTGGACCGAGGCACGGCTCAAGGAACTCGACGCCAAGACACCGGTGCTGTTCGACGAGACCGACGGCATCGACTTCGAGGCCGTCGCCGACACCCGGCCCGACGTCATCCTCGCCTCGTACTCCGGGCTGACCGCGCAGGACTACGAGACCCTCAGCGAGATCGCGCCCGTGGTGGCCTACCCCGAGGCCGCCTGGGCGACCCCGTGGCGGGACATCATCCGGCTGAACAGCAAGGCCATCGGCCTCGCCGACGAGGGTGACGAGCTGATCGGCGACCTGGAGGGGCAGATCACCGAGACGGTCGCCAAGTACCCCCGGATCAAGGGGAAGTCGGCGATGTTCATGACCCACGTGTCCTCCAAGGACGTCAGCGAGGTCGGCTTCTACACCACCCACGACACCCGCACCCAGTTCTTCACCGACCTGGGCATGAAGATCCCGGCCAGCGTCTCCGGGCCGTCCGAGGACACCAAGAAGTTCGTGCTCACCAAGAGCGCCGAGCGCATCGACGACTTCAACGACGTCGACATCGTCACCGGCTACGGCGACGACAAGGGCGAACTCCTCAAGGCACTCAAGAACGACCCGCTCACCTCCAAGCTGACCGCCGTCGAGCAGGGCTCGATCTACCTGCTGCCCGGCAGCACCCCGCTGGCGACGGCCGCCAACCCCACGCCGCTGTCCATCCCGTACGTCCTGGACGACTACGTGAAGGCGCTCGCCGCGGCCGCGGACAAGGCCGCGTGAGCGCCACCGGAACCCTGCGCGCGCCGAACGCCCTGCCGATCCGGCGTTCGGCGCGCGTACGCGTGATCTGGCTCCTCGTCCTCGCCGCGGTCCTGCTCGTCGTCATGACCGCCTCCCTCGCCCTCGGCTCCCGCGACGTCGCCTGGTCCGACGTCTGGGCGGCCCTCGGCGGGGCGGACCGCACCCTGGAGGAGGCGGCGGTCGCCAAGCGCGTCCCGCGCACCCTCCTGGCCGTCGTCGTGGGCGCCGCCCTGGGGCAGTCCGGCACCGTCATGCAGGGCGTCACCCGCAACCCGCTCGCCGACCCCGGCATCCTCGGCGTCAACATGGGCGCCTCCCTGGCCGTCGTCACCGCCATCGCCCACTTCCAGCTCGCCTCGGCCTCCGGATACATCTGGGTCGCGATGGGCGGCGCCGCGCTGACCGCCGGTTTCGTGTACACCGTCGGCTCACTGGGCCGCGGCGGCGCCACCCCGCTGAAGCTGGCCCTGGCCGGTGCCGCCATCTCGGCCGCGCTCACCTCGCTGGTCAGCGCGGTCGTCCTGCCGCGCAACGACATCTCCGACACCTTCCGGCTGTGGCAGATCGGCGGCGTCGGCGGTGCCTCCTACGGGCAGCTCGGCAGCGTGCTGCCCTTCCTCGCCGTCGGGTTCGTGCTCTGCCTCGCCAGCGCCCGCGCCCTCAACTCCCTGGCCCTGGGCGACGACCTCGCGGCCGGGCTCGGCGAACGGGTGGCCCTCGTACGGGCCGTCGCAGCGCTCGGCGCGGTCGTGCTGTGCGGCGCGTCCACGGCCGTCGCCGGACCGATCGCCTTCGTCGGCCTCCTGGTGCCGCACACCTGCCGTCTCCTGGCCGGCGTCGACCACCGCTGGCTGCTGCCGCTGTCCGCACTGGGCGGTGCCGTCCTGCTCACGGCGGCGGACGTGTTGGGGCGGGTCGTGGCACGGCCCGCCGAGATCGACGTCGGCATCCTGACCGCGATTCTCGGCGCCCCGTTCTTCATCCACATCGTCCGTCGACAGAAGGTCAGATCCCTGTGAGCGCCCCCGCCGTCGACGCCCCGTCCACGCTGCGGACCGTCACCCGCACCCGCGTCCGCGGCGCCCTGCGGCGCCGACTCCTCGTCCTGACCCTGCTGGCCCTCGTCGCCGCAGCTTTCGTCACCTCCCTCATGGCCGGGCACACCTTCTACCCGGCCCACGACGTGCTGCGCGTGGTCTTTGGGGAGGACGTGCCGGGCGCCTCCTTCACCGTGGGCAGACTGCGGCTGCCGCGCGCGGTGCTCGCGCTGAGCGCCGGACTCAGCTTCGGCATCGCCGGAGTCACCTTCCAGACCATGCTCCGCAACCCGCTCGCCAGCCCCGACATCATCGGCATCAGCGCGGGCGCGAGCACCGCGGCCGCCATCGCCATCGTCGTCTTCTCGCTGGGCGGCACCGAGGTGTCGGTCGTGGCGATCGCCGCCGCGCTCGGGGTGGCGCTGCTGGTGTACACCCTCGCCTTCCGCGACGGGGTGGCCGGCACCCGGCTCATCCTCATCGGCATCGGCGTCTCCGCCCTGCTCGACAGCGTCACCTCCTACGTCCTGTCGCAGGCCGGGGAGTGGGACCTCCAGGAGGCGATGCGCTGGCTCACCGGCAGCCTCAACGGCACCACCTGGGACGAGACCGTGCCCACCGTCCTCGCGGTGCTCGTGCTCGGCCCGGTGCTGCTGTCCCGGGCCCGCAACCTTCGCGCCCTGAGCCTCGGCGACGACACGGCCTCCGCGCTCGGCGTCCGCGTCGAACGCACCCGCGTCGTCGTGATCGTCGCCGCCGTCGGGCTGATCGCGTTCGCGACGGCCGCCGCCGGTCCGATCGCCTTCGTCGCCTTCCTCTCCGGCCCGATCGCCGCCCGGCTGGTGGGGACCGGCGGCTCCCTGCTGGTCCCGGCGGGACTGGTCGGCGCCCTGCTCGTCCTCGTCGCCGACTTCACCGGCCAGTACGCCTTCGACACCCGCTATCCCGTGGGCGTCGTCACCGGCGTCCTCGGCGCGCCCTACCTCGTCTACCTGATCGTCCGCACCAACCGGGCCGGAGGCTCACTGTGACCGCGTCCCACACCCTGTCCACCGAGGACCTCACCCTCGGCTACGGCGACCGCGTCGTCATCGAGGGCCTCGACCTGACCCTCGCGGCCGGGCGGATCACGGTCATCGTCGGAGCCAACGCCTGCGGCAAGTCGACGCTGTTGCGCTCCATGTCCCGGCTGCTCGCCCCGCGCGCCGGACGCGTCGTCCTGGACGGCAGGGAGGTGCACCGCACCCCGGCCAAGGAACTCGCCCGGACCCTCGGCCTGTTGCCCCAGTCGCCGGTCACCCCCGAGGGCATCACCGTCCTCGACCTGGTCGGCCGGGGCCGCCACCCGCACCAACGCGCCTTCTCCCGCTGGACGGCGAAGGACGACGAGGCCGTCGCCGCCGCGCTGGAGGCCACCCACACCACCGACCTGATGGACCGCGCCGTCGACGAACTCTCCGGCGGTCAGCGCCAGCGGGTGTGGATCGCCATGGCGCTGGCCCAGCAGACCGACCTGCTGCTGCTCGACGAACCCACCACGTTCCTCGACATCAGCCACCAGATCGAGGTCCTCGACCTGCTCACCGACCTCAACCGGACCCGCGGCACCACCATCGTCATGGTCCTGCACGACCTCAACCTCGCCGCCCGCTACGCGGACCGGCTCATCGCCCTGGCCGCCGGCGGGCTGCACGCCGCCGGAAATACGGAGGAGGTGATGACCGAGGACACGGTACGGTCCGTCTACGGCATGGAGAGCCGCGTCATCGAGGACCCGGTCTCCGGCAGGCCCCTCGTCCTGCCGATCGGACGCCACCACACGACGGCCACCGCCACCGCCACTGCTACTGCCACCGTCACTGCCACCGCGACGGCGACCGTCACCGAAGACAGCGAAGCAAGGCCATGACCCCGAAGCTCACCGCACTGCTGCCCGACCTCGCCCCCTGGCGCTCCTCCCGCGACTTCCGGCTCCTGTGGGTGCAGGGACTGGTCACCTACCTCGGAAGCGTGATGGCGCTGATCGCCCTCCCGCTCCAGATCAAGGAACTGACCGGCTCCCCGCTCGCCGTCGGCGTCATGGGCGCCGTCGAACTCGTCCCCCTGGTGGTGTTCGGGCTCTACGGCGGGGCGCTCGCCGACGCCGTGGACCGGCGCAGGGTCATCGTGCTCACCGAGGCGGGCCTGGGCCTCCTGGCCGCCGTCCTGCTCGTGAACGCGCTGCTGCCGCGGCCCCTGCTCTGGCCGCTGTACGTGGTCGCGGGCGGGGTGGCCGCGCTCGCCGGACTCCAGCGCCCCGCACTCGACTCGCTGCTGGTCCGGATCGTGCCGCACGGCCAACTGGCCGCCGCCGCGGCCCTGAACGCGCTGCGCTGGCAGGCCGGAGCCATCGCCGGGCCCGCCCTGGCCGGCCTCGTGGTCGCCTACGCGGGCAACGTCTCCGCGTACACCACCACCGTGGTCTGCTTCTGCGCCTCGGTCCTGATGTGCCGTCGGCTCTCGCCGGTGCCGCCCGTCGAGCACGCGGCCAAACCGTCCCTGCGCGGCATCGCCGAAGGCGCCCGGTACGCCTGGTCGCGGCCCGTCCTGCTGGGCACCTACGCGATCGACCTGGCGGCGATGCTCTTCGCCTTCCCGAACACCATCTTCCCCTTCCTCGCCGACGAACTCGACGCCGACTGGGCGCTGGGCCTGATGTACTCGGCGGGAGCCGTCGGCTCGCTGGTGGTCAGCCTGACCAGCGGCTGGGTCTCCCGGACCCGGCGCCACGGCCTGCTGGTGGTGTGCGGCGCGGCCGGCTGGGGGCTGGCCATCGCGGCGGCCGGCTGGACCGCGAACGTCTGGCTGGTGCTGGCCTGCCTCGCGCTGGCCGGAGCCGGGGACATGCTGAGCGGTCTGGGCCGCACCACCATCTGGAACCAGACCATCCCCGACCGGCTGCGCGGCCGGCTCGCGGGCATCGAGGTGCTCTCCTACAGCATCGGACCGCAGCTCGGCCAGGTCCGCGCCGGTGCGATGGCCGGGTGGACCGGCGCCCGCCCGGCGGTCTGGACCGGCGGGGTGGCCTGTCTCGCGGCCGTGGGACTGCTCACCGCCGCGCTGCCCGGACTCGTCGGTTACGACGCCCGCACCGACGAGGACGCGCTGCGCCGCGCCCAGGAGGGCAACGGACCTCGCACCGAGGAGCCGACTCCGACCTGAGAACGACGGACCGCCGCCGCCCGGACGTACCCGGATGGCGGCGGTCCACCGCGGTCATCCCGCGGTCATCCCGCGGTCGGTTCCCACTCACGGGCCGGTGTCCACAGGCCGCCACCGCCCACGGCCGTACCGGCGCCGGAGTCCCGGGCCGCGCCCGGCCGGTGCGGGTGCCGCTCCGTCGGCCGGAAGCCGACCGTGTAGGTGCGGGTGTGCGCGCCGTTGGCCGAGGTCACCGTGATCGTGCGGGTGGTGAAGCCGCGCTGCGAGGACGAGACGGTGGAGCTGCCGCCGACCACCTTCACCCGCGCGCCCGACGCCGCGGGTACGGCGCCGACGGCCGGGATCCTCCCGTGCTCCGGCCAGTCCACGACGTACGTGCGCACATCCGCATCGAAGCCGTCGAGCGCCACGCCTCCCACGGTGAGCGTGGCGGCGTCGGCCACACTGGCCCTGGTCGCGTCCGAGAAGTCGGTCACCGTGACCGACCCGTCGGCGTTCACGACCACGTCCGCCGCCATCGCCGCCGCCAGGTTGATCCGCTGCCAGGCCGGTCCGCCGGACGCGGTGAGGTCCAGCGGGTACCCGGAGTCCGTCGCGGTCTGCTCCAGGACCTGGGCGCGCTGCTCGGCGGTGAGATCCGGGAAGGCGGTGATCAGCAGGGCCGCCGCGTCGGACGGCGCGTCGAGGGCCTGCCCGGCCTCGCCGGTCTGCGAGAACCCGTAGGTCAGGCGCCGTGTGTACAGGTCCACGTCCTGTGCGGTGCTCAGCCCGGCGTACGGGTCGCCCGCGCAGGCCGTGAGGGTGTCGCCGTAGCCCTCCTCCTCGCACCGCGCGAGCAGTACGTTCTCGATCTCGGTGTGGGCCTGCCGCAGCAGCTTCTCGAACGCGGGGTCCGCCCAGCGGTGCGCCACGGTGGCCTGCGCGGTGACGCGGCCGCCCATGACGTCCAGCGGGTAGTGGAAACCGAGGACGATCCGGTTGTCCCCGTACTCCGAGGTGCGCGCCAGGATCGACGGTGCCAGGTCGGGCAGCAGGGTGGCGAGAATGGTCCCGGCCTCGTAGCCGCCGTAGGTGTGGCCGCTCGGGTACGAGCCCTGTCCCGCGAGGCCGCTGTACGAGCTGTTGGGCGACTCGTAGATCGCGCCGCCGTCCCCGGCGAAGCCGAGCCGCACGTACGGGCGCAGGTACCCGTAGTGGTTCTTCGCCGCGTCGTGGGTGTCGAGGTTCTCGGTGACGCGGGAGAACAGCGCGCTGGTCTTGGGCAGCTCTCCGGCCTTCAGCGCCTCGCTGTACAGCGGGCCGAGCCGGGAGCCGAGGCCGTCGGCCATCGTGACGGTGGCGCTGTTGGACGCGTCCACCTCGGCCCGTTCGACCTGCTTCCGCGTCGCCGCGTTGTTGACGGCGACGGTGATCGTGTCGTTCTCGGCGGTGGGTGAAGTGCCCGCGGCCAGTTTCTCGTTGGCGCCGAGGGTGGCGGAGCCGAGGTCGTCGAAGCCGCCGAGGAGCCGGTTGAAGTAGTCGCCGCCGTCGTCGGTCGCGGGCCACGAGTCCGAGGGGTAGGCGGCGTCGAGCACGTCGTCCGGGAAGGGGGACGGCTCGTAGTCCGCCGGGTCGGAGGCGGTGGTGGCCGTGGTCGCGGCCGCCGTGCCGGGGTCGTCCGAGCGCCCGGCCGCGGTCACCGCGGCCACGGTGGCGGTGTGGGCCTTCGCCGCCCCGCCCCGGGCCGTGAGCAGTGCGGAGCCGGTGGTGCCGGGCACGTGCGCCGTCGTTCCGTCGTCGAGGGCCACGGTGTAGCCGACGACCGGGAAGCCGCCGTCGCTCGCGGCCCGCCAGGTCACCCTGACCTGTTCGCCGTCGGTGACCACGCCCGTGACGGTCGGCGCCTGGGGCTTGTGCTCGCCCGTGACCGCGGGCTGCGTCGGTGCGCTCCAGGGGGAGTCGCCGAGGGCGTTCACGGCCCGGACCCGCGCCGTGTACGACGTGCCGTCCTTCAGCCGGGTGAACACCGTGCTCCGGCTGTCCGGATCGGCGATCTCGACCTGGTGGCCGCCGCTGAGCGTGATCTCGTAGCCGGTGACCGGCGAACCGCCGTCGTCGCCGGGCGCGGACCAGGTGACCTGCACGCCGGTGCCGGACGCGGTCGCGGACACCGCGCCGGGCGCGGCCGGTACCGTCCTGCGCTTCGTGGTGAGGGCGGACATGGCGCGGTCGAGGGCCGCGTACCGTTCGCCGAGGGTGCGGTCCGGGGCCGAGCCGTCCGCCAGGGCCGTCCTCGCCGCGGTGAGCGCCGTGGTGAACGCACGCCACGAGGCGTCCGTGTAGCGCTCGTTGCCGAGGACGGACGCGGTGTCAACCAGGTTGTCCAGCCGCAGTCTCGGCAGCGGCACCAGCTGGTTCGCGGCCAGGGTCAGGCTCCGGGTCCGCAGATCTGCCTCCAGCTGGGTGGCGTCCTCGGCGCCGAGGAGGTCGCGGGCGGCGGCGAGTTCACGCCGGAACACCCCGAAGTCGATCGTGCCGTACCGGTCCGCGTCCTCGGCGAGACCCTCGTACCGCTCGATCGCCTTGCGCAGGGCGGACAGGTCCGTCTCCGCGGGCGCCTCGACGTGGTCGAAGGTGATCCGGCCGAGGTTGGCGACGTACGGGTGCGAGGAGTCGGCGTTGGTCGTCAGCCGCAGGTGCACCGCGTGCGTGCCGGTGATCCCCTTCGGCAGGGTCACACTGGTCGTCCCGCCCGACGACCACGCGCTGCCGGTGACCGGCAGGGGGACGGTCGCGTACGGCGTGCCGGGGGCGTCCGGGTCGAAGGAGTCCAGGTACAGATGGACGGCGGAACCTGTGCCGCAGCGGGCGGAGTTGTTGACGTAGGTGAGGGTGAGCGTGTTCTTGGGCGAGTCGCCGAAGTCGATGTCGCCGTAGTCGAGCCAGGCGCCGTCGTAGGTGCCGCCGAGGCTGGTGGCGGAACCCGCGTCGCTCCAGCTGGCCGGTTCGCTCTTCAGTCCGCCGCCGCTGTTCGCCTCGAACGCCGTGGCGTCGAACACCACCGGGGCGTCCGCCTCCCGCGTCAGGGTGAGCGCGTACACGTTGGCGACGTAGGGCTGCGCCTCGGTCTGGGTGCTGGAGACGAAGACGGCGAACACGTCCTGGGAGCCGTCGAAGGTGTCCGGGTCGAGCCGCACGCTCGTGGTCGCGACGGTTCCCCAGCCCGAGCCGGTGTAGTCGAGGGGGATGTCGACGGCCGCCGTGCCGTCCTTCGCGCCCAGCCGCAGTTCGATGTGCGAGTCCGACGCCGCGCGGGACCGGGGCTTGTCGTACCGGACGGTGACGGTGTCGGCACCGTCACCGAGGCCGGTGTCCCGCCACTCGGCCCACGCGCCGTTCGTCACGTTCTCGAAGACGCCGCCGGAGAGCTTCAGCGGGAGCGAACCGCCGCCGGTTGCCGTGGCGTTGGCGGTGGTGAGCGTGGCGAGGGTCGTGACCGGGGAGGACGACGGGGCGGCTTGGGGCGAGAACTGGTGCCAGTCGAAGTTGGACACCCACTGCTGCCCCGGCGGGGCGTGGAAGACGAACGTCGCGCTCGACGCCGCCAGCAGGGCCCCCGGGTCGGTGACGGCCGCCTGGACGGTGGTGTAGTACTGCCAGCCGCCGGTCCCGGGCAGGGAGACGGTGGCGACGACGGGGCCGTCGGCGTCCCCGGCGTGGATGTCGACGCTGCTCGGTTTCGCGGTCGGTGCCTGGGAGTTGGCGTAGCGCACCGAGACGCTCCGCGGGGCGACGCCGCCGAAGTCGAGGTCCGTGTACTGCTCCCAGGCGCCCTCGGTGACGCCGCCGAGGTCGCCGTCCGAGTAGTACGCCTCCTTCACGAGGCTGGGGCCCTCCATCCGGTCGGGGTCCTCGGCCTGGAGGACGGCGTATCCGCCCTCGTCCAGGGTGAGCGCGTCGATCGCGGACCGCAGCGCGTCGTGCGCGGCCATCAGCGTGCCGGTCGGGGAGGCGGGGTCCGCGAGGACGGTCCGGGCCCGTTCCAGGGCCGCGCGGAAGATGCCGTAGGAGCCGTCGGAGTAGTTGCCCTCGCGCACCAGGGACGCCTCGTCGGCGAGGGCGGCGAGGTTCTTCCGGTGCACCGGCGCGGCCGAGACGACCAGCGGGTCGGTCACGGACACGCCGGTGCCGGTCACCGTGGAGGCCGGGATGCCGTGCGGGAAGGCCCGGTCGCGGAAGGTGATGCCGAACCGCGCGTCGGTTTTGGTGGCGCCGGTGAGCTTCAGCGAGGCGGTGCGTCTGCCGGTGACCCTGAGGTCGGCCCGCACGCCGTCCGGGAGGCCGGTGATGCCGGCCGCGCCGGTCCCAGTGAGGCTGGTGCCCTCGCGTGCGGCGAACGACGCCCGGCCGGACAGCCGAAGCTCGATGCTTTCCTTGACGGTGCCGTCCGCGGCCGTGTCCACGGTCTCCGGGCGGGCGGAGACGACGGTCGTGCCCTTGCCGGGCGCGGAGCCGTCACCGTCGCCACCCGCGTCGGTGTTCAGCGAGTACGCGGGCTCGGTGCGGGAGCCCCAGGACGACGGCTCGGAGCCCATGTCGAACTTCAGGGTGCCGCCGGCGACGATCTGCGAGTAGTCGAGCCATGTGTTGGAGAACCGCTTGCCGTTCAGCGTCGCGCGCTGCACGTAGTAGTCGGTGGGCGAGACTCCGTCGGCGTCGACCGTGAAGGTGGCGCCGTTGGCGTACCGGATCGTCGTCGAGTCGAAGAACGGGCTGCCGATCTGGAACTGGCTGGAGCCCGCGGTCACCGGGAACAGCCCGAGGGCGGCGGCGACGAACATGGTCGACATGGTGCCGGCGTCGTTGTCCATGGTCGGCAGGAAGCCGTCCGGCGCCAGTTCGTAGACCTTGGTCTTCACCGGCGGCCTGAACTCGCCGCCCGAGCTGGGGGCTTCGTTCGTGGAGCCCGTCGCGATGTACCGGTTCCAGGTCTCACCGGTGTAGATGGCGCGGACCCACTTCTGGGTCAGGCTCGGCTCGCCGACGTAGTTGAAGAGGTAGGGGGCCTGGAGGTCGATCTCGTTGGCGTTGGAGTGCAGCATGGTGGAGCCGTCGTCGGCGTCGGAGTCCTCGCCGAACATGTGCCGGATCGCGGCCCGGCCGGCCTTCTCGCCGCCCATGGCCTCGATGAGGCCGCCCATGTCGTACGCGTCGTACCAGTGGTACTGCCACAGGGTGCCCTGGTAGAGCCGGGCCTCCTCGAACTTCTCGTGGTCGGCGCCCTGCCAGTCGCCCTCGCCGTCGCGCGGGGTGAGCAGACCGACCTCGGTGCCGTCGTCCGCCGTCCAGGCGCCGGGCTTGACCAGGTTGTCGATCGCCATGGTCGCCTGCCCGCGCAGCTTCTTCGCGTCCGCGTCCTCGCCGAGCGCGTCGGCGATGACGGACAGCGCCCACTGGTCGTAGCCGCGCTGCACCGTCGTACCGGGATCACCGGCGATGTAGCCCTGCCGCAGCTGCGTCCCGGTGTAGTACCCGGTGTACGACTTCAGCGCCGGGTACGCCTCGTCGAGCCGGTCGAAGTCCTTGAAGCCCTTCGACAGCGCGTCGGCGATCACCACCGCCGAGCGTTCCCAGCGCACGGTCGGCACCGAGTGGGTGAGGCTGCCGAGGCTCTTGCCCGCGGCGTGCGCGTCGGCGAAGAGGATGACCGCGGACTGCACCATGTCCCGGTAGGTCGCCGGGTCGATGTACGCCGCCACGGAGTACTTGCGGAAGTCGTCCCAGGTCGACCAGCCGTCGTAGTACGTGAAGCCGTTCGCCTTGTGCACCGCGCCGTCGACGCCGCGGTAGGTGCCGCTGGTGCTGGTGGCGTTCACCGGCAGCGCGTACATGCGGTACAGGTGCGTGTAGAACTGCCGGGTGAGCGTCGAGTCGGGGTCGGCCTTCTTCGAGGCCTGCACCGCGACGGCGCCGAGCGTGCGGTTCCAATCCGCCCTCGTCTGCGCGCGCACGTCCGCGAAGTCACGGCCCGCCACCTCGTGGTGCTGGTCGGTCGCGGCCTGTTCGGCGCTGATCGGCGAGAGCGTGACGCGCAGCTCGATGTCGTCGCCGTCGGCCTCGTCGAACCCGAGCACGGCGCCGGTGTCTGTGCCGTCCCGCGTGGGCGCGTCGCTCAGCGCGCCGTCGTCGCCCCAACTGCGCAGCGAGGTCACGGGGACGTTCGTGGTGGCGTAGTAGTACAGGCGGTACGAGGCGCCGTTGAAGGACCCGGCGACGAGCCCGCTGATCGCGGTGGTGCCGTCCTTCAGCGTCGTCGCTTCCAGGGTCGCGCGGGTGCGGCTGGTGAAGTTGTTCGCCAGGTCGAGGACGAGCTGGGGCCGCGAACCGGCGGGGAAGCGGTACCTTTCGAGCGCCGTGCGCGTCGTGGCGGTCATCTCGGCGTCGATGGTCCCGGCGGGGGACCCGAGGCCCACCCGGTAGGAGCCGGGCGACGCGGACTCGTCGTCGTGGCTGTAGGGGTGGGCGTAGGTGCTCGTGGCCGGACGCCTGTCGTACCGCTCCGAGGTCGGGACGACCAGCAGGTCGCCGCCGCCGCCCGAACCGCCCACACCGTCCAGGTTCGTGGCGGTGAACCCGGCGATGTGGTCCTCGTTGTAGTCGTACCCCGAGTGGTTGCGGCCCGGGGTCGTCATCGGGTTGACCTTCGCCAGGCTGTGCGGTGCCTGGGCGCCCGGGAGGTCGTTGCCGTCGTCGCCCGCGGTGGACACGAACGGGTCGACGAGCTTCGTGTAGTCCGTCCCGCCGGACGCCGCGTCGGCCGAGGAGGCGGCCTGGGCGGCGGGTACGGCGACGGCGGTGCCGCCGCCCGTCAGCGCGGCCAGGCCGAGCGCCCCGGCGAGCACCGCGGCGACCGTGGTCCGCAGGGCTCGGGGGCGGGAAGACGACCGTATCGGCGGTCTCTTGGATCTGTCAGGCATGACGAGCACGGACCCTCTCCCTGTGGACAACGTTGTCAATCGACATCCGAGGCGTGCGCCCCGGGTAAACGCCTCCGCCATCACATAGGGAGAAGTCATACAACGGGAAAACGGAGTTCGTACAGAGTCTGCGCGTACGCGGTGCGGTCAGCCCATCGGCTGGGCGCCGATGACGGACAGCAGGCGCAGTTTGTCGTGGCTCTCGGTACCGGGGGTGGCGGTGTAGACGAGCAGCAGGTGCGACTGGTCCGGGTCGAGCAGCGTCTGGCAGTCCAGCTCGAGGAGGCCGACCTCGGGATGGCGGAAGCGTTTCACCCGGCCGGGACGGACGCCCACCTCGTGCGTCTCCCACAGGGTGCGGAACTCCTCGCTGCGCTCCAGGAGCAGGTCGGCGTAGTGGGCGGCCCGGGAGCCGGGTCCCCGCAGCGTGACGACCTGGCGCAGCCCGGACGCGAACATGCGGGAGAGCAGGGCGTGTTCCTCCGGCGCGTACAGGGCGCGGGTGGCCGGCAGGGTGAACCAGCGGAAGCCGATGCTGCGCTCCGGTCCGGTGTACCGGGTGGTGTCTCCGGTCAGGGCCACGCCGAGCGGCGTCTGGCGCAGGGTCTCCCCGAGTTCGGTGACGATCTCGGCGGGGGTGTCGGCCAGGCGGTCGAGGATGCGCAGCAGACCCGGGCCGACGTGCTCGCCGGCCGCGCCGCGCACGGGCGGGTTGTGTCCGGCCAGGCGGAACAGGTGGTCGCGCTCGTCCAGGGACAGGTGCAGACCCTGGGCGATCGAGGCGGCCATCTGGACCGAGGGCTGCGGGCCGCGCTCCCGTTCCAGGCGCGCGTAGTAGTCGGTCGACATGTGGCACAGCGCCGCGACCTCCTCGCGCCGCAGGCCGCTGGTCCTGCGGCGCGGTCCCCGCGGGAGTCCCACGTCCTCCGGCTGCAGCAGTTCCCGCCGGCGCCGCAGGAAGGCGGCGAGTCCGCTCCGGTCGATCTCCATGAGGCCCTCTCGTCCTGTGCCGCTTCCCCCTCCCTTTCTATCGCCCTTTCTCCCGCAGCCGCGGCGGCGCAGCCACGGACCGCCGATCCCCCCTTACGGCGCCCCGGGCGCCCGCCGACTGCCCGGGAAACCGGCGCTGACCTGCGTAAAGACATGAGGCAGCCCCAACCTCGGCCGCCCGATCAGGGGATCGGCAGACCCTGCATCCCGTCGCCGGATCCGGTCATGGTGGAAGTGACGACACGACGAGGGAAGCAACGACACCCCCAGGAGCCAGCTCATGCCACGCACCGACTTCGACATCACCGTCCCCGATCTGACCGGCCGGCGCGCGGTCGTCACCGGCGCGAGCGACGGCCTCGGGCTCGGCATCGCCACCCGCCTCGCGGCCGCCGGTGCGGAGGTGCTCCTGCCGGTCCGCAACCCGCGCAAGGGCGAGACGGCGCTGGAGGCGATCCGGGCGCGGGCGCCCGGCGCGGAGGTGTCCCTGCGCACGCTCGACCTGTCCTCGCTCGCCTCCGTGGCCGCGCTGGGCGAGACCCTGCTGGCGGAGGACCGCCCGATCCACCTGCTGGTCAACAACGCCGGCGTCATGACACCGCCCGCGCGGCAGACGACCGAGGACGGGTTCGAGCTGCAGTTCGGCACCAACCACCTCGGCCACTTCGCCCTCGTCGCCCACCTGCTGCCGCTGCTGCGGGCCGGCCGGGCGCGGGTGACCTCGCAGATCAGCGTCGCGGCCAACCGGAACGCCGTCAACTGGGACGACCTGAACTGGGAACGCTCCTACGACGGCATGCGCGCCTACAGCCAGTCGAAGATCGCGTTCGGCCTCTTCGGCCTGGAACTCGACCGCCGCAGCGCCGCCGGTGACTGGGGCATCACCAGCAACCTGTCCCACCCGGGCGTCGCGCCCACCAGCCTGCTCGCCGCCCGCCCCGAAGTGGGCCGCGCGAAGGACACCCTGGGCGTACGGGTCATCCGCGTCCTGTCCGCCCGCGGCATCCTCCTGGGCACCGTCCGCACCGCGCAGCTCCCCGCGCTGTACGCCGCCACGTCGCCGCAGGCCGAACGCGGAGCCCTCTACGGCCCCGGCGGCCCGGGCCGGCTGGGCGGCCCGCCCGGGCGCCAGAAGCTCTACAGCCGACTGCGGAGCACCGACGAGGCCCGTCGGATCTGGGCACGCTCCGAGGAACTGACCGGACTGCGCTGCGCCTGACGGCGGGGACGCGGGGGCTACTCGGCCACGTAGGTGCGGTAGACCCACTTGAACACGAGCAGTTCGCGGCCGTCGCTGTGCCGCTGCCGGGCAGTGGTGGGCTGGTAGTGCTCGTACCGGTTGCCGAGGAAGAGCTTGAGACGCTCGGTGGGGTCCGCCACGTAGCGGATCCGCTCCTCGTCGGGCACGAGGGGGCCGCCCCCTCGCAGGATCACGTTCGCCTGCTGCTCCACGGTGAATCACCCTCCATCTGGTGTCGGGACGTCATGCGCTGCTGTCGGAACGGTGCTTGAAGGCTTGGACGACCGGTCCTCTGCGGGCGGAGGCCGGGCCTGCGGTCGCCGCGTGGGGTCGGCGCACGTGGTCAGTACGCGTCGGAAGGCACATAGGTGCCCCAGATCTCGCGCAGCGCGTTGCAGACCTCGCCGACGGTGGCGCGGGCCCGGAGGGCGTCCTTCATGGGGTAGAGGACGTTGTCCTCGCCCTCGGCGGCCTTCTTCAGGGCCGTCAGTGCGGAGTCCACGGCCGTCTGGTCGCGTTCCGCGCGGAGCCTGGCCAGCCGCTCGGCCTGCTGGGCCTCGATGGCCGGGTCGACGCGGAGGGGTTCGTAGGGCTCCTCCTCGTCGAGCTGGAAGCGGTTGACGCCGACCACGACCCGCTCACCGGAGTCGGTCTCCTGGGCGATGCGGTAGGCGGAGCGCTCGATCTCGCTCTTCTGGAAGCCGTGCTCGATGGCGTTGACCGCGCCGCCCAGGTCCTCGACCTTGCCCATCAGCTCCAGGGCGGCCGCCTCGACGTCGTCGGTCATCTTCTCCACGACGTAGGACCCGGCGAACGGGTCCACCGTGGCCGTCACGTCCGTCTCGTAGGCCAGGACCTGCTGGGTGCGCAGGGCCAGGCGCGCGGACTTGTCGGTGGGCAGCGCGATGGCCTCGTCGAAGGAGTTGGTGTGCAGCGACTGCGTGCCGCCCAGGACCGCGCCCAGACCCTGCACGGCGACGCGCACCAGGTTCACCTCGGGCTGCTGGGCGGTCAGCTGCACACCCGCGGTCTGGGTGTGGAAGCGCAGCATCAGCGACTTGGGGTTTTGCGCGCCGAACTCCTCCTTCATCACCCGCGCCCAGATCCGGCGGGCCGCGCGGAACTTGGCGACCTCCTCCAGGATCGTCGTGCGGGACACGAAGAAGAAGGACAGGCGGGGCGCGAAGTCGTCCACGTCCATGCCGGCCGCGACCGCGGTGCGCACGTACTCGATGCCGTCCGCGAGGGTGAACGCGATCTCCTGCGCGGGCGAGGCACCCGCCTCGGCCATGTGGTAGCCGGAGATCGAGATGGTGTTCCACTTCGGGATCTCGGCCTTGCAGTACTTGAAGATGTCCGCGATCAGGCGGAGGGAGGGCTTGGGCGGGAAGATGTACGTCCCGCGCGCGATGTACTCCTTCAGCACGTCGTTCTGGATCGTGCCGGTGAGCCGGTCGGCGCTCACGCCCTGCTCCTCGGCGACGAGTTGGTAGAGCAGGAGCAGCAGGGAGGCCGGGGCGTTGATCGTCATCGACGTGGAGACCTTGTCCAGCGGGATCCCGCCGAACAGCACCCGCATGTCGTCGATGGAGTCGATGGCCACGCCGACCTTGCCGACCTCGCCGCTCGCGATCGGCGCGTCGGAGTCGTGGCCCATCTGGGTGGGCAGGTCGAAGGCGACCGACAGGCCCATCGTGCCGTTCGCGATCAGCTGCTTGTACCGGGCGTTGGACTCCGTCGCCGTGCCGAAACCGGCATACTGGCGCATCGTCCACGGCCGACCCGTGTACATCGACGGGTACACGCCCCGCGTGAAGGGATACTTCCCGGGCTCGCCCAGCTTCCCGGCCGCGTCCCAGCCCTCCAGGGCGTCGGGCCCGTACACCGGTTCGATGGGCAGTCCTGACTCCGACCTGCCGCCTTCGTTCATGGGCTCCCCTCTCATGCGGCCGAGCGTGGTGGACGCGACTAAAGCTGTCCTTTGCGCGGCCCAAAACGGCAGGAGCCCGAGGGCCGTGGGCAGGTCGCCGTCCGCCGCGTCCGACGGCGGCCAAGAACGGCTTAAGAAGGGTCGGAGACCCTTCCCCGGACGGTTGAACTGATCTCTGTACGAGAGGAGAGGACCGTGGCCGACACCGTGGTCGAGAGGTCCGACACCGGGTCCGGAGCGTCCGGGGGGAAGGGGACGGCGGCCGTACCCGTGGCGGCGCAGCGCCGCCACACGCTGCACTTCCTGCGGGAGATCCGTTCCTTCTCGCCCGTCTTCCTCGACACCGAGGTGGACATGACGCAGGTCGTACGCCATCGCGCCGCCGCACGGGAATCGGGACAGTCGTACTCGATCCTCGGCTATGTGCTGCACGTGTCGTCGAGGGTGCTGGCGGCGCACCCCGAGGCGAACGCCGCCATCAGGGGCCGGCTGCGGCCGACGATCGCCCGGTACGGCGCGGCCAACGCCAAGGTCACGCTCGACAAGACGATGGGCGGCCGACGCGTCGTGCTGTCCGCGGTCCTGCCGGGCCTGGACAGCCTGGAGCTGCTCGACATCCAGAAGAAGCTGGAGCACCTCAAGGACGTGGACCCCGACCGCGCTCCGGAGTTCGAGGGGGTGCGCATGCTGCACCGGCTGCCCGGCCCGGTGGGCCGGGCGCTGTTCCGGCGGACGGTCCGGCCGCTGGCGACCAGGGACCGTTTCATGGGCACCTACGCCGTCACCTCCCTGGGCCACCGGCCCGTGGACGGCTTCCACTCGGTGGGCGGCACCACGATCACGCTCGGTGTGGGACGCGCGACCGACCGCCCGGTCGCCCGGGACGGTCGGGTGGAGGTCGCGAAGGTGATGAGGCTCAGCCTGGCCTTCGACCACCGGGTGATCGACGGTGCCGAGGCCGCCGACGTGCTGACCGGCATCAAGGAAGGGCTGGAGGAGTTCGACGGCGGCCCCGGCACCGGGGAGTGAGCGAGCGGCGCGCTCAGACCGCCCGGGCGACGGCGAGCGAGTCGGTGAGGATGGCGGCGACCTCGCGGAGATGGTCGTTGAGGTAGAAGTGGCCGCCCCGGAAAGTCCGCAGACGGAAGCCGCCACGGGCGTGGTCCGCCCAGGCGGCGGCTTCCTCCACGGAGACCCGCTCGTCGCTGTCCCCCGTGAGGACGGTCATGGGGCAGGAGACCGTGTCGCCCGGCCGGCCCCGGTGGGTCTCGATGGCGCGGTAGTCGCTGCGCAGCATCGGCAGGACCATGTCGAGGATCTCCGGCTCGCGCAGCACACGGGGGTCGGTGCCGCTCAGGGTGGCCAGCTCGTCGATGATCCCCGCGTCGTCGAGGGTGTGGACGCGCTCGGGACGGAAGCGGGAGGGCGCCCGGCGGCCGGACAGGAACAGCGCGGCGGGCGGCGTGCCGAGGCGCTCCTCCATCCGCACGGCGACCTCGAACGCGAGGGTGGCGCCCATGCTGTGGCCGAACAGGGCCGGCGGGCGGTCCGCCCAGGGCTCAAGCACCTCGAAGAGCGCGTCGGCGAGCTCGGGGATGCTGTCGATGCAGGGCTCGTGACGGCGGTCCTGCCGCCCCGGGTACTGCACCGCGTAGGCGCTGACGTGGGGGGTGACGGCGGCCGACAACGGGTGGTAGAAGCTGGCGCTGCCGCCCGCGTGCGGCAGGCAGATCAGGCGCGGGCCGTCGTCGGGGCCTTGGTGGAACCGACGGATCCAGGCCTCCGTGTTCCGTGCGTTGCGTACGGCTGAGTTCATGCGGACACGGTCGCAACCGCGTCTAAAATCCCGCCAAACGGCTCCGCCGGGCCGCGTCAGCCGAGCATGAGCAGGTAGTCCGACAGGGCGTTGACGAGTTCGGCCGGACGGTGCGCGAAGTAGTCCTTGCCGCCGTGCAGCAGATGGAGGTCGAACCGCTGCTTGCCGTGGTGTGCCCAGTCCACCGCCTCGTCGTGGCGGAGCCGGGGGTCGGCGTCGCCGTGGAGGACGCCGATGGGGCAGTTGACCGTGGTCTCCTCGGCGCGTGGCCGACCGCACGGGGCCGGCTGCGAGGAGACCAGCAGGGCCGCGAGCCGTGCGCCGCGGATGCCGTCGATCAGGAAGGCCAGTTCGAGCCTGCGCGCCACCTCCAGGGCGACGACCGCGCCCGGCCCCTGCCCGAACAGGACCGTGGGTCGGTCGAGCCGCACCGCCAGCTCCGCCGCGATCAGGTCGCACAGCGCGGGGGACGGTTCCGCGTCCGTCGCCGAGGGCGCGGTACAGGACGGCGCGGCACAGGACGGCGCGGTACGGGACGGCGCGTGAAGCACGGTCAGGACCTCGGTGGAGGGCGCGAGTGCCTGGGCCGCGGTGCGGTGGATGACGGTGAGCCGGCCGTCCGGCGGGAAGCACACCAGCTGGAATCTGTGCCGGGTCATCGCGGTGAGGCGGTGCACCGACACGGACCGCTCGTCGAACATGATCTCCTCCGTCGATGATTCCCGGCGATCCACGCGATCCACGCGATCCACGCGATCCACGCGATCCACGCGTCCCGGCGGGGTCGCTCGGACGTTCAGCGCGGCTTAAGCGCCGACCGGCACGGTGCTGCCTGCGAAGGCACTGCCGCGACAACGCCGCCGTGAGCGAGGAGCGTGAGGTAATGGCGCCTGAGAGGCGATCGCCGGGTGCCCGCTGCCTCCGGGCGATCTGGGAGGCCCTGGTCGACTACGGCAGCTTCTGGGTCTGGATCCCGCCGCTGCCGGAGGCGGAGCCGCCGCCGGACCTCGCCGGACCCGCCCCGTACCACCCCGAGCGGCTCTGTCCCGAGCTGCCGCTGACCGCGGTCGAGCGTCGGCTGCGGGAGCAACTGAGAGGACGGGGGTGAGAGCCGAGGAGCCGTCGGCCCGGCGGAGCACTCTGCCGCGGTGCCGCCGGACGGCGCACTCAGCTGCCGTGACCCTGGTCGGCCCCGGGGGACCAGGGCCCTTCCAGGGTCGGCAGCAGAAGATCGAAGTGCTCCTCGATGGTCTTGGCGACGGCGTCGAGGTCGGCGTCCTCGTCGAGTCCCCAGCAGCGGCTGGCCACCCGGGTCACCGCGGTGAAGATGGCCACCACCAGCTTGGGACGGGGGTCGGAGTCGTAGTCGAGGTTCTCTCTGCGGGCGATCTCCCGGCCGAGGCGTTCCTCGAACGCCATGGTGCGCTGGGCGTGCGCGGCGCTCAGGCCGGGCGCGGTCTCGACGATGCGCAGGATCCGGGCGAGTGCGGTGACCCCGCTGATCCGCTCGGTCTGCTCCCTGACCCCGGCCCAGGTCTCCCGCACCGAGCGGCGCAGTGCCTCCAACGGCGGTTCCGACGGGGGGCGTTCGGAGAGAAGTTCGAGGACGCGCTCGTCGATCTCGGTGACGGGGGCGAGGGCGACGTCCTCCTTGCCGTTGAAGTACCGGAAGAACGTGCGCTGCGAGACGTTGACGGCGGCGACGATCTCGTCGACCGTGGTGCGCTCGTAACCCTGCTCCGTGAACAGGCCGATCGCCGAGCGGATCAGCGCGTCGCGGGTGAGCTGCTTCTTTCGTGCCCGCAGTCCGGGTTCTCCCGCGTCAGCTTCCAGTCTCACCTGTCGCCAGCTCCTCAACTTCGCCGATGGCTCGGAACGTCGCCTGAACCCCCGTAGTCAGGACGCCTGTCGCGGGCCACCTCGTGATGGCCGCCCCCACCATCATGCCAGAAATTCCTGGCAACGACTGTCTACTAGCAGAGATTGACGTTTGTCAGTGACTGCCATATCTTCTCAGGCAGTTGCCCCCGCTGTCTGTCACGACATGACACGAATCGGAGCCGTCATGGCCCAGACCTCCTCCTTACACAAGACCGCCGAGACGGAGCCCGGCCCGCAGCGGAAGGGCTTGCGCGGTCACCCCTGGCTCACGCTCTTCACCGTCGGCATCGGCGCCATGATGGTGACCCTGGACGGCACGATCGTCGCCGTCGCCAACCCCGCCATTCAGCAGGACCTCGGTGCCACGCTGGAGCAGATCCAGTGGATCACCAACGGCTATCTGCTCGCGCTCGGCGTCTCGCTGATCACCGCGGGCAAGCTCGGTGACCGCTTCGGCCACCGGCAGACGTTCCTCGTCGGAGTCGCCGGATTCGCCGCCACCTCGGCCGCCATCGGACTGTCCGGCAGCCCCGGCCTGGTCATCGCCTTCCGCGTCCTCCAGGGCATGTGCGGCTCCCTGCTCCAGCCGGCCGCACTCGGCCTGCTGCGCGCCACCTTCCCGGCGAAGAAGCTCAACATGGCCATCGGCATCTGGGGAGCGGTGATCGGCGCCTCAATCGCCGCCGGCCCCATCGTCGGCGGTCTGCTCGTCGAGCACGTCAACTGGGAGTCGGTCTTCTTCCTCAACATCCCCGTCGGCGTCGTGGCCTTCGCGCTCGGCATGCTCGTCCTGCGCAAGCCGCCCGCCGAGAAGGCCGCCTCGGGCGGGATGTTCGACTTCCCCGGCGTCATCCTGCTGTCCGGGTCGATGTTCTGCCTCATCTTCAGCCTGATCAAGGCCGAGGCGTGGGGCTGGGGCGGTGCCAAGACCCTCGGACTGCTCGCCGCGTCCCTGGTCCTCGCGCTCCTCTTCGTCCTCCGGGAGTCCAAGGCCCGCGACCCGCTCATCCCGCTCGCACTGTTCCGCTCCGTGTCCCTGTCCGCCGCCACCGTCGTGACGGTCCTGATGGCCTTCGCCTTCATGGGCGGCCTGTTCTTCATCACCTTCTACCTGCAGAACGTGCACGGCATGAGCCCGGTCGAGAGCGGTGTCCACCTGCTGCCCGTCACCGCGATGATGATCGTCGGCTCACCGCTCGGCGGCGCGCTCATGGCGAAGTACGGCCCCAAGATCCCGCTGGCCGGCGGCATGGCCCTGTCCGGCGCCGCGATCCTCGGCCTCGGCTCGCTCGACACCGACGCCAGCACCCTCTCGATGTCCCTGTGGTTCGTGCTCCTCGGCCTCGGCCTGGCCCCCGTCATCGTCGCCAGCACCGACGTCATCGTCAGCAACGCCCCCGAGGAGCACGCCGGTATCGCCGGCGGACTCCAGCAGGCCGCCATGCAGGTCGGCGGCAGCCTCGGCACCGCGGTCCTGGGTGCCGTGATGGCCTCCCGCGTCGGCGACAGCCTCCCCGACAAGTGGTCGGCGGCGGGCCTGCCGCAGGTCGAGGGAGAACAGCAGGAGGCCATGAAGGACGCCGTCTCCATCGGTCTGGCACCGGTGCCCGAGGGGTCCCCTCGGAACGTCGCCGACACCATCGCCGACATCGCCCACGACTGCTTCATCAGCGGCATGGGCCTCGCCTTCACCATCTCCGCCGTCATCGCCGGGTGCGGCGCGCTGCTCGCCCTGCTCACCCGGCGCGGCTCCAGCGCCACGGGCGAGACCGCCGTACACGTCTGACGCGGGACACGCCACCGGTCCGGCCCACTGTCCGGGCCGCACCGCGGACGCCCGGGGCCTCGCGCCCCGGGACCTGGACCGCTCGCCCAGCGGAGGCGGGCGTCCGGTTTCGCGCCGGCTCGTGGGGACGGGGCGGCGCGAAGAACGGGCTCGGCGACCGGTACATCCCCCGGCCGGTCGCCGGGCTCCGCTCGTTCCGCATCCCCCGCCGTCGGGGTCGCGTGGCCACGAAAGCATCCGGCGGTCCGGCGCACCCGGCGCGTCCGGCGCGCACCAGCCCAGTGGGGGAGGCATGAACACCACCGCAGCAACCGTCGTCCTGTCGGTCCTCTCCGCCGCCTGCTACGCGGTCGGCGCCGTCCTTCAGGAGCGTCTCGCCGCCCGTACGACGGCCACCACGAGCGGTCACCTCGGCCACGGCCGGGGGTCCTCTCCCCACGAACACGGTCTTCTCCGCGACGAACACGGTCTTCTGCGCGACGGACGCGCTCTCCTCCGCCGGGGCCAGGGCCTGACGGCACTCGGGCTCAACCTCGTCGGCGGCCTCCTCCACGTGGCGGCCCTCTGCTACGGCCCGCTCAGCCTCGTCCAACCGCTCGGCGCCCTCTCCGTCGTCCTGGCCGTGCCCATGGGCGCCGCCCTCGCCCGGCGCCGGGTCGCACGCCGCGAATGGCGGGGAGTCGCCCTCGCCCTCGCCGGACTGGCCGCCCTGCTCCCGGCCACCGCGGCCCAGCACCCCACGGCCGAACACCTCCTCGACCTGCCCCGGACCTGCCTGCTGGCCGGCGCCTGCGCGGCGGCGATAGCCCTGCTCGCCCGCGACCCCGCGCACAGCCTCCGCACCGCCGTCGCCGCCGGTGTCGCGTTCGCCGGCGGCTCGGCGCTCATCCAGAACCTCTCCGTCGCCGTCCTCCACGACGGCCCCGACGCCCTCCTCGACCCGGCCACCGCGCTGTCCGCCGCCCTCGTCCCGCCGCTGGCCCTGGCCGGAGTCCTCCTCTCCCAGGTCGCCTACCGCGGCGGCCTCGGCGCGCCCCTCGTCCTCATCACGCTCGCCAACCCCGTGCTCTCCTGCCTCATCGGCCTGACCCTCCTCGGCGAGCGTCTCGACGGCGGCATCCCGGGCACCGCGGGGGCCCTGGCCGGAGCCGTCGTCGCCGCGCGCGGCGTCGCACTGCTGTGCGGCCGCACCACCGGCCGGGACGACCGCCCAGGCCCCGACTCCGTGGCCTTTCCAGGCCTTTAGAACCGCTCCCTAGCCTGTGGCCGATCCGACCCACCGACCCTCGGGAGCCTCAGTGCCCAGTGAACAAGACATCGTGGACGTCGCCGTCGTCGGAGCCGGTCCCGTCGGCCTCTGGCTGGCAAGAGAACTCACCGTCGGCGGCGCGAGTGTCCGGGTCCTGGAGCGGGACACCGAACGCAGCCCCTACATCCGGGCGTTCGGCCTCCAGGCCCGCAGCCTGGAGATCCTCGATATGCGGGGCCTGCTCGACCGGGTCGCCGGTGAACGCTCCCGCAAGCTCCCCGTGGCGAACGTGGCTGGCCTGCTGCCCTGGCTCCAGCTCGCCGGACTCGACACGACGCACCCCTACGGCCTGTCGGTGCGCCAGAACGTCGTGGAAGAGGTCATCGAGGAGGCCCTCGGTGACCTCGGCGTCACCGTCGAACGAGGAAACGCCGTGGTGGGACTCACCACCCAACCCGACCGCGTACGCCTGAAACTGGAGAACGGCGAGAGCGTCTCCGCCCGCTACGTCGTCGGCTGCGACGGCGCCCACAGCGCGGTGCGCAAGCTTGCCGACATCGACTTCCCCGGCAGCAGCACCACCGCCACCTACATCCTGGCCGACGTCACACTCGCCGAACCCCCGTCCTGGATGGGCCAGTTGGGCATACGGCACTTTCCGGCACCGGACGGCAGCAGGCTCGGCTGGTTCATGGGCGGCATCGTCCCGGACACCGGCCGGCACCGCATCATGGTCTGCGACCGGGAGTCCAGCCGGGTCACCAAGGAGGAACCCGTCTCCTTCGAGGAACTTCGCGAGGTCCTCCTCCGCCTCACCGGCACCGACTGCGGCGCCCACTCGCCGACCTGGCTCTCCCGCGTCGGCAACCCCGCCCGTGTCGCCGCCCGGTACCGCACCGGTCGGGTCCTGCTCGCCGGGGACGCCGCGCACGTCCACTCCCCGTTCGGCGGCCAGGGACTCAACACGGGCCTCCAGGACGCCACCAACCTCGGCTGGAAGCTCGCCGCGGTGGCACGCGGCGACGCCGGTGAGGAGATCCTGGAGACGTACCACGACGAACGCCATCCCGTCGGAGAGGCCGTCATCGCCAATACCCTGGCGCAGACCACGATGGTCTTCGACTTCACCCCCGGCGGTCAGCACCTGCGCGACCTCTTCTCCCGTCTTCTGGAGTTCCCGCAGGTCAACCAGTACCTGGCCGGGCAGATCACGGCGCTCGACTACGCCTACCCGCCCCCCTCCGGCTCCGACGCCCACCCGCTCGTCGGCACGCGCGTCCCCGACCTGGCCCTGAAGCTGGACGGGGGTGCCACGAGCCGCCTGTTCGACCACCTGAAGGACGCCGCCCACGTGCTGCTCGTCCGCACGGAGGCGGGGGCCGCGTCCTCCGTGCCGGCCGCGGCTCCGGGAGCCGTGCATGTCGTGCACGGCTGGCCGGTCGAGGAGCGCGAGGGCTGGGAGGACATCCGGTCCGTGCTGATCCGTCCCGACGGACACGTGGCGGGGGTCGGCTGACCTCGCTCCACCGCCCGCGGGGCACGAAACGACGGAGGCCGCCGGAACATCCGGCGGCCTCCGTGTGTGCGGCGGTCTCCTCGGACCCGTCGCTCCCGCTTTTCCTGTCGCTCAGAGACCGAGCTCGTTGTCGATGAACTCGAAGATCTCGTCGTCCGAGGCTTCGCCGATACGCGCGATCGGGGCATCGCCGCGGTCGGTCAGCCCCAGCAACAGCGACTGGAGCCGTGCGGCCAGCTCCTCGCGCGTGGTGTCGTCCGGCTCCGCGGAGAGCAGGGCCGCTTCCAGCGAGGCGACGCCGTCGAGCAGTGCCCGCGGCGAGCCACTCCCGGTCTCCTCGCCGAGGGAGAGTTCTTCGAGCACGAACGACGCGATGCCCTGCGCGGTCGGATGGTCGAAGACGAGCGTCGTCGGCAACCGCAGACCGGCGGCCCGCCCGAGCCGGTTGCGCAACTCCACGGCCGTCAGCGAGTCGAACCCGAGATCCATCAGCCCGCGATGCGGGACGACCGCCTCCACGCCGTCGAGCCCGAGAATCGACGCCGCCTGCTCCCGTACGAAGTCCAGCAGCACCGGGAGCCGTTCCTCGGCCGGAACCGCGGCGAGCCGCTGCGGCAGCGGCGCCGACACCTCCTCGGAGGAGTCCGCGGCAGTCGCCGCCGACCGCAGCCGGGGGCGCACCTTCACCAGCCCCTGGAGCAGCGGCGACACCGCGTCGCCCGACTCCAGACGGGCCCGCACCTGGTTCGTGCTGATCGACGCCGGCACCAGGACGGGTTCCCCGGTGGCGATGGCCTGGTCGAAGAGGGCGAGCCCTTCTTCCTCGGACATCGGCAGCACACCGTTGCGCGCCAGTACGAGGGCGTCGGTCGCGCTCATGTGCTGGGTCATGTCGCTGGTGGTGTGCCAGAGGCCCCAGGCGAGGCTGGTGGCGGGTTGGTGGTGGGTGTGGCGGTGGGTGGCGAGGGCGTCGAGGAAGGTGTTGGCGGCGGCGTAGTTGGCTTGGCCGGTGTTGCCGAGGTGGCCTGCGGCGGAGGAGTAGAGGATGAAGTGGGTGAGGGGGGTTTGGAGTTGGGTGGTGAGGTGGTGGAGGTGGTAGGCGGTGTTGGCTTTGGGGGTGAGGGTGTGGGTGAGGTGGTGGGGGGTTTGGTGGTGGAGGAGGGCGTCGTTGAGGGTGCCGGCGGTGTGGATGATGGCGGTGAGGGGGTGGGGGTTTTGGTGGGTGAGGGTGGTGAGGAGGGTTTTGAGGGTGTGGGGGTTGGTGGTGTCGGTGGCGGTGATGGTGACGGTGGCGCCGAGGGTGGTGAGGTCGTGGTGGAGTTGGGTGGCGCCGGGGGCGTGGGGTCCGCGTCGGCTGGTGAGGTGGAGGTGTTTGACGTGGTGGTGGGTGACGAGGTGGCGGGCGAGGAGGGCGCCGAGGGTGCCGGTGCCGCCGGTGATGAGGACGGTGCCGTCAGGGTCGAAGCCGGTGGGGGCGTCGGTGGGTTGGGTGCTGGTGTCGGTGGGTTGGGTGGGGGTGAGGTGGGGGGTGGTGAGGGTGTTGTTGTGCCAGGCGAGTTGGGGGTGGGTGGTGAGGGTGGTGGTGTGGGGGAGGTGGGGGGTGGGGTGGGTGTCGGTGTCGAGGAGGGTGATGCGGTCGGGGTGTTCGGTTTGGGCGGAGCGGGTGAGTCCCCAGATGGCGGCGTGGGCGAGGTCGGGGGTGGGGGTGGTGGCGTGGGTGGTGAGGATGGTGAGGTGGCTGTGGGTGTAGTGGGGGGTGGTGAGCCAGTGTTGGAGGGTGTGGAGGGTGTGGGTGGTGAGGTGGTGGGTGGCTTGGAGGGGGTCGCCGGTGGTGGGGGGCAGGTGGAGGATGGTGTGTTCGGGCAGGGGGGCGCCGTGGGTGAGGGCGTCGGTGAGGGTGTCCAGGTCGGGGTAGAGGGGGGTGTCGTCCGGGAGTCCGGGCAACGCCTCACCGATCACCGCGATGTTCTTCGGCTCCGGGGCGGTGGATTCTTCCACCTCCTGCCAGCGGACGGTGAAGAGAGAGTTCGCGTTGCTCTGGTTCTGCCGCAGCTGAGCCAACTGTTCCTTGGGGACGGGACGTAGCGTCAACTCCTCGATCGAGGCCACCGGCATGCCTGCCGCGTCGGTGAACAGTGCGGTGACCGCGTGCTCGCCCTTCGCGGCGAGCTGAACCCGCAGTGCCGTCGCCCCTTCCGCGTAGACGGTGACGCCGCTCCAGGTGAAGGGGAGCCGAAGTTCCTTGCCGCCCTCCAGGATCTGGACAGTGTGGAGTGCGGTGTCGAGGAGGGCGGGGTGGAGGGTGTGGCCGGTGGTGGGGGTGTTGGGGGGGAGGGTGGTTTCGGCGTAGATGGTGTTGTGGTGGCGCCAGGCGTGGTGGAGGCCTTGGAAGGTGGGGCCGTAGTCGTATCCGAGGGTGGTGAGGTGGTGGTAGAGGTGGGTGGTGTTGAGGGGTTGGGTGTGGGTGGGGGGCCAGGTGGTGGGGGGTTGGGGTGTGGGGGTGGTGGGTGGTTGGGGGGTGAGGGTGGCGGTGGCGTGGCGGGTCCAGGTGGTGGGTTGGTGGGGGTCGGTGGTGTGGGGGTGGGTGTGGATGGTGATGGTGTGGGTGCCGTGTGGGTCGGGGGGTGTGAGGGTGAGTTGGAGGGTGAGGGTTTGGTCGGGGGTGAGGGTGAGGGGGGTTTCGAGGGTGAGGGTGTCGAGGTGGTGGTGGCCGAGGTGGTTGGCGGCGTGGAGGGCGAGGTCGAGGTGGGCGGTGCCGGGGAGGATGACGGTGCCGTGGACGGCGTGGTCGGTGAGCCAGGGGTGGGTGGTGAGGTTGAGGCGTCCGGTGAAGAGGGTGGTGTGGTCGGGGAGGTTGATGGCGGCGCTGAGGAGGGGGTGGTGGGTGGGTTGCTGGCCGAGGGTGGTGGCGTCGGTGGGGGTGGTGGTGGGGGTGTGGAGCCAGTAGGGGTGGTGTTGGAAGGGGTAGGTGGGCAGGTGGGTCCAGGTGGGGGTGGTGGGCCAGGTGGTGGGGTGGCCGTGGGTGTGGGTGGTGGCGAGGTGGTGGGTGAAGGTGTGGTGGTCGGGGGTGTTGCGGCGCAGGGTGGGGGTGGTGGTGTGGGGGTGGGTGTCGAGGGTGTGCTGGATGGCGGTGGTGAGGACGGGGTGGGGGCTGGTTTCGATGTAGTGGGTGTGGCCTGTGTTGTTGAGGTGGGTGAGGGTTTGGTGGAAGAGGACGGGGTGGCGGAGGTTGTCGGTCCAGTAGTGGGCGTTGAGGGTGGTGGTGTCGGTGATGTGCTGGGCTTTGAGGGTGGAGTGGAAGGCGATGGTGCCGTCGGTGGGCTGGGGGGTGATGGGGGTGAGGGCGGTGATCAGTTCGTGGTGGAGGGTGTCGACGTGGGGGCAGTGGGAGGCGTAGTCGACGTCGATGGTGCGGGCGCGGATGTCGCGTTGTTGGGCGGTGGTGACGAGGGTGTGGATTTGGGTGGGGTGGCCGGAGACGACGGTGGCGGTGGGGGCGTTGTGGGCGGCGATGTGGACGTCGTCGAGGCCGAGTTCGGTGATGAGGGTGGTGGTGTGGTGGGCGGTGGTGGGCAGGGAGGCCATGGTGCCGGTGCCGGCGAGGCGGCGCAGGATGCGGGCGCGGCGGGCGACGATGAGGGCGGCGTCGTCGAGGGTGAGGGCGCCGGCGATGTGGGCGGCGGCGATTTCGCCCTGGGAGTGTCCGATGACGGCGTCGGGCTGGATGCCGTGGTGCTGCCAGAGGCGGGCGAGGCTGACCATCATGGCCCACAGGACGGGCTGGATGACGTCGACGCGTTCCAGGCCGGGGGCGTCGTTTTGTTGGAGGATGACGTCGGTGAGGTTGTAGTCGGTGTGGGGGGCCAGGGCGTGGGCGCAGGCGGTGAGGTGGTGGGCGAAGACGGGGGAGTGGTGGTAGAGGTCGGCGCCCATGCCGGTCCACTGGGAGCCTTGTCCGGGGAAGACGAAGACGGTTTTGCCGTCCAGGGTGTGGTGGGTGACCAGGTGGGGGTGGGGGCGGTCGGTGGCGAGGGCGTCGAGTGCGGCCAGGAACTGGTCGGGGGTGTCGGCGGTGACGGCGGCGCGTTCCTCGAACGCGGTCCGCCCATGGGCCAGCGTGTGGGCGACGGCATGGATGTCGAGACCGTCCCCGGCCTGACGCGCGTGAGCGGCCAGGCGCGCGGCCTGCTCCCGCAGAGCCGCGGGCGTTTTCGCCGACAGCGGCCACACCACCGGCCCCTGCGGCACCACCCGGACCGTTTCACGGGGTTCTTCGGCGGGGGCCTGTTCGAGGATGACGTGGGCGTTGGTGCCGCTGATCCCGAAGGAGGACACCCCGGCCCGCCGCGGGCGGCCCGCCTCCGGCCACTGCCTCGCCTCGTCCAGCAGCCGCACCTGGCCCGACTCCCAGTCGACGTGCGGGGTCGGCTCGTCCACATGCAGCGTCCGGGGCAGCATCCCGTGCCGCATCGCCAGCACCATCTTGATCACACCCGCCACACCCGCAGCAGCCTGCGCATGCCCGATGTTGGACTTGATGGACCCCAGCCAGAGCGGCTCCGCGTTCTCGCCGCGGCCTTGGCCGTACGTCGCGAGCAGCGCCTGCGCCTCGATCGGGTCACCCAGCTTGGTGCCGGTCCCGTGCGCCTCCACGGCATCGACGTCGGCGGTGGTGAGCCCGGCGGAGGTCAGGGCCTGCCGGATCATGCGCTCCTGTGAGGGGCCGTTGGGGGCGGTGAGGCCGTTGCTGGCGCCGTCCTGGTTGACGGCGGTGCCGCGGACGACGGCCAGGACCTCGTGTCCGTTGCGCCGGGCGTCGGACAGCCGCTCCAGGATCAGGACACCCGCACCCTCGCCCCACACGGTGCCGTCGGCACCGTCGGCGAACGCCTTCACCCGGCCGTCGACGGCCAGTCCTCGCTGGCGGCTGAAGTCGATGAAGTGACCCGGACTCGCCATGACCGTGGCGCCGCCGGTGATGGCGATGCCGCACTCGCCGTTGCGCAGGGCCTGGGCGGCGAGGTGCAGGGCCACCAGCGACGACGAGCACGCCGTGTCCACCGTCATCGCCGGCCCCTCGAGGCCCAGCGTGTAGGCCAGCCGGCCCGAGGCCACACTCATGGTCGTACCCGTGATGCGGTAACCCTCCGTCTCCGCCGGGGTGTTGACGGCGCTGGGACCGTACTCCTGGGCTATCGCGCCGATGAACACGCCCGTGTCCGTGCCCTTGAGGGTGTCCGGAGCGATGTGCGCGTTCTCCAGCGCGGTCCAGGCGGTTTCGAGCAGGACACGCTGCTGCGGCTCGGTGGCCAGCGCCTCTCGGGGGCTGATGCCGAAGAACTGCGGATCGAACAGGTCGGCATCGTGGAGGAAGCCGCCCTTGTTCGTGTACGAGCGACCGGGGACCTCGGGGTCGGGGTCGTAGAGGTTGGCGATGTCCCAGTCGCGGTTCGTCGGGAACTCGGAGATCGCGTCCCGCTCCTCGGACAGAAGCTGCCAGAGTTCCTGAGGCGACGACACCCCGCCGGGAAGGTGGCAGCTCATCCCGACGATCACGATGGGGTCGTCGGGATCGGTGCCGTGCGGCCTCCGGACAGCCGCGTCGAGCTGTTGTGACGTGGCCGCATCCTCGTCGGGGGAGACCTGGTCGAGGACGTAGGCCACCAGGGCCGCGGGGGTGGGGTGGTCGAAGACGAGGGTCGTCGGCAGCCGCAGCCCCGTCACGCGGCTCAGGTGGTTGCGAAGCTCTACCCCGTTGAGCGAGCTGAATCCCTGTTCCTTGAATGAACGGTCGATCGGGACGACCGTCGTCTTGGCGTGTCCCAGCACCGTCGCCACGGCGGACCGGACCGTCTTCTCGACCGCCTCGCGCCGCTGAGCCGGCAGCAGCTGGGCCGTCAGTTCCGCCCAACTCAGGTCGCTTGGGGAGGACGACGTCCCGGTGACGGTCCGACGCACCTTCGTGCGGACGAGAGAGCTGAACATCGGGGGCAGCAGTCCCGAGGCGGCGCGCTCGCTCAGCGCCGCCTTGTCGATCCGGGCGGCGAGGACCACCGGTGCGTCCCCGGCGATGGCGGCATCGAAGAGGGCGAGCCCCTGTTCGGGTGTCATCGCGGGCAGGCCATGGCGTGCCCAGCGCTCCACGTCCTCTGCGGCCAGACTGTCGATCATCCCGCTGGTGGTGTGCCAGAGGCCCCAGGCGAGGCTGGTGGCGGGTTGGTGGTGGGTGTGGCGGTGGGTGGCGAGGGCGTCGAGGAAGGTGTTGGCGGCGGCGTAGTTGGCTTGGCCGGTGTTGCCGAGGTGGCCTGCGGCGGAGGAGTAGAGGATGAAGTGGGTGAGGGGGGTTTGGAGTTGGGTGGTGAGGTGGTGGAGGTGGTAGGCGGTGTTGGCTTTGGGGGTGAGGGTGTGGGTGAGGTGGTGGGGGGTTTGGTGGTGGAGGAGGGCGTCGTTGAGGGTGCCGGCGGTGTGGATGATGGCGGTGAGGGGGTGGGGGGTTTTGGTGGGTGAGGGTGGTGAGGAGGGTTTTGAGGGTGTGGGGGTTGGTGGTGTCGGTGGCGGTGATGGTGACGGTGGCGCCGAGGGTGGTGAGGTCGTGGTGGAGTTGGGTGGCGCCGGGGGCGTGGGGTCCGCGTCGGCTGGTGAGGTGGAGGTGTTTGACGTGGTGGTGGGTGACGAGGTGGCGGGCGAGGAGGGCGCCGAGGGTGCCGGTGCCGCCGGTGATGAGGACGGTGCCGTCAGGGTCGAAGGCGGTGGGGGCGTCGGTGGGTTGGGGGCTGGTGTCGGTGGGTTGGGTGCTGGTGTCGGTGGGTGTGGGTGTGGGGGTGAGGTGGGGGGTGGTGAGTGTGTTGTTGTGCCAGGCGAGTTGGGGGTGGGTGGTGAGGGTGGTGGTGTGGGGGAGGTGGGGGGTGGGGTGGGTGTCGGTGTCGAGGAGGGTGATGCGGTCGGGGTGTTCGGTTTGGGCGGAGCGGGTGAGTCCCCAGATGGCGGCGTGGGCGAGGTCGGGGGTGGGGGTGGTGGCGTGGGTGGTGAGGATGGTGAGGTGGCTGTGGGTGTAGTGGGGGGTGTTGAGCCAGTGTTGGAGGGTGTGGAGGGTGTGGGTGGTGAGGTGGTGGGTGGCTTGGAGGGGGTCGCTGGTGGTGGGGGGCAGGTGGAGGATGGTGTGTTCGGGCAGGGGGGCGCCGTGGGTGAGGGCGTCGGTGAGGGTGTCCAGGTCGGGGTAGAGGGGGGTGTCGTCCGGGAGTCCGGGCAACGCCTCACCGATCACGGCACGGGTTGGGGGTGTTGAGGGCTCGGCTTCCTCAGCCACCTCAACCCACTCGGTGACGTACAGACGGTCTTCCTGCCTACGCCTGGCCGGAGACAGGCCGGTCGTGTCGGTGTCGAGCGAGACGGCGTCCGCTGCCAGGACTGGGAGGCCGGAGAGATCGGTCGCAACGAGCCTGGCGGTGTCGCCTGCCAGAGACCAGTGCACGCGCAGTGCGGTCGCGCCCGTGGCGACGAGCTGAAGTCCGCGAGCGGTCGTCGGAACGACAGGCCGGACGACCGCGGCGGAACGAAGTGCCGCCGCGAGGAGGACGGGATGGACGCCGAAGCCGGTGATCTCCGTGTCCTCCGGGATCGAGACCTCCGCGTAGATGTCTTCGGCCTTGCCCCAGACGTTGTCCAGTCCGGGGAAGTCCTCGAAGTCGATCGGCTCGGCCCCGGCGGGCGGCCATGTCGAGATCGGTTCGGGAGCCGCAGCGGGAGACGTGGACAGGGTACCGACGGCGTGCCGGACCCACTCCTCTCCCTTGGAATGCACGGTGACCTGACGCCGACCGGCGTCGTCCGGCGCGCCGACCGCCACCTGGACGCGTACGGCTTCCTGAGTCGTGAGGTCGAGAGGTACCTCGATGGTGAACTGTTCGAGGTGGTCGCCATCCGTCTCGTGAACCGCGTGGAGAGCGAGTTCCATCAGCAGAGCCCGGCCCGCGTCTGCGTCGTCCGCCAGCCACGGGTGTGTGGTCAGGGAGATGCGGCCGGTGAGGAGGGTGGTGTCGTCTTCGGGGTGGTGGAGGGCTGCGGTGAGCAGGGGGTGGTCGGTGGTGTCCAGGCCGTGGGCGGTGGCGTCGCCGGTGTGGGTGGTGGCGGTGAGCCAGTAGCTTTCGTGCTGGAAGGGGTAGGTGGGCAGTTCCGCGACGCCGGTCGTGGAAGCGAGCGGCCAGGTGACGGGCAGGCCGTGGCAGTGGGCGGTGGCGAGCGCGAGGTGGAAGGCGTGGGCCTGTCCGGTGCGCTGGAGGGGGAGGGCCACCGTGTCGTCGGGGAGGAGGGTGGTCAGGACGGCGTCCGGGCCGAGTTCGACGAACACCTTCCCGCCCAGCTCCCGGGCCTGCTCGAGTCCGGCGGCGAAACGGACCGTGCCGCGCAGTTGTGCCACCCAGTACGAGGGATCGGCCAGCTCCTGCGCCGAGGCGACCCGGCCGGTCACGTTCGAGACCACCGGCAGACGCGGAGCATGAGCGCTCACCTGCGCTGCGGCCTGCGCGAACTCCTCCAGTGCCGTATCCATGTGCGCGGAGTGGAAGGCGTGACTGACGTGCAGGGCCTTCGTGCGCCGGCCCAGCGCCTCGAAATGCGCGGCGACCTCGGCGACTTCTTCCGTGTCGCCGGAGACGACCACGGACTGGGCGGCGTTGACCGCCGCCAGCGACACCCCCTCACGCCCCTCCAGAACCGCCACTGCTTCCTCCTCGGAGGCGGCGATCATCACCATCGCCCCGCCGGGGCGGGCGGCCTGCATCAGCCTGCCCCGCGCCCCGACCAGCCGGCACGCGTCCTCCAGTGACCACACCCCCGCCACATGGGCGGCAGCCAGTTCACCGATGGAGTGCCCCAGCAGTACGTCCGGGACCAGGCCGTGGTGCTCGGCCAGCCGGAACAGGGCGACCTGCAACGCGAACAGGCCCGCCTGCGCATACCGGGTCTGGTTCAGCAGCTCCGCATCCGTGCCGAACACCACGTCCTTCAACGCCACCGGCAGCTCGAAGTGGCCGCACACCTCGTCGAACGCCGCGGCGAACACCGGCTCACCCTCATACAGGTCCCGCCCCATCCCGGGACGCTGCGCACCCTGACCGGTGAACAGGAACACCGTCCTGCCACCGGTCACCGTCCCGTTCACCAGGGACGGGTGGGCCTCACCCGCGGCCAGTGCCTCCACCCCCGCGATCAGATCCGCCCGCGTCTCACCCAGCACCGCAGCCCGTAGCTCGAAGTGGGCCCGCCCGTGCGTGAGAGTGTGTGCGACAGCCGCCGCATCCAGATCCTCACCGGCGTCGCGTGCGTACGCGGCCAGCCGGGCCGCCTGCTCCCGCAGCGCTTCGGGTGTCTTCGCCGACACCGGCCACATCACGAGCCCGTCCGCATCCTGCTCGGGCTCCTGGGCGGAGGGTTCGTCGGCGGGGGCCTGTTCCAGGATCACGTGGGCGTTGGTGCCGCTGATCCCGAACGAGGAGACACCAGCCCGGCGGGGACGGTCGGTCTGCGGCCACTGCCTCGCCTCATCCAGCAGCTGCACCCGCCCGGACTCCCAGTCCACATGCGGGGTCGGCTCGTCCACATGCAACGTCCGGGGCAGCATCCCGTGCCGCATCGCCTCGACCATCTTGATCACACCCGCCACACCCGCGGCGGCCTGCGCATGCCCGATGTTGGACTTGACGGACCCCAGCCAGAGCGGCTCCGCGTTCTCACCGCGGCCTTGGCCGTAGGTCGCGAGCAGCGCCTGCGCTTCGATCGGGTCACCCAGCGTGGTACCCGTGCCGTGCGCCTCCACCACGTCCACCTCGGCCGGGGTCAGCCGGGCGGCCGACAGGGCCTGCCGGATCATGCGCTCCTGCGACGGGCCGTTCGGCGCCGTCAGACCATTGCTCGCACCGTCCTGATTGACCGCGGAACCGCGGACCACCGCCAGCACCCGATGCCCGTTGCGCCGGGCGTCCGACAGCCGCTCCAGGACCAGGACACCCACGCCCTCGCCCCACACCGTGCCGTCGGCACCGTCGGCGAACGCCTTCACCCGGCCGTCCGGGGCGAGCCCACGCTGACGGCTGAACTCCACGAACATGCCGGGGGTGGACATGACGGTGACGCCTCCGGCCAGCGCGAGCCGGCACTCCCCGCCCCGCAGCGCCTGGGCGGCCAGGTGCAGGGCGACGAGCGACGACGAGCACGCCGTGTCCACCGTCACCGCCGGACCCTCAAGACCGAAGGCGTACGAGACACGACCGGAGATGACGCTGGTCGTGCTGCCGGTGAGCAGGTACCCGTCCAGGTCCTGCGCCCCTTCGTGCAGCCGGGGCCCGTACTCGAGGGAGGTGGCTCCGACGTAGAGGCCGGTGTCGCTGCCGCGGACGGAGGCGGGGTCGATGCCCGCGTGCTCGAACGCCTCCCACGCCGCCTCCAGCAGCAGCCGCTGCTGCGGATCCGTCGCCAGCGCCTCACGCGGACTGATCCCGAAGAACCCGGCGTCAAAGCCGTCCGCACCATGCAGGAACCCGCCCCGCGACACGTACGACGTCCCCGGATGATCCGGATCCGGATCGAACAGCCCACCCAGATCCCAGCCCCGGTTCACCGGGAACTCCGACACCGCGTCCCCGCCCTCGGACACCAGCCGCCACAACCCATCCGGCGAGGACACCCCACCCGGCAGCCGGCAGCTCATCCCCACGATCACCACCGGATCCGCCGCCACATCCACACCCGCACGGGGCACCACAGCCCCAACCGACGACACACCGTCGGCCTCTTCGCCCAGCAGTCGGCCGCGCAGGTACCCGGCTACCGCACTGGGAGTGGGGTGGTCGAACGTGAGGGTCGCCGGCAGGGCCAGGCCGACCGACGAGCCCAGTCGGCCCCTGAACTCGACAGCGGCCAGGGAGTCGAAGCCCAGTTCCTTGAAGGGGCGCGAGGAGTCGACGGTCTCGGGAGTGACATGCCCGAGGAGGGACGCGACATGGCTGAGTACGTGATCCTGCGCGATGCGGAGCTGTTCCTCCACGGACTCCTCGCCCGCGAGCCGCTGGGCGAGAAGGGAGACCGGAGCCTGGGCGTCGGGGGCGTCAGCGGTCGGTTCCACGGCCATGCCGCCCCGGTTGCGCTCGACCTGCCGCACGGATCCCGCGTCGAGCCAGTAGGGGTGGTGTTGGAAGGGGTAGGTGGGGAGGTGGGTCCAGGTGGGGGTGGTGGGCCAGGTGGTGGGGTGGCCGTGGGTGTGGGTGGTGGCGAGGTGGTGGGTGAAGGTGTGGTGGTCGGGGGTGTTGCGGCGGAGGGTGGGGGTGGTGGTGTGGGGGTGGGTGTCGAGGGTGTGCTGGATGGCGGTGGTGAGGACGGGGTGGGGGCTGGTTTCGATGTAGTGGGTGTGGCCGGTGTTGTTGAGGTGGGTGAGGGTTTGGTGGAAGAGGACGGGGTGGCGGAGGTTGTCGGTCCAGTAGTGGGCGTTGAGGGTGGTGGTGTCGGTGATGTGCTGGGCTTTGAGGGTGGAGTGGAAGGCGATGGTGCCGTCGGTGGGTTGGGGGGTGATGGGGGTGAGGGCGGTGATCAGTTCGTGGTGGAGGGTGTCGACGTGGGGGCAGTGGGAGGCGTAGTCGACGTCGATGGTGCGGGCGCGGATGTCGCGTTGTTGGGCGGTGGTGACGAGGGTGTGGATTTGGGTGGGGTGGCCGGAGACGACGGTGGCGGTGGGGGCGTTGTGGGCGGCGATGTGGACGTCGTCGAGGCCGAGTTCGGTGATGAGGGTGGTGGTGTGGTGGGCGGTGGTGGGCAGGGAGGCCATGGTGCCGGTGCCGGCGAGGCGGCGCAGGATGCGGGCGCGGCGGGCGACGATGAGGGCGGCGTCGTCGAGGGTGAGGGCGCCGGCGATGTGGGCGGCGGCGATTTCGCCCTGGGAGTGTCCGATGACGGCGTCGGGCTGGATGCCGTGGTGCTGCCAGAGGCGGGCGAGGCTGACCATCATGGCCCACAGGACGGGCTGGATGACGTCGACGCGTTCCAGGCCGGGGGCGTCGTTTTGTTGGAGGATGACGTCGGTGAGGTTGTAGTCGGTGTGGGGGGCCAGGGCGTGGGCGCAGGCGGTGAGGTGGTGGGCGAAGACGGGGGAGTGGTGGTAGAGGTCGGCGCCCATGCCGGTCCACTGGGAGCCTTGTCCGGGGAAGACGAAGACGGTTTTGCCGTCCAGGGTGTGGTGGGTGACCAGGTGGGGGTGGGGGCGGTCGGTGGCGAGGGCGTCGAGTGCGGCCAGGAACTGGTCGGGGGTGTCGGCGGTGACGGCGGCGCGTTCCTCGAACGCGGTCCGCCCATGGGCCAGCGTGTGGGCGACGGCATGGATGTCGAGACCGTCCCCGGCCTGACGCGCGTGAGCGGCCAGCTGCCGGGCCTGCTCCCGCAGAGCCGCAGGGGTCTTCGCCGACAGCGGCCACACCACCGGCCCTTCCGGCACCACCCGGACCGTTTCACGGGGTACTTCGGCGGGGGCCTGTTCCAGGACGACATGCGCGTTGGTGCCGCCCATGCCCCACGACGACACACCGGCGATCAGTGACCGCTCGGGATGCGGCCAGGCACCGGTCTCGGTCCGGACCCGCAGCCGCAGTTCGTCGAGGGGGATGTGCGGATTGGGCGACTCGTAGTTGAGGCTGGGCGGGAGGGTCCGGTGCTTGATGCTGAGCGCCGTCTTGATCAGCCCGGCGATCCCGGCGGCGCTCTCCAGATGACCGATGTTCGTCTTGACGGAGCCGACGTGCAGCGGGTCGTCGGCGTCGCGCTCACCGCCCAGCGTGGCGCCGAGGGCCGCCGCTTCCACGGGGTCGCCCACGGGCGTGCCGGTGCCGTGGAGTTCGACGTACTGCACCTGGTCGGCGGGCACCTGGGCATCGGCGTAGGCGAGTCGGAGGACGCGCTCCTGGGCGTCGGCGCGCGGTGTCGCGATGCTCGCGCCGCCCCCGTCGTTGTTGACGGCGCTGCCGCGGATCACACAGTGGATAGGGTCGTTGTCGGCCAGCGCCTGGGCGAGAGGCTTGAGGACGATCACGCCGCAACCCTCGCCGCGGATGTAGCCGTTGGCGCGGGAGTCGAAGGTGTAGCAGCGGCCGTCGGGGGAGAGGCCCCCGAGCTTGCCGGCCGTGACGGTGCTCTCCGGGACCAGGTTGAGGGTGACACCGGCCGCGATGGCGAGGGAGGACTCGCCCCGGCGCAGGCTCTCCACGGCCAGGTGCACGGCGACGAGGCTGGAGGACTGGCCGCTGTCGACGGTGAGGCTGGGGCCGGTCAGACCCAGGTGGTAGGAGATGCGGTTGGCGAGGACGCTGCGCTGGGTGCCGATGAGGCTGTGCCGGGTGATGGACTCCAGTCCGCTGTCGCGCAGCAGGGTGGTGTAGTCGTCCCACATCGACCCCACGAAGACGCCGGTCGCGGTGGCGTCGAGGCTCGCGGGGACGATCCGGGCGTCCTCCAGCGCCTCCCAGGCCAGTTCGAGCAGTATGCGTTGCTGCGGGTCCATGGCCTGGGCCTCGCGGGGGCTGATACCGAAGAAGGCCGCGTCGAAGCCGCGGACGTCGGCGTCGTCGAGATACCCGCCATACCGGGTGGTCACCTTGCCCGGGGTGGCGAACTCGCTGTCGTGGAGTGCCTCGGCGTCCCAACGCGTGGGCGGTGTCTCCGTGATGGCGTTCGTCCCGGAGCGCAGCAGCTGCCAGTAGGCGTCCAGGTCGCGCGCCTGTGGCAGTCGGCAGGACATGCCGATGACGGCGATCGCTCGCAGACGCGGGTCTCGGTTCGCCTCTTCGGCAGAGGTCGCGGGGAGTCCGGGCACACTGGAGTTCACGCTCAACCGCCCTTGATCTGAGGAGGACTTGGCTGCCGCGCGCGGGCACGGCGATCTTGGTCCGACAGGTGCGTCGACCGACCTGAGCAGGGTCCGCCGGGGGGCCAAAGAGGGCCTTGGCGGGTCCTAAAGCCGATGCGTGACGCGGGCGCCCGGGCGCCGGGCGGGGCATCAGGAATAGCGAATTCCGAATTCCTCACATGCTGTGACTGATCACGTGTGCCTTGACGGTTGCCTTACCCAAGAGTTGTCAGCTCCTGACAGATTCTCGTGGTACGTTGCCTAGGACGTTCCGGGGGCACCGGGTGCCGTTGTGGACGTGTCCACGGACTCGTATCGCGGAGGGGTGTTCATGAGGTTCATCGAACGCGACGCCGAAGTACGTACCTTGGCGGAGATGTTCGTCGACTCGGAACGACGTCCCCGGAACACCGTCATACTCATCGAGGGCCCCGTGGGGTGCGGCAAAAGCCAGTTGCTGCACATGGGCGTCGAAGAAGCCGCGCGCCGCGGCGGGTTGGTGCTCGCGGCCACCGGCTCGTACGAGGAACGCAGGCTCCCCTTCGGCATAATGCGCCAGCTGATGGAAGACGTGGGCATTCCCGACGAGGCCGGTACCAGACTGGCGGAACTGGTGCGAGTGGCCACGGAATGCGCGGCGGACGGCCCACGGGAATTCCGTGTCGACGACGTGCGCTGGCCGCCGCTGATGCACAGCGTTTTCCTCTCCTTGAGTGAACTCGCCAAGTCCCGTCCCGTCGTCATCGCCGTGGACGATCTCCATCACGTCGACGACGTGTCCTTGCACTTCCTGAAGTACCTGTTGCGCCGTTCGCGCGGATCACGGGTTTCCTTTCTGCTGACGATTCCCCTGCATCAGAAGCCGCAGGACAGCCTGTTCGAGGCCGAGATGCTGCGCCAGCCGGCTTTCGTGCGGCTGGCCGTGGGTCCCCTCGGCCGGGCAGGTGTGAGGCGTCTGGTGGACGACCAGCCCGACACCGCGGCGTCGAGCCGCGCCGTGGACGAACTGTGCGCGCTCAGCGGCGGCAATCCCCTTCTGGTGCGCGCCGCGATCGAGGAATTCCGCAGGGAACGCGCCGCGGAGCCCATCGACAGCCCGTTGCGATTACACCGGGGAGGCCCCTTCGCCCAGGCCGTGCACGCCTGCCTCGCGGTGAGCGGCCCCGACATCGCCGACGCGGCGGCCGCCTTCGCCGTACTCGGCCCCTCCGTCTCCGTGCCCCGGATCAGCCGGCTGCTGGAGATGGACCGGCACACCGCCGAACAGGGCGTCGCCTGTCTGCGCGCCGCCGGTCTCGTCACCGGCACCTCCTTCCGGCACCCCGCCGTCGAGAGAGCCGTTCGCGAGGCCTTCCCGGCCGAGCGGCTCGCCATGCTGCACGGACGGGCCGCGGAACTCCTGCGCGACGAGGGCGAGGCCGTTCCGGTCGTCGCGGACCACCTCGTGGCCTGCGGCGACGACGGGCTCGCGTGGGGCTTGCAGGTGCTGGTGGAGGCCGCGGAGAGCGCCCTCGGCGGAGACCTCGCCGCAAAGGCCGTCCGCTATCTGGAAGCCGCGCTGGACAGGTGCGGCGACGACGCGCGACGCGCCGAGATCCAGATCCGGCTCGCCGAAGTCGTCCACCGCGTCGACCCCACGGCGGCCGAACCCCTCCTCGACCAGGCCCTCACCGTCGCGCGCCGCCACGACCTGCCGGCGCTCTCCCTGGAGAGCCTGGCCCGGATGGCGCGTGCCCGGGGATACGTCACCGAGAGCGCCCTGACCGTGCGGCGGCTGGGTGCGGCCGTGGCCCGGGGCCGGACCGTACTCAGAAAGGTCCGGGAGGCGCCCGTCGTGGACCGGACGCACCACACCCCCCGGCGCCCGGGCCCCCCGCGGGGCGCGCGGCCCACCGTCGCCCTGGACGAGGCCGAGCGGGAGCTGTGGGTCAGCCTCGCGCACGGCGCCGCCGAACCCGCGCTGCTGGTCACGACGGGACTGTGGACCCTGCCGGGCTGGGGCACCGGCGACGGGCCCGCGCCCCGGGTGGCCGGCAGCTCCCTCAGCGCCCGGTCCCACATCAGCGACATGGGGCTGCCCGGCATGCTGAACGCCGTCAAGGCCTTCGCCTTCGCCGACCGCACCGACGCGGCGGCCCGCTGGTGCGAGACCCTGAGCGAGGAGGCCGACTGGCGCCGGGCGCCGGGCTGGCAGGCCGCCGTGAACGCCGTCCACGCCGAAGTCCTGCTGCTCCAGGGCCGGTTCGCCGAGGCCGACCAGAAGGCCGCCGAGGCCCTGGCCGACGTCCCCATGGGCACCGACAGCGTCTTCGTCGCCGGCCCCGTCGCCGGCCGCATCCTGGCCGCCACGGCGACCGGACGCTACGAGGAGGCGGCCCGCCACCTGGGCCGGCGCCTGCCCGAACGCGTCCACCACACCCTCGACGGACTCGGCTACCTGCGTGCACGGGGCCGCTATCTCCTCGCCATCGGACACGCCCAGGCCGCCCTCGACGACTTCCTGTGCGTGGGGGGCCGTACGGTCGCCTGGGGGATCGACAAACCGGGGCTGATCCCCTGGCGGATCGACGCCGCCGAAGCCTGGCTGCGGCTGGGCGAGGACAACGAGGCCGAGCGGCTCATCACCGAGCAGGCCTCCGGCGTCGAGGTCAGCAACTCCCTCACCCGGGGCATGACCCTGCGCCTGCGCGCCTCGACGGCCGAGGCCCCCATGCGGCGGCGGCTGCTGACCCGCGCCGTGGGGGAGCTGCAGAAGTCCGGCAACGTCTACGAACTGGCCAGGGCACTGGCCGATCTCGGCCATGCGCACCGCAGCACCGGCGACCGGAACCTGAGCGAGTCCGTTCTGCAACGCGCCTGGCGGCTCGCCCAGGAGTGCGGAGCCGTGGAACTCGCCGAACAGCTCCGCGGCCCCAGTGTGCGCTTCGAGGGCGAGAACGACGCCCAGTCGAAGCTCAGCGAGTCCGAACGGCGCGTGGCCGCGCTCGCGGCATTCGGACACACCAATCGGGAGATCGCGGCACAACTGCATGTCACGATAAGCACGGTTGAACAGCATCTGACCCGCGTCTATCGGAAACTCAACATCGCTCGCCGGCAGGATCTACCGCCGCAGCTCAGGATTCCCCTCAATCAGGTTGCCTGAGGCGTCTGTTCTCGGCAGGACGACAAGGAAAACCCCGGTATCCGTAGTAGATACCGGGGTTTTTCCTTTGTTGATGAGGCGGCAACGTGGCGGCAACCTTTGGCCAGGGGCTCTTCAGGGGTTTGTAGGGGGAGGGGTGGGGTTGGCTCGCGCGTGCGGGCACGGAGACAATGAGACGTACGACTGAGCACCTGAAGATCTCAAGATGGGGGAACGAAATGCGCTACGAGATCCTGGGGACACTACGCATAGTCGACGAGGGACGCGTGGTCACCATCGGGGCCCGTAAAGTCGAGACTCTGCTCACGGCGTTACTCGCCAGTGTCAATGAGACCGTGCCGTCAGGTAGGTTGATCTCCGAATTGTGGGGAAACAAAGCACCACGAAGGGCCAGCGCCGCACTCCACGTCTATATATCCCAGCTCCGCAAGACCCTCAAGAAATCGCGGTGCGACAGCAACCCGATCGTCACCACACCGCAGGGCTACATGCTCACTCTGGCCGGGGACGAATTCGACGCCCGTGAATTCCAGCAGCTCGTCGAGCTGGGGCGGCGCCGCGCCCGGGAGGGCCGGCACAGCGAGGCCGCCGACGTCCTGGGCAGGGCGCTCGCGCTGTGGCGCGGACCGGCCCTGCTGGACCTGTGCGACGGCCCGATCATCTACGGCTACGCGGCCCGGCTCAACGAAGTCCGCCTGGAGTGCATCGAACTGCTGGTCGAGTCCAGTATCGAACTCGAACGCCACCGCGAGGTCATCGGCCGGCTCTACTCCCTGGTCACCGACCATCCGCTGCGCGAGGCCTTCTACCGGTACCTGATGATCGCCCTGTACCGCTCGGACCGCAGGGCCGAGGCGCTCGCCGTGTACCAGAAGGCCCGGGACACCCTCCGCAGCGAACTGGGCCTCGAACCCTGCCAGTCCCTGCGCGACGTGCACCAGGCCGTGCTCACCGACACCGCTCTGCTGGTCGGCGGGGCGAGGCTGTGACCCCGCCCCGCCGGCCGGCGGGTGCCGCCGCTCAGCCGGGCAGCCCGAACCACTTGGTCAGCGCCTCGGGCAACCCGTCGAGCACGTCGTCGACGCCGACCCAGGCCACGAATCCGTCGGGGCGCACCAGCAGGGCCGTGGCGTCGACGCCCTCCACCGGCCCGGCCGGGACGACGGACACCCGCTCGCTCCAGTCCGCGGCGATCGCGGCGGCCGGGGCATCGCCGCCCGGCGTCAGGTCGAACAGGACGCCGCGCGCCGCGTGCAGCGGGTGCGTGTCCTGCCCGCCCGCCTCCAGAAGGGCGCCGGGGACCCGGCCACCCAGCAGCGGGTGGGCCGCGTCGGCCGCGTCCGCGTCCCACAGCGGGTACCGCACGTTCGTCACCCGGGTGACGAAGTGCCGGTTCGCGTCGTCCAGTTCGATCAGCTCACCGACCAGCCGGCGCAGTCCCGGCGACCGTTCCATGCTCTGCATGATCTCCAACTGCGCCTGACCGTGCCCGCACGCCCGCTCGCCCACCGGGTGCCGCTCGGCGCTGTAGCTGTCGAGCAGCTCCCGCGGAGCCCACCCGTTGAGGTCGGCACCGAGCTTCCAGCCCAGGTTCACGGCGTCGTGGATCCCGGTGTTGTGGCCGTGGTTGGCGTGCACGAAATGCCGGTGCGCGGCGTCCCCGGCCAGGAAGACGTTGCCCTTGCGGTAGTCGCGCGCGTGCAGGGTCGTACCGCCGTACCGGTGGGCCCAGCGCAGCTCGTGGAACTTCATCTCCTCGCCGGTGACACGGCGGATGCTGCTCGTCAGCTCCTCCAGTGTCACCGGCGTCGAGGGATCGTCGGGCCGGGCGTCGAACTCGATCGACATGACCCGGATGACGTTCTCCTGGAACGGCCAGATGCAGAAGATCCCACGGGAGTTGACGTCCGTGACGAAGCCCGCCTCGGCACCTTCCGGCAGCTTCACGTCACCGAAGATGCCGTAGTACGACAGCGGGCTCTCCTCGTAGTCGAACCCGGCGACCTCCCGCGTCGTGCTGAGCGGGCCGTCCGCGCCCACCAGATAACGGCACTCGATCGTGTAGACGTCGCCGCCCTCGCCGCCCGAGCGCACGGTCACCGTGACGCCGTCCGAGCGCTGCTCCACGCCCACGACCTCGTGACCGCGCCGCACCTCCACACCCAGCTCGGCCGCACGCCGGGTCAGGACCTCCTGCTGCAGGCGCTGCTCGATGATCACGGTGAAGTCGTCACCGGAGCGGGGCACGTCCAGCCACAGCATCGAGAAGTGCAGCCTCGGCCACGACTCGAAGTCGTCGCCGAACTCCGACAGCAGGCCGCGCTGTGCGAAGGCCTCGACGGCCCGCGGATGCACACCGAGATTGTGGGAGTGGTCGCCGATCACCTCCTCGCGCTCCAGGACGATCGCCGGCACACCGGCGAGCCCCAGCTCGTGCGCGAGCATCATGCCGGTCGGGCCCCCGCCGGCGATCACCACCGTACGGTCCGGCGCGACCGGCGGGTCCGGGACGATCGGCGTCTTCGCATTCATGGAGAGGTCCTTCCGGAAAGAGAACGGTGATCGAAGGGCGTCCCGTGGGACAGGACGCCCGACAGACGGTCGAAGAAGTCGTCCACGCCGGCGTCGCGAGGGAAGAAGTGCCCACCCGGCAGCCGGTGCACGTCGCAGGAGACCGACGTCAGCTCGGCCCAGGCCTCCGCGTCCCCGGCGGTGACCAGAGGATCGTCATGGCCGGTGAACACGTGCAGCGGGAGCGGCAGCCGGTCCACGTCCCCGGGATCATGGCTCGCACACAGCGCCAGATCGTCCCGGACCAGCGACAACGCCCACCGCAGCCACTCGGAGTGGTGCAGCAGCTGCCGGGACAGCCCGCCGATGCCCACCAGCCACTCCACCAGCTCGCCCTCGGACACCTCCGGCACCTCCCGCAGCCGCTGCGGCCGCTGCGGCGCCGGATGAGCGCCCGCCAGCAGTACCACCGGCATCGAGCGGCCCTCGGCGGCCCGGTGGCGCGCCAGCCGGTAGGCGACCAGGGCACCCATGCTGTGCCCGTACAGGGCGTACGGCACCTCGGGCTGCGACAGATACGGGTCCAGCTCCCGGTCCAGCTCGCGCACGAGCACGTCCATGTCCCGCACCCGGGGCTCCTGCACCCGCCGCTCCCGGCCCGGCAACTGCACCGGCAGGACCTGCACCTCAGGCCCCAGCCGTGCCTGCCAGTCCCGGAACCAGGACGCGGCGCCGCCCGCGTGATGCAGGCAGAACAGTCTCAGCCCGGCCTCCGCCCCGGGCCGCACCGTCAGCCAGGGACTCGGTTCCACCGTCGCGGTGGCTCCGGAGACCGGAGCGGGCGGAACGGCGGTGTCGGCACCCGGCGGCGTCAGGACCGGGGGGATCACGGGGTGACCGCCAGTTCGTACAGATCCAGCAGACTCGTCGACTCCAGGGCGTCCGGGACGGCGATCCGCCGCTGCGTCTCCCGCTCGATCAGCACCAGCAGGGACAGCAGATGCACCGAGTCCCACTTCGGCAGCGCGTCGAACGGGACTCCGACGGTCTCCCGCGTCACCGGAATGCCCAGCTCGACGCTGACCAGTGACACGAACTCGTCCACACTGCGCATCAGTTGTCTCCCTCGTCGCTCGGACTGTGCTCGCCGAAGTCCTCGACGAGCGCCACATGCTCCGGCGGATCGGCGATCACGCCGAGGTCGTGGCGGAACGTCGCCCCGTGCGGGCCGGTGTCGAGCGCTGCGAAGCCCGCCCGCTCGTAGAAGTCCGCCACCTTGCCGTTCTTCGCCGTAGGCACGTAACTCCCGGTCACCTCCCGCGCACCGCGGTCCTTGGCGTACCGCAGCACCGCCGACAGACAGGTCTGCTCGATCCCGCGCGAGAACACCCGGCAGCTGAGCAGGAAGTTGTCCAGTACCGCGGTGCGGCCCTCGAAACGCAGGAACACCGCGCCCACGACGCCGTTGTCGCCGAACCGGTCCGCGGCCTGCACGGCCAACGGCAGCCGCGCCGGGTCCGCGCACCACGCACGCACGTCCTCCGGCTGGAGCCGACGGCCCGTCATGTTGAACTGGTTGGTGCGCAACGTGATCTGCGAGATCCGCGCCACATCCCGTTCCCCGACCGCGGCCAGCCGCACCGTCACCCCGAGCTCCCGCAGATAGTCGTCGAGGGAGTCGAAGTCGTTGAGGAAGTCCCGGCGCACCAGCTCGTCCCGATACCGCTCCGGACGCCTCAGGTCCTCACCGGTCAGCTCCCGCACGGTGAACCAGCCGTCCCGCAACAGCCGTTCACCGTGCAGCGCCGGCTCCTCGTCGACATCGACGACGGCGACCTCGGGCAGCTCCCGGCGCACCAGACCGCGCTCGTAGGGGCTGTCGTCCACGAAGACGAAACTGTCGACGCCGATGTTGAGATCGGCCGCGAGCTCGCGCAGGTTCTCGTGCTTGGGACGCCAGTTGGCGACGACCCGGACGAAGTCCTCCTCGCGCAGTGTCATCCCCGGATGCCCGCGCAGCACCTCCCGCACCGGCTCCAGGTCGTTCTTGCTCACCGCCGCCAGCAGCACGCCCTGCGACGCGATCTGCCGCGCCACCCGCTGGAACGCGCGGAACGCCTCACCGCGGTAGGTGTCGGCGACCTCGATGCCCTCCGGCCCGTCGTCACCGAGCACGCCGCCCCACACCGTGTTGTCCAGGTCCAGGACCAGGCACTTGCGCAGCCGACCCGTGATCATGCGGGCCAGATGGCCGGCCTCACGCGCGTACGAGCCCAGCGTCTCGGGTGACAGATGCGCCTTCGCGTACAGGCTCAGCCGGGTGTCCGCGACCGTCGGCCGGTCCCGCACCGCGTCGTTCACGGCCTCCAGATCCAGCACGACGAGCCGCGGGTGTTCCTCCACCAGCCGCAGCAGCCGCGCGTTGGCCTCCCGCCACAGCGCGCCGGCCCGGGCCCGTGACCGCAGATCGACCAACTGGGCGGTGAGCGCGTGCGGCAGGGGCAGCGTGTTGAGCACGAGCGTGCCGCGCGCCGTGGCACCGAACCGCGCCACCAACCCCTCCAGCAGACCCAGTTCCGCGTCCAGGACATCGGCCAGATCCTGCACGCTCCACGGGCTCGGCAGCTTGTCCAGCACCACCCGGGCGTCCAGCACACACAGCGCGAGATCCGGATCGCGGGCGTACAGCTCGCTCGACGGATCCGTCAGGTCGAAGACGTAACCGTCGAAGTCGGACAGCTGCGGCCGGGTCCACAACCCGTGCCGCGCACACTGCGCGACCAACGCGGGCAGCAGCGCGTTGAGCGTGCTGTGCCCGGTGACCGCGATCCGCACGGTCGGCAGCCCGGGGTGGACCCGCCGCACCCGGTCCTCGTCGAGACCGGCGAGCAGTCGCCCGGCCCGCGGCAGTTCGTCCTCGCTCACCGAGCCCACCAGGGCGAGAGCCCGCGGAAGCTCGTCGACGAGCCGGTCGGCGTCGCCCAGCTTCTGCAACTCCGCGAAGGCGTCCGTACTTTCGGGGATGGCTGTTGTAGTCATGGGAGCCGACCTCTCAGACCTTCTCCAGGGCGTAACCGGCCTTGATCCACTTGCTGGACTCCACCGCGATGCCGATGGCGCGGTCGCCCTCGGCCATCTGCGGGATGAGCTGTTCCAGCTGGAAGAAGGGCAGCGCGTTACCGGTGTTGGAGATCTCCGACACGCAGCTGACCTCCTCCGCGCCCGGCACGTTCAGCTCCTCGACGATGCGGCCGGTCATCTTCACCGACAGCTGCGGCGGCAGCAGGTAGTCGACATCGGTCTCCGTCCAGCCCAGGTCGTCGAGCAGCTCCCGCAGGATCTCCGCCGACATCACCGGCACGGACTCCTCGATGGCCTTGTAGTCCTCGCTCACCGCCTGCCGGGCCGAATCCCGGTCGATCAGCCCGAACCAGTCCACCGTCTGGCCCGGCGGACGCCCCAGGCCCGTCAGCCGGTTCATCAGCCCGCGGATCACCAGGCTCTGCGGCGCCTCGTCCGTGGTCAGCACCGCGGCACCGGCCGCGTCCCCGAACAGCAGCAGGTTCACCAACTCGTCCGGCGCCAGCTTCTTGACGTCGACGGACAGGTCGTAGTGCTTCGCACAGACCTCGCCACCGATCACCAGCGCATGCCGCCGACCAGGGGTGAGGAGCATCTGCCGGCCCAGATCCATCGCCTGGACCGCGCCCGTGCAGCCCGACTGGAGCTGGTACGTCGGCACCTCGTTGATCCCGAGCCGGTCGGCGATCATGTTCACCGTCGTCGGCATCAACTGGTCCGGCATCGCGGTCCCGAGCACCATCACGTCGACGTCACCCGGCTCCAGACCGGCGTTCTCCAACGCCCGCCGCGCGGCGGTCTCACCCAGTTCCGTCAGCGAGGAGACCACCTCCCCACTCTCCAGGTCGACGGCGAGATGCCGGGTGCTCGCGCCGATGAAGGCCTCGATCCATTGCTCCCAGATCTCGTCCATACCGAACCGCCGGGCCAACGCGGCGTTGTCGAGGAGCGGTCCGGGCAGGGCCGTACCGACCGAAAGAATCCGAGTCTCCGAGCCGTCCATCCGGTCCTCTCCCACAGTGGTGATGACTTGCAAGGGCGGTGGCACACAGGTGCGGTGACACGCGGGTGTGGTGACACACAGGCGCTCTGACACACAGGTGCGGTGACACACAGGGGCCACGGCAGCGGGGGGCGCTGCCCGGCCCATCGTCCGGACCCGGTCTTAAGCCGACCTAAGAACCCGCGGAGCCGCCCACCGGGCTTTAGAGCCCACCAAGGGGTCCCTTAGCCGATTCAGCGATGTTGCCAATGCCGCGGGGCCGCGCCGCCACGGCGTCCCGTTCCTGACACTCCCGAGTTCCTGGCCCACGACCGCCCCCCCACGACCGCCCGAGGGAATGGCTGCAGATGGCGAACACGAACGAAGCGAAGCTCCGCGACTATCTCAAGCGCGTCACCACTGAGCTGCACGAGACGCGGGAGCGCCTGCGCACGAGCGAGGCCCGCGCCAAGGAGCCGATCGCGATCGTGGGGATGAGCTGCCGGCTGCCGGGCGGAGTGACCTCGCCCGAGGGCCTGTGGGAGCTGCTGACCGACGAGACGGACGCCATCTCGCCCTTCCCGGCCGACCGCGGCTGGAACCTCACCGGCCTGTACGACCCCGACCCCGACAGCTCCGGCACCTGCTACGCCCGCAGCGGCGGCTTCCTCCAGGAGGCCGACGCCTTCGACGCGGGGTTCTTCGGGATCAGTCCGCGTGAGGCGCTGGCGACGGATCCGCAGCAGCGGCTGCTGCTGGAGGCGGCGTGGGAGGCGTTCGAGCACGCGGGCATCGACCCCGCCTCGGTCCGCGGCAGCGACACGGGTGTCTTCGCCGGTGTCATGTACGACGACTACGGCGTCCGCCTGCACTCCGCGGAACTGCCCGACGGACTCGCCGGATACGTCGTCAACGGCAGCGCGGGGAGTGTGGCATCCGGTCGTGTCTCGTACGTCTTCGGTCTTGAGGGTCCGGCGGTGACGGTGGACACGGCGTGCTCGTCGTCGCTCGTCGCCCTGCACCTGGCCGCCCAGGCACTGCGTAACGGGGAGTGCCGGCTCGCGCTGGCCGGCGGCGTCACCGTCATGGCGACGCCCAGCACACTCCAGGACTTCAGCCGTCAGCGGGGACTCGCCCCCGACGGCCGCGTGAAGGCCTTCGCGGGCGCCGCCGACGGCACGGGGCTCGGCGAGGGTGTGGGTGTCCTGGTCCTGGAGCGGCTGTCCGACGCCCGGCGCAACGGGCATCGGGTGCTGGCGGTGGTGCGGGGTTCCGCGGTGAACCAGGACGGCACCAGCAGCCAGCTCACCGCGCCGAATGGTCCGTCGCAGGAGCGGGTGATCCGGCAGGCTCTGTCGGCCGCGGGGCTGACCGCGGCCGAGGTGGACGTGGTGGAGGCGCACGGTACGGGCACGCGGTTGGGTGACCCGATCGAGGCGCAGGCGCTGCTGGCGACCTATGGGCGGGACCGGGGTGTGGACGCGGAGCCGTTGTGGCTGGGCTCGGTGAAGTCGAACATCGGGCATGCGCAGGCCGCCGCGGGTGTGGCGGGTGTGATCAAGATGGTTGAGGCGATGCGGCACGGGGTGCTGCCCCGGACGTTGCATGTGGATGAGCCGACGCCGCATGTGGACTGGGAGTCCGGGCGGGTGCGGCTGCTGGACGAGGCGAGGCAGTGGCCGCAGACCGACCGTCCCCGCCGGGCCGGTGTCTCCTCGTTCGGGATCAGCGGCACCAACGCCCACGTGATCCTGGAACAGGCCCCCGCCGACGAATCCTCCGCCCAGGAGCCCGATCAGGACGCGGACGGGCTCGTGATGTGGCCGGTGTCGGCGAAGACACCCGAAGCGCTGCGGGAGCAGGCGGCCCGGCTGGCCGCGTACGCACGCGACGCCGGTGAGGATCTGGACGCGGCGGCCGTCGCACACACTCTCACGCACGGGCGGGCCCGTTTCGACCTGCGGGCTGCGGTGCTGGGTGAGATGCGGGCGGATCTGATCGCGGGGGTGGAGGCACTGGCCGCGGGTGAGGCCCACCCGTCCCTGGTGAGCGGGGCGGTGACCGGAGGCAGGACGGTGTTCCTGTTCACCGGTCAGGGTGCGCAGCGTCCCGGGATGGGGCGGGAGCTGTATGAGGGCGAGCCGGTGTTCGCCGCGGCGTTCGACGAGGTGTGCGGCCACTTCGAGCTGCCGGTGGCGTTGAAGGACGTGGTGTTCGGCACGGATGCGGAGCTGCTGAACCAGACCCGGTATGCGCAGGCGGGCCTGTTCGCGTTGCAGGTGGCCCTGTTCCGGCTGGCCGAGCATCACGGCCTGGTCCCGGACGTGCTGCTGGGGCATTCCATCGGTGAGCTGGCCGCCGCGTTTGTGGCGGGGGTGTGGTCGCTGGAGGACGCGTGCCGGCTGGTCGGGGCGCGGGGCAGGCTGATGCAGGCCGCCCGCCCGGGCGGGGCGATGGTGATGATCGCCGCCTCCGAGGAGGAAGCAGTGGCGGTTCTGGAGGGGCGTGAGGGGGTGTCGCTGGCGGCGGTCAACGCCGCCCAGTCCGTGGTCGTCTCCGGCGACACGGAAGAAGTCGCCGAAGTTGCCGCGCATTTCGAGGCGCTGGGCCGGCGCACGAAGGCCCTGCACGTCAGTCACGCCTTCCACTCCGCGCACATGGATACGGCGCTGGAGGAGTTCGCGCAGGCCGCAGCGCAGGTGAGCGCTCATGCTCCGCGTCTGCCGGTGGTCTCGAACGTGACCGGCCGGGTCGCCTCGGCGCAGGAGCTGGCCGATCCCTCGTACTGGGTGGCACAGCTGCGCGGCACGGTCCGTTTCGCCGCCGGACTCGAGCAGGCCCGGGAGCTGGGCGGGAAGGTGTTCGTCGAACTCGGCCCGGACGCCGTCCTGACCACCCTCCTCCCCGACGACACGGTGGCCCTCCCCCTCCAGCGCACCGGACAGGCCCACGCTTTCCACCTCGCGCTGGCCACCGCGCACTGCCACGGCCTGCCCGTCACCTGGCCGCTCGCTTCCACGACCGGCGTCGCGGAGTTGCCGACCTACCCCTTCCAGCATGAGCGGTTCTGGTTGCATGCGGCGTCGGGTGCCGGTGATGTGGAGAGTCTGGGGCAGGCTTCGGCGGGTCATGGTCTGCTGGGTGCGGCGGTGGCGTTGGCCGAGGACGGGTTGACCGTGTTCACCGGCCGGATCTCGCTGTCCACGCATCCGTGGCTGGCGGATCATGTGGTGGGTGGTGCGGTGCTGGTGCCGGGCACGGCGTTTGTGGAGCTGGCGCTGCATGCCGGCGACTACGTCGGCTGCGACCACCTGGAAGAGCTGACGATCGAAGCCCCCCTCGTACTCGAAGAGGAGGACCACGTCAGCCTTCAGCTGGTCGTCGAGACCGCGGAGGCGGCCGGACGTCACACCTTCCGGCTCTCCGCGCAGTCCCCGTCCGGCACGTGGATCCGGCACGCCACCGGCACCCTCGTCACCGGAGGAGACATCGGCCGCGAAGACACCGTCGTGCGGGGGAACTGGCCGCCCGCGGGCGCGCGGGCCGTCGACCTCGGCGACTTCTACGCGCGCGTCGCAGACCTCGGCACCGAGTACGGCCCGGTCTTCCAGGGGATGACGGCTCTCTGGCAGGACGGAGACGACCTGTACGCGGAGATCGACCTGCCGTCCGGCACAGAGGTCTCGGGCTACGGCATTCACCCGGCCCTTCTCGACGCCGCGCTGCACCCCCTGGCCACGACGCGGGACACGGCGACGGAAGGACCGATGCTCCCGTTCGTTCTCACGGGCGTCCGTCTCCACGCCACGGGCGCCGACTCACTGCGCGTCCACTGGACGCCGGCGGACAGCGCTGCCGGAGCCTTCCGGTGCCGAGCCGTGGACCCCTCGGGCGCGCCCGTCCTGACGGCCGACTCGCTCGTCCTGCGGGAGGCGCCGAAGAGTCTCGCCTCCGCACGCGGGCGTGGTCCCGGCCTGACCCGCCTCGACTGGACGTCCACCACGCTCGCGCCGGGCGGCATACCGGCCGGAGAGAAGTGGGGTGTGCTCGCCGCGCCGTCCCTCGCGGCGTCCGAGCTGATGGAGGGGAACGCGGACCTCACGGAGCTCACCGAGTACCCCGACGTCGCCGCTCTCGCGGAGGCGGGCGTCGATGCCGCGGTCCTGCCGCTGCTGTGGACGCACGACGGTGCTTCGTTGCCCGAGACGGTGCACACCCGGACGGCTGGACTGCTCGCGCAGGTGCAGGAGTGGCTCGACGACCCCCGGCTGGAGGCGGCGCGTCTGCTGGTCGTGACCCGCGGAGCCGACCTCGTGACAGGCGACGTGGTACCCACCGACTTGGCCGCATCAGCCGCATGGGGGCTGCTGCGCAGTGTGCAGTCAGAGCAGCCCGGACGGATCGTACTGGTCGACTGCGACGACGATCAGGCGTCCCTGGCTCTGCTCCCCGCGGTCCTCGCCGGCGGAGAACCCCAGTCGGCACTCCGCCACGGTCGGGCCTACGTGCCGCGTCTCACTCGCCTCCCGGAGCACCCCTCCGCGACAGCGTCCGGCTTCGCCGACGTGGGCGACGGGACGGTGTTGGTGACGGGTGGTACGGGGTCGTTGGGTGCGTTGGTGGCGCGGCATCTGGTGGTCGGGCACGGGGTGCGGCACCTGTTGTTGACGAGTCGGCGGGGTGTGGAGGCTGCTGGGGCGCGGGAGTTGGTGGCGGAGTTGGAGGAGGCCGGTGCCCGGGTTCGGGTGGAGGCGTGTGATGCGGCGGACCGTGAGGCGTTGGCTGGTGTGCTGGGGTCGGTGGGGGAGGAGCATCCGCTGACTGCGGTGGTGCACACGGCGGGTGTCGTACGTGATGCCACGGTTTCGGCGCTGTCGGCCGACCAGTTGGCGGAGGTGTTGCGGCCGAAGGTGGACGCGGCGTGGAACCTGCACGAACTCACCCGTGGGCACGACCTCGCGGCGTTCGTGTTGTTCTCGTCGGTGGCCGGTGTGGTGGGCAGTCCGGGACAGGCGAACTACGCGGCGGCGAACGCGTTTTTGGATGTGCTGGCGCGGTGGCGGGGTGCGCAGGGGTTGGTGGGTACGTCGGTGGCGTGGGGGTTGTGGGATCAGTCGGGTCAGGACGGTGGCATGGGCGCGGCGCTGGGACAGGCCGACCGCGACCGCATCGCCCGTAGCGGATTCGCTCCCCTCGACGCTCAGGAGGGACTCGCACTCCTCGACACCGCCGTCACCGGTGGCGAATCCGCCGTCGTCGCCGCTCGCGTCGTCGAGGCCGCACTGCACCGGCAGGCCGAGGCCGGACTGCTGGCCCCGGTACTGCGCGGGCTGATCCGCGGTGGCAGCACCCGCAGGGCCGTGGTGTCCGGCCACCGCACCGAGACCTCTGGCTCCGTGGTCGGCATTGACGTGACGGCCCTCGCGCGACTCACCACGGACGAACGGCGACGCGCCGTGCTCGACGTGGTCCAGGAGGCGGTGGCCTCCGTACTCGGTCACGCCTCCACCGATCTAGTGGACCCTGCACGAGCTTTCAAGGACCTGGGTTTCGACTCCCTGATGTCCGTAGAACTGCGCAACCGTATGAACTCCGCGACCGGCCTGCGCCTGTCGGCGACCCTCGTCTTCGACCACCCGACCCCCGAAGCCCTCGCCACCCACCTGGCCGCGGAACTCGTAGGCGACGGTGTGTCGTCGGTTGGGGCTGTGGTGCCCCGTGCGGGTGTGGATGTGGCGGCGGATCCGGTGGTGATCGTGGGGATGAGCTGCCGGCTGCCGGGTGGGGTGTCCTCGCCGGAGGGGTTGTGGCGGCTGGTGTCCGAGGGCGGGGACGCGGTGTCGGAGTTCCCGGTGAACCGGGGCTGGGATCTGGGTGGGCTGTTCGATCCGGATCCGGATCATCCGGGGACGTCGTACGTGTCGCGGGGCGGGTTCCTGCATGGTGCGGACGGCTTTGACGCCGGGTTCTTCGGGATCAGTCCGCGTGAGGCGCTGGCGACGGATCCGCAGCAGCGGCTGCTGCTGGAGGCGGCGTGGGAGGCGTTCGAGCACGCGGGCATCGACCCCGCCTCGGTCCGCGGCAGCGACACGGGTGTCTTCGCCGGTGTCATGTACGACGACTACGGCATCCGCGTCGGCAAGGCACCCGAGGACCTGGAGGGCTACCTCGGCACGGGCAGCGCGGGCAGCGTCCTGTCTGGTCGCCTGTCGTACGTGTTCGGTCTGGAGGGTCCGGCGGTGACGGTGGACACGGCGTGCTCCTCCTCGCTGGTCACCCTGCACCTGGCCGCCCAGGCGCTGCGGGGCGGGGAGTGCCGGCTCGCCCTGGCCGGAGGCGTCACCGTCATGGCCGCACCGACGACCTTTGTGGAGTTCAGCCGCCAGCGGGGCCTGGCCGTCGACGGCCGGGTGAAGGCATTTGCCGACGGTGCCGACGGCACGGTGTGGGGCGAGGGTGTGGGTGTCCTGGTCCTGGAGCGGTTGTCCGACGCCCGGCGCAACGGGCATCGGGTGCTGGCGGTGGTCCGGGGTTCGGCGGTGAACCAGGACGGTGCGAGCAATGGTCTGACGGCGCCGAACGGTCCGTCGCAGGAGCGGGTGATCCGGCAGGCCCTGTCGGCTGCGGGGCTGGCTCCCGCCGAGGTCGACGCGGTGGAGGCACACGGTACGGGTACCACGCTGGGTGACCCGATCGAGGCGCAGGCGCTGCTCGCCACGTACGGCCAAGGCCGCGCCGAGGACGCGGAGCCGCTCTGGCTGGGGTCCGTCAAGTCCAACATCGGGCATGCGCAGGCCGCCGCGGGTGTGGCGGGTGTGATCAAGATGGTGCTGGCGATGCGGCACGGGGTGCTGCCCCGGACCCTGCACGTGGATGAGCCGACCCCGCATGTGGACTGGGAGTCCGGGCGGGTGCGGCTGCTGGACGAGGCGAGGCAGTGGCCGGAATCGGGTCGCCCGCGGCGGGCGGGAGTGTCCTCGTTCGGGATCAGCGGCACCAACGCCCACGTGATCCTGGAACAGGCACCCGCCGACGAATCCTCCGCCCAGGAGCCCGAGCAGGGTGCGGACGGGTTCGTGATGTGGCCGGTGTCGGCGAAGACACCCGAAGCGCTGCGGGAGCAGGCGAGCCGGCTGGCCGCCTACGCGCGCGACGCCGGTGAGGATCTGGATACGGCGGCCGTCGCGCATACCCTCACGCACGGGCGCGCCCACTTCGACCTGCGCGCCGTCGCCGTGGGCGCTGATCGGCAAGAACTCGCGTCGGCTGTCGAGGCGTTGGCAGCGGGGCAGCCGCATCCCCACCTGGTGAGCGGGGCGGTGACCGGTGGGAGGACGGTGTTCCTGTTCACCGGTCAGGGTGCGCAGCGTCCCGGGATGGGGCGGGACCTGTATGAGGGTGAGCCGGTGTTCGCCGCGGCGTTCGACGAGGTGTGCGGCCACTTCGAGCTGCCGGTGGCGTTGAAGGACGTGGTGTTCGGCACGGATGCGGAGCTGCTGAACCAGACCCGGTATGCGCAGGCGGGCCTGTTCGCGTTGCAGGTCGCCCTGTTCCGGCTGGCCGAGCATCACAGCCTGGTCCCGGACGTACTGCTGGGGCACTCCATCGGTGAACTGGCCGCCGCCCATGTGGCGGGGGTGTGGTCGCTGCAGGACGCGTGCCGGCTGGTCGGGGCGCGGGGCAGGCTGATGCAGGCCGCCCGCCCCGGCGGGGCGATGGTGATGATCGCCGCCACCGAGGAGGAAGTATCAGCCGTTCTGGAGGGGCGTGAGGGGGTGTCGCTGGCAGCGGTCAACGCCGCCCAGTCCGTGGTCGTCTCCGGCGACACGGAAGAAGTCGCCGAAGTCGCCGCGCATTTCGAGGCGCTGGGCCGGCGCACGAAGGCCCTGCACGTCAGTCACGCCTTCCACTCCGCGCACATGGATACGGCGCTGGAGGAGTTCGCGCAGGCCGCAGCCCAGGTCACCGCTCATGCTCCGCGTCTGCCGGTGGTGTCGAACGTGACCGGCCGGGTCGCCTCGGCGCAGGAGCTGGCCGATCCGTCGTACTGGGTGGCGCAGCTGCGCGGCACGGTGCGTTTCGCTGCCGGTGTTGAGCAGGCGCGTGAGCTGGGCGGGAAGGTGTTCGTCGAACTCGGTCCGGACGCCGTCCTGACCACCCTCCTCCCCGACGAGGCGGTGGCCGTTCCGCTCCAGCGCACCGGGCAGGCCCAGGCGTTCCGCCTCGCGCTGGCCGCCGCGCACTGCCACGGCCTGCCCGTCACCTGGCCGCTCGCTTCCACGACCGGCGTCGCGGAGTTGCCGACGTATGCCTTCCAGCACGAAAGCTACTGGCTCACCGCCACCACCCACACCGGCGACGCCACCGCCCACGGCCTGGACACCACCGACCACCCCCTGCTCACCGCAGCCCTCCACCACCCCGAAGACGACACCACCCTCCTCACCGGCCGGATCTCGCTGTCCACGCATCCGTGGCTGGCGGATCATGTGGTGGGTGGTGCGGTGCTGGTGCCGGGGACGGCGTTTGTGGAGCTGGCGTTGCATGCCGGGGACTATGTGGGTTGTGGCCGGTTGGAGGATTTGACGGTCGAGGCTCCGTTGGTGTTGGGGGAGCGGTCGTCGGTGATGGTGCAGGTGTCGGTCGGTGAGGCTGATGAGCGTGGGTGGCGTGGGGTGCGGGTGTTCGGCCGTTCCGGTGAGGGGGGTTGGACGCGGTATGCGACGGGTGTGCTGAGTCCGGTGGTTGGTGTGCCGGAGGCGGTGGAGGGTGTGTGGCCGCCGTCGGGGGCTGAGCCGGTGGAGTTGGCGGGTCTGTATGAGCGGCTGGCGGGGCGTGGTTATGAGTACGGTCCGCTGTTCCAGGGGTTGAGCGCGGTGTGGCGGCAGGGGCGGGAGTGGTTTGCGGAGGTGGTGTTGCCGGGGGTTGGTGAGGTGTCGGGGTACGGAATTCATCCGGCTCTTCTGGATGCCGCGTTGCATACGTTGGCGGCGCCGAGTGGGGGAGCGGTGGAGGAGGTGCGGCTGCCGTTCAATTTCGCGGGTGTGGGTCTGTTTGCGACCGGTGCCACGGCTCTGCGGGTCCGCCTGACGCCCGTGGACGAGTCCGGGGACACGGTCAGTCTCCACCTGAGCGACCCCACCGGCGCCCCCGTCGCCCACATCGCGGCACTGACAACACGAGCCGTACCCGCGGCCCAGTTGGCGGCACTGGGCGCCGGCGAGTCCGAGGCGAAGGAACCGGTGTTCGTCACGGAATGGGTCCGGGCGCAGGTTCCGGTCGGCCCCACTCCGCCGACCGCCGACTGGGCCCTCCTGGGCCCGGACGTCCTGGGAATCGCTCCCGCGCTCGCCGAGGCAGGCGTGAGGGTGAGGCAGTACGCAGGACCGGCGGAGCTCCGGGCCGCCGTCGCGGAGGACGCCGGAGCGGCACCGCAGGCGGTCGTCGCCTCCTTCGGCGCCGAGCGGCTGCCGGACGACGTACGGCAGTCGGTGCACGAGGTGGCGGCCACGGCGCTCGAGCTGGCCCAGGAGTGGATCGCGCTCGACGCCCCCGGGCTGTCGGACGCACGGCTCCTCGTCTGCACGCGCGACGCGGTCGGCGTCGAGTACGGGGAAGCCGCCCTCGACCTGGTGCACGCCCCGCTGTGGGGGCTGCTGCGGTCGGCGCAGACGGAGAACCCGGACCGCTTCCTCCTCGCCGACGTCGACGCGCACCAGGACTCGGCGCCGGCACTGCTCGCCGCCGTGACCGCCCACATCGAGGGCCTCGCCGACGACGGCCAGTTCGCCGTGCGCCAGGGAGCGGTCAAGGTCCCCCGTCTGGCCCGGCGGACGACGGACGGACTCCTCCCAGAACCCACCCACGAGACAGCGGACACGGCCGCCGTGCCGTGGCGGCTCGCCCTGGAGGGCACCGGCTCGCTGGACCAACTCGCCCTGCGGCCCCACGAGGACGCCCTGCGCGAGCTCGGTCCCGACGAAGTACGTATCTCGCTGCGCGCCTCCGGCCTCAACTTCCGTGACGTGCTGACGGCGCTCGGCATGGTGCCCGGCGACCACCGGGCGGTGGCCGGCGAGGGCGCGGGCGTGGTCCTGGAGACCGGTGCCAACGTCTCCTGGGTACGTCCCGGGGACCGGGTCATGGGCATCCTCCTGGAAGGCACCGGGCCGGTCACGGTCACCGACGCCCGTCTCGTCGTCCGCATGCCGCGGGCCATGACCTTCGCCGAGGCCGCCGGGACGCCCGTCGTCTTCCTCACCGCCTACTACGGTCTGGCGGACCTCGCCGAGATCAAGGCGGGGGAGTCGCTGCTCGTGCACGCCGCGACCGGCGGCGTGGGCACGGCCGCCGTGCAGCTCGCCCGCCACTGGGGCGTGGACGTGTACGGCACGGCGAGCCCCGCCAAATGGGACACGCTGCGCGGACAGGGCCTGGACGACGAGCACATCGCGAGCTCGCGTGACCTGGAGTTCGAGGAGAAGTTCCGCACCTCCCTGGGCTCGGCCTCCGGGACGGGCACGATGGACGTCGTCCTGAACTCCCTGGCCAACGAGTACGTGGACGCCTCGCTGCGACTCCAGGGCCCCGGCGGCCGTTTCCTCGAGATGGGCAAGACGGACAAGCGCTCGCCCGACGAGGTGGCGCTCGCGCACGACGGGGTGACGTACCGCGCGTACGACATCCTCGACGCCGGGCCCGAGCGCATCCGCGAGATGCTCGGCGACCTGGTCGAACTCTTCGAGTCCGGCGCCGTACGCCCCGTGCCCGTGTCGGCGTGGGACGTGCGCCGGGCCCCCGACGCCCTCCGCTTCCTCAGCCAGGCCCGCCACACCGGAAAGCTGATCCTGACCCTGCCGGGCTCCCTCGACCAGGACGGGACGGTGCTGGTGACGGGAGGTACGGGGTCGTTGGGTGCGTTGGTGGCGCGGCATCTGGTGGTCGAGCACGGGGTGCGGCATCTGCTGCTGACGAGTCGGCGGGGTGTGGAGGCCGCTGGAGCAAGGGAGTTGGTGGCGGAGTTGGAGGAGGCCGGTGCCCGGGTTCGGGTGGAGGCGTGTGATGCGGCGGACCGGGAGGCGTTGGCCCGTGTGCTGGGGTCGGTGGGGGAGGAGCATCCACTGACTGCGGTGGTGCACACGGCGGGTGTCGTACGCGATGCCACGGTCTCGGCGCTGTCGGCCGACCAGCTGGCGGAGGTGCTGCGGCCGAAGGTGGACGCGGCGTGGAACCTGCACGAACTCACCCGCGGACACGACCTCGCGGCATTCGTCCTGTTCTCCTCCGCCGCAGGCGTCATGGGCGCCGCAGGCCAGGCCAACTACGCCGCCGCCAACACCTTCCTGGACACCCTGGCCACACTCCGCCGCGTCCAGGGACTGCCCGGCACCTCCCTCGCATGGGGCCTGTGGGAGCAGGCCGGAGGCATGGCGGGCGCCCTCGAAAGCAGTGACCGGCAGCGGCTCGGACGCTCCGGCGTCGTCCCCCTGCCGCTCGACACGGGCCTGTCCGTCTTCGACACCTCACTGCACACCGACGAACCGGTCCTCGTCCCCGTCCAGTTCGACCTCGACGCACTGCGGACCCGCGCCGAGGGCGATGCCGGAGGCGACACGCCGCCCCTGCTGCGCGGCCTCGTCGGAGCGCAGGCCCCGCGCCGCGCCGCGCCGCGCAGGACGGCGGCGAGCGCGGCCGCCACGGAGACGAACTGGGCCGATCGGCTCACCGGCCGTACCGCGGACCAGCAAGTCCAACTGCTCGTCGAGCTGGTACGCGAACAAGCGGCGGCCGTGCTCGGCCACGGCGACACCGCCGGTATCGAAGCGGACCGGGCCTTCAAGGAACTCGGCTTCGACTCCCTCACCGCCGTCGAACTGCGCAACCGCCTCGGCAAGGCGACCGGCCTGAGGCTGTCCGGCACCCTCGTCTTCGATTTCCCCACGTCCACCGCGCTCGGCCGGCATCTGCGCACCGCACTGGTCCCCGAAGAAGCGGACCCGGCGACGCGGATCGTGGGCGACCTGGAGCAGATCGAGGCCGCGCTCGCCGAACTCGGACCGGGCATCCAGCCCGACGACGAGGCGTACGGGAGCATCACCGCGCGCCTCCAGGCGATGCTCTGGAAGTGGAACGACCTGCACCACGCTGAAGACTCCGTCGACGAGACACGGGACTTCGGTACGGCGAGCGACGACGAACTCTTCGACGCGCTCGACCAGGAACTCGGAAACGGCTGAGTTCCTGTCCCCACGGCGCACCGCCGCCGCTCACCAGCCGTAACTGTCGTACCCAGGAGTGGAATTCGCATGGCGAACGTTGCTCAGAACCCGGCGAACGGTCCTCGCGACATGGGGAAGGCCGTGGACAACGAGGAGAGGCTTCGGGACTACCTGAAGCGCACTGCCGCCGATCTGCGCCAGACGCGCCGGCGACTGAAGGAAGCCGAGGCCCGGGAACAGGAGCCGATCGCCATCGTCGGAATGGCATGCCGCTACCCCGGTGGCATCACCTCGCCCGGCGATCTCTGGCGGCTGCTGGAGCAGGACGGCGACGGCATCTCCGAGTTCCCATCGAACCGGGGCTGGAACCTGGAGGAGGTGTACGACCCCGACCCCGACCACGCGGGCACCTCCTACGTCACGAAGGGAGGCTTCCTCCACGACGCCGACCGTTTCGACGCGGACTTCTTCGGGATCAGCCCGCGCGAGGCCGAGGCGATGGACCCGCAGCAGCGGCAGCTGCTGGAGACCGCGTGGGAGGCCTTCGAGCACGCGGGCATCGCCCCCGACACGCTCAAGGGCAGCCGGACGGGCGCCTTCATCGGTGCCATCGGCCAGGACTACGCCCCCACCGGCCGCGCACTGCCCGCCGAGTACGAGGGATACGTGCTGACCGGCACCACCACCAGCGTCGTCTCCGGGCGACTCGCCTACACCCTCGGCCTCGAAGGCCCCGCCGTCACGGTCGACACCTCGTGCTCCTCCTCCCTGGTCGCCCTGCACCTGGCCGCCCAGGCGCTGCGCAACGGGGAGTGCGGCGTCGCGCTCGCCGGCGGCGTCACCGTGCTGCCCACCCCCCGCCTCTACGTGGAGTTCAGCAAGCAGCGCGGGCTCTCCCCGGACGGCCGCTGCAAGGCCTTCGCGGCCGCCGCCGACGGCACCGGGTTCGGCGAGGGCGTGGGTGTCCTGATCCTGGAGCGGCTGTCGGACGCGCGGCGGCGGGGGCACCGGGTGCTGGCGGTGGTGCGGGGCTCCGCGGTGAACCAGGACGGTGCGAGCAACGGTCTGACGGCGCCGAACGGTCCGTCGCAGGAGCGGGTGATCCGGCAGGCCCTGGAGAGTGCCCGGCTGGCCCCGGCCGAGGTGGACGCGGTGGAGGCGCACGGTACGGGTACCACGCTGGGTGACCCGATCGAGGCGCAGGCGCTGCTCGCGACCTACGGTCAGGGACGCGACAAGGACGCCGAACCGCTCTGGCTGGGCTCGGTGAAGTCCAACATCGGCCACACCAACGCCGCCGCGGGTGTGGCGGGTGTGATCAAGATGGTCGAGGCGATGCGGCACGGGGTGCTGCCCCGGACCCTGCACGTCGACGAGCCGACCCCGCACGTCGACTGGGAATCGGGCCAGGTCCGGCTGCTGGACGAGGCGAGGCAGTGGCCGGAGTCGGGTCGCCCGCGGCGGGCGGGGGTGTCCTCGTTCGGGATCAGCGGCACCAACGCCCACGTGATCCTGGAGCAGGCCCCTGTCGAGGAGCCCGCCGAGGAGGGCGGGACGGAGGAGGCTCCGGCTACGCAGACCGCCGGACCGGTGGTGTGGCCGGTGTCGGCGAAGACACCCGAAGCGTTGCGGGAGCAGGCGGTCCGGCTGGCCGCGTATGCGCGCGACGCCGGTGAGGGTCTGGATGCGGTGGCCGTCGCGCGCACTCTCACGCACGGGCGGGCCCGTTTCGATCTGCGGGCTGCGGTGCTGGGGCAGACGCGGGCGGATCTGGTCGCGGGGGTGGAGGCACTGGCCGCGGGTGAGGCCCACCCGTCCCTGGTGAGCGGGGCGGTGACCGGTGGCAGGACGGTGTTCCTGTTCACCGGTCAGGGTGCGCAGCGTCCCGGGATGGGGCGGGAGCTGTATCAGGGCGAGCCGGTGTTCGCCGCCGCGTTCGACGAGGTGTGCGACCACTTCGAGCTGCCGGTCGCGTTGAAGGACGTGGTGTTCGGCACGGATGCGGAGCTGCTGAACCAGACCCGGTATGCGCAGGCGGGCCTGTTCGCGTTGCAGGTCGCCCTGTTCCGGCTGGCCGAGCACCACGGCCTGGTCCCGGACGTACTGCTGGGGCACTCCATCGGTGAACTGGCTGCCGCCCATGTGGCGGGGGTGTGGTCGCTGGAGGACGCGTGCCGGCTGGTCGGGGCGCGGGGCAGGCTGATGCAGGCCGCCCGCCCCGGCGGGGCGATGGTGATGATCGCTGCTTCGGAGGACGAAGTGTCGGCGGTTCTGGAGGGGCGTGAGGGGGTGTCGCTGGCGGCGGTCAACGCCGCCCAGTCCGTGGTCGTCTCCGGCGACACGGAAGAAGTCGCCGAGGTCGCCGCGCATTTCGAGGCGCTGGGCCGGCGCACGAAGGCCCTGCACGTCAGTCACGCCTTCCACTCCGCGCACATGGATACGGCACTGGAGGAGTTCGCGCAGGCCGCAGCCCAGGTCACCGCTCATGCTCCGCGTCTGCCGGTGGTCTCGAACGTGACCGGCCGGGTCGCCTCGGCGCAGGAGCTGGCCGATCCCTCGTACTGGGTGGCACAGCTGCGCGGCACGGTCCGTTTCGCCGCCGGACTCGAGCAGGCCCGGGAGCTGGGCGGGAAGGTGTTCGTCGAACTCGGCCCGGACGCCGTCCTGACCACCCTCCTGCCCGACGAGGCGGTGGCCGTTCCGCTCCAGCGCACCGGGCAGGCTCATGCGTTCCGCCTCGCGCTGGCCGCCGCGCACTGCCACGGCCTGCCCGTCACCTGGCCGCAGGCTTCCTCGACCGGTGTCGCGGAGTTGCCGACGTATGCCTTCCAGCATGAGCGGTTCTGGTTGCATGCGGCGTCGGGTGCCGGTGATGTGGAGAGTCTGGGGCAGGCTTCGGCGGGTCATGGTCTGCTGGGTGCGGCGGTGGCGTTGGCCGAGGACGGGTTGACCGTGTTCACCGGCCGGATCTCGCTGTCCACGCATCCGTGGCTGGCGGATCATGTGGTGGGTGGTGCGGTGCTGGTGCCGGGCACGGCGTTTGTGGAGCTGGCGTTGCATGCCGGGGACTATGTGGGTTGTGGCCGGTTGGAGGATTTGACGGTCGAGGCTCCGTTGGTGTTGGGGGAGCGGTCGTCGGTGATGGTGCAGGTGTCGGTCGGTGAGGCTGATGAGCGTGGGTGGCGTGGGGTGCGGGTGTTCGGCCGTTCCGGTGAGGGGGGTTGGACGCGGTATGCGACGGGTGTGCTGAGTCCGGTGGTTGGTGTGCCGGAGGCGGTGGAGGGTGTGTGGCCGCCGTCGGGGGCTGAGCCGGTGGAGTTGGCGGGTCTGTATGAGCGGTTGGCGGGGCGTGGTTATGAGTACGGTCCGCTGTTCCAGGGGTTGAGCGCGGTGTGGCGGCAGGGGCGGGAGTGGTTTGCGGAGGTGGTGTTGCCGGGGGTTGGTGAGGTGTCGGGGTACGGGATTCATCCGGCTCTTCTGGATGCCGCGTTGCATACGTTGGCGGCGCCGAGTGGGGGAGCGGTGGAGGAGGTGCGGCTGCCGTTCAATTTCGCGGGTGTGGGTCTGTATGCGACCGGTGCCACGGCTCTGCGGGTCCGGCTGACGCCCGTGGACGAGTCCGGGGACACGGTCAGTCTCCACCTGAGCGACCCCACCGGCGCCCCCGTCGCCCACATCGACGCCCTCACGCTGCGCGCGGTGTCCACCGAGCAGCTCCGCGGAGCGGTGGATGGCATCAACGACGCGATGTTCCAGTTGAGTTGGCAGAGCAGTCGACTCGACGCCGGGGCCGAGGCACCGCGCTGGGCGACGCTGGGCGCCCAGCTGCCCGTACTCCCGGACCTTCCCGCGTACGAGGACGTCGCCGCCCTCGTCGCCGCCGTGGACGCCGGTGACGAGCTTCCGGACGCCGTCCTCGTCCCGTGCCGTACCGAGTCGGCCGACGGTGGCGACCCGGTCGGGGCCGTGCACACCGCCACGGCTCGCCTGCTCACCCTGTTCCAGGCGTGGCGCGCGGACGACCGGCTCGGCGCCGTCCGGCTGATGGTCGTGACCTCGGGCGCGGTGGCCGCGCAGCCCGGTGACGTCGTGGGCGACCCGGCCGCGTCGGCCCTGTGGGGCTTCGTGCGCGCGGCACAGGCGGAGGTCCCGGACGGTTTCACGCTCGTGGACGTGGACGCCGCGACGACGGCCGACGGCCTCAGGGCGGCGTTGCGTGGCCTGGCGGCCTCCGACGAGGCGCAGGCCGCCATCCGGGCCGACGAGCTGCTCGTCGCCCGCGTCACGCCCGCCGCCGACGGCACCGGTCTCGCCGTACCGGGACCGGACGAGCCGTGGCGCGTCGATGTCAGTGCCAAGGGCACCCTGGAGAACCTCGCTCTCGTGCCCAACCCGGGTGCGGAGCGTCCCCTGGCTCCCGGCGAGGTGCGGGTGGCGGTGCGCGCGGCGGGCCTGAACTTCCGTGACGTCCTCATCGCGCTCGGGATGTACCCGGGCGATGCTCCGATCGGCAGCGAGGGCGCCGGCGTCGTCCTGGAGGTGGGCTCCGCCGTCTCCGCCGCCACCGGTCTGCGGCCCGGGGACCGGGTGATGGGGCTGCTCACCGAAGGCGTCGGTCCCGTCTCCATCACCGACCAGCGTTATCTCGCCAGGATTCCGCGGGGATGGACGTTCGCGCAGGCCGCCGCCGTGCCGATCGTCTTCCTCACCGCCTACTACGGCCTGTTCGACCTCGGCGGGCTCCAGGCCGGTGAATCGGTCCTGGTGCACGCCGCGACCGGCGGCGTGGGCATGGCCGCGGTCCAGCTCGCCCGGCACGCGGGCGCCGAGGTCTTCGGCACCGCGAGCCCCGGCAAGTGGGCCACCCTGCGGGGACAGGGCCTGGACGAGGACCACATCGCCAACTCCCGGACGCTCGACTTCGAGCAGACCTTCACCCGGTACACCGGCGGACGAGGCATGGACGTCGTACTCGACTCGCTGTCGGGCGAGTTCGTGGACGCGTCGCTGCGGCTGCTGCCACGCGGTGGGCGTTTCCTGGAGATGGGCAAGACCGACATCCGCGACCCGGAGACCGTCGGCGCGCAGTACGCCGGCGTCGACTACCGGGCCTTCGACCTGCTGGACGCCGGACACGACCGCATCCAGGAGATGCTCACCGAGCTGGTCGGGCTGTTCGACAGCGGTGCCCTGCGGCCGCTCCCGGTCTCGGCATGGGACATCCGCCGCTCACCCGAGGCATTCCGCCACCTGGGCCAGGCCAAGCACACCGGCAAGGTCGTCCTCACGGTGCCGCGTCCCTTCGACGGCGACGGGACGGTGTTGGTGACGGGTGGTACGGGGTCGTTGGGTGCGTTGGTGGCGCGGCATCTGGTGGTCGAGCACGGGGTGCGGCATCTGCTGCTGACGAGTCGGCGGGGTGTGGAGGCTCCTGGGGCGCGGGAGTTGGTGGCGGAGTTGGAGGAGGCCGGTGCCCGGGTTCGGGTGGAGGCGTGTGATGCGGCGGACCGGGAGGCGTTGGCTGGTGTGCTGGGGTCGGTGGGGGAGGAGCATCCGCTGACTGCGGTGGTGCACACGGCGGGTGTCGTACGTGATGCCACTGTTTCGGCGCTGTCGGCCGACCAGTTGGCGGAGGTGTTGCGGCCGAAGGTGGACGCGGCGTGGAACCTGCACGAACTCACCCGTGGGCACGACCTCGCGGCGTTCGTGTTGTTCTCGTCGGTGGCCGGTGTGGTGGGCAGTCCGGGACAGGCGAACTACGCGGCGGCGAACGCGTTCTTGGATGTGCTGGCGCGGTGGCGGGGTGCGCAGGGGTTGGTGGGTACGTCGGTGGCGTGGGGGTTGTGGGATCAGTCGGGTCAGGACGGTGGGATGGGTGCGGCGCTGGGACAGGCCGACCGCGACCGCATCACCCGCAGCGGATTCGGCCTGCTCACCGCCGAGGACGGTCTGGCCCTCCTCGACGCCGCGCTCCTGTCGGGCCGCACCGACCTGGTCCTGACACGAGTGGACCGGAACGCCCTGAAGCAGCGCGCTGACGCCGGACGACTCCCCTCCGTACTCCGCTCGCTGGTCAAGGGCGGCGGCCGAAGCGGACGCCGCGCCGCCGCCGGAGCGACGGCTGCCGGAGCCGCGTCCCTCACCGAACGGCTCGCGCGCCTCGGCTCCGAGGAACAGGACCGGCTCCTGCACGGCATCGTCCGGGACGAGGTCGTAGCCGTCCTGGGCCACGGAGCGGGAAGCTCACTCGAACCGGGACGTGCCTTCAAGGACCTGGGCTTCGACTCCCTGACGGCTGTCGAACTGCGCAACCGCATGAACGCCGCGACCGGCCTGCGCCTGCCCGCGACCCTCGTCTTCGACCACCCCACGCCTGCCGCCCTCGCCGCGCACCTGCGGCGTGAGCTGATCGGTGACGACGACTCGGCATCGGGCGCGGTCACCGGCGCGGTGGCAGCGGGCGCGGAACGCGCCGACGACACCGACCCGGTGGTGATCGTGGGGATGAGCTGCCGCCTGCCCGGCGGCGTCACCTCACCGGACGGCCTCTGGCGTCTGCTGGAGGACGGCACGGACACCATCGGGCCGTTCCCTACGGACCGGGGCTGGGACCTCGACGGCCTCTACGACCCCGATCCGAACACACCCGGCAAGTCCTATGTCCGGCAGGGCGGGTTCATCGACGGCGTGGACGGATTCGACGCGGCCTTCTTCGGCATCAACCCGCGTGAAGCCGTGGCCACCGACCCTCAGCAGCGCCTGCTGCTGGAGGCCGCCTGGGAGGCATTCGAGCACGCCGGGATCGACCCCACCACGGTGCGCGGCAGTGACACGGGCGTCTTCGCCGGCGTCATCTTCGGCGACTACACCTCGCGTCTCCAGGAGATACCCGAGGGGTACGAGGGCTACATCTCGACGGGCAACACGACCAGTGTGGCCTCGGGCCGGCTGGCCTACACGCTGGGCCTCGAGGGGCCGGCGATGACGGTGGACACGGCGTGCTCGTCGTCGCTGGTGGCCCTGCACCTCGCCGCCCAGGCCCTGCGCAACGGCGAATGCTCCCGCGCGCTCGTCGGCGGTGCCACGATCATGTCGGGACCGACGAACTTCATCGAGTTCAGCCGCCAGCGCGCCCTGTCCCCGGACGGCCGCTGCAAGGCCTTCGCGGCCTCCGCGGACGGCACCGGGTGGGGCGAGGGCGTGGGCGTTCTGATCCTGGAGCGGCTGTCGGACGCGCGGCGGCGGGGGCACCAGGTGCTGGCGGTGGTCCGGGGTTCGGCGGTGAACCAGGACGGTGCGAGCAATGGTCTGACGGCGCCGAACGGTCCGTCGCAGGAGCGGGTGATCCGGCAGGCCCTGTCGGCCGCGGGGCTGGCTCCCGCCGAGGTCGACGCGGTGGAGGCGCACGGTACGGGTACCAAGCTGGGTGACCCGATCGAGGCGCAGGCGCTGCTCGCGACCTACGGCCGGGACCGGGACGCCGAACAGCCCCTGTGGCTCGGCTCGTTGAAATCAAACGTCGGCCACACTCTCGCTGCTGCGGGTGTGGCGGGTGTGATCAAGATGGTGCTGGCGATGCGGCACGGGATGCTGCCCCGGACCCTGCACGTGGACGAGCCGACCCCGCACGTGGACTGGGAGTCGGGCCAGGTCCGGCTGCTGGACGAGGCAAGGCAGTGGCCGGAGGCGGGCCGCCCGCGGCGGGCCGGGGTGTCCTCCTTCGGGATCAGCGGCACCAACGCCCACGTCATCCTCGAACAGGCACCCGCAGAGCCGGTGGAGGAGTCCGGTGTGGTGGCCGGGGTGGTGCCGCAGGGGCCGGTGGTGTGGCCGCTGTCGGCGAAAACGCCCGCGGCTCTGCGGGAGCAGGCCGCGCGCCTGGCCGCTCACGCGCGTCAGGCGGGGGACGGTCTCGACATCCATGCCGTCGCCCACACCCTCACCCACGGGCGGACCGCGTTCGAGGAACGCGCCGCCGTCACCGCCGACACCCCCGACCAGTTCCTGGCCGCACTCGACGCCCTCGCCACCGACCGCCCCCACCCCCACCTGGTCACCCACCACACCCTGGCCGGCAAAACCGTCTTCGTCTTCCCCGGACAGGGCTCCCAGTGGACCGGCATGGGCGCCGACCTCTACCACCACTCCCCCGTCTTCGCCCACCACCTCACCGCCTGCGCCCACGCCCTGGCCCCCCACACCGACTACAACCTCACCGACGTCATCCTCCAACAAAACGACGCCCCCGGCCTGGAACGCGTCGACGTCATCCAGCCCGTCCTGTGGGCCATGATGGTCAGCCTCGCCCGCCTCTGGCAGCACCACGGCATCCAGCCCGACGCCGTCATCGGACACTCCCAGGGCGAAATCGCCGCCGCCCACATCGCCGGCGCCCTCACCCTCGACGACGCCGCCCTCATCGTCGCCCGCCGCGCCCGCATCCTGCGCCGCCTCGCCGGCACCGGCACCATGGCCTCCCTGCCCACCACCGCCCACCACACCACCACCCTCATCACCGAACTCGGCCTCGACGACGTCCACATCGCCGCCCACAACGCCCCCACCGCCACCGTCGTCTCCGGCCACCCCACCCAAATCCACACCCTCGTCACCACCGCCCAACAACGCGACATCCGCGCCCGCACCATCGACGTCGACTACGCCTCCCACTGCCCCCACGTCGACACCCTCCACCACGAACTGATCACCGCCCTCACCCCCATCACCCCCCAGCCCACCGACGGCACCATCGCCTTCCACTCCACCCTCAAAGCCCAGCACATCACCGACACCACCACCCTCAACGCCCACTACTGGACCGACAACCTCCGCCACCCCGTCCTCTTCCACCAAACCCTCACCCACCTCAACAACACAGGCCACACCCACTACATCGAAACCAGCCCCCACCCCGTCCTCACCACCGCCATCCAGCACACCCTCGACACCCACCCCCACACCACCACCCCCACCCTGCGCCGCAACACCCCCGACCACCACACCTTCACCCACCACCTCGCCACCACCCACACCCACGGCCACCCCACCACCTGGCCCACCACCCCCACCTGGACCCACCTGCCCACCTACCCCTTCCAACACCACCCCTACTGGCTCCACACCCCCACCACCACCCCCACCGACGCCACCACCCTCGGCCAGCAACCCACCCACCACCCCCTCCTCAGCGCCGCCATCAACCTCCCCGACCACACCACCCTCTTCACCGGACGCCTCAACCTCACCACCCACCCCTGGCTCACCGACCACGCCGTCCACGGCACCGTCATCCTCCCCGGCACCGCCCACCTCGACCTCGCCCTCCACGCCGCCAACCACCTCGGCCACCACCACCTCGACACCCTCACCCTCGAAACCCCCCTCACCCTCACCCCCGACCAAACCCTCACCCTCCAACTCACCCTCACACCCCCCGACCCACACGGCACCCACACCATCACCATCCACACCCACCCCCACACCACCGACCCCCACCAACCCACCACCTGGACCCGCCACGCCACCGCCACCCTCACCCCCCAACCACCCACCACCCCCACACCCCAACCCCCCACCACCTGGCCCCCCACCCACACCCAACCCCTCAACACCACCCACCTCTACCACCACCTCACCACCCTCGGATACGACTACGGCCCCACCTTCCAAGGCCTCCACCACGCCTGGCGCCACCACAACACCATCTACGCCGAAACCACCCTCCCCCCCAACACCCCCACCACCGGCCACACCCTCCACCCCGCCCTCCTCGACACCGCACTCCACTCCCTGCTGGTGGGAAGCGACGGCGAAGAGCTGCGCCTGCCCTATGAGTTCACGGGAGTGCGGGTGTACGGCACGGGCGCCGACGCCGCGCGGGTGCAGGCGACCCTGGGTGCTGACGGAACGGCTCGTATCACGCTCACCGACGCGTCCGGAAGCGCCCTCATGGACATCGAGGCGCTGGTCACGCGTGAGGCCGATGCCGCCCAACTGGCCGCTCTGGCGCGCAACGCGCACCGTGCCCCGTTGTTGGCCTGCGAGTGGGTTGAGGTGGCTGAGGAAGCCGAGCCCTCAACACCCCCGACCCGTGCCGTGATCGGTGAGGCGTTGCCCGGACTCCCGGACGACACACCCCTCTACCCCGACCTGGACACCCTCACCGACGCCCTCACCCACGGCGCCCCCCTGCCCGAACACACCATCCTCCACCTGCCCCCCACCACCGGCGACCCCCTCCAAGCCACCCACCACCTCACCACCCACACCCTCCACACCCTCCAACACTGGCTCACCACCCCCCACTACACCCACAGCCACCTCACCATCCTCACCACCCACGCCACCACCCCCACCCCCGACCTCGCCCACGCCGCCATCTGGGGACTCACCCGCTCCGCCCAAACCGAACACCCCGACCGCATCACCCTCCTCGACACCGACACCCACCCCACCCCCCACCTCCCCCACACCACCACCCTCACCACCCACCCCCAACTCGCCTGGCACAACAACACCCTCACCACCCCCCACCTCACCCCCACCCAACCCACCGACACCAGCACCCAACCCACCGACACCAACACCCAACCCACCGACGCCCCCACCGGCTTCGACCCTGACGGCACCGTCCTCATCACCGGCGGCACCGGCACCCTCGGCGCCCTCCTCGCCCGCCACCTCGTCACCCACCACCACGTCAAACACCTCCACCTCACCAGCCGACGCGGACCCCACGCCCCCGGCGCCACCCAACTCCACCACGACCTCACCACCCTCGGCGCCACCGTCACCATCACCGCCACCGACACCACCAACCCCCACACCCTCAAAACCCTCCTCACCACCCTCACCCACCAAAACCCCCACCCCCTCACCGCCATCATCCACACCGCCGGCACCCTCAACGACGCCCTCCTCCACCACCAAACCCCCCACCACCTCACCCACACCCTCACCCCCAAAGCCAACACCGCCTACCACCTCCACCACCTCACCACCCAACTCCAAACCCCCCTCACCCACTTCATCCTCTACTCCTCCGCCGCAGGCCACCTCGGCAACACCGGCCAAGCCAACTACGCCGCCGCCAACACCTTCCTCGACGCCCTCGCCACCCACCGCCACACCCACCACCAACCCGCCACCAGCCTCGCCTGGGGCCTCTGGCACACCACCAGCGACATGACCCAGCACCTCGACGAGGACGCGATCGCGCGACTCGGCCGGAGCGGCCTGGTCCCGATGTCCGAGGAGGAAGGACTCGCCCTCTTCGACCAGGCCATCGCCGGTGCCGCGCAGAACCCGCCCGTCCTGGTGGCGCTGCGTACGGACCCCGCGGGGCTCCGGGCGCAGGCACGGGCCGGGGTGCTCTCCCCGATGCTGCGGGGACTGGTCCGCACGGTGGAGCGGCGGGCGGAGTCCGCTGCCGCGGCGGGCGCGGGGTCGTTCACCGAGCGGCTCGCGGGCCGGTCCGAGGACGAACAGCACACGATGGTACTGGAGTTGGTGCGCGACACGGTGGCGGCGGTCCTCGGGCACGACTCGCCCGGCGGTCTCGGTGACGATCAGTCCTTCAAGGACCTCGGCTTCGACTCGCTGACGGGCGTCGAGCTGCGCAACCGGCTCAACGCGGCGACCGGGCTACGGCTGCCGGCCACGCTCGTCTTCGACCACCCCTCGCCGACGGAACTCTCCGACCACCTGTGGTCCCGTCTCGCCTCGCGGACGAACGACGCGCCCGCCGTATCGCTCCTGTCGGAACTGGACCGCCTGGAATCCCTGTTGGGCGAGGCGGCCGTAGACGACGGAGCGGCGGCCGAGTCCGGCGACCGTACCGCCGTTGCCGCGCGACTGCGCCGGCTGCTCTCCGAGTGGGAGGAGCGGACCAGCCCCGAGGAGGCCGGTGACGTGGACGCCGCCGAGCGCATCGAGACGGGCACGGCCTCCGAGATCTTCGACTTCATCGACAAGGAACTGGGCCGCAACGTCCACTGACCGCCCCCACCCGTGCCCCCACCTCGCGGACCTCCAGCGCGGCGAGCGACCTGAACGGAGAGATGACGACGTGCCGACGAACGAAGAGAAGCTCACCGACTACCTGAAGTGGGTGACGGCGGACCTCCACAAGACCCGCAAGCGCCTCGCGGAGGTCGAGGCCGCCGCGACCGAGCCGATCGCGATCATCGGAATGAGCTGCCGCTACCCCGGCGGCGTGCGCACCCCCGACGACCTGTGGTCCCTGGTCCGCTCCGGAGCGGACGGCATCGGCGACTTCCCCGTCGACCGCGGCTGGAACCTCGCCCACCTGTACGACGAGGATCCCGACCGCAGCGGCACGTTCTACGCCCGGCACGGCGGCTTCCTGCACGACGCCCACCATTTCGACGCCCCGTTCTTCGGCATCAGCCCGCGCGAGGCGACCGCGATGGACCCGCAGCACCGGCTGCTGCTGGAGGCGTCGTGGGAGGCGCTGGAGGACGCCGGACTCGACCCGACGGACCTGCGCGGCAGCGACGCGGGCGTCTTCGCCGGGATCATGTACGGCGACTACGGCGCCCGGCTGCACACGGTGCCGCCGGAGTACGAGCCGTTCCTCGGCAACGGCAGCGCGGCCAGCGTCGCGTCGGGCCGGGTGTCGTACGTCCTGGGGCTGCGCGGCCCCGCCGTGTCCGTCGACACCGCGTGCTCGTCGTCGCTCGTCGCCCTCCACCTCGCGGTGCGGGCACTGCGCGGGGGAGAGTGCGGGCTGGCGCTCGCGGGCGGTTCCACGGTGCTGTCCACGCCGGGCGTGTTCATCGAGTTCAGCCGGCAGCGCGGGCTCGCCGCGGACGGCCGCTGCAAGGCGTTCGCCGCGGCCGCGGACGGCACCGGCTTCGGCGAGGGCGTCGGTGTCCTGCTGCTGGAGCGGCTGTCCGACGCGCGGCGCAACGGACACGAGGTCCTGGCCGTCGTCCGCGGCACCGCCGTCAACCAGGACGGCGCCAGCAACGGCCTCACCGCCCCCAACGGCCCCTCGCAGGAGCGGGTGATCCGGCAGGCCCTGGACGACGCCGGTCTGACGGCCGCCGACGTGGACGCCCTGGAGGCGCACGGTACCGGCACCACGCTCGGTGACCCGATCGAGGCGCAGGCGCTGCTCGCCACCTACGGCCAGGAGCGGGAGGCCGAACAGCCCCTGTGGCTGGGGTCGGTGAAGTCGAACATCGGGCACACCCAGGCCGCGGCCGGTGTCGCCGGAGTCATCAAGATGGTGCAGGCCATGCGGCACGGCATGCTGCCGCGGACGCTGCACGTGGACGAGCCGACGCCGCACGTCGACTGGGAGGCCGGGCAGGTACGGCTGCTGACCGAGGCGCGGCCCTGGCCCGACCGCGACCGGCCCCGGCGGTCCGCCGTCTCCTCCTTCGGCATCAGCGGCACCAACGCCCACGTCGTCCTCGAACAGGCCCCGAAGGCCCCGAAGGCCCCGAAGACCGCGGAGCCCGCCGCCACTGGAGCCACGGCCACCACCACTGCCACCACCGGCGTCGAGACGCCCGCCACCGCCACCGCCGCGTCGGCCGGACCCGCGACCACCGTGCCGTGGATGCTGTCCGCCCGGGACGCCACCGCCCTGCGGGCCCAGGCGCGGCGACTGCACGACCACCTGCGCGGCCGGGCCGACGACGGGGCGGAGCCGCAGCCCGGCGAGGTGGCCCGTGCCCTCGCCGCACGGACCGCCTTCGACCACCGCGCGGTCGTCGTCGGACGCGACCAGGAGGGGCTGCTGCGCGCCGTCGCGGCCGTGGCCGGCGGCGAGAGCGGCCCCACCACGGCGACGGGCGACGCGGACAAGGACGCCCGGCTCGGCTTCCTCTTCACCGGCCAGGGCAGCCAACGGCTGGGCATGGGGCGGGAACTGAGCGACGCCGTGCCCGGCTTCCGCGAGCTGTTCGCCGACCTGTGCGCCCGCTTCGACCGGCACCTCGACCACCCGTTGCGCGACATCGTGTTCGCCGCGCCCCGCTCGCCCGAGGCGGGACTGCTCGACCAGACGCTCTACACGCAGTGCGCCCTGTTCGCCGTGGAGGTCGCGCTGTACCGGCTGCTGGAGAGCACCGGCCTGCGTCCCGACTTCGTCATGGGCCACTCCATCGGCGAGCTGGCCGCCGCGCATGTCGCCGGTGTCTTCGACCTGGACAACGCGTGCGAGCTCGTCGCCGCGCGGGGACGGGCCATGCAGGCGGCGGACGCGGGAGGCGCGATGGCCGCCGTGGAGGCGCCGGAGAGCGAGGTGCTGGAGACACTGGCCCCGTACGACGGCAGGGTGGTCGTCGCCGCGGTCAACGGGCCGTCCGCCACCGTGGTCTCGGGCGACGCCGACGCCGTCGCCGAACTGGTCAAGGTCTGGCGCGGCAAGGGCAGGCGCACCAAGAGGCTGCGCGTCAGCCATGCCTTCCACTCGCCGCACATGGAGTCCGCCGCGTCCGAACTGCGCACAGCCGCGGCCCGGTTGACGTACGCGACGCCGGACATCGACGTCGTCTCCAATGTGACCGGCCGGGTGGCGGGCGCCGACGAGCTGATGAGTCCCGAGTACTGGGCCCGGCACGTCCGGCACGCCGTCCGCTTCTACGACGGGGTGCGGACCCTGGAGGAGAAGGGGGTGCGCCTGTTCGTCGAGATCGGCCCCGACGCCGTCCTGAGCGCGATGGCCCGTGACTGCCTGGACGCCGAACCGCTCACGCTCGTCCCCACCCTGCGCCGCGACCGCGCCGAACCCGACACCCTGCTGCTCGCCCTCGGGGAGACCTGGGCACACGGCACGGACGTGGACTGGGGGCCACTGCTGCCCGGAGCGGCGACCGGCCAGGACGCCCCGGGCGGTCGGCTGCGGCTGCCGCCGTACGCCTTCCAGCACCGCCCGTACTGGCTGGAGGCCGAGCCCCGGCAGGCATCAGGACCGGGTGACGACGGGTGGACTTCCTCGGGCGACCAGGCGTTCTGGTCGGCCGTGGAACACGGCGATCCGGCCCTCCTGGCCCGTACGTTCGGCGCCCGCGACGAGGAGCGGCAACTACTGGCGCGGCTCCAGACCACCCTGGCCGGATGGCGCCGCCAGCGGGAATGGACGTACGCGTGGCAGTGGAGGCGGCTGCCGGAGACCAGCACCGGACTGCAGGCGGGTGCCCCGGCCGGTGACTCCTGCTGGCTGCTGGTCGAGCCCGGGCAGGAGGACGACGACCAGCACTCGGACCTGTACCGGGCGCTGGCGGAGGCCGGAGTACGGGTGGCGCCGTTCGCCGCGGACGCCGACGAGGAGCCCGCCTCGGTCACCGAGCGGCTGGGCGAGGCGCTGGAGCGGCTCGGCCGGGACGGCGAGGTGGCGGGCGTGCTGTGCGCGCCGGCCGCCGCCAAGGGCCCGCACCCCGAGCACCCCGCGATCCCCGCGGCAGTCGCCCTGACCAGCCGGATCATGGAGGCGCTGGCGGCCCTCGGGGCGGACCTCGCGCTGTGGACCCTCACCCGCGGAGCCGTCTCCACCGGGCCGGGCGACCCGTCGTCCGACCCCGCGCAGGGACACCTGTGGGGGCTCGGCCGCCTCCCCGGTCTTCGGCCGGCCGAGGGCGCGGGAGGCACGATCGACCTCCCGGCCGTCCTGGACCCCGTCACCCTCGCCCAGCTCAAGCGCGTCCTCGCGGCGGCCGACGGTGAGGACGAGGTCGCCGTACGGCCCTCGGGGCGCCACGTCCGTCGCCTGGCGCGGGTGCCCTGGCCCGCGGCGGCGGAGCGGGACACGGCCGAAACCGACGGGACGGTTCTGGTCACCGAGCCCGACACCACCGCGGGACAGGCCGCCGCCCTCGCCTTCGCCGACGCGGGCCACCGTCACTTCCGGCTCCTCGCGTCCGAGACCGGCGCGGGGGAGGCGCTGCGCGCGGAACTCGAGACGCGCGGGGCGCGCGTGCGGCTCGACGTGGCCGACCCGTCCGACCGCGCCGCGCTCGCCCCGGTCCTCACGGAGACCGGCGACGGGCCGGCCGTGAGCGTCGTCGTGCACACCGGGGGAGGGGCCGCGCTGCGCCGTCTCCACGAGTGCACCCTGGACCTGCCGCTGACGGGGTTCTTCGTCCTCGCCGACTTCGCGGCGCTCACCGGCAGCGACCCGCGCTCCTGGCACGCCGCCGTCGACGCCGCGTACGCCGAGACCCTGATCCGGCACCGGCAGGCGCGACGGCTGCCGGCCACGCTCCTGGCCTGGGGGCCGCGGGAGTCCGACGCGCGGGGCACGGCGGCGCGGGGCGGGCTGCGGGACCTCGATCCCGCACGCGCGCTGGCCTGCCTGCCGAACCTCCTCGGCCCTGCCGGTGCCGCCCACGGCCCGGTCATCGGTGTCGCCGACATCGACTGGGACGACCACCTCGCGCACGCCATGCGGTGGGGTACGGGCGCCCAGTACCGCGACCTGCCCGAGGCTCGCGGCCGACTGGCCGGACCAGGGGCGGCGGACGGCCCGGAAGCCCTCGCCGACCAGGCGGAACTGCGCGCCGGGCTGGCGGAGCTGGAGGGCGAGGAGCAGGAACGGCGGCTCGCGGAACTGGTGCGGGCGCACGTGGGGCAGGCGCTCGGCCTCGACGCCTCGGAGCACCTCGACGACGCCCGGACCTTCCTGGAGATCGGGTTCTCCTCGTTCACCGCCCTGGAACTGTGCAACGGCCTCCACCGGGCCACCGGGCTGCCCCTGCCGGTCGCGACGGTCTACGACCACCCCACCCCCGCCGCGCTGGTGGGCCACCTCCGGCAGCGGCTGGCGGACGAACCGGCCGCGTGAACGACGAACGGCCCGGGCTCCGGCACGACATGTGCCGGAGCCCGGGCCGTTCTTCCGGCGTCAGGTCCGCGGGCTCGCGGCGGTCCGCAGCATCTGCAGCACCGTCTGCACCGTCCAGGTCCGGGTCTCCTCCACATGTGCGGGCGAACCGTGCACGTCGTCGTGCTCGGCGAGGGTGAGGTCGGGGACGTACCGCTTCAGGGTCTGCGGATCCGACCCGGGGATGATCTCGTCGCGGAGGCTGACCACATATCCCACCGGGATGGTCAGCGCCGAGAGTTCACCGGGCCGCAGCTCCCAGTCGCGCAGCGCGTCGAACAGCTCCGTGCGGGGGATGCCCGTCAGGTGGGAGAGCGTGTCCTTGGTGATGCGCGGCACGCTGCGGTCGTACCAGTCGCGGTCGGTGAAGAAGCCGCTGACCGGTGCGCCCGCCGTGACCACCCCGCGGATGCGCGGGTCGTGCAGGGCACCGCGCAGCGCCATGTGACCGCTGAAACTCATGGCCGACGCGTAGGTGCGGCTCACGTCGGCCCGGTCCGCGAGCGTGTCGAGCAGCGCCGAGAGCATGCGCCAGCTGTCCTTGCCGTACACCAGCCGGTTCTCGCCGACACCGGGCAGCTCGGTGGCGACCATGGCCAGGCCGAGCTGCTCGGCCAGGAGCAGCGCGGGCGCCCACTGCTCCTTGACGCTCACGATGCCGCCCGTCACCACGAGCAGGGGACGCGGCAGAGCGGCGGAGAGCCCGGACGCCAGGGCCACGAAGGACCGCGTGCCGCCGTCGCCGTCACCGTCGGGCACGCTGATCTCGATGCGCTCGACGGGCGTCTCCTGGGTGCCGCTCCACCGCGTGAAGGTCTCGGAGCAGGCCGCCTGCGCCTGCGCGCGCGAGGGACCGTCGACGTAGGGGAACCGCGCGGTGTTCCAGCACTGGCAGGCCTCCAGCAGCAGGTCCCGCGCCGCCAGCTCCCGCGCCGCGGCGGCCCACTCCCCGGTCCAGGAGCCGGGCCCCTCGCCGTCGTGCCCGATGCGGGCCAGTACCTCCTCACACAGGTCCGGAGGCAGCCGCTGGGTCCGGGAGTGGACCACGACGAACTGCTTGAGCTCCTCGATGTCGTGGGCCGTCCGGCCGGCTTCTCGTCCCATCCGATGTCCCTCCTCCTCGCGCCGGGGTCGGTCCCGGCCGCGTCGTCGGGCGCGTCGATGCGCCCTCGCGCTTCCACTCGCCCCCAGCCTCCGTGCGGGCCCTAAAGCGCGCCTCTACCGCTCCGTGCCGGGGGGCCGGGTGCCCGACGGGCCTGTTTTAGAAAGGACTTACCGGGCGGTGGGAGGTTCGGACGGTGTCGGCGGGAGAGCCGCCGCCGTATCCGACGACGGGAGAGTCACAGTCATGGCAACACGAAGGCAGGTCCTGCGCGGCGGGGCCGTCGGCCTCGCCCTGGCCGCATCCGCAACCCTGCCGGGACCGGTCGGTTCCTCCGCGGCCGCCGCGTCGCGCGCCGACTGGACCGGACTGCGCGGCCGGCTGGACGGGGACCTGGTCCTGCCGTCCCACAGCGGGTACGCGCAGGCCAAGCAGGTGTACTTCAGCATGTACGACGCCTCGGCCCCGGCCGCCGTCGCCTACTGCGAGAGCGTCGCCGACATCCGGCTCTGTCTGGCCTTCGCCCAGCAGCACGACGTCCCGGCGGTCCCGCGCAGCGGCGGCCACAGCTTCGGCGGCTTCTCCACCACTCCGGGCCTGGTCATCGACGTGTCGAGACTGCGTTCCATCGTGCCGGGAGCCGACACCACGGCGCTTGGCCCGGGAGCGCAGACCGTCGACGCGCTCGCCGCGCTCGCCCCCTACGGACAGGCCCTGGCGAGCGGGCTGCACGGCTCCGTGGCGGCGGGCGGCTTCCTCCACGGCGGCGGCATCGGCTGGCAGACCCGATCCTTCGGGGTGGCCTGCGACGCCCTGGTCTCCGCCGACGTGGTGCTTGCCGACGGCCGGTCGGTGACCTGCTCCACGACCGAACACCCCGACCTGTTCTGGGCGTTGCGCGGCGGTGGCGGCGGCAACTTCGGCATCGTCACCCGCTACGAGCGCCGCGCCGCGGCCGCCACGGACATGGTGAACTTCCGGCTGTCGTGGGCCTGGAGCGACGTGGAGCGGGTGATAACGGCCTGGCAGCAGTGGATGCCGACGACCCCCTGGAAGCTGGGGTCCCGCTGGATCGTCAGCCAGCTCGACACGGCCCCGGGCGGCGCCGAGCCGGCCGTCTGGGTCGACGGTTCCTTCCTCGGTTCGCCCGAGGAACTCACGCCGCTCCTGGACGCGCTCGCCGCCGGGGTGGGGCGCGCCCCCGACAGCCGTACCAGCAACCGGTTCACCTTCCTGAACGGGATGCTGGACTGGTTCGGGTGCACCGACAAGACGGTCGCCCAGTGCCACACGGTGGGCTACTCGCCGGAGGCGGTGATGCCGCGCGGCGGGTACATCCTGGACCGCAGCAGGCTCTTCGGGACGGGCCTGCCGAGGGCCGGGATCAGCGAGGTGCTCTCCGCCTTCACCGCCTCACCACGCGCGGGCCAGCTCCGGTTCGTGCAGGCCCTCGCCCTCGGTGGCCGGGCCAACACGCTGGACCGCACCGCGACGGCCTACGTGCACCGGGACGCGCAGTTCACCCTGAACTGGACGGTGGGCACCACGGCGGCCAACCCGAACCGGGACGAGCGCAACGCCGTGCGGGCCTGGATCGACGGCGGGTTCGCCGCGACGAACCCCTACTCCCTGGGGGAGACCTACCAGAACTACATCGACCCCGCCCTGCGGGACTGGAAGCGGTCGTACTACGCGGAGAACTACGAGCGGCTCGCGGCCGTCAAGCGCGCGTACGACCCTCAGGGCTTCTTCCGCTTCGCCCAGGCGATCGTCTGAGCCCATCCGTCGCACCGGCGCCCGGCCCGGGGCGCGGTCGGCCGCAGCGCGGTCAGGACGTCCCGGGCCCGTCGCCCCGGCCGCTCTCGGCCGGGGCGTCACCGGCGTTCTCGATCAGGACGCGGGTGACGCCCTCGAAGTACGGCAGAACGTCCTCCAGGGTGGCCGAGCCGAGCGCGGGGGAGCACAAGGCGCTGCGCATGATGCCCATGCCCAGCAGGCAGGCGACCAGCATCTCCGCGCGCAGCGCCGCGTCCTCGCCCTTGACCTGCTTGATCAGCTCCTCGATGTGGGCCGCCTGCGCCTCCTGCTCCAGACGGGTCCGTGCGGGGGCGTGCGAGGGCGAGCGCAGCAGCATCACCAGGGGGTGCTCGCCGGCGAACTGCTCCCACTCCTGGAAGACGACGGACTTCAGCATGCCCGCGGGCAAGGCGTCCAGCGGCCCCGACATGATCTCCCCGAGGACCTGGTGATCCACGCACGCCTCCTCGAACAGGGCGCGCTTCGAGCCGAAGTAGCGAAAGACGAGCGCGGGATCCACATGGGCGTCCTGGGCGACGTCGCGCATGGTCGTCCCGCCGTAGCCCAGCCGGGCGAAGCGCACGCGCGCCGCGTCGAGCAGGGCCGCGCGGGTCGCGGCGCGATCACGTTTGTGTGTTTGTGGGGCGGCTGCCATAGCGGTACTCCTCAGGTCATCAAACGTTGACATCGTATCCCAAGAGCTTCTACGCTGACCTTGTCACCATGAGATGACTTGCGGTTCGGGCTCCTGTCACGGAAGGAAGAAAATCCATGCAGACGGTTGTCGTCACGGGCGGAACGGATGGCCTGGGGAGGGGAATCTCCCTGCATTACCTGAAGGCGGGTGCGAGGGTCCTGGCCATCGGCAGCACACGGGCCAAGGGTGAAGCGTTAATCGAGGAGGCACGCAAGATCTCCGCCGCCGACCGGGCGCACTTCCTCTCCGTCGATCTGACCTCTGTCGCGGCCACCCGGCGGCTGATCGAGGAAATCGAGAACACCTATGCGTCCGTGGACAAACTCGTCCTCTGCGCCCAGCGCTACAAACTCTTCGGAAAGCGCTCGGTGACACCGGAAGGATTCGAGCACAGCTTCGCGCTCGCCTATCTCAGCCGGTTCGTTCTCAGCTACGGCCTGCTGGACGCGCTCCAGTGCACGAAACAGCCCGTGATCATGAACGTGGGCACGCCGGGCGTCGGCCTCGGCGCGGTCCACTGGGACAATCTCCAGCTCGAGCGCGGCTACAGCGGCAACAAGGCGACGCTGCAGTCCTTCCGCGCCAACGACCTGCTGGGCGTCGGCTTCGCGGCGACGCACGGCAGCGGCCCGGTGACGTACATCGGCTACAACCCCGGGGTGGTCTCCACCGGCATGCCCGCCTCCCTGCCGCTTCCCCTCAGGCTGATGACCAAGGCCACCTTCGCCGTCGCGGCGACCCCCGTGGACAAGGCGATCAAGCCCATGGTGGAGCTCCTCGACAATCCGCCCGCCGAGCCTTTCGTCGCGCGCTGGAAGAAGAAGCCGGTCGACCTCGGGAAGAAGGCTTTTGACGCCGAGGACGCGCTGCGCCTGAAGAGCGTCACAGAACAGCTGGTGGGAACGCGGTGACCTTCCTCATACCTGCCTTTCCGGAAGGCCGGATCCAGCAGCTCGGATATGTCGTGGAGGACCTCGACGAAGCGGTCGAGAAGTTCTCCACGATGTTCGGGATAAAGCGCTTCTTCGTGTGGGAGAACCTGGCCGCGGAGGTGACCGAGAAGACATATCGGGGCCGGTCGGCAGATTTCCAGTTCTCCTGCGCGTTCGGTTACTCAGGCGACATGATGATCGAGCTGATCCGGCACGACTCCGGCGAGAGCATATTCAAGGACTGGCTCGACAGCAGAGGCCCCGGGCTGCACCACGTCTGCATCCTGCTGAGCGGCCTCGAGCAGTTCGAGGAGACGGTGGCCGGGATGGCGGCCCACGGTCACTCCGTAGCGATGTCGGGCCGGTCGGGAGATGCCCGGTTCTCCTACGCCGACACGGTCGGTGACTTCGGCGTCTTCACCGAACTGGCCTACGGGCCACCGGAGTTCCTCGCGTCCTTCGACCGGATCAAGAGCGGCGACTTCTGAAACGGATGGCGCCCGCACCGCCCTTCAGCAGCCTCGGAGACGCCCCGTGCGTCACGGGGTTCCGCCGCATGCCCGGGGTGACGAATCCGGCCTGGTGAGGGGGGATGGTGCCGGTCGGTGGCGCGGGTCTGCCCTGCGTGCGGAGACGGTCCCGCGCTCGTTCTGTGCGGATTCTCCCCGCGACCCGATGCGCTGCTGCACGGGTCCGTCGACGTACAGAAGCACCGAGGTCAGGTATGCACTTCACGACCCGCCCCACCCTCCAGGGCACCTTCGGCATATATAGGTCCCGGGGTCGGGTCTCTGACCCGGATCATCGACCATCTCGGGCCGATGATCGCGCTCCGGCCGCACAGGTCTTTCGACAAGGGCACCATACCGATCGTGGACGGGACGCTCGTGCCCACCCGAGACCACACCATCGCGCCCCGACCCTGTCGGGAGGAGGTAAGGGATCATCCTGTCCCGCTCTCCGGGTACCGTCAGGGTATGAGTCATCCACACCCCGAACTGAAAGCCGCCCCTCCCCTTCCCGAAGGAGGGCTGCGGGTTGTCGCCCTGGGCGGCCTGGGTGAGATCGGCCGAAACATGACCGTGTTCGAGCACGCCGGCAAGCTGCTCATCGTCGACTGCGGGGTTCTGTTCCCCGAGGAGACCCAGCCCGGCGTAGACGTGATCCTGCCGGACTTCACCTCGATCCGGGACCGGCTGGACGACATCGTGGCGGTGGTCCTCACCCACGGTCATGAGGACCACATCGGCGGCGTGCCGTATCTGCTGCGCGAGCGGAGGGACATCCCGGTCGTCGGCTCCAAGCTGACGCTGGCGTTCCTGGAGGCCAAGCTCAAGGAGCACGGCATCCGGCCGCGCTCGGTGCGGGTGCGGGAGGGGGACCGGCGTGGCTTCGGGCCCTTCGACTGCGAGTTCGTGGCGGTCAACCACTCCATCCCGGACAGCCTCGCGGTCGCGATCCGGACCCGGGCCGGGATGGCGCTGCACACCGGCGACTTCAAGATGGACCAATTCCCTCTCGACGACCGCATCACCGATCTACGTGCCTTCGCCCGCCTCGGCGAGGAGGGCGTGGACCTGTTCCTCACCGACTCCACCAACGCCGAAGTACCCGGCTTCACCACCTCCGAGCGGGAGTTGAACCCGGCGATCGAGCAGGTGATGCGCACCGCGCCGCGCCGGGTCATCGTCTCCAGCTTTGCCAGCCATGTGCACCGCATCCAGCAGGTCCTGGACGCCGCCCACCAGCACGGCCGCAAGGTCGCCTTCGTCGGCCGGTCGATGGTCCGCAACATGGGCATCGCCCGGGACCTGGGCTATCTGAAGGTCCCCTCCGGTCTGGTCGTGAGCACGAAGGAGCTGGAGAAGCTCCCGGATCACAAGATCGCTCTGGTGTGCACCGGCTCCCAGGGTGAACCGATGGCCGCGCTGTCACGGATGGCCAACCGGGACCACATGATCCGCATCGGCAAGGACGACACCGTCCTGCTCGCCAGCTCCCTCATCCCCGGCAACGAGAACGCCATCTACCGGGTGATCAACGGACTCACCCGGTGGGGTGCCCACGTGGTCCACAAGGGCAACGCCAAGGTGCACGTCTCCGGGCATGCCAGCGCCGGCGAACTCGTCTACTGCTACAACATCGTCAAGCCCCGCAATGTCATGCCCGTGCATGGCGAATGGCGCCACCTGCGGGCCAACGGCGACCTCGCCATCCGCACCGGTGTGGACCCCGACCGGGTGGTCATCGCCGAGGACGGCGTCGTCGTCGACCTGGTCGACGGGCGGGCGTCCGTCAGTGGCAAGGTTCCCGCAGGCAACGTCTACGTGGACGGCATGGAGGTCGGCGGTGCCACCGAGGCGTCCCTCAAGGACCGTCTCACCCTCGCCGCCGAAGGTGTGGTCACGGTGGTGGCGATCGTCGACGCGGACACCGGCGCCCTCGCCGAGGCGCCCGACTTCCTGGCCCGGGGCTTCGTCCACGACGACGCCACCTTCGAGCCGGTCATCCCCGTCATCGAGAAGACGCTGGCCACCGCTGCCGAGGAAGGCGTCGGGGACGCGCGCCAGCTCGAACAGCTCGTGGCCCGCGCCGTGGCGAACTGGGCGTTCCGCACCCATCGCCGCAAGCCCCTCATCATCCCCGTCATCATCGACGCCTGAGCAACACCCGGGCAGGTGTCCGGGGGCGGACGCCGATGTGCACGAGGTGAAACCCGGCGACGAGTCGGTCCGGATGTCCAGCCTCGTCACCGGCCCACCGGGTTGGCCCGGGCGGCCCGGTGACGAGCGCTGCGCCGGGCATCCCGCAGCTGACCTGCCCGCAGATTCCCCTGCGGACAAGGGCGCCTGACCTCGGGTTCGTGAGCCAGGCGCGGGTAAATTCAGGCGGCGACGAGCTCCTGCTCACGGTCCGGCGTCTTGACCTCGGGCTTCTTGTTCGGCAGAGAGAGCCGGAAGACCTTGCGCCACGCGGAGAACACCTGCTTGGGCAGCGGCCCGGTGACGTATTCCAGCTCGTACTTCTCGAACAGCGCGCGCACCTTCACCGCGACCTCGGCGTACCGGTTGCTAGGCAGGTCCGGGAACAAGTGGTGCTCGATCTGGTGCGACAGGTTGCCCGTCATGAAGTGCATGGCCCTGCTGCCGCTGATGTTCGCCGAGCCCATCATCTGGCGCAGGTACCACTGGCCGCGCGTCTCGCCCTTGATCGACCGGCGCTCGAAGACCTGCACGCCCTCGGGGAAGTGCCCGCACATGATCACGGAGTGGGACCAGACGTTGCGAACCAGGTTCGCGGTGAACGTGGCGGCGAGCGTGGGCAGGAACGACGGGCCCGACAGCAGCGGGTGGATCACGTAGTCCTTGAGCACCTGCTTGCGGATCTTGCGGCCCACTGCCCTGGCCCGCGCGCGGAACTCCGGGTTCTTGCGGCGGCGCTTGTTCAGGTTCTTGCCGAGCTCCAGGTCGTACGCCGCGATGCCGTACTCGAAGAAGCAGGCGTTGATGAAGTTCCACAGCGGCTGGCCGAGGTGGAACGGGTGCCACTTCTGGTCCTCGTCGACGCGCATGATGCCGTAGCCGAGGTCGTTGTCCTTGCCGATCACGTTGGTGTACGTGTGGTGCAGCTCGTTGTGCGAGTGCTTCCACTGGTCGGCCGGCGAGACGTGGTCCCACTCCCAGGTCGTGGAGTGGATCTTCGGGTCGCGCATCCAGTCCCACTGGCCGTGCAGGATGTTGTGGCCGATCTCCATGTTGTCCATGATCTTCGCCACGGACAGACCGGCGGTGCCGATCAGCCACGCGGGCGGGAAGATCGAGAACAGCAGGACGCCCCTGCTGACCAGCTCGAGCTTGCGCTGCGCCGAGATCACCTTGCGGATGTAGGCAGCGTCCTTCTCGCCTCGGCCGGCGATCACCTCGTCGCGGATCGCGTCCAGCTCACGGCCGAGTTCCTCGATCTGCTCCGCGGTCAGATGGGCGGTGGGGTCGATGGCGGTCAATGTGCTCCTACCGTTCGATGTCGCAGGGGCCCGCCGCGGCGGACACACAGGTCTGGATGAGGACGCCCGGCTCGGCCTCGGTGAGCTCGCCGGTGCGCAGGTCGCGGACGGCGCCCGCCTTGAGCGGGGTGACGCAGCCGAAGCAGATGCCCATGCGGCACCCGGAGGGCATGAGCACGCCGGCCTCCTCGCCGACGTCCAGCAACGGCGTGACGCCGTCCGCGTCGACGGTCTTGCCGGTGGCGCTGAACGTGACCTCGCCGCCGTCACCGGCGACGACGATGCTGGGGCGGAAGCGCTCGGTGTGCAGGCGTTCTTGTACGCCGTGCTCCGTCCAGTGCTCTTCGACGGCGTCGAGCAAACCTGCGGGCCCGCAGGCCCAGGTCTCGCGCTCGGCCCAGTCGGGTACGAGTTCACCGAGACGGGCGATGTCGAGTATGCCGTCGGTGTCGGTGTGCACCTCGGTGAGCAGCAGCTTCTTGTCCGCGGCCAGGTCGTGCAGCTCGTCGCGGAAGATGACGTCCTGAGGCTGCGGCGCGCAGTGGACCATGACGACGTCGTCGAACTCGGTGTCGCGCAGCATGCCCATCACGGGAGTGATGCCGCTGCCGGCCGTCAGGTAGAGCACCTTGGCGGGCTTGGTCTGCGGCAGCACGAAGTCACCGGTCGGCTGGTCGAGCTGGACCAGCGTGCCCGGTTTCGCCCTGTGGACCAGGTGGTTGCTGACCTTGCCGTCCGGGATCGCCTTCACGGTGATCGTGACGCGGCCGTCCCGCCGGTTCGTCGGTGAGGTGAGGGAGTAGGCACGCCAAAGGCGCACCCCGTCGACGTCGACCCCGATCCGCACGTACTGACCGGCTGTGTGGCCGCGCCAGCCCCGTCCCGGCCTGATCACGACGGTCGCGGCGTCATCCGTCTCGGGGTGCACGGCCTCGATGCGCCCCCGCAGGTCAGCGCCCGCACGCAGTGGGCTGACCAGGTCGAGGTAGTCCGACGGCAGCAGCGGCGTCGTGACCATCTCCAGCAGTTTCCACGCCCTGCTGCGAAGGGCTGCACTCGTCATGACTCCAGCTTGCTGCGTCTCAGGGCGTAAAGTCCTGACCGTAGGACGTGAATCTGGTGGGTGGAATTGTTCGCAGGGAATAAAAACGTGAGTCGTGTAACCCAGTGGGCCAGCGAGCTGGCCCTGGATGAGGCGACGGTCACCGCCCTTCGGGCCGCGCTGAAGGCCACCGCCGAGGAGGTCGTCCAGGCGATCATCGATGAGGTCCCTCCCTACGCCAACGCCCTTTCGGGCAGCATGGGCGGCACCATCCGCCGAGCCGTTCGCACCGCCCTCGGGCACTACCTGGACCTCGCGAGCGGGAACGCCACGGGCGGCGACGGCGGTGACGCGGCCTACGAGCTGGGCCGCGGCGAGGTGCGCGACGGCCGTTCGATGGACGCTCTGCTCAGCGCCTACCGCGTCGGCGCCCGCGTGGCCTGGCGATGCCTGGCAGCGGGCGCCGTGTCCGCAGGTCTGCCCGCCGCCGAGGTCGCCAAGTTCGCCGAGCTGACCTTCGCCTACATCGACGAGCTCTCCGCCGCGAGCGCCGCGGGCCACGCCGACGAACTGGCCGCCCGGGGCAGGGCCCACGAGCGCCACCTGGAACACCTGGCCCGCGACCTCCTCGCCGGCGCGAGCCCGGACGTGCTGCTGGCCTCTGCTCAACGGGCCGGATGGCAGCCTCCGATTACGCTGACGGCGGTCCTGCTGCCCGCCGCCCAGGCCCGGCCTGCCTACCGCGCGCTCGACCCGAGCACCCTCGTCCTCGACGATCTGCCGGACGCCACCGGTGTGCTGCTCGTCCCCGATGCCGACCGACCACATCTCTTGCGGCAGCTGACCGACCGCACCGCCGTGGTCGGCCCGGCCCGGCCATGGACTCGTGCGTCCGCCTCATACGCACGAGCCGCACGCGCGCGCTCCCTCTCCTCTGATATCCGCGACACCGAGGACCACCTGCCCGAGCTGGTGCTGAGTGCCGACGTGGACGCGTTCGCAGACCTGCGTGCCCGAGCCCTCGCACCGTTGCGCACCTTGCCTGTCGCGACCGCACGGCGGCTGGAGGAAACGCTGCGGGCGTGGCTGCTGCACCAGGGCAGGCGGGACGAGGTGGCAGCGGCGCTGTTCGTGCACCCCCAGACAGTCCGGTACCGGATGTCGCAGCTGCGGGAGCTGTTTCCGGACCTCGCATCGCCACACCGGGTCCTTGAACTGACGCTGGCGGTCGGTCTTCGGGCCGGCTGACGCGTACTTCGCCATTCCACGAACTCCCGGCGGATCCCGGCATCGTGCTCGGTGCCTACCTGGACGTCCTTGCAGCCGGGACGGTTCGGGTGAGCGACGCGATCTGGGGGCAGCAGGTCGGCCGACAGGGAGCGTTCCAGGTGAGGCGGTTGGCCATGGGCCAGCCGAAGCGTCCGGTGCCCTCGTTCAGGTCGGGGGCGCGCAGGCGTGATCGTGCACAGCCACCTCGATGCTGTCCGGGTGCGCGGTCAGGTCCATGGGGCAGGTGCCGTGGCGCAAGGCGTTGGTGACCAGTTCGGAGACGACCAGGACCACCGTGTCGGCGGTCGGGGCGCGAGCCCTGATACGAGACCTTCGAGGTACTGCCTGTCGCTGTCGCAGGCTATGGATGTGGCTGAGCGGAGGGTTGTGACTTTGACGCTCGTCGTGTCCATCAGGGCGACCCGGTCTCTGGATCGTCGACGTCTGATCCTGTCATCCTGTCTGACCGGGGCTTGTGCCTCGGCTGCGGCCCGTCAGCCCGGCTCACCCCGGCACCCATCACTGGTTCGAAATTGATTACCTCCATGTCGGACACGCGGGAGTGCGGCGCGTCGGCAGGTGGGAAACATCGGTGGGGGAGAGGTCGGGACGGGCTGATGCCAGCGCCGGGGGCGGAGGTGTCACGGGAGACATCGATACAGACTTCCGCCCTCGACGTCGGGGGTGTGCCGACGCGTGTACCGTTCCGCCCGCAAGGAGTACTTGGCGGGCCGGGCTCTACGGCCAACACCAGGGTTAAGCGCTGTCCATGGTGAGTTCCATGGAGCAGAAGGGGGCCCGTGGGGCGTCCTTGCCGGAATCGTGCTGCTGGGTGTCCATCAGATGGCAGATGATGCCCTGTTCTCTGCGACCCAGGGCTGTCCTCCGTCTGGGCGAGGGTCCTCGTCTTCTGGGAAGCGTCCCTTTAGCGTGGGCGGTAGCCGCCGAAGGGAGGCGCCATGTCGGACGATCCGACGGGCCCGTTGGGTACGGCAATGCGGGAGGTCACGTTCCCGGACCAGTCTCGCGGGATCATCTTGGTACGGGCGGGGACACCGCAGGACGAGGCCGAGGCAATGGCCGCCCGGGTGTGGGCCGAGATGCCGGAAGACTGACCTGCATGAACGCGGGTATCGCGTAACTGTCCTCTCACGCATTTGCTGAGCCGTCGGCCATGAACCGGAACCAGCAGTACGGAGCCCGCACCGGTGCGTGGCGTCATCGCGTCGATTGGCTGGGGGAGGAGGCGCGGTAGCGGTCTCTGCGACGAGGCCGAGGCCACTCGGGGTGAGAGACGCCGCGCCGCGTTCCGCAGTATGGCGCACCTGCTGGCTGTCCAGGAGAGGCTAGCCGAAGGGGGCCGGTCTACCATCTGGGGACCGATGGGCGAGGCCGTTCTGCGGCGTCTCGACCACGCCAACATCGGCAGGAATCGTCCCTGCGTCACGGTGCCGACGCCCCACTCGCACACCGACCGGAGCGTGCGGCATGCGGTGTGGGCCCGACCGGCGCACCGGTCGGGCCCACACCTCTGTTCTGGCGTCAGCGCGCGCCTGTCGCGTCCGTCAGACGGTCAGCGGGGCGCCGAGCAACGCGGCAGCCTGCTGCAACGGACTGTCGATGCGCGCGGGGGCGGCCTTGGGCAGGGTGCGGCAGGTGAAGCCGAGCAGGGCCATGGCCCTCAGTACCTCGCCGGCGCTGAAGTCGCGGCGGTCCTGGCGGGTGATGACCTGGCCGACCTGCTTGGCGGGGTAGTGGCGTCGTCCGATGATCACGGACTCGCCGGTGACCGGTTCGGGTTTGATGCCCTTCATCGATTCCAGCACGCCGCTCTTGGTCAGGTCGAACGGGAAGCGGGCAATGACACAGCGCATGATGCCTCACAGGCAGGAGAGGAGACGGGACCGACCCGCCGTCCGGCGGTTCAGCGGGAGAGAGTGAGGACGCCCAGGGCGTTACCGTGGTTGTCGACCACGGGCACCAGCCCGAGCCGCCCCAAAGGCACCGCGTCCTCGGCTTCTTCCCTCGTGGCCAACGGTGAGACGAAGGGATCGCTGCCGTCGGTGATGTCTCCCAGGCGGAGCCGGTCGGTGTATCGGGAGCTGTCCCGGACGGCGGTGAGCCGCGCCTGGGTGACCAGGCCTACGCACCGGGCATCCTCGTCGCACACCACCAGGTGCTCCGCACGGGCGGCGGCCATCACGGACAGCGCCACCTCGACGGTCATGTCGTACCAGACCTGCGGTCCTGCCGCGTCCATGACGTCGGCCACCGTGCCGTGCAATGGGCGAGCGGTTACGGAGCGATCCTGCAACTGTCCGAACATCAAAGAGTGCCTCCTGCGCAGACGGGCGGGGTTCCTGATCAGGACGGTTCTAGGCGGCCGCACCGGCAGTGGACTGGGGTGCGGGGGCACGCCGGGTCGCCGAGGCGGGGCGGCGTCGGCCGCGGGAGGTGGCACCGCGCTTCTTGGGGCGCTCCGCCACCGGTGCGGTGATGACGACCGGGATGCCGGTCGGTGCCTGGGCTCCGGTGATCCGGCTGAGGGCCTCGTCGCCCGAGCGGACCTGGGTGGTCTGCGGCAGGATCCCGGCGTCCGACATGAGGCGGACCATGCCGCGTCGCTGGCTCGGGGTGACGAGCGTGACGACGCTGCCGGACTCGCCGGCGCGGGCCGTGCGCCCGCCGCGGTGGAGGTAGTCCTTGTGGTCGGTCGGCGGGTCGACGTTGACGACGAGGTCGAGATTGTCGACGTGGATACCGCGCGCCGCGACGTTGGTCGCCACCAGCACGGTGACGTGTCCGGTCTTGAACTGCGCCAGGGTGCGGGTGCGCTGCGGCTGCGACTTGCCGCCGTGCAGCGCGGCGGCCCGTACCCCGCTGTTGAGCAGGTCCTGGGTCAGCCTGTCCACGGCGTGCTTGGTGTCGAGGAACATGATCACACGGCCGTCGCGCGCGGCGATCTCGGTGGTGGTCGCGTGCTTGTCGGCACCGTGGACGTGCAGTACGTGGTGCTCCATCGTCGTGACGGCGCCGGCCGAGGGGTCGACGGAGTGCACGACCGGATCGGTCAGGTAGCGGCGCACGAGCAGGTCGACGTTGCGGTCGAGGGTGGCGGAGAACAGCATGCGCTGGCCTTCGGGGCGGACCTGGTCGAGCAGGGCGGTGACCTGCGGCATGAAGCCCATGTCGGCCATCTGGTCGGCCTCATCGAGGACGGTGATGGAAACCTGGTTCAGTCGGCAGTCGCCACGGTCGATGAGGTCCTTGAGGCGTCCCGGGGTGGCGACGACGACCTCGGCGCCACCGCGCAGCGCCGATGCTTGCCTGCCGATCGACATCCCGCCCACCACCGTGGCCAGCCTCAACTTCATGGAACGGGCGTACGGGGTGAGCGCGTCGGTGACCTGCTGCGCCAGCTCCCGCGTCGGTACGAGGATCAGCCCCAGCGGCTGCCGTGCCTCGGCGCGTTGCCCGGCGGTACGGGCCAGCAGAGCCAGGCCGAAGGCGAGCGTCTTGCCGGAGCCGGTACGCCCGCGGCCCAGGACATCGCGGCCGGCGAGGGAGTTCGGCAGGGTCGCGGCCTGGATCGGGAACGGCACGGTGACGCCGGCCGAGCCGAGTGCGGCCAGCAGCTCACCGGGCATGTCGAGATCGGCGAAGCCCTCCACGGCGGGCAGCGCGGGGGTGATCGTCCGAGGGGGAGCGAACTCCCCTTGGACGGCGGCGGGCCGACGGCCGTAACCGCCTGAGCGGTTCGGACCGGCCGGCCGGCGCGCGGCCGACGAGGTGAAGCGGCTGCCACCCTTTCCGGAGTCGACACCGCCATTACGGGCGCGGGAATAGCGGTCGTTCGTGCGTGTGCGGTTCATGCGGAACCTTCCTTGATGCGGCACATATCAAGGAATTCCGAGGCAATGAGCAGCACGGAGAATCGCAAGAATGGACCGGTGGGTCTTGAAAGCGCATCTGGCCAACAGAATGATTGTGCGGGCGCAGGCGCTGGAATGATTGGGTGCGCTGTGGGCCTGATATTCGGAGCATCCACTGCGCTGTAGTCCACAGGTGGAATCACTGCGGGAAACGCATGCAGCTGGGGCCCGCACCCCGAAGGATGCGGGCCCCAGCTACAAGTGTGTGACAGTCAGCGTCAGGCGGGAACGATGTTCTCGGCCGTCGGGCCCTTCTGGCCCTGCGCGATGTCGAAGCTCACCTTCTGGCCCTCAAGCAGCTCGCGGAAGCCTTGGGCGGCGATGTTCGAGTAGTGGGCGAACACGTCAGCGCCGCCACCGTCCTGCTCGATGAAGCCGAAGCCCTTTTCCGCGTTGAACCACTTCACGGTACCAGCAGCCATGTCATTTCTCCTTTGGGGCAGTGCATACGGGATCCGCACCGTGCGAACCCCGTGTCGCCGCGATGATCACCCCGTCCGGAAAAAGACCGGAGATACAAAAGCGCTTCCAGGGGCATAGAGCCGACCGGAGCACTTGAAGTTTCGGGAACCACAACTGCAACTGACACCGACAGTAGCACGCCACAGCAGCCACTGCGCGGTGAAGAACGCCACGCTGCTTATTGCGGCAGAGAATCTATCCGCATGCTCCTTTGAAATCTGAACCCCCGGCCACAGATATTGACCCACCCGCGCGACGCCATATTATGCGTGCCGCGCCTGTATGATCCGGCCCCCGCACACGTTCAGGTTCAAACAGTCCTCGCCCATCCCGCTGCACGCTTCGAGCCAGTTGCCGCTGTCGGACTGGTTGGAGACGACGCCCTTGCCCCCTGATGCGGTCGGAGCCTTGGGTGGGGTGGCGGTCCTGACATGTCCTTCCGGCGCGGTTCGGGTGAGGTGCGAGGGTGTGGCGGCTGATTGCTCGCCGTCGCGGTCTCCCATCCCCCGGGACCTGACAAATCGCCCGGCCGAGGAGCGGTCACCCGATGGTCGCCAGGTGACACCACGCCGCTCCCGTCATTCGCCATCCGCGGCTGCTACGAGCCCGCCCCGGGCGGCATTCCGCTGCCCCTCCGCCGGTGACCCTTCCGAGTAACCGGACCACGCCTGCGCGCCCAATCGTCGGCGTGGACGTCGACGACCATCACTCCCGACTACTACGCCCACTTCGTGCCGGAGGCGGGGAAGACGGGGCGCAGGGCGATCGATAGCCTTCTGGGGGAGCGGGGGGAGGAGGCCGCGGCGCAAACTCCCCAGATTCTCCCCAGGACGCGTCCTGAGTGCCCATCAGTCGGGCCGCGACACGTAAACAGCGAGGTGAGAGGCGCTATGTTCACGACTCGTCCCACCCTCCAGGGCACCTTCGGCATGGTGTCCTCCACCCACTGGCTGGCCTCGCAGTCCGCCATGGCCGTGCTGGAGGACGGGGGCAACGCCTACGACGCCGCCGTGGCCGGAGCCTTCGTGCTGCACGTCGTCGAACCGCACCTCAACGGACCCGCCGGAGAGGTTCCGATCCTGCTCGCGCCGGCGGGCGGCGAGGTGCGGGTGCTGTGCGGGCAGGGCGTGGCACCGGCCGGGGCCACGGTCGCGCACTACCGGGGGCTCGGACTCGACCTGGTGCCCGGCACCGGACCGCTCGCCGCGGCCGTGCCCGGAGCCTTCGACGCCTGGCTGCTCCTGCTGCGCGACCACGGCACCAGGTCACTGGCCGACGTGCTGAAGTACGCCATCGGCTACGCGGAGCACGGGCACGCGCCCGTGGAGCGCGTCACGGAGACCGTGCAGACCGTCCGGGAGCTGTTCGAGACGGAGTGGACCTCCTCCGCCGAGGTCTACCTGCCGGACGGCCGCCCGCCCCGCCCCGGCGAGCTGCTGCGCAACCCGGCCCTCGCCGCCACCTGGAAGCGGCTGCTGGCCGAGGCGTCCGACGCGGCGGACCCGAAGGCGGGCCGGGAGGTGAGCCAGGAGGTGAGCCGGGAGGCGGAGATCGACGCGGCGCGGGAGATCTGGCGCTCCGGGTTCATCGCCGAGGCCCTCGTCCGGCAGGCCGGGCGGCCCACCCTGGACACCAGCGGCGCACGCCACACCGGCACCCTGACCGCCGCCGACCTCGCCGGCTGGTCCGCCCACTACGAGGCCCCGGCGACGTACGACTGGAACGGCTGGACCCTGTGCAAGGCCGGCCCCTGGAGCCAGGGCCCCGTGCTGCTCCAGCAGTTGGCGCTGCTCCCGCCCGAACTGCCCGCCTACGGCTGCGCCGACTACGTCCACCTGCTGGTCGAGGGCTGCAAGCTGGCCATGGCCGACCGGGAGGCCTGGTACGGCGACGCGGACGGCGCGGACCGGGTGCCGCTGGACGACCTGCTGTCGCCCGAGTACAACGCGGTCCGGCGGCAACTCGTCGACGGCAAGGCGTCCTTCGAACTGCGGCCCGGCGCCCCGGGCGGGCGCACCCCGCGGCTCAGCGCGCACGCCCTCGTCGCGGCCGTGGAGGGGGAGGGCCTCGACGCCCTCGGGGTCGGCGAGCCGACGGTCGCCAAGAGTCCGACGTCCCCGGTGCCGGGGGAGCCGGACGTCGCCGCCGACGGAGGGACCCGCGGCGACACCTGCCACCTGGACATCGTGGACCGCTGGGGCAACATGATCTCGGCCACGCCCAGCGGCGGCTGGCTCCAGTCCAACCCCGTCGTGCCCGAACTGGGCTTCCCGCTCGGTACCCGGCTCCAGATGACCTGGCTGGAGGAGGGCCTGCCCAACTCGCTCACGCCGGGCCGCCGCCCGCGTACCACGCTCACGCCGTCCATCGCCCTGCGCGACGGGGTGCCGGTCCTGGCCTTCGGCACCCCCGGCGGCGACCAGCAGGACCAGTGGCAGACGCACTTCTTCCTGGCGGTCGCGCTGCGGGAACGGGTGCGCGGCGGTCTCGACCTCCAGGGCGCCGTCGACGCCCCGAACTGGCACACCGACAGCTTCCCCGGCTCCTTCTTCCCGCGCGGCATGCGGGCGGGCTCCGTCACCGTGGAGTCCCGGATGCCGGCGGAGGTCGTCGAGGAGCTGCGGCGGCGCGGGCACGACGTGACGGTGGGCGAGGCGTGGTCGGAGGGCCGGCTGTGCGCCGTCGCGCGGGACCCGGAGACCGGCGTGCTGTCGGCGGCGGCGAACCCGCGCGGCATGCAGGGGTACGCGGTCGGCCGCTGACGCCCACCGGCCCCCGCTGACGCCCACGCCGGGTGTTCGTCGCGATTCCACCCGGAGTACACCACCCGGGTGGGGATTGTCAGTGGCGCGTGCTCTCATGGAGTCATGATCGAGAACAACGAAACCATCGACGAGTTTCTCGCCCGGCACACCGACGACGTGGAGGAGGCCGTCCGCAAGGCGGCCGCGCAGGAGATCATGCCGCGCTGGCGCCGGCTCGCGGCACACGAGGTCGACCAGAAGGCCGGCCCGCACGACCTGGTGACGGACGCCGACCGCAAGGCCGAGCTGTACCTCACCGAGGTCCTGGCCCGCCTGCTGCCGGGCTCGGTGGTGGTCGGCGAGGAGGCGGTGCACGCGAACCCGGCGTCGTACGGGGCGATACGCGGCGAGGCGCCGGTGTGGATCGTCGACCCGGTCGACGGCACCCGGCAGTTCGTGCGCGGCGAGGAGGGCTTCTGCACGCTGGTCGCGCTCGCCCACCGCGGGACCGTGCACGCCTCCTGGACCTACGCCCCCGCCGACGACCGGCTCGCCACGGCCGTACGGGGCCGGGGCGCCTTCCTGGACGGCGAGCGGCTGTACGCGGGGCCGCCCGAGCCCGGCCGCGAGCTGCGGGTGGCCACGTCCCACCCGGACTACACGACCGAGGAGCAGAAGCGCGACCTGCTCGCCCTGCGCACCCCGGGCGTGGCCCCCCGCCCCTGCGGCTCGGCCGGCCTGGAGTACCTGGCCGTCGCCCGCGGCGAGTCCGACGCCACCGCCTTCTCCTGGGAAGCGGCGTGGGACCACGCGGCCGGTCTCCTCCTGGTCGAGGAGGCGGGCGGCACCCACCTGACCCGCACCGGCGAGCCCTTCCGCATCACGGGGGGCAACGAACTACCGTTCACCGCCGCCCGCGACGCGGCCACGGCCCGCCGGGTGGTGGCCCTGCTGGCGGGGGAGGCCTGATCCCCGGCGCTGCCGCCCGCGCCGGCCCCCGGCGCCGTCAGGCCGTCACCCCCTCCTCGGCGAGGAACTTCTCCACGAACTCCCGCGCACGGCGGTCGAAGTCCGCGTACTGCGCCTCCCGCTCGGCCCCCGCGACCGCGTCGCCGACCAGCAGATTGCCCGCCGCGTCCACGCGCTGCGGGCGCTCCTCGGCGTCGGTGAGCAGGCCGACGGCCGAGTGGGCGAAGCCGCAGTAGTAGGCGATGCCCTCGCTGAGGTTGGCCTCCAGGAGGGCGTGCATCCCCTCGGTGACCGGATCGTCGGCGGTGGCACCGGCCAGGCCCAGCCACAGCATCCGCTTGCCCGCGAGGCGCGGCTTGCTGCGGCCGTAGGCGAAGCCGTAGTTCCACACGCGGTCGATCCAGCCCTTGAGGAGGGCGGGCACACTCTGCCAGTACACCGGGAAGACGGCGACGATCACATCGGCGTCCAGGACGCGCCGCATATGGGCCCGCGCCTCCTGTGAGTACGCCTTCTCCCGGTCGCCCCAGTCCGGCTGGTCCTCCGTGTTCATCCGCGGGTCGAAGCCCTCGGCGTGCAGGTCGAGCAGGTCGACGCGGTATCCGGCGGCCTCCAGCCGGTCGGCGCTGCGGCGGGCGGTGTGGGCGGTGAGGGAGTCGGCGCGGTGGTGCGCGACGACCACGAGGGCGGTCCTGGCCTGGCTGCTGGGCTGTGTCACGGGGTCTCCCGGCTGGTCTCGGTCCGTTGCGACGCGTCCAGTACAGCCGCGGCCGAGTAGATGATCCATGGGAGAAAGTCTGGGAAACATGTGAGATCGTCTACGGTGGCGGTATGGATCCCTTGACGTCACTGCTGAGCGGCATCCGGGCCGAGGGCTCGGTCGTCAGCCACGCCGTCCTGACGGCGCCCTGGTCCGTCCGCTTCACCGACGGTGCGCCGCTCACCATGGTCAGCGTGCTGCGCGGCGGCGGCACCCTGCTGCTGCCCGACGGCACCCGGCGGGCGGTCGGCGCGGGCGACACGGCCATCGTGCGCGGCCCGGCGCCGTTCCTGCTCGCGGACCGGCCCACCACGCCCGACCGCCCGCACGCCGAGTACGAGATCGCGTGCTTCACGGACGCCGAGTGCACCGCCGAGGAACTCGGCGGCATCCGCTGGGGCGCCGACCCCGAGGGGGCGACCGCGCTGGTCGTGGGCGCCTACCGCGCCTCGGGCCACCGCCACGAGCGGCTCCTGCGCGCCCTGCCGCCCCTTCTGGTCGTCAGCGAGGACGCCGAGGTCTGCGCCTGGCTGGAGACGGCCGCCGCCGACGCCGCCCGGCTCTCGGCCGGTTCCCAGGCGCTCATGGACCGGCTCCTCGACTGGGCCCTGGTGTGCACGCTGCGCACCTGGTTCGACCGGGCGGGCGCCGACGCGCCCAGCTGGTACCGCGGTCTGGACGACCCGGTGCTCGCCCCCGCGCTGCGGGCCTTCCACGGCCGGCCCGACCGGTCCTGGACGGTGGCGTCGCTCGCCGGTCAAGCGGGCGTCTCGCGGGCGCTGTTCGCCAAGCGCTTCACCGAGCTGATGGGCCGCCCGCCGCTCGCCTACCTCACCGAATGCCGGATGGCCGACGCCGAGGCGCTGCTGACCGACACCGACCTCAGCATCGCCCAGGTCGCCAGGTCCGTCGGCTATGCCGACGCCTTCGGCTTCAGCGCCGCCTTCAAACGCCACAAGGGCATCAGCCCCAGCACGTTCCGCGCCGCGGCGGCCGCCTGACCTCTGGGCCGTCCGTGCGCCGAACGCCGGTAGGGCACCGGGCCCGCGGCCCCGCCCACCCGCGACCGCGCGCTGTCGGACCCCGGGCATATCCTGATCCCCAGTGGCCATCGGCAGACGAAGGGGTCCGAAGGTGCCGTCGATGCTCGATGCGGTCGTAGTGGGTGCGGGGCCGAACGGACTGACCGCAGCCGTGGAGCTGGCCCGCCGCGGCTTCTCGGTCGCCGTGTTCGAGGCGCAGGGCACCGTGGGCGGCGGCGCGCGCACGGAGGAGCTGACCCTGCCCGGCTTCCGGCACGACCCGTGCTCGGCCGCGCACCCGCTCGGCATCAATTCCCCGGCCTTCCGCGACCTGCCCCTTCAGCGGTACGGCCTCGAGTGGCTGCACCCCGGGCTGCCCATGGCGCACCCCTTCCCCGACGGCTCGGCCGCCGTGCTGTCCCGCTCGGTCGGCGAGACGGCCGCGTCCTTCGGGCCGCGCGACGCCGGTGCGTACCGCAGGCTGGTCGAGCGCTTCCTGCCCAGGTGGGACAACCTGGCCCGGGACTTCATGTCCCTGCCGCTGACCGCGCTGCCCCGCGACCCGGTCACCCTCGCCCGCTTCGGACTGGTCGGCCTGCCCCCGTCGACGTGGCTGATGCGCCGCTTCGGCGACGAGAAGGCCAAGACCCTCTTCGCCGGGCTCGTCGCGCACGTCATGGCCCCGCTCGGCGGCTTCGCGACCGGCGCCATAGGCCTGGTCTTCGCGCTGGCCGCACACGCCCGCGGCTGGCCCGTGGCCCGCGGCGGCTCCCAGTCCATCTCGGACGCCCTTGCCGCCTACCTGAAGGACCTCGGCGGCACGGTGCACACCGACTACGAGGTCAAGCGCCTGGACGACCTGCCGCCCGCGCGGGCGTACGTCTTCGACACCTCGCCCACGGCCCTGGCCCGCATCGCCGGACTCGGCAACCACTACGCGAACTACCGGTACGGCCCCGGCGTCTTCAAGATCGACTACGCGCTGGACGGCCCGGTCCCCTGGACGGCCGAGGCACCGCGGAGTGCGGGCACCGTGCAGATCGGCGCCGACAGCGCGGAGATCGGCGCCGCCCTGGACGCCGCCTCCGGCACGGACCGCGCCCCCGAGCGGCCGTTCCTCATCACCGTGCAGCCCAGCGTCGTGGACCCCACCCGCGCCCCGGAGGGCAAGCACGTCTTCTGGGCGTACGGCCACGTCCCCAACGGCTGGACCGGCGACCTCACCGACGCCATGGAGCGCCAACTGGAGCGCTTCGCCCCCGGCTTCCGCGACCGCGTCCTCGCCCGCGCCACCGCCGGCCCGCCCGAACTCGCCGTCCGCAACGCCAACTACGTCGGCGGCGACATCGCCTCCGGCGCGGTCTCCGGCCTGCAACTCCTGCTGCGCCCCAAGCTGTCCCTGTTCCCGTACTCCACCCCGCACCCGGCCGTCTTCATCTGCTCCTCGGCCACCCCGCCCGGCCCCGGCGTCCACGGCATGTCGGGCCACAACGCGGCGAAGGCCGTCTGGCGGCGGCTGAGGCAGACATGACCGACATCACCCTCGTCCAGGGCGACATCACCCGCGAGAGCGCCGACGCGATCGTCAACGCCGCCAACTCCTCCCTCCTCGGCGGAGGCGGCGTCGACGGCGCCATCCACCGGCGCGGCGGCCCCGCGATCCTGGCGGAGTGCCGCGCACTGCGCGCGGGGCACCTCGGCAAGGGCCTGCCCACCGGCCGTGCGGTCGCCACCACCGCGGGCGACCTGGACGCGCGCTGGGTGATCCACACGGTCGGCCCCGTGCACAGCGCCACCGAGGACCGCTCCGGCCTCCTCGCCTCCTGCTACCGCGAATCCCTGCGCACCGCCGACGAGTTGGGCGCCCGCACGGTCGCCTTCCCCGCCATCTCCACCGGCGTCTACCACTGGCCCCTGGACGACGCGGCCCGCATCGCCGTCGAGACGGTACGGGCCACGCGGACAGCGGTCACCGAGGTCCGCTTCGTCCTCTTCGACGCCCGGGCCTACGAGGCGTTCGCGGCGCGGGTGGGCTGAGCACCGCGCACATCCTCGCGGCGGCGTTCGGGCGGATTGTTCAGCAGGCCGCTCCAGCACGCCGAACAATCCCGCGCGGGGTAGTTTCGCGGCGACCGAGAGGAGCCGCACCGTGGGGTGGATCAAGGACAGGCTGTTCCGTCGCAAGACAGCCGGCACCGGGGCCGTCGGCCTCTGCGACTGTTGCAACGACCCGCTCGAGCGCACGCACGCCTACTACCTCCCGACGCGGGCGATCGTGCTGTCCCAGGCCTACTGGGAATCGGCCTTCTCGCTGACCAAGGGCATGGTCGACTTGCTCAGCGAGCAGGAGCAGTTGCGGTATTTCGGCGAACTCCTGCACGTCACGGCGAGCCAGCGCCATGCGTGGAGCATCTGCGAGGACTGCGGCGAGTTCTTCGTCTTCGACCGCGACAAGGCGCGGGACCACGCGGTTCACGGCTCCCGGCCCGCCGGGAACGGTGCGGTGGACCCGTCCGGTGGTGTGCTGTTCGCCGCCGCGGCCTGGGAGCACGTCTTCGGGCGCTGGCCGGCCAACGTGACACCGCATGCCGTCGTCGGCACCTGCGACCTGTGCGGGAGGAACGTACATTCTCAGGCCCCGTCCTACACCGTTGCCCACACGCGCATGGCGGACTTCCTCGCCGCGGGAGTCGTCGACAGCGGTTCGGTGTCCGCGGCCGCCCCCGGAAAGGACGACTGGGAGATGTGCCAGCCCTGCACGGCTCGGCTCGCCGCCCGTTGCCACCGAGCGGGCATCGGCTCCGTGTGAGGCGTACCCGGGCCCTCGAGTCCGCGAGCCGTCGCCGCAGCGCGCTCTCCCACCCGGCTTGACGCTTTATTGCAAGTGATGTGCAATAGCCCCGCATCGACAACAAGCGTGGGGGAGACATGACAGCCCGTCGGACCCGTTGGACCCGTCGGACCGATCGGAGACTTCCGATACGGAGTGCCGCAGCCGCGGTGGCGTTCGCCGCCGGTGCGACCGCCTGCTCCGCGCCCTCCGACTCGGGCGGGGACGGCGACGCCGAGGCGGCCGAGTCCGTCGTGATCGGGGTCGCCTCGGAGCCGGACACCCTCAGCCCGCTGCTCGGCTACGGCAAGGACGGAAACTCCAAGATCTTCGACGGGCTGCTCGCCCGTGACACCGACCTGAAGCTGAAGCCCGCGCTCGCCACCGCGCTGCCGAAGGTCACCGACGGCGGCCGGACGTACACGTACACCCTGCGCGACGGCGTGAAGTTCAGCGACGGCGAACCGCTGACCGCCCAGGACGTGGTGTACACCTACCGCACCGTCCTCGACGAGAAGACCAACAACACCGCCCGCAGTGAACTCGACGCCGTCAAGGGCGTCCGCGCGAGCGGGGACGACACCGTCGTCTTCACGCTCAAGTACCCCTACACGCCCTTCGCCGCCCGCACCGTCCTGCCCATCGTCCCCGAGCACATCGCGGGCGGACAGGACCCCAACACCGGCGACTTCAACACCAAACCGGTCGGCACCGGACCCTACGTGCTCACCAGCTGGAGCAAGGGCGAGAAGCTCGGCTTCAAGGCCAACCCGCACTACTGGGGCGACAAGCCCGCGGTGAAGTCGTTCACCATGGCCGTCATCGCCGACGACAACGTACGCGCCACCCGGCTGCGCTCCGGCGACCTCGACGGCGCCGTCCTGCCGCCCAACCTCGCCGCCACCTTCGAGAAGGACGACGGCAGGCGGACCTACCGGGCCAGGTCCTACGACTTCCGGGCCGTCACCCTGCCCACATCCGGCAAGGTCACCGGTGACCGCGCGATCCGCAGGGCCCTGGACGCCGCCGTGGACCGGCAGGCCATGGTCGACAAGATCCTCGACGGCGCGGGCCGGCCGGCGTACGGACCGCTGCCCGTCGACGACCCCTGGTACGAGAGCGGCATCGAGCGCCCCCACGACCTCGCCGGGGCGAAGCGCCTCCTGGACGAGGCCGGCTGGAAGACCGGCTCCGGCGGCATCCGCGCCAAGGACGGACAGCGCGCCTCCTTCACCCTCTACTACCCCTCCGGCGACAAGGTCCGCCAGGACCACGCGCTCGCCTACGCCTCCGACGCCAAGAAGGCCGGCATCGAGGTGAAGGTCGAGGGCGCCACCTGGGAGGTCATCGAGCCGCGGATGAAGTCGGACGCGGTCCTCGCGGGCTTCGGCAGCGTCGGCGACCCCGACTTCGGCCTCTACACCCTGCTGCACTCCGCACTCGCCGGCGACGGCTTCAACAACATGGCCCACTACGACAACCCGGCCGTGGACGAGGCACTCGACAGCGGGCGCCGCAGCCAGGACCCGAAGGTGCGCGCCGCCGCCTACGAGAAGATCCAGCAGGCCCTCGTGGCGGACCCCGGCTACACCTTCCTCACCCACATCGACCACCTCTACGTCCTCGCCGACCGCTGGGACGGGCTGACCACCCAACTGGAGCCGCACGAGCACGGCTTCGCCAGCGGGCCCTGGTGGAACATCCAGGACTGGCAGCCGAAGAAGTGATCCGCCCCGCCCGACGACTGCCCTGGGGCGCGATGGCACGGCTGGCGGGACGGCGCGCGCTGTTCGCCGTCCCCGTCGTCCTCGTCGTCACCTTCGGCGTGTTCGCGATCGCCGCCGCCTCGCCCTTCGACCCGGTCAAGGCGTACGCCGGCACCGCCGCGCTCGGCGCCGACCAGGAGACCCTGGACCGGCTGCGCGAGAACCTCGGGGTGGACGAGTCCTTCGTCGTCCGCTGGTGGCACTGGCTGACCTCCGCGCTCACCGGCGACCTCGGCCACTCCAGCGTGCTGCGGCAGCCGGTGACGCAGGTCATCGGGGAGCGGCTCGCCTGGTCCGCGCTGCTGTGCGCCGTCGCCTTCGCCGTGGCCGTGGCCCTCGGCACGCTCCTCGGCGTGCTGGCCGCCCGCCGACCCGGCTCGATGCTGGACCGGGCGGTCACCTCCCTCGCGTACACCCTGGAGGCGGCGCCGGTCTTCTGGATCGCGCTGCTCGCCGTGTGGCTGTTCGCCCTCCAGTGGGACGTGCTGCCCGCCGGCGGTCTGACCGACACCGCCAGCGAACAGGTCACCCCGGGGCAGGTCGCGGGGCACATCGTGCTGCCCGCCGGTGTCCTCGCCGTCTCCCAACTGCCCTGGTTCACCCTGTACGTGCGGCAGGGCGTCGCCGACGCCCTCGCGGAGGACCCGGTGCGCGGCGCGCGGGCCCGCGGCCTGGGGGAGGGCACCGTCCTGCTCGGACACGCCCTGCGCTCGGGGCTGCTGCCCGTGCTCACCCTGATCGGCTCCCGCGTTCCCGAACTCATCACCGGCGCCCTGCTGGTGGAGAGCGTCTTCAGCTGGCCGGGCATCGCCGCCGCCACCGTCGAGGCCGCCACGGCCGTGGACTTCCCGCTGCTCGCCGCTCTGACCACCCTCGCCACCGCCGCCGTACTCGCCGGGAACCTGCTGGCCGACCTGCTCTACGGACTCTTCGACCCGAGGGTGAAGCTCAGTGAGATGTGAAGTCCATGACTGATGTCGCCGCCGGGAAGACCGGCACCGTGTGGCGCTCCCGCGGCGGCGACCGCCGCTCCACCCGCACCCTGCGCCTGCACACCTCCGCCGTGCTGCTGACCGCGACGGTGCTCGCCGTGCTGCTCGTGCCCCCGCTGGTGCAGCTCGACCAGCAGGCCGTCGACCTGGCCGCCAAGCTGGAGGCCCCCAGCTGGGCCCACCCGTTCGGCACCGACGACGTCGGCCGCGACCTGCTGCTGCGCTGCGTGTACGGCCTGCGCGTCTCGCTGCTCGTCGGGGTGGCTGCCGCGCTGACCGCGACGGTCGTCGGCACCGCCGTGGGCGCCACCGCAGGGGCGCTGGGCGGCTGGGTCGACCGGGGCGTCATGCGGGTGGTCGACGCCTTCTCCTCCGTGCCCCACCTGCTGCTGGGCATCTTCATCGTCGCGATGTTCCGGCCCGGCGTCTGGCCGGTGGTCGCCTCCGTCGCGTTCACCCACTGGCTGTCCACCGCGCGCATCGTCCGCGCCGAGGTGCTGTCCCTGCGGGCCCGTCCGCACATCGACGCGGCCGTCTCCGGCGGCGCCTCCCGGTGGCGGGTGACGGTCCGGCACCTGCTGCCGGGCGTGCTGCCGCAGGCCGCGCTGGCCGCCGTACTGATGGTGCCGCACGCCATGTGGCACGAGTCGGCGCTGTCCTTCCTCGGCCTCGGGCTGCCCACCCACACCGCGAGCCTCGGCAACCTGATCCAGGAGGCCCGGGGTTCGCTGCTCGCCGGGCAGTGGTGGCCGACGCTCTTCCCCGGCCTGTTCATCATCGTGCCCACCCTCGCCGTCGCCGGGCTCGCGGGCGCTTGGCGGGAGCGGATCAACCCCCGTCGCCGATCGGAGCTGATGCTGTGACCGAGCGAGCCCCCGTGCTGTCGGTACGCGGTCTGTCGGTGCGCTTCCTGATGCCGGGCGGGCGCCGGGTCGCCGCCGTCACCGACGCCCACTTCGACGTGGCGCCCGGCGAGTGCCTGGCCCTGATCGGCGAGAGCGGCTGCGGCAAGTCCGTCCTCGCCTCCGCCCTGCTCGGGCTGCTGCCCGGCAACGCGCAGACCGCGGGCCGCGCGCTCCTCGGCGACCTGGACCTGCTCGCCGCCGACGAGCGGACCCTCGCCCGCACGGTGCGGGGCCGGCGGATCGGCCTCGTCCCGCAGAGCCCGGCCGCCCACCTCACCCCGGTCCGCACCATCCGGGCGCAACTGGAGGAGACGGTCGCGGAACTCACCGGGACCCGCGGCGGCCGCAGGGCCCTGCGCGCGGCAGCGGAGGCCGCCGCCGAGCGCGCCGCGTTCCCGGTGGACCACCTCGACCACCACCCGCACGAACTCTCCGGCGGCCTCGCCCAGCGCGCCGCCACCGCCCTCGCCCTGGTCGGCGACGCGCCCCTGCTGCTCGCCGACGAGCCGACCACCGGGCTCGACCGTGACCTGGTGGACCGCACGGTCGACGAGCTGCGGCGCCATGTCGACCAGGCCGAGGGCGGGGGCGCCGGGCCCGACGACGGCCGTGCCCTGCTGATGATCACCCACGACCTGGCCGCCGCCGAGCGCATCGCCGACCGCGTCGCCGTGATGTACGCCGGCCGCATCGTCGAACTCACCGAAGCCACCGCGTTCTTCGGCACCCCCGGCCCGCGCCACCCCTACAGCCGCGGCCTGCTCGACGCGCTGCCCGACCGTGCCTTCGCGCCCATCCCGGGCCTGCCGCCCGAACTCGGCGCCCTCCCCGACGGCTGCGCCTTCGCCACCCGCTGCGACCGGGCGACCGACGCCTGCGCCGCCCTGCCCCCGTTGCGCGGCCAGGTGGCCTGCCACCACCCGCACGCCGTACTCACAAAGGCCGCCGACCGTGCTTGAACTGCGCACCGTCACCGCCGGATACGGCGGCAACACGCCCGTGTTCCGGGACGTCTCCCTGACCGTCGCGCCGGGGGAGGCGGTCGGGCTGCTCGGCCCCAGCGGCTGCGGCAAGTCCACCCTCGCCCGCGTCGCGGCCCTGCTGCACCGGCCCGACGCCGGGACACTCCTCCTCGACGGCACCCCCGTACGGCACTGGCGGCACCGCGCCCCGCGGGAACAGCGCACCGCCTTCGGCGTCGTCTTCCAGCAGGCCCGTCTCTCCGCGGACCCCCGGCTCGCGCTGGCCGACGTGATCGCCGAACCGCTGCGCGCCACCGGCCGACGGGAAGGGGCCGCCGACCGGGTCGCCGAACTGGCCGCCACCGTGGGACTGACCGCCGACCTGCTGACCAGGCGCCCGCACGAGGTCAGCGACGGCCAGTTGCAGCGCGCCTGCCTCGCCCGAGCCCTGGTGCTGCGCCCGCGCTGGCTGGTGTGCGACGAGATGACGGCGATGCTCGACGCCTCGACCACGGCCGCCCTGGTCCGGGTCGTGGAGGACTACCGGGCCGAGACCGGAGCGGGACTGCTGGCCGTCGGCCACGACCGCGTCCTGCTGGACCGCTGGTGCGAGCGCACCGTCGAATGGGCAACCCTGACCCAGACCCCTCCACCAGGAACGAACAAAGACCGACGGGGTAATTGATTCGGTTGTGTTCGGGTTCTAGGGTGACCCCTGACTCAGTAGTCGCCGCGTCACCGGCAGTTGTGATACACCCCCACGGCAACTGCTCTCACAGCACCGTGCGTTGAGCCGCCCCCGAAGCCCACGGAAGGCCACGGTCATGCCGCACTCGCCCGTGTCACCCGCCCAGTCCCCGGCCCGTCCCCCCAGCCCTGCCCGCCCGGTCGTCAGCCGCCGCCGCCTCCTGGAGGGCGGCGCCGCCGTCTTCGGCGCCCTCGCCCTGTCCGCGACGCCCCTCACGGCGCGGGCGGCCGGACGCCGGGCGGCCGCCGACGGGCCCCCGGAGTGGAACGACTTCGGAGTCTTCCGCCTCGGCACCCAGCCACCGCACGCCACGCTCACGCCCTACGCGGACGTCCGGCAGGCGCTGGCCGGTGACCGTGCCCGCTCGCCCTACCGGCTCAGCCTGGACGGCAGCTGGAAGTTCGCCTACGCCGACCGCCCCGAGGACCGCGACGCCGACTTCCACCGCACCGACGTGGACGACGGGGACTGGGAGACCATCCCGGTCCCCTCCGTGTGGCAGCTGCACGGCCACGACTTCCCCATCTACCTGAACATCACCTACCCGTACTGGGGCCCCAACGGCCTCGGCGAGGAACCGCAGCCGCCCGCCGCGCCGACCCGCTACAACCCGGTCGGCCAGTACCGGCGCACCTTCACCGTCCCCCGCGACTGGCAGGGCCGCCGCACCTTCCTCCACTTCGAGGGCGTCAAGTCCGCGCACTACGTGTGGATCAACGGCGAACTGGTCGGCTACGACGAGGACTCCTACACGCCGTCCGAGTACGACATCACCGACCACCTCAAGCCGGGCACCAACCAGATCGCCGTCGAGGTCTACCGCTACTCCGACGGAGACTGGTTGGAGGACCAGGACATGATCCGGGTGAGCGGCATCTTCCGCTCGGTCCACCTCTACTCCACCCCGGCCGTCCACCTGCGCGACTTCAAGCTGGACACCCCCCTCGACGCCACCTACACCGGCGGCGAACTGGCCGTCACCGCGAGCGTGCGGGCGTACGGCGAGGGCGGCACCGGGCGCTACACCGTCGAGACCCAGCTGTACGACGCGCGCGGCCACGCCGTCTGGTCCCGGCCGCTTGAGCAGCCCGTCGACGTCGGCACGGCCCGCGCCGGCGAGGACGTCACCGTACGGGCCGCGAAGGCCGTGCCGAAGCCCGCGCTCTGGTCGGCCGAGCACCCCAACCTCTACACGGCCGTCCTGCGCCTGCGGGACCCCGCGGGCAAGGTGACCGAGACCGTGTCCCACCGGGTCGGCTTCCGCGAGTTCGCGCTCAAGGACGGGCTGATGCGGATCAACGGCGAGCCGGTGTCCTTCCGCGGCACCAACCGCCACGAGATGCACCCCTCCCGCGGCACCGCGCTCACCCGCGAGGACATGGTCGAGGACATCAGGATCATCAAGCGGATGAACATCAACAGCGTCCGCACCTCGCACTACCCCAACAACCCGTACTGGCTGGAACTGGCCGACGAATACGGCCTCTACCTCGTCGACGAGACCAACCTGGAGACCCACGGCATCCGCGACGAGTACCCCGGCGACCACCCCGACTGGACCGCCGCCTGCGTGGCGCGCGCCCAGAACATGGTGCACCGCGACAAGAACCACGCCTCGGTCGTCATCTGGTCGCTGGGCAACGAGGCGGGCGGTGGCTCCACCTTCACCGCCATGCACGACTGGATCCGCTCCTACGACGACACCCGCGTCATCCAGTACGAGGGCGACGACCGCCCCGGCGTCAGCGACATCCGCTCGGAGATGTACGACAGCCCGCAGCGCGTCGAGCAGCGCGCCAAGGACACCTCCGACACCCGGCCGTACGTCATGATCGAGTACGCCCACTCGATGGGGAACTCCACCGGCAACTTCAAGAAGTACTGGGACATCGTCCGCCGGTACGACGTGCTCCAGGGCGGCTGGATCTGGGACTTCGTCGACCAGTCCCTCTACGAGCCCGTGCCCGCCCGCACGCTGCTCACCGAGGCCGGGCCCGCCGGGCTGCGCGGCGAGATCCTCGCCACCCGCGGCACCCTCGACCGCGACAAGGGCCTGTCCGGCATCACCGTCTTCGAGCGCGACGACAGCCTCGACCTCACGGGCTCACTGACCCTGGAGGCCTGGGTCACCCCGCACGTGACGGGCTACCACCAGCCGATCCTCGCCAAGGGCGACACCCAGTACGCGCTCAAGCAGAACGGCCGGACCCTGGAGTTCGTCATCCACTCCGCGGGCCAGTGGATCACCGCGACGTGGACCGTGCCGGACGACTGGACCGGCCGCGAGCACCACCTCGCGGGCGTCTTCGACGCCGACGCCGGGACCCTGACCCTCTACGTCGACGGCGTCGAACGGGCCACCCGCACCACCGACCGGCGCCCCAGCAGCAACACCGCGCCCCTCGCGCTCGCCACCGACGCCGACAACCAGGTAAGGGAGTTCAGCGGCACCATCCGCCGCGCCCGCGTCTACGCCCGCGCCCTCGGCGCCGCCGAACTGGCCTCCGACAGCCGCGGTCCCGGCGACGACGGCGTGCGGTTCTGGTTCGACGCCGCCACCGTGAAGAGCGAGCGGAAGCGGCCCGGGGACAAGACGTTCCTCGCCTACGGCGGCGACTGGGGCGACAACCCCAACGACGGCGCCTTCGTCGCGGACGGCATCGTCACCGCCGACCGCGGCCACACCGGCAAGGCCGCCGAGGTCAAGCGCGTCTACCAGGCGATCAACGCCGCCCGCACCTCCGGCGGCGGACCCGGCGCGGTCACCCTCACCAACGAGTACCTCTTCACCCGCCTGCGCGAGTTCGACGGCCACTGGGAACTCGTCGCCGACGGCGAGGTGGTACGGCGCGGGAAGCTGACCCGGGACCAGCTGGACGTGGCCCCGCGCTCCAGCAAGGACATCACCGTCCCCGTACGCCTGCCGGACCGCCCCGCCCCGGGCACCGAGTACTTCCTGCACCTCTCCTTCACCACCAAGGAGTCCACCCCGTGGGCGAAGGCCGGGTTCGAGGTGGCCCGGCAGCAGCTCCCCGTCGAGAGCGGCGCCCCCGCCGTGCGCCCGGCCCCTCTGGAGAGTGTCCCGGCCCTGCGCCACGAGGACCGCGAGCAGGACGTCAGGATCAGCGGCAAGGGCTTCTCGGTCACCGTCGACAAGCGCACCGGCACCCTCACCTCCTACGAGGCGAAGGGCACCCGGCTGATCACCTCCGGGCCCGTGCCCAACTTCTGGCGCGCGCCCACCGACAACGACAAGGGCAACGGCCAGCACACCCGCAACCAGACCTGGCGCGACGCGGGCGCCCGCCGCGAGGTCACCGGCATCGCCGTGCGCGCGCTCGGCGACCGGGCCGTCGAGATCAAGGTCAGCGGCACGCTCCCCACCTCGGTCAAGTCCACGTACACCGCCACCTATACGGTGTTCGGCAACGGCGAGGTCAAGGTCGACAACACCCTGCACCCGGGCGCCGCCGACCTGCCCTACATCCCCGAGGTCGGCACGATGCTGTTCCTGCCGCGGAGCCTGGACCGCGTGCACTGGTACGGCCGCGGCCCCGAGGAGAACCACTGGGACCGCAACGACGGTACGGACGTCGGCCGGTACTCCGGGACCGTCGCCGAGCAGTGGACCCCGTACATCCGCCCGCAGGAGAACGGCAACAAGACCGACGTCCGCTGGATCGCCCTCACCGACCGCAACGGCGTGGGCCTGCTCGTCTCCGGCGAACCCCTGCTGGAGGCCAACGCCTCCTTCTTCACGCCGGAGGACCTCTCGGCCGGAGTGCGGCACGACTACCAGCTCACCCCGAGGGACGAGGTCGTCCTGCGCCTGAACCACCGTCAGATGGGTGTCGGCGGCGACAACAGTTGGGGCGCGCACACCCACGACGAGTTCAAGCTCTTCGCCGACCGGGACTACGCGTACACCTACCGGCTGCGCCCGCTCACCGACGTCCGGGACGCGACGCGGGCCTCGCGGCGGCCCACGGCGACGGAATAGGCCCGGATCGCGACGGGAGCCCGGGGTAACCGGGCTCCCATGGGTGACATTCTGGTCGGCGCCTGTTCGTGGACGGACCGGCAGCTCCTGGCGAGCGGCTGGTACCCGCGCGGGCGCCGGGACGCGGAGGGGCGGCTGCGGCACTACGCCTCGCGGCTGCCCGTCGTCGAAGTGGACGCCGGGTACTACGCGCTGCCGAGCCGGCGCAACAGCGAGCTGTGGGTGGAGCGCACACCGGACGGCTTCCGCTTCGACGTCAAGGCGTTCTCCCTGCTGACCGGCCACCCCACGCGCGCGGAGTCCCTGCCCGCGGACCTGCGCGGAACCGACCCCGGCCCGCTCAGGCGCGGGCGGGCGAGCGAGGGCCTGCTGGACGAGGTGTGGGGGCGCTTCGCCGAGGGGGTCGAGCCGCTGCGCAAGGCCGGGCGGCTCGGCACCGTGCTGTTCCAGTTCCCGCCGTGGTTCGCGCCGGGCGACCCGGCCGAGGCGACGCTCGAAGCGTGCGCCCTGCGTACCGAGGGGTGGCCGCTCGCCGTGGAGTTCCGCCATCCGGGGTGGTGGGAGCCGGAGCGCGCGGAGGCCACCCGCGCGTCGCTGTCCGCTCTCGGCGCGTCGGCCGTCGGCACCGACATGGCCCAGCGGCTGCCCGGCTCCCTGCCGCCCATCGCGCCGGTCACCCGGCCCTCCCTCGCCGTCGTACGGTTCCACGGCCGCAGCGCGGCCTGGGGGAGGGGCAGCAAGGAGGACCGCTTCCGGTACGACTACGACGTGACCGAACTCGCCGCCTGGGTGCCCCGGTTGCGGCGCGCCGCCCGGCAGACGGACGAACTGCACGTGCTCTTCAACAACTGCTGCGCGGACGCCGCCGTCCGCGCGGCCGAGACCATGCGGCGGCTGCTCACTCAGCCGTGTCGCTGATCCCCAGCCGCAGGTGCTCCACGTGGTACACGGCCTGGTCGAGCAGCCCCGCCACATGGTCGTCGTGCAGCGCGTAGACCACCGACCGGCCACGTCGCTCACCCACCACGAGGCCCAGGTTGCGCAGCAGCCGCAACTGGTGGGAGCAGGCGGACTGCTCCATGCCGACCTCCGCCGCCAACTCGGTGGCGGGCAGCGGGCCTTCGCGCAGCCGGGCCAGGATCAGCAGCCGGGAGGGGGTGGACAGGGCCTGGAGCGTGGTGGCGACCTTGGCGACGTTGTCCGCGTCCAGCCGCACGCGTGCGGCGTCCTGCGCGGTGGTGGCGGCTCCGTGACCCATGCGGTTCATCCTACTCACTACACATGAACGCATGAATGAGTCTTCATCTGTTCCTGTATGGTGTGCCGCGTGTCCACCACGCTTGCCCCCACCCCGGTCCCCGCGTCCGTCCGCCGGGCGCCCCGCCGTCGCACCCGCGTCCTCGCCCTGCCCGAGGCCCGCTGGACGCTCGTGTCCCTCGTCGCGTTCCTCCTGGCCCTGCCCCTCGACCTCGGCGGCGCCCCCGCCTGGACGTACGGCCCGCTGTACGCGCTCACCTACGCCGCCGGCGGCTGGGAGCCCGCGCTCGAAGGGCTGCGGGCGCTGCGCGAGAAGACCCTGGACGTCGACCTGCTGATGATCGTGGCGGCGCTCGGCGCGGCAGCGATCGGGCAGGTCCTCGACGGCGGCCTGCTGATCGTCATCTTCGCCACCTCCGGCGCCCTGGAGGCCCTGGCCACCGCCCGCACCGCCGACTCCGTGCGCGGCCTGCTCGACCTCGCGCCCACCACCGCGACCCGCCTGCGAGAAGGCACCGAGGAGACCGTCCCGACCGCCGACCTCGCAGTCGGCGACCTGGTCCTGGTCCGGCCGGGGGAGCGCATCGGCGCCGACGGCACGGTCGTCGAGGGCGCCGGAGAGGTCGACCAGGCCACCATCACCGGCGAGTCCCTGCCCGTCCTCAAGCGCCCCGGCGACGACGTCTTCGCCGGCACCCTCAACGGCACCGGCGCGCTGCGCGTCCGCGTCGGGCGCGACCCGGCCGACTCGGTCATCGCCCGGATCGTCACCCTGGTCGAGGAGGCGTCCCGCACCAAGGCCCCGACCCAGCTGTTCATCGAGAAGATCGAGCAGCGCTACTCGGTCGGCGTGGTCGTCGCCACCCTCGCGGTCTTCGGCATCCCCCTCGCCTTCGGCGCCGACCTCACGGACGCCCTGCTGCGCGCCATGACCTTCATGATCGTCGCCTCGCCGTGCGCGGTCGTCCTCGCGACGATGCCGCCGCTGCTCTCGGCCATCGCCAACGCCGGACGGCACGGCGTCCTGGTCAAGTCGGCGGTCGCCATGGAACGCCTCGGCGAGATCGACACCGCCGCCCTCGACAAGACCGGCACCCTCACCGAGGGCACCCCCGAGGTGACCGCCGTACGCCCGCTGCCCGGTCGCGGCGTGGACGAGGACGCCCTCCTCGCCCTCGCCGCCGCGGCCGAGCACCCCAGCGAGCACCCGCTGGCCCGCGCGATCGTGGCCGCCGCCCGCGCCCGGCACCTGACCATCGCACCCGCGGAGGACTTCACGGCGGCTCCCGGCCGCGGAGTGACGGCCGTGATCGACGGCCGCACGGTACACGTCGGCCGCGCCGATCCCACCGAGGGCGCCGCGGGCGCCGAGACCACCGTCCGCGTCACCCGCGACGGCACCCTCCTGGGCACCCTCGCCCTCACCGACCGCCTCCGCGCCGACGCGGCCCGGGCCGCCACCCGCCTCACCGCCCTCACCGGCACCGCCCCCGCCCTGCTCACCGGTGACCACGCGGCCGCCGCCGCCCGCGTGGCCGACGCGACCGGCATCACCGACGTCCGCGCCGGACTGCTGCCCGAGGACAAGGTCGAGGCCGTACGGGAGCGGCAGCGGGCCGGGCACAAGGTGCTCTTCGTCGGCGACGGCGTCAACGACGCCCCCGCGCTGGCCGCCGCGCACGCCGGGGTCGCCATGGGCCGGGCCGGTTCCGACCTGGCCCTGGAGACCGCCGACGCGGTCGTCGTGCGCGACGAGCTGACGGCCGTACCCGCCGTCGTGGACCTCTCCCGGCGCGCCCGCAGGCTGGTCGTCCAGAACCTCACCGTCGCCGGGGTCTGCATCACCGTCCTCGTCCTGTGGGACCTGATCGGCCACCTGCCGCTGCCGCTCGGGGTCGCGGGCCACGAGGGCTCGACCGTGCTGGTCGGCCTGAACGGCCTGCGGCTGCTGCGCGAGTCGGCGTGGCGCCCGGAGTGATCCGCGGGACCGCAGCACGGGGCACGTCGATGTCGGATTCTCGCCAGCCCGAGCCCGGCGGGTGCACCATCCTGGACGTATGCAGACGGGAATGCACACCGACACCGAGCGCTGCGTGCGCGCCGTGCAGTCGAAGGACGCGCGGTTCGACGGCTGGTTCTTCACAGCCGTCCTGACGACCCGCATCTACTGCCGGCCCAGCTGCCCGGTGGTGCCGCCCAAGCCCGGGAACATGACCTTCTACCCGAGCGCGGCGGCCTGCCAGCAGGCCGGGTTCCGGGCGTGCAAGCGCTGCCGCCCGGACACCAGCCCCGGCTCGCCCGAGTGGAACCAGCGCGCCGACCTCACGGCCCGCGCCATGCGCCTGATCGCCGACGGCGTCGTCGACCGCGAGGGCGTACCCGGCCTCGCCGCCCGCCTCGGCTACAGCACCCGCCAGGTCGAACGCCAGCTCCTGGCCGAACTGGGCGCGAGTCCCCTCGCGCTCGCCCGGGCGCAGCGCGCCCAGACCGCCCGGCTGCTGATCGAGACCACCCCGCTGCCCATGGCGGACATCGCCTTCGCGGCCGGTTTCTCCTCCATCCGCACCTTCAACGACACGGTCCGCGAGGTCTACGCCCTCTCCCCGAGCGAACTGCGCACCCGCGTCCCCAGGAACCGCCCGGCGCCCACCGCCCCCGGCGCCCTGTCCCTGCGCCTCCCCTTCCGTACCCCGCTCAACCCCGACAACCTCTTCGGCCACCTCGCAGCCACCGCCGTACCCGGCGTGGAGGAGTGGAAGGACGGCGCGTACCGGCGCACCCTGCGCCTCCCGTACGGTCACGGCATCGTGGCCCTCACCCCGAACCCCGACCACATCGCCTGCCGCCTCACCCTCAGCGACCTGCGCGACCTGACCGTCGCCATCAGCCGCTGCCGGCGCCTGCTCGACCTGGACGCCGACCCGACGGCGATCGACGACCAGCTGCGCGCCGACCCGCTGCTCGCCCCCCTCGTCGACAAGGCCCCCGGCCGACGCGTGCCGCGCACCGTGGACGAGGCGGAGTTCGCCGTCCGGGCCGTGCTCGGCCAGCAGGTCTCCACCGCCGCCGCCCGCACCCACGCCGCCCGCCTGGTCACCGCGCACGGCGATCCGGTGGACGACCCCGAGGGCGGCCTGACCCACCTCTTCCCGTCCACCGGGGCGCTGGCCGCGGTGGACCCGGAGACCCTGGCGATGCCGCGCACCCGCCGCACCACCTTCACCACCCTGGTCGCCCGTCTGGCCGACGGCTCGCTCAACCTGGGCGTCGAGTCCGACTGGGCCGAGACCCGCGCCCGGCTCCTCGCCCTCCCCGGCTTCGGCCCCTGGACCGCCGACGTCATCGCCATGCGCGCCCTCGGCGACCCCGACGCCTTCCTCCCCACCGACCTCGGCATCCGCCGCGCCGCCGCCGAACTGGGCCTGCCCTCCACCCCGGCCGCGCTCACCGCCCGCGCGGCGGCCTGGCGGCCCTGGCGGGCGTACGCCGTCCAGTACCTCTGGGCGACCGACGACCACCCGATCAACTTCCTGCCCGTATGAGTCCTACGAGTCCTATGAGACCTATGAGTCCGTTCGAGCCCGTTCGAGGAGCCGGAGCGAAACCCGTGAAACAGCACACCGTGATCGACAGCCCCTACGGCGCACTCACCCTCGTCGCCGAGGACGGCGCCCTGTGCGGCCTCTACATGACCGACCAGCGCCACCGCCCGCCGGAGGAGACCTTCGGCGCACGCGACGAACGCCCCTTCGCCGAGACCGAGGAGCAACTGGAGGCCTACTTCACCGGCGAACTCAAGGACTTCACCCTCGGCCTGCGGCTGAACGGCACCCCGTTCCAGCGCACGGTCTGGGCGCAGCTCCAGAAGATCCCCTACGGCGAGACCCGCACCTACGGCGAACTCGCCGCCGTCCTCGGCAACCCGGCCGCCTCCCGCGCCGTCGGCCTCGCCAACGGCCGCAACCCGATCGGCATCATCGTCCCCTGCCACCGCGTCGTCGGCGCCGGCGGCGACCTCACCGGCTACGGCGGCGGCCTGGAGCGCAAGCAGCGGCTGCTGGACTTCGAACGCGGCGCGGCGGCACCGGAGCCGCTGTTCTAGACACGGCCCCGGCGAAAACGCGTTGCCCGCGCGTCGCCGGGCCCGTTACCCTCACCGGACTTCGAAGACCACGCTCTCCCGCCCGTCGACAACTCCGCCCTGCTGCCGGAATGGGCTCGGCGCGCCGACGCGCTCCCCTTCAGCACGCTCGGCCTGCTCGACCGGCTCGTCTTCGACAACCCCGAACCCCTGATCACCCTCGCGACCCTCGCGGGCGCCACCTCCCGCATCCGCCTGCAGACCGAGGTGCTCATCGCCCCCCTCCACAACACCGCGCTGCTCGCCAAGCAGACCGCGACCCTCGACCGCCTGTCGGGCGGCCGCTTCACCCTCGGCATCGGAGTCGGCGGGCGGGCCGACGACTGCCTCGCCGCGGGCATCGACCCGCACCGCCGGGGCCGCCGCCTCGACGAGCAGATGACCCTCCTGCGCCGCACCTGGAACGGCGAGCCCTACGGCGGGGACGTCGGCCCCATCGGACCCCGCCCCGCCACACCCGGCGGGCCGCGGGTGCTGTTCGGCGGCTTCGCCTCCGCCGCCCTGGAACGGGTCGGCCGCTTCGGCGACGGCTTCCTCGGCGCCGCGCTGCCCGCCGCGCAGATGTCCGGCCTGTTCCGCCAGGTCGAGGGGGTCTGGCGGACGTACGAGCGTCCGGGCCGACCGCGTCTGGTCGCCCAGGCGAGCGTCGCCCTGGGTCCCGACGCCACGGTGGAGCGGGCCCGGCACAACCTCCGCGACTACTACGCCTTCACCGGACGCGCCGAGTACATGGCCAAGGGCCTGCTCACCACCGCACGGGAGATCCGCGCCGCCGTCGACGCCTTCCGGGACATCGGCGCCGACGAGGTCGTGCTCTACTGCTGGTCCTCGGACGTCGACCAGGTCGACCGCCTCGCCGACACCCTGTTCTGACCGTCCTCGCGACCGTCGCGGCTCAGCCCAGCCCGCGCAGCAGCGCGGGCAGGGCGGTGCCGATCGGCTCCCGGACCACCTCGTCGGCCAGGTCGTCGTAGGGCGTGGGCTCCGCGTTCACGACGACCAGCCGGGCCCCGTGCTCGACGGCGACGCGTGCCAGTCCGGCGGCGGGCTCCACCTGGAGACTGGTGCCGACCGCGACGAACACCTGGCACGCCTTGCTGATGGCGGCCGCCTCGCCCAGCACCACCGGGTCGAGGCGCTCGCCGAACATCACGGTCGCCGGCTTCAGGACGGAGCCGCACTCCAGACACGGCGGGTCGTCCTCCCCGGCCTCGATCCGGGCGAGGGCGTCCGCCATGGGCCCACGGGCCCCGCAGCCGGTGCACACGTAGGAGCGCGCGGTGCCGTGCAGTTCGAGGACCTTGCGGGCACTGACCCCGGCGAGCTGGTGCAGACCGTCCACGTTCTGCGTGAGCACGCGGACCGGCACCCCGCGCCGCTCCAGCTCGGCCACCGCACGGTGCGCCGCGTTCGGTTCGGCGTGCAGTGCCGCGCTGTCGCGCCGCATCAGCCAGGAGCGCCGCCTGATCTCCGGATCGCCCATGTAGTACGCGTACGTGACGAGCTTCTCGGCCTCGGGGTCGCGCCGCCACAGCCCGTTCGGACCGCGGTAGTCGGGAATGCCGGAGTCGGTGGAGACGCCGGCACCGCTGAGGATGGCGACGAGGGGCTTGCCGGTCATGCGGTCGAGGGTAGGACGCCGGGGTGGGGACGGCGAACGGCTATCGGTCGACCCGTACGCCGTCGACCAGCTCGGCCGTGCCGGAGCCGTCCGCCAGCACGTCCAGCGCGGCCAGCACCCGGCCGTGCAGGGAACCGAGCAGGTGGTCGCCGAGTTCCCCGCGCGGCACCAGCCGCCAGGACAGCAGCTCCTCCTCCTGCAGCCGGATCGCCTTGAGGTCGTCCTCCGACAGGACCCCGCCGTCGTACAGGTACGCCACGATCGGCGGCCTGCCCGCCCCGCTCGCCCAGTCCACCGCGAGCAGCCGGCCGATCCGCGCGTCGAGGCCGATCTCCTCCAGGGTCTCCCGCCACGCGCCCTGCCGCGGGGTCTCCCCGGCGTCGGACTCGATGGTCCCGCCCGGCAGGGTCCATCCCGCGCGGTAGTTGGGCTCGACGAGCAGCACTCGGCCCCCGGCGTCCCGGAAGACCGCGGCGGCACCGGCGAGGACACGGGGCAGACCGGCGATGTAGGTGGCGTAGTCAGCAGTGGTCATCCCGGAAGCGTAACGAGCCCGCGCCCGGGCCCGGCCCACTCCCGGGACGGGCGTACGGCCGGTTCCACGGTGTGGGCAGGGCATGACGGCACGGGCGTCCTCCGGTTAGGGTCGCAGCGGCGCGACTGCCTTGACGTGCGCAAGGCTCGAAGAGCAAGGGGAGAGCAAGGTGGCTGACGCTGCTGTGGACGGGACCCGCCGGGTACTCGTCGCCGCGGACAAGTTCAAGGGCTCGCTGACGGCCGTCGAGGTCGCCGAGCGCGTCACGGCCGGACTGCGCCGCGTCGTGCCGGACGTCCAGGTCGAGGCGCTGCCCGTCGCCGACGGCGGCGACGGCACGGTGGCCGCGGCGGTCGCGGCCGGGTTCGAGCGCCGGGAGGTACGGGTCGCCGGTCCCCTCGGTGACGGGGTGACGGCGGCGTACGCGCTGCGCGAGGGCACCGCGGTGGTGGAGATGGCGGAGGCCAGCGGCCTCCAGCGGCTCCCGGAAGGCGTCCTCGCACCGCTGACCGCGTCCACGTACGGCTCGGGCGAGTTGCTGCGGGCCGCGCTGGACGCGGGGGCGCGGACGATCGTGTTCGGGGTCGGCGGCAGTGCCACCACCGACGGCGGCGCCGGGATGCTGGCCGCGCTGGGCGCGCGGTTCCTGGGCGGGGACGGGGAGCCGGTCGCGCCGGGCGGGGGCGGCCTCGCCGGGCTGGCCTCGGCCGACCTGTCCGGCCTCGACCCCCGCCTGTCCGACGTGGAGCTGGTGCTCGCCAGCGACGTCGACAATCCGCTGACCGGGCCCAAGGGCGCCCCGGCGGTCTACGGGCCGCAGAAGGGGGCCTCGCCGGACGACGTGACGGCCCTGGACGCGGCCCTCGCGCACTTCGCGAAGGTGCTGGAGCGGACGGAGGGCGTGGGCGCGCGGGCCGCCGAGTACGCCGCGTCCCCGGGCGCGGGCGCGGCGGGCGGTATCGGGTTCGGCGCGATGCTGCTGGGGGCGCGGTTCCGGCCCGGCATCGAGGTGATGCTGGACGTGCTGGGCTTCGCGCCGGCGCTGGACCGGGCGGACCTGGTGATCACCGGGGAGGGCTCGCTGGACGAGCAGACCCTGCACGGGAAGGCACCGGCGGGCGTCGCGGCTGCGGCCCGGGCCGCGGGCAAGGAGGTCGTCGCGGTGTGCGGGCGTCTCGCGCTGCCCGCGGAGACGCTGGGGCGGGCGGGGATCCGGCGGGCGTACCCGCTGACGGATGTCGAGCCGGACGTCGCGAAGTGCATCGCGGACGCGGGGCCGATCCTGGAGCGGGTGGCGGAAGGGATCGCGCGGGACTTCCTGGCGTAGGCGAGTCCCGGGCTGAAAACCTCACCCATGTCCCCACCGAGTCGGGTGGTGGGTGGGCATAGGCCCGGGGGTCTGGGGGCGGAGCCCCCAGGGACGCCCGCTCCGGCGTCGGTCGCGCACAAAAAGACAGGGCCCCGAACCCAACCCGGGTCCGGGGCCGTTCCCAGCGGAGCGCTACGGCAACTGCGCCGCCCGCGCCTCCCGCCGATTGTCACGGAAATTGTTCACCCGGCGAGCGGTGGCGAACAGCGGAATCACCGCCCCCATCACCAACTGCAACGCACACCCCGTCTGCAACAGCAACTGCCCGCTCGGCGCGTCGAACGCCCACCCGGCCAGCAGCCCCATCGACAGGACGATCCACGACAGCATCGCCACCGCGAGGCGCCCCCGCGGCTTCGGGTACTCCACCCGGCTCACCATCAGCCAGGCCGTGCCGAGGATCGCCAGCAGCGTGGCCACGAACGGCAGCTCGAGCAGCACGATCGACACCACGGTCAGCGCGCCGAACGGCGACGGCATGCCCTGGAACGTGCCGTCCTTGACCGTCACGCAGGAGAACCGCGCGAGCCGCAGCACCACCGCCAGCAGCACCACGATCGCCCCCACCGCCGCCACCCGCTGGTAGGCGTCGTCCGCGACCATGCCGTAGACGAGGACGAAGTACGCCGGGGCCAGTCCGAAGCTGATGAGGTCGGACAGGTTGTCCAGCTCGGCGCCCATGGGGGACGAGCGGAGCTTGCGGGCGACCAGACCGTCGAACAGGTCGAAGATCGCCGCGCACAGCATCAGGATGACCGCGGTGGCCGCGCTGTGCCGGGCCATGCCCGACTCGTCGCTGCCCATGAGGTGGGGGATGAGGATGCCGGTGGTGGTGAAGTACACCGCCATGAAGCCGCACGTGGCGTTGCCGAGCGTGAGCGTGTCGGCTATCGACAGGCGGAGCGAGAGCGGCATCTCCTCCTCGTCGTCCACCTCGTCGGCCTCCGGCACCCATCCGGCCTGGGTCTGCGGATCAACCACGGTCAATTCGAGTCACCCCAGCCACCGTCTTCTGGCCCACCTCGACATCCACCTCGACACCCTCCGGCAGGTACAGGTCGACGCGGGAGCCGAACCGGATCAGACCGACCCGCTCGCCCTGCTCGACCTTGGTGCCCTGCGGCACGTACGGGACGATGCGGCGGGCCACCGCGCCGGCGATCTGGATCATCTCGATGTCGCCGAGTTCGGTGTCGAAGTGCCACACGACGCGCTCGTTGTTCTCGCTCTCCTTGTTGAAAGCGGGAACGAAGCCGCCCGGCACGTGCTCGACCGACGTCACCGTGCCCGCCAGCGGGGCGCGGTTGACGTGGACGTTGAGCGGGCTCATGAAGATCGCGACGCGGGTGCGGCCGTCCTTCCACGGCATGATGCTCTGCACCACACCGTCGGCGGGCGAGACGACCCGGCCCTGAGTGATCTCGCGCTCGGGGTCGCGGAAGAACCACAGCATCCCCGCCGCGAGCGCGGTGGCGGGGACGGCGACGGCCTTGGCGGCGCCGGAACGGCGGGCCCGCAGGAGGCTGACGGCTGCGGTGGCGACGGTCGGCAGAAGCCACGGCGATGCTCCGCGCGCGAGGCGTACGCCGGCGAGGCTGTCGCGAGGTGCAGAGGTTTGGCTGTGGGGCATGGATGACCTTCGTAGCGGATGATGCCGCGCTATGACGGGGGACGGCGGCTTTCCGGCGATCGTAGCGGCTCCGCGCCGCAACTGGGTAAGCCAGGAAGCCGAGTCGGCGGCCGAACACTGCCTACGGGGTGTGACCTTCTTCTCCAAGAAAACACCCCGTATCCGGACATCTAACCCTGGAATCGATACTCTTCGAGCAGTCGGCGGCCGATGATCATTTTCTGGATCTCGGCGGTGCCTTCACCGATGAGCAGCATCGGCGCCTCGCGGTAGAGGCGCTCGATCTCGTACTCCTTGGAGAAGCCGTATCCGCCGTGGATCCGGAAGGCGTCCTCCACGACCTCTTTGCAGTACTCGGAGGCGAGGTACTTGGCCATCCCCGCTTCCAGGTCGTTTCGTTCGCCCGAGTCCTTTTTGCGTGCAGCGTTCACCATCATCGCATGCGCCGCCTCCACCTTGGTAGCCATCTCCGCGAGCTTGAACTGGATGGCCTGGTGCTGGGCGATCTGCTTGCCGAAAGTGTGACGCTGCTGGGCGTACTGGACACCGAGTTCGAAGGCACGCTGAGCGACGCCGCAGCCACGGGCCGCCACGTTGACGCGGCCGACCTCGACGCCGTCCATCATTTGGTAAAAACCTCGGCCGGTGACGCCGCCGAGCACCCGATTGGCCGGAATGCGCAGGCCGTCCATGATCAGCTCGGTGGTGTCGACGCCCTTGTAGCCCATCTTGTCGATCTTGCCGGGGATGGTGAGGCCGGGGCGGACCTCGCCGAAACCGGGCTCCTTCTCCACCAGGAAGGTCGTCATCGACTTGTGCGGGGCCGTGCCCTCGGGGTGACCCTCGTCACTCTTCACCAGAACGGCCACCAGTGACGACGTACCGCCGTTGGTCAGCCACATCTTCTGGCCGTTCAGGACGTACTCCTCGCCGTCCTTCACCGCCTTGGAGGAGATCGCCGAGACGTCGGAGCCCAGCGCCGGCTCGGACATCGAGAAGGCGCCCCGGATGTCGCCCGCGGCCATGCGGGGCAGGAAGTGGTCCTTCTGCTCCCGCGTGCCGTGCTGCTTGAGCATGTACGCCACGATGAAGTGCGTGTTGATGATGCCGGACACCGACATCCAGCCGCGGGCGATCTCCTCCACGCACAGGGCGTAGGTCAGGAGCGACTCGCCCAGGCCCCCGTACTCCTCGGGGATCATCAGGCCGAACAGGCCGAGTTCCTTCAGTCCGTCGACGATGTCCTGCGGGTACTCGTCGCGGTGCTCCAGCTCGGTGGCGACCGGGATGATCTCCTTGTCCACGAAGTCCCGGACGGTGGAGAGGATCTCCTGCTGGACGTCGGTCAGACCGGCGGTCTGGGCGAGACGGGCCATCGCTTACTTCCCCTGTTCCTTCAGCTCGGGGCGGCCCGGCTGCTCGCCGCCGCGCTCCTTGACGTACGTCTCGGTCGGCACCATCACCTTGCGGCGGAAGACGCAGACGAGCGTGCCGTCCTGCTTGTAGCCCTTGGTCTCGACGTGGACGATGCCGCGGTCGCCCTTCGACTTGGACGGCCACTTGTCGAGGACGGTCGTCTGCCCGTAGAGCGTGTCGCCGTGGAAGGTCGGCGCCACGTGCTTGAGCGACTCGATCTCCAGGTTGGCGATCGCCTTGCCGGAGACGTCCGGGACGGACATGCCGAGCAGGAGCGAGTAGATGTAGTTGCCCACCACCACGTTCTTGCCGAAGTCCGTCGTCTTCTCGGCGTAGTTGGTGTCCATGTGGAGCGGGTGGTGGTTCATGGTGAGGAGGCAGAACAGGTGGTCGTCGTACTCCGTGACCGTCTTCCCCGGCCAGTGCTTGTACGTCGCCCCGACCTCGAACTCCTCGTAGGTGCGTCCGAACTGCATGGCCGTCACGCCTCCGGGATCTCGAACTTGCTGGTGCGCCGCATACCGGCGGCGCGTCCCTTGCCGGAGACGACGAGGGCCATCTTGCGGCTGGCCTCGTCGATCATCTCGTCGCCGAGCATCGCGGAGCCCTTCTTGCCGCCCGCCTCCGACGTGTAGTAGTCGTACGCGTCCAGGATCAGCTCGGCGTGGTCGTAGTCCTCCTGGGAGGGCGAGAAGATCTCGTTGGACGCCTCGACCTGGCCCGGGTGCAGCACCCACTTGCCGTCGAAGCCGAGGGCGGCGGCGCGCTGCGCGACCTCGCGGTAGCCGTCCACGTTGCGGATCTGCAGGTAGGGGCCGTCGATCGCCTGGAGGTCGTTGGCGCGGGCGGCCATCAGGATCTTCATCAGGATGTAGTGGTAGGCGTCCGCGGGGTAGCCGGGCGGCTGCTCGCCCACGACCAGGGACTTCATGTTGATGGACGCCATGAAGTCGGCCGGGCCGAAGATGATGGTCTCCACGCGAGGGCTCGCCTGGGCGATCTCGTTGACGTTGTTGAGACCCCGCGCGTTCTCGATCTGCGCCTCGATGCCGATCCGGCCGACCTCGAAGCCCATCGTCTTCTCGATCTGGGTGAGGAGGAGGTCCAGGGCGACGACCTGCTGGGCGTCCTGGACCTTCGGGAGCATGATGCAGTCCAGGTTCGGGCCCGCGCCCTCCACCACCGTCACGACGTCCCGGTACGTCCACTCGGTCGTCCAGTCGTTGACGCGCACGACGCGGGTCTTGCCGGTCCAGTCGCCCTCGTTGAGGAACTTCACGATGGTGTGCCGCGCCTCGGGCTTGGCGAGCGGGGCGCAGGCGTCCTCCAGGTCGAGGAAGACCTGGTCGGCGGGGAGGCCCTGGGCCTTCTCCAGGAAGCGGGGATTGCTTCCGGGGACCGCCAGGCAGGAGCGCCGGGGGCGGAGACGGTTGACCGTGGTCATGCGGGGACCTCCAGGGGGTCGAGCTTGTTCGCGTTCCGGATCTCGTCGACGATCCGGCCGATGATGCCGGTGATGTCGAAGTCCTTCGGGGTGAAGACCGCGGCCACTCCCGCGGCCCGCAGTTCCTCGGCGTCACCGTTCGGGATGATGCCACCGGCGATCACCGGGATGTCTGTGGCACCCGCCACACGGAGCCGTTCGAGTACGTCCGGCACCAGCTGCGCGTGCGAGCCGGACAGGATGGACAGGCCCACCGCGTGCACGTCCTCCGCCAGGGCGGCGTCCACGATCTGCTCCGGAGTGAGCCGGATGCCCTGGTAGACCACCTCGAACCCGGCGTCACGGGCCCGCACGGCGATCTGCTCGGCGCCGTTGGAGTGTCCGTCAAGGCCGGGCTTGCCGACCAGGAAGCGGAGCTTGCCGACGCCCATCTCCTTCGCCGTCAGTTCCACCTTGCGGCGCACCGCCGACAGGGCCGAGCCCTCCTCCGCGGTGACCGCGACCGGTGCCGAGGACACTCCGGTCGGTGCGCGGAACTCGCCGAACACCTCGCGCAGCGCCCCGGCCCACTCGCCGGTCGTGGCGCCGGCCCGGGCGCATTCCAGGGTGGCCTCCATGAGGTTGCCGGTGCCGCGCGCGGCCTCCTTCAGCTTCTCCAGCGCCTTGCAGGGGCGCGGGTGGTTGAAGGGCGGCTGGTAGCGGGTGTCGCGCCAGCGCTGCAGCGAGGCGACGACGCGGGCCTCCACCGCCGGGTCGACCGTCTGGATCGCGGTGTCCAGGTCGGCGGTCAGCGGGTTGGGTTCGGTGCCCTCGAAGGCGTTGACACCGATGATCTTCTCCTCGCCGGACTCGATCCGGGCCCGGCGCTCGGCGTGCGAGGCGACCAGCTGGGACTTGAGGTAGCCGGACTCGACGGCGGCCATCGCGCCGCCCATCTCCTGGATGCGTTCGATCTCCGCGAGGGCCGCCTCGACCAGCTCCTCGACCTTCGCCTCGATCACCTTCGAACCCTCGAAGATGTCCTCGTACTCCAGCAGGTCGCTCTCGTGCGCCAGCACCTGCTGGATGCGCAGCGACCACTGCTGGTCCCAGGGGCGGGGCAGGCCCAGTGCCTCGTTCCAGGCCGGCAGCTGCACGGCACGCGCGCGTGCGTCCTTGGAGAGCGTGACCGCCAGCATCTCCAGCACGATCCGCTGGACGTTGTTCTCCGGCTGCGCCTCGGTCAGGCCCAGGGAGTTGACCTGGACGCCGTAGCGGAAGCGGCGGTGCTTGGGGTTCTCGATGCCGTAGCGCTCGCGGGTGACGCGGTCCCAGATGCGGCCGAAGGCGCGCATCTTGCACATCTCCTCGACGAAGCGGACGCCCGCGTTGACGAAGAAGGAGATGCGGCCGACCACGTCGCCCATGCGCTCCTGCGGCACCTGACCGCTGTCGCGCACCGCGTCGAGGACGGCGATCGCGGTGGACATCGCGTACGCGATCTCCTGCACCGGCGTGGCGCCCGCCTCCTGCAGGTGGTAGCTGCAGATGTTGATCGGGTTCCACTTGGGGAGGTGGGAGACCGTGTACGCGATCATGTCGGTCGTCAGGCGGAGGGAGGGCCCCGGCGGGAAGACGTGCGTCCCCCGGGACAGGTACTCCTTGACGATGTCGTTCTGGGTCGTGCCCTGGAGCTTGGTGATGTCCGCGCCCTGCTCCTCCGCGACGACCTGGTAGAGCGCCAGCAGCCACATGGCCGTGGCGTTGATGGTCATCGAGGTGTTCATCTGCTCCAGGGGGATGTCCTGGAACAGCCGGCGCATGTCACCGAGGTGCGCGACCGGCACGCCGACCCGGCCGACCTCGCCGCGGGCGAGGATGTGGTCGGAGTCGTACCCGGTCTGGGTCGGCAGGTCGAAGGCGACCGACAGACCCGTCTGGCCCTTGGCGAGGTTGCGCCGGTACAGCTCGTTGGACGCCTCGGCCGTGGAGTGACCGGCGTAGGTGCGCATGAGCCACGGCCGGTCCTTCTGACGCTCAGTCATGTGTGGCCTCCGCCGCCCTCAGATGTTCCGGAAGCGGTTGATGGCGTCGAGGTGCCGCGCGCGCTTCTCCTGGTCGCGCACGCCCAGGCCCTCCTCGGGCGCCAGGCAGAGCACGCCGACCTTGCCCTGGTGGGCGTTGCGGTGGACGTCGTGGGCGGCCTGGCCGGTGTCCTGAAGGGAGTACACCTTGGAGAGTGTCGGGTGGATCTTGCCCTTGGCGATGAGGCGGTTGGCCTCCCAGGCCTCGCGGTAGTTGGCGAAGTGGGAGCCGATGATGCGCTTCAGGGACATCCACAGGTAGCGGTTGTCGTACTCGTGCATGTAGCCCGAGGTCGAGGCGCAGGTGGTGATGGTGCCGCCCTTGCGGGTGACGAAGACGGAGGCGCCGAAGGTCTCCCGGCCGGGGTGCTCGAAGACGATGTCGATGTCCTCGCCGCCGGTGAGTTCGCGGATGCGCTTGCCGAAGCGCTTCCACTCCTTGGGGTCCTGGGTCTGCTCGTCCTTCCAGAACCGGTAGCCCTCGGCGTTGCGGTCGATAATCGCCTCGGCACCCATCGCGCGGCAGATCTCCGCCTTCTGCGGCGAGGAGACGACACAGATCGGGTTGGCACCGCCGGCCAGGGCGAACTGGGTGGCGTACGAGCCGAGTCCGCCGCTGGCGCCCCAGATGAGGACGTTGTCGCCCTGCTTCATGCCGGCGCCGTTGCGGGAGACCAGCTGCCTGTAGGCGGTGGAGTTCACCAGGCCGGGGGCGGCGGCCTCCTCCCAGCTCAGGTGGTCCGGCTTCGGCATCAGCTGGTTGGACTTGACCAGCGCGATCTCGGCGAGACCGCCGAAGTTGGTCTCGAAGCCCCAGATGCGCTGCTCCGGGTCGAGCATGGTGTCGTTGTGGCCGTCGGAGGACTCCAGCTCGACGGAGAGGCAGTGCGCGACGACCTCGTCGCCCGGCTGCCAGGCGTTGACGCCGGGGCCGGTGCGCAGGACGACGCCCGCGAGGTCGGAGCCGATGATGTGGTACGGCAGGTCGTGCCGCTTGGCCAGCTCGTTGGTGCGGCCGTAGCGCTCCAGGAAGCCGAACGTCGACAGCGGCTCGAAGATCGAGGTCCACACCGAGTTGTAGTTGACCGAGGAGGCCATGACGGCCACCAGGGCCTCGCCGGGACCCAGCTCGGGCACCGGCACGTCGTCCAGGTGGATCGACTTGCGGGGGTCCTTGTCGCGGGTCTCGAGGCCCGCGAACATCTCCGTCTCGTCCTTGTGCACGGTGATCGCGCGGTACGACTCGGGGAGCGGGAGTGCGGCGATGTCGGCCGGCGTGGAGTCGGGCGACTGGATCGCGTCCAGGATGTCCTTCACGGTCACGGTGTTGCCTCCGGCGGTGAGCGCCCTGAGGGCGGGGCGCTGAGGGTTACGTCGGTGCTGCTGAGGTGAGGGTGTGTGCCTGTGACGCAGGCGTTCGGGCGCGCAGGGGATGAGGTGCGGGGACAGCCCGAACACCTTCAACGTATGACACCGCGTGTCACCCCGCAAGGCACTGAGTGCCAGAAAATGCTCTCAGATGAAATCTTTACGTGACAGATGAGCGATGATCGATCGAATCATCTCCCGCCGAGGGTGAAAAAGGGACGCCGACATGCAAAAACGGCCACCCGATGGGTGGCCGTCGTCACAGGTGCGGGAAGGGCGGTCAGCGCTCCTTGAGGGCCTGCTCGATGGTGCGCATCACCTCGTGCAGCGGCGCGTCGGTGCGCGCCACCGTCACGAGCACCTCGCCCTGCACCGAGGCCGAGGAGGCGGCGGGACGGGCGGTGGAGGCCGTGCCGCGCCCCGCCCCGATGCCCGTGCCGAAGGTCTTCCGCACGATCGCGAAGGCGTGGTCCAGCTCCGCCTCCACCTCGCCCTGCCCGTCCGCCCGCAGCCAGCGCCGCAGCACGTGGTTGTGCGCGGTGACCACGGCGGACGCCGCGACCTCCGCGAGCAGCGGGTCGTCGTTGGCGTCGTCGTCGTGCGCGTGCTCGTCGAAGTGGCCCAGCAGGTAGCGGGTGAACAGGCGCTCGTAACGGGCCACCGACGCGATCTCCGCCTCGCGCAGGGTGGGCACCTCGCGCGTCAGCTTGTAGCGGGCGACCGAGATCTCCGGCCGGGCCGCGTACATCTTCATGACTTCCTTGATGCCCCGGCACACCGTGTCGAGCGGATGCTCGTGCGCGGGCGCCGCGTTGAGCACCGCCTCGGCGCGCACCAGGGTGTCGTCGTGGTCCGGGAAGATCGCCTCTTCCTTGGAGCGGAAGTGGCGGAAGAAGGTACGGCGGGCAACCCCTGCGCGGGCCGCGATCTCGTCGACGGTGGTCGCCTCGTACCCCTTGGTCGCGAACAGCTCCATCGCCGCCGCCGCCAGTTCCCGGCGCATTTTGAGCCGCTGGGCGGCGGCTCGGTTGCCGGCCGCGCTCTCCGGCGCGTCGGACGTGGCTGAGGTACGTGAGGACTTGGCGGGCTGGGACATGACCCGAACGTACTGCATGCGGGCGCAATCATGCGCGTGACCGGGGGTCCCCCCGCCCGCGCGGGGCGGGGGAGACCCGGCCGGATCGAGCAGCCCGCCCCAGTCCTCCTCGGGCCTGAACCAGTCGCCCGGTCGCTCAGCGCCGGGCATGCTCGCGGAAACCGCGGCCCGTCTTGCGGCCGAGGCAGCCCGCGGCCACCAGGTGCTCGAGCAGCGGTGCGGGCGCCAGCCCCGGATCGCGGAACTCCCGGTGCAGGACCTTCTCGATGGCCAGCGACACATCGAGTCCGACCACGTCGAGCAGCTCGAACGGGCCCATCGGGTAGCCGCCGCCCAGCTTCATCGCCGCGTCGATGTCGTCGAGGGTCGCGTAGTGCTCCTGCACCATCTTGACCGCGTTGTTGAGGTACGGGAACAGCAGCGCGTTCACGATGAACCCGGCCCGGTCGCCGCAGTCCACCGCGTGCTTGCGCACCTTGGCGCAGACCTCGTGGACGGTGGCGTGCACGTCGTCGGCGGTCAGCACGGTGCGCACCACCTCGACCAGCTTCATCGCCGGGGCCGGGTTGAAGAAGTGCATGCCGATCACGTCCTGCGGGCGCGAGGTGGCGCGGGCACAGGCGACGACCGGCAGCGAGGACGTGGTGGTGGCCAGCACCGCGCCGGGCTTGCAGACCTTGTCCAAGGTGCCGAACAGCTGCCGCTTGACCTCCAGGTCCTCGGCGACGGCCTCCACGGCCAGGTCGACGTCGGCGAAGTCGTCGTACGTGCCCGTCGGCGTGATCAGCTCCAGGGTCCGCGAGGCCGCCTCGGCGGTCATGCGCCCCTTGTCGACGGACCGGGCCAGGGACTTGCCGATCCGGGCCTTGGCCGTCTGCGCCTTCTCCGCGCTGCGGGCGGCCAGCACCACCTCGTACCCGGCCTTGGCGAACACCTCCGCGATGCCGGACGCCATGGTGCCCGAACCGGCCACCCCCACCGCCCGGACCGGCCGCCCGGTCAGCTCGGCGCCGCGCTCGGCAGGGGTCAGCGCATCCGGCACCACGACCGCGCTGCCGGGCGCCTCGTAGGTGTAGAAGCCCCGCCCCGCCTTGCGCCCCGTCAGGCCCGCCTCGCTGAGCTGCCTGAGGATCGGCGCGGGGGCGTGCAGGCGGTCCCGAGAGGCGGCGTACATGGCCTCCAGGACCGTGCGCGCGGTGTCCACCCCCACCAGGTCGAGCAGCGCCAGCGGCCCCATCGGCAGGCCGCAGCCGAGGCGCATCGCGGCGTCGATGTCCTCGCGGGAGGCGTAGTTCGCCTCGTACATCGCCGCGGCCTGGTTGAGGTAGCCGAACAGCAGGCCGTCCGCGACGAAACCTGGCCGGTCCCCGACCGCCACCGGCTCCTTGCCGAGGTCCAGGGCGAGGTCGGTGACCGCCGTGACGGCGGCGGGCGCGGTCAGCACCGAGGAGACCACCTCGACCAGCTTCATCGCCGGGGCGGGGTTGAAGAAGTGCAGGCCGAGCACCCGCTCCGGGCGGGCCGAGTCCGCGGCCAGCCGCGTGACGGACAGCGCGTTGGTACCGGTCGCCAGGATCGTCTGCGGACGCACGATCCCGTCCAGCTCCCGGAAGACCCGCTGCTTGATCTCGTACGACTCCGGAACCACCTCGATCACCAGGTCGGCGTCGGCAGCCGCCCGCAGGTCGGTGGAGGTCCGGACGCGGCCCAGGGCGGCGGCGCGCTCCTGCTCGGTCAGCCGCCCGCGCTCGACGGCACGGGCGGTGGAGGTCTCCAGCGCGGCGACCGCCTTGACGGCCTGCGCCTCGCTGACGTCGATGCCGACGACCTCGCGGCCGGCCCCGGCCAGGACCTCGGCGATGCCGGTGCCCATCGTGCCGAGGCCGACGACGGCGATCGTCTGGAGCGGGGACAGAGGGGTGTCGGACAGGGGAGTGGCCATCGCGGGACTCCAGGAATGAGGGGTGACGACGGGAACGCGCCCCCACGCGCCGTCGCGGCGCACCGGGTGCGTGAGAAGGGAAGGAGAGGAGTGCGGGTGTTGCCGGGCTCGAACGGCGCACACGCCCGGTGCCGTCGTGGAGCGCGCGCACGCGTCCGGCGGCCTGTGACCGGCCCTGTCCCGAGGCCGAGTCCCGATGCGGTACCCGAGGTACCGGACCGACTGCCCTCCCGGTGGTTGCGTCACCAGACCACCGTGAGGAGTTGCTGCGGGTGGGTGACCCGCTCGTCTGAGGTTAACCCGCGGGTAACGAGCGCGCCAGCCCCCGGTGTTCGTGATGTAGGTCCCACGCCCGGTGTGACGCCCCTAACCTCGGTGTCATGGACGAAGAGTTGCGAGCGCTCACGGAGCGCTTACGGGCCGAGGCGGCGGCGTCGGGCGCCCCGGGGGCGCGGGCGGAGTACGACCGGCTCGTGGCGACCGGGGACCACGACGAGTTGGCCGCCGTGCTCACCGAGCCGGGACACCCGCTGTGGGCCCGGGAACTGGCCGCCTTCCGGCTGGGCGTGGCGGGCGACCGGCGGGCCTTCGAATCGCTCGTGCTCCTGCTGAACCACCGCGACCCGCCGCGCTGCGCCTCGGCCGCCCACGCCCTGGCCCGCCTCGGCGACCCGCGCACCGCCCGCGCGGCCGCGGCCCTCGCCACCAACGAACTGCGGGTCGCCTACGCCCTGCATCCGGTGCGGCTGCTGGCCGAGCTGCGGGCACCCGAGTCGGTGCCCGCGCTGATCACCACGCTGAAGCGGCGGCTGCGCCCGCACGACCCGTACCGGCGCGTCGCGCTCGCCTGCGTCGAGGGCCTCGGCGCCCTCGGCGACGACCGCGCCGTACCCGTCCTGAACGACGCCCTCGCCCACCCGGCGCTGGCCGAGGCGGCGGTGCGGGCGCTGGCGCGCATCCCGGGACAGCGGTGAGCGGACGGCGGGCGACCGAGCGGTGACGGCCGTCAGCCGCGCAGCGGCCGGGCGTAGCGCACCTCGGGTACCGCGACGCCGTCCACTGCGAACGGCTCCTCGGCGCCGTCGGGACGGAAGCCCGCCCGCTCGTAGAACCGCCGGGCGCGGGTGTTGCCCTTGAGCACCCACAGGAGCATGCGGGTGTGCCCGGCACGCTCGCACCGGCGCACCGACTCCTGGAGCAGGGTCCGCCCGACGCCCGTGCCGAGCCGTCCGGCGTCGACGTAGAGGGCGTACAGCTCGGCGTCCGCGGTGCGCACCTCGCCGTCCCGGTAGGGACCGTGGCAGGCCCAGCCGACGACCTCGCCGCCCTCGTCCTCGGCGACCAGGTTCACCAGGCCCTCGGGGGGTCGGGCGAACAGGTTGCGACGCCGCTCGGCGTCGGCGGCGGGGTCCATCGCGTCGAGGTGCGGCTGCGGCATCAGGCCCCGGTAGGCGCTCTGCCAGCCCCGGACCCGGATCACGGATACGCGGTCGCAGTCCGCGAGGACCATCTCCCGCACCCGCACGCGCGCCTGCGGGCCGCTCACGGCGCCACGACCGCGAACGCCTCGATCTCCATGAGGAACTCCGGCCGGACCAGCGCGCCCACCTGCACCGCCGAGGCGGCCGGCAGCCGGTCGTCGGGTATGTGCGCGGCGCGGGCCGCGCGGATCGCGCCCATGTGGGCCATGTCCGTGACGAAGAACGTCAGCTTCACCACGTCGTCGAAGGTCGCACCGGCCGAGGCCAGGCACCGGCGCAGGTTCTCGAAGACCTGGCGGGCCTGGGCCGCGGGGTCACCCGCGCCGACCACCCTGCCGTCCTCGTCCAGCGCGAGCTGCCCCGAGACGGCCACGAACCGCCCGGTGCCGAGGACGACATGGGCGTACTGCGCGGCGGGCGCGACGCCCTCGGGAGCGGGAATCCTGGTCAGCTCACTCATGCGTCCATCGTGGACCACGGCACTGACAACGCTCCCGAGGGGGTGTGCGAACGGGCGGCTAGCCGCGGAAGCCGAGCAGCCCGTGCAGGGTCGAACCCCGCGAGGACGTCGAAGCCGCCTTGGACTCCAGCGGCTTCGGGTCCGGCAGCGCCGGGCACACCGCGTCCGCCTCGCCCCCGTCGCCGTGCGGCACGGTGCCGTCGGTCAGGTAGGCGGCCAGGTGCTCGTCCAGGCAGTCGTTCCCGCTCAGCGTGATGCCGTGGTTCCCGCCGCCCTCCTCCACGACGAGGGCGGAGCCGCGCAGCAGCCGGTGCGCGGTGACGCCGCCCTCGTACGGCGTGGCCGCGTCGCCGGTCGCCTGGAACAGCAGGGCCGGGGGCAGCTCGCCGCCCGCGACATCCACCGGCTGCCGGGACGGTGTGGGCCAGAACGCGCACGGCGCGTTGTACCAGGCGTTGTTCCACACCATGAAGGGTGCCTTCTCGTACAGGCCCCAGCTGTCGTCGCGCCACGCGTCCCAGTCCCGCGGCCAGTCGGCGTCGCGGCACTGCACCGCGGTGTAGACGCTGTAGCCGTTGTCCCCGGAGGCGTCCGGGGCCCCGAAGTTCTCGTACGCCTCGACCAGCGGGCCGGTGTCCTCGTCGTTCGCGTACGCGGCGAACGCCTCGGCCAGGTAGGGCCAGTAGCCGTTGTAGTACCCGCCGGGCAGGTATGTGTCCTCCAGTTCGGAGGCGCCGACCTTTCCGCCCGCGGGCCGCTTCGCCAGCGCCTCCCGCATGGCGTACCAGGCGGCCTCGACCCGCTCGGGGTCGGTGCCCAGACCGTAGGCAGCATCGTGCCCGGCGATCCACGCCAGGAAGGCCCGGTGGCGGTCGTTGAAGGCGAGGTCCTGGTTGAGGTTGGCGTCGTACCAGACGTCGTCCGGCCCGACTACGGAGTCCAGGACCAGCCGCCGCACCCGTTGCGGGTAGAGCTTGGCGTAGACGGCGCCCAGGTAGGTGCCGTACGAGTAGCCGAAGTAGTTGAGCTTCTCGGCGCCGAGCGCCGCGCGGATCGCGTCCACGTCCCGCGCGGCGCTGACCGTGTCGATGTACGGCAGCACGTCCGCGTACTTGTCGCCGCAGGCATCGGCGAAGGCCTCGGCCCGCTTCAGGTTGGCCCGCTCCACGTCCGGCGTGCCCGGCACCGAGTCGGGACGCACCGGGTCGAAGTGACCCGGCAGACAGTCCAGCGCGGGAGTGCTCCTGCCCACGCCGCGCGGGTCGAAGCCGATGACGTCGTACTGGGCGGCCACCTTCGCGGGCAGCGACGACGCCACGAACCCGGCCAGCGTCAGCCCGCTGCCGCCGGGGCCACCGGGGTTCACCAGCAGGGGGCCCTGGTACGTCCCGGCAGTGTGCGGGACGCGGGACAGCGCCAGCGTGATCTGCCTCCCGCGCGGACGCGCGTGGTCGAGCGGCACCTTGAGGGACGCGCACTGGAGCGTCGGGTAGTCCTCCGTGGCGCACTTCTCCCAGTGCGGGGCCGCCGCCGCGGGCGCCGCGGACACGGGGTGCGGTGCGCCCGCCTCGGCGGGGACGGCGGTGACGGTCCCGGCGGCGATGACTGCGGCGCCGCACAGCACGGCTGCGCGTTGTCTCATGGCGTTCTCCCAGGACTCCCAGGACGGAGAGGCTGCGGTCCGCGCGGGTCGCGGTCCTCGCCGGATGGTCCCGGCGAGCGCCTACGGAAGAACGAGACGGGTCCCTACTTGACCCGATCGGGTCGGAAGATGCCCTCCAATGCGCCTACTCGGCCTTCTTCGGCTACTCGGGCTTCTTCGATCCGGGGCTCGTGCCCAAGGCCCTCAGAGGAGCGACAACTGCACCGGCTCGGTGGCCGCGGATCCGGCCGGCCGCGCGGGCTGCGGCTCCGCGATGCGCCGGGGCATCCCCGCGCGCGCGGGTCCGATGCCGTACTCGCGGGCCAGGTCGTGCACCTGGCGGGTGATCCGGCGCTGGTACCACTTCGGGGCGTAGGCGCCGTCGGCGTAGAGCCGTTCGTAGCGGCGGACCAGGTGCGGGTGGTGCTGTTGGAGCCAGACCATGAACCACTCGCGCGCGCCCGGGCGCAGGTGCAGCACCAGGGGCGTCACCGAGGTGGCGCCCGCCGCGGCGATGGCCCGCACGGTGGCCCTCAGCTGGGCCGGCTCGTCGCCGAGGAAGGGGATGACCGGAGCCATCAGCACCCCGCAGCCGATGCCGCGCTCGCCGAGGGCCCGTACGACCTCCAGCCGGCGCTCCGGGGCGGGCGTGCCCGGCTCCACGGTGCGCCACAGGTCCGTGTCGGTGAAGCCGACCGAGACCGAGATGCCCACGTCCGTCACCCGGGCGGCCCGGGTCAGCAGGTCCAGGTCGCGCAGGATCAGCGTGCCCTTGGTGAGGATCGAGAAGGGGTTCGCCCGCTCGGTGAGGGCCTCGATGATGCCCGGCATCAGCCGGTAGCGGCCCTCCGCGCGCTGGTAGCAGTCGACGTTGGTGCCCATCGCGACGTGCTCGCCCTGCCAGCGGCGCGATGCCAGCTGGCGGCGCAGCAGTTCGGGGGCGTTCACCTTGACGACGATCTGGGAGTCGAAGCCGAGCCCCGTGTCGAGGTCCAGATAGCTGTGCGTCTTGCGCGCGAAGCAGTACACGCACGCGTGCGTGCAGCCCCGGTAGGGGTTCACCGTCCACTCGAACGGCATGCGCGAGGCCCCCGGCACCCGGTTCAGGATCGAGCGGGCCCGCACCTCGTGGAAGGTGATGCCGCGGAACTCGGGCATGTCGAAGGTGCGGGTGGTGACGGCGTCCGCGCCGAACAGCGCGGTGTCCGCCGTCCGGGCGTGGTCGGAGCCCGTGAGGTTCTCCCAGCGCATTGCGGCCTCCTCGGTAGCACTGTTCGACACAATAGAACACTTGTTCCCTTGATCGTGCGGACGAGTCGTGCGGGGCCGCTTCGCGCCCCCCGATTTGGTGGCCGGGCGGCGGGGTGGTTGGCTTGCCCCGAACCCGAGAACCAGGCCCTGGAGGAACCCGATGGCGCAGGTCGAGGCGACGACGGAGCGGATCGTCGCAGCGGACGCGGAGACGGTGTTCGACACCCTCGCCGACTACAGCGGCACCCGCGAGAAGCTGCTGCCCGAACACTTCAGCGAGTACGAGGTCCGGGAGGGCGGCGACGGCGAGGGCACCCTCGTGCACTGGAAGCTCCAGGCCACCAGCAAGCGCGTCCGCGACTGCCTGCTGGAGGTCACCGAGCCGACCGACGGCGAGCTGGTCGAGAAGGACCGCAACTCCTCCATGGTCACCACCTGGCGCGTCACCCCGGCCGGCGAGGGCAAGTCCCGGGTCGTCGTGGTCACCACCTGGCAGGGGGCCGGCGGTGTCGGCGGCTTCTTCGAGAAGACCTTCGCGCCCAAGGGGCTCGGCCGGATCTACGACGCCCTGCTCGCCAAGCTCGCCGCCGAGGTCGAGAAGTAGCCAAACGGCAGGCGCGGTGCGGCCGTTGGCCGCCTCACCGGTTCGAGTGATCTCCGCGCCAACCCGTCGCGCGTCCGTAACTCGTCGCACTTGTTCGCAGTTGTCGCCTCAGGCGGCAAATGTGAGCAGGTGTGACGAGGGGAGCGGTACGTGGGCGGGATCACTCTGGTGCAGGACCCGGTAGGCAGTCCCGCGCGGGACGAACCGGTCGCCGTGGCCGAGGCACCCCCGGAGCCTCCCGTCCCCGAGCCGGGCGGGGAGCGGGACACCGGGCTGAGCCCGCGCCGGGTGCGGCTGGTCTTCGTCGGGCTGATGCTGGCGCTGCTGCTCGCCGCCCTGGAGCAGATGATCGTCGCCACGGCGCTGCCGAAGATCGTCGGTGAGCTGCACGGTCTGGACAAGATGTCCTGGGCGATTACCGCCTACCTGCTCACCTCCACCGTCGGCCTGCCGATCTACGGCAAGCTCGGCGACCTCTTCGGCCGCAAGGGCGTCTTCCAGTTCGCCATCCTGGTCTTCGTCGTCGGCTCCGCGCTGGCCGGACGCGCGCAGACCATGGACCAGCTGATCGCCTTCCGCGCGGTGCAGGGCGTCGGCGCCGGCGGCCTGATGATCGGCGTGCAGGCGATCATCGCGGACATCGTGCCGCCCCGTGAACGTGCCCGGTACATGGGCCTGATCGGTGCCGCCTTCGGCCTCGCCTCGGTCGCCGGACCGCTGCTCGGCGGCTACTTCACCGACCACCTCTCCTGGCGCTGGTGCTTCTACATCAACGTGCCCTTCGGCCTGGTCACCATGGCCGTCGTCGCCGTCGTCCTCAAGCTGCCCCGGCCGCGGGTCAAGCCGCGCCTGGACATCCTCGGCGCCCTGCTGCTCGCCGCCGCCTCCACCTGCCTGGTGCTGCTCACCAGTTGGGGCGGCACCGAGTACGCGTGGGGCTCGGAGGTCATCCTCGGCCTCGCCGCCGGAGCGGCCGGAGCCACCCTGCTCTTCCTGGTCGCGGAGCACTTCGCGCCCGAACCGCTGATCCCGCTGCGCCTGTTCCGGGACTCCATCTTCAACGTCACCGCCCTGGTCGGCCTGGTCATCGGCGTCGCCCTGTTCGGCGCCGCCAGCTACCTGCCGACCTTCCTCCAGATGGTCGACGGCGCCAGCGCCACCGAGTCCGGCCTGCTGATGCTGCCGATGATGGGCGGCGTCGTGGGCGCCTCGATCATCTCCGGACAGCTCATCAGCCGCACCGGTCACTACCGGAGCCACCCGATCCTCGGCAGCGCGCTGTCCGTCGTCGGCATGTGGCTGCTCTCCCGCCTCGACGCCGACACCTCCCGGCTGCACTACAGCATCTGGATGGCCGTGCTCGGCGCAGGCATCGGCATGGTGATGCCGGTCCTGGTCCTCGCCGTCCAGAACTCGGTGCGCCCCACCGACCTGGGCACCGCCACCAGCGCCAACAACTACTTCCGGCAGATCGGCGGCAGCGTCGGCGCGGCCGTCTTCGGCACCCTCTTCGCGGGCCGCCTCACCGACGCCCTGGCCGACCGGATCCCCGCCGAGGCGGCATCCGGGCTCCCGGACGCCGAGGCCATCACCCCCCAGCTCGTCCACTCCCTGCCCCCGGCGCTGCGCGACGCCTACATCGGGGCGTACGCCGACGCCATGCCGCGGATCTTCCTCTACCTGGTGCCGGTGCTCGTCCTCGGGCTCCTCATCGCCCTCTTCCTCAAGGAGAAACCACTGGTGTCCCACAACGCCCCCGTCACCGACCCGGAGACCGCACAGCACGCACCGCACGCCCCGCAGGCCCAGCCGGCGACCCAGGTGCCGCCGGCCCGGTCGCCCTACGCCGGCGGCATCCCCGTCTGCGGCACGGTGCAGCACCCCGACGGCACGGTCGTGCCCCGCGCGGCACTCACCCTCATCGACGTCGGCGGGCAACAGATCGGCCGGGGCGCCAGCGGCGACGACGGACGCTACGCGCTGGCCACGCCCGGCTCCGGGGCCTACGTCCTGATCGCCGCGGCCGGCGGCCACCAGCCGCAGGCGGTCTCGGTGACGGTCGGCGAACGCCCGGTGGAACTGGACGTGGTCCTCGGCGGTGCCGGACGCCTGGCCGGCAGCGTCATGACCGCCGACGGCAGCCCCGTCCGCGACGCGACCGTCACCCTCACCAACGTCCACGGCGAGGTCGTCGCCACCACCCGCAGCGGCCGCGAGGGCGGCTACGTCATCACGGAGCTGGTGGCGGGCGAGTACACCCTCGCCGCCAGCGCCCCCGCCTTCCGTCCGGCCGCGCTGCCGGTCAGCGTCCAGGCCGCCCGGGAGACCCGGCAGGACGTCGAACTGGCCGGCGGCGCCGTGCTGCGCGGCACGGTGCGGGCCAGCGGCGGCCGTGTCGTGGAGGACGCGCGCGTGACGCTCCTCGACGCCGCGGGCAACGTGGTGGACACCCTGACCACCGGCCCCGACGGCACCTTCCGGTTCGTGGACCTGTCGTCCGGCGAGTACACCGTCATCGCGGCCGGATACCCGCCGGTCGCGACCGTGCTCCAGGTGGCCGGCGGCGGCCGGACGGAGCGCGACCTGCAGCTCGGGCACGAGGACTGAGACCGGCACACCGGCGCGCGGGCGCGCGCCGGTGTGTTCGCGCGCCACCAATTCCCCCGTTGCCGCACATGGTCACCGACCACCCCCGTACGGTGGTGACGGCGACACAGATCTTGCGGAGCCGTGGGCAGAGAGGGCCTGACGCCATGGACCATGGCACCGAGCGGGACGCACCTCCCGGCCACCGTGCCGGACCCGACGCCGTGCCGGCCGACCCCGTCACGGGCCGCGTCCCACTGGCCGTCGTCGTGGTGGACCGCGACGGACTGGTCTCCCACTGGAGCCGGGGCGCACGGCGGTTGTTCGCCCTGCCCAAGGAAGAGGCGATCGGGCGGCCCGCCCTCGACCTGCTGCCCGTCTCGGGCGTGCTCCCCGGGGACGGGGCGCAGGACGAGGGCTCGGCCTACGGCCCGTACCCGGACCACGACGGCCTCGGGCCGGGCCTGGAGTCCTCCCTCGACGGGCGGCTCTCCTACCCGGCGGCGGGCCGGGCCCGGCTGACCGTGCCGGCCGACGCCCGCGTCGACGTGCTCTGGTGGGCGTACCCCCTGGTGGGGCCCGGGCCGGAGCGGCTGCTCGTGCTGGCCGCCGACGCGGACGGACTGCGCCGGGACTACGCCGACGACGGCGCCGGGGCGGGTGTCGTCGAGCGGATCGCGCCCGGGTTCGCCCTGCACACCGACTTCCCCGGCGCCGACGAACTCGCCCGCCGCCTCCCCGAGATCCTGCCCAGCATGAGCGTCGGGGAGAGCGCCCGCATCGTCGCCCAGGTCCTCGAGCTGGGCTACCCGGTCCTGGAGTTCAGCCAGAACGACCGGGTGCCCGTTATCCCGGACTGGGGCGTGCCCCGGCGGGCCGAGCGCCGGGCGCGCCGCGAGCGGGCCGCGCGGGCACTGGCGGCCGGTGAGCCGGTGCCCCAGGAGCTGCGGGACGAGGCCGAGGACCTGGAGTACGCGGCGGTCCGCGAACGCCTGGAGTTCCTCAACGAGGTCAGCGGCGCGATCGGCACCTCCCTCGACTTGGCGCAGACCATCGTGGAGGTCAGCCGGGCGGTCGTCCCCCGCTTCACCGACGTCGCCGGGACCTACCTGCGCGAACAGGTCGTCGCCGGTGAGGGCTTCCCCGACGGCGTACCGGACACCACCACCATGTGGCACCGCGTCGCCCTGGAGCACACCGACGAACCCGGCCGCTGGGACGACGTCGTACCCGTCGGCGAGGCCATGCCCTTCCCGGCGCACACCCCCTTCTTCCAGTGCATGACCAGCGGTGAGCCGGTGCTGGTGCCCCGCATCACCGAGGAGATGGGCCACGCCATCGCCTCCCAGTTCGAGAAGCGGGACATCCGGCCGCTCATCACGGACCGCTCGATGCTGCTGGTGCCGCTCAAGGCCCGGCAGGTCGTCCTCGGCTTCATGATCCTGCTCCGGCACCCGGAGCGGCCCGTCTTCAACGACATGGACCGCGTCACCGGTGCCGAACTCGCCGCCCGCGCGGGCCTCGTACTCGACAACGCGCGCATGTACACCCACCAGGAGAACGTCGCCGAGACGCTCCAGGACAGCATGCTCCCGCACATCCCCGCGCGCATGGCCGGGTGCGACATCGCCACCCGCTATCTGCCGGGGACGCTGCTCGGCCGGGTCGGCGGCGACTGGTTCGACTCGGTCAAGCTGCCGGGCGCCCGCACCGCGCTCGTCGTCGGCGACGTCATGGGCCACGGTCTGGGCTCGGCGGCGATGATGGGCCAGTTGCGCACCGCCGTCCAGACCATGGCCGGTCTCGACCTGCCGCCCGCGCGACTGCTGCGCAACCTCGACGACCTCGCCCAGCGGCTCGGCGAAACGCACCTGGCGACCTGTTTGTACGCCGTGTACGACCCGGTCGCCGGTGAACTGCACCTCGCCAACGCCGGTCACATCCCGCCCGTCCTGGTCCGTGCCGAGGACGGCGCCAGCGAGCTGATCGACCTGCCGACGGGGGCGCCGATCGGCGTCGGCGGGGTGCCCTTCGAGTCGGTGCGCGTGCCGGTGGCGCCCGGCGACCGGCTGGTGATGTGCACCGACGGCCTGGTGGAGGTGCGCGGCGAGGACATCGGCGTCGGCCTCGCCACCCTCTGCGAGTCCGCCGCCCACCCGGCCGCGTCCATGGACGACGCCTGCGACACCATCATCCGCGCCCTGGGCACCCGCGGCGGCCGCAAGGACGACGTCGCCCTGCTGATGGCCCGGCTGACCGGCATCGAGCCCGACGCCGTCGCCGAATGGAGCCTCGCCCGCGACCCGGCCGAAGTGGGCCGCGCCCGCGCGGCGGTCCGCGAACAGCTGCACGACTGGGGGCTGCCGAAGCTGGCGGGCCCCGCGGAGCTGATGGTCAGCGAACTCGTCACCAACGCCGTACGCCACTCCCACGCCCGCCCCGTCGAACTGCGCCTGGTGCGCGCCGACACGCTGCTGTGCGAGGTGGACGACGACGACCACGAGTTGCCCGCGCTCAGGAGCGCGGGTCCCGAGGACGAGGCCGGGCGCGGCCTGCGCGTGGTCAGCACCCTCGCCCGCGCATGGGGCGCCAGCCGCACCACCGCGGGCAAGACGGTGTGGTTCGAGCTGACACTGCCCGCCCGGTACCGCTAGCGCCGAGGCGCCGCCGCGCGGACCGCAGTACAGGGCCGGGAGCAGCACGCCAAGGACGGCGGCGTTCCGCGCCTGGCCGACCGCCGCAATGCGCCGGATCGATCCGCGGACCAATTCGCCCGGCGCGAACGGGTGGTGAAGGAATGCGCCGGGCGCTTGTGGGTGTGCGCCGGGCGCGGTACACCGTACGGACCCGTCGTCGTCGGCGGGCCGTACGTCGTCGCACCTGGGGAGACGGGCATGAGCGTGACGAGTCGGTACCGGGACGCCTGGGAGGGCTTCTGGAACGAGGCCTCCGGGGACCGGGGGGCGGTGTTCTGGGACGCGGAGCCGACGCTGACCGCCGGTCGCCACCTGGCACACTTCGAACCGCACCTGACCGACGCCGCCCTGCCGCTGATCGACCTGGGCTGCGGAAACGGCACCCAGACCCGCTACTTCGCCGAACGCTTCCCGCACGTGGTCGGCGCCGACCTCTCCGCCGCCGCCCTCGCCCACGCCCGCCACGCCGACCCGGGCGGACTGGCCGCGTACCGGCAACTGGACGCCGCCGACAAGGCCGAGGCGGAGGCGCTGCACGCGGAACTGGGCGACGCCAACGTCTACGTCCGGGGCGTCCTGCACCAGTGCGAGCCCGACGACCGGCAGCCCCTGGCCGACGCCCTCGCCGCGCTCCTCGGCGCACGCGGCCGCGCCTTCCTGGTCGAGCCCTCCCAGGCGGCCAAGACCGTCCTGGCGGGCCTGGCGCAGGGGCCGGCCGGGCCGCCCGCCAAACTCGCCCCCGTCCTGCGCCACGGCCTGACCCCCGGCGCCGTCCCCGACGAGGCGGTGCCCGGGTACCTCCGCGCGGCCGGACTGACCGTCCTGGCGAGCGGCGAACTGCCGCTGGTCACCACGGAGTACACGTCGGACGGCACCCGCATAGAACTGCCGTCGACTTGGGTGGTGGCGGGCGTCGCCCAGCATCGGGACGGTGGAATCGACGCACCGGTCCGCCTCCCGGGTCCTCTGTCTTGACGCCGCCCGTCGCCTGCTGCTCCTGCGTTGGCGGGACCCGTTCGACGGAACGTACCTCTGGGAGCCGCCGGGAGGGCGGCATCGAGCCGGGGGAGACGCCCCTGGCGGCGGCCGAGTTCACCGGCGAGCGGCCGGCGCCGGCGCGGACCGGCCTGCTCCCCGACGAGCAGGCCAGTCTGGACACGTACGCCTGGACGGCGTGGCCGGACCTGGGTTCGTTTGCGGACCCGGTCGAGCCGCCCCAGCTGTCGGCGGTCCTCGGCGCGCTGGTGCCGGACGGGCCGTGGAGTTGACGGTCCCGCCCCCGTGAAAGCGCTGATCGTAGGCCGGACGGGGCGCTTCAGTGGTCCAGACCACCGATGGTTATCCACAGGCCTGGCAGAGGTGGCCGGGCAGCGCGTACGGTTCGAGCCATGAAGATCCTCATCAGTGCCGACATGGAAGGCGCCACCGGTGTCACCTGGCCGGCCGACGTGCTGCCGGGGACGCCGCAGTGGGAGCGGTGCCGGTCGATGTTCACCTCGGACGTGAACGCGGCCGTGCTCGGCTTCTTCGACGGCGGAGCCGACGAGGTGCTGGTCAACGAGGCGCACTGGTCCATGCGCAATCTCCTCCTGGAGCGGCTCGACGAGCGCACGGAGATGCTCACCGGACGGCACAAGGCGCTGTCCATGGTGGAGGGCGTCCAGCACGGGGACGTGGACGGCATCGCGTTCATCGGGTACCACGCGGGCGCCGGTATGGAGGGCGTCCTCGCCCACACCTACCTCGCCAACCAGCTCACCGGCGTCTGGCTGAACGACGTACGGGCCAGTGAGGGTCTGCTCAACGCACACGTGGTCGCCGAGTACGGGGTGCCCGTGGTGCTGGTCACCGGGGACGACGTGGCCTGCGAGGACGCGCTCGGGTACGCGCCCGAGGCGCGCAAGGTCGCGGTCAAGGACCATGTGTCGCGGTACGCGGCCGTGTGCCGCACCCCGGCGAGGACCGCCGCCGACATCCGGGCCGCCGCCAAGGAGGCCACCGCGCTAGCCGTGCGGCAGGAGCCGGTGAGCGGCGGGCCTTTCACCCTCGCCCTGGAGTTCGACGCCGAGCACCTGGCGGCGGCCGCGACCGTGGTGCCCGGTGTGGCGCAGGTCGGGGAGCGGAAGGTGGCATACACCCACGACACGATGTTCGAGGCGATCCGGACGTTCAAGGCGGTCACGACGATCGTCTCGGCGGCGGTGGAGGAGCAGTATGGCTGAGCACACGGGGACCGGACCGGACACCGGCGAGCAGGCGCTGGACGAGGTCGTCCGGTTCACCTCCGAGCTGATCCGGATCGACACCACCAACCGGGGCGGCGGCGACTGCCAGGAGCGGCCCGCCGCCGAGTACGCCGCCGCGCGGCTCGCCGAGGCCGGGATCGAGCCCACGCTGCTGGAGCGCACCCCGGGCCGCACCAACGTCGTGGCCCGCATCGAGGGCACCGACCCCTCCGCCGACGCGCTGCTGGTCCACGGCCACCTGGACGTCGTGCCCGCCGAGGCCGCCGACTGGAACGTGCACCCCTTCTCCGGGGAGATCCGCGACGGCGTCGTCTGGGGGCGCGGCGCCGTCGACATGAAGAACATGGACGCGATGATCCTCGCGGTCGTCCGCGACTGGGCCCGGCAAGGGGTGCGGCCCCGGCGGGACGTGGTGATCGCGTTCACCGCGGACGAGGAGGCCAGCGCCGAGGACGGCTCCGGCTTCCTCGCCGACCGGCACGCCGCCCTGTTCGAGGGCTGCACCGAGGGCGTCAGCGAGTCCGGGGCGTTCACCTTCCACGACGGGGCCGGGCGGCAGTTCTACCCCATCGCCGCCGGTGAACGGGGGACGGGCTGGCTCAAGCTCACCGCGCGCGGGCGCGCCGGGCACGGTTCGAAGGTGAACCGGGAGAACGCGATCACCCGGCTCACCGCCGCGATCACCCGCATCGGCGCCCACGAGTGGCCGCTGCGCCTGACCCCGACCGTGCGCGCGGCCCTGACCGAGATCGCCGCCGTCTACGGCATCGAGACCGACCTGAGCGACGTCGACGCCCTGCTGGACAAGCTCGGCGAGGCGGGCAAGCTGGTCGAGTCCACCGTCCGCAACAGCAGCAACCCGACCATGCTGGACGCCGGGTACAAGGTCAACGTCATCCCGGGAGAGGCCGTCGCCCACGTCGACGGGCGGTTCCTGTACGGCGGCGAGGACGAGTTCCGCAGCACCCTCGACCGGCTCACCGGGCCGGACGTGGACTGGGAGTTCGTCCACCGCGAGGTCGCCCTCCAGGCGCCGGTGGACGCGCCGACGTACGCCCGGATGCGCGCGGCGGTGGAGGAGTTCGCGCCCGAGGGGCACGTCGTGCCGTACTGCATGTCCGGGGGCACCGACGCCAAGCAGTTCTCCCGGCTCGGCATCACCGGATACGGCTTCGCGCCGCTGAAGCTGCCCGAGGGCTTCGACTACCAGGCCCTCTTCCACGGTGTGGACGAGCGGGTCCCGGTCGAGGCACTGCACTTCGGAGTCAGAGTCCTGGACCGTTTCCTGCGCACGGCGTAAGACCCGGGCACCGCCCGGACGAGCAAGCAGCTGGAGGAGAAGTGGGGGAGTCAGTGTCGACTCTGTCGTACGGATCGTGGCCCTCGCCCGTCGACGCGGCCCTCGCCGCCGCGCACGACGGACGGCCCGACGACGTCGGCTTCGTCGGTGACGAGGTGTGGTGGACCGCGCCCCGGCCCACCGAGGGCGGGCGGCGCACCCTGGTGCGGCGGCACGCCGACGGCACCGAGGAACCGGTGCTGCCCGCACCGTGGAACGTGCGCAGCCGCGTCATCGAGTACGGCGGCCGGCCGTGGGGCGCGGCCACGACCGACACCGGTCCGCTGGTGGTCTTCGTGAACTTCGCCGACCAGCGGCTGTACGCCTTCACCCCCGGCGGCGGCGAGCCGCGCCCGCTGACACCGCTCTCCCCGGTGGGCGGCGGACTGCGCTGGATCGAGCCGGACCCGCGTCCCGAGCGCGGCGAGGTGTGGTGCGTCCTGGAGGAGTTCACCGGCGAGGGGCCCACCGACGTCCGCCGCGTCCTCGTGGCGGTGCCGCTGGACGGCTCCGCGGCCGACGACCGGCGCGCGGTCCGCGAACTCACTCCCGAACGGCACCGCTTCGTCACCGGACCCCGCCTCTCGCCCGACGGGCGCCGCGCCGCCTGGCTCGCCTGGGACCACCCGCGCATGCCCTGGGACGGCACCGAGCTGATCGTCGCCGACGTCGGCCCCGAGGGCCTGTTCCGAGACGCCCGGCCCGTCGCCGGTGGCCCCGAGGAGTCCATCGCCCAGGCGGACTGGGCACCGGACGGCACCCTGCTGTACGCCTCCGACCGCACCGGCTGGTGGAACCTCTACCGCGACGGGCAGCCGCTGTGCGCCCGCGAGGAGGAGTTCGGCGGGCCGCTGTGGAAGCTCGGGCAGCGCTGGTTCGCGGCCCTGGACAGCGGCCTGATCGCGGTCCTGCACGGCCGGGGCGCCGCCGCCCTCGGCATCCTCGACCCCGAGACCGGCGACGTCGCCGACGCCGCGGGTCCCTGGACCGAGTTCGCGCCCACCCTGGCCGCGCACGGCGAGCGGGTCGTCGGCGTCGGCGCCGGGCCGCACAGCGGATACGAGGTCGTGGAGCTGGACGCCCGCACCGGCCGCGCCCGGGTCATCGGTGCCCCGCACGAGGACGCCGTCGACCCGGCGTACTACCCGCGGCCGCGGATCCGTACCTTCACCGGCCCGGGCGGACGCGAGATCCACACCCACCTCTACCCGCCGCACCACCCCGGCTGCCAGGCGCCGGACGGCGAGCTGCCGCCGTACGTCATCTGGGCGCACGGCGGCCCCACCAGCCGTTCCCCGCTCGTCCTCGACCTGGAGATCGCCTACTTCACCTCCCGCGGCATCGGCGTCGCCGAGGTCAACTACGGGGGTTCCAGCGGGCACGGCCGGGAGTACCGCAACCGGCTGCGTGAACAGTGGGGCGTCGTCGACGTCGAGGACTGCGCGGCCGTCGCCGTCGCCCTCGCCGAGGAGGGCACCGCCGACCGGGACCGGCTCGCCGTGCGCGGCGGCAGCGCGGGCGGCTGGACGTCCGCCGCGTCGCTCGCCACCACCGACGTCTACGCCTGCGGCACGATCATCTACCCGATCCTCGACCTGACCGGCTGGGGGACCGGCGAGACCCACGACTTCGAGTCGCAGTACCTGGAGAGCCTGATCGGCCCCTACGCCGAGGTCCCGGACCGCTACGCCGAGCGGTCGCCCGCCGAGCACGCCGAGCGCGTCACCGCCCCGTTCCTGCTGCTCCAGGGACTGGACGACGTTATCTGCCCGCCCGTGCAGTGCGAGCGGTTCCTCGACCGGATGGCGGGCCGCGGCGTGCCGCACGCCTACCTCGCCTTCGAGGGCGAGGGACACGGCTTCCGCCGCGCGCAGACCATGGTCCGCGCCCTGGAGGCCGAGCTCTCCCTCTACGCCCAGGTCTTCGGGCTGACCCCGCCCGGCGTCCCGCCCCTGGAGCTGACCCGGTGAGCCGGGTGAGAGAGCTGGTCCGGCCGGCCCGGCTCGCCCCCGGCGCCCGGGTGGCCGTCGTCGCACCCAGCGGGCCGGTGCCCGAGGAGCGGCTCCAGGCGGGACTGGACGTGCTGCGCGGCTGGGACCTCGACCCGGTCGTGGCGCCGCACGTCCTGGACCGGCACGGCACCTTCGACTACCTCGCGGGCACCGACGCCGACCGGGCCGCCGACCTCCAGGCCGCCTGGTGCGACCCGGCCGTGGACGCGGTGCTGTGCGCCCGCGGCGGGTACGGCGTCCAGCGCATGGTCGACCTGCTCGACTGGGAGGCGATGCGCGCGGCCGGCCCCAAGGTGTTCGTCGGCTTCAGCGACATCACCGCACTGCACGAGGCCTTCGCCACCCGCCTCGGCCTGGTCACCCTGCACGGACCGATGGCGGCCGGGATCGACTTCGTCAAGAACGCCCGGGCACAGGAGCACCTGCGGGCCACCCTGTGCGACCCCGAGTCGGTCCGCGTGATCGCCTCGGGCGGCACACCGCTGGTGCCCGGCCGGGCTTGGGGCGTCACCCTGGGCGGCTGCCTCGCCCTGCTCGCCGCCGACCTGGGCACCCCGCACGCCCGGCCCTCCGCGCGCGGCGGGCTGCTGTGCCTGGAGGACGTGGGGGAGGAGACGTACCGCATCGACCGCTACCTCACGCAGCTGCTCCGCGCCGGATGGCTCGACGGGGTCGGTGGCGTGCTGCTCGGCTCGTGGGCGGAGTGCGAGCCCCGCGAGCGGCTGCGGCCCCTGCTGGCCGACCGGCTCGGCGGGCTCGGCGTGCCGGTCGCCGAGGACTTCGGGTTCGGGCACTGCGAGGGCGCGCTGACCGTCCCCTTCGGCGTGCGGGCGGAACTGGACGCCGACGCGGGCACCTTGACGCTGGACACGCCCGCGCTGCGCTGACCGTCGTAGGCTGATCCCATGCCGCACACCCCCTCCCGCCACCTCGCCGAGGGCCCGCGCGTGGGCATCCGGCACTTCACCTACGCGGACGGCGCCGAGTTCACCGCCCGGGCGCGTCAGAGCAAGGACCTGCACCACCCCTGGCTCTTCCCGCCCGACAGCATGCAGGCGTACGAGGCCTACGCGGGCCGGCTGATCGAGGACCCCGCCAAGGCCGGGTTCCTGGTGTGCGAGAAGGACACGGACGCGACCTCCGGGGGCGCACCCGGCGGCTCCATCGCCGGGTTCGTGAACATCAACAACATCGTCGAGGGCGGCTTCCGCAGCGGTGCGCTCGGCTACGGCGCCTTCGTGCACGCGGCGGGCCGCGGGCTGATGCGCGAAGGACTCGACCTCGTGGTGCGCCACGCGTTCGGGCCGATGCGCCTGCACCGGCTGGAGATCAACGTCCAGCCGGGCAACGCCGCCTCGATCGCCCTGGCCCGCGCCTGCGGATTCCACCTGGAGGGCTACTCGCCGAGGATGCTCTACATCGACGGCGCCTGGCGCGACCACCAGCGCTGGGCGATCACCGCCGAGACCGTGACTTCCGGTTGATCTTCATCGTGTCCAGGTCCGTCACCGTGGACCTGAGGTCGCGGAACCCGTAGCCGAGCCCGCCGAGCGTGGTCTCGGCCCGGTCCTCCGCGATCGCGCCCGCCATCTCCTCGCCGTCCGCCGCGTCCGACACCACCACGTAGCGCATCGAGAAGTGCTTCAGCGGCGCGGGCTCGTACGACAGCGAGCCCTCCTCGGTGAACCGCATGCTCGCCATCCCGTGCTCGCCCGCCTCGGCGAGCAACCGGGCACGTGCCTCCTCGGTCAGCCCCTCCCAGGTGCCCCGGACGATCACCCGGTAGGTGTGCTGCTCACTCACGGCCGCTCTCCTTCGTCTTCATCGTCGTCTTCGTCTTGGTACGCGCGCCGACCGCCCGACCCTATGCCCGCGCCCGTACCGGGCCCCAGCGGATTAAACGTGAGTCACGTCGCCCCTCCCGCCCGGCGGAGCCCCTGTTCACCGCGCCGGAGAGCGGCTTCCATGAGGAACCGTGACGACGATCCGACGCGAGGTACTGACCCTGCCCGCCGCGCCGCTGGGGCCGGACAACCCCCTGCCGCCGCTGCGCCCCCTGGACGAGGCCCACCGCATCGACGACCGGGACCGGGCGGACCTGCCGCGCGACATGGCCCGCCAGGTCGACTACGAGCCACTGCGCAGCCTGCTGCCCGTCCGGGTCCGGGACGGCTACGACCGGGAGCGCGCACCGCGCGGACTCGACGCGCTCGTCATCGAGAACGACCGGCTGCGCGCCACCGTCCTGCCCGGCCTGGGCGGACGCATCGCCTCCCTCCACCACAAGCCCACCGGCCGCGAACTCCTCTACGTCAACCCCGTGCTCCAGCCCGCCAACTTCGCCCTCAACGGCGCCTGGTTCTCCGGCGGCATCGAGTGGAACATCGGCGCCACCGGCCACACCACCCTGTCCTGCTCGCCGGTGTACGCCGCCCGCGTCCCTGCCCCCGACGGCGGGGAGATGCTGCGCCTGTGGGAGTGGGAGCGGCTGCGCGACCTGCCCTTCCAGGTCGACCTGTGGCTGCCGGACGGCTCGGACTTCCTCTACGTCGGCGCCCGCATCCGCAACCCGCACGAGCGCCCCGTGCCCACCTACTGGTGGTCCAACATCGCCGTCCCGGAGGACCGCCGCGTCCTCGCCCCCGCCGACGAGGCCTGGCACTTCGGCTACGAGCGCAGGCTCCGCCGCGTGCCCGTCCCGGAGTACGACGGCGTTGACCGCACGTACCCGCTGAACAGCACCTACGCCGCCGACTACTTCTACGAGGTGCCGGACGACCGGCGCCGCTGGATCGCCGCCCTCGACGAGGACGGCCACGGACTGGTGCAGACCTCCACCGACCTGCTGCGCGGCCGCAAGCTGTTCGTGTGGGGCACCGGGCCCGGCGGACGCCGCTGGCAGGAGTGGCTCACCGAGCCCGGCACCGGCGGCTACTGCGAGATCCAGGCCGGGCTCGTCCGCACCCAGCTGGAGCACGTCAAGCTGGAGGCGGAGAGCGAGGTGTCCTGGCTGGAGGCGTACGGGCCGCTCGACGCCGCGCCGGACGGCGACTGGCCCACCGTGCTGCGCCGTGCCGAGGACCGGCTGGAGGCCGCCCTGCCACGGGCGGACGTCGACGCCGCGTACGACGCCTGGCGGCCGTACGCCGACACCGAGCCCGGCGAGCGCCTGGCCACCGGGTCGGGCTGGGGCGCGCTGGAAGTGCTGCGGGCGGGCTGGAAGCTGCCCGGCACCCCCTTCGACGAGGACACCCTCGGCGAGGAACAGCGGCCCTGGGTGCACCTGCTGCGCACCGGGTCGCTGCCCGAGCCCGAACACCACGAGCCGCCCGGCGGGACGCTGGTCGCCCGGCCCTGGCGGGACATGCTGGAGACCACGGCCGCCACCCCCCTCGCCGAGTACCACCTCGGGGTCGCCCAGTGGCACGGCGACGACCGGGCGCAGGCGGTGCGCAGCTGGGAGCGCGGACTTAAGTGCGCCGCGGACCGCTGGCCGCTGCTGCGCTGTCTCGCGGTCGCCGACCAGCAGGACGGCCACCACGAGCGCGCCGCCGACCGGTACGCGGAGGCCTTCGACGACCTGTGCGCACGCCGGACCGACGCGGCGGCGGAAGGGGACGCGGGGTGGGCGGCCGTCACCGCGGCGCTGGGCCGGGAGGCGATCGGGGCGCTGCTCGCGGCCGGGCGCACCGCGGACGCCCGGGCCGTGTGGGAGCGGCTGGACCCCGCGACGCGGGCCCGTGGCCGGTTCCGGCTGGCCGAGGGCGAGTTGCTGGCCGCGGAGGGCCGGACTGAGGAGGCGCGGGCCGTGTTCGACGACGGCTTCGAGGTCGCCGACCTGAGGGAGGGCGCCGACAGCATCGGCCTGCTGTGGGCGAGGCTGGACGACGCACCGCTCCCGGCCCGCTACGACTTCCGGATGTGGCCGGACGGGGAGTGAGCCCCGCCCGGCCGCCCCCGGGTGACGTGCCGGGGCCCTACTGCTGCCGGTCCACGTACTCGTAGATCGTCCCGTCCGGATGCCGGGCGATCAGGTTGCGGCCCCCGGGCGTCGCGACCGGGCCGGCGATGATGTCGGCGCCGAGGGAACCGAGTACGCGTCGGGTTTCCTCGACGTCCGACACGGCGATGGTCGCGGCCACCTTGCGCAACACCTCGAGCTGGGACTCGGGCCCGCTCATCAGCAGGAAGCAGCCGATGGCGGCGACCTGGACGCCGCCGCGTTCGAAACGAAGGGCCTCGCCGCCGGCCAGCCCCTCGTAGAAGGGGATCGACTTGTCCAGGTCGTCGACGTAGATGCGCAGTGTGGCTCCCAGAATGTCCATACGGACGAGCCTAGTTGGAACGACGGGCCGCCCGCCGCCCACTCCCCGCCGGTCGTTCGGCCATGGAAGCCGGGCCCGCGGGTACCCGCAACACATGGACCGCATGGATCACTTGGAACACCTGGACAGGCAACTGGTCGACGAACTGGCGCAGGTGGCACGCGAGACCGTGCGCGACGAACTGCGTGAACAGACCCGCAGGCAGCGCCGCAAGGCCACGCTGTACGCCGCGTCCGGCACCGCCGCCCTGTACGCGGGCGCCGCCGTCGCGCTCGCCGTGGGGCTGGCGCTCGCCCTCGCGCTCCCGGGCTGGGCCGCCGCGCTGATCACGGCCGCCCTCCTGGGCGTCGCGGCGTACCTGCTGCGGGGCGCGGCCCGGCCGCACCCGTCGCGGCCGGGCACGGCACCCGGCACCGGGCACGACCACGTCCCCGGAGGCGGCGCGCCCACCGCGTCGCCGGGCGGACTGGGCGTGCCCTACCCGCCGATGCCCCCCGTGGCGCCCGGCGGTGCGGGCGGCGCGACCGGCGCCCCGGGCGCGGGCACTCCCGCACCGGGCGGCACCGGGCCCGCCGCACCGCGCCAGGACGACGTCGACCCCGAAAACAAGGGTGGGCGCGGCTGACCTGCCCCGTACCGCACAGCACCGCATACGGGTACGCCCGCACGGACGTGCGGGCGTACCCCTGTGCGTGCCGCTTCGTGCCGCGCGCGCCTCAGGCGCTCTGCTGGAGCTGCGGCAGCACCTTGGTGCGGTAGAGGTCGAAGAAGCCGCGCAGGTCCGGGCCGATCTGGTTGACGTAGACCCGGTCGAAACCGGCGTCGGCGAACTGCTTCAGCTCCGCCACGTGCTCGTCCACGTCGTCGCCGCACACCCGGTTGTCGCGGACCATGTCCTCGGTGACCAGGGTCTGCGCCTGCTCGAAGTGCTTCGGCGAGGGCAGCACCTGGCCCAGCTCGCCGGGCAGCTGCTCGTTGGCCCACAGCCGGTGCACGGTGCGCACCGCCGCGTCCTTGTCGGTGTCGTAGCAGACCTTGGTGCCCCCGCTGACCAGCTTCCCGCCGCCCCCGCCCTTGCGGTACTGCTCCACCATCGAGGCGTCCGGCATCATCGTGATGTAGCCGTCGCCGACCCGGGCCGCCAGCTTCGTCGCCGCCGGGCCGAAGCCCGAGATGTCGATCGGGACCGGCTCGTCGGGCACCGTGTACAGGCGGGCGTTCTCCACCGTGTAGTGGGTGCCGTGGTGGTTGACCTCCTCGCCGGTGAGCAGCCGCCGGATGATCAGGATGGCCTCCTCCAGCATCTCCAGGCGTACGTGCGCGGCCGGCCAGGCGTCGCCGAAGATGTGCTCGTTCAGCGCCTCGCCGGTGCCGACGCCCAGCCGGAAGCGGCCGTCCGTCATCACCGCGCTGGTCGCCGCGGCCTGCGCCACCACCGCCGGGTGGATACGCACCGTCGGGCAGGTCACCGCCGTCTCCACCGGCAGGGACACCGCGTCGGACAGCGCGCCGATCACCGACCACACGAACGGGCTCTGGCCCTGCTCGCCGTTCCAGGGGTGGTAGTGGTCCGAGATCCACAGCGCCTGGAAGCCGGCCTGCTCGGCCATGCGCGCCTGCTCGATCAACTCCGCGGGACCGTACTGCTCGCTCGAGAGGAAATAGCCGTATTCGGGCATGAGGGGTTGCCTCCGGACAGGGAGCGGGTGGGTCCGGGGCCGGGTACCCGGGCGCGGGGCCGGAAACCGGCGGGCGGTGGCGTGCCGCGGCGTGCCCGCGGACGTTTGGGTGCCCCGGCCAAGGGGACGCGGAAGGCTCACGAGGTACGCGACAGCCCGGAGGCGAACCGTGAGCCGACCCCGCATCGTGATCGTCGGTGCCGGCTTCGCCGGGTACCGGACGGCCCGCACCCTGTCCCGGCTCACCCGGCACCAGGCCGACATCACCGTGCTCAACCCGACCGACTACTTCCTCTACCTGCCCCTGCTGCCCCAGGTCGCCGCCGGAATCCTGGAACCGCGCCGGGTCAGCGTGTCCCTGTCGGGCACGCTGCCGCACGTACGGCTCGTGCTCGGCGAGGCCGACGGCATCGACCTCGACGGGCACACCGTGCACTACACCGGCCCGGAGGGCGAGGAGGGCACCCTGCCCTTCGACCGGCTGGTGCTGGCCGCGGGCAGCGTCAACAAGCTGCTGCCCATCCCCGGCGTCGCCGAGCACGCCCACGGCTTCCGAGGGCTGCCGGAGGCGCTCTACCTGCGCGACCACGTGACCCGGCAGGTGGAGCTGGCCGCCGCGGCCGACGACCGGGCGGAGTGCGCCGCGCGGTGCACCTTCGTCGTGGTCGGCGCGGGATACACCGGCACCGAGGTCGCCGCGCACGGCGCGATGTACACCGACGCGCAGGTCCGCAGGCACCCGATGCGCACCGGCATGCGGCCCCGCTGGATGCTGCTCGACGTGGCGCCCCGGGTCATGCCCGAGATGGACGAACGGCTCTCCCGCACCGCCGAGCGGGTGCTGCGGCAGCGGGGCGTCGACGTGCGGATGGGGATCTCCGTCAAGGAGGCCACGCACGACGGGGTCCTGCTGACCGACGGCACGAGCGTCGACACCCGCACGCTGGTGTGGTGCGTGGGCGTACGGCCCGACCCGCTGGTGGAGTCCCTGGGGCTGCCCATGGAGCGCGGTCGGCTGCTCGTCGACCCCCACCTCCAGGTGGCGGGGCGGCCCGAGCTGTTCGCCTGCGGTGACGTGGCCGCGGTGCCCGACCTGAACCAGCCGGGCCAGTACACGCCGATGACCGCACAGCACGCCTGGCGGCACGGCAAGGTCTGCGCCCAGAACGTCGCCGCCTCGCTCGGCATCGGGAAGCGGCGGGCCTATCGCCACCGTGACCTGGGGTTCGTCGTGGACCTCGGCGGCGCCAAGGCCGCCGCCAACCCGCTCGGCCTGCCGATGTCCGGCCCGGCGGCGGGTGCGGTCACCCGCGGCTACCACCTCGCGGCGATGCCGGGCAACCGCGTGCGGGTCGCCGCCGACTGGCTGCTGGACGCGGTGCTGCCCCGCCAGGCCGTACAGCTGGGCCTCGTACGGTCCTGGTCCGTGCCGCTGGAGTCGTCGTCGCCCGAGGTCGCGCGCGTACCGGGCGGCCCGGAGCGGTCCGGCAAGGACACCGGGCCCACCGGAAAGCCCTCCGACGGCGACGAGACGAAGAACCAGCCGGGCACCGAGCCCGCGAAGGCGCAGCCCGGTGGTGAGCCCGCGAAGAACCAGCCAGGCGGCGAGCCTGCGAAGAACCAGCCGCCCCCCGGGCCCGCGACGGAGCAGCCCGGCGGTGAGCCCGCCAAGAAGCAGCCCGGTGGTGAACCGGCGAAGAGCCCCCCGCGCGGTGAGCGGGCGGAGCGGAGTGGGTCCGGCTCGCCCCGGGCGTCCGGCAAGCCGCGCCGGGCCGTCGAGGCCGCCGGACCGCGCCCCGCCCGGAGCGGCTCGGGCAAGGCCTCCCGCGGCACCGGTGCGGGCTCCGTGCGGAAACGGCCCACCGCCCCGTCCGGACCGAGCCGGTCCGCGGGCCCGCCCACCGACCCCGGCCCCGAACCCCCGGCGAACCAGCCGCCCCCCGGACCCGACATCGCCCCCGGCCCCGTCAAGCGCACCGACGGCCGTGCGGCGGAAGGAGACTCATGAACACCGGTGAACTCGTCGACCTCGGACAGCAGTTGCGCGTCGACAGCGTACGGGCGTCCGCCGCCGCGGGCTCCGGGCACCCGACGTCGTCGATGTCCGCCGCGGACCTGGTGGCCGTACTCCTGGCCAACCACCTCCGCTACGACTTCGAGCGCCCCGCCCACCCCGGCAACGACCGCTTCGTGCTGTCCAAGGGACACGCCTCGCCCCTGCTCTACTCCGCCTTCAAGGCGGCCGGCGCCATCGACGACGAGGAACTGCTCACCTTCCGCAAGCTGGGCAGCCGCCTGGAGGGGCACCCCACGCCCCAGCGGCTGCCGTGGGTCGAGACGGCCACCGGCTCGCTCGGCCAGGGGCTGCCCGTGGGCGTCGGCATCGCGCTGTCCGGCAAGCGCCTCGACCACACCGACTACCGCGTGTGGGTGCTGTGCGGCGACAGCGAGCTGGCCGAGGGATCGGTGTGGGAGGCAGCCGAGCACGCCGGACACGAGCACCTCGACAACCTCACCGTGATCGTCGATGTCAACCGGCTCGGCCAGCGCGGTCCCACCCGGCACGGCCACGACCTCGACGCGTACGCGCGCCGTTTCCGGGCCTTCGAGTGGCACACCATCGAGATCGACGGCCACGACGTGGACGCCGTCGACCGCGCCTACGGCGAGGCCCTGTCCACCAAGGGCCAGCCCACCGCGATCATCGCCCGCACCCTCAAGGGCAAGGGCGTGAAGGCCGTGGAGGACCGCGAGGGACAGCACGGCAAGCCGCTGCCCGAGGCCGAGGAGGCGATCGCCGAACTCGGCGGCCCCCGCGACATCAGCGTGCGGGTGCACGCCCCCGAGGCCGCACGGGCGCTGCACTCGGCGGGCACCGGACAGACCGAGCTGCCCCGCTACGACAAGGGCGACGAGATCGCCACCCGCAACGCCTTCGGGGAGGCGCTCGCCGCGGTCGGCACCGCGCGCGGAGACGTCGTCGCCCTCGACGGCGAGGTCGGCGACTCCACGCGGGCCGAGTTCTTCGCCAAGGAACACCCCGAGCGCTACTTCGAGTGCTACATCGCCGAGCAGCAGATGGTCGCCGCCGCGGTCGGGATGGCGGCGCGCGGCTGGGTGCCGTTCGCCACCACCTTCGCCGCCTTCCTGACCCGTGCCTACGACTTCGTGCGGATGGCCTCGATCAGCGGCTCCGGCATCAACCTCGTCGGCTCCCACGCGGGCGTCGCCATCGGCCAGGACGGGCCCAGCCAGATGGGCCTGGAGGACCTCGCGATGATGCGGGCCATCCACGGCTCGACCGTGCTGTACCCGTGCGACGCCAACCAGGCCGCGCGCCTGGTCGCCGAGATGGCCGGCCTTGAGGGCATCCGCTACCTGCGCACCTCGCGCGGCGAGAGCAAGGTGATCTACGGCCCCGACGAGGAGTTCCCGGTCGGCGGCAGCAAGGTGCTGCGCTCCTCCGACGCCGACCGGCTCACCGTCGTCGCGGCCGGTGTCACCCTGCACGAGGCACTCGCCGCGGCCGACGCCCTCGCGGCGGACGGCATCCCGGTCCGGGTGATCGACCTGTACTCGGTCAAGCCCGTCGACCGGGCCACCCTGCGCGCGGCCGCCGAGGAGACCGGCTGCCTGGTGACCGTGGAGGACCACCGCCGGGAGGGCGGCATCGGCGACGCCGTGCTGGACGCGTTCACGGACGGCCGACCGGTGCCCCGGCTGGTGCGCCTCGCGGTCACGACGATGCCGGGCTCCGCGTCCCCGGCGGAGGAACTGCACGCGGCGGGGATCGACGCCGAGTCCATCGAGGCGGCCGCACGGATGCTCGTGGAGCAGGCGATCGTCCCGTGAGCGGGAGCGGCGACGGCACCCGAACCGTGCGGGCCGGACGGCACACGGTGGAGGTGCACCGGCCGGACAAGGTCCTGTTTCCGGCGGGTGAGGGCGGCGCCCAGGAGTACACCAAGGGCGATCTCGTCGACTACCACCGTGCCGTCGCCCCGTTCATGCTGCCGCACCTGCGGGGCCGCCCGCTGATGCTGGAACGGCACCCGGACGGGATCGACGGACCGCGCTTCATGCAGAAGAACACCCCGGAGCACTACCCGGAGTGGATCGACCGCGTCGAGGTCGGCAAGGAGGGCGGCACCGTCTGCCACACCGTCTGCGACGACTCCGCCACCCTCGTCTACCTCGCCGACCAGGCCGCGCTCACCCTGCACCGCTGGCTGTCCCGGTCCGGGCGGGTCGACCGGCCGGACCGCATGGTCTTCGACCTCGACCCGTCCGGAGACGACTTCGAGGCGGTGCGCACGGCGGCCCGGCTGCTGGGCGAGCTGCTCGACGAGCTGAAGCTGCCCTCGGCACCGATGACCACCGGCTCCCGCGGGCTGCACGTCGTCGTCCCGCTGGACGGCCGCCAGGACTTCGACGACGTACGCGAGTTCGCGCGGGCCGTCGCCGACGTCCTGGCCGCGGCCCACCCCGACCGGCTCACCACCGCCGCCCGCAAGAAGGACCGCGGCGACCGGCTCTACCTCGACATCCAGCGCAACGCCTACGCCCAGACCGCCGTCGCCCCCTTCACCGTGCGCGCCCGCCCCGGCGCCCCCGTGGCGACGCCCATCTCCTGGGACCAGGTGGACGACCCCGCCCTGCACGCCCGCCGCTGGACCGTCGCGGACGCCGTCGAGCAGGCCCGCACCCGGCCTTGGGCCGGGCTCACGGACCGCGCCCGGGCCCTGGGTCCCGGCCGGCGGCGCCTGAACGCCTTGCACGGCTGAGCGGACTGCGCAACCCGGCGAGGTTTGGCGAACACACATGCGGCCACACGGAGGGGGAGGTGGCCATGACGAACACGAAAAGCACATCCGACTCGCAAGAATCACAACAGAGTTCACGAAAGCCACAAAAGCCACATACGGATCAGAAGTCACAGTCGTCACAGGAGCCGCACCGGCCCAAGCCGATGGAGGTTCTGCGCGAGGCGCGCGCCCAGCTCGCGGAACTCACCGGTATGACCGCCGAGTCCGTCTCGTCCTTCGAGCGGACGGAGGAGGGCTGGGCACTGGAGGTCGAGGTCCTGGAACTGGAGCGGGTGCCCGACACCATGAGCCTGATGGCGAGCTACCAGGTGGAACTGGACGACGAGGGGCAGCTCACGGGCTACCGGCGCGTACGGCGCTACGAGCGCGGTCGGGCCGACTCCCGCGGCAGCCGCTAGACCGGCGCAGGGTGCACGCCCGTACCGGCGCACACCACCCACACCACCGACAAGATGGAGGAACAACAGGCATGACTGTCGTACCGGCACAACAGACCGGCGGCGGAGGCGGCAGCAGCGGCCTTTACGACGTGCTTGAGCTTGTTCTGGACAGGGGGCTCGTCATCGACGCATTCGTGCGCGTCTCCCTGGTCGGCATCGAGATCCTGAAGATCGACGTCCGTGTCGTCGTCGCCAGCGTGGACACCTATCTGCGCTTCGCCGAGGCCTGCAACCGGCTCGACCTGGAGGCCGGGCCGCGCAAGGACCCGGGGCTGCCCGACCTGGTCGGGTCGATCACCGAGTCCGGAGCCAAGGGGAAGTCCAAGGGGGCGCTGTCCGGCGCCGCCGAGACCATCTCCGACGCGTTCAAGCAGGCCCGTGACGACAGCGGCTCCGAGCGCGAGACGTCGTCGCGTCCGCGCGCCCGCAAGGCCGCGCCCTCGCGCCGGAAGGAGGAGCAGGAGTGAGTACGTACGTCTACGGCATCACCGCCGCCACGCATCCCTCGCTCCCCGAGGGCACGGTCGGAGTCGGCGAACCGCCGCGCGAGGTGCGGATCCTCAAGGAGGGCGGGCTGGCGGCCGTCGTCAGCGACGCGCCCGAGGGACTGCGCCCCAAGCGCAGGGAACTGCTCGCCCACCAGAACGTGCTGAGCGAGATCGGCGCGGACGGCTGCGTGCTGCCCATGCGTTTCGGCAGCGTCGCCCCCGACGACGAGGCCGTCACCGGGGTCCTCGCCGAGCGCGCCGACCACTACGCGGAACGCCTGGGAGCGCTGGACGGCCGGGTCGAGTACAACATCAAGGCCAACCACGTCGAAGAGGCCGTACTGCACCACGTGATGGCCGAGAACCCCGAGATCCGCGCCCTCGCCGAGTCCAACCGGCAGGCGGGCGGCGGGACGTACGAGACGAAGATCCAGCTCGGCGAGATGGTCGCGGCCGCGGTCAAGGGCAAGGAGGCCGAGGACGCCACCGCCCTGGAGCGCACCCTGGAGCCCGCCGCCGACGCCGTGAGCGTGGGCCCCGAGTCCACCGGCTGGCTGGCGAACGTCTCGTTCCTGGTGAAGCGGGAGGCGGCCGAGGAGTTCCTGGCCGCCGTCGAGCGGGCCCGCGGCGCCATGCCGCACCTGGAGGTCCGCGTGAACGGCCCGCTGCCGCCGTACAGCTTCGTCGAGCCCGGCCCGGCCGAGCCCGCGGGCACGGCGGCCGGCGGTGCGGACGCCGGAGCGGGGTGACGGCATGGGACTGATCTCGGAGGTCCTGCTGCTGCCGTTCGCACCGGTGCGCGGCGGCGCCTGGGCCATCAGACAGGTGCTGGAGGAGGCCGAGCGGATCTACTACGACCCCGCCACGGTGAGGGCCGAACTTGCCCACCTGGAAAAGCAGTTGGAGGCCGGTGAGATCACGGAGGAGGAGTTCGACCGACAGGAGGACGAGCTTCTTGACCGGCTGGAGATCGCTACGCGCACGAGCGCGGGATTGGGCAACGGGACGGCACCATGAATCGAGTGGGACTGGGCCTCGCGATAGGTGCGGGCTACCTGCTGGGACGCACCAAGAAGCTGAAACTGGCGGTCGCCGTGGGCACCATGGTGGCCGGCAAGAAGATGAACCTGACCCCGAAGGGCATCGCCGAGCTGGTCTCCGGACAACTGCAGAACAACCCGCAGTTCAAGGAGATCGGCGACCAACTGCGCACGGACCTGAGGGGCGTGGGCAAGGCGGCCTCGGGTGCCATGGTCGAGCGGCAGATCGACGCGCTCGCCGACCGGCTGCACGGGCGCACCGCCGAGGTGCGCGACCAGCTCTCCGGCGTGGCGTCCCGGGCACCCGGCGTCGGATCCGACGACTCCCGCGACCGCGACCGTGACTCCGAGGACTCGGAGGACTCGGAGGACGCGCAGTACGAGGAGTACGAGGAGACCGGGGAGCGCGAGGAGCCCGACGAGCGCGAGGACGCCGGTGAGCGCGAGGACGCCGAGGAGCGGCGCGCGCCCCGCCGCGAGCGGCCCGCGAGGAAGGCGCCGCCCGAGGCGCGCAAGACGGCCGGAAAGGCGCCCGTGAAGAAGTCCGCCGCCAAGGCCCCGGCGAAGAAGGCGGCGGCGAAGCGTGCCCAGCCCGCCAAGAAGGCGGCCGGAAAGAAGACGGCGGGGGCCAGGAGCGCCGCCCGCGGTGCGGGTGCCCGGCAGTCGAAGGGCGGTGGTGAGCGATGAGCGACACCCTGGGGTCCGCGGCCTCCTCGGCGGGCAAGGCCGCCAAGAAGAACCCGCTGGCCGACGTGGCGCAGAGCGAGGCGGCCGACCGGCTGAAGGCCGAGGTGCAGGAGTACCTCGCCGCCCAGGCCACCCGGCTGCTGACCGGCGTCGGCACCAAGCTCGGCCAGACGACCGGCAAGCTCAACGACATCGCCGAGGGCAACAGCCCGGGATTCGCCAAGCTTGCCCTCGACGGCGGACGCAAGCTCGCCGAGGGCAAGGGCCCGATGCGGGCCGCCTTCGAGGTCGGCGCGGGCAAGGTGAAGGACAACGTGGTCGGTGCCGTCAAGAACCTCACCGGCGGCAAGGGCCGCAAGAAGGGCGGCGGGGGGCAGAAGCCGACCGTCATCATCGAGTACGTCGACGTCGGCGTACCGCTGCGCACCGCCTACGACCAGTGGACCCAGTACCAGGACTTCAGCACCTTCGCCAAGGGCGTCAAGAGCGCCAACCGCGCCGACGACACGTCCTCGGACTGGCAGCTGAAGGTCTTCTGGTCCAACCGGAGCTGGAAGGCGAAGACCACCGAGCAGGTGCCCGACGACCGGATCTCGTGGACGTCGGAGGGTGCCAAGGGCTCGACCAAGGGCGTCGTCAGCTTCCACGAGCTGGCGCCCAGCCTGACCCGCGTGGTCCTGGTCATCGAGTACTACCCGAAGGGCCTGTTCGAGAAGACCGGCAACATCTGGCGCGCCCAGGGTCGCCGGGCCCGGCTCGACCTCAAGAACTACGTCCGCCACATCACCTTCAAGGGCGAGGCGGACGACGGCTGGCGCGGCGAGATCCGCGACGGCGAGGTCGTCCGCAGCCACGAGGACGCGGTCGCGGAGGAGGAAGAGGAGCAGCGGGACCGGCAGGAGGACCAGGACGAGGAAGCGGGCCAGGAGCCCGAGGGCGAGTACGAGGAGGAGCCGGAGGGCGAGCAGGAGGGGGAGCCCGAGGAGGAGTACGAGGAAGAGCCGGAAGGCGAGCCCGAGGAGGAGTACGAGGAGGAGCCGGAGGGCGAGTACGAGGAGCCCGAGGAGGAGAAGGAGGCCGGGGAGGACGAGTACGCGTCCCGTGACGAGTACGAGGACGCCGAGGGCGGGAGCCGTCGATGACCACCCCCAGCCGGCTGCCCGATCCCTACGGCCAGGGACAGAGCGCCAACCTCGCCGACATCCTGGAGCGGGTGCTCGACAAGGGAGTCGTGATCGCGGGCGACATCAAGATCAACCTGCTCGACATCGAGCTGCTGACCATCAAGCTGCGGCTCGTCGTCGCCTCCGTCGACAAGGCCAAGGAAATGGGCATCGACTGGTGGGAGAGCGACCCCGCACTGTCCTCGCGCGCTCGGCACGACGAACTCACCCGGGAGAACGCGGCGCTCCGCGAACGCCTGCGGGAGCTGGACCCGGGCCGCGTACCGAGGGAGGAGCAGTGACCGGACTGCGCTACGTCTACGCCGTCTGCCGCCCCTTCGACGCGGCCCTCCAGGCCCAGCTCACGGGGGTGGCGGGCGACCCGCCCCGGCTGCTGCCGCACGGCGACCTGATCGCCGTCGTCAGCCATGTGCCCGAGGCCGACTTCGGCGAGGAGGCGCTGCGCGCCCGCCTGGAGGACCTGGACTGGCTGACCGCCACCGCCCGCGCCCACCAGCAGGTGGTCGACGCCCTCACCGCCGTCACCACCCCGCTGCCGCTCCGGCTGGCCACCGTCTTCCGCGACGACAGCGGCGTACGGGTGATGCTGGAGGAGCGCGAGGCGGCCTTCCGGCGCACGCTCGACCGGCTGGACGGCCGGGTGGAGTGGGGCGTGAAGGTGTACGTCGAGGGGGAGCCGGCCGAGCGGCCGCAGGCGTCGGCACCGCCCGCGCCCAAGCCCGCCACGGGCCGGGACTACCTGCGGCAGCGGCGCCGCCAGACCCGGGCGAACGACGACCTGTGGAGCAGGGCCGAGGAGTTCGCCACCGGGCTGCACGCGAGGCTCTCCGAGCGGGCCGACGACGCGCGGCTGCACGCGCCGCAGAACCCCCGCCTTTCCGGTGCCGCCGGACGGAACGTTCTCAATGCCGCCTATCTGGTGGCCCGCGACGCATCGGAGGAATTCGTCGAAACAGTGGACCGCACGAAGGACGACGCCCCCGGAATCCGGGTGGAACTCACCGGACCCTGGGCGGCCTATTCCTTCGCCGGGGAGACAGAGGGGGAGGGATCGTGACCGTCGTGGAGCGCCGTGAGATCGCTCTGGTGGACCTGCTCGACCGGCTGCTGGCCGGCGGAGTCGTCATCACCGGCGACGTCACGCTGCGCATCGCGGACGTCGACCTGGTCCGCATCGATCTGAACGCGCTGATCAGCTCGGTCAACCGCAACGTTCCCTCACCGTTCGGGGACTGACGTGAGCGAACTTCCCGAACCCGGCAAGCGCCGCCTCGACCTCGAACCCGACACGGTCGAGCGCGACCTGATCAAGCTGGTGCTGACGGTCGTCGAACTGCTGCGCCAGCTCATGGAACGCCAGGCGCTGCGCCGCGTCGACGAGGGCGACCTGAGCGAGGACCAGGAGGAGCGGATCGGGCTCACCCTGATGCTCCTCGACGACCGCATGACCGAACTGCGGGACCGCTACGGACTGCGGCCCGAGGACCTGAACCTGGACCTCGGGCCGCTGGGACCGCTGCTGCCCCGGGAGTGAGCACTCCCGGGGCAGCAGCCTCACCACCTGTCGTTCACCACCGGTACCAGCGGCCCCTGCCGCCACCGGCCCTGGTCCCGCGGGCCAGGAATCCGATCAGCCACAGGACGAGAACCGCCAGAGCGATCCACCAGAGAACCTTCACCGCGAATCCGATACCGAAAAGGACGATCGCGAGAAGCAGTACGAGCAGAAGCGGAACCATAATGTCGAACCTCCTGCCGTACTGGTTTCCCGAATTTCACTGGTCAGGCATCGGTCACACGCCCTTTCGGCACAGGATCTCCCCGTGCAGGACGCTGAACCAGCTTTCCGGGTGCTTTCCCCATTCCCGCCAGGCCGCCGATACGGCGCGCAATTGCTCCGGCGTCGCATGGCCGCCGCCGGTGGCGCGGTCCGCGTAGGCCGACTCCACGGTGCGGTCCGCCCACAGACCGCTCCACCACTCCCGTTCCTCGGGCGTGCTGAAGGTCCACGTGGCCGAGGTGGCCGTGATGTCGGTGAACCCCGCCTCGAGCGCCCAGGCCTTCAGCCGGCGCCCGGCGTCCGGCTCGCCCCCGTTGGCACGGGCCACCCGCCGGTACAGGTCCAGCCAGTCGTCCATGCCCGGGGACGCGGGGTACCAGGTCATGGCGGCGTAGTCCGAATCGCGGACGGCGATGATCCCGTTCGGTTTGGCGACCCGTTTCATCTCGCGCAGGGCCCGCACGGGGTCGCCCACGTGCTGGAGCACCTGGTGGGCGTGGACCACGCAGAAGGTGTCGTCCGGGTAGTCCAGCGCGTGCACGTCCGCGACCGCGAAGTCGGTGTTGCCGAGCCCGCGCGCGGCGGCCGTGGCCCGGGCCCGCTCCACGATCTCCGGCGACCGGTCCACGCCGGTGACATGGCCGTTCGGTACCAGTTCCGCCAGGTCGGCGGTGATGGTGCCCGGTCCGCAGCCGATGTCCAGGACCCGCATGTGGGGGCGCAGGGATCCGAGCAGATAGGCGGCGGAGTTCTCGGCGGTGCGCCAGGTGTGCGAGCGCAGTACGGACTCGTGGTGCCCGTGCGTGTAGACGGCGGTCTCATGCGGCTTCGGCATGGTGGATCCCCTCTCCCGACAGTGCGGTCACGGTACGCCCGCCAGCCGAATGATGAGATCCATGTATCAAGATGTGGTCTGACGCATCGTCAGAACCGCATCAGGAGAGCAGCCCGCCTCCGGGCAGCGGCCGGTACACCGTGAGCGCCTCGGGCAGCTTCTCCAGCGTCAGGTCGCCCTCCGTCTCGGTCAGTTCACCGTCGAACGCCATCAACGTGCCGGGCGCGACGCCCGACAGGCGCAGCCGGGGCACCTGCACCGCCGCGTGCGCGGGCGAGCGGGTCAGCGGTCCCGCGAGGGCCGCGGACAGCAGCCGCAGGGCCGGCCGGCGCCCCCCGTGCACCACCCGCACGTCCAACTGCCCGTCCGCCAGGTCGAGCCGGCGCCCCGAGGCGAGCCCCCGGCGGTGGTAGGTGCCGTTGCCCGCGAACAGCATCCACAGCGGGCGCCTGCGGCCGCGCACCTCGGCCTCCAGCGGATGCCGGTCGGCGCGCAGCACCCGCACCGCCGCGAGCACCCCGGCCGGCCAGCCCCCGATCCGCGACGACCAGCGCTCCCGCTCGTGGACCAGCTCCGGGTACACGCCGAGGCTGAAGGTGTTCAGGAAGACACCGCGCCGCCCGCCCGAGGCGAACCGGCCCACGTCCACCCGTACCCCCTCGCCCCGCTCCAGCGCCCCGCACAGATCCCGTACGTCCTCCACGCCCAGGTCGTAGGCGAAGTGGTTGAGCGTGCCGCCCGGCAGCACCGCGAGCGGCAGCCCGTGGCGGAGCGCGATCTCGGCCGCCGCGTTCACGGTGCCGTCGCCGCCGCACACGCCGAGCACCCGGGCGTGACCGGCCGCCTTCTCCAGCTCCGCCCGGACGTCCCCCGGCTCGCACTCCACCACCTCCGCGTCGGGCAGCGCGTCGCACAGCGCCCGCACCCGGTCCGAGGTGCCCGAGCCGACGTTGGCGACCATCACCAGTCCCTCGCCGCCGGGCAGCGCGGGCACCTCGGCGCGCGGCCGGGCCGGCGGGGTGTGCTGGGCACGGGTCGGCACCACGGCCCGCACGGCGAACGCGGCCCCCACCCCGAGGGCGGCACCGGCCACCACGTCGCTCGGGAAGTGGACGCCGGTGTAGACCCGGGACAGGGCGACCGCGGCGGCCACCGGGGCCACCGCCGCGCCCCACGCCGGGGACTCCAGCGCCACGCCGGTCGCGAACGCGGCGGCCGAGGCCGCGTGCCCCGACGGGAAGGACGTCGTGATCGGCTGCCGCTTCAGCTGCCGGACCAGCGGCACCGGGTCCAGTACCGGGCGGGTCCGGCGCACCGAGCGCTTGCCGATGGTGTTGATCGTCAGCGAGGCCAGACCCAGCGAGGCGATCCCCCGGGCCGCCGCGCGACGCGCCCTGGGAGTGCGCGACGCGGCCAGGGCGGCGGCCGCGCCGAACCACAGCACCCCGTGGTTGGCACCGCGGCTCAACCGGGGCAGCAGGGGGTCGGCGCCGGGCCAGGTGCGGGCGGCGACGGCCTCGAACACCCGCTGGTCCAGCCGCAGGAAACCGTTGCGGAGGGGGTGCGGGCCGGGCATCGCGGCGGTGAGGTCTACGTCGGGGCTCATGGGTCCCGCCTACCCTGCGGACGGCGTTTCCTGCCGCCGCCCCGCCGGTGGTCCCGGTCACGTGCCGAGGACGCGGGCACGCAGGACGAAAAGCGTTTGCCCGGGGCACGGCCGGAGCCGGAGAATCCGGTCCCATGGGTCACCTCGAAGCCGCGCACCTGGAGTACTACCTGCCCGACGGGAGGGCGCTCCTCGGCGACGTCTCCTTCCGCGTGGGGGAGGGGGCCGTCGTGGCCCTCGTCGGGCCCAACGGCGCCGGCAAGACCACCCTGCTGCGCCTCCTCGCCGGTGAGCTGAAGCCGCACGGCGGCTCCGTCACCGTCACCGGCGGCCTCGGCGTCATGCGCCAGTTCGTCGGCTCCGTACGGGACGAGACGACCGTGCGCGATCTGCTGGTGTCCGTGGCGCAGCCCAGGATCCGCGAGGCCGCGCGCGCCGTCGACACCGCCGAGCACGCGATCATGACGGTGGACGACGAGGCCGCCCAGCTGACCTACGCCCAGGCCCTGGCCGACTGGGCCGAGGCGCGCGGGTACGAGGCCGAGACCCTGTGGGACATCTGCACCACCGCCGCCCTGGGAGTGCCGTACGAGAAGGCCCAGTGGCGGCAGGTCAGCACGCTCTCGGGCGGGGAGCAGAAACGCCTCGTGCTGGAGGCGCTGCTGCGCGGCACCGACGAGGTGCTGCTGCTCGACGAGCCGGACAACTACCTCGACGTGCCCGGCAAGCGCTGGCTGGAGGAGCGGCTGGCCGAGACCCGCAAGACCGTGCTGTTCGTCTCCCACGACCGGGAGCTGCTCGCCCGCGCCGCGCAGAAGATCGTCTCCGTCGAGCCCGGCCCCGCGGGCGCCGACGCCTGGGTGCACGGCGGCGGCTTCGACACCTTCCACGAGGCCCGCCGGGACCGCTTCGCCCGCTTCGAGGAACTGCGCCGCCGCTGGGACGAGAAGCACGCGCAGCTCAAGAAACTCGTCCTGACGCTGCGCCAGGCGGCCGCGATCAGTCACGACATGGCGTCCCGCTACGCCGCCGCCCAGACCAGGCTGCGCAAGTTCGAGGAGGCCGGGCCGCCGCCCGAGCCGCCGCGCGAGCAGGACATCAGGATGCGCCTGAAGGGCGGCCGCACCGGCATCCGCGCCGTCACCTGCGAGCGACTGGAACTCACCGGCCTGATGAAGCCCTTCGACCTGGAGGTCTTCTACGGCGAACGGGTCGCCGTCCTCGGCTCCAACGGCTCCGGCAAGTCGCACTTCCTGCGGCTGCTGGCCGGCGACGACGTGACGCACACCGGGAACTGGAAGCTGGGGGCGCGCGTGGTGCCGGGACACTTCGCACAGACCCACGCCCACCCCGAGCTGCTCGGCCGCACCCTCCTGGACATCCTGTGGACCGAGCATGCGCAGGACCGGGGCGCCGCCATGTCCCGGCTGCGCCGCTACGAGCTGACCCAGCAGGCCGAACAGGCCTTCGACCGGCTCTCCGGCGGCCAGCAGGCCCGCTTCCAGATCCTGCTGCTCGAACTCCAGGGCGTCACCGCCCTGCTCCTCGACGAGCCCACCGACAACCTCGACCTGGAATCGGCCGAAGCCCTCCAGGAAGGCCTGGAGGGCTTCGAGGGCACGGTCCTCGCGGTCACCCACGACCGCTGGTTCGCCCGCTCCTTCGACCGGTACCTGGTCTTCGGCAGCGACGGGCGGGTGCGCGAGACACCGGAGCCGGTCTGGGACGAACGGCGGGTGGAACGGGCGCGCTGACGCCCTGGGCCTACTGGGCGGTCACCTCCAGCGCAGCAGCGCCCCCAGGCCGCCCACCGGCGCCTTCTGCGCGGTCTCCGGCGGCAGCACCGGCGTCACCGAGATCGCCGGGGCACCGGTCATCACCGCCGAGCGCAGCAGGGCGTCGTCCGCCCGGGCCGCCCAGGAGTTCTGCTCGCCGAGCGTCTGCAGCTCGGTGCGGCGCACCGCCACCTGGTCCGCGTCCTCGCCGATCCACACCTCACGGTGCGTGTCGGGCGCGTCCGGGATGACCAGCAGCTCGTCGATGCGGTGCTCCCGGGCGGCCTCCACCAGCGCGGGCACGCCCTCCGCCGCGCCGGAGCGGCCCTCGCCGTCCGGCGACCGGGCGGCCAGGAACCGGTCCAGGTCCTCCCGGGCACGCGCACGGACGTGGTCCTCGCGCAGCCCCTCCACCTCGTCGTCCAGCAGCCTGCTGCCGGCGCCGCGCGAGGCCTCGGCGACGCGGTCCTGGAGGCGCGAGGGCAGCCGCTCGTGCACCGAGCGCCGCTCCCGGTCGTCACCCACCAGGATCAGCAGGTCCGCGCCCGTCTCCTCCTGGCACACGGCGAGCGCGTCCGCGATCTCGGCCGCGTTGTGCTCCCAGGTGTTCTCCACCCGGAGCTGGAAATGGCGCTCCGACCAGTCCGCGCTGCTCGTGCGGTGCACCGGCCACTGCCGCCCGGTCACGCCGCCCGCGTCGGAGCTGCCCAGCGCGCTGCGCAGCTCGAAGTCGGCGCCCTTGCGGTCGATGTAGGCCACCACGCACACCGGGTCCTCGCCGACCAGGTCGAGCAGCGGCGTGACATGCGGCAGCGGGGCCCAGTCGGCGGTCGTCCCGCCGTACGGGGGCCGGGCCAGCGGCGGATCGAGGACCACCTGCCCGGCACACGCGAACAGGGCCCGCCCGTGCGGATCGCTGGCGTGCCGCAGCTCGTCCACCGCCTCCCGCACCGCCCGGCAGGTGGCGTCGTCCGCGCCCTGCTCCGCCAGCTCCCGGGCCACCGCGGCGGCCGTCAGCTCACGCTCGTGGGCGGTGTCCTCCGCGTTCCGGGAGAGGTCGACGTAGACGGAGGCCCAGGGTCCCTGGTGCTCGTAGAGGGGGTGCAGAAACGCGAGATCCATGTGGCTGCCCTCCCGGGTGCCGCTCGGGGGTGGTAGTGCTGCGGGGCGGGTACCCGGGACGCATGAACGAACACGACACGCGGGACGACTCCGTGATCGGAGTGGACCCGGGCCGCCTGGACGACCAGCAGCTGATGAAAGAACTGGAGACCATCCACCGCACGCGCCACGACACCCTGCTCTACGGGTCGAACGACGCGCTGCGGGCCCACAACGACCGCATGGCCCGGCTGGAGGGCGAATGGCTGCGCCGCAACCCGCGGCGTCCGGTGGCCCCCGGCCGCACCCGCGAGGGCGCCAGGGAACGCGGCTGCGGCCAGCCCGCCGCCCCCGGTGGCTGAGCGCGGCGGCGGGCCACCCGCGATTCCTCGCCGGTGGCCCGTCCGCCCGTCGCCCGGTTGTCCGCGGCCGTCCCTGACCGTCTCAGCCGGCCGCCTTGGCGAACTCCGCCAGGTAGGTCTCGCAGAACGCCTTGAGGTCGTCCGGCTTGCGGCTGGTGATCAGGACGTTGTCGCCCCCGTCGCAGACCTTGACCTGTTCGTCGACCCAGGTGGCGCCCGCATTGCGCAGGTCGGTCCGCAGACTGGGCCACGAGGTCAGGGTGCGGCCGCGTACGACGTCCGCCTCCACCAGGGTCCACGGCGCGTGGCAGATGGCGGCCACCGGCCGGCCCTGCGTGAAGAAGTCCTTGACGAAGGCCACGGCCTTCTCGTCCGTGCGCAGGAAGTCCGGGTTGGCCACCCCGCCGGGCAGGACGAGACCGCCGAACGCGTCGGCGGAGGTGTCGCCCACCACCTCGTCGACCGGGAAGGTGTCCGCCTTGTCGAGATGGTTGAAGCCCTGGATCTCGCCGGACTGCGTGGAGACGAGCACGGGCTCGTGCCCCGCGTCCTTCGCCGCCTGCCACGGTTCGGTCAGTTCCACCTGCTCCACGCCCTCGGGCGCGGACAGAAATGCGATACGCATGGAGTTCGGTCTCCCTTCCGGCGCCTACGCGCCCTGCGAACCCGAGGTGCCGCTCTCGGTGAGGGCCACCGCCAGCTCCTGGACGTTGTCGTAGCGCGCCTTGTGCGGCAGTCGGTCCAGCCCCTCGACGAGGGCGTCCGGCGCGTTGCCGCGGCGCAGTGCGCGAGTCAGTTCGCGCGGTCCCGCGGGGAAGCTGCCCCGGGTCAGGTTCCGGGCCAGCTCAAGCCGCAGGGCCTCCAGGTACGTCGGTCCGCGGCCCGGTGTCACCGGTCCGTACATGACGTCCGGATCGTCCTCGGCGGCCGGTTCCGGGTCGTTCCACTCCTCGCTGCGGGTGGGGTGCCCGGACCTGAGCAGACCCTGCAGTTCGTGCTTCATCTCGTCGTCGCGGTGGACGCTCATCCGGTCGCTTCCTCGCTGCATGTCTCCCTCCAGATCCTTAAGGGGTGCCGACCGCGTACCCGGACACCGCGGGCCGACACGGATTCCACCGGACGGGTCCGCTCCGATTTCCGCGGCCCGGAAGCGGATCAGTAATCGAGAAGCGCGGGCCGCCGCGCCCGCTCTAGCGTGTGACCACGAGGCACTGAGGGCGTCACCTTCACAGAGCCCCCGACAGATGGAGACACGATGAGCAGCGCCAAGAGGCCGGGCACCCAGGGACCCGGGTCGCACGCCGCCGACAGCCACGACCTGATCCGTGTGCTCGGCGCCCGCGAGAACAACCTCAAGGACGTCAGCATCGACATTCCCAAGCGCCGGCTGACGGTGTTCACCGGCGTCTCCGGCTCGGGCAAGAGTTCGCTGGTGTTCAACACGATCGCCGCCGAGTCGCAGCGGCTGATCAACGAGACCTACAGCGCGTTCGTCCAGGGCTTCATGCCCACGCTGGCCCGCCCCGAGGTGGACGTCCTGGACGGCCTCACCACCGCGATCATCGTGGACCAGCAGCGGATGGGCGCCGACCCCCGCTCCACCGTCGGCACCGCCACCGACGTCAACGCGATGCTGCGCATCCTCTTCAGCCGCCTCGGCGAGCCGCACATCGGCCCGCCCAGCGCGTACTCCTTCAACACCGCCTCCGTGCGGGCCAGCGGCGCGATCACCGTCGAGCGCGGCAACAAGAAGGCGGTGAAGGCGACCTTCCAGCGCACCGGCGGCATGTGCACGAACTGCGAGGGCCGCGGCACCGTCTCCGACATCGACCTCACCCAGCTCTACGACGACTCCAAGTCGCTGGCCGAGGGCGCGTTCACCATCCCCGGCTGGAAGTCGGACAGCCAGTGGACCGTACAGGTGTACGCCCAGTCCGGCCTCGTCGACCCGGACAAGCCGATCCGCGACTACACCGACAAGGAGCTGCGGGACTTCCTCCACGGCGAGCCGGTCAAGGTCAAGGTCAACGGCGTCAACCTCACCTACGAAGGTCTCATCCCGAAGATCCAGAAGTCCTTCCTGTCCAAGGACAAGGAGGCGATGCAGCCGCACATCAGGGCCTTCGTGGAGCGGGCGGTCACCTTCACCACCTGTCCCGAGTGCGAGGGCACCCGGCTCAGCGAGGGCGCCCGCTCGTCCAGGATCGGCAAGATCAGCATCGCCGACGCCTGCGCGATGGAGATCCGTGACCTGGCCGGGTGGGTGCGCGAACTGGACGAACCGTCGGTGGCGCCGCTGCTCACCGCGCTGCGGGACACCCTCGACTCCTTCGTCGAGATCGGCCTCGGCTACCTCTCCCTGGACCGGCCGGCGGGCACCCTGTCCGGCGGCGAGGCACAGCGCGTCAAGATGATCCGCCACCTCGGATCCTCCCTCACCGACACCACGTACGTCTTCGACGAGCCCACCGTCGGACTGCACCCGCACGACATCCAGCGGATGAACGACCTGCTGCTGCGGCTGCGGGACAAGGGCAACACGGTCCTCGTCGTCGAGCACAAGCCGGAGGCGATCGCGATCGCCGACCACGTGGTCGACCTCGGCCCCGGCGCCGGCACCGCGGGCGGCACCGTCTGCTTCGAGGGCACCGTGGCGGAACTGCGGGGCGCCGACACCGTCACCGGCCGCCACCTCGACGACCGGGCCGCCCTCAAGGAGTCGGTCCGCAAGCCCACCGGAGCCCTGGAGATCCGCGACGCGAGGACGCACAACCTCCAGGGCGTCGACGTCGACGTCCCGCTCGGCGTGCTCTGCGTGGTCACCGGCGTGGCGGGCTCCGGCAAGAGCTCCCTGATCCACGGCTCGGTCCCGGCCGGTGCCGACGTCGTGTCGGTCGACCAGAGCCCCATCAAGGGCTCGCGGCGCAGCAACCCGGCGACGTACACCGGACTGCTCGACCCGATCCGCAAGGCCTTCGCCAAGGCCAACGGCGTCAAGCCCGCCCTGTTCAGTGCCAACTCCGAGGGCGCCTGCCCCACCTGCAACGGCGCCGGTGTCATCTACACCGACCTGGCGATGATGGCCGGCGTCGCCGCGCCCTGCGAGGACTGCGAGGGCAAGCGGTTCCAGCCCGCCGTGCTGGAGTACCGCTTCGGCGGCCGGGACATCAGCGAGGTGCTCGCGATGTCGGTGGACCGGGCCGAGGAGTTCTTCGGCGCCGGGGAGGCGCGCACCCCGGCCGCGCACAAGATCCTCCAGCGGCTCTCCGACGTCGGCCTCGGCTACCTCACCCTCGGCCAGCCGCTGACCACCCTCTCCGGCGGCGAGCGGCAGCGGCTCAAGCTGGCCACCCACATGGGCGAGAAGGGCGGCGTGTACGTCCTCGACGAGCCCACCACGGGACTGCACCTCGCCGACGTCGAGCAACTGCTCGGTCTGCTCGACCGCCTCGTCGACGCAGGGAAGTCCGTCATCGTCATCGAGCACCACCAGGCCGTCATGGCGCACGCCGACTGGATCATCGACCTCGGCCCCGGCGCCGGGCACGACGGCGGCCGGGTCGTCTTCGAGGGCACCCCCGCCGACCTCGTCGCCGACCGCTCCACTCTCACCGGCGAGCACCTCGCCGCCTACGTCGGCGCCTGACCGTGCCGCGGGCCCACGGCGCCGGTACGGCTACCGGCGGTCTCCGGCGCTGTGGGATCGTGGTCGGGTGACGACGCTGGAGGACCTGGCCAGGCTGCGGCGGGCCCGCGACCTGATGGACCGCGAGTACGCCGAGCCGCTCGACGTGCCGGCGCTGGCCCGCGTCGCCCTCATGTCGGCGGGCCACTTCTCCCGCAGCTTCCGCGCCGCCTACGGGGAGACGCCCTACAGCTACCTGATGACGCGCCGCATCGAGCGCGCCATGGCGCTGCTGCGGCGCGGCGACCTGAGCGTCACCGAGGTCTGCTTCGCGGTCGGCTGTACCTCGCTGGGGTCGTTCAGCTCGCGGTTCACCGAACTGGTCGGCGAGAGCCCGAGCGCCTACCGCGAGCGCGACCACACCGACGGTGCCGCCGTCCCGGCCTGCGTCGCCAAGGTCTACACCCGGCCGGTCAGGAACGGGGAGTCGGTCAGAAGCGGCGAGTCGGTCAGGAGCGGCGGGTCGGTCGGGAACGGCGAGTCGGTCAGGAACGGAGAAGCGACGCCCGCGTCACCGCCCGTAGCGTGACGCGCATGGACATCAACCTCTCGCAGTGCTTCATAGCCGTCGACGACCACGACAAGGCGCTCGCCTTCTACCGGGACGTGCTCGGCATGGAGGTCCGCAACGACGTCGGGTACGAGGACATGCGCTGGGTGACCCTCGGCTCTCCGGCGCAGCCCGACGTGGACATCGTCCTCGAACCCCCGCTCGCGGACCCCAACGCCTCGGCCGCCGACCGCCAGGCGATGGCCGACCTGCTGGCCAAGGGCCACCTGCGCGGCGTCATCCTCGCCACCGACGACGTCGACGCCACCTTCGAGCAGGTCCGCGCGGCGGGCGCCGAGGTCCTCCAGGAACCGGTCGACCAGCCCTACGGCGTCCGCGACTGCGCCTTCCGCGACCCCGCCGGGAACATGGTGCGCTTCAAGCAGCCGCGCAAGGGCTGAGAATCCGGGTGTTTGGGACGGGGGACGGGGGGCAGGTGCAAGGTCAGTGCTTCGGACAGGAGGCACGTCCGTGGGAGCGGCGCGAGACCGCCACGGACGCGTCCGCGCGAGGCCCGGACGCTCTCCCACGGTGACCGCCCGACCCCCAGGGCCGTGTCGTCGTACGGCTCCGCCCGCCCCGCGAGCCGGAGGTTGCCCCAACCCCGGCCGCCCAAGGCGGGCCGTGCCGACCGGACTGCCGTCCGGCGCGACGACGGGACCCCGCACTCCGAGGGAGTTGCGACGCACCATGCCGATCCACGCCAGTGTGAAGCACCCGCACGACGACGCCCCCGACACCGCCGACGCCTTCCGCCGGCTCGCCACCCTTCCGGACGGCCCCGAGCGCGACGCGCTTCGCGACCGGATCGTCGAGGCGTGGCTGCCCATGGCCGAACGGCTTGCGGGACGGTTCCGCAGCCGCGGCGAGAGCTACGAGGACCTGCGCCAGGTCGCGGCCCTCGGTCTCGTCAAGGCCGTCGACCGCTACGACCCCGGACTCGGCAATGCCTTCGAGAGCTACGCCGTGCCGACCATCACCGGCGAGATCAAGCGCCACTTCCGCGACCACATGTGGACCCTGCACGTGCCGCGCCGGGTCCAGGAGCTGCGCAACCGCGTCCGCTTCGCCGGCCAGGACCTGTCCCAGACCATCCCGGGCCGCAGGCCCACCGTCTCCGAGATCGCCGAGCGCGCCGATCTGAGCGAGGAGGACGTCCGGACCGGCCTGGAGGCCCTGGAGAGCTTCACGGCCCTGTCCCTGGACGCGGAACTCCCGGGCAGCGAGGACGGCTACTCGCTGAGCGACGCGCTCGGCGGCCCCGACCCGGCCCTCGACACGGTCGTCGACCGGGAGGCCGTCAAGGACCGGCTGGCCGCCCTGCCCCCGCGCGAGCGCGCCATCCTCTACATGCGCTTCTTCGACGACATGACCCAGAGCCGCATCGCGGAACAGCTCGGCATCTCCCAGATGCACGTCTCCCGCCTGATCACCCGCTGCTGCGACCGGGTGCGGGAGCAGGTGCTGCGGGACCCGGGGCAGGGGGCGTGAAACCTCGGGCTCACCCGCCCGGGCGCTCCGTTCGCGCGAACGGAGCACGGTGACGGGCGTCCCGGTGCCGGGCGGGCTGTGATGGCCGAGGGGCGCGAGTGCAGTGCCCCGCAAGCCGTCGCTCGAAGGAGCCCGTCCCATGCGTCGCACCGCCCGCGCCCTGTCCGTCGCCGTGCTGGCCAGTGCCGCCCTCGGTCTCTCCGCAGGCCTCGGCGCGGCCGACCCGGGGGTCCCGCCGCCCCCCGCCGACCTGGGGGAGCCCGTCGTCCCGCCGCCCGCCGACGACCCGGCCGCCGTGCCCCCGCCGTCCGCGGAGGAGGCCGTCCCGCCGTCCGCCGGGCAGGCCGCCGCACAGGTCAGCCCCGCGAACGCCGCCCCCGGTGACACCGTCACCGTCTCGGTCTCGTGCGGCCCGACCGGCGGGGCCGCGCCCGCGAGCCTCGACGCCACCTCGGCGGCCTTCGAGGACGGCATCGTGGAGTTGCGCAAGGTGGCGGAAGACGCCGGGACGGCAGCCGGACCGGCCTACCGGGGGACCGCGCGGATAGCCGCAGCCGAGGACTTCGCGGCCGAGCGGAGCGCGGAGGGCACGGAGGACTCGACGGGCACCGCGGGCACCGGTGGCGTCGCGGACAGCGGGGGCTCGGCGGAGACCGAGGACTGGGCGGAGACGGAGGGCGCCGCCGGGACCGCGGAGGACTGGACCGTCGACGGCGCCTGCCCGGACGCCTCGGGCGGCGAGGGCGGCGACCCCTGGAGCGCGACCATGAGCGTGCCGGAGGAGAGCGGTGCGGGCGCAGGTGCCGCCCGGCCGACGTGCCGGGAGACCGCCGCCCCGCACGGTGGTTCCGCCGGGCAGGGCACGTCCTGCGGCGGTGCGACGGCGGAGCACGGAGTGCGCGCCGGTGCCGGCGGGACCTTCGGCGACTCGGTGCCCGCCCTGGTCGCCGGTGGTGTCCTGATCGCGGGCGCGTGCGGTGCGGCCGCGCACCGGCTGCGGCTGCGCCTGCGCGGGGAGGACGGCGAGCGCTGACCCCGCGCGGACGCCGGTCCGCCTGTGACACGCGGAACCGGAACCGGAGCCATGGCGGGGCGGCACGATGGGTACTGGGATCAACGAACGGCGAGCGCACAGTCGAGCGCACACGGGACGGGCCCGACGGGGTCGGCGGCCCGGTCCGACGAGACAGGGCACGGTACGGACAGGCGGCACGGACCGCGCGGAGGTACGCATGCGGCGCACGGACCCCGAGGGCGGCCTGGCCACGGGACCCGCAGGCCACGACCCCGGTGGCCGTCCCGGTGCGGGTCACGACCCCGTGGGCCACGGTCCCGTCCGTTACGGCCCGCACTTCCCGGACGACGGGCTGCCGGTGCTGCCCGAGCTGTCCGCCGTGCTCGCCGCCGCCGCGGGCCGCGCGCGCGGGGAACCGGCCGGCGGCGCCCCCGCCCTCCTGGAGGCCGCGAGCGGCTACTGGGACCGGCGCGGCCTGACCACCGACCCCGCCCACCTGGCCGCCGCCCCCGGCGCGGGCGCCCTCCTGCTCGCGCTGACCGCCGCGCTGGGCGGCGACGTGCTGGTGCCCCGTCCCTGCGCCGCCTGGTGGGCGCCGTACGCACGGCTGCTGGGCAGACCCGTCTTCCACGTGCCGACACCGGCCGAGTCCGGCGGCGTACCCGACCCGTACGCCCTGCTGGAAACCGTCCGCCGGGTCCGCGCCGAGGGCGGCGATCCCCGCCTGCTCGTGCTGTCCGTCGCCGACGACCCGACCGGCACGGTCGCGCCGCCCGAGCTGCTGCACGAGACCGTCGAGGCCGCCGCGGGCGAGGGGCTGCACCTGGTCAGCGACGAGACCTGGCGGGACACCCTGCACGACCCGCACGCCACCGTGCTCCTCAGCCCCGCCGAGATGCTGCCCGAGCGGGTCACCGTCGTCACCGACCTGGCGGGCGCGCTGCTGCCGCCGGCCTGGCCGGCCGCCGTCGCCCGCTTCCCCGCCTCCGCCGCCGGGAACGGCCTGCACGCGCGCGTGCTCGACGTGCTCACCGCGCTCGGCGCCCGGGTCGCGGCACCCGTCGCCGCCGCGGCCGGGTACGCGCTCGACGAACCCGAGCCGGTCACCGACCGCCGGGCCGCCGCCGTACGCCTGCACGCGCGCGTGGCCGCCGCCGTGCACGCCGCAGTGGTCGCCGCGGGCGCCACCGCCCGCCCTCCGCAGGCGGGCCGCCACCTGTACGCCGACCTGGGTCCGCTGCGCGACGCGCTCGGCGCCGAGGGCGTCGGCGACGCCCAGGAACTGGAGGACTTCCTCAGCGCCCGGCTCGGCATGCCGGCCCCCGGCGGCCACCGCTTCGGGGACGACCTGCCCGCCCTGCGTGTCCGGCTCGCCACCGGGCCCCTGCTCGACGCGGGCACCGACGAGCGGCGGACGGAGTGCCTCACCTCGACGGACCCGTTGGAACTGCCACACGTGCGACGCGCGTTGACCGGTCTGAAGTCGGTCTTCGACGGTCTCCGCGACGCTCAGCGATGGGAGCCCCCTCGATGACGCAGCAGCCCCGGTCGACCACGAGCACCCCCGCGTCCGCCGAGGACACCGACGCGGGCGCCGCCCACCCGCCGCTCGCCGAGCCCCGGCCACCGGCCGAGCACCGGGTGTGGCCGCGGACCTTCCACGACCGGCTGACCGCGCCGCTGCCCGGTCTGAAGGCCTTCGCCAGATTCGCCCGCGAGGGCGCGGTCAGACCCGGCCCCGCCGGACTCGCCGACATCCCCCGGCTGCCCTACGCCCCCGGCCAGCTGCCCCGCGTGGACGCACGCACCGTCGCCGTCACCTGGGCCGGACACGCCAGCTGGGTGGTGCGGATCGGCGGCCTGACCGTGCTCACCGACCCCGTCTGGTCCCGCCGGATCCTCGGCACCCCGGCCCGGGTCACCCCCGTCGGCGTCGCCTGGAGCGCCCTGCCCCGCGTCGACGCCGTCGTCATCAGCCACAACCACTACGACCACCTGGACGCGCCCACCCTGCGCAGGCTCCCGCGCGACACCCCCGTCCTCGTGCCCGCCGGTCTCGGCCGCTGGTTCCACCGCCGTCGCTTCACCCGGGTCACCGAGCTGGACTGGTGGGAGGCGACCGAGCTGAACGGGGTCCGGTTCGACTTCGTCCCGGCCCACCACTGGTCCAAGCGCAGCCTCACCGACACGTGCCGCACCCTGTGGGGCGGCTGGGTCCTCACCGACCCCGACGGGCGGCGCGTCTACTTCGCCGGCGACACGGGGTACGGCCACTGGTTCGCCCGCATCGGCCGCCGCTACCCCGGCATCGATCTCGCCCTGCTCCCCATCGGCGCCTACGACCCCCGCTGGTGGCTCAGCGACGTGCACTGCGACCCCGAGGAGGCGGTACGGGCCGCCCAGGACGTCGGCGCGCGCCACATGGCGCCGATGCACTGGGGCACGTTCGTGCTGTCCGCGGAACCGGTACTGGAACCCCTCACCCGCGTGCGCGCCGCCTGGCAGCAGGCGGGCCTGCCCCGCGAACGCCTGTGGGACCTACCGGTCGGCGCCTCCCGCGTACTGGAGTAGCCACCGCCACCCGGCCGGAGCGACCCCACCGCACGACACACGGACCGCCGCCAGGTCTCCGTGGGGCCGCCGCGGAGCCTCGCGCCAACCGCCGGAGGCCTACGCCTTTGCCGGGCGGCGGAAGCGTCGCCATACGCCCGGGGCGGCGCTGACCAGTACCGTGAGGGCGATCGCCGCGGCCACGCCCTCCCACGGCTTGCTGAACAGGGCGCCGCTCAGCACCCCGATCAGCTGGTACGTCAGTGCCCAGGCCAGACAGGCCGGCAGGTTGCCGCGCGCGAAGTGGCGCAGCGGCCACTCCGCCAGCAGACAGGCCAGCATCACCGGGATCCGGCCCGCCGGCACCAGCCGGGAGAGCACCAGCACCGCGACGTCGTGCTCGGCGAGCTTGTCCTGCGCCTGCTCCAGCCGGTCCTCCGGCGCCCGGGACCGGATCGCCTCCAGCCAGCGCGAGCCGTTCTTCGAGCCCACCCCGCGCCGGCCCAGCCAGTACAGCGCCATGTCCCCGCAGAACGCGGCCAGCGACGCCGTGGCGAACACCATCAGCATGGCGAACGGCAGCGTCTGGTGCATCGCCACCACCGCCGCCGAACTCACCAGCGCCCCCGTCGGCACCACCGGCACCAGCGCCCCGATCAGCACCAGCAGGAACAGCGACGGATAGCCGAGCGCCTGCTGCGTCGGCTCCGTCGGTATGTTCAGCGTCGCGGCCCCCAGCCAGCTCACCGCGCGACCTCCACCCGCACACTCTCGCCGTGCCCCAGCCGGTGCACCGCCACGCCCGGCGCGCGCAGCGCCGACAGGCGCACGAACTCCTCGCCCGGCGTGTGGAACTCGTGGGGGCGCACGGCGTCCATCCCGATCGGCCAGTACGTGCCGTAGTGCACCGGCACCGCCGTGCGCGGCGCCAGCCGGGCCAGCGCCTCGGCCGCCCGCCCCGGGTCCAGGTGCTCCGCGCCCAGATAGGGGCCCCAGCCGCCCACCGGCAGCAGCGCGGCGTCGACCGGCCCGACCTCCTCCTCCATGCCGTCGAACAGCCCGGTGTCCCCGGCGAAGTACGTCCGCGCCTCGCCCTCGACGACATAGCCGAGCGCGGGGGCGCGGTGCCGTCCGACCGGCAGCCGTCGCCCGTCGTGCCGCGCGGGGACCGCTCGTATGCGCAGGTCACCGACGCTCGCCTCGTCACCCGGCACCACCTCGGTCAGCTCCAGGTGCCCCAGCCGACGCAACCCCGGCACCGCCCGTCGTGCGCCCCGGGGCACGAGCAGGCGCGTGCCCGGCGCGAGCCGCGCGAGCGACGGCACATGCAGGTGGTCGGCGTGCAGATGGGAGATCAGCGCCACGTCCGCGCGCCACGCCGCAGGCGGCGGCACCGCGCCCCGCCTGCGACGCAGATGGGCGAGCCGGCGGACGAACAGGGGATCGGTGAGCACACGGATGCCCGAATCCTCGACCGTGCAGGTGGCGTGACCCCACCACGTGAGCTCCACCGGCACCTCTTTGCCTCCTTCGCGCGACTCCCCGAAGCCTACGTCCAGGAGTAGGGTCGGCGGCGAAAACGGGAGGTGACGGGAGGTGAGGGGGGACACCATGAGGCCGGTGCGGGTGACGGCGATCGCGAGTCTGACGCCATTGGAACAGCTGGACGACGACCCCTTCCTGGTCGACTCCCGCAGCCAGCACGCCATGTGCGCCCACTGGGCGGCGGAGCACGGCTACGTCGTCGCCAGACAGCTGCTGGTGCGCGGTCTGCGGCACGACCACGACGCCCTGTGGGACGGAGTGCGCCCCGGCCAGGACCTGTTCGTGGCGCCCAGCCGCCGGGTGCTGGAGAGCGCGCTGTCCTCCGTCGACGACTTCACCACGGAGTGCGCGCGGCGCGGCGTCCGCGTCGAGACCGTCGGCCACGCGGAACCCTCGTACGACGCCCGGATGAAGGCGTGCGTGCACCGCAGGCTCTCGATGCCGACGGCCGGGTACGACGGCCGCTGACCGCCGTCGCGCGGGTGTGAACCGGACCCGGGGGGACAAACGGGCACTCCGGAGCGTTGTGGCAGGGTGGACACGGCCCGCACGGACGACGGGCCGGGACGTGAGGTGTGCGGAGCGTGGGTGGAGGGCGTTGGCGCCGGGTCGCCAGTCAGATGGGGCGGAGTGTCACGGTGTGGGCCGTCTCCACCGTCACCATGCTCGTGCTCGCCGGGATCCTGCCCGACTTCCGGCTCCAGTCGCCCGACGGGGACAGCGCGACCGACATCGCCATGACCGCCGCGGTCGGCGCCGGAGCCTTCGGCCTCCTGTCCGCCCTGGTCTGGCCGCTCATGGTCCGCCTGCTGCTCCTGGTGCCGGCCCTCGTCCTCGGTCTGCTGGTCTTCTTCCTCAACGGCGGGCTGCTGCTCCTCGCGATCGACGTCAACCCGGCCGGACGCGGCGGCGTCGCCCCGGAGACGGCGGTCGTGGTGGCCGCCGTCATGTCCGCCGTGGCCTCCGCCACCGGCGGTGCGCTGGCCGTGCGCGACGACGACGCCTACCGGCGCCGCCTGTACCGCCTCGCCGACCGCCGCCGCAGATCCGGCCCGCCCTGCCCGGCGGGCCCCGGCACCGTCTTCCTCCAGCTGGACGGCGTCGGCCACGACGTCCTGCTCGACGCCGTCGACCGCGGCGCCATGCCCACCGTCGCCCGCTGGCTCGGCCGCACCGGCACCTCCGCGACCCACCGGCTCGCCCCGTGGCGCACCGACTGGTCCAGCCAGACCGGCGCCAGCCAGCTCGGCATCCTGCACGGCAGCAACCACGACGTCCCCGCGTTCCGCTGGTACGAGAAGGACAGCGGCGAGGTCATGGTCTGCAACCGCCCGACCAGCGCCGCCGAACTCCAGTACCGCGCCGTCCGGCGCACCGGCGACGGCGGACTGCTCAGCCTCGACGGCGCCAGCCGCGGCAACCTGTTCGGCGGCGGCGCCGACGAGCAGGCCCTCGTGCTGTCCATAGCCACCCGCCGCCGCAGCCGCGAGACCCGCTCCAGGTCGGGCTACTTCGCCTACTTCTCCGACCCCGCCAACGCCGTGCGCACCGCGATGTCCTTCGTCGCCGAGGTGTGCCGGGAGATCGGCCAGTCCACCCGCGCCCGCGTCCACAAGGTCCGCCCGCGGGTCTCCCGCGGCGGTCTCTACCCCTTCGTGCGCGCCTTCGCGACCGTCGTCGAACGCGACGTCGTCGTCGCCGCGGTCATGGGCGACATGCTCGCCGGCCGCACCGCCGTCTACGCGGACCTGGTGGCCTACGACGAGGTCGCGCACCACTCCGGGCCGGGCGGCCGGGACGCCGCCAAGGTCCTCCAGCGGCTCGACCGGTCCCTCGCCCTGATCGAGAAGGTCGCCGAGCACGCCCCCCGCTCGTACCGGATCGTGCTCCTGTCCGATCACGGCCAGAGCCCCGGCGAGACCTTCCGCGCGCGCTACGGCCTGACCCTCGCCGACCTGGTGCGGGCGGGTTGCGGACTGCCCGTGCCGCGCAGTGCCCGGCGCACCCGCAGCGGCGCCGAGGCGCGCAACACCGTACGGGCCGCCCTGCACCGCCCCGTCGAGGAGGGCGCCGAGCAGCAGCGGCCCGCCGACACCCCCACCGGGCGCCGTTCCGAGCCGATCGTGCTGGCCTCCGGCAACCTGGGGCTGGTCTCCTTCCCGGACGTCCCGCACCGGATGACCCGGGAGGAGATCGACGCCCGCCACCCCGCCCTGCTGCCGACCCTCGCCAACCACCCCGGCATCGGCTTCCTGCTGGTGCGCAGCGAGGAACACGGCGGTGTCGTGCTCGGCGCGCGCGGCGCCGAGGTGCCCCTGGACCGGCTCGACGAGGACCCCGGGCCGCTCGCCCCCTTCGGGCCCGGTGCCGCCGACGCCGTACGCCGCACGCACTCCTTCCCGCACACCGCCGACGTCATGGTCAATTCCTTCCACGATCCGGTCGACGGCGAGGTCCTCGCCTTCGAGGAGCAGATCGGCTCGCACGGTGGGCTCGGCGGCGCCCAGTCGCACGCCTTCCTGCTGTCGCCGGTCGTCCTGTCCCCGCCGGTCGCCGAGGACGCGGAGATCGCCGGCGCCGAACACGTCCACCGGGTGCTGCGGCGCTGGCTGCGCGAGTCGAACGGCCCGCAGGTGCCCGTGGACCCGGCGGACGATTCGCGGCCGAACGTCGCGGACAGCGCACCTTTTCCCGTCGCGGACGGGTTCGTGCAGGACAAAAGCGCCTGATTTGGAGCGGCGCCGGACCGTGCCCGACCATGGGCGCGTCCGGCGATCCCGGGCCCCGTTCCATGAGAGGCGCACCACCCCATGCACGTCACCGGGACCGTCCCCCCACCGGCTCCGGAACCGCAGGCGACCCCCGCGGCCCCCGACCCCACCGCTCCCGCCGACCCCGCCCCTGGCAGCGGCCGGCACGCCCGCCGCTTCGGGCTCCCCGTCGCCACCGCCCTGGTCATGGGAAACATCATCGGCGGCGGCATCTTCCTGCTCCCGGCCTCCGTCGCCCCCTTCGGCACCATCAGCCTGCTCGCCTTCGGCGTCCTGACCGTCGGCGCCATCGCGCTCGCGCTGGTCTTCGGCCGCCTCGCCGCCCGCGACCCGCGCACCGGCGGCCCCTACGTCTACGCCCGCGAGGCCTTCGGCGACTTCGCCGGGTTCCTCGCCGCCTGGGCGTACTGGATCACCACCTGGGTGTCCAACGCGGCCCTCGCCGTCGCCGCCGTCGGCTACCTCGACGTCCTGATCCCGGTGAACGACCACCGCTGGACGGCGTGCCTGGCCGCACTCGCCATCCAGTGGCTGCCCGCGCTCGCCAACTTCGCGGGCACCCGCTATGTCGGCGCCGTGCAGCTCGTCTCCACCGTGCTGAAGTTCGCGCCGCTGCTGCTCGTCGCGGTCGGCGGGCTGTTCTTCTTCGACCCGGACAACCTCGGTCCGTTCAACGCGAGCGGCTCCAGCGGCATCGGCGCGGTCTCCGCCGCCGCCGCGATCCTGCTCTTCTCCTACCTCGGCGTGGAGTCCGCCGCCGTCAGCGCCGGCGAGGTCAAGGACCCCCGCCGCACCGTCGGCCGGGCCACGGTCATCGGCACCGCGGGCGCCGCCCTGGTCTACCTCCTCGGCACCCTCTCGGTCTTCGGCACCGTCGCCCACGACCGCCTGGTCACCTCGGACGCCCCCTTCTCGGACGCCGTGAACGCCATGTTCGGCGGCGCCTGGGGCGGCTGGGCCGTCGCGCTGGCCGCCCTGGTCTCGATGACCGGCTGCCTCAACGGCTGGACCCTGCTCAGCGCCCAGACCCCGTACGCGGCGGCCCGGGACGGCCTCTTCCCGGCCGCGTTCGCGCGCAGGCGGCGCGGGGTGCCCACCGTGGGCGTCGGCGTCACCGTCGTCCTCGCCTCGCTGCTCACCGTCTACAACTACACGTCCGGCTCGGCGAAGGTCTTCGAGGTCCTGGTACTGGTCACCACCTTCACCGCCACCGTGCCGTACCTGCTGGCCACGGCCGCCCAGATCTTCCACCTGGTCTCCGGGCAGGGCGAGAAGGTCGACCGGGCGCGCCTGGCGCGGGACGGTGTGATCGCGGCGGTCGCGGCGGCCTTCTCCCTGTGGCTGGTCGCGGGCGCCGGTTACGCGGCGGTCTACCAGGGTGTGCTGTTCCTCTTCGCGGGCGTACTGGTGTACGCGGTGATGGCGGCCCGCAGGCGGCGGCAGGACGGACCCGCCGCGCGGTAATTCGGCTGCGTACGGGCCCCGTCACGCCCACACTGGTGCGGGTCCGCTTCGAACAGCAGCCCGAGGAGCCCCTGCGTGCAGGCAGCCGTCACCGTCACTCCCGCCCGCCTCCCGGAACTGCTGCTCGGCCTCGCCACCGTGCGGCCGGTGTTCCTGTGGGGCGCACCCGGCATCGGCAAGTCCTCCCTGGTGAGGAACTTCGCCGAGTCGCTGGGCCTGGAGTGTGTGAGCCTGCTCGGCACGCAGCTCGCGCCGGAGGACCTGATCGGTGTCCCGCAGATCCGCGACGGCCGGTCGGTGTTCTGCCCGCCGGAGTCCATCGCCCGCGACGAGCCGTACTGCCTCTTCCTGGACGAGCTGAACGCGGCCACCCCGGACGTGCAGAAGGCGTTCTACTCGCTCATCCTGGACCGCCGCATCGGGAACTACGAACTCCCCAAGGGCTCCATCGTCATCGGCGCCGGGAACCGGGCCACCGACAACGCGCTGGCCCGCCCCCTCGCCTCCGCGCTGGTCAACCGCCTCACCCACGTCCACCTGGACGCCTCCGCGAAGGACTGGCTGCTCTGGGCCGCCGAGCACGGCATCCACCCCTGGATCACCGACCACCTCACCGACCGCCCCGACCACCTGTGGTCCAAGCCGCCCAAGACCGAGGAGCCGTTCTCCACCCCGCGCTCCTGGCACATGCTCTCCGACGCCCTGCACTCCTTCGGGCAGGACCTCGACGAGGAGACCCTGAAGGTCCTCGCGCACGGCACCCTCACCCCGGCCCACGCGACCGCCTTCTGCGGCTACGTCAAGATCGTCCGCAGCCGGTTCGGCATCGAGGCGATCCTCAAGGGCGAGGCCCGCTGGCCCAGCCGCCTCCAGGACCGCGACCTGCTCTACTACCTCGCCGAGTCCTTCCGCGGCCGCCTGGTCAAGGAACTGCCCGCGAGCAAGGAGCACATGTCGGCGAACGGCCGCCAGACCGCGTACCGCGCCAAGTCGCTGCTCGTACAGCTCGCCGAGATCTCCGTCGAGGTCGCCCAGAGCGTCATCGCCTCCGACGCCCACGGCAACCCGCTGCTGCCCGCCTGGTTCCTGGTCGAGGCCGCCCGCGACATGCCCCGGCTGGTCGAGGCCCGCCGGTGAGCCGCGCCCGCAAGCAGAAGCAACAGCAGAAGAAGAAGGACCCGGCCGCCGAGGACTGCGCCAAGGGCGTGCAGCTGGTGTGGGCCAACCCGGCCCTCGCGGCCATGGAGGTCAAGCTCTGCCGGGAGGAGGAGTGCAAGGTCGCGCCCCGGCAGGGACTGGTCCGCGTCAGCTCCAACGGCCGGGTCCACCTGCACCCCACCCGCCACGCCGAACCCGCCGACTGGGCCTGGGCCATCGCCCACGCCCTGATCCACCTCGGCTTCGGCCACGTGCCCGCCGCCAACGGCGAGCGCGTCCCGCCGGACCGCTACGACCTCGCCGCCCGCTGCACCGTCGTCAACCGCTTCCTCCAGACCTTCCCGGTCGGCCGCACCCCCGACCACCTGCCGCCGACCTACCCCGACGGCGACGAGGAGCGCATCGCCGCCGCCTGGCGCCGCGAGGGCGGCATCCCGGCCGCCTACGAGCACTGCGGCACCGCGGGCGGCGAGCCCGACCAGCTGCTCGTCCCCTGGGACGGCTGGAACCTCCAGGTCCCCGACTGGCAGCTCGCCTTCGCCCACGCCCTGACCCGCACCATGTCCACCGCCCTCGACCTCGCGGGCGGCCGCCGCGACGCCATGCTCGGCGGCCCCACCCGCCTGCACCCCTGGCAGCAGGCCCTGAGCTGGTTCGTCTCGTCCTACCCGCTGCTCGGCGGCATCGCCTCCGGCATCACCCTCGTCGCCGACGCCGAACTGGCCCGCGCCCACGGCATCTCCGTCGCCGCCGTCAACGCCGAGGCCGGCGAGATCTACGTCAACCCGCTGCGCCGGTACGACGACGAGGAATGGCGCTTCATCCTCGCCCACGAGATGCTGCACGCCGCCCTGCGCCACGGCGACCGCTGCCGCACCCGCGACCCGTACCTGTTCAACGTCGCCTGCGACTACGTCGTCAACGGCTGGCTCGTCGAGATGCGGGTCGGCACCATGCCCGAGGGCCTGCTGCACGACCCGGAGCTGGCCGGGCTGTCCGCCGAGGAGGTCTACGACCGCATCGCCGTCGACCTGCGCCGCATGCGCCGCCTGTCCACCCTGCGCGGCAAGGGCGTCGGCGACGTCCTCGGCGCCCCGCTCGGCGCGCCCCGCGACTACGTCGACCTCGACGGCTTCTACCGCCGGGGCCTGGCCCAGGGCTTCGACCTCCACCAGCAGCAGGAGCGCGGCTTCCTGCCCGGCGGACTGATCGAGGAGATCCGCGCCCTCAGCCACCCGCCGCTGCCCTGGGACGCCCGCCTCGCCCGCTGGTTCGACGAGTTCGTGCCCCGCCCCGAGCCGGTCCGGTCGTACGCGCGCCCCTCGCGGCGCCAGGCCGCCACCCCCGACATCCCGCGCGCCGGGCGGTACTTCCCGCCGGAAGAGATTGCCCGGTGCACCTTCGGCGTCGTCCTGGACACCTCCGGCTCCATGGACCGCACCCTGCTGGGCAAGGCGCTCGGCGCCATCGCCTCCTACGCCGAGGCCCGCGACGTGCCCGCCGCCCGCGTCGTGTTCTGCGACGCCGCGCCGCACGACGCCGGGTACCTGCCCGTGACGGACATCGCCGGACGTGTCCGGGTGCACGGCCGGGGCGGCACCGTCCTCCAGCCCGGCGTCGATCTGCTGCTGCGCGCCGACGACTTCCCGCCCACCGCGCCGGTCCTCGTCATCACCGACGGCTGGTGCGACGTCCTGCGGGTGCGGCGCGAGCACGCCTACCTGATTCCGCAGGGCGCGCGACTGCCGTTCACCGCCCGAGGGCCGGTCTTCCGAGTGAGCTGAGCCGTAGTGTGATCGGATGGGGGTGGGAACCCGGACACGGGCTCCTACCACCCCGCTACAGCAAGCGAATTCGAGAGGACCCGCCGTGGCAACCACGCGCTCCGCACACACCGTCTGGGAAGGCAACCTGCTCGAGGGCAACGGTGTCGTCACCTTCGACTCGTCCGGCATCGGCGAGCAGCCGGTGTCGTGGCCGTCGCGCGCCGAGCAGGCGAACGGCAAGACCAGCCCGGAAGAGCTGATCGCCGCCGCCCACTCCAGCTGCTTCTCCATGGCGCTGTCGCACGGCCTGGCCGGCGCCGGCACCCCGCCCACCAAGCTCACCACCTCCGCCGACGTGACCTTCCAGCCGGGTGAGGGCATCAAGGGCATCCACCTCACCGTGGAGGGCACCGTCCCCGGCCTCGACAACGACGCGTTCGTCGCCGCCGCCGAGGACGCCAAGAAGAACTGCCCGGTCAGCCAGGCCCTGACCGGCACGACCATCACCCTGACGGCCAAGCTCGCCTGACCTCGACGCCCCGCGCCCTCCAGCACGCTCACGCGCAGCGCTGGAGGGCGCGGTCGGTCCTGCGCGGCCGACGGTCAGCGCCCGCCGGTCACCAGCAACGGGCTGGGAAGGCCCGTCGCCCCCAGGTCGTAGCCGACGGCGGTGACGCCCCGCGGGGTCCAGGCCACTCCGCTCAGGTACCGGCTGCCGTCCGTACCGCCCGGTGGCACGGAGGGCTGCGACCAGCGGCCATCGCGCAGCCGCATCACGTACGGTGTGCCGTCCCGCTGTTCCCCGGTGACCGCCACACCGGAGGGCGCGAGGGTCAGGTCGTTCACGCGACCGGCGTCGGCGGGTGCGGGCACCTGCTTCCAGGAGCGGCCGTTCCAGTGCGCGAGCAGGGCGTGTCCCGTGTCCTCGTCGTCGTTCAGCTTCCTCCCGGCCGCCCAGACGTCGTTCGGCCCGCGGGCCTCCAGGTCGACGAGTTCGCCGTTGACCCCGTCGTAGGGGACCGGTACGCGGGACCAGGAAGTGCCGTCGTAGTGCAGCATCGCGGGCCGGTCGTCCGAGGTGTAGCCGGAGACCCACACGTCGTCGTCGGCGAGGGCGGTGACGGAGTACGTCCACAGCGAGGTGGCGTCCGGTACCGGCACGATGTGCCACGCCTCGCCGTCCCAGTGCTGCACCATCGCCTCCGCGTGCGTCTCCTGGATGCCCCCCCCGGGCTTGTCGGGATCGGGTACCTCGCTGTCGACGACGATGAGCCAGCCGACCGCCCACACGTCGTCCGAGGCCCGCACCGACACGTCCAGCAGTCCGCCGCCGGCGAGTCGCTTCCCCTCGGGTGCCGGGGCGTCGACCACCCGCCACTCGGCGCCGTCCCAGTGCTGGGTGAGGAAGACGCCCCGGGGCTCCTCGTAGGCACCGACCATCCAGGCGTCGTCCTGTGACACCGCGTCGATCGCGCTGACCTGGTTGGAGCGGTCGGCGAACCCCTGCATCGGGATCTCCCGCCAGGACTTCCCACCGTCGTCGTGGGCGAGCAGCAGCGGCGTCCTGCGCTCGACCTTGCCCTCCCGGGCGACCCGGACCCCGTAGGCCCAGGTGGTGTCGCCGTCCACCCTGGTGACGCCGGTCAGCGCCGCGTCGCCCACCCGCGTCAGGTCCGTGGCGGACCACCGGGCGTCGGCGTGCGCCGTGGCGGCCGGCACGGTGACCGCGGCCAGGGCCAGGGCCGCGAAGGCGGTTCTCGTTCGGAGGCGTGTTCCACTCATACTGACTTCTCCCGCTGCGCTCTCGGTGTTCGACGTCTGCACTCCTTCTCAGTGCGGTGGCGGGCGCGGGACGTTGCGACGGCCGTCGCCTTTTCCGCCGCCCGATTCGACGGCCCGGGCCGCAACCAGGAGCGCGGGCCACCGCACTTGAACGGTGAGACCGTCCGCGCGGGCGGGTGGGGAAAGGGGGGTGGGGTGGACCGCGGTGAGGACGCGCTGCACGACTTCGTCCGGGACAGACGCCTGGCGCTCTTCAGGAGCGCCTACCTGATGTGCGGCAACCGCCACGAGGCGGAGGACCTGGTGCAGACGACCTTGGTCAAGGTCGTGCTCGGCTGGCGGCGCCTGCAGAAGCTGGACAACGTCGAGGCGTACGCCCGCAAGACGCTGTTCAACACCTTCATCGAGGGCAGACGCCGGTTCTGGCGGCGTGAGCACGCGTACGGGGAGCTGCCCGAACGGGCGGCTCCCGAGCCCGACTCGGAGACCGGGATGGTGGTGCGGGAGGCGCTGGCCCGCATCACCCCGCGGCAGCGGGCCGTCCTGGTGCTGCGCTACTGGGAGGACCAGAGCGTCGAGGCGACCGCCGCGGTGCTCGGGATGCGGGAGAACACGGTGAAGAGCCACACGGCCCGAGGGCTGGCGGCTCTCCGCGCCCAGGTGGGGAAGGAGTTCGTATGAGCGACGCCAAGGACGACGAGGTGCGTGACCTGCTCGCCCGGGCCGCCGAGGAGGCCGGCGGTCCCTCGTTCGACACGGCGGCGGTGTTCGCCGAGGCGGCCAGAGTGCGCCGCAGGCGCCGGGCGGCGGTGGCCGGTGGGGCGTTGGCCGTCGTGGCCGGCGCGGTGTTCACCGTGTCCGCCGTACCCTCCGGCGGGGCGGACCGGGCGTCCGCCACCGCTTCCCCCTCCGCCGCCGCTCCGGAGCACACCGAACTGACCGGTGGCTCCGGGCGGGAGCAGAGGCTCGCCGGGCTGCTGCCCGCCGACGCCGGGGAGGTCGAGGAGGTCTCCTTGGCCGTGCTGCTGAAGGGCGCGGATCTGGACGCCGCCACCAGCGGGGAGTCCCAGGGCGCTCTGGACGGCTGGTACGCCGTCCGCCGGGCGGACGGGGTCGGTTACCTCGGGGTCGCCCTGCGCGACCGGAGGTACCTGGAGGCCAAGTTCCCCGACGGGCAGGACCCTGCCCACGACCTCTGCGTGCCGAGCGGCACCGAGCCCCCGCGCACCGACTGCGTGCGCGAGGAACTGTCCGGCGGCCGGGTGCTGACCATCTGGCGGCAGCCGGGGGAGCGGAACGAGGACGGCCCGGAGTGGGGCGAGGAACTCACCGGCCGGCTCGTGCTCCCGGACGGCCGGGCCCTGTTCGTCCGCGACAGCGCCGGGTACCGCGGCCACGGACAGCTCGGCCCCCTGCTGCGGACCCCGCCGCTCACCCGTGAGCAGCTCCGTGCCCTGATGCTGCGACCGGAAGTGGTGGCGGGCAGGTAGCCGCGAGGGTCAGGAGCCCGTGCGCTCCCAGCCCCGCCGGTCCGGGCGCGGCCCCAGCTGCCTGGGGTCGCGCGACCGGTAGACCACGTACGGACGGGTCAGGTACTGAAGCGGCGCGCTGAACATGTGCACCAGACGGGTGTAGGGCACCAGCGCGATCAGCACCATCCCGACCACCGCGTGCACGTGGTACAGCACCGGGACGCCCTCCATCAGCTCCGTCCTCGGGTTCAGCGTGAACAGGCTGCGCGACCACGGGGCGATGGTGCTCCGGTAGTCGTAGCCGTCGCCCGAGGTGTCGGACAGCTTGGCGATCATGCCGAGGAGCAGGGCGCCGAGCAGGAAGACGTACATGACCTTGTCGTTGGCCGTGGTGGCCCGGAAGACCGGCGCGTTGGTGCGGCGGCGGTAGATCAGGATGCCGATCCCGGCGACCGCGAGGACCCCGGCGAAGGTGCCGCCGTAGAGCGAGAACAGGTGGTACGCGTGCTCGCTGACGCCGAGGGACTCGGTCCACGACGCCGGGACGAACAGGCCGATCAGATGGCCGGCGAGCACGAACAGGATGCCGTAGTGGAAGACCGGCGAGGCGATGTTGAGCAGTTTGGACTCGTAGACCTGCGACGAACGCGTCGTCCAGCCGAAGCGGTCGTAGCGGTGCCGCCAGACCAGGCCCGCGACGAGCAGCGCGAAGGCGGCGTAGGGCAGGACGCCCCACAGGAAGACGTTCATCGGCGGGCTCCGGTGGGTGCGGGCGGCAGCGTGGCGCACACGGCGTCCAGGACGCACGCGTAGGGCGTGCCGAAGGCGGTGAGCCGCGAGCGCAGCTGCTCCAGGGCGTCGCGGTGCTCGGTGAGCATCTCCATGTCCCCGGTGCGGGAGACGAACTCCAGGACCGCGGGCAGGAAGTCCGGCAGCTCCTCGCCGGTGAACTCCAGGCCGTGGGCGCGGTACAGCTCCTTGAAGCGGACCAGGGACATCCCGCGGTTGCGTGTGTCGCCGTCGGTCCACCAGCTCAGGTACAGGCTGTGCCGGTTCTTGAAGTCGAAGACCTCCACGTAGTGCGCCTGGAGCGCGCCCTGCCCGGTCGCCGTCGCGTGGTCGGTGAAGCCGCGCAGTTGCGGCGCCGCCTCGCGCAGCAGGGGCAGCCGGGCGCGGAAGTCGTCGTCGGGATACGTCAGACAGAGCGCCGCCGCCTGGTACAGCACCTCGAAGCCGGGCATCGGATCAGACCTCCCTCTCGTCGTCCGCGGTCTGCCGTCTGCGCAGGATGTGGAAGTTCTCCACCGGCACCAGCGGCAGCCGCCTGCGTCCCGAGTCCTGGCCGAACGGCCCGTCGCCGCCCATGCCGGGGCCGCCGTCGGTGTCGAGGCTGCACGTGTCCGGCAGCGCGGACGCCTCCAGCCGGTGCGCGTCCCCGACGGCCGCCGTCGGGATCACGTACCGCTCCTCGTACTTGGCGATCGCCAGCAGCCGGTACATCTCCTGGACCTCCTCGGGGCGCATGCCGACGCCCGCGCAGACGGCCGGGTCGGGGTCCTCGCCGAGGTTGACCGACCGCATGTGGGCGCGCATCGCCGCCAGCTTCTCCAGCGACGCCCGCACCGGACCGGTGTCACCGGCCGTGAACAGCTCGGCCAGGTACTCCAGCGGGATGCGCAGCGTGTCGATCGCGCCGAACAGGTTGTCCGCGTCCTCGCCGTCGTGCCCCGTCTCCGTCAGCGCGTCCACCACCGGCGACAGCGGCGGGATGTACCAGACCATCGGCATCGTGCGGTACTCCGGGTGCAGGGGCAGCGCGACCCTGTACTTGCTGACCAGCGCGTGCACGGGGGAGCGCCGGGCCGCCTCGATCCAGTCGAACGGGATGCCCGCCTCCTCGGCGGCCCGCCGCACCCCGGGGTCCTCGGGGTCGAGGAAGACGCCCAACTGCGCCTCGTACAGGTCGTGTTCGTTGGGCGTCTCGGCGGCCTCGGTCACCTTGTCGGCGTCGTAGAGGACGACCCCCAGATATCTGAGCCGCCCGACGCAGGTCTCCGAGCAGACGGTGGGCTGGCCCACCTCGATGCGCGGGTAGCAGAAGGTGCACTTCTCCGCCTTGCCGGTGCGGTGGTTGAAGTACACCTTCTTGTACGGGCAGCCGGTCACGCACATTCGCCAGCCCCGGCAGCGGTCCTGGTCGACCAGGACGATGCCGTCCTCCGCGCGCTTGTACATCGCCCCGGACGGGCACGACGCCACGCACGACGGGTTCAGGCAGTGCTCGCAGATGCGCGGCAGGTAGAACATGAACGTCTCTTCGTACGCGAACCGCACCTTCTCCGAGGCCTGCTGCCGGGTGCGCTCCACCATCGGGTCCAGGTCGCCGTAGGCGGGGGCGCCGCCCAGGCTGTCGTCCCAGTTGGAGGACCAGCCGATCTTCATCGGCTTGCCGTCGAGCTGGGAGACCGGCCGGGCGACCGGGTAGTCGGTGCCGAGCGGGGCGTCGGTGAGGTTCTTGTAGTCGTACGTCCAGGGCTCGTAGTAGTCCTTGATCTCCGGGAGCCGGGGGTTGGAGAAGATCCCGGCGAGCTTCTTGAACCGGCCGCCCGCCTTGAGCTTCAGCGCGCCGCGCCGGTTCAGTTCCCAGCCGCCCCGCCACTTCTCCTGGTCCTCGTAGCGGCGCGGGTAGCCCTGTCCGGGGCGGGTCTCGACGTTGTTGAACCAGACGTACTCCATGCCCCGCCGGTTGGTCCACGCCTGCTTGCAGGTGACCGAACAGGTGTGGCAGCCGATGCACTTGTCGAGGTTCATGACCATGGCGACCTGGGCCATCGGGCGCATCAGTACTCGACCTCCTGGGAGCGGCGCCGGATCACCGTCACCTCGTCACGCTGGTTGCCCGTCGGGCCCAGGTAGTTGAACGCCCAGGACAACTGGGCGTAGCCGCCGATGAGATGGGTCGGTTTGAGGAGCAGGCGGGTGAGCGAGTTGTGGACGCCGCCGCGTTTCCCGGTCGTCTCCGTCAGCGGCACGTTGACCGTGCGTTCCTGCGCGTGGTGCATGAAGACCGTGCCGGGCGGCATGCGGTGCGAGACGATCGCGCGGGCCACCACCACGCCGTTGCGGTTGACCGCCTCGATCCAGTCGTCGTCGGCGACCCCGATCGCCGCCGCGTCCTCGGCCGACATCCAGATGGTCTGGCCGCCCCGGGACAGCGCCAGCATGAACAGGTTGTCCTGGTACTCGGAGTGGATGGACCACTTGTTGTGCGGGGTCAGGTAGCGGACCGTCACCTCGCGGTCCCCGTCGGGGCCGAGTCGCGGTTCGCCGAACAGCCGGTGCATGTCCAGCGGCGGCCGGTACACCGGCAGCGCCTCGCCCAGCTCGTGCATCCAGTCGTGGTCGACGAAGAAGTGCTGCCGCCCGGTCAGGGTGTGCCAGGGCTTGAGGTGCTCGGTGTTGAGCGTGAACGCCGTGTAGCGCCGCCCGCCCGCCTCGCTGCCCGACCACTCCGGCGAGGTGATCACCGGCACGGGCGCCGCCTGGGTGTCGGCGTAGGTGACCCGCTTGCCCTCGTGCTCGGCGGCCAGGTGGGCCATCTCCTGCCCGGTCTTCGCCTCCAGCGTGTGGAAGCCCTGGGTGGCCAGGCGCCCGTTGGTGGTGCCGGACAGCGCCAGGATGGTGTTGGCCGCCTTCACCGCCGTGTCCAGCGCCGGACGCCCGTCGGCCGGGCCGCCGCGCACCGTGCCGTTCAGGTCGCGCAGCCGCGCCACCTCCTGGTCCGGCTTCAGGGTGATGCCCTTGGCGGGCAGGCCCTTGGCCTCCACCAGCGGTCCCAGCGCCGCGAACTTCGCCCCGATCGCCGTGTAGTCGCGCTCCACGACGACGAGGTTCGGCATGGTCTTCCCCGGCTCCGGTTCGCACTCCCCGCGCCGCCAGTCCCGTACGACACCGCCCGGCTGGGCGATCTCGCCGGGGGTGTCGTGCTGGAGCGGGGCCGCCACCAGGTCCTTGCGCACCCCGAGGTGGTCCCGGGCCAGCTCGCTCAGCTTCTCGGCGAGGAGCTTGAAGGTGTCGAAGTCGGTGCGCGCCTGCCACGGCGGGTCCACCGCGGGGGAGAAGGCGTGCACGTAGGGGTGCATGTCCGTGCTGGACAGGTCGTGCTTCTCGTACCAGGTCGCGGCGGGCAGCACCACGTCGGAGAGCAGCGTGGACGAGGTGTGCCGGAAGTCCAGCGACAGCAGCAGGTCGAGCTTTCCTTCCGGCGCCTCCTCGTGCCAGACCACGTCCCGGGGCCGCTCGCCGGGCGCGGCCTCCTCGGCGCGCAGCGAGGACTGGGTGCCCAGCAGGTGCTTGGTGAAGTACTCGGCGCCCTTGCCGGACGAGCCGAGCAGGTTGGCCCGCCACAGGGTCACGATCCGCGGCCAGTTCTCCGGCGCGTCCGGGTCCTCGCCCGCGAACTTGAGGGTGCCCGCGCGCAGTTCGGCCACCGCGTTGGCGACCGGGTCGCCGAACGCCTCGCCCAGTTCCAGCGGGTTGCGGTCGAAGGTCGGGTACGAGGGCATCCAGCCCGTGCGCGCCGACAGGGCGAGGCAGTCCGCGCCCGCCATCCCGGCCAGCCGCCCCTCGCCCAGCGGCGAGGCCAGCACGTCGGCGCGGAAGCGGTCGTAGCGCCACTGGTCGGTGTGCAGGTACCAGTACCCGGTGCCGATCGCCTGGCGCGGCGGGCGCGACCAGTCCGACGCGGCGGCCAGCGACGCCCACCCGGTCACCGGACGGCACTTCTCCTGGCCGACGTAGTGCGCCCAGCCGCCGCCGTTGCGGCCCTGGCAGCCGGTGAGCTGGAGCAGCGCGAGGAAGCCCCGGTAGATGGTCTCGGAGTGGAACCAGTGGTTGGTGCCCGCGCCCATCAGGATCATGCAGCGGCCCTTGGACCGCTCCGCCGTCCGGGCGAACTCCCGGGCGATCCGCACACAGGCCGCCGCCGGGACCGAGGTGTGCGTCTCCTGCCAGGCGGGGGTCCCGGGCGCGTCGGCGTCCTCGTACGCCGCCGGCCAGTCGCCCGGCACGTCCGGGCGCCCCACGCCGTACTGGGCGAGGAGCAGGTCGAAGACCGTCGTCACCAGCGGTCCGGTCGCCCCGCCGAGCCGCGTGGCCGGCACGCCGCGGCGCAGCACCTCGCCGCGCCCCTGCCCGTGCGGGCCGCCCTCGGTGTCGAAGCGCGGGAGCAGCACCTCCACGCCCGACGCCATTTCATGGCCGTGCAGGCTCAGCCGGGGGCGTACGTCGCCCAGGTCCAGGTTCCACTTCCCCTGGTCGGCCTCGTTCCAGCGGAAACCCAGCGAGCCGTTCGGGACGACCGCGCGGCCCGTCGCCTCGTCCAGGACGACCGTCTTCCAGTGGGCGTCGTCACCGCCCTGCCCCAGGTCGGCGGCGCGCAGGAACTTGCCCGGGACGTACGCGCCGTCCCGCTCGGTCAGCGTCACCAGGAACGGCAGGTCGGTGAAGCGGCGTACGTAGTCGTCGAAGAACGGCGTGACACGGTCGACGAAGAACTCCTTGAGCACCACGTGCCCCATCGCCATCGCCAGCGCGGCGTCCGTCCCGGGGTGCGGGTGCAGCCACTGGTCGGCGAACTTGGTGTTGTCGGCGTAGTCGGGCGAGACCACGACGACCTTCTGGCCCCGGTAGCGGGCCTCCGCCATCCAGTGCGCGTCCGGCGTGCGGGTCACCGGCACGTTCGTGCCCCACATGATCAGGTACGCGGCGTCCCACCAGTCGCCGGACTCCGGCACGTCCGTCTGGTCGCCGAAGACCTGCGGGGAGGCCACGGGCAGGTCGGCGTACCAGTCGTAGAATGACAGCATCGGGGCGCCGATCAGCGAGTGGAAGCGGGCGCCCGCCGCGTGCGACACCATCGACATCGCGGGGATGGGCGAGAACCCCGCGATGCGGTCGGGGCCGTGGGTGCGGATCGTGTGCACGTGCGCGGCGGCGATCATCTCGACCGCCTCGTCCCAGCTCGCCCGGACCAGACCGCCCTTGCCCCGCGCCCGCTGGTAACGCCCGCGGCGCTCGGGGTCGCCCTGGATGTCGGCCCACGCCAGCACCGGGTCCGTCAGCCGCGCCTTCGCCTCCCGGTACATCTCCAGGAGCACCCCGCGCACATACGGATAGCGCACGCGGGTGGGGGAGTAGGTGTACCAGGAGAAGGCGGCGCCCCGGGGGCAGCCGCGCGGCTCGTACTCGGGGCGGTCGGGACCGACCGACGGATAGTCCGTCGCCTGGGTCTCCCAGGTGATGATGCCGTCCTTGACGAACACGTTCCACCGGCACGAACCCGTGCAGTTCACGCCGTGCGTCGACGTCACGACCTTGTCGTGGCTCCAGCGGTCCCGGTAGAAGGCGTCCGACTCCCGGCCGCCGACCAGCCCGATGCTGTGCAGGTCGGGTGCGGCGGTGCCCGGCCGGAAATACCGTCCCGCGCGCAGCAGCGCCGCGCCCGGCTCGGTGGGCGGTGTCCGCGTGTCGGTCACGTGCGCTCCCTTGCTCGCCCTGGTTCCCGAACCTAGGGCCGGGCGCGGGAGCGCACCCGTTCGCGGCGCCCGTACGGGTCAGGCGGGCGGACGGGAAGGGAGCGGGCGTCGGCCGCCCGGGCGCCGGGCTCAGGGCTTGCGCGCCACCCCCGCGTACACCGGCACGATGCCCTCCGTCTGGGCCGCCACGTCCTCCGGGTCCGGCCGCCAGCCGGTGACCGGGATGATGCCGGGGCCCAGCAGCTCCAGACCGTCGAAGAAGCGCGCGAACTCGGGGAGGGAACGCGGGTGGAAGGGCGTGCCGCCGCGGGCGAACAGCTCCGCGGCCTTGCCCACCGCCTCCGGGTTCAGGTCGGGCGTGACCTGCGAGAGGACCAGGAAGCTGCCCGGCGCCAGCACGTCGGTGTACCGCTTGAGCAGGCCGTACACGTCGTCGCCGTCGGCCGCGTCGCCGAGGTAGTGCGTCAGGGCCACCAGCGACAGGGCGAGGGGCCGGTCGAAGTCCAGGGACTCGCCCGCCAGCCGCAGGATCAGCTCCGGGTCCCGGACGTCCGCGTGGACGTAGTCGGTGGCGCCCTCCGCCGTCCCGTGCAGCAGCGCCTGCGCGTGCCGGAGGACTATCGGGTCGTTGTCGGCGTAGACGACCCGCGACTCGGGCGCCACCGCCTGGGCCACCTGGTGCAGGTTCGGCTCGGTGGGGATGCCGGTGCCGATGTCCAGGAACTGGCGGACCCCGGCCTCGGCGAGGGTACGGACCGCCCGGTGCATGAACCGCCGGTTCGCGCGCGCCCCGCGCACCGCCGTGCTGTCCGCCGCGAGGATCCTGCGGGCCAGCTCCTCGTCCACCGGGTAGTTGTCCTTGCCGCCCAGCCACCAGTCGTAGACCCGGGCCGGGTGCGGCCGGCTGGTGTCGAGGGGCGCGGGCTCGGAACCGGGCATGCGGTGTCGTCTCCTCAAGGGCTGCGGTGGCGGGAGTGGCGGATCAGAATTTCTCGCGGTACGCGCGCAGGATCTTCTCGGTGCGCTGGGTCGAGGCGGCGCGCGCCGTCATGTGGTCCAGGACCTCCAGGTGCGCCGAGACCTCGGTGCGCGAGTCCAGGTACAGGGCGCCCGTCAGGTACTCGGTGAAGACCATGTCGGGCAGCTCCGGCTCCGCGAACCGGAACAGGGTGAACGGCGCGTACGTCCCGGGGTGCGGCCCGTCCTCGAACTCGGCGACCTGGAGGGTGACCCGGTCCCGGCCGGCGAACTCCAGCAGCTTGTCCAGCTGCTCGCGCATCACCCGGCCGTGGATGCTCACCGGCCGCTTCAGCACCGTCTCGTCCATCACCACCCACAGGTGGGGCGGGTCCGGGCGGTCGAGGAGGCGCTGGCGCTCCATGCGCAGCGACACGTGCCGCTCCACCGCGTCCCCGCCCGCGTTGCCGATCGTCCCCGCCTCCAGGACCGAACGCGCGTAGTCCTCGGTCTGCAGCAGCCCCGGCACGAAGTGCGGCTCGTAGGAGCGGACGATCCGCGCCGCGCCCTCCAGGCTCACGTACAGGCTGAACCAGTCCGGCAGCACGTCGTGGTACCGCTGCCACCAGCCCGGCTGGTTCGCCTCCTCGGCGAGCGCGACGAACGCCGCGACCTCGTCGCCGGCGACCCCGTACGCCGTCAGCAGTATCTGGACGTACGGTATTTTCAGCGAGACCTCGGCCATCTCCATGCGCCGCACCGTCGCCGGGGCCACGCGGAGCACCTTGGCGGCCTCCTCGCGCTTGAGGCCCACCCTCTCCCGCAGTTCCTGCAGCCGTCTGCCGAGGACCACCTGGCCCACGGTGGGTGCGGCCCGCCGCTCGCTCACGCCACGCCTCCCCAACGCGCCCAAGTCACACCGCAGTCTGTCATGTTCCTCTGTCAGTCTCACAGGGGTGGTCGTGGATCTTTCTCGGACCGCACGCATTACCCGCCGGGTAATCGACCGCGCCCGTGCCGGGCGGGATCGTGGAGCCACCGGGTTCCGGACCGGCGCACTCCGGCCCGGAACCCGGCCCACACCCCAGCATGTCCGACCCGACGGAGGCTGACTCGTCATGTCCACGCACCAGCTTGCCGCACTCGCCCGTACGGCCGAGCCGCGGCTGATGCTCCGCCGCTTCCTCGCCCTCGACGCGGCGGTGACCGGCACCAACGCCCTCGCCTACCTCGCCCTGTCCGGTCCGCTCGGCCGCTGGTTCGGGGCCGGCTCCGGGCTGCTCCTCGCCCTCGGCGCCTTCCTCGCGGTGTACGCCGGGTGCGTGGGCCTGCTCGCCACCCGCTCCCGGCCCCCGGCGCTCGCCGTCCGGGCCGTCGTCGAGACCAACCTGGCCTGGGCGGCCGTCAGCTTCGCCGCGCTCGGCCTCTGGCTCACGCCCACCACGGCCGGAGCGGTGTGGACGGTGCTCCAGGCCCTCGTCGTCACCGGCTTCGCCCTGCTCCAGTACGGCGCCCTGAGGCAGGGTCAGGGCAACAGCGAGTGAAGGTACTTGACCGTCGCCGGGTCGGCCGGGAGCAGCGTCTCGATGGCCAGCTCGGCGACCGTCACGTCCATCGGGGTGTTGAAGGTGGAGATGGACGAGATGAACGACAGGACGTGGCCCTCGTGCTCGATCTGCATCGGCAGCGCGAAGTACGGCACCGGCTCGTCCGGCTCGGCGCCCGGCGCGCCCTCCGGCACCGGGTACGCCGCCACCTCCTCGTACAGCTCCCGCAGCGGCTGCGAGCGGTGCAGCGCGATCTGCCGCTCCATCTGCTCCAGCAGGTGCCCGCGCCACTCGCGCAGGTTGCGGATGCGCGGCGCCAGGCCCTCCGGGTGCAGCGTCAGCCGGATCGCGTTCAGCGGCGGCGCCAGCAGGTGCTCCGCGACGCCGTCCATCAGCATCGCGATACCCCGGTTGGCCGCCAGCACCCGGTACGTCGCGTCGACGACCAGCGCCGGATACGGCTCGTAGCCCCGGATCAGCCGCTCCATGCCCTCACGCAGGGCACCGAGAGCGGGGTCGTCCAAGGGGGTCTCCGGGTAGTGCGGGGCGTAACCGGCCGCGAGGAGTAGCGCGTTGCGCTCGCGCACGGGGACGTCCAGGTGCTCGGCGAGGCGCAGCACCATCTCCTCGCTCGGCCTCGAACGGCCCGTCTCGACGAAGCTGATGTGGCGGGCGGAGGAATCGGCACGCAGCGCCAGCTCCAGCTGGCTGACCCGCCGCCGCTCCCGCCAGGCACGCAGCATCGGACCCACGCCACGGTCGGTGGCGGGGGCGGTACCGGACACGAGTGCGGTCATACGCAGCACGGTAGTCGAAAGCGGTCCGCGCCACAGCGGCCGCACTGTGGCACGCTGAGGCGGACCCGACCCTCGGACACCACCAGCGAAGGAGCGCAGCCCATGCCCGTCGAACCGCTGTCGCCACAGGAGATCGAGGAGCACCTGGCCGCCCTGCCCGGCTGGGCCCTCGACGCCGGGCGTCTCACCCGCTCCTACCGGCTCGGCTCCCACTTCGCGGCGACCGCGATGGTCGTCCACATCGCCCAGGTGCAGGAGGAACTGGACCACCACTCCGACCTGACCCTCGGCTACCAGACGGTCGCCCTCGCCGTGCACACCCACAGCGCGGGCGGCGCCGTCACCGAGAAGGACGTCGAACTGGCCCGCAGGGTGGAGGAACTGGCCGCCGGGCACGGGGCACACTGACGGTGTGCTCGACTACGACAAGGAAGCCGAACGCTACGACGACTCCCGCGGCGGCGAGCCCCGGGCCGCGGCGGCCGCGCACGCCGTACTGAACCTGGTGCCCCGGCAGGCCCGCCGACTGCTCGACGTGGCCTGCGGCACCGGCATCGTCACCCGGCGGATCGCGGCCGGACGCGACGACCTGCGGGTGACCGGTATCGACCTCGCCCCCGCCATGGTCCGCCGCGCCGCCGCCCGGCTGCCCGGCACCGTCGTACGCGCCGACAGCCGCCGACTGCCGTTCGGCGCGGGGGAGTTCGACGCCGTGACCAGCGTGTGGCTGCTGCACCTGGCCGGTGGCGCGGAGAACGTGCGGGCGATCGTCGCGGAGTGCGCCCGCGTGCTGCGGCCCGGCGGGACGTACGTGACCACGGTCGACAAGGGCGCCTCGCACAACGTGGGCAGCGACATCGACGCCGTGCTCGCCGCCCGCCCGCCCAGCGTCGCGCACGACGCCGCCCACCTCGTCGAGGCGTACGCCCGCGAGCACGGCCTGACCCCCGCGGGCCGCGCCCGCTTCACCGGCCACGGCCAGGGCCGCAGCCCCCGCCGGACCGTCGCCGACCTGCGGCGCGGCTGGTTCGTCACGCTGCCGCCGGGGGAGCCGCTCGCCGAGGAGTTCGCCGCCCGGCTGGCCGCCCTGCCGGACCAGGACCGGCCCCGGCCCGATCCGGTCTTCACCCTGGCGGCGTTCCGGAAGTCGTAGGCCGAGGGCGGCAACCCGGGCGCCCCGGGCGGCGACCGAGAGGCGGAATCCGTCCGTCCTCCAGGAGGTCCGTCCCATGAGGCACCCCCGCACCGGCCCCCGCGTTCCCCGCCCCCACCGCAGACGCCCACGCGTCCTGGCCGCGGCCCTCGCCGCCGCCGGACTCGTGGGCGCGGGCCTGACGACACTGGCCCCCGACACCGCCGAGGCCGCCACCGCGCGCCAGGTCGAGGCCCTGGACCGGGGCGTCGTCAGCGTCCACACCGGCGACGGCAACCTGGTCGGCTGGCGCTGGCTGGGCACCGATCCGGACGACGTCTCCTTCAACGTCTACCGGGCCGGCACCAAGGTCAACTCCAGCCCGATCACCGGCTCCACCACCTACTTCCACGCCGGAGCACCCTCCCACGCCGACTACACCGTCCGCGCGGTCGTGAACGGCACGGAGCAGAGCGACTCCGTCCACGCCATCCAGTTCCGCGCCGGCTACAAGGACATACCGATCAGCCCGCCGTCCGGCGGCACCACCCCCGACGGCGTCTCCTACACCTACGAGGCCAACGACGCCTCCGTCGGCGACCTCGACGGCGACGGCGCGCTCGACCTCGTCCTCAAGTGGCAGCCGACCAACGCCAAGGACAACTCCCAGTCCGGCTACACCGGCAACACGATCGTGGACGGCATCCGGCTCGACGGCACCCGCCTGTGGCGCGTCGACCTGGGCCGCAACATACGCTCCGGCGCGCACTACACCCAGTTCCAGGTGTACGACTACGACGGCGACGGCCGGGCCGAGGTCGCCATGAAGACCGCCGACGGCACCCGGGACGGCACCGGCGCGGTCATCGGCAGCTCTTCCGCCGACCACCGCAACTCCGGCGGCTACGTCCTGTCGGGCCCCGAATACCTCACCATGTTCAACGGCCTGACCGGCAAGGCCATGGGCACCGTCGACTACGTCCCCGCGCGGGGCTCGGTCTCCTCCTGGGGCGACTCCTACGGCAACCGCGTCGACCGCTTCCTCGCGGGCACGGCGTACCTGGACGGCTCCCGGCCCTCCGTCATCATGGCGCGCGGCTACTACACGCGCACGGTGATCGCGGCCTGGGACTGGCGGGGCGGACAGTTCACCCGCCGCTGGACCTTCGACACCAACTCCTCGACCAACAGCGGCAAGGGCTACGACGGCCAGGGCAACCACCAGCTCTCCGTCGCGGACGTCGACGGCGACGGCCGGGACGAGATCGTCTACGGCGCGATGGCCGTCGACGACAACGGCAACGCCCTGTGGACCACGCGCAACGGCCACGGCGACGCCATGCACGTCGGCGACCTCGACCCGTCCCGCGCGGGTCTGGAGGAGTTCAAGGTCGACGAGGACGCCTCGAAACCCTCCTCCTGGATGGCGGACGCCCGCACGGGCCAGATCCTGTGGTCCACCGGCGCGAGCGGCGACAACGGCCGCGGCGTCTCGGGCGACATCTGGTCGGGCAGCGCGGGCGCCGAGTCCTGGTCGTCCGCCGAGAGCGGCATCCGCAATCCCAAGGGCACCGTCGTCAACGGCCGCAAGCCCTCCAGCGCCAACTTCCTGTCCTGGTGGGACGGAGACACCGGCCGCGAACTCCTCGACGGCACCCACATCGACAAGTACGGCACCTCCGGCGACACTCGCCTCCTCACCGGCTCCGGCGTCGCCTCCACCAACGGCACCAAGGCCACCCCGGTGCTCGCCGGGGACATCCTCGGCGACTGGCGCGAGGAGGTCGTCTGGCGCACGTCGGACAACACCGCCCTGCGCGTCTACTCCACCCCGTACGACACGGACACCCGCATCACGACCCTCCTCCACGACACCCAGTACCGCACCGCCCTGGCCTGGCAAAATACGGCCTACAACCAGCCCCCGCACCCGAGCTTCTTCCTCGGCACGAACATGCCCACGGCCCCGAGGCCGTCGGTCCACACCCCCTGACCCGCACGCGTCCGCGCCAAGCGGCGCGGGCGCACCGGTCACGAAGCCGGGAGGACGCGTCGCCGGTACGCGCCCTCCTGGTCGGTCATGTGCGACCGCAGGCCTGGTCGCCCAGCTCGAACGACGCGGGTTTCGCGTTCGTGTCCGACCCGCTCCCGGTGAAGCCGAAGCCCACCGACGCGCCGGGCGCCACGGTGGCGTTCCAGCCGACGTTCCTCGCCGTCTCCGTCGTGCCGGTCCGGGTGTGCTCGGCGTTCCACATCCGGGTGACCTTCTGGTCGCGGGGGAACGACCAGCCCAGGGACCAGCCCTTCCAGGCCGACGTGCCGGTGTTGGTGAGCCGGACGTCCGCCTGGAAGCCGCCCGGCCACTGGTTGGTGACCGTGTACGTCACCTCGCAGGCGCCGGGGCCCGCTTCCGGGCCGGTGTCGCCGTAGACGACCCCCCGGCCGTTGGTCGCCACGTACACCCGGCCGTAGACCCGCGGGTCGCCGGTGATGGCCGCGCCGGTCCAGCCCCACTGGTGGGCGTCGTCGTTGACCCGGGTCCAGGTGGCGCCCTCGTCGGTGGAGCGGAAGATGCCGCGCACCCCGCCGATCTCCGCGCTGGTGAAGAGGGTCTGGTAGGAGGCCCCCGGGGCCGCCTTGCCGAAGCCGACGGTGTCCGCCGCGTCGACCCCCGGCAGCTTGGTGAAGGTCGCTCCGCCGTCCGTCGAGTGCCACAGGCCGTACGGGCCGTCCGCCGCCCCGCCCGCCAGCCAGACGTCGCCCTCCCCGCCCGGCAGCGCCTTGAAGCGGACGCTGTCACCGGCGGGCAGCCCGGTCGCCGCCGAGGCGGTGAAGGTCGCGCCGCCGTCCCTACTGACGTAGAACGTGCCGGACTTGAAGCCGTAGAAGGTCGCCGGGTCCACCCGGTCGGACTCGACGATCGCGCTCGCCGGGATACCGGCCGACGCCTGCCACGAGGTGCCGAAGCCCGTCGTGTACTGCACGCCCGTGCCCTCCGGGCTCCACACGAAGCGGCTGCCGTCCGCGCCCGCCGCGACCGTGCCGCCGCCGCTCACCCCGGACGGGTCGGTGCCGCCGAACCAGGTGGCGCCGTTGTCCGTGGAGAACGCGATGTGCGGACCGGAGTCGAGATGGCCCGCCCGGACGACGACGTCCGGCTTCGTCTCCGCGAAGTCCAGACTCGTCGTGGAGGTGAAGTTCGGGGAGGTGTACATCATCGACGGGACCTCGGACAGGCTGGTGTGCCGGAAGCCGCCGACGTCGCCGAGCGCGCTGAGCAGCGGGGCACCCGACGGGGGCGACGCCAGGTCGTTGACGGCCGTCTCCTCCAGGCCGCGCACCATCGGCTCGATGGCGAACGTCCCGCCCTCGTCGTCCCAGTTCGTCAGGTTCTCCGTGCCGTAGATCGTGGCGCCCGTCCCGTACATCATCCGGTCCGAGTCGAACGGGTCGATCTCCAGCGCCTCCGTCATCCAGCCCAGCTTCGGCGTCTGCTCGGGCGGGGCCGGGTCCGCGCCCCAGGTGAGCCACGGGGACGACGACACGTCCATCGTGTAGCGGTTCTCCCGGTCCGGATACGACGTGTAGCTCCACGCCTGCGTCCAGGCCGCGCCGCTGTCCGTCGAGCGGAAGATCTGCGTGTCCGGCCACCACGAGCTGTACGCGGTCGCCATCACCGTCCCCGGGTGCTGCCGGTCGACGGTCAGGCCGCTGAAGCCGTAGTACGTGTCCGCCTCCGCGGCCGGGCTGATGTCCGTCCAGGTGCCGGTCGCCGTCGCGTACCGGTACAGCCGGCCCTTGCCGCCGTCGTACGGGCCGCCCGTGTCGCTGTACGCCAGGTAGAGGTAGCCGTTCTCGGCGTCCAGCACCCCCTTGTGGGCCAGATAGCCCGTCGGCTGCCCGGCGAGCCGCTCCCAGCTCGCGCCCGCGTCCGTCGAGCGGTAGACCGCGTTCTCCTTGTCGGCGACCCCGACGTAGACCGTCCCCGTCGGCGTGTCCGCGCCGCCGCCCGTGGACTCGTCGAAGGTGACCCAGGTGATGCCCTGGTTGTCGGAGGCGTAGCCGGACGTGTCGCCCGGGTCCTGCGCGTAGTTCCCGGGGTTCGGGAAGGCCGTCACCTCGGACCAGGTGACGCCCGCGTCGGTGGACCGCCACAGGCCGTGTCCGCTGGGCGCGCCCAGGTACAGCACGTCGTTGTCGTGCGGGTCGACGGCCAGGCGCTCGCCCATGCCGCGGCCCGGCATGTTGCCGCCCAGCTTGAACGGCAGGTCCGTCTTCGCCCAGCTCGCGCCCCGGTCGGCGGAGCGCAGCACCGCGCCGTTCGTCGGGTCCCAGTCGTTGGTGTACGTGCCGACCGCCGCGTACACCCGGTCGGGGTCGACGGAGTCGGAGGCGACACTGACCACGCCCGTGTGGCCCCAGTCGTCCCAGCCGACGTGGTCGAGCAGCGGCGTCCAGGTGTGGGACGCCTCCTGCCAGCGGTAGGCGCCGCCGATGTCGGTGCGGGCGTAGGCCAGGTCCTTCTCGGTCCGGTTGAAGACGATGCCGGGGACGAAGCCGCCCCCGTCGATACGGGCGTTCTTCCAGGTGTAGCTGTCGGCGGCGACCGTCGTCCTGGGGGCCTCCGCGGCGAGCGCGCCGGGCGGGCTGCCCGCCAGCAGCCCGGCCGCCAGGGCCAGCAGCACGGTGAGGATCCGGGTTCTTCGCACGGTGGGGAACCGTCCTTCCGTCAGGAACAGAACACATGCGAGGACCGGGCGGCCCCAGGCGTGGGCAGGGGCCGCCCGGTCGGTTGGTCCCGTCGTCCGGTGACGAGACCGAGCACGCGGAGCCGTCAAGCGCCCCGTAGGGGCGCGGGGCTGTGTCGACTTGCGGCTACCGCCGCGTGAGCGCGACCAGCCACTCACGCCCCGCAGCCGAACAACCCGCGCACCCCGCGGAGCGCCTCGCGGGGGCTATTCCAGTAGCTCCGCGTACGAACCCATGGCGAGGGCTATGTCCGCCTGGGCCCAGAACCGGTGGTACGTGAACGTGGGCGCGGCACCGCCCTGGAGGTAGCCCTCGATCTTCGACCAGGCCGGGTCGTCCTGGTAGAAGGAGCGGATCGAGGCGAAGGTCGACGACGCGTCGATCGTGTCGCCGTTCGGCATGGTGCCGCTCCAGCCGCTCGGGACGTGGATGCCGTCGTCGAACCGGTTGTAGTCGGCGCGGGTCTCCGGGACGGCGATGCCGAGCGCGTCCTGGTTGTTCTCCCACATGCCGTCGAGCAGCGCCTTGGCGGTCGAGGCCGCCTCCGTGTCGCCCGAGCGGTCGGCGTAGTACGTCAGGGTCTTGGCGTAGGCCGCCGCCACACCGACGTCGTTGGTGTAGTCCGCGACCGTGACGTGCAGGTCGCCGTTGTCACCCGGGGACGAGGCGTTCCAGGTGTCGGGCTGCCCCGACCACTGGAGCGTCGACGGGATCCGGAAGGTGCCGTCCGGGTTGACGGTCGTCTCCGACAGCGCCCAGTCGACCCACTTGTCCAGGACCTCCTTGGCGCCGGCGTCACCGCTCTGCTGGTAGTACTCGGCGACCCGCTCCATGGACCACGCCTGGAAGCCGAACCACTGGTTGGACGGCGGGTCGTGGTACACCGGCTTCTCGTCGTAGTACATGCCGTAGAAGGTCGGCGTACCGGCCGGGGGCGTCGCGTACCGGCCCGCCCAGCTGTTGGTCGCGCCGCCCGCGATGGCCCCCTCGTCGGACTGCAGCCAGCGGTAGAACTCCACCTGCCGGTCGAGGGACTTGGCCCAGTCCGACTGGCCCGTCGCCGACTTGGGCTTCAGGTCGGCGTCGGTGCTCAGCGCGTACGCGGCCAGCGGGTTCTGGTAGCCGCCGTGGGTGTGGCTGGAGCCGATGCGCCAGGCCCAGCCCGCCGAGGTGTCCACCGCGCCGCCCCAGGCGTAGTACCAGGACAGCAGGTAGTGCGAGGAGTCCTTGCCGCTGCCGGCCGGGCAGGCCGACGGCCCCACGCAGTTGCCGACCTTCTTGAAGTACTTGTCGAACATGGCGTAGCGCAGGTAGTCGCCCATCTTCGCGGCCTTGCCGAGGGTCGCGGAGATCTCGTCGCTCTTGCCCTGCTCCCCGGCCCAGATGTCCGCCCAGTACGCGGCCTGCACGGCGCGCGCGTCGGCGTCCGGGGCGTTGGTGAACTTCCACTGCTTGGCGTAGGAGGCGTCACCCGTGAACAGGTCCAGGTAGCCGTTCTTCCCGCCGTACTTGAAGGCGTCGCAGGTCGGCTGCGGCACCGTCTCCCACACCGACTCCTGCGCGCCGCGCTGGAAGGTGTTGATGTAGGACGGGCCGGTGTCGGAGGGGCCCGCCTCGCACTTGCCGGGCGAGTTGCCGTAGCCGTAGGTGTTGTCGACGTCCTGGAGCCAGTGCATGCCGTAGACGTCGTCCGTGCCGTACGCGGACTTCAGCTCACCGGCGATCGGGTCCGCGCCCACCGGCACGGTGCCGTCCAGCGGCGCCGGGTACTCGTTCGGCGTGTCCAGCTCGGGCGCGTAGGTCGCCGGCTTCGAGGCGTTGTAGGAGGAGTTGGTCGGCTGGTCGGCGTGGGTGGGGATCATGTACGTCTCCATGATCTCCCAGGCGCCGTTGAACCGGGTCCAGTCGCCGGTCACCTTGCCGTACATGGCCTGGAGCCACAGCAGGTAGCTGTACGCCTCCGAGGTGGTCTCGTGGCCGTGGTCCGGCGCCTCGACGATGAGGGTCTCCACCGAGTGGTAGGGGATGCCCTCGGGCGAGAAGTAGCCGTTCGCCGGGTCGGTGATCTTGCCGTACAGCTCCAGGAAGCGGGCGTCGTAGTCCTTCGCCGCCGCCAGCTGGGTCACGGTGACCGCCGCCTTGCCGTGGCCGGGGGCGGTCGACTCGAAGACCGCCGACCCGCTGCCGGAGGCGTCCGCCGAGACGGTCACCCGCTGGGCGGTGTCCCAGTTCGACGGGGTGAAGGTGAGGCTCGCGCCGCCGGTCACCGTCAGGCCGGTGTTGCCGCTCGCGCGGGAGGACGTGACGGTCACGTTCGCCGTCGGCTGTTCCGAGAGCTTGACCTCGTACGTCCCCGACTCGCCCTGCTGGACGCCCAGTTGGCCCGGCGTCGCGACGACGGTCGGTCCGGCGGCCACCGTGACGCCGACCGGCGTCGAGTTCGCGGAGGCGCCCATGCTGTCGTAGGCCTTCGCCACCAGGGAATGACTGCCCACGGTCAAGCCGGCGGCCGAGTACGTGTAGGGCGAGCTGGTGTCGGTGCCCAGCAGTGTGGTGTCGTCGTAGAACTCCACCTTGCTGATCGTGGCACCGTCGGCGGCGGCCGCCGTGGCCGCCAGGGGCACCGCCTCGCTCCGCGAGTACACGGCGCCCGCCTCGGGGCTGGTCAGCACGGTGATCGGCGGCTGGTGCGCGCCGATGCAGGAGGTGCCGTTGACCGCGAAGTCGGTCGGTGCGGCATTGCTGCCGCTGTACGTGAACTGTCCGCCGGTGGAGACGGCGGCCCCGGCGGCGATCCGCGCGTTGTACGACGCGTTCTTCACGGTGACGTTCCGCCCGGACTGGGACCAGGTGCCGTTCCAGCCGTTCGTGAGCTTCTGGTTGCCCGCGTAGGAGTACGTCAGCGTCCAGCCGTCGATCGCGTCGGAACCGCGGTTGGTCAGCGTCAGCTCCGCGGTGAAGCCGGCGCCCCAGTCGTTGGTCTTGTAGTCCACGCTGCACTGGAGCGCGGCGGCCTGGGCCGGAGTCGAACCGGTGCCCAACATCGTGACGGGGAGTGCGAGCGCCGCCAGCACGGCGGTCCACCAGCGCCGCGCGGTGCGGCGTCTGGGTCTGTGTCCTGAGTGCATGGTGCTGGTTCCTCCTTGCGGCTCGGGCGGGGGTGGGGGAGGAGCAACAAGCCTTGAACCAGTGGGAGCGCTCCCATAGTGAAGAGGGCGCCTGGTGCGGTCAAGATGTGTGAACAGTCGAAAAGATTCGACGGGTCCGGCGGGGAGAAAGTCGGTAACTCCTCTGTTCTTTACCGTCACTTGGCGCTACCTTCGCTGCACCAGTGGGAGCGGTTCCATCAGTCGACGCGTCCGTCACGGCGCGTCCGAACTGCGAGGAGTCGCTCATGCGCCACCCCCCGTTCCACCCCCCGCGTTCAGGACTTCCAGCCGCTGCCGCAGCCGTGGCCGCCACCTGTCCGACGCCCTGCCGGCCGGTGCGCCGGTTCGCTCACCCCTCGGGCCGCTTTGCCGTGCCCGCGGGCCGTTCCTGACCTCCGATCACGACGGCACCCCCATGCCGATCGGCAGCGGGCCGCGCCGACCCAAGCGCGTCCCGGGACGACAGCAGCACCCCCACGAAAGAAGGAACCCGCACTCATGACCCGTACCAGAACCGCGATGCTCGCCGCCCTGACGCTGGTCGCCGGCGCCTCCGGCACGGCACTGGCCGCCCATTCCGCGAGCGCCGGAGCCGCGGCCGCCGCCTGCACCGTCGACTACAAGGTGCAGAACGACTGGGGAAGCGGATTCACCGCTGCCGTGACCGTCACCAACAACGGTGCCGCCACTTCCAACTGGTCGCTGGGCTGGAGCTACGCCGGCAGCCAGAAGGTCACCAACAGCTGGAACGCAAAGGTCAGTCAGAGCGGTGCCGCCGTCACCGCGGCCAACGAGTCCTACAACGGCACCCTGTCCACCGGCGGTTCGGCGAGCTTCGGCTTCCAGGCCACCTACAGCGGCAGCAACGCGATCCCGGCCACCTTCACCCTCAACGGCGTGACCTGCAACGTGGACGGCGGGACCGATCCGACGGACCCGACCGATCCCACGGACCCGACCGACCCCACCGGGCCGTCCGACCGGGTGGACAACCCCTATGACGGCGCCCAGGTCTACGTGAACCCCGAGTGGTCCGCCCACGCCGCGGCCGAGCCCGGCGGTGACCGCATCGCCGACGAGCCGACCGGCGTGTGGCTCGACCGGATCGCCGCCATCGAGGGCGCGAACGGCGGCATGGGTCTGCGCGACCACCTGGACGCGGCGCTGGAGCAGAAGGGCTCCGGCGAGATGGTGGTCCAGCTCGTCATCTACAACCTGCCGGGACGCGACTGCTCCGCCCTCGCCTCCAACGGTGAACTGGGCCCGACCGAGATCGACCGGTACAAGAGCGAGTACATCGACCCGATCGCCGAGATCCTCGGCGACTCGAAGTACGCGGACCTCCGGATCGTCACCACGGTCGAGATCGACTCGCTGCCCAACCTGGTCACCAACGTCTCCGGGCGACCCACCGCCACGGAGAACTGCGACGTGATGAAGGCCAACGGCAACTACCAGAAGGGCGTCGGCTACGCCCTGAACAAGCTCGGCGACGTCGGCAACGTCTACAACTACGTCGACGCCGGTCACCACGGCTGGCTCGGCTGGGACAGCAACTTCGGCCCCTCCGCCGAGATGTTCAAGACCGCCGCCACCACCGAGGGGGCGACCGTCGACGACGTGCACGGCTTCATCGTCAACACCGCCAACTACAGCGCCCTGAAGGAGGAGAACTTCAAGATCACGGACTCGGTGAACGGGACCTCCGTGCGCCAGTCCAAGTGGATCGACTGGAACCAGTACACCGACGAACTGTCCTACGCCCAGGCCATGCGCGACAAGCTGGTCTCGCTCGGCTTCGACACGAACCTCGGCATGCTGATCGACACCTCCCGCAACGGCTGGGGCGGCACCCAGCGGCCCACCGGTCCCGGCGCCACGACGAACGTCGACACGTACGTCAACGGCGGCAAGTACGACCGCCGCATCCACCTCGGCAACTGGTGCAACCAGTCCGGTGCCGGCCTCGGTGAACGCCCCCAGGCCAGCCCCGCCGCCGGGATCGACGCGTACGTGTGGATGAAGCCCCCGGGCGAGTCCGACGGCTCCAGCAAGCTGATCGACAACCCGGACGGCAAGGGCTTCGACCGGATGTGCGACCCGACCTACACGGGCAACGCGCGCAACGGCAACAACATGTCGGGTGCCCTGCCCGACGCCCCGATCTCCGGGGCCTGGTTCTCCGCGCAGTTCCAGGAGCTGATGAAGAACGCCTACCCGCCCCTGTCGTGACCGGGGTCCCGCGCGCGCGGCGCGGGTGAGCCGTCGGGGTCCGGTCCTTGCGGGCCGGACCCCGGTGGCCTCCTCTTTTTTGCGGGAGCGGCAACACCGGTTGCACCCCGCCGGTGAGTCGTCGCACGCTGGCGGCACCGCGAACGGGAGGCTGACCGGCATGGCGCACGACCACCACCACGACACACACGACTCCGCCCACGAGCAGGGACACGGGCACGGAGACGGGCACACGCACACGCACGACCACGCCGACATCGACTGGGCCGAGATGGCCCCGCACCTGGAGGCGCAGGCCGAGCTGTACACGCCGCTGTACCGGCAGGCCCTGGGCTGGCTGGCCCGGGAGGTGACCGACCCGGGCCTGGTCGTCGACGTCGGCAGCGGACCCGGCGTCGTGTCCTGCCTGTTCGCCGAGACCTTCCCCGGCGCCCGCGTCGTCGCCGCCGACGGCGCCGAACCGCTGCTCGAACGGGCCCGCGCCCGTGCCGGACGCCTGGGGTTCGCCGACCGCTTCGGCACCCTCGCCGGGGACCTGCCCGGCGCGCTGTCCGAGCTGGACTACCCCGCCGACCTGATGTGGGCCAGCCAGAGCCTGCACCACCTGCCCGACCAGCGCGCGGCCCTCGCCGCCCTCGGCGGGCACCTCGCACCCGGCGGCACCCTGGCGATCCTGGAGGGCGGCCTGCCCGCCCGGTTCCTGCCCCGCGACCTCGGGACCGGGCGTCCCGGGCTCCAGGCCAGGATCCGCGCCGTGGAGGAGGACGCGTTCACCGAGATGCGCGCGGACCTGCCGGACTCCGTGGCCGAGACCGAGGACTGGCCCGCGATGCTGACCGCCGCCGGACTGAAGCACACCGGCACCCGCAGCTTCCTCCTCGACCTGCCCGCCCCCCTCTCCGACGCCGCCCGCGAGTACGTCACCACGTCGCTGTCCCGGCTGCGCGAGCGGATCGGCGAGCGTCTCGACGCCGAGGACCGCGCCACCCTGGACCGGCTGCTCGACCCCGCCGACGAGGCGGGCGTGCAGCGGCGCCAGGACGTGTTCGTGCTGGTGGCGCACACCGTGTACACGGCGGTCCGGCCGGTCTGACGCCGGGGCTTGACTTCGAGAGCGCTCCACGTGATGGACTCCCCGCTGTCCGTGCGAGAAGAAGCGGGAACAGACACAGGGGGACTCATGACCGACACACCCGTCACGCTCATCACCGGGGGCGGCAGTGGCATCGGAGCCGCTGTCGCCCGGCGACTGCTGGACGCCGGGCAGCGGGTGGCCGTCACGGGACGCGGGGAGGCGAGGCTGCGGGCGTTCAGCGCGGAGCTGGGTGACCCGGAGGGCCTGCTGACGATCCGGGGCAGTGCCGCCGAGCACGCCCAGGTGGTCTCCGCGGTCGAGGCCACGATCAAGGAGTTCGGCCGACTCGACACGGTCGTCGCCAACGCCGGTTTCGCCACCCACGACTCGGTCGCCGAGGGCGACCCGGCGGGCTGGACCGAGATGGTGCTGACCAACGTGCTGGGCCCGGCCCTGCTGATCAGGGCGTCCGTCGACGCGCTGAAGGAGACCCGGGGACGGATCGTGCTGGTGGGCAGCGTCGCCGGCTTCGTGAACACGCCGGGCAACATCTACGGCGCCACCAAGTGGGCGGTGACCGGCCTCGCCGAGAACACCCGGCGCGAGGTGACGCAGTGGGGTGTGGGCGTGACCCTGATCGCGCCCGGCCGGGTGGAGACCCCGTTCTGGGACGCCACCGGCGGCCTGCCGCCCGGCGAGCTGCTCACCGCCGACCAGATCGCCGACTCGGTCGTCTGGGCCATGACCCAGCCCGCCGGGGTCGACGTCAACACCGTCGTCGTACGGCCGCTGGGGCAGCCCAACTGAATACAGAAAACTGAATACAGACGGAGGGGCCCGGACGCGAACGCGTCCGGGCCCCTCCGTGTGCGGCACCGCTCAGGAGTTGACGTCCGCCGGGTCCGAACCCAGGCGCCGGTCCTCGTTCAGCGCGCTGATCGCCGCGAGGTCCTCGGTGTCCAGGGTGAAGCCGAACACGTCGATGTTCTCCTTGATCCGGGACGGCGTCACGGACTTCGGGATCACCACGTTGCCCAGCTGGAGGTGCCAGCGCAGCACGACCTGGGCCGGGGTGCGCCCGTGCTTCTGGGCGATCGCGACGATCGCCGGGATGTCCAGGATGCCCTTGCCGGAGCCGAGCGGGGACCAGGCCTCGGTGGCGATGCCCTGCTCCGCGTGCGCCTCGCGGGCCGCGTGCTGCTGGAGGTGGGGGTGCAGCTCGATCTGGTTGACGGCCGGGATCACCGACGTCTCGGCGGTCAGCCGCTCCAGGTGCTCCGGCAGGAAGTTGGACACACCGATGGCGCGGACCCGCCCGTCGGCCAGGAGCTTCTCGAACGCCTTGTAGGTGTCGACGTACTTCTCCCTGGCCGGCATGGGCCAGTGGATCAGGTAGAGGTCGAGGTACTCCAGCCCGAGCTTCGCCATCGAGGTGTCGAAGGCGCGGAGGGTGGAGTCGTACCCCTGGTCGCTGTTCCAGAGCTTGGTGGTGACGAAGAGATCCTCGCGGGCCAGGCCGGAGGCGGCGATCGCCCTGCCGGTGCCCTCTTCATTGCCGTAGATCGCCGCTGTGTCGATGCTGCGGTACCCGGCCTCCAGCGCCTGGGCGACGGCCGTCTCGGCCTCGTCGTCCGGCACCTGCCAGACGCCGAAGCCCAGCTGGGGCATCTCGACGCCGTTGTTCAGGATGATCGGGGGGACCTTGCTGCTCACGAGCTCTTGATCCTTCGGTTGTGGTCAGGTGGTACTCATATCGTCAACGATCACGAGCCCCGACGCATTCCTGACCGTGGAACTCACGCTGTGTAAAGCGCCTCGACCTCGGTGCCGTAGGCGTTCTCGATGGCCTTGCGCTTCAGCTTCAGCGAGGGGGTGAGCAGCCCGTGCTCCTCGGTGAACGGCTGGGCGAGGATGCGGAAGGTGCGGATCGACTCGGCCTGCGACACCAGCGTGTTGGCCGCGACGACCGCGCGCCGCACCTCCGTCTCCAGGTCGGCGTCGTGCACCAGGTCGGCCGGCGGCATCTGCGGCTTGTTGCGCATCGTCAGCCAGTGCTCGACCGCCTCGGTGTCCAGGGTGATGAGGGCGGCCACGTAGGGGCGGTCGTTGCCGACGACGATGCACTGGTTGACCAGCGGATGGTCGCGGACGCGCTCCTCCAGCAGACCGGGGGAGACGCTCTTGCCGCCGGAGGTCACCAGGATCTCCTTCTTGCGGCCGGTGATGGTGAGGTATCCGTCCTCGTCCAGCGCGCCCAGGTCTCCGGTGGCCAGCCAGCCGTCGTGCAGGGTCTCGTCGGTGGCCTTGGGGTTGTTCAGGTAGCCCTCGAAGACGTTGCCGCCGTTGAGCCAGATCTCGCCGTCGTCCGCGATGTGCACGGTGACGCCCGGCACGGGCTGCCCGACGGTGCCGTAGCGGGTGCGCTCGGGCGGGTTGGCGGTGGCGGCCGCCGTGGACTCGGTCAGGCCGTAGCCCTCGTAGATCTGCACACCCGCGCCCGCGAAGAACAGCCCGAGGCGCCGGTCCATCGCCGAGCCGCCCGACATGGCGTTGCGGATACGCCCGCCCATCGCGGCGCGCACCTTGGCGTAGACGAGCTTGTCGAAGAGCTGGTGCTGCATCCGCAGCCCCGCCGACGGTCCCGGCCCGATGCCCCAGGCCTTCGCCTCCACCGCCTCCGCGTACTTCACGGCCACGTCGACGGCCTTCTCGAAGGGACCGGCCTTCCCCTCCTTCTCGGCCTTGCGCCGCGCCGCGTTGAACACCTTCTCGAAGATGTACGGCACCGCCAGGATGAAGGTCGGCCGGAAGGCGGCCAGGTCGGGCAGCAGGGCCGAGGCGTTGAGCTGCGGCTGGTGGCCGAAGCGGACCTTGCCGCGGATCGCCGCGACCTCCACCATCCGGCCGAAGACATGCGCGAGCGGCAGGAACAGCAGGGTCGCCGCCTCGTCGCCCCGCTTGGAGTGGAACACCGGCTCCCAGCGCGCGATGACGGTGTCCGCCTCGTACATGAAGTTGCCGTGGGTCAGGACGCAGCCCTTGGGGCGGCCGGTGGTGCCGGAGGTGTAGATGACGGTGGCCACCGACTCCGGGGTGACCGCCTTGCGGTGCCGGTGGACCACCTCGTCGTCGAGGTGCGCGCCCGCGTCGTACAGCTCCTGCACGGCGCCGGAGTCCAGCTGCCACAGGCCGCGCAGGCGGGGGAGCCGGTCGATGACGGTGGCGATGGTCATCGCGTGGTCCTCGTGCTCCACGACCGCGGCCGTCACCTCGGCGTCGTAGAGCATCCACATGCACTGCTCGGCCGAGGAGGTCGGGTAGATAGGCACCACCTGGGCGCCGATCGTCCACAGGGCGAAGTCGAAGAGGGTCCACTCGTAGCGGGTGCGGGACATGATGGCGACCCGGTCGCCGAAGCGGATGCCCTGGGCGAGGAGCCCCTTGGCGAGGGCCAGCACCTCGTCGCGGAAGGCGCCGGCGGTGACGTCCCGCCACTGCCCGGCCCCGTCCTTGCGGCCGAGCGCGATGTGCCGCGGGTCCTCCTGGGCATGCTCGAAGACGACGTCGGCCAGACCGCCCACCGGTGGTGCCGACGCCAACGGAGGACTGGTGAACTCGCGCAAACCCCGCTCCCCGCTTTTCGATCCCCGCTTTTCGATGACGTCCCCGCACAGCGCGGTGAAAGCTACCCCACCCGCCGCGGGGACGGGAGGGGCGCCAAAATCGAACAGGGCTCATGTTCGCGCTGGTCAGCGAGAGAAAATGCGCTCACATGGGGAAGGGTCGGACAGATTCCTGACGGTTGAGTAAGTTTCGGTGCCGTAATCTCCACCGAATCTGTACGACCCGCTTACCGCCGGTACGGGGGTGCCGGAACGGCCTCCTCCTCTTTCAGCGCGGGCTGCGCGGATTCCGTCACACCGCCGCTCCGGCCGCCGCGGTCGGCCCTGACCAGGACGAGCACCAGCACCCCGGCGACCGCCGCGACCGCGCCCGCGGTCACCGCCGCCGCGTTCAGTCCGGAGGCGAACGCGGCCCGCAGCGCGTGCTCGCCGAACACGCCCCGCAGGGCCCCCGCCGCACCGCCCGCCAGACCGTGCGCCGCCTCGTGCGGCAGCGCGTCCTCCATCCGCGAGGTCAGCACCGTGCCGAACACGGCGATGCCGAGCGCGTACCCGAGCTGCCGGAAGGTGTTGACCGCGCCCCCGGCCATGCCGGACCGCTCCGCCGGTACCGCAGCCAGCGCCGCGCCCGCGATCCCGGGCGAGACCAGACCCGTCCCGACACCCACCAGGAGCAGCCCCGGCACCAGGGCGGACGCGGTGGACCCCGCGTCCAGGAACGCCATGCAGAACTGGCCCGCCGCGATCAGCAGCAGCCCGCCCCCGATGGTCAGCCGCGCCGGCACCCCGTGCAGCAGCCGCCCGCCCGCCGCGGCCACCAGGAACGACGCCAGCGACAGCCACACGAACACCAGCCCGCCCCGCACGGGGCTCATCCCCAGCAGCGTCTGCAGCCATATGGAGGTGTACGCCATCACGCCGAACGCCGCCGCGTTGAAGGCCAGCCCGCCCAGCATCACGCCCGAGAACGCGGGCCGCAGGAACAGCCGCGGATCGAGCAGCGGATCGGCGCTCCGGTGCTCCACGGCGACGAACACGCCCAGCGCGAGCGCCGCGAGCCCGAAGGAGGCGAGCGTGCCGCCCTCCGTCCAGCCGTGCGACCCGGCCCGCACCGCCCCGTACGTCAGCGCCCCGGCGAAGGCGGCGAACAGCGCCGTCCCCGCCCAGTCCACGCGGCGCCCGGCCGCCCCGCGGGACTCCGGTACCACGCGCAGTGTCAGCCAGACCGCCGCCACGCTCACCGGCAGGTTCACCCAGAAGATCCAGCGCCAGCCCGGACCGTCGGTGAGCAGTCCGCCCAGCACCGGGCCCACGGCCGCCGCCGCGCCGCTGACCGCGCCCCACACCCCGAGCGCCATCGACCGCCGGCGCCCCTGGTAGACCGAGCCGAGCAGCGGCAGCGTGGTGGCGAACATCGCCGCCGCGCCCACCCCCTGCAGTCCGCGCGCGGCGACCAGCATCCCCGGCCCGGTGGCCAGCCCGCACAGCAGCGACGCCGCCGCGAACAGCACCACGCCCGCCACGTGCACCCGGCGCCGTCCCAGGACGTCGGCCGCGGCGCCCATCCCCAGCAGCAGCGCGGCCAGTGCCAGCGCGTAGCCGTCCATCACCCACTGCAGATCGCTCAGCGACGCGTGCAGCCCCCTGGCCATGTCCGGCAGCGCGACCACCGCGATGGTCACGTCCAGCAGCAGCATGAACGTCCCCAGGCACACCGCCGTGAGCGGCCCCCATGTACGCATATTTCGTCTTCTTCCTGTGTGCTACGAGTGTCTCTGCCTCCGTACGATGGATCGGCACCGGCAGATTGACCCCGTTCATGGCGCTCCCGTGACGGAATCCGATGGGAGAGACCGCGTTGCGGATGGAATCCGACACCTTCGACGAACTCGACCTGAGCGTGCTCGCCGCGCTGGAAGTGAACGGCCGCGCCTCCTTCAGCCGCATCGGCGCGGTGCTCGGCGTCTCCGACCAGACCGTCGCCCGCCGCTTCCGCAGGCTGCGCGCCGAGGGCGGGCTGCGGGTGGTCGCCGTCCGGGACGCCGAGCGGCTCGGCCAGGACCACTGGACGCTGCGCCTGCGCTGCGTCCCCGACAGCGCGCTCGCCATCGCGGACGCCCTCGCCAAGCGGCCCGACACCAACTGGATCGGGCTGGCCGCGGGCGGCACCGAGGTCGTCTTCGGCACCCGGCCGCGCAATCCCGGCGACCGGGACGACCTGCTCCTCGGCAAGCTGCCGCGCACCCCGCGCGTCCTGGAGATCCACGCCCACCAGATCCTGCACCGCTTCTACGGCGGCCCGAGCGGCTGGCTCGGCAAGTTCGGCGTCCTCGGCGACGACCAGGTCGCCGCGCTGCGCCCGGACACCGGGCCCCGCCCGCCGGGGCCTGCCCGCATCGACCCCGAGGACGAGCCGCTGCTCGCCGTCCTGGAGCGCGACGGGCGCGCCGGACTCCCCGAACTCCAGCGCGCCACCGGCCGCTCCGAGTCCGCGGTCAAACGCCGTCTCGCCGCACTGCTCGGCTCCGGCGCCGTGTACATCGACGTGGAGTACGACTCGGAGATCCTCGGACACCCCACCGCCGCCGTGCTGTGGCTCACCACCACCCCGGCCGCGCTGCACCGGGTCGGCGAGGCCCTCGCCGCCCACGACGAGATCGCCCACGCCGCCGCCACCGCGGGCCCGTCCAACATCGTCGCCACCGCGGTCTTCCGCAGCACCGCCGACCTCTACGCCTACCTCAGCGGCCCGCTCGGCCGCCTGGAGGGCCTCCAGCACGTGGAGGCCTCGCCGTTCCTGCGCCGGGTCAAGCAGCTCACCTATCCGAGCCCCGTGCGCTGAGGCCGGTGCAGCCGGTCGCCGCCCGCCAGGATCGCCGCCGCCAGCGCGTCCGCGGCACCCTGTGCGGACGGGCGGCGCCGGCCGTGCACCAGCACGAAGTCGACGCCGCCCAGCTCGGGCAGCCCGGCCCGGTCCGGCACTCGCACGAGACCGGGCGGGACGAGGCCGCGCGAGTGCGCCATCACGCCCAGGCCCGCGCGGGCGGCCGCGATCAGACCGTTGAGGCTGCCGCTGGTGCACGCGACGTGCCAGGCCCTGCCCTGGCGTTGCAGGGCGTCCAGCGCCAGCGCGCGGGTGATGCCCGGCGGCGGATAGACGATGAGCGGCACCGGCCGGTCCGGTGCCAGCCGCAGCCGCGGCGCTCCGATCCACACCAGCCGGTCGCTCCACACCGGCTCGCCGCGCGGGTCCTCGGGCCGCCGCTTGGCCAGCACCAGGTCCAGCTTCCCGGCCGCCAGCCGCTCGTGCAGCGTGCCCGACAGCTCCACCGTCAGCTCCAGGTCGACCTCGGGGTGCTCGTGCCGGAAGGACTCCAGGATCTCCGGAAGACGGGTCAGCACGAAGTCCTCGGACGCGCCGAACCGCAGCCGCCCGCGCAGCCGCGTGCCCGTGAAGAAGGCCGTCGCCTGCTCGTGCACCTCCAGGATCCGGCGCGCGAACCCGAGCATCGCCTCCCCGTCCTCCGTCAGCTCCACGGAGTGCGTGTCCCGGCTGAACAACTGCCGCCCGGTGGCCTCCTCCAGGCGCCGCACGTGCTGGCTGACCGTCGACTGGCGCAGCCCGAGCCGCCGGGCGGCCTGCGTGAAGCTCAGCGTCTGGGCCACCGACAGGAAGGTACGCAGGTGGGAGGGGTCGTACATGCCGCCAGACTAGCGCGGTCATCGGCGATCGCGATGACAGTCAGAGCGGTATACCGGATTCCCGATCGCCGGGCGGGGGAGCACGATGGAGCGGGGACCCGTGACCCGTCGAACGAGCGGAACGAGTGAACAGCGAGCATGTGGAGCACCGTGAAACGCCTGAGTTGGCCGCGCTGGATGCCGATCGACCCGTACATCCTGCTGCTGCTCGGCACGGTGGGACTCGCGGCGCTGCTCCCGGCCCGCGGCACGGGCGCGGACGTCGCCTCCGGCGCCTCGACCGGCGCGATCGCGTTCCTCTTCTTCCTCTACGGGGCCCGGCTGTCCACCCGTGAGGCGATGGACGGCGTCCGGCACTGGCGGCTCCACGTCACCGTGCTGGCCTGCACCTTCGTGGTGTTCCCGCTGCTCGGCCTCGCGTCCCGCGGCCTGGTCCCGGTCTTCCTGACCGACCCCCTCTACCAGGGCCTGCTCTTCCTCACCCTGGTCCCGTCGACCATCCAGTCGTCGATCGCCTTCACCTCCATCGCCCGCGGCAACGTGCCCGCCGCCATCTGCGCCGGGTCCTTCTCCTCGCTGGTCGGCATCGTCGTCACCCCGCTGCTGGCCGCCGCCCTGCTGGGCGGCAGCGGGGGCGGGTTCTCCGCCGACTCGGTGGTGGAGATCGTGCTGAAACTGCTGGTGCCCTTCGTGGCCGGGCAGCTGCTGCGCCGCTGGATCGGGGGCTTCGTCGCCCGGCACAAGAAGGTGCTCGGGCTCGTCGACCGCGGCTCGATCCTCCTGGTCGTCTACACGGCGTTCAGCGAGGGCATGGTCCAGGGCATCTGGCACCAGGTGAGCCCGGTGCGGCTGGCCGGGCTGCTGGCCGTCGAGGCGGTCCTGCTGGCCGTGATGCTGCTCCTGACCTGGTACGGGGCGAAGGGCCTCGGCTTCGGGCGCCAGGACCGGATCGCGATCCAGTTCGCCGGGTCCAAGAAGTCGCTGGCCGCCGGACTGCCCATGGCCGGCGTCCTGTTCGGCGCCCACGCCTCGCTGGCGGTACTGCCGCTGATGCTCTTCCACCAGATGCAGCTGATGGTGTGCGCGGTGATCGCCAAGCGGCGCTCGCGCGACCCGGAGGCCCTCCCGTCCGAGGAGCCGGCCGCCCCGGCGCGCACCGCGGTCGGCACCGGCGGCCGTTCCCGCTGAGACCCGCGCGCCCGCGCGGTGCCGGTCAGCCGCCCGTGCCCGCCCCGTCCACCCGGTCCAGGGGCAGGTGCAGGACGGCGTTCCCGGTGGCGGCGGGCGGGTCCCCCGCGGCGATCTCCGCGTCCGTCAGGGCCCGGTTCCACACGTGGACGTCGTCGACGGCGCCGGTGAAGCGGGCCCGGCCGTCGACCCGTTCGCCGAGGTGCACCCCGAAGGGCGAGTTCCGGCTGGCCGAACCCGGCACGTCCGCCGCGTCCGCCGCCGCCGTACCGTCGACGAACAACGTGAGCCGTCCCCCGCCGCGACGCAGGGCCAGACGGTGCCACTGCCCGTCGTTGAGGGCCCGGTCGGCGCGCACCCAGGCCGAGCGCGGGGCCGCCGCGCCGTCGCGCGCGGTGATCAGGCCCTGCACCCGCCCGTTGCCCGGCTCGGCGCGCAGCCACACCTGGGGCTGCGTCGTGCCGACGCCGCCCATCCACAGCAGCGGCTGCTCCCCGCCGGAAGCCGAGTACCTGAACCGCAGCGACGCCGTGAAGTCCCCCTCCCCGAGCGTCAGCCGCCCGTCGTAGGGCAGTCGTACGGCGTCGTCGGCGCCGTCGAACGCGAGGGCGCCGCCCACCGCGCCGTCCGTCGTACCGGCGCCGCCGAGCACCGCCGCGGGCGCCGCACCGGGCGCGAGGTCGGGGGTGGTCGGGTCGGCGGGCCGGCGTGGCGCGAGCCAGTCCTCGGTGAAGCGGGCGAAGCGGATCTCGTCGCGGGCGTCCAGCGCCCCGCCCTCGTACAGCAGGCCCACGGTGCCGTCGTCGACGGCCACCAGGTCCGAGTAGCCCGACCAGTCCCGGGTGACGAGCGTGCCGCGGTCCACGCTGTCCCAGGTGGCGCCGCCGTCCCAGGAGGAGCGGACCGTCATGGTCCGGCGGCGGTCGGGGTCGGCCGGTGCGGACAGCAGGGTGCGGTCGCCGAGGCGCAGCACCGCGCCCTGCACCTGCGGGGCGTACAGGTCGGGCAGGGCCCGGAAGGGGGCCGCGAAGGTGTCGCCGCCGTCACGGCTGAGGGCCTGGGTGCGGTGGCCGAGGTCGGTGCCGTTCTCCTCCCGGCCGCTGACCAGGAGGGCGCCGTCGGCACGTTCGGTGAGGGTCAGTTCGGAGGGCTTCTGCCGGAAGGTGCCGTCGGCGGCGACGGGCCAGGTGTCGGTGGCACCCACCTTCCAGTGCTCGCCGCCGTCGTCGCTGACCACGAGGGCCGCGTGGTTGGCGGTGACCTTCCCCCAGCCTCCGGCCGGGGGGACCCCCATCTCGCTTCGCTCGCCGTCCCACGTCTCGGCGTTGACACCGACGACGAGCCGGCCCGGGTGGGCGCCGCCGGTGAGCTGGACGCCGTGCACGGGGCCGGTGGCGTACCAGGAATTCCAGTCGGGCGGCAGGATCTCGGGGCTCAGGTCGCGGGGCACGGACCAGGTGCGGCCGTCGTCGTCGCTGTACTGGAGGTGCGGCGTGCGGGCGCAGGGCACCGCGCAGTTGGCGGCGTCCGTGCGGCCCGCGTTGTACGTCTCCAGCAGCAGGACGCGGCCGGTGGCACGGTCGACGACCGGGGCCGGATTGCCGTGGGTGTCGCCGCCGCCGTCGTTGACGACCTGGAGCGGACCCCAGGTGAGTCCGCCGTCGGTGGAGCGTTTGAGGACGACGTCGATGTCGCCGGCGTCCCCGCAGTCGAGGACGCGGCCCTCGGCGAAGGCGAGCAGGGTGCCGTCCGTCGTGCGCACGATCGCCGGGATGCGGAAGCAGGCGTAGCCGCCGGGGTCGCGGGCCGCGTCGAAGAGCACCTGCTCCTCGAACCCGGGTGCGCGGTCGTCGGGTTGCCCGTGCGCCGGGACGGCGGACAGCACGAGCGCGCACGACGCGGCGAGCGCGAGCCGAAGCGGTCGGGGAGAGCGAGGCGGCATGGCGCGGTCTGCCCTTCGGGCTGCTGTCGGGAGGGGACCCTTCGTCCGGACATCAGTACAAGAGGTGTCCCGTGTCCGCGGGGACCGCGCCGTCCCCCGCGTGTCGGACACCGACGTGGAAGAGGCGGGGCCCCTGGGGCGCAGGGGGCGCTCCCCGCCGGCAGGGGCCCCGCCGCCGTGCCGCGGGGAGAGGTGGGTCAGCCCTGGGCGGCCGCGGCCCGCAGGGCGACCCGGTCCTCACCCGCGTACACGTTCATGGAGCTGCCGCGCAGGAAGCCCACCAGGGTCAGCCCGGTCTCGGCGGCCAGGTCCACGGCCAGCGAGGACGGCGCCGACACCGCGGCCAGCACCGGGATGCCCGCCATCACGGCCTTCTGCGCCAGCTCGAAGGAGGCCCGGCCCGACACCAGCAGCACGGACCGGGACAACGGCAGGTCCCCGTTCTGCAGGGCGCGCCCGACCAGCTTGTCGACCGCGTTGTGCCGACCCACGTCCTCCCGTACGTCCACCAGTTCGCCGTCCTCGGTGAACAGCGCCGCCGCGTGCAGCCCGCCGGTCCGGTCGAAGACTCGCTGGGAGGCGCGCAGCCGGTCCGGCAGTTCCGCGAGGAGTTCCGGGGTGACGCGGACCGGGGGAGTGTCGGCGATGGGCCAGCGGGCCGTCGTACGCACCGCGTCCAGGCTCGCCTTGCCGCACAGGCCGCAGGAGGAGGTGGTGTAGACGTTCCGCTCCAGGGTGATGTCCGGGATTCGCACACCGGGGGAGGTCTTCACGTCGACCACGTTGTAGGTGTTGGACCCGTCGACCGTGGCGCCCGCGCAGTACACGATGTTCTGGAGGTCGGCCTGCTTGGCGAGCACGCCCTCGCTCACCAGGAAACCCGCCGCCAGCGCGAAGTCGTCGCCCGGGGTGCGCATCGTGATGGCGAGCGGCTTGCCGTTCAGCCGGATCTCCAGCGGTTCCTCGGCGACGAGCGTGTCCGGGCGGGAGGAGACCGCCCCGTCCCTGATGCGGATGACCTTGCGTCGTTCCGTGACGCGTCCCATGTCGTGCCCCTTGTGCCGGTCAGTCCCGGTTCTGTACGTGCTGGTAGCCGAAGCGGCCCTTGATGCAGAGGTTGCCGTGGGTCACCGGGTTGTCGTGCGGTGAGGTGACCTTCACGATCTCATTGTCCTGCACGTGGAGCGTGAGATTGCAGCCCACTCCGCAGTACGCGCACACCGTCGTCGTCTCGGTCTGCCGCTCCTCGTCCCAGGTGCCCGCCGCCCGCATGTCGAACTCCGACTTGAAGGAGAGCGCCCCCGTGGGGCACACCTCGATGCAGTTGCCGCAGTAGACGCACGCCGAATCGGTCAGCGGGCCGTCGTGCTCGACCGAGATCCGGGCGTCGAAGCCGCGGCCGGAGACGGAGATGGCGAAGCTGTTCTGCCACTGGTCGCCGCAGGCATCCACGCACTTGTAGCAGAGGATGCACTTGCCGTAGTCGCGTACGTAGAGGTCGTTGTCGACGCGCGGTTCCTCGTCGACGCGGGCCGCGTCCGGGCCGAAGCGGTCGGGCTCGGCCGCGTACTCCTTGATCCACTGTGCGACCGAGGGGGTCGTGGAGAGGTCGACCGAGGAGGCGAGGAGTTCGAGGACGACCTTGCGGCTGTGCCGGGCGCGTTCGGTGTCCGTGCGCACGACCATGCCGGGCTCGGCCCTGCGCGAGCAGGCCGGTGCGAGGGTCCTGGCGCCCTCGACGTCCACCACGCAGACCCGGCAGGCGTTCTTCGGCGTGAGCGTGTCGCCCTCGCACAGGGTCGGGACGTCCTTCCCGGCCGCCCGGCAGGCGTCGAGGATCGTCGACCCTTCGGGGACCCTGGCCTCCTGCCCGTCGAGGGTGAACTCCACCAGGCGGCGCGGCACTCCGAGCGGTATCGCGGTCATTCGTACGCCCCCAGACGGTCGATGGCGGATTCCACGGCGTTCCACGCGGTCTGCCCCAGACCGCAGATCGAGGCGTCCCGCATCGCTCGGCCGACATCGCGCAGCAGGGCGATGTCGTCGGCCGCCGCGGCGCCCGTGCGGTCGGCGATCCGGTGCAGCGCCTCCTCCTGGCGGACGGTGCCGACCCGGCACGGCACGCACTGACCGCACGACTCGTCGCGGAAGAACTCGGCGATGCGGAGCAGGAGGCGGGGGAGCGGGACCGTGTCGTCGAAGGCCATGACGACGCCGGAGCCCAGGGTCGTGCCCGCCTCGCGGGTGCCCTCGAAGGTGAGCGGGATGTCCAGTTCGTCGGGGCGGACGAAACCGCCGGCGGCACCGCCGAGCAGGACCGCTCGGAGGTGGTCGCGGACCCCGGCGAGGGTGAGCAGTTCGCCGAGCGTGGCGCCGAAGGGGAGTTCGTAGACGCCGGGGCGGGCCACCGAGCCCGACACGCAGAACAGCTTCGGGCCGGTGGACGTGGGGGTGCCGGTCGCGGCGTACGCCTGGGCGCCCCTCGTCAGGATGGGGAGGACGTTGACCAGGGTCTCCACGTTGTTCTCCACCGTCGGTTTGCCGAACAGGCCCTTCTCGACGGGGAACGGGGGCTTGGAGCGGGGCTCGCCGCGGTAGCCCTCGATGGAGTTGAACAGGGCCGTCTCCTCGCCGCAGATGTAGGCGCCGGCGCCGCGCCGGATCTCGATGTCGAAGGCGTAGCCCTGGCCGAGGACGTCGTCGCCGAGCAGGCCGCGGGTGCGGGCCTGTTCCACGGCGTGGGTGAGGCGGGCGAGGGCGCGGGGGTACTCGCCGCGGAGGTAGAGGTAGCCCTGGTGGGCGCCGGTCGCGTAGGCCGCGATCGTCATCGCCTCGACCAGGGCGTACGGGTCGCCCTCCATGAGGACGCGGTCCTTGAAGGTGCCCGGTTCGGATTCGTCGGCGTTGCAGACCAGGTAGTGCGGGTGGTCGGGCTGGGCGGCCGTCGCCTGCCACTTGCGGCCGGTGGGGAAGGCGGCGCCGCCCCGGCCGACCAGGCCGGCGTCGGTGACCTCGCGGATGACGGCGGCGGGGCCGAGGGTGAAGGCGCGGCGGAGGGCGGTGTAGCCGCCGTGGGCGCGGTAGTCGTCGAGGGAGGTGGGGTCGGTGGTGCCGATGCGGTGGAGGAGGGTGAGGTTCGGGTCGCCGGTCTGGGGGACGGCGGCTTCGGGGGCGGGTTCGGCGGGGGCGGTTTCGGGGGCGGTGGCCGCCGCGACCGCTCGGTCGGGGGTTGCGGGGGCGCATACCGCCGTCGCGTGGAGGGTGTTTCGCCCCCGCCGCCCCTTCCCGTTCCCGTCCCCGGGGGCTGCCGCCCCCGGACCCCCGCTTTCGGCCTGGACGGCCTCGTCCTCAAGCGCCGGACGGGCTGGATCGCCCGCCCGGATCGTCAAAGTTGCCGGGGCCCGTTCGCACAGGCCCAGGCAGGGGGATCGCTCGACCTTCACGCCGCTCTCCGGGCCCAGGCGTGTCTCCACCGCCGCGCACAGCTCACTCGCGCCCGCCGCCGTGCACGCCAGGTCCGTGCAGACGTGCAGGACGGTCGCCGGGCGGGGGCGGACGGAGAACATGGCGTAGAAGGTGGCCACCCCGTACGCCTCGGCCGGGGGGACCGTCAGGCGGCGGCACACGTAGTCCAGGGCGCCCTCGCTGATCCAGCCGACCCGGTCGTTGAGCGCGTGCAGGGCCGGGAGGAGCTGGTCGCGGCGGGCCCGGGCCTCACGGCCGCCGCGCGCCCATCTGAGGTCCGCGTCGGAGCGGTCCGCGCCCTCCCAGGAGGACTCGGGCGGGCCGAGCAGGGCGTCCACGGCCTCGCGTTCCTCGTCCGTGGGTTTGCCGTCACCGAAGCGCAGGTCCACCGGTGCTCACCTTCTCGATCCGGATCGCCGAGGCCTTGAACTCCGCCGTCCCGGCGATCGGGCAGTTGGCCTCGATGGTCAGCTGGTTGGTGTCCACCTCGTCGGGAAAGTGGAAGCTCATGAAGGCCAGTCCGGGACGCAGGGCCGGGTCGACCCAGACCGGGGCCAGCAACGAGCCGCGCCGTGAGGTCACCCGGACCTCCTCGCCGACCACGACCCCGTAGCGTTCGGCGTCCTCGGGGCAGAGTTCGACGGACTCGCCGCGGCGCAGGGGTGAGGAGTAACTCCCGCTCTGCACACCCGTGTTGTAGGAGTCGAGGCGGCGTCCGGTGGTCAGCCGGATCGGGTACCGCTCGTCGGTGAGGTCCACCGGCGGGTCGTGCCGGACGAGGCCGAAGGGGGCGCGGCGGCCCCGGGCGGCCGGGTCCCGGGCCCACAACCTGCCGTGCAGGTACGTAGGTTCCAGCTCCTCGGTGCTCGGGCACGGCCACTGGATGCCCTGGTGCTCCTCCAGGCGGGCGTACGTCATCCCGTGGTGGTCGGGGGAGAGGGAGCGCAGCTCGTTCCAGACGGCCTCCGCGTCGGCGTACTTCCAGTCGTGGCCCAGGTGGGACGCGAGGTCGCAGAGGATGTCGATGTCCTCCCGGGCCTCTCCCGGCGGGGTTACCGCCCGGCGCACGCGCTGGACGCGTCGCTCGCTGTTGGTGGTGGTGCCCTCGGTCTCCGCCCAGCCGGCCGTCGCCGGGAGGACCACGTCGGCCAGTTCTGCGGTCTTCGTCAGGAAGATGTCCTGGACCACCAGGAAGTCCAGGGCGCGCAGGCGGCGTACCGCCTGTTCGGCGTCCGCCTCCGACTGGGCCGGGTTCTCACCGATGCAGTAGACGGCGCGGAGCGTGCCCTCGTCCATCGCCTCGAACATCTCCGTCAGGGTGAGGCCGTGGCGCGGCTCGACCACCGTGTCCCACGCGGTCTCGAACTTCCGCCGGACTTCCGGGTCGAGCACGTCCTGGAAACCGGGGAGCCGGTTGGGGATGGCGCCCATGTCGCCGCCGCCCTGCACGTTGTTCTGGCCGCGCAGGGGTTGCAGGCCGGAGCCGTAGCGGCCGACGTGGCCGGTGAGCAGGGAGAGGTTGATCAGGGCGCGGACGTTGTCCGTGCCGTTGTGGTGCTCGGTGATGCCCAGGGTCCAGCACAGCTGGGCGCGCTCGGCGCGGGCGTAGGCGTGCGCCAGTTCGCGGATGGCGGCGGCCGGTACGCCCGTCACCTTCTCGGCCAGGGAGAGTGTCCAGGGTTCGACCAGGGCCTTGTAGTCGTCGTAGCCCGTCGTCGCGCGGGCGATGAAGGACTCGTTGGCCAGGCCCGCGTGGATGATCTCGCGGCCGACCGCGTGGGCCAGCGGGATGTCCGTGCCGACGTTCGGTCCGAGCCAGCTCTCCGCCCACTCGGCGGTGGAGGTGCGGCGCGGGTCGACGGCGTACATGCGGGCGCCGCCCCGTATGCCCTTCAGCACGTGCTGGAAGAAGATCGGGTGCGCGAAGCGGGCGTTGGAGCCCCACATCACGATGACGTCGGTGTGCTCGATCTCCTCGTAGGAGGAGGTGCCGCCGCCCGAGCCGAAGGCGGCCGACAGGCCCGCGACGCTCGGTGCGTGGCAGGTGCGGTTGCAGGAGTCGACGTTGTGGGTGCCCATGACCACCCGGGCGAACTTCTGCGCCACGTAGTTCATCTCGTTGGTCGCCCGGGCGCAGGAGAACATCCCGAACGCGCCGCGCGCCGCCGCCAGACCCCGGGCCGTGCGGTCCAGGGCCTCCTGCCAGGTCGCCCGGCGGAAGGGCTCGTCGCGCGCGTCCCGGACCAGGGGGTGGGTGAGGCGGGTGTAGGTCTTGGGGGTTCGGTCGCGTTTCGTCATGCGGCGCTCCTCAGCGCGAGCAGGTCCGACAGGGCGTGCACGGTGCGCAGGGTGGGCACCGGGACCCCGGTGATCTCCGCCAGCTCGACGACGGCCGCGAGCAGGACGTCGAGTTCGAGCGGCTTGCCGCGCTCCAGGTCCTGGAGCGTGGAGGTGCGGTGGTCGCCGACCCGCTCGGCGCCCGCGATCCGGCGTTCGATGGAGACGCCGACCTCGCAGCCGAGGGCCGCGGCGACCGCCAGCGTCTCGGTCATCATGGTCTCGATGACCGCGCGGGTGCCGCCGTGCCGGCACATCTGGCGCATGGTGGCCCGGACCAGGGCGCTGATCGGGTTGAAGGAGATGTTGCCCAGCAGCTTCAGCCAGATGTCGCCCCGCAGGTCCGGCTCGACCGGGCACTTCAGACCGCCCGACCGCATCGCCTCGCTGAGCGCCAGGCACCGCGGCGAGACCTCCCGGCCGGGCTCGCCGATCGAGAACCGGGTGCCTTCCACATGCCGTACCACGCCCGGCTGCTCCAGTTCGGTGGCCGCGTAGACGACACAGCCGACGGCCCGTTCGGGCGCGAGCACCGCACTGACCGCGCCGGCCGGGTCCACGCTCTCCAGACGGCGCCCGTCGTAGGGGCCGCCGTGCCGGTGGAAGTACCACCAGGGGATACCGTTCTGGGCGGCCACGACGGCCGTGGTCCGGTGCAGCAGCGGCTCGATCAGCGGCCCGCACGCCGCGTACGAGTTGGCCTTCAGACCCAGGAACACGTAGTCGACCGGGCCGACTTCGGCCGGGTCGTCGGTGGCACGCGGATGCGCGGTGAAGTCGCCGCGCGGGCTGCGCACCCGTACCCCGTACTGCCTCATGGCCGCGAGATGCGGTCCACGGGCGATGAGATGCACGTCGGCGCCCGCACGGTGGAGCGCGGCGCCGACGTAGGCGCCGATCGCCCCGGCGCCGAGGACTGCGACTTTCATGGCGGGGGAGCTCCGTTCGGTCGAGGGATACCGAGGAACCGGGAAGCGGAACAGAGAGACGGCCGATGATGTCGACGAAATATTGTCTACAGTATGGAAGTTGGGGCGGCAAGGCTTTGTGCAGCAGTAGTGGTGGTAGTAGTGGTGGTCTGTAGTCGTGTGCTCGACTTCTGTAGTTGTCTGCTCAACAGACTTCTCAAGCGCTTTCCGGATGCCTACGGTTGGGGACCCATGAGTCCCCCCGTCGCACCCCCGGGCTGGAGCCGCTGGCTCGTTCCCCCGGCCGCTCTCTCGGTCCACCTCTCCATCGGGCAGGCCTACGCCTGGTCCGTGTTCAAACCGCCCCTGGAGTCCGCGCTCGGCCTCAGCGGCACGCAGAGCGCGCTGCCCTTCCAGCTCGGCATCGTCATGCTCGGTCTCTCGGCCGCGTTCGGCGGCACGCTCGTCGAACGGCACGGGCCGCGCTGGGCGATGACCGTCGCCCTGGTCTGCTTCTCCTCCGGCTTCCTGCTCTCCGCGCTCGGCGCGGCGATGGAGCAGTACTGGCTGATCGTCCTCGGCTACGGCTTCGTCGGCGGGATCGGCCTCGGCATCGGCTACATCTCGCCCGTGTCGACGCTGATCAAGTGGTTCCCGGACCGGCCCGGCATGGCCACCGGCATCGCCATCATGGGCTTCGGCGGCGGCGCCCTCATCGCCTCGCCCTGGTCGGCGCAGATGCTGAAGTCCTTCGGCACCGACAACTCCGGGATCGCCCTCGCCTTCCTCGTCCACGGACTGACGTACGCCGTCTTCATGCTGCTCGGTGTGCTGCTGGTGCGGGTGCCGCGGCCCAGACAGCGGGCGGACGGCCGGCCCGCCCCGCTCGAAGGGGTCCAGGTCTCGGCGCGGTCGGCCCTGCGCACCCCGCAGTTCTGGCTTCTGTGGCTGGTGCTCTGCATGAACGTCACGGCCGGTATCGGCATCCTGGAGAAGGCCGCGCCGATGATCACGGACTTCTTCGCCGACACCTCCACCCCGGTGTCCGCGACCGCGGCGGCCGGATTCGTGGCCCTGCTGTCGGCGGCCAACATGGCCGGGCGGATCGGCTGGTCCTCGACCTCCGACCTGATCGGACGCAAGAACATCTACCGCGTCTACCTCGGCGTCGGCGCGCTCATGTACACCCTGATCGCGCTGTTCGGCGACTCCTCCAAGCCGCTGTTCGTGCTGTGCGCGCTGGTCGTCCTGTCCTTCTACGGCGGCGGCTTCGCCACGGCCCCCGCCTATCTCAAGGACCTCTTCGGCACCTACCAGGTCGGCGCGATCCACGGGCGGCTGCTCACCGCCTGGTCGCTGGCCGGCGTCCTCGGGCCGCTGATCGTGAACTGGATCGCCGATCACCAGGAGGAGGCGGGGCGGCACGGCTCGGACCTGTACGGCACCTCCTTCCTCATCATGATCGGGCTGCTGGTCGTCGGCTTCGTCGCCAACGAACTCGTCCGCCCCGTCCACGCCAGGCACCACGAGCCCGCGACCACCGTCCCCGCGACCACCGTCCCCGCGCCGAAGGAGGGCAACGATGTCACCCGACAGCAGCCAGAGTCCGCCTGAGGCCGCCGAGGTGCCCGACCGGCGGCCGCTGATCGCCTTCACCTGGCTCTGGGTGGGCGCGCCGCTCGCCTACGGGCTGTACGAACTCGTGCGGAAGGCGACCCAGCTCTTCACCGGGTGAGCGCGGACACCGGCGACCCGGGACGGCCCGGGGCGGCCGAGGGTGCTGACCGAAGCCGACAAGCCGGGCGCCGGTTTCCTGTCGTATCACCTGCCGTCGTACCCGTCGGTCACTGATCACACTGGTGGATCCCGTACCCCGAGGCAGCGAGGACTCCACCCATGCACCAAGGCTCCCGCATCACCGCCGTCGGCCACTACCAGCCCGCCCGGATCCTCACCAACGAGGACCTGGCGGGCATGGTCGACACCAGTGACGAGTGGATCAGGAGCCGGGTGGGCATTCGTTCGCGCCGGATCGCCGGACCCGACGAGCCGGTCGACGAGCTGGCCGGCCACGCCGCCGCGAAGGCGCTCGCGGCGGCCGGGCTGACCCCCGCAGACGTGGACCTGGTGGTGGTCGCCACCTCCACCGCGATCGACCGCTCCCCGAACACCGCCGCCCGTGTCGCGGCCCGCCTCGGCATCCCCGGCCCCGCCGCGCTGGACCTCAACGTGGTGTGCGCGGGCTTCACCCACGCCCTGGCCACCGCCGACCACGCCGTACGGGCCGGTTCCTCCAGCCGGGCGCTGGTCGTCGGCGCGGACAAGATGTCCGAGGTCGTCGACTGGACCGACCGCACCACCTGCGTGCTGGTCGGCGACGGGGCGGGGGCCGCCGTCGTGGAGGGCTGCGCACCGGGCGAGGAGGCGGGGATCGGCCCCGTGCTGTGGGGCTCGGTGCCCGAGATGGGCAACGCGGTCCGCATCGAGGGGACGCCGCCGCGGTTCGCGCAGGAGGGGCAGAGCGTCTACCGCTGGGCGACCACCCGGCTGCCCGCCATCGCGCGCCAGGCCTGCGAGCGCTCCGGCCTCGAACCGGCCGAGCTGGCCGCGGTCGTCCTGCACCAGGCCAACCTGCGCATCGTCGAACCCCTCGCCGCCAAGATCGGTGCCGTCAACGCCGTGGTCGCCCGCGACGTCGTCGAGTCCGGCAACACCTCCGCGGCGAGCATCCCGCTCGCGCTGTCCAAGCTGGTCGAGCGGGGCGAGATCACCACCGGCGACCCGGTGCTGCTCTTCGGCTTCGGCGGCAACCTCTCCTACGCCGGACAGGTCGTCCGCTGCCCCTGACGACCCCGGCGCCCCCGGTGTGACGTGGCCTACACCCCGCTTCCACGGCCGAGCACGCCGTAGACTGTAGACGAAAGACAATCAATACTTTGCCTGTTGATTGCTTTCCGGCTGCCGAGGGGGACTGATGTTGTCCGCAGGACTGCCGCAGGGCGCGGTGCCCAGGCTCGAACGGCCCGGCCCGCTGCGGGACCGTGTCTACGAGGCGCTGCTCGAACTCATCACCACCCGGGCCCTGCGACCCGGCCAGCACCTCGTCGAGAGCGAACTCGCCGGTCACCTCGGGGTGTCGAGGCAGCCGGTGCGCGAGGCACTGCAGCGGCTCAACACCGAGGGCTGGGTCGATCTGCGCCCCGCGCAGGGCGCGTTCGTCCACGAGCCGACGGAGGAGGAGGCGGACCAGCTCCTGACGGTGCGCACGCTGCTGGAGGCCGAGGCGGCACGGCTCGCCGCGGCCAACGCCTCCAGTGCCGGCATCGCCGCGCTGGAGGAGCTGTGCGAGGAGGGGGAGCGGGCCGTCGCCGCCGAGGACGTGGACGCCGCCGTCGCCTTCAACGCCCGCTTCCACCGCAAGGTCATGGAGCTGGCGGGCAACGCGGTGCTGGCCGAACTCGCCGCGCAGGTCGACCGCCGGGTCCGCTGGTACTACACGCCGATCGCCCGGCAGCGCGGCCGGCAGTCCTGGATCGAGCACCGCAAGCTGATCGCCGCCATCACCGAACGGGACGAGCAGGCGGCGACCCGGCTGATGCGCGAGCACACCGAACACACCCGCCGTTCGTACCACGAGCGCGGAGAATCCTGAGGTCAGAGCCCTTTCGAGGGGTGTTCACAGGCCGTCCGGCACCCTGGCCGGGCGGCCTCGTCGCGTCCCGGGCCCTCGGACGCCGGACTCTTCTTTGTCCACTCAGAGGAGAAAGTTCGCAGCAATTCGTGCGTGACTTCTTCCCACACCCGGCGCCCGCTGCTACGTTCCCTCCGAAAGCACGCCACGGGAGCAAGTCAGGGACGTGGCCGGAAACCGGCGGACCCAAGGCCGATCGAGGCGGGGAGGGGCTCGTGAGACGCATGACCGCACGACCCGCGAACGCCCACCAAGCGCGACTGCTCCAGCTGTTGCGCGACGGCGGGCCCAACTCCCGTGCCCAGCTGGGCGACCAGGTCGACCTCTCCAGGTCCAAACTGGCCGTCGAGGTGGACCGGCTGCTGGAGACCGGTCTCGTCGTGGCCGACGGACTCGCCGCCTCGCGCGGCGGGCGCCGCAGTCACAACGTCCGTCTCCACCCCGAACTGCGCTTCCTGGGCGTCGACATCGGCGCGACCTCGGTCGACGTCGCCGTCACCAACGCCGAGCTGGAGATCCTCGGACACATCAACCAGCCGCTGGACGTGCGCGAGGGCCCGGTCGCGGTCTTCGAGCAGGTGCTGGCCATGGCGGCCAAGCTGCGCGCCTCCGGGCTCGCGGAGGGCTTCGACGGCGCCGGCATCGGCGTCCCGGGGCCGGTCCGCTTCCCCGAGGGCGTGCCGGTGGCACCGCCGATCATGCCGGGCTGGGACGGCTTCCCCGTACGGGAGGCACTCAGCCAGGAACTCGGCTGCCCGGTCATGGTCGACAACGACGTGAACCTGATGGCGCTGGGCGAGCAGCACGCGGGGGTCGCCCGCACCCAGAACGACTTCCTCGTCGTCAAGATCGGTACCGGCATCGGCTGCGGCATCGTCGTCGGCGGCGAGGTCTACCGCGGGACCACGGGCAGCGCGGGCGACATCGGGCACATCCAGGCGGTGCCCGAGGGACGCCAGTGCGCCTGCGGCAACCGCGGCTGCCTGGAAGCCCACTTCAGCGGCGCGGCCCTGGCCCGCGACGCCACGGAGGCCGCCCAGCAGGGTCAGTCGGCCGAACTCGCGAACCGGCTGGAGGCGAACGGGGGCCTCAGCGCCGCCGACGTCGCCGCCGCGGCCGCCGCGGGCGACGCCACCGCACTCGACCTGATCAGGGAGGGCGGCCGCAGCACCGGCCAGGTCATCGCCGGCCTGGTCAGCTTCTTCAACCCCGGCCTGGTGGTGATCGGCGGCGGGGTGACCGGCCTCGGCCACAACCTGCTCGCCGCCATCCGCACCCAGGTCTACCGCCAGTCGCTGCCCCTGGCGACCGGCAACCTGCCCATCGTCCTCGGGGAGCTGGGACCCACCGCCGGAGTCATCGGCGCGGCCCGGCTGATCAGCGACCACCTGTTCTCACCCGCGTAGCCACCGTTCGGTTCACGAGCTCCACCCAGCACAGCGCTCTACTCAGCCCTGCCCTGCTCCGTACCGTCAGGCCCCGTTCCGCCACGCCCTGCTCTGCTCTGCCCTGACACCGGCCCGCACGCCCGCCGAGGGGACCTCACATGGCACCAGAACCACCGCTTCTCAGCATGTCCGGCATCACCAAGTCGTTCCCCGGAGTCCGGGCCCTCGACGGCGTCGACCTCGACGTCCAGGCCGGTGAGGTGCACTGCCTCCTCGGCCAGAACGGCGCGGGGAAGTCCACCCTCATCAAGGTGCTGGCCGGCGCCCACCAGCCCGACACCGGCACCATCCGCTGGCGTGGCGAGGAGGTCACCCTGCGCTCGCCCATCGCGGCCATGCGCCTGGGCATCGCCACCATCTACCAGGAACTCGACCTGGTCGAGCACCTGTCGGTCGCCGAGAACGTCCACCTCGGACACGAGCCGACCGCCGCCGGATTCGTCGTCCGGGGCAAGGCGGCCAAGGCGTCGACGGCCGCGCTGCTCAAGCGGCTCGGGCACCCCGAGGTCGACCCGTCGCGGCTGGTCGGCGACCTGTCGGCGGCACAGCAGCAGATCGTGTCGATGGCCCGGGCGCTGTCCCACGACGTACGGCTGATCGTGATGGACGAGCCGTCCGCCGCGCTCGACCCGGACGAGGTCGACAACCTCTTCCGCATCGTCGCCGACCTCACCGCCGACGGAGTCGCCGTCGTCTACATCTCGCACCGCCTGGAGGAGATCCGCCGCATCGGCGACCGGGTCACCGTCCTCAAGGACGGCCGGGCGGTGGCCCGCGCGCTGCCCGCCGAGTCCACGCCCACCCGCGAGGTGGTGGCGCTGATGACGGGACGCAACGTCGAGTACGTCTTCCCGGACCGGCCCACCGCCCCGCCCGCGGGCGAACCCGTGCTCAGCGTGCGGGGGCTGGCCCGGCAGGGCGAGTTCGCCCCGCTCGACCTGGAGGTGCGCCCCGGCGAGATCGTCGGCCTCGCGGGGCTGGTCGGCTCCGGCCGTTCCGAGATCCTGGAGACGGTCTACGGAGCCCGCAAGGCGAGCGCCGGACAGGTCCTCGTCGACGGGCGCCCGCTCCGGCCGGGCAGCGTGCGCGCCGCGGTGCGCGCCGGACTCGGACTCGCCCCCGAGGAACGCAAGGCCCAGGCCCTGCTGATGCTGGAGTCCGTCACCCGCAACGTGTCGGTCTCCGCCATGTCCCGCTTCTCGCGCGGCGGCTGGATCGACCGCGGCGCCGAACTCGGCGCGGCCCGCAAGGCCACCCGCGAGCTGTCGCTGCGGCCCGACAACCCGTCCGTGCCCGTGCGCACCCTCTCCGGTGGCAACCAGCAGAAGGCGGTACTCGCCCGCTGGCTGCTGCGCGGCTGCCGGGTCCTGCTGCTCGACGAACCCACCCGCGGCGTCGACGTCGGCGCCCGCGCCGAGCTGTACGCCGTCATCCGGCGGCTGGCCGACGAGGGCCTCGCCGTCCTGCTGGTCTCCAGCGAGGTGCCCGAGGTACTGGGTCTCGCCGACCGCGTACTGGTACTGCGCGAGGGCCGCGTCGTGCACGAGGCCCCCGCCCGCGAACTCGACGAACACCGCGTACTCGACCTCGTGATGGAAGGAAGTCCGGCGTCATGACGCAGCACGTGTCCCCGCCGCGGGACGGCACCGGCAAGGCGGCACCCGTGGACGCTCCGCCCGCCTGGCGGGTCCGGTTGGGCCGCGCCGACGTCCGCACCCTCACCCTGCTCGGCGTGCTCGCCGTGCTGGTCCTCATCGGCGGCATCACCCAGCCCGACTCGTTCCTCGACACCCGCAACCTCCAGCTGGTGCTCACCCAGGCGTCCGTGATCGGCGTCGTCACCGTCGGCATGACCTTCGTCATCGTCTCTGGCGGCATCGACCTGTCGGTCGGCGCCATCGTCGCCCTCGCCTCGGTGTGGGCGACCACGGTCGCCACCCAGGAGTACGGGTTCTTCGGCATCCTCTTCACCGCGATCGTGGTGGGAGTCGGCTGCGGCCTGGTCAACGGGGTGCTCATCGCCTTCGGCCAGATGGTCCCGTTCATCGCCACCCTCGCCATGCTGGCCTCGGCCCGCGGCCTCGCGCTCCAGATCACCGACGGCCGTACCCAGGTCGTCACGGTCTCCAGCGTCCTGGACCTCGGCGAGCGCGACGCCTACATCCTCGGCATCCCGCCGCTGGTCCTGGTGTTCGCGGCCGTCACCGTCATCGGCTGGCTGGTGCTCAACCGGACCACCTTCGGACGGCGCACCGTCGCCGTCGGCGGCAACGCGGAGGCCGCCCGCCTGGCCGGCATCGACGTCCGCCGCCAGCGGCTCTACCTCTACCTGCTGTCCGGGCTGTGCTGCGGCATCGCCGCCTTCCTGCTGATCGTCCTGGCCGGCTCCGGCCAGAACACCAACGGCAACCTCTACGAACTCGACGCCATCGCCGCCGCGATCATCGGCGGAACCCTGCTGACCGGCGGCCGGGGCCACATCCTCGGCTCCGTGCTGGGCGTCCTGATCTTCACCACCATCACCAACATCTTCGCCCTGAACAACCTGCAGACCGACGTGCAGCAGATCGCCAAGGGCGCGATCATCGTCGCCGCCGTGCTGGTCCAGCGCCGTACCGCAAGCACGCATTGAGGAAAGGGTTCACCGTCATGACGAAGCTCACGAGTCGCAGAGGGCTGCTCTTCGGAGCCGCCGCCGTGTCCGCCGGTGCCGTCCTCACGGGGTGCACCAGCAACGACCCCGACGACGGCGACGACAAGCCCGCCGCGGACACCCAGCCGGCCGCCGACGACAAGCCCGGCAAGCCCATCACCATCGGCTACGCGGGTCCGCAGGCCGACCACGGCTGGCTCAACGCCATCAACGACCAGGCCAAGAAGCGCGCGGAGAAGTACTCGGAGGTCACCCTCGAGGTCACCGAGGGGTCCAACGACACCGCGCAGCAGATCGGCCAGATCGAGACCCTCATCAACAAGAAGGTCGACGTCCTGGTGGTGCTGCCCGCCGACGGCAAGGCGCTCACCCAGGTCGGTCTGAAGGCGATGCGGGCCGGCATCCCGGTCATCAACCTGGACCGCATCTTCAACAGCCCCCAGGCCTACCGCTGCTGGGTCGGCGGCGACAACTACGGCATGGGTCTCAACGCCGCCCACTACATCGGCGAGAAGCTCAAGGACAAGCCGAACGCGAAGGTCATAGAACTGGCCGGCATCGACAACCTGGAACTGACCCAGCAGCGCACCCAGGGCTTCGACGACGGACTGAAGAACTACCCGAACATCAAGAAGGTGGCCCGCCAGGCCGCCGAGTTCACCGTCGAGTCCGGCCAGGCCAAGATGGCGCAGCTGCTCCAGGCCCAGTCGGACTTCGACGCCCTGTGGAACCACGACGACGACCAGGGCGTGGGCGCCCTGCGCGCCATCGAGCAGGCCGGACGCGACGACTTCCTGATGGTCGGCGGCGCGGGCGCGCTCTCCGCCTTCGAGGCCATCAAGGCCGACCGCGGCGTACTGAAGGCGACCGTGCTCTACCCGCCGACCATGGCCGCCTCCGCGATCGACCTGGCCCGCGCGCTCGGCCAGGGCAAGGGCGTCAGCGGCCTCGCCGAGTTCGAGATCCCCTCGACCGTCACCTGCTACTCGGCCGTCGTCGACAAGGAGAACGTCGACCAGTACATGTCCACGGGCTTCAAGTGACGGGTGCCGTCCCGGCGGCGGCCTGACCAGCCGGCCCGCCGGGGCGGGGCCCACCCCCACCGCGCCACCACGACGAGGAGGACATCCGCATGGGACAGCCGCAGCAGCCCGAGGGGGCCGGCGCCGAGGAGGCAGCAGCCGAGACCGACAGCGGGACCGCTACCGGGACCGACGCCGGGGCCGGGGCGGCGACGGGGGCGTCCGCGACCAGACCGCCCCTGCGCGTCGGCATGGTCGGCTACGCCTTCATGGGCGCCGCCCACTCCCAGGGCTGGCGCACCGCGGGCCGGGTCTTCGACCTGCCGCTGAACCCGGTGCTGGCCGCGATCTGCGGGCGGGACGCCGACGCCGTCCGCCTCGCGGCCGACCGGCACGGCTGGGCGAGCACCGAGACCGACTGGCGGGCGCTTGTCGAACGGGACGACATCGACCTCGTCGACGTCTGCACCCCCGGCGACAGCCACGCCGAGATCGCGCTGGCCGCGCTCGCCGCCGGAAAGCACGTCCTGTGCGAGAAGCCGCTGGCCAACACCGTCGAGGAGGCGCAGGAGATGACCCGCGCCGCCGAGGAGGCCGGGGCGCGCGGGCAGCTGGCGATGGTCGGCTTCAACTACCGCCGGGTGCCCGCCACCGCGCTGGCCCGGCGGATGGTCGCCGAGGGCCGCGTCGGCCGGCTGCGGCACCTGCGGGTGACCTACCTCCAGGACTGGCTGGTCGACCCGAAGGCCCCGCTCACCTGGCGGCTGCGCAAGGAGCTGGCCGGATCGGGGGCGCTCGGCGACCTCGGCGCCCACATCGTCGACCTCGCCCAGTACCTGTCGGGGGAGCGGATCGCGGGCGTCTCCGCCCTCACCGAGACCTTCGTACGGGAACGCCCGCTGCCCGCCGGCGCCCCCCGGGGCCTGACCGCGGGCTCGGCGGACGGGGTGACGGGGCAGGTCACCGTGGACGACGCCGCCGTCTTCACCGGCCGCCTCACCTCCGGCGCCCTGGTCTCCTTCGAGGCCACCCGGTACGCCACCGGACGCAAGAACGCCCTGCGCATCGAACTCAACGGAGAGCGCGGCTCACTCGCCTTCGACCTGGAGCGGCTCAACGAGCTAGAGTACCACGACGGCACCGAGCCGGGGGAGCACGCGGGCTTCCGCCGCATCCTCGTCACCGAACCCGAACACCCCTACCTGGACGCCTGGTGGCCGCCGGGCCACGGGCTCGGCTACGAGCACACCTTCGTGCACCAGGCGCGCGATCTCGTCCACGCCGTCGCCGAGGGCCGCGCGCCCGAACCCTCCTTCGCCGACGGGCTGCAGGTGCAGCGCGTGCTCGCGGCCGTGGAGGAGAGCGCCGAGAAGAACTCCGTCTACACCCCGATCATGCTCTGAGGAGGCCGGCAGCGACATGCCACGCAACTTCACGCTCTTCACCGGACAGTGGGCGGACCTGCCGCTGGAGGAGGTCTGCCGCCTCGCCCGCGACTTCGGCTACGACGGCCTGGAACTCGCCTGCTGGGGGGACCACTTCGAGGTCGACAAGGCGCTGGCCGACCCCTCCTACGTGGAATCCCGGCACCAGCTGCTCGACAAGTACGGCCTCAAGTGCTGGGCCGTCTCCAACCACCTGGTCGGCCAGGCCGTCTGCGACGCCATCATCGACGAACGCCACGAGGCGATCCTGCCCGCCCGCATCTGGGGCGACGGCGACGCCGAAGGCGTACGGCAGCGCGCCGCGGCCGAGATCAAGGACACCGCGCGGGCCGCCGCCCGTCTCGGTGTCGACACGGTCATCGGCTTCACCGGCTCGGCGATCTGGCACCTGGTGGCCATGTTCCCGCCCGCTCCCGAGTCGATGATCGAGCGCGGCTACCAGGACTTCGCGGACCGCTGGAACCCGATCCTGGACGTCTTCGACGCCGAGGGCGTGCGGTTCGCCCACGAGGTGCACCCCAGCGAGATCGCCTACGACTACTGGACCACCCAGCGCGCCCTGGAGGCGGTCGACCACCGGCCCGCGTTCGGCCTGAACTTCGACCCCTCCCACTTCGTGTGGCAGGACCTCGACCCCGTCGGCTTCCTGTGGGACTTCCGCGACCGCGTCTACCACGTCGACTGCAAGGAGGCTCGCAAGCGCCTCGACGGCCGCAACGGGCGGCTGGGCTCCCACCTGCCGTGGGGCGACCCGCGGCGCGGCTGGGACTTCGTGTCGGCCGGGCACGGCGACGTCCCCTGGGAGGACGTGTTCCGCATGCTGCGCTCCATCGACTACCAGGGACCCGTCTCCGTCGAGTGGGAGGACGCCGGCATGGACCGGTTGCAGGGCGCGCCCGAGGCCCTGAGCCGCCTCAAGGCCTTCGACTTCGAGCCGCCCAGCGCGTCCTTCGACGCCGCGTTCAACAGCTGATCCGCGCGCCCCGCGCAGGTCGGGACGGGGACCGGAGCGACCGCCGGTCCCCGGTCCGGGCTGCCCGAATCCTGCTTTGTCCTGAGTTGGGTAAAAGTTAAACAGGTCCTGGCCCAAGGGGTGTTGGCCGCGGAAGAACGCGGTTACCGTCCCTGAAGTGTTCAGGACACACACGCCTCCGGGGTGACGGCGCACCCCGGCGCCCGCATCGCACGCCTTCGCACCCATCCCGTACGGCCCACCCGTTCCCGGAGGGACTTCGTGCACAGAACCAGACTCAAAGGCACCACGACCTCGAGGCGCCCCAGGCTTCGCACCACCCTCGCCCTGTTCACCGGCCTGCTGCTGGCCGTGGGCACCCCGGCGACCGTCGCCGGCGCGCACCCGGGCCACCCGGAGCACGACGAGACGGCCGCCGCCGAGGGACAGTTCCAGCAGGTACCGCTCGCCAAGGGCGAGCCCGAGATGGGCGAGCCGATGTCGCTCGCGGTGCTCCCGGACCGCAGCGTCCTGCACACCGCCCGCGACGGCACACTGCGCCTGACCGACCAGGGCGGCGTCACCAAGGTCGCCGGCAAGATCCCCGTCTACAACCACGACGAGGAGGGCCTGCAGGGCGTCGGCATCGACCCGGACTTCGAGAAGAACCGGGCGATCTACCTCTACTACGCCCCGCCGCTGGACACCCCCGCGGGCGACGCCCCGGAGAACGGCACCGCCGAGGACTTCAAGAAGTTCGACGGCGTCAACCGCCTCTCCCGCTTCGTCCTGAACGCCAACGGCACGCTGGACATGGCCAGCGAGAAGAAGGTGCTGGACGTCGCGGCCTCCCGCGGCACCTGCTGCCACGTCGGCGGCGACATCGCCTTCGACGCCGAGGGCAACCTCTACCTCTCCACCGGCGACGACACCAACCCGTTCGCCTCCGACGGCTACACGCCGATCGACGAGCGCGCCGACCGCAACCCGGCCTTCGACGCCCGCCGCAGCGCGGGCAACACCAACGACCTGCGCGGCAAGCTGCTGCGCATCAAGGTCGCCGAGGACGGCTCGTACACCATCCCGGAGGGCAACCTCTTCGAGCCCGGCACGGAGAAGACCCGGCCCGAGATCTACGCGATGGGCTTCCGCAACCCGTTCCGGATCAGCGTCGACAAGAAGACCGGCACGGTCTACGTCGGCGACTACGGCCCCGACGCGGGTGCAGCCGACCCGAAGCGCGGCCCGGCCGGACAGGTCGAGTTCGCCAAGGTCACCAAGGCCGCCAACTTCGGCTGGCCCTTCTGCACCGGTGACAACGACCCGTACGTCGACTACGACTTCGCCACCAAGACCTCCGGCGAGACCTTCGACTGCGCGGCCCCGAAGAACACCTCGCCGCACAACACCGGCCTCACCGACCTGCCGCCCGCGCAGGCCGCGTGGATCCCGTACGACGACGACTCCGTGCCCGAGTTCGGCAGCGGCTCCGAGTCCCCGATGGGCGGCCCGGTCTACCGCTACGACCCCGACCTCGACTCCAGCGTGAAGTTCCCCGAGGAGTTCGACGGGGACTTCTTCGCCGGTGAGTTCGGCCGCCGCTGGATCAAGCGGATCGAGCAGACCGAGGACGGTGCGGTCTCCAAGATCAATGACTTCCCGTGGACCGGCACCCAGATCATGGACATGGAGTTCGGCCCCGACGGCGCGCTCTACGTCCTCGACTACGGCCTGTCCTGGTTCCAGGGCGACAAGGACTCCGCCCTCTACCGGATCGAGAACGCCGCGGACGGCTTCTCCCCGATCGCCGAGGTGAGCGCGGACAAGACCTCCGGCGCGGCCGGACTGAAGGTCGCCTTCACCGCCACCGCCAAGGACGCCGACTCCCCGGACCTCACCTACAGCTGGGACTTCGGCGACGGCACCATGGGCGAGGGCCTCACGCCCACGCACAAGTACAAGAAGGTCGGCACCTACACCGCGACCTTCACCGCCAAGGACCCCGAGGGCAACACCGGCAACGCCAGCGTCCGGATCGTGGTCGGCAACACCGAGCCCAAGGTGGTCATCGAGACCCCCGGCAACGGCACCCTTCTCCCCATGGGGGAGCCCATCCCCTTCAAGGTGAAGGTCACCGACCCCGAGGAGACCGTCGACTGCTCCAAGGTCAAGGTCGCCTACAGCCTCGGCCACGACTCCCACGCCCACGAGCTGACCAGCGAGATGGGCTGTGAGGGCACCCTCAACCCGCCGCCGGGCGACGGCGGCCACGACCCCAACGCCAACATCTACGGCGTCGTCGGCGCCAGCTACACCGACGGCGGGGCCAACGGCCAGGAGGCCCTGACCGGCACCGCGCGCACCGTGATCCAGCCGCCGCACCGCCAGGCCGAGCACTTCACCGCTCAGCAGGGCGTGTCGCCGATCGACAAGACCGGTGCCAACGGCGGCAAGACCGTCGGCGACATCAACGACGGCGACTGGATCTCCTTCAGCCCCTACAAGTTCGACGGGCAGAAGAAGCTGACCGTGCGGGCCTCCTCCGGCGGCGCCGGAGGCTACGTCGAGGTGCGCACCGGTTCGCCCACGGGCCCGCTGCACGGCTCCGCGTACATCCCGCCGACCGGCGGCTGGGAGACCTTCCAGAACGTCGACGTGCCGCTGCGGGCCCTGCCCAAGAAGACCACCGACGTCTACCTGGTCTTCAAGGGCGGCGAGGGCGCGCTCTACGACATCGACGACTTCGAGTTCTCCAAGGAGCCGTTCAAGGCCGGCAAGAAGGTCCTGGTCTTCTCCAAGACCGCGGGCTTCCGCCACGACTCCATCCCGGCGGGCATCGCCGCCCTGAAGGAGCTGGGCACCCCGGCCGGCATCTCCGTCACCGCGACCGAGGAGGCAGGGCAGTTCACCACGGCCAACCTCGCCAAGTACGACGCGGTCGCCTTCCTGTCCACCACCGGTGACGTACTCAACGCCGATCAGCAGAAGGCGTTCGAGAACTACGTCAAGAACGGCGGCGGCTACATGGGCATCCACGCCGCCGCCGACACCGAGTACGACTGGGAGTTCTACGGCGGCCTCGTCGGCGCCTACTTCGACTCGCACCCGGCCATCCAGAAGGCCACCGTCCGCGTCGAGGACCACGACCACCCGGCCACCGCGCACCTGGACGACGCCTGGGAGCGCACCGACGAGTGGTACAACTACCGCACCAACCCGCGTGAGCAGGCCAAGGTCCTCGCCACCCTCGACGAGACCACCTACCAGGGCGGGAACATGAAGGGCGACCACCCGATCGCCTGGTGCCAGAACTACGGCGGCGGCCGCTCCTTCTACACCGGCCTCGGCCACACCAAGGAGTCCTACGCGGACGAGACCTTCCGCGGCCACCTGCTCGGCGGCATGCAGTACGCCACCGGCCAGGTCAAGGCCGACTGCAAGCCGGCCAAGGGCTACCGGGACATCTTCAACGGCCAGACCCTGGACGGCTGGAAGCAGGCAGGACCCGGAAAGTTCAACGTCAAGGACGGCGTCCTGGAGTCCGAGGGCGGCATGGGCATGCTCTGGTACCAGGCCAAGGAGCTGAAGTCGTACTCCCTCAAGCTCGACTGGAAGATGCGGGGCGACGACAACTCCGGTGTCTTCGTGGGCTTCCCGGCCTCCGACGACCCCTGGTCCGCGGTGAACAAGGGCTACGAGATCCAGATCGACGCCACGGACGCCGTGGACCGCACCACCGGTGCGATCTACACGTTCAAGGCGGCGAACATCAAGGCCCGCGACCAGGTCCTGCGGCCGCCCGGCCAGTGGAACTCCTACGAGATCAAGGTGCAGGGCGAACGCCTCCAGGTGTTCCTCAACGGAGTCAAGATCAACGACTTCACCAACAAGGACCCCGAGCGGAGCCTGACCGACGGCTACATCGGCCTCCAGAATCACGGTGTGGACGATCAGGTCTCCTTCCGTAACATCCAGTTGAAGCACCTGCCCTCCTAGGGCGACCCCGCCCCCGCGGGGGCGACCGGAACGGCGGCGGGCGGAGGACGCCGGACCTCCGCCCGCCGTCACCCCCGAACGGAACACCCCCGGCCGTACCACCGCTCGTGTGTGTCCGACGCGCTCGACAAGGAGGCTGCCCATGTCCGCGTCCCCCTCTGCTTCCTCCCGTGGCTCCCGTACCGGTGTCTGGTTGATCGGAGCCCGCGGTTCCGTCGCCACCACGGTGGTGGCGGGCTGCGCCGCCATGACCGCGGGGCTGCATCCCCCGACCGGCATGGTCACCGAGACCCCCGACTTCACCGGCACCGGACTGCCCGCCCTCTCGTCCCTCGTCTTCGGCGGTCACGACACCGTGGACTGCCCCCTGCCCAAGCGGGCGGAGGCCCTGGCCGCGGGCGGCGTGCTGCCGCACGGACTGCCCGCCGCCGTCGGCGCCGAACTGGCCACGGCCGACCGCGAGATCCGCCCGGGCGGCCCGCTGCCCGGCGACACCCGTGACGAGGAGACGCTGATCGCCGCCTTCGCCGCGGACATCACCGACTTCGCACGACGCTCGGGAGCGGAGCGGACCGTGGTGGTGAACGTGGCCTCCACCGAGCCCGCGCCCACCGGTGACGCCCTTCCCGCCAGCTCGCTGTACGCGGCCGCCGCCCTGCGCGCCGGCTGCCCGTACGTCAACTTCACCCCGTCGACCGGCCTGCACCACCCGGCGCTGTCCGCACCGGCCGCGGCGAGCGGCCTGCCCCACGCGGGCCGCGACGGCAAGACCGGGCAGACCCTGCTGCGCTCGGTGCTGGGACCGATGTTCACGCAGCGGGCGCTGGCGGTGCGTGCCTGGTCGGGCACGAACCTGCTGGGCGGCGGCGACGGCGCCGCCCTCGCCGACCCGGCGGCCGCCGCGGCGAAGAACGCCGGCAAGGAACGCGTCCTCGCCGACACGCTCGGCGCCCCCGTCGAGGGCGAGGTGCACATCGACGATGTGCCCGCGCTCGGCGACTGGAAAACCGCCTGGGACCACATCGCCTTCGACGGCTTCCTCGGCGCCCGCATGATCCTCCAGACCACCTGGCAGGGCTGCGACTCGGCCCTCGCCGCGCCGCTCGTCCTCGACCTGGCCCGCCTGGTCGCCCGCGCCCACCAGAAGGGCCTGACCGGCCCACTGGGCGAACTGGGCTTCTACTTCAAGGACCCGGTGGGGGACGGCCCGTCGTCCCTGGCCGAGCAGTACACGGTGCTGAAACGCTTCGCCGGACGGCTGGCGGACGACGCCGACACCGACCCGGCGCCCGACGCCGCCGCCGAAGCGGCACCCGCCGTCGACGAACGCGGGGCGCGGCGATGAGCCGCACCGTCGCCGCGGGCGGGGAGGCGATCGCAAGGGAGGCCGGAGCGGCGCAGGCGGACACCCCCGGCTCCCGGGCCACCGCACCGCCCTCCGGCCGTCCCGGGCCGAGCCCCTCCGGCACCCGCTCCTCCCGCCTCGGTGCCTGGGCCGAACTGCTGCGCCTGCCCGCGCTGTTCACCGTCCCCGGCGACGCCCTGGCCGGCGCGGCGGCGGCCGGTGCCCGCCCCGGGCCCCGCACCCTGCTCGCCATCGGCTCCTCCCTGTGCCTGTACGAGGCCGGCATGGCCCTCAACGACTGGGCCGACCGCGCGGAGGACGCCGCGGAACGCCCGCACCGCCCCCTCCCGTCCGGCCGTATCCGCCCTGCCGCCGCGCTCACGGCCGCCGGGGCCCTCACCGGCGCCGGGCTGGCGCTGGCGGCCGGTGCCGGACGTCCCGCCCTCGCGGTCGCGGCGCCGCTGGCGGCCACCGTCTGGGCCTACGACCTCGCCCTGAAGCACACCCCGGCCGGTCCGGCGGCCATGGCGGCGGCCCGGGGCCTCGACCTGCTCCTGGGCGCGGCCACCACCGGCGGCGGTACCCGGGCCGCGCTGCCCTCCGCCGCGCTGCTGGGCAGCCACACCCTCGCGGTCACGGCCGTCTCCCGCCGGGAGACCACGGGCGGTTCCGTCCTGGCCCCGCTGGCCGCCCTCGCGACGACGGGAGCGCTGACCGCCCTGGTCACCCGCCGCCGCACCCGACTCCCGGCAGGCCGGCGGGCAGCAGCCGCCCCCGGCCTGTCGGGCTCCACCCCGGCACCCGCCGCCACCGACGTCCTCGCGGCCGCCCTGGGCGCCGTCTACGCCGCGACGGCCGCGCGCCCCTATGTCCACGCCGTGCTCAACCCCTCACCCCCGCTCACCCAACGTGCCGTGGGCGGCGGCATCCGGGCCACGATCCCGCTCCAGGCCGCGCTCGCCGCCCGCTCCGGCGCGCCCGGTGCGGCGGCCACGTCCCTCCTGGTCGCGGCCCTCGCCCCGGCCGGCCGGCTGTTCGCGAGGAGGTCCGCGATGAGGAAGGTGAGCATCACATGAGGCGGAACCCGGACCACGGTCCGACGCGGATACCGGACCCGGCGGCGAACCCGGGAGCGGGCGAGGCCGGGGGCGGCGCGCGGCCGCTCCGTTTCGGCTACGGCACCAACGGTCTCGCCGACCTCCGCCTCGACGACGCCCTCGCGCTCCTCGCCGACCTCGGCTACGACGGCGTCGGCCTGACCCTCGACCACATGCACCTCGACCCGCTTGGTGACGACCTCGCCGCCCGCACCCGCCGCCTCGCCCGGCGCCTGGACGCGCTCGGCCTGGACGTCACCGTGGAGACCGGCGCCCGCTACGTACTCGACCCGCGCCGCAAACACGGCCCCTCCCTGCTCGACCCGGACCCGGAGGACCGCGCCCGCCGCGCCGACCTCCTGGTGCGCGCCGTCCGGGTCGCCGCCGACCTCGGGGCCCACGCCGTGCACTGCTTCAGCGGCGTGACCCCGGCGGGCACGGACGAGGACACGGCGTGGAAGCGGCTGGCCGAGGCCCTCGCCCCGGTCCTGGACGCCGCCGACACCGCGGGCGTCCCCCTCGCGGTGGAACCCGAACCCGGCCACCTGCTCGCCACCCTCGCCGACTTCCACACCCTGCGCCGCACCCTCGGCGACCCCGGACACCTCGGCCTCACCCTGGACATCGGCCACTGCCAGTGCCTCGAACCGCTCCCTCCCGCCGACTGCGTGCGCGCCGCCGCCCCCTGGCTGCGCCACGTGCAGATCGAGGACATGCGCCGCGGTGTCCACGAACACCTCCCCTTCGGCGACGGCGAGATCGACTTCCCGCCCGTCCTGGAGGCCCTCGCCGCCACCGGCTACCAGGGCCTGACCGTCGTCGAACTGCCCCGCCACTCCCACGCGGGACCCCACTTCGCCGAACGCTCCCTCCCGTTCCTGCGCCGGGCCGCACCGGCGCCGGGCCGCATCCACCGCTCGGGCGAGCCCTCCGCCACCCACTGAAGGGAGCCACCCCATGACGCAGCCACACGCCGCCCACGCCACCCCCCGCACCCAGGACGCGGAAGGCACCCCCGGCGGTCAGGACACCCAGGGCACCACCCCCGCCCACGTCCCGCCCGCCGACCTGCGCGCCGCCCTGTCCGCCCAGCTCGACGGAGCCGCCCGCGCCTGGCTGGACCAGGCCCTCGACGAGGCCGCCGCCCACCCCGGCACCCACGGCCCCATCTCGGTGTGGGAACTGCGCCTCGCCGAGGCCGGCCGCCGCTGCGGGCCCGCCCACGCCGACGCCGCCCGCGTCCTCGTCCTGCACGCCGCCCGCGCCGACACCGACGCCCTGACCCGGGTCTACAGCCAGGGCACCGCCGACGAACGCCGCGCCGTCCTGCACGCCCTGCCCCACCTGGTGCCGGGACCGGACGCCCTCCCGCTCGTCGAGGACGCCCTGCGCACCAACGACACCCGGCTGGTCGCCGCCGCCCTCGGTCCGTACGCCGCCCGGCACCTCGACGCCCACCAGTGGCGGCACGCCGTGCTGAAGTGCCTGTTCACCGGCGTCCCCGTGGACAGCGTGGCGGACCTCGCCCGCCGGGCCCGCGGCGACGACGAACTCGCCCGGATGCTCGCCGACTACGCCGCCGAACGCACCGCCGCGGACCGCGCCGTCCCCGAAGACCTGCACCGTGTCCTGGCCCTGACCGAGTCCGGACGCCCCGCGCCCGGCACGGCCGACCCCCACGGCAAGGAGTCCTGATGCGCATCTTCGACCCCCACATCCACATGACCTCCCGGACCACCGACGACTACGAGGCCATGTACGCGGCAGGCGTCCGCGCCCTCGTCGAACCGTCCTTCTGGCTCGGCCAGCCCCGCACCTCTCCCGCCTCCTTCCGGGACTACTTCGACGCCCTGCTCGGCTGGGAACCCTTCCGCGCCGCCCAGTACGGCATCGCCCACCACTGCACGATCGCCCTCAACCCCAAGGAGGCCAACGACCCCCGGTGCCTGCCCGTCCTCGACGAGCTGCCCCGCTATCTCGTCAAGGACCGGGTGGTGGCGGTCGGCGAGATCGGCTACGACTCGATGACGCCCGCCGAGGACACCGCCCTGGCCACCCAGCTCCAGCTCGCCGCCGACCACGGGCTGCCCGCACTCGTCCACACTCCGCACCGCGACAAACTCGCCGGCCTGCGCCGCACCCTGGACGCGGTCCGGGAGTCCGCGCTGCCGACGGAACGGGTCCTGGTCGACCACCTCAACGAGACCACCGTCAAGGAGGCCAAGGACAGCGGCGCCTGGCTCGGCTTCTCCGTCTATCCGGACACCAAGATGGACGAGGCCCGGATGGTCGCCCTGCTGCGCGAGTACGGCCCCGAACAGGTGCTGGTGAACTCCGCCGCCGACTGGGGGAAGAGCGACCCGCTCAAGACCCGCAAGGTCGGCGACCTGATGCTCGCCGAGGGCTTCACCGAGGACGACGTGGACCGGGTGCTGTGGCGCAACCCCGTCGCCTTCTACGGGCTCAGCGGACGGCTGGAACTCGACGTGTCCTCCGCCGAGGCCACGCACGAGGGCAACTCCATCCTGCGCGGCGGGGAGTGAGCCATGCGCTTCAGGCACCCCGACGGCTCCACCGTCCACCTCGCCTACTGCACCAACGTCCACCCCGCCGAGACCCTGGACGGCGTCCTCGCGCAGCTGCGCGACCACTGCGAGCCGGTCCGCAAACGCCTCGGCCGCGACCGCCTCGGCATCGGGCTGTGGCTCGCCCGCGACGCCGCCCACGCCCTGGTCACCGACCCCGCCGCCCTGCGCGGCCTGCGCGGCGAACTCGACCGGCGCGGCCTGGAGGTCGTCACCCTCAACGGCTTCCCCTATGAGGGCTTCGGCGCCGAAGAGGTCAAGTACCGCGTCTACAAGCCGGACTGGGCCGACCCCGAACGCCTCGACCACACCACCTCCCTGGCCCGGCTGCTGGCCGGACTGCTGCCCGACGACGTCACGGACGGCACCATCTCCACCCTGCCGCTCGCCTGGCGCACCGCGTACGACGAGACCCGGGCCGACAAGGCACGCGCCGCCCTCGTCACCCTCGCCGAACGCCTCGACGCGCTCCAGGAACTGACCGGCCGCTCCATCCGCGTCGGCCTGGAACCGGAACCCGGCTGCGTCGTCGAGACCACCCACGACGCCCTCGCCCCGCTGAGCGCGATCGCCCACGACCGCATCGGCGTCTGCGTCGACACCTGCCACCTCGCCACCTCCTTCGAAGACCCGCACACCGCCCTGGACGACCTCACGGCCGCCCGTGTGCCCATCGTCAAGTCCCAGCTGTCCGCCGCACTGCACGCCGAACACCCCGCCGACCCAGCGGTCCGCGAAGCCCTCGCCGCCTTCGCCGAGCCGCGCTTCCTGCACCAGACCCGCACCACCACCCCGTCCGGCGGCCTGCACGGCACCGACGACCTCGACGAGGCCCTCGCGGACGGCGGCCCGCTGCCCGACACCGCGCCCTGGCGCGCCCACTTCCACGTCCCCCTGCACGCGGCCCCCGCCGCGCCCCTCACCTCCACCCTTCCGGTGCTCAAGGCCGCGCTGACCCGGCTCGTCGGCGGCCCGCACCCCCTCACCCGGCACCTGGAGGTCGAGACCTACACCTGGCAGGCCCTCCCGCCCGAGCTGCGGCCCCGCGCCCGCGCCCAGCTCACCGACGGCATCGCCGCCGAGCTGACCCTCGCCCGCGACCTGTTGACGGACCTCGGCCTGAAGGAACTGCCATGACCCGACCCACCAGCTCCGACGGACCGACCCCCCTTCTCGTCCTGGACGTCGTCGGTCTCACCCCCCGTCTCCTCGACCACATGCCGCACCTCAAGCAGCTCGGCCAGTCCGGCTCCCGCGCCCCGCTCGGCACCGTCCTGCCCGCCGTCACCTGCGCCGCCCAGTCCACCTTCCTGACCGGCACCACGCCCTCCGAACACGGCATCGTCGGCAACGGCTGGTACTTCCGGGAACTGGGCGACGTCCTGCTGTGGCGCCAGCACAACGGACTCGTCGCCGGCGACAAACTCTGGGACGCCGCCCGCCGCGCCCACCCCGGCTACACCGTCGCCAACATCTGCTGGTGGTACGCCATGGGCGCCGACACCGACTTCACCGTCACCCCCCGTCCCGTCTACTACGCCGACGGCCGCAAGGAACCCGACTGCTACACCAGGCCCCCGGCCCTGCACGACGAACTCACCGACAAACTCGGCACCTTCCCGCTCTTCCACTTCTGGGGACCCGGCGCGGACCTGGTCTCCAGCCAGTGGATCATCGACGCCACCCGGCACATCATGGCCACCCGGCATCCCGACCTGACCCTCTGCTACCTCCCTCACCTCGACTACGACCTGCAGCGCTTCGGCCCCGACGACCCGCGCTCCCTGAAGGCCGCCGCCGACCTCGACGCGGCGCTGGCCCCGCTGCTCGACGACGCCCGCGCCGAGGGCCGCACCGTCGTCGCGCTGTCCGAGTACGGCATCACCCCCGTCAGCCGGCCCGTGGACATCAACCGCGCCCTGCGCCGCGCCGGACTGCTCGAGGTGCACACCCAGGACGGCATGGAGTACCTCGACCCGATGGCCTCCCGCGCCTTCGCGGTCGCCGACCACCAGGTCGCCCATGTGTACGTCCGGCGCCCCGAGGACCTCGACGCGACCCGTGCCGCCCTGGACGGACTGCCCGGCATCGAGCAACTCCTCGACGACGAGGGCAAGAAGGCCCAGCACCTCGACCATCCACGCGCCGGTGAGCTGGTCGCGCTCGCGGAGCCGGACGCCTGGTTCACGTACTACTACTGGCTCGACGACGACCGCGCGCCCGACTTCGCGCAGCTCGTCGAGATCCACCGCAAACCCGGCTACGACCCGGTCGAGCTGTTCATGGACCCGCTCGACCCCTACGTCAAGGTGAAGGCGGCCGGTGCCCTGGCCCGCAAGAAGCTCGGCATGCGCTACCGCATGGCGGTCGTGCCCCTGGACCCCTCACCTATTCGAGGCAGCCACGGCCGCCTCCCCGCGAGCGACGACGACGGTCCGCTCCTCATCTGCTCCACCCCCCGCGCTGTCGGAGACCGCGTCGCGGCCACCGATGTGAAACAACTCCTGCTCCGGCTGGCCGGACTCGGCTGACGCACCACCCGGTTCGCCCTCCGACATCCGACTACCGAGAGTGAAACACACGGCACTGACAACGGCCCGCCCGAGCCGCATCGGCGCAGGCCACGACCTCAGAAGGCAGGCACCCGTGACCCCGTTCACCGACCCCTCCCGCACCGACGCCGGCCCGGCCGCCGACGCCCCGGACGAGAGCCTGCGCCGCGCCCTCGGCGTGAACCGGCGCCGTTTCCTCAGCACCTGCACCGCCGTGGCGGCCGGAGCCGTGGCGGCCCCCGTCTTCGGGGCCTCCCCAGCCCTCGCCCACGACCGGGACAGAGACCACGACCATGACCACGGTCACGGTCACGGGCAGGCCCTCGTCCCGGAGCACAAGCGGGGCATCATCCTCTACACCGTCCGTGATGCCACCGCCCGCGACCCGCTCGCCTCCGACCTGCCCTCCGGCTTCCGCGAGGTGTTCAAGCAACTGTCCCGCCACGGCTACCGCCAGGTGGAGTTCGCCGGGTACAACCAGCACGCCAACGCCCCGGGTGGCGCCAGCCTGGAATCCGTCCAGGGCGCCCGGCTGCTGCGCTCCTGGCTCGACGACTACGGCCTGCGCGCCCAGGGCAACCACGGCTTCATCCCGTCCTCCTGGCCGCTGACCGCGGCGGACAAGGACACCTTCAAGAAGCACCTGGAGATCGCCAACATCCTCGGCATGGACCACATGGGCACCGGCGGCGACCCCACCGGCAGCTCCTACCGCGCCGACTGGGATGTGGCCGCCGACAAGTGGAACGCCCTCGGCGCGATCGCCCACCGGGAGGGCATCAAGCTCTACACCCACAACCACGACAGCGCCTACGGCTTCCTGCTCGACGGCGGCCCGCTGGACGACCAGGGCCGGCCGACCCGCAGTTCGGGCATCCGGAAGCTGGAGTACTTCCTCAAGGTCACCGACCCGAGGGTCGTCTGGCTGGAGATGGACATCTTCTGGGCGCACGTAGCCCAGTACAAGTTCCGCGAGTACACCGCCCACGACGGCTCCACCCGCAAGAGCGTCTTCGACCCGGCCGGGCTGGTCGCCCGCAACAACCGGCGCTACCCGCTCTTCCACGCCAAGGACGGCGTCGTCAGCACGACCAACGGCATGGGCTACGACATGGTGCCCTTCGGGACGGGCGTCATCGACTACACGACGTTCTTCTCCCGGGTCGGACAGCGGAACTACCACAACCCGATGGTCGAGGACGACAACTCCCCGAGCGCGACCGACCCCGCGCAGTCGCTGCGGGAGGCCAAGATCAGCTACGACGGTCTGGCCGCCCTGCGCAAGCGGCGCCACTGACCGGAGCACGGACCGGGCGGCCCTTCCCGCGTGCTGCGGGAGGGGCCGCCCGGTCCGTGCGGAGGAAGGCTCGCCCGCTCACCCCTCACCGAGCGGGCGGGGGTTGGGAGTGACGCGCTTGCTCTTCGGACGCCCCGGAGGCGTCAGGAACAGCGCCACGAATCCGGCGAAGATCGAGATGCTGCCCGCCAGACTGAAGGCGCCGTTGTAGCCCCAGACGCCGACCACCACGGAACCCATGCCCGCGCCGAGTCCGGAGACCAGCTTCGAGCTGTAGACCATCCCGTAGTTGGTGGCGTTGTTGTTCTCGCCGAAGTAGTCCGCCGTCAGCGCCGCGAACATCGGGAAGATGGCACCGCCGCCGAATCCGGAGATGGCGGAGAAGACCAGGAACAGCGGCAGGTTCTCGATCTCGGCCGACCAGATGATGCCGAACTGGGCGAGACCCAGGATCGCGCACACGTAGAGCAGGCACTGCTTGCGGCCGTAGAGGTCGGAGAGCCAGCCGATGACGCCGCGCCCGGTGCCGTTGACGATCGCCTTCAGCGACATGGCGGCGGCCACGATCCCGGCCGCGAAGCCCGCCTCCTCGCCGATGTCGACCTGGAAGGCGATGCCGAAGATGTTCACGCCGGAGGTGCAGGCGAGACAGAACCACATCAGCGCCACCCGGCCGGTCTTCCAGGCCTCCATCGGGGAGTACTGCTTGACGGCCGGAGGGTTCTTCTCCAGTGAACGCCGGGCCCGCGGGTCGGCCGGCGGGTTCAGCGGGTCGATGGCGGCCGGCCACCAGTTCTTCGGCGGGTCGCGGAAGTAGAAACCGGCGATCGCCACCATCGCCGCGAGGAAGACACCCGCGCAAATGAGCACCCAGCGGAAGTTGGAGGTGTCCATGTAGCCGTGGAAGATGAAGACGAACGGCACCGAGCCGTAGGCGAAACCGCCGTTGACGAAGCCGGTCTTGCCGCCCCTGCGCTCCGGGTACCACTTGCCGACCATGTTGACGCAGGTCGCGTACACCATGCCCGCGCCCATGCCGCTGAACACGCCGAACCCGATGAAGGCGAGCGAGACGTGCGGCGCGAACGCCAGCGACAGGTAGCCCAGCAGCGTGCCGGCCGAACCCAGCATCATCGCCCAGCGCGCCGGGAGTCTGCCGCTCTCCCGCAGCCGTCCCGCCGGGAACGCCACCGCGGCCTGGCAGAACACCCAGGCCGTCATCATCCAGTAGATGCTGCCGCTGGACCAGTGGTGGGCCTCGTGCAGTGTGTCCTCGGCGGACGCGAACGCGTACTCGGCGGAGGAGATGCCCATCATGCCGATCCAGGGCAGGATCACCATCCACTTGCGCTTGCGCCCCATGATGTCGATGTCGGACTCGCCCACGCGGTAGACGCGTCCGTTCCTGTCGGTCACCTCCCGGTAGGCGGCGACCCGTGTGACATCGGTGGTTGTCATGTCGTTTGCACCCCTAGCGTCGAAAGATCTGGCCAGCGCCCCCTGTCCCATGCCTTCCGTGCGCGCGCGGGTCCCGGACCGGCCGACGCGCACCCGTCGGCCGGCCCTCGCCGTCTCACGTCATGAACCGCCCCCCAACACGCCCGCGGCACGGGCCCACCGGTACTTGGCGCCGAGGACGGCCACCGGCTTCTCGGTCGTGTACGGGTACGCCACGACCCCGCGCTCGAAGAGGTACTGGCACGCCTCCTCCACCTCCACGTCGCCCGCGAGGGAGGCCACCACCGGCTTCTCGATGCCGCGTTCGCGGAACTCGGCCACCACGCGCGCGGTGAGTTCGGCGAACACCATCGGCGGCGTGACGATGGTGTGCCAGTAACCGAGGACGAGCGCGTGGATCCGCGGGTCCTCCAGGCCCAGCCGGATCGTCGCCTCGTACGTCGACGGCGGCTCGCCCCCGGTGATGTCCACCGGGTTGCCCGCCGCACCGAACGGCGGGATGAAGGCGCGGAACGCCCTGTCCAGGTCGGGCGGTATCTCCATGAGCGACAGCCCGTTGTCCGTCACCGCGTCGGAGAGCAGCACCCCGCTGCCACCGGCGCCGGTGATGATGACCACGTTGTCGCCCCGGGGAGCGGGCAGCACCGGCAACGCGCGCGCGTACTCCAGCATCTCGTTCAGCCCCGGCGCCCGGATGACGCCGGCCTGCCGCAGGATGTCGTCGTACACGGCGTCGTCCCCGGCGAGCGCCCCGGTGTGCGATCCGGCGGCCTTCGCGCCCGCCGCCGTACGCCCCGCCTTGAGCACCACGACCGGCTTCCTCGGTACGGTGGCCCGCGCGGCCTCGACGAAGGCGCGCCCGTCCTTGAGGTCCTCCAGGTGCATCGCGATGCACTCGGTGTGCGGGTCCTCGCCGAACCAGGTCAGCAGGTCGTCCTCGTCCAGGTCCGACTTGTTGCCCAGGCCCACGATCGCCGACACGCCGGTCTTCGTCGTCCGCGCGAAGCCCAGGATGGCCATCCCGATGCCGCCGGACTGCGAGGTCAGCGCGACGCCGCCCTTGACGTCGTACGGCGTGCAGAACGTGGCGCACAGGTCCTGCCAGGTCGAGTAGTAGCCGTAGATGTTCGGGCCGAGCAGCCGGACGCCGTGCCGTTCGGCGACCGCCACGATCTCGTCCTGGAGCGCCTGCTCACCGGTCTCGGCGAAGCCGGAGGGAATGAGCACGGCGTTGGGGATCCGCTTGCGTCCCACCTCCTCCAGGGCCGCCGCGACGAACCGCGCGGGGATCGCGAAGACCGCCACATCCACCTCACCGGGAACGTCGGTGACGCTCTTGTACGCCTTGCGGCCCAAGATGTCATCGGCCTTGGGGTTCACCGGGTGGATCTCGCCCGCGAAACCGCCGTCGACGAGGTTGCGCATCACCGAGTTGCCGATCTTGCCCGGCTCGCCCGACGCGCCGATCACCGCGACCGAGGAGGGCTGCATCAGGCGGCGCATCGAGGTGAGGATCTCCTCGCGCGTGTACCGGCGCCGCTCCTTCGGCGTGTCGGTCGCGAGGATCACCCGGATGTCGGCGGCGAGGGCACCCTCGGGCGTGGCGATCACGGGGTTGAGGTCCACCTCGGCGATCTCCGGGAAGTCGGCGACCAGTTCGGAGACCCGGCGGATCTGCTCCGCCACGGCCCACCGGTCCACCCCCGCCCGCCCGCGCACCCCGCGCAGCACCTCGGCCGCCCGGATGGAGTCCAGCATGGACAGCGCTTCGTCGGCGTCCACGGGCGCGAGCCGGAAGGTGACGTCCTTCAGCACCTCGACCAGCACCCCGCCGAGCCCGAACGCCACCACCTTCCCGAACGTCGGGTCGGTGACCGCCCCGACGATGACCTCCTGCCCCTCGGGCAGCAGCTCCTGGACCTGTACGCCCTCGATCCGCGCGGAGGCGTCGTACGCGCGCGCGTTGTCGACGATCCGGCAGAACGCCGCCCGCACGTCCGCCGCGCCCTCCACACCGACGACGACACCGCCGGCGTCGGTCTTGTGCAGGATGTCCGGCGAGACGATCTTCATCACGACCGGGCCGCCGAACCGGGCCGCGCACGCCACCGCCTCGTCGACGTCCCGCGCCAGCTCCTCACCCGGTACGGCGATCCCGTAGGCGTCGGCGAGCACCTTGCCCTCGGGCGCGGTGAGCGCGGTGCGTCCCTCGGCCTGTACGGCGTCCAGGAGTTCGCGCACCCGCGCCAGGCGGTCCTCGGCCATCACGTCAGATCACCCCGCTCGACTTGAGCAGCCGCAGTTCCTCGTCGCCGAGGCCCAGCTCGCCGACGTAGACCTCTTCGTTGTGCTCGCCGAGCAGCGGCGAACTGGTCACCTTCACGGGGGAGTCCGACAGCTTGAGCGGGCTGCCCACGGTCACGAACTCGCCCCGCTCGGGGTGCGGCACGGTGACGACCATCTCGTTGGCGACCAGGGAGTCGTCCTCGATGATCTCCTTCGTGGACAGGATCGGCCCGCACGGGATGTTGTGGGCGTTCAGCCGCTCCAGCACCTCCCACTTGGGCAGGGTGGACGACCACTCCTCGATCAGCTGGAACATCTTGTTCAGCTTCGGCAGCCGCGCCAGCGGGGTGGCCCACTCGGGGTCGTCGGCCAGCTCGGGCCGGCCGATCAGCTCACTGAGCGGCTGCCAGCCGACCGGCTGGACGATGACGTACACGTAGTCGTTGGGGCCGCCCGGCGCGCACTTGACCGCCCACCCCGGCTGCCCGCCGCCGGACGCGTTCCCGGACCTGGGAACCTCGTCGCCGAAGTCCTCGTTGGGATATTCGGCGAGTGGACCATGGCTCAGGCGCTGCTGGTCGCGCAGCTTCACCCGGCAGAGGTTGAGCACCGCGTGCTGCATGGCCACGTTCACCCGCTGACCACGTCCGGTGTGCTCCCGCTGGTAGAGCGCGGCGAGGATGCCCGCCACGACGTGGACGCCCGTGCCCGAGTCCCCGATCTGGGCCCCCGTCGCCAGCGGCGGCCCGTCCTCGAAACCGGTGGTGGACATCGATCCGCCCATGGCCTGCGCGACGACCTCGTACGCCTTGAAGGCGGTGTACGGGCCCTCGCCGAACCCCTTGATGGAGGCGTAGACGATCCGTGGATTGATCTCCTTGACGCGGTCCCAGGTGAAGCCCATCCGGTCCACCGCGCCCGGACCGAAGTTCTCGACCAGGACGTCCGAACGCCGGATCAGCTCGGTGAGGATCTCCTTGCCGCGCTCGGTCTTGGTGTTGAGGGTGATGCTCCGCTTGTTGCAGTTGAGCATCGTGAAGTAGAGGGAGTCGACGTCCGGCAGGTCGCGCAGCTGCCCCCGCGTGACGTCGCCGCTCGGCGCCTCCAGCTTCACGACGTCCGCGCCGAGCCAGGCGAGCAGCTGGGTCGCGGACGGACCGGACTGCACGTGCGTCATGTCCAGGACGCGGACGCCCTCAAGTGCCTTCGCAGGCGTTCCGGTCGTTTCTGTCGTGCCTTTCTTGCCAGTCATGGGGGCACCTCACTTGTACATCGTCTGGTTCATGGTTCCGGGGGCGTACGCGTCCGGGTCCACCCAGACGTTGATCAGGGACGGCTTGCCGGACTCGCGGGCCCGGCGCAGCGCGGGGCCGATGTCGGCGGGGTCGCGGACCTCCTCGCCGTGGCCGCCCAGCATCCGGGCGAACCGGTCGTAGGGCACGTCGCCGAGCGTGTTGCCGACCCGCTCGCGCTCCTTGCCGTACTTGGCGGCCTGGCCGTAGCGGATCTGGTTCATGGAGGAGTTGTTGCCGACGATGCCGACGAAGGGGAGGTCGTAGCGGACCAGGGTCTCGAAGTCCCAGCCGGTGAGGGAGAAGGCGCCGTCGCCGAAGAGGGCGACGACCTCCTTGTCGGGCCGCGCCTGCTTGGCGGCCAGCACGAAGGGGACACCGACGCCGAGGGTGCCGAGCGGTCCCGGGTCCATCCAGTGGCCGGGCGACCTGGGCTGCACGACCTGCCCGGAGAAGGTGACGATGTCGCCACCGTCGCCGATGTAGATCGAGTCCTCGGTGAGGAAGTCGTTGATCTCGCTGACCAGCCGGTAGGGGTGGATGGGGGAGGCGTCCGACCTGAGCTGGGGCAGCCGCTTGTCCAGCGCCGTCTGCTCGGCCGCGCGCAGCTCGTCCAGCCACTCCTTGCGCCGGGAGGCGCCGCCGTTGAGCCGACCGGAGGCGGCCTCGGTCACCGACTTCAGGACGAGGCCCGCGTCGCCGACGATGCCGAGGTCGATGTCGCGGTTCTTGCCGACGGTGCGGTAGTCGAGGTCGATCTGCACGACGGTCGCGTGCGGCGAGAGCCGTTTGCCGTAGCCCATCCGGAAGTCGAAGGGTGTGCCGACGATCACGATCACGTCGGCGTTGGAGAAGGCGTAGCGGCGGGAGAGCTGGTAGTGGTGCGGGTCGCCGGGCGCCAGGGTGCCGCGGCCGGCGCCGTTCATGTACGCCGGGACGTTGAGCGTGCGGACCAGTTCGACGGCGGCCTCGGTCGCGCGGGTCGTCCAGACCTGGCTGCCGAGCAGGATGGCGGGCTTCTCGGCGTGCACCAGCAGGTCGGCGAGCTTCTCGACGGCCTCCGGGTCCCCGGCCGACCGGGTGGAGGCGCGGTAGGCCCCGGCCCGCGGCACCCGCGCCTTCTCCGTCGCCACCTTGGCGTCCAGCACATCGCGCGGGATCTCCAGGAAGGACGGTCCCGGCGCGCCGTGGTAGCACTCGCGGAACGCCATCGACACCATGTCGGCGGCGCGGGCGGTGTCCGGCACGGTGGCCGCGAACTTGGTGATCGGCGTCATCATGTCGACGTGCGGCAGGTCCTGGAGGGACCCCATCTTGTGCTGGGTGTGCGCGCCCTGACCGCCGATCAGCAGCATGGGCGACTCGGCGCGGAAGGCGTTGGCGACCCCGGTGACGGCGTCGGTGGTGCCCGGTCCCGCGGTGACCACCGCGCAGCCGGGCTTGCCGGTGAGGCGGGCGTAGCCGTCGGCGGCGTGCGCGGCGACCTGCTCGTGGCGCACGTCGACGACCTCGATGCCCTCGTCGACGCAGCCGTCGTAGATGTCGATGATGTGGCCGCCGCACAGCGTGTAGATGCGGTCGACCCCCTCGGCCTTGAGTGCCTTGGCAACGAGGTGGCCGCCGGAGATGACGTCCTGGGTGTCGTCGGGCATGGCGAAGTCCTGTCCCTTCACGAGGGGTCGGGGCGCTTTCGCAGTACATTGCATACAGTCGACGAATACTGTATGAAGCTTGTTATCCCGCATCCGGTGGGTGGTGTCCAGGGGGCGTGCGGCACTTTCAGTCAGGAGCCGAGATGGACCTGTACGAGCACCAGGCAAGGGAACTCTTCGAGGAACACGGCATCGTGGTGCCGAGGGCCGAGGTCACCGACTCGCCCGAACGGGCCCGGGAGATCGCCCGCGCACTCGGCGGACGTGCCGTCGTCAAGGCGCAGGTGAAGACCGGCGGGCGCGGCAAGGCGGGCGGCGTACGGCTCGCCGCCGACCCGGCCGGGGCCGAGGAAGCGGCACGGCAGATCCTCGGCATGGACATCAAGGGCCACCGGGTCGACGCCGTCATGGTCGCCGAACCCTGCGCCGTCGAGCGGGAGTTCTACGTCTCCTACGTCCTCGACCGCGCGTCCGGGGGGTTCCTCGCCGTCGCCTCCGCGGAAGGCGGCATGGAGATCGAGGAGATCGCCGCCCGGCGGCCCGAGGCCGTGGCCCGCATCCCCGTCGACCCCGCCACGGGCGTGCACACCGCCACCGCGGTGCGCATCGCCGACGCCGCGGGACTGCCCCCGCAGACCGTCGACACCCTGGTACGGCTGTGGAAGGTGCTGGTCCGCGAGGACGCCCTCCTGGTCGAGGTCAACCCGCTGGTCAGGACGGTCGAGGGCCGGATCGTGGCGCTCGACGGCAAGGTCACCCTCGACGACAACGCCCGGTTCCGGCAGCCCCGCCGGCGCGAGGAGCGGCCCGCGTCCGCCGACTCTCTGGAGGCGCGGGCCGGTGCCAAGGGTCTCACCTACGTCAAGCTCGACGGCGAGGTCGGCGTCATCGGCAACGGCGCCGGACTGGTCATGTCGACGCTCGACGTGGTCGCCGGCTGCGGCGCCCGCCCCGCCAACTTCCTCGACATCGGCGGGGGTGCCTCCGCCCGGGTGATGGCCGACGGGCTGTCGGTCGTCCTCTCCGACCCCGACGTGAAGTCCGTCCTCGTCAACGTCTTCGGCGGCATCACCGCCTGCGACGCGGTCGCCGACGGCATCGTCCGGGCCCTGGACGAGGTCCGGCCGACCAAGCCGCTCGTCGTCCGCCTCGACGGCAACAACGCCGCCCGGGGCCGCGCCCTGCTCGACGCACGCGCGCATCCCCTGGTCGAACAGGCCACCACCATGGACGGCGCCGCCCGCCGGGCCGCCCGACTCGCCACCGCGGCGTCCCCCGCCGGATAAGGAGACAGGACGACATGGCGATCTACCTCACCAAGGAGAGCAAGGTCCTCGTCCAGGGCATGACCGGCGCCGAGGGCATGAAGCACACCCGCCGCATGCTGGCCGCGGGCACCGACGTCGTCGGCGGCGTCAACCCGCGCAAGGCGGGCCGCACCGTCGACTTCGACGTTCCCCAGTGCCTGAACGGCCTGGGAGGTGCCCCCATTGCCGTCCCGGTCTTCGGCTCGGTCCGCGAGGGCGTCGAGAGCACGGGCGCCGACGTCACCGTGGTCTTCGTGCCGCCCGCCTTCGCCAGGGCCGCGGTCGTGGAAGCTGCCGACGCCGGAGTCGGCCTCGCGGTCGTCATCACCGAGGGCATCCCGGTCCACGACTCCGTCGCCCTCACCGCCCACGCCCGGGCCAAGGGCACCCGCGTCATCGGCCCCAACTGCCCCGGCCTGATCACCCCCGGCCAGTCCAACGCGGGCATCATCCCGCCCGACATCACCAAGCCCGGCCGCATCGGCCTGGTCTCCAAGTCGGGCACGCTCACCTACCAACTCATGCACGAACTCCGCGACATCGGCTTCTCGACCTGCGTCGGCATCGGCGGCGACCCGGTCGTCGGCACCAGCCACATCGACTGCCTCACCGCCTTCCAGGACGACCCCGACACCGAACTGATCGTCCTCATCGGCGAGATCGGCGGCGACGCGGAAGAACGCGCGGCGGCCCACATCCGCGACCACGTCACCAAGCCCGTCGTCGGCTACATCGCCGGTTTCACCGCGCCCGAGGGCCGCACCATGGGCCACGCCGGTGCCATCGTGTCCGGCTCCTCGGGCACGGCCCGGGCGAAGAAGGAAGCGCTGGAGGCAGCCGGGGTACGGGTCGGGAGCACGCCGACCGAGACGGCACGGCACGTGCTCGCCGTACTCGACGCGGCGGCGCGCGACGGAGCCCGCGCATGACGGCGGCCGGAGCGCAGGGCACCGAAGCCCTCACCCTGAAGTCCGGCACCTCCTGGGCCAACGCCTGGCGGCGCTGCCGCACCGTCGCGCCCGAGGCGTTCCGCGACGACCGCGTCCTCAACCTCTGGGCGGCCGGCTGGCGGGCGGACGGCCGCGTCCTGCCCGCCACCAGCCCCGTCGACGGCACCCCGATCACCGGCCCGCCCCGGATCGACGCCGCGACCGCCCAGCACGCCGTACGCGCCTCGCTCGACCAGCACCGGGCCTGGCGCCACGTCCCCCTGCCCGAGCGCCGCGCCCGCGTCGCGGCCACCCTCGACGCCCTCGCCGAGCACCGCGAACTGCTCGCACTGCTGCTGGTCTGGGAGATCGGCAAACCCTGGCGGTCCGCGCGGGCCGACGTCGACCGCGCCGTCGACGGCGTGCGCTGGTACGTCGACGGCATCGACGAGATGCTCGACGGGCGCGCCCCGCTGGACGGCCCGGTCTCCAACATCGCGAGCTGGAACTACCCGATGAGCGTGCTCGTTCACGCATTGCTGGTCCAAGCACTTTCGGGCAACGCGGTCATCGCCAAGACCCCGACCGACGGCGGCGTCGCCTGCCTGACCCTGGCCTGCGCGCTCGCCGCCCGCGAGGGACTTCCCGTCACCCTCGTCAGCGGCAGCGGCGGCGAGCTGTCCCAGGCGCTGGTGCGCGCGCCCGAGATCGGCTGCGTCTCCTTCGTCGGCGGCCGGGACACGGGCGCCGCCGTCGCCACCGCCGTCGCCGACCTCGGCAAGCGGCACATCCTCGAACAGGAAGGACTCAACACCTGGGGCATCTGGAACTTCACGGACTGGGACGCGCTCACGCGGGTGATCCCGAAGCTCTTCGACTACGGCAAGCAACGCTGCACCGCCTACCCGCGGTTCGTCGTCCAGCGGCAGCTGTTCGACGCGTTCCTCGCGGCGTACCTCCCGGCCGTGCGCACCCTGCGCCTCGGCCACCCGCTCGCCGTCGCCGCACCGGACGACCCGTACCCGGCGCTGGACTTCGGTCCGGTGATCAACGCGGCCAAGGCCAAGGAGCTGCACGACCAGGTCGCCGAGGCCGTCGACCGCGGCGCCGTCCCGCTGCACCGCGCCAGCGCCGACGACGCCCTGTTCCTGCCCGGCCAGGACACCTCGGCCTACGTCCAGCCGGTCACCCTGCTCAACCCGCCCCGGTCCTCGCCACTGCACCACGCCGAACCCTTCGGCCCGGTCGACACCATCGTCCTGGTCGACACCGAGGCCGAGCTGCTCGCCGCGATGAACGCCTCCAACGGCGCGCTGGTCGCCACCCTGTCCACGGACGACCCGGTGACGTACGACCGGCTCGCGCCGCAGATCCGCGCGTTCAAGGTCGGCCACGGCGTACCGCGCTCCCGCGGGGACCGCGACGAGCTGTTCGGCGGGCACGGGGCGTCCTGGCGCGGCGCCTTCGTGGGCGGTGAGCTGCTGGTGCGTGCCGTGACGCGCGGCCCGGCGGGGGAGCGGCTGCCGGGAAACTTCCCGGACCACCACCTCATGCCGTAGACGGAGCCGAGGCGGCGAACCGGCCCGGTGGGCGAACCGGCCCGGCGGGCGCGCCCGCCCGGTGGGCGTCCCGGGCCGGTCAGCCGATGCCCTGCCGGTCCGGCCGCAGGGCGAAGGCCCGGTCCGCCGGGGTCGGCGCGGTCCGCTCGACGGCCTGCCGCAGCAACTCGCGGTGGCGCAGCAGCGGCGTCCGCCGCTCCGGCGGCACGAGCAGCAGCAGGTCGTCGAGACCGGCCAGCAGGCGCCGTGTGACCTGCGGCGCCTCCGTGGCACAGGCACGGACCTCGGCGAACCCCAGGTCCACCAACTCCGCCCACCCGGGCACGGGCTGCACCAGCCGGACCACGCCGCGCCGGTCCCGGTGCGACACGGCGTCCAGCGGCCGCCGGGACAGCGTGGCCAGGATCTGCACGACCCGGTCCAGCGCCTGCACGGCGGTCGTCGGATCGTTCACCGCGGGGGACAGGGCGCGCAGTCCGATGTCGGACAGCTGGCGCAGCCCGAACGCCAGGTCCTGGTGGAAGGTGCGCTCCACCCCCACGGACAGGGCGTACCGCAGCGCCCGGCGCGGCGGCGCCGCCCCGCCGTGCACCGCCAGGACCGGGGTGCCCGGCACCAGGAAGTCACCGATCCGCGGGACCAGCCGCAGCACCACCCCGTGCCCCCGGGCCACCCGCACCAAGCGGGCGACGTGCACGTCCCGCAGCACACCGCCCTGCCCGTCGTGGGCGACCCACGCCGTCACGGGCCCAAGGGCGGGCGCCCCGCCACCGTCCGCGGGCACGGGCATCAGCGCCGCCACCCGGAGGGACTCGGCGGCGATGCGGGCGATCACATGGCTGACCCGCATCAGCCGCAGGGTGGCGTTCACGTACATCACGAAGAGCAGCAGACTCAGCGCGACCATGAGCAGGGTGAGCACCGACTGCACCAGCGGGACGGACGCGGCGGTGCGGGGGTCGGCGTTGCTGTCGTAGCTGGTCAGGACGAGCAGCGTCAGCACGAAGGTGGCGAGGAAGACGGCGAAGGTCGCCTTGGTGATCCGGCTGCGGACGAAGAGCCGCACCACCCGCGGGCTGAACTGCCCGCTCGCCATCTGCACCGCGACCAGCGAGATGCTGAACACCACACCGATGAAGGTCATCATCGCCGAGCCGACCGCCGAGACCACCGTCTTCGCGTCGTCCGCGAAGCGCAGCAGATCGGCGAGCGTGTCGTAGTCGCCGTCGTCCTGCAGCGAACGGACGAGCGCCGCGTCGAGCTCCTGGGCCACCAGCCACACCACGAAGACACCCACCATGGCCGCGGTGGGCGCGAACCAGAACGTGTCCCGCAGATGCTCCCTGAGCGGCGACAACGCCCGCGGCCGACGACGCGGGAGCGGCCCCTGCGTAACCATCCAGTCACTCATGGTGCGACCCTAGGCGCAGCGGCGCCGCCGGTCCCGGAACGCCGCTCAGGGGAAGGAAACGCAGGTGAAAGGCACCGCGAAACCTTGGTATGGTTGTCCATGTCGCCGCGGGGAGCACCCCCGCACCGCGACAGACACCTGGTCCGGGTGGCGGAATGGCAGACGCGCTAGCTTGAGGTGCTAGTGCCCTTTATCGGGCGTGGGGGTTCAAGTCCCCCCTCGGACACAAGATCAGCAAGATCAGGCAGACGAGACGTCGGCCGGGAGTTTTCCCGGTCGGCGTTTTCGCGTTTCCCGGCCCGCCGAAATTGCCGTGCGCCGCCGGTCCCGGCCTCCCTACACTCACCGTGACACCGAGATCGAGTGAGGGGAGCAGGGCCGTGCGCATCCGCACCGCACCCGTCGTTCCCCCGTCCCGGCACGAGGTGATCCTGGTGTCTTCGGCCGTCCGGTGCCCGCTGCGCGGCCGGCACCGGAAGCCCGTCACGCACATCTGACAGCCGACGTCCCCCACCGGGGCGTCCGGCGCGTGCGTCGCGGGAGATCGCGCTGCCCTTCTCCGGTCTTCCGAAAGGCTTCGGGCCATGCGCACCGATCCGCTCACCACCGTCCGCAACCTGGGCATCCTCGCCCACGTCGACGCGGGCAAGACCACCGTCACCGAGCGAATCCTCTACACCACCGGCACCACCCACAAGCGCGGCGAGGTCCACGACGGCACCACCGTCACCGACTTCGACCCGCAGGAACGCGATCGCGGCATCACCATCTTCGCCGCGGCCGTCAGCTGCGCCTGGGCGGGCCACCGGATCAACCTCATCGACACCCCGGGGCACGTCGACTTCGCCGACGAGGTCGAACGCTCCCTGCGCGTGCTGGACGGCGCGGTCGCCGTGTTCGACGCGGTGGCGGGAGTGGAACCGCAGAGCGAGTCCGTGTGGCGGCAGGCCGACCGGCACGGCGTGCCCAGGATCGCGTTCGTCAACAAGATGGACCGGGCGGGCGCCGACCTCGACACCGCCGTCGCCTCCATCCGCGAGCGGCTGCACCCCGTACCCCTGGTCGTGCAGCTGCCCATCGGCACGGAGGACGGCTTCACCGGCGTCGTCGACCTGCCGCGCATGCGCGCCCTCGTGTGGGCCGACGGCGCGGACGGGGCCGAGGAGGGGCCGGTGCCCGAGGCCCTGCGCGAGGAGGCGGCACGCAGGCGGCGGCTGCTGGAGGAAGCGGTCGCCGAACGCCACCCGGCCGCGCTGGAGGAGTTCTGCGACCGGGAGACGCTCACCGCGGCCACCCTCACCGACGCCCTGCGCGACCTGACGCGCACCGGCGACGGCGTGGTCGTGCTGTGCGGCTCGGCCTACCGCAACCGCGGCGTCGAACCGCTGCTGGACGCCGTGGTGGCGTACCTGCCCTCGCCGCTGGACGTGCCCGCGGTGCGCGGCACCCACGACGGCACGGAGCAGGAACGGCCCGCCGACCCGGCGGCGCCGATGGCGGCACTGGCGTTCAAGGTGAACGCCACCCCGACGGGACGGCTGACGTACCTGAGGGTGTACTCGGGCACGATCGAGAAGGGAGACACCGTGTGGGACGCGGGTACGCGCCGCGGCGAGCGCGTCGGCCGCATCCTGCGGGTCCGGGCCGACCGGCACGACCCGCTGGAGCGCGCGGTCGCCGGGGACATCGTCGCCGTGGTCGGGCTGAAGTCGGCCCGCGCCGGGTCGACCCTGTGCGCGCCGGGCGCCCCGCTGCTCCTGGAGCCCCCGGGCGTGCCCGAACCGGTCGTGCACGTGGCGGTGGAGGCCCGGCGCGCCACCGACACCGACCGGCTGGCCTCGGCGCTCGCCCGGCTGACCGAGGAGGACCCCTCGCTGGCCGTGCGGACCGACCCGGAGACGGGACAGACCGTGCTGTCGGGCATGGGCGAACTGCACCTGGAGGTCGCGGTGGAGCGCGTCCGGCGCGAGCACGGGCTGGAGGTCGCGGTCGGCCGCCCCGGTGTGGCGTACCGCGAGACGGTCGGCGAGGGCGTCACCGGCTTCGTGCACCGGCACGTCAAACAGGACGGCGGCGCCGGTCAGTTCGCGCACGTCGTGCTCGACGTGGAGCCGTGGGAGCGCGACACCGGGGGCGGCGACGGTTTCGTGTTCCGTTCGACGGTCGTCGGCGGACGCGTGCCGCAGGAGTACGTCCGGGCCGTCGAGGCGGGCTGCCGGGACGCCCTTGCCGAGGGTCCGCTCGGCGGGCACCCGGTGACCGGCCTGAGGGTCACGCTCACCGACGGCCAGACCCATGTGAAGGACTCCTCGGACACGGCCTTCCGCACCGCGGGCCGGTTCGGTCTCCGCGACGCCCTGCGCGCCTCGGAGATGGTCCTGCTCGAACCGGTCGTGGAGGTCACCGTCACCGTGCCCGAGGACGGGCTCGGCGGCGTGCTCGGGGACCTCGCCGCGCGCCGCGGCCGGGTCACCGGCTCCGACACGCGGGGCGGCGCGGCGGTGGTCACGGCCACGGTCCCGCTGGCCGAGCTGTTCGGCTACGCGACCCGGCTGCGCAGCCGCACCCAGGGCCGCGGCACCTTCACCGCCCGGCCCACCGGCTACGCGCCGGCGCCGGCCGCGACGGCCGCGCGGTAGCCGTGCCGGGTGCCCCCGTCCCACCGGACGGGGGCACCCTGCCGCTCTGCGGGATCCCCGCTACGGGTACTGCACCACCTTCGAGGGCACGGTGTCCGTCCCCGACGTGGGCGACCCGGTGTCGTTGATGACGCACTCGTACTGTCCGTTGCCGCCGAGCGACACGACGAGCAGGCCGTGGAAGCGCACTCCCGAACGGTTCGGGGCGGCGAAACCGTGGTGCTGCACGATGGACGGGTTCACGTTGTAGTAGCAGTAGCTGCCCAGGCCCCAGCCCTCGTGCTCGGTGACGTCGTCCCCGACCTTGTAGGCGGCGTAGCCCTTGATCGAGCCGTTCTGGATCGCGGCCTGGTCGGGGGCGTCGTAGGCCTTCTCGTTCTGGAAGAAGACCGTGCGGCCGCGTTCGCCGTTCCACTGCACGTCGTACTTGTTGAAGTGCTCCACGAACAGGCCGGTGATCAGTACGTCGTCGCCGTTGACGACCACGCCGTAGTCGGCGCGGTTGGTCTCCCAGCCGACGCCGTCGCCGTGGTCGGCGCGCCACACCCAGGTGTGGTCGACGATGGTGTGCCGGCTGTTGACGACCAGGCTGGTGGTCGCCTTGCCGGGGCCCGCACCGCCGATCCGGACGAACACGTCCTGCACGGTGGTCGGGTTGGCCGAGTGGTCCGCCGACGCGCCCTCGGGGCCGACCTCCAGCAGCGTCGCGGAGTTGACGGGACCGGCGTCCACCAGGAAGCCGGCGAGTCGTACGCCGTCCACGTCGGCGACCTTCAGGGCGGTGACGCCGCCCTCGGGGATGAGCGTGGCGTAGCCGAGGCCCAGGACGACCGTGCCCGCGCGCTTGACGTCCACGGTCCGGTCGAGGTGGTAGATCCCCGGCGTCAGCAGCAGGTGCAGGCCCTCCTCCAGCGCCTGGTTGAGGGTGGCCGCCGAGTCGGCGGGCTTGGCCACGTAGAACTGGGTCAGCGGGAGCGAGGTGCCGCGCGGGGTGCCGGTGCCCCAGGAGACGCCGCGGGCACCGGTACGCTTCTCCGGCAGGAAGACGCGGTACTCGTCTCCGTCGAGGTACAGGAACGGCTTCTCCCGGGAGACGGGCGTCGTCTCCAGCGTCGTGTACGGCGGTTCGGGGAAGCTCTGCGCGGGCGCGCCCTCCACGCCGGAGAACACCATGTTCCACACGGCGTTGAGCCAGCCGCCGACCGAGCTGTCCCGGGTGTACCACTGCTGCTGGGAGTACGGGCCGACCGTGCCGTCGATCCGGCTGTCGGCGATGTAGCCGCCGCTGGCCCAGCCGTAGCCGTCGGGGGCGAGGTTGAGACCGCCGCGTACGTGCATGCGCCGGAAGGGCGCCGCCTGCGAGACCGCCCAGCGGTTGGTGCCGCTGACTGGGACCAGGGCGAGGTTCTCCGCCGAACGCCAGAAGTTCTGCGTGGCGTTGCCGTCGAACCAGCCCGCGTCGACCGTGACGTCGCCGTTGATGGTGGTGTCGTCGGGTGAGAGGCCGAGGCCCGCGATGGAGGTGTAGAAGCCGAGCTGGGCGTTGAGCCCGCTGTAGGTGCCGGGCTTGAACAGCAGGGCGTAGCGGCCGGTGCCGAACTGGGCGGACTCCTGCTGCTTGAAGATCTCGTCCAGTCTGCCCTGGATGTTCGCCGTGGACGGGTCGAAGACGATGACGTTCGGCCCGAGGTCGCCGCCGCCGGGCAGCGCACGAGGGCCGTCGGGGGAGTCGACGGCGGATGCCGCGGCAGAGGGGGCGGCGGAGGCGGTTCCCGCGCCGGCGAGTGAGGCCAGCACGGGCGCGGCGGCGGCCGCTCCGAGGAGGCTGCGGCGCCGTACCCCGGAGGGCTCGGGCGCGGGGGAGGGTGTGGGGGAAGAGGGCATGCGGGCGGCTCTCCTTGTTCGGAAAGTGAACGAAGTGGGGGTGGGGGAGCGCTCTCTGGGTGTGCATGCTTCATCTGCCCGCCGGGGGACGTCAAGAGTTGCGACCGTTTCTTGTGTGCCGCGTTCAACAAGTGGGAGGACGCGGTGCGTTGGCCCGCCCACCGCCCCCTTCTGTCGAATCCCTTGACACCCTCCCTCGCGGCCTCAACACTCCGAGTCGGGAGAGCGCTCTCCGAGAATTTCCCCGACCTTCTCAGGAGGTCTCCATGCCACGGAGATCGAAAGTTCTGTCCGGCACCCTCGTCGCGAGCGCGTTACTGCTGACCTCGATCGGCATCGGCACGGTCGCCGCCAACGCGAACACCCCCGCCGCCGCCTCCGCCCCGGCGTCGGCCGCGCACACCGGGCACACCATGGCGGTCTCGACCGCCTCCTCGCCCGAGGACCCGGACGGCGACGGCTACATCCCCGCGAACCCGCCGGTCACCGGCGTCACCCCGTCCACGAAGGAGCCGCCGCACCGCTACTTCCACGAGTTCCAGGCCAACTGCGGGGTCAGCCACACGGCGCCCGACGACCCGATCGTCTACGCGCAGCAGCCCGGGAAGTCCCACGACCACACCTTCATGGGCAACACGACGACCAACGCGTACAGCACCACCGCCTCGCTCGACGCCGGGTCCACCACCTGCCTGGCGCCCGGTGACCGATCGGGCTACTGGATGCCCACCATGTACGACGGCGACCGCCCGGTGCTCCCGGTCGGCCCGCAGACCATCTACTACAAGGCCGGCGTCACCGACTACACCAGCGTGCGGCCCTTCCCGAAGGGGCTGCGCTACGTCGTCGCCAGCCCGATGCAGAGCGCCCAGGAGTTCCGCGACCACCCGGGCTTCGTCGAGGGCTGGGAGTGCGGCGACAGCTTCTTCAACGTCGACTTCCCGGCCGACTGCCCACAGCGTCAGGACGTCCAGGTCAACATCCGCTTCCAGGCGCCCAGTTGCTGGGACGGCAAGAACCTGGACACGCCGGACCACAAGAGCCACATGGCGTATCCGGTGGTCAACCCGGGGACCAACAACAACGTCTGCCCGGCCGACCACCCGGTCGCCCTGCCGATGATCGAGTTCAAGATGGCCTTCCCGGTCAACGGAGACCTCTCCCGGGTGCGGCTGGCCAGTGGTGCGAGCTACTCGTTCCACTACGACTTCTTCAACGCCTGGGACGAGCCGACCCTCGCCGCCATGGTCGGCCACTGCATCGTCGGCGGGCTGCAGTGCGACGCGCGCGGCTACGACCAGACCCACCCGGAGGCCGGAGCGGCGCTCAACGAGGACTACGAACTGCCCTGATCCCGCCCCGCCCCCGCGAACCGGCCCGGCCGTCCACGGCCCCTGACCCATGCCCCCTGCCACGGCCGGGCCGCCCCTCTCCAAGAGGAACCCCCCACCCCCACCTCCCCATCCCTCACCCCCCAAAATCCCGCAGACCGGAGACACCCCCCGATGAGCCGACCCCACACCCCCACCCGCAGACTCACCGCCCCCCTGACCGCAGGCCTGCTCGTGCTCGGCGCGCTCACCGCCCTGCCCGCGGCGCAGGCGCACGCCGCCGGCAGCGTCGTGAAGGTCACCGGCGACCAGGGCAACTGGCAACTGACCGTCGACGGCAGCCCGTACACGGTCAAGGGCCTCACCTGGGGGCCGTCCCCCGCCGACGCCGACCGGTACCTGCCCGACCTGGCATCCATGGGCGTCAACACCATCCGTACCTGGGGCACCGACGCGAGCAGCCGCCCGCTCCTCGACTCCGCCGCCGCCCACGGAGTCAAGGTCATCGCCGGGTTCTGGCTCCAGCCCGGCGGCGGCCCGGGCAGCGGAGGCTGCGTCAACTACCTCACCGACACCGCGTACAAGGACCAGATGCTGGCCGAGTTCCCGCGCTGGGTGCAGGAGTACAAGGACCACCCCGGCGTCCTGATGTGGAACGTCGGCAACGAGTCGGTGCTCGGCCTGCAGAACTGCTACAGCGGCGACGAACTGGAGCGCCAGCGCGACGCCTACACCACCTTCGTCAACGACGTCACCAAGAAGATCCACGCCGTCGACCCGAACCACCCGGTCACCTCCACCGACGCCTGGGTCGGCGCCTGGCCCTACTACCAGAAGAACGCCCCCGACCTGGACCTGTACGCCGTCAACTCCTACGACGCCGTCTGCGACGTCCGGGCCGCCTGGGAGCAGGGCGGCTACACCAAGCCGTACATCGTCACCGAGTCCGGACCGGCCGGCGAGTGGGAGGTGCCGGACGACGCCAACGGCGTGCCGAAGGAGCCCACCGACCAGGCCAAGGCGCAGGGGTACACCGACGCGTGGAACTGCGTCACCGGGCACCGCGGCGTCGCCCTGGGCGCGACCCTGTTCCACTACGGCACCGAGTACGACTTCGGCGGCATCTGGTTCAACCTGCTGCCCGCGGGACAGAAGCGGCTGTCGTACTACGCCGTGAAGCGGGCCTACGGCGGTGACACCTCGCACGACAACACCCCGCCCGTCGTCTCCGGCTTCGGCGTGGAGGGCGACGCGGGCAAGGTGGAGGCAGGCAAGGACCTGGTCCTCACCGTGCGCGCCACCGACCCGGACGGCGACCCGATCTCCTACGAGGCGCTGGCCAACAGCAACTACATCGACCAGGGCAAGCAGTTGACCACGCTGCCCGTCACCGACCTGGGCGGCGGGCGCCTCAGGGTCACCGCCCCGGACCGGCCCGGCGTGTGGAAGCTGTACGTCAAGGCCACCGACGGCAAGGGGAACGTCGGCGTCGAGACCCTCTCGGCGCGGGTCGTGCCGCCCGCCGTGGACGGCACCAACGTCGCCCGGGGCAAACCGGCCACCGCGTCCTCCTTCCAGCCCAGCTACGGCGACTGCCCCTGCACCGCCGCCAACGCGGTGGACGGCAACCCGAACACCCGGTGGGCCAGTGACTGGAGCGACCCGCAGTGGGTCCAGGTGGACCTCGGCGCACGCACCGCGTTCCGGCACGTCCAGCTGTACTGGGAGGCCTCCTACGCCAAGGCCTACACCGTCCAGACCTCCGACGACGGACAGAACTGGCGGACCGTGTCCACGGTGACCGACGGCAACGGCGGCGTCGACACCCTCGCCGTGTCCGGCACCGGCCGCTACGTCCGCGTCAACGGCACGGCGCGCGGCACGGGGTACGGCTACTCGCTGTACGAGTTCGGCGTCTACAGCTGACGCCGGGAAGCGAAGCGAGAAAGGGAGAAGACACGGGTGGGGACGAGCGACGAAGAGATCGACCGGCTGCTCGGCAAGCTGACACCGCACGCCCGCGCGGTGCTGCTCGGCGGCGCCACGACCTGGCGCACCCGTGCGGAACCCGCCGTGGGACTGCGGGAGTTGGTGATGTCGGACGGTCCGGCGGGCGTACGGGGCGAGGCCTGGGACGAGCGGAACACCTCCGTCCTGCTGCCGTCCGCCTCGGCGCTCGCCGCCACCTGGGACGAGGCACTGGTCGAACGCCTCGGCGGCCTGCTCGCCGCCGAGGCCCGACGCAAGGGCGTGGACGTCCTCCTCGCCCCCACCCTCAACCTGCACCGCAGCCCGCTGGGCGGCCGGCACTTCGAGTGCTTCTCCGAGGACCCCGAGCTGACCGGCCGTATCGGCGCCGCACTGATCCGCGGTGTCCAGGCCCACGGTGTGGCCGCCACCGCCAAGCACTATGTGGCCAACGACTCCGAGACCGACCGCCTCACCGTCGACGTTCGGGTGGGTGAGCGGGCGCTGCGGGAGGTCTACCTCGCCCCCTTCGAGGCGGCGGTGGCCGCGGGGGTCCGGCTCGTCATGGCGGGGTACAACGCGGTCAACGGCACCACCATGACCGCGAACGCCCTGCTCACCGATCCGCTGAAGAGCGAGTGGGGCTTCGACGGCGTCGTCGTCTCCGACTGGGGCGCGGTGCGCGGCACCGTCGACACCGCCCGCGCCGGTCTCGACCTCGCCATGCCGGGGCCCGACGGACCCTGGGGCGAGGCGCTGGCACGGGCGGTGGCCGACGGCGACGTACCCGAGGCGGCCGTCGACGACAAGGCGCGGCGCCTGCTGCGGCTCGCGGCATGGCTGGGCGCGCTGGGGGAGTGCGCCGCGCCCCGGCCGGGGACCCCGGTCAGGGCGTCCGGCGCGCAGGGCCCCCCTCAGGACCCAGCTCCGCTGCCGGGCGGGGAGGACGCCGCGTGGGCGTCGGCTTTGCCGTCCGGGGCGGACGGTTCCCCTGAGCGGGGTGTGCCACCCGGCGTGCGGCACTTGCCGGGCCGGGGGCGGCCGTCCGGCGTGCTGGGCCTCCCGGGGCACGCCGCGTTGCCTGGTACGGAGGTCTCGTCGCCGTCGGCGCTCTCGCCCGGCGTGGAGGGTTCTTCGGGTCGGGGCGCGGCGCATGGCGCGGAGGGCGTTGCGGGCCGGGGCGCGGCGCCTGGCACGCAGGGTTCCGCGAGCGGGGGACCGGCGCGCGGTGCGCAACCGTCCGCCCCGGAACCGTCTCGCACCCGTGACGCCCGTGCCCTGGCCCGCCGTGCCGTCGCCGCCGGTGCTGTCCTGCTGGCCAACAGGGACGTCCTGCCGCTCGACCCCGAGCGCCTCGAAACGGTCGCCGTGATCGGCACGCACGCCGTGCGGACCCGTACCCAGGGTGGTGGCAGCGCGGGCGTCTTCCCGCAGGACGAGGTGTCCGTCCTGGACGGCGTCCGGGACGCGCTGCGCGGCCGGGCCCGCGTCGTCCACGTCCCCGGCCCCCGGCCGGACGGGCCCGCGCCCCCACTGGACGAGGGCATCTGCACCGACCCGCGTTCCGGCCTGCCGGGCGTGCTGCTGCGGATGCTGGACGCGGACGGCCGCGAGCTGTACGCCGAACGGCGCCGCGGCGGGCGTCTGCTGGAGCCCCGCCCGGTGCCGGGCGCGCACACCGTCGAGATCCGCGCCCGGCTCGGCGCGCGCACCGGGGGCTCCTGGACCCTCGGCGTGGCCGGTTTCGGCCGGATGAGCCTGGCCCTGGACGGACGCACCCTGCTGGAGGGCGACTTCCCGCGCCTGACCGACGACCCGGCGGTGGTGCACGTCAACCCGCCGACCCAGTACGCCACCGCCGACCTCGCCGCCGACCGGGACGCCCTGCTGGTGGCCCGCCGCGAACTGGCCCCCGGCACCGGTCGGGCCACCGTCGTCGTCGCGGCGCCCCCCGCCCCGGACGTGACCGCGTCGCTCTCCGAGGCCGCCCGGGCGGCGGGGGCGGCGGACGCCGCGGTCGTGGTCGTCGGGACCACCGAGCACGGGGAGTCGGAGGGCCACGACCGTACGAGCCTGGCGCTCGGCGCCACCCAGGACGCGCTGGTCCGCGCCGTCGCGGCCGCCAACCCGCGCACCGTCGCCGTCGTCAACAGCGGCGGACCGGTGGAGCTGCCCTGGCGGGAGGAGGCGGGCGCGGTGCTGCTGGCCTGGTTCCCCGGGCAGGAGGGCGGCGCCGGTCTCGCCGACGTGCTCTTCGGCCGTACCGAGCCGGGCGGGCGGCTGCCCACCACCTGGCCGGCCGTCCTCGCCGACGCCCCGGTCACCCGCACCCGCCCGGACGACGGCCGCCTCGCCTACGACGAGGGCCTGCACCTCGGCCACCGGGGCTGGCTGCGCCACCACCGCACGCCCGCCTACTGGTTCGGTCACGGGCTCGGCTACACCACGTGGACGTACGAGGCGCTGACCGCCCCGCCGGTGACCCGTGCGGGCGACGACCTCACCGTGCGCGTGCGGGTGCGCAACACCGGTGCGCGGGAGGGCCGGGAGGTCGTGCAGGTGTACCTGGCCCGGCCCGCGTCGGCGCTGGACCGCCCCGCCCGGTGGCTCGCCGGGTACGCGGCGGTGCGGGCGCGCCCGGGAGAGACGGTGACGGCGACGGTGCGGGTCCCGGCGCGGTCGCTGTGCCACTGGTCGGTGGCGGAGCACGCCTGGCGCACAGAGCCGGGGCCCTGCCGGGTGCTGGCCGGGAGGTCGGCGGGCGATCTGCCGCTGGTCGCGGATCTGGAGGTGGTGCACCCGCCTCCGGCGTGAGGCGGTGCCGGAGAGCGCTCTACCACGCGCCTGACCCCGCCGGTTAGGGTGCGGGCATGAGCAGACAGGCCCCGACCCTGGAGGACGTGGCCCGGGAGGCCGGTGTCTCCCGGGCCACCGTCTCGCGGGTGGTCAACGGCGTCCGCAATGTGGACCCGGCCATCCAGGACCTGGTCCGCCGGGCCATCGAACGGACCGGATACGCACCCAACCAGGCCGCCAGGCAGCTGGTCACCCGGCGCACGACGACCGTCGCCCTGGTCGTCTCGGGCGCGGGCGACGCCTCGGACTCGGAGCAGAACGCGTTCGCCACCCGGGTGTTCGCCGACCCCTTCTTCGGCCGGGTCGTCGGCGGCGTGGTCGGACATCTGCGGCCGCGCAGGATGCATCCGGTGCTGATGTTCGCCGAGACGCCCGAGGCCCGGCAGGAGGTCGTGGCCTACCTCAGGCAGGGCGGCGCGGACGGTGCGCTGGTGGTGTCCACGCACCCCGACGACCCGCTGCCCGCGCTGCTCGCCGACGCCGGACTGCCGGCGGTGCTGTTCGCCCGCCCGGGCCGCCCGGTGCCGCTCAGCTACGTCGACCTGGCCCACCGCGACGGCGGCCGGCTCGCCGCCGAGCACCTGCTGGAGCGGGGGTGCCGTCGGATAGCCACCGTCACCGGTCCGCTGGCGGTCGCGGCCAGCCAGGAACGCCTGGCCGGCTTCCGCGACACCCTGGCCCGGCACGGGCACCCCTACGTTCCGGTGGCCGAGGGCGGCTTCACCGTGGACAGCGGCATGGCCGCGATGACGTCGCTGCTCGCCGAACACCCCGACACCGACGGTGTGTTCACCGCCAACGACCTGATGGCCCAGGGCGCCGTCCAGGTGCTGCGCGACCACGGCCGCCGGGTGCCGCAGGACGTCGCGGTCGTCGGCTTCGACGACTCCAGCGTGGCCGTGACCTGCCTGCCCCGGCTGACCACCGTACGGCAGCCGGTGGAGGAGATGGCGGCCACGATGGCCCGCCTGCTCGACGACCACATCAAGGGCGCGCGCACCGAACCCACGTCGGTGATCTTCGACCCGGAACTGGTGGTACGGGACTCGGCGTAGTGGGCCGGGGCGGGGAAGCGCCGCCCGCGAGCAGCAGTTCCGGCTGTCGCTCTCGCCCGTCCCGCCCGGGCGGCTCGGCTGCGGTGCGTTTTCGACTGCGGGTGCGTCGTGGTCGCTCGCGCAGTTCCCCGCGCCCCTTGAGGGACGTCAGCGCAACGTGCCTTCTTCGAGGGGCGCGGGGAACTGCGCCACCTGCCGTTGCCCGCGCCGCGCCCATGCCGTCATCCCCCGCCCCGCTGCCCCGCCAGCCGTCCCCCCAGCGCCGCCCGCCACGCCGGGACCGGCGCGGGGGAGTCGACCGGCAGGCGCCGACCGCCGCGGGCGAAGAACGCCGCCAGCGGCAGGATCGCGGCGCCCACCGTCACGGCGTCGGGACCGAGCCGGCCCAGCGCGATGCCCACCCGTCCGGCGGGGTGCCGCAGCGCGTGGGCCAGTGTGTGGGCCCGTACCGACTCCAGGAAAGCCGGACCGAGTTGGAGTCCGGCCCAGCCGCCCACCAGGATCCGCTCGGGCTGGAAGAGGTTGACCAGGTCGGCCAGTCCCGCGCCCAGGTACTCCGCCGTCTCCGCGAGCACACGGGTCGCCACCGGGTCCGGTGCGCCCCCGTTCCCGGGGCGGGCCGCGGACAGCATGGCGGTCAGCGCGGCCTCCTCGTCGGCGCCGGGCGGCGGCTCACCGCCCGCCTCCCGCCACCGCGCGAGCAGCGCCTCCGCACCGGCGTACGCCTCCAGGCACCCCCGCGCGCCGCACCGGCAGCGGCGCCCCCGTACCCGTACCGTCAGATGTCCCCACTCCAGCGCACGCCCCTGCTCCACCTCGTCGGTGACGACGCACGCGCCGACTCCGGAGCCGAAGAGCACGACCACGGCGTTGTGCGCGCCGCGCCCGCCGCCGAACCACATCTCCGCCTGCCCCAGCGTCCTGGCGCCGTTCTCGATGAACAGCGGTACGTGCGGGGGTAGTCGGCCCGAGCCGCGCAGCAGCGCCTCCAGCGGCACCGCGTCCCAGCCCACGGTCTGGCCGTGCACCAGGGAGCCGTCGGCGGTGCGCTCGACGATGCCGGGGACGCCGATGCCGACGCCCAGCAGCTCGCCGGGGCCCGGCGCGGTGGCGTCGGCGGAGAGCACCTCCGCGACGCCGTCCAGGATGTGCCCGGCGACCACGGCGACGTCGTAGGAGCGCGATCCGTGACCGGGCAACGCGCGCTCCGTCCGGGCCAGTTCGGACATCGACAGGTCGAACAGCTCCACGCGTACGCGGGTCTCGCCGACGTCGACCCCGACAAGGCGCCCCCGGTCCGCCGCGACCCGGACGAGGGTGCGCGGCCGGCCGCCGTCCGCGCCGAGGCTGCCCGCCTCCTCCACGAGCCCGTCGGCCATCAGCTCGGCGACGACGTTGCTGACGGAACCCGAACTCAGGCCCGCCGCCGAGCCCAGCGCGAGGCGGCTCATCGGCCCGTCGAAATACAACCGTTGCAAAACGGTGCTGCGGCTCTCCCGCCGCAGGTCACGGACCGTACGCCCGCCGTGCCTGGCCATCCGGGCCCTTCCTTTCGTGCCCTCGCGCCACCGCCGACCCTGCGCGAGACCTTGACGAGTCTTTCTCTCGGGGTTTAACTCACGTCCTAAATTAAGCCATGAGGGGCTTCGGAAGGGAAACAGCCGAAGCCGCCGTCGGGACTTTCCCGACCGACTCCCGGAAGGAACCCAGGAGCCATGCGCAGCATCCGAGCCGCGGCCGTAGGCGCCGTCACCATGTCTCTCGCACTCGCCGCCACGGCCTGCGGAGGGGGCTCCTCCTCGGGCGGCGGATCCAACGACTCGCCGAAGGAACTCACCTACTGGGCGTCCAACCAGGGCGCCAGCGTCGAGGTCGACAAGAAGGTCCTCCAGCCCGAACTCGACAAGTTCGAGAAGGAGACCGGCATCAAGGTCAAGCTGGAGGTCGTGCCCTGGTCCGACCTGCTGAACCGGATCCTCACCGCCACCACCTCGGGACAGGGCCCCGACGTCCTGAACATCGGCAACACCTGGAGCGCCTCCCTCCAGGCCACCGGCGCCCTGCTGCCCTGGGACGCGAAGAACTTCGAGAAGATCGGCGGCAGGGACCGCTTCGTCGACTCCGCGCTCGGCTCGACCGGCGTCGAGGGCCAGGACCCCGCCGCGGTCCCGCTGTACTCGATGGCGTACGCGCTCTACTACAACAAGCAGATGTTCGCCGACGCCGGCATCACCAAGCCCCCGGCCACCTGGGACGAGCTGGTCGCGACCGGGAAGAAGATCTCCAAGGACGGCAAGTGGGGCCTGGGCGCCGAGGGCTCCAACCTGTCCAACAACATCCACCAGGTCTTCGTCCTCGCCAAGCAGCACGGTGCCGACTTCTTCACCGCCGACGGCAAGCCCGACTTCACCTCGGACGGCGCCGTCGCCGCCGTCAAGCAGTACGTCGACCTGATGGCCGAGGACAAGGTCATCGCGCCCGGCAACGCCGAGTACGCGCAGAACCAGTCCCTGAGCGACTTCGCCAAGGACAAGACCGCGATGGTGCTGTGGCAGACCGCCTCCGCCACCTTCAAGACCATGGGCATGAAGGACGACGAGTGGGGCGTCGCCCCCGCCCCCGTCCCCTCCGGCGCCCCCGGCGCAGGCAAGGCCACCAACTCCATGGTCGCCGGCATCAACATGGCCGTCTTCAAGAACAGCGACAACGTCGACGGCGCCACGAAGTTCGTGAAGTTCATGACCAGCGACGCCGAGCAGAAGCTCCTCAACAAGGCCTACGGCTCCATCCCGCCGGTCAAGGCCGCCCAGTCCGACCCGGCGTTCAACACCCAGGGCACCGCCGTCCTGCGCGAGACCCTCGCCACCAGCGCCGCGGCCCTGCCCCAGGTGCCCGACGAGTCGCAGTTCGAGACCGCGGTCGGCACCGCCGTCAAGGAACTGTTCGCCGACGCCGCGAACGGACGCGAGGTGACCACCGAGTCCGTCAAGGAGAAGCTCGCCAAGGCACAGCAGCAGATGCCCAACAAGTGAGCACCCCGACCCGGGTCCCGGCCCCGAGCCCGGCCCCGAGCCCCGTTCCCACGACTCCGACACGGACACGGACCCAGCCATGACCACCACGACCGCCTCGGCGCGGCCCGGCGGGCGGACGGTCGGCGAGGACTCCCCCGGGACGGCGCGCGGACCCCGCCGCCGTCCCGGGCGGATCCGCCGCATCGGCCTGCCCTACCTGCTGCTCCTGCCGGCCCTGCTCCTCGAACTCCTCGTCCACCTGGTGCCGATGGTCATCGGCATCGTGATGAGCTTCAAGGAACTCACCCAGTTCTACATCCGCGACTGGACCACCGCCCCGTGGACCGGCATCGACAACTTCACCATGTCGGTGGACTTCGACGCCCCCGTCGGCGAGGCGCTGCTCCACTCCTTCCTCGTCACCTGCGCCTTCACGGTCCTCTCCGTCGGCCTGTGCTGGCTGATCGGCACCGCCGCCGCGATCTGCATGCAGGACGCCTTCCGCGGCCGGGGCCTGCTCCGCGCGATCTTCCTGGTGCCGTACGCCCTGCCGGTCTACGCGGCCGTCATCACCTGGGCGTTCATGTTCCAGCACGACAACGGCCTGGTGAACCACGTCCTGCACGACCAGCTCGGCCTCACCGACAAGCCCTCCTTCTGGCTGATCGGCGACAACAGCTTCGTCGCGCTGCTGATCGTGTCGGTCTGGAAGGGCTGGCCGTTCGCCTTCCTGATCGTCATGGCCGGCCTGCAGAACATCCCCAAGGAGCTGTACGAGGCCGCCGCCCTGGACGGTGCCGGCGTCTGGCAGCAGATCCGCCGCATCACCCTGCCGTCGCTGCGTCCCGTCAACCAGGTCCTCGTCCTGGTGCTGTTCCTGTGGACGTTCAACGACTTCAACACACCGTTCGTCCTGTTCGGCAAGGCCGCACCGGAGGCCGCCGACCTGATCTCCATCCACATCTACCAGTCGTCGTTCGTCACCTGGAACTTCGGCACCGGCTCCGCGATGTCGGTCCTGCTGCTGCTCTTCCTGCTGCTGGTGACGGGCGTGTACCTGTTCCTGACCTCCCGGGCCACCAGGACCCCACGGGCGCCCCGGAACGCCCAGGAAAGGAAGACGGCCGATGTCTAGGTCCCCGATGGCGGCGCCGCGCTCCTTCACCTGGACCCGCCGCGTCTTCCTCACCCTGCTCACCGGCTTCGTCCTGCTGCCGGTGTACGTCATGGTCTCCAGCTCGCTGAAGCCGCTCGAGGACGTCTCCAGCCAGTTCCACTGGCTGCCGAGCAACCTCACCGTCCGCCCCTACATCGACATCTGGTCGACGGTCCCGCTGGCGAAGTACTTCATGAACTCGCTGATCGTGGCGGGCGCGGCGACCGTCTGCTCCGTCGTCATCGCCGTGTTCGCCGCGTACGCCGTCAGCCGCTACGAGTTCCGCGGCAAGCGCGTCTTCTCGGTGACCGTCCTGTCCACGCAGATGTTCCCGGGCATCCTCTTCCTGCTGCCCCTGTTCCTGATCTACGTCAACATCGGCAACGCCACCGGCATCGCCCTGTTCGGCTCCCGCGGCGGCCTCATCCTCACCTACCTGACCTTCTCCCTGCCCTTCTCCATCTGGATGCTGATCGGGTACTTCGACTCGGTGCCCCGCGACCTGGACGAGGCGGCCCTCGTGGACGGCTGCGGACCGCTGCGCGCCCTGTTCAAGGTCGTCGTGCCCGCCGCGATCCCCGGCATCGTCGCGGTCGCCGTCTACGCCTTCATGACCGCCTGGGGCGAGGTCCTGTTCGCCTCCGTCATGACCAACGACGCCACCCGCACCCTCGCGGTCGGACTCCAGGGCTACTCCACGCAGAACGACGTGTACTGGAACCAGATCATGGCCGCCTCGCTGGTCGTCAGCGTCCCCGTGGTCGCGGGCTTCCTGCTCCTCCAGCGCTATCTCGTGGCGGGCCTGACGGCCGGAGCCGTCAAATGACCACCACCCCCGCGCGCAGCCTTCCCCAACCCGAAAGGACCTTCGTGACCATCGACTTCGCCGCACTCCCGGACGACTTCCTGTGGGGCACGGCCACATCGGCGTACCAGATCGAGGGAGCCGTGGCGGAGGACGGACGTTCGCCGTCGATCTGGGACACCTTCTCGCACACCCCCGGGAAGATCGACAACAACGACCACGGCGACGTCGCCTGCGACCACTACCACCGCACCCACGAGGACATCGAGCTGATGCGGCGGCTGGGCACCAACGCCTACCGCCTCTCCGTCGCCTGGCCGCGCGTCCTGCCGGGCGGCGACGGCCCGGTCAACGCCAAGGGCCTGGCCTTCTACGACCGCCTCGTCGACGACCTGCTGGCGGCCGGGATCACCCCGTCCGTCACCCTCTACCACTGGGACCTGCCGCAGGTGCTCCAGGACCGGGGCGGCTGGCCCGAGCGGGCGACCGCCGAGCACTTCGCCGCGTACGCCTCCGTCGTCGCCGAACGCCTCGGCGACCGCGTCGGCCACTGGGCCACCCTGAACGAGCCGCTCTGCTCGGCCTGGATCGGCCACCTGGAGGGCAAGATGGCGCCCGGCTGGACCGACCTGACGGCGGCCGTCCGCGCCTCCTACCATCTGCTCCTCGGCCACGGCCTGGCCATGGAGGCCATCCGCGCGGCGGCCCCCGACGCCCAGGTGGGCATCGTCAACAACCTCTCCACCATCCACGCCGCCACCGACCGCGAAGAGGATCTGGCCGCCGCCCGCCGCATGGACGGCCACACCAACCGCTGGTGGCTGGACCCGGTGCACGGCCGCGGCTTCCCCGAGGACATGCGCGAGCTGTACGGGGTCGAACTCCCCGAACGCCCCGGCGACATGAGGCTCATCGGCGCCGAACTGGACTGGCTGGGCCTGAACTACTACTTCCCGCAGACCGTCGCCGACGACCCCGCCGAACCCGCCCCGCACGTCCGCACCGTCCGCCGCGTCGGCGTGCCGCGCACCGGCATGGACTGGGAGATCGACGCCGGCGGCATCGAGGACCTGCTGCTGCGCCTCACCGAGGAGTACGGGGCGCGCAAGCTGTACGTCACCGAGAACGGCGCCAGCTTCCCCGACGTGGTCCGCCCCGACGGCACGATCGACGACCCCGAGCGCCGGCAGTACCTGACGGCCCACCTCGCGGCCTGCGCCTCCGCCGCGCGCAGGGGAGCCCCGCTGGCGGGCTACTTCGCCTGGTCCCTGCTGGACAACTTCGAGTGGGCGTACGGCTACGACAAGCGCTTCGGCCTGGTCCACGTCGACTACGCCACCCAGGTCCGCACCATCAAGGGCAGCGGACACCACTACGCCGACCTCATCGGCCGGGCGCGGGGGAGGGAGCGCAAGGCCGCCTGAGACCCCGTGGTGGGCCCGGGCGCGGGAGTCCGCGCCCACCACGGCTCCCCGCCCTGGCGCGTCAGGCGTCCTTGCGCGCCACTCCGCCGTAGATGCCGATCGGCGGGGCGTCGGGGCGCCGCGCCTCCTCCGGGCGCCAGTCGGTGACCCGGACCAGCCCCGGTTCGACCATCGAGAAGTCGCCGAACAGGTCGAGGACCGCGGCGTGCGTGCGCAGGTGGAGAGAGGCGGTGGCCTTGTTGTAGACGGCCGCCGCGCCCTCGCGCCGGTCCTCGTGCACGTCACCGGTCGCGTGCGACAGGACGAGGCAGGAACCGGCCGGCAGCGCGTCGCGGAGCGTGGCGACGATGCCCGCCGGGTCCTCCGCGTCGGCGATGAAGTGCACGACGGCCACCAGCAGCAGTGCCACCGGCCGGTCGAAGTCGATGACCGCGCGCACCTCGGGGTGGTCGAGGATCGCGCGCGGGTCGCGCAGGTCGGCCAGGACGACGGCGGTGTCCGGGTCGTCCGACAAGGCCCTGGAGTGGGTGGCGACGATGGGGTCGTTGTCGACGTACGCGACCCGGGTCCCGGGGGCGACGGACCGCGCGATCTGGTGCACGTTGGGCTCGGTGGGCAGGCCCGTGCCCACGTCGAGTATCTGGCGGATGCCGCACTCGGCCACCGCGTACCGCACCGCGCGGTGCAGGAAGTGCCGGTTGGCGAGCACCCCCTCGCGCACCTCGGGCGCCGCCTTCATGAACTGCTCGGCGGCCCGCTGGTCGACCTCGTAGTTGTCCTTCCCGCCGAGGAAGTAGTCGTACATCCGGGCGGGATGGGGCCTGCTGGTGTCGATCCGGTCGGGGTGGGCGGCGCTCTCACCACTGCTCAGGGAGGTCATGCGGCCTGACTCCGTCCTCAACTCGCGGGCCACCCACGGCACAAGCGTGGTGAGCACCTGGGTGCGTGCCTGTCGGAACATCATCTTGGCATGAGCGCGCGCCCTGACGGGTCCCGGACTGTGCCGGAACCCGCCCCGGACTCTCATGCGCGCGCGAGTACGGCCTCCCACGCCTTCGCCGCTTCGGGGTGACGGGTCGTCAGCAGAGCGCCCCGCTCCGACGGACCGCCGCTGTCCGTCGTCCACCCCTCGTCGCACCCGAGCAGGCCGGCCAGCGCGTCGCAGGCCGCCGGATGCAGCGGCAGCAGGGCCGCGCCCCTCGGTGCGTGGCCCCCGGGGTCCGACCGGCGGGAGCCCGGTACGGCCGGGGGAGTCCGCCACGGCGGCACCCAGGCGTCGAGGGCCGCGAGCCGCCCCGGGAAGATCCGGCCCGCCTCGCGGATCAGCAGCGGCGCCAGCTCCGCGGCGTTCGACCGCAAGGTCGTGACGAGCAGCGGCAGCCACGGCAGCAGCACCGCGTCCGGCAACCGCCCGAAGGCGTTCGACACCGCCTCCACCACCACGTCCGCCAGCCCCGGCACGGGTTCCAGGGCGTGCACGAAACCGCTGAGGTAGCGCGGATAGGCGGGCACCACCAACGGGTCGGCCAGCAACGCGTCGCACCGGTCGCGCAGTTCCCCCCGGGACAGGGTCCCGAGCTGCACCTGCGCCGCCCACAGCAGGGCCGTCTTCGACGGGTCCTCGGGGTGCGACTGCCCGACCGCCAGCTCCAGCTGGGTCCGGTCGCAGCCCAGCGACAGCGCGAGGGACTCCATACTGAACAGGAAGCCCAGCATCGCCGCGACCTGTCCGACCGTCGCGTCCTCGTCCTGGAACGCGGTCGGCAGCAGCGTGCAGTAGTGGGCGTAACCGGACTTGACGAACGACTCGATCCACGACGGCAGCACCGGCTCGCTCGTCCGGTAGTACGCGAGCAGCGCGCGCACCCGGCGCAGCACCTCCGGGGCGCCGTCGACCCCGCGCTCGGCGGCCAGCACCTTCAGCGCGTGCGTGCCGAGTTCGTCGGCGAGGCGGCGGCTGCCGAGGTACAGGGTGGCGTCCTCGACCGCGGCCAGCACCGTCGCCGTCGTCGCCCCGGGACCGTAGGCGTCGCGCCGCAGCCGCTGCTCCAAGACCTGCTCGACGCTGACACCCTCGTAGCCCAGCTCGATCAACGCCCGCTGGTGGGTGCCGAGCGCGAGGTCCCAGGACTCCTGGATCGACCGCTCACCGAGCCGCCGCTCACCCATGATCGGGCGGGCCGCGCCGTGCGGCAACAGCCGCCGCAGCATCCACAGCACGTCGGAGCAGGCCCGCAGCTCCGGCCGGGACGCCATGTCCAGCAGCGCCCGCCGCACGCCGCGCTGCTGGAGCCGCAGCCCGAGCGGCTCCAGCCGGTCGTGCACGTCACGGGCGAGCGGCGGCAGCGCCTCGTAGCCGACCTGGCCGATCCGGTCGCCGCCCATCATGATCTCGACCAGCCGCCGCACGTCCCGCCGCCCCGGCACGACGTCCTTCTCGATGCAGGTGACCGCCGCGTCCTGGAAGTCGTACGGCGTGGGCTTGGCCCGGTCCCGCATGCCCGCCAGCAGGATCGACGTCTCGAAGACCGCGACGGCGTCGGCGGTGGAGGCGAGGTAGCCGCCCCGCCGGGCCGCGCGCACGATCTCCACCGACCAGCCGAGCAGCTCCGCCTCGTCCAGCGCGTCCAGCACGGGCGGCCGGCGCAGGAAGCCGGAGAGCCGGTCGGCGGCGGCCGGTGCGGCGACCGGCGCCGCCGGGCCCGCGGGGGCGGCCTTCTTCGCCACCGCCTTCTTGGCCGTGCCCTGCTTCGCCCCGGCCTGGCCCGCCAGCCGGTACGGCTTGACCCGGGTCCGCTTCAGACCCTTCGCCCACTCCGTCGACGCGATCGACACCGAACCCGCGGCCAGGCCGAACTGCGCCTCGATCGCCGCGTGGCTGGACGGGATCAGCCCGTACTGCCAGGAGGTGGCGGTGCGCGGGGAAACGGTGAAGGTGCCCGTCCTGCCCCGCACACCGAACTCCTCGACCCGGCTGGCCGCGTGGAAGGCCCCGCACACGTACAGGCAGTCCGCCGGATCGGTGCCGGTCGCGTCGAGGTGCTCGCGCATCCGGGTCCACATGTACCGCTCGCGGTCCTCGTCCACGCGGACCCGGGCGCCGTCGCCGGGCGCGAGCCGCCGGAACAGGCTGCCGACGAGGAACATCACCTGACGGTAGGTGTCGTGGTCGACGGCGGCGTCACCGCTGCTCTCGCCGAGCGGCACCTCCACGTACTGGTGCCACCACTCCGACCAGTGCCGCACCTTGCCGTGGCGCAGCAGGTGCTCCTCCAGCTCGGCGAAGCGCGGCCGCAGGTCACCGATCTCGACGCCGACCGCCTCACCGTGCAGACCGGCCTCGGGGGCCCGGGCATCCTGAGCGGTCTCGCCCTCGTCCGGCGCCTGTTCGTGCCGCCCGTCCCACTGGAAGACGTGGTCCGCGGACCGGTCGACGAGGACCAGCTCCACCCCCGGCGTGTCCAGCGCGTAGGCGATGGCCTGGTACTCGGCGGACGCCTCGGTGATCGGCGCGACGACCGACAGCGGGGCCCACTCCTTGGGGAAGCCGTCCACGTCACCGGCGAACGCCTGCACCGCCACCGGCAGTCGGCAGTTGCGCAGCTCGGCCAGGAGCGGCGCCAGGTCCTCGCACAGCTCCAGATACACGACCTTGGGCTGCTTCTCGCGCAGCCGACGGGCCATGGCGGTGGCCGAGGCGGGGGAGTGGTGGCAGACGGGGAAGATCTCCAGCGGTTCGCGCACCGCGCGGTCGACGTCGTCGACCAGGCCGAGGAGTATGCCCTCCAGGGCGTCGGGCCCGCCCGCGAACACGGCGGCGGCCTCCTGGAGCTGCCCGCGGAGCGCGGCGAACGACGTGCTCTCCCGGTCCCCGCTCATGACAGCGTGGCGATCGCGTCGCGGCCGCCCTCCAGGAACTCGGGCCAGGAGCCGCCCTGCTCCTTGCTGCGCGGCTCGACCACACCGTGCAGGTACTTGTTGAAGATGGCGAGATCCTCGGGCTCGCGCCGGGCCAGGGAGCCGACGAGCGAGGAGGCGAGGGTGCGGGCGGTCAGGGCGCGCTCGCCGAAGAAGTTGCTGTGCAGCACGGCGTCCTCCAGCACACCGATCTGCTCGGCCGTCGACAGCGCGGACTCCAGCCGCTCGTCGTCGCTGCCGGCCGCGGCGGCCGACTGGCGCAGGTCGGCGAAGCTCTGCAGCAGCACGTCGAGCAGGGTCGGCGGCACCTCCAGGTCGATCGAATGGCGGCGCAGCAGCTCCTCGGTGCGGAAGCGGACGATCTCCGCCTCGCTCTTCTTGTTCGTCACCACCGGGATCCGCACGAAGTTGAAGCGCCGCTTGAGCGCCGACGACAGGTCGTTGACACCCCGGTCGCGGCTGTTGGCCGTGGCGATGACCGAGAAACCCGGCTTGGCGAACACGATGTTGTCGTCGCCCCCACCGCTCTCCAGTTCGGGAACGGAGATGTACTTCTCGGAGAGGATCGAGATCAGCGCGTCCTGGACATCACTCGTGGACCTGGTCAGCTCCTCGAAGCGGCCGATGGACCCGGCCTCCATCGCGGTCATGATCGGCGAGGGGATCATCGACTCCCTGGACTGCCCCTTGGCGATGACCATCGAGACGTTCCACGAGTACTTGATGTGGTCCTCGGTGGTGCCGGCCGTGCCCTGCACCACCAGCGTGGAGTTGCGGCTGATCGCGGCGGACAGCAGCTCCGCCAGCCAGCTCTTGCCGGTGCCCGGATCGCCGATGAGCAGCAGGCCGCGGTCGGAGGCGAGGGTGACGATGGACCGCTCGACGAAGCTCCGGTCACCGAACCACTTCTGCGCCACCTCCCGGTCCAGGCCGTCGGAACGCTCGGAACCCAGGATGAACAGCCGGACCATCTTCGGCGACAGACGCCACGAGAACGGCTTGGGTCCGTCGTCGATCGACTCCAGCCAGTCCAGCTCCTCGGCGTACTTGATCTCGGCGGGTGCGCGCAGCAGTTCGGACATCAGGGGAGGCCTTTCGGTGATCAGGTGAGGAACGTCTTGAGTTCGTGCACGAGCTTCTTGATGTGGCCGGAGATCACCGGCGTGCCGAGGTCCTTGAACCGCTCCCGGAACCACGGGTTGACGCTGCCGCGTCCGGAGCTGGTCACCGACCCGACGGGGATGAACTTCGCGCCCGAGCGGTGGACGGCGGCCATGGAGTCGAACAGCTCCTGGTGCCGCCACTCGTAGAAGTCGGAGATCCACACCACCACGGTGTTGCGCGGCTCGGCGATCTTCGGCTGGGCGAGTGCCATGGCGACCGTGCCGTCGGTACCGCCGCCGAGCTTGGTGCGCAGCAGCGTCTCGAACGGGTCGTGCGCCCAGGGAGTCAGGTCCAGCGCCTGGGTGTCGTAGGCGATGAGGTGGACGTCCACCTTCGGCAGCCCGGCGAATATGGACGCCAGGATGGTGCAGTTGACCATCGAGTCGACCATGGAACCCGACTGGTCCACGACCACGACGAGCCGCTGGGGCGTCGTCTTGCGGCTGGTGTGCCGGTAGTAGAGCCGGTCGACGTAGAGCCGCTCCTCCTCCGGGCTCCAGTTGGTGAGGTTCTTCCAGATGGTGCGGTCGATGTCGAGATTGCGGAAGACGCGCTTGGGCGGCACGGACCGGTCCAGCTCACCGACCGTGGACTTCTCCACCTGGGTGCGCAGCACCTCGGTGACCTCGTCGACGTAACGGCGGATGAGTGCCTTGGCGTTGGCCAGCGCGACACCGGACAGGTTGTCCTTGTCGCGCAGCAACTGCTCCATCAGCGACATGCTCGGCGTCAGCCGCGCGGCCAGCGCGGGGTCGGCCAGCACCTCGCGCAGGCGCATGCGCTTGACGAGGTCGGCCTCGACGGAGCCGAGTTCGGTACCGAGCGCGGGCCCGCGTCCGCCGCGCAGCTCACCCGGCCGGCAGCCGAGGGCGCGCTCCAGCCAGTCCGCGTCGGACTGCCAGCGGGCCAGCCGCTCGGCGGTCACGTTGCCGGAGCCCGTGGAGAAGACGTTCAACAGCACCTTGGACACCAGCGCCGCCCGCCGGACCTCGGCGGCCCGGTCCCGCGCGTCGTCCTCCTCCGCCTCGGGCACCATCAGCCCCTCGAACTCGGCGGCCAGTTCCGGATGGCGCTGGACGACGGAGTCGACGGAGGCGCCGGGGTCGAGCAGCGCGGACGGCAGACCGATGTCCTCGACGACGGCGAGGCTCGCGGACTCCAGCGCGGCCTGCTCCTCGGGGTCGAAGAGCCGGGCCAGCAGGCGCCAGTACAGGACCTGGCGGCGGTTGTCGTGGGCATCGTCTCGGGGATCGGCGCCGTGATCCTCGGTGTGGGGTCGGTGGGTCATTTCCGCAGCAGCTTTCCGGCGCGCTCGCGGAGCACGGTGACGGCGTCGGTGGCGGCCTTCTCGGCCCGCACCCCCGCCTTGTCCGTGGTGCCCCCGGCCCAGGCCCCCGCGTGCACGGCGACGGGCTTCTTGCGCACCGTCCGCTCCACGGCCAGCGGCTGGAGCAGGAACTCCCCGGCATCCCAGCGCAGCAGCCCCAGGCAGGCGCCGGACGACGCCACGGCCGCGGGGGTGAGCGGCCCGGCGGCCGGCACCCGGTCCGTGTCGACCCGCACCCGGCACCCGGCGACGTCGAGAACGACCTCGCCCGCCCCGTCCTCCGCGTCCGCCACGCCGTACCCCTCCACCAGGACGGGCACCGCGATCCGGGCCGGATGCCGGTCCAGCGGCGACACCGCGAACGCGGCGGCGGCGGGCAGGGCCACCCGGGCGGTGGTGAACGCGTCGGCGGGCTCGCCCGCGCGGGCACGGGCGTCGTCCCACAGCAGGTCGCCCTCGGCGGTGAGCGGCATCGCGTCGAGCTGGACGGAGCGGCCCTCGCCCACCGCGGCCAGCAGCGACATGTGCGGCCGCAGCAACTGCCACAGCCCGGCCGCGACGACCGTGTCCGGCTTCGGCGCGGACACCGAGGCCCGCACCAGCCGGGACGCGGCCCCGTCCGCGGGCTCGAACACCGCGTGCACCTGCGCCTGTACGGCGGTGGCGTGCTCCTGGACGTCGACGCCGAGCGGCAGCAGCCGCCCGGTGGCGGCGTCCACGGCGGGTGCGGACGCCGTCCCCGGCAGGGTCAGCAGCAGGGCACGCGCCCACAGGTCGGCCCAGCGGCGCACCGGCACCCGCTCCAGGGCCGCCCCGGGAGAGCAGGCGGCCAGCTCGGCGGCGAACCCGTCGAGCAGCGTCGCGAGCCGGCGCAGCGCCGGGTCGGGCAGCATCGCGGAGACGACGGGCGCGGCTCCGCCCACGAGATCGTGGTCGATGCCCTGCCAGCCGGTCCTGGCCAGGTCGCACAGCCAACCGCGCGCCGCGACGAGCAGGTTCCCCGGCCGGTCCTCGCCGGAACCCGGTGCGGCGGCCGCCGCATCGGCGACGGGGCGGCCGGTGACCTCGTCCACCCGCGCCACCAGGGCATCGTGAACGGACCCGAGCAGCGCGGTGCGCGCGGCGGCGAGCGCGACGAAGTGACCCTCGTCACCGCCCCCGGCGGACGTCTTTTCGGCGGCCTCGGCGACCCGCGAGGCCAGCGGCGTCCCGGCGACGGCGTCGGCGAGCCCCGACAGCCCACCCGCCTGTGCGGGCTGCGGACGGAGCAGACCGCCGACGAGTGCCGCGTCGAACCCGTCCACGGCCGCGAGGGCCTCGTCGAGCCCCTCGACGTCGTCGAGCAGCAGGTCGGCGCGCATCAGGCGGCCACCGCCCCGGTCGTCGGGAACCAGTGCATCTCGGGCAACGGTGCGGTGGCGGGGGCGAGTTCGAGATAGGCGAGCTGGCGCAGGAACCTGCTGAACACCTGGGCCGCGGCCGAGGCGTCCCCGGCCCCGGGCCGCGCCGCCGTCATGACGGAGGTGAGGGACTGCGCGTCGACGGCGTCCCCCGCCTCGGCCTTCAGGTAGCGGGCCACGCGCTCGGCGCCGTACTGCAGCACGGCCTCGCCGACGAGGGCGCGGATGTGGTTGCAGAACGAGCCGCGCGCCCCGCCGCAGGGACGGTTGTTGTTGGTGCTGCACGAGAAGGCGTAGGACGACGCCGCGACCGAGGACACGTACACCCGCCCGATGTCCGAGCCGCTGGACACCACACCCTGCAACCGCCCGTCGGCCAGCTCCACGAACGGCACCTTGGCGAGCTTGCGCGGCCGCGCGGACGGCACCACACGCACCGTGCTCGACTTCTCCCAGACGGACAACGCACCATCTCCCATGCATGCGAAAGGGGGGCGTTCTCGCCACCTCGGCGGGAACGAGATCGAACCTATCGGCGACCACTGACAACGACCGGTGACCTGGGCCGGATCCGGATAGGCTGCGCCCTGACGGTGCCGTTCCGCGTACGGAGGAGTGTCCTGTGACCGCCGGTATACCCAGTCCCCGCATCGACACGAGCAAGCCGCATCCCGCCCGCGTCTACGACTGGTTGCTCGGCGGCAAGGACAACTACCCCGTCGACCAGCGGGTCGGCGAGACCCTCCCCGAGGAGGCCCGGGGCAACGCGGCCCGGAACCGGGCGTTCATGCACCGCGCGGCGGCCTGGCTGGCGAAGAACGGCGTCGACCAGTTCCTGGACATCGGCACCGGCATCCCCACCGAACCCAACCTGCACCAGATCGTGCAGGCGATCCGCCCCGCCGCCCGAATCGTCTACGCGGACAACGACCCGATCGTCCTCCGGCACGCGGAGGCGCTGCTGACCAGCACTCCGGAGGGCGTCACGGACTTCCTCCACGCGGACGTACGGCAGCCCGGGACGATTCTCGAACGGGCCCGTGAAGCACTGGACTTCGACCGTCCGATCGCCCTCTCCCTGATCGCGCTCCTGCACTTCCTGCCCGACGACGAGGACCCGTACGGCCTCGTGCGCACCCTCGTGGACGCGCTTGCCTCCGGCAGCTACCTGCTCCTCTCGCACGGCACCGCCGACCAGCACCCGGAGCTGAAGCAGGAGACCGAGGCCGCGTACAAGAAGGGTGCCATCCCGCTGCGGATGCGCACCCGCAGCGAGGTCGAGCCCTTCTTCGACGGGCTGGAACTCGTCGCTCCCGGCCTGGTGTTCGCCACCGAGTGGTACCGGGAGGAACCGGCACCGATGCGGGAACGCAGCGGCTTCTACGTGGGCGTGGCGCGAGTCCCCTGAGCCGGACCGGCATACGGACCGGACGAATCGCCGCTTCCCGAGGCCGCCTTGACGCGAGCCGGAACCGACCGATACTTGTGCGCAGCACGGGTCGGTCGGTGTCCGTGGGCGGCGTGAGACGGGACGACAGATGAAGCAGAGACTGTGTGCCACGGGTGCCGTTCTCGGCGTCCTGACGACGGCGGCCGCACTTCCACCGGCCGCGGCGGCGCCCCCGTACCCGGGCGGTCCCCTCTCGCCGACCCGCCACGTGCTTCCCCTGGGGCCCGCCGACCTCCCCGAGACGCGCACCACGACCACCCTCCAGCCCGGCGTCACCCTCACCCGCATCGTGCGCGGGAACGCGGACGACCCGGCGCTGCGCTGGACCGTCGAGGTGTCCATCCCCGGCGGCGAGACCTCCCCGGACCCCGACGCACCGCCGACCGCCCTCAAGGACCGGGCGAGCGCCGACGAACTCGCCGCCGAGTTGCGAGGCGACGGCTTCGAAGCCCGGGTGGAGGAGGTGAGGACACCCCGGACGGCCGACTACGCGGGTGGCAGCCTCGGTTGGCGGGTCCGCATCGGAAGCTTCGACTCGCAGACCGCCGCGACGGCCGAACGCACCCGCCTGCGAGCGGCCGGCCACACCGGCACGGCCCTCTACACCGGCTGGGACGGCGAGACGACGGACCGCGGCCCGTGGCACGTCGACGTCCTCACCATCGACCCCCGCAGGTTCCGGGGCACCCTCGACGCGTCGTACGGCCCCGACCTGGAGCAGCGCGAGACGACCAGCGCACTCTCGGCGTCCGCCGCCGCGACCGCCGCGGTCAACGCCGGGTTCTTCGTCCTCGACCCCAAGGCCGGAGCACCGGGCGACCCGGCCGGAGTGGGCGTGTACGACGGACGCCTGCTGAGCGAACCGGTCGCCGGGCGCCCCGGCCTCGTCCTCCACGAGGACGGCCGCCGCACGGAGATCACCCGCCTCACCTGGCAGGGCAGCGTCACCACCCGCGGCTCCTCCCGCCCCCTCGACGGCATCAACCGCGTACCCGGCCTGATCAGGAACTGCGGTGGCGGCGAGGGCGACAATCCGACCTCACTCCCGCTGCACGACGTCACCTGCACCGACCCCGACGAGCTGGTCGCCTTCACCCCGGACTACGGCGGCCGCACACCCGGGGGTGAGGGCGTGGAGGCGGTACTGGACGCCCACGACCGGGTCGTGCGACTCCGCTCACCGCGCGGCGGAACGGTCCCCGAGGGCGGCAGCACCGTCCAGGCGACGGGCGCACGCGTCGCCGACCTGGCGGCCCAGGCCCACGTGGGCGAGCGCCTGCGCGTCAGCGCGACCCTCCTGGACGCCCGCGGTCGCCGGATCACCCCGTCGCCCCGCACCGACATCGTCAACGCCGGCCCGGAACTGGTCCGCGACGGCCGTATCCACGTCACCCCCGCCACCGACGGCATGGTGCGCCCCGACGACCCGAGCTGGTACTACGGCTGGGTCCACAAGCGCAACCCGCGGACCCTGGCCGGGGTGGACGCCGCGGGCCGCACCGTCCTCGTCACCGCCGACGGACGCGCCACGGGCTCCCTCGGCCTCAGCATCGGCGAGAGCGCCGAGGTCGCGAGGTCACTCGGCCTGCGCGACGCGGTCAACCTGGACGGCGGAGGCTCGACGACGATGGTGGCCGTGGGTGCCGTACTCAACTCCCCGTCCGACGCCACGGGCGAACGCCCGGTCGGTGACGCCCTGTTGATCCTGCCGCACCGAGACGGCACCTGACCCGAACCCCCACGACCGGCCGACCGACTGACCGACCGGCCGCCGCACCACCGCCGCGACGAACAGCAACCCACCCAGGGAGCCGCCGTGTTCGCGAACGTGCCCACCGTCCCGAGCCCGCTGCGGGTGAGAGTCCTCCTGGTCCTCGCCGTACTGCTGGCCACCCTCACACCGACCGCCCCGGCGCACGCCGCGGACCGGGGCGAGGCCACCCGCCCCGGCGCGGAGGTCGTCGCCGTCACCCGGGTCGCGGACCGGCAGGTCGACCTGTCGGTGCGGTCGAGGGCCCTGGGCGGCCGCACGGTCGACGTCCGCCTGCTCACCCCCGACGGCTGGAACCCGCACGAGAGGCGCCACCGGCAGCACTGGCCCACCCTCTGGCTCCTGCACGGCTGCTGCGGCGACTACACGTCGTGGACGAGCATGACGGACGTGGCGGAGACGGACAGCCTGCGCGACGTCCTGGTCGTGATGCCCGAGGCGGGCTGGAACGGCTGGTACAGCGACTGGTGGAACCACGGGCAGGGCGGCGACCCGGCCTGGGAGACCTTCCATACCAAGGAACTGCGCCACCTCCTGGAACGCGACTGGGGCGCGGGCTCCGGCCGCGTGGTCGCCGGCCTGTCGATGGGCGGCCAGGGCGCCCTGCTGTACGCCGCCCGGCACCCGGGGATGTTCAGGGCCACGGCGGCGTTCTCCGGCTCCGCCCACCCCCTCCTGAACGACGAGTCGGTCGACCGACTCATGGGCTTCTTCGCAGGTCAGGACAACGACCCGCGCCGCGTCTGGGGCGACCCGGTCGCCCAGCGCCGGATCTGGCAGGCCCACGACCCCTTCCACCTCGCCGAGCGGCTCAGGTCGATCCCGGTCTACCTGTCCTGCGGCGACGGCACCACCGGCCCCCTGGACCCACCGGGCGCCACGAGCGCGCTGGAGGCCGACTTCAACCGGCAGAACCAGGCGCTCGCGGCGGAACTGGAGCGCGTCGGCGCGAGGCACGTCACAACCAACTTCTACGGCCCGGGGACCCACGGCTGGGCCTACTGGGAACGGGAACTGCACGCGTCACTGCCGATGCTGCTGGGGGCGCTGGGTGTGGGCGGCAGCTGATCCCCCGATGCGGCAGGCGCACCCCTCGTTGCCCGACCGGCGGTTCAGAACCCCCACCGCGTATGGCTGTAGACCCCGCCGTCCCGGCCGAACCCGTACGCGGTGACGGGGGCCACCGCGAACAGCACGTCGTCCCCGCGCCGCATCGCGTCCCCGATGCCGTGGAAGGTTCCCTCGGCCGACGTGATGTGTGCCCCGTACTTCGCCTCGAACGCCGTGATCACCTCCTCCAGCACCGCGGGATCGCCGACCGGTTCCGCCTCGCCCTCGACGACGAGGTCGAACCCCTCGGTGAGCGAGTTCCCGCCCGTGAGCAGTGCGCAGTGCGCGTCCCGCGCCAGGTTCCGGGCCTTCTGCTCACCCGGTCCGGTGGAGAAATACAGCACACCGTCGTGCCACGCCGCGATCACCGGCGTGATGTGCGGCCCGCCGCCGGGCCGCGTCGTGGCCACCCAGAAGATCTCGGCGGCCTCCAGACGCCGCTGGGCCTCGGCCCACTCGGTGGCGGTGACGTCCCCGGCGCCGGGCCGGGGATTCAGTGCGGAGCTGTAGCGGGCGTCAAGCTCGGTCGTGGGCCGCTGTGCGGCAGGTCGTTGCGTGGACATGGCAGGTCTCCTTGCTCTCCTGCCGGTAACGACTGCCGGCCGGCCCGGAAATCATCGGTACGCCCGATGAGGGGATCCCCGTCACCCGTCCCGGTGCGCGGTGAGGAACGGTTCGAGGAGGCGGAGCAGCTCGTCGGGGCGGTGCAGCGGGATGATGTGCCCGCAGTCCTCGATCACGTGACCGGTGAGGTGATCGGCGACCGGCCGCAGCTGCCGTTCGAGGGCCCGGCCCACCGGATGGGCGCCGACGGCCAGGGTCGGGACGGTCAACCGGCCTTCGGCGACAGCCTCCTCGATCTGCGCGCCGCTCGTGGGCAGCGCCCGGTAGGAGGAGAAGGCGCAGCGCAGGGCGTCGGTTCCGGTGTAGGCCCGGACGAAGGCGTCCCGGACGGCGGGATCGACGCCCTCCCCGAGCGAACCGCTGTCGAGGAACCAGTCGATGTACCGGCCCTCGTGCCCGGCCAGCACCGTCTCCGCGAGACCGGGCACCGCGTGGAAACCGAACCACCAGGGCGCGCCGTGTGCGAGGAACTCCTCGGCCCCCGGCAGCCCGCCCAGCAGTGACTCCATGACCACGAGCCGCCGGACGAGGCCGGGCCGACGCATGGCGAGCAGAAACGCCGGGGGCGTTCCGGCGTCGATGCCCACGACGGCCGCCGAGCTCTCTCCGAGGGCGTCCAGCAGGGCCACGGCGTCGGACGCGAGCGTTCCGGCGTCGTAACCGTCCGCCGCGTACGCGCTGGACCCCGCTCCTCGCATATCCGGCGCGATCACTCGATGGTGCTCGGCGAGGCGGTCCATGACATGGGTCCACAGCTGCCAGGTGTGCGGAAAGCCGTGCAACAGCAGCACCGCGGGCCCCTCCCCGCGCAGGGCCACGTGGAGATCGACGCCGTTGACCGTGACGCGCCGATGTTCGACGCCGGATCGGCGCGGATCGGAGGTGCGATGCGAAGTGTGATGCGAGGTGACGGGCACAGGATGCCTCTCCATGCGGTTACCAATAGTGACAACAAAACGATAGGTAACTAAGATGAGCGGGCCAAGACCGCACTTCTGCCACAGGTGGTGAGCTACAGGTGACCCCCTCCTCGACGTCGAAGGCGTCGCGATCCCCGAACGGCGCCCGGGGAGACCTGTTCGACCCGCAGTGCCCCACTAGGCGCCTGCTCGACCGGATCGGCACCAAGTGGACGTCCATGGCCGTCAAGGTGCTGGCGGAGGCATCCCCCGAGGAGGTGCGGTTCGCGGAGCTGCAGCGCAGGATGCCCGGCATCTCGCAGAAGATGCTGTCGGCCACGCTCCAGGGCCTGGCCCGCGACGGCCTGGTCGGCCGCCGGGTGGAGGCGACCGTCCCGCCACGCGTGTACTACCGGCTCACCCCGCTCGGCCTGACCCTGGAGGAACCGTTGGCCGCACTCCGCGAGTGGGCCGAGACACACATGGCCGAGGTGGATCGCGCCCATCGGCGAAGCGCGGAGGACGCCTCTTCCGGCTGAGCCTCGTAGGGGGCTACGAATACCGGCCTAGGCCGGTCGGGTCTCCTTGCGCAGCAGCCGCGTGAGGTGTTCGCCGAGCACCCGGTCGTCGACCCCCTCGTGCTCGATGCCCAGCGCGGTCGCCAGGTCGCGTACGTGGAGGTCGGCCAGGGCCTCGGTGAGTTCGGCGAAGGCATCCGCTGCCGCACGGCCGCGCCGCACGCCCGCGGCGACGGCGACGACCCCGGCCACTGCCGCGGGCCACCACCACAGCGCCAGCACCAGATACCCCGCCCCCCAGGCGCACAGACGCGCCGACGCCGTCAACCTGACCCGGGCGGCCTGCAGTTCGGCACGGGTGCCGTCGGAGGCCAGGAGCCACAGATGAGGCCAGGCAGCCGCCAGATCCAACCGGTGGGCGCGCCACAGCCGTTGCGCGGGTGCGGCCAAGCGGTCCCCCGTCCCGAACGGATGGCGGGGCGCTGTCGCGCCGATGCGGTCGCGGTCGGCGTAACGGCGTTCGGCGATGTCGGCGAGCCGGTCGGCGTCGTCCGCACCTTCGATCCGGGCCCGGCCCGCCGCCACCAGCGCCGTGCGGAAGGTCGCGTCGGCCGCCCGCCAGCGGCGCGACCGGCGGTCGGCGAGGTACCGCAGCACGGGCCCGTACGGCTCCGCACACCAGAGCAGCTCCACGCCCGTGCCCAGGGACTGGGCGGCCGCCCCGGCCACCGCGGCACCGGCCAGCACGCCCGCCGCCACCAGAACGACTGTCCCGGCGCTGCGGGAGGCGGGGGACTCTGCCGTCGTGTCGAGCCAGGACCGCAGCCGCTCGAGGTCGGACCAGTGCTCGTGACCGAGGACCATGGCCGTGGTGAGGACGGAGAGGAAGAGCAGCCCCGGCAGAGCCAGCGCGGCCAGCCACCGTTCGGCGATCCGGCCGCCCAGCGCGCTGAGGAAGCCGCTGGTCACCGGAGGGGCACCGTGCGCAGCGGCTGGTCGAAGATCCGGCAGCCGGGGTGCGGGCCCTCGTCGTCCGGCGCCTCCACCCGCCCGCAGTGACCACGCGGGCAAGCGAGCACGTGCAGCGGCGGCTGGCCCCGCCCGGCGATCGGAAGTCGCTGGAAGCCGGGCGTGAACGGCGGCGGTGTGGTGCGGTAGGAGCCCAGGCCGGCGCTGTGCCCGGCCGCGAGCAACTCCTCCTCCAACTCGTCGAAGGTGTCATCGAGTTCTTCGGGGGCCCGGCCGGCACGCAGTTCGGAGGTGAGGGAATCGACGAGCCGCAGCCCTCGCTCACCGAGCACCAGCGATCCCGAGGTGTCCGTCAGCCGTCGGCAGAGCTCCTCCAACCGGGCGTGTCCGCCTCGCCGTCCGCTTCCGCCGTCAGCCTCGATCTCCACCGTTCCCCCTCGGACGCCGATGTCGGTCGGCCGCGATTGTACGACGGCTGTCGCCTGCCACCCGTTGTCCGGCTCCCGTCAGTTGTACGGCAGGTTCCTCAGCCGGCCGGCTGCCCGAGGCGGTTCGCCGTACGCCGTCGCATCCACGGCCACGTTCGCTATCGTGAGCATGGGCCGCGCAGCGCCGAGAGACCTCGGCCGGGCGGTGTGACACCGGGGGGTGGGCGTGTTCGACGCGGGCCGCGCTCGAGCGGCGGACGGACAGGACGAGGAATCGCGCGCCGACCGGCTGCTGTCCCACCACCTCAGGACGGGCGACCGGCAGGCCCTCGACCAGGCGATCGCGCTCTACCAGCAGTTGCTCACCGCGGCGGCGCCCGACCCGGGACGGAGTCCCGCCCGGGTCGCCGCCAACCTGATGGTCGCCCTCCAGACTCGTTACCAACGGCTGGGGCACCCGGACGACCTGGAGGCACTGGTCGACCTGGGCCGTGAACGGGCGGCGTGCGAACCGGTTCGCCCGCAGGACGTACGGCTCCTGGGACTCGCGTACCAGCAGAGGTTCGCGCTGTTCGGGCGGCCCGACGACCTCGACCGAGCCGCCGACACGTTCGAGCGGGCCGCCCGCCTCCCTCAAGAGGCCGAGACCGTGGCGCAGTCGCTCGGCGCCCTCGCGGAGGTGCTGCACACACGGCACAAGATCACCCTCGAGCGCGCCACGGCCCGGGAGGAACCCCCCGCCCCGCAAACCCGGCCCGCGCACTCGGCCGCCCCCGCACCCTCGGATCTCCTGCGCGCGACGGACGCCCAACGGCGCGCGCTGCACGCGCTGCCGGCCGAGTCGGAGGACCGGCCCGGCTACCTGAGCAATCTCGCCTCGATGCGCCACGACGCGTATGTGTCCGAGGGAGACGTCAGCGCCCTGAGCGAGGCCCTCGACCTGTGGCGCACCGCACTGGAAGCCGTCCCCCCGGGTGGGCCGGCCCGCCTGCTCGTCCTGCGCAACCTCACCCAGGCCCTGCGCGAGCGGCACGAGCACGTCCCTGAGGAGGCCCATCGCGAGGAGATGCTGCGGATCCACCGCATGGCCCTGGCCGAATGCCCGCCAGGACGCCCGGAGCGCGCCGAACTGCTCGCCGGTCTCGGCGTCGCCCTGCGCATGGCCGCCGAGGACACCGACGAGCAGGCGCTGCTGGAGGAGTCCGCGGCGCTGTTGCGCGAGGCCCTGCCCCTCTTCCGCCCCGGCACCCCGCAACGCGCCAGAAGGCTGAACAGCCTCGGGAACACCCTGCACAGGCTGGCCCAGAGGACCGGTGACCCGGCCCTGCTGGACGAGGCCGTCACCACCCTGCGCACCGCCCTCGCCGAGGAGGAGCCCGGCACGGACGCGTACGCCGGGACCCTGGCCAACCTCGCCGTCACCCTGCGCGAGCGCTCTGTCCAGACCGACGATCTGGCCTCACTGCGGGAAGCCGCCCGACTGGCCAGGGAAGCGCTCCACGCATCACGGAACCCCCGGGTTCTCCAGGCCGTACTGCTCGGCAATCTGGGGGTGGTCCTGCAGAGCTGGCACGGCGTGACCGGCGACACCACGGCCGCCGACGAGGCGATCGACGTCGCCCGTCAGGCACTGGCCCTGGTGCCCGCGGCCGGTGGGCCGCGCGCCGACCGGCTGAACCACCTCGCCAACGCCCTGCGGGCCCGGTTCACGTCCACCACTGACGTGGCAGACCTCGACGAGGCCGTCGACCTGCTGGAGGAAGCCGCCCGAGGGGTGCCCTACGGCGACCCGGCGCTCGCGGTGATTCTCTCCAACCTCGGCTCCGCCCGGCTCACCAGACACCACGCCACCGGCGAGCCCGGCGAGCTGGAACAGGCCGTCAGCGAACTGGGCCGCGCCGTGTGGGCCGTCGCCGAGGGCACCGCGACCCACGGCACCTATCTGAAGTCGTACGGCGACGCGCTGCGCGCCCTGCATCACCGGGACGGTGACCCGGGAGTACTCCGTGCCGCCGAGGACGCCTACCGCCAGGCTGCCCGGACCAGATCCCTGCCCGCCTACGAACGGGTCCTCGCGGCCTGGGAATGGGGCGCCGCCGCCGCGGACGACCGCCGATGGGACGACGCCCTGCCGGGCTACGAACTCGCCCTCGGACTCCTGCCGTTCGCCGCGTCCGGCCGACTGCTCCGCGGCGACCAGGAACGCGGCCTGTCCCGGGTGCGGGGGCTGGCCGCCGAAGCCGCCGCCTGCGCGGTCAACGCCGGCCGGCCGGAGCACGCGGTGCTGCTGCTGGAGCAGGGCCGGGGCGTCCTGCTGAGCCGGGCCATGGCCACCCGCGACGGGCTCGGACGGCTGCGCGGTGCCCACCCGGGCCTCGCCGACCGCTTCTCCCGCCTGCGGAGAAGGCTCGACGCGCTCGAGGCCGCGGACACCGCGGACGCCGCCCAGGGCGGGCGGCCGTCCGACACCGACCGGCGGCACGCCCTCGCAGCCGAGCTGGAGCACCTGGTGGCCGAGATCCGCACCCGGCCCGGCTTCTCCGACTTCCTCGGCCCGCCGAACATGGAGGTGGTGCTGGACTGCGCCGACCAGGGCCCGGTGGTGCTCGCCTACTGCAGCGAGTTCCGCAGCGACGCCCTCGTGCTGCGGAACGGCGAAGTCCTCCTCGTCCCACTGCCGTACGCCACCCCGCAGGCCGTCGGCGAACAGGCGGACCGCCTCGAACGGGCGCTCGCCGACGCGGCCGACCCCGCCCGCGACCGGGCGGCCCAGCAGACCGTCGGCGAGGTACTGGCCTGGACGTGGGACCACGTCACCGGACCCGTGCTCCACCGACTCGGGGTGCACGGACCCACGCCCGACGGTGAGTGGCAGCGGTTGTGGTGGTCTCCGGGAGGCGCACTGGCCTCGCTGCCCCTGCACGCCGCGGGTCACCACGACGCCACCCCCGGCGCCGTACCGGACGGCGGGACCGCACCCGCCCCGGCGGTGGGCGCGCCGGAACCACGGACGGTACTGGACCGGGTGGTGTCCTCCTACACGCCGACCGTCGCCGCTCTCGCATACGCCCGGGCCCGGGCCGCCGCCCCCCGACCGCACGGTCCGGTGCTCGCCGTGGCGCTTCCCGACACGCCCGGTGCCCGGCCGCTCGGCGGCGCTCGGCGCGAGGTGGAGGTCCTGCGCGGACTCCTGCCCACCGAGGTACTGTCCGATGAGCGTGCCACCTTCGAACAGGTGATGGACGCCCTGCCTCGTCACCCGTGCGTGCACTTCGCCTGCCACGGCGTCAGCGAGCCCGCCGCCCCCTCGAACGGCCGGCTCCTGGTGCACGACCACGCCACCCGCCCGCTGACGGTCCGGGCGATCTCCCACCTGGAGCTGCCGGCGGCACGGCTCGCGGTGATGTCCGCGTGCGAGACGGCGCGGGGCGGCGGGGAACTGGCCGACGAGTCCATCCACATCACCTCCGCCTTCCAGCTCGCGGGGTACGCCAACGCCGTCGGAACGCTCTGGCCGGTGCACGACGCGGTGGCCGTCCGCGTCACCCGCCTCCTCTACCGGGAGCTGTGCGTCGAAGGAACCGGCGGCGCTCCGGAGCTGGACGACACGAGGACGGCCCACGCCCTGCACCAGGCGGTCCTCGGGTGCCGCGCCACCTTCGCCGCCAGTCCCAGCCTGTGGGCGGCACACGTGCACGCGGGCGCCTGACGGCACCGACGGCCACGAGGAGACCGGAAGCTACGAGGAGGCGGTCACGATGACCCGATGGTGGCGGCGACGAGCCGCGGAAGACGACGAGGGCGTCGGCGCACAGCCGCCGTCGGACCCGAACGCACAGCCGCCCGCGGGCGGTCCCGGCAACGCGCGACGACTGACCGGGGGACACATCACCATCACGGAGGTCACAGAAGGCCGGCCGGAGCACGAGATCGCCCGCGTGAAGATCTCCGCCGAGGAGATCCACACCATGCGGGCCCGGTCCGCCATCGACACCCTGGGCCCCGAGCACCCGGACGCCCTCACCGCCATCCGCGAACTCGCCCAGGTCCTGGTGTCCCTCCCCGGGCGGGGCGAAGAGGCCGTCGAGCTCTTCCAGCACGTGGCCCGCACCCGGTGGACCACGCTCGGCGACCGCCACGAGGAAACCCTGCGCGCCTCCGCCGAGTTGGCCGACGCGCTCCACACCACCGGTCAACTGGGCCTCGCCGAGACGGCGTGGCGGGACACCTTCCGCGCCCAGGCGGAGACACTCGGCCGCGACCACCCCGACGCCCTTCGCAGCGCCACCCGGCTCGCGGCGGTCCTGGAGGACCTCGGCCGGGCCCCCGAAGCGGAGCCACTGGCGAGGGACGTCCTCGAACGCCGCATCCGGCAACTCGGCCGTGATCACCCCGACGTCCTGTCCGCCACCAACGCGCACGCCGCTTCCCTGCTCAAGTGCGGCCGTCACGAGGAGGCAGAGCGCGTCCTGCGCGCCCTCGTGCCCCGACTGGAAGACCGCTACGGGCGCGACCACGAGAAGACGATCGCGGCCCGCAGCAACCTGGGCGCCGTCCTGGTCCGCCTGGACCGCCATGCCGAGGCAGAAGAGCACATCCGCGCCGTCGTACGGTCGACGGAGGCGACGGTGGGGCCGGACCACGAGACCGCCTTCACCGCGCGCAACAATCTCGCCGCCGTCCTGCACGCCCAGGAGCGCTACGAGGAAGCCGTGCCCATCCTGCGCGCGATCCTGAACGGGCGCGTCGCACTCCAGGGAGACGACCATCCGATCACCGTCGCCACCCGGGACAACCTCGCCAACGTCCTGATCGACGCCGGCCACCACGCGGAGGCCACCGAACTGCTCGAGCGCTGCGTACACGACTACCGCCGTCTGTACGGGCCCGGGCACCCCCGTCTGCGGGCCGCCGAGGAGAGACTGGACTGGCTGCGCTCTCCCTGAGCACCGGGGGAACGGGCCGCCCCGGGGCACATGCTGCCGGGTGACGGGCTCAGTCCCGACTGCAGTGCTCCCGAAGCTCTGCGAGGATCGCCTTCTCGCGGGAGTCCACGTCACCGTCCACAGTGGCCACCCGCTCCGCCGCGTCGAGGACGTCGTCGAGATCACCCGGCTCGGCGTCCACACGCTTCCACACCATGGCCGGGTCGATGTCGACGACCTGCGCGAGCCGCTCGTCGACCACCTCGTGCCGTTCCCGGACCAGCCTCACCAGGTGCCGCATCAGCAGCGCCTCGTCGTCGGCGATTCCGGCTTTCGGGTTCGCCCTGATGACGAGCCACGCGACCCACAGCATCAGCTGCGGGTGCCGACTGCGCTCGCTGATCCCTTCGGCGAGTTCGATCACCCGCGCCTCGTTGCGGAAGACGGCCCGCGCGTGCCGGCCGGCGACGAGCGTGGTGTAGCGGTTCAGCAGGACGGAGAGGGGGACGCCGATCAGGGGGATGCCGATCTTGATGATGTTGCGTTGCAGGAGGTGCTTTCCGACGACGGGCAGCGCCCTCCCGGCGGCGAGTGTCGATCCTGAGTAGAAGCGCTTGACCAACGGTCGCACCACGAGCGGGACCGCTTTGGACACGGTCTTGTTGGCCGCTTCTCCGCTCTTGATGGTGAGGGCGACGCGGATGAGCTTCCACAGGTCGTCGGGGTCGTGCACGTCGAGCGGGACCCGGTAGAGCACGGAGATGTCGTAGGCCAGGCGGAGCTGGAGCTGGGTGATGAACGCGACGTCGACCGTCACGGTCGCCACGGCCGCGGGGACCGTCGCCGGGGAGGCACCCCCGAGGCTTCCGATGGTGGCGGCGACGGCCGCCGTGTAGGCGCCGGCGGAGAGCCCGCCTTCTAGCGCGGCGTATCGGGCCGCCATCTTGATCCGCTGGTCCACGACGGCGTCCGCGGGCACACCCGCGTACCGGTTCTGGAAGTACTGCCAGTCGACCTTCTCGGTGTACGTGTTCATGGCGTGAGCAGCCAGCTTGGTGAACCAGTTGCCCGACTTGATGTCGTCCCCGCTCAGCCCTTTGACGAAATCCCTGATCGCGGCCTGCTCCTGCTCGACGACCTTCCGGTCGGCGGCCTCGTCGGACCCGTCCGAGTCGGTGTCGGAGTGGACGGTGTGCTTCGGCGCGTCCGTCATGGCGCATCCCCCAGGCTGTTCCGCGACCGGCTGGGCCGCGGGCGTGTGACTGCCCCTGCCACCGTGTCCGCGTGTTGATTCGGCGAGCGGTACAACGACCGTTCTGCCCTCCCCTTGACGCGCAACTTTAGCCTGGCGCGGGGGACCGGCGCCGTGGCTTTCGCACGGCGAAGCTGCCCATCCCCCGGTTGACCAGCATGGAGACGCTAATGCGTACGATGTGCAAGTGCGCATCAACGACTACACCATCCGCCCGGCAGCACTCACCGACCTGGACGCCGCCCGAGCCGTCATGCTCGACACCGTCTACCGGGACTTCGGTACCGGGTACGTCCCGCGGTGGCACGCCGATGTCATCGACCTGGCCGGGGCGTACGTCACCCCCGCCCGGCACACCCTCCTCGTCGCCGTCGACGCGGACGGCGAGGTCGTCGCCACCGGTGCGCTCGACTCCCGCGGCCCCGCGCACCCGCCGAACCCCGCGCACGTCGCCGAGCGGTACCCCTCCGGTGTGACCGCGCAGCTGCGGCGGGTGTACGTCCGGCCCGAGCACCGGCGGCGTGGGCTCGCGCGTCGACTTGTCGACGAGTTGCTGGCGTTCGCCGTCGCCGACGGGGGATACCGGGCCGTCTACCTGCACACCGATCCCGCCGTCACCGGGGCCGAGCCCTTCTGGCGGTCGTTGGCCAAGGTCGTGCACGACGAGCGGGAGGACGCGGGCGGCGGGCAGGGGATCGTGCACTTCGACGTTCCGCTGGGATGAGGTAGGCGTGAAAATCGTTTCCATGTAGGCTCCCGTTCGCCCCGTGTCCGTCCGCCCGCCCCGCACCTGATCGATCCGAGGACCATGCGCTCCCACCGCCGCCCCCGGCTGCTCGCCCCGCTCCTGCTGATCCCGCTCATATCGAGCTGCTTCGCCTCCGGCGGCGGTGACGACTCCGGGTCCGGCGGCGGCAAGGACGGTGATGGCGCCCGTCTCCGCGTCGCCCTCGCCTTCCCGCCCGCCGAGAACCTGTCCCCGTACGGCGCCGACGCCACCCTGCTCAGCCGCCTCGGCGTCACCGAGGGCCTCACCGCCCTGGACGCCAACGGCTCCGCCGCGCCCGCGCTCGCCGAGTCCTGGCGCCGGGACGGGGAGAAGACCTGGGAGTTCACCCTCCGCGACGCCACCTTCCAGGACGGCGGCGACGTGACCCCCGCCTCCGTCGCCGACTCCCTCGAGCGCGCCACCGACGCCGAGCCGGCCCCCGCCGCTCTCGCCGGTGTCACCCTCAGTGCCGCGGCGAGCGGCGACCGGGTCGTCCGGATCACCACCGCCGAGCCCGACCCCGTACTGCCGCTGCGGCTCTCCAGCCCCAGCCTCGCGATCCTCTCCAAGGGCGCGTACGCGAAGGGCGACCGCGTCGACCCCGTCGGCCACGCCACCGGGCCCTTCGAACTGACCAAGGTCAACGGCGCCACCTCCGCCTCCCTCGACCGGTTCGACGACTACTGGGGCGGTCGCGCGCAGGCCTCCGGCATCGACGCGCGCTTCATCGCCGACGGCACCGCCCGCGCCAACGCCCTGCGGACCGGGGAACTGGACATCGCCGAGGCCGTCCCCGTCGCCCAGGCGGCGTCGCTCGACGAGAAGACCCGGCGCGACACCGCCACCACCCGGACCACCAGCCTGCTCCTCAACGCCTCCTCCGGGCCCTTCGAGGACGCCGGACTGCGGGCCGCCGCCCGGGGTGCCCTCGACACGTCCGTGTTCGCCAAGGACGTGTACGAGGGGTACGCCGACCCGGCCGCCGGGATCTACGGACCTGCCGTCACCTGGGCGGAGGGGAAGCGGAGCAAGCCGGTCGGGCGGGCGGCGGCCAAGAAGGCCGGTGGCGCCACCGTCAACCTCGCCACCTACGACAACCGGCCCGAACTGCCCGAGGTCGCCCAGGTGGTCAAGCAGCAGCTGGAGAAGGCCGGGTTCAAGGTCAAGCTCACGGTGCGGGAGTACTCGCGGCTCGAAGGCGACGCCCTCGACGGGAAGTTCGACGCCTTCGTGCTCGCCCGGAACACGCTCCTCGACACCGGTGACCCCGTCGCCGTCCTCGCCAGCGACTACACCTGCGACGGCGGCTTCAACATCGCCCAGCTGTGCGACAAGGGCGTCGACCGCGCCGTCGCCGACGCCGAGAAGATCGCCGACACCGCGAAGCGACAGGACGCAGCCATGGCGGCCGAGGCCCGCGTCCTCGGCAGCGACGCCGTCGTGCCGCTCGTGCACCAGCGCATCATCACCGGCGTCGCCGACTCCGTGCAGGGCGTGATCCTCGACCCGTACGAGCGCACCCTCGTCGGCACCGGCACCCGGCGCTGAACCGTGCGGCAGCGGGTGGCCATCCTGGTGTGGCGGGTCTTGCTCGCGGGCGGGCTCGTGTGCGGGGTCGGGCTGCTGCCCTGGCTCACCCGCACGGACCCCGCGCACACCGTGCTCAAGGCGCGGTCCGCCGAGCGCGAGCCCACGCCCGAGGTGCTCGCCGACATCCGACGGCAGCTCGGGATCGACGGCGGGCCCCTGCACGTCCTCACCGGCTGGCTGGGCGGACTCCTGCGCGGGGACGCCGGCCAGTCGTGGATCTCCGGGGCCGACGTCCTGCCCGGCGTGCTCCGGGCGCTCGGTGCCTCGCTGCTGCTCATGGCCGTCGCGCTGCTCGTCGCCGTCCTCGTCGCCGGGACGATCTGCGCGCGCACCCTGCGCCTGGGCGCCCGGCGGCGGCTCGGCGGGCGGCGCGGCGGCGGCAGCGGGTCCGCCGTGCTCGCCGCACTGCCCGAGTTCCTCGTCGCCTCCGTGCTCGCCACCGTCGTCGGGGTACAGCTGGGCTGGCTGCCCGCGCTGGGGTGGTACGGGCCCCAGTGGACCGTGCTGCCCGCGCTCGCGCTCGGGCTGCCCGCGGGGGCCGTGCTCGGGCGGCTGCTCGACGACCTGCTGCCCGGCGCCTTCGGCGAGCCCTGGGCGCTGGCCGCCGCCGCCCGTGGCCTCACCGGGCGGTCCATCGCCCGCCAGGCCGTACGGCGCTGCGTGCCCGCGCTGCTGCCCAACCTCGGACTGTTCGTCGTCGGGCTGACGGGCGGGGCCGTCGCCGTCGAGCAGGTCTTCGACATCCCCGGGCTCGGGCGCACCACCCTCCAGGCCGCCCTCGCACAGGACCTCCCCGTCCTCCAGGCCGGCACCCTCGCCCTCGTCCTGCTCGCCGCGCTCGCGACCGGCACCACCCGCGTCGCCGCCCGGCTGCTCACCGGGCCCGCGCTGCGCGACGGCGCCCTGTCCTCGCTGCACCGGCCCGCTCCACCCGCCGGCGGACTGCTGCCGCTCCTCTACGGCGCCCTCCTGCTCGCCGTCGTCGGGACCGGGCTGGCCCGTGATCCGCTCGCCCTCGACACGGGTCGGCGGCTGCGAGCACCCTCCCTCGACCACCCCTTCGGCACCGACGCCCTCGGGCGCGACCTGCTCGCCCGCGTCGGCCACGGGGCGCTGGACACGCTGCTCCTCGCCGCCGCCATCAGCGCCGCCGCCCTGCTCGCGGGCGTACTGCTCGGTCTCGTGCCCCGGGTCTCCGCGCCGCTCGTCGACACGGTCAACGCCGTACCGCCGGTGCTCGTCGCGCTGCTCGTCACCGCCGTCGCCGGGAGCGGAGCGGCCACCCCCGCGCTCGCCGTGGGCGCCGTCGCCTGGGCGCCGCTCGCCGCGCACACCGCCTCCCTGCTGCGCCAGGAGCGCGCCACGCTGCACATCACCGCCACCCAGGGGCTGGGCGCGGGGCGGGTCCACCTGCTGCGGTACGAGCTGCTGCCCGCCGTGGTGCCGCCGGTCCTCAGGCACGCCCTGCTGCGGCTGCCCGGTGTCGCTCTCGCGCTCGCCTCGCTCGGTTTTCTCGGCCTCGGCGCCCAGCCGCCGTCCCCCGAGTGGGGCCTGCTCCTCGCCGAGAACCAGCCCTACGCCGAGCGCGCACCCTGGGCCGTACTCGCCCCGGCCGCCGTACTCGCCCTGCTCGGCGCGCTGGCCGTCAGCGCCGCGGGCGGACTGCGGCGGCCGTCCCGGCGGCGTGCCGCACCCACCGTCGACGGGGTCGGCAAGGACACCGGGGCCGAACGGCGGTCCATGGCGGCGGCGGAAGTCGGAACCGGCCGGAGCACGGTGACATGACCTTCGCGTCCACCGGGCGATCCGCGCGGGCATCCGGCCGCCGTACCGCCCCGCTCGCCACACTCTCCCCGCTGCTCCGGCTGCTCATCCTCACCCAACTCGCCTTCAACATCGGCTTCTTCGCCGTGCTGCCCTTCCTCTCCGAGCACCTGGGGCAGTCCGTCGGCATGGCGGGATGGCTGGTCGGGTTCGTGCTCGGGCTGCGGACCTTCAGCCAGCAGGGGCTGTTCGTGGTCGGCGGCGCGCTCACCGACCGGTACGGCATCCGGCCCGTCGTGCTCGCCGGATGCGTACTGCGGATCGCCGGGTTCGCCTGGCTCGGCTTCGCCGAGCGGACCTGGGCCGTCGTCGGCGCCGTACTGCTGATCGGGTTCGCCGCCGCGCTCTTCTCGCCGGCCGTCGAGTCCGAGATCGCCCGGCAGGCCGTCGTGTGGGAGAAGGAAGGGGGCGGGGACCGGACGCGGGTGCTCGCGCTGTTCACCGTCGCCGGGCAGGCCGGTGCCTTCGGCGGGCCGCTGCTCGGGGCGCTGCTGCTCGCCGTCGACTTCCGTACGGCCTGCCTCGCCGGGGCCGGGGTCTTCGTGCTGGTCCTCGTCGGGCACGCGTGGCTGCTGCCGCAGCGCGTACCCGGACGGACCCAGGTGCGGATGCGGGGTGGGGCGCGGCTCGTGCTGCGCAACCGGCGCTTCCTCGCCCTGTGCTGCGCCTACGGCGCCTACCTCCTCGCCTACAACCAGCTCTACCTGGCCCTGCCCGCGGAGGTGGAGCGGGCCGCCGGTTCGCAGGCGCCGCTGGCCTGGCTGTTCGCGCTGTCGTCGCTGCTGGTGGTGACCGCGCAGTTGCCGGTGACCCGGTGGGCGGGGGAGCGTCTGGCGCCGCGCCGGTCGATGGTGGCGGGGCTGGTGCTCATCGCCGTCGGGTTCGCCGTGGTCGGCCTCGCGCGGCCCGCGGGGTGGACGGGTGCGGGCGGTCTGGTGCCCACCGCCGGGTTCGTCGTCCTGCTCACCCTCGGGCAGATGCTCGTCGCACCCGTCGCCCGCGCCTGGGTGCCGGACCTCGCCGAGGACGGGCGGCTCGGTCTCTACACCGGGGCACTGTCCTCGGTCTCCGGGATCATCGTGCTGACCGGCAGCTCCGCGACCGGCCTGCTGATGGACACCGGCCTGCCGGCCGCGGTCCCGTGGCTGGTGCTGGCCGCCGTACCACTGGTGGCGGTGGGGATGCTGCCCGGGCGGCCGACCGCGGGCTGACGGCTCGTGCCGGGCGCCGACCACGAGACCGCCGCGCTCAGGAATCCGGCGTCATTCGCTGTCACCTCGCACGATCGCGGCGTACCGGTGCCCCAATTTCAGGCGCAACTCGGAGAGCCGGTGTGCGGCGACGGCGGCAACGTGTGACGACGGGGGTTGCCGCGCGGTCGTCACAAACCACTCCGCGTCGCTCTCACCGGACTGCCCGTCGTGCGCCTGTGCGCGGATCAGGGCGTCGATCTCTGTGAGGTGCTGCGCGAACGCCTGGGCCCATTCCTGCTCGTCCGGCCGGAGGAAGGGCGAACGCCGGAGCAGGAGGAGGTTGACTTGCGTCAGCCTGTTCGCTTCCGCGGCGACGGGTGGCTCCCGGCGGGTGAGCGAGAGACGCTGGGCCTCCTCAAGGTCGGACAACGCCTCCCAGACCTCCCTCAGCGCCTCGACCCGCTGGGCGCGGAAGTCCGCCCGCGCCTCGCGGACCCGGGCTCGCTGCCACTGCCACAGACCGGCCGCCGTGGCCAACCCGGTCCCTACGAAGGTGAGGACGCCCACGGCGACCGTGTCCGAGACCATGGTGCGAGGCTACGCAGAAGTGCCCGGTCACCGCAGGGCCATCGCCGCATGCGACGGCAGTCGCCCTCACGCCTCCACGCGATCGCCGCACCGCGTGCTTCGACCGAGTCGAGGCACTTCACCGGGCCACGAGTTCAGGCACCATCGCGGCAACGGTGGCGGGTACCCGCGACCGCCGCCACAGCCACCGCACGTCCCGGCCGAACGACCACACCAGCAGGCCCAGTGCCACCGCCGCCACCCCGGCGTTCGCCCCGCGCGGCAGCAGGTCCGCGCCCGCCAGGAGCAGCAGGACGCCCTGCAGCGCGGCCACCGTCTTGCGGGCCGTGCTCGGCGGCAGCGGCGCGGTCAGCCACGGCCACACCCGGGCCGCCGCCACGAACACGTACCGCATGGCGCCGATCAGCAGCACCCACGGGCCCAGGTCCATCGCGACGTACACGCTGAGCACCAGGATCAGGAACGCGTCGACCTCCATGTCGAAGCGCGCGCCCAGCGGGGTGGACGTGCCGGTGCGGCGGGCGACCTTGCCGTCCACGCCGTCCAGGACCAGGGCCACGGCCGTCAGACCGACGAGGAGGGAGACCGGCGGCGCGCTGCGGAAGGAGTCGGCGACCAGGGCGGTGACCCCGCCGACCAGGGTGGCCCGGCCGAGGGTGACCCGGTTGGCCGGGCCGAACGCCCGCAACCGGGAGCGGTGCAGGGCCCGGGAGAGCACCGCCCAGCTCGCGAACGCGAACACGAGGCCGGTCAGCCAGCCCGCCGTGCCCATGCCGATCGCGGTACCGAGCAGCGCCAGCAGCAGGACCTGCGCGCCCGCCCCCACCGCCGTCTCCTGCTGTACGGACCTCGCGGCACCGACGTCATACGCCTCGCACGCGTCGTACGTGTGGTTCAGGGCCACCGAACATCCTCCGGCCGTGTGACAGAGTCGATCAACGCCGCTACCTTGTGCGCGGCTCGTGCATCCCTCGGTACGTCAGTGGCTTCCCGACCGTTCAGGAGGACGTGAGATGACACGCAGGGCACGTGCGTTCTGGCTCGAAGCGCCGGGCCGGGGCGCGATCCGCGAGGTGGAGCTGCCGGTGCCGGGCGCCGACGAGGTGCTGGTGCGCGCGCTCTTCAGCGGGGTCAGCCGCGGTACCGAGACCCTGGTCTTCGACGGCCGGGTGCCGGAGAACCAGTACACGGCCATGCGCGCGCCGTTCCAGGAGGGCGACTTCCCCGGGCCGGTGAAGTACGGCTACCTCAGTGTGGGGGTGGTGGAGGAGGGGCCGGAGCGTCTTGCCGGACGTACGGTGTTCTGTCTCCACCCGCACCAGACGCGGTACGTCGTCCCGGCCGCCGCCGTCACCCCCGTGCCCGCGGAGGTCCCCGCCGGGCGGGCCGTGCTCGCCGGCACCGTCGAGACCGCCGTCAACGCCCTGTGGGACGCGGCGCCCCTGGTCGGCGACCGGGTCACCGTGGTCGGCGGGGGCATGGTCGGCTGCTCGGTGGCCGCCCTGCTGGCCCGGTTCCCGGGTGTCCGCGTCGAGTTGGTCGACGCCGACCCGGCCCGGGCGAAGGTCGCCGCCGCGCTCGGCGTCGGTTTCGCCGCACCGGGCGAGGCCGCCCGCGACCGCGATCTCGTCGTGCACGCCAGCGCGACGGAGGCGGGACTCGCCCGGTCACTGGAGCTGCTGCGGCCCGAGGGCACCGTCGTCGAACTGAGCTGGTACGGCGACCGGCGCGTCGCCCTGCCGCTCGGCGAGGCCTTCCACTCCCGGCGCCTGACCCTGCGCGGCAGCCAGGTCGGCACCGTCTCCCCGGCCCGCGCCGCCACCCGCACCTACGCCGACCGGCTCGCCCTCGCCCTCGAACTGCTCGCCGACCCGGCCCTCGACGCGCTCGTCACCGGCGAGTCCGCGTTCGCCGAACTGCCGGACCTGATGCCGCGGCTGGCCTCCGGCGAGATCCCCGCACTGTGCCACCGGATCCGTTACGACCGGGAGGGGACCGGCACCGGCGCCCGACCTTGAGGAAAGACGTACGGCCCACTGAACAGGGGAAGGCCTCCAGCCGTAATAGACGGCACCCGCGCAGCGACCGGCGGGGGGACCAGACGTGCCACACCTGGAGGGTCGTCCGTTGTTCAGCATCACCGTCCGCGATCACATCATGATCGCCCACAGCTTCCGCGGCGACGTCTTCGGGCCCGCGCAACGCCTGCACGGAGCGACGTTCCTGGTGGACGCCACCTTCCGGCGCGAGCAGCTGGACGAGGACAACATCGTCGTCGACATCGGCCTGGCCACCCAGGAACTGGGGGCCGTCGTGGGCGCACTGAACTACCGCAACCTCGACAACGAACCCGACTTCGCGGGCCTCAACACCTCCACGGAGTTCCTGGCCAAGGTCATCGCCGACCGGCTCGCCGAGCGCGTGCACAAAGGCGCGCTCGGCGAGGGGGCCAGGGGCCTGGCCGGGCTCACCGTCACGCTGCACGAGTCGCATGTCGCCTGGGCGAGTTACGAGCGTGCGCTGTGACCGGCACCTCGGTGGAGGCGACGACCGGTGTGCCCGCCGGGCGGGCCCGGCTCGCCTATGTCCCCGCCCAGATCTCCGGGCCAGAGGGGGCCCAGACCCCTGCTTCGACGAACGGGGGAATCGTCCCCATGTCCCTGCGCTCCGTGCACTTCGTCATGCCGGGCGGTGTCGACGACCCGGCCGCGCCGAGTGGCGGCAACGCCTACGACCGGCGGGTACGGCTCGACCTGCCCGGCTTCGGCTGGCGGGTACGGGGGCTGCCCGTGCCCGGCGACTGGCCCCGGCCGGACGACGCGGCCCGCGCCGAACTCGCCCGTGTCCTGCGGCGGTTGCCGGACGGCGCGGTCGTCCTCCTCGACGGCCTGGTCGCCTGCGGGGTGCCGGAGATCGTCCTTCCGGAGGCGGAGCGGCTGCGCATGGCCGTCCTCGTCCACCTCCCGCTCGGCGACGAGACCGGCCTCGACCCCGCGGTGGCCGCCGAGCTGGACGCCCGGGAACGCACGGTGCTGCGTGCCGTTCCGGCCGTCGTCGCCACCAGCGACTGGGCGGTGCGCCGCCTCGTCTCCCACCACGGCCTCGACCCGGGGCGGGTCCACGTCGCCGCCCCCGGCGCCGACATCGCGCCCCTCGCGCCCGGCACCGACGGCGTCTCCCGGCTGGTGTGCGTCGCCGCGGTCACGCCCCGCAAGGGCCAGCACCGGCTGGTGGAGGCGCTGGCGGCCGTGGCCGACCTGCCGTGGAGCTGCGTGTGCGTCGGCGGGCTCGGCCAGGACCCGGAGTACGTCGACCGCCTGCGGTCGCTGATCGCACGGCACGGCCTGGAGGAGCGGCTGGTGCTCGCCGGGCCGCGGGCCGGGGCCGACCTGGACGCCACCTACGCCTCCGCCGACCTGATGGTCCTCACCTCCTACGCCGAGACGTACGGCATGGCGGTGACCGAGGCCCTCGCGCGCGGCATCCCCGTGCTGGCCACGGACGTCGGCGGCCTCCCGGAGGCGGTCGGACGCGCACCCGACGGCGGGGTGCCCGGCATCCTCGTCCCGCCGGAGGATCCCGTCGCGCTCGCCGCGGAGCTGCGCGGCTGGTTCGGCGAGGCGGACGTACGACGCCGGTTGAAGGCCGCCGCCCGCGGTCGCCGGGCCGCCCTGAACGGCTGGGCGAGCACGGCCCAGCGCCTGGCCGCCGTACTGCACCGGCTGCCGGGCGAACCGAGGAGGGCGGCATGAACGCGAGGAAGCCCGGCGGCCCGGCCGCGGACGTCGTCGTCCCGGCCCAGCCCGGTCCCGAGGACGCGCCCGACGCCGCCGCCCCCGCCGCGAGCCCGCCCCGCCCTGCCGCCGCGGGCCCCGTCCAGCGGCTTGCGCCCGACCCTGGAGACGGCCTGGGCGAGAATCCGGCGGACCTGCCCTCCGATCGGCCCGAGGCCGACCCCGGCCAACCCGCGACCGGGAGGCCGGACGGCACCGCCCCGCGGACGGCACCCCCTTCCGGACGGCCCTCCGCCCGGCCGCTCCCTGACGGTCATGGGCGGTCTGCCGCCGAGCGGGCCACCGTGCGGCTTCGGGAGGCGGGGGAGTCGAAGGCCCGCGAGCACCCCGACGACCCCCCGCGCTACGCCCCCGAGTGGCTGCGGCTGCGAGAGCCCGCCGACGCCGCCGCTCGCGCGCACGCTCTGCTCGACCCGTTGCGAGGCAGGCTCGCCGAGCTGCCGGGGCGGGCGGACGGGCTGGTGGTGCACGACGTGGGCTGCGGTACCGGGTCGATGGGGCGCTGGCTCGCCCCGCTGCTGGCCGGCGCCCAGCACTGGGTGCTGCACGACCGTGACCCCTACCTGCTGCACTTCGCCGCCGTCGCCGCCCCGCGCACCGCCGCAGACGGCAGCCGGGTCACCGTCGAGACGCGGCGCGGCGACCTCGCCCGCCTCACCCCGGAGGCCCTGACCGGCGCCGCGCTGGTGACGGCGTCCGCGCTGCTCGACGTCCTCACCGCCGAGGAGGTCGGCACCCTCGCCGTCGCCTGTGCCGCGGCCGGTTGCCCGGCGCTGCTGACCCTCTCCGTCGCCGGACGCGTCGACCTCACCCCGGCACATCCGCTGGACGCCGAGATCACCGCGGCCTTCAACGACCACCAGCGGCGTACCGGCATGCTCGGTCCGGACGCGGTCACCGCCGCCGCCGAGGCCTTCGCCGGGCACGGCGCCGCCGTCCGGGCGCACCCCAGCCCCTGGCGGCTCGGCCCCGACGAGGCCGGTCTCACCGCCCAGTGGCTGCGGGGCTGGGTCGGTGCGGCCGTCGAACAACGCCCGGAACTGCGGGAGCCGGCCGACCGGTACCTGGACGAGCGCCTCGCGGCCTGCGCGGCCGGGCAGTTGCGCGTGGTCGTCCACCACACCGACCTGCTGGCGCTGTGCCGGCCGACGGGCGGCGCCCCGTGAGCGCACCGACGCTGCCGACGGCACCGGCCGTACCGGCACGGGACCTGCCGACGCCGCCGCGCCCGGACGCGCCCCGCCGCCGCGCCCTGCGCACCCACCTCGGCACCCTCGCCGGTACCGCCGTCCTCGCCGTGCTCCTGTGGCGGCTGGGAACCGGCGCCCTCCTGGACGGGCTCGGCCGGATCGACGGGGCCACGGTGCTGGCGGCCCTCGGGATCGGACTGGTCACCACGGTCTTCAGCGCCTGGCGCTGGGCCCTGGTGGCCCGGGGACTGCGCATCCGGCTGCCGTTCGCGGCGGCCGTCGCCGACTACTACCGCGCCCTGTTCCTCAACGCGGCCCTGCCCGGCGGCGTCCTCGGTGACGTGCACCGCGCGGTGCGGCACGGGCGGAGCGCCGGGGACCTCGGACGCGGCGTGCGGGCCGTCGTCCTCGAACGGGCCGCCGGTCAGCTCGTGTTGACCGGCGTCGGGGTCGCCGTCCTGCTCACCATGCCGTCCCCGGTGCTCGGCGAGGCGCGGCGGATCGCACCGCCCGCGGGACTGGCCCTGCTCGGCGCGCTCGCCGTGACCCTCGCCCTGCGCATGAACCGGACGCCCGCACGCCGGGGCCGGGCCCTGCGGGCGGCGCTCGGTGCGGCACGGGCCGGGCTGCTGTCCCGGCGCAGCCTGCCGGGGGTCGCGCTCTCCTCCGTCGTCGTGCTCGCCGGGCACCTCACGATGTTCGTGCTCGCCGCCCGGGTCGCCGGCAGCGCGGCCTCCGTCGCCGTACTCACCCCGCTGGCGGTGCTGGCGCTGCTCGCCATGGGGCTGCCGCTGAACGTCGGCGGCTGGGGCCCCCGGGAGGGCGTCACCGCCTGGGCGTTCGGCGCGGCGGGGCTGGGCGCGGGGACCGGGCTGGGCACGGCGGTGGTGTACGGCGTGCTCAGCCTCGTGGCGAGCCTGCCCGGCGCCGTCGTCCTCGTCGCCCGCCGGCACGCCGTGCGCTACGCGCGCTCCTCGTCGGAGTCGGACACGGTCGCCCGCACCGCCGTCAGCAGCGCGAAACAATCCGCGAAGGAATCCGCGAGGCCCGCCAGCAGTTCCTTCCCCTTTTCCGCCGATCCCAGTGAAGGACGCCCGATGACACCGGAAGCGGTATAGGCGGACATACCGAGGGAGAGCAGATGACGCCGGTCGTCCGCGACGAAATCGGCGGCCTCGTAACCGGGCCGGACCAATTCAGGGTGCGCGTGCAGAAGAATGGAGGTCTCGATTTCCCCCGCGTGCATGTCGGTGAGCAGCGAGGTGGCCACCCCGGCCCGCTGCCGCGCCGTCTCCCAGTCCTCCGCGGCCGGGAACAGCGCCATCCGCTCACCGCGCGCGGAGGACTCCTGGACGACGTTGCCCAACACGTAGTTGCCGCCGTGTCCGTTGACCACGACCAGGGCCCCGATCCCCGAACGGCGCAGGGAGTCCGCTATGTCCCGCACCACCGCGTGCAGGGTCACGGCGGAGATGCTGACGGTCCCGGGCCAGCCCGCGTGTTCGTGCGAGCAGCCGATCGTCACCGGCGGCAGCAGGCACACCGGGTACGCGGCGGCCAACTCCCGGGCGACGGCGCAGGCGACGAGGGTGTCGGTCGCCAGCGGCAGGTACGGACCGTGCTGCTCGTAACTCCCGACCGGCAGCACCGCGACCGCCGAGCCGCGTTCGCGCACGTCTTCGCTCGTGTCCGCAGGCACCAGTGAAACATCCATTTCCGCACGGCCTTCCAACTCGGTTGAGCAATCTGTTGAGGAACGCGAAAATCATGACAGAAAAAATCGGTGTACTCGGCAAGAGGGCAGCACAGCGATCGCCTCGCACGGACGTGGAGCGGATCGTGGTGACACCGCTGCCCACCGTGTACGGAGAATTCCGGGCGTTCGGCTATTTCGACCACGAACGCGGCGACGAGCAAGTGGCCCTCGTCCACGGCGACCCGGGCGCCGAAGGCGTGCTCACCCGGCTCCACTCGGAGTGCCTGACCGGCGACGCCTTCGGCTCCCAGCACTGCGAATGCGGCGCCCAACTCGCCTCCGCGCTGCGGCAGGTGGCCGACGCGGGCAGCGGGATCGTGGTCTACCTGCGCGGCCACGAGGGGCGCGGCATCGGTCTGCTGGCCAAGCTGCGCGCGATGGCGTTGCAGGCCGAGGGCCTGGACACGGTGGAGGCGAACCTCGCCCTCGGCCTGCCCGTGGACGCCCGGGACTACGGCGCCGCCGCCCGCATCCTCGACGACCTCGGCGTGCGGTCGGTGCGGCTGATGTCCAACAACCCGCGCAAACGGGAGGCGCTGGTGGCGCACGGCATCGAGGTCGCCGAGCAGGTGCCGCTGCTGATACCGCCGTGCGAGTCCAACATCACCTATCTGCGCACCAAGCGGGAACGGCTCGACCACCACCTGCCCCACCTGGACGCCATGGCGCACATGTCGTCCTGACCGTGGGGGACCGGGCTCCGCCGGGCCGGATCACTCCACGAGAGCTTCGTGCACCAGCCGCTTCAGGTCCGGGTAGACCGTGTGCGAGGACTTCGGCCGCACCTGGGTCATGAACTGCACCGTCAGATCACGGCCCGGGTCGACCCAGAAGGTGGTCGTCGCCACCCCGCTCCAGCCGTACGTGCCGAGCCCGGAGGGCGACCGGGTGCGGCTCGGGTCGATGACCACGGAGACGCCGAGGCCGAAGCCGACGCCGTCGTTTCCGGGTTGGTCGTGCGCCGGGCGGCTGCCGAGGGAACGCAGGTCGGCGCCGCCGGGGAGGTGGTTGCGGGTCATGAGGTCCACCGTGGCCGGGGCGAGCAGCCGGACCCCGTCGAGTGCGCCGCGGCGGCGCAGCAGTTCCGCGAAGCGGTGCACGTCGTACGCGGACGAGACCAGGCCGCCGCTGCCCGACAGGAACCGGGGCCGGCCCCGCAGCGGCAGCCCGGGGACCGGGGTGATGCCGCCGTCCTCCGTCTCGCCGTACAGCTCGGCCAGGCGGCCCGCCTGCGCGTCGGTGACGTGGAACCCGGTGTCCGTCATGCCCAGCGGCCCGAAGATCCGCTCGGCGCAGAACACGTCGAGGGGCTGCCCGGACACCACCTCGACCAGCCGCCCCAGGACGTTGCTGGCCACCGAGTAGTTCCACTCGGTGCCCGGTTCGAACTGGAGGGGCAGGCTCGCGTACAGGTCCACCGTCTCGGCCAGGTCCGCGCCCGGCCGCACCGAGGACTCCACCCCGGCCGCCCGGTAGAGCGCGTCGACGGGGTGGGTGCGGTAGAAGCCGAACGTCAGCCCCGCGGTGTGGGTCATCAGGTGCCGGACACGCACCGGACCGGCGGCCGGCCGGGTGACGACGTCGTTCCCTGTCCCCCCGGCGTACACGCGCGGCTCGGCGAAGGCCGGCAGGTGGCGGTCCACGGGGTCGTCCAGCGACAGTCGGCCCTCCTCCACCAGGCTCAGCACGGCCACGGACGTGACCGGCTTGGTCATGGAGTAGATCCGCCACAGGGTGTCGGCCGTCACCGGGAGCCCGGCCGCGACGTCCCGCAGCCCGTGCACCGTCAGATGTGCGACGCGCCCGCCGCGCGCGACGGCCACCAGGAACCCGGGCAGGCGGCCCTCGTCGACCTGCCGGGCGAAGTGCAGGTCGAGCCGGTCCAGCGCGCCGGGGTCCAGCCCGGCCGCACCCGCGTCGACCTCCTGGCGCAGGGGTGGCACCGCCATCGCTCTCCTTGATCGTTCGTCCGGGGACGCGTCCGGCATACCCCGCCCACGCCTCCCCGGAACGCCCCGCATGACACGGAGATCCTCACTGGCGGCTGACCGTGCGGGTCAGGCCGGTGATCACCGTCGTGGCCAGGATCCAGCCGGTGATGATCAGGATGTAGGAGAGCGTCTGGTACCCGCCCTCGGGCGAGAACGCGTTCTCCTGGCCGAAGGAGATCACCGGCAGCAGCAGGTCGAGGGTGTAGAAGACCGGGTTGAAGCCGGGGGCCTCCTCCGGCTTGAGCGGCGGCGGATGGTGCAGCCCGTACGCGACCGAGCCGACCGCCAGCAGCGACAGCAGCCAGCCGCCCGCGCGCAGCGGACGGAAGCCGTACCCGACCGTGACGTCCTGGAGGTGCCCCCACAGGCGGGCGTACCAGGGCAGGGTGCGGCGGTGCCGGCGCTGCTTGGCGAGCTGGACCCGCCGGGCCGCGTCGTCGTCGCCGATCCGGCGGTAGGACGCGGTCAACTGCTCGTAGGTGAAGGGCAGATAGCTGTCGCCCTTCTCCAGCATCGGCAGCCGTCGTTCGGCGGGCTCGTGCGGGATGAGCGCGGTGTAGGTGAGGTCGTTCAACTGTACCCACTCAGGTACCACGTCGGGTTCCAGGAACAGCACCTCCACCTGAGAGCGGCGCAGGTTCAGCGAGCCCTCGGCCACCGGTCCCTGCCGCAGCCACAGTTCGCCTATCACGCAACTGCTGGCCCGCAGCGCGGTCCCCCCGGGATTGGCCAGGCGCGCGTGCGAGAGGTCGAGGCGGCCGGGTATGCGCGCGCCGCGCAGTTCGATCCGGCCCCGCACCTCGGCGTGCCGCAGCAGCACGTCGGCCTCGGTGGCCAGTGTCTCGGCCTGGAGGGCGGTGCCGCCCGGCTGGTCGAGCACGGCGTCGGCGAGGTTGACCGTCCCGGCCACCCGGGCGCCGTCGAGCCGCACCCTGCCCCGCGCCCGCAGGCCGGGCGCCCACAGGTCGGCGCCCAGGGCGGCCTGGTTCAGCTGGAGCACCGGCTCCTCGGTGTCCGGCGCGTGGATCCGGGTGCTCTCCAGGTACAGGCTGCCGGCGATCTCCGCGCCGCCGAGCCGCACCATGCCCCCGAACCGGGCGCGGGTCAGCCGCAGCACGCCCTCCACCCGGACCGCGTGCGAGATCAGCCCGGGGAGCACCGACTCGCTCAGGTTCAGGTCCCGCAGCCGCGCCGCGTACAGGCTGGGTGCGTCCTGGAAGTGGCAGTGCCGCAGCCGCACGGGGTGGTCGACCGTCGCGTACTGGAGTTCCAGGGTGCCCGTGACGCGGACGCCGGCCAGGTTGAGCGCGGGCACCTCGCCCTCCGCCCGGGGGCCGTTCAGCAGCAGCGACCGCAGCACACTCGCGCGTACGGTCCGTTCGGGGCCCCAGGAACCGCCGTCGGTGGTGTCCTCGTCGTCGCGGGCGCGGAAGTCCACGAGGGTGCCCGAGGCGAACGCCCGCCAGACGCGCGACTCGGCCGGTGTCAGGTCGTTGATCTCCATCAGGGAGGGACTCTGACCCGAACCGGCCGGTCACGTCAACGCGCCGCGCGCGCCGCCTACTTCTTGGCCGACTCCACCGCGTGGCCGCCGAACTGGTTGCGCAGCGCGGCGATCATCTTCATCTGCGGCGAGTCGTCCTGCCGGGACGCGAACCGCGCGAAGAGGGAGGCCGTGATCGCGGGCAGCGGCACGGCGTTGTCGATGGCCGCCTCCACGGTCCAGCGGCCCTCGCCGGAGTCCTCCGCGTACCCGCGCAGCTTCTCCAGGTGGTGGTCCTCGTCGAGGGCGTTGACGGCCAGGTCCAGGAGCCAGGACCGGATGACGGTGCCCTCCTGCCAGGAGCGGAAGACCTCGCGGACGTTGTCCACGGAGTCGACCTTCTCCAGCAGCTCCCAGCCCTCGGCGTAGGCCTGCATCATGGCGTACTCGATGCCGTTGTGGACCATCTTGGCGAAGTGCCCGGCACCGACCCGGCCCGCGTGGACGTAGCCGTAGGGGCCGTCCGGCTTGAGCGCGTCGAAGACCGGCTTGAGGTCCTCGACGGTCTCCTTGTCGCCGCCGACCATCAGGGCGTAGCCGTTCTTCAGGCCCCACACGCCGCCGGACACACCGGCGTCGACGAAGTTGATGCCGCGCTTGCCCAGCTCCTCGGCGTGCTTCTCGTCGTCCGTCCAGCGGGAGTTGCCGCCGTCGATGACGGTGTCGCCGGGCTTGAGCAGCGTCGCCAGCTGGTCGATGACGTGCTGGGTGGCGCCGCCGGCCGGCACCATCACCCAGACCGCGCGCGGCCGCTCCAGCCGGTCGACCAGCTCGACCAGGCTGTCGACGTCGGCCCGGTCGGGATTGGTGTCGTATCCGACGACGGTGTGGCCGGCGTTGCGCAGCCGCTCGCGCATGTTGCCGCCCATCTTGCCGAGACCCACAAGACCGATCTGCATGTCAGTGCACTTCCTTCAGTTCACGGTAGGCGGCCACCAGCGCGGCCGTGGACGGATCGAGGCCGGGCACGTCGGCGCCCTCGGTGAGGGCGGGTTCGACGCGCTTGGCGAGCACCTTGCCGAGTTCGACGCCCCACTGGTCGAAGGAGTCGATGTTCCAGATCGCGCCCTGTACGAACACCTTGTGCTCGTACAGGGCGATGAGCTGGCCGAGGACGGAGGGGGTCAGCTCGGCGGCCAGGACGGTCGTGGTGGGGTGGTTGCCGCGGAAGGTCTTGTGCGGGACCAGTTCCTCGGGCACCCCCTCGGCGCGTACCTCGTCCGGGGTCTTGCCGAAGGCGAGCGCCTGGGTCTGCGCGAAGAAGTTGGCCATCAGCAGGTCGTGCTGGGCCTTCAGTTCGTCGCTCAGCTCGCCCACGGGCCGCGCGAAGCCGATGAAGTCCGCCGGGATCAGCTTGGTGCCCTGGTGGATCAGCTGGTAGTACGCGTGCTGTCCGTTGGTGCCCGGCGTGCCCCAGACCACCGGCCCGGTCTGCCACTCCACCGGGTTCCCGTCCCGGTCGACGGACTTGCCGTTGGACTCCATGTCCAGCTGCTGGAGATACGCGGTGAACTTCGACAGGTAGTGCGAGTACGGCAGCACCGCGTGCGACTGCGCGCCCAGGAAGTCGCCGTACCAGACGCCCAGCAGACCGAGGAGCAGCGGCGCGTTGGCCGGGGCCTCGGCGTTGCGGAAGTGCTCGTCGACGATGCGGAAGCCGTCGAGCATCTCCCGGAAGCGGTCCGGGCCGATGGCGATCATCAGGGAGAGCCCGATCGCCGAGTCGAAGGAGTACCGGCCGCCGACCCAGTCCCAGAACTCGAACATGTTGGCCGTGTCGATGCCGAAGTCCGCGACCTTCTCGGCGTTGGTCGACAGCGCCACGAAGTGCTTGGCCACCGCCTTCTCGTCGCCCTCGAACGCGTCCAGCAGCCAGGAGCGCGCCGAGGTGGCGTTGGTGATCGTCTCGATGGTGGTGAACGTCTTGGAGGCGATGATGAAGAGCGTCTCGGCCGGGTCCAGGTCCCGGACCGCCTCGTGCAGGTCGGCGCCGTCCACGTTGGAGACGAAGCGGAAGGTGAGCGAGCGGTCGGTGAAGGCCCGCAGCGCCTCGTAGGCCATCGCCGGACCGAGGTCCGAGCCGCCGATGCCGATGTTGACGACGTTCCGGATGCGCCTGCCGGTGTGACCGGTCCACTCGCCGCCCCGGACCCGGTCGGCGAAGCCGGCCATCTTGTCGAGCACGGCGTGCACCTTGGGGACCACGTTCTCGCCGTCGACCTCGATCACCGCGTCCCGCGGGGCCCGCAGCGCGGTGTGCAGCACGGCCCGGTCCTCGGTGATGTTGATGCGCTCACCGCGGAACATCGCGTCGCGCAGCCCGAACACGTCGGTGGCGGCGGCCAGTTCCTGGAGCAGGGCCAGCGTCTCGTCGGTGACGAGGTTCTTCGAGTAGTCGATGCGCAGATCGCCGACGCGCACGACGTACCGCTCCGCCCGCCCGGGGTCCTGGGCGAACAGCTCGCGCAGGTCCGGGTGGGGCAGCGTGCCCTTGGCGTGGTCGGCGAGCGCGGTCCACTGCGGCCGCTGGTCGAGCTTCGGGGTGTCAGACATGAACAGGGGTCTCCTTGCCGGCCTCGCCGCGCAGGGCGATGGCGTACATCTCGTCGGCGTCGAGGCGCCTGAGCTCCTCGGCGATGAGTTCGGAGGTGGGGCGCACCTTCAGGGCGAGGGAGCGCGGGGGCTGACCGGGCAGGGTCATCGTGGCGAGCGGCCCCTCCGGCCGGTCGATGACGATCTCGCCGCCCGCCGTGCCCAGCCGGACCGCCGTGACGACCGGCCCGTCGGTGACCACGCGCTCCACGCGGACGCCCAGGCGGGCCTCCAGCCAGCGGGCCAGCAGCTCGGCGGCCGGGTTGTCCGCCTCGGCCTCCACGACCGCGGAGGTCACCGGCACCCGGGCCTGGTCCAGGGCGGCGGCCAGCATCGAGCGCCACAGCGTCAGCCGGGTCCAGGCCAGGTCGGTGTCGCCGGGGGCGTAGGCGCGCACCCGGCGCTCCAGGACCTCCATCGGCCGCTCGACCGTGTAGAGGTCGGTGATCCGGCGCTGGGCCAGCGCGCCCAGCGGGTCCTTCGCGGGGTTGTCCGGCGCCTGCACGGGCCACCACACGACGACCGGCGCGTCCGGCAGCAGCAGCGGCAGCACCACCGAGTCGGCGTGCTCGGACACCTCCCCGTACATGCGCAGCACGACGGTCTCGCCGGTCCCGGCCTCGGAGCCGACCCGGACCTCGGCGTCGAGGTGCGAGCGGGTGCGGTCGCGCAGGTTGCGGGGGTGGCGCTTGATGACGACCAGGGTGCGCGAGGGGTGCTCGTGCGAGGCCTCCTCGGCCGCCTTGATGGCGTCGTAGGCGTTCTCCTCGTCGGTGACGATGACCAGCGTGAGCACCATGCCCACGGCCGGGGTGCCGATGGCCCGACGGCCCTGCACCAACGCCTTGTTGATCTTGCTTGCCGTGGTGTCGGTCAGGTCGATCCTCATGGCCTGCGCCAGCTCCGTCCGTCTCGTGCGAGCATCTCGTCGGCTTCCCGCGGTCCCCAGCCGCCCGACGCGTACTGCGCCGGCTTGTCGTGCGAGGCCCAGTACTCCTCGATCGGGTCGAGGATCCGCCAGGACTCTTCCACCTCCTGGTGGCGCGGGAACAGGTTGGCGTCCCCCAGAAGGACGTCCAGGATCAGCCGTTCGTACGCCTCCGGGCTGGACTCGGTGAAGGACTCGCCGTAGGCGAAGTCCATGGACACGTCCCGGATCTCCATCGACGTGCCCGGCACCTTCGAGCCGAAGCGCACCGTCATGCCCTCGTCCGGCTGGACGCGGATGACGATCGCGTTCTCGCCCAGCTCCTCCGTGGCGGTGGAGTCGAAGGGGGAGTGCGGGGCCCGCTGGAAGACCACCGCGATCTCCGTGACCCGGCGGCCAAGCCGCTTGCCGGTGCGCAGGTAGAAGGGCACGCCCGCCCAGCGGCGGTTGTCGATGCCCAGCTTGATCGCCGCGTAGGTGTCGGTGGTGGAGGCCGGGTCGATCCCCTCCTCCTCCAGGTAGCCGGGCACCTGCGCGCCGCCCTGCCAGCCGCCCGCGTACTGTCCGCGCACGGTGTGCCCGCCCAGGTCCTCCGGCAGCCGCACGGCCCGCAGCACCTTGAGCTTCTCGGTGAGCAGCGACCGCGCGTCGAAGGCGGCCGGCTCCTCCATGGCGGTGAGGGCCATCAGCTGGAGCAGGTGGTTCTGGATGACGTCGCGGGCGGCGCCGATGCCGTCGTAGTAGCCGGCCCGGCCGCCGATGCCGATGTCCTCGGCCATGGTGATCTGGATGTGGTCCACATAGGACCGGTTCCAGATCGGCTCGTACATCTGGTTGGCGAAGCGCAGCGCCAGGATGTTCTGGACGGTCTCCTTGCCCAGGTAGTGGTCGATGCGGAAGACCTGCTCCGGGTCGAAGACCTCGTGCACCAGCGCGTTCAGCTCACGGGCGCTGTCCAGGTCGTGGCCGAACGGCTTCTCGATCACCGCACGTCGCCAGGAGCCGTCCGGCCCGTCGGTCAGGCCGTGCTTCTTGAGCTGCTGGACGACCTTCGGGAAGAACTTCGGCGGCACCGAGAGGTAGAAGGCGTAGTTGCCGCTGGTGCCGCGGGAGGCGTCCAGCTCCTCGACGGACTTGCGCAGCTGTTCGAACGCGTGGTCGTCGTCGAAGTCGCCGGGGATGAAGCGCATGCCCTCGGAGAGCTGCTGCCAGACCTCCTCGCGGAACGGCGTGCGCGCGTGCTCCTTGACCGCGTCGTGCACGACCTCGGCGAAGTCCTGGTCCTCCCAGTCCCGGCGGGCGAAGCCGACCAGGGAGAAGCCCGGCGGCAGCAGGCCGCGGTTGGCCAGGTCGTACACGGCCGGCATCAGCTTGCGGCGGGACAGGTCACCGGTGACGCCGAAGATGACCAGCCCGGACGGCCCCGCGATACGGGGCAGACGGCGGTCCTGGGGATCGCGCAGCGGGTTGCTCCAGTCGAGCGGTGCCACCGGCTCCACGGCCTCCTTGCCCGCGCCCTTGCCCTTCGCCCCCTTGGCGGCACGGGCCGTCCCGGTCTTCTTCGCGCTCCGGGAGGACCCGGAAGGTGCGGCCGCCTTCGCCGCCCCGGCGGCCTGGGCCTCCTCCGCCGCCTGGGCGTGCAGTGGTCCGGCCGCGTCCTGGGCCGTCCGGGCCTCCTTGGACTCCTTCGTCGCCTTGGTCTCCCGGACCGTCGTGGCGGGAAGCTCCTCGCTCATTCCCCGTCAACTCCCTTGCTGTCGAGGGACTTCGTCACGGCGACGAGCAGCTCCTGCCAGGCCGCCTCGAACTTCGCCACGCCCTCCTGCTCCAACTGCTCCACCACCTCGTCGTACGACACGCCGAGCCGCTCCACCGCCGCGAGGTCGGCCCGGGCCTGGGCGTACCCGCCGGTGACCGTGTCACCCCGTACGTCGCCGTGATCGGCGGCGGCGTCCAGGGTGGCCTCCGGCATCGTGTTCACGGTGCCGGGAGCGACCAGCTCCTCCACGTACAGGGTGTCCCGGAATGCCGGGTCCTTCACACCGGTGGACGCCCACAGGGGGCGCTGGGGGTTGGCGCGGGCCCCGGCGAGGGCGGTGAAGCGGTCGCCCGCGAAGACGTTCTCGTACGCCTCGTAGGCCAGTCGCGCGTTGGCCAGCGCGGCCTTTCCACGCAGCGCGCGCGCCTCGTCGGTGCCCAGCAGGGACAGGCGCTTGTCGATCTCGCTGTCCACGCGGGAGACGAAGAACGAGGCGACCGAGTGGATGCCCGCCAGGTCGATCCCGGCCGCCTGCGCCTTCTCCAGACCGGCGAGGTAGGCGTCCATGACCTCGCGGTAGCGCTCCAGGGAGAAGATCAGCGTGACGTTGACGCTGATGCCGGCGCCGATGACATCGGTGATCGCCGGGAGACCGGCCTTCGTCGCCGGGATCTTGATCATCACGTTGGGGCGGTCGACCAGCCAGGCCAGCTGACGCGCCTCGGCGACCGTCGCCGCCGTGTCGTGGGCCAGGCGCGGGTCGACCTCGATGGAGACCCGGCCGTCGCGCCCGCCGGAGGCGTCGTACACCTCGCGCAGCACGTCGGCGGCGGCGCGGACGTCGGCGGTGGTCATCATGCGGACCGCCTCGTCGACGGTGACGCCCCGGGTCGCCAGGTCGGCGAGCTGTTCCTCGTAGCCCTCGCCGGAGCCGATGGCCGCCTGGAAGATCGACGGGTTGGTGGTGACGCCGACGACGTTCTTCGTCCGGATCAGCTCGGCGAGGTTGCCGGACTCGATCCGCCGCCGCGACAGGTCGTCGAGCCAGACGGACACGCCCTGGTCGGCCAGGCGCTGCAGTGCTCCCGCGGTGGCGGTTGCTTCGGTCACAGTGATCATCTTCTCTTTCTGCGATCGGATCGGGGTGGGATCCGGTGGGATCAGCCGCGGGCGGCGGCCAGGGATTCCCGGGCGGCGGCGGCCACGTGCCCGGCGGTGAAGCCGAACTCGGTGAACAGGGTCTCGGCGTCGGCGGAGGCGCCGAAGTGCTCCAGGGAGACGATGCGGCCCGCGTCCCCGACGTACCGGTGCCAGGTGAGGCCGATCCCGGCCTCCACGGCGACCCGGGCCCGCACGGACGGCGGCAGCACGCTCTCGCGGTAGGCGCGGGGCTGCTCCTCGAACCACTCCACGGACGGCATCGACACCACCCGTGTGGCGGTGCCCTCGGCCTCCAGCTCCTCCCGGGCGGCCATCGCGAGCCGGACCTCGGAGCCGGTGGCGATCAGCACGACGTCCGGGGTGCCGGTGGAGGCGTCGGCGAGGACGTACCCGCCGCGCGCCGCGTCCGGGTTCGGCGCGTAGGTCGGCACGCCCTGGCGGGTGAGGGCCAGGCCGTGCGGCGCCGGGTGGGTGGAGTGCCGCCGGAGGATCTCCGCCCACACCGTCGCGGTCTCGTTGGCGTCGGCCGGGCGGACGACGTTGAGACCGGGGATGGCGCGCAGGGCGGCCAGGTGCTCCACCGGCTGGTGCGTCGGGCCGTCCTCGCCGAGGCCGACGGAGTCGTGCGTCCACACGTACGTCACCGGCAGCTGCATCAGCGCGGACATGCGCACCGCGTTGCGCATGTAGTCGGAGAAGACCAGGAAGGTGCCGCCGTAGATCCGCGTGTTGCCGTGCAGGGCGATGCCGTTCATCTCCGCGGCCATGGAGAACTCGCGGATGCCGAAGTGCACGGTGCGGCCGTACGGGTCGGCCCCGGGCAGCGGGTTGCCCTCGGGCAGGAAGGAGCTGGTCTTGTCGATGGTGGTGTTGTTGGAGCCGGCCAGGTCGGCCGAGCCGCCCCACAGCTCGGGCAGCACCGGGCCGAGCGCCTGGAGGACCTTGCCGGAGGCGGCCCGGGTCGCGACCGACTTGCCGGTCTCGAACACCGGGAGGGTGTCCTCCCAGCCCTCGGGCAGCCGGCCGGCGACCACGCGGTCGAAGAGCGCGGCGCGCTCGGGGGCGGCGTCGCGCCAGGCGGCGATCCGCTTGTCCCAGGCGGCGTGCGCCTCGGCGCCGCGGTCCAGGGCCCGGCGGGTGTGGGCGAGTACCTCGCCCTCGACCTCGAAGGACTTCTCCGGGTCGAAGCCGAGGACGCGCTTGGTGGCCGCGACCTCCTCGGCGCCGAGGGCGGAGCCGTGGGAGGCCTCGGTGTTCCGCGCGTTCGGGGCGGGCCAGGCGATGATCGTGCGCATGGCGATGATGGAGGGGCGCCCGGTCTCGGCCTGCGCCGCCGTCAGCGCCGCGTGCAGGGCGTGCACGTCGACGTCGCCGCTCTCGGCGGGCTCGACGCGCTGGGTGTGCCAGCCGTACGCCTCGTAGCGCTTCAGCACGTCCTCGGAGAACGCGGTCGCGGTGTCGCCCTCGATCGAGATGTGGTTGTCGTCGTAGAGGAAGACCAGATTGCCGAGCTTCTGGTGACCGGCCATCGACGAGGCCTCGGCGGAGACGCCCTCCTGGAGGTCGCCGTCGGAGACGATCGCCCAGATCGTGTGGTCGAAGGGCGACTCGCCCTCGGGGGCCTCGGGGTCGAACAGGCCGCGCTCGTAGCGGGCGGCCATCGCCATGCCCACCGCGTTGGCCACGCCCTGGCCCAGCGGCCCCGTGGTGGTCTCCACGCCCGCCGTGTGCCCGTACTCGGGGTGGCCCGGCGTCTTGGAGCCGTGCGTGCGGAAGGCCTTGAGGTCGTCCAGCCCGACCTCGTACCCGGCGAGGAAGAGCTGGGTGTAGAGGGTCAGCGAGGTGTGGCCGGGGGAGAGGACGAAGCGGTCACGGCCGGTCCACTCGGGATCGGCGGGGTCGTGCCGCATCACCTTCTGAAAGATCGTGTACGCCGCCGGGGCCAGGGCCATCGCCGTGCCCGGGTGGCCGTTCCCCACCTGCTGCACGGCGTCGGCCGCGAGGATCCGGGCGGTGTCGACGGCACGCCGGTCGAGTTCGGTCCATTCGAAGCGGTCCGCGCTGTCCACTGTCTGCTTGCTCGGCTGCGTGCTCATCTTCAAGAAATCCTCGATCGGAGCGGAGTACCTGGTCTGACGCGTTCAAACTTAAAAGTCTGACTTTTTGGAGTGAAGGTCGTGGTGTGCCAGCCTGTGGTGAAAGTGGGACACGCCCCGGCCGCGGGGCACGCGGGCGGACGGTACGGGACGGACATGGCGGACGAAAGACATCAAGGCGGCGGCGACGGGATCAGAACGTTCCCCTTCCCGGTCGATCTCAGCCTCCTCGGCGTCGGCATGCAGGTCGGCCCCCTCGGTGACGGGCGCACCTGGCACGCGCACGCCCCGCTGCACCGCGTGCACCGCATCGACTTCCACGTCGTCATGCTCTTCACCGGCGGACCGGTCCGTCACATGATCGACTTCGCCGAGTACGAGGCGACGGCGGGCGATCTGCTGTGGATCCGTCCCGGCCAGGTCCACCGCTTCGCGCCCGGGGCCGAGTACCGCGGAACGGTGCTCACCATGCAGCCCGGCTTCCTGCCCCGCGCCACCGTGGAGGCGACCGGCCTCTACCGCTACGACCTGCCGCCCCTGCTCCGTCCCGACGAGGCGCGGCTCGCCGGACTGACGGCGTCGCTCGACCAGTTGCGGCGCGAGTACGAGGACGCGACCACGCTCCCGCTGAGCCTGCACACCGCCGTACTGCGCCACACGCTGTCCGCGTTCCTGCTGCGCCTGGCGCATCTCGCGGCCAGCTCGGCACACGCGGCGCGGGAGGGGCGGGCGGACACGCCGGGGGACAGCACCTTCACCCTGTTCCGGGACGCGGTCGAGCGCGGCTTCGCCACCAACCACAGCGTCAGCGCCTACGCCGACGCGCTCGGTTACTCCCGCCGCACCCTGGTCCGCGCGGTGCGCGCCGCCACCGGCGAGACGCCCAAGGGGTTCATCGACAAGCGCGTCGTCCTGGAGGCCAAGCGGCTCCTGGCCCACACCGAGATGCCGATCGGCCGGGTCGGCGCGGCGGTCGGCTTCCCGGACGCGGCGAACTTCTCCAAGTTCTTCCAGCAGCACACCGACCAGACGCCGGCGGCCTTCCGGGCGGAGCTGCGCTGAGGAACTCCGCGGCACGACGAAGGGGCTCCACGCACCGTGGAGCCCCTTCGCCCTCCTGTGGGGGACCGGTCGCCGCTCAGCGGCCGAAGCCGAACCAGTTCACGTTGACGAAGTCGGCGCTCTGGCCGCTGGTGAAGGTCAGGTACACGTCGTGCGTGCCCGTCACCGAGGCGATGTTCGCCGGGATCGTGCGCCACGACTGCCAGCCGCCCGTGTTGCCCACGGCGAAGCTGCCGATCGGCGTGCCGGTACGGCTGTCCAGGCGCACCTCGACCAGACCGCTGACCCCGGCGGCCGCCCCGCTCGCCACCCGGGCCTTGAACTGGGTCGCCGGGCTCGAACCGAACTTCACGCCCTTGTACTGCACCCAGTCGCCGTTCGCGAGGGCGCCGAGGTTGCTCCCGCCGCCCGAGTCCGAGCTGCCCTCGGTCATCGTGCCGGACTGGGCGTCGTACGACTCGGCCTCGATGGCGCTGTACGCGTCGCGGTCACCGCCGGTCGGGGGCGGCGTGGTACCGCTCCCACCGGCCGACAGCACCTGGACGTAGTCCACGAGCATGGAGTGGCCGGGCTGGGTGCCGCCGTCCGGGCCGCCGCCGAACGCGTCCGGGAAGCCGCCGCCCATCGCGACGTTGAGGATGATGAAGTAGCCGTGGTTCGTGGCGTTCGCCCACGTCGTTGCGTCCACCTGGTTCTCGCGGACGGTGTGGAAGGTGGTGCCGTCGACGGAGAAGCGGATCTCCTCGACGCTCGTCGAGCGGTCCCACTCCGCCCGGTAGGTGTGGAAGCCCGCCTGGCAGGTGGCGCCGGGACACGGGGTGTTGCCGCCGATGCCGCTGGTCTCGTTGCAGGGCCCGCCGGGCGAGGTGCCGCAGTGCAGCGTGGACCACACCGTGTTGAGGCCCTGGGTGTTCTCCATGATGTCGATCTCGCCGACACCGGGCCAGTTCCAGTAGTTGCCCCGGTAGGGCGAGCCGAGCATCCAGAACGCCGGCCAGTAGCCCTTGGCCGCCGCCCCGGTGACGTTCGGAACCTGGATGCGGGCCTCCACCCGCAGCTTGCCCCCGGCCGGGGGTTCGAAGTCGGCGCGCCTGGTCTCGATGCGGCCCGAGGTCCAGTTGCCGGCGCCGTCGCGCCGCGGGGTGATGCGCAGGTTTCCGCTGCCGTCCAACGAGACGTTCTCCGGGGACGAGGTCATCGTCTCGATCTCGCCGGTGCCCCAGTTGGCCGGGCCGCCGGGGTACGAGGTGCCGGTGTCGTACTGCCAGTTCGCGGTGTTCACGCCGGAGCCGGCCGCGCCGTCGAAGTCGTCGGCGAAGACCTGCGTCCAGCCGGACGGGGGCGGTGGAACGGCCGCGCCCGCCGACGGGCCGGTGACGGTCGTCGCCGCCGCGGCGAGTCCGAGCGTGCCGACGACGGCCACCAGTGCCCGGCGCAGCGGCCGGCGTCTGGGCGGGTTGCCGGATGTCCTACTCATGCGGGGGTCGCCTCTCGATGCGGGGGTGGGAAGCGGTACGCCCCGAGCGCGCTCCGTGGGGGAGCCGTTTGAGAGCGCTCTCAGAGTGCGGCCAATGTGCTCCGGGCCGCCGCGGCCGTCAAGAGGTGAAGCCGAGAAACTCCTTGCGGAGTAGGGGAGTTCAGCCCCTGAACGTCGTGAACGTCACGCGAAAGTGCCGGGCGGGGCAGATCCCGACCGGGGTTCGGGGCCCACCGGGCGCGGTGGCCCGGCGGCGCCGTCGTCGCCGCAGCGAGCGGCACCCGGACGACCGCGGTGTCGATCCGCACCGCCGGTCTCCCCTGGTCCTCGTGTGCAGGCTCCGGTGCGTCAGTGGGGGTACGGGGCCGCGTCCCCAACGGTGAGAGGGATGCTCGGGCGCCAGCCCAGGGCCCGGGAGATGCCGCGGGCCGCCAGCCGGACCGCCGGGACCAGCGTCGGCACCTGCGCGTCGGCGTGCGGCACGACGACCGACACGGCCGCGGTCACGGTGCCGTCCGGGCCGTGCACCGGGGCGGCCACCGAGAGGGCGTCGTCGGTGATCTGGCGGTCACTCACCGCCGCCCCGGTGCGCCGCACCTCGGCCAGCACCCGGCGCAGCCGTGCCGGGTCGGTGATCGTGTACGGGGTGAAGGCGGCCAGCGGGCCGGTGCGGTAGGCCTCCTGGAACTCCGGTTCGCCGTGCGCGAGCAGGGCGAGCCCGACCCCGGTGGCGTGCAGCGGCCAGCGGGCGCCGACGCGGATGTGCACGCCGACCGACGACCGCGCCGCCAGCCACTCGATGTAGACGACCTCGCCACCGTCCCGCACCGCCAGCTGCACGTTCTCGTGGGTCGCCTCGTACAGGTCCTCCAGGTAGGGCAGGGCGACCTGCCGCAGCCCGAGACCGCGCGGGGCGAGCGCGGCGATCTCCCACAGCCGCAGGCCCACGTGGTAGACGCCCGACTCGTCCCGCTCCAGCGCACCCCACCGGGTCAGGGCGCCCACCAGCCGGTGCGCGGTGGTCAGGCTCAGCCCGGCGCGGCGGCTGATGTCCGTCAGGGACAGGGCCGGGTGCGCGTGGTCGAACGCGGCGAGCACGGAGAGCAGCCGGTCGGGGGCGGTGGCGGCGGGGGCGGTCACCGGGCCGAGGGTAGGTGTCCTTCCCGGCCCCTGGACAGAGGGGAGGCGGGTGCACGCGCGGGGGCACCCGGCCGTGCCATGATCGGCGCCGGACGAAGTGCGGCCGCGGGCGACGGAAGGGTGCGGACGTGAGGCTGACGATGCTGGGCGGCGGCGGATTCCGGGTGCCGCTCGTGTACGGGGCGCTCCTCGGGGACCGCGCGGAGGGGCGCGTGAGCGACGTCGTCCTGCACGACCTGGACCCGGACCGGCTGACGGCGGTGACCCGGGTGCTGGCGGAGCAGGCGGCCGGGGTGCCCGACGCGCCGGCGGTCACCGCCACGACCGACCTCGACGAGGCCCTGCGCGGCGCCGACTTCGTGTTCTCCGCGATCCGCGTCGGCGGCCTCCAGGGACGCGCCGACGACGAACGGGTGGCGCTCGCCGAGGGCGTCCTCGGCCAGGAGACGGTCGGCGCGGGCGGCATCGCCTACGGACTGCGCACCGTCCCGGTCGCCGTCGACATCGCCCGCCGGGTGGCCCGGCTGGCACCGGAGGCCTGGGTCATCAACTTCACCAATCCGGCGGGACTCGTCACCGAGGCCATGTCCCGGCACCTCGGCGACCGGGTCATCGGCATCTGCGACTCGCCGGTCGGGCTCGGCCGCCGCGTCGCCCGCGTGCTGGGCGCCGACCCGGACCGGGCGTTCGTCGACTACGTCGGCCTCAACCACCTCGGCTGGCTGCGCGGTCTGCGCGTCGACGGTCGGGACGAGCTGCCGCGGCTGCTCGCCGACCCGGAACTGCTCGGCTCCTTCGAGGAGGGCCGCCTCTTCGGCCCCGCATGGCTGCGCTCCCTGGGCGCGGTCCCCAACGAGTACCTGCACTACTACTACTTCAACCGCGAGACCGTCCGCGCCTACCAGGAGGCCGACCGCACCCGCGGCGCCTTCCTGCGCGACCAGCAGGCCCGCTTCTACGACGAGATGCGCCACCCCGACGCCCCGGCCCTGGCCACCTGGGACCGCACCCGCGCCGAACGCGAGGCCACCTACATGGCCGAGAACCGCGAGACGGCGGGCGCGGGCGAACGCGAGGCCGAGGACCTGTCCGGCGGCTACGAGAAGGTGGCGCTCGCGCTGATGCGGGCCGTCGCCCGCGACGAACGCGCCACCCTCATCCTCAACGTCCGCAACCGCGGCACGCTCTCCGCCCTCGACCACGACGCGGTGATCGAGGTGCCCTGCCTGGTCGACGCGAACGGCGCCCACCCGATGGCCGTCGACCCGCTGCCGGACCACGCCACCGGCCTGGTCTGCGCGGTCAAGGCCGTCGAGCGCGACGTCCTGACCGCGGCCGGGACCGGGTCCCGCGCGGCCGCGGTCCGCGCCTTCGCCCTGCACCCCCTCGTCGACTCGGTCGACGTCGCCCACCGCCTCGTCGACGGCTACCGGGCGGTGCACCCGGGGCTGGCCTACCTCAGGTGAGCCCCACCGGCGCGGAGGCCGCCGGTGCCTGCGACGGCGCCTGAGCGTGCGCCGGTGCCTGCGGGGCCGCCGGGGCCGGGGGCGGAACGGCGAGGAGGTCCGTGCGCTGGTGGGGCACGGACACCGGGCGCAGCGGACGCGGCCCCGACACCACGGCGTAGTCCCGGCCCAGGAACGGCGGCTCCAGCTCACCCGGGTCGTCCCCGAGGGCCAGCCGGACCGCCGCCCAGGGCACGTTGACCCCGCACAGCGCCAGCTGGTGCAGTCCGCCGGCCGGGCGGGTGTTGACGTCCATCAGGACGGGCCGGTCGCCGAACATCCGGAACTGCACGTTGGACAGGTGGTGCAGCCCGAACGCCTCGGCGATCCGCCGCGCCGGTGCCAGCCACTGCTCGTGCAGGGTGAACCCGCGGCGGCGGCCGTTCTTGGTGCGGCCCACGGCCAGCCGGACCCGGTTGTCGGGCCCCGTGAGGCAGTCCACCGAGACCTCCGGCTGCTCCAGGCGCGGCATCACCAGCCAGTCCACCGGCTCCTCGGCCGCCCGCAGCGCCTCGACGACCAGGGGCAGCGGCACGGACGGGCTCGGGAAGCCGTTCAGGTGCGCGAGCGAGAAGGGGTCCCGGGTGACCATCCTGAAGCCCACGCCGCCCGCGCCGGACGCCGGCTTGAAGCACGCCCGGTGACCCCCGGCCTCCAGTTCCTCCACCGCGGCGACGAGTTCGTCCGCCGTGCGCACCCGCCACCACGGCGGCACCGGCACGCCGATCGCCCGGACCGCCTCGTAGGCGATCACCTTGTCCCGGAAGAGGGCGACCGCCTCCGGCGGCGGCGCGAGCAGCGCCGTACCGGCCGCCTCGAACTCGGCGCGGTGCGCCACGATCGCCGACTGGTGCAGCCGCGGCACGAACACGTCGATGCCGCGCCGCGCGCACTGTGCCAGGGCGTACTCGACGTAACCGGCGGGGGAGAGCCCTTCGGGTTCCAGGTCGGCGGTGTCCGCGGCGGCCAGCACGGGGGAGTCCGGGTCGCCGTGCGTGGCATGGATCTCCACGGCCCGGTCGGCGGGATTTCTCCGCAGCTGATCCATGAAGAAGACGTTCTCCGCGTACGTGCGGTTGAGCCAGACGCGTACGGGAGAAGCCATGCAAGCCGCCTTCCGGGGTTCGCGGGCAGGGCTAAGCGGGCCATGCCCGGCCAGGGGTTTGGAGGGACACCGAGCCGCTCTGCGCGAAGGGAGAGTCGTGGCGGTGGTGTTGGGGCGATCATAGGGGTACGCGCGGCCCCGGGCGCAACGCGCGTCACACGGATGCGCCGGAGCGGCCGTCCCAGGGCCTTGGGGCCCCGACGCGGCGGGGCCCCAAGGCCGCCTTGTGACCGGGGCGGGGATGTGATCTCGTGGCGTCGAGTGTGCGTCGGGAAGGGGTGGGGGATGACGTCGAGGGCCGGTGCTCCGGGGAAGCTGTGGGCCATCAGCGATCTGCACGTCGGTTACGAGGAGAACCGCGCCCTGGTCGAGCGGATGAGACCCGAGACCGACGACGACTGGCTCCTGGTGGCCGGCGACGTGGCGGAGACCGTCGCCGACATCCGCTGGACGCTCGGGACCCTCGCGGACCGCTTCCGCCGGGTCGTCTGGGCCCCGGGCAACCACGAGCTGTGGACGCACCCCAAGGACACGGTCACCCTGCGCGGCGCCGCCCGCTACGCGCACCTCGTCGAGATGTGCCGGGAACTGGGCGTGACCACCCCCGAGGACCCCTACCCGGTGTGGGAGGGCGCGGGCGGCCCGGCGGTCGTCGCACCGCTCTTCCTGCTCTACGACTACTCGTTCCTGCCCCCGGGATGCGCGACCAAGGCCGAGGGACTGGAGTACGCGCAGGGCACCGGCATCGTGTGCAGCGACGAGTACCTGCTGCACCCCGACCCCTATCCCAGCCGCGAGGCCTGGTGCCGGGCGCGGGTGGAGGAGACCGGGCGCAGGCTCGCCGAGATCCCCGCGGACCTGCCCACGATCCCGGTCAACCACTATCCGCTGCACCGGCACCCCACCGACGTCCTGTGGTACCCGGAGTTCGCCATGTGGTGCGGCACCTCGCTGACCGCCGACTGGCACCGCAGGTTCCGGGTCGACACCATGGTCTACGGCCACCTGCACATCCCGCGTACCACCTGGCACGAGGGGGTCCGGTTCGAGGAGGTGTCGGTGGGCTATCCCCGCGAGTGGCGCAAGCGGCAGGGACCGCCCGGGCGGCTGCGCCGCATCCTGCCGTCGACGCAGCCGTCCACGGCGCCGTCGCGCCAGGAGGTGACCCGGTGATCGAGGAACTGCTGCCCGACACGGTCGTCACCGTGGAGGCCTTCGGCCACGACGACGCCGGTCACCTGCCCCTCTACCCGGAGGAGGAGGAGATCGTCGCCCGCGCGGTCGCCAAGCGGCGCCGGGAGTTCACCGTCGTGCGGTCCTGCGCCCGCCGGGCCATGGAGAAGCTCGGCGTGCCCCCGCAGCCCGTGCTGACCGGTGAACGCGGGGCCCCGCGCTGGCCGGACGGCCTCGCCGGCAGCATGACCCACTGCGACGGCTACTGCGCCGCCGCCCTGGTCCGCCTGACCGACCTGGCCTCCCTCGGCATCGACGCCGAACCCGACGGGCCGCTCCCGGACGGCGTCCTCGGGTCCGTCGCCCTGCCCGCCGAGACGGCCCGCCTGCGGCGACTGGACGAGACGCGGCCCGGCGTCCACTGGGACCGGTTGCTGTTCAGCGCCAAGGAGTCGGTCTACAAGGCGTGGTTCCCCCTCACCGGGCAGTGGCTGGACTTCGCGGAGGCGGACATCGAGCTGCGCGTGGACCCCGACGACCCGCGCCGCGGCACCCTGCACGCCGACCTCCTGGTGCCGGGACCGACCGTGGCGGGCAGGCGCCTGACCCACTTCGACGGCCGCTGGACCGCCCGGGACGGCCTGGTCACCACGGCGGTGACGGTCCCCGGCACCTGAGCGGCGACCGGGCCGCCCGCCCCCGTCAGGGACGCGGGCACCAGTCCCGCAGGAGCCGGAAGAACGCCTCCTCGTTCCCCGTCAGTCCCGCGGCCCGCAGGGCCTGTTCCGCCTCGGCCAGCACGGAGGGCGGGACGACGGGCGGCCGGGGCGGGCCGTCGGGACCGTCCCCGGCGTCGAATCCGGCCCGCACGGTGTGCAGGAGCCGCAAGTAGGCCTGGACGGCGATGCGTTCACGGTCGGTCAGTACGGCGGTGGTCATCGGTCGGCTCTCCCCACAACGACGTCAGCGGTCACGCGCCCCCGCACGGCGGCGGCACCCTCCCAGCTTGCCGTCCACCACTGACAATCCCGTTCGGCCGCGGCTCCTCGCCGGGCTCAGGACTCGGGCCGTTTGACGCTCTCCAGGAGCATGTCCAGCCACTCGGCGACCTTGTCGCGGTGCTGGTCGGTGGGCAGTTGCGCGGCCCGCCAGGCGATGCCGCGCACTCCGTGGTCCTGGAGCAGCCGCTCCAACGGGTCGCCGGCGACGGCCGCCGCCTCCCGCTCCCGGTCGGCGAGCTGCTGGAGCAGTTCCTGCTCGGTGCGCTGGAGGGCGCCCGCGAGCGCCTCGGGGTCCTCGGCGGTGAGGAATCCCGCGTGCACCCGGAAGAAGCGCTGAATCGCGTCGCAGTGCTCCATGGTGGGACGCCGGTCGCCGTTGATGAGGGCGCCGGCCTGCTGCCGCGACATCCCGGCGCCGTCGGCTATCTCCTGCTGGGTGTACCTGCGGCCGTTCGGCTTCAGCCGGGTGCGGCGCAGCAGGTCCAGGCGCTGCACGAACCTGATCCGGACGTCGGGCTCACCCGCCGGGCGGCCACCGAGCAGGGCCCCGACGACGGGCTCGGGAACGCCGGAGGCCACGGACAGCCGGCCGACGCCGAAGACCTCGGTGTGCGGCACGCCGAGCCGGTCCGCGAGTGCGCCGACCCGGGCGACGACGGCGGTCAGCGTGGTGGTCGGCATGGTGCCCGGACCTTCGAAGCCACCCGTCACCGACTGCTCTCCTAGGTCTCTCACAGGCCTCACAGGCTTCTCACAAGCAGTTGCCGTGAACTTCCCGGAGAGTAGCCTGCCGCTCGAACTCACATCCAGGCATCGCCACAACTGTGGCCTATTTCAGCCGTCAACAGGCACGAAATGCCACGATAGTTGACACGCCTCGCGTCGGGGCGCCAGGATGCGGGACGCCGCGAGAAGGCCGCATAGGCAAGAGGGGTGACCTCCCGATGGCATTTCAGGCAGGAGGGCAGCGGTCGGCGCCGCGGCCCACCCCCGCGACCCCCGAGGCCCAGGCCTATCTCCAGGACTACACCACCCTCCTGGAGGCCGTCCCCTTCCCCTCCCTCGTCGTCGACCACCGCTGGGACGTGGTGCTGGCCAACAGCGCCTTCCGGACACTCTTCCAGGGCGCGGGACCGCATCCGACGGCCATGCCGGACGACAACTTCCTCAGGTTCGTCCTCTTCCACCCCGACGCCGCCACGGTCCTCGGCGAGCACGAGTCGAGCTGGTGCCTGCCCATGCTGGCGCACTTCGCCGCCGCGCTGGAGCGCTACGGCCACGACCCCGGCCTGCAGGCCGTCCGCCGGGACATCGCCCAGGACCCGATCATGGAGGCCGCCTACCGCCAGGGCCTGCCGCACTGGATCCGTGCCGTCGGCGACCGGGCCGTCGAACACGACGGCGCCGTACGGCCGCTGCACCACCCCGACCCGCGCCGGGGCACCACCGAGTGCCGGGTCGTGGTCGAGACGCCCGCGGCGCTCCAGGAGCTGGGCTACACCCGGATGACGCTGGTCCTGCGGGAGCCGCGCCGCACCGCGCACCGGTCGCCGCGCGCCCACCGCGCCCCGTCCCACCTCAGGGTCGTCCCCACCGCCGAGTGACCGGTGGTCAGTGCGCCGGCGGTGCGTCCGCCGCCCCGCGCTTCGCCGCCTGGACCTGCTCGTACACGTGGGTGCGCAGCTCCGCGAAGCGCGGCGCCACTCGGGTGTGCACCTGGTCCCGCCCGTCCGGCAGGTCGACGCGGAGCTGCTCCCGCACGACGGTGGGGGAGGCGGACAGCACGATCACCCGCTGCCCCAGATAGACGGCCTCGTCGATGTCATGGGTGACGAACAGGACCGTGATGCCCCGCTCCCGCCACAACGCCCGTACCAGGTCCTCCAGCTCGGCGCGGGTCTGCGCGTCCACCGCCGCGAAGGGCTCGTCCATCAGCAGCACCTCGGGCTCGTACGCCAGCGCCCGCGCGATGGCCACCCGCTGCTGCATACCGCCGGACAACTGCCACGGGTAGGCCCCGGTGGCGTCCGCGAGGCCGACCGAGGCGAGGGCGTCCGCGACCAGCTCCCCGCGTCGCGCCCGGCTGAGGTCCTTGCGCTTCAAGGGGAGTTCGACGTTCTGGCCGACCCGCATCCACGGGAACAGGCTGCGTCCGTACTCCTGGAAGACGAACGCCATCCCGGGCGGCGGACCGGACACCCTGCGGCCGGCCAGGAACACCTCGCCCGCCGTCGGTTCGAGCAGCCCGCCCACGCACTTCAGCAGCGTCGTCTTGCCGCAGCCCGACGGACCGACCAGGCAGACCAGTTCACCGGCCGCCACGGTGAAGGTCAGATCGCGCACCGCCTCGACCCGCCGCCCCGAACCCTCGTACACCTTCTTCAGGCCGCGTACGTCGAGCATGGACCGCCCTTTCAGGAGCTTCACCGGGACCGCCGGGCGGCGGCGCGCAGGCCGTGGTACCAGCCGAGCGCCCGCCGCTCGACCAGCTGGAAGAGGACCGACAGCACGAACCCGAGCAGTCCGAGCAGGAGGATGCCGGTCCACATGTCGGGGATCGCGAAGGAACGCTGGAACTGCACGATGGTGAAGCCCAGCCCGTTGCTGGCGGCGAACATCTCGCTGATCACCATCAGGATGATGCCGATCGACAGCGCCTGCCGCAGTCCCGCGAAGATCTGCGGACTCGCCGAGCGCAGCACCACGTGCCGCAGCCGTGCCAAGCCCGTGATGCCGTAGGAGCGGGCCGTCTCGGCCGTCACCGAGTCCACCGCCCGCACCCCCTCGACCGTGTTGAGCAGCACCGGCCAGACGCACCCGGCGGCGATGACGACGATCTTCATCGTGTCGCCGATGCCCGCGAACAGCATGATGACCGGCACCAGCACCGGCGGCGGCACCGCCCGCAGGAACTCCAGCACCGGCTCGCACACCGCCCGCACCCGCCGGTAGGAACCGATCGGCGTGCCGAGCGCGACGCCGACGACGGCCGCGAGCGCGTAACCGGCTGCCAGCCGCAGCACGCTGGGCAGCACGTCACCGCGCCACCGCTCCCCGGTCCACACGTCCGGGAAGGTCTCCACGATCGTCCGCAGCGGCGGCCAGTACACGTCCTCGCTGCCGGACGAGGTCACCCACCAGACGGTCACGAGGACCACCGGCAGCGCGAGGACGAACACCAGCCGCAGCAGCAGGCGCCTCACACCGCCACCTCCCCGCGCACCGACTGGTGCCAGGCCAGCGCCCGCCGCTCCACCGACCGCGCGCCGACGTTGATCAGCAGGCCCAGCACACCGGTGACGACGATCAGCGCGTACATCTCGGGCACGGCCTGCGAGGTCTGCGCCACGGCGATCCGGGCACCGAGCCCCGGCGCCCCGACGACCAGTTCGGCGGTGACCGCGAGGATCAGCGCCACGGCCGCCGCCAGCCGCACCCCGGTCATGACGTACGGCAGCGCGGTCGGCCACAGCAGGTACCGGACCCGCGCCCAGGCGCCCAGGCCGTACGAGCGCGCCGTCTCCTCGGCGACCGGGTCGACGTCCCGCACGCCGTACAGGACCTGGATCAGCACCTGCCAGAAGGAGGCATAGACCACCAGGAGCAGCACCGACCGCAGCTCGGTGCCGTACAGCAGCACCGCCAGCGGGATCAGCGCCACCGACGGGATGGGGCGCAGGAACTCGATCGTGGACGCCGTCGCCTCGCGCAGGTACGGCACCACGGACAGCAGCACGCCCACGACGACGCCCGCGCCGACCGCGACGGCCAGGCCCAGCGCCCAGCCGGTGAGGGTGTCCCCGAGCGCGGTCCAGAAGGCGCCGTCCGCGACCTCCGTGCCGAGCGCGCCGGCGATGCGGCTGGTGGGCGGGAAGTAGTCCTCCTCGACCAGGCCGAGCCGCGGCACCGCCTCGCCCAGGGCGAGGAAGGCGGCGAGCCCGGCCGCACCCAGTGCGGCGTTCGCGCCCCTCACGGCAGCAGCTTGTCCAGGTCCGGCGCCCGCTTGAACAGGCCGTCCGCCTCGCCGAGTCTCGCCAGCTCCTCGACGGCGGCGCGGTTGGGCTCGGGCGGCCACTTCGGCAGGGTCACCTTCGCCAGCACGTCCGCCGGGATCTTCGTGTAGGTGGTGACGATCGCGCGGACCTCGTCCGGGTGCGCGTCGGCGTACGCGAGGGACTCCGCGGTGGCGTCCTGGAACTTCTTCACCACCTCGGGGTGCTCCTGCGCGTACCGGGTGGAGGTGAAGTACATGGCCACCGTCAGTTTCGGCGCCACGTCGATCATGGGGGAGGCGATCTCCCGGCCGCCCTGGCTCTTGATGGTGGCCAGCGCCGGTTCCACCGCCATCGCCGCGTCGATCCGTCCGGCGTCGAGCGCGGCCGGCATCTGGTCGAAGGCCAGCTCCACCAGCTCCACCTCGTCGGGGTCGCCGCCCGCCTTGCGCACCGAGGCCCGCACCGCGGTCTCGTTGATGTTCTTCAGCGTGTTGATGGCGACCTTCTTGCCCTCCAGCTCCTTGGGCGACCGGAGCGGACTGTCCCCCTTGACGGTGAGCGCCTCGAAGTCCTTGCCCACCTCGCCGGTCGAGGCGATGCCGTTGGCCACCGCCTTCACCGGCACGTCGTTCGACTGGGCGATCATCAAGGACGTGGTGTTGCTGAAACCGAACTGGAACTGGCCGCTGACCACGCCCGGCACGATCGCCGCGCCGCCCTGCGCGCCGGAGAAGGACAGCTTCAGCCCCTGCTTCTCGAAGAACCCCTTCTTCTGACCGAGGTACAGGGGTGCGACGTCGACGATGGGGATGAGGCCCACCTTCACTTCGGTGGTGCCTCCCGAGGAGCCGGACCCGTCCGACCCCCCGGAGTCGTCGGACGAGCCGCACGCGGTCGCGGCGGCCAGGACGGACACGGCCGTGAGGCCGACGAACAGACGACGCATGACTCCCCCTGGAGAAACGTGCTCAGTGGAACGTGCTCAGTGGGAACGTGCTCAGCGGGAACGTAGGGCCGGGGTGCGGCCCTGGTCAATGCCCGTGCCGAGATGGGCCGTTGAGGTTTCAACCGAGCATGCGCCGCCGTGGAGTCACAGGTCCAGCACGAGCCGTCGGCCCCGGCACCGCGACACACAGACGAGCATCGTCTCCCCGGCCGCCCGCTCCTCCTCGGTGAGCACCGAGTCGCGGTGGTCCGGCTTCCCCTCGACGACCTCCGTCTCGCAGGTCCCGCAGGTCCCCTCCGTGCAGGAGTAGAGCACCTCGACGCCCGCCTCGCGGACCGCGTCCAGGACCGAGACGCCGGGCGGGACGACGACCGTACGGCCGCTGCGCGCGAGGACGACCTCGAACTCCGCCCCGGCCGGGTCCCGAGCGTCGGCCTCCTTCGGACGGAACCGCTCCACGCGCAGGCTCCCGGCCGGGCAGCGCCCCTCGACGGCATCCAGCAGCGGACCCGGCCCGCAGCAGTAGACCAGGGTGTCCTGGGGCACGTCGTCGAGCACGGACGCGAGGTCGAGCAGCCCCGACTCGTCCTCCGGGACGATCGTCACCCGGTCGCCGTACCGCTCCAGATCCTCCGTGAACGCCATCCCGGCCCGGGTCCGCCCGCCGTACAGCAGGCTCCACTCGGCGCCCGCCCGCTCGGCGGCGGCCAGCATCGGCAGGATCGGGGTGATGCCGATGCCGCCCGCGACGAAACGGTAGCGGGGCGCGCGCTCCAGCCGGAAGTTGTTGCGCGGGCCGCGCACCCGGACCTTGTCCCCGGGCCGCACCTCCTCGTGGACGTAGGCCGACCCGCCCCGTCCGTCCGTCTCGCGCAGCACCGCGATCCGCCACACCGCCCGGTCGGCCGGGTCGCCGCACAGCGAGTACTGCCGCTCCAGGCCCGGACCGAGGACGACGTCGACGTGGGCGCCGGGCTCCCAGTCCGGGAGCGGTCCGTCCAGCGGGTGGCGCAGGGTGAGGGCGAGCACGCCGTCGGCCGCGGTCTCCCGGCGGTCGACGACGAGTTCGGCTTCGTACGGGCTCATGAACCGCTCCCGGGCAGGTCGTGTCCTCGCGGGTGGGCGAGCATCCACTCCCACATCGCGACCGGGTCCTCGGCGGTGTGCTCGGCGCCGCAGTGGCAGGTGCCGTGCAGCACGTCGGTGCCGGGCAGCCAGTCGATGCGGTAGACCTCGCGGGTGCGCCCGCTCATCGGGCCGCCCGTTCGACGGGCTTGCCGCCCTCCTCGACCAGCCGGGCCAGGATGCGGCGGGCGGCCAGGCCCCCGGTGTCGATGTTGATGCTCAGCTCCTGGTAGCCGGTGCGCTCACTGCCGAGCGTGCGCTGGAGCAGGTTGAGCGCGTCGACGTCCTGCATGACGACCGTGCGGTTGTTCTTGTACAGGAACTCGGTGACCTCGGCGTCGTCCGTCGCCCAGTCCCGCGAGACCGCCCAGAAGTCGTACACCTTGCCGTCGCCGGACGGGGTGATGGCGTACGTGATCTCGGTGTGGAAACCGTCCGGATCGCTGCCGTCGGGGGCGGGCACCACACCGGTCGGGGCGACCCGGCTGTGCAGCACGTACAGACAGGGGGCGTGGTACTCGATGTCCTGCCAGCGGTCGATGCGCCCGCCGATGCCCGTCGACCTGGCGTAGAACGGCGGGCACTCGGCGTCGTCCATGTGCCGGCTCACCCGGACGATCCCGGCGCCCTCGTCGACCTCGGTGGTGATCGGCGTCTCGGCGACCTCGGGCGTGCCGATGTAACCGCCGTGCAGATACGTCTCGTGGGACAGGTCGAGGAGGTTGTCGACCAGCAGCCCGTAGTCCGCGTCGATCGGCTCCATGCCCCGGACCGTGACCCAGCCGGGCGCGTCCAGGTGCCGGGCCCGCGGGACCGCCTCCGGGTCGGCCAACGCCGGGTCGCCGATCCACACCCACACCAGGGAGTCCCGTTCGGCCACCGGGTAGGAGGCGACCCGGGCGGTGCGCGGGACCCGCTTCTGGCCCGGCACGTACACACAGGTCCCGGTCGTGTCGTACGTGAACCCGTGGTACCCGCACACGATCCGGTCGCCGTCCAGCCGGGTCGGCGCCTCGGACAGCGGATAGCGGCGGTGCACACAGCGGTCGTGCAGGACGACCGGGCTCCCGTCCTCCTCGGCGCGGTAGAGCACGAGCGGCTCACCGAGGACCGTGCGGCCCAGCAACTCGCGCCCCACCTCGTGACTGTAGGCGGCGACGTACCACTGGTTCCTGGCGAAGGCGGTCAGGTGCGGCATGCGCGGCTCCCGTCGTCGTTGACGTCGTGTGGTCACACCATCGCCATGGCACCCGGCCCCGGCAACAGGACTTCCGCCCGGCGGAATTATCCCGTTCCGGCCTCCTCCTCCCGTGAAGTTACCTGTGCGTTCCGCACGTCGGAGTGATGACAGCGGCAACTGTGCGGGGCCGTAGGCCGCGTGACAGCGTCGTTCCCGTCAGCGACCGGTGGGAGGGAGAAGCCGTGAACAAGGGCTACGCCGTGTACTGCGACGCGGACCCGTACTTCTACGACGCCCCGCACCGCACGGCCCCCCGGACCGGGACCTCGCGCTCCCGGTACGCCGCGGCCTCCTCGCCCGTGCCCGAGGGGTGGCAGCGCCACGAGAGCGGGGACTGGCTCGCGCTGCGCCCGATCGACGCCGACCTGCCCGCGCAGGGCTGGAAGATCCATGTCTCCGCCTGCCTCGACAACGCGGAGTCCGTGCTCGACCGCGTGTGGCGGCACTGCGTCGCCGGCGGTACGGCCTTCAAGTTCGTGCCCAGCCGCTATCTGCTGCACCAGCGCAACGCCAAGTACGCGGACCGGGCCGGCAGCGGAAAGTTCATCACCGTGTACCCGGCCAACGAGGCGGAGTGCGAACGACTCGCGGGGGAGCTGTCAGCACTGCTGGCCGGCGAGCCCGGACCGCACATCCTGAGCGACCTGCGCATCGGCGACGGACCCGTGCACGTCCGCTACGGCGGCTTCACCCGCCGCGACTGCTACGACGCGGACGGACAGCTGAGACCCGCCGTGACCGGCCCCGACGGCGTGCTGGTGCCCGACCTGCGCGGCCCGGTCTTCCGCGTCCCGGACTGGGTCGACCCGCCCGCCTTCCTGCGCCCGCACCTCGACGCCCGCGCCGCGGTGACCGTGACCGGCCTGCCCTGCACCGTCGAATCGGCGCTGCACTTCTCCAACGGCGGGGGCGTCTACCTCGCCCGTGACACCCGCACCGGCGAGCGGGTCGTCCTCAAGGAGGCCCGTCCGCACGCCGGTCTCGCGGCCGACGGCGCCGACGCCGTGACCCGGCTGCACCGGGAACGCCGGGCGCTGGAACGGCTGTCGGGCCTCGACTGCACACCGGAGGTGCTGGACCACCGCACGGTCGGGGAGCACCACTTCCTCGTCCTGGAGTACATCGACGGCAAGCCGCTCAACACGTTCTTCGCCCGCCGTCACCCGCTCATCGAGGCGGACCCGGGGGAGCGGAGACTGGCCGAGTACACGGCCTGGGCCCTCGACATCCACGCGCGGGTGGAACGCGCCGTCGCGGAAGTGCACGCCCGGGGCGTGGTCTTCAACGACCTGCACCTGTTCAACATCATGGTCCGGGACGACGGCAGCGTCGCCCTGCTGGACTTCGAGGCCGCCCACGACGTCGACGGACCCGGCCGGCAGACCGTGGCGAACCCGGGGTTCGTGGCGCCTGCCGACCGGCGGGGCGTGGCGGTGGACCGGTACGCGCTGGCGTGTCTGCGGCTCGCGCTGTTCCTCCCGCTCACCAGTCTGCTGGCCGTCGACCGGCACAAGGCGGCGCACCTCGCGGACGTGGTGGCCGAGCAGTTCCCGGTGGACCGGGCCTTCCTGGACGCGGCGGTCGACGAGATCACCCGCGTCGACGGGACTCCTGGGACGCGACGGTCCGCGGGACCGGCCGCAGGGCGGCCCGCCGGGCCGGTGGCAGCGGTCCGGCCGGACGACTGGCCGCGCAGCCGGGACTCCATGGCCGAGGCGATCCGCGCCTGCACGACGCCGTCCCGCACGGACCGCCTCTTCCCCGGCGACATCGCGCAGTTCGCCTCCGCGGGCGGCGGGCTGGCCTTCGCCCACGGCGCGGCGGGGGTCCTGTACGCCCTGGCCGAGAGCGGGGCCGGACGGGACGAGGAGGGCGAGCAGTGGCTGCTGGAGCGGACCAAGCAGCCGCCGTCCGGCATGCCGCTCGGTTTCCACGACGGGCTCGCGGGAATCGCCTGGACCCTGGAGCGTCTCGGCCACCGCGACCGCGCCCTCGACCTCACCGAACTCCTCCTCGACCAGCCCTTCGACCACCTGGGCCCGGACCTGCACGGCGGCACCGCGGGACTCGGTCTGGCCCTGGACTCGCTCGCCGCCACCACCGGCCAGGACGCGCTCCGCTCGGCGGCGCTGCGCTGCGCCGAACTGACCGCCGACGGCGCGCCTGCCGAGCGGGTACCGGCCGACCGCGTGAGCCGCGGCCGCTCCCGTGCCGGGCTGCTGTACGGCGGTGCGGGTCGGGCGCTGCTCTTCCTGCGTCTGTTCGAACGCACCCGGGACTCCGCCCTCCTCGACCTCGCCCGCGACGCGCTGCGCCAGGACCTCGCCCGCTGCGTCCGCGGCGCGGGCGGTGCGCTGCAGGTCGACGAGGGCTGGCGCACCATGCCCTACCTGGGCGCCGGCAGCGTGGGCATCGGCATCGTGCTGGACGACTACCTGGCGCACCGGGCGGACGACGAGTTCGCGCGGGCCAGGAACGAGATCGTGGCCGCGGCCCAGGCGATGTTCTACGCCCAGCCGGGCCTCTACCGGGGCGTGGCCGGAATGATCCTGTACCTGGGCCGCACCACGGCCACGGCGCCCGGCGCGGGCCCGGATGCCGTACGGCGCCAACTCGACGCCCTGTCCTGGCACGCCATGTCCTACCGCGACCGGCTCGCCTTCCCCGGCGAGCAGATGATGCGCCTGTCCATGGACCTCTCCACCGGAACGGCCGGATGCCTGCTGGCCGTCGCCTCCGTCCTCGGCGACACGCCCGCCGCCCTGCCGTTCCTGCCGCCGCCGAGCCCGACCGGCGGCCCTGTGACCCGGCCCCACCAGGGGTCGTGAGAAAAGCACACCCGTTGCCGTACGAAGGGAAAAGTCATGAACCTGTTCGACCTGCAGTCGATGGAGACCCCGAAGGAAGAGGCCATGGGGGACGTCGAGACCGGTAGCCGCGCGAGCCTCCTGCTCTGCGGCGACAGCAGCCTGAGCATCACGACCTGTAACTGACGCGGGAGTTCACGGCCGCGGCGGCATGGTGAGCCATGTCGCCGGGCGCGGCGCCCCGGGTTCCGTCCCGGGGCGCCGCCGCCTTCCCGCCCGGACCTACGGAGGATTTCGCCGGTGCGAACGAGCAGGCCCGCTGCGCGGCAGGCGCCCGGGAGGCGGAAGGGGACCGACGGCGCGGCACCCGGGCGTGCGCTGGAAGCGCTGGTGCTGCTGTGCTCGGTCGCGGCGGCCGTGGCGGCCGTGGCCCAGCCCCTCGTCCTCGGCCGCACACTGGATCTGCTGCTGCGCGACAGCGACGCGGGCCGGTGGCTCCTGCTGAGCGCCGGGCTGCTCCTGGGCGAACTGCTGCTGGACAGCGCGACCTCGCTGTTCACCGGGCGTTGCAACGCCGCCTGGACGGCGTCCGTCCGCACCCGTGCCCTGCGTGGACTGCTGCGCGCCGCACCCGACCGGGCGCGACCGCATCCGCCGGGCGACGTCGGGACCCGCCTGACCCTCAACGCCGCGGACGCGGGCGGCGCCCCGGCGGCCCGGGCGGCGCTGGCGGCCTCACTGATCACCCCGCTGGGCGCCCTCGTGGCGCTGGCCCTCGTCGACGTGTGGGTGGCGCTCTGCGTGCTGACCGGTCTGCCCGCCCTGGCCCTGCTGCTGCGTTCCTTCGCCCGCGACACGGGCGCCACGGTCGCCGCCTACCAGCGCACCCAGTCCCTGATCGCCTCCCGGCTGCTCGAGGCCCTGGAGGGCGCGGACACGATCGGCGCCGCGGGAACCGGCGCCCGCGAGCGCGCCCGCGTCCTGGCACCGCTGCCCGAACTGGCCGCCCAGGGACGGCACATGTGGGCCCTGCACGGACGGGCGCTCGGCAGAAGCGGAGTCCTGGTCCCGCTCCTCACCCTGGTCGCCACCGCCGTCGGCGGACTGCGGCTGGCGGCCGGCGAACTGAGCGTCGGGGACCTGCTCGCCGTCGGCCGCTACGCACAGCTCACCGCCGGTGTCGGCGCGGCGGCGTCCCTGCTCGGGGCGATCGTCCGGGCCCGCGAGGCACGGCGCCGGACCCAGGAGCTGGAAGGGATGCCCGCGCTGGCGTACGGTACGCGGCTCCTGCCTTCGGACGGGCCGGGAGAGCTGCGACTGCTCGGGGTGCGCGTGCGGCGCGGCGGCCGGGAGGTGCTGCGCGTCGATCATGTGCGGGTGCCGGGCGGCAGCACGGTCGCGGTGGTCGGCCGCGGCGGCGCGGGCAAGTCCCTCCTGGCGGCGGTGGCGGGACGGCTGATCGACCCGGACGAGGGACACGTACTGCTGGACGGCGTCCGGCTCGACCTCCTGACGCACGAGGCGCTGCGCACCGAGGTGGCCCACGCCTTCGAACGCCCCGCACTGGGGGAGGGCACGGTCGCGGAGGCCATCGCCGCCGGGGCCCGGCGGCCCTCGCGCGAGCGGGTGCGGCAGGCGGCCCGCGCGGCGGGGGCCGACGGCTTCGTACGCCGCTTGCCGCACGGCTACGACACCCCGCTGCCGCAGGCGCCCCTCTCGGGCGGGGAACACCAGCGGCTCGGACTGGCGCGGGCCTTCGCGCACGCCGGGCGGCTGCTGGTGATGGACGACGCCACGTCCAGTCTGGACACCGCCACGGAGCACGAGGTGAACCAGGCGCTGTGCCGCTCGGTGCGGCCGGGGACCCGGCTCGTGGTCGCCCACCGGCCGTCGGTCGCGGACCGGGCCGACCTGGTGCTCTGGCTGGAGGAGGGGGCGGTGCGCGCCGTCGGGACCCACCGCGACCTGTGGCACACGGCGGGGTACCGGGCGGTCTTCGGTGCGGGTGCGGGTGCGGGTGCGGGCGCCGGTGCCCTTGCCGGTGACGATGTCGGCGGCAGTGGTCCGGGGGCCGTACGCGGCTCCGAGCCCGAAGAGGTGCGGCCGTGACGTCCGCCGGGTACCGCCGCGCGCAGGCACCGGACGACGACCCGGACCGCGACGCCGGGGCCGGGGCGCTGCGCCGCCTCACGCCCTCGGCGCGCCGTTTCCTGGCCCACCGCAAAGGCGTGCTGGTACGGCTGGGGCTCTGGTCGCTGGCCGAGTCCGGACAGGCCTTCCTGGTGGGGTACGGAGTGGCCCGCTCGGTCGACGAGGGATTCCTCGCCGGTGACCCGGGCCGCGGACTGCTGTGGCTCGGGGCCGCCCTGGTCGGCGTCCTGTTCGGCGCCCCGGTCGTCCGGGGAGTGTTCGCCCAGCTCGCCGGGGTGACCGAACCGCTGCGCGACGCACTGGTGCGGCGTGCGGTCGACCGGTCCATGGCCCGGGCGGCGCGGGGCGGGCCCGGCGGGACGGACCGGGCGGCCGTCTCGCGGCTGACGAACCAGGTCGAGATCGCCCGGGACAGCTTCGCCGGCCTCGTCCTGACCCTGCGGTCCTTCGTCTTCACGGCCGTCGGCGCGCTGCTCGGCCTGCTGTCCCTGCACCCGGCCCTCCTCGTGGTGGTCCTGCCCCCGCTGGCGGCCGGTCTCGCGCTGTTCCTGGTCACGCTGCGGCCCATGGCGGCCGCCCAGCGCCGGGCCCTGGCGGCCGACGAGGCGCTGGGCGACCACGCGGCGCACGCCCGGGCGGCCCTGCGGGACCTCACCGCCTGCGGGACCGGGCCGGGGGCGGAGCGGCATGGCGCGGACCTGGTCGCCGAGGCCGCCGCGGCGGCCCGGACGCTGGCCGGATGGGCGGCGGTGCGCACGGCGTCGCTCGGCGTCGCGGGTCATCTTCCCGTGCTCGCGCTGCTGCTGGCGGTGGGGTGGCTGCGCGGGCGAGGGGTGAGCGCGGGCGCGCTGCTCGGCGCGTTCACCTACCTCGTCCAGTCCCTGCTGCCCGCCCTGCACACCCTGATGACCGCGCTGGGCGCGGCCGGGTCCCGGCTGCTGGTCGTCCTGGACCGGATCCTCGGCCCGGAGCGGGAGCAGGAGCAGGAGCAAAAGCAGGAGCAGGCGCGGACGCCGGAGCAGGTGCGGGAGCCGGGCCCGGCGCCGAGCACCGTGAGTCCGCCCGCGGCGGCGGCCTTCGCGGCGCACACCGCCGCGGCCCCGGCGGTGGACCTGCGCGCCGTCACCCTCTCCTACGGCGTCCGCGCCGAGCCCGTGCTCGACGCGCTCGACCTGCGCGTCGCCCCGGGCGAACACCTCGCCGTCGTCGGACCGAGCGGCATCGGCAAGTCGACCCTCACCCGCCTCGTCGCGGGGACGCTCGCGCCGAGCCGCGGCGAGGTGCGCGTGGCGGGCCGCGTGGTGACCGGGCGCCCCGCCGCCGAACTGGCCGCACTGCGGGTGCTGGTCCCACAGGAGGCCTACGTGTTCTCCGGCACCGTCGGCGACAACCTCGCGTATCTGAGGACGGACGCGAGCCGGTCCGAACTCGACACGGCGGTCGAGGCGTTCGGGCTGCGGCCCCTGGTCGAGCGACTGGGCGGGCTGGACGGCACGGTGCGACCCGCCGAACTCTCACCGGGGGAGCGGCAGTTGCTCGCGCTGGTCCGCGCACATCTGTCGCCCGCCCCCCTGCTGCTGCTCGACGAGGCCACCTGCCATCTCGACCCCGCCGCCGAGGCCCGCGCGGAGGAGAACCTCGCGCGGCGGCCCGGGACCCTGCTCGTGGTGGCGCACCGTCTGTCCTCGGCGGTCCGTGCCGACCGGACCCTGGTCCTGGACGGCGTGCGGGCGGAGTGCGGCACGCACGAGGAACTGCTGAGCCGTTCACCCCTCTACCGGGAGCTGACGGGCCACTGGCACACGGGGCCGCCCCGACAGCCGTGACCGGGGTGGGCTCACGTCCAGCCGGCGCTCTGGACGATGCGGATCGCGTCGATGCGGTTGCGGGCGCCCACCTTCCGGATCGCCGTGGCCATGTAGTTGCGGACCGTGCCCCGGGACAGGTGCAGGAGGGCCGCGATCTCCGCGATCGGCGCCCCCTGGGAGGCCAGGGCCAGGACACCCAGTTCCCTCGTGGTCAGCGGCATCTCCGCGCCCTCCAGCAGGGCCACGGTGAGGGTCTCGTCCAGGAACCGCTCGCCCTTGGCGACCGTGTGCACCGCCGCGATCAGCCGATGGTCCGGGGCGTTCTTGTCGACCAGACCGAGGGCGCCCCCGTCGAACGCCCGGCGCAGCACACCCGGCCGCTTGGCGGTCGTCAGGACGACGAGCCGGTCACCGTACCCGGCCCGCACCCCCGCACCGCGTCCGTCCGGCCCCGACAGGCACTCGCCGTCCACGACGCAGACGTCGGCCGGCCACGCCGCACGCTCCGCGCCGTCGGCGTCCGGACAGTGCGAGGACACCTCCAAGGCGCCGTCGGATCTCAGGAGCTGCACCAGTGCCGAGCGCAACAGCTTCTCGTCGTGCACCACGACAACACGAACCATCTCCCCCACCTCATGTCGGCGGCGGTCCCGTTCGGACCGCCGACTCCGCGCGCCCCCGCGCCATCGGGCCATGTGCCCCTATTCGGGACGGTGGAACACGACACGTACGCACGTGCGAACCGCATCGGAGGCAATCCGCCGTCTCCCGAGGTTCGTCCCGGGAGGGAAGGGACGGGTGACCGAGCGAAGAAGGGCGGATAACACACCAATCCGCGGACGGCCGCGGTCCGGGCCGGAACCGGCGAGGGGCGGCCGTCCCCGGGCCCCGGTCCCTGGTGTCCTGGCCAGGGCGGGGCCCGTCGCCCGGGGCCGGCCGCCCCGCGGGGTCCGGCCCGACCGGACCGCCGCCGGACGGACGCCGGGCCCGGCCGAAAACCGCCGTTGTCCAATCTGGCGCGAAAGCACCGCGCCGATCGCCACCCGCCGCTGTCGGTGGGTGCCCCTAGTCTTTGGCCAACACCACAGCGGAGCGTGTCGGTTCCGGGTCGGCTCGTGTGCTGTGCCGTGTGTTCCTAGCAGCGGGAGAGGCGAAGACCTGATGGGTTGGCTGGCAGCGGGCGACACGTACGAAGTCGCTCTGGTGGAGGGCCGGGTGGTGGCGCGGTCCGCGTCGTCGACAGCGGCGGCGGAGGGACAGCGGGAGAGAACGCTGCCCGCGGAGATACGGGACCGCCCCGAGGTGGTCGAACTCCAGCGCTTCGCCGAGTGGCTGGACCGGCACGCCGCCGAGTGCGTGGCGCAGGTCGACCACTGGATGGTGTCCTCGCTCCCGGTGCCGACCGGGCTGCTCGCACGGGTGTGGCCCGACGAGGCCTGGCAGGCGGCGCTGCGTGACATCGTCGTGGTCGGCGAGGGCCCCGACGAGGTCGGCTTCCTGCGCGACGCGGACGAGTCGGACGGGCTGCGGGTGGTGAACCTGGACGGCGAGACCGTCCGCCTGACCCCCCGTACGGTGACCATGCCCCACCCGGTGCTCCTGCCCGATCTGGAGGAACTGCGCACCTTCGCGGCCGAGTTGGGAGTCGTCCAGGGGGTGGAGCAGATCCACCGGGCCACCTGGCCGGTCCCCGGGGAGACCGACGCGGCGGACACCGACGTGGTCACCGAGTTCGCGGGCGCCGAGTACCGCTCGTGGTTCCACCTGTCCGCCCGGGCCACGTCCCTCGGCTACCAGGTCTCCGGGAGCCGCATCATCGACCGCGTCCGGGACGCCGGCCGCGTCTTCACCGCCTCCGTCGGCATGAGCGACCCGTACACCGAGGAGAAGGCCTGGACCGGCGGCCTGTCCTGGAGCCACGGGGACGGGTACCGGAGCCTTCCGCTGCACGAGGTCGGCCCCGTCGCCTGGTCCGAGGGCATGCGCATGGCGGCGGCCCTGCACGCCGGCCGCACCGCGCCCGCGGACGACGCCCAGTGAACGCCACAGCGGTACGCACATCCACGAAAGGCACGCGAGCATGAGCGACGGCACGACACGGGACGGGACGGCGGCGGAAGTGGAGGAGCTGCTGCGCGCCGGTGCGGTACTGCCGCCGGGCACCACCGGGGGAGGCGACCGGGCGGTGCCCGTGTTCACCCGCGCCTACCGGCATCCGGGCCTGGACGACCGGATCGTCGTACGCCTGACGCCCGCCGACCCGTCCGGCACGGAGCCCGCCGCAGGAGACCCGGCGGGCGGGGGCGGCGGCGGATTCCTCGGCCTGCTGCCCGTGGGCGAGCCGGTCGAGGTCGGCGTCGGACAGCACCGGGCCATGGGCTTCCCCGAGTGGGTGCTGGTCCGCCACCCCTCCGACGGCCATCTCGCGATGTCCCTGGTCGAGGAGATGAACAAGGTCGCGCGCACGGTGCGCTCCCGGGCGAAGCGGGCCCGCGCCACCTACGAGTCGATCGGCGAGCGCCTCGCGGGCTCCGTGCCCCACTTCCTGCCCACCTTCTACGAGGAGGCCGGCCGGGTGTTCCTGGCCGCCGGCGAGCAGGCGTACGCCTCTCAGATGTTCGTCAACGCGCGCAAGGCCGAGACGGCCCACGCCCTGCCGTTCGACGAGGCCCGCATGGACGCGGTGTTCCTGGAGTTCGCCCTCGCCGACGCCATGCCGACCAAAGTGCTCTCCAGTTACGCCAAGGGGCTGGCGTCCCGGGTGCCGGACGCCACCGCCTTCCGGCACCTGCGCGGACTCTTCGTCCGGCTCGCCGCGCACGGCGTGGCCCCGTCGAGCCCCGGCGCGGGTGATCTGCGCAGGCTGGCGAAGGCCGTCGCGGGCAAGAACGCGCTCGCCGAGGAGATGGCCTACCTGCGCGAGGTGCTGCCGCTGCCCGGCACCCTCAAGGCACCGCCCGGCTGGTGGAAGGCCCACCGGGCCGCCCTGCTGGAACTGACCCGGCGCGAACCCGCCGTCCGCGGCACCCTCCTCGGTCTGCTCCCCTCGGAGTGGGAGCACGAGGAGCTGGGGCAGTGGCTCGACCTGCTGGAGAAGACCGGCGCCACCGAGGGACTGTGCGACGCCACGCTGCCCGCCGAGGCCCGGTCCCCCGACGGCACCGCCGGCTGGACCCGCAGGTTCCTCGCCCTGTGCCGCACCGACGAGCGGCACATCGCACCGCCCGGGCTGTATCCGCTCGTGGACCGCATGGCCGATGCCCTCCGCGCCGAACTGAACGACGAGAACGGTACGTTGCGGCCCCCCGTCGGCGACGTCAACCTCCTCGACCAGCTCCTCGCCCTGGGCGTCCCGGTCGGGGACCCCGAGGACCGCCCGTGGCTCAACCTCCAGGACTGGGCGGCCCTCGACGAACGGCGCGACCTCGTCGCCCTGGCGGCCGACACCCGCTTCCGGGAGGTCTTCCGGAGCGGCTGCCCCACCTACGAGCGCAAGGGCATCGACAAGCGCACCGTGACCAGGCTGGCCGAGTCGCCGGGCGGCCGCCCGATGCTCGCCGAGTGGGTGGCCGGGGTCAGCCGCGGGTACCTCACCAGCGGACTGGGCGACTTCGCCCTCAACAGCGGCCCGTTCGAGACGCTGGGATGGCTGCCGGGCGAGATCCTGGCGACCGCCGAGCAGGAGGTTCGGGACGCCCTGGGCACCGGCATGGCGCCCGTGCTCGCCCGCGCCCTGCGGAGCGGGCTGCTCGACGAACTGGGCTGGCCCGCCTGGGACGAGGCGATCGGCTCGGCCACGTCCCCGGAGCGGGCCCGCGAGACCCGCGTGGCCGAGGCCTGGCCGCACCTCGTCGTCCTCGACGGCACACACGTCCGGGTCCTCGGCCCGCAGGGCACCGTCCTCAGCCACGAACTGCGCATCCCGGACGAGGAGGGCCCGGGCCACCCCGACGTCCGGTACGTGGACGGCGGACTGCTCGTCTCCTGGTACGCGTCCGGCCCGTCCACCTCGTACGGCTACTGGTACCACCCCGACACGGGCATCTCGCCGCCGACGGAACTCGCCGGCGACGTGCGCTCCTCCTACGCCTGCCACGTGGACGGGAAGGGCGGGACGAACGGCATGCCGCCCGTGACTCTCCCGCTCCCCGGGGGCGGCAGGACCAGCGGCCGCGGAGTGCTGCGGCCGGGGGACACGCACGTCCCGTGGCGGCGACAGGTGATCAGCGACGGCACGTCGTACTGGATCTGGGTCGAGGACTGGTCCGCCGAGCGGAACAGCACCTGGCACGCCTACGACCCGGCCGACGACACGGTGGGGGAGCGCGGAGGGCCCGACTGGTTCGCCGAAGGGCTGCGTGCCGCGCCCGAGGGCAGCACCCTCGGCACCGCCTGGCTGCTGCCCGCCCCGTCCGCCGAGCCGGGCCCGATGTGCGCCCCGGTGGACGGGGTGATCGGCTGGCGGGTGATCGTCCGGCCCGACGGCTCGAAGCAAGGAGAGGACCTGGCCGGCCACTCGGTCGTCGTGCCGTGGCGCGTGGGCGGGAACCCGGAGAACGCGCTGGTCTTCCCCGGCACCGACCGGGCCGTCACCGTGATGCGATGGTCGAGCCGGCTCCAACTGCGAGACTCCGCCAACGCGGTGCTCGCCCAGTTCGAGGGTGATCAGACAGCCGGCCCCTTCTCCGCGGGTACCCCCCTGCTGCCGCCCCTGCGCTACTGGCACCTGCTCCGGCCCCGCGACCCGCAGGGCTCCGCGGCGCTCCGCCGGGTCGGCGACGACGTCGCGGCGGCGCTGCTGGCGGCGGCCGTGGCCGAGGCCGCCGGGGACGAGGCGGCGGACCGGGACGCGGTACTCGCACCCGTCCGCACCCTGTTCCCGGAGGTCGGCCACGAAGCGCTGCTCCGGGGCATCACCGGCGTGGCGCGCTACGCCGCCGAGCAGCAGCGCGTCCTGGACGGGCTGCTCGCCCGGCTGGACTCGGCGGTCCAGGGCCAGACCCCGGAGGAACCGCGGCCCGCGCTCGGCGACCGCCTGCTCGCCTCGGCGCTGAACGGCGCCGGCCTGACCGAACGCGACGCGCGCGGATACTACGACTTCCAGCACAGCCTCTTCGAGTTGCCGCGACTCCTCGCCCGGTCGATGAAGGGCCTGGCCGAACCGGCACCCGCGGGCATCTTCCACCTGTCGCTCGCCAAGCAGGAGCCGTTGGAAAACCTCAACGGGCTGGCCCTGCCGGAACTGCCCGCCGTACTGGCGCTCCGGGCGGCCTCGCAAGCCACCGTGCAGGAGCACCGGCAGGCCCTGGACACCTTCCTCGGCGAACTGGACGCGCACGGGCTGACGGAGCTGGACCCCGGCCACTGGCGCCGGGTGCACCTGGCCTTCGACCCCGACACCTTCGACGGGCCGGGCGAGACGTACGGGTACCGGAGGGGGACCGTGCTCAACCTGGAGGGCGGCGCGTTCCTCGTCTTCCCCGACGACTGGTACCAGTTCGTCCGCGAGTACGGACCCCACGAGGTCAAGGGCAGGCACTACGGCGCGGCCTACCACGACCCGTCCGGCCGCTTCGAGACACCGGCCCCCTACACGCCCGTGTCCCAGGAGCCGTTCGTGCCGGAGCCGACGCGGGCACCCGGCTGGGTCGCCGCCTTCCGCGCCGAACTGGCCGCACGCGGTCCCGCGCCCTGGCGCCCCGAGGCCGCGGAGGAGTTCGCCCGGCTCACCGGCGTCACCCCGACCACGGCCCGACTGGTGCTCGCCGGCGTGCCGCAGACCGACGACAAGCGCGCGAGCCTGCCCGCCGCGACCCTGAAGGTCATCGGAGTGAAGTCGGCCGACGCCCGCGTCGCCAAGGACGAGCTGAGGTCCCTCGACAGCGGCGCCCTGCGCGCCGTCGTGGCGGCACTGCTGCCCACCGACCCGGCCCGGCTCTGGACGCACGGCCCCGACACGGCGCACGCGGCCGAGGTCTGGAACGAGCGGCTGGGCAGACGCACCCCGCTGCCCGAAGACGTGCTGCACGACGCCGTCCGCACCGTCGAACCCGTCGGCTGGGCACCCGCCGACGCCCTGCGGGGCTTCGTGGACCTGGCCACCGAGCCCCGGTTGACGAAGGACCTGACCTGGAGCTTCGGCCGCTACTACCTGGAGACCGCCGAGAAGACACCCCGCTTCGACAGTTCGGTCCTCAAGGGATCGGTGGCCCTGGCCGCCTGGCTCGCCCACCGGCTCCCGTCCGGCGACCCGATCCGGGCCACCCTGCCCGGCGTGCTGACCGCACTGCGCGAGCGACTGGCCCACCCCGGCCTGCTGCTCGCCGTGGACCGGCGCGGGATTGACTGGGAGGCGTTCCGGCGGGCCGCCGGAGACCCGGCCGAGACCGGCGACGACTTCGAACGCCACGGCGCGGTCGTCCTGGGCACCGGGCGGACGGAACCGCTCCCCGCCATCCGGCCGGCGCTGCTGGACGCGGCCGGACACGACCCCCACCTGGCGGCGCTGTACACCGGTGAGCGGCCGAACGCCCAGGAGACCGCGCTGCGCCTGGTCCACGACCGGCCGTTCGCCGAACTGCTGGCCGACCCCGGCAACCCCCTGGCCGGCGAGCGCGACGCCGACGGGCTGTGGTGGCCCCAGGACCCCTCCCGCTCCGTGCCCGACCTGGTCGGCGAGGCGGCCAAGCGGTACGGCGTCGGCGAGGACGCGGCCGTCCTGTACCTGATGCTGCTCGCCATGCCGGACCCCACCGACCGCAACACCGCACGCTGGACCGGCTGGGCAGGGCAGCGCGGCGGCACCGCCCGGTTGCGTGCCGCCAGGGCCGAACTCGCCGCCACCGACCTCGTGGTCGAGGGCAGCCGTCCCAAGGCCGGACGCTCCCTGTTCCTGCCCGGCGGCTGGACCCAGCCCGGCAATCCGCACCTGCCGCTGGAGCGGTGGAAGCTGCCGCTGTACGACCTGCTGGAGGGGGAGACGCCCGTCCTGGGAGTCGTCGTCCCCACCCGGCCCGTCGCCGCGGTGTACCGGGAGGCCTGGCAGCGCGTCCAGGACGGGGACGGGCCGCGCCTGGAGGAACTGGAGGTGCCGCGACCGCGCAAGCGTCGCCGCTGACGACTGCCGGGGCAGGGGACGACCGCCGGGCGGCCGTCCCCTCCCTCCGCCCTCTCCCGACCGCCCCTGCACCTGGACCCATGACCGCACGAAAAGAGACCGTCGCCGAGGCGGTGGTACCGGCCGCCCGCGCGCAGGCCTACCTGATCGGCGTACGCCATCACAGTCCCGCACTGGCCGTCGCCGTCCCCGGGCTGCTGGACGCCGCGGACCCCGAGGTCGTCTGTGTGGAACTGCCGGCCGACTTCCAGCCGTGGTTGCCCCACCTCGCCGATCCGCGCACCGTGGCACCGGTGGCCCTGAGCGGCGCGTACGACGACGGGCGGCTGCACTTCCATCCCCTCGCCGACTTCTCGCCGGAACTGGCGGCGATCCGCTGGGCGCGGGACCGGGGCGCGGAGGTGATCTGCTGCGACCTGCCGCTGGCCGCGCCGCAGTGGTCGTCTCTGCTGCCGGGCGGCGCCGCGGGGACGGCCGGTGTCGACGTCGACGAGCTGTGGGACCGCACCGTGGAGGCCCTGGCGCCCGGCAGCGCCCCCGAGGCCGTGCGGCGCGCCGCCCTCGGCTTCGGGCGTGCGCTGCGCAGGGAGGCCGCGGCCCGCGGCGGCCTCGCGCCCGGTGACCTCGCCCGCGAGGCACACATGCGCCGGGTCCTCGCCGAGGCGGGGCAGCGCCGGGTCGCGGCGGTGGTCGGTGCCTTCCACGTGCCCGGGCTGGCCGGAGCGGACGCCCCCGGGCAGGCGGAGGAGGCCGGGTCCGACGCCGCGCCGGGGCCGGGCTCCCCGGTCGTCACGTCCCTCGTGCCGTACGCCTTCGCTCTGTTGGACCCCCGCTCCGGCTACCCGGCCGGCATCCGCGATCCGCGCTGGCGGCAGGCGGTGCTCGACGCGGGCGGCGACCCCGGCCGCATCCGGGACGCCGCCGCCCGGTTCCTCACCGAACTGTGCCGGGAGATCCGCGCGTCCGGCGACACGGCGGGCACCGGCGAGGCCGTCGAGGCCCTGCGGCTGGCCTGCGACCTCGGCACCCTGCGCGGCCTGCCCGCCCCCGGCCGGGGGGAACTGCTGGAGGCGGTGACGTCCGTACTCGGCCGGGGCACGTCCCCCGACCGGGAACTGGGCGTCGTCCTCGTCGGCACGGGCCGCGGCCGGCTCGCGCCCGGCACCCCCCGGTCCGGCCTCGGGCCCTGGGTGGAGGCCGAACTGGCCGCCCTGCGACTGCCGGGACCGGCCCACCCGGACGGCCGGGACGTGCGGCTCACGCCGCTCCGCTCCGCCCTCGACGCCCGGCGCGAGATCCTCCTCCAGCGCCTGCGGGAATGCGGGGTCGGCTACGCGGAGCCCGTCGAGGTGAGCGCGGCCGGGGAGGGCAGCGCGCTCACCATCCGCTGGCGGGCCGCATGGACCCCCTCGGTCGCCGCCCGCCTCGACCTCGTCGGCGTCCGGGGGGTCACCGCTGCCCAGGCGGCCGACGGCACTCTCCGGGAGAACCACCGCAGGGCCGCCGAGGCCGGGCGGGTCACCCCGGCCCGGGTCGTCGCGCTGCTGGGTGCCGCCGCCCGGTGCGCGCTCGCGGGCCTGCTCCAGGACGTCCTCGCGGAGGCCGAGCGCCTTCTGCCGGGCGCTGCCCGCCTTCCCGAACTGCTCGACGCCCTGGACCTGTTGGAGTCCCTGCGCCGGAGGCACCTGCCCGGCACCACCGAACCCGTCCGGACCAGGGCGGCCCGGCTCGCGGGCCTCCTGCTCGAAGCCGCCGTCCGCGTTCTGCCGGGACTGGCGGGCAGCGACGAGCCCCAAGACGCCGTCGCGGTCGTCGCCCTCGCCGTCCGCAGCGCCGAGGACCGGCTCGGTCTGCGGCTCGACGGCGAGCTGTACGCGCTCTCCCGCACCGGTTCACCGCTCCTCCAGGGCGCCGCCCAGGCCGCCCGGGTCCTGCTGGACCTCGACGGCTCTGACCTGCTGGGCGCCAGGCTCGCCGGATGGGTGGACACCGCGACGGGACCGGAGGGCCGGCACCGGCTGGAACGCCGGCTCACCGGGGTGCTCCTCGCGGCCGGACCGCTGATCGAGACCGCGTCCACCGCACTCGGCCCGCTGTTCGAGCGCGTGGAGACCATGAGCGACCGCGGTTTCCTCGACCGGCTGTACGCCCTGCGCGGCGGCTTCCGGGCGCTCACGCCGGAGGGGCGGACCCGTGTGCTCGCCGCCGTCTCCGACCGGCTGGGCGACCGGCCCGACCTCCGCCTTCCCGCACCGGCCGAGCTGGTCGGGCGGTGGACCGCGGCCGACGGCGAGGGATACGCCCTGCTGCGGGACCTGGGCCTGGCGGACCTGGTGCCCACCTCGGCACCGGCACCCGCCGAGGCGGCTCCGGCCTCCGCGCCGCCGACTCGGCGTCCCGCCGCCGGGGCCGGGCACGGAGCCGGAGCCCGACGGATCGGTCCCGCCGACCGCTGGCGGCTGCTGCTGGCCCGCGACACCGCGCAACTCCCCGCCACCCTGCGGCGGTACGCGCACGCCCTCGACGAACTGTTCGAGCGGGACGGGGAGGAAGCGGGCGGGGAGAGCGGGGAGACAGGGCCGGGCGGGGAAGGCCGGGACGGCGTCGGCGCCGACGACGGGACCGGCGGCCGGTCGCGGGGCTACCCCAGCGTCCGGCACTGGGCCGAGGACCTCCGGGCGCTCTTCGGCGCGGACATCCGGGAGGAGGTCCTCGCCCGTGCCGTCGCCGACGGACGCACGGACGCCGTCGAACTCCTCGACGCCGCCACCGCACGCCCCTCCGTGGAACTGCTCTCCACCGTGCTGTCGCTGGCGCGGGGGATGCCCGAGCAGCGGCTGGCCCGGCTGCGGCCGCTCGTGAAGCGGCTGGTCGAGGAACTCGCCCGGGAACTCGCCGTCCGACTGCGCCCCACGCTGACCGGCCTGACCACCCCGCTCCCCACCCGACGCCCCGGCGGCCCGCTCGACCTGCCCCGCACGCTGCGGGCCAACCTCGCCCACACCCGCAGGCGGGAGGACGGACGGGTCGAGGTCATCCCCGAACGGCCGGTGTTCAAGAGCCGTACCGCGCGGCGGAACGACTGGCGGCTGATCCTCGTCGTCGACGTCTCCGCCTCCATGGAGAACTCGCTGGTGTGGTCGGCGCTCACCGCGGCCGTGCTGGGCGGGGCGCCCACGCTCTCCACCCACTTCCTCACCTTCAGCACCCAGGTCGCCGACCTCACCGGCCTGGTCACCGATCCGCTCTCACTGCTGCTGGAGGTGAAGGTCGGCGGCGGCACCCACATCGCGGCCGGTCTCGCCCACGCCCGCTCCCTGGTGACGGTGCCCGACCGGACCCTGGTGGTGGTCGTCAGCGACTTCGAGGAGGGCGCCGCGGTCGAGGGGCTGCTGGCCGAGGCCGGTTCCCTCGTGTCCTCCGGCGTCCGGCTACTGGGCTGCGCCGCCCTCGACGGCGAGGGAACGCCCCGCTACTCGGTGCCCGTCGCCCGCCGACTCGCCACCACCGGAATGCCGGTGGCCGCCCTCAGCCCACTCTCGCTCGCCCGCTGGGTCGGCGAGCAGGTTTGGGGGGCCTCCTGATGACCTGTTCCGGTCCGGGCTCTGGTGTCTTGCTGTCGCCGGTCGTTGCGGAGGCGTGGGCCGCCGGGGTCGGGAGTCCGACCGTCCGGTGGCGCCACAGGGCGGCTGCGGCCGTCGATGCGGTGGCCGCCCTCAGCCCACTCTCGCTGGCCCGCTGGGTCGGCGAGCAGGTTCGGGGGGCCTCCTGATGACCTGTTCCGGTCCGGGCTCTGGTGTCTTGCTGTCGCCGGTCGTTGCGGAGGTGTGGGCCGCCGGGGTCGGGAGTCCGACCGTCCGGTGGCGCCACAGGGCGGCTGCGGCCGTCGATGCGGTGGCCGCCCTCAGGCCACTCTCGCTGGCCCGCTGGGTCGGCGAGCAGGTTCGGGGGGCCTCCTGATGACCTGTTCCGGTCCGGGCTCTGGTGTCTTGCTGTCGCCGGTCGTTGCGGAGGTGTGGGCCGCCGGGGTCGGGAGTCCGACCGTCCGGTGGCGCCACAGGGCGGCTGCGGCCGTCGATGCGGTGGCCGCCCTCAGGCCACTCTCGCTGGCCCGCTGGGTCGGCGAGCAGGTTCGGGGGGCCTCCTGATGACCTGTTCCGGTCCGGGCTCTGGTGTCTTGCTGTCGCCGGTCGTTGCGGAGGTGTGGGCCGCCGGGGTCGGGAGTCCGACCGTCCGGTGGCGCCACAGGGCGGCTGCGGCCGTCGATGCGGTGGCCGCCCTCAGGCCACTCTCGCTGGCCCGCTGGGTCGGCGAGCAGATCCTAGGGGGCTCCCGGTGACACGTTCCGTCCCGGACGCAGGTGTCTCGCTGCCGCCGGTTGCTCCGGAGGTGTCGGCCGCCGCGGTGGAGAGCCTGACCACCCGGCTGCGCCGCCGACTCGACCCGGCCGTCGAGTCGGTGGCCGCCCTGCCCGTCGACATCGCCGAGGACGGCACGTACGGCATCCGCTGCGGCGAGGACGCGTGGGTGACCCTGAAACCCGGTCCGTCCGGCACGATCACCTCCCCCGACCAGGCCCACTGCACCTGCCTGCTGTCCCCGCGCTGCCTCCACCGCGCCGCGGTCCTGGGCGCCGGCCCGGTCGCGGACGCGACCCCGTCCCTCGCGGAGGGGCAGTCGACCGAGCCTGCCGCGCCGACCGCACCGGGACGTCCCTCCGCCGAACAGGTCCGTGCCGCCGGCGTGCTCTGGACGGCGGCCGCGGCAGTCCTGGCCGCCGGAGCCGCCGCCGCGGGGGCGGTCCCGCAGGCCGAGCTGCTCCGGGCCGCGCACACGGCCCGTCTGGCCGGACTGCACCGCGCCGAGAGCGCGGCCCTCGGCGTCGTACGCCGGGTACGGGACGCGCGCGGCCCGCAGGGGGCCCACCGGGCCCACCGACCGGACGAGTTGGTCGCCGCCCTGTGTGAACTCCTCCTCGTCACCCACCGCCTGAGGGCGGCCGACCCCGACCCCCGCCTGATCGGCGGCGTCCCCCACAACCACCGCCCCGACGGACCCCTGCGCCTCTACGGCGTCTGCCGTGAACCGGTCGTCGGGCCCGGCGGCACGGGCGGCGTCGTCACCCATCTCGTCGACGGCACCGGACGCTGGTACACACTCCGCGACGCCGGACCGGGAGGCCCCGCGCGGGCCCGCCGCGCCGGGACCGCCCACGTCGCCGTCCGGTCCTTCCTGAGCGACCACGAACGGCTGTCCCGCGGCGGTCTGGTCGTCACCGGGGCGGTGGTCGCGCCGGACGGCCGCCTGCTCGCGGAGCCCGGTGTCCGGGCCACCTTCGCCGCCGGACGACCCTGGGCCGACGTCGTACCCGCGGCCGCCGTCCCCGACGGCACGGGGCACGCCCCGCCGCTGACCCGGTGCGACGTGGAGATCGTCGCCGCCGACGGCGAGGAGGTGCTGGTCCGGGTGGTCACGGCGGGCGTTCCCGGTACCGGGCCGACCGTACGGCTGGCACCGGCGCACCGGCACCCCGCCCTCGCGCACACCGCCAACCTCCGGCGACTGGGGGCATGTCCAGGGCTGCGGATACGGGTGCTCGGCCGCGTCGACCCCGACCGGGCCACGACCCTGCGCCCGCTGGCCGTCGGGCCGGTGCCCGGCGCGGGTTCGGCGACCCTGCGCCTGCCCGGGGAGTGGCGGGATCGCGTCGACCTCGGCTACGACCTGCTGGGCGACGAGCACTTCCCCCTGGAAGCTCCCTGCCCGCCGCCGCTCACCGCTGCCGAGGACCGCCCGGTCGACTCGCCGCTGCGGCGGGTGCGCGACCTGGTCGAACTGGCGGCCACGGGAGGGCGCCGGGCCGCCGCGGAACCCGCGCGCGACAGCGACCGCGACGGCCACGCCGCCGCCCTGCGCCGCGCCGGGTTCGCCACCGGCGCGGACCTGTTCGCCGCGCTCGGCGAGGTGGCCGCCCGGCGTCCCCGCGACGCCTTCGGACGCCCGGCCGGGGACGACCGCGACCACTACGCGGCCCAGTGGCTGGCCACCGCCGTCTACCTCGCCGGCACGGAAGCGGCCCTGGGACGCGGCCTCTGGCACGGCTGAGCCGGAGACGGGAGGGGAGGGCCCGGCGTCGAGCGCTCCAGTGCCTCAGCGCCCGTGCCTCAGCGCTCCAGCGCCTTGTGCGCCGTCTCCGGCAGCCGCAGGTACACCAGCGAGGACACCAGACACAGCACGGCGACGTACCAGGGAAAGAGCCCGGAATGGCCCAGATCCTTGAAGAGCGTGCCCACGTACGGTGCCGTGCCGCCGAACAGCGCCACCGTGAGCGAGTACGGGAAGCCGATCCCGGCCGCCCGCACCCGGGGCGGGAAGATCTCGGCGTTGACGGCGGCGCTGATGGAGGTGAAGCCGGTCAGCAGGACCATCCCGGCGCACTGCACGAGCAGCAGCACGGCGAAGGAGTCGCGCAGGGAGTGCAGCAGCGGCACGCTCAGCAGCGCGAACCCCACACCGAAGAAGAGCAGCAGGGGACGCCGCCCGAACCGGTCGGAGAGCATGCCGCCGAGCGGCTGGAGCAGCCCGAAGAAGGCCAGCGAGATCGTCCCCGCGAGCAGCGCGTCCGACTTGGCGACGCCCGCGTTCAGTTCGGCGTACGTCGGCAGGTACGACGTCCAGGTGTAGTAGGCGATGGTGCCGCCCGCCGTGATGCCGCAGATCAGCAGGGACTCGCGCGGATGGCGGCGCAGGGCCTCGAAGAGCGCGGGACGCGGCGCCCGTTGCTGCTCGGTGCTGCGGGTCTCCTGCGCGCCCTGCCGGATCCAGAAGCCGACCAGGCTGAGGACGGCACCGAACACGAAGGGGAGCCGCCACCCCCAGCCGTTCATCCGGTCCTCGCTCAACGTGTCCACCAGCAGCGTCGCGATCCCGGACGCCAGCAGCTGACCCGCCGTGGTCGACACGTACTGGAAGCTGGAGAACAGGCCGCGCCGACCCGGCCCCGCGGACTCCACCAGGAAGGTCGTCGAGGCCGCGAACTCACCACCCACCGACAGTCCCTGGAGCAGCCGCGCGACCACGAGGACCACCGGGGCCAGCACACCGGCCGCCGTGTACGTCGGGGTCAGCCCGACCAGCAGACTGCTGCCGCCCATCAGCAAAATGGTGACGGTCAGCGCGGCGCGCCGCCCGCGCCGGTCCGCGATCGCGCCCATCAGCAGCCCGCCGACGGGCCGCATGAAGAAGCCCACCGCGAACACGGCGAACGTCGACAGCAGCGGCACCAGCGAGTTGTCCGCGCTCTCGGGAAAGACCTGGTCCGCGATGTAGGTGGCCAGGAAGGTGTACGCGTACCAGTCGTACCACTCCACGGCGTTGCCCACCGAGGCGGCGAGGAGCTGGCGTACGGGTCGTCGGGTCGGGAGTGCCGGTGCCTCCCTGTCCATGGCTGTCATGATCGCGACCATCCCCGGACGGCGGGCCCGGCACACCTCGCGTACCGGTGACTTTCACACCAGCGCCACCGGACCCTTCCCTGACGTTTGCTGCTCCTGGAACACTCCTTTCGCGCGCATTCCGTCATCACCCGGCACCGTCCGGCCGGTTGAACCACCCCCCAAGGCGAGAGGTCCCTCACCCCATGGCCGAAGTGAACCGGCGCAGATTCCTCCAACTCGCGGGCGCCACCACGGCGTTCAGCGCCCTGTCCGCGAGCATCGACCGCGCCGCCGCGCTCCCGGCGAACCACCGTTCGGGGTCGATCGACGACGTCGAGCACATCGTCGTCCTGATGCAGGAGAACCGTTCTTTCGACCACTACTTCGGCAGGCTGCGCGGTGTCCGCGGCTTCGGTGACCCGCACCCGGTGAGGCTGGACGACGGCAGGTCGGTGTGGCACCAGCGCAAGGGCGACGGCACGGAGGTGCTGCCGTTCCACCCGGAGGCCGACGACCTCGGCATGCAGTTCCTAGAAGGGCTCCCGCACGGCTGGTCCGACGGACAGGACGCCTACCACAACGCCAAGTACGACCGCTGGCTGCCCGCCAAGGGCACCACCACCATGGCGTACCTGACCCGCGAGGACATCCCCTTCCACTACGCGCTCGCCGACACCTTCACCGTCTGCGACGCCTACCACTGCTCCTTCATCGGCTCCACCGACCCCAACCGCTACTACCTGTGGTCCGGGCACACCGGCAACGACGGGAAGGGCGGCGGCCCGGTCCTCGGCAACGACGAACTGGGCTACGACTGGACGACGTACCCCGAGCGGCTGGAGGCGGCCGGGGTCTCCTGGAAGATCTACCAGGACATCGGCGACGGCCTCGACGCGGCCGGGCACTGGGGCTGGATCGACGACCCCTACCGCGGCAACTACGGCGACAACTCCCTGCTCTACTTCAACAAGTACCGGGGCGCCAAGCCCGGCGACCCGCTGTACGACAAGGCGCGCACCGGCACCGACGCCAAGAGCGGCGAGGGCTACTTCGACCGGCTGCGCGCCGACGTCAAGGCGGGCAAGCTGCCGAAGGTCTCCTGGATAGCCGCCCCGGAGGCGTTCTCCGAGCACTCCAACTGGCCCTCGAACTACGGCGCCTGGTACATCTCCCAGGTCCTGGACGCGCTCACCTCCAACCCGAAGGTGTGGGCGAAGACCGCCCTGTTCATCACGTACGACGAGAACGACGGCTTCTTCGACCACGTGGTGCCGCCGCTGCCGCCGAAGTCCGCCGCGCAGGGCCGGTCCACCGTCGACACCTCCCTGGACGTCTTCAAGGGCAGCGCCACCCACCGCGAGGGCTTCTACGGGCTGGGACCGCGCGTGCCCATGCTGGTCGTCTCGCCGTGGAGCAAGGGCGGCTTCGTCTGCTCCGAAACCTTCGACCACACCTCGGTGATCCGCTTCATGGAGCGCCGCTTCGGCGTCCGCGAGCCGAACATCTCACCCTGGCGGCGTGCCGTCTGCGGCGACCTGACCTCCGCCTTCGACTTCTCCCGCACGGACAGCCGCCCGGCCCGCCTGCCGGACACCGACGCCTACGAGCCGCCGGACCGCGAACGCCACCCCGACTACCGTCCGACGCCGCCCGCGGACCCCGGCATGCCCCGGCAGGAACGCGGGACGCGCCCCTCCCGCCCGCTGCGCTACGCGCCGTACGTGGACGGTGCCGTGGACCCGGCGGCCGGGAAGTTCACCCTGGCCTTCGCCTCCGGCGCCCGGGCCGGCGCCGCCTTCCTCGTCACCTCCGGCAACCGCACCGACGGCCCCTGGACGTACACCACCGAGGCAGGCAAGACCCTCGCGGACAACTGGAACTCGGCGTACTCCGCCGGTTCCTACGACCTGACCGTGCACGGCCCGGCCGGGTTCCTGCGGGTCTTCCGGGGCGCCAACGAGGTCGCCGGGCCCGCCGGGCCCGAGGTCACCGCGCGGCACGACGGCGACGACCTCCGGCTGACCGTCACCCACACCGGGACCGGCACGACCCGCCTCCGGATCGCCAACGCCTACGACGGCCGTACCCGGACCCTCACCGTGCGCCCCGGCACCACCGTGCGCCACACCGTCGACCTCGCGCGCAGCCGCCGCTGGTACGACGTGACGGTCACCTCCGAGGCCGACCCGGCCTTCCTGCGGCGCTTCGCCGGACACGTGGAGAACGGCCGGCCGGGGACCAGCGACCCGGCGATCATCACGGACTGAGGCCCGGTCCGCGCCCCGGACTAGAGCCGCGTGAGGTGCCCCGGCCCCGGCTGCTGGGGCACCGGTCCGGGCGGTGGCGGCCCGGGCGGACCGGCGGCCACCGCACCCGCGGCCATCGCACCCGCGGCCACCGGATTCGCGGGCTCCGGCCGCCCCGGGGCCGCCCGGCTCAGGTGGAGCACCCCCCAGGCGGCCAGTGCCGCACCGGTCAGCGCGAGGAGCACGCCGCCCGCGCCGCCCCTGAGCCGCTCGCCGAGCAGGGAGAGCCCGATCACCGCGGCGGCCACCGGATTGGCCAGGGTCACCACCGCCAGCGGGGCGCCGAGACCGCCCCGGTACGCCGTCTGGGACAGCAGCAGTCCGCCCGTCGCGAAGGCGGCCACCAGCACGGCCACGCCGATCACCTGGACACTCAGCAGCGGACCCGACCGGTCGGTGACGGCGACCGTGACGGTCTGGGTGAGCGCCGAGGCGACGCCGGACGCGATGCCGGACGCCGTCGCGTGCCGCAGCCCCGGCCGGGCGCCGGGCCACGACAGCGCGCCGATCAGCGCCGCCGTCGCGCCGGACACGGCCAGCGCCTCCGGCACGCTCAGCACGTCGTCCGGAGCGGGCCCCGACGCGGTGAGCAGCAGCGCGCCGAGCCCGAGCAGCGTCAGCCCGGTGCCCCGCCACTCGACCGCGCTCACCCTGCGCCCCGCCAGCCGCGCCCCCAGGGGTACCGCCGCGACCAGGGTGAGCGCGCCGAGCGGCTGGACCACGGTGAGGGGGCCGTACTTGAGCGCCACCACGTGCAGCAGTGCCGCCGAGGCGTTCAGCGCGACCGCCCACCACCAGGCGCCGGACGCCAGCATCCGCAGCGCACCGGCGCCGGAGGCGCGCGAGGCCAGCCGCTCCTGGGCGACGGCCGCGGCCGCGTAGGCGCAGGCCGAGACGAGCGACAGCAGTACGGCGACGAGGGCGGCGTTCACCGGCCCGCCCCGACCAGCTCGGGCCGCTCGGCCGACGTCCGGCGCCGGACCTCGATCCGCCGGTGGGGCAGGGCGCACCGGGTCCGCTGCCGCGGCCCGGGCAGCCGCAGCACCGCCAGCGCGAGGCCGAGCAGCGCCGTGGCGGCGATCACGTCGAGCCAGTAGTGGTTCGCGGTGCCCACGATGACCAGCAGCGTCACCAGCGGGTGCAGCAGCCACAGCCAGCGCCACCGGGTCCGCGTCGCGACGATCAGACCGATCGCCAGCATCAGGGCCCAGCCGAAGTGCAGCGAGGGCATCGCCGCGAACTGGTTCGACAACGCGTCGGTGCGCGGCGGCCCGTACACCGAGGGACCGAAGAGCCGGGCCGTGTCGATCAGGCCGGTGGCCCCCAGCATGCGCGGCGGGGCGAGCGGAAAGAGGAGGTGCAGCACCAGCGCGGCACCGGTCACGGCGGCCAGTGTCCGGCGGGCCCAGACGTAGTGCGCGGGCCGGCGCAGGTAGAGCCAGACCAGGAAGGCGAGGGTGGCCGGGAAGTGGACGGCGGCGTAGTACGTGTTCGCGACGTGCACCAGCGTGTCGCCGTGCAGGAGCAGGGACTGGACCGCGCCCTCGTCGGGCAGCCGGAGCGCGCGCTCCCAGTCCCACACGTGGTGGGCGTTGCGGAACGCCTCGGCGGTGTGTCCCGTGGCCAGCTGTCGGCCGAACTTGTAGACGAGGAAGAGCCCGGCCACGAGCAGCAGCTCACGGACGAGCGGTGGGCGCGCGGACGCGTCCGGCCCCGGTTGTGCAGGCTCGCTGCGGGCGTTCATCCCCCGGCCCCTTCGCTGACGGTGGTGCGTGTGGCTCGTCGGGTACGGGGGCGTGTGACGGTTCTCATCGATACGACCTCGTTCCGATACGCCAGTGTACCGATACGGTGGCGTACCGGTACACTGGCGTATCGGTAGACATACGACACACTGGGCGCGGGACCGGACGAGAGTTCCGTGCGCGAGCGAGAGGGAGCGGAGCCGATGACGCCGCAGGACGCGGAGCGACCGGAAACGGTCGCCACCTCGCGCCGCTCCAAGCTCACGCCGGAGCGTGAGCAGGAGTTCTTCGACGCCGTGCTCGACCAGCTCCGCTCCTGCGGCTACGACGCCGTCACCATGGAGGGCATCGCCGCCAGCACCCGGTGCAGCAAGTCCACGCTCTACCGGCAGTGGAAGACCAAGCCCCAGTTCGTGGCCGCCGCACTGCGCTCCAGCCGCCGGATGCGCTTCACCGACATCGACACCGGGTCGCTCGCCGAGGACCTGCGCCAGGCGGCCGCGGCCGCGGGCGAGGGGGCGGGCAAGGACACCGGACTGCTCCAGGCGCTCGGCCACGCCGTCATGGAGGACCCGGAACTCAAGTGCGCGCTGCGCGAGGCGCTCGTCGAGCCGGAGATCGCCGCGCTGCGGGCGATCCTCGCGCGCGGCGTGGCACGGGGAGAGGTGCCGGCCGGGCACCCGGCGCTGGAGTACGTGCCCGCACAGCTCTTCGGCATGCTGCGGATGCGGCCCGTCCTGGAGGGCGAGCAGGCGGACGCCGCGTACCTCGTGCGGTTCGTGGAGGCCGTCGTGCTGCCGGCCCTCGGCCTGCCCTGAGACTCAGGCCGCCGTCCACGGGATGACTGGACGGTGGCCTGCCCGCGCCGCACCGTGGGGACGGGGGCGGCGCGCACCCCCGGCCGGGTGGGGCTCCCTTTGAGCGGAAGGGCGCCCCACCCGGCCGACAGCTTTCCGGCGGCGCCCCGGGAGGCACCGCCGGGCCGGTCAGACGTCCTGGCCGTCGCCCCCGCCACCGCCGGAGGTGTCCACCTCGATGCCCTTGGCGATCTCGTCGAGCACCGTCTGCTCCTGGTCGGTGTCGACACCGAAGCGGACGACGACGATGCGCTCGGGATCGGCGGGCGAGGGGAAGGCCAGCGACTCGACATAGCCGTCCGAGCCCTTGGCGGTGACCGCCTTCCAGCGGACCAGGTAGCCCTTCTGCCCGGCGACCGTGACCGCCTTGGAGAGCAGTTCGTCGTGCGAGGTGATCTCGCCGTAGGACTTGCCGCCGTAGGACTCCTCGGCGTTCGCCTCGATGTCGGCCTTCGCGACCTCCTCGGCGGTGCCGCCCTTGGTGCCGAGCACCATCGCCGGAGCCGAGTAGACGCCGCCCTTGGTGCAGGTCTTGGAGGTGTCGCCGGGGCACTTGTAACTGTCGTCCGACGTCACCGACGCGCCGACCTGCAACTCCTGCCCCGACCAGCCGTCGGGGATGGGCAGGCTGATGCCGCTGACCGCGTCCGTCACCGAGCCGCTGTCGATGGTGGGCGGCTCCGACTGCTCCGGGGAGTCGGGTGCGGGCGACCGGCCGTCCTCGCCGCCGCCGTTCCCGCCGCCCGAGTCGCCGAAGGGGTCCTTCCGGTCGCCCCGGTCCTGCTGCGCGGTGCCCGCGTCGTCGCCGCCCGAACCGCCGTCGGTCAGCGCGTACACGCCGCCGCCGATGCCGGCCAGCACCGCCACGGCCGCCGCGACGGCTATCCCGGTACGCAGCCGGCGCCGACGCGCGGACGGCGGCTGGGCGGGGACACCCGGATAACCCGGGTGCACGGGATACGGCCCGGCCGCGGTGTCCTGCACCGAGGGCGCGAACGCCGGTTGCGCCGGCGGCTGCGCGGGCGGGGCCCCCGCGGCCTCCGCTCCCGCGGGGCGCACCTGGTCGGTCCACGCCGTGCCGTCCCACCAGCGCTCGGTGGCGGGACCGTCATTCTTCTGTCCGGGGTCCGGGTACCACCCGGGAGGAGTCGCCTGCGTCATGGGCCCACCGTATGAGGCGTCGGTGAAAGCCGGATGAGAGGCCCGGTCGCATCCTCGCGCGGGTCGGGCCGACGCCCGCACGCCCCGCGAGGTTGACGGGCGTTTGACCGCACCGCCGCTGATGACGGGCCCGGCGCGTCGTCCGCGCTTTACCGCATGTCACCCGTCACGGCAACCGGTCGGCGGAGCACCCACCACTTGCGCGATCGGAGGGCTAGGCTCAGGCTCTGTACGTCATTCGGGCGACTCGGGGAGGTAGCGGGATGACGGAGGTACGGCGGGTGGGCGCCGTCCCGGCCTCCCTCTGGGAGCGCGACGAGGAAATCGCCACCATCACGCGTGCGGTGGACACCCTGTGCGCGGACCGCTCGTCCCCCGGCGCCCTGCTGGAGGCCCGAGGCGAGGCCGGGGTAGGCAAGACGGCGCTGCTCGCCGAGACCCGCCGCATCGCCGAGGCCCGGGGCTGCACCGTCTGGTCGGCACGCGGCGGCGAGACCCTCAGGTCCGTTCCCTTCAACGTGGTGCGCCAACTGCTCCAGCCCGCCCTGGTGTCCATGCTCCCCGAGGAGGCCCGCGAGTACCTCGGCGACTGGTACGACATCGCCGGTCCCGCCCTCGGCATAGCGGACCCCGGCGAGCGGCAGGCCGACCCGCAGGGCGTGTGCGACGGCCTGGTCGCCGCCGTACGCAGGCTCTCCCGCCGGGAATGGCCGCTGGTGCTGCTGATCGACGACGCGCACTGGGCCGACCAGGAGACCCTGCGCTGGCTCGCCGCGCTCGCCGAACGGCTCGACGAGACCTCCGTCCTGGTCGTCATCGCCCGCCGCCCCGGCGACGTCAGCGGCGACAGCGCCCGTCACCTGGAGGCGGCCACCGCCGTGGGCAGGCCCCTCGCCCCGCTGAACGCCCTCACCCCGGAAGCGACGGCCGGACTCACCCGCGCCACGCTCGGCGACCACGCCGACGCCGCCTTCTGCCGCGAGGTCTGGGCCGTCACCGGCGGCAACCCCTACGAGACCGTCGAACTCCTCGCCAAGGTCCAGGACAGCGAACTGCAACCCGTCGAGGCGGAGGCCGCCGAACTGCGCGCCCTGAACCGCACCGCCCGCGGCGGCGGCCTCGTCGCCCGCCTGGAGCAACTCGGCGTCGACTCCACCCGGTTCGCCTGGGCCGCGGCCATCCTCGGCGGCGGCATCACCGTCGACATGGTGGCCCGGCTCGCCACCCTGGACCGGGCCGACGCCGCCCGCTGCGCCGAACTGCTCAGGGGCGCCCGGATCCTGTCCGTACCCGACGCCACCGCCGGTCAGCCGGGCGCGGGGGAGCTGGAGTTCGTCCACCCGCTGATCGCCACCGCCGTCTACAACTCCATCCCCGACGCCCTGCGCACGGCGATGCACGGCATAGCGGCCCAACTGGTCGCCGACTCCGGGCTCGGCGCGGCCGCCGCCTCCCGGCACCTGCTCAAGGTGCACCCAGACGACGACCAGGAGGTCGTGGCCCAACTGCGCGAGGCCGCCCGCGAGCACCTCGCCGTCGGAGCCCCCGACGCGGCCCGGCGCTGCCTTGAACGGGCCCTGCAGGAACCGCCGTTGCCGGAATCCCACGCCCGCGTGCTGTTCGAGCTGGGCTGCGCCACGCTCCTGACCGCGCCCGCCACCACCATCGGCCACCTGCGCACCGCGCTCGCCATGCCCGGCCTCGAAGGCGAGCAGCGCGTGGACGCCGTCTTCCGGCTCTCCCAGGCCCTCCTCCACAACGACCAGCTGGAGGAGGCCGTCCGCACCGTCGAGGCGGAGGCCGCCCGCAACCCGGACCCCTCGGCGCGGCTGCGCCTCCAGGCCGCCCAGTACATGTGGGAGGGCATCCACGCGGGCGAGACCTCATCGCCCCACCGCTCCGCCCGCCTGGCCGAACTCGCCGCCACCTGCACCGGCCGCGACAACGCCGAGCGCGCCCTGCTCATCCTGCGCGGCTTCGACGCCATGACCCACGGCGAGAGCGCCGAAGAGGTCGTCGAACTGTGCGACCGCGCCCTGGTCAACGGCCGCCTCGCTCCCGGACTCGGCTGGACCGACACCGAGTGGGGCCTGGAACTGCCGATGATGCTGGCCAGTTCCTACGCCTACGCCGACCGGCTCGACCGCGCCGAGGCCCTGTTCACCGAGGCTCTGCGCGCCTACGAGAGCGCGGGCTGGAGCGGCGGCCACCTCTCCCTGGCGCACGCCTACGTCGGTCTCGGCCACCGCAGGAGGGGCCGCCTCAAGGAGGCCGAGCAGTCGCTGCGCGAGTCACTGCGCATCGCCGAGCGCGTCGGCCGCGGCCTGCCGCTGTACTGGTCGGCGATCTGCAACCTGATCGACACCCTGCTCGCCCGCGGCCACGTCGAGGAGGCCCGGACCCTCGCCGACCAGTACGGCTTCGCACCGCCCTACCCGTCGACGATCGTGTTGCCCGACCCCCGCCCGGTGCGCGCTCGGCTGCTGCTCGCCACCGGCCGGACCAAGGAGGCCGTCAACGAACTGGAGGCCGCCGAGAAGGCCGCCGCGGCGCGCGGCCGGCACAACCCGGTGGTCGTCCCCTGGGCGACCGAACTGGCGCGGGCGCTGGCCACCGAGGACCCCGGCCGCGCCGCCCAACTGGCCGCGGACGCCCGCCGCCAGGCCGAGCGCTTCGGCACGGACACGGCGATAGGAGAGGCCCTGCGCTGCGCCGCCGCACTGGAGACCGGCCAGCGCGCGGTCCGGCTGGCCGCCCAGGCCGTCGCCTACCTGGAGGCCTCACCCTGCCAGTACGAGCACGCCGCCGCCCGCGTGGAGTACGGCATCGCGTCCCGCTCGGCGGCCGAGCTGAACCGGGGCCTGGCCCTGGCCGACTCCTGCGGCGCCGACGGCCTCGCGGCCCGCGCCCGCCAGGCCCTGGCAGCGGACCACGCGAGCTGACGCCCCACCCAGACCACGCCGAGCGCGCTCACTCGGCGGCGTCGTCCGTCTCCTCGGCTGGCACCCGCTGGGCCGTGGCGGGCGTAGTGCGTCCCGCAGTGCCGTCAGCGCCGCCTCCGGCCGCTCGGCCGGTGTCAGGTGCGGAGTCCGATCGGATCTGCGTCAGCGACGCGCACCGGCCGGGACACGCAGGCTGACGCCCGCCCAGACCGCGCCGAGCGCGCTCACTCGGCGGCGGCGTCCGTCTCCTCGGCCAGCACCCGCTGGGCCGTCGCGAACGCCGAGTTGGCCGCCGGTACCCCGCAGTACACCGCCGTCTGGAGCAGCACCGCCCCGATCTCGTCCGGCGTCAGTCCGTTGCGCCGTGCCGCCCGCACATGCATGGCCAGCTCCTCGTAGTGGCCGTGCGCGACCAGTGCCGTCAGCGTGACCATGCTGCGCTCGCGGCGCGAGAGCGTCTCGTCGGTCCAGATCTCGCCCCAGGCGTAGCGCGAGATGAAGTCCTGGAAGCGAGCGGTGAACGGCGTCTGCCGCCCCTGCGCCCGGTCCACGTGCGCGTCGCCCAGCACCTCGCGCCGCACCGCCATGCCCCGCCGGGCCCCGCCGTCGAAGTGGGCCCGCAGCGCCGTCAGCACCGCCTCCGGCCGCTCGGCCGGCGCCAGGTGCGAGGCGCCCGGGATCTCCGTCAGCGTCGCGCCCGGCACCGTGTCGGCGATCTCCCGCAGGTGCGCGGGCGGCGTGGCCGGGTCCTCGCGCCCCGCGATCAGCAGCGTCGGCGCGGAGATCTCCCCGAGTCGGTCCCGCAGGTCGAACGCGGCCAGCGCGTCGCAGCACGCCGCGTACGCGCCCGGATCGGCCTCCCGGTGGTCCCGGACCAGCCCCGGCACGGTGAACCCCGGAGTGAACCACCGCGCGTCGGCGCTCTCCGCGAGCCGCCCCAGCCCCTCCTCGCGCACCCGCGCCGCCCGCTCCTCCCACGGCTGCGCGCCGTTGAAGTGCGCCGACGAGCAGATCACCGCCAGGGACGACACCCGCTCCGGACGGTGCACGGCCAGGTGCAGTCCCACCGCGCCGCCCAGGGACACCCCGGCGTAGGCGAACCGCTCCACCCCGAGCGAGTCGGCGAGCGCGAGCACCAGGTCGGCCAGGTCCGCGACGGTGGCGCCGGGCCCGATCAGCTCGGCCGGTGAACCTCCGTGCCCCGGCAGGTCCCAGCGGATCACGCGGTGCCCGATGGACAGTTCGGGCGCCACCTGGTCCCACAGCGCGTACGAGGTGCCCAGCGACGGGCCGAGCAGCAGCGGGGGAGCGGAATCGGGGCCTTCGGACAGGTGGTTGAGGGTGAGGGTCAACGTCGCTCCAGAGCACGGTCGGTGAGGGCGGCGGCGGCCCCCGTGTAGCGGGCGGGGTCGGTCGCGGCGGCCAGGTCGAGTTCCCGCAACTCCGGTACCTGGGCCAGCAGTTCGCCCAGGCTGCGGTCCTCGGCGTAGGCGCGCGCCGCCAGTTCGGTGAGCAGTTCCTTGGCGCGGGCCCGCCCCAGCACCGGCGCCAGTTCGGCCGAGAGCCGCTCCGAGACGATCAGCCCGTGGGTGAGCCCGAGGTGCGCCCGCATCACGTCCGGGCGCACCCGCAGCCCCTCGGCCAGCTCCGCGGCGTCCCGGGCCGCGCCGCCGGTCAGGCGCAGCAGGTCCCGCAGCGGCTCCCACTCGGCGTGCCAGGCCCCGGCCGGCCGCTCGTCCTCGGCGGCCAGCGAGCCGTACAGCGTGGCCGCGAGCTGCGGTGCGCGCCGGGCGGCCGCCGCGATCAGCGTGGACCGCACCGGATTGGCCTTGTGCGGCATCGCCGACGAGCCGCCCCCGCTGCCCTCGGCGACCTCGCCGATCTCGGTGCGGGACAGCGTCAGCACGTCCGCGGCGACCTTCCCTAGCGCCCCCGCGGTGAAGGCGAGGGCGCAGGCCAGGTCGGCGACGGGGGTGCGCAGCGTGTGCCAGGGCAACAGGGGCTCGCGCAGGCCCAGTTCGCGCGCGTAGGCCGCCGGAAGCGCGAGCGGGTCCGTCGCGCCGTACGCCGCGAAGGCGGCCAGGGTTCCCGCCGCACCGCCGAGTTGGGCGGGCAGTGCGTCGCGCACCGCCGTGATCCGGTCCCGTGCGTCCAGCACCAGCGCGCGCCATCCGGCCGCCTTCAGTCCGAAGGCCGTCGGCACGGCGTGCTGGGTGAGCGTCCGGCCCGGCATCGGCGTGTCCCGGTGCTCGGCGGCCAGCCGGGCCAGCGCCCGTTCCGTGCGGGCGAGGTCGGGCAGCAGCAGGTCCAGGGTGCGGGCGGCGACCAGCATCGTCGCCGTGTCCAGGATGTCCTGGCTGGTCGCACCCCGGTGCACATACGGCCCGTACGGCTCGCCGACCGCCCGCGTCAGATCGGCCACCAGGGGGATGACCGGGTTCCCGCCGCCCCGGGCCCGCTCGGCCAGCGAGCGCGCGTCGAAGGCGTCCGGGTCGGCGGCGGCCGCGCCCACCGCGTCCGCCGCCTCGGCCGGGGCGAGCCCCAGCGCGGCCTGGGCACGGGTCAGCGCCGTCTCCGCGTCGAGCAGGGCCCGCAGATACGCGCGGTCACCGGTCGCGGAGGCGGCCGGCGAGCCCGCCCACCCGGGGGCGAGCAGGCCCGTGTCGGCGGCGGCGTCGACCTCGGCGGGGTCGGCAGGTGATGTCACTGGAACTCCAGGAAGACCGTCTCGCCCTCGCCCTGAAGGCGGATGTCGAAACGGTACGTGCCGTGGCCCTCGTCCGCCGCGATCAGCGTGTCGCGGCGCTGGGTCGGCACCCGGGACAGCAGCGGGTCGGCGGCGAGCACGGCCGCTTCGCCCGGCAGGTAGATCCGGGTGAACAGGTGCACCAGCAGCCCGCGCGCGAACACGCACACGCTCACGTACGGCGCGCTCTGCCCGCGTGCCCCGGGCCGCAGCGTCCGCGCGTACCAGTGGCCGTTCGCGTCGGTCTGGATGCGCCCGAAGCCGGTGAACTCCACGCCGTTGCGGCCCAGGAAGCCACCGGAGGCGGGGTCGCGCCGCATCGAGCCGTCGGCGGTCGGCACCCGGCCCTCGGGGTCCGGCCCCCACAGCTCCAGCAGGGCGTCGGGCAGCGGCTCGCCCTCGCCGTCGTACACGTACCCGTGCACGGTGATCGTGTCCGGGTGTCCGGCGGGCGCGATGTCCTCGCCGCCGCGGAAGGGCAGCGCGTACCCGTAGAACGGGCCGACCGTGTGCGAAGGCGTGGGCGGCACGGTCTCCGCGCTGCTGGTGTCGATCCTCGTCATGGCGGGTCAGCGTCCTTCTTCGATCCAGGTGGCGTTCGGGCCGTCCAGCACGATGTCCCAGTGGTAGCCGAGCGAGAACTCCGGCACCGACAGGCTGTGGTCGTACGTCGCGATCAGCCGCTGCCGCGCCGCGTCGTCCGTCACCGACTGCAGGATCGGGTCGTACGGGAACAGCGGGTCGTTCGGGAAGTACATCTGCGTGACCAGGCGCTGGGTGAACGCCGAGCCGAACACGGAGAAGTGGATGTGCGCCGGGCGCCAGGCGTTGACGTGGTTGCGCCACGGGTAGGGGCCGGGCTGCACGGTGGTGAAGCGGTAGAAGCCGTCGTCGTCGGAGAGGGTGCGGCCGACGCCGGTGAAGTTCGGGTCCAGGGGAGCGTCGTGCTGCTCGCGCTGGTGGGCGTAGCGTCCGGCCGAGTTGGCCTGCCAGATCTCCACGAGCTGTCCGCGCACGGGCCTGCCGCTGCGGTCGAGGAGGCGGCCGGAGACGGTGATGCGCTCGCCGACCGGCTCACCGGTGTGCTGCCGGGTCAGGTCGTTGTCGATGCCGGTGATGTCCCGCTCCCCGAAGGCGGGGGAGGACAGCTCCACCAGCTCCGGGTCCTTGGTGACGTCGATGGCGATCGGCGGCTGCTTCGGGTGGCGCAGCACCGAGGAGCGGTACGGGGCGTAGTCGCGGCGCGGGTGGTGCTCGACGGGCGCGCCGTCGGCGACCCGCTTCTCGTAGGCGGCGTGCTCGGCCGCGATCTCCGCGTCGATGTCGTGCTGGGTGAGAGTCATCGTGATTCCCGTGGGTGACGTGGCTAGCGGTCGAGGACGAGGGCGAGGCCCTGGCCGACGCCGATGCAGAGGGTGGCGACGCCGGTGCCGCCGCCCTTGCGGGCGAGCTGGTGGGCGACGGTGCCGGCGAGGCGGGCGCCGGAGGCGCCGAGGGGGTGGCCGAGGGCGATGGCGCCACCCCGCGGGTTGAGGACCGCGGGGTCGAACTTGGGCCACTCGGCGACGCAGCCCAGCACCTGGGCGGCGAAGGCCTCGTTGAGTTCCAGCACGTCCAGGTCGGCGAAGGTCCGTCCGGCCCTGGCCAGCGCCCGGTTCACCGCCTCGACGGGCGCGAGGCCGAAGTACTGCGGGTCGGTCGCCGAGACCCCGGTGGCCGAGACCCGGGCGAGCGGCTCGCGTCCGGTGGCCCGCAGACCCTCCTCGTCGACCAGGAGCAGGGCGGCGGCGCCGTCGTTGAGCGGGGAGGCGTTCCCGGCGGTCACGGTGCCCCCGGTATCGCGGAAGGACGGCCTCAGCCTCCCCATCGCCTCCAGGGAGGCGTCGGCGCGTACGCACTCGTCGGCGGCGAAGTCCACCGGCTCGCCCTTGCGCCGCGGTACGGGTACGGGCGCCAGCTCGGCGTCGAACAGGCCGTCGGCCCGGGCGCGGGCAGCCTTGTGGTGCGAGGCGAGGGCGTACTCGTCCTGCTGCTCGCGGGTGATCCCGTGCTTGTCCGCGATCAGCTCAGCCGACTCGCCGAGCGGGATCGTCCACTGCGGGTCCATCGCCGGGTTGACCATCCGCCAGCCCAGGGTGGTCGAGTACATCTCGGTGTGCCCGGCGGGGAAGGGCCGGTCCGACTTGGGCAGCACGTACGGCGCCCGCGTCATCGACTCCACGCCGCCCGCGAGAGCGACCGAGGCGTCGCCGACGGCGATGGCACGGGCGGCCTGGATCACCGCTTCGAGGCCGGACGCGCACAGCCGGTTCACCGTCACGCCGGGAACGGTGGTGGGCAGGCCGGCCAGGAGGGCGGCCATGCGCGCGACGTTGCGGTTTTCCTCGCCTGCGCCGTTCGCGTTGCCGAAGTACACGTCGTCGATCCGGGACGGGTCCAGGCCGGGGGTGCGGCCGAGGAGTGCACGGATCGCGTGCGCGGCCAGGTCGTCCGGGCGGACGCCCGCCAGGCCGCCGTTGTACTTGCCGAACGGGGTGCGCACCGCGTCGACGATGTAGACGTCCTTCACTTCAGGCCCTCCGGGACGACGAGTTCGGCATCGGTCTTGGCGACGACCTCGTCGACGCTCACTCCCGGCGCGGTCTCCACCAGGACCAGGCCGTCGTCGGTGACGTCGAGGACGCCGAGGTCGGTGATGACGCGGTCGACACAGGCCTTGCCGGTGAGCGGCAGGGCGCATTCCGCAAGGATCTTGGGGGAGCCGTCCTTGGCGGTGTGGGTCATGACCACGATGACGGTGCGGGCGCCGTGGACGAGGTCCATCGCGCCGCCGATCCCGGTGATCATCTTGCCCGGGATCGCCCAGTTCGCGAGGTCGCCGGCGGCGGAGACCTGCATCGCGCCGAGCACCGCCACGTCGATGTGCCCGCCCCGGATCATGCCGAAGGACAGGGCCGAGTCGAAGAAGGCGGCGCCCGGCCGGACCGTGACCGTCTCCTTGCCCGCGTTGATCAGGTCGGGGTCGACCTCGGCCTCGGTGGGGTACCGGCCGGTGCCCAGGATGCCGTTCTCCGACTCCAGGGTGACCTCGACGCCCTCGGGGAGGTAGTTCGGGATCAGGGTGGGCAGGCCGATGCCGAGGTTGACGTACTGGCCGTCCCGCAGCTCCAGCGCGGCCCGCGCGGCCATCTGTTCACGCGTCCATGGCATCAGGAACTCACCGTCCGCTTCTCGATCTTCTTGTCGGTGGCCTGCTCCGCAGTGAGCGCCACCACCCGCTGGACGAAGATCCCCGGCAGGTGCACCGCGTCCGGGTCGATCCCGCCCGGCTCGACCAGCTCCTCCACCTCGGCGACCGTCACCCGTCCGGCCATCGCGGCCAGCGGGTTGAAGTTCCGGGACGACTTCGCGAAGACCAGGTTGCCGTGGCGGTCGCCCTTCGCCGCGCGGACCAGCGCGAAGTCGGTGCGGATGCCGCGCTCCAGCACGTACTGGGTCCCGTCGAACTCGCGGACCTCCTTCGGCGGCGAGGCCAGCGCGACCCCGCCCGAGCCGTCGTACCGCCACGGCAGTCCGCCGTCGGCGACCTGGGTGCCGACCCCGGCGGGGGTGTAGAAGGCGGGTATCCCCGCGCCACCGGCCCGCAGCCGCTCGGCCAGGGTGCCCTGCGGGATCATCTCCACCTCCAGCTCCCCACCGAGGTACTGGCGCGCGAACTCCTTGTTCGCGCCGATGTAGGACCCGGTCACACGGGCGATGCGCCCGGCGGCCAGCAGGACGGCCAGCCCGGAGTCCATCGCCCCGCAGTTGTTGGAGACCACCGACAGCCCGCCGGTCCCGCGCTCGTACAGCGCCTGGATCAGCACGTTCGGCACACCGCTCAGCCCGAAACCGCCCACCGCGAGCGACGCGCCGTCGGGTACGTCGGCCACCGCCGCACCGGCCGTGGCCACCACCTTGTCCATCCGAGAAGCCCCATCTCTTCCGCGCGCCCCGGGAGGAGATAGTCAGGGCACTGAGTATTTAAGCGAGGTGGCCCACACGCTGCCACCGGGCGGCCGGGGCGTCAAGACCCGCAAAGTGCGAGGTAGATCGTATGAGGTGTTCCCCGGCGCTCGTGCTGGGCGCCGTGTATCGTCAGTGCACCGATGAAAGTGACCACGGGAGTGTGCGCATGGCAGCGGTCGATCTGACCACCCACCCCGGCCACCTGGCCAGGCGGCTGCAGCAGGCGCACTACCTGCTGTGGAACACGATGGTCTCGGAGGAGACCACCTCGCCGCAGTACGCCGTCCTCAACGCCCTCGTCGCCGAGCCGGGACTGGACCAGCGCACCGTGGGGGAGAGGGTGGGCCTGGACCGGTCCACCATCGCCGAGGTGGTCAGCCGGCTCGGCCGCCGCGGGCTGCTCGACAAGGTCCGGGACCCGCAGGACGGCCGCCGGTCCCTGCTCCGGCTCACCGACGAGGGGCTGCGCGTGCACCGCAGGCTGGGCGTGCGCATCGCCCGCATGAACCAGGTGTTCCTGGCCCCGCTCGCCCCCGACGAGCAGACGGTGTTCGTCGACCTCGTCCGCCGGGTCGCGGACGCCGCGGAGGGGCTGCGCAACCCGGCGGAGCCGACGGCGGCACCGGGCTGACCGGCGCCGCCGTCGGACGGGCGCGGGCGGCTCAGGAGTCGCCCGCGAAGACCACCCACACCTGGCCCTCGGCGAAGTTCAGCGGATTGCCTTCCCCGGTGGTGAAGGTGGTGCCGTCCGCGGCCGCCCCCCGCTTCCAGGTCGCCTCGTACGCGCGCCCGTCGCGCAGTACCTCGGCCTTCCCGGAGCCCACCGACTCGACGTAGGGCGAGTTGCTGCCGCGGAAGTCGCGGAAGTCCGACTCGCGCACCTTCACGTGCTGCACGACGACCGTGGCCGGGGCCAGCCGCCCGCCGTCGGCCGTGCGGGCCGGGTCGCCGTCCAGGGAGACCAGCCACCGGTCCCGGCTGCCGGACCAGGTGAACGTGAAGCTCGCCGAGGGGTAGCGCACCGTGTGCGAGGACTCCGCCCGGCCGCCCGCGGGGGCCTTGCCGTAGGTGAACCCAGTGGTGAGGGCCGCCTTCCCCGAGGGCTCCGGGAGCAGCTCGCCGGGCCGCAGGTACAGGTTGTGCGGGGCCTGCCGGTCCGCGGCGCGGACGTAGGCGTCGGAGTCCTCGCCCGGCGGCTCCGCGCGCAGGGGCGCCTTGTCGATCAGCGGCAGCAGCTTGCGCTGCGCGCCGGAGAACGCCAGCACCGGCCGGTCGAACTGGCCGAGCAGCTCCAGGTCGGACTCGCGGGCGCTGCGCACCGGCCCCACCGACGCGGGCAGCTCCGTGGCGTAGATCGCCATCAGCCGGCTCAGTCCGGCCTCCACCGGCTCGGCGTAGACGACGTCCGCGGCCTCCAGACCCGACTGCGGGCGGGCCGCGCGCACGTTGTCCACCTTCACGGCGAGCGCGGGGCCGGAGGCGGGGGCCGCGCTGTGCGAGCGCTCCGGTTCCGGCGCCCGCCCGTCGTCCTCACGTCCGGGGCCCGCCGTGCAGCCCGCCGCGGCCAGCGAGACCGCCACCGCCGCCGTCAGCAGGGCGGAATACCGCCCTGCGCGCGTCCCTCGTCGCATCCCGACCATCCGTCCACCCATCCCGTGTCATTGATTGTGCGCTTCTTGAAGCATTTAGTGCCATACCTGACCGAATCCGATACGGCACACGGAACGGGACAGATAATCCGCTGTTCGGCCGAAAAGACCGCCGGGTTCGGCGACGGGAGCCCTGGGGTACCCGGCCGCCACGCAGAACCGACGCGCACGGCGACGGAGGGAGCGCGGGGCGATGAAGGCAGTGACATGGCAGGGCAAGCGGGACGTGCGGGTCGAGGACGTGCCGGACCCGAGGATCGAGGAACCGACCGACGCGGTCATCCGCGTCACCTCGTCCGGACTGTGCGGCTCCGACCTGCACCTCTACGAAGTGCTCACGCCGTTCATGACGCCGGGCGACATCCTCGGCCACGAGCCGATGGGCATCGTGGAGGAGGTCGGTCCGGAGGTGACCAACCTGAGGCCCGGCGACCGGGTCGTGGTCCCGTTCCAGATCGCGTGCGGACACTGCTACATGTGCGACACCGGGCTGCCGACCCAGTGCGAGACCACCCAGGTCACCGGCGAGGGCATGGGCGCCCCGCTCTTCGGCTACACCCGGCTGTACGGCGCGGTGCCCGGCGGGCAGGCCGAGTACCTGCGCGTGCCGCAGGCCCAGTACGGTCCGATCAAGGTGCCCGAGGGCCCGGCCGACGACCGCTTCGTCTATCTCTCCGACGTCCTGCCCACCGCCTGGCAGGCGGTCGCCTACGCGGGCGTCCCGCAGGGCGGCAGCCTCGCCGTACTGGGCCTCGGCCCGATCGGCGACATGGCCTGCCGGATCGCCCGGCTCAAGGGCGTCGAGAAGGTGTTCGGCGTGGACCTCGTGCCCGAGCGGCTGGAGCGGGCCCGCGCCCGGGGCGTGGAGACGTACGACCTGCGGTCCTTCGACAACGAGAAGGAACTCGTCGCCGCGATCCAGGACCGGACGGACGGCCGCGGCCCCGACGCCGTGATCGACGCGGTCGGCACCGAGGCGCACGGCGGCGCGGTGGCCAAGCTGGTGCAGCAGACCGCCGCGGTGATCCCCCGGGCCATCGGCGGTCCCCTGGCGGAGCGGTTCAGCGTCGACCGGCTCGCCGCCCTCTACACCGCGATCGACCTGGTGCGCCGCGGCGGCACCATCTCGCTGTCCGGCGTGTACGGCGGCATGGCCGACCCGATGCCGATGCTCACCCTGTTCGACAAGCAGGTCCAGCTGCGGATGGGCCAGGCCAACGTACGCCGCTGGAGCGACGAGATCGTCCCGTACCTGACCGACCAGGACCCGCTCGGTGTCGACGGCTTCGCCACCCACCGGGTGCCGCTGACGGACGCGCCGCACGCGTACGAGATGTTCCAGAAGAAGCAGGACGGCGCGGTCAAGGTGCTGATGAAGCCGTAGGCGGCGCGGGGCCCACCGGGTCAGGGCCCGCCCAGGATCTCCGCCAGGTCGTACCGGACCGGCTCCTCCAGCTGCGCGTAGGTGCAGCTCTCGGGGGCCCGGTCCGGGCGCCAGCGGCGGAAGCGGGCCGTGTGCCGGAAACGCGCCCCGTTCTCCATGTGGTCGTACGCCACCTCGACGACCCGCTCGGGGCGCAGCGGCACCCAGGACAGGTCCTTCTTGCCGGACCACCGGCTGGGAGCGCCGGGCAGCCGCGCCGACTCGTGGGCGGCCTCCTCGGCCCACCTGGCCCACGGATGACCGCCGGCGTCGTCCATGCGCAGCGGCTCCAGCTCCGCCACCAGTTCGGCCCGGCGCTTCATGGTGAACGCGGCGCACACCCCCACGTGCTGGAGCACACCCCGGTCGTCGTACAGCCCGAGCAGTAGCGAGCCCACCACGGGCCCGCTCTTGTGGAAGCGGTAACCGGCCACCACCACGTCCGCCGTCCGCTCGTGCTTGATCTTGAACATGGCCCGCTCGTCCTGCCGGTAACGCAGGTCCAGCGGCTTGGCGACCACCCCGTCCAGACCGGCCCCCTCATACTGCTCGAACCACTGCCGGGCCACCTCGATGTCGTCCGTCGCCGGCGCCACGTGCACCGGCGGCGTCACCCCGGCCAGCGCCCGCACCAGCAGCGCCCGCCGGTCGGCCAGCCCCACGTCGAGCAGGGACTCGTCGTCCAGCGCCAGCAGGTCGAAGGCCACCAGCGAGGCCGGAGTGCGCTCCGCCAGCGTCCGCACCCGGGAGTCCGCCGGATGGATCCGTTCGGTGAGCGCGTCGAAGTCCAGATGCCCGTCCCGCGCGATCACGATCTCCCCGTCCACCACGCACCGCTCGGGCAACCGCTCCCGCACCGCCGCCACCAACTCCGGAAAGTACCTGGTCAGCGGCTTGCCGGTCCGACTGCCCAGCTCCACCTCGGCCCCGTCCCGAAACACGATGGCCCGAAACCCGTCCCACTTCGCCTCGTAGTGCATCCCCGGCGGAATCTTCACCACGGACTTGGCAAGCATCGGCTTCACGGGCGGCATGATGGGGAGATCCATGGTCCGATTCTGCGCGCCGCCGACGGCATCCCGCCTGTCGAGCGCCGCACCGGGACATCGCCGTCGTCAGGCGAGTGGACGTCTCGTGAGCCTTCATCGGAGGCGACTCTGCCGCCTCGCTCACTCGATCGGGTCGAGCCTGTCGAATCGGCCGGACAGCTCGACACCTTGACGCCACACTTCCTGCACGTCGTCGACGCAAAGGGAGAATCCATGGCCAGCCCCTACCTCAACGCGCCGCTCACACCGGCCCGCCCTCGCATGTACGCGTCGAGCCTGGCCAAGGTGATCTGGACACTGGTTCCGGTCGTCACCCTGGGGCTCGCCGCCGCCGTTCCGTTCGTCGTGGCCGCGGTCAAGGGCGTGGTCAAGCCCTGGTTGGCGGGGGTGTACATCGTCGGGGAGGTCGCCGTCTTCTCCGCCGCCATCGCGATCAGCCCCGACGCCGATGACACCAACCCCGTCCCGGGATTCCTCATGGTCCTGTTGATCATCACCGCTGCCACTCACACCGCGCTCCTCGACAACGACCGGATCAGCGTCGGCAAGTAGACGGCCGACCTCCCGCGCAAGCCGTGGGCTGCGTGCTGTCTGCTCCGTGACGTCCGATATGCGAAGCGAAGGCGGCACGCCTACCGTGGCTCGCATGGCGGAAGCGGTGGAGCTTGAGGTGGGTGGGCGGACCGTGCGGCTGTCCAGTCCGCAGAAGGTGTTCTTCCCGGAGCACGGGTACACCAAGCTGGACGTGGCCCGCTACTACCAGGCCGTCGCCCCCGGCATCCTGCGCGCCCTGCGGGACAGGCCCACCACGCTGCAGCGCTACCCGGACGGCGTCACCGGCGAGTGGTTCTACCAGAAACGCGCGCCCAAGGGCATGCCCGACTGGATTCCTACCGCGCACATCACCTTCCCCAGCGGACGCAGCGCCGACGAGATGTGCCCCACCGAGGAGGCGGCGGTGCTGTGGGCCGCGCAGTACGGCACCCTCACCTTCCACCCCTGGCCGGTGCGCCGCGACGACGTCGACCACCCGGACGAACTGCGCATCGACCTCGATCCGCAGCCCGGCACCGACTACGACGACGCCGCCCGCGCCGCGCACGAACTGCGGGCCGTGCTGGAGGAGTTCGGCGGGCTGCGCGGCTGGCCCAAGACCTCCGGCGGGCGCGGCATCCACGTCTTCGTGCCGATCGAGCCGCGCTGGACCTTCACCCAGGTGCGGCGCGCCGCCATCGCCGTCGGCCGGGAGATGGAACGGCGGATGCCCGAGCGGGTCACCATCAAGTGGTGGAAGGAGGAGCGCGGCGAGCGCATCTTCATCGACTACAACCAGACCGCCCGCGACCGCACCATCGCCTCCGCCTACTCCGTGCGGCCCCGCCCGGGCGCCCCGGTCTCCGCGCCGCTGACCTGGGACGAGGTGGGCGTCGCGCACCCGCAGGACTTCGACATCACGACGATGCCCGCGCGCTTCGCCGAACTCGGCGACGTGCACGCGGGCATGGACGAAACGAGGTACTCCCTCGACGCCCTGCTGGAGCTGGCGACGAAGGACGAGCACGACCACGGGCTCGGTGATCTGCCCTACCCGCCCGAGTATCCGAAGATGCCGGGCGAGCCGAGCCGGGTCCAGCCCAGCCGGGCCAGGAAGAAGGCTCCCGGCCCGGACTGAGCCACGACGCGGACCCCTAGAGGTCCTTGATCCGGACGTCGCGGTACGAGATGACGTCCGACGTGCTGTGCACCTGCAGTCCGACGTAGCCGGAGGCGAACCGCCGCCCGTCCGTGCCCGGGTCGTCCGAGCGCTCGGGGTAGAAGGTCTGCCCGCCGAAGTTGTCGAACTCGTTGATCAGCACACCGTTGCGGTAGATCGAGTAGTGCTGGTCCACCACCCGGATCTCGTAGTCGTTCCAGGTGCCCTTCTCGGTGACGCCCGCGCCGGCCAGGCCGACCCGGTCGAAGCCGTAGACGGAACCGGACTTGTACATGTCGCCGGTCGGGCTGTCGAACGCCTGGATCTCGTGCCCGTACTTGATGGCGACCCACTCCGGACGCGACTCCTCCGGGTGGTCGTGCACCTGCGGGAAGCGCACGAAGACGCCGCCGTTGGTGTTCGCGGTGCCCGCCGCGTCGTCACGCCACTGGAGCTTCAGCGAGAAGTCGCCGTACTTGCGCTCGGGGAACCACAGCATGCCCATGCCGGGCGTGCTGGTGCTGGACGTGATCGACCCGTCCGGGTTCAGCCCGAACGAACCGCCGCCCACCTGCTCCCACTTGCCGAAGGACTCCTGGCTGCCGTCCATGATCGTGCGGTAGCCCTCGGTCTGGCCGGGCAGCCCGATCTTCGACTGCTTGGCGGCCTTGTTGACCGCCCGGTACTCCCGCCTGTCGACGACGCCCTCGTCCAGGAGGCCGTCCATGACCTCACGGACGTGCTTGAGGAAGAGTGCCTGGGACGTCCACTCCTTCTCGTCCTCGATCATCTCGTTGATCCGGCACCGGTTGTTGGTCACCCGGTTCGGCACCCCCGAGTCGACCGTCCCGACGATCACCGTGAGGCGCTCGTCGTACTCCGGGCAGGGCGGCGCCGGAACCCCGCCGGCCACCACCGTGAAGCTCACGGTCAGCGGCTCGGAGGTGTTGCCCGCCTTGTCGCTCGCCCGGTACGCCACCGTGTGCCGGCCCACGCGGTCGACGACCACCGGGTCGGTGTACGCCAGGTAGGGCCCGGCGTCCAGCGAGTACTCCACACCGGCGACACCGGAACCGCCCTCGTCCGTGGCGTTCACGGTCACCTTCGCACTGCCGACGTAGGCGCCGTCGGAGTTCTTGGTGCCGTCCACGGTCGCGCCGGTCACCGGAGCGGTGGTGTCCTGCGGGGGAGCGGCGACCACGGTGAAGGCGACGCTCTTCTCCGCGGCGACGTTGCCCGCCTTGTCGGTGGCCCGGTAGCGCACCGTGTGCTCGCCGACCTCGTGCACCATGACCGGCGCCGTGTACGCCGTCCAGGCGCCGTCGCCGACCGCGTACTCGATGGTGTTGACCCCGGAACCGGTGTCGGAGGCGGTGACGGTCACCGTCGCCATGTCGATGTACGCGCCGTCCGGGTTCTTCTCCCCGCTGACCGTCGCCGAGGTCTCCGGCGCGGTCGTGTCGTCGGTGTCCGGCGCGGCCACCGCGAACGTGACGCTCTTCTCCTCGGCGGCGTTGCCCGCCTTGTCGAACGCCCGGTAGCGCACCACGTGCTCACCGACCTGGTCGACGACGACCGGCGTGGTGTACGGCTGCCAGGCGCCGTCGGCACCGAGCGCGTACTCGATCCGCTCCACGCCCGAGCCGCCCTCGTCGGTGGCGGCGATGCTCACGGTCGCGGAACCGACGTACGCGCCGTCGGCGTTCTGGGTACCGCCCACGTCGGCCGAGGTGGCGGGCGCCGTGGTGTCCTCGCCGCCGCCGCCCTCGGTGACCACGAGCACACCCGTCATCTGGCCGTGGCCCGGGATCGTGCAGTGGTACATGTACTTGCCCGGGGTGAGGGTGACCTCGGCGGTGTGCTTGCCGCCCTGGGCGTCGTTCGGGTTGGCCAGGATGTTCAGCTGGACGTCCTGGTTATACGCGGGGTCGCTGGTCATGAACGTCAGCGTGTGCGGCATGCCGGTGGTGTTGCCGGTGGCCTCACTGTTCTCGAAGACGATCGTGGCCGGTCCGGCCACCGCCGTCTCCGGCGCCGACGTGTACTTGGTGATGTCGTCGCCCGCGGTCCAGGTCAGCACCTGGTCGGCGGCGGCCGCGGCCGGTGCCGCCGCGGGCTGTCCGGAGGCGGACGTCGCCTGCAGTCCGAGCACCATCAGCAGGCCGGCCAGCAGCGCGGCCCACATTCTTCGTTGACGTATCACTCGGTCCCCCTCGCCAGCTGTCCGGCGGCCGGCGTCGGGCCGCCGCCCTCGTAGGTGACCCGCCACAGGGCCGACTTGGAGTCCGAGGTGAAGAAGCCGCGGCCGTAGTCCAGGACGTACAGCGCGCCGTCCGGGCCGAACTTCCAGCCCATCAGGTTCTTGATGCCGTCGTTGCCGACCGGCACGATCTTCTTCAGGGACTCCGAGTGCACCGGCAGACCGCCGTCGCCCTGCGTCTTCGGGTCCATCAGCACCGCGTTGCGCGGCTGGTCGGCGTCGTAGAAGTCACCGACGAACCACTTGCCGTCCCAGTACGCGGGCCACTTGGTGTCACTGGTGCTGTCCGCGTCGTAGCGGTAGAGCGGGCCGTTCATCGCGGCCTGGCCGCCGCCCTTGAGCCAGGGCAGCTTGTAGGTGGCCTCGTCCTGCTCGTACGACGGGATGCCGTTCTCGTCGCGCGGGAAGTCGGGGCCGCCGCCCTGCGGCGAGTACCAGATGTTGTTTCCGGTCACCGGCGGCAGGTTCACCAGGCCGTCGTTGTTCGGCGACTCGTTCTTCGGGTGGTCGCAGTCGTACCAGCCCAGCGGCTTCGACGGGTCCGGCAGGTTCCGGTCCCGGTACGGCTGCTTGTTGCCCATGCAGTACGGCCAGCCGCGGTTGCTCGCCTTGGTGATGGTGGCGAACGTGTCGTACTTGGCCGGACCCCACGTCGGCGACGGAGCACCGGCGTCCGGGCCGACCCAGCCCGCGTACAGGGTGTCGGTCTTCTTGTCGACGGAGATGCGCGCCGGGTTGCGCACACCCATCACGTAGATCTCGCCGCGCGTCTTGCCGCCGCCCTCGGCGGTCTCCTTGCCGGTGAAGAGGTTGCCCTCCGGGAGCGTGTACGTTCCGTCCGGCTCCGGGTGGATGCGCAGGATCTTGCCGTTGAGGTTGTTGGTGTTTCCGGCGGTGCGGCGCGCGTCGGCGAAGGACACGCCCTTGAAGTTGGGCTGCGGGTTGTTGCCCGAGTAACCGTCGCTGAAACCACTGGAGTTGTTGTCACCGGTGGCGATGTACAGGTTCCCCTTGGAGTCCCAGGCCATCCCGCCGCCCGCGTGGCAGCAGCTGTGGATCTGCACCGGCCACTTCAGCAGCACCTTCTCGCTGCCCAGGTCCAGCTTGTTGGTCGCCCGGTCGAGGGTGAAGCGGGAGACCCGCCGCTCGGCCATGTGGGTGTCCCGGTTGATCTGGGAGTGCGGGGTGTAGTGCAGGTACACCCACCCGTTCTCCTCGAACTTCGGGTCCAGCTCGATGCCGAGCAGGCCCTCCTCGACCTTGGTCAGCTCGTCGCCGCCGCCCTTGTTGCCGAAGACGGTCAGCGCACCGGCGAGGGTGACCTTGTCGGTCTTCGGGTCCCAGACGTGGATCTCGCCCGTGCCCTTGCCGACGTTCGGGTCGTTCCAGTCGGTCACCACGGGGTGGGAGGAGTCCGTGCCGCCGCGGCCGATGTAGAAGACGCGGCCGTCGGGGGCGGTGACCAGGCCGTGCGGCTCGCCGATCTGGTCGTTCTGGCCGGGCTGGTTGGGGTCGGTGAGCCGCTCGGCCTTGTAGTTGGCGTTGATGGTCGCCTTGCAGTCGGCCTGCGACAGGCGGGTCGTCCACATCAGGGCGCCGCGCAGATGGGTGCGGAAGTCGGACTCGTCGTACGACGACACCGTGCCGCCCATGCCGGTGTAGAACGACCGGCCGCCGTCGTAGTCCCGGCACCAGCTGACCGGGTGGTCGGCCCCGTTGGCGCTCGTCCCGGGCGCGTACGTCGACTCGCGCACCCGGGCCACGGTGTGGACCTCACCGGACGGGTTCTTCTGCCAGTTCAGCCACTCGTCGGGGCGCTTCCACTCCAGCGGCAGGTCCTTGGTGGCCGGATGCCGCCGGTCACCGACCTCGACCGTGGCCCGCTGGACCTTCGTCGGGCTTCCGGCGGCCGGGCGGGCGCCGACCAGACCGGTGAACCAGTCCGAGTACGGCTCCGCGCGGGCCGCGTCGTGGACGCCGACGAACCCGCCGCCGGCCTCCATGTACGCTTCCAGGCCCGCCTCCTGAGCGGGCGTCAGGACGTCACCGCCGCCGGTCAGGAACACGACCGCGTTGAAGCGGCCGAGCCTCTTCTCGTTGGTGAAGACGTTGGCGTTGTCCGTGGCCTCGACCGTGAACTGCTCCTTGGCAGGCCCGGAAAGACCGATCCGCTCGATGGCCGAGATACCGGCGTTCACGACCGGTGACTCGTCCCCGGCCGCGGCGGAACCGTAGAAGATCAGCACCCGTACGTTGGCGCCGCCGGGCGGCGACTTGATCGACATCGTTGTCAGGGATGGGTCCGGCGCCGGACGTGCGCTGGCGGCAGGGCCAGCCAGCAGTCCCGCGGCGACGAAAGCGGCGGTGGCGCACGCCGCCCAGCCTCTTCTTCTCGCGCTCAACCCTCTCAAGGGCATGGGCACCTCCTCGGTCACGGCAGCAGCGCCAAGGAAGCTAGACCTCTTTGCGCGGTACGCCAATAGGTATGACCGGGATCGAACGAACTTTGTCCTGAGTGTGGATAAACACGGCGGCAACCGGTACGGTCCCACAGGCTCATCACAGCCAATCAGGTCCTGGGTCTGCGCACATTCCGTATCGGCGTGGGGAGTTCGGCATGGACAGGCGAGGCTTCAACCGACGGGTACTGCTGGGCGGCGCGGCCGTCGCGACATCGTTGTCGGTCGCACCGGAGGCCGTGGGCGCGGCAGTCGAGGCCCAGGGGGTCACGGCGAGGACGGCGCCGGCCGGGGGCGAGGTGAGACACCTCAAGATGTACGCCGAGAAGCTGCCCGACGGGCAGATGGGCTACGGCTTCGAGAAGGGCAAGGCATCCGTCCCGGGCCCGCTCATCGAGGTCAACGAGGGCGACACGCTGCACATCGAGTTCACCAACACGATGGACGTACGGGCCAGTCTGCACGTCCACGGCCTGGACTACGAGATCTCCAGCGACGGCACCGCGATGAACAAGAGCGACGTCGAGCCGGGCGGCACCCGCACCTACACCTGGCGCACCCACAAGCCCGGACGCCGCGACGACGGCACCTGGCGGCCGGGCAGCGCGGGCTACTGGCACTACCACGACCACGTCGTCGGCACCGAACACGGCACCGGGGGCATCCGCAACGGCCTGTACGGCCCGGTGATCGTGCGCCGCAAGGGGGACGTGCTGCCGGACGCCACACACACGATCGTCTTCAACGACATGACCATCAACAACCGCAAACCGCACACCGGGCCCGACTTCGAGGCCACCGTGGGCGACCGCGTCGAGATCGTCATGATCACGCACGGCGAGTACTACCACACCTTCCACATGCACGGTCACCGCTGGGCGGACAACCGCACCGGTCTGCTCACCGGCCCCGACGACCCGAGCCGGGTCATCGACAACAAGATCACCGGCCCGGCGGACTCCTTCGGCTTCCAGATCATCGCGGGGGAGGGGGTGGGCGCGGGGGCGTGGATGTACCACTGCCACGTGCAGAGCCACTCCGACATGGGGATGGTGGGCCTGTTCCTGGTGAAGAAGCCGGACGGCACGATCCCCGGGTACGAGCCGCACGAGCACGGCGGGACGGCGTCGGGCGAGGCACCCGCGCACGAACACGAGCACTGAGCCGAGGCCGCCCGGCGCCGCCAGCGGCGCCGCCGGTCAGCTGTCGTGGACCGTTCTCCAGTACATAGGCCCATGCTGACGACCGCACCCGCCTCCCCGCAAGAACGTTTTCGGTCCCCGGAGCGCCCCCTCCCGCGCCGCGGCCTGCCGCTATTCTGAGCCGCAGCCGCCGAGGAGGAGCCGCACGTGACCGAGACCGCGCCGCGCCCCACGCTCGAGGCCGTGGCCGAGCGCGCCGGGGTCTCGCGGGCCACCGTGTCCCGCGTGGTCAACGGTGCCCAGGGGGTGCGGGACGCGCTGGCCGAGCGGGTCCGGCGCGCGGTGGAGGAACTCGGATACGTACCCAACCAGGCCGCCCGCTCCCTGGTGACCCGGCGGCACCAGGCCGTCGCCGTGGTCGCCGCGGAACCGGAGACACGGGTCTTCGCCGACCCCTACTTCGCCCAGCAACTGCGCGGGATCAGCAAGGAACTGACGGCTCACGACAACCAGCTCGTGCTGCTGCTCACCGAGGGCCGCGAGGACCACGCCCGCGTCGGGCGCTACCTCGCCGGCGGACACGTCGACGGCGCCCTCGTCTTCTCCCTGCACCTGCACGACCCGCTGCCCGGCCTCGTCCGCAGCGCCGGGGTGCCGACCGTCTTCGGCGGGCGGCCCGACTGGGACGACGGACGCGACGACGTGGTCTACGTGGACAGCGACAACCGCGGCGGCGCCCGTTCGGCCGTCCACCACCTGGCCGGGCTCGGCCGCACCCGCATCGCGCACATCACCGGCCCGCTCGACCAGACCTCCGCGGCCGACCGGCTCGAGGGCTTCCGCGACGTCCGGGCGGACGCCGACCCGGGGCTGATCGCGCGGGGGGACTTCACCTCGGGCGGCGGGGAGCGGGCGATGCGGGTACTGCTCGACCGGTGCCCCGGCCTGGACGCCGTGTTCGCGGCCAACGACCTCACCGCGGCGGGCGCGCTGCGCGTGCTGCGCGAGCGGGGGCGACGGGTGCCGGAGGACGTGGCCGTGGTGGGCTTCGACGACATGCTGCCCGTCGCCGAGCAGACCGAGCCGCCGCTGACCACCGTCCGCCAGGACATCGAGGGGATGGGCCGGTTGATGGCCCGCCTGCTGCTGCGCGGCCTGGACGGCGGGACGACCGACGGCGCGGAAGCACCGGCCCCCGCCCCACCCGGCGTGATCCTGCCGACCACCCTGGTCCACCGCGCCACGGCGTGAGCCGGTCACGCCACGGCGTTTCCCCACACGCCCCCCAAGCCCGAAGGGACCCGCCCACCCGCGCCCCCGCCCGGCGCCCCCTGTGCCTGCGCCTACCCCTCGCCCGGCGCAGGCCTGAGGATGGCGAACCGGGCGCCGTACGGGTCGGCGAGGTGGGCGACGCGGCCGACGCCCTCGATGTCCGTCGCGGGCATCCGTACCGTGCCGCCCAGCTGCTTGGTGCGGGCGACCGTGGTGTCCGCGTCGTCGACCGCGAAGTACGGCAGCCACCCGGGGTCCGTGTCCGCCGGGTCCTCGGCGAGCGGCACCATGCCGCCGAACATCGCCTCCTCGCCCTCACCGGCCGGATTGACGCAGGTGTAGGAGCCGCCGGGGAAGGAGACGGCGGAGGTCTCCAGGCCGAGCACCGCACGGTAGTACGCGGCGGCGGCCGCGATGTCCGCCGTGTGCAGCTCGACCCAGCACAGCGCGCCCGTCTCGCCGACCACGTCCAGCCCGCCGCGCCGCCCCGGCTGCCAGAGGCCGAACGGCACCCCGGCCCGGTCGGCGAGGATCGCCATCGTGCCCTGGTCCATGACGTCCATCGGCTGCACTAGGACACCGCCGTGCGCCTGCTCGGAGGCCCTGGCGGCGGCTTGGGCGTCCGGGACCTGGAAGTACACGGTCCAGGACGGCGGGCCCTGCTCCTGCGTCGTCCCCATGCCGCCGGCCACGATCCGGCCGTCCAGCTCGAAGAAGCCGTAACCGCCGGCCTCCGGCCCCGCCGACCGGAACCGCCAGCCGAAGAGGCCGCCGTAGAACGACGTGGCGCCGTCGAGGTCGGAGGTGCCGACGTCCAGCCAGTTCGGAGCGCCGGTGACGAAACGGGTGGTGAGCATGATCGCCCTCCTCGGAATGGTCCCCGTTGCCTGCTCTCACGAGTCTTCCACCGACCACTGACAACCGCTCCCGCGCGCCGCCGTGCGCCGCCGTGCGCGGCGGAGGACGATCTGATCGGCTGGGGGCGGCGGACGCACGGCGTTGATACCGCGTTGATCGAACGTTTTTCACCCCAAGGCACGCTGCTGCGCATGCACACCGAGACCATCGCGACGCCCGACCTCAGCTGGCAGGAGGAGGCGTTGTGCGCCCAGACCGGGGGAGACTTCTTCTTCCCCGAGCCCGGCAGCTCCGTACGGGACGCGAAGCGGATCTGCGCCCTGTGCCCGATCCGCTCGACCTGTCTGGAGTTCGCGCTCAGCAACGACGAGCGCTTCGGCGTCTGGGGCGGCCTGTCGGAGAAGGAGCGGCTGGCCCTGCGACGCACCGCACCCTGAGCCGCACGCCTGTGCCACACGCCTGAGCCGCCCGCCTCTGCCACACGCCCGAGCCGCACCCGAGCGCGCCCGCCGTAATTCGCTGTGCCGGACCCGTTCCGCCAGGCAGAATCCCGGCATGTCCCGAACCGCCGCACAGCACGAGGCCGAGAGCCTGCTGCACGCCCTCGATCCGCTCGCCCACCCGCGGCGCATGCGGGAACTCGTGGCGCGCGCGAGGGAGTCGGCCGACGCGCGGGCCCTCCTCACCGAGCTGGAACGGCACGGAGCGTACGGACGCCGGCTCGCCGTCGTCGCCGCGTCCGCCGTCCGCGACACCCGGTGGATCGCGGACCGGATCGCCGACCCCGACCCGTACGTACGCGGCCACGCCCTGCGGGCGGCCGACAAGCTGGGCGTGCCCGACGCCGCCTTCGAGGCGGGGCTCGACGACGCCCCCGAGGCGGTCCGCCGGAGCCTGCTGCGCGCCGTCGCCGCCGGTGGACGCACCGCCCTCGCCGACCGGCTCGTCGACGAGGTGCGCCGCGACTGGGGCGACACCGAGGCGACCCGTCTGCTGCCGGGCTGCACCACGCCGAAGGCCGCCCGGCTGCTGCCCGGTCTCCTCTACGCGGTCCAGTCCTGGAACCCGCTGGCCAAGCGGCACCGCGCGACACTGTTCGCCGTGCTGGAGGCGGACCTGAACGCCCGGCCCGAGGCCCTGCGCGACGACTGGTGGCGCCGGTACGCGCCCGCGGTGGCCACGCTCGCACCCGCCGAGCCCGCGCGGGTGCTGCGGATGCTGGAGGAGCGGGGACCCAGCCGCCTGCCGCACGCACTGCGCGGCCTCCTTCCCGCGTTCGCCGGCGCCGATCCGCGGCGCGTACTGCGCCTGCTGCTCACGCCTGCCTGGGCCTCCGTCATCGGCGCGCGCGGACTGGGACGCACGGTGCTGCACCGGCTGACCCGCGCCGACTCGCCCGAACTCGTCGCCTACGCCCGGACCCTGCTGCCCCTCGGCTACCTTCCGAAGCTGCTGAAGGCGCTCCCGCCCGCCCGGCGCCACGCCCTGTGGACGGCCGTGGGCGAGGGGCGGGGGACCGGCGGCACCATCGGCGTCGACGAGGCACTGCTCGACGTGTTGCCGCGCCGACACGCCGCGCACGAGGCCCGGACGGCCGCCGCACGCGCGCGGGAGGCGGGCGCGGGCGAGAACACGATCCTCCTCGCCGAGTCCTTCCTCCCGGTGGCCGAGGCGCACGACGGCCTGCTGGCCGCCACCCGGCGCCCGGACGCCGACGACCGCGCGCGGGCCTGGCCGCTGCTGATCCGCAACGCCGCGCGCTCCGGCGACCCGGCGGCCGTCACCGCCGTGCTGGAGGACATGACGCGGCTGCGCAACGAACAGGACCCGGTGCGGTGCGCCGCGCTGTGGGCGGTGCGTACCGTCCCGGCCGCGCTGTTCACCGAGGACGCCGCCGAGCACCTGGCCCGCCTGGCCACCGACGCCGTCGAGGCGCGCGACTCCTCGCCCCACACCCGCCGGGCGCTCGGCGAACTCGCCCTGGCCGTGCTGTGCGAGCACGCGGCGGGCGGCACCCGCACGCTGGTGAACTGGTCCCTGCGCACCCTCGTCCGGATATCCGGCACCACGGGCGGCGCCGACCTCGGCCGCCTCGACCGCACCCTGCGGCGCGGCCAGGAGCACCAGGTGTACGAGGCGCTGCGCCCGTGGATCGAGGCGGGCGCCGAGAAGGCCGACTACGGTCTGGTCTTCGCGCTCGCCCGCGCGGTGGGCCCGCGCGCCGCCAAAATGGCGGAACTCCAGGACATGCTGTGGCAGGCCGTCCGCTACGGCAACGACACGACCGCGCGCACCGCGATCGGCCTCTGGCTCGAACCCTCCGCCACCCGCGACGAACGGGCGGCCCGCGTCCTCGCCCACGAACCCTCGGCGGCGGCCCTGGAACCGGTGCGCGCCGTGCTCGTGAGGCGCCGCACCGACCTGCTCGACCCGCTGCTCGCCGCCACCCCTCCGTACGGCCGCTTCCTGACCAAGGGCACCCCCTGGTCCGTACCCGTGGCCGCGCACGAGGTGAGCCGGTGGGTGCCGCGCCAGCACGCCGCGCTGCTCCGGCAGTGCGCCGCCCTGGCCGCCGACGCGGGACTGCCGCTGCACGCGCGCGCGAACGCCGTCGCCCGGGCGGCCGCCGTGCCCGACGACGGCGCCGACCTCGTACGCCGCTGGACCGCAGCGGCGGACGTCGTCCTCGCCGAGGCCGCGCTCGCCGCCCTGGCCCGCACCGACCGGGCCGCCGAGGCGCTGCCCGAGCTGCTGGCGCACGCCGGAGGAGACCGGGCCCGGGTGGCCGTGTACGCGGTCACCCAGGCGTCCCGGCAGGCGCCCCCGTCCCGCCTCGCGGGCGCCCTGCGGGACGTGCTGGGGGCGTCGGACACCAAGGTGACCAGCCGCAAGGAAGCGGTCCGGCTCGCCGCGGCCCGCCTCCCCGTGCCGGACGCGGCGGCCCTGATCACCGAGGTCTACGCCCGCCCGGACACCCACCCGGACGTACGCGCCGCCTGTGTCGCCTTCGCCGCGGGGCTCCTCGCGCGCGAGGAGGTCTGGGACCTGCTGCACGACGCCGCGGGCGGTGCTCCGGTGCTGCGGGCCGCCCTGCTGCGGACGGTGCCGCAGCACCTGCCCGAGGCGCACCGCCGCCGGTACGCCCGCCTGGTGCGCGAGGTCGCCGCCACCGAGGACGACCCCGCCACCGCGCTCCTCGCCTTCCACGCCCTGGGCCAGTGGATCCCCTGGTCGGCCGAGGGGGCCGCGGTGCTGGCCGCGGCCGTCACGGACCTCGCGAACCGCGGCACCTGGCACGCGGCGGCGAACGCACTGGTCAGCGCGGCCTTGAGCGCTCCGGAGGGAAGGTCGGGCCTGCTGGACACCCTGCGCGCGCTCGCCGGGGTGGAGACCGCGGAGGACGACGACGCGGGGGAGCGGCGGGACCAGCCCGCCCGGCAGCGCGTCGAATACCTCGTCTCCGGGCTGGGGGCCACCGGCTTCCGCTCCGAGGCGGCGGTCCGCCCGGTCGCCCGCGCCGCCGCCGAACTGCTCTGCGGGTACGACGCCCACGTGGCGCGGGCCGCCGGGCTCGCGGCGGCCCACGTCGACCTCACCGCCGTACCGCCCCGCCTGGACCGGCTGGCCGCTCTGGTCGGTTCCGACCGCCCGGCGCTCGCCGCGCGGATCGCCGAGGAGGTCGGCGAACGCCTGCAGCGCCGGGAACTGCCCGGCGACGCCGCCGTGCTGCTCGCCGAGGCCAGGGCGCTGGCCGAGCACGGCGGCCACGCCCACGGGCTGATGGCCGTCGCCGTCACCGGAGCGCTCGGCGGACGCGAGGACTGGCCCGCGCCCTGGCGGGAACTGCTGCGCGCCTTGCGCCGGCACCCGGTCCCCGACGTGCGCGACGCGGCGCTGGAGGAGACGACGGTCTACGAGTGACGCCGGGTCGGCGCGCGGAAACCGGGTGGGGGAACGGGGACCGGGTGCGGTCAGCCCGCGGCGCGGGCCGCCATCCGGGCCCTGCGCGCCGCCAGCTTCTCGTCGAACTTGGACGCCTCGGCGTCCAGCCCGCCCATGTACAGCCCCAGCTCCTCCTGGGCCGCCTGCCCGTCGGGACCGAGGCCGTCGATCTCCATGATCTTCAGGAAGCGCAGCACGGGCTGGATCACGTCGTCGTGGTGGATGCGCAGGTTGTAGACCTCGCCGATCGCCATCTGCGCGGCGGCCCGCTCGAAGCCCGGCATGCCGTGACCGGGCATCCGGAAGTTGACGACCACGTCCCGGACCGCCTGCATCGTCAGGTCGGGTGCCAGTTCGAAGGCCGCCTTGAGCAGGTTCCGGTAGAAGACCATGTGCAGGTTCTCGTCGGTCGCGATGCGGGCCAGCATGCGGTCGCAGACCGGGTCGCCGGACTGGTGGCCCGTGTTGCGGTGCGAGATGCGGGTGGCCAGCTCCTGGAAGGCCACGTAGGCCACCGAGTGCAGCATCGAGTGCCGGTTGTCCGACTCGAAGCCCTCACTCATGTGGGCCATGCGGAACTGCTCCAGCTTGTCCGGGTCGACCGCGCGCGAGGCGAGCAGGTAGTCGCGCATCACGATGCCGTGCCGGCCCTCCTCCGCCGTCCAGCGGTGCACCCAGGTGCCCCAGGCGCCGTCGCGGCCGAAGAGGCTGGCGATCTCGTGGTGGTAGCTGGGGAGGTTGTCCTCCGTCAGGAGGTTCACCACGAGGGCGATCCGGCCGATCTCGGTGACCTTGGACTGGCCCTTCTCCCAGGCCTCTCCGTCCTCGAAGATCCCCGGGAAGTTCCGGCCGTCGCTCCACGGCACGTACTCGTGCGGCATCCAGTCCTTGGCGACCTGCAGATGACGGTTGAGTTCCTTCTCGACCACTTCCTCCAGCGCGTACAGCAGCCGGGCGTCGGTCCATTCTGCGGAAGTGCCGAGGTGCGGGGAGACGATCGTCACGAATAACTCCAGGGGGACGTACGACAGTGCGGTGCGGCCGGCGAGCGGTGCCGGGGAACCTACGGGATCGTAGGCTACGAAACCGTAGGTTACGAGAGCGTAGGTTAAACGCACTGTAAAGGTCGCTGATCAGCCGCCGTCCGGCGGTACCCCGCGAGGCCCCGAGACCCGCAGGTCCAACGGCCGTACGGACGCCGGTGCACCCTGCTCAGGCGTACAGCCCCCGCAGCCGGACCGAGAGGCACGTCACACAGCCCTCGAGTTTCTCGAACTCCCCGATGTCCACGAGCACCGGCTCGTGGCCGAGGTCGGCGAGCAGCTCCGCCGTCTTCGGCGCGCTCGCCGCCATCAGCAGCTTGCTCCCGCCGAGCAGCACCACATGCGCCCCCGACTCCTCCGGCACCGGCAGGAACCGGGGGAACAGCGAGGGCGCGTCCGTCATCGGGATGTGCCCGAGCACCGTCCCGTCCGGCAGCGCCGTGACCGCCGACTTCAGGTGCAGCACCTTGCTCACCGGCACCGCGACCACCCGGGCGCCCAGCGGCTCGAACGCCGCCCGCAGCTGCTGGACACCGGCCGCGTTGGTCCGCCCGCCGCGCCCCACGTAGATCGTGTCGCCGATCTTCAGGACGTCGCCGCCGTCGAGGGTGCCCGGCTCCCAGATCCAGTTGACCGAGCAGCCGAGCCGGGCCACGGCCTCCTCGACACCGGCCGTCTCCGCGCGCCGCGACTCGGCGCCGGGCCGCGTGATCAGCGCGACGTTGCGGTACATGACGACCGCGTCCTCGACGAAGACCGAGTCCGGGCAGTCGTCCGCCGGATCCACCTCCAGCGTCTCCCAGCCGTGCGCTCCGAGTGCCTCGACGTAGGCGTCCCACTGCTCCAGGGCCAGGTCGTGGTCGACCTCCTCCCGCCCGACGTGCGTCACCAGCCCCTCGGCGAGCCGGGGGCTGGGGCGGCGGACGAGGGCCTTCTTGCTGGGCACGCGGGACCTTTCGTGTCGGCGCGGACCGGCGCGGGTCGGGCGCCGGAGGGGGCGCGCCCGTGACGGGCGCCGGTTCGCCATCATGCAGCGGGGACCTGGGCGGACGGAACCCCCGTCAGCCCCTCGTAGCCCTCCTGAGATGCTCCGCGGTGCTGGAGCCGCGGGCCGCGAGCAGCTCGCGCGGGGTGCCCTCGAAGATCACCCGGCCGCCGTCCCGCCCCCCGTCCGGGCCGAGGTCGATCACCCGGTCGGCGTGCGCCACCACCTCCAGGTTGTGCTCGACCACCACGACCGTGTTGCCGGTGTCCACCAGCCGGTCCAGCAGGGCGAGCAGCCCCTCCACGTCCGACATGTGCAGTCCGGTGGTCGGCTCGTCCAGTACGTAGACGGCGCCGGTGCGGTGCAGCCGGGTGGCCAGCTTGATGCGCTGCCGTTCCCCGCCGGAGAGCGTGGAGAGCGGCTGCCCGAGGGTGAGGTAGGTGAGGCCGACGTCGCGCAGGGCGCGCAGCCGACGGCGTACGCCGGTGTCGGAGAAGAAGCCGAGGGCCTGGTCGGCGGTCATCGCGAGCACGTCGGCGACGGACCGGCCGTCGATCGTCAGCCGCAGCACCTCCTCCCGGAAGCGGCGTCCCTCGCAGTCGTGGCAGGTGGTCGTCACCGGGTCCATGAAGGCGAGGTCGGTGTGGATGATCCCGCGCCCCTCGCAGGTGCCGCAGGCACCCGCCGAGTTGAAGCTGAAGAGCCCCGGCTCGGCACCGGTCTCCCGCGCGAAGATCTTCCGCACCGTGTCCATGATCCCGAGGTACGTCGCCGGGGTGGAGCGGGCCGAGATGCCGATGGCCGACTGGTCGACGACCACGGCGTCCGGGTGGGCGGCGGTCAGCGCGGCGACCAGCGTGCTCTTGCCCGACCCGGCGACGCCGGTGACCGCGGTGAGCACCCCGGTCGCGAACGCCACCGTCACATCCCGCAGGTTGTGCCGGTCGGCGCCCTTGACCCACAGCTCACCGGTCGCCGTCCGCACGGTCTCCTTCACCGCCGTACGCCGCCCCAGGCACCGCCCGGTGAGCGTGTCCGACGCGGCCAGCTCGCCCGGCGTTCCCTCGAACACCACCCGCCCGCCGTCGGCACCGGCCCGCGGCCCCATGTCGACGACGTGGTCGGCCAGCGCGACGACGTCCGGGTCGTGCTCGACCACCAGCACGGTGTTGCCCTTGTCGCGCAGCCGCAGCAGCAGGTCGCCGAGGCGCCCGACGTCCCGCGGGTGCAGACCGACGCTGGGCTCGTCGAAGATGTACGTCATCCCGGTCAGGCTGGACCCGAGGTGCCGGACGGTCTTCAGCCGCTGCCCCTCGCCGCCGGACAGGGTGGCGGTCTCCCGGTCGAGGCTGAGATAGCCCAGGCCGATCGCCTCCACCCGCTCCAGCGCGGCCACCGCGGCGGCGGCGACGGGCAGGGCCACCGGGTCGTCGATCTCCTTGAGTACGGCGATCAGGTCGGTGATCTGCATGCGCGAGCAGTCGGCGATGGAGCGCCCGTCGATCCGGGTCGCGAGCGCGGCCGCGTTCAGCCGGGCCCCGCCGCAGTCGGGGCAGCGGGCCTCGACCAGGAAGCCGCGCACGAGGTCCCGGGTCCGCTCGCTCATGCCGGACAGGTCCCGCTTGAGGTACAGCCGTTCGAACCGGTCGGCGAGCCCCTCGTAGTCGGTGCTCCACGTCCCGCCCGAGCCGCTGACGGTGACCTTGCTGCCGCCGGGCCGCCCGCGCATCAGGAAGGCGCGCTCGGCCTCCGTGAAGTCGCCGACCGGCTTGCCGGTGTCCAGCTCCTCCGTGTTGGTGTAGGTCTGCCCCTGCCAGGTCCCGGCCGCGAACGGCGGGAAGCGGACCGCTCCGTCGGCCAGCGACCTGGCCGGGTCCAGGATCCGGTCCCAGTCGGGCTGCACCGTGCGGCCCAGGCCGTCGCAGCCGGGGCACATGCCCGACGGGTCGTTGAACGAGTACGCCGTCGCCCCTCCGGCGCTGGGGGTGCCGTGCCGGGAGAACAGCACCCGCAGCACCGAGTGGATGTCGGTCATCGTGCCGACCGTGGACCGGGAGTGGCCGCCGACCGGCCGCTGATCGACGACGATCGCGGGGGTCAGGTCCTCCAGGGCGTCCGCGTGCGGCCGCTCGTACTTGGGCAGCCGGTTGCGCACGAACCAGGGGAACGTCTCGTTCAGCTGGCGCTGCGACTCCACCGCGATCGTGTCGAACACGACCGACGACTTGCCCGATCCCGAAACGCCGGTGAACACGGTCAGCCGACCCTTCGGGATGCGGAGTGTGACGTCCTGGAGGTTGTTCTCCCTGGCCCCGGTGATGCTGATGAACTCGCTCATGCGAGGGACGCTAGGCGGGATACCCGACAGCTTCTGGCGTGATTTCCCTCAGTTCTCCCTCCGCGAACAGCAGCCAGCGCGTGATGCCCAGCGACTCCAGGAACGGCAGGTCGTGGCTGGCCACGATCAGCGCCCCCTCGTACGCCTCCAGCGCGCTGGTGAGCTGCCGCACGCTCGCCAGGTCCAGGTTGTTGGTCGGCTCGTCCAGCATCAGCAGCTGCGGCGCGGGCTCGGCCAGCATCAGCGCCGCCAGCGCCGCCCGGAAGCGTTCGCCGCCGGACAGCGTCCCCGCCCGCTGGTCGGCGCGGGCGCCCCGGAACAGGAAGCGGGCCAGCCGCGCCCGGACCCGGTTGTGGGTGGCGCCCGGCGCGAACCGGGCCACGTTCTGGGCGACGCTCAACTCGTCGTCGAGGACGTCGAGGCGCTGCGGCAGGAACCGCAGCGGCACGTGCGCCGTCGCCTCGCCCGCCACCGGCGCCAGCTCCCCGGCGACGGTGCGCAGCAGCGTGGTCTTGCCCGCCCCGTTGCGCCCGACCAGCGCGATCCGCTCGGGGCCGTGCAGATCGAGGCCGCCCGTCACCCGGGCGCCGTGGGCCAGCTCCAGCTCCCGCAGGGTGAGCACGGTCCGGCCCGGCGGCACGGCCGTGTACGGCAGGTCGACGCGGATCTCGTCGTCGTCCCGCACGGCCTCCACCGCGTCGTCGAGCCGTTCCTTCGCCTCGGCGAGCTTCTCCTCGTGCATGATGCGGTACTTGCCGGCCGACTGCTGGGCCGTGCGGGCGCGCAGCTTCATCACGGCCCGGGGCTCGCGCTTGGTGTCGTACATCTTCTGCCCGTAGCGCCTGCGCCGGGCCAGGACGACCTGGGCGTCGGCCAGTTCGCGCTTCTGTCTGCGCAGGTCCGACTCGGCGACCCGCACCATGCGCTCGGCCGCCTCCTGTTCCACGGCCAGTGCCTCCTCGTACGCCGTGAGGTTGCCGCCGTACCAGGTGACCGAGCCGGACCGCAGGTCGGCGATCTGGTCGACCCGTTGCAGCAGCTCGCGGTCGTGACTGACCACGACCAGCACGCCCGGCCAGGACTCGACGGCCGTGTACAGCCGCCGGCGGGCGTAGACGTCGAGGTTGTTGGTGGGCTCGTCCAGGAGCAGGACGTCGGGCCGGCGCAGCAGCAGCGCGGCCAGCCGCAGCAGTACCGACTCGCCGCCCGAGACCTCGCCGACGGTGCGGTCGAGGCCGATGTGGCCCAGTCCCAGCTCGCCGAGCGTGGCGAGGGCGCGTTCCTCGACGTCCCAGTCGTCGCCGACGGTCTCGAAGTGCTCCTCGCCCACGTCACCCGCCTCGATGGCGTGCAGCGCGGCCCGCCGCGCGTCGATGCCGAGGGCCTCGTCGACCCGCAGCGCGGTGTCGAGCGTGACGTTCTGCGGCAGGTAGCCCACCTCGCCGGCCACCCGGACGGTGCCGTCGGCCGGGGTGAGCCGCCCGGCGATCAGCTTCAACAGGGTCGACTTCCCTGCTCCGTTGACGCCGACGAGCCCGGTCCTGCCGGGACCGAAGGCGACGTCGAGCCCCTCGAAGACGGAGGTGCCGTCGGGCCAGGCGAAGGACAGGGACGTACAGACGAGGGAAGTGGGGGAATGAGACATACGGGTCTCCGCGGTTGCTCGAAGCGGTCAGGGGCAAACGCGTATCGAGACACCGGAAGCGGGCGGCCGCCGTCGGGCGAGGGGAGGGCACGAAGGAAGCCCTGCTCCGTCAGAGGCTGGGACGGCTCGGACGCCGAGGTCGCACGCGGCGTACACACGTGAGATACGTGTGACGCGGTGTCTCAGGACCTCAGACGAGCAACGTCCTTCTCCAATCGGCGGCAACAGAAGCGATGTCGAATCTAGGAAAGACCCGGTTGGCCTGTCAACGCATTTACGCGGAACCCGAGGAGGCCCCCGTGCCCAACGGCTCGCTCTCACTGCCGGCCCGGCTCTGCCTGCTGGCCTGGGACCCCGCGGGGTCCACCGCCGCCGACACCGCCCGGGTCCACCACCTGGTGCGCGCCGGCGCGCTCACCGAACTGGCCCAGCGCGGTCTGCTCACCGACGACGAGGGCATCGCCACCCCCGCCGACCTCGACTCCCGCACCGGGGACGCCGTCCTCGACGGGCTCCTCGAACTCGTCCGCGAGTCGCTGCCGCACCGGTGGCGCACCTGGGTGCGGCTGCACGCCCGGGTCACCTTCGACGCCGTGCGGGAGCAACTGGTGGCTGAGGGGTACCTGCGGGCCGAGAAGAAGCGCGTGCTCGGCGTGTTCCCGTCCGTGGAGTACGTGCTCGCGCGGGCCGCCGTGGCGCGGGCGCTGCGCGAGGAGGCGCGCTCCGTCCTCCAGGGGCCGGTGCCGGCCGGGGAGGTCTCCGAGCGGGACGCGGCCCTGGCCGCGCTGGCGGCCGCCGCCGGACTGGGTATCCCGCGGGACACGGTGGGCGGGGTGCGCGGACGGGACCGGACCACGGAGCTGGCCCGGCGGTGCGCGAGTGCCGCACCCGGCATGCGGAAGATCGTGAGTGAGGTGTGGGACGCGGTGAGCGACGAGAGCGCGCGGACCCCGGCGTCCGCGCGCGGCTGAGCGGCGTCCGGCGCCGCGGGACCCGGGAGCGGGTCAGCAGCTGCCGCGCATCAGCTCCGCCAGGTCGTGGTCCAGGTCCAGCTGGAGGTGCTCCCGGCCCACCGGCACCAGTTCGTCGGCCGCGCGGAGGAACCGGCGCAGCTCGCCCGAGCGGACGTGGATCACGGCCGTGCCCTCGGGCGCGTGGAACTCCAGGACGGTGCGGTCGTACCCGTACGGGCGCACCCGGACGTCGCCGTGGCCGTCCGGCTCCCGCATCCCGGCGATGAGCAGGTCGCGGGAGAAGGTCCAGCAGACCTCCACGCCCTCCAGGGTGGCCGGGGCCGGGAAGGTCATGCGGACGGCGAACGGGTCGGCGCGGTCGTAGTGCAGGGTGGCGGGGATGTTCGGCATACGCGGCGCGGCGGCGACGAGACGCGCCTCGACGGGCTGATCGATGACGGTGGACAACGCCTTGCTCCCTCGTGACGGCTGGACGGGCTTCGCGGATGGTGCGGGCCGGACACTTGAAGAGACGTCGGAATCAGCCCATCCGTGCACACGACGAGCGAGTGACCTCTGTCACCGCGTTCATGCCCGGGAGGGCCCAGGAGTGACACGCCTCTCCTCCCGTGCCCCGCGGGGCACTTGCGGGTCCGCCCGGCACCCCGCGCGTGAACGGTCGCGGCCCTCTGGACGGCGCGCGGGCCGTGGGCTAGCTTCGCCCGCCATGAGGCGCTTGGGAAGCACGCGACGCACGGTACGGTCCGTTCGAGCCGGTGGCAGGCGTACCGGGCGGGTGGCGCTCGCGGGGGCGGTCTGCGCGGCGGCGCTGGCCGCGCTGACGGCCGTACCCGCCCAGGCGCACCCGCGGCCGCAGTGGGACGTGAAGGACACCGGGGTTTCCGACGTCCGGTTCCGTGGGCTCGCCGCCGTCAGCCGGCACACCGCCTGGGTGGCCGGTACCGGGGGCACGGTCCTGCGCACCACCGACGGCGGTGGCACCTGGCGCGACGTCTCCCCGCCCGGTGCCGGTGAACTGGAGTTCCGGGACATCGAGGCCTTCGACGCCCGCCGGGCCGTGGTCCTGTCCATCGGCGAGGGCGAGGCGTCCCGGGTCTACCGCACCGACGACGGCGGGGCGACCTGGACGGAGTCCTTCCGCAACACCGACGCGCGGGCCTTCTACGACTGCCTCACCTTCTTCGACCGCCGGCACGGCCTCGCCATGAGCGACCCGGTGGACGGGAGGTTCCGCATCCTGTCGACCAGCGACGGCGGCCGCTCCTGGAAGGTGCTGCCCGCCGCGGGAATGCCGGCCGCGCAGACGGGGGAGGCCGGCTTCGCGGCCAGTGGCCAGTGCCTGGTCTCCGCCGGGCCGAGGGACGTGTGGCTGGCCACCGGCGGGGCCGCACGCGCGCGCGTTCTGCACTCCGCCGACCGCGGGCTCACCTGGACGGCCACGGACGCCCCGATTCCGGCCGGCGACCCCGCCCGCGGCGTCTTCGGCCTCGCCTTCCGCGACCGCGCCCACGGCCTCGCCGTCGGCGGCGACTACCGCCCCGAGCAGTCCTCACCGCGGGCCGCCGCCCGGACGGCCGACACCGGCCGCACCTGGCGCCCCGCCGACCGGCCGCCGCCCGCCTACCGCTCCGGCGTGGCCTGGCTGCCGCACAGCCGCAGCGCCGCCCTCGCCGTCGGCCCCACCGGCACCGACCTCACCACGGACGGCGGCCACACCTGGCGGACGGTCGACACCGGGTCCTACGACACCGTGGACTGCACCCCGGACCTGGGCTGTTGGGCCGCGGGCGAGCAGGGCCGGGTCGCCCGGCTGGAGCGCTGACGCCGGGCGGGCGGGGGTGTTTGTCCGTAACGTGGGTAACCGTTCGCTGAACGTGAGAGGAAGTGAGCGGACATGCCGAGCGGTTCCAGCTCCAAGCGGGAGCGGCAGTACGAGCACATCAAGAAGAGCGCGAAGGACCGCGGCGAGAGCACCGGCCGCGCCAAGGAGATCGCGGCGCGGACGGTGAACAAGGAGCGCGCGCAGTCCGGCGAGTCGAAGACCGCCAGCCGTACCTCGACGCAGGACAAGTCGCCGAGCAAGCGCGGCGGCCAGCGGTCCGGGAACCGGCAGGGACCCCAGGGACCCACCTACGACCAGCTGTACGAGGAGGCCAAGCGCCGTGGCGTCCAAGGTCGTTCGAGCATGAAGAAGGGCGAGCTGCGCCAGGCGCTCGGCAAGTGAGCCGACGCCCTCAGCCGAGCGTCTCCCGGTAGCGCTCCAGCGCGGGCGCCGTCTTCGTGGCGACGAACTCGGTGACGCGGTACTCGCACACGCCCGCCCGGACGAACGGGTCGCCCGCGGTGATCTCCTCGATCCGCGCACGGTCCCCCGCGACGGCGAGGATCACCCCGCCGTCGCGGGGTTCCTTGCGCCCGGACGCCAGGAACACGCCCTGCTCGTACAGCCCGTCGAGCCAGACCACGTGGTCCGGCAGCACGGCGTCGACGGCGTCGAGCGGGGCGGTGTAGGACAGCTCCAGTACGAACATGATCGCGAGCCTACTCGCGCTCCCTTAGGCTGGCGGCCACCATGACGACCGTGAGCGCGCAGACCCCCGCCGACTGGCCCACGACCGAGGAACGGGCCCGGGCGGTCCAGGACGAACTGCGCGCCCGCGTGGTGCTCGACGAGCCCGGCCCGCCGCCCGGCACCGGCCTGGTGACCGGCGTGGACGTCGCCTACGACGACGAACGCGACGTCGTCGCCGCGGCGGCCGTCGTGCTGGACGCCGCGACCCTCGCCGTCGTCGCCGAGGCCACGGCCGTCGGGCGGATCTCCTTCCCCTACGTGCCCGGTCTGCTGGCCTTCCGGGAGATCCCGACCGTGCTCGCCGCCCTGGAGGCGCTGCCCTGCCCGCCCGGCCTGGTCGTGTGCGACGGGTACGGCCTGGCCCACCCGCGCCGCTTCGGCCTCGCGAGCCACCTGGGCGTGCTCACCGGCCTGCCCACGATCGGCGTGGCCAAGAACCCGTTCACCTTCACGTACGACGACCCGCAGACCCCGCGCGGCAGTACGTCCCCGCTGCTCGCCGGGGCGGAGGAGGTCGGGCGCGCGGTGCGCACCCGCGACGGGGTGAAGCCGGTCTTCGTCTCCGTCGGGCACCGGGTGGGCCTCGCCGAGGCCTGCGCCCACACCCTGGCCCTGACACCCGCCTACCGGCTGCCGGAGACCACCCGCAGGGCCGACGCCCGGTGCCGCGCGGCCCTGCGGGACGCCGCCTACCCGGCCTGATCCGCGATGCTCCAGCGGCCCACCTCCCGGTACGCCGAGTCGTAGACCGCCGAGCCGTCGCCGGGCCGCAGCGCGTAGTGCTTCAGGTTGCCGCCCCAGTACCGCAGGATCCGCTGCAGTTCGCCCGCGGGGTCCTCGGCGAGGGCGCCCTCGTCCATGGTGACTTCGAGAAGGAACTTCATGCCTTCAAGGGTTTCATTGAACTCCTTTTTGGCACTTTGCCGCGCACGATGCCCGATCACACCGTGAAGGGCGCCCTGTAAGTCTCAAATCGGCCGGTCCGGGCGCTCAGGCGGAGCTGAGTATCCGTACGGATGTGCCGCCGCCCGCGGCCCGGCAGGGTGGACGGCATGACGACACACCGCGCACCCAAGTACTCGGCCCGGCCCGGCCGCCCCGTCGAGCGGACCGTGGTCGTCGGGCTGGTGCTGGCGGTGGGCGCGGGGCTGGCCTGGATCGGCGGGATGATCTACACGATCGCCGGATGGTCCGGCTAGGCCGCCGCACCGCCGCACCGCCGCACCGCCGCACCGCCGTCCGCCTCGCGGAACGGACCGTCAGCGGGTCGCGGCCACCCGGAAGCCGATGCCCGCCGCCCGCAGCCGCTCGGTCAGCGCGTCGCCCATCGCCACGGCCGTGGTGACCTGCCCGGCCGTCGGCGGCAGGGTGTCGAGGGCGAGGCAGAGCGCCGCCTCGGCGAACATCTTGGCCGTCTCGTCGTACCCGGGGTCGCCGCCCGCGACCTCGGTGTACACCGTCCGGCCGCCGCCCTCGCCCACGAAGCGGACCGAGAACCAGCTCTTGGCCCGCCGCTCGGCGCTCGGTCCCTCGCCCGGCGCGAGCCGCCCGGACAGCCAGCGCCGCGCGGGCGGCACCTGGGCCGCCGCCAGCAGCGCGCCCACGGCCGCCACCCCGCCCACCGCGACGGGCAGCCGCCGTACGGCCGCGTAGTGGCGGTAGCGGAAGTCCGGGCCGTAGCGGTCCAGGGCCTTCGCGGACCGGCGCACGATCTGCGCGTCCACGGTCGGCAGCGGCAGCGCCCACGCCCCCACCTCCCCGGCGAACCGCGGCGCCCCCGCCGGCGTCACCACGCGGCGGCCGACCAGCCGGGGCTCGTGCCGCCGGCGTTCCAGCGCGGCGGCCCGCAGCGCGCGGCCGCGCGCGAACTGGCCGAGCGCGGAGGCGAACGTACCGCCCGAGAACGTGGCGCCGACCCGGACGAAGCCGTCCACGCTCAGCGGCACACCCTCCGGCAGCTGACGCACGGTGAAGTACACGCCGAGGTCGTGCGGGACGGAGTCGAAGCCGCAGGCGTGCACCAGACGGGCACCGGTCTCCCGCGCGCGGGCGTCGTGGCGGACGTACGTCAGGTCCACGAACTCGGGCTCGCCGGTGAGGTCGAGGTAGTCCGTGCCGGCCTCCGCGCAGGCGGCGACCAGCGCGTCGCCGTACTGGACGTAGGGGCCGACCGTCGTGGCCACCACGCGCGCCCGCCCGGCGAGTTCGCGCAGGGAGGCCGGATCGGACACGTCCGCGAGCAGCACGCCGACGTCCGCCGCGGTGCCCGTCGCACCGGTCAGCCGCTCGCGCAGGCGGCGCAGCTTCTCCTCGCCGCGGCCGGCGATCGCCCAGCGCAGTCCGTCCGGTGCGTGCGCGGCGAGGTACCGCGCGGTCAGTTCGCCGACGAACCCCGTCGCCCCGAACAGCACGATGTCGTACGGCCGGTCGGCCGCCTTCAGCCTGCTCATGACATCCCTTCGTCACCCGTCGGCAACCCCTGGGTCCGCAGCACGCGCCGTTGCCGGTGGCCGAGGCTAGCGTGAGGAACGCGCGCCCAGGAGAGGAGCCTGCACCATAATGGGCTAAGCGCTTGCTCGCCCGGGTCTTGTGCCCAGTGGAACACGTTCTTAGCATCACTGGTGTTACATCGGTTGTGTCACAGACTGGGGGCTGAATGTCGCAAGCGGAGACGCCGACGCGGACGCCGGGCACCGAGGGCCCGCTCGCCGGTGTGCGCGTGGTCGAGCTGGCCGGTATCGGTCCCGGACCCTTCGCCGCCATGCTCCTGGCCGACCTGGGCGCCGACGTCGTACGCGTCGACCGTCCCGGCGGGCCCGGCCTCGGCATCGACCCCGCCCACGACGTCACCAACCGCAACAAGCGCTCCGTGGTCGTCGACCTCAAGGCGGCGGACGGTCCGGCCCGCGTCCTCGACCTCGTCGAACGCGCCGACGTCCTGATCGAGGGCTACCGCCCCGGCGTCGCCGAACGGCTCGGCGTCGGACCCGGGGACTGCCACGCCCGCAACCCGCGCCTCGTGTACGGCCGGATGACCGGCTGGGGCCAGGAAGGCCCGCTCGCCCCGCGCGCCGGACACGACATCGGGTACATCGCGCTCACCGGCGCCCTCGGCATGACCGGCGACCCCGACCGGCCCCCGACCGCCCCCGCCAACCTCCTCGGCGACTACGCGGGCGGCTCCCTCTACCTGGTCGTCGGCGTCCTCGCCGCCCTGCACCACGCGCGCGAGAGCGGCACCGGGCAGGTCGTGGACGCCGCCATCGTCGACGGCACCGCCCATCTCTCCACGATGATCCACGGCATGCTCGCCGCCGGAAGCTGGCAGGACCGGCGCGGCGCCAACCTCCTCGACGGCGGCTGCCCCTTCTACGGCACCTACGAGACCTCCGACGGCCGGTACATGGCGGTCGGCGCCCTGGAGCCCCGGTTCTACGCCGAGTTCACGCGGCTCCTCGGCATCCCCGACCTGGCACCGGCCCGCGACGACATGGCCCGCTGGCCCGAGCTGCGGGCGGCCGTCGCCGCCCGGTTCAGGACCCGCACCCGCGACGAGTGGACAGCGGTCTTCGCGGACTCCGACGCCTGTACGGCGCCCGTCCTGTCGCTGCGCGAGGCCCCGCACCACCCGCACCTCGCGGCCCGCTCCACCTTCACCGACCACGACGGCATCACCCAGCCCGCCCCCGCGCCCCGCTTCTCCGCGACCCCCACCGCCGTACGCACCGGGCCCGCCCTGCCCGGCGCCGACACCGCGGCCGTGGTCCGCGACTGGGGGCTGACCCCCGGCTGGGCGGCCCCGCCCCCGGCCTCCCTCCCCGATCCCGCAGTGCACAACCCTCAGTGAAAGGCCTGCCAGTGAGCACCGAAGCGTACGTGTACGACGCGATCCGCACCCCGCGCGGACGCGGCAAGGCGAACGGCGCCCTGCACGGCACGAAGCCCGTCGACCTGGTCGTCGGCCTCATCCACGAGATCCGCGCCCGTTTCCCCGGCCTCGACCCGGCGGCCGTGGACGACATCGTGCTCGGTGTCGTCGGCCCGGTCGGCGACCAGGGCTCCGACATCGCCCGCATCGCGGCCATCGCCGCCGGACTCCCGGAGACCGTGGCGGGCGTCCAGGAGAACCGCTTCTGCGCCTCGGGCCTGGAAGCCGTCAACATGGCGGCCATGAAGGTGCGCTCCGGCTGGGAGGACCTGGTCCTCGCGGGCGGCGTCGAGTCCATGTCCCGCGTCCCGATGGCCTCGGACGGCGGCGCCTGGTTCAACGACCCGATGACCAACCTCGCCACCAACTTCGTCCCCCAGGGCATCGGCGCCGACCTGATCGCCACGATCGAGGGCTTCTCGCGCCGCGACGTCGACGAGTACGCGGCCCTGTCCCAGGAGCGCGCGGCCACCGCCTGGAAGGAGGGCCGCTTCGAGCGCTCCGTCGTGCCGGTGCGGGACCGCGCCGGTCTCACCGTCCTCGACCACGACGAGCACCCGCGTCCCGGCACCACCGCCGACTCCCTCGGGAAGCTCAAGCCGTCCTTCGCCGACATCGGCGAGCTGGGCGGTTTCGACGCCGTGGCGCTGCAGAAGTACCACTGGGTGGAGAAGATCGACCACGTCCACCACGCGGGCAACTCCTCCGGCATCGTCGACGGCGCCGCGCTGGTCGCCATCGGCTCCAAGGAGGTCGGCGACCGCCACGGACTCACCCCGCGCGCCCGGATCGTCTCCGCCGCCGTCTCCGGCTCCGAGCCCACCATCATGCTCACCGGGCCCGCCCCGGCCACCCGCAAGGCGCTCGCCAAGGCCGGGCTGACCATCGACGACATCGACCTGGTCGAGATCAACGAGGCCTTCGCGGCGGTCGTCCTGCGCTTCGCGAAGGACATGGGCCTGTCGCTGGACAAGGTCAACGTCAACGGCGGCGCGATCGCGCTCGGCCACCCCCTCGGCGCCACCGGCGCGATGATCCTGGGCACCCTCGTCGACGAACTGGAGCGCCAGGACAAGCGCTACGGCCTCGCCACCCTGTGCGTGGGCGGTGGCATGGGCATCGCCACCATCGTCGAGCGCATCTGACCCCCTCCCGACGGATACGACGGCCACGACGGACCACCTGGAGCACACCCTCATGAGCACCGAGCCCACCACCATCCGCTGGGAACAGGACGACACCGGCGTCGTCACCCTCGTCCTCGACGACCCCGACCAGTCCGCGAACACCATGAACCAGGCGTTCCGCGACTCCCTGGCGGCGGTCACCGACCGCCTGGAGGCCGAGAAGGACTCGATCCGCGGCGTCATCGTCACCTCCGCCAAGAAGACCTTCTTCGCGGGCGGCGACCTGCGCGACCTCATCCGGGTCACCCCGGAGACCGCCCAGGACCTCTTCGACGGCGGCATGGCCATCAAGCGCAACCTGCGCCGCATCGAGACCCTCGGCAAGCCCGTCGTCGCCGCCATGAACGGCGCGGCCCTCGGCGGCGGTTACGAGATCGCGCTGGCCTGCCACCACCGCGTCGCCCTCGACGCCCCCGGCTCCAAGATCGGCTGCCCCGAGGTGACCCTCGGTCTGCTCCCCGGAGGCGGCGGCGTCGTCCGCACCGTGCGCATGCTCGGCATCACCGACGCCCTGCTCAAGGTCCTCCTCCAGGGCACCCAGTACAACCCGCGCCGCGCCCGGGAGAACGGCCTGGTCGACGAGGTCGCGGACAGCCGCGAGGACATGCTCGCCAAGGCCCGCGCCTTCATCGACGCCCACCCGGAGTCCGCCCAGCCCTGGGACCGGCCCGGCTACCGCATCCCCGGCGGCACCCCGTCCCACCCCAAGTTCGCGGCCAACCTGCCCGCCTTCCCGGCCAACCTGCGCAAGCAGACGAACGGCGCCCCCTACCCGGCGCCGCGCAACATCATGGCCGCCGCCGTCGAGGGCTCCCAGGTCGACTTCGAGACCGCCCAGGTCATCGAGGCCCGCTACTTCGTCGAGCTGGCCGCCGGGCAGACCTCGAAGAACATGATCCAGGCGTTCTTCTTCGACCTCCAGGCGGTCAACTCGGGCGCCAACCGCCCGAAGGGCGTCGAGTCCCGGAAGGTCACCAAGGTCGCCGTGCTGGGCGCGGGGATGATGGGCGCGGGCATCGCCTACTCGTGCGCCCGCGCGGGCATCGAGGTGGTGCTGAAGGACGTCTCCCTGGAATCGGCCCTCAAGGGGAAGGCGTACTCGGAGAAGCTGTGCGCCAAGGCCGTCGCGAAGGGCCGTACGAGCCAGGAGAAGGCGGACGCGCTGCTGGCCCGGATCACGCCGACGGCCGAGGCGGCCGACCTGGCGGGCTGCGACGCGGTGATCGAGGCGGTCTTCGAGGACACCTCGCTCAAGCACAAGGTGTTCCAGGAGATCGAGCACGTCGTCGCCCCCGACGCCCTGCTGTGCTCCAACACGTCGACGCTGCCGATCACGGCGCTGGCCGAGGGCGTCGAGCGGCAGGCCGACTTCATCGGGCTGCACTTCTTCTCGCCGGTGGACAAGATGCCGCTGGTGGAGATCATCAAGGGGGAGCGGACCGGGGACGAGGCGCTGGCGCGGGCGTTCGACCTGGTCCGGCAGATCAGCAAGACGCCGATCGTGGTCAACGACTCGCGGGGCTTCTTCACCTCCCGGGTCATCGGCCACTTCATCAACGAGGGCGTCGCGATGGTCGGCGAGGGCATCGAGCCCGCCTCCGTCGAGCAGGCGGCGGCCCAGGCCGGCTACCCGGCCAAGGTGCTGTCCCTGATGGACGAGCTGACCCTGACCCTCCCGCGGAAGATCCGCACCGAGACCAGGCGCGCCGTGGAGGAGGCGGGCGGCACCTGGACCGCGCACCCCGCCGAGGCGGTCATCGACCGCATGGTCGACGAGTTCGAGCGCCCCGGGCGTTCCGGCGGCGCCGGGTTCTACGAGTACGGCGACGACGGCAGGCGGGCCGGTCTCTGGCCGGGTCTGCGCGAGCACTTCACGAAGCCCGGGTACGAGATCCCGTTCGCCGACATGCAGGAGCGCATGCTCTTCTCGGAGGCGCTGGACACCGTCAAGCTCCTGGAGGAGGGCGTCCTGACCTCCGTCGCCGACGCCAACATCGGCTCGATCTTCGGCATCGGCTTCCCCGGTTGGACCGGCGGCGTCCTCCAGTACATCAACGGCTACGAGGGAGGCCTCCCGGGCTTCGTCGCCCGCGCGCGCGAGCTGGCCGACCGCTACGGAGAGCGCTTCACCCCGCCCGCCCTGCTGGTGGAGAAGGCGGAGAAGGGCGAGGTCTTCACGGACGGCCGCTGAGCCGGATCATTCACCGGCCTCCTTGTCGAGCCACTCCCGCAGCTCCTCGCGCAGCGACCGCTGGAACGTGGTGAGCAGCGCCTGCACCACCAGCGGGTGCATGTGCGCGGACAGGGACCGCACGTCCGGCGCGTCGCGTTCGGCGACCGCGTCGCGCAGCAGCCGCGACAGGTCGCGCGCGGCGGCGCGGGAGTGCTCCAGGAGGGCGGTTCGGGCGGCGAGGACCGTCTCGGGGGAGAAGGGCACGTCGAGCAGCTCGACGCCGAGCCGGAGCAGCCCGGCGTCGACGCGGTATCCGTCGCCGTCGGGCACCGCGACGTCCATCGCCCCCAGCCGGTCCACCTCCTCGTCGGTGAGCGGCCGCCCCGCCCGCCTGGCCAGCTCGTCGCGGCTGACCCGCTCCACCGTCTCCGGCGCCCAGGAAGCCACCACCGCGCGGTGCAGCGCCAAGTCGTGCGCGCTCAGGTCCGACGGCAGCTGCCCCAGATACCGCTCGATCGCGGCCAGCGTCATGCCCTGGTGCTGCAGCTCCTCGATCAGCGCCAGCCGGGCCAGGTGCTCCCCGTCGTAGCGCCCCACCCGGCGCGGGCCGATCACCGGCGGCGGCAGCAGCCCCTTGGTGCCGTAGAAGCGGACCGTGCGCACGGTGACGCCGGCCCGCGCGGCCAGCTCGTCGATCGTGAGGGTCTGCCCCCCGGCGTCGGCCGCCTCGGTGTCGCTCGTCGTCATGCGCAGCAGTATCGCTGTCTCACCAATGCTGTGACACCTCTCGTGACATCTCTTGTGCACCAGGTGGAGACCCTCGGTTGATCATGTGAGAAGTCACGCTGTGTGACATGAGACACCGCATGTCTACGCAGCGTCGTGGGAAGGTGCTGCCTTGGTCTGTGCCGCGAGGGTGGTGCGGGCCTTGTCACTGTACGGACGACCCGGGCGCCTTTCCGCCCGGGCGCACCAGAGAGTGGAACCACCCGTGAGCAAGGACGCCGTCGCCACGGCACAGGCCGCCGACCACCCCCAGGCGGCCGAACGACCCGCGGACGCGGGCGACGCCGGCTACAGCAAGGACCTCAAGGCCCGCCACGTCAACATGATCGCCATCGGCGGCGCGATCGGCACCGGCCTCTTCCTCGGTGCCGGAGGGCGTCTGCGCGACGCCGGACCGGCGCTCGCGATCGCCTACCTCGTCGCCGGCGTCTTCGCCTTCTTCGTCGTCAAGGCACTCGGTGAGCTGGTGCTCTACCGGCCCTCGTCCGGCTCCTTCGTGTCGTACGCGCGCGAGTTCCTCGGCGAGAAGGGCGCCTACGTCGCCGGTTGGATGTACTTCCTGAACTGGTCGACGACCGGCATAGCCGACATCACCGCGATCGCGCTGTACACGCACTACTGGAGCATGTTCACGAGCATCCCCCAATGGGTGCTCGCGCTGGTCGCCCTCGCGGTGGTCCTGGCCGTGAACCTCATCTCGGTGAAGATCTTCGGCGAGATGGAGTTCTGGTTCGCGATCGTCAAGGTCGCCACCCTCGTCGGCTTCATGCTGATCGGCATCTTCCTGCTCGCCACCCAGCACGAGGTGAGCGGGCAGACCCCGGGCGTGGGCATGATCACCGACCACGGCGGCATCGTCCCGCACGGTGTGATGCCCGTCGTCCTCGTCATGCAGGGCGTGATCTTCTCCTACGCGGCCCTGGAACTGGTCGGCGTCGCCGCCGGCGAGACCGCCGAGCCGCACAAGATCGTCCCCCGCGCGGTGAACTCGATCATGTGGCGGGTGGCCCTGTTCTACGTCGGCTCGGTCGTGCTCCTGGCCCTGCTGCTGCCGAGTTCGCTCTACTCGGGCGACGAGAGCCCCTTCGTCACCGTGCTGTCGGGGATCGGTGTGCCGGCCGCCGGTGACGTGATGAACCTCGTCGTCCTCACCGCCGCGATGTCGTCGCTGAACTCCGGCCTGTACTCCACCGGCCGCATCCTGCGCTCCATGGCGATGGCGGGCTCCGCACCCCGGTTCACCGGCGTGATGAGCCGCAGCCAGGTCCCCTACGGCGGCATCCTGCTGACCTGCGCGGTGTGCGTCCTCGGTGTCGGACTGAACTACCTGGTGCCGAGCAAGGCCTTCGAGATCGTGCTGAACGTCGCCTCCCTGGGCATCATCAGCACGTGGGTGATCATCATGGTCTGCCACCTGGTGTTCGTCCGCCGGGCGCGCGCGGGCCTGGTCGAACGGCCGAGCTTCCGGCTGCCCGGCAGCCCCGTCACGGAGATCGTCACGATCGCCTTCCTGCTGGCGGTCATCGGCCTGATGTGGAACGACGAGGAGGTCGGCCGCAAGACCGTGCTGCTGGTCCCCGTGATCGCGGTGATGCTGGTGGCCGGCTGGTTCGGCGTCCGTCGCCGGGTCGCGCAGCAGGCCGGGCAGGAGCTGCCGCCGCCGAAGAAGTAGCGCCCGGGGCCACTGTCAGTGGCAGCCTCTACGGTGGCGTCATGTCGGAGATCAGCTATGTCCGGGGTGACGCCACCGCGCCTTCGGTCAAGGGCGTCAAGGTGATCGCCCACGTCTGCAACGACCTCGGCGGCTGGGGCAAGGGCTTCGTCCTGGCCGTCTCCCGCCGCTGGCCCGAGCCGGAGGCGGCGTACCGCGCCTGGCACCGCGACCGCGCGTCCAACGACTTCGGCCTCGGAGCGGTCCAGTTCGTCCAGGTCGAGCCGTACGTGTGGGTGGCCAACATGATCGGCCAGCGCGGCACGAGAACCGGCAGCAAGGGCGTCCCCGTGCGCTACGAGGCCATCGGCACCGCGCTCGGCGGCCTCGCCGACAAGGCGGCCGAGCTGGGCGCGTCCGTGCACATGCCCCGCATCGGCTGCGGCCTGGCCGGCGGCAAGTGGTCGCGCGTGGAGCCGCTCATATCCGACCGCCTCGCCCGGCGCGGCATCCCCGTGACCGTCTACGACCACGGGGACACCGCCCAGGACGGTCCGCGACTCAGTGCTCGTGCACGTCGTTCGTCGCCGCGATCTTCCGCCAGGAGCGGGGCTGTGCGGGCGTCTCGGAGGCCGTCGTGAGCGACCGCGCGCGGGCCGCCGGGGCGTCCGGCTTCGACGGCTGGAACAGCCAGGTGTCGAACAGCGCGGCCAGCGGCTCGCCCGAGACCTCCTCGGCGTACCGCTGGAAGTCGGCGACGGACGCGTTGCCGTGGGCGTACTTCGCGGGCCACCCCTTCAGGATCGCGAAGAAGTCCTCGTCCCCGATCTCGTTCCGCAGCGCCTGGAGGGCCAGCGCGCCCCGGTCGTAGACGGCGCCGCCGAACTGGTTCTCCGGACCCGGGTCACCGGGCTTCACCGTCCAGAACGCGTCGTCGGCCGGGTGCGAGGCGTACGTGTAGTCGGCCAGTTCCTGCGCCGTGCCCTCGCCCTCGTGCTCGGACCACAGCCACTGGGCGTACCGCGCGAAGCCCTCGTTGATCCAGATGTCCTTCCAGCCGCGCACCGAGACCAGGTCGCCGTACCACTGGTGGGCCAGTTCATGCACGACGACCGAGACGTTCGACCCGTTCGCGAACTGCCGCGGGCTGTAGAACGGCCGGGTCTGCGTCTCCAGGGCGTACCCGGTGTCGGTGTTCGGGACGTAGCCGCCGAGCGCGTTGAACGGATACGGCCCGAAGTAGTCGCTCAGCCAGTCGGCGACCTCCCCGGTCCGCTCCACGCTGGCCCGCGCCGCGCCGTCGTTCGCGCCCAGGTCCCTGCTGTAGGCGTTGACGACCGGGATGCCACCCTCGGTGGTGCCGGTGGTGAGGTCGAACCTCCCGACCGCCAGCGTGGCGAGGTACGTGGCCTGCGGCCGGTCCGAGCGCCAGTTCCAACGCGTCCAGCCGAGCCGCGAACTCGTCGACTGGAGCGTGCCGTTGGAGATCGCCTGGGTGCCGTCCGGCACCTGCACCGACACGTCGTAGGTGGCCTTGTCGAGCGGGTGGTCGTTGCTCGGGAACCACCACGCCGCCGCTTCCGGCTCGTTCGCGGCGACCCCGCCGTCCGGGGTGCGGTGCCAACTGGTGAAGCCGTACGCCTGCTTCGAGGACGGCACTCCGCTGTAGCGGACGACCACGGTGACGGGCGTGCCCTTGTCGAGCGGCCGCTTCGGCGTGATCTCCAGCTCGTGCTCGCCCGAGGTCGTGAACGACGCCTTCGCGCCGTTCACCCGCACCTCGCCGACGTCCAGCAGGAAGTCCAGGTTGAACCGCGACAGGTCCGCGGTGGTGCGGGCCAGGATCGTCGCCGTCCCCTCCAGCCGGTCCGTGGCCGGCTGGTACTTCAGGCGCAGGTCGTAGTGCGAGACGTCGTATCCGCCGTTGCCGTAGGCCGGGTAGTAGGGGTCGCCGATGCCCGGAGCGCCGGGGGAGTGGGCCGCCGCCGACGCCGGGATCGCCAGCATGAGGGAGGCGGCGCCCAGTGCGCCCGGCACGATGAATCTGCGGTGCACGAAAGCTCCAAGTCGTAGGAACACGAGATCTGTTCGGAATCCGTTCGAAGCCTATTCAGCCCCCGTGTGCACCGTCATGTCCACGGCCACTCCTGTCACACGATCGCCATCCGGCCGCCATGAGCCACCCCCGGCCCCCTTATGCGCGGGAGGCGACCGATGTACCGTCCGCGCATGCCGATACGCATGCGCCTCACCCTCCGGAGACCGCTCGCGACGGCGGCCCCGGCCCACCCGTGCGCCCCGCGCGACGACAAGGGCCTCGACGGCCCTTCCGCCGACACGCCGACAGGCGCCATGGACCTCTCCCGCACGCCGGCCCGCGTACCGTTCGTCGGCGGCACCGCCGCGCTCACCAGGGCAACCGCCGGTACGAGGACCGCCGCGGCGGCACCCGCGCCACCCCGTGGCCTGACCGCGCCGCACCCCACGCACCGCGTCCCGAAGGGAGGCCGATGAACCGCCTGCGCACCCTCACCGCGACCACCGCGGCCCTCGCCGCGTCCCTCCTCGCCCCGTCCCTCCTCACCGCACCCGCCCACGCCGACGACGCCGCACACCACCCGCCCCGCACCGGGTTCGAGCGGACGAACGGCGCCCGCTGGACCACCCAGCCGGAGGAACAGGCCCTGTTGGCCGCCGCCGACCGGGCGAGCGGCCGGGTCACCCTCGACCGCATCGGCACCACGAAGCAGAACCGTCCGCTCCAGCTCGTCACCATCGGCAGGCGCTCCGCCGCGAACAAGGTGCTCCTCGTGTGCAGCCAGCACGGCGACGAACCCTCCGGCCGCGAGGCCTGCCTGACCACCGTGCGGGACCTCGCCCACGCCACCGACCGCGCGACCCGGCGCTTCCTGGACCGCACCACCGTGCTGGTCGTGCCCACCGCCAACCCCGACGGCCGGGCCGCCGACACCCGCGGCAACAGCGACGGCGTCGACGTCAACCGCGACCACCTGGCCCTGGCGACGGCCGAGGCCCGCGCCCTGGCCGCCGTCGTCCGCGACCAGCGCCCCGACGTCATCTACGACCTGCACGAGTACGGCGCCACGCCCCCGTACTACGACAAGGACCTCTTCGACCTCTGGCCCCGCAACCTCAACACCGCCGCACCGGTCCACGACGAGGCCCGCACCCTCTCCGGCGGGTACGTCCGCCCCGCCGCCGAGCACGCCGGGTACTCGACGGGCACGTACGGCATCTGGACCGACCCCGAGACCGGCGACCCCGTCGAACAGACCGCCGGTGACGGCCAGGAACGCATCCTGCGCAACATGTCCGGCGTCAAACACACCGTCGGCCTGCTCATCGAGAGCCGCGTCGACGCCCTCACGGACGCCGAGCGCGAGGACCCGGCCCTAAACCACCGGCGCCGGGTGGACTCCCAGCTCGCCGCCCTGGACGGCCTGTTCCGCTTCGCGGACCGGCGGCGCGGACACGTCGAGGCGGCCACGGACGCCGCCCGCCGGGCGGGCCTGGCCGATTCCGGACCCGTGTACCTGGGCGGCGCGGACAACGACCCGGCCGAGGACACCGAGGTGATCCAGGACCCGCCCTGCGGCTACCGGCTCACCCCCGACCAGTACCGGGACGTCGCGGACGAACTCGCGCTGCACGGTGTACGAGTGCGTCCGACCGGGGAGAAGGGCGCCTACGTACCGCTGCGCCAGTCACAGCGTGCCCTGGTGCCGCTGCTCCTGGACGAACGCGCGACGTACCACGTGACGGCGGGCGAACCGGACACCCGCTGCTGAGGAGGTGAGTTCCGCGTCTTACGTGGTAAGGGCGTAGCGGAGGAGTATTTTCGGCCTGATCGACGTGAAAGGTGCCGCCTGTGACGCAGGACCGACCAAGCGACAAGGAAGAGCACGAAAGAGGCACGCTTCCGGGTTCGGAAGCGGGCCTGCCGGGGCAGGAGCACCGGCCCCGGACCGACCGAGTCGTCTTCGGCGTCACGGCCGTCCTCACCCTGGCGTTCGTCGTCTGGGGCGCGGCCGCCACCGACTCGCTGGAGGACGTCTCCAGCAGCATGCTCGGTGGCCTGCTGCACAACGGCGGCTGGGCGTTCACGCTGGCCGCCTCCGGGTTCGTGGTCTTCGCCCTCTGGCTGGCGGCCAGCCGCTACGGCCGCATCCACCTCGGCGCCGAGGGCGAGGAACCCGAGTTCAAGACCGTGTCCTGGGTCGCCATGATGTTCAGCGCGGGCATGGGCATCGGCCTTATGTTCTACGGCGTGAGCGAGCCGCTGGCGCACTACACCACGCCCCCGCCCGGCACCGACCCGGCCGACTCCGGCGACCGCATGGCCACGGCCATGGCCACCACCCTGTTCCACTGGACGCTCCACCCGTGGGCGATCTACGCGGTGGTCGGTCTCGGCATCGCCTACAGCACCTTCCGCAGGCGCCGCAGGCAGACCATAAGCGCCGTGTTCACCCCGCTCATCGGCGAGAAGCACGCCAACGGCGCCGGCGGCCGGGTCATCGACATCCTGGCCATCATCGCGACGATCTTCGGCTCCGCGGCCTCGCTCGGCCTCGGCGCGCTGCAGATCGGCTCCGGCATGGAGAAGCTCGACTGGATGGACAAGGTCAGCACCGGACTCCTCGTCGGCATCATCGCGGTGCTCACGGTGGCGTTCGTGGCCTCCGCGATCTCCGGCGTCGAGAAGGGCATCCAGTGGCTGTCCAACACCAACATGGTGCTGGCCCTGCTGCTCGCCGTCTTCGTATTCATCGCGGGTCCGACCATCCTCATCCTCGACCTGCTGCCGACCTCGGTCTTCGCCTACCTCGGCGAGCTGCCCCAGATGGCCGGCCGCACCGAGATCAGCGGCGGCAAGGAGGTCGCGGACTGGCTGGGCAGCTGGACCGTCTTCTACTGGGCGTGGTGGATCTCCTGGACGCCCTTCGTCGGCATGTTCATCGCCCGCATCAGCCGGGGCCGGACGATCCGTCAGTTCATCGGCGGTGTCATCCTGGTGCCCAGCACGGTCAGTCTGATCTGGTTCGCGATCTTCGGCGGCTCGGCGATGCGGTTGCAGGAGCAGAACCGGCTGGGCGACGACTCGACCCCGGAGGGCCAGCTCTTCGGCGTGCTCCAGGAGTACCCCATCGCCACCGCCAGCAGCCTCCTGGTGATGATCCTCGTCGGCATCTTCTTCGTCTCGGGCGCCGACGCGGCCTCCATCGTGATGGGCACGCTCTCGCAGAAGGGCGCGCTCGAACCCAGCCGCTGGGTGGTCGTCGTCTGGGGTGTGGTGACCGGCGCCGTCGCGGCCATCATGCTGCTGATCGGCAGCGGCGAGGCGGACGCGCTCACCGGTCTGCAGAACCTCACGATCCTCGCGGCGGCGCCCTTCGTCATCGTGATGATCTTCATGTGCGTCGCGCTCATGCGCGATCTGCGCCGCGACCCGCTCATGGTGCGCGGCGAGATGGCCTCCGAAGCGGTCGAACTGGCCGTCATCGAGGGCCACAAGCAGTACGAGGGCGAATTCGAGATCCGGATCGGCCCCGGCCCCGGCACGGACGTGGAGGGCGACCCGATCGGCAAGCACCACAGGGACTGAGCCCGCGGGCCGGCCCGACCGCGACACCGACGCTCAGGAGGCGAGCCGGGCCGCCTCCTGGGCGCAGCCCCAGGCCACGGTGACGCCCGCGCCACCGTGGCCGTAGTTGTGCACCAGCCGCCGCCCGTCCGGCAGCGTCCCGCGCTCCAGCCGGACCGCGTGCCGGGCGGGCCGCAGCCCCACCAGGTGCGCGAGCACCCGCGCCCCGGCGATCTCGGGACGCAGGGCCGCGCACCGTCGCACGATGGCCTCCGCGACCGCCGGGTCCGGCTCGGTCGACCAGGCGTCCTCCTCGGCCGTCCCGCCCAGCAGGAGCCGCCCCGGCTGCGGAAGGAAGTACGTAGTCTCCCCGGAGTCCGCGTCGGCCGAGACCAGCCAGTCGCCGATGCCGGGGTTCTCCACGACGACCAGTTGCCCGCGCACCGGCCGCACCGCCGGGTCCGGCACCAGCTCCCGGGCGCCCAGGCCGGTGCAGTTGACCACGACCGGCGCGTCCGCCTCGGCCAGGTCGGTCACCGCACGGTCCTCCACGGTGCCGCCCGCGGCCACCAGCCGCTCCCGCAGCCACGGCAGATGAGTCGACATGTCGATGAGTGGCAGCCGGGCCCACAGCCCCGTACCGGCGTACTCGGCGGCGCTCGCCGCACGCAGTCCGGGCAGCCGGGCCGCGGCCCACCCGTCCACCTCGTCCAGGCCCGTCTCGCCGAGCACCCCTTCGACCATGCGTACGCCGGTCTCCTCGGGCCGGGCCGCCAACTCCTCGTACACGTCCAGGGACCGCAGCGCCCAGGCCTGCGCCAGCGCGACCGGCTCGATCCGGTACGGCCACCACAGCCCGCCCGCGACCACCGAGGTGGTCCGCTCCGCGGGCTCCCGGGTCCACAGCCGGACCCGCCTGCCCCGCTCGGCGAGGACGACGGCCGTCGTCAGCCCGATCACCCCGCCGCCGACCACGACGACCTCGTCATCCAGTTCGGTTTCCACCCCGCGACGTTAACCGAACCCCCGACGCCGTGCTCCAAGCGGCCCAGCCGCGGGAATACTCACCGCATGGCTGCCGAGTACGCGACCTTCGGTCTGGCCCCGGCGACGCGCGCCGGCGGGGTCCACGCCGACGGCGACTTCCAGGTCCACCGCGACTTCATGGACTTCGTCGTCGACGGACGCCCCCTCCTGTTCCGCCTCTCCGATCTCGACGCGGTCTCCCCGCTCGCCTCCGACGTACCGCCCGCCATCTTCACCGCCCAGGTCCGCGGCCTTCTCCTGGAGGCCGAGGCGCCCCTGCCCGGCGGGCGGTACGTCATCTACGGCTGCCCCGAGTGCGCGGACCTGGCCTGCGGCGCGGTGACCGCCGTGATCCTGCGGGACGGCGACGACTTCGTCTGGCGCGACTTCGCCTGGCAGACCGGCGAACACGCCGACCTGGAGCTGAACGGCTACCACGGCATCGGCCCCTACCGCTTCCCCGGCGCCGTGTACCGCGAGGCCCTCGCCACCCTGCTCGACGGCGCCCCGCACCCCCGCCGCCGCGTCCTGCTCATCGGCGCCCGGGCCGCCCTGCTCGCCCGGCTCGCCGCCGCGCTGCGCACCATCGGCATCGGCGCCGACATCACCCAGGACGCCCGCGACGTCCCGGCCGACGAACTGCGGACCTACGGCGCCGTCGCCTTCGGCCGCACGGTCACCGAGGACCGGCGCGCCTCCGTGCGCCGCGCCTTCGCGGACGCCGGCGTGGACGTGACCCACGTCGACGGCCTGGCACCGATCGTGCCGGTGCTCGTCGCCCAGATCGAACACGCCCTGGACCGCGGCCCGGCCGAATGCCACCGACTGACCCGCCTGACGGCGAACGCCGCGGCCGCCGACGTCGAGGTGACCTCGCCCTGCCGGGTACGCCTCACCGCCTACCGCCTCGACCGCCTCCACCGCACCCACGTCCACGAGGTCTTCGACGGCATACTCGAACCGGGCGGCCACCGCGTCGACCTGGCCGCGGACGCGGTGAAGGGGGAGGCCTACGTGGTGGCGCGGACGCCGGGAAGCGTGCTGGTGACGGCGGTGACGCGGGGCGGAACGGGGCCGGGGAATCCCGGCTGAGCGGCCGCCGGAGCGGCGCTAAAATCGGCGGTCTGATGACTGCCACCCTCGTCGCCAAGAACCTCGCCGCCGGCCACGGCGACCGCTCCCTGTTCGCCGGGCTCGACCTCGTCGTCGCACCCGGCGACGTCATCGGTCTCGTCGGGGCCAACGGCGCGGGCAAGTCCACCCTCCTGCGGATGCTCGCCGGGCTGACCACGCCGGAGGAGGGCGAGCTGCGCCTGTCCCCGCCCACGGCCACCGTCGGTCACCTCCCGCAGGAGCCGGAGCGCCGCCCCGGCGAGAGCGTGCGGGAGTTCCTGGCCCGCCGCACCGGCGTCACCGAGGCCCAGCGCGCCATGGACGAGGCCACCCAGGCCCTGGTCGACGGCGCCCCCGGCGCGGACGACGCCTACGCGAGTGCCCTGGAGCGCTGGCTGGCCCTGGGCGGCGCCGACCTCGACGACCGGGCGGAGGAGACCGCGGACACCCTGGGCCTGACGGTCGACCTGGACCAGGCGATGACCTCGCTGTCCGGCGGCCAGGCGGCCCGCGCAGGGCTCGCCTCCCTCCTTCTCTCCCGCTACGACGTCTTCCTCCTCGACGAGCCGACCAACGACCTCGACCTGGACGGCCTGGAGCGCCTCGAACGCTTCGTCACCGGCCTGCGCGCCGGCACCGTCGTCGTCAGCCACGACCGCGAGTTCCTCACCCGCACCGTCACCAAGGTCCTCGAACTCGACCTCGCCCAGCGGCAGATCAACCTCTACGGCGGCGGCTACGAGGCGTACCTGGAGGAACGCGAGGTGGCCCGCCGGCACGCCCGCGACGAGTTCGAGGAGTACGCCGACAAGCGGGCCTCCCTCCAGGACCGGGCCCAGACGCAGCGCGCCTGGATGGACAAGGGCGTCAAGAACGCCCGGCGAAAAGCGGGCAACGACAACGACAAGATCGGCCGCAAGTTCCGCAGCGAGGCCAGCGAGAAGCAGGCCGCCAAGGCCCGCCAGACCCAGCGCATGATCGAACGCCTCGAGGTCGTCGAGGAACCGCGCAAGGAATGGGACCTGCGCATGGAGATCGCCTCGGCGCCCCGCTCGGGCGCGGTCGTCGCCACCCTGCGCGACGCCGAGGTCCGGCGCGGCGCCTTCGTGCTCGGCCCGGTCTCCCTCCAGATCGACTGGGCGGACCGGGTGGCGGTGACCGGAGCCAACGGCGCGGGCAAGTCCACGCTCCTCGGCACCCTCCTCGGCCGCGTCCCCCTGGACGCCGGGCACGCGGCGCTGGGCTCCGGGGTCCTGCTCGGCGAGGTCGATCAGGCCCGCAAGCTGTTCCACGGCCCCGAGATCCTGCTCGACGCCTTCCGCGCGGCCGTCCCGGACATGGACCCGGCGGAGATCCGCACCCTCCTGGCCAAGTTCGCCCTCAAGGCCGACCACGTCGTCCGCCCGGCGGCGACCCTCTCACCCGGCGAACGCACCCGGGCCGCCCTCGCCCTCCTCCAGGGCAAGGGCGTCAACCTCCTGGTCCTGGACGAGCCGACCAACCACCTCGACCTCCCGGCCATCGAACAGCTCGAATCGGCCCTGGACGCCTACGAGGGCACCCTCCTCCTGATCACCCACGACCGCCGCATGCTCAACGCGGTACGGGTGACCCGCCGCTTGGAGGTAACAAACGGCAAGGTGACGGAGACCGCCCCGTAACTGCGTGCCTCCGCCGCAGCTGCGGGCAGTCGTGCCTCCCCCAGTGCCTGAACGGCCTGGGAGGTACCCCCAGGCGGCACGGGTGGGCGCAGCGGCACCCCGCAACGCCGGGCTGCGCACCCACCCGCCCAGCACCGGGCGCCTACGCCAACCCGGCCCGCCGCAGCGCATCCGCCATCGCCCCGCTGGACGGCGCAGGCGCCGACGAAGGCCGACCCTTACCGCCCCCAGAACCACCCTGCCGCTGCTGCCTCTGCCGGGGCGGCTTCCCACCCCGCTCCTTCTTGGGCTCCCCCTGCGGAGCAGCCTCGTCGTCCAACCGCAGCGTCAACGAGATCCGCTTCCGCGGAATGTCGACGTCCATCACCTTCACCTTCACGATGTCCCCGGACTTCACCACGTCCCGCGGGTCCTTCACGAACGTCCTCGACATCGCGGACACGTGCACGAGCCCGTCCTGATGCACACCGACGTCCACGAACGCCCCGAACGCGGCCACGTTCGTGACCACCCCCTCCAGCACCATCCCGGACGACAGGTCGGAGATCTTCTCCACGCCCTCCTTGAAGGTGGCCGTCTTGAAGGCGGGCCGCGGGTCGCGCCCCGGCTTCTCCAGCTCCCGCAAAATGTCCGTGACCGTCGGCAGACCGAACGTCTCGTCCACGAACTGGTCCGGCCTCAGCGACCGCAGCACCGACGTGTTGCCGATCAGCCCGGTCACGTCCTGCCCGGCGGTCTTCACCATCCGCCGCACCACGGGGTACGCCTCGGGGTGCACGCTGGACGCGTCCAGCGGGTCCTCGCCGTCCCGGATCCGCAGGAAGCCCGCGCACTGCTCGTACGCCTTGGGACCGAGCCGCGACACCTTCTTCAGCGCGGTCCGCGACCTGAACGGCCCGTTGGCGTCGCGGTGCGCCACGATGTTCTCGGCGAGCCCGGAGGTGATGCCGGACACCCGGGCGAGCAGGGGAGCGGAGGCGGTGTTGACGTCCACCCCCACGCCGTTCACACAGTCCTCGACCACCGCGTCCAGCGAGCGGGACAGCTTCACCTCGGACAGGTCGTGCTGGTACTGGCCGACGCCGATCGACTTCGGATCGATCTTCACCAGCTCGGCCAGCGGGTCCTGCAGCCGCCGGGCGATCGACACCGCGCCGCGCAGCGAGACGTCCATGTCCGGCAGTTCCTGGGAGGCGAAGGCGGAGGCCGAGTACACGGAGGCACCCGCCTCGGACACCATCACCTTGGTGAGCTGCAACTCCGGGTGCTTGGAGATGAGTTCCCCGGCGAGCTTGTCGGTCTCGCGGGACGCCGTGCCGTTGCCGATGGCGATCAGGTCGACCGTGTGCTCCTTCGCCAGCCGCGCGAGCTTGGCGATCGCCTCGTCCCACCGGTTGGCGGGGACGTGCGGGTGGATCACGTCCGTGGCCACCACCTTGCCGGTCGCGTCGACCACGGCGACCTTCACGCCGGTACGGAAACCGGGGTCGAGGCCGAGCGTCGCGCGGGTGCCCGCCGGGGCGGCCAGCAGCAGGTCGCGCAGGTTGGCGGCGAACACGTCGACCGCCTCGTCCTCCGCGGCGGTGCGCAGCCGCAGCCTGAGGTCGATGCCGAGGTGGACCAGGATGCGGGTGCGCCAGGCCCAGCGGACGGTGTCGACCAGCCACTTGTCGCCCGGCCGGCCGCGGTCGGCGATCCCGAACCGGCTCGCGACGATCGCCTCGTACGACGACGGGCCCTCGGTGGGCTCCTCCGGCTCCAGGACGAGGTCGAGCACGTCTTCCTTCTCGCCGCGCAGCATCGCGAGGATCCGGTGCGAGGGCAGCTCGGTGAACGGCTCGGCGAAGTCGAAGTAGTCGGCGAACTTGGCGCCGGCCTCCTCCTTGCCGTCCTTGACCTTGGCGGCGAGCCGCCCGCGCGTCCACATCCGCTCGCGCAGCTCGCCGATCAGGTCGGCGTCCTCCGAGAACTTCTCCGTGAGGATCGACCGCGCCCCGTCCAGCGCGGCCTGCGGATCGGCCACGCCCTTGTCGGCGTCGACGAACGCGGCCGCCGCGGCGAGCGGGTCCACGGACGCGTCGGCGAGCAGGCCCTCGGCCAGCGGCTCCAGACCCGCCTCACGCGCGATCTGCGCCTTCGTCCGCCGCTTCGGCTTGAACGGCAGGTAGATGTCCTCCAGGCGCGCCTTGGTCTCCGCCGCGCGGATGCGCGCCTGAAGCTCCTCCGTGAGCTTGCCCTGCTCGCGCACCGAGTCGAGGATCGCCGAGCGCCGCTCCTCCAGCTCCCGCAGATAGCGCAGCCGTTCCTCGAGCGTGCGCAGCTGCGCGTCGTCGAGCATCTCGGTCGCTTCCTTGCGGTAGCGGGCGATGAAGGGCACCGTCGAGCCGCCGTCGAGCAGCTCGACCGCGGCCTTCACCTGCCGCTCCCGTACGCCGAGCTCGTCGGCGATCCTGCTTTCGATGGACCCTACGTCGGGTGTCGTCACGATCCCGTACCGCCTTCTCACTGAGGTTGCGCGGCAATTGTGGCAGGTGGCACCGACAATCGGGGATCAGGGCGCCGACCGGGCCGGTCGCGCGACCGACGAGAGGGGCCCGGGTCAGACCCTGCGGCTCCGGGTGGAGGACGAGGCCCCGCCGAAGAGCCGGGCCAGGGCCCGGAAGGGAAGCGTCACCACGGTGGCGATCGCTCCACCGATCTGGCGCAGAACATCTGCGATGGCACGGAACACGTGTAGCCCCTTTCGTTTCCCGGCCGCCCCGGCCGGGAGACTTACGGGTACCTCGGTCGCGGCCTCGCATGCCTGTCCGTACACTCCGTCCGAGCCCGGGCGTGTCGTCAGCGCCCGGCGAGCAGGTCCGCCGGGAAGGCGCCCGCACCGAGCGCCGTACGCGTGAAGGCCGTCCCGAGTTCCGTCAGGCGCGCCACGCCCTCCGCTCCCAGGTGGGCGTAGGGGGCGGCGTCCAGGCGGTCCGTCTCGCGCTCGATCCCCTCGCGCAGGGCCGTGCCCTCCTCGGTCAGTGCGCCGGCCGCGTCGACCAGCCCGCGCTCGCGCAGCCGGCCGACGGCCGCGTCCCACTCCTCCTGCGTCCAGCCCCGGGTGCCGAAGACCCACTTCGGCGCCAGGCCCTTGCCGGTGGCGGTGTGCGTGACCAGTGCCTCCAGGCCGTCCAGGCCCGCGGCCAGGAGCGCTGCGAGGTGGCCGTCGCCGCGGTGTTCGCGCAACAGCGTCGCGGCGTGCCACAGCGCCAGGTGCGGTGCGTCGGGCACGGGCAGGTCCGCGTGGGCCGAGTAGAGCGGGCGGGCACTGCGCGTGCAGCCCTCGGTGGCGCGCAGGGCCAGCTCGGCCGCCTCCGCCATCTCGGCCGAGGCCACGGCCTCCTCGCCCAGCAGTCGGCGCAGCGTCGCGTCGACGGCGCGCAGGCGTGCGGCCAGCGCCTGCTCCGGCGTGACCTTCTCCCACACCGCGGGCACGTGCCGGGCGACGAGGTCGTGCTTGTAGTTGTAGAACGCCGCCGTCACGGCACCGGCGCCCACCGGGCCCAGCGCGGCGGCACGCGCCGCGAAGTTGACGGCCGGGGCGTCGGTGACCCCGAGGGCGCCCAGCTCCCGGCCCAGGTCGGGCGAGAAGTAGTGCGTGGAGTGCAGCGAGTTGAGTGCGTTGTGGCAGCGGCGGCCCGCGCGTGCGTCGGTGGCGGCAGTTGTCATGCCACGCACGTTACCAACCGCTCAGTACGTACCCCGGGTCCGCGGCAGCCATGGCAGGAAAGGAGGGGTTCTCGTCATTGCGGCCGTGCGGCGGCGGGGCCAAGAATCGACGGCATGGCACAGCGCACCGGCCCGACCGGCCGAACCGTCCTGGTCCTCCTCTTCGACGGCGTCCAGAGCCTCGACGTCACCGGCCCCGTGGAGGTCTTCGCGGGCGCCGAGAGGCATACGCCGGGCACGTACCGGATCCGCACGGCGTCGCTGGACGGGGCTCCCGTGCGCACGTCCAGCGGCCTGACCGTCGTACCGGACCAGGCGCTCACCGGCGACCTGCCGGAGCCGGACACCCTGGTGGTCCCCGGCGGCCGGGGCTCGCGGAACCCCGATCCGCGCCTGATCGGCTGGCTGCGCGAGCACGGACCCGGCGCCCGACGCCTGGTCTCCGTCTGCACCGGGGCGATCCTGCTGGCCCGGGCGGGGCTGCTGGACGGCCGCCGCGTCACCACCCACTGGGCCTACAGCGGCCGCCTCGCCCGCGACCACCCGGCCGTGGACGTCGATCCCGACCCCATCTACATCCGTGACGGGAACGTGGCCACGTCCGCCGGTGTCACCTCCGGCATCGACCTCGCCCTCGCGCTGGTGGAGGAGGACCTGGGGCGCGACGTCGCCCTGACCGTCGCCCGGCACCTGGTGGTGTTCCTGCGCAGGCCGGGGAACCAGGCCCAGTTCAGCGCCCAGCTCGCCGCCCAGACCGCGGCCCGGGAGCCGCTGCGCCGGCTCCAGCACTGGATCACCGAGCACCCCGGCGCCGACCTGAGCGTCGAGTCCCTCGCCGCCCGCGCCAGCCTCTCGCCGCGCCACTTCGCCCGCGCCTTCCAGGCCGAGACCGGCACGACCCCCGGACGGTACGTCGACCGGGTCCGTCTGGAACACGCCCGCCGGCTCCTGGAGGACACCGGCGACGGCGTCGAGGAGGTCTCCCGGGCCAGCGGCTACGGCACGCCGGAGGCCATGCGCCGCGCCTTCGTCAAGGCCCTCGGCACCCCACCGGCGGAGTACCGCCGCCGGTTCAGACCAGCGCCGGTCCCCTGACGCCCCGGCACACCGACCTGCCGTACGACCGGACCGCGCGACCGAACCGAAAGAGGAAGCACGTGCAGACAGCCATCGTTCTCTTCGACCGCTTCACCGCCCTCGACGCCGTGGGCCCGTACGAGGTCCTGAGCCGCGTTCCGGGCGCCGAGACCGTTTTCGTCGCCGAGCGGACCGGCCCGGTCCGCAACGACACGGGGAGCCTGGCGCTCACCGCCGACCGGACCCTGGCGGACCTGCCCGCCCCGGACGTCGTCGTGGTGCCGGGCGGCCCCGGCCAGGACGCGCAGATGGACAACGAGACCCTGCTGGACTGGCTCCGCGCCGCCGACGCCACCAGCACCTGGACCACCTCGGTCTGCTCCGGCTCGCTGCTGCTCGGCGCCGCCGGCCTGCTCAGCGGCCGCCGCGCCACCTCGCACTGGCTGGCCCTGGACCTCCTGAAGCGGTACGGCGCCGAACCGACCGGGGAACGGGTCGTCACCGACGGCAAGTACGTCACCGCGGCCGGCGTCTCCGCCGGCATCGACATGGGCCTCACCCTGGTCGGCCGGATCGCCGGCGACGAGCACGCCCAGGCGGTGCAGCTGCTCATCGAGTACGACCCGCGGCCGCCCTACGACGCGGGTTCGCCCGAGAAGGCGCCCGCCCGTCTGGTCGAGGAGTTCCGCACCAGCAACCGCTTCACCCTGACGTAGGCCCGCTCCAGCCGAACCGCGGCTGCCTGCGCTCCAGGAAGGCGGCGACCCCCTCCGCGGTGTCGCCGCTGCGGCGCGCCTGCGCGGTCCAGTGGGCGTCCCGGTCCGTGCGCCCGTTCGCGAAATCCTTCGCCGCGGCCTGGGTCAGCAGCGAGCGGGACGCCAGTACCCGGGTGAACTCCGCCACCCGCTTGCCCAGTTCGCCCTCCGGCAGCACCTCGTCCACCAGACCGGTGCGCAGTGCCCGTGCGGCGTCGATCAACTCCCCGCTGAACAGCAGGTACTTCGCGGTGGCGGGCCCCGTCAGCGCCACCAGCCGCCGGGTGGCGGACGCCGGATACACCACGCCCAGCTTGGCCGGAGTCACGCCGAACAGCGCCGTCTCCTCGGCGAACCGCAGATCGCACGCCGCCGCCAGCTGCGCCCCGCCGCCCACGCAGTGCCCCCGGACCGCGGCGAGCGTCGGCTTGGGGAACGCGGCGAGGGCCTCCTCGGCCCGCACCGCGAGCCCCTGTGCCTCCTCGGCCGACTCGCGCAGGGTCGAGATGTCGGCACCGGCGCAGAAGGTCGCGCCCTCACCGGTCAGCACCAGCGCCCGCACCCCGGGATCGGCGGCCAGGTCGTCGAGGAGGCGGGGCAGCGTGCGCCACATCGCGGCCGTCATGGCGTTGCGCTTGGCCGGGTGGTGGACGACGACGGTGGCGACCGAGTCGGCGACCCGGTGCAGCAGCTGCGGCTCCATGGACCGGATGCTATCCACCGGCCCTGTCGCGGCCGGCGGCCGGGCAGCCGGAACAGGAACGGTCTCGTGTCATGCGTCAACGATCAGAAAACGCTCGATACCTGATGACTTGTGTTCAGGTCTCCGGGGCGACGCGGTGCGTTACCAACACTCAGGGGTGTGGTGACAATCGAGCCCAGGGGTGGCGACCGGACGATGGATGAGACCGGGCCCACCGGGCCGCTGCCGTACGAAGGAGTCTGGCGGTTCACCGCCCCCGCCGTGGACGCCTCGGTGCCGCAGGCCCGGCACGCCGTACGCGACCTGCTGACCCGCCAGGGCGTGCCGGTCTCCGACGACGTGACGCAGGCCCTGCTGCTGATCGTCTCGGAGCTGGTCACGAACGCGGTCCGGCACGCGGCGGTGCTCTCACCGGTGCTCGCCGTGGAGGTCGCCGTCGGGCCCGAGTGGGTGCGGGTGGCCGTGGAGGACGACCACCCCTACCGCCCGACCGCCCTGGAGACCGACCACGGCCGCACCGGCGGACGCGGTCTGCTCCTGGTCCGAGAGGTCACCCGGGAGGCGGGCGGGGCCTGCGACGTGGCCCACACCGCGAGCGGCGGCAAGGTGATCTGGGCCGCCCTGCCGCTCAAGCACGGCAGACCCTAGGTCACCAGCCCGCGGACGGGCCCGTCAGCTCCCGTACGGCCGGCCGGGCCGCGTCGAGGACCGTCATGAACCACGCCGAGAAGGTGTCCCGCGCATGCCGCTCGGTCAGCTCCGCCGGGGACACGAAGGCCGTACCCGCGACCTCCTCCGGGTCCGGGCGCGGCTCGGCCTGGACCAGGCCGACGAAGAGATGGTTGTACTCCTGCTCGACCAGACCGGAGGCCGGGTCCGGGTGGTTGTAGCGCACCGTGCCCGCCTCGGCGAGCAGCGACGGCGACACCCCCAGCTCCTCGTACGTCCGCCGGGCCGCCGCGGCGAACGGCGCCTCACCGGGGTAGGGGTGACCGCAGCAGGTGTTCGACCACACGCCGGGGGAGTGGTACTTGCCCAGTGCCCGCTGCTGGATCAGCAGCCGACCCCGCTCGTCGAAGAGGAACACGGAGAAGGCGCGGTGCAGCCGCCCCGGGGGCTGGTGCGCGGAGAGCTTCTCCGCGGTGCCGATCGTCACGCCGTTCTCGTCGACCAGTTCCAGCAAAATCGCGTCTGCGGTGCCGTTCGACGAGCTGGGCGTCGCGGTGGCAGGAGTGATCGGCATACCCATCCTTCACATCGGTCCTCGCGCCCCAAGTGTGCCGTACGAATCCGGCACTCTCGGCACTTCCCGGCGCACCCGCATGTCCCGCGTGCCCGCGTCGGCACCGGGGCGGCCGGTCGGGCACCGAGCAGGGGCCCGATGGATGATCGTTCCCGGGGTCGGGCTCCGGGAACCCTGCCGCTGGAGCGATCGGCGGCGCGCGCCGGTGCGTGCGCGCCCCCATCGTCCGCCGTGGCGCCCCGGCTCAGCGGCAGAGCCGGGCCTCGTGCTCCGCATGACCGCTGGGCTCCAGCTGGAAGGTGCAGTGCTCCACGTCGAAGTGGTCGCCCAGGCAGCCCTGCAACTCGTGCAGCATCTTCTCGTGGCCGATCGCGTTCAGCGCGTCGCCGTCCACCACCACGTGCGCCGAGAGCACGGGCATGCCCGAGGTGATGGTCCACGCGTGCAGGTCGTGCACGTCCTCGACCCCGTCCAGGGCCAGTATGTGGGCGCGCACCTCGGCGATGTCCACGCCCTTGGGAGCCGCCTCCAGGAGCACGTCGAGGGTCTCGCGCAGCAGGCGCCAGGTGCGCGGCACGATCATCAGGCCGATGAGCAGCGACGCGATCGGGTCGGCCTGCTGCCAGCCCGTGGCCAGGATCACCAGCGCCGAGACGATCACCGCCAGCGAGCCCAGCGCGTCCGCGGCCACCTCCAGGAAGGCGCCCCGCACGTTCAGGCTCTCCTTCTGCCCGCGCATCAGCAGCGACAGCGACACCATGTTCGCCACCAGGCCGATCGCGCCGAAGACGACGGTCGGACCGCCCGCGGTGTCGGCCGGCGTGACGAATCGGTCGATCGCCTCGTACAGCACGTAACCGCCGACGCCGAGCAGCAGCAGACAGTTGGCCAGGGCGGCGAGGATCTCGGCGCGGGCGTAGCCGAAGGTGCGGCGGTCGCTCGGCGGGAGGCTCGCGAAATGAACGGCCAGCAGGGCCATGCCGAGCCCCAGGGCGTCCGTCGCCATGTGCGCGGCGTCGGCGATCAGCGCGAGCGAGTCGGCGAGCAGCCCGCCGACGATCTCGACGACCATGACGGTGAGGGTGATCGCCAGTGCCACCCGCAGCCTGCCCCGGTAGGCGGCCGTCGCCGTCCCGCCGGCGTGGCCCCCGTGCGCGTGCCCGTGATCGTGCCCAGCCCCCATGGGAAAGCCGCCTCCCTGTGTGTCCCGGCGTCCGGAGTCCCGGCGCCCGGATGACAGTCAACTACGGGTAGGGGGTATCGGGCAACGCGGCACTGAACACCGTTGTCATGTGCCCTGACCTGCGAAAACGTTCCGCAGGTCAGGGCGCTGGAAGGCATCTGGAGGAGCGGCTTCCGCCGGGTGGCGCACACCGTCGCCGAGGGGTGCCCTGACGCTGTGCGCACGAGGGTCGACACAGTGCGATGTCCGCGATGCCCGGTCTGGGAGCGCGGTTTGTGGGGCGGGCCCCGCATCCACGATGATGATCGCGGCAAAGGCGGGAGCAAGCGGCGTCGACCGACCGTGAAACGGGCGGTGAACACGGCGTTCCCGGCATCCGATAACCTCTGCCGACATGCCGCCCGGGTGCCCCAGGCACGGGCGCTCCACCATGCACAGGCCCGGCGCCCAGGCGCCGGCACCAGGGAGTGAGTTCGGTTGCCGACCGCCATCCTCACCGGTCAGCCGGTCCCCGGTTCGTCGATCGAGAGCGAGCTGCGGTCCCTGGGCTTCGACGTGCACCTCGCCTCGGGTGCCGCCGACACCGAGACCCTCCTGGCCCGGGCCCCGGGCGAGGAACGGGTCGCCGTGGTCGACGCCCGCTTCGTGGGCCACCCGCACGCCCTGCGCCTGGGCCTCACCGACCCCCGCTTCCCGCTCGCCGCGATCCCGGGCGCCGTGACCGCCCAGCCGGCCGCCCGCCAGGCACTGACCCGCGCGATGGCCCGCGAGAACTCCGCGGGCGGCGGCACCGCGCTGGCAGTGGACAGCCTCGCCGACCGGATCACCGCCGCCCTCGACGCCGACGGCGCCGACGTGCACCGCCCCGAGCTGGGCAGCCTCGTCGCCGCCGTCCCCGCCGACCCGCAGGCCCGCAACGAGGCACGGCAGGCCGTCGCCGCCGTCGACGACGAGGCCGTACGCCTGAAGTCGGCGGTCAAGGCCCGCGACGGCTTCGTCACCACCTTCCTCATCAGCCCCTACTCCCGCTACATCGCCCGCTGGTGCGCGCGGCGCGGGCTGACGCCCAACCAGGTCACCACCGCCTCGCTGATCACCGCGCTCATAGCGGCGGGCTGCGCCGCCACCGGCACCCGCGCGGGCTTCGTCGCCGCCGGAGTCCTGCTCATCGCCTCCTTCGTCCTCGACTGCACCGACGGACAGCTCGCCCGCTACTCCCTCCAGTACTCCACGCTCGGCGCCTGGCTCGACGCCACCTTCGACCGGGCCAAGGAGTACGCCTACTACGCGGGCCTCGCCCTCGGCGCCGCCCGCGGCGGCGACGACGTATGGGCCCTCGCGCTGGGCGCGATGGTCCTGCAGACCTGTCGCCACGTCGTCGACTTCTCCTTCAACGAGGCCAATCACGACGCCTCGGCCAACACCAGCCCCACCGCCGCCCTCTCCGACAAGCTCGACAGCGTCGGCTGGACGGTCTGGGTGCGCCGCATGATCGTGCTGCCGATCGGCGAACGCTGGGCCATGATCGCGGTGCTGACCGCGCTCACCACGCCCCGGATCACCTTCTACGCGCTGCTGATCGGCTGCGCGTTCTCCGCGACCTACACCACCGCCGGCCGCGTCCTGCGCTCGCTGACCCGCAAGGCCGTGCGCACCGACCGGGCGGCGAAGGCACTGGCCGACCTCGCCGACTCGGGACCGCTCGCCGAGGCCGCCGCCAGGGGCCTCGGCACCGCCGCCCGCCGACTGCCCGGCTTCACCGCCCCCGCCGTCGCCCTCCTCGGCGGGGCGGCCGTCGTCGCCACCGCCGCCCTCACCGACTTCGGCGGCCCCTGGCCGCTCGTCGCCGCGATCGTCTACGTGCTGACCTCGGCCCTAGCCGTCGCCCGCCCGCTGAAGGGCGCCCTCGACTGGCTGGTCCCGCCGTTCTTCCGGGCCGCCGAGTACCTCACCGTCCTGGTACTGGCCGCGAAAGCCGACGTGAACGGGGCCCTTCCGGCGGCTTTCGGGCTGGTGGCCGCGGTCGCCTACCATCACTACGACACGGTCTACCGCATCCGCGGCGACGCGGGTGCGCCGCCGCAGTGGCTGGTGCGGACGATCGGGGGGCACGAGGGCCGCACGCTGGTGATCTGCGTGCTGGCCGTGCTGCTCACCGCCACACAGTTCAAGGTCGCGCTCACGGTCCTCGCCGTGGCCGTGGCACTCGTGGTGCTCGTCGAGAGCATCCGCTTCTGGGTCGCCGCCCACAAGGTCGGCGCACCCGCCGTACACGACGAAGGAGAACCCGCATGATCGGCCTCGTGCTGGCGGCCGGCGCCGGCCGGCGTCTGCGTCCCTACACCGACACCCTGCCCAAGGCACTGGTGCCGGTCGGCCCCGAGGGGGCGGAGGACAGCATCACGGTCCTTGACCTGACCCTGGCGAACTTCGCCGAGGTCGGCCTGACCGAGGTCGGGATCATCGTCGGCTACCGCAAGGAAGCCGTGTACGACCGCAAGGAGGAGCTGGAGCGGAAGTACGGCGTCAAGCTCACCCTGATCGACAACGACAAGGCCGAGGAGTGGAACAACGCCTACTCCCTGTGGTGCGGCCGTGACGCCCTCAAGGACGGCGTGATCCTCGCCAACGGCGACACCGTGCACCCGGTCTCCGTCGAGAAGACCCTGCTCGCCGCCCGCGGCGACGGCAAGAAGATCATCCTCGCCCTCGACACGGTGAAGAACCTCGCCGAGGAGGAGATGAAGGTCGTCGTCGACCCCGACAAGGGTGTCCAGCGCATCACCAAGCTGATGGACCCGGCCGAGGCGACCGGCGAGTACATCGGCGTCACCCTCATCGAGGGCGAGGCCGCCGCCGACCTGGCCGACGCGCTGAAGACCACCTTCGAGCGCGACCCGCAGCTGTACTACGAGGACGGCTACCAGGAGCTGGTCAACCGCGGCTTCAAGGTCGACGTGGCGCCGATCGGCGACGTCAAGTGGGTCGAGATCGACAACCACGACGACCTCGCCAAGGGCAGGGAGATCGCGTGCCAGTACTGACGAGGCTCATCCCGTCGCCGGTCGTCGTGGACATCCGCGCGGGTGCCCTCGACGACCTGGGGGGCGTGCTCGCCGACGAGCGCGTCTCCCACTCCGGCAAGCTCGCCGTCGCCGTCAGCGGCGGTTCCGGCGCCCGGCTGCGCGACCGCGTCGCCCCGTCCCTGCCCGGCGCCGACTGGTACGAGGTCGGCGGCGGCACCCTGGACGACGCGATCAAGCTCGCCGGTGCCATGAAGGGCGGCCACTACGACGCGGTCGTCGGCCTCGGCGGCGGCAAGATCATCGACTGCGCCAAGTTCGCGGCGGCGCGCATCGGCCTGCCGCTGGTCGCCGTGCCGACCAACCTCGCGCACGACGGTCTGTGCTCCCCGGTCGCCACCCTCGACAACGACGCGGGCCGCGGCTCCTACGGTGTGCCCAACCCGATCGCCGTCGTCATCGACCTGGACGTCATCCGCGCGGCCCCGGCCCGCTTCGTGCGCGCCGGCATCGGCGACGCCGTCTCCAACGTCTCCGCGATCGCGGACTGGGAGCTGGCCAACCGCGTCAAGGGCGAGCGCATCGACGGCCTGGCCGCCGCGATGGCCCGCCAGGCCGGTGAGGCCGTGCTCCGGCACCCCGGCGGCATCGGCGACAACGACTTCCTCCAGGTGCTGGCCGAGGCGCTGGTGCTCAGCGGCATCGCCATGTCGGTCTCCGGCGACTCGCGGCCGTCCTCGGGCGCCTGCCACGAGATCAACCACGCCTTCGACCTGCTCTTCCCCGAGCGCGCGGCCGCCCACGGCGAGCAGTGCGGCCTGGGCGCGGCCTTCGCGATGTACCTGCGCGGGGCCCACGAGGAGTCCGCCCACATGGCCGGGGTCCTGCGGCGGCACGGGCTGCCGGTGCTGCCCGAGGAGATCGGGTTCACGCCCGAGGAGTTCTTCCGGGCCGTGGAGTTCGCCCCCCAGACGCGCCCCGGCCGTTACACGATCCTCGAGCACCTCGACCTGAAAACCGACCAGATCAAGGACCTGTACGCCGACTATGTCAAGGCCATCGGTAGCTGAACTACGCCCGGTCGTCCATCCCGCGGGGGTCAAGGACCGGCGCAGCGGTGAGCACTGGGCGGGACGCCTCTACATGCGTGAGGTCTCGCTGCGGATCGACCGCTATCTGGTGAACACCAGGATCACGCCCAACCAGCTCACGTACCTGATGACCGTCTGCGGCGTGCTGGCGGCCCCGGCACTGCTCGTGCCGGGCATCTGGGGCGCGGTGCTCGGCGTGGTCGCGGTCCAGCTGTACCTGCTGCTGGACTGCGTCGACGGCGAGATCGCCCGCTGGCGCAAGCAGTACTCGCTCGGCGGCGTCTACCTGGACCGGGTCGGCGCCTACCTGACCGACGCCGCCGTCCTGGTCGGCCTCGGCCTGCGCGCCGCCGACATCTTCGGCACCGGACGCATCGACTGGCTGTGGGCGTTCCTCGGCACCCTGGCCGCCCTGGGCGCGATCCTGATCAAGGCCGAGACCGACCTGGTGGGTGTCGCCCGGCACCAGAACGGGATGCCCCCGGTCAAGGAGGCCGCCTCCGAGATCCGCTCCTCCGGCATGGCGCTGGCCCGCCGGGCCGCCGGAGCGCTCAAGTTCCACCGGCTGATCCTCGGCATCGAGGCGTCCCTGCTGATCCTGGTCCTCGCGATCGTCGACCAGGCGCGCGGCGACCTGTTCTTCACCCGCCTCGGCACCGCCGTGCTCGCCGGCATCGCGCTGCTGCAGACCCTGCTGCACCTGGTGTCCGTCCTCGCCTCCAGCAGGCTGAAGTGAGCGCGCCCATGAAGGTCGGCGCCGTCGTCATCACGATGGGCAACCGCCCCGAGGAGCTGCGTGCCCTGCTCGACTCGGTGGCCAAGCAGGACGGCGACCCGGTCCAGGTCGTCGTGGTCGGCAACGGCTCGCCGGTCCCGGAGGTGCCGGACGGCGTGCGCACCGTCGAGCTGCCCGAGAACCTGGGCATCCCCGGCGGCCGCAACGTCGGCATCGAGGCCTTCGGCCCGGGCGGCAGCGACGTCGACATCCTGCTCTTCCTCGACGACGACGGCCTGCTCGCCCGCAGCGACACCGCCGAGCTGTGCCGCGAGGCCTTCACCGCCGACGACGAGCTGGGCATCATCAGCTTCCGCATCGCCGATCCGGAGACCGGCGAGACCCAGCGCCGGCACGTCCCGCGGCTGCGCGCCTCCGACCCGATGCGCTCCTCCCGGGTCACCACCTTCCTCGGCGGCGCCAACGCCGTGCGCACCCGTGTCCTCACCCAGGTCGGCGGGCTGCCGGACGCGTTCTTCTACGCCCACGAGGAGACCGACCTGGCCTGGCGGGCCCTCGACGCGGGCTGGATGATCGACTACCGGGCCGACATGGTCCTCAACCACCCCACGACCGCGCCGTCCCGGCACGCGGTCTACCACCGCATGGTCGCCCGCAACCGGGTCTGGCTCGCTCGCCGCAACCTCCCCGCGCTCCTGGTCCCGGTCTACCTCGGCGTCTGGATGCTGCTGACCCTGCTGCGCCGCCCGTCGCGACCTGCGCTGAAGGCCTGGTTCGGCGGGTTCCGCGAGGGCTGGGCCACCCCGTGCGGTCCCCGCCGGCCCATGCGGTGGCGTACGGTGTGGCGCCTGACCCGGCTGGGCCGCCCCCCGGTGATCTGACAAGCTCGTACCCGAGAGCGTTCCGGCCCCGACCGGGGCCACCAGGTCCATGCCAGGCCCGCACGGCCGAGCATTTTTCGAAGACGAGAGTTTCCACCAGTGAGTGAGACAACGCACGACGGCACGGTCGCCATGGCCAAGCCCGTGTCGCCCGACGAGGGCCTCACACCGGCCCGGCTCGCCGCCAAGTACGGGCTGTCCGTGAGCGGTGCCAGACCTTCCCTCATGGAGTACGTCCGTCAGCTCTGGGGGCGGCGGCACTTCATCCTCGCCTTCTCCCAGGCGAAGCTGACCGCCCAGTACAGCCAGGCCAAGCTCGGCCAGCTGTGGCAGGTGGCCACCCCGCTGCTGAACGCGTTCGTCTACTTCGCGATCTTCGGCCTGATCCTCAACGCGGGCAAGGGCATGCCCAAGGACGTGTACATCCCGTTCCTGGTGACGGGTGTGTTCGTCTTCACCTTCACCCAGTCCTCCGCGATGGCGGGCGTGCGCGCCATCTCCGGCAACCTCGGACTGGTGCGGGCGCTGCACTTCCCGCGCGCCTCGCTGCCCATCTCCTTCGCGCTCCAGCAGCTCCAGCAGCTGCTGGCCTCGATGATCGTCATGTTCGCGGTGGTCATCGGCTTCGGCAGCTACCCCTCGCTGTCCTGGCTGCTGGTCCTGCCGGCGCTCGTCCTGCAGTTCCTGTTCAACATGGGCCTGGCGCTCATCGTGGCCCGCATGGGGGCCAAGACGCCGGACCTGGCCCAGCTGATGCCGTTCATCATGCGGACCTGGATGTACGCGTCGGGCGTCATGTTCTCCATCCCGATCATGCTGGAGGACAAGCCGACCTGGCTCGCCGACGTGCTCCAGTGGAACCCGGCCGCCGTCTACATGGACCTGATCCGCTTCGCGCTGATCGACGGGTACGGCTCCGAGAACCTGCCGCCGCACGTGTGGGCGGTCGCGCTCGGCTGGGCCGTGGTCCTCGCCGTCGGCGGCTTCGTGTACTTCTGGAAGGCGGAGGAGAGGTACGGCCGTGGCTGAGCAGCAGCAGGACCAGCGGGTGCCGACGGTCATCGCGGACGAACTGCACATCGTCTACCGCGTCAACGGCGCCAGGACCGGCAAGGGCAGCGCCACCGCCGCCCTGAGCCGCATGCTCAAGAGGGGCTCCGACGACGCGGCGCGGGGCGTGCGCAAGGTGCACGCCGTGCGCGGGGTCTCCTTCACCGCGTACCGGGGCGAGGCCATCGGCCTGATCGGCTCGAACGGCTCCGGCAAGTCGACGCTGCTGCGGGCCATCGCCGGCCTGCTGCCCGCCGAGCGCGGCAAGGTCTACACCGACGGCCAGCCCTCCCTGCTGGGTGTGAACGCGGCCCTGATGAACGACCTGACCGGCGAGCGCAACGTCATCCTCGGCGGACTGGCCATGGGCATGAGCCGCGAGCAGATCAAGCAGCGCTACCAGGACATCGTCGACTTCTCCGGCATCAACGAGAAGGGCGACTTCATCACCCTGCCGATGCGCACCTACTCCTCCGGCATGGCGGCCCGGCTGCGGTTCTCCATCGCCGCCGCCAAGGACCACGACGTCCTGATGATCGACGAGGCCCTGGCCACCGGCGACCGCAAGTTCCAGACCCGCTCGGAGGAGCGCATCCGGGAACTGAAGAAGAAGGCCGGCACCATCTTCCTGGTCAGCCACAACAACAAGTCCATCCGCGACACCTGCAACCGGGTCCTGTGGCTGGAGCGCGGCGAGCTGCGCATGGACGGCCCGACCGACGAGGTGCTCAAGGAGTACGAGAAGTTCACGGGCAAGTAGCCCGACACGCCGGGGCCTCGCCGGAACTGTTCCGGCGAGGCCCCGCGTTTGCAAAGGAAACGTCAACTCCTGGCGTTCTCAGGAATCTTGAAGTCAATCGGTGTGTTGTTGTGATGCGCCGTGCACCCCGACGGACGCCCGTGAGTTGTACAACGTAAGCTGTACCGGTCCCGAAACGCGGCACATGGGGCGATAATGCCCGACACCCTCGACCGGGCCTGCCGCGCGGGTGGCGGGGCGGCGTGTCCGAAATAGTGTGCATTGGGTCGGCAGTGTAGAACGGGAGATGTGACGGCAATGGCGACGGAAACTCCCCAGCTCCGCGAAGCGTGCGCCGTCCCCGCCCAGGGCAGCCCGCGATGACGGCCGCCGGCACGGCGCACGCCGTCGACCCGGAGCGCGGCACCCTCGCCAAGGCCGCCGACGAGAACTTCCCCGTCGCCCCCTTCTTCCTGCCCCGCGCCTGGCGCACCGACCTGATGGCCGTGTACGGCTTCGCCCGCCTCGTCGACGACATCGGCGACGGCGACCTCGCCCCGGGCGGAGCGGACGCCCGCCTCCTCGGCGTCCTCGAGGACCGCGCCGACGACCGCCTGCTGATGCTGGACGCCTTCGAGGAGGACCTGCGCAGGGTCTTCGACGGCACCCCCCGCCACCCGCTGCTGCGCCGTCTGGTGCCCACCGTGCGCCGCCGCGCGCTGACCCCCGAGCCCTTCCTCGGCCTGATCGCCGCCAACCGCCAGGACCAGCTGGTCGCACGGTACGAGACCTACGACGACCTCCTCGCCTACTGCGAGCTGTCCGCCAATCCGGTCGGCCGTCTCGTCCTCGCCGTCACCGGCACCTCGACGCCGGAACGTATCCGCCGCTCCGACGAGATCTGCACCGCCCTGCAGATCGTCGAGCACCTCCAGGACGTCGCCGAGGACCTGGGTCGCGACCGCGTCTACCTGCCCGCCGAGGACATGAAACGTTTCCACGTCCAGGAGACGGACCTCGCCGCGCCCACCGCCAACGCGTCCGTGCGCGCCCTGATCGCCTACGAGGCCGGGCGCGCCCGCGACCTGCTGAATGAAGGAGCCCCCCTGGTGGGTAGCGTCCACGGCAGGCTGCGGCTGCTCCTGGCGGGCTTCGTGGCGGGTGGGAGGGCGGCGCTCCGTGCGATCGCCGCGGCGGATCACGACGTACTTCCCGGCCCGCCCAAGTCAGGCAAGGTCCTCTTGCTGCGCGAGGCGGGCGTGGTCCTGCGAGGAGAGGGGTGATCGGGTCCGTGGAGTCGCCAGCGAACATGTCGGCACCGGTGCTCGCCGCCTACAGCTACTGCGAGGCCGTCACCGGTCAGCAGGCACGCAACTTCGCCTACGGCATTCGGCTGCTGCCCACGCCCAAGCGGCGGGCGATGTCCGCGCTGTACGCGTTCTCGCGCCGGGTCGACGACATCGGCGACGGGGTGCTGGCGGACGACGTCAAGGTCGCCCGGCTGGACGAGACCCGGGGCGTGCTCGCCCGGATCCAGGACGGCGCGGTCGACGAGGACGACACCGACCCGGTCGCCGTCGCTCTCGCCCACGCGGCCCGGCAGTTCCCGATCCCGCTCGGCGGCCTCGACGAGCTGATCGACGGCGTCCAGATGGACCTGCGCGGCGAGACCTACGAGACCTGGGACGACCTGAAGGTCTACTGCCGCTGCGTGGCGGGCGCCATCGGACGCCTCTCGCTGGGCGTCTTCGGCACCGAACCGGGGGCGCGCGGCGCCGAGCGCGCGCCCGAGTACGCCGACACGCTCGGTCTCGCGCTCCAGCTCACCAACATCCTGCGCGACGTCCGGGAGGACGCCGAGGGTGGGCGCACCTACCTGCCCGCCGACGACCTCGCCAAGTTCGGCTGCTCGGCCGGATTCAACGGCCCGACCCCACCCGAGGGCTCCGACTTCGCGGGCCTCGTGCACTTCGAAGTGCGTCGGGCCCGCGCCCTTTTCGCCGAGGGCTACCGGCTGCTGCCCATGCTCGACCGGCGCAGCGGCGCCTGCGTGGCCGCCATGGCCGGCATCTACCGCCGCCTCCTGGACCGCATCGAGCGCGACCCCGAGGCCGTGCTGCGGGGCAGGGTCTCCCTGCCGGGACGCGAGAAGGCGTACGTCGCCGTGCGCGGTCTGTCCGGCCTCGACACCCGGCACGTCACCCGGCGGGCCGTCAGGAGGCGCGCCTGATGGACACACCGGGCACACTCGACACCCAGGGCCCGTACGGAACCACCGGCGGACAGTGGCGGGCAACCCTCCGGTGGCGGTCGGCGTCCCTGACTGAGACGGTCTGCCGTACGCCGTTCACACACCACGGCGACCGGACAGGGAAGGGCGCACCATGACGCAGGGCAACGGCACGCGCGAGGGCGGAGCGCCCGCGGACGTCTCGTCCCTCGGCCCCGGCGGGCACGCCGTCGTGGTCGGCGGCGGACTCGCGGGGGTCACCACCGCGCTCGCACTCGCCGACGCCGGTGTGCGCGTCACCCTGCTCGAAGGGCGCCCGCGCCTCGGCGGGCTCGCCTTCTCCTTCCAGCGCGGCGACCTCACCGTCGACAACGGCCAGCACGTGTACCTGCGCTGCTGCACCGCCTACCGGTGGTTCCTCGACCGGATCGGCGGAGCGGCGCTCGCACCGGTGCAGGACCGTCTCGACGTGCCCGTGGTCGACCTGGCGCGGGCCGAGGGCAACCGGCTCGGCAGACTGCGGCGCGACGCGCTGCCCGTCCCCCTGCATCTGGGGCGCAGCCTCGCCGCGTACCCGCACCTCTCCCTCGCCGAACGCGCCTCGGTGGGGCGGGCCGCGCTCGCGCTCAAGGGGCTCGACCTCGCCGATCCGACCCTGGACACCCAGGACTTCGGCAGCTGGCTGACCGCGCACGGTCAGTCGGCGCGCGCCGTCGAGGCCCTGTGGGACCTGGTCGGGGTCGCCACCCTCAACGCGGTCGCGGGCGACGCCTCGCTGGGGCTCGCCGCGATGGTGTTCAAGACCGGTCTGCTGTCCGACCCGGGAGCGGCCGACATCGGGTGGGCCCGCGTCCCGCTGGGCGAACTGCACGACCGGCTGGCCCGCAAGGCGCTCGACTCCGCGGGCGTCCGTACCGAGGTCCGTACACGCGTCACCTCCGTCTCCGTAAACGAGAACGGCGGCTGGAGCGTTCAGGTTCCCGACGAGACGCTCGAAGCGGACGCGGTCGTCCTCGCCGTGCCCCAGCGCGAGGCGTACGACCTGCTGCCGGACGGCGCGCTGGACGCCCCGGAGAATCTTCTGCGGATCGGCACCGCGCCGATCCTCAACATCCACGTGATCTACGACCGCAAGGTGCTCGCCGCACCGTTCGTCACGGCCCTCGGCACCCCGGTGCAGTGGGTCTTCGACCGTACCGAGGCCTCCGGGCTGAAGGAGGGTCAGTACCTGGCGCTGTCCCAGTCGACGGCGCAGAACGAGATCGACGAGCCCGTGGCCGCGCTGCGCGAGCGGTACCTGCCGGAACTGGAGCGGCTGCTGCCCCGCACCCGGGGTGCCGAGGTGAAGGACTTCTTCGTGACCAGGGAGCGCACCGCGACGTTCGCCCCCGCCCCCGGCGTCGGCCGTCTGCGGCCCGGCGCCCGCACCAAGGCACCCGGCCTCTACCTGGCCGGAGCGTGGACCGCCACCGGGTGGCCCGCGACCATGGAGAGTGCGGTTCGCAGCGGTGTCGGAGCGGCGACCGCCGCGCTCGGCACCCCGGGCCGGTCCCGCGGCCGCCTCCCCGACTTCTTCGGGGAGGCGGCGTGAAAGCCGATCCACGCGGGACCGACTCCCGCACTCCCGGCACCGCAACTGGAGGAAAGACTGTGCCCACTGTGCCCCCGGCCCCGAAGGCCGATCGACGGACCACGGTGGACGTGACCGCGCTGCTGGAGCGCGGCCGGACCCTGGCCACGCCGGTACTGCGGGCGGCGGTCGACCGACTGGCCCCTCCCATGGACACCGTCGCCGCCTACCACTTCGGCTGGATCGACGCCCAGGGCAACCCCGCCGACGGTGACGGCGGCAAGGCCGTGCGCCCCGCGCTCGCGGTGCTCTCCGCCGAGGTGACCGGTGCCGCGCCCGAGGTCGGCGTGCCCGGCGCGGTGGCCGTGGAACTGGTGCACAACTTCTCCCTCCTGCACGACGACCTGATGGACGGCGACGAGCAGCGCCGCCACCGCGACACCGTCTGGAAGGTGCACGGCCCCGCCCAGGCCATCCTGGTCGGCGACGCGCTGTTCGCGCTGGCCAACGAGGTGCTGCTCGAACTGGGCACCGTCGAGGCCGGGCGGGCCACCCGCCGCCTGACCAAGGCCAGCCGCTCCCTGATCGACGGCCAGGCCCAGGACATCTCCTACGAGCACCGCGACCGCGTCAGCGTCGAGGAGTGCCTGGAGATGGAGGGCAACAAGACCGGTGCCCTGCTCGCCTCCGCCAGCTCCATCGGCGCGGTGCTCGGCGGCGCCGACGAGCGCACCGCCGACACCCTGGAGAAGTACGGCTACCACCTGGGCCTCGCCTTCCAGGCCGTCGACGACCTGCTGGGCATCTGGGGCGACCCGGACGCAACCGGCAAGCAGACCTGGAGCGACCTGCGCCAGCGCAAGAAGTCGCTGCCGGTGGTCGCCGCCCTCGCCGCCGGGGGGCCCGCCTCCGAGCGGCTCGGCGAGATCCTCGCCGCCGACGCCAAGGCCAGTGACTTCGCGAACTTCTCGGAGGAGGAGTTCGCGGCCCGTGCCGCCCTCATCGAGGAAGCGGGCGGGCGGGAGTGGACCGCCGACGAGGCGCGTCGCCAGCACACCATCGCCATCGAAGCCCTCGACGCCGTCGACATGCCCGACCGGGTGCGGGACCGGTTCACGGCACTCGCGGACTTCGTCGTCGTACGAAAGAGATGATCATTATCGGTCGAATAGCCCTCGCGTAGTCGCCGGCCGGTGTCGTGGAGACACGAGCACCGGCCGACGGCGGACCCAGCAGACGCACCACGCACACTGCACGAAGGGGAAGCCATGACAGCGACGACCGACGGAAGCACCGGGGCCTCCCTGAGGCCCCTGGCAGCCTCGGCCAGCGACACCGACATCACGATCCCCGCCGTGGCGGCCGGGGTACCAGAAGCCGCCGCACGCGCCACCCGGCGCGCCACCGACTTCCTGCTCTCCCAGCAGGACGCCCAGGGTTGGTGGAAGGGCGACCTCGAGACGAACGTCACGATGGACGCCGAGGACCTGCTCCTGCGTCAGTTCCTGGGCATCCAGGACGAGGAGACCACCCGCGCCGCCGCCCTGTTCATCCGCGGCGAGCAGCGCGAGGACGGCACCTGGGCCACCTTCTACGGCGGCCCCGGCGAACTGTCCACCACGATCGAGGCCTACGTCGCCCTCCGCCTGGCCGGCGACTCACCCGACGCGCCCCACATGGCGCGGGCCGCCGAGTGGATCAGGTCCCGCGGCGGCATCGCCTCCGCCCGGGTCTTCACCCGGATCTGGCTCGCCCTGTTCGGCTGGTGGAAGTGGGACGACCTGCCCGAACTCCCGCCGGAGCTGATCTACTTCCCCACCTGGGTCCCGCTCAACATCTACGACTTCGGCTGCTGGGCCCGGCAGACCATCGTGCCGCTCACCATCGTCTCCGCGAAGCGGCCGGTGCGCCCCGCGCCCTTCCCGCTGGACGAACTGCACACCGACCCGGCCCGCCCCAACCCGCCGCGCCCGCTGGCACCGGCGGCGAGCTGGGACGGCGCCTTCCAGCGCATCGACAAGGCCCTGCACGCCTACCGCAAGGTCGCCCCGCGCCGCCTGCGCAAGGCCGCGATGAACAGCGCCGCCCGCTGGATCATCGAGCGGCAGGAGAACGACGGCTGCTGGGGCGGCATCCAGCCCCCGGCCGTCTACTCGGTCATCGCCCTCTACCTCCTCGGCTACGACCTCGAACACCCCGTGATGCGCGCGGGCCTGGAGTCCCTGGACCGCTTCGCCGTGTGGCGCGAGGACGGCGCCCGGATGATCGAGGCGTGCCAGTCCCCGGTGTGGGACACCTGCCTGGCCACCATCGCGCTGGCCGACGCGGGCGTGCCCGAGGACCACCCGCAGCTGGTGAAGGCCTCGGACTGGATGCTGGGCGAGCAGATCGTGCGCCCCGGCGACTGGTCGGTGAAGCGCCCCGGACTCCCGCCCGGCGGCTGGGCGTTCGAGTTCCACAACGACAACTACCCCGACATCGACGACACCGCCGAGGTCGTCCTCGCCCTGCGCCGGGTCAAGCACCACGACCCGGAGCGGGTGGAGAAGGCCATCGGCCGCGGGGTGCGCTGGAACCTCGGCATGCAGTCCAAGAACGGCGCCTGGGGCGCCTTCGACGTCGACAACACCAGCGCCTTCCCCAACCGGCTGCCGTTCTGCGACTTCGGCGAGGTCATCGACCCGCCGTCCGCGGACGTCACCGCGCACGTCGTCGAGATGCTCGCCGTCGAGGGCCTCGCCCACGACCCGCGCACCCGCCGCGGCATCCAGTGGCTCCTGGACGCGCAGGAGGCGGACGGCTCGTGGTTCGGCCGCTGGGGCGTCAACTACGTCTACGGCACCGGATCCGTGATCCCCGCCCTGACCGCCGCCGGGCTGCCCACCTCGCATCCGGCCATCCGCCGCGCGGTGCGCTGGCTGGAGTCCGTCCAGAACGAGGACGGCGGCTGGGGCGAGGACCTGCGCTCCTACCGCTACGTCCGGGAATGGAGCGGCCGGGGCGCCTCGACCGCCTCGCAGACCGGCTGGGCGCTGATGGCCCTGCTGGCGGCGGGGGAGCGGGAGTCCAGGGCCGTGGAACGCGGCATCGAGTGGCTGGCGGCCACCCAGCGGGAGGACGGCTCCTGGGACGAGCCCTACTTCACCGGCACCGGCTTCCCCTGGGACTTCTCCATCAACTACCACCTCTACCGCCAGGTCTTCCCGCTCACCGCGCTCGGCCGCTACGTCCACGGGGAGCCCTTCGCCAAGAAGCCCCGCGGCGCCCAGGCCCCCACCGAGCCCGCCACGGCCGAGGTGAAGGGCAGCTGATGACCCCGCGGACCGGCCCGTCCCCGCTGCTGATCGCCTGCGCGCTCGGCATCGAGCACCTCGCCCTGCGCACCGGCGACCGCAGTGGCGCCGGCGGGCCGGTCACCGTCCTGCGCACCGGCATGGGCCCGAAGGCGGCCGAACGCTCGGTCACCCGGGTCCTCGCCGACCCGGCGCTCGAGTCCGCCGCCGTGCTCGCCACCGGCTTCTGCGCGGGACTGGCCCCCGGCATGCACCCCGGCGACCTGGTCGTCGCCGAGGAGACCCGGGACCCCCGCTCCACCGTCGCCTGCGTCGCTACCGACCGGCTCGTCAAGGAACTCGCGCGAGCCGTCCCCGGGCGCACCGTCCACACCGGGCCGCTGACCGGCTCGGACCACGTCGTCCGCGGCCCCGAACGCGCCGACCTGCTCGCGACCGGCGCGATCGCCGTGGACATGGAGTCCGCGGCCACGCTCCTGAGCGCCGTCCGCACGGGCCCGCGCCCCGTTGCGGCCGTCCGAGTGGTCGTGGACGCTCCAGAACACGAACTCGTCCGGATCGGCACCGTACGCGGTGGAATATCGGCTTTCCGTGTTCTTCGATCCGTTCTTCCCGCATTTTTCGAATGGCACCGTTCTTTGTTGCTCCCCCGGAGGTGAGCCCAGATGGCCATGCCCCTGCGCCAGTCCATCAAGGTCGCTACATACCTGGCCGAACAGAAGATTCGCCGACGGGACAAGTTCCCGCTCATCGTGGAGCTGGAGCCGCTCTTCGCCTGCAACCTGAAGTGCGAGGGGTGCGGGAAGATCCAGCACCCCGCCGGCGTGCTCAAGCAGCGCATGCCCGTCGCGCAGGCCGTGGGGGCGGTGCTCGAGTCGGGTGCGCCGATGGTCTCCATCGCCGGCGGCGAGCCCCTGATGCATCCCCAGATCGACGAGATCGTCCGGCAGTTGGTGGCCAAGCGGAAGTACGTCTTCCTGTGCACCAACGCGCTGCTCATGCGCAAGAAGATGGACAAGTTCACGCCCTCGCCGTACTTCGCCTTCGCGGTGCACATCGACGGACTGCGCGAGCGGCACGACGAGTCCGTGGCCAAGGAGGGCGTGTTCGACGAGGCCGTGGAGGCCATCAAGGAGGCCAAGCGGCGCGGCTTCCGGGTGACCACCAACTCGACCTTCTTCAACACCGACACCCCGCAGACCATCGTCGAGGTGCTCAACTTCCTCAACGACGACCTCAAGGTCGACGAGATGATGATCTCGCCCGCCTACGCCTACGAGAAGGCGCCCGACCAGGAGCACTTCCTGGGCGTGGAGCAGACCCGCGAGCTGTTCAGGAAGGCCTTCTCGGGCGGCAACCGCGCCCGCTGGCGGCTCAACCACTCCCCGCTGTTCCTCGACTTCCTCGAGGGCAAGGTCGACTTCCCGTGCACCGCCTGGGCGATCCCCAACTACTCGCTCTTCGGCTGGCAGCGCCCCTGCTACCTGATGAGCGACGGATACGTCCCGACGTACCGGGAGCTGATCGAGGAGACCGACTGGGACAAGTACGGCCGCGGCAAGGACCCGCGCTGCGACAACTGCATGGCGCACTGCGGCTACGAGCCCACCGCCGTCCTGGCCACCATGGGCTCGCTCAAGGAGTCCCTGCGCGCCATGCGCGAGACCGTCTCCTCGAACCGGGAGTGACGTCATGACCGCCATCCCCTTGGGGCTCCCCGGGGTACCGGTCCGGCCGATCGCCGAGCGGCGCGTGTCGCGGCGGATCCAGGTCGGGCCGGTGGCGGTCGGGGGCGGGGCCCCGGTGTCGGTGCAGTCGATGACGACCACCCGTACGTCCGACATCGGGGCCACGCTCCAGCAGATCGCCGAGCTGACGGCGTCGGGCTGCCAGATCGTCCGCGTGGCCTGCCCCACGCAGGACGACGCCGACGCGCTGCCCGTGATCGCGAAGAAGTCGCAGATCCCGGTGATCGCGGACATTCACTTCCAGCCCAAGTACGTCTTCGCCGCGATCGAGGCGGGCTGCGCGGCGGTCCGGGTGAACCCGGGCAACATCAAGCAGTTCGACGACAAGGTCAAGGAGATCGCCAAGGCGGCGAAGGACCACGGCACGCCGATCCGCATCGGCGTGAACGCGGGCTCGCTGGACCGCCGCCTGCTCCAGAAGTACGGCAGGGCGACCCCCGAGGCGCTCGCCGAGTCCGCCCTCTGGGAAGCCTCGCTCTTCGAGGAGCACGACTTCCGGGACATCAAGATCTCGGTCAAGCACAACGACCCGGTCGTCATGGTCGAGGCGTACCGGCAGCTCGCTGCCCAGTGCGACTACCCGCTGCACCTGGGGGTGACGGAGGCCGGGCCCGCCTTCCAGGGCACGATCAAGTCGGCCGTCGCCTTCGGCGCCCTGCTCTCCCAGGGCATCGGGGACACCATCCGGGTGTCGCTGAGCGCCCCGCCGGTCGAGGAGATCAAGGTCGGCATCCAGATCCTCCAGTCGCTCGGACTCAGGGAACGCCGGCTGGAGATCGTCTCCTGTCCGTCCTGCGGCCGCGCCCAGGTCGACGTGTACAAGCTGGCCGAGGAGGTCACCGCCGGCCTGGAGGGCATGGAGGTGCCGTTGCGCGTCGCCGTCATGGGCTGCGTCGTCAACGGTCCGGGCGAGGCCCGCGAGGCCGACCTCGGCGTCGCCTCCGGCAACGGCAAGGGGCAGATCTTCGTCAAGGGCGAGGTCGTCAAGACCGTCCCCGAGTCGAAGATCGTGGAGACCCTCGTCGAGGAGGCGATGAGGATAGCCGAGCAGATGGAGAAGGACGGCGCGTCGGGGGAGCCGGCCGTCACCGTGAGCTGAAACGCGGACCGAAGGGGGCCCGAGCGTGACGATTCTGGAGAACATCCGGGGACCACGCGACCTGAAGGCGCTGTCCGAGGCGGAACTCGGCGAACTGTCCGACGAGATACGTGACTTCCTGGTGCACGCGGTCGCCCGCACCGGCGGTCACCTCGGACCCAACCTCGGCGTGGTGGAACTCACCGTCGCCCTGCACCGGGTCTTCGAGTCGCCGGACGACCGCATCCTGTGGGACACCGGCCACCAGAGCTACGTGCACAAACTGCTGACCGGACGTCAGGACTTCTCCAAGCTGCGGAGCAAGGGCGGCCTGTCCGGCTATCCCTCGCGCGAGGAGTCCGAGCACGACGTCATCGAGAACAGCCACGCCTCCACCGTCCTCGGCTGGGCCGACGGCCTCGCCAAGGCCCGCCAGGTGCGGGGGGAGCGCAGCCACGTCGTCGCCGTGATCGGGGACGGCGCGCTCACCGGCGGCATGGCCTGGGAGGCGCTGAACAACATCGCGGCGGCCCGGGACCGGCCGCTGATCATCGTCGTCAACGACAACGAACGCTCGTACGCGCCGACCATCGGCGGCCTCGCCAACCACCTGGCGACCCTGCGCACCACCGACGGCTACGAACGGGCCCTGGCCTGGGGCAAGGACGTGCTCCAGCGCACCCCCGTGGTCGGCAACACCGTCTACGAGGCCCTGCACGGCGCCAAGAAGGGCTTCAAGGACGCCTTCGCGCCGCAGGGCCTCTTCGAGGACCTCGGGCTGAAGTACCTCGGCCCGATCGACGGGCACGACATCGGCGCCGTCGAGTCGGCGCTGCGCCGCGCCAAACGCTTCCACGGCCCGGTACTGGTGCACTGCCTCACCGAGAAGGGCCGCGGCTACGAACCCGCCCTGCGCGACGAGGAGGACCACTTCCACACCGTCGGCGTGATGGACCCGCTCACCTGCGAGCCGCTGAGCCCGTCGGGCGGGCCGTCCTGGACCTCGGTGTTCGGCGAGGAGATCGTCCGGATCGGCGAGGAGCGCGAGGACGTGGTGGCGCTCACCGCGGCCATGCTGCACCCGGTCGGCCTGGCGCCGTTCGCCGCGCGCTTCCCCGACCGGGTCTGGGACGTCGGCATCGCCGAGCAGCACGCCGCCGTGTCCGCCGCCGGTCTCGCCACCGGCGGACTGCACCCGGTCGTCGCCGTGTACGCCACTTTCCTCAACCGCGCCTTCGACCAGCTCCTGATGGACGTGGCGCTGCACCGCTGCGGCGTCACCTTCGTCCTGGACCGGGCCGGCGTCACCGGTGTCGACGGGGCCTCGCACAACGGCATGTGGGACATGTCCGTCCTCCAGGTCGTCCCCGGGCTGCGCATCGCCGCGCCGCGCGACGCCGACCAGTTGCGCGCCCAGCTGCGCGAGGCGGTCGCCGTGGACGACGCGCCGACGCTGCTGCGCTTCCCGAAGGAGTCCGTCGGCCCCGCCGTACCCGCCGTCGACCGGATCGGCGGCCTGGACGTCCTGCACGCCGCGGACCGGCCCGAGGTGCTGCTGGTGGCCGTCGGCGTGATGGCGCCCGTCTGCCTCGGGGCCGCCGACCTCCTCGAGGCCCGCGGCATCGCCTGCACCGTCGTCGACCCCCGCTGGGTCAAGCCCGTCGACCCGGCGCTCGCGCCGCTCGCGGCCCGGCACCGCCTGGTGGCCGTCGTCGAGGACAACAGCCGGGCCGCCGGGGTCGGTTCCGCGGTGGCGCTGGCGCTCGGCGACGCCGAGGTCGACGTCCCCGTGCGCCGCTTCGGCATCCCCGAGCAGTTCCTCGCGCACGCCAAGCGCGCCGAGGTGCTCGCGGACATCGGCCTCACCCCGGTCGACGTCGCGGGCCGCATCGCCGCGAGCCTGGCCCTGGCCGAAGGGGCCGGGGACGGAGCGGGGGGACCGGCAGTGGAACAGTCCGGCGACGGACGGATCGTCATGCCAGCGCAAGGAGAGAACTGAATGACCAAGGAGTTCGACCTCGCCGCGCTCTTGGCCGAGCGCGGAGCCGAGCGGTACGAGCTGCACGCCAGGCACCTCAACCACCAGCTGCCCCGCATGCTGCACACCATCGGCTTCGACAAGGTCTACGAGCGGGCCGAGGGCGCGCACTTCTGGGACGCGGACGGCAACGACTACCTGGACATGCTCGCCGGGTTCGCGGTCATGGGCCTGGGCCGCCACCACCCCGTCGTCCGCAAGGCGCTGCACGACGTCCTCGACGCCTCGCTCGCCGACCTGACCCGCTTCGACTGCCCGCCGCTGCCCGGACTGCTGGCCGAGAAGCTGCTCTCCTACAGCCCCCACCTGGGCCGCGTCTTCTTCGGCAACAGCGGCACCGAGGCCGTCGAGACCGCGCTGAAGTTCGCCCGGTACGCGACTGGACGGCAGCGGATCCTGTACTGCACGCACGCCTTCCACGGACTGACCGCCGGTTCGCTCTCCGTCAACGGCGAGGACGGCTTCCGCAAGGGCTTCGCGCCCCTGCTGCCCGACACCGCCGTCCCGCTCGGCGACCTGGACGCCCTGGCGCGCGAACTGAGGAAGGGCGACGTGGCCGCCCTGATCGTGGAACCGGTCCAGGGCAAGGGCGTGCACGAGGCCCCGCCCGGCTACCTGCTCGCCGCGCAGGAGCTGCTGCACCGGCACAAGGCCCTGCTGATCGCCGACGAGGTGCAGACGGGCCTCGGCCGGACCGGCAAGTTCTACGCCTACCAGCACGAGGACGGCGTCGAACCCGACCTGGTCTGCGTCGCCAAGGCGCTGTCCGGCGGATACGTTCCGGTGGGGGCCACCCTCGGCAAGGACTGGATCTTCCAGAAGGTGTACTCCTCGATGGACCGCGTGCAGGTCCACTCGGCGAGCTTCGGGTCCAACGCGCAGGCCATGGCCGCCGGGCTCGCGGTGCTGTCGGTGATGGAGAACGAGGAGATCGTCGCGAACGCCGCCGCGGTGGGGGAGCGGCTGAAGTCCCGGCTGGCGGAGCTGGTGGACCGCTACGAACTGCTCGCCGACGTCCGGGGCCGCGGGCTGATGATCGGCATCGAGTTCGGCCGTCCCCGGTCCCTGAAGCTGCGCAGCCGCTGGACGATGCTGCAGGCCGCGCGGAAGGGACTGTTCGCGCAGATGGTGGTCGTACCGCTGCTTCAGCGGCACCGGATCCTGACCCAGGTGTCCGGCGACCACCTGGAGGTGATCAAGCTGATCCCGCCGCTGATCATCGACACCGACGACGCCGACCGGTTCGTCGACGCCTTCACGGAGGTGATGGAGGACGCGCACAACGGCGGCGGCCTGATGTGGGACTTCGGAAAGACCCTGGTCAAGCAGGCGGTGGCCAACCGCTGAAGTGCCTTTTGCCTCTGGGGTAAGAAACTTGCCTTACGGGCAAGGCTCGGGCTGAATGGAGGCATGAACGCCTCCGAGCGCGGCCCCGTCGAAGGGTCGGTCGCCGTCGTCGCACCCCAGCTGCGTGAGCTGCGGCGGCTGGCCGCCCTCACCCTGGAGAGCGCGGCCCGCGCCGCCGGGCTCTCGCCCGCGCACCTGTCCCGCCTGGAGACCGGGCAGCGCCAGCCCTCGCTGCCGATGCTGCTCTCCCTGGCCCGCGTCTACGGTACGACCGTCGCCGAGCTGCTGGGGGAGACGGCCGCCGACCGGGACGCCGTGGTGCGCGCCGCCGACATGGAACCCACGAGCGCGGGCGGCTGGACGTACTACCGGGCCGGGGCGCCGGGCCGCGGCATGCACGCCCTGCGTGTCCAGGTGCCGTACGGCTCCCAGGGCGACGTCGTGCGCGTGCATCCCGGCGAGGAGTGGCTCCACGTCCTGAGGGGACGGCTGCGGCTGCGCCTCGCGGACACCGAGCACCGGCTCACCGCGGGGGACAGCGCCCACTTCGACTCGACGACCCCGCACCGGATCGCCGCGCAGGACCCCGACGGGGTCGAGCTGCTCTTCGTCCACACCCTGCTGCAGAGCCCCACGGCCGCGCTGTGCCTCGGCCCGGCCCCCGGCCCGAACCCTGGAGAGACGCCATGAGCACCATGCAGGAAAAGTTCCCGCGCGCCCTGTGGGTGCGGCTGCTGGTCTACATCGCCCTGGGACACGTCTTCGGCGGCTTCCTCTACCTGCTGTTCGAGGTGGGCGCCAGGTAGCGCGCCGCGCGAGCGGGCGCTCCGGCTCAGTCCAGCATCCGCTCGCGCAGCCGCTCCCGGGTCTCGGGCGTCAGCCGCAGCCCCTTCTCCAGGTACGCGTCGACGCCGCCCCACGTCTCCTCGATGGTCTCGAAGGCCGCCGCCAGGTACTCGGCGCGCGCGTCGAACAGCGGGCTGAGCAGCTCCATCACCTCGGGGGAGTAGGCCGAGGCCGCGGAGCTGCTGCGGCGCACCTTGTAGCGGCGGTGCGCGGCGTTCGACTTCAGGTAGTCCTCGACGACGGCCTCGCGCTCGACGCCCAGGGCGAGCAGGGTGACGGCGACGGACAGTCCCGCACGGTCCTTTCCGGCCGCGCAGTGCATCAGCGCGGGGACGCTGTCCTCGGCGAGGGCGTGCAGGATCCGGGAGTGCTCCGCCGTGCGCTCCGTGATGATCGAGCGGTAGGAGCCGATCATGCGGTCGGCGCCCTTGCCGTCGGCGAGGATCTCGCGCAGCTGGTCGAGGTCTCCGTCGCGGACCATCTTCCAGAACTCGGCGCCGTCGGCCGGATCGCTCAGCGGCAGGTTCACATTGCGCACGCCCGGCAGCTCGACGTCCGGGCCCTCGAGCTTCTGGTCGGCCGCGTTGCGGAAGTCGAAGATCGTGTGCAGGCCCAGCGAGGCCAGGAAAGCGGCGTCCTCACCGGTGGCGTGTGCCAGGTGACCACTGCGGAACAGCACTCCCTGCCGTACCCGCCGCCCGTCCGCGGTCGGCAGTCCGCCCACGTCCCGGAAGTTGCGCACACCGGTCAGCTCGGGTTCGGTCGACGGGACCTGCTGCGTCACGGGGGCTCCTCCCACTCCACCCCGCCGCCGCTGCTCGCCGACGGGCTGGGCTCGACGATACGGCATCTCCGGTGCGCGAAATCGTACTCCGAGGGATATTGCGAGCCGATAAGGCCCTTCTGTCCGAATTGGCGCCTTAATAACAACTGGCCCTGAAATGGCGGAGGGTGGGTGTGGGGCGCGTGAGCAGCGTCATATCCGTGACCGTGCGTGGCCCGTCATGTTCACGTAATTCGGCTGCGCCTCAAGGGTCTTTAAGGAAATCGACGCGACGGAAATCGACGCAGGGTTACCGGTTATTCCCGTAAAGGATCAATCGGAACACCGGTCGCGGGAAACCCTCGCTTGTCCCTGTGCGTCTTGGTCCCTTACGTTCACCACCGATCCGGACGGACGCCTAATCCTGCCGCCGACCGGAGCCCGCACTCATCCACCACCCGTACACGGCAGGAGCGGGGGACCCACAGGTACGACTGCCTGTTCCGGTTCCCGGAACGGCTTGGGGTAAAGCCGCGTTCCGACGCGGCCGGGCATCTCCAGCCCGCACCCGACAGCTCACCTCGCAGGCGCCGGAGAGGAATTCGCCATGCCCGCCAAGGGTAAGCACCGCCGTACCAGGGCCATGCGCCTGACCCGCGCCATCGCCGTCGCCGGAACCGGTGGCGCCGCGCTCGCGCTCCCGCTGATGGGCGCCGCGGCCGCCAACGCCGCCCCCGCGCACTCCGTTTCCGAGCAGGCCGTGCAGTCCGTTCCGACCTCGGCAAAGAAGGCCGCCGCGGAGAAGAACTCCGACTCGCGCACCTACACCGTGAAGAGCGGTGACTACCTTTCGAAGATCGCCGACGAGCAGGACGTCGACGGCGGCTGGAAGAAGCTCTACGCGGACAACCGCGAGGCCGTCGGTTCCGACCCGTCGCTGATCCACCCCGGTCTCGAGCTGTCGATCGGCGGCCAGGCCGCCAAGTCGTCGGCGCCGTCCTCCGCGCAGTCGCAGAAGCCCGCGCAGAAGTCCGCCGAGAAGCCCGCCGCCGAGAAGCCGGCCCAGAAGTCGACGGACGCCGAGAAGGCCTCCTCGGACTCCTCCGACTCCTCGAACACCGGCACCCAGTCCGCCGGCACCACCAGCGGTTACACCTCCCCCGTCGCGGGCGGCACCGTCGGCACCCCGTACCACCAGTCCGGCAGCATGTGGTCCAGCGGCTACCACACCGGCACCGACTTCGTCGTCCCGACCGGCACCTCGCTGAAGGCCGTCGGCGCGGGCACCGTCGTCTCCGCCGGCTGGGGCGGCGCGTACGGCAACCAGGTCGTCATCCAGCTCGCCGACGGCCACTACGCCCAGTACGCCCACCTCTCCTCGCTCTCCGTCTCCGCCGGTCAGTCGGTGACGGCCGGTCAGCAGGTCGGCCTGTCGGGTGCCACCGGCAACGTGACCGGACCGCACCTGCACTTCGAGATCCGCACCACGCCGGACTACGGCTCGGACATCGACCCGATCGCGTTCCTGCGCTCGCACGGCGTCTCCGTCTGACGACCGGTTCCGCGCGGCCCCCGCGCCCCGAAGGCCGGACCCCGATCCCCGGGTCCGGCCTTCGGCGTATCCGGCCGGTCGATGCATCCGCTCTCCGTTGTATTCCGGAATTGACGAACACTTTAGGCGTGGCCTTTCTCACCGCCCGTCAACCCCTTCCTACGGTCGCGTAGGTCACATTCCAAGGTGAATCATGGGCCGATGTGGCAGACGATTCGAAGAGTGACAGCAGAGCAGTGATCGGGTCGTACGTGGCGGTGGGGGACAGCTTCACCGAGGGCGTCGGCGACACCGGCCCCGACGGGGCGTTCGTCGGCTGGGCCGACCGGCTCGCCGTACTGCTCGCCGACCGGCGCCCCGAGGGCGACTTCACGTACACGAACCTCGCCGTGCGCGGCAGGCTCCTCGACCAGATCGTGGCGGAACAGGTACCGCGGGTCGTCGCACTCGCCCCGGACCTGGTCTCGTTCGCGGCCGGCGGCAACGACATCATCCGGCCCGGAACCGACCCCGACGAGGTCGCCGAGCGGTTCGAACTGGCGGTGGCCGCGCTGACCGCCGCGGCCGGCACCGTCCTGGTGACCACCGGGTTCGACACCCGAGGGGTGCCCGTCCTCAAGCACCTGCGGGGCAAGATCGCCACGTACAACGGGCACGTCCGCGCCATCGCCGACCGCTACGGCTGCCCGGTGCTCGACCTGTGGTCGCTGCGGAGCGTCCAGGACCGCAGGGCGTGGGACGCCGACCGGCTGCACCTGTCGCCGGAGGGCCACACCAGGGTGGCGCTGCGCGCGGGACAGGCCCTCGGCCTGCGCGTCCCGGCCGACCCGGACCAGCCCTGGCCGCCCCTGCCGCCCCGCGGCACGCTCGACGTGCGGCGCGACGACGTGCACTGGGCGCGCGAGTACCTGGTGCCGTGGATCGGACGTCGGCTGCGCGGCGAGTCCTCGGGCGACCACGTGACGGCCAAGGGCACCCTGTCGCCGCACGACATCAAGACGCGGATCGCCGCGGTGGCCTGAGGCGGGAGCGGGCGGCCGACACCCGTGCGACACCCGGCGTCTAACGCCGCGCGGGTGCCAGGGCCGAGCGCTCCAGGCCCAGTTCGCGGGCCAGGGCCTCGTCCACCCACTCCTGCGCCCGGGCCCGCGACACCGTGCCCGTGTACGACGTGAGCTGCACCGCCAGCCCGTCCAGCAACGCCGTCAGCCGCAGGGCCGCGGCGTCCGGCTCGGGGCAGGAGAACTCACCGGCGGCCACGCCCTCGGCGATGACCTCGGCGAGCGCCGCCTTCCACTGGCGGTCCAGCTCGCGGGTGACCTCCCGCAGCGCGGGCTCGCGCGGCGCCGCCGCCCAGCCCTCGATCCACAGCCGCCAGCCCTTGGCCGGACCGGTCGGCGCGTACCACCGCACGGCCGCCCGCAGGCGGCGCAGCGCCGACGTACGACGGGCGAGCAGCCCCCGCAGATGGGCGAGGTCGTCCTCGGCGGCATGGGTGAACGCGGCGGCGACCAGACGTTCCTTCGTGGAGAAGTGATAGAGCACCAGGGCGTTGCTGACGCCGAGCGCCGCGGCCACGTCGGCGATCCGCAACGCCGCCACGCCCCGCGCCGATATCTGCTCGATGGCGGCGCCCAGCAGCTCCTCGCGCCGCTCCGCCACGCTCAACCGGACTCTCCCCACGCCCGTCACCCTATACAGGCGTCCGGACGGGCGTGACGCCCTTCCCGGTCGCGGTGGCCCGAGGGGAACACGGATGTGACACCCGTCGTTCGAGGTGACGTAGGACGAGACGACCATCATGACAACCTGAACCACTCCACCTGGAGGTACCGTGCCCGCTTTCCGTTCCCCGAGTCCCGGGCTCAGCGTGCCGCGGCCCGCGGCCTTCGGCGTGGACCCGAGCGGTGAGCGCATGGCGCGCATCCGCAGATCGCCGCACTTCCGCGACGGCGTCTTCCAGAACCCCGGAGGCACCGCCAGGACCCGGCCCTCCGGATCGGCCGCCGAATTCGCCAAGATCTACTTCAACAAGGAGGCGCGACTGCGCCGGGCCCCGCAGGGGACGGTCCCGGTGCACGCCACCACCCTGGCCGACCTCGCCCGGCCGCCGGCCTCCGGGCTCCGGCTGACCTGGATGGGCCACTCCAGCGTGCTCGCCGAGATCGACGGGCAGCGCGTGCTCTTCGACCCGGTGTGGGGCGAGCGCTGCTCCCCGTTCCCCTTCGCCGGGCCCAAGCGCCTGCACCCGGTGCCGCTGCCGCTCGCCGCCCTCGGCCCGGTCGACGTCGTCGTCATCTCTCACGACCACTACGACCACCTGGACATGCCGACGATCAAGGCGCTGGCCGGCACGGACACCGTGTTCGCCGTCCCGCTCGGCGTCGGCGGCCACCTCGAACACTGGGGTGTCTCCGCCGACCGGCTGCGTGAGCTGGACTGGCACGAGTCGACACGCGTCGGCGGCCTCACCCTCACCGCCACCCCGGCCCGGCACTTCTGCGGACGCGGGCTGCGCAACACCCAGCACACCCTGTGGGCGTCCTGGGTCGTCGCCGGTGACGAGCACCGCGTGTACCACAGCGGGGACACCGGTTACTTCGACGGCTTCCGCGACATCGGCGCCGCGCACGGCCCGTTCGACGCCACGATGATCCAGCTCGGGGCGTACGCGGAGTTCTGGCCGGACATCCACATGACCCCCGAGGAGGGCGTCCGGGCCCACCTCGACCTCCAGGGCGGCCGGCCGCACGGCGCCCTGCTGCCGATCCACTGGGGTACCTTCAACCTGGCCCCGCACGCGTGGGCGGAGCCGGGGGAGTGGACGAAGGACGCGGCCGAGGAGGCCGGTCAGGCGGTGGCGTTCCCGCGGCCGGGGGAGCCGTTCGAGCCGGCGGGGGAGTTGCCGGTGGGGGCGTGGTGGCGGGCGGTCTCGAGTCCGATCGCACATCCCTGGCGGCGCCCGCGAGGTGCTGAGATCCTGGCTGAGACGAGCAGGGGCGATCTCGACCTCGCCGGGGAGCGGTGAGAGCGGTCGTCGTACTTCTCCGCTCGGCCGTCACAGCCGTCGATGTCGTCGTCACATCCTTCACCGTGTTCCGGGCGTCTGTGTCACAGGTGATACCGGGCAAGTAGGGCCGGTTGCCGGACGTCTGGTGCTTCTTGTCCGCCGGGGGCGGGTCAACAACACCCGGGTCAACAACACCCTCTTCGCGGTCCGGGCCAAAAGCTGTACCGGTCGGCCCCGTTGAGTCGTCACGCGCGGTGACTGAATTTGATGGAGTCCGACCGTTTCCCCGCCGTTCGGGAACGGGTGTGTATCCGGCTTATCGGTCTGTCGTACGAGGCCTCATACCAGAGCGGGACCTTGCCCGGGGGACTTTGGCAACTGCCCACCGCACATGAGGAGCAGACGACTACTGTCAGTGTCCGTCGGGCGACGCAGGGCCGACGGACCAGTACACGGACCAGCACGAGGACACCGATGTCTCACCTCCGCGCCCCGGCCGCGCGAGCAGACCGCCGCGAGGGCGGGCGGCACGGCCGGCCGGCCCCACGTAGCACCGCCGCGCTCCCCGAGACCCACATACGGTCCCAACTCCTGAGGCTCGCCGTCCTGCCGCCGGTCGCGGTCGCCCTCAGCGCCTGCGCGGTCGTCCTGTTCACCGTCCGGTCCACCGGCGCCCGACCCGCCCCCGTCCTGTGGGGCGTCCTGGCCGGGGCGGTCTCGGTGACCCTCGCGGCCGTCGCCATCGCCGCCGTCGCCGCCGACCGCGCCGCGCGCTCCGTGCACGACCGCGTCGGCGCCCTGCGGCGCAGCACCGCGCGCCACGAGGGCGACCTGCGCGCCGTCGTCGAGGCGTTGCGCCGCGGCGAGGCGCCGCCCCCGCGCACACCGCGCGGCGGACCGCCGGACGACGCCGACGACCTCGACCTGCTCGCCGCCGACCTGTCCCGCGCGCACGACGGCGCCGTGACCGCCGTCGTCCGGGCCGCCCAGCTCTCCAGCCAGGCGGGCAGCGAACAGAAGCTGGAGGTCTTCGTCAACCTCGCCCGGCGCCTGCAATCCCTGGTGCACCGGGAGATCTCCATCCTGGACGAGCTGGAGAACGAGATCGAGGACCCCGACCTCCTCAAGGGCCTCTTCCACGTCGACCACCTCGCCACCCGCATCCGCCGCCACGCCGAGAACCTCGCCGTGCTCGGCGGTGCCGTCTCCCGCCGCCAGTGGAGCAACCCGGTCGACATGACCGAGGTGCTGCGTTCGGCCATCGCCGAGGTCGAGCAGTACTCCCGGGTCCGGCTGGTCCCGCCGATCGACGGCACCCTGCGCGGCCACGCCGTCGCCGACGTCATCCACCTGCTGGCCGAACTCGTCGAAAACGCCACCCTGTTCTCCGCCCCGCAGACCCAGGTGCTGATGCGCGCCAACCTCGTCACCTCGGGCCTGGCCGTCGAGGTCGAGGACCGCGGACTGGGCATGCCCGTCGGTGAGCAGAGCCGGATGAACGCCCTGCTGGCCGACCCCGACCAGGTCAACGTCGCCCGCCTGCTGGCGGACGGGCGCATCGGGTTGTTCGTCGTCTCCCAGCTCGCCAAGCGGCACGGGATCACCGTGCGGCTGCAGACCAACATCTACGGCGGTGTCCAGGCCGTACTGGTCGTGCCGCAGGCCCTGTTGGGCACCGAGCCGGGGGCGCTCCCCGGGGGCGCGGCCCGCCCGGCGGAGGCCGCCGGGGTCGCGCCGGTGCCCGTGCCGCCGCCCCGGCAGCAGCCGCGGGCCGGAGCCCCCGCGATGCCGTCGGCGATGCCGGACGCACTCGCTCCGGTCCCGCCCGCTCCGGTCCCGCCCGTTCCTGCCCCACCTGCTCCCGCCCCCGCCCCGGCCCCCGCGGCGACCGGTCCGGTCCAGGCGCGCAGGGCCGACGGCGAGCCGCTGCCGCTGCCCGTGCGCGGCACGCACCGCAACCGCCCCACCCCGGCCGCCGCCGTGCCCGGCGTGCGGTCCGAGGACCGGGATGCCCTCGCCGAGCACGCGGCCACCCCGCCCGTCCCGCGGCACAGCGCGGTGCGCGGCACCATGGGCAAGCCCCGACTGCCGCGCCGCCGCGCCCAGGAGCACCTCGCGCCCCAGCTGCGCGGTGGCCCCGCGCCCCGCCAGGAACCCGACCAGTACACCGGCCACGACCCGGGCCTGATGGCCGCCTTCCAGCGCGGCGTCGGCCTCGCGGAGGCCCAGCAGCGCGCGGAACCCGCGCCTGCGGCACCGACCCACCGCGACCCGGGCGTGACAGCCGAATGACCACCCGCACCACCACCCCCACCCCCACGACCGTCCCCGCCCCCACGACCACCCCCACCCACATGACCAGCGCTCCCGCAGACCTTCGTACCCCAAGGAGTCGATCCACCATGGCGAGCGATGCGCCGACCGGCCAAGTGTCCGACCTCGACTGGCTGATGAGCGGCCTCGTCCAGCGCGTGCCGCACACCAGCAGCGCGGTGCTCCTGTCCGCCGACGGACTCGTGAAGTCCGTCCACGGACTCGACGCCGACAGCGCCGACCACATGGCGGCCCTGGCCTCCGGCCTGTACTCCCTCGGCCGCAGCGCCGGCGTCCGCTTCGGCGACGGTGGGGACGTACGCCAGGTCGTCGTCGAACTCGACTCGACCCTGCTCTTCGTCACCACCGCGGGCTCCGGCACCTGCCTCGCCGTGCTGGCCGGCCGCGAGGCCGACGCGGCCGTCCTCGGCTACGAGATGGCGATGCTCGTCAAGAGCGTCCGCCCCTACCTCGTCACCGCGCCCCGGCAGCACGCCGTCGAACCCCCGGCGATGAGGCCTTGACGGTGGCCGCGGCCGGCGACGGGCCCTGGCTCGACGACGCGGCCGGACGGCTGGTGCGCCCCTTCACCGTCAGCAACGGCCGTACCCGGCCCACCGTCGCGCTCGACCTGATGTCCCAGGTCATGGCCACCGGGGCGACCCCCCTCGGCTACCTCGGACCCGAGCACGCGCACGCGCTCGACCTGTGCCGGGCGCCCCTCCCGGTCGCCGAGCTCGCCGCACATCTGCGGCTTCCGGTGGCGGTCACCAAGGTGCTGCTCTCGGACCTCGTCGACTGCGGCGCGCTGACCACCAAACCCCCCGCCGCGTTCCACCACCACCCCACGGACCGGGCCCTTCTGGAGGCAGTGCTCGATGGACTACGACGACAGCTCTGACTACGCACACGGCGAAGGCGCCGACCCGTTCCCCACCGCCCTGAAGATCCTCGTGGCGGGCGGATTCGGCGTCGGCAAGACGACCTTCGTCGGCGCCGTCAGCGAGATCGCGCCGCTGAGCACGGAGGAACTGCTCACCACGGTCAGCGCCGCGACCGACAACCTCGACGGAATCGAGAACAAGCTCGAAACAACCGTGGCCATGGACTTCGGCCGCCTCACCCTCGATCCCGAACACGTCCTGTACCTGTTCGGCACGCCCGGCCAGGAACGCTTCTGGTTCATGTGGGACGAACTGTGCGAAGGCGCGCTCGGCGCGGTGATCCTCGCCGACACCCGCCGCCTGGAGGAGTCCTTCGCCGCCGTCGACTTCTTCGAGGAGCGCGGACTCGGCTTCGTCGTCGCGATCAACGAGTTCGACGGCTCCCACCGCTACGACCCCGAGGAGGTGCGCGCGGCCATGGACCTGCACCCCGAGATCCCGATCGTGCGCTGCGACGCCCGGATCTCCAGCTCCGGCGTCCAGACCCTGCTCACCCTCGTGCGCCACCTCATCGCCCACACCCCGGCCCCGACGTCCGGGTTCGGCGCCGGAGTCCGCCCATGAGCTACGACCCGCCGCGCCCGGCCGGACGTCTGCTGCTCACCCCCGAGGACCGGGAGGCCCCCGAGCGGGTACGACGGCTGCGCCGGCTCGGGCTCGCGGAACGCGCCGACCCGGCCCTGGACGCCTTCGCCGCGCACCTCGCGGTCCTCGTCGAGGCACCGTACGCGATGGTCAACTTCCTGGTGGAGGGCGGGCAGTTCTTCGCCGGACTGCGGGTGCCGGACGTTGCGCCGGTGACGCGGGGCGACGGGACCAGCCCCGAGTTCGGCCGGGTCCAGCCCAGGGACCACGGCTTCTGCCCGCACGTGGTGGTCCGGCGCAAGGCGCTGGTCCTGGAGGACGTGCGCGACTATCCGCGGTTCGCGGGCAACCCCGTCGTCGACGCGTTCGGCATCCGCTCCTACCTCGGCGCCCCGCTCATCGACAGCACCGGGACGGTCCTCGGCACCGTGTCCGCGGCCGACGTGCGGCCCCGTACCTGGGGGACCGCGGGCCTGGCCACGATCAAGTCGACGGCGGCCGACCTCGTACGGCGCATCGAGCGCAGCGCGGAGGACGGGCTCCCGCTGTGAATCGCGGGGCGATCGGACGCCCGGGGCGTGCGGCGTGAAGGAAAGCTGCGGCCGGGCTTAAGAAAGGCTCGATGGACCCGGGACGGTGTCGTACGGCAGATTGCTGTGCGATTCCCCTCCCCTTCCCGGACGCGGGCCGCTCCGGCGTGCCCACCGCCGGGACCTCACCCCCGTCAGGAGCCGTTCAGTTGAAGGCGCTGGTCAAGGAGAAGGCGGAGCCCGGGCTGTGGCTCGCGGACGTGCCCGAGCCCGCCGTGGGGCCCGGTGACGTCCTCATCAAGGTGCTGCGCACCGGCATCTGCGGCACCGACCTGCACATCCGGGCCTGGGACGGCTGGGCGCAGCAGGCCATCCGCACCCCGCTCGTCGTCGGCCACGAGTTCGTCGGCGAGGTCGTCGGCACCGGGCGCGACGTCACCGACATCAAGACCGGCGACCGCGTCAGCGGCGAGGGCCACCTGGTCTGCGGCAAGTGCCGCAACTGCCTGGCCGGACGGCGCCACCTGTGCCGCGCCACCGTCGGCCTCGGCGTCGGCCGGGACGGCGCCTTCGCCGAGTACGTCGCCCTGCCCGCCGGCAACGTCTGGGTGCACCGCGTCCCCGTCGACCTCGACGTCGCCGCGATCTTCGACCCGTTCGGCAACGCCGTGCACACCGCGCTGTCCTTCCCGCTGGTCGGCGAGGACGTCCTCATCACCGGCGCCGGACCGATCGGTCTGATGGCCGCCGCCGTGGCCCGGCACGCGGGCGCCCGCAACGTCGTGATCACCGACGTGAGCGAGGAGCGGCTGGAACTGGCCCGCAAGGTCGGCGTCAGCCTCGCCCTGAACGTCTCGGACGCCACCATCGCCGACGGACAGCGCGAGCTGGGCCTGCGCGAGGGCTTCGACATCGGCCTGGAGATGTCCGGCCGCCCCGAGGCCATGCGCGACATGATCGCCAACATGACGCACGGCGGCCGGATCGCCATGCTCGGCCTGCCCGCCGAGGAGTTCCCGGTCGACTGGGCCCGGATCGTCACCTCCATGATCACCGTCAAGGGCATCTACGGCCGCGAGATGTTCGAGACCTGGTACGCCATGTCCGTGCTGCTCGAAGGCGGCCTCGACCTCGCCCCGGTGATCACCGGCCGGTACTCCCACCGCGACTTCGAGGCGGCGTTCGCCGACGCGGCGAGCGGCCGGGGCGGCAAGGTCATCCTCGACTGGACCGCGTAAGCCACCTTTATCTTCAGGAGCTTCTGAGATGTTCGACTCCGTGCGCGACGACCTGCGCGCCACCCTCGACGAGATCCGCGCCGCCGGCCTGCACAAGCCCGAACGCGTCATCGGCACCCCGCAGTCCGCGACCGTCAACGTCACCGCGGGCGGCCGCCCCGGCGAGGTCCTCAACTTCTGCGCCAACAACTACCTCGGCCTCGCCGACCACCCCGAGGTCGTCGCCGCCGCCCACGAGGCGCTGGACCGCTGGGGCTACGGCATGGCCTCCGTGCGCTTCATCTGCGGCACCCAGGAGGTGCACAAGGAACTGGAGGCCAGGCTCTCCGCGTTCCTCGGCCAGGAGGACACGATCCTCTACTCCTCCTGCTTCGACGCCAACGGCGGCGTCTTCGAGACCCTCCTCGGTCCCGAGGACGCGGTGATCTCCGACGCCCTCAACCACGCCTCGATCATCGACGGCATCCGGCTGTCCAAGGCCCGCCGCCTGCGCTACGCCAACCGCGACCTCGCCGACCTGGAGCGGCAGCTCAAGGACGCCTCCGACGCCCGGCGCCGCCTGATCGTCACCGACGGCGTCTTCTCCATGGACGGGTACGTGGCCCCGCTCGCCGAGATCTGCGACCTGGCCGACCGCTACGACGCCATGGTCATGGTCGACGACTCGCACGCCGTCGGCTTCGTCGGCCCCGGCGGGCGCGGCACCCCCGAGCTGCACGGCGTCATGGACCGCGTCGACATCATCACCGGGACCCTCGGCAAGGCGCTGGGCGGTGCCTCCGGCGGCTACGTCGCCGCCCGCGCGGAGATCGTCGCCCTGCTGCGCCAGCGCTCGCGCCCCTACCTCTTCTCCAACACCCTCGCCCCGGTGATCGCCGCCGCCTCCCTCAAGGTGCTCGACCTGCTGGAGTCGGCCGACGACCTGCGCGTACGGCTCGCCGACAACACCGCCCTGTTCCGCCGCCGGATGACCGAGGAGGGCTTCGACATCCTCCCCGGCGACCACCCCATCGCGCCCGTCATGATCGGCGACGCGACGAAGGCGGGCCGCATGGCGGAGCTGCTCCTGGAGCGCGGCGTGTACGTGATCGGCTTCTCCTACCCGGTCGTCCCGCAGGACAAGGCACGCATCCGCGTCCAGCTGTCCGCCGCCCACTCCACGGACGACGTGCACCGCGCGGTGGACGCCTTCGTCTCCGCGCGGGAGCAGCTCCCCGCCTGAACCCCCGGTGACCTGAGAGAATCGATCCCATGATCGAGGCGCGGCGGCTGCACATCCTGCGAGCGGTGGCGGACCACCGGACCGTGACGGCGGCGGCCGCCGCGCTGTACCTCACCCCGTCCGCGGTCTCCCAGCAGCTCGCCGCCCTGGAGCAGGAGACCGGGCACCGCCTGGTCGAGCGCGGCGCCAAGGGCGTACGGCTGACCCCGGCCGGGGAGATCCTGCTCAGCCACACCAACGCCGTCCTCGCCCAGCTGGAGCGGGCGGAGGCCGAGCTGGCCGCGTACGGCTCGGGCGAAGCCGGTACGGTCACGGTCGCCTCCTTCGCGACCGGCATCGCCCTCGTCGTCGCGCCCGCCCTGGCCCGCCTCGCCGCCTCGGCGCCCGGCATCCGCATCCGCGTCCAGGACGCCGAGGGCGACGCCAGCCTGCCGATGGTCCTGGACCGGCAGGTCGACGTGGCCGTCGCCGTCGAGTACCGCGGGGCGCCGTCCGCCGACGACCCGCGCCTGACCCACGTCCCGCTGTACGCCGAGCCCTTCGACGCGGTCGTCCCGGTCGCCCACCGCCTCGCCGACGCCGAGGAGGTGCCGCTCGCCGAGCTGGCCAAGGACACCTGGATCGGCCCCTATCCGGGCAACCCGTGCCACGACGTGGTCGTGCTGGCCTGCGAGAGCGCCGGGTTCCAGCCCCGCCTCGAACACTCCTCGGACGACTTCCGCGCCGTGGTCTCCCTCGCCGCGGCCGACGCCGGGGTGGCGCTCGTCCCGCGCTCGGCACTGCACGGCACCGACCTCACCGGCGTGGTCGTCCGCCCGGTCGACGGGATCGCGCCGACCCGGCGCGTCTTCGCGGCCGTGCGCCGGGGAGCGGAGGAGCACCCGCTGATCCGCCCGGTCCTCGACGCACTCGGCGAGGCGGCCCGGGCGTGAGGCTTCCGTAACACGAGCGTCTCATATGAGGGATACCGTCCCGGATATGAGAGAAGACGACTGCGGCACGGACCCGGTGGACGTCCGGCTCGCCGCCCGGCTGGCCGAACTGCGCGCCGAGCACGGCTGGTCGCTGGGGGAGCTGGCGGAGCGCAGCGGGGTGAGCCGGTCCACGCTGTCGCGGGCCGAGCGGGCCGAGACCAGTCCCACCGCCGCGGTGCTGAACCGCCTGTGCGCGGTCTACGGACGGACCATGTCCCGGCTGCTCAGCGAGGTAGAGGCGGAACCCGCGCTGCTGGTGCGGGCCGCCGAGCAGCCCGTGTGGGAGGACCGCGCGGCCGGGTTCGTGCGCCGCTCGGTCTCCCCGCCGCACGCCGCACTGCGCGGCGAACTCGTCGAGGGACGGCTCACCGCGGGCGCCGACATCGCCTACGACCGGCCGCCCGTGCCCGGCCTGGAACAGCACGTCTGGCTCCTGGAAGGGGCCCTGGAGATCACGGCACAGGACGTGGCGCACCGCCTCGCCGCCGGGGACTGCCTGCGGATGCGGGTGTGGGGGCCGACGCGGTTCCGGTGCGCCGGGCCCGAGGGCGCGCGCTACGTGCTGGCGGTGGTGCTGCCGTGATCGTGCACCGGGTCGACGAGCACGGGGTGACGGCGCTGCTGGACGGCCTGGCCGGTCTGCTGACCGACACCGTCGCGGGCGGTGCGTCCCTCGGCTTCCTCGCCCCGCTCGGCCACGCGGAGGCCGTGCGCTGGTGGCGGGGGCGGGCCGCCGCCGTGGCCGCCGGGCAGCTCGCCGTCTGGGTGGCGCGGGAAGGGGAGCGGGTGACCGGAACGGTGAGCCTCGCCCTGCCGGACAAACCCAACAGCCGCCACCGCGCGGAGCTGGCCAAGCTGATGGTGTCCGGCGAGGCGCGCGGCCGGGGACTGGGCCGACGGCTGCTGGCCACCGCCGAGGAGGCGGCCGCGGCGGCCGGCCTCACCCTCCTCCACCTGGACACCGAGACCGGCAGCCCCGCCGAGCACCTGTACCGGTCCGCCGGGTGGACCCGGGCCGGAACGATCCCCGACTACGCGGCGGACCCGCGCGGGGAACTGCGGCCGACGACGCTCTACTTCAAGCAGGTCGGAGTGCCGCTGGGCGCACCCGCCGCCACCGGGTGATTGTCGGTGGCGGCGGCTACCGTGCCTGTCATGCCGGACGCAGAAGACGTACGCCGTATCGCCCTGTCCCTGCCGGACACCACGGAGAAGATCGCCTGGAACATGCCCACCTTCCGGGTCGCGGGAAAGATGTTCGCGACCCTGCCCGAGGAGGAGACCTCCCTCGCGGTGCGCTGCCCGAAGGAGGAGCGCGACGAACTGGTGCTGGCCGAACCGGAGAAGTTCTGGATCGCCGGGCACGAGGCGCAGTTCGCCTGGGTGCGGGCCCGGCTCGCCGCCCTGGAGGGCGAGGACGAGCTGCGCGACATCCTCGCCGACTCCTGGCGCCAGGCGGCCCCGACCCGGCTGCTGGAGGCGCACCCCCGGCTGGGGCTGCCCGCCGGGGGCTGAAAACCCCTCCGGCGTTGTCAGTGCCCCGTGGCATGATCCGAAGACGTGCGTGACAGCCGGGACCGGAGGGGGGTTCCGGCTGTCGGACGCACGGTGCGACGGGAGCGCAGGGGGAGGGGAGAGACGTGATGGCCGGTACCGCGTCGCGGCCGACGGCGGTGCGAGCCGTCTGGTCGCGGGACTTCGCGCTGTTCTTCGCCGCCCGGGCCGTGGCCCGGCTCGGCGACACCATGCTGCCCGTCGCGCTCGCCGCCGGACTGCTCCAGCACGGGTACGGGGCGGGCGCGGTCGGCCTCGCCATGGCCGCGACGGCCGCCGCCTTCGCCGGTCTGGTCGTCTTCGGCGGGGTCCTCGCCGACCGCTTCAGCACCCGCAAGCTGATGATCGGCGCCGACCTGGGCCGGCTCGGCACCCAGGCCCTGGCCGCCGCGCTCTTCTTCTCGGGACACGTCGTGCTCTGGCAGATCTGCGCCATCGGGTTCGCCAACGGGGTCGCGAGCGCCGTCTTCCAGCCCGGCGTCGCCAGCACCGTGCCCCGGCTCGCCTCCGACATCCAGGGTGCCAACGGCGCGATACGCGTCGCCGAGTCCGCCGCCCAGCTCGCCGGACCCGCCGTGGCGGGCCTCCTGGTCGGCTTCGCCTCGCCCGGCGGGGTCTTCGCCGCCCACGCCACCACCTACGCGATCAGCGCCCTGTGCCTGCTGCTGCTCCGGCTGCCCCCGCCCGCGCCGGGGAGCCCGGCGGTCTCCGGCCGGGGGAGCAAGGCCTTCCGCGCCGACCTGGCCGTGGGGTGGCGGGAGTTCCGTGCGAGGCGATGGCTGTGGAGCGTCATAGCCGTCTGGTGCGTCTACATGATCGCGGTCTGGGGCCCGACCGTTCCGCTGGTCGCCACCGAGGTGGTGCAGGAGCACGGCCCACGCGCCTACGGGCTGGTCAACTCCGCCCTGGGCGCGGGGACCGTCGTGGGCGGCCTGCTCGCCCTGCGGCTGAGACCGCTGCGCATGCTCCGGGCCGGCGCGATCGCCCTCGTCGGCTTCGCCGCCTTCCCGGCGAGCGTCGGTGCCGGACTCGGCGTACCCGCCATGGCGGCCGGAGCCGCCGTCGCCGGGGCCGGCCTGTCCTTCTGGGGCGTGATGTGGGCGACCAGCGTGCAGACTCAGGTCCCGCCGGACGTCCTCAACCGCATCCACGCCTACGACGTGGCGGGCTCGCTCGCGATGATGCCCGTCGGCCAGGCACTCGCCGGTCCGGCCGCCTCCGTCCTCGGCGCCGACCACGTGCTGCTCGTCGCCGGTGCCATGAGCTTCGCCGTGTGCGCGGCCCTGCTCCTGATCCCGGCGGTGCGCGGGCTGGTGCGCGTGGAAGCGGCCTCGGCGGGATCGAGCGGCACCGCGGCCCCGACCGGGCCCGAGCCGTCCCGCACGCAGAAGTGCTGACGGGTCCCGCTGTGCCGCTGTCGCGCGCCGGAAAAGCGATGCGCGACCACCGGCCCGAGTGCGGTATGGTTTTCCTGCGCGTTCGACCGGGGGAAACCCCAGGTCAGACGGGCAACGGGACGTGGCGCAGCTTGGTAGCGCACTTGACTGGGGGTCAAGGGGTCGCAGGTTCAAATCCTGTCGTCCCGACCGGAGACGGTCGTTGATCGAGGGGCGGTTTCGGAGAGATCCGAAACCGCCCCTCGATTGTTCTCCCTGCGGCGTGCCTGGGCGCCCGCACGAGATGTCCGATATATCACTGTCGGGTGTCCGTGCTCATCCTCTGCCACTTCGCGCTCGCGCTGTTCGCCGCGCCGTTGGTGAGATGGTGCGGAACCCGAGCCTTCCTCGTGCTGGCCCTGCCGCCCGCCGCGGCGACCGCCTGGGCCGCCACCCGGTGGAGCACCACGGCCGCGGGCGGCGCCGACACCGTCGAGTGGCGCTGGCTGCCTGCCTACCACGTGGACTGGGCGCTCAGACTGGACGCGCTCGCCGAACTCATGGTGCTGCTCGCCGCGGGCGTCGGCACCCTCGTCCTGGTCTACTGCGCCTCCTACTTCGACGACCGCTCGCGGCAGCTGGGCAGGTTCGCCGGGAACCTCCTCGCCTTCGCCGGGGCGATGCTCGGCCTGGTCCTCGCCGACGACCTCGTCCTGCTCTACATCTTCTGGGAACTGACGACCGTCTTCTCCTACCTGCTGATCGGCCAGACCAGCGACCACAAGCGGAACCGGCGCAGCGCCCTGCAGGCCCTGACGGTCACCGCCCTCGGCGGACTGACCATGCTCGTCGGCTTCCTGCTCCTGGGGCACGAGGCCGGCACCTACCGCGTCTCGGCGATCCTGGCCGACCCGCCGCCCCCGTCGGCGGCGCTGTCCACGGCGATCGTGCTGATCCTCGTCGGCGCCCTGTCCAAGTCCGCGATCTGGCCCTTCAGCCTCTGGCTGCCCAACGCCATGGCCGCCCCCACCCCCGTCAGTGCCTATCTGCACGCCGCCGCGATGGTCAAGGCGGGCGTCTACCTCGTCGCCCGGCTCGCCCCCGCCTTCGCCGACGTCACGCCCTGGCGCCCGCTGCTGCTCGTCCTCGGCTCGGTGACGATGCTGCTCGGCGGCTGGCGGGCGCTCCGGCTGCACGACCTGAAACTCGTCCTCGCCTACGGCACCGTCAGCCAGCTCGGCTTCCTCACCGTCCTCACCGGCGCGGGCCGCCACGACACCGGCCTCGCCGCCACCGCCATGATCCTCGGGCACGCCCTGTTCAAGGCGCCGCTCTTCCTGGTCACCGGCATCGTCGACCACGCCACCGGCACCCGCGACCTGCGCAAGCTCTCCGGGCTCGGACGCCGGCTGCCCGCCGTGTGCGCCGTCGCCGTGCTCGCCGGAGCGTCCATGGCCGCGGTGCCGCCCCTGCTCGGCTTCAGCGCCAAGGAGGCCGCCTTCCAGGCGCTCCTGGACGGGAGCACCGGTGACCGCTGGGCGCTCGCCGCGGCCGTCGTCGGCTCCGCCCTCACCACCGCCTACACCCTGCGCTACCTGTGGGGCGCCTTCGCCCGCAAGCCCGGCCTCCCCGAGACCGACGCACACCCCGTCCCGGCGGCCTTCCTGGCGCCGCCCGCCGTACTCGCCCTGGCCTGTCTCGTCCTGGGGCCCGGGGTGTCCTGGCTCCAGGGTCTCCTCGGCACCTACGCCGGGCAGTTCCCGGCGCCCGCCCACCCGTACCACCTGGCCCTGTGGCACGGCGCGGGCCCCGCCCTCGGCCTGTCCGGCGCGGCCTGGGCGGGCGGGGTGCTGCTGTTCCTCGCCGCGGGCCCCGTCGCGCGGGTCGGCCAGAGACTCGCCTGGCGCTCCGCGGACCTCGTCTTCGGACGGATACTGCTCGCCCTGGAACGCACCGCCCTGCAGTGCACCGGACTCGTGCAGCGCGGCTCGCTGTCGGTGTACCTGGTGACGACCATGAGCGTGGTCCTCGCCGGGCAGATCGCCGTGCTCGTCGCCGACGAACCCTGGACCGCGGTGCCCGCACCGCGCCTGTGGGACCACCCCGCCCAGGCCGCCGTCGCCCTGCTGACCTGCGCGGCGGCCCTGCTGTGCCTGGGCGTACGGCGCCGGATGAAGGCCGTCGTCCTCGCCGGTCTCACCGGATACGGCACCGCGCTGCTCTTCGTCGCACAGGGCGCACCCGACCTCGCGCTCACCCAGTTCTGCGTGGAGACCGTCTCGATGATCGTCTTCGTGCTGGTGCTGCGCCGGATGCCGGTGCGCTTCGAGGAGAACTTCAGCCGGTGGCGACGCCTGCTGCGGATGCCGGTGGCCCTCGCGGGCGGTGCCGCCGTCGCCGTCGTCGTCTGGATCATGGCGGGGCACCGCCGGGCCGACAGCGCCGGAGCGGCGATGGTCGAGGAGACCGCGCACCACGGGCTGAAGGACGTCGTCGCGACGATCCTGGTCGACCTGCGCGCCTGGGACACCATGGGCGAGTCCGCGGTGCTCGCCACCGCCGCGATCGGTGTCACCAGCCTCATCTACCTGCACCGCCGCGCCGACGGCGCCGAGCAGCCCGTACTGCCGCTGCCCGGCGACCATCCGCACGCCGGACTGCGCACCGCCTGGCGGGCGTCCCGGTACGAATCGGCTGGCCTGCCCAGCGGCGACGAGGGGGCGCCCGAGCGGACCTGGCTCGCCGCCAGCGCCACCCTCGCCCCCGAGCGCCGCTCCCTGGTCCTGGAAGTGGTCGCCCGCCTCATCTTCCACCCCGTCCTCGTCCTCTCCGTCTACCTGCTGCTGTGCGCGGAGAACCTGCCGGGCGGCGGCTTCGTCGCCGGACTGACCGCGGGCGTCGCCTTCATCGCCCGCTACCTCGCCGGCGGCCGCCACGAACTCGCCGACGCCGTGCCCTTCAAACCGGGCGTGTTCACCGGCCTCGGCCTGTTCCTGTCCACCGGCGTCGCGCTCGGCGGCCTCGGCGAGGGCACCGTGCTGCACGGCTGGTCCTGGCACGGCCACCTGCCCGTGTGGGGCGACGCCCACCTGTCCACCGCCGTCCTCTTCGACTGCGGCGTCTACCTGCTCGTGCTCGGCGTGGTCCTGGACATCGTGCGGGCCCTCGGCGCCCGGATCGACCGCCAGATCGAGCGGGCCGCCCCGCGCCCGGAGGCGGGCCGCGCATGACCGTGAGCCTGTCCCTGCTGGTGGCCGCCGCCGTCCTCAACGCCGTCGGCGCCAGCCTGCTGCTGACCCGGTCGCTGACCCGGATCCTGCTCGGCGCCGTGGTCCTCGGCAACGGCGTCAACCTGCTGGTCCTCGCCTCCACCGGCAGCGCGGGCGACGCACCCCTGCTCTACCCGCACATCATCCGCAACCGCGTCACCGACCCGCTGCCCCAGGCCATCGCCCTGACCGCGATCGTCATCACCCTCGCCACCACCGCCTTCCTGCTCGCCATGGCCTACCGCAGCCACCAGGTCACCGGATCCGACGAGATCAGCGACGACACCGAGGACCGGCTGGTCGCCCTGCGCGCCGAGTTCCTCGACCGGCGCGGCGAACTCCGCGACCGCTACCGCGAGGCCCGCGCCGAAGAAGGCGGCGCCGACGCCGAGCAGCGCGCCCGCTACCGCGCCGCCCGCAGACGGCTGCGCAGGCGGGTCCGTGAGGAACGCGCCTACCAGGCCCGCGCCAACGACGTCTCCGGGAACCTGTGGAACGACATCCTCGGCGCCGACCCCGAGGACTACCGGGAAGGCCGCGAGCTGGGCTCCACCGACGCCGCAGGACGCCCCGGACCCGCCCCGGCCCGCGTCGCCGGACCCTCCAACGACCCCGAGGAGACCGGCCGCGAACCCGACTCGCTCCCCGGCGAGGACTCCTGCCACCCGCCGCCCGACCAGCCCGACGACCCCGAGGGCGCCGGCACGGAAGGAACCAGGTGAACGCGCTCGTCCCGCTCCCCGTGCTGCTGCCCCTGTGCGTCACGGGCCTGAAGCTGGCCATCGGACCCCGGCTGCACCGCTTCCAGCGCTTCATCAGCCTCGCCGTGCTCGGCGCGGTACTGGTCCTCTCCGTGGTGCTCATGGTGGCCGCCGACCGCCACGGCCCGCTCAGCGTGCACCTCGGCGACTTCGCGCCGCCGGTCGGCATCACCCTGGTCGCCGACCGGCTGGCGGGCCTGATGCTCACCGTCTCCAGCGCCGTCACCCTGCTCGTCCTCGTGTACTCGCTGGGCCAGGGCATGGCCGACCGCGACGACCAGGCGCCGGTCGGCGTCTTCCACCCCGCCTACCTCATCCTCGTGGCGGGCGTCTCCTGCACCTTCCTCGCCGGAGACCTCGTCAACCTCTACGTCGGCTTCGAGATCATGCTCGTCGCGAGCTTCGTGCTGCTCACCATCGGCGGCACCGCGACCCGCATCCGCGCCGGATCGACGTACGTGATCATCTCGCTGTTCTCCTCGGTGCTCTTCCTGGTCGCCATCGCCATGACCTACGCGGTCGCGGGCACCGTGAACTTCGCCCAGCTCGCCGAGCGGCTCCAGGAGGTTCCGCTCGGGGTGCGCACCCTGCTGGAGGCGATGCTGCTGACGGTCTTCGCGATCAAGGCGGCGGTGTTCCCGCTCGCCGCCTGGCTGCCCGACTCCTACCCGACCGCGCCCGCGCCGGTCACCGCGGTCTTCGCCGGACTGCTCACCAAAGTCGGCGTCTACTCGATGCTGCGCACCCAGACCCTGCTCTTCCCCGGCCACCGCCTGGGTGACCTGCTGATGCTCGCCGCGCTCGCCTCCATGGCCGTCGGCATCCTCGGCGCAGTCGCCCAGACCGACCTGAAGCGGGTGCTGTCCTTCACCCTCATCAGCCACATCGGCTACATGGTCTTCGGCATCGCGCTCGCCGGGCGCGGCTCGATCGCCGGAGCGATCGTGTACGTCGCCCACCACATCACCGTGCAGACCACCCTGTTCCTCGTCGCCGGGCTCGTCGAGCGGCGCGACGGCACCACGGAACTCACCCGCCTCGGCGGCCTGGCGAAGGCGGCGCCGTTGCTCGCCGTGCTGTTCCTCGTGCCCGCCCTGAACCTCGCGGGCATCCCGCCGCTGTCCGGCTTCATCGGCAAGCTCGGCCTGATGCGGGCGGGCGTCGCCGACGGCGGCGGCTGGGCCTGGGCACTCGTCGCCGGGTCCGCCGCCACCAGCCTGCTCACCCTCTACGTCATGGCGAAGGTCTGGAACCTCGCGTTCTGGCGCGACGCGCCACCCGGCGCCGAGGAGGAGGGCGTGGTGCTGGAGTCCGCCGAGGACGACGAACCGGACGACGAGGAACGGCCGACCGGCTCGGGCAGTGGGCTGCCGGTGCCCGCGGGCGCCGTGGTCGCCGCGGGCTTCCTCGGGCAGTCCATCACCACCAGCAAACGGCTGCCCTGGCCGATGCAGGCGGCCACCGGCGCCGCCGTCGCCCTCGGCCTGTCGTACACCGTGCTCGGCGGCCCCCTCACCACCTTCACCCAGGCCGCCGCCGCCGAACTCCTCGCCCGCACCCCCTACATCGAGGCGGTGCTGGGCCGGTGAGCGACCTCTTCCGCGACCGTTCTCCCTACAGTTGGTCCTTCCGCGTAGGCCGCGGCCGGCGCGTGCTCGACCTGCCGCTCGTCGGCTGGCTCACCGTCATCTGGATCCTGCTGTGGGGCACCCCGTCGTGGGGCAACCTCGTCAACGGCGTCCTCGTCGCGGTCTGCCTGTGCCTGGCCTTCCCGCTGCCCGCCGTGGACCTCGGCCTGCGGCTGCGCCCCCTGGGCATCCTGCGCCTGGCGGCCTACCTGCTGTACGACATGTTCTCCTCCAGCGTCGAGGTCAGCCGGCAGATCTTCGCCAAGGGCCCCTACCAGACGGCGGTCGTGGCCGTCCCGCTGCGGGTGCGCAGTGACCTCATGCTCACGGCCACCGCCGTCGCCGTCTCCAACGTCCCCGGCGGCTCCGTGATCGAGGTGCGCCGCTCGACGGCCACCCTGTTCCTGCACGTCCTCGACGCGGGCAACCCCGGTGAGATCGAGGGCGCCCAGCGGCAGGTGTGGCGCATGGAGGAACTCGTCGCCCGGGCCTTCGGCACCGCCGAGGACATCGCCGACGCCGCCCGTCCCGTACCGGAAGGTGAACCCCCGTCGTGACCACCCTGCACGCCGCCGAGGACATCGCCGACGCCGCCCGTCCCGTACCGGAAGGTGAACCCCCGTCGTGACCACCCTGCACGCCGTCGAAGACGCCCTGCTCGTCGCCTCGCTCACGATGATCCTGATCGCCGGCGCACTGCTGCTGTACCGGATCTGGTACGGCCCCTCGATGCTGGACCGCGCCGTCGCCCTGGACGTGGCCGCGGCGCTCATCATCGCCGGCATCGGCGTCAAGGCCGCCCACGACCGCGACTCCTTCTACTTCCCCGTGATGCTGGTGCTCGCCTTCCTCGGCTTCACCGGCTCGGTGGGCATCGCCCGCTTCATCGCCCCACGCGACCGGCCCTCCGTGCGGGCGGACGGCAGGCAGGACCACCGGTGAACGCCTGGGCCGAGGCCGCCGACCTGGCCGGAACCGTCCTGCTGTTCCTCGGCTGCCTGCAGTGCCTCCTCGGGGTGATCGGGATGCTCCGCTTCCCCGACGTGCTCTCCCGCAGCCACGCCGCCACCAAACCGCAGACCCTCGGGATGCTCCTCGTCCTGGTCGGGGTGGCGCTGAGGCTGCGCCACGGCACCGACGTGGGCACCCTCGCGCTCATCGCCTTCTTCCAGTTCCTCACCGGCCCGGTCGCCTCCCACCTGGTGGCCCGCTCCGCCTACCGCACCGGGCAGACGGGGTCCCGCGGCCTGCTCAGGGACGACCTGGACCCGCAGCTCAGCGACGGGGAACAGCGGGAGGAATAGCCCCGGGGAGCGGTCAGTCCACGCAGCCCACGTGTGCCAGCGCCTGCTTCAGCAGCACCCCGTGCCCGCCCGGCATCTCGCTGCGCACCGCCTCGGAAAGGGCCTCGCGCGGGTCGAACCAGACCAGGTCGAGGGCGTCCTGACGCGGCCGGCAGTCACCGGTCACCGGCACGACGTAGGCGAGCGAGACCGCGTGCTGCCGGGGGTCGTGGTAGGGCGTGACACCGTGCGTCGGGAAGTACTCGGCCACCGTGAACGGCTGGAGCGAGGACGGCACCCGGGGCAGCGCCACCGGGCCGAGGTCCTTCTCCAGGTGGCGCAGCAGGGCGTCCCGCACCCGCTCGTGGTGCAGCACCCGGCCGGAGACCAGCGTCCGGCTGACCGTCCCGTCGGGCCCGATGCGCAGGAGCAGGCCGACGCTGGTGACTTCGCCGCTGTCGTCCACCCGCACGGGCACGGCCTCGACGTACAGGATCGGCATACGGGCGCGCGCCATCTCGAGTTCGTCGCTCGTCAGCCAGCCCGGCGTGGTTTCGGTCATGTCAGACATCGCTTGATCATACTTTCAGCCGTTCGTACTTCCCGGGCGGCGCTCCGGGACTGTGACCCGTCCCACGCCGCTCAGCCGTCGTCCGCCGGACCGCCGGGCAGCCGGTAGACCCGCCGGGCGTTGTCCCGTCCCGCCCAGCGGGCCAGGCGCAACGCGTCCGGCAGGGACAGCTCGTCGGCGTCCAGCCGCTCCTGCAGCAGCCCGGCCAGTCCGCGCCGGAAGGCCAGCGCCCCCAGGTAGTGGAACTCGGCCGGGCCGTAGGCGTCGGAGCTGTAGAGCAGCTTGCGGAACGGGGTGATCTCCAGCGCCTCGGCGAGGATCGAGCCCGCCCGCGCGGGGCCCACGTGGTGCAGGGTGAGCCCCACGTCGAGGTACACCCGCTCGAAGACCGCGGACAGATAGGCCGCCTGGCGCTGGTAGGGCCAGCAGTGCAGCAGCAGGACCGGGATCGTGCCGGCGGTCAGGTGCAGCCAGTCGGTCAGCAGGGCCGGGTCCACCCGGTGCAGGCGGATGTCGCTGTCGCCGAACCCGGTGTGCAGTTGCAGCGGCCGCCCGAGGTCCACGGCGGTCCACAGCAGGTGCCGCACCAGCACCGGATCGTCGAGTCGGCCGCCGCCGCGCGCGAACCAGTGCCGCGCCGCCTCGGTGACCTCGGCGGGCGCGGGACGGGCGGGGTCCAGGTCGAAGCCGGTGCGGTAGGCCGCCACCGACTTGACGCCCACCACGCCGGGCTGCCGCACCGCCTCCCACGCGGCGGCGCGGAACGCCCGCGCGTACGCGTCCGGTTCGACTCCGGCCGCCGCCACCGCCTCCGCGACGCCCTCCAGCCGGACCACCTCGTACGCCTTCGCGCCCGCCGCACCGGCCAGCTCGGCCGGTCCCGTCACACGGTGCGGGGCGTACCCCGTGTCCACACAGAACACGCCGGTCCGCGCGGCCCGCAGGAACCGCCGGTTGACCTCGGCGGCGCCCAGCTCCCACCGCCGGGCCACGTACACGTCGGCGGGCGAGTGGCGCGGCAGACCCAGCAGGGGCGCGCAGTGGCGGCGCACGGCGAGGCCGACGGGGCTGTCGAAGGGGGAGACGCCGGGCCACGCCTCGCCCTCGGTGAGCAGGGACTCGAAAGCCGCGCGGTGCAGGTCGTCGGTGACGGCGCCGTGGCAGTGGTGGTCCACCAGCTCCAGCGCGGCGAGCCGCTCGTGCACGGGTCCGGCGGCCATCTCAGTACGTCCAGCGGTAGGCCGCCGCCACGCCGTCGTCGTCCAGCCCCTCGGCCGACCGGGCCTCGCCCAGCCGTACCGCGGTCACCGCGTCGGCCAGCACTGGACCCAGCGCCTCGCGCAGTAGGCCGTCGGCCCGGAAGGCCGCCACCGACTCGGTGAGCGTGAGCGGCAGCCGCCGCACGCCCCGGGCCGCCGCCTCGGCGGTGTCGAGCCGGGCCGGGTCGCCGGTGGTCTCCTCGGGCAGCGGCGCCGACGAGGAGAGCCCGTCCAGGCCCGCGGCGATCACCGAGGCGAGGGCGAGATAGGGGTTGGCGGCGAGGTCGACCGGTTTGACCTCCAGGTTCGCCGCGCGGTCGCGGTTCCCTGCGGTGCCGGTGACGATCCGCAGCGCGGCCTCGCGGGTCTCCCGGCCCCAGGCGGTGAACACTCCGGCCCACTGCGAGGGGCGCAGGCGCAGCCGGCTGGCCGGGCTCGGCGCGGTGATTGCCGTGAGCGCCGGGAGCCGGCCGAGGACTCCGGCCACGAAGGACTCGGCCTCGCCGGTCATGCCGTACCGGCCCGTGCCGCCCGCGTGCAGGTTCTTCCCGCCGCGCCAGGCGGAGAGGTGGAGGTGCCCGCCGTTGCCGACGCCCTGTCCGAGGACCGCGGGGGCGAAGGAGACCCGCAGACCGTGGCGCCGGGGCACCGCCCGGATCGTCTGCCGCACCAGCACGCTGTGGTCCGCCGCCGCCACCGGGTCGAGCGCGCCCACCGAGACCTCGAACTGCCCGGCCGCGTACTCCGGGTGGAACTGCTCCACCTCCACGCCCTGCGCCGCGAGCGCAGCCAGCAGGTCGGCGGCGCAGTCGCTCAGCTCGACCTGCCGGGTCGCGCCGTACGCCGGTCCGGACACCGCCGGGACGAACGCGTCGCCGTCCGCGTCGCCCCGCCCCAGCACCCACTCGATCTCGACGGCGGCCCTGAAGGTGATCCCGTGCCGCTCGGCGGCCTCGGCCACGGTGCGGCGCAGGACGGTGCGCCCGCACGCCGGATGCGGTGCGCCCTCCTGCGTGATCCGGTCCACCGGCGCCCACGCCCAGCCGGTCTGCGCCGCCAGTACGGTCAGCCGGTCGAGGTCGGGGTAGAGGCGCAGGTCGCCGTCGGGGGAGCCGAGGACGTCCGTGGTGACGATCGAGTCGTCGGCCAGGAAGGTGTCGAACACCGGCGACATGCCCACGCCCCAGGCCGTGGCCGCGGCGAGCCTGGCGGTGGGCACGGTCTTCACCCGGGCGATCCCGGCGGTGTCGACGTACGCCAGCACCACGCCGTGCACGCCCCGCCCGGTCAGTTCGCCGGTCAGCGCGGTGGCCCGCTCGACCTCGCCGGGGCGCCCGCCGGGCACGGGGTCGCTGTCGCTCACGTCTCGGCTCCTTCGCGGGTGCGCCGTCCGTCGCGCACCATTGTGCCGCCCGGTGATCACCCTGTCCGGGTTTCGGTGGATGTGCGCACGACGCGATGGAGCCCGGCCGGATCAGTCCAGGTCGCCGGGGAGCGGCGAGGGGGTGCCGCCGTCGAGGACGGTCTTGAGGCGCTCGGTGCCCTGGCGTACCGCCTGCTCGACGGAGTCGGTCTGCCCGCCGTCCAGGCCGCCGCCCATGACGGTGACGGCGGAGGTGTCGACGCGGACGGTGGCGATGTCCAGGGTGAGCGTGGCCGGGCCCCCGTCGGCGTCGCCCCGCACGGTCACCCGCAGCCCCGTGCGGGCGTCGCCCACGTCGGGCACCGACGCCTCGGTCACCTGGACCGTGCGCTCGGCGCCCCCGGAGCCGGTGGCGGTGAACTCGTCGCAGGTGTCCGGCAGGGTCCGCAGCCACTTCATACGGGCGTCCAGACCGGCGCGGTCGTACCCCGCGACCTGTTCGAACAGGCGGGAGTCGCCCTGCTCGAAGCCGGTGAGGGCCGACGGCCCCGAGGACTCGCCCAGCAGGTCGTCGCCGTAGAGGGCGTCCAGCAGGGCCTGGCAGTCCGTCGCGTTGGACTTGGCGGTGAGGAAGTCGGCCACGTCGACCTTGCCGACGAGCAGCCGGTCGCGCCACTTGTCCGCGCCCTGGACCTGGTTCCAGCCGCCCTCCAGGTCGGCCTCGGTGAGCAGCGCGGCCTTGGCGCCGGACTCGGTGAGGGTGCCGGGGGAGGCGCTGGGCGAGCCGGTCGGGGAGGTCGTGGGGGAGCCGCTCGGGGTCTGCTGCGCCGCGTTCCGCTCGGCGACCCCGGCCTGTTCGGCGGCGGTGTCCGAGGCGCTCTGCGACCCGCCGCCGTCCGAGCAGGCCGCGGTGGTCAGCAGCGCGCCCGCCGCCAGGGCGCAGGCCAGGAGACGGGCGGGGTGGGACGGACGACGGCTCATCGCGGGATGCCTCCTGGGACGGGAAACGGTGTCCTCAGCGCATCACCGGGGCCGGGGGCCCACCAGCGCACGGGCCTGTTCGGGTGACCGGCGCGGCCGGACGGCGGGAGCGGGCCGCACCGCCGGGCCCGGCGCGCTCAGCCGACGCGGTCGAGGGTGTCCTCGGCCACGTCCTTGTCCACCGCCGCCCGCACCAGCGCGGCCGCGAGGACGGCGGGTTCCGTCTTCCCGGCCAGGGAGAGGAGGCGGTCCGGGTCACCGGGCAGGCCGAGGCGCTCCGCGCCCTGGAGGGCCTTGCGGTCCAGCAGCGGGCCCGCCTCGGGCCAGACCAGCTGTGCCTCCCGCAGGAAGATGTCCGCGCCGGTCGGCCCGACCCCGCGGAACTCCTGGAGCAGCCGCCGCAGCCCGGAGACGTCGCCGTCCGCCTCCTCGCGGAGCCGGCGCAGGTCACCGCCCCACCGCTCGGTCAGCAGCTCGGCGGCCTCGCCGAGCTGGGTGGCGGTGCGCTCGTCGTAGCGCCGGTAGCCGCCCCGGCCGAGCGCGTCCACCCGCTCCTGCCAGGTGGCGTCGGCCATGCGGCGCGGGTCGCGCAGTCCCGCCTCGCTCAGGGAGCGGGCGGTGGCGACCGCGATGGAGCCGCTGATGCGGGCGCTGAGCAGGTGCGCGAGGACCAGGAGCCGGTACAGCGGCTGCGGGGTGTCCTTCAGCCGGATGCCCGCCTCCTCGGCGTACGTCTGCCCGTGCGCGTCGACGAGTTCGCGCACGGTCCGCCGTTGGTCGCGGCCGGCCGTCACGGCTTCAGCGGGTCGTGACCGACCGTCATGAGCCGGTGCCGCAGCCGGGTGTCGTCGGCCTGGGGCTCGTTCTCCAGGTCGGCCTGCGCGGTCACGGTGTCCACGACCTTGCGCATCGCCCGCAGGTCGTCCTCGGTGAGGTCGGTGCGCCGCTTCTGCAGGATCGCCAGGACGTGCTGTCCCAGCGGCGGTCCGGCGTCGTCCGGCAGCGGCTCGGTCAGCTCGCCGGAGTCGCGCACCCGGAGCCAGTCCGCGAGTTCCGCGGAGGTCATGTTCACCACGCGGTGGAAGTCCTCCCACAGCGCGTCGAGTTCGAGGGCGTCGGCCATGAGGGGTCCCTCATTTCGTCGTGCGTACGTGCGTGTCGCGAGGTCAGCCGGAGCAGCGCGGCCCGCTCTGCCTCGTCGGTGCCGCCCCACACGCCCGACGTCTGCCCCGACTCCAGGGCGAACGTCAGGCACTCGGGGGTCACCGGGCATCTGGCGCAGACCCGCTTGGCGGCCGCCGTGTCCCGCAGGGCGGGTCCGGCGGTGCCCACCGGGAAGAAGAGATCGGGGTCCTCATCCACGCAGGCGGCGCGGCGCAACCACTCCATGCGGGCGCGGGTGCCCATGGGGCGCGGGGGGCAAACGCCCGGCGGGCCCGGTGGGAAGTCCGGCGGACCACGAGGCGGACGCCGAGACGGACGCCCGTCGCTTCACCGGGCGAGCACGCCGTCCAGGAAGCGCGTGACGTCCGCGAACACCTCCGCCCGGTTGGTCTCGTTGAAGACCTCGTGCCGGGCGCCCGGGTAGATCCGCACGGTCAGGTCGCCGCCGCTCAGCGGTTCGACGCCGACGCGGCTGCCGGGCAGCGGCACCAGCCGGTCGTCGTCCCCGTGCACCCACAGCAGCGGCAGCGGGCCGACGTCGCCGCCCTCGGCCACGGCCGCCAGCGTCCGGACGAACGCCTGAAGGGTCGGCCGCTTCATCGGCCCGTGCCACACCAGCGGGTCCGCCGCGTACGCCGCTCCCACCGCCGGGTCGCGGGAGAGCGAGGCCGGGCTGATCGGGATGTCGGGGATCTCCTCCAGGGCGAGCAGCCGGCGCGGCAGCTCCCAGTCGCCGATGACGGGCCCCGACAGCACCAGCGCCGTCAGCTCGCCGGGGTGGCGCTGGGCGTAGCGGGAGGCGATGAGACCGCCCATGGAGTGTCCGATCATGACGACCGGCAGGCCGGGGTGGGCGGCCCGGGCGAGGTCCGCCACGGCGTGCACGTCGGCGACCACGTCCTCGAAGTCCTCGATCACCACCCGCTCGCCGTCCGAGCGCCCGTGCCCGGTGTGGTCCGGCGCGTAGACGACCGCGCCGTGCCCGGTCAGGACGCCCGCCACCTCCTCGTAGCGCCCGGTGTGCTCGCCGTACCCGTGGACCAGCAGCGCGACGTAGCGAGGACGCCCGGCGGGCCACTCGCGGACGGCGATCCGCCCGCGTGTTCCGGTCAGCGTGTGCTCGCGGGCCTCGGCCATGGCTCCTCCGGCTGGGTCGGTGACGGTCCTCCGGAGGATCTTCCCAGGACGCCGTCCGGCGGTCTATAGTCCAAAACTAGCAGTGCTAATTAAGGGTAGTGCTCATCAAGGTTCGTGGTGGTCGACGCGGCGGCGGTGCGCCGTCCGCCGACCGCGCGACGACGGTCAGGAGTCCCTCGTGCGTCCCGTCCACTTCGCGGCCGCCCGCCGCACCCCGATCGGCAAGCTGCGCGGCGCGCTGTCCGCCGTACGGCCCGACGACCTCGCCGCCGCCGTGATCCGGGGCCTGGTCGCCGACGTGCCCGCGCTGGACCCGGCCCGGATCGACGACGTGTACTGGGGCGCCGCCAACCAGGCGGGCGAGGACAACCGCAACGTCGCCCGGATGGCCGCCCTGCTCGCGGGCCTGCCCGAGACCGTGCCCGGCGCCACCGTCAACCGGCTGTGCGCCTCCGGTCTCGAAGCCGTCACCGCCGCCGCCCGCACCGTCGCCGCGGGCGAGGCCGACATCGTGCTGGCCGGCGGCTCCGAGTCCATGAGCCGCGCCCCCTTCGTGCTGCCCCGCCCCGACGAGGCGCTGCCGCACCGCATCGAGACCGCCGACACCCGGCTCGGCTGGCGCCTGGTCAACCCGGCCATGAAGGACCTACACGGACTGCTCGCCATGGGGGAGACGGCCGAGGAGGTCGCCGAGCGGTACGGCGTCCCGCGCGAGCGCCAGGACGAGTTCGCCCTGCGCAGCCACCGCCTCGCCGCCGAGGCCCGGAAGAACGGCCACTTCGACGACGAGATCCTCCCCGTCGAGCGCCCCGACGGCGTGGTCGTCGACACCGACGAGTGCGTCCGCGAGGACACCTCCCTGGAGAAGCTGGGCAGCCTCAAGCCCGTCTTCCGCCCCGGCGGCACGGTCACCGCGGGCAACGCCTCCCCGATGAACGACGGCGCCGCGGGCCTCCTCCTGGTCAGCGAGGAGGCGCTGAACGACCTCGGCCTGGAGTCGCTGGGCCGCTACGTCGCGGGCGCCTCGGCCGGTGTCCACCCCGACGTCATGGGCATCGGCCCGGTTCCGGCCACCCGCAAGGTCCTCGCCCGGGCCGGCTGGAGCGTCGACGACCTCGCCGAGGCCGAGTTCAACGAGGCGTTCGCCGCCCAGGCCCTGGCCTGCGTCGACCAGCTCGGCATCGACCCCGACCTGGTCAACCCCACCGGCGGCGCCATCGCGCTGGGCCACCCGCTCGGCTGCTCCGGCGCCCGCATCCTCACCACCCTGCTCCACCGCATGCGCCGCACGGGGGCCGGCCGCGGGCTGGCCACGATGTGCGTGGGCGTGGGGCAGGGCAGCGCGGTCCTCGTCGAACGCCACTAGGCCGGGCCCCGACCGCTAGAGCCACCCCCTCTGCAGAGCCGCAGCAAGGAAACGGAGCAACACCCCATGGCAACCCTCTCCGTCGCCGCAATCCTCGCCGAGAACGCCCGGCGCCGTCCCGACAAGGAGGCGCTGGTCGAGGGCGACCTGCGGCTGACCTTCGCCGAGGTGTGGCGGCGGGCCCGCGCCCGGGCCGGAGCCCTCGTCGGCCTGGACGTCCGGCCCGGGGACCGGGTGGCGCTGATGGCACCGAACACCGCCGACTTCCCGGTCGCGTACTACGCCGTCGCCGCGGCCGGAGCCGTCGTGGTGCCGGTGCACCTGCTGCTGTCGGCGGCCGAGGTCGAGCACGTCCTGCGCGACAGCGGCGCCACCCTGCTGCTGTGCCACCCGGCGCAGGCGGAGACCGGAGCGGCCGCCGCGCGGGAGACCGGCGTACGGGTGATCACGCTCGGCGAGGAGTTCGACAAGCTCGCGGCGGACGCCGAGCCGCTGCCCGCCTACGTCACCCGCGACGCCGACGACCCGGCCGTCGTCTTCTACACCAGCGGCACGACCGGTGTCCCCAAGGGCGCCGTGCTCAGCCACTTCAACCTCGTGATGAACGCGACGGTCAACGCCTTCGACGCCAACGACATCCGGCCCGACGACGTGGCGCTCGGCGCGCTGCCCCTCTTCCACGCCTTCGGCCAGACCGTCTCCCTGAACTCCACCTGGCGGGCGGGCGCGACCCTCGTCCTGCTGCCGCGCTTCGACGCGGCGCGGGCGATCGAGCTGATGGTGAAGGAGGGCGTCAACACCTTCCACGGGGTGCCGACCATGTTCGTCGCCCTCGCCGCCGCGGCGGCCGGTGCCGAGGCCCTGCCCGAGCTGCGGGTGTGCATCTCCGGCGGCGCCTCGCTGCCGGTGGCCGTCCTCGAACGGTTCGAGGCGGCCTTCGGGGCGAAGATCTACGAGGGGTACGGGCTGTCGGAGACCTCCCCGGCGGCGGCCGTGAACCAGCCGGTGTTCGGCGCCAGGCCCGGCACCATCGGCCACCCGCTGTGGGGCGTCGACGTGGAGATCGCCCGCGCCGAGGTCGAGGACGCGGTGGAGCTGCTGCCGCCCGGCGAGCTGGGCGAGGTCGTCGTGCGCGGCCACAACGTCTTCTCCGGTTACCTGGGCCGCCCCGAGGCCACGGCTCAGGCGCTCGTCGACGGCTGGTTCCGCACCGGGGACCTGGGCACCAAGGACGAGGACGGCTTCCTCAGGATCGTCGACCGGAAGAAGGACGTCATCATCCGGGGCGGCTACAACGTCTACCCGCGGGAGGTCGAGGAGGTGCTGCTGCGCCACCCCGGCATCGCACAGGTCGCCGTCATCGGCCTCCCGGACGACCTGCACGGCGAGGAGGTCTGCGCCGTGATCGTGCGCGCCCCCGGCACGACGCCCGGCGCGGCGGCGGACGCCGGGGAGGTCATCGAGTGGTCCAAGCAGCACCTGGGGCGGCACAAGTACCCGCGCCGCGTGGAGTTCGCGGACGAGCTGCCGCTCGGGCCGAGCATGAAGGTGCTGAAGCGGGAGCTGCGCGTGCGGTACACCGACCGCTAAGGACCGATGGGCGAGACGGTGCTTACCGGGCCGCCGGGGGTGCGCATAGCATCGGTCCCCGCAATGGACACCATCACGCTCTGGCACCTCACCGGCTGGGAATTCGCCGCCCTCGCCTTCGCGGCCCTGCTCGTCGGCTTCTCCAAGACCGCGGTGAGCGGCGCCAACACGGTCAGTCTCGCGATCTTCGCGGCCGTCCTGCCCGCCCGCGCCTCCACCGGCATCCTGCTGCCGGTCCTGATCGCCGGTGACGTCCTGGCCGTCCTCACCTACCGGCGCCACGCGCACTGGCCCACCCTGTGGCGGCTGTTCCCGGCGGTCGGGGTGGGCGTGGTCGTCGGCACCGTGTTCCTGGTGTGGGCGAACGACGCGGTCGTGCGCACGTCGATCGGGGTGATCCTGCTCTTCATGGCCGGGGTGACGGTGTGGCGCCGGCGGCAGGCCGACGCCACCGAGCGGCCCGACGAGGTCACCTCGCGCACCGGCCGCGCGAAGGCCCGCTCGTACGGCGTCCTGGGCGGGTTCACCACCATGGTCGCCAACGCGGGCGGTCCGGTGATGTCGATGTACCTGCTCTCCGCGGGGTTCCGCAAGCTCGGCTTCCTGGGCACGTCGGCGTTCTTCTTCCTGATCGTCAACGTCTCCAAGCTGCCCTTCAGCGCGGGGCTCGGCCTCATCGACGGTCCCTCGCTGCTGCTCGACGCGGCGCTGGTCGTCTTCGTGGTGCCCGGCGCGTTCCTCGGCAAGTGGGCCGTGAACCGGATCAACCAACGCCTGTTCGAGCGTCTGGTGATCGCGGCGACGGTCGTGGGCGGTCTGCAGCTTCTGCTCGCCTGATCCGCTGCGGGAGACCGTTGCTGAGGTCCTCCACCAGCAGGCGCTTGGCGATGGCGTCGACGGCGGCACGCAGTTCCGCGTCGGAGGGCCGCCCGATGTCCCGCTCCACCCGGTCCTCCAGCCAGGTCGCCCACGCCCGGCCGATCACCAGGGCCTCGCGGGCACCCGCCTCGGTGTGGGAGAGCAGGGAGCCGTGCCGGGTCAGGAACCCCTCCTCCACCATCCGGTCGAAGACCGGCAGCAGCACCTCCGGCGGCAGTCTGCGGCGGGCGGCGATCAGGCCGAGGCTGGCGTGCCCGACCAGCCGGGTGAACAGCTCCACCTGCATCACCGCCCAGGCCCCCGCGACGTCCAGCCGGGTGTCGCTGTCCGCGATGATCCGGCGCGCGGTGTCCAGCTCCGTACCGCCGATGATCTTCCCGACGGAGGCCTCCAGCGTCCGTCGGCTGCTGGCGTCGTGCGGTGAGGCGAAGCCCTCGCCCATGTCCGTGGAACCCGCGCGGGCGCTGTCGCGCAGCTGGACCTGCTTGAGGAACAGTGCGACCAGCAGGCCCAGGACGGCGACCGGTACCGTCCACAGGAACACGGTCTGGATGGTGTCCGCGTACGCACCGACGATGGGCGCCGACGCCCGGGGCGGCAGCTGGTGCACGCCCTCCGGACTGGTCGACGCCCTGGCGATCACCGACGGGTCGGCGGCGCCGGTGCGGGCCGCGTCCGCCACGCCGTCGCGCAGGTTGGGGCCGAGCGCGTTGGCGTAGATCGTGCCGAACACGGCGGTGCCGAAGGAACTGCCCAGCGTGCGGAAGAAGGTGACGCCGGAGGTCGCGGTGCCCAGGTCGGTGTACTCGGCGGTGTTCTGCACGGCGATGGTCAGCACCTGCATGGACAGGCCGATCCCCGTGCCCAGCACGAACATGTACAGCGACTCCAGCCCCGCGCCCGTGGCCGGACCCATCAGCGACATCAGGTACAGGCCGACGCCCATCACCAGCGTGCCCGCGATCGGGAACAGCCGGTACCGCCCCGTCTTGCTGACCACGTTGCCGCTGAACACCGAGGCGATCAGCAGCCCCGCCACCATCGGCAGCGTCCGCACCCCGGAGACGGTGGCCGAGTCGCCGTCGACGTACTGCAGATACGTCGGCAGATACGTCAGCGCGCCCAGCATCGCGAAGCCGACGACGAAGCTCAGGATCGAGCAGACCGTGAACACCGGGTTGGAGAACAGCCGCATCGGCAGCATCGGTTGGGCGGCCCGGGTCTCCACCCAGCAGAACAGGCCGAGCGCGATCAGCCCGCCCGCGAACAGGCCGATGATCACGGCCGAGCCCCACGCGTACTCGTTGCCGCCCCAGCTCGTCGCCAGGATCAGCGCGCTGGCGCCGACCGCGACCAGCGCGATGCCCAGGTAGTCGATGACGGGGCGGGCGGCCGACTTGACCACCGGGATGGTGCGGGCGGCGGCGATCACGACGACGATCGCGATGGGCACGTTGACGTAGAACGCCCAGCGCCAGGACAGGTGGTCGGTGAACAGCCCGCCCAGCAGCGGGCCGATGACGGTCGCGACGCCGAACACCGCGCCGATCGCACCCTGGTACTTGCCCCGCTCCCGCAGCGGGATGACGTCCGCGATCAGCGCCATCGACGTCACTATCAGGCCGCCCGCGCCGATGCCCTGCACCGCCCGCCAGATGATCAGCAGCGGCATGTTCGTCGCGAGCCCGCACAGGAACGAGCCGGTGATGAACACGACCGCGGACACCTGGAAGACCACCTTGCGGCCGAACAGGTCACCGAACTTGCCGACCAGGACCGTCGCCACGGTCTCCGCGAGCAGGTACGAGGTCACCACCCACGACATGTGCGCGGCACCGCCCAGGTCCGACACGATCGTGGGCAGCGCGGTGCCCACGATCGTCTGGTCCAGGGCCGCGAGGAGCATGCCGAGCATGATCGTGACGAAGACGACGTTGCGGCGCCGCCGGTCCAGCACGGGCGGCTGGGCGGCAGCGGTCCGCGGCGGTTCCTCGGCGACTGTCACACGGTCACGATCACACCGGTGCACCGGCCACGCATGCGGGAACGGTCCGCCCGGGTGTGCCCGGGGACCCGGTCGGGCCCGGCCCGGTCAGCGGTCGCCGGGGTTGCGCCGCAGCAGGTACGTGTCCATGATCCAGCCCTTGCGCTCCCGGGCCTCGGCGCGCAGCCGCTCGATGCGGGGCGCGGCCTCGGCGATCGGGCCACAGGCGAGGATCTCGTCCGGGGTGCCCAGATAGGCACCCCAGTAGATGTCGATGTCCTGGTCCGCGTACCGCCGGAAGGCCTGGTGGGCGTCCAGCATCACGACGACGTCGTCCACGTCCTCGGGGAAGCCCTCCGCGAGCCGCCGCCCGGTGGTGATCTGCACCGGCCGCGCCACCCGGTTCAGCCCGGTCCGGTGCCGGGCGACGAGGGAGGAGACGCTGCTGATGCCCGGTACGACGTCGTACTCGAAGGCCACCTCGCCGCGCTCCAGGATCTCCTCCAGGATGCCCAGCGTGCTGTCGTACAGCGCCGGGTCGCCCCACACCAGGAACGCGCCGCTCTCGTCCTCGCCCAGCTCCTCGGCGATCAGCCGCTCGTAGATGCCCGCGCGGGCACTGCGCCAGTCCCCGACGGCGGGGGAGTACGCCGCGCCGCCCGCCCTCCGGTCCCGCTCGGGGTCGCGTGCCTCGACGACCCGGTAGGTTCCCTCCGGTATGTGTGTCTCCAGCATGTCCCGGCGCAGCCGCACCAGGTCGGCCTTCGCCTCGCCCTTGTCCAGGACGAAGAACACGTCCGTGCTCCGCAGCGCCCTGACCGCCTGGAGCGTCAGCTGGTCGGGGTCGCCCGCGCCGATACCGATCACATGAATTGTCCGCACGCCACGAGTCTGCCGTACGCCACCGACAGCGCCCCGGCCGGGCCGCCCCGGCAGGCTCAGCCGCGCAGCCGGGGCGCCCGCGCCGCCGCGTCCACGGCCGCGCCGCCCTCCACCTCGCCGGCCAGCTCCCGGGCCCACCCGGCGACCGCGCCGAGGTCCATCCCGTACGGCCGCTCGCGCCCGGCCCCCGACGCCGCCCACTCGGTCACGGCGCCCGCCCCGCGCCGCAGCAGCCTGGCCCCGCCGGTGACGTTGCCGCGCGCGGAGTGCGTGAGGCCGACGGCCAGCTGGGCCAGGCCCCGCCACAGCTCCCGCTCCTCCTCGGGCCCCGATTTCCAGGCGTCCTCGAAGACCTCGTGCGCGTGGAACGGCTTCCCGTCGTCCAGCAGCCGCTGCGCCTCGGCCACCGTCTCCTTGGGGGCCCGTACCACGCCCTCGGGCTGGCGGGCCACGCCGTCGGCGCCGTACGGCAGCGGGCGTCCGAGCCCGTCCCGCGGCCGGGCGTTGCGCGCCCGGCCCTCGTCGTCGCGGTCCCGCCCCTCCACCGGGCGGTCGGAGGCGGTGCTGTCCACGGGGTTGTCGGCAGGGCTGTCCATGGCGCCGATTGTCCCTCGCCGGTGCCCGCTTAGGCGTCACCCGGTGTGTGGGGTAAAGTGCTGTCCGCGTGATCGCGCGGTGCACCGCGCGTGAGCACACCGGGACGTGGCGCAGCTTGGTAGCGCACTTGACTGGGGGTCAAGGGGTCGCAGGTTCAAATCCTGTCGTCCCGACGGTGTGGAGGGCCTTCACGGACGCGAGTCCGTGAAGGCCCTTTTTCATGCTGTCGCCGCCTCCCGGCGGTCAGTTCCGCGGTCGTGCACCCGCGGTGACGAGGAGGGCCATCGTCTCCGGGTACGGTCCCTTCGACGCCCAGGCCAGTGGTGCCCAGCCGGTGCCGTGGTCCTCGCGCAGGTTCGGGTCGGCGCCGTGGTCGAGGAGGGCGCGGACGGCCTCCGTGTGGCCCCAGCAGGCCGCGCCGCACAGTGGTGTGCCCTCCGAGCCGATCCCGCTCTCCGTGTCGGGTCGGGCTCCGGCGGCCAGCAGGACGCGGACGATGTCGGCGGCCCCGCCCACGGACGCCACGTACAGCGGGGTGCTCCCCGCCGGGTCCGCCGTCTCGGCCGGTGCTCCGGCGCGCAGCGCGGAGCGCACCCGCGACATGTCGCCGACGAGCGCGGCGTCGACCAGACGCCTGGAGAGCTTCTTGTGCTTTCGCCTGTTCACGCGAGCCGAGACTACTGAGCGCTTGACTTGAAGCGCACTTCAAATTGGAGACTCCTCGGCGTACCCGGACGTCCGGGAACGAATGGGGAGGATCATCATGAAGTACCGCACCATCGGCACCGATCCGGCGCACCGTCGCGAGGTGAGCGTGCTCGCGCTCGGCGCGATGCTGTTCGGCTCCCAGACCGACGAGAAGACCTCGTTCGCCGTCCTCGACCGCTACGTCGAGGCCGGCGGGAACTTCATCGACACCGCCGACAACTACGCCTTCTGGACCGACGGCGGCCAGGGCGGCCAGAGCGAGGAACTCCTCGGGCGCTGGCGGCGCAGCCGCGGGGTCGGCGACGAGGTCGTGATCGCCACCAAGCTCGGCGCGCGCCCGTTGGCACCCGGCACCCACTACACCGACAACCCGGAGGGCCTGTCGGCCAAGGTGATCCGCGAGGCCGCCGACCGCAGCCGGGACAGGCTCGGGGTGGAGAAGCTGGATCTGCTGTACGCGCACATCGACGACTTCACCGTGGAGCAGCGCGAGACCGTCGAGGGGTTCGGCGCACTGGTCGCCGAGGGCACCGTCGGACTGCTCGGCGTCAGCAACCAGGCGATGTGGCGCGTCGAGCGGGCCCGCGCCCTGGCCGCCGCGGCCGGGCTGCCCGGCTACGAGGTGCTGCAGTACCAGCACAGCCACCTGCGGCCCCGCTTCGACGTGCCGAGCGAGTTCTCCCCGTACGGCAGCCTCGGCCACGCCGGCGCCGAACTCCTCGGCTACCTGCGGGCCGAGCCGGACCTGACCCTGGTCGCCTACTCGCCGCTGCTGGCCGGTGCCTACGTCCGCGAGGACAAGCCGCTGCCCCCGGACTACGACCACCCGGGCACCCCGGCCCGGCTCGCCGTGCTCCGCGCAGTCGCCCGGGAGACCGGGGCCACGGTCAACCAGGTCGTCCTCGCCTGGCAGATCGGCGCGGATCTGCCCATCGTGCCGCTGGCCGGGGCCTCGTCGGTGGCACAGCTGGAGGAGAACCTGGCCGCCGTGGAGCTGGAACTGACGGCGGACCAGCGCGCCCGCCTGGACGCGGTCCACTGAGCCCGGTCAGTTCCTGACCAGCAGCTGGAAGTCGAACGCGTACCGGGACGCGCGGTAGACGTGCGTCCCGTACTCGACCGGCCGTCCGGTGTCGTCGTACGCGATCCGCCGCATGGTGAGCAGCGCGGCGCCCTCCTGCTCGCCGAGGAGCCCGGCCTCCTCGCGGGAGGCGATGCGGGCGCCGACGGTCTGGCGGGCGCTGTGCAGGGTGATGCCACCGGAGCGCATCATCCGGTACAGGCCGGTCGACTCCAGCCGGGCGTCGTCGAGTTCCAGCAGGCCCGCCGGGAGGTGGTTGCACAGCATCGCCACCGGCTGCCCGTGGGTGAGGCGCAGCCGCTCCAGGACGGCGACCTCGGTGCCCTCCGCGACACCGAGGGCCGCCGCGACCTCGGCGGTGGCCGGGACGCGCTCGTTGCGCACCACCCGGGTGCCGGGGCCCTGCCCGGCCGCCTCCAGGTCGTCGTAGAGGCTGCTCAGCTCCAGCGGGCGCTTGACCTGGCTGTGCACCACCTGGGTGCCGACCCCGCGCCGCCGCACCAGGAGCCCCTTGTCGACCAGCGACTGGATCGCCTGCCGGACGGTCGGCCGGGACAGGCCGAGGCGGACGGAGAGGTCGACCTCGTTGCCCAGCAGGTTCCCCGGCGCGAGCACGCCGTGCTCGATCGCTGCCTCCAACTGCTGGGCCAGCTGGTAGTAGAGCGGCACCGGACTGCTCCGGTCCAGGGCGAAGTCCAGGGCGCCGGTCGCGGGGGCGGTCACGGCACGTGCGGGGTCGCCGGTCTTCGCCATGGACGTACCTCCCTTGCGTAGGGGACGGGCTGTCGGGGAGCCGAGAGCGTCACAGATGGCGGCGGCGGTCGGCGACCGCGCGCTCGTAGGCCTTCCGCGCACCGGTGGCGGCCTCGCGGGCCGACACCTCGGCCACCGGCACGTCCCACCACGCCTGGGCCGGGAGGGCGTCCGGCGCGGGCGCCGTCTCGACGTACACGCATGTCGGGCGGGTCGCCGCGCGGGCCGTCGACAGGGCCTCGCGCAGCTCCCGCACCGTCTTGGCGCGCAGGACGTCCATGCCGAGGCTGGCCGCGTTGGCGGCGAGGTCGACGGGGAGCGGGGCGCCGGTGAAGGAGCCGTCCGCGACGCGGTGGCGGTAGTCGGTGCCGAAGCGTTCGGCACCCACCGACTCGGACAGGCCGCCGATGGACGCGTAGCCGTGGTTCTGGACCAGGACCAGCTTCACGGGCAGGTTCTCCTGGACCGCCGTGACGATCTCGGTCGGGTTCATCAGGTACGTGCCGTCGCCGACCAGGGCCCACACCGGGGTTCCGGGCGCGGCCTGCTGGACACCGAGCGCGGCCGGGATCTCGTAGCCCATGCAGGAGTAGCCGTACTCCAGGTGGTACTGGCGCGGGGACCGGGCCCGCCACAGCTTGTGCAGGTCGCCGGGGAGCGAACCGGCCGCGTTGATCACCACGTCCTCGTCGCCGACGACCGCGTCCAGCGCGCCGAGCACCTGCGTCTGGGTCGGCACCGCGCTGTCGTCGTCGGCGCGGAAGACCGCCTCGACCGTCTCGTCCCAACGGGCCTTCCCGGTGCGGTACTCCGTCTCGTACGCCGCGTCCACCCGGTGCCCGGCCAGCGCCTGTGTCAGTGCGGCGAGCCCCGACCGCGCGTCGCACACCAGGGTGGCGGCGGCGAGCTTGTGGGCGTCGAAGGCGGTGATGTTGAGGTTCAGGAAGCGGACACCGGGGTGCTGGAAGAGGGTGCCGGAGGCGGTGGTGAAGTCCGAGTAGCGGGTGCCGACGCCGATCACCAGGTCCGCGGTGCGGGCCAGGGCGTCGCTCACCGCGGTGCCGGTGTGGCCGATGCCGCCGAGGTCCGCCGGGTGGTCGTGGCGCAGCGCGCCCTTGCCGGCCTGGGTGGAGGCGACCGGGATGCCGGTGGCGTCCACCAGTGCCCGCAGGGCCTGTTCGGCCTCGCTGTGGTGGATACCGCCGCCCGCGACGATCAACGGGCGTGCGGCGGCGCGGACCGCCCGGACGGCCTCGGCCAGCTCCGCCGGGTCGGGCGCCGGGCGGCGTACCCGCCAGACGCGGTCGGCGAAGAACTCCTCCGGCCAGTCGTACGCCTGGGCCTGCACGTCCTGGGGCAGCGCGAGGGTGACCGCGCCGGTCTCCGCCGGGTCGCTGAGCACGCGCATCGCCTGGAGCGCGGAGGCGAGGAGGGCCTCGGGCCGGGTGATCCGGTCGAAGTACCGGGACACGGGCCGCAGGGCGTCGTTGACGGACACGTCGGCCTCGACCGGGTGCTCCAGCTGCTGGAGCAGCGGGTCGGCGGCGTGCGAGGCGAAGTAGTCGCCGGGCAGGAGCAGGACCGGCAGCCGGTTGATGGTGGCGAGGGCGGCGCCGGTGACCAGGTTGGTGGCGCCGGGGCCGATGGAGGTCGTCACCGCCTGTGCGGACAGGCGGTTGAGCTGCCGGGCGTGGCCGACGGCGGCGTGCACCATGGCCTGTTCGTTGCGGCCCTGGTGGTACGGCATCGCCTCGCGGTACTCGACGAGTGCCTGGCCGAGTCCGGCCACGTTGCCGTGGCCGAAGATGCCCCAGGTGCCGGCGATCAGGCGGTGCCGTACGCCGTCGCGTTCGGTGTACTGCGCGGCCAGGAAGCGCACCAGGGCCTGGGCGGTGGTCAGTCGGCGGGTGGCGGCGGGGCTCATGCGGACCTCTCCGGTGCGGTGTAGAGGGGGAGTCGGGGGTCGACCGGCTGGTCGGGCCAGGTGTCCCGGATCCACGCGTGGTCGGGGTGGTCGCAGATCAGCCAGGCGCGTTCGGGCTCCGGACCCGCCATGACGTTGAGGTAGTACATGTGGTGGCCGGGGACCGCCATCGACGGCCCGTGCCAGCCGTCGGGGATCAGCACGACGTCCCCGCCGCGCACTTCGGCGAGCACGTCCGTGCCCCGTCCCTGTCCGGAGGGGGAGACGCGTTGGTAGCCGAGGCCCGGGGTGCCGTCGTGGTCCGCGAACTCGAAGTAGTAGATCTCCTCCAGCACCGACTCCTCGCCGGGCCGGTGTTCGTCGTGCTTGTGGGGCGGGAAGGAGGACCAGTTGCCGCCCGGGGTGAGCACCTCGACCGCGATCAGCCTGTCGCACTCGAACGTCCCCGCCGCCGCGAAGTTGTTGACCTGCCGCGAGCAGTTCCCGGTGCCCCGCAGCTCCACCGGCACGGACGAGGCCGGTACGTACCGGGCGGGCAGGCGGCGGGTGCAGCGGGCGCCGGTCAGGGCGAACCGGCCGCCGCCGGTGGACGTCAGGGTGGTGCGGGCGTCGCGCGGGACGTACGCGAAGTCGGTGACACCGGTGAACACGTCGTCCCGGCCCGTCAGTTCGAAAGCGTCGTGGCCGAAGTCGTCGGTGGTCGCGACCGTGCAGCCGCCGCTCAGCGGCAGGACGATCCACTCGCTCTCGCCGCTGTCGAAGGTGTGGCTGCCGCCGGGCGGCAGGTGCACGACGCGCAGGCCGGAGTAGCCCCAGCCCGCGCTCTCGGGTGTCACGTCCACGGCGTACGGGCCGTCCGCCGCCGCCTTGCCCGCGGGAAGGTGATACGTCATCGTCCGCTCTTCCGCCTCTCCTCGGTCACAGCAGTGGTGCACAGCAGTGGTGCACAGCAGTCCCGGTCACAGCAGTCCGACGGCCGTGTCCACGGCCTCTTCCACGCTCCCCCCGGCCGGGTAGAGCAGCGAGCGGCCGACGACCATGCCCTGCACGGTGGGCAGCCGCAGGGCCTTGCGCCAGCGTTCGTAGGCCGCGGTCTGGTCCGCGGGGGAGCCCCCTATGTCGCCGCCGAGCAGGACCGCGGGCAGCGTGGAGGTCTCCAGGACCTCGGCCATGTCGTCCGGGTCGTGGGTGACGGGCAGTTTCAGCCAGGTGTAGGCGGAGGTGCCGCCGAGCCCGGAGGCGATGGCGATGGAGCGGGTGACGGCCTCGGCCGACAGGTCGTTGCGGACCCGGCCGTCGACCCGGCGGGAGATGAACGGCTCCACGAACAACGGCAGTTCACGGGCCGCCATGGCGTCGACCGCCCGGGCGCTCGCCTCCAGCGTGGCCAGCGAGCCGGGGTCGTCGTAGTCGATGCGCAACAGCAGCTTGCCCGCGTCGAAGCGCAGCCGGGCGAGGTCCTCGGCCCGGTGGCCGGTGAAGCGGTCGTCCATCTCGAAGGCGGCGCCCGCGAGGCCGCCGCGGTTCATCGACCCCATGACGACCTTGTTCTCCAGGACCCCGAGCAGCAGCAGGTCCTCCAGCACGTCCGCGGTGGCGAGCACCCCGTCGACGCCGGGCCGGGACAACGCGGTGCACAGGCGTTCCAACAGGTCGGCCCGGTTGGCCATGGCGAGCCCGCGGTCGCCGACGCCGAGCGCGCCGCGCGCCGGATGGTCGGCGGCCACGATCATCAGGCGGCCGGAGTCGCCGATCAGCGGGCGGCGTACCCGGCGGGCCGCCGCCTCGGCGATCGCCTCCGGGTGCCGGGCCCTGACCGCGGTGAGGTCCGGGATGCTGGGGATGCTGGGGGACAAGGCGTTGCTCCGTTCAGGGAGTGGCTCGCGCGAGGAGGTCGTCGACCTCCGCCTCGGTGGGCATCGCGGAGGAACAGGCGAGACGGGAGGCGACGAGGGCGCCGGCCGCGTTGGCGTACCGCATGATCCGCTCCAGCTCCCAGCCGGAGAGCAGACCGTGGCACAGGGAGCCGCCGAACGCGTCGCCCGCGCCGAGCCCGTTGACCACCTCGACCGGGACCGGCGGCACCTCTGCCGAGCGGCCGTCGCGGTGCACGGCGAGGACGCCCTCGGGGCCCTGCTTGACGACGGCCAGCTCCACCCCGGCCGCCAGCAACGCCTCGGCGCAGGCGCGGGGTTCGCGCACACCCGTGGCGATCTCGCACTCGTCCAGGTTGCCGACCGCGACGGTCGCGTGCCGAAGAGCCTCGGCGTAGTACGGGCGGGCCTGGTCCGGGTCGGTCCAGAACATGGGGCGCCAGTCCAGGTCGAAGACCGTGGTGCCGGACTTCGCGCGGTGGGCGAGGGCGGCCAGGGTCGCCGTACGGCTGGGTTCCTCGCTCAGTCCGGTGCCGGTCATCCAGAAGACCGAGGCCGCGCGGATCGCGTCCAGGTCCAGCTCCTCCGGGTGGATCTCCAGGTCGGGTGCCTTGGGGCGGCGGTAGAAGTACAGCGGGAAGTCGTCCGGCGGGAAGATCTCGCAGAACGTCACCGGGGTCGGGTACGCGGCGACCGGGGTGACCCAGCGGTCGTCGACGCCGAACTCCTTCAGCGCGCCGTGCAGATAGGCGCCGAAGGGATCGTCGCCGGTGCGGGTGATGACGGCCGCGGCGCGGCCGAGCCGGGCGGCGGCGACCGCCACGTTGGAGGCCGAACCGCCGAGAAACTTGCCGAAGGTCTCAACCTCCGCCAGGGGTACGCCCGTCTGCAAAGGATAGAGATCGACCCCGATGCGGCCCATCGTGATCAGATCGAAACGCGGGACTGACTCGGCCATGTGCGACGCTCCTTTGGCTGGGCGGGGGCCTGCCGCCTCCCAGGTGTATGACTCCCGGACGACGCTGTCAAGACTTTGTACTTACATTCGGACCTGTGAGTGAAATGATGTCTTGACAAAGTATTGACAGTGGGCGTCTCAAGGACTTGTATCCGGTCCCAGCGCAGCAACAGCCATTCTTCTCGGGTCTGGCACTCGGGTCTGGCACACGGCTCTCCCGTCGCACAGTCGCACAGTGAGGTGCAGGAAAAGATGGACCGCTCTTCGCACGCCCGCTCCCGCAGATTCGCCCCCGCCGTGGCCCTCGCCGCCGCCGCGGCCCTGACCCTCGCCGGCTGCTCCAGCAGCTCGGGCGGGAAGAAGGCCGACGAGGAGGGCGACTCGGGGGCCTCCGCGGGCAAGGCGAACACCCCCCGCATGACGGTCGCCCTGGTCACCCACCAGGCGCCCGGCGACACCTTCTGGGACATCGTCCGCAAGGGCGCCCAGGCCGCCGCCGACAAGGACAACGTCAAGCTCGTCTACTCCGCCGACCCGAACGCGGGCAACCAGGCCAACCTGGTGCAGAACGCGATCGACCAGAAGGTCGACGGCATCGCCGTCACCCTCGCCAAGCCGGACGCCATGCGGAGCGTCCTCGCCAAGGCGGAGAAGGCCGGCATACCCGTGGTCGGGCTCAACTCCGGTCTGGCGGACTGGAAGAAGCTCGGCCTGATGGAGTTCTTCGGCCAGGACGAGAGCGTGGCGGGCGAGGCGCTCGGCAAGCGGCTCAACGAGGACGGGGCCAAGAAGGCCGTCTGCGTCATCCACGAGCAGGGCAACGTCGGTCTGACCCAGCGCTGCGACGGTGTGAAGAAGACCTTCGAGGGGTCCATCGAGAACCTCTACGTCAACGGCACCGACATGCCCTCGGTGAAGTCGACCGTCACCGCCAAGCTCAAGCAGGACGGCGACATCGACCACCTCGTCACGCTCGGCGCCCCCTTCGCCATGACCGCCGTGCAGTCGGTGGCCGAGTCCGGCAGCAAGGCCGAGGTCGCCACCTTCGACCTCAACAAGGAACTGACCGGCGCCATCGACAAGGGCGACATCGCCTTCGCCGTCGACCAGCAGCCCTACCTCCAGGGCTACCTGGCGGTCGACGGACTGTGGCTCTACAAGAACAACGGCAACTACAGCGGCGGCGGTGAGCAGCCGGTGCTGACCGGCCCGGCCTTCGTCGACAAGTCCAACGTCAAGGCCGTCGCCGAGTTCGCCTCGAAGGGCACCCGGTGATGAGCATGGCCAGTCAGGCTGAGCCGGCGGTGACCACACCGCCGGCCCCCGGCCCCAAGGAGACCGACGGGCGGACCCGGGAGCGCCCCATGGCGCTGCGGCTGCTCGCCCGGCCCGAGGTCGGGGTCTTCCTCGGCGCCGTCGCCGTGTTCGTCTTCTTCCTGATCGCCGCGCCCACGCTCCGCGACGGCGGCTCCATGGCGACGGTGCTGTACCAGTCGTCCACCATCGGCATCATGGCGCTGCCCGTCGCCCTGCTGATGATCGGCGGCGAGTTCGACCTGTCGGCCGGTGTCGCCGTGGTCAGCTCGGCGCTCACCGCCGCCATGCTCAGCTATCAGCTGACCATGAACGTCTGGATGGGCGTGATCGTCGCCCTGGTGGTCTCGCTGGCCGTCGGCGCCTTCAACGGCTGGGTGCTGGTGAAGACCGGCCTGCCCAGCTTCCTGGTGACGCTGGCCACCTTCCTGGTCCTCCAGGGCGTCAACCTCGCCGTCACCAAGCTCGTCACCGGCAACGTCGCCACCGACGACATCAGCGACATGGACGGCTTCGACCAGGCCAAGTCCCTGTTCGCCTCGTCCTTCGACGTCGGCGGCGTCGAGGTGAAGATCACGGTCGTGTGGTGGCTGGTCTTCGCCGCCCTGGCCACCTGGGTGCTGCTGCGCACCAAGTACGGCAACTGGATCTTCGCCGTCGGCGGCAGCCAGGAGTCCGCCCGCGCGGTCGGCGTGCCGGTCACGTTCACGAAGATCACGCTGTTCATGCTGGTCGGCTTCGGCGCCTGGTTCGTCGGCATGCACCAGCTGTTCTCCTTCAACACCGTGCAGTCGGGCGAGGGCGTCGGCCAGGAGCTGATCTACATCGCCGCGGCCGTCATCGGCGGCTGTCTGCTCACCGGCGGCTACGGCTCCGCCATCGGGCCCGTCTTCGGTGCCTTCATGTTCGGCATGGTGAACCAGGGCATCGTCTTCGCGGGCTGGAACCCCGACTGGTTCAAGGCGTTCCTCGGCGTGATGCTCCTCGGCGCCGTCCTCATCAACCTGTACGTCCGCCGCGCCGCGACCCGGAGGTGAATCGGAAATGACCAGCAAGACCCCCGCCCCCGGCACCCACGGCGCCGTCCTCGCCGACCCCGCACCCGAGCAGGACCGCCCGCTCGTCGAACTGCGCCGCGCCGGCAAGTCCTACGGCAACATCCGCGCCCTGCACGGCGTCGACCTTACTGTGCACCCCGGCCGGGTGACCTGCGTGCTCGGTGACAACGGTGCCGGCAAGTCCACCCTCATCAAGATCATCTCCGGGCTGCACCAGCACACCGAGGGCGAGTTCCTCGTCGACGGCGACGCCGTGCGCTTCGCGACCCCGCGCGACGCCCTCGCCCGCGGCATCGCCACGGTCTACCAGGACCTCGCGACCGTCCCGCTGATGCCGGTGTGGCGCAACTTCTTCCTCGGCTCGGAGATGACCAAGGGCCCCTGGCCCGTGCGCCGCCTCGACATCGCCCGCATGAAGCGGACCGCCGACGAGGAACTGCGCAACATGGGCATCGTCCTGGACGACCTCGAACAGCCCATCGGCACCCTCTCCGGTGGCCAGCGCCAGTGCGTCGCCATCGCCCGCGCCGTCTACTTCGGCGCCCGCGTCCTCATCCTCGACGAGCCCACCGCCGCCCTCGGCGTCAAGCAGTCCGGCGTGGTCCTCAAGTACATCGCCGCCGCCCGCGAACGCGGACTCGGCGTCATCTTCATCACCCACAACCCCCACCACGCCTACATGGTCGGCGACCACTTCAGCGTGCTGCGCCTGGGCACCCTCGAACTGAGCGCCGCCCGCGCCGACATCACCCTCGAAGCGCTCACCAACCACATGGCCGGCGGCGCCGAACTCGCCGCCCTCAAGCACGAACTCGCGCAGGTCGGCGGGGTCGACGTCGAGGCGCTGCCCGACGCCGCGGGCGATGCGGCGAAGCCCGCCGCGTCCGATACTGCCGACAGGACCGACGCCGCACCCGGCGCCGCCGCGTCCGACAGCACCGCATCCGGTACCGCCGAAGGGAAGGCCTGAGCATGCCCTCTGCCCTCGACCGCATCCGCGTCGGCTCGGCCCCCGACTCCTGGGGCGTCTGGTTCCCCGACGACCCCCGGCAGGTGCCGTGGGAACGGTTCCTGGACGAGGTCACCGAGGCCGGCTACGACTGGATCGAGCTGGGTCCCTACGGCTACCTCCCCACCGACCCCGCCCGGCTCACCGACGAGGTGACCCGGCGCGGGCTCAAGGTGTCCGCGGGCACCATCTTCTGCGGCCTGCACCGCGGCCCCTCCGAGTGGGACGCCACCTGGGAACAGGTCAGCCGCGTCGCCGCCCTCACCCGGGCCATGGACGCCAAGCACCTCGTCGTCATCCCGTCCTTCTGGCGCGACGACAAGACCGCCGAGATCCTGGAGCCGCCGGAGCTGACCGGCGAGCAGTGGACCCACCTCACCCGCGGCATGGAGCGCCTGGGCCGCGAGGTGCGGGAGACCTACGGCCTGGACATCGTCGTCCACCCGCACGCCGACACCCACATCGACACCGAGGAGCATGTCGAGCGCTTCCTCGACGCCACCGACTCCGAACTGGTCAACCTCTGCCTGGACACCGGCCACTACGCCTACTGCGGCGGCGACAGCGTCAAGCTGATCGAGACCTACGGCGAGCGCATCGGCTACCTGCACCTCAAGCAGGTCGACCCGGAGATCCTCGCCGGGGTGCGGGAGGGCGGGGTGCCGTTCGGCCCGGCCGTGCAGCGCGGCGTGATGTGCGAGCCGCCGGGCGGCGTGCCGGAGCTGGGCCCGGTGCTCACGGCGGCCCAGGAACTCGGCGTGGACCTCTTCGCCATCGTCGAGCAGGACATGTACCCCTGCGAGCCGGACAAGCCGCTGCCGATCGCGGTGCGCACCCGGAAGTTCCTGCGCTCCTGCGGCGCCTGAGACGGGCCGCGCCGGCGGGGGAGCGTCCCGCCGGTGCGCCGCTCGGCGGGCCGTCGTCGGTGGTGCGCGCTAGCGTGCGCAGCACTGACACCTCGTCCCGTTCCGGGAGGCACCCATGTCCTCGCGTCTCAACCCGTACCTCAGCTTCGACGGCGACGCCCGACAGGCGATGGAGTTCTACGAGCAGGTGTTCGGCGGCACGATGGCGCTGAACACCTTCGGCTCGGCCGGCGTGCCGGACCCCGCGTACACCGACAAGATCATGCACGGCATGCTGGAGACGCCGAGCGGCTTCACCCTGATGGGCGCCGACACCCCGCCCGGGATGGAGTACACGCCGGGGAACACCTTCGCGGTGAGTCTCAGCGGCGACGACGCGACCGAGCTGCGCGGCTACTGGGAGAAGCTGTCAGCCGACGGCTCGGTCGAGGTGCCGCTGGAGAGGCAGATGTGGGGCGACGTCTTCGGCATGTGCACGGACCGGTTCGGCGTCCCCTGGATGGTGAACATCAGCGAGCCGGCGAGCTGACCCCCGGCCCGCCGACCCGCCCCGTGCGCCCGTTCCCCGCTCAGCCGCGCCGCACCTCCGCGAGCGTCACCGGCCGGTGCTCGTGCAGCGACAGGGTGCACGCCTCGGCGATCCAGCCCGCCTCCAGCGCGTCCTCGACCGTGCAGGGGGAGGGGCGGACACCGGCGACGACCTCGGTGAACGCGGTCAGCTCGGCGCGGTAGGCGGCGGCGAAGCGGTCCATGAAGAAGTCGTGGGGCGTACCGGCCGGGAAGGTCACGCCCGCCTCGACCGACCGCAGCGGCAGCTTGTCCTCCAGCCCGACGGCGATCGAGTCGTCGAAGCCGTGGATCTCCATGCGGACGTCGTGGCCGCGGCCGTTGTGGCGGCTGTTGGAGACCACGGCGAGCGTGCCGTCGTCCAGGGTGAGGACCGCCCCGGTGGTGTCCGCGTCACCCGCCTCCCTGATGTAGTCGGCACCGCGGTTGCCTCCGACGGCGTACACCTCGCTCACCTCCCGCCCGGTCACCCAGCGGATGATGTCGAAGTCGTGCACCGAGCAGTCCCGGAAGATGCCCCCGGAGGCGGCGACGTACGCGGCGGGCGGCGGCGCCGGGTCCAGCGTGGTCGACCGCACGGTGTGCAGCGTGCCCAGCTCGCCGCTGCGCACGGCGGCCCGCGCGGCGGCGAACCCGGCGTCGAAGCGGCGGTTGTAGCCGATCTGGACCGGCACGTCGCGGCCCGCGATCGCCTTGAGCACCTCGACGCCCTCGGCCATGGTGCGGGCGACGGGCTTCTCGCAGAAGACGGGCACACCGGCGTCGACGGCGGCGAGGATCAGGTCCGGGTGGGCGTCGGTCGCCGCCGCGACCACCACCCCGTCCACACCGGCGGCCAGCACCGCCTCGGGCGAGTCGGCGACCTCGGCGCCGAACCGCTCGGCGGCGGCCTTCGCGGCGTCCGCGAACGGGTCGGCGACGACGAGCGAGCCGACGGCGTCGAGTCCGGCGAGGGTCTCGGCGTGGAAGGCGCCGATGCGGCCGAGGCCGAGGATTCCGATACGCATGTGCTGTGCTGCTCCTTGCTCGGGGTGTGGGGTGTCCGTGCCGGGGCCCGTGCCCCGTACGCCCCCGTTCACCGGCTCTCTCGTCGTGCCCGGCCCGCCCGCAGCTCCGCGCGCAGCGCCTCGGGGGTCCACTCCTCGCGCAGCGCCCGCCGCACGACGTCCGCCTGGGAGGGCGGGGCCAGGCCGTCGACCGGCGGGTCGCGGTCGAGGTTGGTGGGGAAGGGGTAGCCTTCCGCGCTCGCGGCGACCACCTGCTCCAGCCACCGCGCGCCCACGCCCTCGGCCTTCCGCTTCAGCAGCACCGGGTAGACGGCGTCCACCACCGCCTCCCGGTCCACGGTCTCCATGGCCCGGCCGAACGCGGAGGAGATCTGCAGCAGGTTGGCCATGCGGCGGATGTCCGCGGAGCGGTTGGCGCCCGCCGCGTGGAACAGCGCGGGGTTGAAGAACACCGCGTCGCCCTTGGCCAGCGGCAACTGCACGTGGTGCGCCTCGAAGTAGGCCCGGAACTCCGGCAGCCGCCAGGCCAGGTAGCCCGGCTCGTACTTCTGGGAGTGCGGCAGGTACATCGTGGGACCCGACTCCACCGGCATGTCGCAGTGCGCGACCGCGCCCTGGAGCGTCAGCGCCGGGGACAGGCGGTGCACGTGCGCCGGGTACGCGGCGGCGGCCTCGTTCGACAGGAAGCCCAGGTGGTAGTCGCGGTGCGCGGTCTGGGCGGTGCCGCCCGGGTTGACCACGTTGATCTGGGAGGTGACCTGATAGCCGGGGCCGAGCCAGGCGCGGGCGACCAGGGCCAGGGCGTCGTCGGCGTAGTACTCCGCGAACGCCTCCGGGTCGCGCAGGGCCGTCTTCTCCAGCGCGTTCCACACCCGGTCGTTGGCCCCGGGCGCGGCGAAGTGGTCGCCGACGGCGGTCCCCGAGGCGCGCTGCTCGGAGATCAACGCGTCGAACACGGCGGTGGCCCGGTCGACCACCGCCGGGTCGGGGAAGGCGCGCTCGAGGACGACGATGCCGGGGCCGTCGGCGAGGGCGTGGACGAGTTCGGCCGCCGTCTCCGGGTCGTCGCGCAGTTCACCGGCGTCGTACACGGGGACGTTGCGCTCCACGGCGGCGGCGCGCGGGTACGCGGCCGGGTCGGTCGGCTGCTCGACGAGCGCGCGGAAGGCGCCGAGATCGCAGTCGCGGGCGGACAGCCGGGCGCGGTGGGCGGGGACGGGGGCTGCGGGCATCGTCGTCCTTTCGCTGACAGGGGCGACGCGGTGCTGTCATTCTTGTCCTGACAAACGCGTCGAACAACCAGCAGGCGGCCATCAAAAACCCCTCAGAGACCGCCGTGCGAACGAAGCCGAGGAGCCGGTCCCATGGGGCACCCCTTCCCGATCCGGGAGATCGCCCGGCAGGCGGGCCTGAGCGAGGCCACCGTCGACCGGGTGCTCAACGGCCGCGGTGGCGTGCGCGAGAGCACCGCGTACGAGGTGCGCCGGGCCATCGCCGACCTGGACCGCCAGCGCACCCAGGTCCGACTGGTCGGCCGCACGTTCATGTGCGACATCGTGATGCAGGCGCCGGAGCGCTTCTCCACCGCCGTGCGGGCCGCGCTGGAGGCCGAACTGCCCGCCCTGCACCCCGCCGTGGTGCGCTGCCGCTTCCACTTCCGCGAGACCGGCCCCGCCGGGGAGCTGACCGGCACCCTGGACCGGATCGCCCGGCGCGGCTCCCAGGGGGTGATCCTCAAGGCCCCGGACGTCCCCGAGGTGACCGCCGCGGTGAGCCGGCTGACCGCCGCGGGCGTCCCCGTCGTCACCCTGGCGACGGACCTGCCGGCCAGCCCCCGGGTGGCCTACGTCGGCATCGACGACCGGGCGGCCGGCGCGACCGCCGCCTACCTCATGGGCCAGTGGCTCGCCGACCGCCCCGGCAACGTCCTCACCAGCCTCAGCAGCGGCTTCTTCCGCAACGAGGAGGAGCGCGAGATGGGCTTCCGCGGTGTCATGCGGGCCCGGCACCCCGCGCGGGCCCTCGTCGAGATCGCCGAGGGGCAGGGCCTGGACGCCACCCAGTACGACCTGGTGCGGGCCGCGCTGGAACGCGACCCGGAGATCCGGGCGGTCTACTCGATGGGCGGCGGCAACATCGCCACCCTGCGCGCCTTCGCGGACCTCGGCCGCCCCTGCGAGGTGTTCGTCGCCCACGACCTCGACCAGGACAACACCCGGCTGCTGCGCGAGCGGCGGCTGTCCGTCGTCCTCCACCACGACCTGCGCCAGGACCTGCGCGAGGCCTGCCGCCACGTGATGCGGGCCCACGGCGCCCTGCCGCCCGCCGGCCCGGCGCGGCCGTCGGCGATCCAGGTGGTCACCCCGCACAACATGCCGCCCGACACGCCCTTCGACCCGGCGACCGCGTGACGCGCGGCGCCGTCATCCGGACGTCTCGGGGCTGACCCAGGTGCCGCGCTCCGCCGACCGCGCCATCGCGTCCAGCACAGCCGCGCTGTACACCGCGTCCGGCAGGGTGGCGCCGTACGGAGTGCCCTCCGCGATCGAGCGCAGGAAGCGGTGGGCCTCCACCACCTTCAGATCGTCGTACCCCATGGCGTTCGCGGCGCCCGGCTGGAAGGCGGCGAACTCGCCGTGCCCGGGGCCGACGTACAGGGTGCTGACCGGCTGGTCCTGGTACTCCGTGCCGCGGCTGACGCCCAGTTCGTTCATGCGGCGGAAGTCCCAGAACACCGCGCCCGTGGTGCCGTGCACCTCGAAGCCGTAGTTGTTCTGCTCGCCGACGGAGACCCGGCAGGCCTCCAGGACACCGCGGGCGCCAGAGGCGAAGCGCAGCAGGCAGTTGACGTAGTCCTCGTTCTCGACGGGGCCCAACGCGCCGCCCGTGGCCCGTGCGTGTCCGGCGGTGGCGGCGGCCGGGCGGGCCCGCTCCGGCAGGAAGACCGCCGTGTCGGCGGTCAGCGACGCGATGTCGCCGAGCAGGAACCGGGCCAGGTCCGCGCCGTGCGAGGCCAGGTCGCCGAGCACCCCGCTGCCGCCGCGCTCCCGCTCGTAACGCCAGGTCAGCGCGCCTTCCGGGTGGGCCGCGTAGTCGCTGAAGAGACGGATGCGGGCGTGGGTGACGCTGCCGATCCCGCCGGCGGCGATCAGGTCGCGGGCGGCCTCCACGGCGGGGGCGTTGCGGTAGTTGAAGCCGACCGCACTCTGCACACCGCCCTCGGCGACCGCGTCGGCCACCGCCCGCGCGTCGTCGGTGGACAGGCCGACCGGCTTCTCCACCCAGATGTGCTTGCCCGCCCCGGCCATCGCGACGGCGATCTCGCGGTGCAGGAAGTTGGGCGCCGTGATGCTGACCGCGTGCACCCGCGGGTCCGCCGCCACCTCGCGCCAGTCGCGGGTCGTCGAGGCGAACCCGAACTGCGCGGCGGCCTCCTCGGCCCGCCCCGGCACCTCCTCGGCGACCGTCACCAACTCCGGGCGCAGCGCGAGGTGCGGATAGTGGTGGCGCACCCGGGCGTACGCCTGGGTGTGCACCCGGCCCATCCAGCCGAAACCGACGACGGCGACACCGAGTGCCTCGACCATGAGAGCCCCTCTTCGGACCTGTCCGTGATTGTGCTGCGTGATCTGTTCGAGGCCACCTTCGGCGGGCGTCGGCATCATGTCAACCTTTTGACAGGACAAAGCCGAAAGACCCGGGACGACCGGCCTCAGGGCCGGCCGAGGTCGATCGCGTACGCCTTGCGCAGCGTCTCGTGCACCGTCCACGTCGTACGGTCGCCCTCGCGCAGTACGACCAGGTCGCCCGGCCCGACCGTGAGCGTCGGGCCGCCCGCCACCTCGATGGTGGCCGAACCGCTGAGCACGACGAACATCTCGTCCGCCTCGGTGTCGGTGACCACGCCCGGGGTGATCTGCCAGACGCCGCGCACCCGGCGCCCGTCCGGCGACTCCCAGACCACCTTGCCGGTCACCTCGGGGGTGCCGGACACGATCTGGCCGGGGTCGAGCGGCTCGGGTTCGAGCGCGGCGTCGGGGACGTGGACAACGAAGCTGTGGGTCATGTTGCGACGTTAACCAGGGCCTGCGGGGCGCCGGGGGAGACAGGGTGTGGGGCATCCGGCCCGGCGGGCGGACACTTCGTCGCGGCCGCACGGGAGCCGGCCCGTAGTGCGAACGAAATTGTTGACAATGTTGTCTGGCTAGATTTACGTTCGACAGGCACTCACTCAGGGAGGGCAACCATGCCGAACCAAGCCCGTCCGGGCACCGGGGAGCAGGCCAAACAGCTTGCGCTCGGGCAACTGCGGCAGGCGATCCTGCGCGGCGACATGGCCCCCGCGCAGCGGCTGGTGGAGAACGAACTCGCCGAGCAGTTCGGCGTGACCCGGGCCAGTATCCGGGCCGCGCTGATCGACCTGGAGTCCCAGGGACTCGTCGAGCGCATCCGCAACCGCGGTTCACGGGTGCGGGTGGTGACCGTGGAGGAGGCCGTGGCCATCACCGAGTGCCGCCTGGTGCTCGAAGGGCTCTGCGCGGCCAAAGCCGCCGCCGCCGTCGACGACGGGCAGGTGGCCCGGCTCAAGGACCTGGGCTCGGCGATGCGCAAGGCCGTGGCCGACGGCGAACCGCTGACCTACTCGGACCTCAACCACGAACTCCACGCCCGGATCCGGGAGTTCTCCGGCCAACTGACCGCCGTGGAACTGCTGGAACGGCTCAACGCCCAACTGGTGCGGCACCGCTTCCAGCTGGCGCTGCGACCGGGCCGCCCGCAGCAATCCCTGAACGAGCACCTGGCCATGATCGAGACGATCGAGGCCAGGGACCCACAGGCCGCCGAGGCGGCCGTCCGGGCCCACCTCACCAGCGTGATCGAGGCGCTGCGCGACTGACACCCGCACCTGATCCACGCACCGAGGCGGGCGCCACCTGTCCACCAAGGAGATTCACCCATGACGTACGGCAACGCGCCCGCCGCCGTCCCCCGTTCGACCCTCGTCGTCACCGCCCACGCGGGGGACTTCGTGTGGCGGGCGGGCGGAGCCATCGCGCTGGCCGCCTCGCGCGGGGAAAAGGTCACCATCGCATGCCTGACCTTCGGTGAGCGCGGCGAGTCCGCCAAGGCCTGGCGGGAGGGGAAGAAGCTGGCCGAGATCAAGGCGCTGCGCCGGGAGGAGGCCGAGCAGGCCGCCGCCACCCTCGGCGCCGAGGTCCGCTTCTTCGACGCCGGCGACTACCCGCTGACCGTCACCCCGGAGCTGACCGACCGGCTCGTCGAGGTCTACCGCGCCACCCAGCCCGACGTCGTGCTCACCCACCCGGTCGAGGACCCGTACAACGGCGACCACCCGGCCGCCAACCGCATGGCCCTGGAGGCGCGCGTCCTCGCGCAGGCCGTCGGCTACCCGGGCGAGGGAGAGATCATCGGCGCCCCGCCCGTCTTCTACTTCGAGCCGCACCAGCCCGAGATGAGCGGCTTCCGGCCCGAGGTGCTGCTCGACATCACCGAGATGTGGGAGACCAAGCGCAAGGCGATGGAGTGCCTCGCGGCCCAGCAGCACCTGTGGGACTACTACACCGACCTGGCCGTCCGCCGCGGCGTCCAGCTCAAGCGCAACGCGGGCCCCAACCTGGGCCTGGCGCACAAGACCATGGCCGAGGCCTACATGCGCCCGTACCCGCAGATCGCGAAGGAGCTGGCATGAGCGGCGTCGTCGTCACCAACCCGCCCAAGGCCGACGCCGGGGACGTGGAGGCACTCGCCGGGTACGGCGTCGCCACCGTCGGCGAGGCCATGGGCCGCACCGGACTGCTCGGCCCCGAAATCCGCCCCGTGCAGCAGGGCGTTCGGGTCGCGGGCACCGCGGTCACCGTGCTCAGCTGGCCCGGCGACAACCTGATGATCCACGCCGCCGTGGAGCAGTGCGGCGAGGGCGACATCCTCGTCGTCACCACCACCTCCCCGTCCACCGACGGCCTGTTCGGCGAACTGTTCGCCACCGCCCTCCAGCGGCGCGGCGTCCGCGGCGTCGTCATCAACACCGGCATCCGCGACACCCAGGAACTGCGGGAGATGGGCTTCGCCGCCTGGTCCCGCGCCGTGTCCGCCCAGGGCACGGTCAAGGCCACCGGGGGCTCGGTCAACGTTCCGATCGCCGTCGACGGCCAGGTGATCCGCCCGGGTGACGTGATCGTCGCCGACGACGACGGCGTGGTGGTCGTCCCGCGCGAGCGCGCCCGGCAGGTCGCCGCGGACTCCGAGGCCCGCGAGAAGAAGGAGGCCGCCACCCGCGCCGCCTTCGTGGAGGGCCAACTCGGCCTGGACCGCTACGGGTTGCGCGAGAAGCTCGAGGAACTCGGGGTCACCTACCAGTCGTACGACGCGTACACCACCGGGGAACGGCCGTGACCGGCACCGGCACCGAGGAGGTGCGCTGCACGCTGATGCGCGGCGGCACCTCCAAGGGCGCCTACTTCCTCGCCGACGACCTGCCCGCCGACCCCGCCGCCCGCGACGACCTGCTGCTGCGGACCATGGGGAGCCCCGACCCGCGCCAGATCGACGGCCTGGGCGGCGGGCACCCGCTGACCAGCAAAGTCGCCGTGGTCTCCCGCTCGGCCGCCCCGGACGCGGACGTCGACTACCTGTTCCTCCAGGTCGCCGTGGGCGCGCCCGAGGTCACCGACCGGCAGAACTGCGGCAACATCCTCGCCGGGGTGGGCCCGTTCGCCGTCGAACGGGGGCTGGTACCGGCCGGGGAGGCCGAGACGTCCGTACGCGTCCGCATGCTCAACACCGGGGAGCTGGCGGTCGCGACCTTCCCCACCCCGGGCGGGCGCGTCGCGTACGACGGGGACACCGAGATATCCGGCGTGCCCGGCACCGCCGCCGCGGTCGTCATCGAGTTCCCGCAGGGCTCCGGCCCCCTGCTGCCCACCGGCAACGTCCGCGACACCGTCGCCGGCACCGAGGTGACCTGCGTCGACAACGGCATGCCGGCCGTCCTGATCCCGGCCGCCGCGCTGGGGGCCACCGGGTACGAGACCCCGGCGGAGCTGGAGGCGGACGCGGCCCTCGCCGACCGGCTCCGCGAGATCCGGCTCGCCGCCGGGCGCCTCATGGGCCTCGGCGACGTCGAGGGCACCACCGTGCCCAAACTGACCCTGCTCGCCCCGCCCCGGGACGGCGGCGCGGTCACCACCCGCACCTTCATCCCCGTGCGCTGCCACACCTCCATCGGCGTCCTGGGCGCGGCGAGCGTGGCCGCCGGGCTGCGCGTCCCCGGCGGCGTGGGGGAGGGCATCGCCCAACTTCCAGACTCCGGCGACCGCGTCCGGGTGGAGCACCCGACCGGCTTCCTGGAGGTCGGCGTCCGGCTCGACCCCGGCCCGCCGCCCGTGGTCCGGCGTACGGCCCTCGTACGCACCGCGCGCAGGCTCTTCGACGGCACCGTCTTCCCCCGGTCCACCGCGACGGCACCGCTTTCCGCACAACGCCCTGGAGGCCACCATGACTCCGCCGCTCGGTGACATCGCGCACGTGGGCCACGCCCAGCTCTTCACGCCCGACCTGGACGCGAGCGTCGCCTTCTTCACGGACTACCTGGGCCTGACGGTCAACGGCCGGGACGGCGACACCGTCTACCTGCGCACCTGGGACGACTACGAACACCACAGCCTCGTCCTCACCGCCCGCGACCGACCCGGCCTCGGCCGCCTCGCGCTGCGCACATCCGGCGAGGAGGCGCTGCGGCGCAGGGTGGCGGCGCTGGAGGCGGCGGGGCGGCCCGGCACTTGGGTGGAGGACGAGCCGGGCCTCGGCAAGCTCTACGTCACCACCGACCCCGACGGACACGAGCACGCCCTGTACTGGGAGAGCGAGCACTACCGGGCACCCGAGGAACTCAGGCCGGCCCTCAAGAACCAGCCGCAGGCCAAACCCAACCGGGGCGTGGGCGTACGCCGCCTGGACCATGTCAACTTCCTCGCCGCCGACGTGCTCGCGAGCGCCGAGTTCCAGGAACGGCTCCTCGGCGCCCGGCCCACCGAGCAGATCAGGCTCGACTCCGGGAAGATCGCGGCCCGTTGGCTGACCTTCACGAACAAGTCGTACGACGTCGTCCACACCGAGGACTGGACCGGCTCCGCCGGGCGCCTGCACCACATCGCGTTCGCCGCCGACACCCGCGAGGACATCCTGCGCGCCGCCGATCTCGCCATCGACACCGGCGTGTTCATCGAGACGGGCCCGCACAAGCACGCCGTCCAGCAGACCTTCTTCCTCTACGTCTACGAGCCCGGCGGCAACCGCGTCGAACTGTGCAACCCGCTCACCCGCCTGGTGCTGGCGCCGGACTGGCCGCTGATCACCTGGACCGAGGAGGAGCGGAGGAAGGGCCAGGCCTGGGGCCTGAAGACGATCGAGTCGTTCCACACCCACGGCACCCCGCCGGTCGACTGACCGGTCCCGACAGCTCTCGCACAGGAGGCGGGCGGGCGCGTCCGCCCGCGCGGCCCACCGTCGGCCGCGCCCCGAAGGGGCGCGGGGCTGTGACATTGTGCGGCTCCGCCGGGTGAGCGCGACCAGCCACGACGCACCCGTGGCCGGACAGCAGCCCCCGGCGAAACGGCCCGCCTTGCTCAGCCGGCCGCAGGCCGGCTCACCGCCCCCGCCGCGACAACCACGCGGCCACCACCGCACCGGACACGTTGTGCCACACGGAGAAGACCGCCGCGGGAAGCGCCGCCAGGGGGCTGAAGTGCGCGGTGGCCAGCGACGCGGCGAGGCCGGAGTTCTGCATGCCGACCTCGAAGGCCATGGCGCGGCTGCCGGGCTCGCCCAGCCGGCCGAGGCGCCCCGCGCCGTAGCCGAGGGCCAGTCCGAGCCCGTTGTGCAGGACGACGGCGACGAACACCAGCCCCGCCGCCGACTTGATGGCGTCCGCGCTGCCCGCCACGACGATCGCCACGATCACGGAGATCGTCAGCGCGGACAGCCAGGGCAGCGCGGGCAGCGCCCGCTGCACGTGCCGTCCCGCGAGCAGCCGTACGACGACGCCCGCGAGGACCGGCAGCAGCACCGTCTTGAGGATGTCGGTGACCATGGACCCGGCGTCCACCGGGAGGTACTCGCCGGCCAGCAGCAGTGTCAGCGGCGGAGTGACCAGCGGGGCGACCAGCGTGGACACGGTCGCCACGGAGACGGACAGGGCGACGTCGCCGCGGGCCAGGTAGGTCACCACGTTGGAGGCCGTACCGCTGGGCGCGCAGCCCACCAGGATGACGCCGGCGGCGAGCTGCGGCGGCAGGTCGAGCAGGTGGGCGATCGCCCAGCCCAGCCCCGGCATGATGACGTAGTGCGCGGCGAGTCCGAGCGCCACCGCCCAGGGGCGCTTCACGACTCCGCGGAAGTCCTCCGGGGTCATGGTGATGCCCATGCAGAACATCACGACACCCAGCAGATACGGCACCGCCTCGCTCCCCCCGGTGAAACTGCCGGGAAGCAGCAGGCCGAGGGCGCCGGCCAGGAGGACGAGGACCGGGAAGACGGTCACCGCGCGCCGCGCGGAGCGGTCGCCGGTGCCGTCGTCGCGGAGGTGTTCGTGGCGTTCGTCGCGTTCGCTGTTCGCGGTTCTTTCGGTTCGCACCGTGCGAGGTAACGCCTGCCGGAAGGCGTGACGCAAAGGCGTCTCGCGATGTGATCATCCCATCCGGTCCCGCGCCCCACCGCGCGGATGGGGTAGGCTTGACCAGCGCGATCACGGTACACGCGGATCGCACACCGGGACGTGGCGCAGCTTGGTAGCGCACTTGACTGGGGGTCAAGGGGTCGCAGGTTCAAATCCTGTCGTCCCGACGGTGGTGAAGGGTCTTCGCGGGCGGAAGCTCGCGGGGGCCCTTTTTCGTGGGGCCTGCTCCCCGCCGCTTCTTGGTGGGCGGACACCCTCTTGACGGGTCTCCGGCACCGGCCGACACTTCCCGAGTAATCCTAGTGATTAGGTAGGGAAACTCCGGGGAGAACCATGACCGTCACACCGCTCGTCCCTGCCCCCGACTTCCGCGGCCGGATCGGCCGCGACCCGAGCAGCGGGCACTACGCCGTGCCGCGCCGCTACCGCCTCCACCTCTCGCCCGGCCACGACGACTGTCTGGGCATCGCCGTCGTGCACCGCCTCCTCGGCCTGGACGAGATCTGTCCGGTGACCCTCCTGGCCCCGCGCCCCGACTGTCCCGACGGCGGATACGCCGCCCTGCGACCGCTGTACGAGGCGAGCGCCCACCACTACCGGGGTCCGGCCGTCGCGCCGGTGCTCAGCGACGGCTGGTCCGGCCGGATCGTGAGCACGCACGCGCGCGACATCATGCGCGACCTCGCCCGGTCCTTCACCCCCGCCGCCGGTCCGGTGCTGTACCCCCGCGGCGCCGAGGCGGAGATCGCCGCCGTCGAGGAGCTGTGTGCCGGGGCCGCCGAGCCCGCGGCGCTGCCCGGCGTGCTGGACCTGCTGGAGCGGCGCCTGAGCACGCACTCCCACGTCGTGGGCGACCGGCTCACCGCCGCCGACGTCGAGGTGTGGGCGGCCCTCGTCCGACACGACACCCCGCGGCGCGCGGACGACCACCCCGCCCTGTGGTCCCACCTGAGGCGCCTGACCGCCCACCCGGCCTTCGGCCGCTCCCTCGCGGGCGGCGCCACCTGACGCGACGTGTCGTCAGGAAGTCGCCGTGCCCGCCGCCCCCCAGCGGCGGACACGGCGTGTGCCGCGGCGCGTGTCGCCCTCCCCCGAAGGCGGCGCGCGCCGCGGCCGGCCCCCGGCGCCGGTCCGTGGCCACGGCGCCCGGGTGCTCGTGAGCCGCGCGGTCACCAGTACATGACCGCCGTCTCGCCCGCACCCCACGAGGAGTACAGGCGCACCCGGACGACATAGCGGCGGCCCTTGACGAAACGGGCCTTGATCGTGGCGTTGCGGGGGGTCCCTCCGTCGTCCTGTCCGGCGAAGTAGCGGGGCACGCCGTCCCGCTCCTCGAAGACGACGACGACGGCGTCGCTGTCACCGAAGGTGCCCACGGTGTACTCGCGGGTCTCCGGCGGGTCCACGCGGAAGTCGGCCTGCTCGCCGGGCCCGAGACCCAACGGCACCGAGCGGAACGGCACCAGCGGACCGGGCCGGCCGGTGGGCGGGTACCAGCGCAGGGCGAACTCCTTGTCGGCGGCGGAGAGCGTACCGGGTGGGCGCAGGCCGGAGCGGTAGTGCTCGGGCTCCAGGATCAGCCCCGACGGGAAGGGGTACTCCATGATCGACTGCGGGTCCCAGACCGGGCCGTTGGCCTCGTCGTCGTCGAGCTTGCGCAGGATGTTGTGGAAGGTCCGCTCCCGGCTCCAGTGGTTGGGCGGGCCCGCCAGCTCGTTGTAGACGGCCTCGTCGTCCCAGAGGATGCCCGCGAACGGACTCTGGTGCTCGTGCAGCATGCCGAGCGCGTGCCCGATCTGGTGCAGGGCGGTCGCCCGCTCGCCCGGTGCGGTCAGGTCCCACCCGAAGTTCATCGTACGGTCGTTGAGACCGACCACGAGTGCGTCCTTGCCCACCGCCGACCAGGACCCGTCGCCGGGCTGGAAGCCGATGCGCAGCTCCGCCTCCGACCGGTCGCGGACCTCCTCGAGGTCGAGCCCGATGCCGAGGTCCCGCCACTCCCGGAAGCAGTCGCGCACCACGTCCCGCTGCTCCTCGGTCCCCACCCACGATCCCCGCCGGGGCCGCCCGGTGCCCGGCATCGGGACCACCGAGGTGTCGGTGTCGCCGCCGAGGAAGCAGTAGTGCAGCACGGTTCCGTTGACCCACATCCGCTGCCCGCCGACGAGCGCGGCGACGCGCTCGGCGGCCAGCCCCGGTGCGAGCACGGGGGCAGGCTGCTGCGCGAGCGAGCAGTAGCGTGCGGTCATGGTCATCAGGGTGCCGTCCGGCCCGGTCCCGGCGCCTGAGTCGGGGGGTACTCAAGTCACCCTGTATCAGGGGTGAGTATGCCGACTCATGTTGCCGTGACGACTTCTCTGCGGGACGCGAAGAGGCTGGAGACGCCCTGGCCGTTCACCGGCCGGGCGGACGAACTGGAGCTGGTGCGCAGGTCCGTGACGGCCGGACGGAGCGGCCTCGTGGTGACGGGCCCCGCGGGCGCGGGCAAGACCAGGCTCGTGGCGGAGGCCGTGCGCGGCACCGACTGCGTGCGGGCCGCCGGGACGCCCGAGACCCGGGACATCCCCTTCGCCGCCTTCGCCCACCTGCTGCCCGAACCGGTCACCCTGCACCGCGCGGTCCACCTTCTGTCCGGCGCCCGGCTGCTGCTGGTCGACGACGCCCACCTGCTCGACGACGCCTCCGCCGCCCTCGTGCACCAGCTCGCCGTGCACGGCCGCACCCGCCTCCTGGTCGTCGCCACCGACGGCGGCCCCGTACCGAGCGCGGTGTCCCGGCTGTGGTCCGGTGAGCTGCTGCCGCGCCTCGCCCTGGAACCGCTGCCCCGCGAGGAGACCGCGGAACTGCTCACGGCCGGCCCGGACACCGCCCTGGAGCCGCTCACCGTCGACCGCCTGTACCGCCTGGCCGGCGGGGACCTGCGGCTGCTGCGCGAACTGCTGACCGCCGTGCGCGAGTCAGGCCCCCTCGTGCGGGTGCCGGACACGGACCAGCGGGCGTGGCGGGGGCCGGTGCCGATCACCCCGGCGGTCCGCGAGCGCGCCGCCCACGTCCTGGACCGCACCCGCGCCGGGGAGCGGGAGACCCTCGAACGCCTCGCCTTCGCCGAACCCCTGCCCCTGGACCTGGACCAGGACGCCCTCGACGTACGGGCCCTGGAGCACCTGGAGGCCGAGGGCCTGGTCACCGTCGACGACCACGGCGCCACCCGGCTCGCGCACCCCCTGCACGGCCCGGTGCTGCGCGCCGCCGCGGGCCGGTTGCGGGCCCGGCGGCTGGCCCGCACCCCGGACCGGACCGGACCCGCCCTGGAGGCGGAGCGGGCCGCGCTCGCCCTGCGCATCGAGCAGGCCGACGTACGGCCGGTCGAGGCACCGGTGGGGGAGTGGCTGGTCGCCGAAGGGGCCCCGTTGCCGGCCCGGTACGCGGCACTGCGGGCCCGGTTCGCACGGCTGCGCGGACGGCTGCGGGAGGCCGCGGCCTGGGCCCGCGAGGGCCTGCGGACCCATCACGACGACCCGGACTGCCGCACCGAACTCGCCCTGGCCACCGCGCAGTCGGGCGACGACGTGCCGGGCCCGGCGGGGGCGGCCTGCGTCACCTGGGCCGCCGCCGCGCGCGGCGAACTGGACGAGGCGGTCCGGACGGCCGGCCGCGGCGACCCGTACGACGCGGTCCGGCTCGGCGCGCCCCGACGGGCGGCGGGCCGCCTGACCGGCGTCTTCGCCGCCCACGCCGACGCCCTCGCGCGCGAGGACGGACCGGCCCTCGACCGGGTCGCCGAGGAGTTGGAGCGGCGGGGATTCCTGCTGTTCGCGGCCGAGGCGAGCGCCCAGGCGGTGGGCGCCCACCGCGATCCGCGGGCCGCGCGCACCGCCCGGACCCGTGCCGCCGCCCTCGCCCGGCGCTGCCAGGGCGCCCGCACCCCCGCACTGTCCGGCCTGGTGCTCGGCGAACTCACCGCCCGGCAGCGGCAGATCGTCACGCTCGCCGCCGCGGGCCTGAGCAACCGGCAGATCGCGGAGCGGCTGACCCTGTCCGTCCGCACCGTCGGCAACCACCTCTACGGCGCCTACACCCGCCTCGGCGCGGGCGACCGCGACGCGCTGCCCTGGCTCGTGGAACTGCCCGAGCCCCAACCCGCCTGATCCGGCGGCCGGGTACGGGGAAGCGGGAACCGGGTATCGGGCGCTCAGGCCGCGCCGAACGCCGAGAAGGCCCACCCCGTCGCCTGGTGCACCGCGTCGCCCGGCAGCGCGGCCCGCGCGTCGCGCAGCCCCTCCGCCAGGGACAGGCCCGCCTCCAGCCCCTTGTGCAGCGCGAGCATCAGCGGCACCACCGCGGCGTCGTTGACCGGCGCGGTGCACGCCACCACCCCGGCCGTGCCCAGCGGCAGCAGCGCGGTGACCAGGCCCAGCAGCTCGTCGGCGCCGACCGACGCGAAGCGCGCGGTGTCGCAGCAGGGCAGGATGATGCGGTACGGGCTGCGGTCGAGCCGCTCGAAGTCGTGCACGATGAGCGGCCCGTCCGCCATCCGCAGCGACGAGAACAGGGGGCTGTCCGCGCGGAAGGTCCCGTGCGCCGCGATGTGCGCCAGGGCGGCCCCGTCCAGCTCCCGGAGGACCCGTGGCACCCGCGCGTCGTCGCCCTCCAGCACGACCGTCGCGCCACGCGCGGCGGCGCCGCCCCCCGCCACGTCCACCGGCCCCGGCCGACCGCCGCCGGTCCGCCCCGCACCGTCGCGCTCCGGCCGCGTGGACTGGCCGCCGCCTGCGTCGACGGCCGGGGGAACCCGCGTCGCGCCGCCACCCGCCCCGGCCGGACCTTCACGCTCCCCGCGGTCCGGTTCGTCGTGCGGTGGCACGTGACGCGTCCCCGCCGGTGTTCCGGGCGGCGGTGTCCCCGTGCCCGCCCCTCCCGGTGTGCGTCGGCCGGTGTACCGGGCGGAGAGTTCGGAGACCTCGGCGCCGCCGCTCGCCAGGCCGGGGCCGCGGACCAGGACCTGGCGGCCGCCGGGCGGGGGAGCGGTGTCCCCCGCGCGCAGCCAGCTGCTCGCCGACGGCGACACGCTCAGGACCCTTTCCCGCAGCGCGGGCAGCAGGGCCCACGGCACCCGGTGCAACCGCCCCGGCGGGACCACGACGACCGGACCCGAGCCGAGGTGCGCCGCGGCGGGCCCCAGCAGCAGGTGCTGGAGCCGGGCGCCGGCCGCCTCCACCAGCGGCAGCCGCGCCTCGGCGCCCGGATGGGCCAGCCGCCGCAGACCGGCCTGCACGTGCTCCGCCTCCGCCTCCGCCTCGGCCAGCAGCCCCGCCTCGAACCGCCGCACGCGCCCCTGCCCGCACAGCAGCACGTGCACCCGCCCGTCGAGCACCGCCAGCTCCACCAGCCGCACCTCGTCGCCGAGCCGCCGCAGCAGCAGCGCCGCGTCGAACCGGTCGCCGTCACCGGGCGCCGCGCCCCGCATGTGCAGGGTGCGGGAGCGGATCTCCCGCTCCAGGCGCCGCTGTTCGCGCTCCAGGGCGGGAGCGGGCCGGCCGCCGTCCGAGCGGGTCTTCTCCGCGCGGGCCGCGAGTTCCCGGAACGCCGTCATGGCGGTCAGCAGCACGGGATCGGCCGGCGGCCGGGTCGGCGGCGCCGACAGCACCGTCGCCCGCCAGCGCTCGCTCCAGCCCAGCAGCCGCCGCGGCCCGCCCGAGACCAGCGACGCCCGCTGCGCCAGGGCCGCCAGCTCCGCGCCCTGCGCGGTGGCCCGGGCCCGCAGTTCCGAGGCGCCCAGCGTCATCCGGTGGTCGTCGAGGACGTCCAGACCGCGCCGGCAGGCTTCCAGGACCCCCCGCGGCGACCCCGCCGCCCGGGCCCGCAGCGCCTGCGCCGCCCAGCCCGTCATCCGCGCCAGCGGCGGCCCGCCGTGCCGGCTGCGCGCGGCCACCGCCAGATGCCGTTCCGCGTCCGCCGTCCAGCCGAGGTCCAGCGCGATCCGGCCCGCGAGGAGCGAGGCCTCCGGCGCGGCGGGCGCACCGAAGGCCGCCAGCCGCTCCGCCACCGCCGCCGCGTCCGCGACCAGCCGTCCCGACCCGCGCCCCGTGGCGACCCGCGCCTCGATCAGCACCAGCCGGGCGTGCGTCTCGTACCAGGTGCGCCGCTGCCCGGCGAAGAGCCGCACCGCGACGGCCGCGCGCGCGAGCGCGGTCCGCGGCTCGTCCGCCAGCCGCGCCGCCCGCGCCGCCACCAGCAGCAACTCCGCCTTGCGGGTCGACTGACCGCCCATCCCGTCCAGCACCGTGATCGCCCCGTCCGCCTCCGCCAGCGCCTCGGTGGCGAGCCCCGCCGCCATCAGCACCTCGCAGCGCCGGATGGTGAGCATGAACGTCGGCGTCCCCAGCTTCGCGTACCGCTCCGCCGCCTCGTCCAGCAACCGCAGCGCCGCGGGCACGTCACCGGCGCGGAACGCCGCGAGCCCCCGGCTCTCCACCGCGTCGGCCTTGTCGTGCTCCTGGCCCGTGGTGTCCCACAGCGCCTCCGCCGCCGTGAAGTCGGCGTCGGCCCGCTCCACCGAGCCCTGGGCCAGGTGCACGGTCGCCCGCAGCGTCAGCGCCCGCGCCGTCCAGATCACGTCGTCCACCTGCCGCAGCACCGGGATCGCCCGCCGTACGTCCTCCAGCGCCTCACCGTGCCGGCCGAGCACCCACCACACGTACGCCCGCCGGTACAGCACCCGCGCGCGCGTGTGACCGCTCCCGCGCGCCACGCCCCGCTCGAAGGCGGCCAGCCCGGCCCGGGTACGCCCGGCGTGCACCAGCGCGACCCCGAGCGTGGCCAGGACGTCCGCCTCCCGCTCGGCCGACTCCGCGCGGGCGGCGAGGTCGCGGGCGCGCCGCAGATGGGCCAGGGCCCGCCGGGTGTCGCCGAAGTCCCGCTGCCAGATGCCGATCACCTGATGGGCGACCGAGGCGTGCAGCGGGGAGGGATCGGCGCCCAGCAACTCCTCCGCCCGCGCCAGCGCTTCGCCCGGGGCGGCGAACACCATCGGCAGCAGTTCGAGAACCGAGTCGTTTCGCGCTGTCACCCCACGGATGGTAGTGCTCCGGAACCACACCCCACAGGTTCGAGTCTGTATCAATCGGCCACTGCGGGACTCTGATTGACGACCGCTGCCACCACTGTGGTCATGTCCGCGGTCACGACCGCGGACCGGAACCTCGTCACCGCCACCGCCCCAGTGGAGGACAAGCATGGCACCACAGCGATTCCGTGAGCAGTTCGACCAGATCCAGCGCTCGATGCCGGACGTCCCGCTGGCGATGGGACCGGACGACTCCGCCGAGTTCTTCTACGAGAAGGGCGTCGTCCTCGCCCGCGACGGCGAGGAGGCCCGCCTCGTCGAGGACACCGTGCGCGACCACTTCACCACCATGGCCGGGCTGACGCCGGACCGCGTGCGCCGGGCGAGCCCCGAGACCAACCGCACCGGCATCACCCGCATCCAGGTCGCCGACCCGGGCGAGGGCGACGGCGGCGGCGACCCCACCGTCGCCCACGCCCTGCGCTCCCTGAGGACGATGGAGGGCCGCGCGGGCCGCCGGCTGATCAGCCGCAACCACGTCGTCTCCATCGCCGTCAACGCCTGCCCCGGCGACGAACCCGTCCCCGTCCCGCTGAGCGAGCCGCCGAACCCGGCCGCCGACGGGACGCCGTACGACGCCGCGACCGCCGTCGGCGTCCTCGTCATCGACACCGGCCTCATGCACGACTACCGGTCCTACCCGCTGCTGGCCCACACCGAGGGCGACGCCCAGATCAGGGAGTGCGGCGACGACGGCGTCCTGTGCCAGTACGTCGGACACGGCACCTTCATCGCGGGGCTGGTGGCCGCCGTGGCACCCAACACCGAGGTGACCGTCCGCAACACCCTCAACGACGCGGGCGCGATCCTGGAGTCCGAGCTGGGCGAGAAGCTCTTCGAGGCCGTCGACCGCGGCGGCTGGCCCGAGGTCCTCAGCCTCTCCGCCGGCACCTCCAACGGCCGCACCGACGGCCTGCTCGGCGTGCACGCCTTCATGGAGGAACTCCGCGACCAGCGCACCCTGCTGGTCGCCGCGGCGGGCAACAACGCCAGCGCCACGCCCTTCTGGCCCGCCGCCTACGCCACCGTGCCCGGCTGGGAGGACTCCGTGCTGTCGATCGGGGCGCTGCGCTCCGACGGCGAGTTCGGCGCCTGCTTCAGCAACCACGGCGGCTGGGTGCGGGCCTACGCCCCCGGCGAGCGGCTCACCAGCGCCCTCACCGGCTTCAAGACGCCCGTGCCGTACGTCTACCAGCACTCCACCTACGACGCCTGCCGGTTCGGCTTCGGCTACGCCTGCACCTGCCAGTACCCCCCGCACAACGGAGTGCTGAGCGAACCGGGAGAGGCGCCCGCCAAGCCGGACCAGGTGATGTTCGAGGGGCACGCGCAGTGGAGCGGCACCTCCTTCGCCACCCCCGTGGTCGCGGGGCTGGTCGCCTCCCACATGACGGCGCACAAGGAGACCGACCCGCGTGCGGCCGCCCGGCAACTGCTCGCGGCCAACACCGAGTACGCGGAGGTGCGCGGGGCGCACGTGCCCGCGCTGCTGCCGCCCACCTGGCGCCCGGGCTCCGCCAACCCTTCGGAAGGCGGGTCGTGAACGGCCTGCTGCCGGTCGGAACCGTCCACTCCACGGCGTACGATGGCAGGTCGTACACGAGGGGTGGGACCGTGGACCGTGCAGATGTCGGGGCGCTCGTCCAGTCGGCGGCCGACGGGGACGCGGCGGCCTGGAAGTCACTGGTGGACGGGCTCGGTCCGCTGGTGTGGTCCGTGGCCAGGTCGCACGGGCTGTCCGACGCCGACGCGCACGAGGTGTACCAGACCGCCTGGTTCCGCTTCGCCCAGCACCTGGGGCGGATCAGGGAACCGGAGAAGTCCGGCTCCTGGCTGGCGAGTACGGCGCGGCACGAGTGCCTGAAGCTGCTCAGGGCCTCCAAGCGGTGGACGCCGACCGACGACCCGCAGCTGCTGGACCGGCCGAGCGAGGACCGCACGCCGGAGGAGTCGGTGCTCGACTCCGAGGAGGCCGCCGCGCAGACCGAGCGCGTACGGCTGCTGTGGCAGGAGTTCGAGGAACTGGGCGAGCGGTGCCGCCAGTTGCTGCGGGTGCTGATCTCCTCGCCACCGCCCAGTTATCAGGAGGTGTCCGCCGCGCTGGGTATCGCGGTGGGCAGCATCGGGCCGATGCGCCAGCGCTGTCTGCGCCGGCTGCGGGCCCGGCTGGAGGCACGGGGGACGAAATGAGCGATCTCAACGACGGGCGCGACGGGCACGACGGGCGTGATGGGTACGACGAGCGCGACGCGGAGCTGTACGACGGTCTCCTGGAGGAGGAGCTGCGGCAGGCCGCCGCGATCCTGGACCCGGTCCCGGCCGAGCTGCGGCGGGTCGCCGTCGACGCCTTCGCCCTGCGCGACCTGGAGGTCCGCGTCGCCGAGCTGACCTTCGACTCGCTGGTGGACGGCATCCCCGTCAGGGGCGAGACGGACCCGCCGCGGATGCTGACCTTCCAGTCGGACGGGGTGACCGTCGACGTAGAGGTGACCTCTCAGGGCCTGATCGGCCAGCTGCTGCCGCCGGGTCCGGCCGGGATCGAGGTGCTGAGCGGGCCGCGGGCGCATGCCCGGCTGATGGCCGACGACATGGGCCGGTTCACCGGCGAGGCGCCGCCCGCCGGTCCGTTCGCGCTGCGGCTGCGGACCGGCCGGGACGTGGTCGTGACGGAGTGGCTGCGGGCCTGAGCGTGCCGCCCGCCGGGCGCGGGGCTACCAGGCGCAGGGCAGCGTACGCGGGCCCCTGATCATGGTCTTGCGGCGCCAGGCCACCTGGTCGGCCGGGACCGCGAGCCGCAGCCCCGGCAGCCGCTCCAGGAGCGTGTCGACCAGCAACTCGGTCTGCATCCGGGCGAGCACGGCGCCCGTGCAGAAGTGGTGCCCGTTGCCGTACGCCAGGTGGGGGTTGGGTTCGCGGTCCAGGTCGATGCGGTCGGGCTCGGGGAAGACGTCCGGATCGCGGTTGGCGGCCAGGTAGGAGACGTACACGGGGTCACCGGCGGCGATGCGGGTGCCGCGCACCTCGACGTCCTCCAGGGCGACGCGGGCCAGGCCCACCGAGGTGCGGTGCGAGATCCAGCGCAGCAGTTCGTCCAGCGCCGTGCCGCGCGCCTCGGGCCGCTCGCGCATGCACGCCATCAGCTCGGGGCGGGTGAGCAGCAGGTACAGCATCTGGCCGACGTTGTGCGTGACGGCCTCGCCGCCGATCTGCAGCGGCCCGGCGAGCCCCACGGCCTCCGTCTCACCGACCTCGCCGCGGCCCACGGCGGCGCCGAGCATCGCGTACACGTCGGTGCCCTCGCTGCCCGCCCGGGCGCGGACGGTCTCGGTGATCCACCCGTACAGGCCCTGTTTCGCCCGCTCGGCGGCCTCGGCGCCGCCGGAGGTGGAGATGATCTGCCGGGTCCAGGAGTGCACGCGCTCCCGGTCGGCGGCCGGTACGCCCATCACCTCGCTGACGACCGCGATCGGGAACGGCTCCAGGACCCGCTCGACCAGGTCGGCCGGGGGCCCCTCGGCGACCACGCCGTCCACCAGTCCGTCCAGGATCTCCTGCGCACGGGGCCGCAGCCGCTTCGTCGCGCCCACCGTGAACGCGCCCGCGACCGCGCGCCGCAGCCGGTTGTGGTCGGGCTGGTCGGCGAAGGCGAGCGAGCCGGGGCGCGGCTTGAAGTGCGGGGCGAGACGCGTGATCTGACGCTTCGTCACCTCGGTCCGTCCGAAGCGCGGATCGTTCGTGATCGCCTTCACGTCGTCGTACCGGGTCGCCAGCCAGGCCCAGCCCTCGCCGTGCGGGAGCCGGACGCGGGTCAGCGGCCCCTCGCGCATCAGCTCGGCGAGGACCGGGTCGAACTCCGGGCCGTCCAGGTCGAGGGCGGGCCAGTCCCGCACCGGGGGCGGCGACTGGCCGGTGAGCGTGGTGGTCTCCTGCGTCATCCCCCCACCCTCGCCGCGCACCCGCCCGGCTGTCGCGCGGGAGTGCTCCAGCCGGTGGTGGGCGGACCGGCTCTCAGCCCGATACGGCGTCGACGAGCGCCGCGAGCGCCTCCGCGAGGCGCGACAGGCCCGGCCCGGCCGGACCGCCCGGCTCCGTCATGTAGGTGTCCCGGCGGATCTCCACCATCAGCGCACCGACCTCGGCCCGCGTCCCGTAGAAGTCCAGCGGCACGTACGTCCCGCCGAACGGGCTGTCCAGCCCGGTCTCCCCGCACGGGGCGAACGCCTCCCGGGCCGCGGCGAGCAGCCCGGGCGACGTGTGGAAGGCGTCGGTGCCCAGGCAGACGGGCGGGCGTGGGCCCTCGCCGTGCAGTTCGTAGGGGAGCGGCTGGGTCGGGTAGGAGTGCACGTCGATGATCAAGGCCCGGCCGGTGGCCGCGAGCCGGTCGGCGACCGCGTCGGTCATCGCGGCGGCGTACGGCCGGAAGTACCGCTCGATCAGCGGCGCGGGGTCCGCGCCCTCGGGACGCAGCACCTCGCGGTGCGAGGTCCGCGTGTACACGGCGCCCATCCCGACGGCCGTCATCTCCTCCCGCTCGTCCGGGAACCGCTCCGGGTCGACCACCAGCCGCGACACCCGGTTCACGAACCGCCAGGGCGTGACCCCGGCCAACTCGGCGGCCCGCCCGGCCATCTCCGCGGTGTACGAGTCGGTCATGTGGTCCAGCTCCCGCTCCAGCTCCGCGTCGGACAGGACGATGCCGGGACGGACGTCGGCGGGGATCGCACGGGAGGAGTGCGGCACGTGCAGCAGCACGGGGGAGTGCGGGGTACCTGGCAGCAGCTCGAAGGAGGGCGGGGCGTCGGTCACGGTAGGGCTCCGAGGGCGTTGTCAGTGGGGGACGCGCGATCCTGCTCCGGCTGTGCGCCCGCGTGGAGTCGGACCGGCCGGGCGGCCTGACGGCGCTCTACGCGCTGACCCACGCGGCCACCGAGGAGTTCAACGAGCTGGCGGCGGCCTTCGAGGAGGCGGGCAGCGAGATCGAAACCACGGCCCGGGAGGAGATCGGCGGGGCCTTCTGGTTCGTCGCCCGGGCCTACGGCTTCGCGGACGCGGACCCGGAGGAGCTGGTCGCATCGCGGGACTGGTGAAGCGGCGGCACCCCGCCTCCGAGGGGACGGAGACGGGGTGCCGGGGGTCGCTGCGGGCCCGGGGAGGATCAGGCGAAGGACGCCAGGGCCTCGTTCCAGGTGGTCGACGGGCGCATGACCTTGGCGGCCTTGGCCGGGTCGGGCTGGTAGTAGCCGCCGATCTCGGCGGGCTTGCCCTGGACGGCGTTCAGCTCATCGACGATCTTCTGCTCGCTCGCGGTGAGCGTCTCGGCGAGCGGGGCGAAGGCCTTGGCCAGGTCCGCGTCGTCGGTCTGCTTCGCCAGCTCCTGCGCCCAGTACAGGGACAGGTAGAAGTGGCTGCCGCGGTTGTCGATGCCGCCGACGCGGCGGGTCGGGGACTTGTCCTCGTTGAGGAAGGTCGCCGTGGCGCGGTCGAGGGTGTCGGCGAGGACCTTGGCCTTGGTGTTGCCGGTGGCCTCGGCGTACTGCTCCAGGGACGGCACCAGGGCGAAGAACTCGCCCAGGGAGTCCCAGCGCAGGTAGTCCTCCTTGACCAGCTGCTGCACGTGCTTCGGGGCAGAGCCGCCGGCACCGGTCTCGAAGAGGCCGCCGCCCGCCATCAGCGGGACGACCGACAGCATCTTGGCGCTGGTGCCCAGCTCCAGGATCGGGAACAGGTCGGTCAGGTAGTCGCGCAGCACGTTGCCGGTGACCGAGATGGTGTTCTCGCCGCGGCGGATGCGCTCCACCGACAGCTTGGTCGCCTCGACCGGGTTGAGGATCCGGATGTCCAGGCCCTCCGTGTCGTGCTCCGGCAGGTACGCCTTGACCTTGGCGATCAGGTTGGCGTCGTGGGCGCGGCCCTCGTCCAGCCAGAAGACGGCCGGGTCGCCGGTGGCGCGGGCGCGGGTGACGGCCAGCTTCACCCAGTCGCGGATCGGCGCGTCCTTGGTCTGGCAGGCGCGGAAGATGTCACCGGCGGAGACCGTCTGCTCCAGCACCGCGTTGCCCGCGGCGTCGACCAGGCGGACCGTGCCCGTGGTGGGGATCTCGAAGGTCTTGTCGTGGCTGCCGTACTCCTCGGCCTTCTGCGCCATGAGACCGACGTTCGGGACCGAACCCATGGTGGAGGGGTCGTAGGCGCCGTTGGCGCGGCAGTCCTCGATGACGGCCTGGTACACACCGGCGTAGGAGGAGTCCGGGATCACCGCGAGGGCGTCGTGCTCGCCGCCGTCCGCGCCCCACATGTGACCGGACGTGCGGATCATGGCCGGCATGGAGGCGTCGATGATGACGTCCGAGGGCACGTGCAGGTTGGTGATGCCCTTGTCGGAGTCGACCATGGCCAGCTCCGGGCCCTCGGCCAGCTCGGCGTCGAAGGACGCCTTGATCGCGGCACCCTCGGGCAGGGACTCCAGGCCCTTGTAGATGCCGCCCAGGCCGTCGTTCGGGGTGAGACCGGCCTTGGCGAGCGTCTCGCCGTACTGGGCGAAGGTCTTCGGGAAGAAGGCGCGGACCACGTGGCCGAAGATGATCGGGTCGGAGACCTTCATCATCGTGGCCTTCAGGTGCACCGAGTACAGGATGCCCTCGGCCTTGGCGCGGGCGACCTGGGCGGTGAGGAACTCGCGCAGCGCGGCGACGCGCAGCACGGAGGCGTCGACCACCTCGTCCTTCTTCACCGGCACCGACTCGCGCAGCACCGTGGTGGTGCCGTCGTCGCCGACCAGCTCGATCCGCAGGGTGCCGTCCTCGGCGATCACCGTGGACTTCTCGGTGGAACGGAAGTCGTTCTCGCCCATGGTCGCCACGTTGGTCTTGGAGTCGGCGGTCCAGGCGCCCATGCGGTGCGGGTGGGTCTTGGCGTAGTTCTTCACCGAGGCCGGGGCACGGCGGTCGGAGTTGCCCTCGCGCAGCACCGGGTTGACCGCGGAGCCCTTGACCTTGTCGTAGCGGGCGCGGACGTCGCGCTCCTCGTCGGTCTTCGGGTCGTCCGGGTAGGCCGGCAGCGCGTAGCCCTGGCCCTGAAGCTCGGCGATGGCGGCCTTGAGCTGCGGGATGGACGCCGAGATGTTCGGCAGCTTGATGATGTTGGCGGCGGGCGTCTTGGCCAGCTCGCCCAGCTCCGCGAGGGCGTCCGGGATGCGCTGGTCCTCGGTCAGGTACTCCGGGAACAGGGCGATGATGCGGCCGGCCAGCGAGATGTCGCGGGTCTCGACCGCGACACCCGCCTGCGAGGCGTACGCCCGGACCACCGGCAGGAACGAATACGTCGCCAGGGCCGGGGCCTCGTCAGTGTGTGTATAGATGATGGTCGAGTCAGTCACCGGGTGCTCCGCTCCACGTCTGCAACATTGCTCGACATCAAGATATCTCGTGATCGACCCCGGCTCGACAGGGGTCGCACGGAGATTTGAGCCACGCCGCGCTCAGCCGAACGGGACGGCGTCCTCGCCCGCCCGCTGCTGCGGGAAGACCACGGCCCCCTGCTGGAGCGCGACCGTCCGGGCGGGCGACGGGATCCGGATGCCCTCCGCGCGGTAGCGCCGGTGCAGCCGCTTGATGAACTCGTGCTTGATCCGGTACTGGTCGCTGAACTCGCCCACGCCCAGGATCACGGTGAAGCCGATCCGCGAGTCGCCGAAGGTGTGGAAGCGTATCGCCGGCTCGTGGTCCGGCACCGCGCCGCTGACCTCGGCCATCACCTCGGCGACCACCTCGGAGGTCACCTGCTCCACGTGGTCCAGGTCACTGTCGTAGGACACCCCGGCCTGGACCAGGATCGTGAGCTGCTGCTCGGGCCGCATGAAGTTGGTCATGTTCGACTTCGCGAGCTGCCCGTTCGGGATCACCACCAGGTTGTTGGACAGCTCGCGCACGGTGGTCTGGCGCCAGTTGATGTCCTCGACGTACCCCTCCTCGCCGCTGCTGAGCTGGATGTAGTCGCCCGGCTGCACGGTCTTGGAGGCGAGGATGTGGATGCCCGCGAAGAGGTTGGCCAGCGTGTCCTGGAGGGCCAGCGCCACCGCGAGACCGCCCACGCCCAGGGCGGTCAGCATCGGCGCGATGGAGACGCCCAGCGTCTGCAGCATCACCAGGAAGCCGATGGCCAGCACCAGGATCCGGGTGATGTTGACGAAGATCGTGGCCGACCCGGCGACCCCGGAGCGCGAGGACGTCACCGTCCGCACCAGACCGGCGACCACCCGGGCCGCCGTCACCGTCGCCACGAAGATCAGCAGGACCGTCAGCACCTGGTTGACACCGTGCTGCACGGCCCGGGGCAGCGGCAGCGCCGCCGCCGCACCGGCCACCCCGGCCGCGATCGCCGCCCACGGCGCCATCGTGCGCAGCGCGGCCACGATCACGTCGTCGCCGCCCCAGCGGGTGCGCCCGGCATGGCCCGCCAGCCAGCGCAGCAGCATGCGCAGCAGGAACGCGCCCAGCAGACCCGCGCCCAGCGCGATGCCGGCGGGCAGCAGATGGTCCATGGTCAGGTCCTCGGTCACCGGCCGTCTCCAAACCTACGGGATGTCGGGGATGCGCGATCCGGCCGAACCGCAAGGCAGTTCGACCGGCGCGAGGGCTCATCCTGCCGTATCCCGGGCGGTGTTCCGTACCGGGCCGGAGGGCGGAACGGGGCGTTTCAGACGATGCCCTCGGCGAGTTCCGCCTGCTCACGGTCGTCGCCGTAGGCCGCGGTCGTCGGGGTGCCGTACGAACGGCGGGCGACGAACCACCACACCGTGGCCAATACCAGTACGACGACCAGGGCGACGACGGCGTAGTTCATCGTGTCGGCCGTCACCGGGGACGACTGGGGGAGGCAGAACAGCACGGTGACCAACGCCACCCACACCACCGCGACCCACCCGACCGGCCTGCTCCACCGGCCCAGGTTCCAGGGCCCCGGCGTGAACCGGTCGCCGGCCCGCAGCCGCAGCAGCACCGGGATGGCGTACGCCGGGGTGATGCCGATGACGTTGATGGCGGTCACCGCGCCGTACGCCGTCGCCGAGTACAGGGACGGCAGCGCCAGCAGACAGGCCACCGCCACCGACAGCCACACCGCGGCGACCGGGGTCTGGGTGCGGGCGGAGACCTTGCGCCACAGCGACGAGCCGGGCAGGGCGCCGTCCCGGCTGAACGCGAACACCATCCGGCTGGCGGCGGCCACCTCGGCGTTGCCGCAGAACAACTGCGCCACGATCACCACAAGGAGCAGCGCGCTCGCGCCGTCCGTGCCTAGGCCGTCGAGGAGGATCTGGGCGGGCGGCACCCCGGTCGCGGTGGCGCGCGTGGCGTCGTAGTCCTGGATGGCGAAGGTCAGCCCGGCCAGCAGCACGAAGCCGGCCAGCCACGACACCCAGATGGCCCGCACGATGCCGCGCGCCGCCGACACCGAGGCGTTCGAGGTCTCCTCGGACAGGTGGGCGGAGGCGTCGTAGCCGGAGAAGGTGTACTGCGCGAGCAGCAGGCCGATCGCGGCCACGTACAGCGGGTTCTCCCAGCCGGTGTCGTTGACGAACTCGGTGAAGACGAAGGACGGCGACTGGTGGTGGTCGGGGACGATCACCAGCGCGCCGACGATCAGCGCCACACCGGCCAGGTGCCACCACACGCTGACCGAGTTGAGCACGCTGACCAGCCGCACGCCGAAGAGGTTGAGGGTGGCGTGCAGCAGCAGGATCACCACGAAGATCAGCATCGTCTTCTCCGGCGTCGGCGTGAAGCCCCACTGGAGGTTCAGGAAGGCGCCCGTGAACAGCGCCGCCCCGTAGTCGATCCCGGCGATCGCGCCGAGCAGCCCCAGCAGGTTCAGCCAGCCGGTGTACCAGCCCCAGCGGCGGCCGCCGAGCCGGTCGGCCATGTAGTACAGCGCGCCGGACGTCGGATACGCGCTGGTGACCTCGGCCAGCGCCATCCCGACGCACAGCACGAACAGGCCGACGCCCGCCCAGCCCCACAGCATCACCGCGGGGCCGCCGGTGCCCAGGCCGAAGCCGTACAGGGTCATGCAGCCGGAGAGGATCGAGATCACCGAGAAACTGATCGCGAAGTTGCCGAAGCCGCCCATGCGGCGGGCCAGCACCGGGCGGTAGCCGAGTTCACGCAGGCGCTGTTCCTCGTTGACGGACGGTTCAGAGGGGCGGGGCATGACGGACCTCCGGGGCGGAAGGGTGGGGGGTTGGGGGGTCAGGTACGTCGGCGCCCGTGGCCACGGGCGCGGGCGGCCGAACGGCTGCGGGTGCGGGCCTGGAGGAACACCTCCACCGCCCGCCCGGCCGAACCGTCGCCCGGGGTCCGGCAGGCCCAGGGCAGCGGCGTCCAGTAGGGGCCGAGCGCGTCGAACACCTGGTTCGCCTCCCGGAACCGGAGGGCGCCCCACAGCGCGTGGGCCAGGTGGTTCAGGTCCGGCAGGGACCGCTCGTCCCGGGGGGAGAGCGCGAACCAGGAGTCGAACGCCTGCCGTGCCTCCCGGGTGGCGTCCTCCGCCACCCAGTGCAGGTCCAGCGCCGCCTCCCGCGCGCCCGAGCGGCGGTAGCGCTCCACCCGCACATACAGCGGCAGCACGTGCAGCGCCGAGCCGGGCGGTGCCGAACCCGCCGCCCAGTGCGCGAACCCGGCCGCCCTGGCGAGGCGTTCGGAGCCGCCGCGCGGATACAGGAACTGCAGCATGCGGTGGTGGGCCTCCCGGTTGTACGGGTCCCGCTTGTCGGCCTCGGCGAGCAGCCCCCACGGCCCCGGCGGCAGCATCGGCTCCGGCGGCGCCATCCGGTGCTCCTCCCAGCGCTGCCCCTCGTCCAGCCGGGCCAGCGCCAGCAGACACACCCACGGCACCGGGTCGTGGGGCGCGGCCCGGGTCGCCGCGTCGCAGGCGTGCCAGGCCTGCGGCCACAGCTCGCGGGTGCGGGGATGGTCCTCGCGGTGCGCCCGCAGCGTCCGCTCCACGGCCACCCGGGCGTGCATCACCGCGGCCGCCACGCTGTGCGGCTCCTCCGCGAGCCAGGCCCGCACCACGTCCGTACCGGCCGCCGAGGCCGCGAGCACCTGGGTGCGCCGTGTCCACTGCGCCCAGGAGCCGGTCTGCTCCAGCAGGATGCGCATCGACATCCAGCGCCCGGCCCGCACCTCCTGCAGGGCGGAGCGCAGCGCGGTGTCGTGTCCGGCGGGGTCGTAGGCGGGCTGTGCGCCGTCCCTGGCCATCACCCGCCCGCCGCGAGGAGCGGAACGGACCGTACGGCGGCATGGCGTGACAAACAGCCCTCCCCGGGGGCGGTGGTGCGGTGGTCGAGCGGTCGGCGCACACTATAGAGGCGGAGGTTCCGCCTCTGTCCGCTTTCGCGTTACCGGCGCAAAACCGTTGCCACCAGGGCGAACTGACTGACCGTCAGTCACTCTTGACGCGGTGTGCCCGCGCGGGCAGGCTGGCGCGCAGTGATCGCCGAGACCGTCGGCGCGGGAGCGGGGAGCCGGGAGGTGCAGGTGCCGGACTCGGTACTCGCCGTCGACCAGGGCACGTCCGGCACCAAGGCGCTGGTGATCTGCCCCGAGCGCGGCGTGGTCGGCACCGGTTTCGCCGAGGTCCGGCCCCGGTACCTGCCCGGCGGCCTGGTGGAGGTGGACCCGGAGGAGCTGTACGGCTCGGTGGTCGACGCCGGGCGCCGGGCGCTCGCCGACGCCGACGAACCGGTCACCGCGCTGGGCCTGGCCAACCAGGGCGAGACGGTGCTCGCCTGGGACCCGGACACAGGCCGCCCGCTCACCGACGCGCTGGTCTGGCAGGACCGCCGGGCGGCACCCCTCTGCGCGGAACTGGCCGACCACGCCGCCGAGTTGCGCCACCTGACCGGCCTGCCCCTGGACCCGTACTTCGCCGCGCCGAAAATGGCCTGGATACGACGGCACCTCAGCCGCGCGGGCCACGTCACCACCTCCGACACCTGGCTCGTCCACCGCCTCACCGGCGCCCACGTCACGGACGCCGCGACCGCCTCGCGCACCGGGCTCCTCGACCTCGACCGCACCGCCTGGTCGCCGCGCGCCCTGGAGCTGTACGGCCTGACCGGCGAACACCTCCCGGAGATCGTGGACAACGCCGCCCACACCGGCACGACCAGGGCCTTCGGCCCCGAACTCCCGCTCACCGGCCTCGCCGTCGACCAGCAGGCCGCGCTGCTCGCCCAGCGCGTCACCGAGCCCGGCACCGCCAAGTGCACCTACGGCACCGGTGCGTTCCTCCTCGCCCACACCGGCGGCACACCGCGCCGGGGCGCCTCGGGCCTGGCCGCCTGCGTCGCCTGGCGGCTCGGCGGACACACCGACCACTGCCTGGACGGCCAGGTGTACACGGCCGCCTCCGCCGTACGCTGGCTCACCGAACTCGGCGTCATCACCGGCGCCGCCGACCTCGACCCCGTGGGCGCCGGGGTGCCGGACGCGGGCGGCGTCACCTTCGTCCCGGCGCTGGCCGGGCTCGCCGCTCCCTGGTGGCGCGGCGACCTGCGCGGCTCGCTCACCGGCCTCGGCCTGGACACCACCCCCGGGCACCTGGTGCGCGCCCTGTGCGAGGGCCTGGCCGCCCAGGTCGCCGAACTCGCCGACGCCGCGGCGGCCGACCTCGGTGCGCCGCTGACCGTACTGCGCGTCGACGGCGGCCTCACCCGCTCCGCGCTCCTCATGCAGACCCAGGCCGACCTGCTGCAACTCCCCGTCGAGGTGTCCGCCCTGCCGGACGCCACCGCGCTCGGCGTCGGCACCCTGGCCCGGCTCGGCGCGGACCCGTCCCTCACCCTCGCCGACGCACTCCCCGACGTGGGGCCCACCACGGTGTACGAGCCCCGCGTCACCGCCGACGAGGCCACCGAGCGCCGCACCCGCTTCCGCACGGCGGTCGCCGCACTGCTCGCCGGGGACCCGGCGTGACGGGCCGCCACCACCCGAGCCGACGACTCCCCGACCCGGCACGACCCGCCCCCGCCCGCCGGACCCCGGCCCCACCGCCCGTCGAGCACCTCTCCGCCGGTCCGAACCAGCCCGCCTTCCCCGCCCGGCAGACACCCGCGGTGCCGTCGCCCTCGACGGTGCCTTGCGCAGGTGGTGGTGGGTGGGGTGGCGCGGGTGGTTCGGGTGCCGGGCGGGTGTCCGGTGCGGAGGTGTCTGCGACCGGGGTGCCGGGTGCGCAGGCATCCGGTGTCGCGCCGTCCATCGGGTTCCCGGCCCCGCGGCCACCCGCGGCGCCGGTACTGTCCCTCTCGGCGGTGTCTCGTGCAGGTGGTGGGCAGGGCGGCGCGGGCTGTTCGGGTGCAGGGCGGGTGCCCGGCGGGGCGGTGCGTGCGACCGGGGTGCCGGGTGCGGGGGCATCCGGTGTCGCGCCATCCACCGGGCAGGCTCGCGCGGGGGTGACCGGTGGCCGGAGCGCCGTACGTCGAGGGGCCGTACGGCCGCCGGGCGCCGGGAGTTCGACGGGGCAGGGTCCCTGCCACGACCCGGACCGTGGGCCGTTCGAAGGGGGCACCGTATGACCGTCACCGTGTCGGGGGCCCTGCCCGGCGAGCCGTACGACGTGGCGGTCGTCGGGGCCGGGGTCGTCGGGTGTGCGATCGCCCGGCGGCTCGCGCACCACCCGCAGTTGCGCGTCGCCCTCGTCGAGGCGCAGGACGACGTGGGGCAGGGCACCTCCAAGGCGAACACCGCCATCCTGCACACCGGATTCGACGCCGTGCCCGGCTCGCTGGAGGCCCGGCTCGTGCGGGAGGGCGCCCGCGAACTCGCCGCGTACGCCGTCGAGTCGGGCATCCCCCTCGAACGCGTCGGCGCCCTGCTCGTCGCCTGGGACGCGGAGCAGCTCGCGGCACTGCCCCACCTCGCGGAGAAGGCCCGGCGCAACGCGTACCACGACGCCCGCCTCCTCGACCCCGCCGACCTCTACGCCCGCGAACCCCACCTCGGCCCCGGCGCGCTCGGCGCCCTGTACGTACCCGGCGAGAGCATCATCTGCCCGTGGACGACGACCCTCGCGTACGCCACCCAGGCCGTCCGCGCCGGAGTCGACCTGCACCTCGAATCACCCGTCACGCACGCCGGTCGCACGGACGGCGTCCACCGACTCGACACCCCTCGCGGCCCGCTGTACGCCCGACGGCTCGTCAACGCCGCCGGGCTGCACGCCGACACCCTCGACCGCGGCCTCGGCCACGACGACTTCACCGTCACCCCGCGCCGCGGCCAGCTCCTCGTCCACGACAAGTTCGCCCGCGCCCTCGTCCACCACATCCTCCTGCCCGTCCCCACCGCCCTCGGCAAGGGCGTCCTGGTCGCCCCCACCGTCTACGGCAACGTGCTGCTCGGCCCCACCGCGGAGGACCTGGACGACAAGCGCGACACCGCCTCCACCGCCGAGGGGCTGCGCCGCCTGCGCGAGCAGGGCCGCCGCATCCTCCCCGCCCTGCTGGAGGAGGAGGTCACCGCCGTCTACGCGGGCCTGCGCGCCGCCACGGAGCACGACGACTACCGGATCGCCGCCCACCCCCACCAGGGCTACGTCACCGTCGGGGGCATCCGCTCCACCGGCCTCACCGCCTCCCTCGCCCTCGCCGAGCACGTCACCGGCCTGCTCGCCGCCACCGGCCTCGACCTCGGCCCCCGGCGCCCGCTCGAACCGGTCCGCATGCCCCAGCTCGGCGAGGCATCCCCCCGCCCCCACCAGCGCCCCGACCTCGTCGCCGCCGACCCGGAGTACGGCACCCTGGTCTGCCACTGCGAGCGCGTGTCCCGCGGTGAGATCCGCGACGCCCTCGCCGGAACGGTCCCGCCCCGTTCCCTGGACGGCCTGCGTCGCCGCACCCGGGCCCGCGCGGGCCGCTGCCAGGGGTTCTACTGCGGGGCGGCGGTACGGGCGTTGTTCGAGGAGGCGCGGAAGTGACAAGTCGACACGTCGACGTCCTGGTGGTGGGCGCCGGTCCCGCCGGACTCGCCGCGGCCTCCCTGCTCGCGACGCTGGGCGCCCGCGTCGAGATCCTGGAGCGCGAGCAGACGCCCGGGGGAGTGCCCAGGCACTGCGCCCACCGGGGCTTCGGCAACCGGCCGCACACGCTCACCGGCCCCGCCTACGCCGGCCTCCTCGCCGACGCGACCGTCCACGCCGGAGCCGACCTGCGCACCGGCGTCACCGCCCTCGACTGGGCGGGCCCGCGGGCCCTCACCACCGTAGGACCCCAGGGCGTCCGGACCCTCGCCGCCCGCGCGGTCGTCCTGGCCACCGGCGCCCGCGAACGCCCCCGAGCCGCCCGCCTCGTCCCCGGCACCCGCCCGGCCGGCGTCTACACCACCGGCGAACTCCAGCAGGCGGTGCACCTGTACGGGCAGCCCATCGGCACCCGCGCGGTGATCGTCGGCGCCGAGGACGTCTCGCACGCCGCCGCCGACACCGTACGGGCGGCCGGAGCCGAGGTCGTCGCGCTGGTCACGGAGCTGCCCCGGGCCCCCGCCGCCCCCGCGCGGACGCTGACGGCACGCCTGCGGCACCGCACCCCCGTCCTCACCGGCACCACGGTCACCGAACTCCTCGGCCGCGGCCGCCTGTCGGGCGTACGCGTACGCCACCGCGACGGCCGTACGGCCACGCTGCCCTGCGACACCGTCGTGTTCACCGGCGACTTCGTCCCCGACCACGAACTCGCCCGGCGCGGCGGACTGGCCCTGGACCCGTCGACCCGCGGTCCCGCCGTGGACGGCGCCCTGCGCACCTCACGGCCCGGCGTCTTCGCGGTCGGCAGCGTGCTGCACGCCGTCGAGAGCGCGGCCACGGCGGTCCGCGAGGGCGCGCACGCCGCGACCGCCGTACGCGACTGGCTCACCGCAGGCACGGGACCGGGCCCGACGGACCCGGACTGGCCCAGCGGCGTCCCGCTGGTCGCCGAGCCGCCCCTGCTGCGGATCGCCCCGAACCGCGTCACCGCGGCCGACCGCTTCCCGTACCTCCTGCGCACGGCGGTCCCGCTGCCCCGCCCCGTCCTGCACGTCACCCAGGACGGCCGCCCCCTGCACCGCGAGCGGTGCCGCCTCACCACGGCCGTTCCGCACCGCCCGCTGACCCTGACGGCACGCTGGACGCACCTGGTCGATCCGGGCGGCGGACCGGTGCACGTGACCGTCACCTGACCCCGGTCCGCAGGCTCCCTCAGATCACCCGCGCCCGCACCAGCGCCGCCAACGTCAGCGCCCCCGGCAGCAGCGGCAGCCACACCGTCAGCAGCCGGAACGCCAGCACCACCGCCGTGGCCACGGCCGCCGGCCCGCCCGCCGCCACCAGCGCCACGACCAGCGCCGCCTCGACCGAGCCGATGCCGCCCGGCGTGGGCACCAGCGCCACCGCCACCGTCGCCGCCAGGTAGGCCACCGCCATGTGCCCGATGGGCAGCGTCAGCCCCAGCGACCGGCCCACCAGAACCAGGGCCGAGGTCTGCAACGCGGGAAAGGCCAGCGCACCGCCCCACAGCGCCAGCGCACGAGCCGGCCGGGCGTGCACCGAGCGGGCCTCGCCCAGCGCCGTCCGCAGGAAGGAGACCAGCGCGCCGCGCAGCCGCGGCAACAGCGCCAGCACCCCCGCCGCCACCACCGGTACCGCGCCCGCGGCCACCAGCAGCGGTCCCACGGCGCCTTCGGGCAGCAGTGTGCCGAGCCGCAGCGCGCCGGGGAACGCGATCAGCAGGGCGCCCAGCAGGGCGAGGCGGCCCACGCTCTCCGCCAGCAGGTACAGCGCGAGCGCGGCCGAGGAGCGGGCGAGCGGCAGCCCGCACACCGTCATGAACCGCAGGTTCACCGCGCTCGCGCCCAGACCCGTCGGCAGCAGGTGGTTGGCCGCGCCGGCCGCGAACTGGGTGGCCAGCAACCGCCGTCGGGGCAGCCGCTCCACCACCGCGCCCTGCCGGGTGCAGGCGGCGGCGACCCAGGTCAGGCACGTCGCACCGGCCGCGGCCAGCAGCCAGGGCCAGCGGGCCGTGCCGAGATGGCCGAAACCCTCGGCGAGCACGGACCGGTGCCGGACCGCGACCACGCCCACCAGGAGCAGCGGAAGCACGCACAGGACCCGGCGGACCGGGACGCGGTGCAGGAGTGGCTTCTCGGGGACTCGAACCGCTGTCGTCACAGCACAAGACATTCCCCGACACGCGCCAACTACGGGTGGCCGACGCGCGGACACGGGATTGCGGATCGCGGGCCGTGCCGCCTTGACCTCAAGGTTGGTCGAGGTTCTACGGTCAGCGGTATGAGTATGGAGACCACGGCGTGGACGCAGTTGTACAGCGTCATGAACGCCAAAGACGAGCGCCGCCCCTTCGCCCGCGCCACGCTGCGCCGCATCGGCGCGTTCGCCCGCCCGCACCGCCGCCGCATCGTCCGGTTCCTGCTGCTCGGGGTGGCGACCGCACTGCTCGCCGTCGCCACCCCCGTCCTCGCCGGACAGGTCGTCGACGCGATCGTGTCGGACGGCGAGGAGGGCACGGTCGTACGCCTCGCCCTGCTCATCGCGCTCATCGCCGTCGCGGAGGCGGTGCTCGGCATCCTCTCCCGCAGGCTCTCGGCGACGCTCGGGGAGGGACTCATCCTCGATCTGCGGACGGCCGTGTTCGATCATGTGCAGCGCATGCCGGTCGCGTTCTTCACACGTACTCGTACGGGAGCGCTCGTCTCCCGTCTCAACAACGACGTCATCGGCGCCCAGCGCGCCTTCAGCAACACCCTGTCCGGCGTGGTCAGCAACGTGGTCACCCTGCTGCTCACCCTCGTCGTCATGCTGACCCTGTCCTGGCAGATCACCCTGCTCGCCCTGGTGCTGCTCCCGGTGTTCGTCCTCCCCGCGCGGCGGATGGGCCGCCGCATGGCCCGGATGCAGCGCGAGGCCGCCGCCCTCAACGCCGCCATGGGCACCCGCATGACCGAGCGCTTCTCGGCGCCCGGCGCCACCCTGATCAAGCTGTTCGGCCGCCCGGAGGAGGAGTCCGCCGAGTTCGCCGAACGAGCCCGCCGCGTCGCCGACATCGGCGTGCGCACCGCCACCGCCCAGGCCGCCTTCATCACCGCGCTCACCCTCGTCTCGGCGCTCGCCCTCGCCCTCGTCTACGGCCTCGGCGGCTTCTTCGCCCTGCGCGGCACCCTGGACCCGGGCGCCGTCGTGGCGCTGGCCCTGCTGCTGACCCGCCTGTATGCGCCGCTCACCGCGCTCGCCGGGGCCCGCGTGGAGGTCATGAGCGCCCTCGTCAGCTTCGAGCGGGTCTTCGAGGTCCTCGACCTGGCCCCGCTCATCGACGAGAAGCCCGACGCCCGCCCGGTCCCCGACGGTCCGCTCGCCGTCGAGTTCGACGACGTCCGCTTCGGCTACCCGTCCGCCGACAAGGTCTCCCTCGCCTCCCTCGAAGAGGTCGCCACCCTGGACACCCGCGGCGGCGAAGAGGTCCTGCACGGCCTCTCCTTCCGCGCGGAACCGGGCCAGACCATCGCGCTGGTCGGATCGTCCGGTGCGGGCAAGTCCACCATCGCCCAACTGCTGCCGCGCCTGTACGACACCGACGGCGGCACCGTCCGCGTCGGCGGCGTCGACGTCCGCGACCTGAGCGCGCGGTCGCTGCGCGACAGCGTCGGCATGGTCACCCAGGACGGCCACCTCTTCCACGACACCGTCCGGGCCAACCTGCTCCTCGCCCGGCCCGGCGCCACCGAGGACGACCTGTGGCAGGCGCTGCGTCGCGCCCGCCTGGCCGACCTCGTACGGTCCCTGCCGGACGGGCTCGACACCGTGGTCGGCGAGCGCGGCTACCGGCTCTCCGGCGGCGAACGCCAGCGCATGACCATCGCCCGGCTGCTGCTGGCCCGCCAGCGTGTCGTCATCCTCGACGAGGCCACCGCCCACCTCGACAACACCTCCGAGGCGGCCGTCCAGGAAGCCCTCACCGAAGCCCTCCAGGGCAGGACGGCCGTGGTGATCGCGCACCGGCTGTCCACCATCCGGGCGGCCGACCGCATCCTGGTGGTCGAGGCCGGCCGCATCGTGGAGAGCGGCACCCACGAGGAACTCCTCGCCGCCGACGGCCGCTACGCCCAACTGCACCGCACCCAGTTCGAGCGCCCGGTCCTGGACAAGGCCGCCTAGCCCGGCCCCTACGGCGGGCCGGGCGTCCCGGCCCGCAGGGGAAGGTCCTGCTCGGCCCAGACGACCTTCCCGCCGGGCGTGCGGCAGGAGCCCCAGCGCCGGCACATCATGTTGATCAGCTGGAGACCGCGCCCGCTCTCGTCGCTCACGTCCGCGTGCTGGATCTGCGGCAGGTCGGGACCGGAGTCGGAGACCTCCACGGACAGCCGCTCGTGGCGCAGCAGCCGCAGCTCGCCGGGGGCGTTCCCGTACCGCAGGGCGTTGCCCACCAGCTCGCTGACCACCAGTTCCGTGGTGTCGACGAGTTCCTCCAGGCCCCACCGCTCCAACTGCTCCCGCACCGCCGTACGGGCCTGCCCGGCGGCCTTGCCGTCCGGCGGCAGCGTCCGCACGTACACGTCGCACTCCGGGCCGAGCGGCCGGGCGAGCGCGGCCAGCACGATCGCGTCGTCCGACCGGTCGTCGCCGACCCGCTCGGCGACCGTCCGGCACGCGGCGGCGTCCTCGGGCAGGCCGTCGCCGACCGCCTCGCGCAGCCGCTCCAGCTGGGTGTCCAGGTCGGCCGTGCGCGACCGGACCAGCCCGTCCGTGTACAGGGTGAGCCGGCTGCGCTCGGGCACCGGCCGCTCGACCGGGTCGTACGGGATCACCCCCGCCCCCAGCGGGGCCCCCGTGGGCACCTCCAGGAACGAGACGGTGCCGTCCGGCCCGGTCAGCAGCGGCGGCGGATGCCCGGCGCTGGCGATGCGGAAGGTGCCGCCGCACGGGTCGTAGACCGCGCACAGACAGGTGGCGACCTGGTCCTCCTCCAGATCGCGGGCGGCCAGGTCGAGCCGGGCCAGCAACCGCTCGGGCGCGATGTCCAGCGCCATCAGGGTCCGGGCCACCGTGCGCAGCCGCCCCATGGTCGCGGCGGCGGCCAGACCGCGCCCCATCACGTCGCCCACCATCAGCGCGGTACGGCCGCTGGGCAGCGCGACCACGTCGAACCAGTCGCCGCCCACGGCGGCCGGATCGGCGGCCGGGTCGTAGCACGAGGACACGTCCAGGCCCGGGGTGCTCGGGCTGGACCGGGGGAGCAGCGCCCGCTGCAGGGTGACCACGTGGTCGCGCTCGCGCCCGTAGAGCCGGGCATTGTCGATGTACACGGCGGCCTTGGACGCCAGCTCCATGGCCAGGGCCACGTCGGTCCGGCTGAACGGCGCCCGGTGTCCGGCCCGGACGAAGTCGGCCAGCCCCAGCAGCACCCCGCGCGCGATCAGCGGCACCGCCAGGTAGGAGTGGACGCCCGCCCGGCGCATGATGTCCGACGACTCGCGCGAGGGGGCGATCACGGCGAAGTCCGCGCGCGTCATCCGGGACACCAGCACCGGCCGGCGGGTGGTGAGGCATCGCTGCCCCAGCCGGTCGGCGGTGTGCACCGAAAGCTCGCCCACGGGGTCGGGCGCGAGGTTCAGGCCCTCGACCTCCGACACCGCCATGGCCCTGAGCCGCGGCGGGTCCCCTCCCGTGGCCCGGTCGCCGTCCTGGAACCGCAGCACCGAGTCCAGCAGGTCCACCGCGGCGCCGTCGGCCAGCTCCGGCACGGTGAAACCGGCCAGCTCCTCCGCCGTCCGCCGCACATCGAGCGTGGTGCCGATGCTCAGGTCCGCCGCGTTCAACCAGGCCAGCCTGCGTCGCGCGCCCAGCGCCTCGGTCATCGACCGCAGTGCGCCCCGCGCCGCCCGGTGCCCGCTCACGAGGGGATTCGGGGGGCGGCGCAGCCCGCCCAGCCACGCTCGGTCCCGCACGCGTCGCCTCCTCCCACGGCCTCCTGTCCTGATTCTGCCCTGCCCCGGGACGACGGGCGACGGCGGACCCCCCGTCGGCGTCCGCATCGGCGGGGGGTGGCGCCCGGGAGCGACTCAGACGCGCAGCCACACCGCCGTGTCGCCCGGCAGCCGCCCGGCCTCGTCCAGAAGTCCGCTGACGAGCAGTACGGCGCGGTGCGCGGGCAGCTCGACCGGCGCGGCGGACAGGTTCACGACGCACACCGGGCCGCCCGCGCGCCGGAACGCGAGGACGCCGTCCGGCGCGGGCAGCCACTCCAGACCGCCGTCGCCGAACCCCGCGGTGGACCGCCGCAGGCCCAGCGCCTCGCGGTAGAGCGAGAGCATCGAGGCCGGGTCCGCGCCCTGGCGGTCCGCCGCGTACGCCGACCAGCCCGCCGGCTGCGGCAGCCAGGGCTCGGTCTCCGAGCCGAACCCGCAGTACGGCGCGTCGGCGGCCCACGGCAGCGGCACGCGGCAGCCGTCCCGGCCCGGGTCGACGCCTCCGGAGCGGAAGTGCATCGGGTCCTGGATCCGCTCGCGCGGGATGTCGGCCTCGGGCAGGCCGAGTTCCTCCCCCTGGTACACGTAGACGGACCCGGGCAGGGCCAGCGTCAGCAGCGCGGCGGCCCGGGCGCGCCGGGTGCCCAGGGCCAGGTCGGTCGGGGTGCCGAAGGCCTTTTTCGCGAAGTCGAAGCCGGTGTCCTCGCGGCCGTACCGGGTCACCGTGCGGGTCACGTCGTGGTTGCACAGCACCCAGGTGGCCGGGGCGCCCACCGGGGCGTGCTCGGCCAGGGTGTCGTCGATGGTGCGGCGCAGCCGGTCCGCCTCCCAGGGGCAGGACAGGAAGTTGAAGTTGAAGGCGGTGTGCAGTTCGTCGGGCCGCAGATAGCGGGCGAAGCGCTCGGCGTCCGGCAGCCACACCTCGCCGACGAAGACGCCCCCGTACTCGTCGGCGACCTTGCGCCAGGAGCGGTAGATGTCGTGCAGCTCGTCCTGGTCGATGTACGGGTGCGGGTCGACGCCCTCCTCGAAGTCCGCGAGCGCGGGGTCCTTCGCCAGCAGCGCGGCGGAGTCGATGCGGACGCCCGCCACTCCGCGCTCGAACCAGAACCGCAGCACGTCCTCGTGCTCCCGGCGCACCTCGGGGTGGGCCCAGTTGAGGTCGGGCTGCTCCGGGGTGAACAGGTGCAGGTACCACTCGCCGTCCGGGACCCGGGTCCAGGTGCGGCCGGAGAACTGGGAGGGCCAGTCGTTGGGCGGCAGTTCGCCGTGCGCGCCGCGGCCGGGGCGGAAGTGGAACCGCTCCCGCTCCGCGCTGCCCGGGCCCGCCTCCAGTGCCGCCCGGAACCAGGCGTGCTGGTCGGAGACGTGGTTGGGGACGATGTCGACGATGGTGCGGATGCCCAGCTCCCGCGCCTCGGCGATCAGCTTCTCGGCCTCGCCGAGGGTGCCGAAGGCGGGGTCGATGGTGCGGTAGTCGGCGACGTCGTAGCCGCCGTCGACGAGCGGGGAGACGTACCAGGGAGTGAACCAGACGGCGTCCACACCGAGTTCGGCGAGGTAGGGCAGTCTCGCCCTCACGCCCGCGAGGTCACCGGTGCCGTCGCCGTCGCCGTCGGCGAAACTGCGGGGGTACACCTGGTAGATGACGGCGTCGCGCCACCAGTTGTCGGTGCGGTGCGAGTTGGGGGCTGCCACGTGACGGTCCTTTCGGGCAGGGTGGATCTTCGCCGCCGGCCCGGACAGAGCGGGGCGTCCAACGGGCCGGCGGCGAAGGTTGACGGGACGTGCCGGGAGACGGGGAGGGAGGCGGGCGGCGAGCGCCTCGGCCCTTGAGCCCTCAGCCCTTGAGCCCTCCGGCGGTGAGTCCGCTCATGATGTTGCGCTGGAAGACCAGGAAGATGAGGAGCGTCGGCAGCGAGGCCATGGTGAGCGCGGCGATCAGCACGTTCATGGGCACCCCGTTGGACAGGGAGTAGATCCCGACGTTCAGGGTCTGCTTGGCCGGGTCGGGCAGGGTCAGCATGGGCCAGAGGAAGTCCTTCCAGACACCCACGATCGCGAAGATGGAGACCACGCCGAGAATCGGCCGCGAAATCGGCAGCACGATCGACCAGAGCGTGCGCATCGGCGAGGCACCGTCCATGGAGGCGGCGTCGAGCAGCTCCCGGGGGATCGAGTCGAAGAACCGCTTCAGCAGGAAGATGTTGAAGGCGTTGGTCACCGAGGGCAGCCAGATCGCCCACGGCGTGTTGAGCAGGTTGCGCTCGAAGATCGGCACGTCGAGCACCGTCAGGTACTGCGGTACGACCAGCACGGTCGCCGGGATCATCAGCGTCGCCAGCATCAGGCCGAGGATGGCCTTGCCGAGGACCGGCCGGAGCTTGGACAGCGAGTAGGCCGCCGCCACGTCGAACACCAGCTGGAAGGCGAGGGCGCCGAACGCGTAGAACAGCGTGTTCCCCAGCAGGCTCGCCAGGTCCATGACGTTCCAGGCCTGCGAGTAGTTGTCGGGCTCGAAGGACTCGGGCACCAGCGTCGGCGGGGTCTGCACGGCCTCCTGGGTGTTCTTGAAGCCGCTGGAGACCATCCAGTACATCGGGCCCAGGAAGACCACGGTGAACAGGGTGACGACGAGGCCGAACACCACCCAGTAGAGCGCCTTCCCGCGGGGGCGGGCGAGCTGGGCCGGTGAGATGAGTGTGCGTGTGGACATCGGTGGTTCCCCCGGCTCTACTCGTCCTCGGCGCGGCTGAGCTTCACGTACGCCGCCGAGAACCCGGCCAGCAGTACGAGGAGCAGCAGGCCGAGTGCCGCCGCGGCACCGTAGTTGTTGAAGTTGAAGGCGTACTGGTAGATGAGGTACACGACCGTGGTCGTCGAACCCTCGGGGCCGGCGCCGCCGGTGAGCAGGAAGGGCTCCACGAAGACCTGCATGGTGGCGATGATCTGCATCAGCAGCATCAGCGAGAGGATGAGCCGCGTCTGCGGGATCGTCACGTGCCAGATCTTGCGCAGCAGCCCGGCGCCGTCCAGCTCGGCCGCCTCGTACAGCTCGCCGGGGATGCCCTGGAGCGCGGCCAGGTAGATGAGCGCCGCGCCGCCCATGTTCATCCAGGTCGACGCGATGACCACGGAGAGCATGGAGAGGTCGGGGTCCTGCAGCCACTGCTGCTCGGGCAGTCCGAAGAACCCGAACACCTCGTTGAGCATGCCGTAACCGGGGTCGTACAGGTACTTGAACAGCAGCACCGAGGCGACCGGGGGCAGCATCACCGGCAGGTAGACGAGCAGCCGGAGGTACCCCTTTCCGTGCCGCAGTTCGTTGATGACGAGGGCGACGACGAACGGCACGGCGAAGCCGAGCACCAGGGCCAGCACGGTGAACAGCAGGGTGTTGCGCCAGGCCTGCCAGAAGGCCGGGTCGTTGAAGACCGTCTCCAGGTTCTCCAGGCCGACCCAGGAGACCTCGCCCTGTTCCGTCTTCTGGAAGGCGAGGAAGAACTCCCGGACCATCGGATACCAGGAGAAGAACGCGAAGCAGAGGACCGCTCCGATCAGGAAGCCGTGCGCGGTGAGGTTGCGCTTCAGGCTCCTGCCGAACGACCCGCCGCGCTGGGGCGGTCCGTCCACCGGCGGCTGGGCGTGGCGGGCTCTGGCCGCCTTGCTCGGGGTCAGGCTGGGGGCCGACATCGTCGCTCCTTGGGACTGATCTCATGGGCCCCGGGGGGCGGTGCGGCCCGCCCCCCGAGGGAGCCGGTCACTGCGTGGCCAGAACCTGGTTGACCTGCTGCTCCGCGCTGGAGAGCAGCTTGTCGATGTCGGCGTCCTCGTTGGTGAGGATGCCGGACATCACGTTGTCCAGGACCTTGTAGACCTCCTGGGCCTTCGGCGGCTCGGCCATGCCCGGGACCGGGTTGTCCATGAACGACTTGAAGTTCTCGACCGGCATGGTGGCGTGCTCCAGGCGGGCCGCGTCGTCCTTCTTCTTGGACTCGTTCAGCCAGAAGTTGGGCTGCGGCAGGCCCACCGGGAGCTTGTCGGTCTTCTTGCGGGCCCAGTCGAACTGTCCCTTGCCGACGGTCAGGTTCTCGAAGTTCAGCCAGGCGATCGCCGCCTTGACCTTGTCCGAGGAGATCCCCTTCTTGATCATGTAGCTGTTGCCGCCGGCGAGGGTGTTCTTCTCGCCCGGGATCGGGCCCATGCCGAAGTTCTCGTAGTCGGCGCCGAGTTGCTGGACCATGTACGTGATGTCGTCCGGCGCGGCGAGGAACATGCCCAGCTTGTCCGTGGCGATCTGCTTCTGCAGGTCGCCCCACTTGAGCAGCTGGGTCTTGCCCATGCTCTCGTCCTCCCAGCGCATGGCGTGGAGGTTCTCGGCGACCGCCTTGCCCGCCGCGTTGTTGAACGCCGCCTTCTTGCCGCTCTCGTCGACGACCTCGGCACCGCGGCTGTACATCTGGGCGGTGAAGTGCCAGCCGCCGGTGTTGCCCGCGCTGTACTCGCCGAAGCCGGCGATGCCGTCGCCCAGGTCGGCGATCTTCTTGGCGGCGGTGCGGACCTCCTCCCAGGTGCGCGGCGGGGTGTCCGGGTCGAGTCCGGCCTGCTCGAAGAGCTTGCGGTTGATCAGCAGGCCCATCGTGTAGTTGCTCGTGGGCAGGCCGTAGAGCTTGTTCTCGTGCTTGAGCGAGCCGAGGACGTTCGGGTCGATGTCCTTCAGCGCAGGGACCGTCTTGTCGTTGACGTAGGCCGTGATGTCCTCGGCGCCGTCGTTGTCGAGCACCTGGGGCAGGTCGGTGAAGTAGGTGTAGAAGATGTCGGGCTGGGACTTGGCCTTGAGCATCGCCGTGAAGCGCGGCGGCTCCAGGCACTGGCCCGGGGTGGAGCGGCCCTCGATGGTGACGTTGGGGTAGGTCTTGTTGAACTCCTTGACGTCCTCCTGCCACTCCTTCAGCTCGGCCGCCTTCGCCTTCGGCGGCATGCAGTCGATGGTGAGCGTCACCTTGGTCTTCGGGTCCAGTGGAGCGGCCGGGTCGGAGGACCCGCTGCCGCCTTCGGAACCGCCGCCGTCGTCACTGCTGCTCGTGCCGCAGGCGGCCAGAGCGGTCAGGGTGAGAGCGGAGACGAGCGTGATGGCGCCGGCACGGCGAGTACGGCGGAACCGAGCACTTCTCATGGGTGGTCCCCTTCGGGCATGAACGTGGAAGGCGCCCCACCGCCGATGCGTTGTGGGGCGCCGCTCACTCAACCACCGTGAACAAGTGAACGCAATATCTCGCGCTGATTTCGTAAATGTTTGACAGTGTCTCGAAGGCGTGGGGAACCGGCTACCGCACGGCAACCTGTGCGGTGGAGCCGCGGACGACGAGTTCCGGTTCGAAGAGCAGTTCCCTGTGGGGGACTTCGGTGCCTTGGATCTGGGCGCAGAGGAGGTCGACGGCGGCGCGTCCCATGGCTTCGATGGGTTGGCGGACGGTGGTGAGGGGTGGTTCGGTGCAGGTCATGAAGGCGGAGTCGTCGTAGCCGACGACGGAGACGTCGTGGGGTACGCGGTGGCCGTGGCGGCGGGCGGCGCGGACGGCGCCGAGGGCGAGGGGGTCGCTGGCGCAGATGATGCCGGTGACGCCGCGCTGCAGGAGGCGGGTGGCGGCCGCCTGACCGCCTTCCAGGGAGAACATGGCCCGTTCCACGTGGGCGTCGGGCAGGGCGCCGTTCGCCGCCTCCGCGGCCTGCCGTGCGGCGGCGAGCTTGCGGCGCGAGGGGATGTGGTCGGAGGGGCCCAGGACCAGGCCGATGCGCTCGTGGCCGAGGGACACCAGGTGCCGCCAGGACTGGCCCACGGCGACGGCGTCGTCGCAGGCGACGCAGGGGAAGCCGAGATCGGGGATGGAGGCGTTGACGAGCACCACGGGGATGTTGCGCTCGGCGAGCAGCCGGTAGTGGTCGTGCGGGGCGTCCGCCTGGGCGAACAGACCGCCGCCGGCGAAGACGACCCCGGAGACCTGTTGCTGCAGCAGCAGCTCGACGTAGTCGGCCTCCGAGACGCCGCCCTTGGTCTGGGTGCACAGCACCGGGGTCAGCCCCTGCTGGGCGAGCGCGCCGCCGATGACCTCGGCGAACGCGGGGAAGATGGGGTTCTGCAGCTCGGGCAGGACCAGTCCGACCAGGCGGGCGCGCTCGCCCCGCAGCTGGGTCGGCCGCTCGTAGCCGAGGACGTCCAGGGCGCTCAGCACGGACTGCCGGGTCGACTCCGAGACCCCCGGCTTGCCGTTGAGCACCCGGCTGACCGTGGCCTCGCTGACCCCAACCTTCTTCGCCACCTGAGCAAGTCGTCGCGTCACAAACGCAAGACTAGCGCAAGTCTCGCAAGAGACTTGCGCCAGTCAGTGGCCCGTCCGACAACCATCGTTGCCGATCCCCGTTACGGACCGGTCCCTACGGATTGCGGATGATCTTGAAGGTGGACGTCGTGTTGCGGACGTCCACGGCGTTGTCGCTGAGCTTCAGTCCGTTGAAGGTGACCTCACCGACCGCCGGTCCCTGTCCGGCCTCGGGCATCTCGTTGGCCCACAGGCCGAAACCGGACTTGGCGTCGAACTCGTCACCGCTCTTACGGGCGCCCGTGACGGAGACGTCGGTGAAGACCGTGTCCTTGATCGGGAACTGCGGCTGGCCTCCCACGTAGTTCGTCTGGAACATGATGCCGCTGTAGGTCGGATCGACGATGTCGACGTTGTTGACCCGGATCCCCTGGAACACCTTGGACGCCGAGAACACCCAGATGCCGGGGAAGGTCTGCCCGCCCCAGAAGTGCCCGCCGGCCCGGACGATCGAGACGTTCTCGAAGGTCGTCGGATCGGTGCCGAACCCGTTCATCGGGTAACCGAAGTCCAGCGAGCTGATCGTGATGCCCGAGTAGACGAGGGTGTCCGCGATGTGGATGTTCCGGAAGGTGTTGTTGTAGCCGCCGTAGACGGCGAGGCCCGCGGCACGCCAGGTCAGCGTCGTCGTGAGGTTCTCGTACAGGTTGTTCTTCATGTCCGCGCCGCCCGCGTCGATCGCCGAGAAGAGCGCGAAGCTGTCGTCGCCGGTGGCCCGGGCGTCGTTGTTGGAAACCAGGTTGTCGGTGGAGCCGTTGGTCATGTTGATGCCGTCGGCGAGCATGTTGCGGATCCGGGAGTTCTTGATCGTCATCCGGTCGGTGTTGGCGCCCCAGTACAGGCACACCATGTGCTCGTTCCAGATGTTGTCGATCACGATGTCCGAGGTGTTGGAGAAGTCGAACACCTTGCCCGGCCCGTCGATACGGGACGTGTAGTTGCCGAAGTAGGCGAAGTTCGCAAAGGTCGAACCCTTCGCGGTCGCCTCGGCACGGAACCCGATGTCGGTGTTGTCCTGCGTGGTGGGCGCGCGGAACCTGGTGAACCAGGGACCGGCACCGATCACCTTCACCGCCTTGCCGTACACCTGGAACTTGCTCGACGTCGGGTAGTCGCCGGGCGGCAGGTACACCCCCACCAGCTTGCCGGAGGTGTCCATGCGGACCCTGTCGAGCGCGTTCTGCACGTCCTGGTGCGTGAACCCGGCCGGTACGGCGTACGCCGCCGGGTCGGGGTTGGGCACCGCGGAGACCTGTTCCAGGTTGACGAAGTCGATCGCGTAGTCGGTGGTGTTGGCCGCGTCCTTCTGCAGCCGGATCCTGCTGCCGGCCGGGACGGTCTCGCCCAGCATGAGGTGCGCCTCGTCGTAGATGTGCCGCGGGGCGCCCGCACCGGGGGAGTTGCCCGGCGAGGCCTCGGCACCGTACAGCCAGGCGTACTTCGACGTCAGCGGCAGCGCCTTCTTCATGACGCCGTCCACGTACACGTTGATCGTGGCGTCGATGCCGCCGCCGCCCGGCGCGTCCGGGATCGAGAAGCGGGTCACCAGGGTGTTGGTGTCCGCCTTCGTGGTGAACTCCACGTACTCGCCGGTCTTGTCCAGGTGGACGGCCTTGCGGCCGGACGCCTCGCCCGCGATGTCGCCGATGGTGCGGTTGGGGCCGACCACGGTGGCACCGCCGCCGACCGTGCCGTCCTCCGCCTCGTACATGTCGTACGGCATGTTCGCGCCGCGCCCGACGAACAGCGGCTGCGTGGAGGTGTTGTTCTCCCGCTTGACCGGCAGTTCGTTCGCGTCGTCGGCGACCGTGACCTTCATGGAGTACGAGCCGTTGGCCGCCTTCCAGGTGCCGAGGCTCACGGCCGGGGCCGTCGAACCGGCGGCGATGACACCGGAGTGCGCGCCGGTCAGGGTCTTGACGGTGTCACCCTTGGCGTCGACCAGGGCGAGCGTCACCCCATGGCCGCCCCCCGCGGAGTCCTGGGTGCCCTGGTTCCTGAGCGCGACCTTGAAGGTCACGTCGTCACCGGCGGCCGGACCGGACGGCGAGGTGGTGACGGCGGCGGCGACCAGGTCGGAGCTCTGCACCGGCTTGACCACCAGCGGTTCGGGCCGGGTGTAGGTGTTGTTGGTCTCGTTCTGCTCGATGATCTCGTTCGCCTCGTCGGCGACCGCGCTCAGTTCGTACGAACCGGCCCCGCGCGCCCCGACGGACGCGCTGACCGTGCTCTGCGCCCCCGCCTTCAGGGCGGGTACGTCGGCGGTGGCGACCTTGGTGCCGCCCAGCCGGAGGGCGACCTCGCCGGCCGGAGCGTCCGCCGCGCCGCCGTTGCGGACGGTGGCGGACACCGTGATCTCGTCCGACTCGACGGGGGAGTCGGGCGACGTGGTCAGCTTCGTCACCTCCAGGTCCGGATTGGGCGCCGGAACGCCGATGACCTGGAACTCGGCGATCTGCCCGGCCGTGGCCCCGGTGTTGGAGCTGAACTTCAGCTGGACGTCCGCGGCCCGTGCGCCGACGGGCACCGTCACGCTGTTGCCGCCGCTCGCCGGGTCGAAGACGTAGTCCTTCGCTGCCACCAGCGAGGTGAAGCCGGACGCGTCCTGGGCGCGGCCGAGCACCTGGATGTTCTGGGTGCGCTTCGACCAGCTGGTGTCGGGGTTGAGCTTGAGGACGACGCGGTCGACGTCCGCGTTCGCGCCCAGCTTCAGGGTCAGGGTGTTCGGGTAGCTGCCCGCCGCCCCCTCCCAGTAGGTGGAGGCGCTGTTGTCGTTGGCGTTCCCGGCGACGTAGGTGTGGATGAAGGACGAGGCGCTGATCGGCTTGCCGACGGACAGGTTCGAGCCGTCGCCGCCGCTGCCGGTGCGCGTCACGGAGTTGCTGGCGCCCGACTCGTTGCCCGCCGCGTCCTTCGCCCGCACGAAGTAGGTCACGTTCGCCGACGCGGGCTGGGTGTCGGTGTAGGTGGTGACGTCACCGGCGACGCTCTTGCGGAGCTGGTTGTTGGCGTAGACGTCGTAGCCGGTGACGCCCTTGTCGTCGGTGGAGGCGGTCCACGTCAGCTTGATCTGCCCGGCGGCCGGTTCGGTGAGGGCGAGGTTCGCGGGCGCGGTGGGCGCCTGGGTGTCGCCGGTGTCGGCGCGGCGGGTGACCGAGTTGCTGTTGCCCGACTGATTGCCGGCCGCGTCCTTGGCACGCACGTGGTAGGTGACCGTCGTGCCGGCCGACCTGGTGTCGGTGTAGGTGGTGACGTCACCGGCGACCGAGGTCAGCAGATCGCCGTTGGCGTAGATGTCGTACCCCGTGACGGCCGTGTCGTCCGAGGACTCGTTCCAGGTCAGCCTGATCTGCCCGGTGGCCGGTTCGGTGAACGCGAGGTCCGCCGGGGCCGTGGGGGCCTGGGTGTCACCCGTCTGCGGACCGAAGACCTCCAGCTCGGAGACCTGGGCGGCGGGCCGGCCGGTGTTGGCCGACACCAGGACCCGCACATAGCGCGCGGTGGCCGCGTCGAAGGTGATGGTGGCCGTCTGGCCGCCCGCCGCGTCGAAGGCGTACGCCTTGGCGGCGGTCAGGTCGGTGAAGTCCGAGCCGTTCTCACTGGCCTGGATCTTCAGGGTCTGGCTGCGGTTCGGCCAGCCGTCCGGCAGCCGCAGTACGACGCGGTCCACCCGGCGCGAGGAGCCGAGGTCGGCCTGGAGCCACTGCGGCAGGGCGTTGTTGGCGCTCTCCCAGTAGGTGGCCCTGTTGCCGTCGTTGCCGTTGCCGGGGGTGTACGCGCCCGTGGAACTGCTCGCCGTCAGCCGCCGGCCGGCGGCGAGGTTCACGGACGACTCCCCGGCCCCGTGCACCTCCAGCTCGGAGAGCTGGGCCGCCTGCCACCCGGTGTTCGCCGTGATGTTCACCCGCACGAACCGGGTCTGGGTGGCGGGGAAGGACACGGTGACCGTGTTGCCCGAACCGGGAGCGAAGGAGTAGGTGGCGGATGTCTTCAGCGTGCTGAAGCTCGTGCCGTCGGCGCTGCCCTGGACGGAGAGCGTCTGGTCGCGGCTCTCCCAGCCGGCGGGCAGCCGCAGGACGACCTCGTCGATCCGCTCGGTGGCACCGAGATCGGTCTGCACCCACTGGGGCAGGCTGCTGCCGCCGCTCTGCCAGTACGTGCCCTGGTTGCCGTCGGTGATGTTGGCGGCGCCGTACTCGCCGTGCGAGCTGCTCGCCGCCGTGGCGTCCCCCACGGCGATGTTGGGTCCACCGGCTGCCGTGGCCGACAGCAGCGGTCCTCCCAACGCCAGGAGACTGGTCGCGACCACGGTGCACAGGGCACGTGATCTCCAGTTCCGGTTTCTCATCTGTCCCCACATCAGGTAGACACTCAATGTTCGCTGACATTTACGTTGAGCGCTCGCAGAGTTGCAGAGAAATGTTGAGTCGTCTACAGGGTGAGCAGCGGAAAGTCGGCACACGGCAGCGCCCGTTGGGGGCGGTGAGAACGGGGCAGTCGCCGGGGCACGCGTCGGATCAGCGACTTTCACCGGCTACGTCGGGCAGCCGCAAGTCACTGTCATTTCCCGCAAGGAACTTGCGGTCGCGGCGGGGTGGGAGTGCCGCTAGTCGGCGGCAACCTGTGCGGTGGAGCCGCGGACGACGAGTTCCGGTTCGAAGAGCAGCTCGCCGTGGGGGACTTCGGTGCCTTGGATCTGGGCGCAGAGGAGGTCGACGGCGGCGCGTCCCATGGCTTCGATGGGTTGGCGGACGGTGGTGAGGGGTGGTTCGGTGCAGGTCATGAAGGCGGAGTCGTCGTAGCCGACGACGGAGACGTCGTGGGGTACGCGGTGGCCGTGGCGGCGGGCGGCGCGGACGGCGCCGAGGGCGAGGGGGTCGCTGGCGCAGATGATGCCGGTGACGCCGCGCTGCAGGAGGCGGGTGGCGGCCGCCTGACCGCCTTCCAGGGAGAACATGGCCCGCTCGACGAACTCCTCGGGCAGTTCCGCACCGGCGGCCCGGGCCGCCTCGCGGGCCGCGGCCAGTTTGCGGCGCGAGGGGATGTGGTCGGAGGGGCCCAGCACCAGGCCGATGCGCTCGTGGCCGAGGGACACCAGGTGCCGCCAGGACTGCTCGACGGCGACGGCGTCGTCGCAGGCGATGCACGGGAAGTCGAGGTTCTCGATCGACGCGTTGATCAGCACCACGGGGATGTTGCGCTCGGCGAGCAGCCGGTAGTGGTCGTGCGGGGCGTCCGCCTGAGCGAACAGACCGCCCGCGAACACCACCCCGGAGACCTGCTGCTGCAGCAGCAGCTCGACGTAGTCGGCCTCCGAGACGCCGCCCTTGGTCTGCGTGCACAGCACCGGGGTCAGCCCCTGCTGGGCGAGCGCACCGCCGATGACCTCGGCGAACGCTGGGAAGATCGGGTTCTGCAGCTCGGGCAGGACCAGTCCGACCAGGCGGGCGCGCTCGCCCCGCAGCTGGGTCGGCCGCTCGTAGCCCAGGACGTCCAGGGCGCTCAGCACGGACTGCCGGGTCGACTCCGAGACCCCCGGCTTGCCGTTGAGTACCCGGCTGACCGTGGCCTCGCTGACCCCAACCTTCTTCGCCACCTGAGCAAGTCGTCGCGTCACGCCCGAAAGGCTAACGCAAACACCGCAAGCGGTTTGCTTCAGTCCCAGACGACCCGGGCGACGACCGGAAGGTGATCGCTGCCGGTGGCGGGCAGGGTCCGGACGGCGCCGACGCTCCCGGCGCGGGCCATCACCTGGTCGATCCGGGCCAGCGGGAAACCGGCGGGGAAGCTGAGGGCGAGCCCCCGCTCGGGCACGTTCAGCGCGTCGGTCAGGGGACGCAGCGCCCGGTCGTCGACCGTGCCGTTCAGGTCGCCCAGCAGGACCACCCTGCGCAGCTCCTCCGCGGCGAGGGCGTCCCCCAGCAGACCGGCGCTCTCGTCCCGCCGGGACGACGCGAGCCCGCTCGCCCGCACCCGGACCGACGGCAGGTGCGCGACGTGGACGGCGACCTCACCGCGCGGCGTGTGCGCCACGGTCCGCAGCCCGCGCTCCCACGCCTCCTCGATGCCCCGCGGCTTGATGTCGAGGGGGCGGGAACCGGAGAGCGGGTACTTCGACCAGAGCCCGACGGTGCCCCGGACCGCGTGGTAGGGGTAGTCGGGGGCCAGGGTCTTCGCGTACACCTCCAGGGCCGGCGGCACCAGCTCCTCCAGCGCGACGAGATCGGGCTCGGCGCGGACCAGGGCACGCGCCGTGCCCGCGGGGTCGGTGTTCTCGTCGCTGACGTTGTGCTGCACCACGACCAGGTCGTCGGGGCCGGGCTCCGGCGCGGGCAGCAGCAGTCCGCCGAAGAGGTGCGTCCAGGCGGCCACCGGCAGGAGCAGGGCGAGCAGCGCGAGCGCCGAGCGGCGCACCAGCGCCAGGACGAGCAGCACCACGACGACCACGCCGAGCCACGGCAGGAAGGTCTCCAGCAGACTCCCCAGCCCGCCGACGCCGTTGGGTACGGATCCGTGGAACGAGAGCAGCAGCGCGGTGACCACCGCCACCCCGGCAAGCACCCGTCCCCGCCCCCGCGTCCAGGCGACCCAGTCGGTCATCGTGCCCCGTCTCCTCGTCCTCGATGGAAAATTGCGGAAATCTCTTGCAGCGGCACGGAGTTGCCCGTGGAAAGCGGTGTCGTGAAGGAATGCGAAGGGACGTGTCCAGAGGGTTGACCGTAGTTGAACCCCGCACTTACGGTCACGACCGCAACCTCTTGCAGTCTTCTTGCTGCAACGTATTGCAAGCGTGTGCCGACTCCCCGGACACCCCCGGCACCGCGCTTGTGGGACACCCGCATCCTCACACGGGAGGCTCCATGCACGGGAACACCAGCACGGCGAGAAGAGTCACCGCCACGGCGCTCGCCCTCACCGCCGGGGTGGCGGGCAGCCTCCTCGCCACCGCGGCACCGGCCCAGGCGGCCCCGCCCGGGGACAAGGACGTCACCGCGGTGATGTTCGAGTGGAGGTTCAGCTCCGTCGCCCGGGCGTGCACCGACACCCTCGGTCCGGCCGGCTACGGCTTCGTCCAGGTCTCGCCGCCCCAGGAGCACATCCAGGGCGGACAGTGGTGGACCTCGTACCAGCCGGTGAGCTACCGGATCGCGGGCCGGCTCGGTGACCGCGCCCAGTTCAAGAGCATGGTCGACACCTGCCACGCGGCCGGTGTGAAGGTCGTCGCCGACTCGGTCGTCAACCACATGTCGGCCGGCGACGGCACCGGCACCGGCGGCTCGTCGTACACCAAGTACAACTACCCCGGCACGTACTCGTCGTACGACTTCGACAACTGCACCTCGCAGATCAACAACTACGGCGACCGCTTCAACGTCCAGGAGTGCGAACTGGTCGGCCTCGCCGACCTGGACACCGGCGAGGACTACGTACGGGGGAGGATCGCCGGTTACCTGAACGACCTGCTGTCCCTCGGCGTCGACGGCTTCCGCATCGACGCGGCCAAGCACATGGCCGCCGGCGACCTCGCCGACATCAAGTCCCGGCTGAGCAACCCGAACGTGTACTGGAAGCACGAGGCGATATACGGCGCCGGGGAGGCCGTCTCCCCGACCGAGTACCTCGGCAGCGGCGACGTCCAGGAGTTCCGCTACGGCCGGGACCTCAAGCGCGTCTTCCAGAACGAGAACCTCGCCTACCTGAAGAACTTCGGCGAGTCCTGGGGCTACATGTCCTCGGACAAGTCCGCTGTCTTCGTCACCAACCACGACACCGAACGCAACGGGGAGACGCTCACCTACAAGGACGGCGCCACCTACACGCTGGCGCACGTGTTCATGCTGGCGTGGCCGTACGGCAGCCCCGACGTCCACTCCGGCTACGAGTTCACCGACCACGACGCGGGACCGCCCAACGGCGGTCAGGTGAACGCCTGTTACAGCGACGGCTGGAAGTGCCAGCACGCCTGGCGCGAGATCTCCTCCATGGTCGGGTTCCGCAACGCCGCCCGCGGCCAGGCCGTGACCGACTGGTGGGACAACGGCGGCGACCGGATCGCCTTCGGCCGCGGCTCCAAGGCGTACGTCGCCATCAACCACGAGGGCTCCTCGCTGACCCGTACGTTCCAGACGTCGCTGCCCGCCGGTGCCTACTGCGATGTCCAGTCGGGCAGAGGCGTCACGGTCGACGGGGCAGGCCGGTTCACCGCGACCCTGGGCGCCGGCACGGCCGTGGCCCTGCACGCGGGCGCCCGCACCTGTGACGGCGGCAGCGCACCCGGTGCCAGTGCCCTCGCACTCGAACCGGCCGGAGCGGCGCCAACCGCACCGCGACGGTGAACACCGCGAAGACCGTACTGAACGACACCCGGCGCAACTGAGTACCGCTCGATGAACAGTTGCGTGTGAGCAAGCTGACACGTGCGGGGAGACCGTGGTGGGCCGTTCGGGGGAAGGTAGTGTGTTCAAGGCTCGAACGGCCCACCGCGTGACCCGCGGTGGCGACCGCGGCGGCAGCCGTCCGTCTGAGCCGCCCGCACGCGACCTCTGAAAGTGGAGCTCATGAACGTGTCGACCGGCGGCAGACGGTTACTGACCCGGGGCGCCACCACAGCCCTCGTCTGCGCGATCCTCCTGTCGCCCGCCCCCGGACACGCGGCGCCGGGCGAACCCGACCCGCGCGACGGCACGTCGATCGAGGACATCCGCGCCGAACTGGACGGCCTCTACCGCGAGGCGGAGGTGGCCACCGAGGCGTACAACGCCGCCAACGAGAAGGCGGCCAAACAGGAGAAGCGGCTGACGACCCTCCGCAAGGACCTGACCCGTGCCGAGAAGCGGGTCAAGGACCTGCGCGACCTCGCCGGTGCGGCCGCCCGCACCCAGTACCGCGGGGGCGACCTCGCCGCCACCGGCATCCAGTTGCTGCTCGGCGACCACCCGGACCAGGCCCTCGACGAGGCGTCCCAGGCCCGCCAGGCCATGCGCGGCCTGGTCAACGTCTCCGAGACCCAGAAGACCGCCCGCGAGGAGCTGAGCGACCAGACCGAGGCCGCCACGAAGCAACTGCGCGAGCTGAAGAGCAGCCGTGCGGACAAGGCCGCGGCGAAGCAGAAGATCGAGAAGAAGATCGCCACGGCCGAGCGGATCGAGGCGGGCCTCGAAGAGGAGCAGACCCGCAGGCTGGCCGCGCTGGAACGGGAGCGGGCCCGGCAGGCCGAGGCCCGCTGGACCGGCCCCGGCGGCACCCCCGTGGGCTCGGGGAAGGGCAAGGGCAAGGGCAAGGGCTCGGCGCCGGGCGGCGGGACGCAGGCGAGCGGAGCGGCCGGGAAGGCCGTCGGCTTCGCGATGGCGCAGATCGGCAAACCGTACGTGTGGGGCGCCGTGGGCCCGTCGTCGTACGACTGCTCCGGACTCACCTCCGCGGCCTGGGCGGCGGCCGGGCACCCCATTCCCCGTACCTCGCAGGCGCAGTGGGGTGGGCTGACCCGCGTCAGCCTGTCCTCGGCCCGTCCCGGAGACCTGATCATCTACTACAACGACGCCACCCACGTGGGCATGTACATCGGCGGCGGACAGATGGTCCACGCACCGCGGCCCGGCCGCAGCATCACGACCGCGCCGGCCGCCTCCATGCCCGTCCTCGGCGTCGTACGCCCCGGAGCCTGAGCGGATGAACCACTCGCTGACCCCCCGCGACAAGGGGAACCTGCCCGTCCTCGGCGCCCCGCCGCTGATCCGCCTCGACGCCTACGTGGCCGAGGACGGGTCGACGGTGGTCAACGGCCACCTGCTGGACATGGGCGGCACCCGGCCGCCCAACGAGGCCATCCTCGACGCCGTCGCCATGTTCGCCCGCACCCTCGGGGCACCGGTCGCGGCCACCGTCATCGACCGCACCGCGCAGCAGGTGGCGCGGCTGCGGGTGCACCCCGACGGCTCCAGCCGGACCATCGGCGAGGAGGAGGACCTGCCGCCCGGGCGCGAGCGCACCGCCGCCGAGGAGGAGGCGTTCCCGCCGCTCGCCCGCGTCGAGCGGATCATCCAGCACGCGCAGCGCGAGGAACTGCACGCCGCGTTCGTCCTCGCCAGCGCGCTGCGGGAGCACCTCACGCTGCGCCGGGGCGCCGAGGACGAACTGTCCCTGGAGGCGCGGGCGATCGAGGCGTACCTCGCGTATCTGCGCGGCGACTACATGCTCTCCACCGTCCTCGCGCTGACCGTCGCCCGCATCCGCTGCCGCACCGACCTGAACCGGGCCGCCCCCGACGTGGCCCGCGCCACCGCGGCCTGGCAGCGGCTGTGGGACGAGGGCCAGGTGGCCACCCGCGGGCAGGAACTGCTGCGCATGTGGGAGCGGCTGTCCGCGGCGGGCCTGCTGCAGGAACCGTCCCACCACGCCATGGCACAGGCCGTGCGCGGCCGGCTCGCCCAAGGCGGCCGTTCCGTACCGCAGCGGCCGGCGCCCGCGGCGGCGGCCCTGACCGCGGCCCCCGGCTCGGCCGCGGAGCCCGTCGCCCCCGAGGACAAGCCCCTCAAACCCACCCGGCGCGGTCTGCGGCGCTTCACCCGACGGGCCGGCCGGTCCCCGGGACCGTCCTCCTGAGGGGCCGGAGCGGCCCCCTTCAAGTGGCCGTTCGGGTAGGCCAGGATGCAGCCATGACAGAGGGATCTGTTTCCAGGCTTCCGCGCGAGAACATCGAACTGCCGGACGGTTCCGTCCTGCGACGGCGCTCCCTGGTCTCCGACGAAGCGTTCATCGACGCGGTCGCCGCCGATGTCGAGCACCTGGGTGAGTGGCTTCGCTGGGCCCAGCATCCGCCCACCCGGGAGGAGACCGCGGGCTTCCGCGCCGAGCAGGACGCGGACTGGGACGCCGACCGGGCGTTCGTCTACGTGCTGACCCCGCCGGACCGTTCCGACAAAGTGCTCGGCGGGGGCGCGATGTTCCCGAACGGCGAGGACGGCGTCCTGGAGATCGGCTACTGGGTCTGTTCCCCGGCCGCGGGCCGCGGACTGGCCACCCGGGCAGCGGCGGCGCTGACCGAGGAGGGCCTCCGGCTCCCCGGCGTCAAGGCCATGGAGATCCACTGCGACCAGGCCAACGTCCGAAGCGCCGGGATCCCGCCCCGGATCGGGTACCGGCTGCTGCGCGTCGAACCGGACGAGCCGCAGACCGCGGCGGAGGCCGGACGGAGCATGGTCTGGCGCCACGACGGCGCCGGACCACGTCCCTTGCGTCAGGCGCCCTGACTGTTGCTGTCGCCGGTGGTCTCCTTCGTGTCCAGCGGACGGATCTCGATCTTCTGCGCCGTGCCGCGTCCTTCCGTTGCAGCCGGTGTGACGGTGAGCGGAGGTGCGTGCTGCGTGTCGCGAAGTGCCCGGGGCGAGGTGCGTGATGCTGGATGTACTGGATGCACTGGATGTGTCCATGCCAGAATTTGGCAGGGTGCCGCACTTGTCAACGACTCGACCTCACGGCCGGGCTGAAGGGACGTGCTGTGAACGAAGCGGATCGCACCGGCTCACCGGACGCGGCCGAGGGCGGCCGACGGGCGAGGACGTCACCGGTGTCCCGCCGCGGGTTCCTGGCCGCCGCCGGCGCCGCGGTGACGGCGACGTCGTTGGCCGGGCCGGGTGCCGTCGCGGCCGACCACCGCGCCGACGGCACGGACACCCTGCGGCTGAGCGCGGGCACCACGTTCGCGGCACGGGTCTCGCCCGACGGCCGGTGGATCGCCCTCGACCTGCTGGGGGTCCTGTGGGTGATGCCGGCGTCCGGCGGGCAGGCGCGGCGGCTGACCAGCGACCTGTTCGACATCGCCCAGCCCGACTGGTCCCCGGACAGCGGCCGGCTGGTCTTCCAGTCCTACCGTGACGGGGTCTTCAACCTCTGGACCGTACGGCCCGATGGCAGCGGACTGCGGCGGTTGACGGAGGGCCCCTTCGACCACCGGGAGCCCCGCTGGTCGCCGGACGGGCGCACGATCGTCTTCTCCGGCGACGCGTCGGGCAGTTACGCGATCCAGACCTACGACGTCGGCAGCGGACGGGTCGGCGTACTCGCCGACGGTCCCGGTGAGGAGTACGAGCCGTCCTGGTCGCCGGACGGCGAACGGGTCGCCTTCGTGGTGGACAACACCCGGATCGACGTCGTGGACCGCACCACCGGCCGGCGCGGCACGCACGTCACGGTGCCCGCGGGCCAGGTGATCCACCAGCCGGAATGGACCCCGGACGGCACCGGCCTGGTCCACCACCTCACCCACGACGGGCGCTGCCGCCTGATGACCGGTGACACGCCCCTGGTGGACGACCAGGAGACCTTCCCGTTCCGGGTGTCCTGGCTCGACGGCGAACGCTTCGTCTACACCGCGGACGGCCGGATCCACGTACGGTCGCTGCACGGCTCGGCCACCCGGACCATCGGCTTCTCCGCCGCGGTCACCACCCGCAGGCCGAGGTACACCCGGCGCCGGTCCGACTTCGAGAGCACCGCTCCGCGGCCCGTGCGGGGAATCGGGAGCCCGGTGCTGTCCCCCGACGGAGAGCACATCGCCTTCCGCGCGCTCAACGACATCTACGTCATGCGGATCGGCCACGCGCCTCGGCCGTTGACCCGCGACCACTGGTGGAAGTGCGATCCCGCCTGGTCGCCCGACGGGAAGCGGCTGGCGTACTCGACGGACCGCGGCGGGACGCTCGACCTCTGGATCAGGGACCTCGGCACCGGCCGGGACCGGCAGTTGACCGACCTCGGCACCAGGGCGGCGGTGTCGGCCGCGTGGTCGCCCAGCGGCAAGGAGATCGCCTTCCTGGACCAGGACGGCGCGCTGTGGACCGCGGACGTGGCGAGCGGCGACGTGCGCCGGGTCTTCACCGCGACGTTCGAGCCCGGCAGACCCACCTGGTCGCCCGACGGCGAGACCATCGCCCTGGCGGCCGTGAAACCGTTCTCGGCCAGGTTCCGGGAGGGGCTGAGCCAGATCCTGCTCGTCGACCGGACCACCGGGCGGGGCAGATACGTCGAGGCCGTGGCGGGCCGCTCGATCCAGACCCGGGGGGACGACGGACCGGTCTGGTCCCCCGACGGCAGGCGCATGGCGTTCGCGGTCGCCAGCGTCCTGTACACCGTGGACGTCGCGACGGACGGAACACCGGTCGGCGAACCCCGGCAGATCACCCGCGAAGTGACCGACGCGCCGTCCTGGAGCGGCGACTCGAAGCACCTCCTGTACCTCAACAACGGCAGGCTCCGCCTCGTACCGGCGGACGGTGGCCGTCCGCGCACGGTCGCCGTGCCGCTCACCTGGACCGCCGTCCGGCCGCCGGCGCGCACCGTGGTGCACGCGGGCCGGATGTGGGACGGCCTGCGCCGGGAGGTCCGGCGCGACGTCGACATCGTCGTCGAAGGGCACCGGATCAGGGCCGTGGAGCCGCACGCCGAGGGCCGGGCGGGCAGGCTCATCGACGCGCGCGACCGGCTGGTGATGCCCGGACTCATCGACATGCACCACCACCGGGAGATGCAGGGCTACGCCTACGGCGACCGGCAGGGACGGCTCTGGCTCTCCCTGGGCGTGACCACGACGAGGTCGCCGGGGAGCCCCGCCTACCACATGGCCGAGGAGCGCGAGGCCACCCGGTCCGGCGCCCGGATCGCGCCCAGGTACTTCGCGACGGGCGAGGCGGTCGACGGGCCGCGCATCTACTACAACTTCATGCGCCCCACGTTCACCGACGCCCAGCTGAAGCTGGAACTGGAGCGCGCCGAAGGCCTGGAGTACGACCTCATGAAGTGCTACGTCCGGCTGCCGGTCGTGTGGCACAAGCGCGTCGTCGCCTTCGCGCACCGCGTCGGAATCCCCGCCACCTCGCACTACCACTACCCGGCCATGGCGTTCGGCGGGGACGGCATGGAGCACACGGGCGCGACGAACCGGTTCGGCTACTCGCGCACCGTGACACCGCTCGGGACGGGCTGTTCCGACGTCACCGACCTGTTCGTGGCGTCGGACATGGCCCGCACACCGACCCTCTTCGGCTCGACCACCCTGTACCGGGAGGACAGGTCCCTTGTCGAGGACCGCCGGGTGCGGACCCTCAATCCGCCGTGGCGGACGGCCGCCCTGAGGGAGAGCGCCGACGCGGCGAGCCGGACCGACCAGACCGCGCGGCGTGCGAACCTCCGGGCGCAGGTCCGCCAGGCCCTCGACATCTACCGCCGAGGAGGCCGGATCGTCGCGGGCACGGACGCCCCGATCGACCACGCGGCGGTGAGCCTGCACATGAACCTGCGGGCCATGGTCACCTACGGATTCACCCCCTACGAGGCGCTGACGACCGCGACGAGCCTGGCGGGCGACACCCTGCACGAGGACCTCGGCCGGATCGCACCCGGCATGTACGCCGACCTCGCCGTCGTCGACGGAGACCCCCTCACCGACATCAAGGACGCCGCGAACGTCGGGCAGGTGCTGGTGTCCGGCATCGCCCACACCGTCGACTCCCTGCTGCGGCCCTTCACCGAACCCCCGGCGACCGGGACCCGGAAGACGGAGGGGAGCAGCACCGTGCTGCCCCCCGTCCCCGACCACCCGGCCAACGACACGTTCTGGTGGCACGGGCACCAGTACGTCGAAGAGGCACGGCAGGCCTGCTGCAACGGGTGAACCCCGCCTCACCGGCGGCTCGTCGCTTCGAGCCGCCGGACCGGGGACCGGCCTTCGCGGACGGACCGTGGTCCCGGACGTAGACGGTGACGCGTGCCCCGTGGACACGCGTCGTTCCGTGCTCGCGGAAGTGGCGCCGCAGGGTGTTGGTCTTCGCTGCCTCCCGCGGGTCGGTCGGCGAGTGCGCCCCCGCCGCGCGGACCGCCACGATCCGGTCGAACTCCAGCATGCGTGCGGCGATCCGGCGGGCGGGAAGCTCGACCCCTGCCAGTGTGTTCGACGAGACGGGGTCCCGTGCCAGGGCCAGATCCGTCAGAAGACGGGTGTCCTCGGGGTCGGCCGCGGTCAGGACCCGGTGCCGGCCGGAGAGATAGAGCAGACCGTCGCCGGGACGGCTCTCCTCGCGTACGGCGGCGCCGATGGCGGTGGCGTCGTCGCTCCGGCTCTGCGGCGTCCGCAGCGACAGGCTAGACGGGACGAGCCCGGCCAGTACGGCGACCGCCGCGATCCACACCCAGCGGGAGGACCACCGCGACCGGTGGAGGCAATCCATCAAGGCGCCCAGGAGCAGGGCGAATCCGATATTGCCGAACACCACGTACCGGTCGACGAAAAGGGGCTTGACCAAAGAGGCGATCAGCAGCAGGAGGCCGGGAAGCACGAGGATCGGCACGGCCACCACGGAGAGCCGTACGGGCCCCCTGCCTCCCAGGGGCGCTCGGGCACACACCACGCCCACGACCGCCACCACCAGGAAATAGCCGAGCCGCACCGGTCCGCCGATCCAGGACACCTGCTCCGACTGCCCCGCACTGCGGATCGCCAGGGGCATCAGCCCGGCCACCACGCACGCGGCAGCCACGCCCCACGCCCTCAGCACCGGTCGCGGCACGCGGGAGACGACCAGGGTGACGCCGTGGGCGACCAGGGCGAGGACCGCGAACTCGTGGAGCAGACAGGCCAGCAGCATGGTGGCGGCGTAGACCGCCCACCGCCACCGGGCGCGATGCGGGACGCCGACCACGAGCGCATAGGTGGCCCAGGCGACCAGGGCACAGACCATGGCGTACGAGCGGCCCTCCTGCGCGTACTTCTGCACCTGGGGCAGGACCGCGAACACCAGCCCGGCCAGCAGCCCGGCGCGGGGACCCACCAGGCGCAGTGCCAGAAGCCCGACCCCGCTCGCCGCCACGGACATCGCCAGCACGGACGGCAGCCGCAACGTCAGCAGCCCTGCGCCGAAGAGACCGAAGACCTCGTGCATCACGGCGTAGTACAGGGCGTGGACCAGATCGACGTGCTGGGCGGTGTGCCATATCCGCGAAAGATCGCGCTGCGCGAGCTGGTATGTGACGGCCTCGTCCCCCCACAGCGTGTTCTGCCTGCGGATCCCCCAGAGACCCAGAGCGATGGTCAGCAGCGACGGCGCGACGACGACAACGGCCTTGGCCGGGCCGGGTGATGACCGGTGGACGGGTACGGGAGGGGAAACCGTCCGGGACGAGGCGGGGGCGCGTTCATCAAGGGACATCGACGACAGGGCCTTTCAGCGAGGGCGACGAAACCCCGCCAGCGTGCCCGGACCTCGTTGACCGGCCGCTGATCCAACCTGACCGGGCGATCAGGAAGGCGGGCCGGCCGTGTGCGAGGCTGCACCACATGCGCATCCTGGTGGTCGAAGACGAGGTGGACCTCGCCCACACCCTGCACACCGGTCTGACCGCCGAGGGCTACAGCGTCGACCTCGCCCATGACGGCCGGCAGGGACTGTGGCTGGCCCGGACCGGCGAATACGCCCTCGTCGTACTGGACTTGATGCTGCCCGGACTCAACGGCTACAAGGTCTGCGCCCAACTGCGCCGGGAGGGCAACGCGACCCCCATCCTGATCCTCACCGCCAAGGACGGGGACTGGGACCAGGCGGAGGCACTGGACACGGGCGCCGACGACTACCTGGTCAAACCCTTCTCCTACACGGTGCTCGTCGCACGGCTGCGGGCCCTGGTCAGACGGGCCGCCACGGTCGCCCCGCCCGTCCTCGCCGTGGGAGACCTCTCACTGGATGTCGCGGGCCGCGTCTGCCGCCGGGCCGGGAGGCGGGTGGAGCTGACCCCCAGGGAGTTCGCCGTGCTGGAACTGCTGGCCCGCCGGGCGGGCCAGGCGGTCTCCAAATCGGACCTGCTCTATCACGCCTGGCCCGACGAGGCCTTGGATCCCAACCTCGTGGAGGCGCGCGTCAGCGCTCTGCGCAAGAAGGTGGACGCCGCGTTCCACCGGCAGTCCCTGCAGACCGTACGGGGCATCGGCTACCGGCTGGTGGACGACCGTGACCGCGACTGAGCCGCGGCGCCGCTGGTGGCCGCGTTCGGTACGAGCCCGAGCGGCCCTCGCCGCCGCCGCGGCCGCCGCCGTCGTCCTGGCCGCCGTCGGCTGGTGGGTGCACCGCGACGTCGGCCGCGAGGCCACGAGGATCGCCGAGAACCAGGCACAGGAACAGCTCTGGACACTCGTCGACCAGCTGAACGAGGGCGTGGTCCCGGTGCGCAGGAACACCGTGCCGTACGAGGTCGTCGCGAGCGGCCGGCGCTCCGCCGTCGCCTACGGCGGAGGCATGGACGCCTACGACCCCGGCACCCGCCACGTACTCCCCGCCCCGACGAAGGCCGATGACCCCGCGCTCCTGACGATCCGCCCCCTGCGCATACCGGAGCGCCGCGACGGCAACGCCGGGCACGGAGTCGGCCCGACCGGCGGGACCTACCCGGTCATGTCCGCCGACATCAGCGCCCGCGACCTGAGCGCCGACGAAGCCGCCGCCCTGGGCGTCGCCGCCGACTCCGAGCTGCGGGTCTACGTGGTGGTGCTCCCGCGCACGGCCGAGGCGATCACCGAGGCCACCGTCCGCCCGCTGCTGCCGGCCGGACTCGTCAGCCTCGTACTGACCGCAGCCGTCGCCTACTTCGCCGTCCGAAGAGCGCTGCGGCCGGTCGAGGCCATCCGCCGCCTCACCGCCTCGGTCACGCCGAGCGACCCCCGCGAACGCGTGACCGTCCCCGCCACGGGGCACGAGATCACCTCGCTGGCCACCACCATCAACACCACCCTCCAACGCCTCGACAACGCCGCAGCCCAGCAACGCCGCTTCGTCGCGGACGCCGCCCACGAACTGCGCAGCCCCCTCACCACCCTGCTGGCCAGCCTGGAAGTCGCGCTGGCCTACCCGGAACGCACCGACTGGCCCGCCGCGGCCACCACCGCCGCACGACAGACCCGCCGCCTGCACGCCCTCGCCGAGGACCTGCTGCTCCTCGCGCGCCTCGACACCCGCGCCCCCACCACCGCCCCCGAGACCGTCGACCTGACCGCCCTCGCCCCCCGACTGGCCGACCAACACCCCCTCGCCGACCGGCCATTGACCCTCACCTGCGACAGCGCGGCCCCCGCACACGCCCGCGGAAACCCCGACGACTACGAGCGGCTGCTGCGCAACCTCGTCGACAACGCCGCCCGCCACGCCGCACACCGCATTCAGATCACCCTGCGGAACCAGGACGCCTGGATCGTCCTCACGGTGCACGACGACGGACCGGGCGTGCCCCCCGAGGACGCCGAGCGCATCTTCGAACGCTTCGTCCGACTCGACGACGCCCGCTCCCGCGACCACGGCGGCACCGGCCTCGGCCTCGCCATCGCCCGCGACCTGGCCCACCGCCACGGGGGCACCCTCACCCTCACTCCCCGAACCCTCGGAGCGTGCTTCGAGCTACGCCTTCCCCGGGCCCCGCGCCCGGCCGAGGAATGACGCTCGACGGTCTTCGCACGGCGGTCGCGCGGGCCCGCGACCGGCCCTCGTCCGCAACCACCGGACCAGCACGAACGCGGCTGCCGGAGCGAGCATGAGGAGCGCTCCGCGCGCCCCGCCGAGACCCCTCCCGTCGACGGAGCGGCGAGTGGAACCTTCCCGGGGGAGCAGCGGTCCGTCGCCCTCCTTGAGCACCTCGTGAACGATGCGCCGCCACACGCGCTCGGGCGGAGCCACGGGCAGGTCCGACACCCGCGCGCCGCGCGAAGCGCTCACCACACGGGTCAGACGAGCCAGCTCCCCGCGGCAGCGCGGGCACGACGCGACGTGCCGCAGAGCGCCGACGTCGGCGTCACCGCTCGCGTGACCGAGCGCCAGTTCCACCAGATGCGACGGGTCCACATGGCCCACTGCGCCCTCCTGCGTCTCGGGCTCGGTCGTCTGTGTGCGGCCCGGTCAGACGCCCGTGTCGAGCGTGTCGCCCCGGTCGACGGCCGTGCGCAACCGATGCAGGCCACGTCGGGCGTGACTCTTGACCGTGCCCAGGGGGACGCCGGTGCGCTCCGCGATCTGGACCTGCGTCAGATCCTCGTAGAAGGCCATGCACAGCACCTCACGCTGAGCCTGCGGCAACCGGGCCAGGGCCTCGACGAGCAGCACACGGTCGAGCACCTCGTCCGGTGCCTGCTGGACGAGCCGGGCGGGCACGGCGTCCCGCGCGGCCGACTCGACCAGGGACAGGCGACGTGTCCGGGCCGCCAGCGCGTCCACGATCTTGCGGCGCGTGATCCCGACGAGCCAGGCGCCGAGCGCGCCCCGCTCGGGCCGGAAGCCGTGCCGACCGCGCCAGGCGCCGACGAAGACCTGCTGGGTCACGTCCTCGGCCTCGTGGGTGTCACCCAGGGACCGGGTCGCCATGGTGTGCACGAGTGAGCCCCAGCGCCGGTAGATGGCCGCGAACGCCTCCTCGTCGGCGCCGACGAGGCCACGAGCCAGTTCCTCCTCGTACCGCGTCTCCTCCACGGGCGGGACCATGGTGGTGACCGGGCGTGTGTACGTGCTCATGGCCGTTCCTCCTGCCGTGCGCCTGGGTCCAGTGTTGGAAGCCCGAACGACGCGGACAACTTGCGTCGTTTGTGCGTCGTACAGTGCGGGGGTGAGCGCAGACACGGAACACGGCGAGGGCCGGGCAGGCCTGGGCGGTCCGCCCGGCGGTGGGCTGACCACCGGCGAGGTGGCGCGGCGGCTGGGGGTGGCGCCCACCACGGTCCGCACGTGGGACCGCCGGTACGGACTCGGGCCGGACGCCCACACGGACGGCCGGCACCGGCGCTGGACGGCTGCGGACGTGGCGAGACTGGAGCGGATGTGCGCGCTGACGGCGACCGGGCTGCCACCGGCCGAGGCGGCCCGGCTGGCCCGCAGCGGCAAACCCCCGGCGGCGACCGACTCCCGCGGCGCTGCCGGGCCGCCGCCCGCGCCGACCCCGCGCCGAAGCCGCGCGGGGAGCGGCCTGCGACTCGGCGACGTACGTCAGGAGTGCAGGGGGATCGCCAGGGCCGCCCTGCGGCTCGACGCCGCCGTCCTGGACGAACTGCTGCTCACCGCGATTGCCGACCACGGACTGGTCGCCGCCTGGACCGAGGTGATCGTGCCGACGCTCCAGGCCGTCGGCCGCAAGTGGGAGACGTCGGGCGAGAGATACGTCGAGGTCGAGCACTTCCTGTCCTGGCACGTGTCCGGGGCGCTGCGGCGTGCCGCGCCCCGCACCGTCGCGGCCCGTCCCGGCGCCACCACGGTGCTCGCCTGTGTGCCGGAGGAGAACCACACTCTTCCGTTGGAGGCCCTGGCCGCGGCACTGACGGAACGAGGTGTCCCGGTGCGGATGTTCGGCGGCGCGCTGCCCGTCGAGTCGCTCGTCGCGGCGGTGCGCAGGACCGGACCGGCCGCGGTGGCACTGTGGGCGCAGTCCCGCACCACCGCCAGCCGGCCGCTGGCCCAGCACGTGGCCGCGATGGAGTGGGGGGTGCGCGGCGCCCGTCGCAGGCCCGTCCTCCTGACCCTGGGCCCCGGCTGGGCGGGACGGACGGTGCCCGGCCTGGCGCGTCCGTCGGGGCTCGCCGAGGCGGTCGCGGCGCTGGAGCCGCCGATGGCGCCATGAGCCGACGCCCCCCGTGAGCCGCTGTCCCGGTGAGCCGCTCATCCCGTGACGTGTTGTCTCCGTGACGTGTTGTCTCCGACGGAGCTTGGTCGTGGCGCCCCGGCATCGGCCGCGGGACGTGGTCCGCTGAACCGGTGGCCGCGGGAGGCGGAGAGGCCGAGCGGACGGCCTTCGGCCCCGGGCGCCACCGACACGGCGATGACCGAGGAGACGTATGAGCGACGAACATCACCGGGCACCGGACACGGTCGTCGTCGGTGCGGGCCTGGCCGGTCTGGCGTGCGCCCTGGACCTGTGCCGCGCCGGACGGCGGGTGGCCCTGCTGGAGGCCTCCGACGGCGTGGGCGGCAGGATGCGTACGGACCGGCGGGACGGCTTCCTCCTGGACCGCGGATTCCAGGTGTTCAACACCTCGTACCCGCAGGTGAAGCGGCGCCTTGAGCTGAAGAGCCTGCGGCTGCGGCCGTTCACCGCCGGCGTGATCGCGCACACCGCGGCCGGGCCGGTCCGCCTCGCCGATCCGACCAGGGAGCCCCGGGCGGCAGGGACACTGCTGCCGGGACGGGTCCTGTCCGCCCGTGATCTGACCGCGCTGGCCGCTCTCACCGCACGGGACGCCCTGCTGCCCGCTTCCGCCGCCAGGCGGCGCCCCGACGGCTCCACCTCCGAGGCCCTCACCCGGGCCGGGGTCTCGGACGCCGTGATCGCCGACATCCTGCGGCCGTTCCTGTCCGGCGTCTTCCTGGAGGACCGGCTGGAGACCTCCGCCCGGTTCTTCCACCTGGTCTGGCGGAGCATGGTCCGAGGATCGCTGTGCCTGCCGGCGGAGGGGATCGGCGCCGTACCCGCCCAGCTCGCCGCCGGCCTGCCCGACGGCGTCCTGCGCCTCGGTACGCCCGTCGCGGAGATCACCGACGCCGGGGTGCTGCTCGGGGACGGGACCGAGGTGCCGTCCCCGAGCGTCGTGGTGGCGACGGACCCGGCGACCGCCGCCCGCCTGCTGCCGGACCTGACCGTGCCGGACACCCGCACCGTCACCACCTACTACCACGCCACCGACAGACGGCCGATGACCGAACCGACCCTGATGGTGGACAGCACCGGAGCGATCCTCAACACCTGCGTCCTCAGCGAGGTCGCCCCCACCTACGCGCCGCCCGGCACCGCACTGGTCTCCACCTCCGTACTCGGCACGGACCCGCCCGGCGGGGAACGGGCGCTGCTCGGGCGCCTGGCCGAGCTGTACGGCACCGACGCGAGCGACTGGCGGCAGGTCGCCGCCCACACGGTCGAGGGCGCGCTGCCGGCGATGCGCCCGCCCTGGCCGCTCAGCCGCACCACACGCCTCGGCCCCGGCCGGTACGTCTGCGGGGACCACCGGGCGACCGGCTCCGTACAGGGCGCCCTGGCCTCCGGTACCCGCGCCGCGCGGGAGGTCGTGGCCGACCTGGGGCCGGACAGGTGAGGCCGGGGGGTGAACGCCACCCGGCCGCATCCGGGGACGGCCTCGGTCACGAACACACGACGAGTGGATGAGAGCACGGACTCAGGGGAGAGGTGGCGAAGTGACGGGTGGACATGACCCGGTGGGCGATGCCACCGAAGCGGTGAGCCCTGTGACACCCGACCGCGCCGAGACCTCCGACGTGCTCGTCGTCGGGGGCGGCGCCGCCGGTCTCAGCCTCGCGCACCGGCTGACGGAGAACCCGGCCGCCACCGTGACCCTCGTCGAACCGCCGGACGGTCCGCTCCGCCCCGCGGAGCGCACCTGGTGCTACTGGGCGGCGGGCACCGACGGCCTGGAGGAGGCGGTCAGCGCCTCCTGGTCCGTACTGCGCGTGCACGGCGCCGACGGCCGCCCGCTCACCGTCGGACCGGCCCCCTTCACCTATCGCATGGTGCGCTCGACCGACTTCGAGCGGATGGTCCACGGCCGCCTGGCGCGTGCGGACGGCGCGCGACTCCTGCGCGCGACGGTGGAATCGGTGTGCGACGTGCCAGGAGGCGCCGCGGTCCGGTGCGCGCTGCCGGGAGGCCGGTCCCTGACGCTGCACGCCCGGAAAGTCTTCGACTCGCGGCCACTGCCCGGACTGCCACCGGCCCGTACCCGGCTGCTCCAGCACTTCCGCGGCTGGTTCGTGCGCACCGCCACCGACCGGTTCGACCCCACGGTCGCGGATCTGATGGACTTCCGGGTCCCGCAGCCCGCCCAGGGGCTCGCCTTCGGCTACGTCCTGCCGCTGACGCCGGACCGGGCGCTCGTGGAGTACACCGAGTTCTCCCGCGACGTGCTGACCACCGAGGCGTACGAGGCGGCACTCGGGCGCTACTGCCGCGACGTCCTCGGACTCGGCGAACTCACCGTGGAACGGACGGAGCAAGGGGTCATCCCCATGACCGACGCCCGCTTTCCACGGCGTGCCGGGTCCGCCGTGTTCCGCATCGGGACCGCGGGCGGTGCCACCCGTCCCGCCACCGGATACACCTTCGCCGCGGTGCAACGGCACGCCAGGGCCATCGCCGCCGCCCTGCGGGACGGGCACGGCGGCATCCCGGCACCGTACGGGCGACGGGCGCTGGCCATGGACGCCATCCTGCTGCGCGCCCTGGACACCGGACGGATCGACGGCCCGGACTTCTTCACCGGCCTCTTCCGCGACGTCCCGGCCGAGCGCCTGCTGCGGTTCCTCGACGGCACGACCTCGCTGCGGGAGGAGTGGGGCATCGGACTGCGCACCCCCGTCCGGCCGATGCTGCGCACCGCGGCCGAAGTGCCGTTCCTGCCCCGCCGTTCCCGGCCCGCCGCCCGAACCGGAGGAAGCAACCGATGACACTCCTGCGCGACCACGACCTGGCCCGCGCCTTCGACCACGCCGCCCACACCTACGACCACCTCACGGCCCTCAACCCCGGCTACCGCACCGACCTCCTGCGCTCGGCCCGACGCCTCGCGCTCCCGGACGACGGAGCCGGACTGCACCTGCTCGACCTCGGGTGCGGCACCGGCGCCTCCACCGCGGCCCTGCTCAGGGCCGCGCCGAGGGCCCGGATCACGGCCGTGGACGCCTCCGCGGGCATGCTGCGCCGAGCACTGGCCAAACCCTGGCCCGCACGCGTGCGCTTCCTCCACCTGACCGCCGAGGAACTCGCCGCGTCCCACGAGGGCCCCTTCGACGCGGTCTTCGCCGCCTACCTGTTCCGCAACGTCACCGACCCGGACGCGGTCCTGGCCGGGGTCCGCGGACTCCTGCGGCCGGGCGGACGCTTCGCCACCCACGAGTACAGCCTCAGCGGCTCACGCGTGCACCGGGCCCTGTGGTCGGCGGTGTGCCGCGGGTTCGTCGTCCCCGCGGGCACGCTCACCGGCGACCGCGCCCTCTACCGTCATCTGCGGCACAGCGTCCTCGCCTTCGACACCGCCCCCGAATTCGCCGCCCGCATGACCCGGGCGGGCCTGACCTCGGTGCGCGTCGCCCCCGTCGCCGGATGGCAGACGGGCATCGTGCACACCTTCCTCGCCCGCAACGGCGACCCGACCACCACGAGGGAGCACGTCCGTTGACCGCCCGCCGCCCCACCGCCGCCCGACGGGGCCGCGACCGCAAGGCCGAGATCCTCTTCCCCGCACCCGGCGCGGAACGCTTCCGACGCGGGGACGAGCCGTCCGTCGCGGTGATCGGCGGCGGCATCGCCGGTCTGGCCGCGGCCACCCTGCTGGCCGAACGCGGCGCCCGCGTCACTCTCTACGAGAAGGAGGACTCGCTCGGCGGCCGGCTCTCCGGCCGGCGCACCACCCTGACGGACGGCACCCCCGTGACCATGACCCGCGGGTTCCACGCCTTCTTCCGCCAGTACTACAACCTCCGCGGCCTGCTCCGCCGCACCGACCCCGGCCTGGAACGCCTCGGCGCGCTGCCCGACTACCCGCTGCGGCACAGCGGCGGCCTGACCGACAGCTTCGCCCGCGTCCCGCGGACCCCGCCCCTCAGCGCCCTCGGCTTCGTCGTCCTCAGCCCCACCTTCGGATGGCGGGACCTCGCCGCCCTGGACGCCCGGGCCGCACTGCCGCTCCTCGACGTGCGCGTGCCCGAGGTCTACGAACGCTTCGACACCGTCACCGCCACCGACTTCCTGGCAGGCGTGCGCTTCCCCGAGGCCGCGCACCACCTGGCCTTCGAGGTGTTCTCCCGCAGCTTCTTCGCCGATCCGCGCCGACTGTCCGCCGCGGAACTCCTGCTGATGTTCCACATCTACTTCCTGGGATCGGCCGAGGGCCTGCTCTTCGACGTACCGGACGAACCCTTCCCCCAGGCACTGTGGGACCCGCTCGGCGACTACCTCCGGAGCCTCGGGGCGCAGGTGCGCACCGGTACCCCCGTGCACGCGATCCTTCCCCGCGAGGGCGGGGGAGCGGACGTGAGCACCGGCACCGGCAGCGACCGCCACCAGGCCGTGGTGCTGGCCCTCGACACCGCGGGACTGCGGCAGGCCGTCGCCGCGTCGCCCGGCCTGGGCACCTCCGCCTGGCGCGAGGACATCGCCGCCCTGCGCACCGCGCCGCCGTTCCTCGTCTCCCGGCTCTGGCTCGACCGCCCGGTCCGCGCCGACCGGCCCGGATTCCTCGGCACGAGCGGCTACGGCGGGCTCGACAACATCAGCGTCCTGGAACGGTACGAGGGCGAGGCCGCCCGCTGGGCCGCCCGGACCGAGGGATCGGTCGTGGAACTGCACGCCTACGCAGTGGACCCGGCGGCCGAACCCAAGGAGGTGCAGGACAAGCTCGTCGACCGGCTGCACCAGGTGTACCCGGAGACGCGCGGGGCCCGCGTCGTCGACGCCCGGCACGAGTGGCGCGCGGACTGCCCGCTCTTCGAGGTCGGCTCCCACCGCCGACGCCCCACCGTGCGCACCCCCCACCCATGGCTGACCCTGGCCGGTGACGGAATCCGCTGCGACCTGCCCGTCGCCCTCATGGAACGGGCCGCCACCACCGGCTTCCTGGCCGCGAACGCCCTGCTCGCCGACCGCGGAGTGCGCGGCCAGACCCTGTGGACGGTCCCCCGGACGGGCCGTTCACCGGTGCTCCGGGCGCTCGGAGCCCTCGCGGGGCGCCGCCCGGCTCCCTGACCGGCGCCCCGCAGCCCCGGCCTCAGCCGGGGAACCGGCCGGTGCTGCGCAGCGCCCAGCGCCGTTCGGCATAGGCCAGGTCGTCGCGCCACAGGCGGCCGGCCGTACGGCGCATCAGCGGGCGCAGCACCGGGGCGGCGGCCCGCGCCAGGGCGAAGCCCGGCCGGTCCGACACGGCGACGACCGCCTCGACCACGGCGGTGCGCGGACGCGCGTGATCCCGCCCGGTCAGCGGCGTCGCGTGCGTCTCCACCACGGACGTGGCGCCCTCGCCGTCGGTGATGCGCATGACGACCGTGCGCGGTTCCGGCGCCGTGAACTCGGCCCGTACCGGAACCACGAGCCGCCCCGCCACCCGGAAGGAGACGTCGACGACGAAGACGTCGTCCTCGCCGCCCTCAGGCTCCCGCACCACCGACAGGTCGACGAACGAGTACGGGTGGAACCACGAGCCGTGCCACGGATCGAGCCGGTTGGCCACCACGTCCTGCGGTTCGCACCGCCCCACCGCCGTGAACACCGCGTCCACCCCACGGCCCGTCATGGGCCGGGCGGGCACGACGGGCCGCTCGGTGGGCTCCTCGCCACCCACCCCGTCCAGCCGCACCCAGACGAGTACGCCGTCGTCGTGCACGGGGAACGGCTGCCACCCGGCGGACGCGGAACCGTCCAGGGCGAGCCCGTGCCAGTGGCAGACCAGCGTGCCGCACACCACCCGGCTGTCGCGCAGCGGAGCGCCCAGGTGCGGGCAGATGCCCGGACCGGCATGAAGCCCGCCGTCCGGCGAGCGCCACAGCACCACCTCCACCCCACCGACCGTCCGGCCGTAGGGGCGATCGCCCGCGCGCACGGTGCGGGAGGCGCCGACCACGAACCAGTTGCCGGACGGACGGGCGGACGCCCGCTCGAGCGCGTCGGCGATCAGCGCGGGCCGCGCCTGGCGCCAGGTCGGGGTCTGCGCCGCCCAGTCCGGACCGGGCCCCCGCCGCCGCAACGGCGGCGACCAGCGCTTGCCGCCCCTTCCACCACTCACCGCACCGGCCCCTTCCACTCGACTGCCGGACCGCCCGCCGGGACTGCTCGCCGCGGGGCGCGAGGACGCCACCGGGCAGCGGCCACGCGCAGCACCCCGGCCGCGGCGGTCGCCGCACGACGCCGACGCGACACCACCGCACGACGATGCAGCACGGAGTAGTCCTGCTCGGCGATCGCGTCGAGAATCCCGCCGTAGAGGGTGAACGCGGCACGGATGCAGGGACGCACCCGCGGATCGAGCATGGCGATGCCCGGCTCCGCCGTCCGGTACACGCGTCGCGTCATGGCCTCCGCCGCCATGAGAGCGGCCCGGATGCGGCGGTCGCGGCGCCCGGTACGCCTGCTCCACTCCAGCAGGGACCGGTCCACACCGTGCGCGGCCAGCAGATCACCGGGCAGGTAGACGCGGCCCCGGTCGAGGTCCTCGCCCACGTCGCGCAGGAAGTTGGTGAGCTGGAACGCCACACCGAGCGCCGCCGCGTGCGGTGCCGCCTCTTCCCGGGGCGTGACCGTGCCGAGGACCGGCAGCATCTGCAGGCCGATGACCGCCGCCGAACCGTGCACGTACCCCTGCAGATCGGCGAACGTCGGGTAGTGGGTGACGGTCAGATCGGCACGCATCGAGGACAGGAAGTCGGCGAAGAGCGCATGATCGATGCCGTACCGGTCGGCGGTGTCCACGACGGCCCTGACCACCGGTTCGTCGCCCGTTCCGGTGCGCAGCCCGTCGGCCAGATCGCCCTCCAGGCGGCGCAGCAGCCGGTCGCGCTCCCCCGTCGTACGGGGCCGGTCGAGGTCGTCCACGATGTCGTCCGCCCAGCGGGCGAAGCCGTACAGGGCGTGCACGGCGGAGCGGCGTTCGAGCGGCAGCAGGCGGGTGGCGAGGAAGTAGGTCCTGCCGTGGCGGGCGTTGAGCCGACGGCACTGGGCGTAGGCGGCGCGCAGCACGGGATCGGTGATCCCGGCGGCGTCCAGTTCACGACGGGTCATCAGCACCTGCCGGGGCCGGGACGGGAGAGGTGCCGGGCGCGGCCGGGGAGCGGCGCGCCGAAGCGGACCGGGGACGGACGCCGCCGGTGACGCGGGCGGCGGCCAGTTTGCCGCTGACGAGGACGGTCGGAACACCGACGCCCGGAGTGGTCCCGCACCCGGCGAGCACCACGTTGTCCACCCCCCGTACGAGGTTGCGCGGACGGAACGGCCCGGTCTGGGCGAAGGTGTGGGAGACCGAGAAGGGGCTTCCGGCGGCGTGGCCCTGCCTCGCCCAGTCGAGCGGCGTCACCAGGAGTTCCTCCTGGACGCTGTCCGCGAACCCGTCCAGGCCCCGGCGCTCCAGCTCGCTCACCAGGCGGTCGCGGTAGCGGGGGCCCAGCTCTCGCCACGTGGTGGCCGCGGGGCCGACCGCGGTGTTGGGACAGGGGGCGAGGACGTAGTGGAGGTGGCGCCCGGGGGGCGCCAGGTCGGGATCGTGCGCCGTGGGGCGGGTGATCAGGAGGGACGGATCGCTCATCAGCTCGCCCGTCCGGGTCAGCTCGTCGAAGGTGCGCTCCCACGCGGCGCTGAAGGAGAGGGTGTGGTGGGCGAGGTGCGGCCAGGTGCGGTCGGTGCCCGCGTGCAGGATCACCGCGGACGGCGAGTGACGCAGCCGGGCCGGCCGCCGCGGCGCCCGCCCCAGCAGTCCGTACGCGGCCGGCAGCTCGCACGTCAGCACCACCGCGTCGCAGGGGACGCGCTCACCGGAGGACAGGCGGACGGCCCGCACCCGGCTCGCCGAACGCTCCAGCGCGCTGACCTCGGCCCCCCAGCGCAGATCGGCACCGGCGTCCGCCGCCGCGTCGGCCATGGCGCGGGGGAGTGCGTGCATGCCGCCCTTCGGGAACCAGACCCCGGCCACGGTGTCCATGTACGCGATCACCGCGTAGGCCGCGAGTGCGCGGGCCGGGGCGACCCCGGCGTACAGCGCCTGGAAGGAGAAGACGCGGCGCAGGCGGTCGTCGGACAGGAAGCGGCCGATGCGGCCGTCCAGCCGTCCGAAACCGCCCAGCGCCGCCAGCCGGGCGAGATCCGGATGCAGCAACTGCAGGGGCGAGTCGAAGTTCGTGTCGATGAAGCGGCGCATCTGAACCCGGTACAGCCGCTCCAGCCACCGCCGCAGGTCGCGGTAGCCGGCCGCCTGGACCGGCCCGGCGAAGCGGCGCACCTCCGCCTCCATCGCCTCGCCGTCGGTGTGCACGTCGAGTGCGGAACCGTCCGCGAAGCACGCCCGGTAGGCGGGGTGCAGAGCCGTCAGCTCCACGCGACGGTGCAGGCTGTCCCCGACGGCGGCGAACGCCTCGTCCGCCAGGTGCGGCATGGTCAGCACCGTGGGGCCGGTGTCCAGCGTGTAGCCGCCCAGGCGTACCCGGCCGGACCGGCCGCCCGGACCGGTGTCCCGTTCGACGACGGTGACCCGGCGCCCGGCGCCCAGCAGGTGCAGCGCACAGGCCAGCCCGGACAGCCCGGCTCCCACCACGACGACATGGTCGGTCGGCCCCGGCACCCGCTTCACGCGGCCCCCTCCCCACCGTGCGGGGCCACGCCCGTCGCGCGCCCGACCAGTGCGGCGAACTCGTGCCGCACGGCGGGGTGTGCGCCGGTGCGCCCGAAGTGCCCGAGGCTCAGGTCCGTCAGCTCCTCGATCTTCGCCTCCACCAGGTCCCGGGCGCCGGTGCGCCGCAGCGCGGACCGCACGTGCCGTACGGCCTTCTCGGGCCCGGGGTCCGCGTCCGGAGCCAGCGCCGCGGCGGCCTGGCGATCACCGGTGGCCTCGGCGAGCCGGACGGCGACGGCGAGGAGGTAGGTGAGCTTGCGGCTGCGCAGATCGTCGTCGGCCGGTTTGCCGGTCAGCGCGGGGTCGCCGAAGGCGCCCAGGAGGTCGTCGCGGAGCTGGAAGGCCAGCCCGGCGCACCGGCCGGCCGTCCGCAGCGCGTCCAGCAGGTGCTCGTCGGCTCCGGCCAGGGACGCTCCCAGCGCGAGGGGCCGGGCGACGGTGTACAGCGCGCTCTTCAGCGTCGCGATGCTCAGCGCCTCGTCCACATCGGAGGACCGGGCGGCCTGGGCGTGCAGGTCGCGGTACTGCCCGGCGACCATCTCGGTGCGCATCGCCCGCCACTCGTCGTGCAGGCGCCGGCCGTGCGGCGTACCCAGCGCCGTCTCGGTCAGCAGGTCGTCCGCCCAGGCCAGGGCCAGGTCACCGGCGAGGACGGCGGCCGACGTGCCGAAGTCCTCCGCGGAGCCGTACCTGGCCGCGGCCCAGTGGCTGCGAGCGAGTTCGACGTGCAGGGCCGGTGCGCCGCGTCGCCGCACGGATCCGTCCATCACGTCGTCGTGCACGAGGGCGCACGCCTGGAGCAGTTCGAGGGCGGCCCCCGTGCGCAGGACGGCCGCGGCGTCACCCGAGCCGCCCGCCGCGCGCCAGCCGCAGTGGGCGAACGCGGTGCGCAGGCGTTTGCCGCCCCGCTCGACCAGCGTGGCGAGGCGGCCGGCCAGTTCCCGGGCGAAGACGGGGTCGACCGCACGGGAGTGGCGCAGTCTTTCGTCGAGCACCCGGGCGAGGACGGTGCCGACGCCGTTCGCCGCGTCGACCGCGGTGAAAGGGTCGTCGACGCGTCCGGCCGGTGGGGCCACCATCGGAGGCAGTCCAGGCATGCACAACCCCTTCTCACTCTCGGTCATCCGCACGACAGTGCTTCCGCCGGGAGCCCTGTCGCGGATGCGGCGGCTCCTGTCCGGTTCGGCACCGCGGCCGCCGCCGTCACCTCAGGGGCCCCACGTCACGGGCTCATGGCGGAGTATCACCCCGCGCGCGCTCCTGATCGCGGACCTCGGCGCGGTCGGTGAGCCGGTGCTCGACGAAGCGCCGCGGCGCCCGAGGTGGGCTCTGCCGCGGTGGACGCGGCGCCGCCGGGTGTCTCCTCAGTCGCGGCCGCGGGCGTGCTTGAAGCGGGCGAGCCCGTCGGCGAGGTCGATGAGCGGATCCGGGTAGTCGAGTCCCGCGCGTTCCGTCCCCGCCAGCCGCCAGGGCTCGTGCACACTCCTGCCGTCCAGGCCCCTCAGCTCCGGCACCCAGCGACGCACGTAGGCGCCGTCCGGGTCGAACCTCCTGGACTGGACGAGCGGATTGAGCACCCGGTGGGGGCGGGTGTCGGTGCCGGTGCCCGCGACCCACTGCCAGTTGAGCTGGTTGTTGACGACATCGCCGTCCACGAGGAGGTCCAGAAAATGCCGGGCGCCGATCCGCCAGTCGACGTACAGCGTCTTGGTCAGGAAGCCGGCTGCCAGCAGCCGCGCGCGGTTGTGCATCCAGCCCTCGTGGCGCAGCTGGCGCATGGCCGCGTCGACGATCGGATAACCGGTCCGCCCGTCGCGCCAGGCGGCGATGTCATCGGCGGCGTCGCCCTCCTGACGCCACCGGTCGTGGCGGGTGCGGTAGTCCTCCCGGGACGCCTCGGGCCGCGCGGCCAGCACCTGGTGGTGGAAGTCCCGCCAGCACACCTGGCGCACGAACGCCTGAGCGCCGGGCCCGCCGTGCGCGCGGGCCCGGTGGACGAGCTCCACCGGGGAGAGCGCACCGAAGTGGAGGTACGGCGACAGCCGGGACGTGGCGTCACCCGCGAGGTCGTCGTGCCGGTCCTCGTACCGGGACAGTCCGGAACGCGACCACCGCGAGTACCGGTCACGTCCGGCGGTCTCCCCTCCGGCGGGCAGCCCGGGCGAGGTGCCGGCCACGTCCGCGCGGTCGGGCAGGGCCTCGCCGCGCACCCCGTCGGGGACGCGCACGGTGCGCGGTGCGGCGAGGGGCTTCCGCAGCGTCTCCTGGGACCAGCGGCGGAAGTAGGGGGTGAACACGGCGAAGTGGTCGCCGCCGGAGGGCGTCACCGCTCCCGGAGCGACGGCGGTGATCACCGCCTCGTGCACCCGCAGCGCCACGCCGTCGTCGCCGAGTTGCTCGCGCAGCCGTTCCTCACGGCGCTGGGCGTACGCCGTGACGCCCGCGGCCATGTGCACCTCGGCGGCCCCGCACTCGGCGGCCACCGCGCGGACCTCCCGGGCGACCGGCCCCGAGCGGACCACGAGCCGGCCCCCGCGGCGGCGTAGCGAGGAGTCGAGGTCGCCGAGGCAGTCGGCGAGGAACGCCCTGCGGTTGGGCGCGTCGAAACCCGCCGCGTGGACCCCGGTGTCGAGAACGAACAGCGGCACCACCTCGTCCGCCGCCTTCAGCGCGGCGCGCAGCGGCGGATGGTCGTGCAGACGCAGATCCGAGGTGAACAGGACGACCGCGACGGTCATGGTGCCTCTCCTGGCGCAGTGGTGGTACGCGAACGGTGCTCGGTGCTCCACACTTCGACGACCGCCCCGACGCCGGATGCGCCGCCCGCTGTGCGCTCACGGCCGCGACTTCACCTTTCCGGTTCGCTCCACGACACCCTGCGCCGTCGACCGATCATCGGTGCGAGCCCATCTTCCCGCCGCCCGGTCTCCGCGGCAGCCGGGGAACGGAGCGGGCGACCGGCAGACCCAGCGCCCCGCGTCCGGTCGCGGGCTTCACGCCGGCTGCCAGATCCGGGTCAGTGCCTGAGGGGTGAGTACCTGCTCGGGCGGGCCGTCTCCGACCAGCCGTCCGTCGCTGAGGAGCAGACAGGCGTCGGCCGAGCGGGCGGCGTCGAGATCGTGCGTGGCCTGGACGACGGTCGTGCCGTCGGCCACCAGGTCGGTCAGCAGCGCCGTGATCCGCTCCCGTGCCTCGGGATCGAGGCCGGTGGTCGGCTCGTCCAGGAGCAGCAGGTCGGACTGCTGGGCGAGACCCTGGGCGATCAGGACGCGCTGGCGCTGGCCGCCCGACAACTCGCCGAGCTGGCGGGCGCCGAGGTCGGCGACGCCCAGCCGTTCCATGGCGGAGTCGACCACGGCCCGGTCCTGCCGGGTCGGCCGCCGCCACAGTCCCCGCTCGCCCCAGCGGCCCATCTCCACGGTCTGCCGCGCCGTCAGGGGGAGTGTGTCGCCGACGGCGCCGCGCTGCGGGACGAAAGCCGGTGGCGAGCCCTGCGCGTACCGGAGCTGTCCGGATGTGGCAGTGATCACGCCGGCCAGGACCCCCAGCAACGTGGACTTGCCGCTCCCGTTCGGCCCTACGAGCGCGGTCATGGTCAAAGCCGTTATGCCCGCACTGAGTTGGCGGAGAACGGGGCGGCCGGGGTAACCGGCGTCCAGCTCGTGGAACCGGACGCGCTCGTTCCTCGGTTCGCCGTCCGGCGGGGACAGGGGGTTGTTATTGAACATGGTTGTCATTGTAGGGTCCTCGTATGGAGTGGTTGACGGCCCCTTTCGAGGTGGCCTTTGTGCAGCGGGCCCTGTGGGCCGGGATCCTGGTGTCGGCGATCTGCGCCCTCGCGGGTACGTGGGTGGTGCTGCGGGGGATGGCCTTCCTCGGCGACGCCATGTCCCACGGACTGCTGCCCGGCGTCGCGGTCGCCTCGCTGCTCGGGGGCAACCTGCTGGTGGGGGCGGTGGCGAGCGCGGCCGTCATGACCGCGGGCGTCACAGTCCTCGGCCGCACCCCGAGGCTGTCCCAGGACACCGGCATCGGCCTGCTGTTCGTCGGCATGCTGTCGCTCGGCGTCATCATCGTGTCCCGCTCGCAGTCCTTCGCGGTGGACCTCACCGGATTCCTCTTCGGCGACGTCCTCGCCGTGCGGGAGAGCGACCTGACGCTCCTCGGGGCGGCCCTGCTGCTGGCACTGACCGTCTCGGTGCTCGGTCACCGTGCCTTCCTGGCCCTGGCGTTCGACGAACGCAAGGCCCGCACGCTCGGGCTGCGTCCCCGGCTCGCCCACGCCGTGCTGCTGGGACTGCTGGCGCTGGCCATCGTCGCCTCGTTCCACATCGTGGGAACGCTCCTCGTCCTCGGCCTGCTCATCGCCCCGCCCGCGGCCGCACTGCCCTGGGCGCGCAGCGTCAGCGGCGTCATGGCCCTGGCCGCGGTCCTCGGCGCGTCCGCCACCTTCGGCGGACTGCTCCTGTCCTGGCACTTGAGCACCGCGGCCGGAGCGAGCGTCTCGGCCCTCGCGGTCGGCCTCTTCTTCCTGTCCCACCTGGCGTCCGGACTCCGGCACCGCCGCCGTGCGCGCCGTGCCGGCCTCCCGGTCCCGGCGGTCACCTCGGCCCCGAGCGCCCCCATGTCCCGACCGAACGAAACCTGAGGCGATCTCCTTGTCCGTCCGAAGAAACGTCACATCGCTGGTGCCCGCGCTGGCGGCCGTGTTTCTCCTGACCGCCGGATGCGGAGGCCAGGAGGATGCCGAGTCCGGCTCCGAGCGCCCCACTTCCCCCACCACCCCCCACGGCTACGTCGAAGGTGCCAACGAGGCGGCCGAGCAGCAGTCCCGGCTCGTGCTCGGCGACCCCGGCAGCGGCGACACCCGGGTGCTGGACCTGATCACCGGCAAGGTGCACGACACCGCCCGCAGACCGGGTGTCACCGCGCTCACCACGGACGGCCGCTTCGGCTACCTCCACACCGCGGACGGCACCCACGTGCTCGACAGCGGCGCGTGGATGGTCGACCACGGCGATCACGTGCACTACTACCGCGCGAAGATCCAGGAGGTCGGAAAGCTCCCGGGCGGCACCGGTGCGCGCGTCCGCAGTGACGCGGGCGTCACCGTGGTCACGGCGGCGGACGGGCAGGCGAGCGTGTACCCCCGAACGGAGTTGGAGAAGGGCGCCCTCGGCACCCCCACCCGGCTCCCGGGCACCTCCGCCGGCGCCGTCGTGCCGTACGCGGAACACCTCATCACCCTCACCGGCGAAGGCGGCGGCCCCGCGAGCGTCGCCGTGCTCGACCGGTCCGGCAAGCAGGTCGCCGCCCCGGATGCGGAGTGCGTGGACCCGCGGGGCGACGCGGTCACCCGGCGCGGGCTCGTCCTCGGCTGCGCCGACGGCGCCCTGCTCGTCCACGGGGACGACGGCACCTTCACCGCCGAGAAGATCCCCTACGGCGAGGACGTGCCGCGGCCGGAGCGGGCCACCGAGTTCCGGCACCGCCCCGGCAGCAGCACCCTCACGGCACCCGCGGGCAAGGAAGCCGTCTGGGTCCTGGACGTCACCAAGGGCGCCTGGACCCGGGTGGAGACCGGCCCCGTGGTCGCCGCGAACACGGCCGGTGAAGGCGCGCCGCTGCTGGTTCTGGAGACCGACGGGGCCCTGCACGGCTACGACATATCCGCCGGCAGGGAGACCACGGTCACCGATCCCTTGCTGAAGGACATACCCGAAGCCGGGCCCGGGGGCACCACGGCTCCGGTGATCGAGGTGGACCGCAGCCGCGCCTATCTCAACGACCCCGAGGGCAGGCGCGTGTACGAGGTCGACTACAACGACAACCTCCGTGTGGCGCGCACCTTCGACCTGGACGTCCGTCCGTCCCTGATGGTGGAGACGGGCCGATGAGCGTGCGCGTGGGTGCGGCACGGGTCCGTGCCCTGCTGGTGACCCTGATCAGCTTCTTCGTCCTCGCCGGTGCGGCGACCGGCTGCGCGGGCGGTGGCGACGAACGGCCCCGGGTCGTGGTGACCACCAACATCCTCGGCGACATCACCCGGGAGATCGTCGGGGACGAGGCGGACGTCAGTGTCCTGATGAAGCCCAACGCCGACCCGCACTCCTTCGGTCTGTCGGCCGTGCAGGCCGCGGAGCTGGAGAACGCGGACCTGGTCGTCTACAACGGGCTCGGTCTGGAGGAGAACGTCCTGCGGCACGTGGAAGCGGCCCGCGAGTCCGGCGTGGCCACCTTCGCGGCGGGCGAGGCGGCCGACCCGCTCACCTTCCGCACCGGGCAGGAGGGCGGCCCCGAGGAGGAGGCCGGCGAACCCGACCCGCACTTCTGGACCGACCCCGACCGGGTGCGCAAGGCCGCCGGCCTGATCGCCGACCAGGTCGCCGAACACGTGGACGGCGTGGACGAGAAGGCAGTCCGGGCCAACGCGGCACGCTACGACGGACAACTCGCCGACCTCACCGCCTGGATGGAGAAGTCCTTCGCCGCCGTGCCCGAGGACCGGCGCGCCCTGGTCACCAACCACCACGTCTTCGGCTACCTCGCCGACCGCTTCGGCTTCCGGGTGATCGGCGCCGTCGTCCCCAGCGGCACCACCCTCGCCTCACCCAGCTCCTCCGACCTGCGCTCCCTGACCCAGGCCATGGAGAAGGCGCAGGTGCGCACCGTCTTCGCCGACTCCTCCCAGCCCACCCGGCTCGCCGAGGTGCTGCGCCAGGAGATGGGCGGTGACGTGGATGTGGTCTCGCTGTACTCCGAGTCGCTGACCGAGAAGGGCAAGGGCGCCGACACCTACCTGCAGATGATGCGCGCCAACACCTCGGCCATGGCCGACGGCCTCACCGGCGACTGAACGAGCTTCCCCGCGGCCCGGCGAACGAACACGCCGGCCGTTCCACCCCGCAAACCCGCGCCCTGAGGGCCGGAGAGGACAGACACACCATGAACAGGTCGACACGCGCCAGAACGCTCACGGGCACGGCACTCGCCCTGGCGGCGGCCATGACGCTGACCGCCTGCGGCGGCAACGACGACGCCTCCTCCGACGCCGAGCCGAAGAAGCAGACGGAGAGCAGCGGGGCCGCTGCCGTCAAGAACCCGATCGTCGCCTCCTACGACGGGGGCCTCTACGTCCTCGACGGCGAGACCCTGAAGCTGGCGAAGACGGTCGAGCTGCCCGGCTTCAACCGGGTCAACCCGGCGGGCGACCAGGACCACGTCATCGTCTCCACCGACAGCGGCTTCCGCGTGTTCGACGCGGCCCGACAGACGTTCACGGACGCCGAGTTCAAGGGCGTGAAGCCGGGGCATGTGGTGCGGCACGGTGGCAAGACGGTGCTGTTCACCGACGGCACGGGCGAGGTGAACGTCTTCGACCCCGCCGACCTGGCCGGCGGGAAGCAGCCCAAGGGCCGCACCTACACCTCCGCGGAGGCCCACCACGGTGTCGCCATCGAACTGGCGGGCGGCGAACTCGTCAGCACCCTGGGCACCGAGGAGAAGCGCACCGGCGCCCTCGTCCTGGACAAGGACAACAAGGAGATCGCCCGCGCCGAGAACTGCCCCGGCGTGCACGGCGAGGCCGCCGCCCAGGGCGACGTGGTCGGACTCGGCTGCGAGGACGGCGTACTCCTCTACAAGGGCGGCAAGTTCACCAAGGTCGACGCCCCCGACGACTACGCCCGGACCGGCAACCAGGCAGGCAGCGACGTCTCCCCGATCCTCCTGGGCGACTACAAGACCGACCCCGACGCGGAACTGGAACGGCCGACCCGCATATCCCTGATCGACACCCGCACCGCGAAGATGAAGCTGGTCGACCTCAAGACCAGCTACTCCTTCCGCTCCCTGGCCCGCGGCCCGCACGGCGAAGCCCTCGTGCTCGGCACCAACGGCGTCCTGCACGTCATCGACCCGGAGACCGGCAAGGTCCAGAAGAAGATCGACGCCGTCGGCGACTGGACGGAGCCCCTGGACTGGCAGCAGCCCAGGCCCACCCTGTTCGTCCGTGACCACACGGCGTACGTCTCCGACCCGGGCAAGCGCCAACTGCACTCCTTCGACCTGGACGCGGGCGAGAAGCTGACGTCCGTGACCCTGCCGAAGGCCACCAACGAACTGTCCGGGACGGTGGCCGGCCACTGACCGGTCCCGCTCGACGGACCGCTGAGCGGCCCGAAGGGGAACGCCCGCCGGACTCGTGCTCCGGACCGGCGGGCGTTCCGTTCTGCCTGAAGGTCCGTGCCGGGGTGTGACCGGAGTACTCGTCAAGTCTCGGCGTCACTGTAAAACCGCGGCGAGCCGAAAGCGCCCTTTGCCCCACCGCGCACGGGCGGCACCTGAGCGACCTCGTCAGCCGCCGGTGAATCCGCGTGCCGCGTGTTGTGCCGCCAGCCGCACCGGGGCGTTCGGGGCGCCGTAACCGCGGTAGTCGCCGTCGCGCTGGACGAGTTCGAAGAAGACCCGGCCGACGGTGTGCGTGTAGCAGTGCCGGAAGGTGCCGTGTTCGTCGCGGTCGTAGAGGATGCCCAGCTCCCGGTACGTATCCAGCTCGCCGTCGGCGAAAATGAAGCGGGCCGCGAGGTCGTCGTAGTAGTTGTCGGGAATCGGCAGCAGCTCGCCCCCGGCCGCCCGGTGGGCGCGGGCGGCAGCGACCACGTCGTCGGTGGCCAGGGCGATGTGCTGGGCGTGCGCGGTGTCGTCGACGGGCGCCGCGCCGACGGTCAGCACGATGCGGACGGCGCCGTCGTCGGTGGTGACGGCGCGGCTGCGCAGCAGTCCGTAGGGGTCGGCGACGTCCACGCTTTCCTGCGGCCGCAGCCCGAGGACGGCGTGGTGGAAGAGCGCCGCCTCGTCGAACTGGTGCCAGGGCTGGGTGAGGGAGAGGTGATCGACGCGCCATCCGGCGTCGTCGCCGGGAGCGGACCCGGCATCCTGCACGTCTTCGAAGTCCGCCCGCCAGTCGGGCAGTCGGGGGTGTCCGGTGGCGCAGAAGAACAGCTCCGTGCCGTCGGGTGCGGCGACCGCTTCCAGCGGGGCGTCCCCGGGGGTCCGGCGGCGGGGCAGCACCGGTGCCAGCAGGGCCTCGGCGCGGTGGGCCGCCGCGGCGGGGTCGGGTGACTCCAGGCCGACGGCGGCCAGGCGGGTGCCTTGGCGGCGCTCGGCCGGTCCGCTGTTGACCAGGATGCGGGCGTCGCCCCGCTGCCACAGGTCGACCGGCTTGCCCCGGTGCCGTGCGGACCGGGTGAAGCCCAGTGCGCCGAGCACGGCCGAGACGGGGGCGGCGTCGGGCGTGACCAGTTCGGCGAAGGCGACCCCGGTGGGCGCGGTGAGCGCGGGCAGTGCGGCGATGCCGACCTGTTCCTGGAGGACCAGCAGGGAGCGCCGGGCGTCTACGGCGGTGGGCCCGGCGTCGGACTGCCGGAAGACGTCGTTGAAGACTTCCAGCGAGAGGGGCCCCGTGTACCCGGCGCGCAGGACGTGCCGCAACAGCCCGGCGAGGTCGAAGCCACCCTGACCGGGGAAGCAGCGGTAGTGGCGGCTCCACTGGAGGACGTCCATCGCGAGCAGCGGGGCGTCGGCGAGCTGGAGGAAGAAGATCTTCTCGCCGGGGATGTCCTCGATGCCCTTGGGGTCACTGCCGCGCGAGAGGATGTGGAAGCTGTCCAGGCACGTGCCGAGCGCGGGATGGTCCGCGGCCTTCACGACGTGCCAGGCGTGATCGTAGGTGCTGATGTACCGGCCCCAGGCGAGCGCCTCGTAGGCGACGCGGATGCCGTGGTCCTGGGCCAGGTCGGCCAGCCGGCCGAGCTGTTCGGCGGCGAGGGCGTCGTCGTCCAGGGCGTGCGGGGAGACGCTGGAGCACACCAGGACGGTGTCCGCGCCGAGCCCGCGCATCAGCTCGAACTTGTGCCGGGCGCGGCGCAGGGCGCGGGCGAAGTCGTCCTCGGGCAGTGCCTCGACGTCCCGCATGGGCTGGTAGAGGTCGATGGTGAGTCCGAGGTCGGCGCAGCGGGCGCGGATCTCGGCCGGGGCGAGGGAGGAGGCCAGCAGGTCGTTCTCGAAGATCTCCACACCGTCGAAGCCCGCCCGGCTGGCGGCCGTGAGCTTCTCGGTGAGGGAGCCGCTCAGCGAGACGGTGGCGATGGAGGTGCGCACGTCGGTCCCTCTTCCTACTGCGGGGCGCCCACGGCGCCGGCCAGGTCGGTGATGTCGGCGAGCATCCGAGCGGCGTCGGGTTCGAGCCCGGTGAAGAGCTGGAAGGCGTCGGCGGCCTGGAAGACGGCCATGCCGCCGCCGTCGAGCGTCGTGCAGCCGCGGGCGCGTGCGGTGCGCAGCAGTTCGGTTTCCAGCGGGCGGTAGACGACTTCGGCGACCCACAGTCCGGGACGGAGCAGTTCTGCGGGCAGCGGCAGTCCCGGGTGTGCGGCCATGCCGGTCGGGGTGGCATGGACGATGCCGTCGGCGGACCTCAGCAGTCCGGGCAGCCGGTCGGAGGGGGCGTGGGCGGCACGGCCGTCCCCGAAGTGCCGGTTCAGCGAGGCGGCGAGGGCCGCGGCCCGATCGGGCATGGCGTCCACGACGGTGACCCGGCCGGCGCCGAGGTTGAGCGTGGCGTGGGCCACGGCCGCGCCCGCGCCGCCCGCGCCGAGCTGCACGATCCGCTCCAGGGGTGCGTCGGGCAGTCCGCGGGCGAAGGACGCGGCGAAGCCGGTGACGTCAGTGTTGTGGCCGGTGGCACGGCCGTCGTCGTCGAAGACGACGGTGTTGACGGCGCCGAGCGCCTCCGCCTGCGGTGCGAGGGCGTCCAGGTGCCCGATGACGTGCTGCTTGCACGGGTGGGTGATGTTCAGTCCGTCGAAGCCCAGGTCCCGGGCGGCGCGCAGCAGATCGCCCACGGCTTCGGGCGGGACGCCGAGGGCGTCGATGTCGATCAGCCGGTACAGGTAGCGCAGGCCCTGGCGACCGGCCTCCCGCTCGTGCAGAGCCGGGCTGAGCGACGGGCCGATGCCGGAACCGATCAGTCCGACGAGATACGAGTCCTTGGCCACCGGGGACGACCTCCTGAGCGGCTCGGGCCTGGACCCGAGCGAGCAATGTACGAACCAGTACGTTAGTCATAGCAGGAGGTCGCGGCGGGAGGGAAGCGCAAGGCTTCTACAATCACCGACACGCCCTGCCCGCGCCCCGCCCAGGCCCAGCCGAAGGAACCCGATGACCAGCGTCGACGAACCGGCCCGAGCCGGCACCCGCACCCGCGACGCCGCCCGCACCCGGGCCGAGATCCTCGACGTGGCGACGCGGGAGTTCGCCCGGGCAGGCTACGACGGGGCCCGCGTGGACGAGATCGCCGCCCGCACCCGCACCACGAAGCGGATGATCTACTACTACTTCGAAGGCAAGGAGCAGTTGTTCACCGCCGTGCTGGAGCGGGCGTACGGCGTGATCCGAGAGGCCGAGCAGCAGCTCGACGTCGACCACCTGGACCCGGTGGCCGCCATTCGGCGCCTCGCCGAGCTGACCTTCGACCACCACGAGCGGCACCCCGACTTCATCCGCCTGGTCAGCATCGAGAACATCCACGACGCCGCGCACATCGCGTCCTCGGAGATGCTCGCCAGCATCGGTTCCCCGGCGCTCGACGTGATCCGCCGGATCCTTGAGGAAGGGCGGCGCTCCGGCCTGTTCACGGCCGACGTCGACGCCGTCGACCTGCACGCGATGATCAGCTCCTTCTGCTTCTTCCGGGTCTCCAACCGGCACACCTTCGGTGCCCTGTTCGGCCGCGACCTGGTCGCCCCGGACCAGCGCGAGCACTACCGGGCGATGCTGGGGGACATGGTGATCGCCTACCTGACCGCGGAGCGCGTGACGGACTGAGGGCGGGTGCTCGCCCAGGACACCACCCCTTGACAGGCGGGACACGTCGGCGCAACATCCCTTCCCAACCGCGACTAACTACCCAGTGGGTTAATTAATCGTCCGGCATCCCTCCCCTCCGCTCACCCCGTCCCCCGGTGGAGTTCCCCGAAGGAGTACGCCGTGTCCGTCCCCGCCCCCGCCTCCCAGGGCGCCGCCCCGCCCGGCCAGCCGAAGAAGGCCGCCACCGCCGCCTGGATCGGCAGCGCGCTGGAGTACTACGACTTCTTCATCTACGGCAGCGCGGCCGCGCTGATCTTCCCCGAGGTCTTCTTCGACGAGTCCGACCCGGCCACCGCGACGCTGCTGTCGCTGGCCACGTTCGGCGTCGCCTATGCCGCGCGTCCGGTCGGTGCGCTCTTCCTCGGGCACATCGGCGACCGCATGGGCCGCAAGAAGATCATGGTCTTCACCCTGATCCTCATGGGCGTGTCCACGTTCCTCATCGGATGTCTGCCCACGCGCGACCAGGTCGGCGTCCTCGCCCCGGTCCTGCTGGTGCTCTGCCGTGTCCTCCAGGGCATATCGGCGGCGGGGGAGCAGGCCAGCGCCAACTCCATGACCCTGGAGCACGCGCCGCCCCACAAACGTGGCTTCTTCACCAGCTTCACCCTCAGCGGCACCCAGGGCGGCCAGTTGCTCGCCACCCTGGTCTTCCTCCCCGTCGCGGCACTCCCCGAGGACCAGTTGCTGGCCTGGGGCTGGCGCGTGCCGTTCTGGCTGAGCGTGGTGGTCGCCGTCGTCGGTTACGTCATCCGCCGCAAGCTCGACGAGACCCCGGCCTTCGCCCAGCAGGCCGCGGCGGAGGGCGTGGCGAAGATGCCGCTGGCCGTGCTGGCGCGCGACCACTGGGCGGACGTCCTGCGGGTGGTCGCGGGCGCGCTCATCGCCTCGGTCAGCACCATCTTCACGGTGTGGGCACTGGCTTACGCCACCAGCGACTCGGTCGGCATGTCCCGCACCGCGATGCTGTGGGTCGGCGCCCTCGCCAACGTCGCCGCACTCGCCGCGATCCCGTTGTGGGCGATGCTGTCCGACCGGATCGGCCGGCGTCCGGTGTTCCTGATCGGCGCGGTCGGCAGCGCGGTGACGATGTTCCTGTACCTGTGGGCGATCTCGACCGGCTCCTACGCGCTGACGTTCCTGCTGGGCATCGTCGCTTTCGGCATCGTCTACAGCGCGGCCAACGGCGTGTGGCCGGCCTTCTACGGCGAGATGTTCTCCACCCGGGTCCGGCTGTCGGGCGTGGCGATCGGTACGCAGATCGGGTTCGCGGTGGCCGGCTTCGCGGTCACCTTCGCCGCGCGGATCGCCGGCCCGGACGGCGACGACTGGATCGCGGTGGCACTGTTCACGGCGGCGCTGTGCGTCCCGCCGGTGATCGCCGCGCTCTCGGCCCGCGAGACCCACAAGGTCCCGACGGAGGAGCTCGGCGAGCAGGCCCGCCGGGAGGCGGCACAGCCGGAGACCGTTACGGCATGACCTCGTCCCCGGCCGGACGTGCCCCGCCCCTGATCGTGGTGCTCGCACGGGCGGGGTCGGGCGGAACGGGTGCCGCGGGCCTCATCCCTGGACTCGGGAGCGGTGTCGGCGCCTGCGCGCGAGCAGGAACGCGGCCAGGAGGAGCAGGGCGGCGACGGCGACCATCGCGAGCGGTGCGAGGACGGTCAGGGCGGTCAGGATCCGACCGGCTGAGGTCGCCTTGTCGCCCAGGTCTCGCACGCTCTCGGGAGTGACCTCGAGGGTCAGGACCGACACCGGAAGCAGAGGCATGGCCGCTCCGTCGACAGCGGCGGTCGCCACCGTTCTCCGGCTCACCGTCTGGTCCACGGCGATGCCGGTCTCCTGGTCGACGTAGGCGACCAGCGTCGACTGGCCCAGGTAAGTGAGCGGAACGGGGTCCGGCAGCCCGGTCAGCACCGTGGGTGTGAGCCGGGCCCGTGTCCTGGAGTCGAGAGCGGGCACCAGGCTCGCGACGAGCTTCTTCGGCAGAGCGGTCGGCAGCGGCTTGAGCACCGCCGGGTCCTTGACGGGCGCTGAGACCTTGATCTCGTAGACGTTGACAGCATGGCCCTCCCGCCGGGCGGTTCCGGTGTAGCGAACCGGCACGATGGAACGGGTCGTCGCGTCGTAGTACGTGTAGGAGTCGTCCTGTTCGGCATCCGGCGGAAAGGCCGAACTCAGTGCGCCCCGTGAGTTCTCCGCCGATGTCGAGGCCGGTGGCGGCGCACCCTTCCTGCTTGTTCGGTCGATGGCGTACGTCTTCGAGCTGGGTAGGGACTGCTCACCGGCGTGGACCGTCATCGTGTCCTCGATCACGGCCGTGTCACCATGCGTGGAGGTGACCCGCACCCGCCGGTCGGCGGTGACGGGGATGCCGGACCGGAGCGCATGCGCGGTGTCTCCGGACCTCAGGGTCTTGACATCCAGCATGGTGGTCTCGCCCGCGTAGTGCACCGTCTGGTCGGTGTCGGCGGGCAGTTTCGTCGCGTTCGGGGCCACTACGAGACGGACGATCGCCGCGGCGGCGACCAGGAGCACGGCCATGGTGATGAGTACGATCGACGGACGATATGCGGACACGGCGTCCTCCCTCCACTTGTCTGGTCACATGTTCTCGGCGCCGGCTCTGATCGCTTCGCGGATGCGGGGGTAGGTGCCGCACCGGCAGATGTTGCGGATACCGTCCAGGTCGGCCTCGGTGATGGTGCGGCCTTCTTCCCTGAGACGGCGGACCAGGGCCACGGCGGCCATGATCTGGCCGGGCTGGCAGTAGCCGCACTGGGCCACGTCCTGGTCGAGCCATGCCTCCTGCATCGGGTGCAGGTCCGCTCCCACGGTGGCCGGCAGCCCTTCGATGGTGGTGACCTCGTCGGACGGCCTCAGGTCCCGCACCGGGATGGCGCAGGGGTTCGCCGCCCTGCCGTTGAGGTGGCTCGTGCAGGCCTTGCAGACGTTGATGCCGCAGCCGTATTTCGGTCCGGTGACGCCGAGGAGGTCGCGAAGGACCCACAGCAGCCGCTCGTCGTCCGGGGCATCGACGGTCACCTGCTCACCGTTGAGGCGGAATGTGTGCGTGGGCATGAGAACTCCCAGATGTCTCGCAGGGCTTCAGCGGACGTGGTCCAGGCCATCGGTGGGGGACGCGGGGATGGGCGGGACGGTCGGTTTCGGTTCGAAGGAGAGGGTGCCGTGGTTGATCGGGAAGACCGTGGGCATCGTGCCGGTGGCACGGCCGTACGCGCACGCGACCGCGGCCATCGACGCGGCGACGCCGAGTTCACCCGCGCCGCCGGGCTTGCCGGTGCTGGGCGGCAGGACGATGACCCGCAGTTCGGGCGGTGTGTTCCACTGCCGGGTGTAGAAGTAGTTGTCCCAGCTGGCTTCGAGGAAGTGCCCGTCGCGCAGGTGCAGGCTGGAGGTCAGGGTCAGGGCGATGCCGTCCATCAGGCAGCCCATCATCTGAGCTTCCAGGCCACGCGGATTGACGGCGAGGCCGACGTCCACGGCGATGACGGCCTTGGTCACGCGCGGGCCGGCGACACCGTCCCGGACGGGGCGGTCGACGGTCTCCGGTCGGCAGTCGAGTTCCACCAGGACGGCGCTGGCGGAGTGGTATTCGGAGTGGAAGGCGATGCCCTGCGCCGTACCGGCCGGCATGCTCCGGCCCCAGTTCCCGGCTTCGGCGGCCTTGTCCAGCACGGCTCGGCCGCGGTCGTCCCGAAGGAAGTCGTGCCGGAACCGGTAGGGGTCCTTGCCCATCTTCCCGGCGAGCCGATCGACCAGTAGTTCCCGGGCGCACGTGACGTCGGGGGAGTACACGTTGCGCATGCTGCCGGTGTTGAAGCCCTTGTCGGTTTCGCTCAGGAGCCGGCTGTTGGCACCGAAGTCGTAGGGCATCGACTGGGAGAGCTGGAAGAAGGTCTCCGAGAACCCGATGTCACCCACCGGCAGTCTCGCGGCCAAGGCGGTGAAGATCTCCCCGAGACCGTGGCTGAGGTCGGTGGACACACTGGTGTGCCGCTGTCTGTACCCGAGGACGGTGTTGCCCAGGTAGGAGATGCGCACGCGCGACGTGGCCATGGGATGGGTGCGGCCCTGGCGGGCGTCGTCGGCGCGGTGCCACATGAGCTTCACCGGCTTGCGGATCCGCCGGGAGACTTCGACGGCCTCCAGCGCCGCGTCGAAGAAGAGCTTGCGGCCGAAGGAGCCCCCGCCCTCCGTGACATGCACGGTCACCGCCCCGAGCGGCAGGCCGAGCTTGGTGGCGATCGCCTGCTTCGCGACGATCGGAGCCTTGAGGCTCGACCAGATCTCGGCACGGTCGGGGCGCACGTCGGCTATCGCGCAGTTGGGTTCCAGCGCGCTGTTGCTGCGGAAGTGGAACGTGAAGCGTTCCTCCACGTTCGGCGTCACAGACGGCAGCCCCATGGGCAGTTCGGCGGCGCGCAACTCCGCGAGCACGGACTCGTCGGACTTTCCCTCGGCACTGCCGGGTTGCCACGAGACCCGCAGGGCGCGCACCGCGTCGATGCACCGGCCGAAGGTGGTGGCGCGCACCGCCACCCCGGTCGATATCACGACGACGTCGGTGACACCGGGCATGGCACGGACCTCGGACAGGTTGGACACCGATCCGACCTTGCCGTTGATGGTCGGCGGGCGGCACACCATGGTCGGCAGGGCGTCCGGAACCTTCAGGTCCAGCGTGAACGTCTTGCGTCCGGTGACCGCCGCGTGGGCGTCCACGCGGTTGTGCGGCTTGCCGATGACGGTGAACATGTCGCGGGGCTTGAGGCTGACCGACACCTCCTCGGTCCGCGCGCGTGCCGCCTTCGGGGACAGGTCCCCCATGTCGGCGCTCCGGCCGCCGGGGCCGGTGACGAGACCCGCCTCCCAGCTCAGTTCGGTGACGGCGGTGCCCCATTCGGTGGCCGCGGCCTGAAGCAGCCGGTTGCGGGCGACGGCGGCGGCCACCCGGATCGGGGTGTAGGTGGCGAACGTCGTGTTGGATCCGCCGGTGAGCTGGTTGAAGAGCAACTCCGGGCGTGCCTCGGCGAGGGTGATGTGCACTCGGGAGAGGGGGATGCCGAGTTCCTCGGCGATCAGCATGGCCGTCGACGTGGTGATGCCCTGCCCCACCTCGGTCCGCGGCAGGGCGAAGGACACGGTGCCGTCCGTGTTCACCTCGACCGTGATCAGGCCGGACGTCGGCAGGGCCGCCGCCGTCATCACGTCGTTGAGGTCGATCAGTTCCGTGATCTCCGGCGAGGGGATGTCCGCACGCGCCTCGGACGCGGGGACGAGTTGGGCGGCCGTCATCAAGGTGGGGGCGGCCAGGACGTATCCGAGGAAGCGGCGTCTGGCGAAGGGCTGCGCGCTCGAGTTCTGCCGGGACGAGTGATCGCTGTCCGTCACCGGCGGCCTCCCGCCCTCGCGGCCGGTGCCGGCGGCTGCGCGTGGGCCGCCCGAGCCGAGCACGAACGTGTCGTCTCGCTGTCGTGAGGTGTCGTCATGGTCTCCACTCGTTCTCGACGTCGGTGGGGTGGCGGGACGTGGGGCGTACGGATGGGGGTACGCCGGTGACGTTGTACCCCCACGTCGTGATGGCGTACGTGGCTCAGGCGGGACGGTTGGCGTCCGGGATCTCGAGGTGGATGCCCCGTCCTTCGCTGAGGAAGAGCAGGACGAACTTGCGGAGGGCCTCTTCCACCGTCCAGGCGGCCTGGGGGATCAGCGGCAGCGGGATGAGCCCTTCACGGAAGGCCACCAGGAGCGGCCAGGCGGTGCTGATCAGCGGCTTCCAGAACGGCTCCCTGTCCAGCCCGATCAGGTCACCGGTCCGGTCGCCCAGGGTGTACCGGGCGAAGCCGTTGATGAGGGGCCTGGTGAGGCCGGCGTCGAGTTCCGCGACGATGTCGAGGAGGACGTCGGTCAGCTCGGTGCCTTCGGGGGTGGACGCCAGGATGGGGTCGAGGACCTGCTTGGACTGTGCGTCGGCCGCGTCCCAGGTGGCGGGGATGTACTCGTCCCGGACGCCGAGCATGTGGGCGGTGACCTGCCACACGTGGAGGTAGCCGTCCGACTCGGTGGTGGTGATCGGGACCTTCCACTCCTTTAGCTTGCGCATGACAAATGTGGCCAGGCTGTGCCAGGTGACCATGATGTCGGCCTGGCTGATGGGTATCGTCTGCCCGCCGCTGGTGCGGGTCCAGCCCGGTGACTGGGGCAGCAGGTGCCGTACGGCGGCGTGCACCAGCCGGGTCTTCACGGCGGTCACGATCATTCCGCCCCGCGGCTGGTAGGCGTCCAGGTCCCCGACGTCGTAGCCGAGCCGGGCCGTCTTGGCGATGCGGTCCTTCATGTCCGCGCCGCCCTTGGAGTAGTAGACGGCGCGCGCCTCTCTCGGGATGGCGGTGCTCAACAGGCCGCTGCCCAGGCCGTACAGCGCCCCGGTGTAGATGCCCTTCTTCGTGGTGAACCTGGCCGCGGCCGCGAGCTTGTCCCGGTCCGCCCAGGCGGGCAGTTGGCGGGCCTTCTCCATGAAGTCGCGCAGGTCGGTGGGGAGTCCGGCCGGCAGGGGCTGGTCGTTGCGGGTCCACTTGCGGAGCGCTTCGTTGGCTTTGGCCACGTCGCCGCGCTCGATCACGGCGGCGAGGACGGGATCCGCCTCCTCGTCCCAGACCCAGTCGGGGTCGACGCCCGCTCCCTTGCCCGCCACCGAGCCGCTCGGCGCCCACGTCCACAGGGACCGGGCCTGGGCCGGTGACGCGGCCCCCAGTGCTCCGAGCGCTCCGAGCGCTCCTCCCATGATCAGCATCTTGCGCCTGCTCAGGTCGTCCATGCTGAGAACCCTTCCTTGAGTTCCGCCGAGGCCGCCGTGGCCATCCGGCGGGTGCCGGTTTCGGTCAGGCGGGACGGTTGGTCTCGGGAATGTCGATGTGGGTTCCGCGTCCCTTGGTGAGGTAGAAGAGGATGTACTTCCGGGCCGCCTCGTCGATCGTCCAGGCCAGAGGCGGTACGAGGGGCAGCGGGATCAGCTTCTCCCGGAAGGCGACCAGCTTCGGCCAGGCGGTCGCGATGGCCTTCTCCCAGAACGGCTCACGCGGGATGCCGTCCCAGTCGGCGACCTGGTCGCCGACCAGGTACCGGGCGAGGGCGTTGACGAGCGGGCGGTCGATCCCGCCGGGGCTGGTCTGCTCGGCGAGCTGGCGCAGCAGGATGTCGGTCAGCTCGACGCCCTCGCGCGTGGGGGCGAGGACGGGGTCGAGGACCTGCTTGGACTGTGCGTCGGCCGCGTCCCAGGTGGCGGGGATGTACTCGTCCCGGATGCCGAGCAGGTGGGCGGTGACCTGCCACACGTGCAGGTAGGCGGCCGAGTCCGCGGCCGGGAGGGGCACCTTCCACTCGAGCATCTTCCGCATGGCATAGGTGGGCAGACTGTGCCAGGTGACCAGCATGTCCTGCTGGCTGATGGGAATCGTCTGGCCGCCGCTGGTTTGGGTCCAGGCCGGTGACTGGGGCAGCAGGTGCCGTACGGCCGCGTGCACCAGGCGGGTCTTGACGGCCTGCACGATGACGTCCCCGTCGGGCCGGAACGCGTTGAGGTCCCCGACGGCGAAGCCCAGCAGGCTGGTCTTGGCGACCCTGTCCTCCATGTCGGCGCCGCCCTTGGAGTAGTAGACGGAGCGGGCCTCACGGGGGATGGCGGTGCTCAGCATGCCGCCGCCGACTCCGTTCAGCAGGTTGAGGTACAGGCCCCTCGACTTGTTGAACTCGGCCGCCCGCTCCAGCTTCTCCCGGTCCGCCCAGGCGGGCAGTTGGCGGGCCTTCTCCATGAAGTCGCGCAGGTCCGCGGGGAGTCCGGCCGGCAGCGCCTGGTCGTTGCGGGTCCAAGAGCGCAGCGCCGCATTGGTCTTGGCCACATCGCCGCGCTCGATCACGGCGGCGACCAACCGGTCGACCTCCTCGTCCCAGACCCACTCGGGGTCGAGACCGGCTCCCTTGCCCGCCACCGAGCCGCTCGGCGCCCACGTCCACAGGGACCGTGCGTGGGTGGGCGAGGCCAGGCTCAGCGCCCCGAAGGCTCCCAGGGCTCCGCCCGCGAACAACATCTTGCGCCTGCTGAGTCCATCCATCGCTGCGAACTCCTCCTCGAGTTCTGTGGCATCGTTGCAGGGGTTGGTACGATGAAACGCATCGTGCTTCGTTGTTTCAACAGGGGAGCACACGCGTGACGTGAACGCCAGAGGCTTCACAGAATCAGGGAGGCAGTCGTGGAACCTGTCCTGTTGGCACTCATGAGGTCGTCGTCCGGTGCTCCGTCCGTGCTGGAGAGTGTGTTCGCCGAGGCCGTCGAGGGTGCCGGGCGGGATGACGAGGTCTCGGAGCGTCTGCTCGACGCCGCCTACGAGCAGTTCTGCCGCATGGGCATCAAGCGCTCGACCATGGCGGACGTGGCGCGGCTGGCCGGCGTCTCCCGGATCACGGTCTACCGCCGGTTCGCCACCAAGGACCAACTGGTCGAGCAGGTGGTACGGCGTGAGTTCCGGCGGTACTTCGACCGCTTCATCCTGGACATCCAGGACGCCGACACCGTCGCCGACCGGGTCGTCGTGGGGTTCGTGAGTTCACTCAGGGCCATCCGCCGCAACCGTCTCATCGGCGGTCTCATGACCGCAGAGCCGGACGCCGTGGTCCCGTCCATGACCAGTGACGGAGGCCGCACCCTGGCCGTGGTGCAGCAGTTCGTGGCATCGAGACTGCTCCGGGAACAGCGCGCGGGGAACATCGCCGGTCATGTGCAGGTGGACCTGGTGGCCGAGATGATGGTGCGTATGTCCGCGTCGTTCCTCGTCATTCCCAGCCATGTGATCGATCTCGACGACGACGATCAACTGCGTGCGGTGGCCCGGCAGTTCCTCGTGCCGATGCTCGGACCACCGCACTCGCCTCACGAGTAGCCTTCGCCTCGCTCGGCCTTGGCCACGAGGGATGTCGGCGGCTCGAACCGCTCGCCGTACCGCTCGGCCAGTTCCCTGGAGCGGGCGGCGAAACCGTGGAGCCCGCCGGCGTAGCCGTTGATGTACTGCAGTACACCGCCGGTCCAGGCCGGGAAACCGATGCCCAGGATGGAGCCGACGTTGGCGTCGGGCACCGACCGCAGTACGCCTTCGTCGAGACACCGGACCGTGTCCAGTGCCTCGGCGAAAAGCATCCGTTCCTTCATGTCCTCGAACGGGATCTCACGGCCCGGCACGGCGAAGTGCTCGTACAGCCCCCGCCACAGCCGCGTACGCCGGCCGTCGGCGTACTCGTAGAACCCGGCACCCGAGGAACGTCCGCCCCGCCCGAACTCGTCGATCATGCGGTCCATGACCGGCTCCGAACCGTGCGGACGCCAGTCGCCGCCCTCGGCCAGGACCGCGGCCCTGGTCTCCTCACGGATCCTCCGGGGCAGGGTCAGCGTCAGTTCGTCCAGCAGCTGCAGCGGAGGCGCGGGGTAGCCGGCCTGCGAGCCGGCCTGCTCCACCGAGGCGGGAGGCAGCCCCTCGCCGATCATGGCCACCGCCTCGTCGATGAACTTGGATATCACGCGACTCGTGAAGAAGCCCCGGCTGTCGTTGACCACGATCGGCGTCTTGCCGATCTGCCGCGCCATGTCGACCGCCTTCGCCACGGTGTGCTCGCCGGTCTTCGCCCCGGTGATGATCTCCAGCAGGGGCATCTTGTCCACGGGGGAGAAGAAGTGCAGACCGATGAAGTCCTCGGGGCGCTTGACCGCCTCCGCCAGCCCGGTGATCGGGAGCGTGGAGGTGTTGGACCCCAGCACGGCGTCCGGTGCGACGACGTCCTCGATGTCGCGGAAGACCTGCCGCTTGAGGTCCGGATCCTCGAAGACCGCCTCGATCACCAGATCGCAGCCGCCGAGATCCGCCGGGTCGGCGGTCGGCATGATCCGTGCGAGCACCTCGTCGGCCTTGGTCCGGGAGAGCCGTCCGCGTGCCACGGCCTTGGCCAGGACCTGTCGGGAGTAGTCCTTGCCCTTCGTCGCCGCGTCGTAGGTGACGTCCTTGAGCACCACCGGCACGCCGCTGCGCGCGCAGGAGTACGCGATGCCGGCTCCCATCATGCCGGCGCCCAGTACGCCCACCCGGTGGACGGTGTGGGGCGGGTAGCCGTCGGGACGGCTTCCACCGGAGCCGATGTGCTGCATGTCGTAGAAGAACGCCTGCATCATGTTGGTCGAGACCTGACCCGTCATCAGTTCCACGAGGTAGCCGGTCTCGATCTTCTGCCCGGTCTCCAGGTCGACCTGTGTGCTCTCGACGGCCGCGGCGAGGATGTTGCGCGGCGCCGGCACGTTCGCACCCTTGAGCTGCTTGCGCAGGTGCGCCGAGAGGGTCGGCAGCATCGCCGCCACCTTCGGATGGGAAGGGGATCCGCCCGGCATACGGAAACCTGGGGCGTCCCACGGCTGAGTGGACTCAGGATGGGTCAGGACCCATTGCCTGGCCCGGGCGAGCAGCTCCTCCGGCGTCTGGGCGAGTTCGTGGACCAGCCCCTTGGCGAGCGCCTCCTGGGGCTTGTACTGCCGCCCCGTCAGCAGGATGTCGGTCAGCGCGTCCTGGAGCCCCAGGAGGCGGACGGTCCGGCTGACTCCACCGGCGCCGGGCAGCAGGCCCAGAGTCACCTCCGGCAGGCCGAAGCGGCTGCTCGGCGTGGACAGGGCGACGCGCCGGTGGCAGGCGAGCGCGATCTCGAGCCCGCCGCCGAGTGCCGTGCCGTTCATGGCCGCGGCCACCGGCCTGCCGAGGGTCTCCAGCCGGCGCAGCTGTGACTTCAGGACCGTGCACAGCTCACTGAGTTCCGCGGCGTTGTCCGGCTGTGCCCTGCTCATGAAGCCGATGTCTCCGCCGGCGAAGAAGCTCTTCTTGGCGGAGGTGAGGACGACCCCGGTGATGTGGTCCCGCTCCGCCTCGAGGCGGGTGACGGTGGCCTCCATCGAATCCACGTAGGTCCGGTTCATCGTGTTGACCGGCTGATCGGCATCGTCCATGGTCAGCAGGACGACCCCGTCAGGCCCCTGTTCCCAGTGGATCATGTTCTTCGCCAGCATCGGTACGGCGCTCCTTTCGAGGGGATGTACGTGACGGGCACGCGGGGCGCCCGGGCGGGGGGTCACAGCCGTTCGATCACGGTGGCGATGCCCATGCCGCCACCCACGCAGAGGCTGACCACGGCCCGTCGCGCGGAGCGGCGCTCGAGTTCGTCCAGGGCGGTGCCCACCAGCATGGCCCCCGTGGCGCCGAGCGGATGTCCCATGGCGATGGCGCCACCGTTGACATTGACCTTCTCCCACGGCAGACCGAGGTCCTTGACGTAGCGCAGGACCACCGAGGCGAAGGCTTCGTTGATCTCGAACAGGTCGATGTCGTCCACCGTCAGACCGGCGAGGTCCAACGCCTTGCGGGTGGCCGGCGCCGGCCCGGTGAGCATGATCGTCGGGTCGGCTCCGCTCACCGCGGTCGCCACCACGCGCGCCCGTGGCACCAGGCCGCACTCCGTTCCCGCCTGCTCCGTACCGACCAGGACGAGCGCCGAACCATCCACGATCCCCGAGGCGTTGCCCGGGGTGTGTACGTGCTCGATGCGCTCCACCCAGTGGTACTTCTGCAGAGCCACCGCGTCGAAGCCCGCCATGGTGCCGAGGTCCGCGAACGAGGGCTTCAGCTCGCCGAGCGCCGCCGTCGTCGTCTCCGGGCGCATGTGCTCGTCCTGGGCGAGCACGACGACGCCGTTGCGGTCCCTGACCGGCACCACGGACTTGGCGAAGTAGCCGCCGGACCAGGCGTGCGCGGCACGCTGCTGCGACCGGACCGCGTACGCGTCGACGTCGTCGCGCGAGAAGCCCTCGATGGTCGCGATCAGATCGGCGCCGATGCCCTGCGGCACGAAGTACGTGTCGAAGGCGGTCTCGGGATCCGCGGCCATCGGACCGCCGTCGCTGCCCATCGGCACTCGCGACATGGATTCCACGCCGCCGGCGATCACCAGGCGCTCCCAGCCGGAACGGACCTTCTGCGCGGCCGTGTTCACCGCCTCCAGCCCCGATGCGCAGAACCGGTTGAGCTGGACGCCGGCCACGTGGTCCGGCAGTCCTGCCGCCAGCGCCGCCGTCTTGGCGATGTTCATGCCCTGGTCACCGACCGGGGAGACCACGCCGAGCACGACGTCGTCCAGACGGTCCGGGTCCAGACCGGGATGGCGGCGGCGGATCTCGCCGAGCAGGCCCGTCACCAGTGAGACCGGCTTGACGTGGTGCAGCGAACCCCGTTTGCCCCGACCGCGCGGGGTGCGGATCGCGTCGTAGATGAATGCTTCGGTCACTGTCCTGGCACTTCCTCTCGTCGGCAGGCGATGTGCTGCCGATCCGGGCACTCCGGGTGCAGGTGGTGGATCCGGTGGGGACAAGTAAGAGTGTTTATTGGCTATCCGTCAATAGGGTGCGTGTGCCGTCGCACTGCCTAGTCCTGGCCGAAGGGTGAGGGGCAATCCGAGTTCGGCGGACGTGTTGAGCGCTCGCGCGTATCCCTCTATTGACTCTTCGCCAAGAGCGGTTCACTGTGGGGTCCGCTCAGCAATCCGCTCACGTCTTGCGAGGGAGGGGACCCGTCATGGCCACAGCAGAGCAGTTGCACGAGTCCGTCGAAGGGCTGACGATCACCGCACTACTGCGACGCAACGCCCGGCAGTACGCCGAGCGTCCGGCGCTGACCACCGGTATCGGCCCGGAGGCCGGGACCCTGACCTGGTCGCAGCTGCGCGCCGAGGTCGCCGCGGTCACCCGTGGCCTGGAGGCCCTGGGACTGAACCGGGGCGATCGCATGCTCATCGCCATGTCCAAGCGGGCGGAGCACTGGATCGCCGACTTGGCCGCGGTCCATGTCGGTGCCCTGCCCTGCAGCACGTACGACACGCTGAGCACCGAGCAGATCGGCGCCCTGGCCCGGCACAGCGCGGCTGCCGTCCTCGTCCTGGAGGGCAAGGAACAGATGCGGCGGTGGCGTCCGGTCCTGGACGACCTGCCGAACCTGCGCGCCGTCGTCGTGCTCGACTGGGACGCCGCTCCTGCCGACGACCCGCGTTTCGTCAGCTACACGGCCGTACGCGGCGCGGTGCCTCCCGACGACGCCGGGTTCGAGGAACTCACGGACGCCGTCACCACCGATCATCCGCTGACCCTTGCCTACACCTCGGGTACGACCGGTGACCCCAAGGGCGTGGTGCTCTCCCATCGCAACGTGATCCACGAGTGCCTGATGCAGGACCAGCTCGTCAAGGTGCCGGACCACCCGCGCTCGGTCGCGTACCTTCCCCTGGCCCACATCGCCGAGCGGGTCCTGGGCATCTACATGCCCGTCTGCAACGCGGGCCACGTCACGATCTGCCCGGAGCCCGATCAACTCCTGCCCACGCTCCTCACGGTGCGTCCGCACGGCTTCTTCGGCGTGCCCCGGGTGTGGGAGAAGCTCGCCGCCGGCCTGGAGGCGAAGCTCGCGGCACTGCCCGAGGAACAGTCCGCGGCCATGGAGCAGGCCCGGAAGACCGCCCTGGAGGCGTACCTGCTCCGCTCCGACGGCAAGGACGTCCCGGCGGAGCTCGCCGAGGTGTTGGAGCAACTCGATACCCGGGTGATGCGGCCGGTCCGGGCCGCGATCGGACTCGACGAATGCCACCGGGCCTTCAGCGGCGCGGCACCGATTCCGAGCCGCGTACTGGAGTTCCTGGCGAGTGTGTCCCTGCCGGTGTACGAGGTGTGGGGACTGAGCGAGACCACCGGCGCGGCAACGGTCAGCACTCCCGGGGCCTTCGCATTCGGCTCGGTCGGGAGGCCGGGACCGGGCATCGAGGTCAAGGCGGCCGATGACGGCGAACTCCTCGTGAGGGGACCGGTCGTGTTCGCCGGCTACCTGCAGAGCGATGGTGGCATCGAGCCTGCGACCGATGCGGAGGGCTGGCTGCCCACCGGAGACGTGGGAACGGTCGATTCACGTGGCTTCGTCACCATCACCGACCGCAAGAAGGAGATCATCATCACCGACGGCGGGAAGAACATCGCCCCCACCAAGATCGAGTCCCTGCTGCGCGCGCATCCTCTGATCGCCCATGCCGTCGTCATCGGGGACCGGCGGCGCTACGTCACCGCCCTGCTGGTACTGGACGAGGAGACGGCCCCGCTGTGGGCACGGGCGAACGGTGTCGCCGACGCGTCCGATGTGGACGCGCTGGCCCGTCACCCGAAGGTCCACGCGGCGCTCGACCAGGCCGTGGCCGAGGCGAACGCGGTGCTGTCGCGCACGGAGCAGGTGAAGAAGCACCGTGTCCTCGCAGGCCCCTGGACCGCGGAGACCGGCGAGCTGACACCCAAGCTGAGCCTTCGCCGCCGCGCCATAGACGAAGCGCACGCCGCCACGATCGAGTCGATGTACACATAGGTCCGGCACACCGCGACCACGGAAGGAACCACCACATGGGCGTTCAGCGCCAGGCCCCGCGCCGCAGGATGGAGCCGGACGCCCGGCGAGCCGAGATCCTCGGCGTCGCCCGCAGGCTGTTCGGGGCCAAGAGCTACAGCACGGTGTCCATCGCGGACATCGCCTCCGAGGCAGGAGTGGCCCGTGCCCTGGTCAGCCACTACTTCGGCGGGAAGCGGCAGCTGTACCTGGAGGTGGTCCGGCAGATGATGGTCGTACCGGCGTCCGTCTCGCAGCGGCTGCCGCCGACCACTGCGGAAGAGCGCGTCTCGATCTGCGTCGACCGGTGGCTCGAGGTCGTGGAACGCAACCGGGAGATGTGGCTGTCCGCGATCGGCCTGGAAGCGCTCGGCAACGACCCGGAGATCGACCAGATCATGCTCGAAGCCGACGAGATCGCGACCGACCGGGTCCTCGAGGCCGCCATGATGGCCGACGTCACCGAGGGCCGGGAGAAGCTCCGGGCGATGATCCGCGCCCACAGCAGCATGCTCAAAGCCGCCTCCCGCGAATGGCTGGTGCGCGGCACCCTCAGCCGCAGCGACCTGCACGTGATGCTCACCCGCACCGTTCTCCACCTGGTCGACACGGTCTATCCCGCCCTGCGCGACAAGTGACTCCACCTTCAGCGCCCCCGCCAAGGAGAGAGCTCCATGCCCCGAGTCCTGTCAGATGAACGCCGCGACCTGGTCAAGGCGATCGCCGACTTCTGCCGCCGCGAGTGCGGAACAAGGGAACAGCGCGACAAGCTGACCGCAAACGGTCAGGAGCAGCACAACCAGAAGCTGTACGAGAAGATGGCGCACCTGGGCTGGCTCGGCATCGCGATTCCGGAGGAGTACGGAGGGGCGGGCCGGGGAATGACGGATCTCTGCCTGTTCCTCCAGGAGACCTCGTACGGGCTGGCCCCCATCAGCGGTTTCGGCACCACCGTCATCGCGGCCTCCGCCTACGAGAAGTTCGGCACCGAGGAGCAGAAGCGCACCGTACTCGAAGGCGTGGCCGCCGGCCGGGTCGAGGCCATCTCGATGTCGGAACCCGGTGCCGGCTCCGACGTGGGCGCCCTGACCTGCCGTGCTGAACGCACCTCCGGCGGGTACCTGGTCAACGGCCAGAAGACCTGGTGCTCCAACGCCCACTTCGCCGACCACATCCTGCTCGTCGCCCGCACGGAGCAAGGGGAGTCGAAGCACCACGGAATCACTCAGTTCATGGTGCCGGCCGACGCCGACGGCCTCCAGATCAGAGGCATCGACACCATGGGCGGCAAGGACGTCAACGACCTCTACTTCACCGACTGCTTCCTGCCCGACTCCGCGGTGGTCGGCGAGCCCGGACAGGGCTGGACGCAGCTCATGGCCGGGCTGAACCTGGAACGGATGATCCTCTCCGCCCTGATGCTGGGCGTCGCACGACGGGCCTTCGACGACACCCTCGCCTATGTCCGCCAGCGCGAACAATTCGGCCGTCCCATCGGCTCCTTCCAGGCGCTCAAGCACCGGATCGCCGACATGGCCACCGAACTCGAATGCGCCCAGTTGCTCCTCGACGACGTCGCCCGCGCGATCGACGCCGAACCCGGCCGGGTGTTCGCGCGAGAAGCGTCCATGGCGAAGCTCAAGTGCACCGAGCTCGCCAAACACGTGACCCTGGAAGGCATGCAGATGATGGGCGGCTACGGATACGCCACGGAGTACGGCATGGAAGCCCTGCTCCGTTCGACCGTCGTGTCCACGGTGTACGGCGGCACGAGCGAGATCCAGCGGGACATCATCGGCAAGACCTACGGACTGTAGGAGCCGCGATGCTGACCACACGCTTCTGCGAGACGTTCGGCGTGGAACACCCGATCGTCCAGGGCGGCATGCAGTGGGTGGGCCGGGCGCAACTGGTCGCCGCGGTCGCCGAGGCGGGCGCGCTCGGCTTCCTGACGGCTCTGACCCAACCGACACCGGAGGCGCTCGTCGAGGAGATCGCACGCTGCCGGGAGATGACCGACAAGCCGTTCGGCGTCAACCTGACCATCCTGCCGTCGATCAACCCGCCCCCGTACGACGAATACCGCCGTGCGATCATCGAATCCGGCGTGAAGGTCGTCGAAACCGCCGGCTTCAACCCCGCGGAGCACCTTGCGGAGTTCCGCGCCCACGGTGTCAAGGTGCTGCACAAGTGCACCAGCGTCCGGCACGCGGTGAAGGCCGAGAGGATCGGCGTCGACGGCGTGAGCATCGACGGCTTCGAATGCGCCGGCCACCCCGGGGAGGACGACGTCCCGGGCCTCGTCCTCATTCCCGCGACCACGCAACGGGTGTCCATTCCGGTGATAGCCTCCGGCGGATTCACGGACGGCCGCGGTCTGGTGGCCGCTCTCGCCCTGGGCGCCGAGGGCATCAACATGGGCACCCGCTTCCTGTGCACCGCGGAATCCCCCGTACACCGGCGGGTCAAGGAACAGATCGTCGCCAACAGCGAACTCGACACCGAGCTGATCTTCCGCCCCCTGCGCAACACCGCCCGGGTGGCGAGCAATTCGGTCAGCAGGAAAGTCGTCGAGATACTCCGGGACGGCGGTGAGTTCCCGGACGTACGGGAACTGGTCGCCGGGGCCAGGGGGCGCAAGGTGTTCGAGGACGGGGACCTGGACGCCGGCGTCTGGAGCGCCGGCATGGCCCAGGGCCTCATCGGCGACATCCCGACCGTCCGGGACGTCGTGCGGCGGATCGTGGCGGAGGCCGAGGCGCTCATCTCCGGACGGCTGGCCGCCACTCGCCGGGCGTCACCGACCGGAACCGACTAGGCGAGCGGCACGGGGCGGAACCGGACGTGATGCCGGTTCCGCCCCGCGCCCCGTGTGGCGTCAGCCGACGGCGAGGCGCGTTTTCCAGTAGCTCGCGGCGCCGATGATCTGCGTGCCGGAGCCGGCGAGCACGGTCCGGCCGCCCGCGTAGAACCTCACGGACCCGTCGGAGCGCACGGTCCAGATGTCGGGGATCGCGTCCCCGTTGACGTCCGGCGTGCCGATCAGATGCGGGATGCTGGCGCTGCCCCAGCCGGAGGCGCCGTACTCGGTGTCCACGCCCCCGCCGAGTTGGCTGCGGCGGCCAGCGAGGTGAGGTTCACACCTCCGCCGGAGGCCACGATGCCCTTGCGGAGCGGCAGCCTGCCGGTGACATCGGTGCGGTAGACGAGGTCGGTGACGCCGTCACCCGAGACATCCTGGACGGTGACGATGGGCTTGCGGGCCATTGCGACGTTTGATGCCGCCACCAGAGGCGGGGTCGGGAACGGGCTTGCCTCGCGGGTCCGCCCTCTCGGGGCCGCTGAAGGATCTCGTCGCGCAGGAGCGGCGGGGAGCCATGTTCACCATGGCGAACTCGCGTGCCGACGAGAGGGCCGAGGAACGGGAGTACCAACCACTCTTCACGGCGTGGACGGCCATGCGCCAGGAACTGCTGCGCGAGCCCGCACTGGCCCACGTGCTCTTCATGCGGAGGCCCCTGGGCAGACCGTTCGTCCACTCGACGATCCTCGGTTCTGCGCCGACAGTGTGCGGTTTCTCGTTGCCGCGCTGGACGCCGTGAATCCGGCCTTCGCATGGATGGGGGTCGACGGGCCGGCCACCGACGACACCAATCTTGACTGCGTGCTCAACCGCCGGGTGCGGGACTCGGTGCGCCAGGCCAGGACATTCCTCCGGGGCTACTCCTGGACCACGGTGTGTCCCGAGGAGCTGTCCGTGCGGCTGGGCGGCCCCGAGGCCCTGGCCGCGACCGGGGCCTTCCAGCGGGTCGTTCCGCTCTCGGCGGGCGGTGTGGTCCTCCAGGCGACCGAGACCGCGGCGGCGTACACCGACGAGGCCGTGCGCGGTGTCTTCGAGGCCCTGCACCCCGTCCTGCCGCCCGGCGTCCCGCAGTTCGACCCGGCCCACCCGGAGCTGCGCTACTTCCCCGCGGACGCGTCCCGCTTCGGCGGGTGACGGGCCGGTGCGGGCCTGTTCCCGGTGGTGGGCGAGCGCGGCTCGGTCAGCCGCGGTGGCGCCATCCGCGCTCAGCGTGAACTCGACCGGCTCGCCGCCTTCATTCCACTTCTCGGCCGCGTAGTTCGACGAGGTGATGGTCGGGGCAATCGTCGGCCTGCTGTTGGTACGACGGCCGGTCCGCGTCGGTCGCACAGTGCCTGTACCCGTTGAACAGGTGAGTCGGTGGGGTGAGAGTCCCATCAACCGCGTGAGCCGGGATCGCGACGCCGGCCGGCGTCAGGCCAAGGGCGGCCCCTGAAGAGGCGAGAACCGTGCGTGGTCTGTGCGTTACAGGTCAGCGCCTGGGAATTGATCGGCTGGGGTATGACCGCCGAGCTGGCCGAGTGACGGTCATCACGGATCTCCTTGAGGGGGCGCTGCGTAGGCTTGAACCGTCACCACGGTGGGTCGGGGAGGGCGCGCGAAAGCTTCCGCCGGCCGCCTGCCGACGCGTCAGGCACGTCAGCAAGTGGCCGGCGTGAGTCCTGAAAAACCTGGGGACAGCTGCCCGAACACGCGACTCGTTGTAAGGTTTCGAAACAGCACTTGACCTGCAAAAACGCAGGCAGGGAGCCTATCAGTGGGAGTGCCCCGATGTTCCGTACCATGTTCAAGTCCAAGATCCACCGCGCCACCGTCACCCAGGCCGACCTGCACTACGTCGGTTCGGTGACCATCGACGCCGAGTTGCTGGACGCCGCCGATCTGCTGCCCGGTGAGCTGGTGCACATCGTGGACATCACCAACGGGGCCCGGCTCGAGACGTACGTCATCGAGGGGGAGCGGGGGTCCGGGGTGATCGGGATCAACGGGGCCGCGGCTCACCTCGTGCACCCCGGTGACCTGGTCATCCTCATCAGCTACGCCCAGGTCACCGACGCCGAGGCGCGGTCGCTGCGGCCCCGGGTCGTGCACGTGGACGGCGACAACCGTATCGTCGCCCTGGGCGCCGACGCGTCCGAGCCGGTGCCGGGCTCGGACCAGGAGCGCAGCCCTCAGGCCGTGTCGGCCTGACCGTACCGACCTGCCGTTTCCGCGGGGACGAGGAGCGTGGCCGTGAGTGACATCGAGATCCGTGACGACCGGGCGGCCGGACGGCTGCAGGCGGTCGCGGCCGGAGAGGTCGTCGGGCGTATCGAGTACTTCGTCCTCGACGCTCCGGAGCGGGCCGTCGTCCCCGTCCACACGATCGTCGAACCGGCCCACGAGGGCCAGGGCATCGCCGGTTCCCTGGCGCGTGAGCTGTACGGGCTCGCGCGTCGGGAGGGTGTCACGGTCGCCCCGCTGTGCCCGTACGTCGTGAAGTGGGCCGAGCGTCACCCGGACGAGGCGCCCGCCGCCGATCCGGAGCTGCTGCGCGCCGCGAAGGAGTGGCTCGTGGCGCATCCCGAGCTGTTCTGAGCGGGACCAAGAAAACAGACAAGCAAGAGAGAGGGACGGGGACACGCGTGCTGGCGCTTCTGCACACCTCGCCCGTTCATGTGCCGGTCTTCGACGCGCTGCGTGACGCGTCGCATCCCGGTCTGGAACTGCGGCACCACGTCGACGCCGGACTGCTGGAGCGGGCGCGGCGGGACGGGCCCGAGGCCGTGGCCGAAACCGTCGCGGCCGTGCTGGCGCGGGCGGTGGCTCAAGGGGCCCGCGCCGTGCTGTGCACCTGCTCGACCATCGGCGGTGTCGCCGAGGCGGCAGCCGCCGGGGTCGGCGTGCCGGTGCTGCGCGTGGACCGGCCCATGGCCGCCGCCGCGGTGGCCGTCGGTCCGCGTGTCCTCGTCCTTGCCGCCCTCGAAAGCACGCTCGCGCCGACGGCGGCACTGATCGAGGAGGAGGCGCGGCGTGCGGACCGCCGCGTGGAGGTGCGGACCCGGCTGGTGGAGGGCGCCTGGTCGCGGTTCGAGGCCGGTGACGGCGAGGGCTACCTGCGCCGGGTCGCCGAGGCGGCCGACTCCGTGACCGGCGCCGACGTGATCGTCCTGGCCCAGGCGTCCATGGCACCGGCCAAGGAGAGGACGAGGGCCCGGGTCCCCGTGCTGGCCAGCCCGGCGCCGGGACTGGCGGCCGGGGCGTCGGCGGCCGGGGCGGCGGCTCGCCCGGGCAGGCTGGGCCACTCGGGCCGGACGGTTCGTACGGCCGGGTGAGTGGGGAAGCGGCCGTCGGGTAGGCGGGGGACAAGTCCAGAGCCGACGTCGACCGATTGGCCGGAGGACAGCGCCATGACGAACCCGTATCCGGATCCCGTCCCGCCCGGGCCCACCCCGGGACCCACCCCCGGCCCGGACCCGGAGCCACCGCATCCGCACCCGGACCCGGCCTCACCACCGACCCCGGGCCCGGGGCCGGAGCCAACCCCTCCGCCCCCGCCGCCGGGCCCCGGTCCGCAACCCACACCTCAGCCGCCGGGCCCCGGCCCGCAGCCGACGCCCCAGCCTCCGGAGCCGCCGGCTCCGCCCGGGCCCTCGCCGTCGCCGATCCCGCCGGGACCCGAGCCCGTGCCCAACCCCGAACCCGGGCCGCCGCTCACCTGAACGACGGGGAGGCAGGCTACGCGGTGACCTCCGACCGGTCCCCGCCCCACAGCGTGTGGAAGGCGCCGTCCCGGTCCGTCCTGCGGTAGGTGTGCGCCCCGAAGAAGTCCCGCTGCCCCTGGGTCAGCGCGGCGGGCAGCCGCTCGGCGCGCAGGGCGTCGTAGTAGGCGAGGGCGGCGGCGAATCCCGGCGTCGGTACGCCCTGCCGGGTCGCCGCCACCAGGACCTCGCGCCAGTCGTCCTGCGCGGCGGCGATCTCCTGGGCGAAGGTCTCGTCCGACAGCAGGCTCGGCAGGTCGGGCCGGGCGTCGTACGCGGCGCGGATCCGGTCCAGGAAGGCCGCCCGGATGATGCAGCCGCCGCGCCAGATCGCGGAGACCGCGCCCAGGTCGATGTCCCAGCCGTACTCCTCGCTGCCCGCCGCGATCTCGTGGAAGCCCTGTGTGTAGGACACGATCTTCGACGCGTACAGCGCCTGCTCGACGCGGTCGGCGAAGGCGGCCGCCTCCGACTCCCCGAGCGGCGCCGCCTTCGGGCCCGCCAGGCCGCGTGAGGCCTCGCGCAGCGCCGCGTGACCGGACAGGGAGCGGGCGAAGACGGCCTCCGCGATGCCGGACACCGGCACTCCCAGGTCCAGGGCGATCTGCACGGTCCAGCGGCCCGTGCCCTTCTGCTCCGCCTGGTCGACCACCACGTCCACGAACGGCTTGCCCGTCGCCGCGTCCACGTGCGACAGCACCTCCGCCGTGATCTCGATCAGGTACGAGTCCAGGCGTCCGGTGTTCCAGGTGCGGAAGATCTCCGCGATCTGCGCGGGGGAGTACCCGGCGACGTCCCGAAGCAGCTGGTACGCCTCGCCGATCAGCTGCATGTCGGCGTACTCGATGCCGTTGTGCACCATCTTCACGAAGTGCCCGGCACCGTCGGGACCGACGTGCGTCACACAGGGCGCCCCGTCCGCAGCCTTCGCCGAGATCTTCTCCAGCATCGGGCCCAGCGACTCGTACGACTCCTTCGAGCCGCCCGGCATGATGCTCGGCCCGTGCAGCGCGCCCTCCTCACCGCCGGAGATGCCGGTGCCCACGAAGTGGATGCCCTGCTCGCGCAGTTCGCGCTCCCGGCGCCGGGTGTCCGCGAAGTGCGCGTTGCCCCCGTCGATGATCATGTCCCCGGGTTCGAGGAGCGGGGCGAACTCCCGGATCACCGCGTCGGTCGGGTCACCGGCCTTCACCATGATCACCAGGCGCCGCGGCCGCTCAAGGGCCGCCACGAACTCCTTGGCGGTCTCGGTCGCGACGAAGTCGCCCTCACCGCCGAACTCCTCCACCAACGCGTGCGTGCGCGACGCGGTCCGGTTGTGCACCGCGACCGTGTAGCCGTTGCGGGCGAAGTTGCGGGCGAGGTTGCGGCCCATGACCGCGAGACCCGTGACGCCGATCTGCGCTGTAGTGCTCATTGCCTTGGCTCCTAGTGACCTTGGTGTCTGTGGTGCCCGTGACCGCCAGTATCGCCAATTTCGCCGCTCGGCCATGCTGACGTGCCGGTACGCCGGCCGCACTTCGTGCTTCCAGGGGTCCAGTACGGCGAGGAGGCGCCCAGTGCCTCAGCGGGCCGACACCTCATCCGGTCAACGGCCGCCCGATCCCGGCCACTCGGGGTGGCCAAGCGGCCGGTTGCCGTCTTGTCATGGCCTGTTCGCGGCGCTTACTTTTGCCCCTCCTGACGCAATGTCGAGGGGGACCTCCATGGCCGTACGCGGCCGGCACCGCCGGTATCAGCCGAACAGGATCAACCGAGCCTCGCTGACCGTCACCGCGGGGGGTGCGGGACTGGCCCTCCCCCTCGTCGGTACCGGCACGGCCCACGCTGCCGACGTGGAGACCTGGGAGAAGGTCGCCGCCTGCGAGTCCACCGACGACTGGGACATCAACACCGGCAACGGCCACTACGGCGGGTTGCAGTTCACCCAGTCCACCTGGGAGGCCTTCGGCGGCGCGCGGTACGCCCCGCGCGCCGACCTGGCCACCAAGGAACAGCAGATCGCCGTCGCCGAGAAGGTGCTCGACGCCCAGGGCCCCGGCGCCTGGCCGGTGTGCTCGCAGCGGGCCGGACTGACCCGGGGCGGCGACCCGCCCGACATCCGGTCGGCCGGAGGAGCGGCGTCCGCGAAGCAGTCGGGTTCGGTGAAGGACGTCCAGCCGCAGACCACCCCGCAGTCCCGGGCGGGCAAGGCCCGGATGTACACGGTGGTCACCGGTGACACCCTCTCCGGCATCGCCGACACCCACGAGGTCCGGGGCGGCTGGCAGCGCCTGTACGACGCCAACCGCGGCGCGATCGGATCCGACCCCGACCTGATCCTGCCCGGCCAGCGCCTGTCACTGCGCGGCGAGGGGGCCACGGCGGCGCCCTCCGGTACCGAGGCGGGAAGACAGGACAAGCAGCAGAAGTCCCAGAAGACGCAGAAGCAGCAGAAGACGCAGCAGAAGAAGGAACCGAAGGCCGAGCCCAAGTCCCAGCCGAAGGAACAGAAGCGGCAGGAGCAGCGGAAGGCGCCGGAGAAGTCCTCCTCCGACAGCCCCAAGGCCAAGGCCAAGACCGACAAGGCCACCACCCACCGCGCCGTCGTGGCCCCCGTCGACGCCGCCACCGGCACGCCCTACCACCAGGCGGGTTCCTCCTGGTCCAAGGGCTACCACACCGGCGTCGACTTCCCCGTCCCCACCGGCACCTCCGTCAAGTCGGTCGCGGCGGGCCGGGTGGTCAGCGCGGGGTGGGGTGGTTCCTACGGCTACCAGGTGGTGGTCCGGCACGCCGACGGCCGCTACTCCCAGTACGCACACCTCTCGGCGATCTCCGTGAAGAACGGCCAGTCGGTGGGCGTCGGCCAGCGACTGGGGCGCTCCGGGTCCACGGGCAACGTCACGGGCCCGCATCTGCACTTCGAGGTGCGGACGGGGCCCGGCTTCGGTTCGGACGTCGACCCGCTGGCGTATCTGCGGGCCGGCGGCGTCAGGATCTGATCCGGACCCGTCGTCGGCGGCCGAGCATGGGCGGCGGGACGAACGGACCGCCGTAGAAGGGGCCGTAGGAGAGCGTCGTGTCGTCGCTCTCCACCGGCGCCCGGACTTCGTACGCCTCCTCGGCGGGGGCGGTGTCCGGGACCGGCGGCGCCACCGGGGAAGGCACGACGACCTTCTCGGAGAGCCGAGCCAACGGAGCCACCGCCGCGACCGGAGCGACCGGAGCCACTCGATCCAAGGACGACACCGGCGTCACCGCCGCCCTCCGCGCCGCCCGAGCCACCGGAACCGCCGCTGCCACCGGCTCCCGGACCTCCTCGACCGGCACATCCACCGGCACCGCTGCACCAACCGGTACCGCTGCACCAACCGGCACAGGCCCGGGCGCGGCGGACCCGAGCGCCGTGGACCCGAGCGTCGCCGCCGCGGCCTCCGGAAGCTCCACGGTGTCCTCGGCCGGGACCAAGGCAGCCTCACCGGTCCCGGTCTCGCTGCCCTCTCGCGCGATCCGCTCCGTCGTCAGCATGATCAGGCCACCGGCGGCCACCACACCGCAGCCCAGGGCCAGCACGGTGCCGGCCGTGCCGTACCGGAACGTCTCGCCGAACATCGTGATGCCGACGATGGCGGCCACCACCGGGTTCACGACCGTCAGTGTGGCCAGCGGGGCCGCGAGACCGGCGCCCCGGTAGGACGCCTGGGACAGCACCATGCCGGCCGTGGCGAGAACGCCGATCACGGCCAGCGACGGCAGGTCCCCGGCGGACACCCCGCCGGACCAGTCGACCGCGACCGTCTTGGTGAAGACCGAGGACATCCCGAAGGCTATTCCGGACGCGGTCGCCAGCAGGATGCTGCGGACCGCCGGGTGCCGGTGCGCGGCCCGGCCGGCGATCATCAGCGCCACGACCGCACCACCGGTGACAAGGGCCGCCCCGACCCGCTGCGCCGAGTCCAGCGACTGCGCGTCGGAGACGCCGACCAGGGACAGCAGACCGGCGAGACCGACCGTGGCCATCAGCGCGCCGCGCCAGGCCGTCGCACCGGCCCTGCGACCCACGAAAAGCGCCGCCATGGGCAGCGCGAACACGATGGTGAGCGCTCCCAGCGGCTGCACCAGGCTCAGCGGACCGAGCGCGAGGGCGACCACGTGCAGCAGACCGCCCAGGCCGTTGAGCGACACCGCCGCCCACCAGGCGGGGCGGCGCAGGGGGGCGTACTGGGCATCAGGGGACGACGCCGCGACCTGCTCCTGCACGATCGCTCCGCCCGCGTACGCCACGGCGGAGACGAGCGACAGCAGCACGGACAGCGCGAGGGCGCTCATCGGCTGCTCCTCTGCGTGAGGCGGGGGCGCTGGGCCCGGCGCGGCGAACGGTCGTCATCCATGGACAACACGATGCCGTCTCAGGGTCTTCCCGTCGTCGTCCCTGAGCATTCTTTGGGTCCTACTACCGATGGAGTACGAGGGCGCCGCCGTCCTCCCCAGGGTGGGCGACTTGCGACCCCAACCCCTGGCCCAGCCCCCTAAGGGCCCTGATACTACTGCTCTCCGTGGACCTCGACCCCGCCCTCTCCGCCCTCCGCCCGCTCGGCGGCTTCTCCGTCCTGCATGCCTCCCGTCCGGTGCCGTCGCGGCATCACGCCACCGTCGCACCTCTTGCCGCCGCCTACGCACCGGGATACGTGAGCACGACCGCGGGCGTTCAGGTCCCGGATCAGTGCCAGGCCCCGAACGACCGTACCGATCCGCTGGGCCACCGCGTCCGCAAGGTCGCCGTCGCGCTCGGCGCCCCCGAGACGCGGGTCGCCGCCTCCGTGGCCCAGCAGGGGCTCGCGGCCCGTCTGTGGTCGGTGTCCCTGGCCTGCGCCGTCCTGTACGGACGCGTCCCGGACCTCGATCCGCGCCTGCTGCACTGGGACCCCGAGGCCAGTGCCCCCGACGACCTGTGGCTCACCGAGGTGCACGCCCTGCCGGGGGACACCGCCACCGTCGCGGAGGTCGTGCTCGACACCCACCTCGCGCCCCTCACCGAGGCCGTGCACGCCCGCTACGGCGTCGCCAGGGGACTGCTGCGCGGCAACGCGGCCTCCGCCCTGACCGGCGCCGGACGCGAACTGGAGCGCTGGGCCCGCCGCCAGGGCCGTACGGACACCGCAGCCCGCGCCCGGACGCTCACCGCCGAGCTGCTGGCCCACCCCCTGCTCGCCGGTACCGGGACGCTCACCGGCACCTCCTTCCGGCGCCGCAGCTGCTGCCTGTACTACCGGGTGCCGGGCGGGGGCGTCTGCGGCGACTGCTGCTTCCCGGGTCCGCCGGGACCCGCCCGTTCCTCGCGCCCGCCGGACAGCCCCCGCCCTCCGCGCTCTTCCCCAGGCGCCCGCTCTGGGTGACCATGAGGGAACCAGCCGCAGAGACGGGAGGTTCCGGGTGCGCGTGGGACTGCTGAGCCGTGAGTTCCCGCCGGACGTGTACGGGGGTGCCGGAGTCCACGTCGAGTTCCTCGCCCGGGAGCTCGCCCGCCTCGTCGACCTGGACGTGCACAGCTGGGGCGAAGGCCGCAGCGACGGCGTCCTGCGCCACCGCCCCTGGTCCGCGCTCGACGGCGCCAACGACGCGTTGCGCACCTTCTCGGTGGACCTCGCCATGACCGCCGCCCTCGAAGGGCGCGAACTGGTGCACTCCCACACCTGGTACGCCAACCTCGGCGGCCACCTCGCCAAGCTCCTGTACGGCGTCCCGCACGTGATGACCGCCCATTCACTGGAGCCCCTGCGCCCCTGGAAGGCCGAGCAGCTCGGCGGCGGTTACACCCTGTCCGGCTGGGCCGAGCGCACCGCGATCGAGGCGGCCGACGCGGTGATCGCCGTCTCCGGCGCGATGCGCGAGGACATCCTCGGCTGCTACCCGGCCCTGGACCCCGCCACGGTCCACGTCGTGCACAACGGGATCGACACCAGGCTCTACCGGCCCGACCACGGCGCCGACGCGCTGGACCGGATCGGACTGGACCGCGCCCGCCCCTACGTCCTGTTCGTCGGCCGCATCACCCGGCAGAAGGGCGTGCCCCATCTGCTGCGCGCGGTACGGGACATCGACCCCGCCGCACAGGTCGTGCTGTGCGCGGGCGCCCCGGACACCCCCGAGATCGACCAGGAGTTCCGCGACCTCTTCGCCGAGCTGAGCCGCGTCCGCGAGGGCGTGCACTGGATCCCGCGCATGCTGCCGCGCACGGAGGTGATCCAGCTCCTGACCCACGCCGCCGTCTTCGTCTGCCCCTCCGTGTACGAGCCCCTGGGCATCGTCAACCTGGAGGCGATGGCCTGCGCCACCCCCGTGGTGGCCTCCCGGGTGGGCGGGATCCCCGAGGTCGTGGGCGACGGCGAAACGGGGGTACTCGTCAGTAAGGAGAGTGACGGGGACGCGGCGGCGGACGAGGACTTCGAGGCGGGTCTCGCGCGCGCACTGGACTCCGTCCTCGGCGATCCGGCGGGCGCCCGCCGGATGGGCGAGGCGGGACGGGCGCGCGCGGTGGAGGAGTTCGGCTGGGACGCGGTCGCGCGCCGCACGGTCCGGCTGTACGAGGAGATCCTCAAGCAGGCTTAGGCCGCCCCGCCCGGGGCAGCCGGGGTGAACGAGGGTGAGGGGAGCGGCCATGCGTCGTGGAGGTCCTTCGGTGCTCGGCATCGTGCTGGCGGGCGGAGAGGGCAAGCGCCTGATGCCCCTGACCGCGGACCGCGCCAAACCCGCGGTCACCTTCGGCGGCACCTACCGGCTGGTCGACTTCGTCCTGTCCAACCTGGTCAACGGCGACATCCTGCGGATCTGCGTCCTCACCCAGTACAAGTCGCACTCCCTGGACCGGCACATCACCACCACCTGGCGGATGTCCAGCCTGCTCGGCAACTACGTCACCCCGGTCCCCGCCCAACAGCGCCTCGGCCCGCGCTGGTTCCTCGGCAGCGCCGACGCGATCCTGCAGTCCCTGAACCTGGTGTACGACGAACAGCCGGAGTACGTCGCGGTGTTCGGCGCCGACCACGTGTACCGGATGGACCCGCGCCAGATGCTCACCCAGCACATCGAGTCCGGCGCGGGGGTCACCGTCGCCGGGATCCGGGTCCCGCGCGCCGAGTCGCCGTCCTTCGGCGTGATCACGCCGGGCTCCGACGGGCAGACCGTCACCGGCTTCCTGGAGAAACCGGCCGACCCGCCCGGTCTCGCCGACGACCCCGGATGCGTCTTCGCCTCGATGGGCAACTACGTCTTCACCACCAAGGCCCTCGTTGAGGCCCTCCAGCGGGACGCCGAGGACGAGGACTCCGTGCACGACATGGGCGGTTCGATCCTGCCCCAGCTCACCGACCGGGGCGAGGCCGCGCTGTACGACTTCAGCGCCAACCACGTCCCGGGGGAGACCCTGCGGGACCAGGGCTACTGGCGGGACGTGGGCACGCTGGACGCCTACTACGACGCCCACATGGACCTGATCGCCGAGCGGCCCGCGTTCAACCTCTACAACCGGGACTGGCCGATCTACACCCACTCGACCCAGCTCTCGCCCGCCCGCTTCAACGCCGGCGGCATCGCCAGCGAGTCGATCATCAGCGCGGGTTGCCTGATCCGGGGCCAGGTCACCCGGTCCGTGCTCTCCCCGGGCGTGGTGGTCGACCCGGGGGCGGTCGTGCAGGGCTCGGTGCTGCACGACAACGTGCACATCGGCCGGGGCGCGGTGGTGCGCGGGGCGGTGCTGGACAAGAACGTCCAGGTGCCGCCGGGCGCGACGATCGGCGTCAACCCGCAGCGGGACGGCGAGTTGTACACCGTCTCCAAGGGCGGTGTGATCGCGCTGGGCAAGGGGCAGCGGGTGCCGTGACGGACGGTCGATCAGACGGGCGACGGCTCCGGACGCGTGATACGCGCGTTGACTCCGGGGCCGTTGTCATGTCCCTGGACGTCAAGCGGAATCCGTGTTGTCATGCCTCTGCACCGCTGCTGTTACATCGATGTATGACATCGATGTCCTGAGCCATCAGCCACCACCCGTTCTCGAGGAGAGGGTCAGTGCGCACCAAACGACTCAGAGACAAACTCGCCCTGTTGCTGGCCGCCGCGCTCGGCGTCGCCGGGCTCGCCGCCGTACCGGCCGCCAACGCGGCCGACGACTCCGCCGCGGAGGTCCACGGCCTGAAGGGCGAGTACTACACCCAGTCCGCCCCCGGCGCCTTCGACTTCCACGAGCTGAAGGCCACCGGCTTCGACCCGCAGGTCGACTTCAACACCCTGGAGCCGCGACTCGCCTTCGCCACCGGGCAGTCGGACGACGTGAGCGTCCGCTGGACCGGCAAGCTCGTCCCGGAGAAGACCGGCGCCCACACCTTCTCGATCATCGGCGACAACGGCTTCCGCCTCTGGGTCGGCGGACAGCTCGCCATCGACCACTGGGTCGACGACTGGGACCGCGAACAGAGTGCCCAGCCCATCGAGCTGACGGCCGGCCAGTCCTACGACATCAAGCTGGAGTACTTCGAGCACTACGGCGGCTCCAACCTCCACCTGCGCTGGACCGAGCCCGGCGGCAGCAAGGAGGCGATCCCGCAGTCGGCGTTCCGGCTGCCCGACGGCTTCGACTACAACGGTGCGACGGCGACCACCGTCCAGGCCACGGGCCGCACCCTCAAGCTCGACTTCGCGAGCCCGCTCGCCGCGCCCCCGGCCGGTCTCACCGACCACCTCGAAGCGGTGATCGGCGGCGCCACGTGGCCGCTCGGCGAGACCAGGCTCGACCCCGCCGACCCCAGCGCCCTGCTCGTCGCCCTCGACCAGCCCGTCGTCGGCAACAAGAACGGCGACGCCCCCGGCACCGCCGACGTCCGCTACGACGGCGAAGGCGGGCTCACCGACGCCGAAGGCAACGTTGTCAACGCCTTCTGGAGCAGCGGCGGCAACGAGTCCACCTACGAGCTGCGTACCGACTGGGCCGACGAGGTCGGACCGGACAACGCCCTGCCGGAGTACCCGCGCCCGCAGCTCACCCGCGACGACTGGCAGAACCTCAACGGCCGCTGGCAGTTCGCCGCCGCCGAGGCGGGCGAGCAGCCGCCGGTCGGCAAGAACCTGAAGGAGCGCATCCTCGTCCCGTACCCGGTGGAGTCCCAGCTCTCCGGCATCCAGCGGCACGAGGACCGCATGTGGTACCGCCGCACCTTCACCGTGCCCCGCGACTGGCACATCGGCTCCGCCCAGCGGCTGAAGCTGAACTTCGGCGCCGTCGACTGGCAGTCCGAGGTGTACGTCAACGGCACCAAGGTCGCCGACCACAAGGGCGGTTACGACAAGTTCAGCGCCGACGTCACCGACGCCCTCAAGCCCGGCCGCACCCAGGAGCTGATCGTCGGCGTCTACGACCCGACCGACGCGGCGAACGGCGAGAACCCGCCGCTCGGCAAGCAGCGCCTGGACCCGAGCGGCATCTGGTACACGCCCAGTTCCGGCATCTGGCAGACCGTCTGGATGGAGCCGGTCGCCCGGGACCACGTGGACTCCCTGAAGCTCACCCCGCACGTCGACGGCGCGGCGAGCACCCTGACCGTCGAGCCCAAGGGCGTGCGCGACGGCGTACGCGTCCAGGCCACGGCGTACGCCGGGCATCGCAAGGTCGCCACGGTCAGCGGCCGCACCGGCGAGCCCCTCACCCTCAAGATCCGCGACCCGCACCTGTGGTCGCCCGACGACCCGTTCCTCTACGACCTCGAGGTCACCGTCGGACGCGACCAGGTCGAGAGCTACTTCGGGATGCGCTCCATCGCCGTCGAGAAGGTCAACGGCGTCCCGCGCACCATGCTCAACGGGAAGCCCACCTTCCTGATGGCCACCCTCGACCAGGGCTTCTGGCCGGACGGCCTGCACACCGCGCCCACCGACGAGGCCCTCGCGTACGACCTCAAGCTGCACAAGCAGCTCGGGTTCAACTCGGTGCGCAAGCACATCAAGGTCGAGCCCGACCGCTGGTTCTACTGGGCCGACAAGCTGGGCCTGATGGTGTGGCAGGACATGCCCGCGATGACCGCCGGGAAGAACCCGTCCACCGCCGCCCGCGCCGAGTACGAGCGGGAGATGAAGGAGATGATCGACGAGCATGTCAGCCACCCGTCGATCATCATGTGGGTCACCTTCAACGAGGGCTGGGGCCAGTACGACATCGGCCGCGTCGCCGCGCAGGCCAAGGCCTGGGACCCGACCCGGCTCGTCAACAACCAGTCGGGCCTGAACCTCGGGGCCGACGGCGGCGCCGGCGACATCATGGACGAGCACGGTTATCCGAGCCCCGCCCTGCCGCCGTCCCCGGACGGCGAACGCGCCCTGGTCACCGGCGAGTACGGCGGCCTGGGCCTCGCGGTGCCCGGTCACGCCTGGTCCGTGCAGCAGTCGTACGTCGACGTCGACCCGCAGACCTACACGGACGACTACCTCACCAAGCTCGACGAGGTGCGCGCCCTGGTCTGCCGGGGCAGCAACGGCGCCGTCTACACCCAGATCTCGGACGTCGAGGGCGAGCTGAACGGCCTGACGACCTACGACCGCAAGGTGCTCAAGCCGGACGTCGAGCGGGTGAAGGCCGCCCAGGAGGCACTCATCCACGACGCCTCCCAGCCCACCCCGGCGGGCTGCACCGCCTGATCACCCGCACCCGAGGAACGACCGCACGACACCGCAGACCTTCCGGAGGTCACCGCACATGAGAGGCACCCGGCGTCTGCGGCTGTGCGTGGCCGGGGTGGTGGCAGCGTCCGCGCTGCTCACCGCCCCGGCGGCGCAGGCCGCCCCGACGACCGACCAGAACCTGACCGACCTCGTGAACCCGTTCATCGGGACCGAGAACGAGGGCAACACCTATCCCGGCGCCGCCGTGCCCTTCGGCATGGTGCAGTTCTCGCCGGACACCGGCCACAACGTCGGCTACGACTACTCCAACGACCGCATCCGGGGCTTCTCCCTGGTCCACCTCTCCGGCGTCGGCTGCGGACTCGGCGGCGACCTGCCGGTGCTGCCGACCACCGGCGACGTCACCGAGACGGACTACGCGAAGTACGCCGCCTCCTTCAGCCACGACGACGAGGAGGCGAGCCCCGGCTACTACCGGGTCGGCCTCGACTCCGGCGTCGAGGCGGAGCTGACCGCCACCGAACGCACCGGAGTGCAGCGCTACACCTTCCCCTCCACCGACAAGGCCAACGTCCTGCTCAACGCCGGCCAGTCGCTGCACAAGAACATCAGCACCAAGGTCGAGGTGCTCGACAGCCGCACCGTGCGCACCGCGATCACCGGCAGCGGCTTCTGCCAGGACACCAAGCCGTACACCGTCTACACGATCACCCGCTTCGACCGGCCCTTCGCCTCCTACGGCACCTGGGACGACGGCACCGTGACCGCGGGCGCGAAGAGCGGCGGCGACGGCGCCTACGTCCGCTTCGACACCACGAAGGACCGCACCGTCGAGGCCACCACCGCCCTGTCCTACGTCGACGCGCGCGGCGCCGCGCTCAACCTGCGCGCCGAGGGCGGGCACCCCTTCGACTCCGTGCGCCGCGGTGCCGACCGCACCTGGGAGAAGCGGCTGGACGACGTCAGGGTCCGGGGCGGCGACGACACCCTGCGCCGCACCTTCTACTCGTCCCTGTACCGGTCCTTCCTCGCGCCCAACGTCGGCAGCGACGTCGACGGCCGCTACACCGGCTGGGACCAGGAAATTCACCGCGCCAAGGGCTTCACGTACTACCAGAACTGGTCGCTGTGGGACACCTACCGCACCCAGTCCCAGCTCCTCGCCCTGCTCGCGCCCCGCGAGGCCCGCGACATGGCGATCTCCGTCATCAAGATCGACGAGGAGAGCGGCTGGCTGCCCAAGTGGGGCTACGGCACCGTCGAGACCAACATCATGACGGGCGACCCGGTGACCCCCTTCCTCACCAACGCCTACCAGCAGGGACTGCTGCACGGCTGGGAGGAGAAGGCCTACCGCGCGCTGAGGAAGAACGCCGACGGCGTCCCGCCCGCCGATTCGCCGGCCGTCGGCCGGGAGGCCAACCGCGAATACCTCGCCGACGGCTTCGCGCCGTACGTCAAGGGCCGCCCGCACGCGAAGCCCGGCGACTCCGACTACGACCACGGCGCCTCCGCCACCCTGGAGTACGCCCTGTCCGACGCCATGCTCTCCCGCATGGCCCGCGACCTCGGCCACGAGGCGGACGCGAAGCGGTACGCCGAGCGCGCCCAGAGCTACCGCGACGTCTTCGATCCCTCGACCGGCTTCTTCCGCGCCCGCGACGCCGAGGGCGCCTTCACCGGGCCGGCCGACCCGGCGCAGAGCGAGGGCTTCCACGAGGGCACGTCCTGGCAGTACCAGTGGCTGGTGCCGCAGGACCTGCCCGGCATGATCGACCTCATCGGCGGGACCGAGGCCGCCAACGAGCGGCTCGACTCCTTCTTCGCCTACGACCAGCTCCTGAAGGACCCGGCGAAGACCGCCCGCGAGGTGTGGGTGAACGGGCCGTACGACTACTACAACGCCGACAAGTACAACCCGCAGAACGAGCCCGACCTGATCGCCCCGTACACCTACCTGTCGACCGGGCAGCCCTGGAAGGCCACCGACGTGGTGCACGCGGCGCTCACCCTGTTCACGGACACGCCGACCGGCATGACCGGAAACGACGACCTCGGGACCATGTCCGCCTGGAACGTGCTGTCCTCGATCGGGATCTTCCCGATCCAGCCCGGCTACGACACCTGGGGCCTGTCCACCCCGGTCTTCGACCGCGTCGACCTCGCCCTCGACCGCCGCTACTACCCGCGCGGCGCCCTGACGATCACCGCGCCCGGCACCTCGGACACCGACCGGTACGTCCAGTCGGCCCGCACCGACGGCTCGGCCTACGCCCGCACCTGGCTGACGACCGACGCCCTGCGCTCCGTACGGTCGCTCGCGTTCACGGTCGGCCCGCAGCCGTCCGAGTGGGGAACCTCGGCCCAGGCGGTGCCGCCGCCGCTGACGTGAGGGTGATGTGAGCGCAGACGCCCCATGAGTCACAGCAGTCCCGCCCCCTACCGAAGGGGGCGGGACTTTAACCCGCTGTTAACTGTGCGTAGCTTGATCGTACTTGACCGTAATCGTCGGAGAGCGATTGACTGCTTGTCCACACGTAGTCCATCCGCCGCTCATCTGCCGCCCCTGCGTCGTCCTTGCGAGGCAAGCCCTTGACTCCCGATCCGCTCGCTCCCCTCGACCTGGCGTTCTGGAACATCGAGTCCGCCGAGCACCCCATGCACCTGGGCGCACTCGGCGTCTTCGAGGCCGACTCGCCCACCGCGGGCGCCCACGCGGCGGACCTGCTCGCGGCCCGCGCGCCCGCGGTGCCCGGACTGCGGATGAGGATCCGGGACACCTGGCAGCCGCCCCTGGCCCTGCGCCGCCCCTTCGCCTTCGGCGGCGCGACCCGCGAGCCCGACCCCCGCTTCGACCCGCTCGACCACGTGCGGCTGCACGCCCCCACCACCGACTTCCACCCCCGGGCCGGACACCTCATGGAGCGCCCCCTGGAGCGCGGGCGGCCACCGTGGGAGGCGCACGTGCTGCCGGGCGCGGACGGCGGGTCCTTCGCCGTACTGTTCAAGTTCCACCACGCCCTGGCCGACGGCCTGCGCGCCCTGACCCTCGCCGCCGGGGTCCTCGACCCGCTGGACCTGCCGGCCCCCCGGCCCCGCCCCGAGCAGCCGCCGCGTGGGCTCCTGCCGGACGTGCGCGCCCTGCCGGACCGGCTGCGCGACGCCCTGTCCAACGCCGGGCGCGCCCTGGACATCGGTGCCGCCGCGGCGCTGTCCACCCTCGACGTGCGCTCCTCGCCCGCGCTCACCGCAGCCTCCTCCGGCACCCGCCGGACCGCGGGCGTGGCCGTCGACCTCGACGACGTGCACCACGTCCGCAAGACCACCGGCGGCACCGTCAACGACGTACTGATCGCGGTCGTCGCGGGCGCCCTGCGCCGCTGGCTGGACGAGCGCGGCGACGGCAGCGAGGGCGTCGCGCCCCGGGCCCTGATCCCCGTCTCCAAGCGCCGCCCGCGTACCGCCCAGCCACCGGGCAACCGGCTCTCGGGGTACCTGATGAGGCTTCCGGTCGGGGACCCCGACCCGCTCTCCCGCCTCGGCACGGTCCGCGCCGCCATGGACCGCAACAAGGACGCCGGGCCCGGCCGCGGCGCCGGGGCCGTCGCCCTGCTCGCCGACCACGTGCCGGCGCTCGGCCACCGGCTCGGCGGGCCGCTGGTCTCGGGGGCCGCGCGGCTCTGGTTCGACATCCTGGTCACCAGCGTGCCCCTGCCCAGCCTCGGACTGCGGCTCGGCGGCCACCCGCTCACCGAGGTCTATCCCCTGGCGCCGCTGGCCCGCGGGCACTCCCTCGCGGTGGCCGTCTCGACGTACCGCGGACAGGTCCACTACGGCCTGGTCGCCGACGCGAAGGCGGTGCCGGACCTCGACCGGTTCGCCCGGGCGGTGGCCGAGGAGGTGGAGACGTTGCTCACGGCGTGCCGTCCCTGACCCCGGCGGGTTTGGATCCGCGCCGCCCGCTGAATAAAATCCGCTGTTCGACAGCGGTCGCCTCCCGGAGCGCCGCGACGGTGACCACGGAACGGCAGCGGCGATGACGGTGACACAGGACGGCTCGGCGACCAGGGACGAGGCGCCCGCGGCCCAGGCGCCCCCGCAGGCGGCGGCAGGGGAGGAGGCGAACGCCCCCGCGTACGGCCCCGGCATCGACCCCGAACGGCTCGCGCTCTGCCTGAGCGTGCTGGAGGAACTGGACACGCTCGACGTCGACCATCCGGACGCGATCCGGGTCCGCCGGGCCACCTCGCACATCTACCGCATGGTCAAGCAGCGCCGCCGCCAGGAGCGCCGCGCCGCCAAGACCGCCCACGACAAGGCGGTCACCGAGGCCACCGCCACCGGGTCCGCCGAGCGCATCGACGACGAGACCGAGGGCCTGCTGCCCTCCTCGCGCACCGAGCAGGGCACGATCGCGGGGATACTCCAGCGCCCCCGCTCCTGCTACATCTGCAAGCAGCGCTACGTCGAGGTCGACTACTTCTACCACCAGCTCTGCCAGGACTGCGCCGCCGAGAACCGGACCCGCCGCGACGCCCGCGCCGACCTCACCGGCAAGCGCGCCCTGCTCACCGGCGGCCGGGCCAAGATCGGGATGTACATCGCGCTGCGCCTGCTGCGCGACGGCGCGCACACCACGATCACCACCCGCTTCCCCAAGGACGCCATCCGCCGCTTCAAGGCGATGGACGACTCCGCCGACTGGCTGCACCGCCTGGAGGTCGTCGGCATCGACCTGCGCGACCCCGCCCAGGCCGTGGCCCTCGCCGAGCAGGTCGCCGAGCAGGGCCCGCTCGACATCCTGATCAACAACGCCACCCAGACCGTGCGGCGCCTGCCCTCCGCGTACGCCGCGCTGGTCGAGGGCGAGGGCGCCCCGCTGCCCGCCGGGGAGCTGCCCGCCCACCACGTCATCGGCGCCTTCAACTCCGGCGCGGTGGACGGCCTGGCCGCGCTGCCGCTGGGCGCCTCGGGGCTCGACGCGCAGAAGGTGGCCGACCTCGCGCTGGTCGCCGGCAACGCCAGCGTGGTCCGGCACCGCGAGGGCACCGCCATCGACGCGGGCGGCCTGGTCCCGGACGTGGTCGACTCCAACACCTGGGTCCAGACCATCGAGCAGATCTCGCCGGTGGAACTGCTGGAGACCCAGCTGTGCAACTACACGTCGCCCTTCATCCTCATCAGCGCGCTGCGCGCGTCGATGGCCGAGGCCGCGCGCAAGGCGGCGTCGGGACGCGCCTACGTCGTCAACGTCTCCGCGATGGAGGGCGTGTTCGCCCGCGGCTACAAGGGTGCCGGTCACCCCAACACCAACGCGGCCAAGGCCGCCATGAACATGGTGACCCGGACCAGCGCCCAGGAGATGTTCGACACCGACCGGATCCTGATGACCTCCGTCGACACCGGCTGGATCACCGACGAGCGTCCCCACTTCGACAAGCTGCGTCTGGCCGAGGAGGGCTTCCACGCCCCGCTCGACCTGATCGACGGCGCCGCGCGCGTCTACGACCCCGTCGTGCGCGGCGAGGCGGGCGAGGACCTGTACGGCGTCTTCCTCAAGGACTACGCACCCGGCAAGTGGTGACGGGGCCTCAGTCCACGAGGCCCAGCCGGGAGTTCCTGGCCGCCGTCAGCTCCAGCACCGTGCGCCAGTCCTCCAGGACCCCGGCGTCGAAGTCGGCGGTGCGGGCCTCGTCGTCCGCCTGACGCAGACTGGCCAGGTCGTCGTCGTGGTCCCAGGCCTCCGGGTGGGCCTGACGGCGCACCAGGCGGGCGACGCGCGCGCCGAGCAGCGGCCGTACCGCGTCGGCGGTCCTGGCGGCCGGATCGCCGGGCCACAGCAGTCGGCCCACCGGCGCCACCAGCCCCGCGACCTGCAGCTCCTTGTCGGCGGGGCGGCGTCGGCGCAGCAGCGCGGCCGTGCGCAGCGCGTGCCCGTGCGGATCCCCCGGCCCGTCGCCGTACCCCCCGGCGGGCGGCCGCTCGCCCCGGCAGGCGTACAGCAGATCCATCAGCTCCTCGACGCTGCGCAGTTCCATGCCTCGGTCCTCCCACGAGACAGCCGTTGCCGACGAGCAGCAGACCATGGCGAGCTTGCGGCGCAGCCAACGGCAACTTAACTGCGCGACCCGTCACCGCCGCCGTTCGAAGGCGCGGGCGAGGATGTAGGCCGAACGGGTGAGGTGTGCGCGGTGCGGAAGCGGAGGAACCGGGGCAGACTTGGGCCAACTGCGCGCGGGGCGAAGGGCAATGGTTCTCCCATCTTTTCAGCCCCATAGAGCGCACCCCCGCTCATTTGGTTAACCTGGACCGGACAGACGGCAGCACAGGGCACTACCCGCCCAAGGTCCGCCATGGGACGAGCCGGTTCACAACGGTTCGCCTCCGCACGAGTTACCGGCGCCACCGCGTCCGAACTGCATTCGACTCACACCCGAGCGGGCGCCGGGTGCCGGACAGGAGACTGGCGCCGACAGGCCCCGAGGGTGACCCGACACATAAGGAGTGCGCGGTGACACCGGAAACGACGACCAAGCCAGAACAACGCACCGAGGAACGCGGCGGGCGCGCCCGCCGCCGACCCGGCGAGATCGGCAGCCTCGACGTGTGGGCGCGCTCCGCCCCCATCCGCCTCGCGGGCTACGAGGACGACCTCGCCGAGCCGCACATCCTGCCGAGCGTGGACTGACCCGCACGCCACCCACCGAGGTCGCCGAGCGCATGGGCGTGCCACACTCGCGCCCATGCTGATCAGGGAAGCCACGGCCGGCGACTGGCCGCACATCTGGCCCTTCTGGCACCGCATCGTCGCCGCCGGTGAGACCTACGCCTGGGACCCGGACACCTCCGAGGAGGGCGCCCGGGCCCTGTGGATGAACCCCGCCAAACGCGTCTACGTCGCCGAGGACGACACCGGCACGGTCGTCGCCTCGGCCTACGTCACCCCCAACTACGGCGGCCCCGCCGCCCGCATCGCCAACGCCGGTTTCATGGTCGACCCCGACCGGGCCGGACGCGGCACCGGCCGGGCCCTCGCCGAGTACGTCCTGGACGCCGCCAGGGCCGAGGGGTACCGGGGCATGGTCTTCAACGCCGTCGTCGAGACCAACCCCGCCGTACGGCTGTGGACCTCCCTCGGCTTCACGATCCTGGGCACGGTGCCGGACGCCTTCGACCACCCCCGGCACGGGCGGGTCGGCCTGCACGTCATGCACCGCGCCCTGTAGCCCCCTCAGTCGAGCGGCGCCGTCCGCCGCCAGGGCCGCAGCGCCTCGATCCGCTCCGCCAGCTCCAGCAGCACCGCCTCCGAGCCCGGGCGCCCCACCAACTGCACGGCGCAGGGCGCGCCCGAGTCCAGCGTGCCGAACGGCACCGACATCGCGGGCCAGCCGGTCAGGTTCCACGGCGGCGTGAACGGCGAGTACGCGGAGTTCGCCACCACGTTGCGCAGCCAGCCCCGCTCGTGCCAGGGCCCCGCCACGGGGGAGCGGCGGGCCAGCGCCGGGGTGAGCAGGACGTCGTACTCGGTGAAGAACGGCTCCAGGCGCCCGCGCAGCCGCTCCCGGCCCCTGCCGGCCGCCGCCCGGCCGACGAAGCGCCGCCCGAGGGCCGCGTGCACCCGGGTGCGCCTGGTCAGCAGCCGCCGGTCCAGGTCCCGCGCGTCCATCGACGTACCGGCCGTCCAGTGGGTCAGAGCGGTGACGCCCAGCGACGCCGGATAGGGCGGGTCCGCCCGGCGCACCTGGTGCCCCGCCTTCATCAGGACCCCGGCGGCCTCGCGCACGGCCCGTGCGTAGGGGAGGGAGACCGGGACGCCCGGCAGGGGGCTGCGCAGGGAGGCGGCGATGCGCAGGGCGCCGGAGTCCTCGCGTTCCGGCAGGGGCCCGTCCGCGAGGACGGTGAGCATCAGGCGGGCGTCGGCGACCGTCGTCGCCAGCGGCCCGTTCTCGGACATGCCGAACCAGTCGCACTCGCCGATGCCGGCCGGCACGATGCCGCGGCCCGGCTTGAGGGTGACCAGGCCGCAGTTGGCCGCGGGTATGCGCAGCGAGCCCATCCCGTCGTTGCCGAGCGCGAGAGGCACCATCCCGGCGGCGACCGCGGCCGCGCTGCCGCCCGAGGAACCGCCCGCCGAGCGGGCCGGGTCCCACGGGTTGCGGGTCGTGCCGAGCACCCCCTCGGTGGTGCCGAACACGCACAGCTCCGGCACGTTCGTCACCCCCACCACCACCGCGCCGGCCGCCCGCAACCGGGCCACGGTGACATGGTCGGCGTCCGCGGGCGTGTGCGGCGTGGCGGCCGAGCCGACGCGCGTGGACTCTCCGCGCACCGCGAGATCGTCCTTGACCGCCACCGGTACGCCGGCCAGCGGCAGTTCTCCCAGATCGCCCCGGGCGCCCACCTCCTCCGCCTCGGCGAGCGCGGCCTCGGCCCGCACCGCGCGGAAGGCGCCGACGCGGCCGTCGAGCCGCTCGACGCGGGCCAGGTGCTCCGCCACCACCTCACGGGGCGTGGCCCGCTTCTCCCGTACGGCGGCGGCGATCTCGACGGCGGTCCGGCCGGCCCAGTCGGTCACGGAGGGCTCCTAGGGGTGCGGGAACGGGGATGCGGCGTTACTGGCGAGTACGCAGGACAGCACTCTGCCCGCCCCGGGCGCGCACGTCGAGGGCGCGGACGCGCCGGAACCGTCGACCGGCCGGTGACCGGCGGTCATCCGTGCCCGTGCCGCGGGGGTGTGTGCGCGCCGACGGCCAGGACCGGGCCCCGCCCTCGCCTGGTCGGAGGTCCGGCAGCCGCCCTTCGGAGCCGGCGCGGTCCCGCGGGTGACGGCGGGGCCGCCCGCCGGACCCCGGCGCGCCCGGCCCCGGCCGTCAGGCCGACGGTCGTACCGCTCCCGTGCTGTCCCGCTCGATCAGCCGCGGCACCGGTACCAGCACCGTGCGGGCCGGGGCCGGTGACCGGCGGTCACCCGTGCCAGTGCCGCGGGGGTGTGTGCGCGCCGACGGCCAGGGCCGGCCCCGCCCTCGCCTGATCGGAGGTCCGGCAGCCGCCCTTCGGAGCCGGCGCGGTCCCGCGGGTGACGGCGGGGCGCGCCCGCCGGAGCCCGGCGCGCCCGGCCCCGGCCGTCAGGCCGACGGTCGTACCGCTCCCGTGCTGTCCCGCTCGATCAGCCGCGGCACCGGTACCCGCACCGTGCGGGCCGGGCCGCCGTCGAGCAGGGCGGTCAGCTCCGTCGCCGCCGTGCGGCCGAACTCCACGCTGTCCCGGGACAGGGCGGACAGCCACGGCTTGACCATGCGGCACAGCGCCGAGTCCTCCCAGGCCACCACGGACACGTCCGCCGGTACCGAGAAGCCGAGTTCGGCCGCGGCGGCGACCCCGGCGACGGCCATCACGTCGTTGTCGTAGATCAGGGCGGTCGGGGGAGCGGGCGCCTCCAGCACCCGGCGGGTCACGGCCGCGCCCTCGGCGTCCGAGTAGTCGGTGGTCACCGACGCGACCTCGCCGAGTCCGCGCCGCCCGGCCTCGGCGCGCAGGGCGCGGATACGGCGCTCGGTGTGGGCGAGGTCGGGCAGCCCGGCGATGTGCACGATCCGCCGGTGCCCGAGCGCGTGCAGCCCGTCCACCAGGGCGGCCATCGCCCCCGCGTCGTCCGCCCACACCGTCGACAGCCCCGGGTGGCGCTCGTCCGGCGCCCCGCCGATCACCACGCCGGGCAGGCCCAGTTCGTCGAGCAGGCCCGGACGCGGATCGTCGGTGCGCGGGTCCACCACCAGCACGCCGTCCACCCGGTGTTCGGCCCACCAGCGCCGGTAGACCGCGCACTCGTCCTCGACGTCCCGCGCCACCTGGAACAGCAGCCCCAGGTGCCGCCCGGCCAGCACCTCCTGGATGCCCGAGACCAACTGGAGGAAGAAGGAGTCGACGCCGAGGGTGTGCGCGGGCCGCGCCAGCACGAAGCCGACCGTCGCCGCGCCCTCCCCGGACAGCGCGCGCGCCGCCGTGCTGGGCCGCCAGCCGAGCTGCTCGGCCACCCGGCGCACCCGGTCCCGGGTGATCTCGGAGACCCCCGGCCGGTCGTTCAGCGCGAACGACACCGCGCTCTCGGAGACTCCGGCCCGGCGCGCGATGTCCTTCATCGTCGGCCGGCGCGCGGCGGGCCGCTTGGCCGGCATGCGCGCTCCTTTCCTCGGTGCGAGCGGTGAAGAGCGGTGAGAGCTAAAGCGCTTGAGTGCGAAGATCCTAAAGCGCATTAGTAGTTTCTGGCAAGTGCTCTGTCATGCCGCTCTGACCTGCGCTAATGTCGCACCGGCGACTTTAGTTGGCGTGAATCCATTGACTTTCTCCGGATTCGCCGTGCATGGTCGCTGGCATCCCACCGCCGACGTCCTTCAGGGAGACGTGTCACCGTGCCCACCTCGCGCAGAACATTCGCCGTCGCCGCCGTCGCCGCCCTCGTCCTGCCGCTCAGCGCCTGCGGTTCCGGGGGCGACGGCGGGGGCTCGACCGACGCCTCCGGCAAGGTCGAGGGCGACATCACCTTCCAGACCTGGAACCTGCGGGCCAACTTCAAGGACTACTTCGAGGGCCTGATCACCGACTTCGAGAAGAAGTACCCCGGCACCCACGTCAAGTGGGTCGACCAGCCCGGCGAGGGCTACGCCGACAAGATCAGCGCCGACGCCGCCGGCGGCACCCTGCCCGACGTCGTCAACGTCTCCCCGGACCTCGTTGCCCCGCTGGCCAAGGCGGGCCTCGCCCTCGACCTGGACAAGGCCGCCGGCCAGTACGAGAAGGAGTACCTGGAAGGGGCCTGGGCCAGCCATCGGATACCGGGCATGGACGGCACCTACGCCTTCCCCTGGTACCTCAACACCGGCCCGCTCTTCTACAACAAGTCCCTCTTCGAGAAGGCCGGACTCGACCCCGAGCAGCCGCCGAAGACGTACGACGAGGTCTTCGACGCCGCCCTGAAGATCGCCGACAAGACCGACGGCGAGGTCGCCACGCTCGCCAACGTGCCCACCATCGAGGACTTCGGCCGCTACGGCGTACCGCTCATGAACAAGGAGGGCACCGCCTTCGCGTTCAACGACGCCAAGGGCGTGCAGCTCCTCACCCGCTACAAGGAGCTGTACGACGCCAAGGCCCTCGACCCGCAGGCGCTGACCGCCACCCCCGAGTCCTCCGGCAAGAAGTTCCTCACCGGAGCCGTCGCCATGAACCCGGGCAGCGCGCTCGACCTCGCCAACTTCAAGAAGCAGGCGCCGAACCTGTACAAGAACATCGGCATCACCGACCAGATCACCAGCACCGGCCACGTCAACATGTACGTGATGGGCCTGATGGTCAACGCGCAGAGCCAGCGCAAGCCCGCCGCGGTCGCCTTCGCGCACTACGTCACCGACGCGGCCCACCAGATGTCCTTCGCCAAGCAGGTCGCCATCTTCCCGAGCACCGCCGGTTCGCTGGACGACCCGTACTTCACCAAGGAGGACGGCACCGACGAGACCCGCGTCCGGATCGCCGCCGCCAAGTCGCTGAAGACGGCCGTCAACTACACGCCCGTGCTGTTCAGCGAGCAGATGAAGACCGAGCTGCGCAACGAGGTCGCCAAGGCGCTCCAGGGCAAGCAGAGCCCCGAGGAAGCCCTCGACAACGCTGTCAAGGCGTGCGACCGGCTCCTTCAGCAGCAGGGCTGAGGCATCATGGCGAGTCCCACCCTCACCACCGGCACCCCGGACGCCCGCAAGGGCGGCACCCGGCGCGTGCGGCGCCAACTGCCCGCGAGCCCCTGGCTGTTCGCCGCCCCCGGTCTGCTGATCACCGGCGCGTTCATCCTGTACCCCTTCGTCTCCACCCTCGTCAACTCCTTCACCGACCGCCGCACGCTGGTGCCGGGCGAGTTCGTGGGCCTCGCCAACTTCCGCGAGCTGCTCCACGACGACATGTTCTGGATCGGCCTGCGCAACAGCTCCCTGTACGTCCTCGGGGTCGTCCCCGCGCTGGTGCTGCTGCCGCTGCTGCTCGCGCTGCTGGTGCAGAAGAACATCCCCGGCATCACCTTCTTCCGCTCGGCCTTCTACACCCCGGTCGTCGCCTCGATCGTCGTCGTCGGGCTGATCTGGGTCTGGCTCCTCGACGAGCGCGGCCTGGTCAACTCAGTGCTGGAGACACTCGGCGCCAGTCCGGTCGGCTTCCTCAGCGACCAGTGGCTGATCCTGCTCAGCGCGATGGGCGTCACGGTCTGGAAGGGCCTCGGCTACTACATGATCATTTACCTGGCGGCGCTGGCCAACGTGCCCCGCGAGCTGCACGAGGCCGCCGCCGTGGACGGCGCGGGCGCGGTCCGCCGCTTCCTCACCGTCACAGTGCCCGCGGTCCGCTCCACCATGGTCCTGGTCGCGGCGCTCTCCTCGGTCGCCGCCTTCAAGGTCTTCTCCGAGGTGTACCTGATGGCGGGCCCCAGCGGCGGCCCGGCCGGCGAGGACACCACCCTGGTGATGCTGGTCCAGCGCACCGGCACCGGCCTCACCGGCCGGGTCGGCTACGCCTCGGCCATCTCCGTCGTCGTCTTCGTCGTCACCGTCGTCCTGATGCTGCTCGTCCTGCGCGCCGACCGGAAGGAGGAGTCGTGAGCCTCGCCGAGAAGACCCGGCCCGCCGACAAGCCCCGGGCCACCTCCCGCACCCGGCAACGCGAACCCCGGATCACCGACGAGCACGGCCGCCGGGTACGCGGCTGGGAACTGGCCCTGCGCTACCTGCTGCTGCTCGGCGTCCTGGCCCTGACCATCGGGCCGTTCCTGTGGCAGCTGTCGACCTCGCTCAAGGGCCCCACCGAGGACATCTTCAGCTCCCCGCCGAAGTTCCTGCCCTCCGATCCCACCCTGCACAACTACGAGCGGGTCGCCGACACCATCCCGGTGTGGGACTACGCCCTGAACTCGCTGAAGGTCGCCGCGGCCAACGTCGTCACCAACTGCGTCGGCGCCGCCCTCGCCGGATACGCCCTGGCCCGGCTGCGCTACCGCGGCCGACGCGTCGCCACCCTGGTCTTCATCCTGGCCATGCTCGTGCCGGTGGAGGGCATCATCATCGCCCAGTTCACCACCATGCGGGAGCTGGGCCTCAACAACACCCTGATCGGCGTGGTGCTGCCGGGCTGCGTCAGCGCCCTGAACGTGCTGCTGATGCGCAACGCCTTCCTCAACCTCCCCTACGAGATCGAGGAGGCCGCCTTCGTCGACGGCGCCAACGTCTGGCAGCGGTTCTACCGGATCGCGCTGCCCGCGGTGAAGGGCACCCTCGCCGTCGTCGCGATCTTCGCCTTCATGGGCGCCTGGGACGACTTCCTGTGGCCCCTGATCGTGCTGAGCGACCCGTCCAAGTTCACCCTGACCATCGGCCTGAACTACCTGCACGGCACCTTCGCCAACGACGAACGCCTGGTCGCCGCGGGCACCATCATCGCCGTGGCGCCGCTCATCGTCCTCTTCGCCTGCCTCCAGCGGTACTTCTTCCGCGGCGTGGGCGAGGGCGCCGTCAAGGGCTGAACCACCCGCTTCCCCTCACAAGGACACCGCATGCCTTCTGCCGTGCGCTTCGGCGTCAACTACACCCCGAGCGAGGGGTGGTTCCACCACTGGCTCGACTTCGACCTCGACTCCGTACGCGCCGACCTGGACTCCATCGCCGCCCTGGACGTGGACCACGTCCGCGTCTTCCCGCTGTGGCCCTACTTCCAGCCCAACCGCTCCCTGATCCGCGAACGCGCGGTCGAGGACCTGGTCGCGCTGGTCGACGCGGCCGGCGAACGCGGCCTCGACGTCAACGTGGACGGCCTCCAGGGCCACCTGAGCAGCTTCGACTACGTGCCGGCCTGGACCCGCACCTGGCACCGGCGCAACCTGTTCACCGACCCGGACGTCGTCGAGGGCCAGGCCGCCTATCTGCGCACCCTCGCCGCCGCCCTCGCCGGGCGGTCCAACTTCCTCGGCATGACCCTCGGCAACGAGGTCAACCAGTTCTCCGCCGGACCCCACCCCGACCCGGACCGCGCCACCAGCGACCAGATCGACGCCTGGCTGGAGCGGATGCTGGCCGCCTGCGAGGAGGGCGCCCCGGGCCGGATGCACCTGCACGCCGAGTACGACGCCACCTGGTACCAGGACGACCAGCCTTTCACCCCGGCCCAGGCCGCCCGCCGGGGCGCCGTCACCGCGGTGCACTCCTGGGTCTTCAACGGCACCGCCCAGCGCCACGGCCGCACCTCCGTGCCCAGCGAGCACCACGCCGCCTACCTGATCGAGCTGAGCAAGGCCTGGGCCGACGACCCGCGCCGCCCGGTCTGGCTCCAGGAGGTCGGCGCCCCCGCCCCCCTCGTCCCCGCCGAGCACGCCGCCGCCTTCACCGAGGCGACCGTCGAGAACGCCCTGGACTGCCCCGACCTGTGGGGCGTCACCTGGTGGTGCTCGCACGACGTGTCCCGGGCGCTGGCCGACTTCCCGGAGCTGGAGTACGGGCTCGGGCTCCTCACCAACGACCGCCGCCCCAAGGACACGGCGCGGGTCCTGGCGAGCGCGGCACGTGCGGCCCGCGCGGGCACCCGCCCCGCCCCGGCCCCGCGCACCACCGCCCTCGCCGTTCCGGCCGACCCCGCCGCACGTTCGGCCTGCGCGCCCGGCGGTGCCGTCTTCGACGCCTTCTTCCGGCTGGTCGCCGACGGCGCCCGCCCCACCACCGTCCTCGACACCCGCGCCGCCGACGGCACACACCTCGCGGCCCGCGGCATCACCGAGGTCGTCACCCCCGACCAGGTGCCCGTCCCGTGATCGTCCCGCGCGGCGGAACGAGGGCGCCGCACGATTCGAAGCGCGCGCCGCTGGGGAGCTGTACCTGACGTCGGCCCCCGCCACCGCTACCCACCCCGGCAACCACCCGCCCCCAACCCCGGAGCACCCGCATGCATGACGACCGCAGCCTGGTCGAAGCCCGCCTCAAGCGCGTCCTCGACGAGCGCGTCCGCCCCGCCCTCTACCCCGAGTCCGTGCCGCTGGACGTGGCGGTCTGGAACGCACCCGGCGAGCCCGTCCCGGTCGAGGAGGGACTCGCGGCCGAACCGCGGCCCATCGAGGTCGGCGCCCGCTGGGGCGCGCCCTGGGGCACCAGCTGGTTCCGCGTCACCGGCACCGTGCCGAAGGAGTGGGCCGGGAAGACCGTCGAGGCGGTCCTCGACCTCGGCTTCGACGAGAACATGCCCGGCTTCCAGTGCGAGGGCCTGGTCTACCGCCCCGACGGCACCCCCGTGAAGGGCCTCAACCCGCGCAACCAGTGGGTGCGGATCGGCGCGCCCGTCGAGGGCGGCGAGGAGGTCCGCCTGCACGTCGAGGCGGCCTCCAACCCCGTCATCCTCGACTACCACCCCTTCGTGCCCACTCAGCTCGGCGACAAGGACACCGCGGGCAGCGAACCGCAGTACACCCTGACCCGTATGGACCTCGCCGTCCTCGACGAGACGGTGTGGAACCTGGTGCTCGACCTGGAGGTGCTCGGCGAGCTGATGGCCGAGCTGCCCGTGGACTCGCCGCGCCGCTGGGAGATCCTGCGCGCCGTCGACAAGGCACTGGACGCCATCGACCTCCAGGACGTCAACGGCACGGCTCAGCAGGCGCGTTCCCGCCTCACCGAGGTGCTGGCCGCCCCCGCCGTCCCCTCCGCGCACCGCATCAGCGCCGTCGGGCACGCGCACATCGACTCGGCGTGGCTGTGGCCGCTGCGCGAGACCGTGCGCAAGGTGGCCCGCACCACCTCCAACATGACCGCCCTCCTGGAGGACGAGCCGGACTTCGTCTTCGCCATGTCCCAGGCCCAGCAGTGGGCGTGGGTGCGCGACCACCGGCCCGAGGTGTGGGCGCGGGTCAAGAAGGCCGTGGCCGACGGGCGGTTCGTGCCGGCCGGCGGCATGTGGGTGGAGTCGGACACCAACATGCCCGGCTCGGAGGCGATGGCCCGGCAGTTCGTGCACGGCAAGCGGTTCTTCCTCGACGAGTTCGGCGTCGAGAACGACGAGGCGTGGCTGCCGGACACCTTCGGCTTCGCGGCGGGCCTCCCGCAGATCATCAAGGCGGCCGGGGCCAAGTACCTGCTGACGCAGAAGATCTCCTGGTCGCAGACGAACAAGTTCCCGCACCACACCTTCCGCTGGGAGGGCATCGACGGCACCCGGATCTTCACCCACTTCCCGCCCGTCGACACCTACAACTGCTCGATGAAGGGCAGCGAGATCGCCCACGCGGCGAGGAACTTCAAGGACAAGGGTGTCGCCCGGCACTCCCTCGCCCCCACCGGCTGGGGCGACGGCGGCGGCGGCACCACCCGCGAGATGGTCGCCAAGGCGGCCCGGCTGCACAACCTCGAAGGCTCCGCCACCGTGGAGTGGGAGACCCCGCACGCCTTCTTCGAGAAGGCCGAGGCCGAGAACCCCGCGCCGCCCGTCTGGGTCGGCGAGCTGTACCTCGAACTGCACCGCGCCACCCTCACCAGCCAGGCCAAGACCAAGCAGGGCAACCGCCGCAGCGAACACCTCCTGCGCGAGGCCGAGCTGTGGGCGGCGACGGCGGCCGTGCGCGCCGGGTTCCCCTACCCGTACGACGACCTGGACCGCATCTGGAAGACGGTCCTGCTGCACCAGTTCCACGACATCCTGCCCGGCTCCTCCATCGCCTGGGTGCACCGCGAGGCCCGCGCGACCTACGACCGGGTCGCCGCCGAACTGGACGCGATCATCGACGCCGCCCAGCGCGCCCTGGCCGGTGAGGGCGACACCCCGCTGGTGTTCAACTCCGCCCCGCACGCGCGGGCCGGGGTCCCGGCGGGCGCCGCCGCGTCCCCGGCCATCGACGGCCGTACCGACCTCGCTCCCCGTCCCGGCGGCGGCCACGTCCTGGACAACGGCCTGCTGCGCGTCGAGATCGACGACCGGGGGCTCGTGGTGTCGGCGTACGACCTCGCCGCCGACCGCGAGACGATCGCGCCGGGCGGGGCGGGCAACCTGCTCCAGCTCCACCCGGACTTCCCGAACATGTGGGACGCCTGGGACGTCGACGAGTTCTACCGCAACACGGTCACCGACCTCACCGACGCCGACGAGGTCGTCCCCGGCGACGACGGCGCCTCGGTGCGGATCGTCCGCTCCTTCGGCTCCTCCCGCGTCACCCAGGTGCTGACCCTGGCGCCGGGGGAGCGGCGGCTGGAGGTGGACACCGAGGTCGACTGGCACGAGACGGAGAAGTTCCTCAAGCTCGCCTTCCCGCTCGACGTGCACGCCGAACGGTACGCCTCGGAGACCCAGTTCGGGCACTTCCACCGGCCCACCCACACCAACACCAGCTGGGAGGCGGCCAAGTTCGAGGCCTGCAACCACCGCTTCGTGCACCTGGAGGAGCCCGGCTGGGGCGTCGCCGTCGTCAACGACTCGACGTACGGCCACGACGTCACCCGCACCGTCCGCACCGACGGCGACGCCGGTACGACCACCACCGTGCGGGTCTCCCTCCTGCGCGCCCCGCGCTTCCCCGACCCCGAGACCGACCAGGGCGTGCACCGCTTTCGGCACGCGCTGGTGCCCGGCGCGGGCATCGGGGACGCGGTGCGCGAGGGCTGGCGGATCAACCTGCCCGAGCGACGGGTGACGGGCGGCGCCGGGGAGGTCGCGCCGCTCGTCACGGTGGACCGGGACGCGGTCGTCGTCACGGCCGTCAAGCTCGCCGACGACGGCAGCGGCGACGTCGTGGTCCGCTTCCACGAGGCCCACGGCGGCCGGGCCCGCGCCACCCTCACCACGGGGTTCGCGGTCACGGACGTGCAGGTGACCGACCTGCTGGAACGCCCGCTGGCGGACGCGGAGGCCCCCCGGGCGGACGGCGACCGGATCGCCGTGAGCCTGCGGCCGTTCCAGCTGATGACCCTGCGGCTGAAGCGCGCCTAGCGCCCGCGCCTGCGACCGGCCCGGCTCACCGCTTCCCGGTGAGCCGGGTCGGCGGCAGGTACTCCCGCACATACGTCCGCTCCCAGCACGCGCCCGTCTCCCGCAGCTCGCGCCAGGTCGTGTACCGGTAGCGGAACAGCCGGGCGCGCACGAAGCGCGGCGGCGCGTCGGGCGGGAACGGTGAGCTGCGCAGCAGCCGCAACGTGGCGGGGTCGTTCTCCAGCAGCCGTTCCACGAACGTGCCGAACCACGCTCCGGCGTAGGAGGGCGACAGCGCGGCGAACCACATCAGCCAGTCCAGGCGCAGGTGGTACGGCGCGAACTGGCGCGGCCAGCGGTGTGGGTCACCGGGCTTGCCCTTGAACTCGTACGCGCGCCAGTCGCCGTCCTTCCTGGCCACCTCGTCGGCGGTGCCCTCGACCACCACCTCGTACCGGACCCGGCTGACGGAGCCGAAGGCGCCGTAGGTGTTGACCAGGTGGAGCGAGTCGAAGGAGCGGTTCATCACCTGGCGGCGGGAGATCATGTTGCGCACCGGCCGGTGACTCAGGAACACCAGCAGCGCCGCCACCGCCAGCACCACGATCTCGTACCAGAGCGGGGCGGCGGCGGTGGACGGCGGATCGGCCGGGAAGCGGATCACCGACAGGGCCAGCACGATGGTGATCCAGTTGAGCCAGGAGAAGTTGCCCGAGAGCACCAGCCACAGCTGGGTCGCGATCATCAGCGCGGCGGCGGCCGTGGACACGGGGTGCGGGGCGAACAGGAGGAACGGCACCACCAGCTGCGTGACGTGGTTCGCGGCGACCTCGACGCGGTGCAGGGGCCCAGGGAGGTGGTGGAAGAACCAGCTAAGCGGGCCGGGCATCGGCTGGGTCTCGTGGTGGTGGTGCAGGCAGGTCAGGTTCCGCCAGCACGCGTCGCCGCGCATCTTGATCAGCCCCGCCCCGAACTCCACCCGGAACAGCAGCCAGCGCAGCAGGAACAGCACCACGACCGGCGGTGCCACCTCCTCGTTGCCCAGGAACACGGCGACGAAGCCGGTCTCCAGGAGCAGCGACTCCCAGCCGAAGGAGTACCAGGTCTGTCCGACGTTGACGATCGAGAGATACAGCGCCCACGGCACCAGCCACAGCAGCATCGCTCCCCACAGCGGCAGCAGCGAGTCCAGCCCGGCCACCAGCGCCGCCGACACCGCACAGCCCGCCCAGGCGCAGCCCGCGAAGAGCCGGTCCGAGTAGCGCCACTGGAACAGGCTGGGCGCCCGCCGAAACGGCACCCGCTCGACGAAGCGGGGTACGGGCGTCAGACCGCGCTCGCCCAGCAGCGCCCGGAACTGCAGGGCGGCCGTCAGGAACGCGACCAGGTACACGACGGCCAGCGCCCGCTGGAAGACCAGCCGGGCCAGCCAGTAGTCGGGTGCGGTGAACCACTCCACGGCCGGGGCTCCTCTCGTACCCGCTCCGTGTACCCCGCCCGGCCACCGGCCCTCCCGGGCACGGTCCGGCGCACCAGGAGTCGAAGATTCCGACAAATCCTGGCAAGGTGGGGTTCATGTCTGATCGGGGAGCGAGCGCCCCGTCACTCCCGGACGACTGGCCCGCCCACCCGGACCCGATCCTGGCGCTCAACCGCATGGGCAGTTTCGACTGGGACCTGGACGCCGGACTGTTCCACATGGACGCCCAGGCCCACGAGGTGTTCGACCTGCGCCCGGAGGAGTACGACGGGCGCCCCGAGTCGCTGGCGCTGCGCGTGCCCACGGCGGAGAGCCGCCGCATGGACACCATCGTCGCCCGGGCCATGAAGGACGGCAGCGAGAACTACGGCACCTACTTCCGGCTGCGCCGCCGCGACGGCACCCTGCGCTGGACCCACACCCAGGGCTACATCCGCCGGGACGAGACCGGCCGCCCCCGCCGGATCATCGGCATCGTCCGCGACGCCACCCAGGAGATGGCCGACATCGCGGCCAACCGGGAGCAGGCCGCACAGGACGAGGCGCGCCGCCGGCTCACCAACGTCGTCCAGCTCGCCACGGCCGCCCTCGCGCACGCCCGCACCGTGGACGACGTCATCGACGTGCTGCGCGACACCCACGGACTCACCCGGCTGGGCGCCACCAGCCTGGTGATGGGCCTGGTCGAGGCCGGCCGCATCCGGCTGGTCGCCGACGGCCCCGAGAACAGCTTCATCCCCGGGACCCGCGTCACCCGGATCGACGAGCCCTACCCGATGAGCGAGGCCGTGCGGACCCTCAGCCCCCGCTTCATCGAGTCGCCGGAGGAGTTCGCGGAGCGCTACCCCCGGCTGTGGCAGGACATCACCCACCTCGACATCACCGCGGCCGCCTACCTGCCGCTGATCGCCCAGGCCCGGCCCATCGGTGCCATCGGACTGCTCTACAGCGACCGGCACGGCTTCTCCCCGGAGGACCGCAACGTCCTGGTCGCGCTCGGCAGCGGCATCGCGCAGAGCCTCCAGCGGGCCATGCTCTACGAGCAGGAGATGGACCTCGCCGAGGGCCTCCAGCAGGCCATGCTGCCGCGCACCATCCCCAGCGTGCCCGGCTGCGACGTCGCCGTCCGCTACCGCGCGGCCTCCATCGGGGGCGCCCTCGGCCGGGACATCGGCGGCGACTGGTACGACCTGATCCCGCTGCCCGGCGGACGCGTCGGCGCCGTCATCGGCGACGTCCAGGGCCACGACACGCACGCCGCCGCCGTCATGGGCCAGCTGCGCATCGTGCTGCGCGCCTACGCCGCCGAGGGCCACCCCCCGGCCACGGTGATGGCACGGGCCTCCGTCTTCCTGCACGAGCTGGACACCGACCGCTTCGCGACCTGCCTGTACGCGGAGGCCGACCTGGGCACCGGCGTGGTCCAGGTGGTCCGCGCCGGACACATCGACCCGCTGCTGCGCTTCGGCGACGGCACCTGCCGCCTGGTGCGCGTCGAGGGCGGGCTGCCGCTCGGCCTGTCCGCCGAGTTCGGGCGCCTGGCCTACCCGGTCGCCACCCTGGAGCTGGACCCGGGCAACACCCTGCTGCTGTGCACCGACGGCCTGGTCGAGCAGCCCGGCGCCGACCTCGACGAGGGCATGGACGTCCTCACGGCGCTGATCACCTCCGGGCCGCAGGACGTGCGGGACCTGGCCGACCGGCTGATCGACGTGGTCGACGAGCGGCGCGGCGACGACGACGTGGCGCTCCTGGTGCTGCGCCGCCACGGCCTGGGCGCCCCCCGGACCTTCGGCCGTGTCCAGCAGCACGTCTCCCCGGGCGACCCCGAGGGCCTCACCGAGGCCCGGCACATGATCCGCACCGCGGTCCGGTCCTGGGGCGCCAGGGCACAGAGCGACGAGATCGAACTGGTCGCCGACGAGCTGATGACCAACGCCCTCATGCACACCGAGGGCTCCGCGATCGTGACCCTGCGGCTGCTCACCGGAACCGAGCGGCGGCTGCGCGTCGAGGTCGAGGACACCTCCAGCGCCCTGCCGCGCCGCCGGGAGGCCGGGGACGACGGGGTGTCCGGGCGGGGCCTGCTCCTGGTCGACACGCTCGCCGACGCGTGGGGCGTGGAGGCACGCGGCGGGGGCAAGGTCGTGTGGGCCCAGTTCGAGGTGGCGCACGGCGCGGGCTGAATCCCGCCCGCACTGTCGGTGTCCGGTGGCACTCTGGTCGTATGCCAGAACTGCCCGAGGTCGAGGCGCTCCGCGACTTCCTGACCGAGCACCTCACCGACCGCGAGATCGTCCGGGTCCTGCCCGTGGCGATCAGCGTCCTGAAGACGTACGACCCCCCGCTCACGGCGTTGGAGGGGCACCGGGTGGCGGCCGTGCACCGCTACGGCAAGTTCCTCGGCGTCGAGACGGCCGGCGGCCCGTACCTGGTGACCCACCTGGCCCGGGCCGGCTGGCTGCACTGGAAGGACAGCCTGCCCAGCGGCATGCCCAGACCCGGCAAGGGCCCGCTCGCGCTGCGGGTCGCCCTGGAGACCGGCGCGGGCTTCGACCTGACGGAGGCGGGCACGCAGAAGCGGCTCGCGGTGTACGTCGTGGCCGACCCGCGACAGGTGCCGGGCGTGGCCAGGCTCGGCCCCGACCCGCTCGCCGACGACTTCGACGAGGCACGCTTCGCCGCCCTCCTCGACGGGGAGCGGCGGCAGCTCAAGGGCGCCCTGCGCGACCAGAGCCTGATCGCGGGCGTGGGCAACGCGTACAGCGACGAGATCCTGCACGCCGCGAAGATGTCGCCGTTCAAACTGGCCGCCTCCCTCACCGACGAGGAGACCGCCCGGCTGTACGCGGCGCTGCGCGACACGCTCACCGGGGCCGTGGAGCGCTCCCGGGGCATCGCCGCCGGACGCCTGAAGGCCGAGAAGAAGAGCGGGCTGCGGGTCCACGGCCGCACCGGGGAGCCCTGCCCGGTGTGCGGCGACACCGTCCGCGAGGTCTCCTTCAGCGACTCCTCGCTCCAGTACTGCCCGACCTGCCAGACCGGCGGCAAACCGCTGGCGGACCGCAGGATGTCCCGGCTGCTGAAGTAGCGGCGCCAACGCGGTGGCGGGAGGTCGCCGGGGCGGCGGTCATCCGGTCGGCAGCGTCACCAGGCGCTCGCCGTCCGCCGTGCGCACCTCGTAGCGGTCGATCTGGCCGGGATGCAGCGCGGCACCGCCGCGCATGGTGTGCGGCCGGACGTCGTGCCGGGGGACCATCCAGCTGGTGACCGTCTGCTCGGACCCGTTCCGGCCGACGGCGACGAGCCGGCACGAGCGCGGCCCGGCCCCGTCCTTGACCTCGAGGCGCACGTCCGTCCCCCAGGTCTCGTCCTCGGCCGTGATCCGCGCCCACACCCCGGACCGGGCGTCGGTCGCGGTGACCGGCGCCGCCGGGTCGCCCTGGCTCGCGTACAGCACGGCGCCGGGCCCGGCCACGGCGCACACGACGGCGGCGGCCACGGCGTACAGCACCCGCCTGCGGCCGGCCCGCCGGCGGGTGGCCACCGCGGACAGCAGCCGGTCCAGCAGCCGTGGGCCCGGCCCGGCCAGCGGGTGGACGACACGGGGTGTCGCCTGCCGGTACAGCATCAACTGGCGGGCGGCGGGGCCGAACTCGGTCACCTGGGCCGTGCACCGGGGGCATTCCATGAGGTGGTCCTCGAAACGGAAGGCCTCCGCCTCGTCCAGCACACCGAGCGCGTAGGCGCCGACGTCACGATGCCTTTCCAGGGACCTCATGCCGAATCCTCGTACCGTTGGGTGCGGGTGGGGTTACTCCTTGCTCCCACCCGTACGCACCGGACAGCGGAATCACTCAAGTCACCGCGCAATCGCGACCGAGGTGTTCGGAGCGGCCCGGGGCGTGGATTGGTCCCTCCTTCGGGAAAGGTCCGCGAGTCCGGCCGAGGCGGCTAGGGCCTGTCTGACAATTCCCGCCGTCGCCCGAAGGGCGGCCTCGCGGCGTCAGGTGCGTGCTCTCGGCGTGCCGGGCGTAGAGCGTCGTACTGGATGTACTTGGCTCTGCGCCCGGTGCGGCGAGAGTGCGTGCATGGCGTCGCGAGGCAGGCAGGAATTGTCAGACAGGCCCTAGAACAGGTGGATGGCGAGGTGTCCCAGCGGCAGCCCGAGCTGCCAGGCGGGCGTCCACACCTTCGGCCCCTCGTCCTCTCCGGTCACCGCCGCCCCGCCCGGGACCGCGTTCAGGTCCGGCGCGAGCAGTTCGGTGTCCTGGAGCCAGCGCCAGGCGGCCCGGGCCAGCTCCAGGTCCGGCGAGTGGCGTCCGGCGGCGACCGCCTCGGCCGTGACCTCGGCCAGCCGCCCGTGCACCCACTCGTGCCAGGGCTGGTCGTAGGCGGTCAGGGACAGCCAGGTCTCCAGGTGGGTGACGATCCGGATGCCGCTCAGCTCGTTCTCCGTGTCGGACAGGAAGACGGTGAGCGCCAGCGCGTCGCGACCGGCGCGGAACTCGAAGGACGTCGGCGGCATCAGGTCGCCGGTCCGCAGCAGTTCGTCGGCGATGTACTCGGCGTACAACCACGCCATGGGAACGCTGAGTTCGCCCCCTCCGGTGCCGTCCGTGCTCTCTTGACCTCTGTGCAGCATCCCTTCCTGCCTTCCTCCGGTGCGTGCGCGTCGCCCGACCCGGGTCATGGACCCCCGTCCGGAACACGGATGAGGACAGCCGACTGCTCAACCGGGGTCCTGGGCAAGGCGCTTTACGGAGGTTTGACCATAGGGCCGGTTTCACCGCAGGTCGGCGGCGTATCCCGGTAGCACCCTGCGCATGGCGCGCAGCGCGTAGTATGCGCGGGACTTCACGGTACCGGGTGGGATGCCGAGGGCGGCCGCGGCTTCCGCCACACTCGCCCCCTGGAAGTACACCAGCACCAGGACTTCACGGTGCTCCGGAGTGAGTGTCTTCACAGCCTCGCGCACATCGAGGGCCGCGGTGGCCCGCTCGGCGTGGTCCGCGCAGACGCGGGCGTTCTCCAGTACGGCGTCGCCGACCTCCGCGGGGCGCGCCTGGCGGGCGCGGCGCGCGTCGATCGCGAGCCGCCGGGCCACGGTGAGCAGCCACGGCCGAACGGAGTCGAAGTCGTCGGCGCGCAGCGCCTCGGGGTGCTGCCAGGCCCGGACCAGGGTCTCCTGCACCAGGTCCTCGGCACGCTGCCGGTCGCCGTCGCTGAGCCGCAGCAGCAGCGCGAAGAGCGGCCGGCCGTGCTCGCGTTGCAGTGCGGCGAGCTCGTGCTCGGCGGTCGTCCCGTTCGCCGTGTCCGTCAGGGTGATTCCGGCCGTCATGGCCGTATGGCACCGCACGGGGCCGCGCGGGGACAGGGCGCACGCACGGGTGTGCGACGGGCGGTCGATCGCGTCGACGAACGGTTCGACGAACGGTCGGCGCGAGGTCGGCGTGCGCGGTCCGGGCACCCCGTTCGCACCCGCCGGACGGGCTAATGGGCGTGTCGGAGCCGCCTGTGACAAGCCGCGCCTCTGTATCTGTTTGTAAGTAAATGTGACTTTTCATCGGTGTGTGCGACCCAGCGGAGTGAACGGATGATCACACGCAGTCGGCAGGTGGCCCTGGCCCTGACCGCCCTCCTCACCGCGGGCGCGGCCTGCCAGGCCCGCGACCACGAACCGCCGAAACCGCCGGCGCCGGCCCCGTCCGCCGCGGACACCGGTGTGTTCACACTGGTCGCCTCCGGGGACGTGCTCCCGCACGACTCGATCATCGAGCGGGCCCGCTTCGACGCGGGCGGCACCGGCCACGACTTCCGCCCCATGCTGGCTGGCGCCCGGCCCGTCGTCGCGCGGGCCGACCTCGCCCTGTGCCACATGGAGACCGTCTACGGCGCGAACGGCGACTACAGCGGCTACCCGCTCTTCAAGTCCCCGCCCGAGGTGGCGAAGGCGCTGGCCGCCACCGGCTACGACGGCTGCTCCACCGCCTCCAACCACAGCGTCGACGACGGCGCGGACGGCATCCGCCGCACCCTGGACGCCCTCGACCGCGCGGGCGTCCGGCACGCCGGGACGGCGCGCACCGAGGCCGAGGCGGACCTCGCGACGGTGCTGCGCGCGGGCCGGGCCCAGGTGGCCCACCTCGCCTACACCCTCCACACCAACGGCCACCCGCTGCCCGCGGACCAGCCCTGGGCGGTCGGCCTGATCGACGAGGCCCGCGTCGTCGAGGACGCGCGGGCCGCCCGGAAGGCCGGCGCCGACGTCGTCGTCGTGTCGCTGCACTGGGGCACCGAGTGGCAGGACGAGCCCGACGGGGACCAGGTGGCCCTGGCCCGGAGCCTGACCGCCGCACGCACCGGCGACCGCCCCGACATCGACCTGATCCTCGGCACCCACGCCCACGTCCCGCAGGCCTACGAGAAGGTCAACGGCACCTGGGTGGTCTACGGCATGGGGGACCAGATCGCGGGCGAGATGGTCAACGACACGGGGGCCCGCGACCCGCGCGGCAACCAGTCGTCCATCGGCCGCTTCACCTTCGCCCCGCCCGAACGGGCCGGTGAGCGCTGGAAGGTGACGAAGGCCGAGTTCGTCCCGCAGCTGTTCGACGTCGACGCCGGCCGGGTGGTCAACCTCAACCGGGCGATCGACGAGGGCGCCGACCTGCGCGCCGTGCGCGACCGCATCCGCGACGTGGTACTCAGCCGGGGCGCCGCCGAGGACGGGCTGGTGATGGGCGAGTAGGTCACGCGTCCGCCACGTGGTCCAGGGCCGTCAGCATGGCCCCGAGCACGCGCAGACAGGCGGTGACGTCGGCGTCCGTGAGGTCCGGGCCGACCTCGCTCAGCAGGCGGTGCTCCCGGTCGAGGACGCCGTCGATCGCGGTCCGGCCCCGGGCGGTCAGCTGGATCAGCGACGACCGGCGGTGCGCCGGGTTCGGGATGCTCTCCACCAGGTTCAGGGCCGCGGCCTCGTTGACCATCCGCTGGACGAACTGACGGCTGATCGCCTGCGCCCGGCCCATCTGCGGCACGGTCATCGGGCCGCCGCGTCGCAGCATCGTCAGCACGGCGCGGACGCCCACGGACAGACCGTCGGCGGCCAGACCCTGCTCGACGCCGCGCTGAGCGCGCCGGTAGAGGGGGCCGACCAGGTCGTAGACCTCGGCGAGGCGCCGGGCGAGCGCGTCCGGGGGGAGGGGTGCGTCGATGTCGTTCACGTCGCCATCATGACACCCAGGTTGCCAAAACGAGAGTCAACATGACACCTTGGTTGTCATGACTACCGCCTCGGACCTCCGCTTCTTCGCCTCCGACGACGGCGATCTCGCCTACCGCGACACCGGCGCGGGCGACCCGGTCGTCCTGCTGCACTCCGGCTTCACCGACCACCGCGTGTTCGACGCCCAGATCCCCGCCCTGGCCCGCGAGTACCGCGTGATCGCACCCGACGTCCGCGGACACGGCGCCTCCGCCAACGCGACCCGGCCATTCCGCTGGGCGGACGACCTGGCCGCCCTGCTCCGCCACCTCGACGCCGGACCCGCGGTGCTCGTCGGCGTGTCCATGGGCGGGGCCATCGCCACCGACACGGTCCTCGAACATCCGGAACTGGTCCGCGCGGTGGTGGCCTGCGGGGCGTCCACCAGCGAGTTCGAGTACACCGACGCCTGGGTGCGCGGGGTGCAGGCGGAGCAGGCCGCCGCACTGGGCGCCGGGGACGTCGAGGGCTGGCTCACGGCGTTCCTGCGCTTCGTGCCGGGGGAGCACCGCACCCTCGACGACGTCGACCCCGACGTGCTGCGCCGGGTGCGCGAGATGGCCCTCGGCACCCTCTCCAAGCACACCCCGGACGAGGTGAACCACCACGTGCCCCTGACCGACACCTGGGCCCGGGTACCGAAGATCGACGTGCCGGTCCTCACCGTCAACGGCGCCCTGGACGCGCCCGAGTTGATCGCCGAGGCGGAACGGCTCGCCCGCACGGTCCGAAACGGCCGTTCCGTCGTCGTCGACGGCGTCGCGCACTACCCGAACATGGAGCAGCCCGAGGCCTTCACGGACATCGTCACCGGGTTCCTGCGCACCCTCTGACCTTGTTCTACCCCGAGGCGGCGGACCGCTCGGCCACTCGCCGCAGACCTCCGCCGGCCCTGGCGAGGGAAGGGTTTGTCCCCCGTGCGAGCTACGTCCGAAGTGGCTCTGCATGGTGACGACGGCCGCTCGTGGCGTCTGTAGCGTTCTCTCCGGCCGCTGTGCTCGGGGGCGGCGGTGGCTGTCGGACGTGCCGTTCCCCTGCCGACCGGCAGGGTGCTCCGTATCGGCGGTTCCGGGATCGCCGCCGCGGCCGAGTGGCACCCGCGCGGCGGGGCCGGTGCCCTACGAGGCGGACCTCGGCGCCGGCCGGGTCGGCCAGCCCGACGCGGAAGGGGGCGACGCCTGGCAGGGCGTGCGGGAGGACCGCCACGGCAGCGGTTCGTGCGGCGACGGCCATGCCACGTCACCTTGAGGGAGCTCATGAGAACGAACGAAGTCCGGCATCGCAGACCCGGGACGGAACTCCGCCCGCGAAGATCCCGAACGCTCCGCGGCATGATCACGATGTTGGCGTGCAGCGTACTGATGGCGGCATTCATCAGCCAACCGCGGGAGGCGAGCGCCGCTCCGCAGGACATCACGAACCTCAGCATGGCCACCTGGAACATGCAGGGAGGTACCGACTCAATTACCAGCAAATGGTCGACAGGCGTCACCGCGCTGACGAACGGCAGACCGTCCTCAACCATGTTCGCGCACAACATCGTGGCACTACAGGAGGCGGGTTCCCGCCCAGTGGGGCAGGGCAATTCCACCGTCGCCCAGTCCGGTGGCTCACGGGTGACCGAGACCCTCTGGCGGCTCCCCTCATCAGACACATACCGCTACGTGTACTTCATGGAGACAGACCCGAACGGGCACCGCGTGAACCTTGCGATAGTGACCGACCGCGTTCCACGGGAGGTGCGGATCGTTCCGTCAGGTCTCCCGGACGGCCGGGCAACGTTCGGGGTGAGGTTCGGCACGACCTGGGTGTTCACCCTGCACGCGCTGTCCCGCAGCCACGGCAGTGACGCGCCGGGGCTGCTGAGGAACATCGAAACCGCGGTGGGCGGAGACAGCTGGGTCGCGCTCGGCGACTTCAACCGGGATCCGGTCAACCTGACACAGGCGATGCCGCGCGACAGCACCGGCAACCGCATCGGTGTCGCGGCCGGAACCGGCCTCGCCACGCACGTGAGCGGCGGTGAATGGGACTACATGGTCACCTCCGGCGACCTGTCCGGCATCCTCGCTCCGGCGCGCCTGGACAACCCCGGCGGCGCGGACCACACACCCGTGGGTTTCAGGTCGGTGATGGCCGCCGCGGCGACCGACTATCAGATCACCGCGACCGACGTGCCACCCGGCGTGGGCGCCACGGTGCAGATACCGAGCCCGGCGGCGGACGCGGTCATCGACGACGATCGGCACGGCGCGGAGAACTGGCGCTTCCACAACTACGACCCGGAGGACAACAGCGCGCAGATCGCCAACGTCGATCCGGACATCGGCTGCATGATCTTCGTGGAGAGCGGTGCCATGCGGACGGCGCCGTGCGTCGCGGCGCGCGATCAGGTACCACCGGAGCAGAAGATGACCATCGTCGACGCGGATGTACCCGGCGCCGGGCGGGACGTCGAGATCAGGTCCGCCTTCAAACCCGACAACTGCCTGTACCTGACCTATACCCTTCAGCAGGTGAGCTTCTCGGGCCGGAGCCAGTGGCGAGACTGCGATCGGCCCGGGGCCCGGACGCGGGCGGCGGCCGACGAGGGGGGAGGCAGCCACTGGATCCTCGCCCCGGTCCACCGGGTGATGGTCGTCGGCGATTCCATCACGCAAGGCCGGCAGGGCGACTTCACCTGGCGCTACCGGCTGTGGCAGTGGCTGCGGAGCGAGAAGGTCGCCGTTGACTTCGTCGGGCCGTACTCCGGCACGTTCACCCCCGACCAGCCGGCCCCGCCCACACCCCCGCGGCTTCCGGAGGAGGCGCCGCCCAGTCAGGGCCTCCGCACGTCGGGCGGCTACGCCCCCGACGTCAGCGAACCCCAGAACCCCGGGTCCGGACCGCCGACCGACATCGCCTTCGACAGCGACCACTACGCACACTGGGGCCGCCAGGCCGCGCAGGTCAAGCAGGACATCCGGCAGCAGGTCGCGACCTACCGGCCCGACCTGATCCTGCTCGCGATCGGTTTCAACGACATGGGCTGGTTCGTCAGCGACGAACACGGCACGTTGAGCGACGTCGGGCAGATCGTCGCGCAGGCCCGCGACGCCCATCCGAGTGTCGACTTCGCACTGGCGAACGTACCGCAGCGCACGAAGATCGGCGGCCGGGACGACCTCATCGCCAAGACCGACCACTACAACAGCCTCCTTCCGCAGTCCATGGCGACCTGGCAAGCGGACGACCCGATCTCCAACATCAATCTCGTCGACTGGGCGGCCCGATACTCCTGCTCTCCGACGAACTGCCCCTCCGGATATGACGGCCTGCACCCCAACGAACACGGGGAATACGAACTCGCCGCGGCCTTCGCACAGGTCCTGCACCAGGATTACGCCTTCGGCGCCAGGGACATGGACGTGCCCGCCACCGTGCCCGCACGACTCACTCCGGCTTTTCCCACGAACGTACGAGCGGTGTCCAACGCGCGCGGAGTCACGGTGACCTGGGACCCGGTGTACGGAGCCGTCGACTACGACGTACGTTCGCGGATCGCCGGTCAGACGGCGTGGAGCCAGGGGAGAGCCTTCAGCAACCGGACCGACACCACCTGGACCGTCGACGGCATCGGCTGGGAATACCAGGTGCGGGCCAACATGGGCTGCCGCTGGAACACGGACCCACATGATCCACGCGGCTGCACCGAGACCACCTCGGGATGGTCCGCCACGGTCGGCGCCACCGCCCACCCGAAGACCGCACCACCCCCGACCAGCATCGCCAGCCGGCCCAGCGCCACCGGTGTCGACGTTGCCTGGACCCCGCCGACGGGCCCGTACACCGACACCATCGACCGCTACGAGATCGTCCTGTACGACAAGGACACTCCCGGCGCCTTCCTCACCAGCACCGGGGCGCGCGGCACGGTCGCGCACGTCGACGGCCTCAAACCCGGGCACCACTACCTCGTAGCGGTGGCGACCTGGAACGCGGCCGGCGGCGGCCTGCCCGGCTTGGCCCGCCCGGTCACCGTCGGCGCCGGCACCCCGCCCGCGCCGACGGACCTGCGGGTCACCTCCACCGACGCGACGACTGTCCAGTTGAACTGGAAGGGGTCGAACGCGGCCGCCGGTTACCGCGTGTGGGTCCGCAATATCAACGGCGACGACCACGACGGCGGTACCTCCAAGGCAGACGAGGACATCGTCGAGGGCACGAGCAAGGGGATCGGGTTCCTGTTCCCCGGCGTGTGGAACTACGAGTTCTGCGTGACCGCCGTCAACGGCGTCTACGAGTCCGGCAAGTCGAACTGCGTGGTGGCGCCCCGACCGGCGGGCAGCCGCGCGTCGGGCGCCGTGCAGGCCGTCCCGCCGAGCGCGAGCGACCGGGCCCGGCAGGACATGCGGACGTTGCTGGACCTTCCGAAACAGGTCAGCACATCCGGCGCGGCACCCGGTAGGTGAACCGACCGCGGCAGGCCCGGACCGCTCGCGACCGGGCGACGGGCCTGCCGTGGAACCCGGTGAAGACCCTTCACCGTCTCGACAGACGCCGTGGCGGAACCGAGCAGGGCCGGGCCGTTGGGCAGCTCGTCCTTCACGGTGCGCCACAAGATGAAGAACGAGCTAACGCCGCGCCAGCTCCGACTTCCGGTACGAGTACGCGAAGTAGATCACCAGGCCGACCGCGAACCACACGGCGAACCGCACCCAGGTCTGCCACTGCAGGAAGGTGATCAGCCAGATCGAGAAGACGATGCCCAGCGCCGGCACGAACGGCATCCACGGGGTACGGAAGGTGCGCGGCAGGTCCGGCTGCCGGTAGCGCAGCACGACCACCGCCGCGCACACCACCACGAACGCCAGCAGGATGCCGATGTTGGTCAGCTCCGCCGCCTCCCCGATCGGCAGGAACCCGGCGATCAGGGCGGAGGCGACCCCGACGATCCAGGTGACCCGCGTCGGCACGTGCCGCGTCGGATGGGTCTTGGCGAACCACTTGGGCAGCAGCCCGTCGCGGGACATCGAGAACCACACGCGGGTGACGCCGAGCATGAAGGTGAACATCACCGTGAGGATGCCGATGATGGCGCCCACCGCGATGATGTCGGCCAGCGAGCCGAGCCCGACCGACTTGAACGCCGTCGAGAAGCCGCTCTCCGGGTCGATCTCCGTGTAGTTCTGCATGCCGGTCAGCACCAGGCAGGCCGCCACGTACAGCACCATCGAGATGATCAGCGAGTAGATGATCGCCTTCGGCATGTGCCGCTGGGCGTCCTTCGACTCCTCGGCCGCCGTCGACATCGCGTCGTACCCGAAGACCGCGAAGAACACCGTCGCCGCACCGGTGAACGCCCCGCCGACCCCGAACGGGAAGAACGGGTGGTAGTTCGAGCTGGTGATGTGGAAGACGCCCACCCCGATCACCAGCAGCACCACCAGCACCTTCAGCACGACCACGACCATCTCGAAGCGGGCCGCGTTCCTGATGCCCAGCGTCAGCAGGTACGCGATCAGCAGGCACAGCACGGCCGCGAACAGGTCGACCTTGTGCCCGTCCCCGGTGCCGGGCGCCCCCAGCATCCAGTTGGGCAGGTCGGCGCCCATCTCGCCGACCAGGAAGCTGAAGTAGCCCGAGATGCCGATCGCGACCACCGCCACGATCGCCGTGTACTCCAGGAGCAGGTCCCACCCGATGAGCCAGCCCACCAGCTCACCCAGGACCGCGTACCCGTAGGTGTAGGCGGAGCCCGCCTTCGGGATCAGCCCGGCGAACTCCGCGTACGACAGGGCCGCCGCCGCGCTCGCGACACCGGCGATAAGGAAGGAGACGAGGACCGCCGGGCCCGCCGTGCCGTTGGCGACCGTCCCGGCCAGCGTGAAGATCCCGGCCCCGATGATGCCGCCGACGCCGATCGCGGTGAGCTGCCACAGCCCCAGCGAGCGCACCAGGCCCCCGCCGCTCTCCGTCTCCTCGATGCGTTCGATGGGTTTGCGGCGGAGGACACCCTCACCCATGCGGAACCGGGCCATGCGCCTCACCTCTTCGTGAACGGCAAACGGCTGACGGTGGATCATGATGACGCACACAGGTCCGTGACGGAAGTCACGACGCACGCGGGACCCTGGTCGTCCGCAACCGGCCCGGCCGGTGCTACGGCACGACCGTCACCGGCCAGCGTCCCGCCTTCACCAGCCGCACCGCGACCGAGCCGACGAACCGGTGACCGGCCTGCTCGGAGGCGCCCACCACCACCGCGTCCGCCTTCAGCTCGTCGGCCGTCTGCACCAGACCGCTGTACGGGTCGCCGCGGAACGTGTGGAACTCCCAGCGGACGTCGAATATCCCCTTCACCTGCTCCGCCGCGTCCCGGATCTGGGCCACCAGATCCTCGGCGATCTCGTCGGTCGTCACCGCCACCGACGCCCCGAGCGCCGCGCCCCCCGCCAGCACCGGCTGTACGTACACCACGGCGAGCAGGGCGCCCTGCCGCCTGGCCAGCCCACCGGCGTAGGCCGCGGCCCGCAACGAGGAGTCGGAGCCGTCGACACCGGCGACGATGACCTTGGGGCCGTCCGTGCCGCGTTCGAACTGATGGGAGTGCTGTTCCGTCACGCGGCGAGGCTATCGGAGACCCGGCGATCTTGAGCCGGGCGGGTGGATTCATGCCGCCGCCCCGGTGTTGCTCAGGTGCGGCGCACCGCGACCGGGCGAGGGATGAGTCATGAAGAAGGACCAGTTGCTCACCCGCCGCACCCTGCTCACCGGCGTCGCGGCCCTGGGCGCGGCCGGCGCCGGCGGCGTACTCGCGGCGGGCCTGGGGGACGGCCCGGCGAAGCCGCCCGCACCCGCCCCCGGGCCCCCGCAGCGCAGCCCGCTCAAGCCCTCCGCCTACCGTCTCCAGCCGCTGACCGGACACGGCGCACCGACGGCCGCGCCCGGCAGGCCCCCGGTGCGCAGCGAGCCCATCCTGCGCATGACGGGCCGGGGCCGCACCATGATGCTCACCTTCGACGACGGACCCCACCCCGAGTACACCCCGCGGATCCTGGACACACTCGCGAAGTACGAGGTGCGCGCGACGTTCTTCGTGTGCGGGGAGATGGCGGACTACAACCGGGACCTGCTGACCCGGATGGCCGACGAAGGGCACGTGGTCGGCAACCACACCTGGTCCCACCCGCTGCTGACGAAGCTCTCCCGGCGCCGCATCCGCTCCGAGATGGAGCGCACCAGCGAGGTCGTCGAGCGGGCCTGCGGCGAGGCGCCCCGCTGGTTCCGCGCCCCCTACGGCGCGTGGAACCGCGCCGCCTTCCAGCTCGGCGCGGAACTCGGCATGGAACCGCTCGCCTGGACGGTGGACACCCTCGACTGGACCACACCGGGCACCGGCACCATCGTCGACCGGGTCGAGGAAGGCGCGGCCCCCGGCGTCGTGGTGCTCTCGCACGACGCCGGGGGCGACCGTTCGCAGAGTGTCCGCGCCCTGCGGCGCTACCTGCCCGAACTGCTCGACTCCGGCTACCACCTCACCGTCCCCCGGCGGCGCCTGATCTGAGTGCGCCGCCGCGCCCGCCGGGCCGGGGCGCGCTCAGCGGACCTCGACCAGGCGGGCGAAGGCGACGACGTTCCCGTCGTAGCCGTTCTGCTTGGTGAATCCACCGCCGCAGGTGATGACCCGCAGTTCCGGGCTGCCCTTCGAGCCGTAGACCCGGTCGCCGGGGAAATTGTTCTTCTCGAAGACCTCGATGCCGTAGATCTCGAAAACCGCCGTCTTTCCGTCCTGGCGGTGCACGTCCACCTTGTTTCCCTTTTTCAGGGCGCCGAGGCCGTAGAAGACGGCGGGGCCCTGCTCGTTGTCGACATGGCCGACCACGACCGCGGTGCCCTTTTCCCCCGGGGACACCGCGCCGGTGAACCAGCCCGCCAGGTTCGGGTCCTCGGGCGGCGGCGCGTCGACCCAGCCCTCCGCGTCGAGGCCGACCCCCATGACCGGCGCGTCGACCTGGATGGCGGGGACGGAGACCCGGTCCGGCACCGAGTACGGCAGCGGCGATACGCCGGGGGCGGCGCCGTCGGCGGCGGCCGCGCGGGTGTCCGAGGCGGCGGCCGACGCGGGCTGCGGGGGGCCCACGTCGAATTCCCCGGAGCCGTTGCGGATGAGCGCGAGACCGGTCAGCAGAACAAGCGCTATCACGCCCCAGGGAGCGCGCTTCCTCCGCCGCTCCTCCTCTTCGGCCAACTCGGAGTCGTACATTCGCCTTCCCCTCTCGACCCGGCCGTCGCCGGATCATCCGCGCATACGAGCACGCTAAGCGCCGTGCGGGGGACCGGCGACGGGGCGGCGGCGAACGGGTGGTGCGGGCGTCCTTCCGTGCGCCATCCGGGAGGTGACCGGCGGAGATTTTCTGACGGGGCGTGACCTGCGGCGATATCCACTCGCGCGGTTTCGGCCCGGTAGGCCGCTCACCAGGACGGACCATTCCCGAAATGCGGGTGCGGGCAGGGCAACTGAGGGTCTATCTGGGAGGCGCTTTCTCGCCGATCGACCGGGGACGGGACCCGGGGCGTCTTCCGCGGAGGATCACATGCGCACCACTCGTGCCCTCGCGGCAGCCGGCGCCGCCGTCGCTGTCCTCGGACTGGCCGCGCCCACGGCCTCCGCCGGGGGTGACCACAACCAGCCGAGCAACATCGTCGCGCTGCCCAGCGTGATCGCCCGCGGCGGTCAGATGACCGTCACGGTCGACGGCTGCCCCCAGGGCGGCACCATGACCTCGGACGCCTTCCGGACCACCCACCTGACCCCGGTCAGGGGAGCCAACGAGACCTCGAAGGGCACCGCCACCATCAAGCAGGACGCCAGGCCCGGCTCGTACGACATCACCGTGAACTGCTCGGGCCGGCGGCTGACCCGGCCGGCGGCCTTCACCGTCATCGGCGGTGTCCGCGGCGGCCTCGGCGGCAGCAGCTCCAGCGGGGCGACCTCGACCGACATCGCGATCGGCGGCGGGCTCGTCGCCGCGGCCGTCGCCGGTGGCGGACTGTTCTGGATGCGCCGCCGGTCCGAGCGGCGGATCTGAGCGCCCGCGACCGGCGCACGAGCACAGGACTTCGCCCCGGACCCTCGTCGGATCCGGGGCGAAGTCCTGCGCTCGGCGGGGCGGGCTCAGCCGCCGTCCGCGCCGGAACGGCGGCGCGCGAGGCGGTACGCCGTGCCCACCGCCCCCGCGACCAGGGCCGCACCGAGCCCCAGCTGCTTCACGTCGAACCCGGCGACGCTGCCGCCCTCCCCGGCGTGCACGCCCTTGGAGTGCCAGGGCTCGTCGGAGGGGTGGTGCGAGCCGCCGCCCGCGATGGTCAGGTCCACCGTGCCGGTCTTGTCCCGGCAGGCGAACGTCACCCGGTAGACCGCTCCGCGCCGGGCGTCCCGGTCGATCCGCGCCGTCGCCGAGGACTCGTCCCGGGGGATGGTGACCGTGTCGAACACCGGCGAGGTCACCGTGACCCGCCCGTGGCAGCCCGCGGCGGTACGGCCCACGCCCAGCGTGACCTCGCCGCCGGGCGCCGCGGTGGCGGGGCTGACGGTGAAGCCGAACGTGTTCGAGCCCACGGCCCCGGCCGGTACGCAGGCGGAGAGGGCGGCGCCGCCCAGCAGTGCGACCGAGGCGACGGGTATCGCGCGCATGGTGAATCCTCCGGGTCCCCGAGGAGCAGCGGCGGACCTGTTCCGCTCGCGCCAGGAATGCACCTCGATGTCCGAAACGCTAGGAAGCCGTGCACGTCGCCGCGATCGCAGTCGCGCGAATGGGGCAAGAATGTGGGCCGCTCAGGCGACGGTGACGGCGAGTCGGCCGTCACCGCCCCCGCTGTCGTGTCAGTCCCCGGCGCCGGGGAAGAGGCTCAGGAACGGGTCGGTCGACGCCGCGACACCCCGGCTGAAGGGTGCGTCGAAGTCCCAGATCAGGAAGAGCAGGAAGGCGATCAGCGCGGAGAACAGCCCCGCGAGGACCAGCTCGCGGGTCGTGCGCCGGATCTGCAGGGCGAAGACCATCCCGATGGTGACGACGGCCCCGGCGATCAGCCCGAACCACACCACCCCCGGCATGGTCGCCCCGGTCGACTGCGCGCGGGAGGTCCGGGCCTGGTCCGCGAGGGCCACCTGATCGACGAGAGGCTGGTACGCCTGCGCCTCGAAGTCCGACCTCGGCTCGTAGTCGGTGACGTCCGCGCGGACGCGGTCGAGCAGTTCGGTGCCGCGGTCGGTCACCTCGCCGTGGTCGGCCATGGCCTTCCACTCGGTGGTGACGACGTGTCCGACATAGGCGTTGACATCCGCCCGGATACGGTCACGGACCTCGGACGGGTAGACCCGGGCCCGTTCGGAGACCTCGTGCAGCGCGACGGCCTCCGTCTGCACGTCGGCCTGGGCCGCGCTGCGCGCCTCCCAGACACCGGCGATGGCCAGGCCCAGGACGATGGCGTACACCACGCCGATCCACATCGTCATGTACTCGATGACGTCCGGGGTCTCGGTGATGTCCTCGTCGTCGGACGCGGTGCGGTGCCGTAGGAGGGTGATGATGACCACCACGACACAGGCGGCCAGCATCGCGAGGGTGAGAACAAGCCATTCCGGCAAGGGAGGCCTCCAGGGATCAGCGCGCACGGAGCGCGGCGACGGCGACCACCGCGGGCACCGTGATGAGCAGGACGAAGACGAGCGGCGACGTGGCCCCGCGCGAGGACCGCTGCGGCGCCCGGGCGGCGCGGTGGCGCGGATAGTGCACCGGGCTGAGCGACGGACGGGGCGTGGGCTCGGGCGTGACCGAGGGAGCGGGCGCGGGCACCGCGGGGCGGACCGGCGGTGGGGTGGGACGGGGCGTCGGGGTCGGGGTCGGTGTGGGCCGGGGCGGCGCCGGGCGCGCGGGCGGAGGCGGGGGCGGCAGTTCGGGCGTCGGCTCCGGGGGTTTGGGCGGCGGAGGCTTCGGCGCGGGCGGCGGTGGGGGAGGGGGCTCGGGCGGGGGAGGCGTGGGTGTGGGCGTCGGGGTCGGCGGGGGCGTCGGGGTGGGCCTCGGGCAGGGCGGGAAGGTGGGCCAGGAAGCGCTCCCGGCGACCGCCACCGCGTCGGTGCCGTCCGGTCCGGTCGACGCGTACGCGCAGGCGTCGGCCTGCGCCGGGGCGACCGGTATGCCGACGAGGGTGAACGTCAGCGTCACCAGGGCCAACACCCGTCCGGCGGCGGCGGATCGGGTCGGTTCGGGTCCATGCACGACGCAGATCATGGAGCCTGGCGCAGCGCCCCACACCCGAGTGGCCGGCGATTGCCCCGAAGGAGGGACACCGCCCCACCAGGGGTTTGACGAGCACGGACCCGCTCGCGCGGGAGCCCGGAAGCCTGTACGAGGGGCCGCGTGCCGGTGGCGGACGGGAAGAAATCCCGCGCCCGGTTGAACACAACGGGCTCTTCCGTGCGTACCCAGGGTCGTGCGGCGGCCCACCAGGGCGCCCCAACACCTTCGTGACGATCGGGGATTGACGATGAAGACCTCCTGGCGGAGCGCCTCACTCGTGGCGGGCGCCGCGGCGCTGCTGGCGCTGACGACGGCGTGCGGCCAGGACGGCGGCGGCGCCACCGGCAGCCAGAACGTGGGCGCCACGGCCGCCCCCGGCGACGTCGGCGACCTCGGCACCGGCGCCGGTGACGGACTCGGTACCGGCGCGGGCGCCGGACAGGCCTCGGCGAGCGCGCCGGAGCCCGCGGGCAAGCTGTCCGTCACGGCGAACGCCGAGATCGGCGCGCTGGTGACCGACGGAGCGGGCCGCACCCTTTATCGCTTCGACGCCGACACCGCCCAGCCGCCCAAGACGACCTGCGAGAACGACTGCGCCACCCAGTGGCCGCCGGTGGCCGCGGACGACGCCCTCGCCGGTGAGGGCATCGACAAGGACCTGCTCGGCGAGGTCACCCGGCCCGACGGCACCAAGCAGCTGACGATCGGCGGCTGGCCCGCGTACCGCTACGCCAAGGACACCGCCGCCGGAGACGTCAAGGGCCAGGGCGTCGGCAAGAAGTGGTTCGCGCTGGCCGCGGACGGCAAGAAGGCCAAGGCCGAACCGGCCGCCGGGCTGTCCACCCGCGAGGACCCGAAACTCGGCGAGATCGTCGTCGACAAGAACGGCATGACCGTCTACCGCTTCATGAAGGACGAGGCCTGGCCGAAGCCGGTCTCGGCCTGCACCGGCGCGTGCCTGGAGAAGTGGCCGGTCGTGGCGCCCGTCGAGGCCAACGACACCAAGGGCGTGGAGAAGAAGGGCCTGATGAGCTTCACCCGGCCGGACGGCGGCGCCCAGCAGACGATCGACTGCTGGCCCATCTACACCTTCGCCGGCGACAAGAAGGCCGGGGACACCAACGGCCAGGGCGTGGGCGGCACCTGGTACGCCGTCAAGCCCGACGGAAAGCCGGTCGGCGCGCCGAAGAAGTAGCGACCTTTCGCCTGCCGGCCTTCGGCGCGCGACCGCGGGCCGTCCCCTCCGTACCCAGACGGAGGGGACGGCCCCGTTCGTGCGCATTGGCATGCCTTCGCCCACGGCACGTGCCGCAGGCAGTGACCGGGAACGGACGGTCAATTTCCGTTTGGGCTCGCTCCTTTGGCGGGCGATCAGTAGCCTCAGCTCGAACACCGGACCGCCTATGCCTTGGAGAGCTAGATGGAGCGTCCCGCCTGGGCCCCTCGCAGCATCGACATCTCGGTGCCCAGCGTGTCCCGGATCTACGACTTCTACCTGGGCGGTTCGCACAACTTCGAGGTCGACCGGGAAGCGGCCCGCAGGGCGATGGAGTTCATGCCGGGACTCCCCAAGATCATGCAGGCGAACCGGGCGTTCATGCGCCGGGCGGTGCGCTTCGCGGCCGGTGAGGGCATCGACCAGTTCCTCGACATCGGCTCCGGCATCCCCACCTTCGGCAACGTCCACGAGGTGGCCGGACGCAGCCGCCCCGGCGCCCGCGTGGTGTACGTCGACCACGACCCGGTGGCGGTCGCGCACAGCGAGGCCGTGCTGGCGGGCAACGAGGACGCGGACGTCGTGGCGGGCGATCTGCTCAAGCCGCGGGAGATCCTGGCCAGTCCCCAGGTGGAGCGGCTGATCGACCTGAATCGACCGGTCGCCCTGCTGCTGGTTGCCATACTGCACTTCGTGGAAGACGAGGACGACCCGTACGCTGCGGTGGCCGAGCTGAGCGACGCGCTCGCGCCCGGCAGCCTGCTCGTCCTCACGCACGCCTCGTACGAGGGAATCCCGCTGCCCGCCGAGCGGGCCGGGGGCGCGGTGGACGTGTACAAGGACATCCGCAATCCGCTGATCATGCGTTCGCGCGACGACATCGCGCGGTTCTTCGAGGGGTACGACATGGTGGAACCCGGACTGGTTCCGATGCCGCGCTGGAGGCCGGAGGAGGAGCCCGAGGAAGAGGACCGCTACGCGTTCTCCGGGTTCGCCGGCGTGGGGCGTACGGCGTGAGCGCCGAGCCCGACGGGCCGGAGGACAGGCTGCGCCGGTTCGCGACGATCTGGAGCCGGGCGGTGTTCCCGGTGACCTCGACGTCGTCCACCCGGCCCGAGTTCGAGGCCCAACTGCTGCCGCTGGCCCGCCGGCTGAGCGGGGTGCTGCACGCGCGGAGCTTCGACGCGGAGGACGCCCGGGCGGTCGGCGCCGCGCTCGTCGACGCGCACTGCACCGACCCGGAGGCGCTCTCCCGGACGCTGGACTGCGTCGACGCCTACCTGGTGCTGTACTGCGGCGAGGACGGCGACCCGGAGGACCTGCGGGCCCGCTCCGCACGGCTCCAGCACGCGATGGCGGCCGGGTTCGCCGGGGCGCTGCGGGCCAGGACCCTCGCCGAGCAGGAGGCCATCGCGCAGGCCGCGCTGAAGGCGCAGGGCGTGGTGGCCGAGGCCCTGCACGCCAGCGAGGCCCGCTTCCGCGCGGTCTTCGAGGGCGCCGCCATAGGCATCGGCATCGCCGACCTGGACGGCAACGTCCTCCAGGTCAACGACGCGTTGATGCGCATGTTCGGCATCGCCGACCCCAGGCTGGGCGGCCGCCGGGCGACGGAGTGGACGCATCCCGACGACGCGCCGCAGACCTGGCGGCTCTACGAGGAACTCGTGCGCGGCGAGCGCGAGCACTACCACGTGGAGAAGGCCTTCTACCGGCCCGACGGGACGGTCCTGTGGACCAACCTGACCGTCTCCCTGCTGCGCGACGCCGACGGCACCCCGCAGTACCAGCTCGCGCTGATGGAGGACACCACCGAACGGCGGCTGCTCAACCTGCGGCTGCGCTACGAGGCCACGCACGACGCGCTCACCGGACTGCCCAACCGCAGCTTCTTCTTCGAACGCCTGGAGAAGGCCCTGAACGCGGGCCCCGGCCAGCGTTTCGGCCTCTGCTACCTCGACCTCGACGGCTTCAAGACCGTCAACGACAGCCTCGGCCACGCGGCCGGCGACCGGCTGCTCGTGGAGGTCGCCGACCGGCTCCAGGCCTGCGCCACCGCGCCCGGCGAGATGGTCGCCCGGCTCGGCGGCGACGAGTTCGTGGCGCTGACCACGGGGCCCGACACCCGCCACGAGGTCGACGAGCTGGCCGGGCGCATCATGAACGCGCTGCTCGCCCCGGTCAGCGTCGACGGCCGCGAACTGACCGTGCGCGGCAGCATCGGCATCGTCGAGGGCCCGGCCGGCGAGCGCAGCCCGGCCGAGGTGCTGCGCAGCGCCGACATCACCATGTACCGGGCCAAGTCGGCGGGCGGCAACCGCTTCGAGCTGGCCGACCCGGAGGCCGACGCCCGTGTCATCACCCGGCACGGGCTGACCACCGCGCTGCCCGCCGCCCTGGAGCGGGGCGAGTTCTTCATCGAGTACCAGCCGCTGGTCCACCTCGGCGACGGCAGTGTGCGCGGTGCCGAGGCGCTGGTGCGCTGGCTGCACCCGCAGCACGGAGTGCTCGGCCCGGACCGGTTCATCCCGCTCGCCGAACACACGGGACTGATCGTGCCGCTGGGCCGCTGGGTCCTGGAGCAGTCCGTGCGGCAGGCCCGCCTGTGGCGGGAGCGGTACGGCGAGGGCGGCGCCGCGGGACCGCTGCGCATCAACGTCAATCTCTCGCCCTGCCAGCTCACCCACCCGGGACTGGTCCAGGACACCGTCGAGATCCTGGAACGGACCGGCGTCGCGCCCGACGCGCTGTGCCTGGAGGTGACCGAGTCGGCGCTGATCGGGGCCGACGACGACCTGCTGAAACCGCTGCGGCGGCTGGCCGAGATGGGCGTCGACATCGCCCTGGACGACTTCGGCACCGGCTACTCCAACCTGGCCAACCTGCGCCGGCTGCCGGTGAGCGTCCTCAAGCTGGACCGCTCGTTCACGCAGAGCATGCAGCAGTTCCCGGCGGACCCCGTCGACCTGAAGATCGTCGAGGGGATCGTCGCCCTGGCCCACAGCCTGGACCTCGCGGTCACCGTGGAGGGCGTGGAGACCGGCGCCCAGGCCGAACAGCTGCGCATACTGGGCTGCGACACGGCCCAGGGCTGGTACTACGCCCGCCCGGGCCCACCGGAGCGTCTGCACGACCTGGCACTGGTGGACGCCACGGGCTGAACGGGGGCGCCGCCCGGTTCACTCCTCGTTGCGGGTCGCTTCGGCGACCTCGGTCGCCGCGCGGACCAGCGCCGCCGTGGCGGTCGAACGGGACTGCCGGGGCCAGGCGACGGAGAGGACGACCGGTGGGGCGTCCAGGACCGGGCGGTAGGCGACGCCCGGGCGCGGGTAGCGGGCGGTCACCGAGGCGGGGAGCAGGGTGACGGCCTTGCCGAGGGAGACGGCCGTGAGCACCTGGGCCAGGTCGTCGTGGCCGCGCCGGGCCTCGTCGATGTGCCGCTCCACGCTGCCCGCGTCGAGGCCGAGGTCGGCCAGCTCCAGCCGGTCGCGGGCGGCGAGCGGATGGTTCGCGGCCAGGACGGCGACCCGGGGTTCGGCGGCCAGCGTCTCGGTGTCCAGGCCGGTCGCGTCGAACGGGGCGTGGACGAGGGCGACGTCCGCCTCTCCGGAGCGCAGCAGCCGCGGCTGCTCCTGCCACCCGCACAGCCGGACGGCGACCGGTACGGACCCGGGCTCGGACGCGTAGCGCGCGAGGATCGGCTCCAGCAGCCCCGCGTCCCCGTCGGCCTTCACGGCCAGCACCAGCTTCGGTCCCTCGGCCGCCCGGCGGGCGCGCTGACCGGCGGCCTCCAGGGCGTCCAGCGCGACGCGCGCCTCGGCGAGCAGGACGTCCCCGGCCGGGGTCCGGGTGACCCTGTGGGTGGTCCGCTCGAACAGGGTGACGCCCAACTCGGTCTCCAGGCGGCGGATCGCCCGGGACAGGGGCGGCGGGGAGATGCCCAGCCGCTCGGCGGCCCGCGCGAAGTTGAGTTCCTCCGCGACGGCGACGAAGTAGCGCAGGGAACGCGACTCCATGCTCCGCCTCCCTCCGTGGCCTCCGGTAACTTGCCTGGTATTGCCTTCAGGGTAACGACCGGGATCGGATCGGTCCTTCAGTTCCACCGGGCCGGAGAACAGGATGAGAGAGCGCCGGGAAGCGTACGGAACGGGCTTCCCGCCCCGGCGCGGTCCCTCTCTTGACTCCCTCCCATGTCTCCCTCCCTGAACCGGAGTTGCGCTCGTGATCGTCATCACCACCCCGACCGGCGGAATCGGCCGCCAGGTCCTCGACAACGTCCTGGACGCCCTCGACGCCCGGGACGACGGGACCGCCCCGCGCGTCATCGCCCGCGACCCCGCCCGGCTCTCCCCGCGCGCCCGCGAGCGGACCGAGGTCTTCCAGGGCTCGCACGCCGACCCCGAGGTCCTGGCCGCCGCCTGCACCGGCGCCGACCGGGTGTTCTGGCTGGTGCCGCCCGCGCCCGGCGCCGACAGCGTCGAGGGCCACTTCCGCGACTTCACGACGCCGCTGTGCGAGGTGATCGCGCGCCAGGGCGTCGCCCGGGTCGTCGCCGTCTCCAGCCTGGGACGCGGCGTGGCCAAGGACGCCGGACCGATCTCCGCCTCCCTGGCCATGGACGACCGGATCGCGGCCACCGGCGTGCACTACCGCGCCCTGTGTCCGCCCTTCCTGATGGAGAACCTTCTCGGGCAGGCGGCCGCGCTGCGCGACACGGGCGAGTTCCGCATGGCGTACGCCACCGACCGCGTCCTGCGGACCTGCGCCACCGGCGACATCGCCGCCACGGCCGCCCGCCTGCTCCTCGACGACTCCTGGACCGGTCACGCCGACGTCCCGCTCGTCGGCCCGGACGACCTCACCCCCAAGGGCATGGCCGAGGTGCTGTCGGACGTACTGGGCCGTCCGGTACGCGTGCGGGAGACGACGCCGGAGGCGTACCGGGCGTCGGCCCTCCGCTTCGGGGCGAGCGAGGCGGGCGCCCAGGGCCTGGCCGACATGGCCTCGGCGATGGACGCCCAGGGCTTCTACGGCGCGGCCGAGCCCAGCACGCCGGACACCGCGCCCACGAGCTTCCGCCGCTGGTGCGAGGAGGTCCTCAGGCCGGCCACGCTCGCCTGAGAGCGGCCCCGGGCCTGCCGACCGGGCTCGTCCGGGACACGCCTCCGGCGACGAACGCCGACACGGACGCGGCCACGCCGCGCGCGGTCGGGTCCGTGGCGCCCGCCCCGGCGCGACCACCGTCATCAGCCGTCCCGTGACGTCACCGCGCGCGAGTGCGCAGCGGGACGGCGGTGCGCGGCACCCGGAGGGCCCCTCACCGCTCCAGCAGCATCCGCTGCAGCTCCCGGGCCGCCCGCGGTGGGGCCACGTCGCTGCGGTGGGCCAGGGCGATGGTCCGGTGCAGGCCGGGCCGGGCCAGCGAGGTCACCCGCAGTCCGCGCCCGGAGCGGGCGGCCACCATGCGTGGGACGACCGCCATGCCGAGCCCGGCCCGCACGAAACCCAGTACCGCGTCCATCTCCCCGCCCTCCACGGCGAAGTCCGGCTCGAACCCGGCCGAGCGGCACGCGGCCACGGTCAGCTCCCGCAGGTCGTAGCCGTGCCGGAACATCACCAGACGCTCGCCCTCCAGGTCGGTGATGCGTACGGCCCGGCGCCCGCCGCCCGGCCGGGGCGACTCCGGGGACGACACCACCACCAGGTCCTCCCGCAGCAACTCCACCGTGGTCAGCGACGGTGAGGCGGTGGGCAGCGGCAGCACGACCAGGGCGAGGTCGAGCGCGCCGCGCGCCAGCTCCCGCACCAGGTCGTGCGAGCCGCCCTCCTCGATCAGCAGCTGGATGCCGGGATAGCGGTCGTGGAAGGCGCGCAGCACGTCGGGGAGCAGACCGGTGCACAGGCTCGGGGTGGCGCCCAGCCTGACCCGGCCGCGGCGCAGCTGCGCCAGCTCCAGCACCTCGTGCCGGGCGGTGTCCGCGTCCGCCAGGATGCGCCGGGCCAGCGGCAGCAGCGCCTCCCCGGCGTCGGTGAGCGTGATGTTCCCGCGCGCCCGCAGGAACAGGTCGGCGCCCAGCTCCCGCTCCAGCGCCTTGATCTGCTGCGACAGCGAGGGCTGCGCCACGTGGACCACCTCGGCGGCCCGGGTGAAGTGCCGGGTCTCGGCGACCGCCACGAAGTACTGGAGCTGTTGCAACTGCATACCGCGAGCATACTTCGTCGATAGGCAGCACCTATGGAAACCAGGCGTTCCATGTCTTGGACCGATGGGGTGCCGGGCCCGTAACGTCCTGTGACATGGCTCTGGCAACGCGGACGGACCGACGGCCGTCCATGGCGCGCACCGTGTGGGACTCGACCGTCGGCAAGAAGACAGTGATGGCGGTCAGCGGTCTCGTCATGCTGCTCTACCTGGTCGCCCACATGATCGGGAACCTGAAGATCTACTTCGGGGTCGAGGAGTTCAACCACTACGCCCACTGGCTGCGCACGGTCGGCGAGCCGTTCATGCACTACGAGTGGACGCTCTGGCTGATCCGCGTCGTGCTGGTCGTCGCCGTCGTCGCCCACGCCGTCTCCGCGTACCAGCTCAGCCGCCGCGACATCAACGCCCGGCCCAGCAAGTACGTGCACAAGAAGCCCCGTGCCAGCTACGCGACTCGCACCATGCGCTGGGGCGGGATCATCCTCGGCCTGTTCATCGTCTGGCACATCCTCGACCTGACCACCGGCACCGTGCACTCCGGCGGCTTCGAGACCGGCAAGCCCTACCAGAACGTCGTGGACACCTTCTCCACCTGGTACGGCAACGTCATCTACATCGTCGCGATGCTCGCCCTCGGCCTGCACATCCGGCACGGCTTCTGGAGCGCCGCCCAGACCCTCGGCGCCGGGAGCCGCTCCCGCGACCGGGCCCTGAAGACGACCGCGAACGTCCTCGCGCTGCTGCTCACGATCGGCTTCGTCGCCGTACCCGTGGGCGTCATGACCGGAGTGGTGAGCTGACATGACAACCTACGCCGACTACACGACCGGCGAGCCGGTCGCCGACACCAAGGCCCCGGCCGGACCCGTCAACGAGCGCTGGGACACGCGCCGTTTCGAGGCGAAGCTGGTCAACCCCGCCAACCGGCGCGGCAAGACCGTCATCGTCGTCGGCACCGGCCTCGCGGGCGGCTCCGCGGGCGCGACCCTGGCCGAACAGGGCTATCACGTCGTCCAGTTCTGCTACCAGGACTCCCCGCGCCGCGCCCACTCCATCGCCGCGCAGGGCGGCATCAACGCCGCGAAGAACTACCGCAACGACGGCGACTCGATCCACCGCCTGTTCTACGACACGGTCAAGGGCGGCGACTTCCGCTCCCGCGAGTCCAACGTGCACCGGCTCGCGCAGATCTCCGTCGAGATCATCGACCAGTGCGTGGCGCAGGGCGTGCCCTTCGCCCGCGAGTACGGCGGTCTGCTCGACACCCGTTCCTTCGGCGGCGTGCAGGTCTCCCGCACCTTCTACGCCCGCGGCCAGACTGGCCAGCAGCTGCTGCTCGGTGCCTACCAGGCGCTCAGCAGGCAGATCGCGGCCGGCACCATCGAGATGCACGCCCGCACCGAGATGCTCGACCTGATCGTGGTGGACGGCCGGGCCCGCGGCATCGTCGCCCGGGACCTGATCACCGGGAAGATCGACACCTACTACGCGGACGCCGTCGTCCTCGCCAGCGGTGGCTACGGCAACGTCTTCTACCTCTCCACCAACGCCATGAACTCCAACGCGACCGCGATCTGGCGGGCGCACCGGCGCGGCGCCTACTTCGCCAACCCCTGCTTCACGCAGATCCATCCGACCTGTATCCCGCGCACCGGCGACCACCAGTCCAAGCTGACGCTGATGAGCGAGTCGCTGCGCAACGACGGCCGGATCTGGGTGCCCAAGGCCAAGGGCGACGACCGGCCCGCGAACAAGATCCCCGAGGACGAGCGCGACTACTACCTGGAGCGCATCTACCCGTCCTTCGGCAACCTCGTGCCCCGCGACATCGCCTCCCGCGCCGCGAAGAACGTCTGCGACGAGGGCAGGGGAGTGGGCCCCGGCGGCCAGGGCGTCTACCTGGACTTCGCCGACGCCATCAAGCGGATGGGACGCAAGGCGGTCGAGGCCAAGTACGGCAACCTCTTCGACATGTACCAGCGGATCACCGACGAGGACCCGTACCGGGTGCCGATGCGGATCTACCCCGCCGTGCACTACACGATGGGCGGCCTGTGGGTCGACTACGACCTCCAGACCACCGTGCCCGGCCTGTTCGCGATCGGCGAGGCCAACTTCTCCGACCACGGCGCCAACCGGCTCGGTGCCTCCGCGCTGATGCAGGGCCTGGCCGACGGCTACTTCGTGCTGCCGGCCACCATCAACGACTACCTCGCCCGCAACCCCCTGGCGGACGACGTGGACGACGACCACCCGGTGGTGCAGGAGGTGCTGGCCGAGACCGAGGACCGGCTGAACCTGCTGCTGTCCGTCGACGGCGACCGCACCCCGGACTCCTTCCACCGGGAACTGGGCGAGCTGATGTGGGAGTTCTGCGGCATGGCCCGCACCGACTCCGGCCTGCGCAAGGCCCTGGAGCGCATCCCGCAGATCCGCGAGGAGTTCTGGCGGCGCATCAAGGTCCCGGGCACCGGCGAGGAGTTCAACCAGTCGCTGGAGAAGGCCAACCGCGTCGTCGACTACCTGGAACTGGCCGAGCTGATGTGCCTCGACGCGCTGCACCGCTCCGAGTCCTGCGGCGGCCACTTCCGCGAGGAGTCCCAGACCCCGGACGGCGAGGCGGCCCGCAAGGACGACGAGTTCGCGTACGCGGCCGCCTGGGAGTTCACCGGCACCGGCGACGCCCCCACCCTGCACAAGGAAGACCTGGTCTTCGAGTACGTCCACCCCACCCAGCGGAGCTACGCATGAAGCTCACCCTGCGCGTCTGGCGGCAGAAGAACGCCGACGCCGACGGCGCCATGTCCACGTACGAGGTGGACGGAATCTCCAGCGACATGTCCTTCCTGGAGATGCTCGACACCCTCAACGAAGAACTCATCCTCAAGGGCGAGGACCCGGTCGCCTTCGACCACGACTGCCGCGAGGGCATCTGCGGCGCCTGCTCGCTGGTCATCAACGGCGACGCCCACGGCCCCGAGCGCACCACCACCTGCCAGCTGCACATGCGGTCCTTCAAGGACGGCGACACCATCGACGTCGAGCCGTGGCGGGCGTCCGCCTTCCCGGTCGTCAAGGACTTGGTCGTCGACCGCTCGGCCTTCGACCGGATCATCCAGGCCGGCGGCTACATCACCGCGCCGACCGGTGCCGCGCCGGAGGCGCACGCCACGCCGGTGCCGAAGCCGGACGCCGACCTCGCCTTCGAGCACGCGGAGTGCATCGGGTGCGGCGCGTGCGTCGCGGCCTGCCCGAACGGGGCGGCGATGCTGTTCACCTCCGCGAAGGTGAACCACCTGAACGTCCTGCCGCAGGGCGCGCCCGAGCGGGAGACGCGGGTGCTGGACATGGTGGGGCAGATGGACGCGGAGGGGTTCGGCGGGTGCACGCTCGCCGGCGAGTGCGCGACGGCGTGCCCGAAGGGCATTCCCCTGGTCTCCATCACCAGCATGAACAAGGAGTGGCTGCGGGCTGCGCGCAAGGTGGCCAAGAAGTAGCCCTCACGACGTTCGCCGTCAGGTGCGGACGGGCGGGGCCGGGAGAGGTGCTCCTCCCGGCCCCGTCTCGCGTTCGCTCCCGGCATTCAGGAAGCGCACATCCGCGCTCCCGGCAGTCGTCATGCGCAGTACAGCCGGTGTCGGAAGAACTGGGACGAGCCGTCCCCACGACCACCGTTCTCACGACCAGGAGAGCACCCATGACCGGCGTACTGACCGCTGACCGTCCCCCGAAGCCCGCCGCGCCCCGCCGCTACACCGTCTCCCTCGCCCGCGACGAGGACGACGTACGGGCCGCGCAGCGGCTGCGGCACGACGTGTTCGCCGGGGAGATGGGCGCGCTGCTGGCGAGCCCCCAGCCCGGGTACGACGTCGATGCCTTCGACGCGTACTGCGACCACCTGCTCGTACGCGAGGAGACTACCGGGCAGGTCGTCGGGACCTACCGGCTGCTGCCCCCGGAGCGCGCGGCGGTCGCCGGACGGCTGTACGCGGAGAGCGAGTTCGACCTCACCGCGCTGGACGCGATCCGGCCCTCCCTGGTCGAGGTCGGGCGCTCTTGTGTGCACCCCGACCACCGCGACGGCGCCGTCATCGGACTCGTCTGGGCCGGCATAGCCCGCTACATGACCGACCGCGGCCACACCTGGCTCGCGGGTTGCTGCTCACTGCCGCTCGCCGACGGCGGGGCCCTCGCCGCCGGTGCCTGGGACCGGGTACGGACCAGGCACCTGGCGCCCGAGGAGTACCGGGTGCGGCCGCTGCTGCCGTGGGTCCCGCGCCCGACGGCGCCCGCCGCCCGCACCGAGCTGCCGGCGCTGCTGCGCGGCTACCTCCGCCTCGGCGCCTGGGTCTGCGGGGAGCCCGCGCACGACGTCGACTTCGGCGTCGCGGACCTGTACGTGCTGCTGCCGATGAACCGGGTCGACCCGCGCTACCTGCGGCACTTCCTCTCGCTGGCCCCGGCCTGATGAGCGGCTGGCTGCCCCTCGCACCCTGCACCCCCGCCGCCTGCGTGGAAGGGGCCCGGGCGGCCGCGGCGGCCGTGCCGCGCGCCGTGCTGCGGCTCACCGCGCTCGCTCTGCTGCTCCTCGCCGGGATCGCCGTCGTCCTGGCGCCGTCCGGCCTGCGGCGCAGGCTGCCCGCGGCCCTGGTACGGCACTGGTGCCGGTGGATCGTGCGGGCCGCGGGGGTACGGGTCCGGGTCACGGGGGCCGCCGTCCCCGGAGGCGGGCTGCTCCTCGTCGCCAACCACGTCTCCTGGCTCGACATCCCGCTGCTGGCCGCCGTACGTCCCGCGAGGATGCTGGCCAAGAGCGAGATCCGGCGCTGGCCGGTGGCGGGCGGGCCGACGGCGCGCGCCGGGGTGCTGTTCATCGAACGGGACCGGCCGCGGGCCCTGCCGGGCACGGTCGACGCGATCGCCGGGGCCCTGCGCGCGGGCGCCGCGGTGGCCGCCTTCCCCGAGGGCAGCACCTGGTGCGGACGCGCCCACGGACCCTTCCGCCGTGCGGTGTTCCAGGCCGCCCTGGACGCCGGGGTGCCGGTCCAGCCGGTCCGGATCCGCTACCTGGCCGGGGAACGGGCGGTGAGCACGACGCCCGCGTTCGTCGGCGTGGACACGCTGCTCGCCTCCCTGTGGCGGGTGGCGTCGGCGCGTGGCCTGAGGGCCGAGGTGGAGGTGCGCCCGGCCCTGCCGCCCGGCCGCCACCGTGACCGCCGTTCCCTGGCCCGGGCCACCGAGGACGCCGTCCACGGTCACCAGCGGAAAGCACCTTCGAAAAGTATGTGTGCTTTGTGAAGTTTGTGCCGTTTCCTTTCCGCTGGATGCGGACAACCGGAAGGCAGGCACTCGAAAGGAGGGTGATGGCAGATGATCACCCGTGAAGAGATCGCCAACGTCCTGGACCAACCGGTCTACGACGGGGACGGCAACAAGATCGGCGACGCCAAGCATGTCTTCTTCGACGACATGACCGGGCGCCCCGAGTGGGTGAGCGTCAAGACGGGCATGTTCGGCTCCGCCGAGTCCTTCGTGCCCATCCGCGACGCCGCGCTGGTGCAGGACCACCTCGAGGTTCCCTACGGCAAGGACCAGGTCAAGGGCGCGCCCTCTGTCGACGTCGACGCGGGCGGCCATCTGTCGGAGACCGAGGAGCACCGGCTCTACGACTACTACGGCATCAACTGGGACAGCGTGCTGTCCGAGGCCGAGCGCACCGACGACGGCCGCTTCGCCGCGGGACCGGGCCCGGCGGGCGCGGCCGGAGCCGCCGGAGCGGCGGGTGCGGCGGGCATGGCCGGCCGGACCGGCGAGACCGGCGGCGGGGACATGCGCGCCGCGGCCGGTACCGGCGGCATGACCGGCCGCCAGGACGCCATGGACCGTGAGGCCATGCGCGGCGACGAGGCCATGACCCGCTCCGAGGAGCAGATGCACGTCGGCGTCGAACGGCACGAGTCGGGCCGGGCCAGGCTGCGCAAGTACGTGGTCACGGAAGAGGTCCAGCAGACCGTTCCGGTCACCCACGAGGAAGTGCGCGTGGTGCGTGAGCCCATCACGGACGCCAACCGTGACGAGGCCCTGGCCGGGCCGGAGATCAGCGAGGCCGAACACGAGGTCACGCTGCACGCGGAACGCCCCGTCGTGGAGACGGAGACGGTACCGGTGGAGCGCGTCCGGATGACCACGGAGGAGCTGACGGAGAACGAGACGGTGCGCGGCCAGGTCCGCAAGGAGCGCATCGAGGCCGAGACCGAGTCCTTCACGGAGGACGAGACCGGTCGGGGCGGCAAGCGGCGGGGCCGCGAGTGACCGACCCCCGGCATCACCGCGGGACCGTGCGCCGGTGAACGGACTTCACCGGCGCTTCCCGCCGTCCAGCACCCGGGCCAAGTAGGGCGCGGTGGCGCTCCCTTCGACGCCCGCCACCTCGGCGGGCGTCCCGGCGGCCACGATCCGGCCGCCCGCGTCGCCGCCGCCGGGCCCGAGGTCGATCACATGGTCGGCGCCCGCGACCACACTCATGTCGTGCTCGACCACGACCACCGTGTGCCCGGCGTCGACCAGACCGTGCAACTGGCGCATCAGCACCTCGACGTCGGCCGGGTGCAGGCCGGTCGTCGGCTCGTCGAGCAGATACACGGTGTGGCCGCGACGCCCCCGCTGCAGCTCGCTCGCCAGCTTGATGCGCTGCGCCTCGCCGCCGGACAGCTCGGTCGCGGGCTGGCCGAGCCGCAGATACCCCAGACCGACGTCCAGCAGCGCGGCCAGACTGCGGGCCACCGCCGGTGTGTCCGCGAAGAACTCCGCCGCGCCCTCCACCGTCAGGTCCAGCACCTCGGCGATGTTCCGGCCCCGGTACGTCACTTCGAGCGTGGCGGGGTTGTAGCGTGCCCCGCCGCAGTCCGGGCACGGCGCGTACGTGCTCGGCAGGAACAGCAGCTCGACGCTGACGAAGCCCTCGCCCTGGCAGGTATCGCAGCGCCCTCCCGGCACGTTGAAGGAGAACCGGCCCACGCCGTAACCACGCTCCCGGGCCTCGTCCGTGGCGGCGAAGACCTTGCGCACCACGTCGAACAGACCTGTGTAAGTGGCCAGGTTGGAGCGCGGAGTGCGTCCGATCGGCCGCTGGTCCACGGAGACCAGCCGGCCCACGCCGGTCAGGTCCTCGGTGATCTCGCCGACCAGGGTCGACTTCCCGGAGCCGGACACGCCGGTCACCGCGGTGAGCACACCGAGCGGGAACCGCGCGGTCACCCCGCGCAGGTTGTGCCGGGTCACCGGACCGACCGTCACCGTGCCGCGCGGGGCGCGCACCTCGCGGACGGGCGCGGGGGAGCGGTCGAAGAGGTGACGGGCGGTGGCCGACTCCGCGACCTCGGCCAGCCCGTGGACCGGGCCGCTGTACAGCACCCGCCCGCCGTGCTCCCCGGCCCGTGGACCGACGTCCACGATCCAGTCGGCGCCGCGCATCACACCCAGGTGGTGCTCCACCACGAACACCGAGTTCCCGGCCGCCTTCAGCCGCTCGAGGACCGTCAGGAGCGCCTCCGTGTCCGCCGGGTGCAGTCCCGCCGAGGGCTCGTCGAGGACGTACACGACCCCGAACAGCCCGGAGCGCAGCTGGGTCGCCAGGCGCAGCCGCTGCAACTCGCCCGCCGACAGGGTGGGGGTGGGCCGGTCCAGGCTCAGATAGCCGAGCCCCAGCTCGACGACGGGCGCGATCCGGGAGGTGAGGTCCTCGGTCAGCACCCTGGCCGTCTCGCCCTCGGTGGGCAGCAGTCCGGCCAGCTCGGTGAGCGGCAGCGCGGCCAGCTCGGCGACGGTGCGGCCGCCGACGGTCACCGCCAGCGCCTCGGGCCGCAGCCTGCCGCCGCCGCACACCGGGCAGGGCGCGCTGGTGAGGAACCGCTCCGCCTTCGCCCGCAGCGTGGCGCTCCTGGAGTCCGCGAACGTCTTCATCACATAGCGCCGGGCGCTCATGTACGTGCCCTGGTACGGCCGCTGGATGCGGCCCGCGTCCCGCACCGGGTGCACCGTGACCACCGGCTGGTCGTCGGTGAACAGGATCCACTCCCGCGCTTCGGCGGGCAGCTCGCGCCAGGGCCGGTCCACGTCGTACCCGAGCGCGTCGAGGACGTCCCGCAGGTTCTTGCCCTGCCAGGCGCCCGGCCACGCGGCGATCGCACCGTTCCGGATCGACAGCGAGGGATCCGGCACCAGCAACTCCTCGGTGGTGCGGTGCACCCGGCCGAGTCCGTGGCACTCGGGGCAGGCCCCGGCCGCCGTGTTCGGCGAGAAGGCGTCGGAGTCCAGCCGTTCGGCGCCCGGCGGGTAGTCACCGGCGCGGGAGAAGAGCATCCGCAGGGAGTTGGAGAGGTTGGTGACCGTCCCCACCGAGGAGCGGGACGTCGGGGTGGCCCGCCGCTGCTGGAGGGAGACGGCGGGCGGCAGCCCGGTGATCTCGCCCACCTTGGGGGCGCCGACCTGGTGGATCAGACGGCGGGCGTACGGCGCGACGGACTCGAAGTAGCGCCGCTGCGCCTCCGCGTAGACCGTCCCGAAGGCCAGCGACGACTTCCCCGACCCCGAGACCCCGGTGAACACCGCCACCACGTCCCGGGGGACGTCCACGTCCACGCCCTTGAGGTTGTGCTCGCGGGCGTCGCGCACCCGGACGTACGGGTCGTGGGGGCTGTGCATCGCGGGGAACTCCGTACGGTGGGGGGACAAACCCCGCGATTCTACGCCGGGGTGCCGAGCGGCCCCGTACCGGTGACCCGGGCGAGCCGCCGGTAGGAGTCGAGCAGCGCCGCCCGGTCGTACGTGCTGGTGGTGACCAGGACCTCCTGGGCGCCGGTCTCCTTCACCAGCCGCTCCAGCTCGTCGGCGACCTGCTCCTCGGTACCGGCGATGTGGCCCGCGAGACCGGCCTCGTACAGGTCGCGTTCCTTCCCGGTCATCGTCCGGGCCTCGACCTCCTCGGCCGGCGGCAGCGGCGGGAAGGAGCCGCGGGTGCGGGCGTGGGCCATGGACCACGCCTCCGGGACCAGGAGCCGCCGGGCCGCCTCGGGCGTGGCGGCCACCGCGACGGTCCCGGAGACGACGACGTACGGCTCCCGGCTCCACTCGGAGGGGCGGAACCCGGCGCGGTAGCGGTCGATGCCGCGGCGCATCCGGTCCCGGTCGCGCAGGTCCCCGATGACCATCGGCAGGCCCGCACGGGCGGCGACGGCCGCCCCCTCGCCCATGGCCAGCACGAACGGCGGGACGGTCAGCCCCTCCGCCGGGCGCGCGTGCACGCCGGTGGGCGAGGTGCCCCGGAACCAGCCGAGCAGCTCGGCCAGTTGCGCGTCGAAGTCCTCGGCGTCGTCCTTCTCCCGGCCCAGCGCCCTGCGGACGCCGTCGGTGAAGCCCACCGAGCGGCCGAGACCCATGTCGATCCGGCCCGGGAAGAGCGACTCCAGCACGCCGAACTGCTCGGCGACGACCAGCGGCCGGTGGTTGGGCAGCATCACGCCTCCGGTGCCGACGCGGATGCGGCTGGTGGCCCCGGCCACGGCGGCCGCCAGCACGGTCGGCGCCGATCCGGCCACCCCGGGCACGCCGTGGTGCTCCGCCACCCAGAACCGGTGGTGGCCGAGCCGCTCCGCCTCCCGGGCCAGCTCCACGGTGTCGCGCAGCGCCTCCCCGGCGGTGCGGCCCGCCCGGATGCGGGAGCGGTCGAGGACGGAGAACCGGGTGGCGGCGAGTGCGGAGGTCACATGGTGTTCAACGTTCCCACGCCCCGCAGATTCCCGGCGGCGCGTTCTAGGGTGGGCGGGTGAGCGACAGCAGCAAGGCCCCGGTGGCCGTGTTCGACCTGGACAACACCCTCGCCGACACCGCGCACCGGCAGCGGTTCCTGGAGCGCCGGCCGCGGGACTGGGACGCCTTCTTCGCCGCCGCGCCGCACGATCCGCCGCTCGCCGAAGGCATCGCGCTGGTACGGGAGAGCGCCAAGGAGTGCGAGATCGTCTACCTGACCGGGCGACCCGAGCGCTGCCGGCGCGACACCCTCGACTGGCTGGCCGCGCAGGGTCTGCCGGACGGAACGGTGCACATGCGCGGCAACGGCGACCGCAGGCCCGCCCGGCGTACCAAGCTGGAGATCCTGCGGCGGCTCGCGCGGACCCGCGAGGTCCGGGTCCTGGTGGACGACGACGAGTTGGTCTGCGACGACGCCGAGCGGGCCGGTTTCCCCGTGCTCCGGGCGCGCTGGGCGGCCCGGTCGGCCGAGCTGCGCGTGGCGCAGGAGCGCGAGGGCCGCACCTGAGGGACGTGCGCGACCGAGGGGCGTCAGTCCGACTCCTCCAGACGGAAGCCGAGCTTGAGGCCGACCTGCCAGTGCGCGACCTGCCCGTCCTCGATCTGGCCGCGCACCTGCGTCACCTCGAACCAGTCCAGCTTGCGCAGGGTCTGCGAGGCGCGCGTGATGGCGTTGCGGACGGCCTGGTCGACGCCGTCGGGCGAGGTGCCGACGACCTCGGTGACCCGGTAGGTGTGGTTCGACATGCGGGTGCTCCCTTCCGCGGGGCAGCGGTGTGCCCTGCGTCACTCCACCGTGCCCCAAGTCGGGACGGAGCGCGAGGCATCGGCGTCGGGGGTGGAAACCGGCCGGTACCCCTTGACCTTTGTAATGGTCCATACCAAAATCTCAGACACCCGTTCGAGCCTCGGGCTCGTCCCCCACGTCGGGCTTCTTCGCGTGTGCAGGACTCACCTGCCCGCGCCCTCTGTTCGTCAGTCAGAAGGACCCCTCGTGAGACGTCGCCTCCTCGCCCTTGTCTGTGTGTCCGCCTCCGTGCTCAGCGGCTGCGGCCTGATCTCGCAGGACGGCGGGAGCGAGCGGCACACCGTCACCGTGTGGCTGATGAAGGACAGCGCCTCGCAGGACTTCCTGAAGCGGTTCACCGAGGGCTTCGAGGCCGACCACCCCGACCTCGACCTGGACATCCGCATCCAGGAGTGGACCGGGATCGGGGACAAGGTGCAGGCCGCGCTGAAGGCGGACGGCACGGACGGGCCCGACGTCGTCGAGGTCGGCAACACCCAGGTCCCGCAGTACGCGGAGGGCGGCCGGCTGCAGAACCTGACCCTGGAGTCGATGCGGGACTGGGGCATCCGCGACTGGCTGCCGGGTCTCGCCGAACCGGGGCAGTGGATGTCCCAGCAGTTCGGCATCCCCTGGTACGCCGCCAACCGCGTCGTCATCTACCGCAAGGACCTCTTCGAGCAGGCCGGCGTCAACGAGCCGCCCCGCACCCGCGAGGAGTGGCTCACCGCCACGGAGAAGCTCGACAAGGACGGCGACCAGGGCATCTACCTGGCCGGCCAGGACTGGTACACGCTCTCCGGCTTCATCTGGGACGAGGGCGGCGAACTGGCCACCCAGGACGGCGAGGGCGGCTCCTGGACGGGCGCCCTGGACTCCGAGGCCGCCCTGCGCGGCATGGACTTCTACCGCGAACTGCAGGCCCTGGGCGACGGCCCGGTCGACGCCGACGAGGAACACCCGCCGCAGTCCGGGGTCTTCGCGAAGGGACGGGTCGCGCAGATCGTCGCCGTGCCGGGCCTCGCGCAGTCCATCGTGCGCGACAACCCCGACCTCAAGGGCAAGATCGGTTTCTTCCCCGTGCCCGGCAAGAGCGCGGGCAAGCCCGGCGCCGTCTTCACCGGTGGCTCCGACCTCGTCGTCCCGAAGAACACCGACCAGGAGGAGGGCGCCCTCGCCGTGATCGAGGCGCTCGCGGGCGAGAAGTGGAACACCGACCTGGCCCGCACCATGAACTACGTCCCGAACAAGAAGTCCCTGGCCGAGGAGGTCTCCGGCGAGGACGGGATCGAGGCCATGGCGGCCGGTGCCGCACAGGGCCGGGCGACCCCCGGTACGCCCCGGTGGGGCGCGGTCGAGGCGGACAACCCGATCAAGGCGTACATGACGAAGGTGCTCACCGGGGCGGACGCGAAGTCGGAGGCCCAGAAGGCCTCCGACCGCGTCACCGAACTGCTGGACGCCAACGAGCGCTGACCTGCCCGCCAGCGGGCAGGCTCAGTGCGCCACGCTCAGCGGACCACGCTCAGCGACAGGGCGAAACGGCCCTCGCCGTCCGTCCACCAGTGGGCCAGGTCGAGCCCCGCCGCCGCCAGCTCGGCCCGCACACCCTCCCGCCGGAACTTCGCGGACACCTCGGTGCGCAGCTCCTCCCCGTCCGCGAAGTCCACGGCCAGGTCGAGCGCCTGGACCTTGACGGTCTGCGCGGTGCGCGAGCGCAGCCGCATCTCGATCCACTCCCGTTCGGCGTTCCAGAGCGCCACGTGCTCGAAGGCCGCGGGCGCGAAGTCGGCCTCCAGCTCGCGGTTCACCACCGACAGCACGTTCTTGTTGAACTCGGCCGTCACCCCGGCCGCGTCGTCGTAGGCGCGGACCAGCACGCCCTCGTCCTTGACCAGGTCCGTACCCAGCAGCAGGCTGTCGCCCGGGGAGAGCAGGGCGCGGACCGAGGCCAGGAACGCAGCGCGCTCCTCGGGCAGCAGGTTGCCGACGGTGCCGCCGAGGAACGCCACCAGCCGCGGTCCCGGCGTGTCGGGCAGCGTCAGCCCGGCCGTGAAGTCGGCGATCAGCGCGTGCACCTGGAGGCCCGGACGCTCGGCGACCAGCGCCTGACCGGCCTGGGTGAGGGCGCTCTCGCTGACGTCGACCGGCACATAGCCGCGCAGCCCGGTCCGCTCGGTGAGCGCGTCCAGCAGCACACGCGTCTTCTCCGAGGAGCCGGAGCCCAGCTCGACCAGGGTGCGGGCGCCGGCCGCCGCCGCGATCTGACCGGCCCGGTCGACCAGGATCTCCCGCTCGGCCCGGGTCGGGTAGTACTCCGGCAGCGCGGTGATCGCCTCGAACAGCTCGCTGCCCCGCGCGTCGTAGAACCACTTCGGCGGCAGCCACTTGGGCGTGCTCGTCAGGCCCGCCAGGACATCGGCACGCAGGGCGGCGTCCGTGGCGTCCTCGGGCAGCGTCCGGGTCAGACGGAACTGGCTCACGTGCGGGGCTCCTTCACAGAGACGGAAGCGTCTGGCGGGGCGGTTTCGCCCGGGACCTTGAGCGGGGTGAGCCGCACGTCCGTGCCGCTCGCCGCGAGCAGGGAGCGGTCGGGGACCTCCTGCCAGCGCGGGTCGTCGTCGTAGGGCTCCGAGGCGACGACCGTGCCGCCGCCCGGACGGGAGAGGTAGTACAGGGTGTCGCCCCAGGTGGTGGCGGTGACGGTGGAGCCGTTGGTGAGGAGCAGGTTGAGCCGGGAGGCGGGGGCCGCCGCGGCGACCTCCAGCACCGTCTCGGCGAGCGCCCGGCCCTCGTCGTCCCCGGCGGTCAGCCGGGCCAGGACCAGCGCCCACACCAGCGCCGAGTCGTTGCGCGCCTCCAGCGACAGCAGTCGTCCCGGCGGGAGCGTCGCGGCCACCGGAGCCAGCGAATCCGGCCAGCCCGACACGGCGCCGTTGTGGCTGAACAGCCAGGTCCCCGCGGCGAACGGCGCCGCGGCCGCCTCCGCGTCGGCACCGGACAGCGTCGCGTCCCGTACGGCGCCCAGCAGCGCGCCGGTCCGTACCACCCGGGCCAGGTCGGCGAAGGACTGGTCCGCCCAGATCGGCCCGGCCCGGCGGTACCGGGCCGGTACCGGGTCGCCCTCGGCGTACCAGCCGACGCCGAACCCGTCGGCGTTGACCGTGCCGTACCGCTGGTGCCGCGGCGCCCAGGACTGGCGGTACAGGCCGTGCGACGGCGTCACGAGGAGCGCGCCGAGCGGCTGTGCGGGGCCCACGTAGGCCAGGTGTCGGCACATCAGGCGGCCTCCACCGACCGGGCGGTGCGGAACCCGGAGAAGATCTGCCGCCGGATCGGATAGTCCCAGTTGCGGAACGTGCCCCGGCAGGCCACCGCGTCCACGGCGAAGGAACCGCCGCGCAGCACCTTGTACTCGGGGCCGAAGAAGACCTCCGAGTACTCCTTGTACGGGAACGCCCTGAAGCCCGGGTACGGGGCGAAGTCGCTCGACGTCCACTCCCAGACGTCGCCGATCAACTGCCGCACCCCGAGCGGCGACTCACCGGCCGGGTAGCTGCCCGCGGGCGCCGGGCGCAGGTGCCGCTGACCGAGGTTGGCGTGCTCCGGGCCCGGGTCGGCGTCGCCCCACGGATAGCGCATGGCGCGGTCGCCGGCCGGGTCGTGGCGGGCGGCCTTCTCCCACTCTGCCTCGGTGGGCAGTCGGCGCCCGGCCCAGCGGGCGTACGCGTCGGCCTCGTACCAGCACACGTGCAGCACCGGCTCGTCAGCCGGTACCGCCTCGGTCACCCCGAAGCGCCGCCGCAGCCACTGCCCGCCGTCCCGGCGCCAGAACAGCGGGGCGGTGATGGTGTGCCGGCGGATGTGGTCCCAGCCCTCGGGGGTCCACCAGCGCGGGTCCTCGTAGCCGCCGTCCTCGATGAACGCCCGGTAGGCGCCGTTGGTCACCGGGACGGTGTCGATGAAGAACGGCGCCACCTCGCGCCGGTGCGCGGGCCGTTCGTTGTCCAGGGCCCACGGTTCGGTCGACGTGCCCATGGTGAACGGACCGCCCGGCACCAGTACTTCCGCCGGTCCGGTGAACAGCCCCGCCGGGTCCGGGTCGGGTGCGGTCAGGGCCTGCGGGCCCCTGCGCAGCTGGTGCGTGATCAGCATGGTCTCGTCGTGCTGCTGCTCGTGCTGGGCGATCATCCCGAAGGCGAAGCCCGCCTCCGTCAGCCGCGTCCCGTCGAACGCGGTGCGCTCCAGCACGTCCAGGGCCCGTCCGCGCACGTCGGCCGCGTACCGCCGGGCCTCGGCGGGCGACAGCAGCGGCAGGCTGGGCCGCTCGGAGCGGGGATGCTCGAAGGCGTCGTAGAGGCTGTCGATCTCCGGACGTATCGCCTCCTGCCCGGCGACCGCGCGCAGCAGCCACTGCTCCTCCTGGTTGCCGATGTGCGCCAGGTCCCACACCAGCGGGGACATCAGCGGCGACACCTGGGCGGTCAGGTCGGGGCCCTCCACGCAGCTGGTCAGCAGCGTGGTGCGCTCGCGGGCCGTGACCAGCGTGGTCAGGGCCCGCTCACGCAGCCCCTCGGCGTCCACGGCCCCTTCGCCGGAGGGGACCGTGACGGTGGCGGTGTTGTCGGTGGGGTCGATGGGGTCGGTCATGAGCGGGTCTCCCTCCCGTGCGGGCCACGGTCCGCGCCGCCCGGCATGTCCAGCAGATCGTCGGCGGGGCAGCGGCCCCTGAGCACGTAGCGCTCCCGGAAGGCGGCGACGGCGTCCGTCACCTCGGTGCCCGCGCCGAGCCGGGGCAGTGCGGCGAGCGCCGCCGTGAAGCAGGTGACGGCCGCCTCGCGCAGCTCGGGATCGGTCAGGGCGTGCCGGGCCGCGACCTCGTACAGCGGGTTGTGCGGCGCGGGCCGCCCGAGCGTGCGCTCGGCCAGCGGCTTGACGGCCCGGTAGGCGGTCTCGGTGGCCTCCGGGTCGTCGAACAGCGCGGCGGTCACCGCCAGCGGCACGATCCAGCCGTCGTCCCCGGGCTGCGCGTCGATCATGCGCAGCTCCAGGTGGCCGCGCGGCCGTACCGGCGGGAAGAGCGTGGTGAGGTGGTAGTCCAGGTCCTCCCGGGTCGGCGGCCGGGGCACCAGCTCGCGGGTCCACTCCCGCAGGGTCAGGCCCTCAGGCACGTCCCAGGGGCCGCCGTCGCGGCGTACGCACATCACCGGGGCGTCCAGCACGTGCCGGGCCCAGGCGCCGCGCGGGTCGCTGTCCAAGGGGGGACCGCCCGCCCGGCCGGCGCCGATCTGCGTCCACCGCAGCTGCCGGGTGGACCGCCAGCCGGTGGGCCGGCCGCCGGACAGCGGGGAGTTGGCGAACGCGGCCAGCAGGACGGCGCCCAGGTGATGGGCCAGCCACCACCGGCGTACGTGCCCCATGGGCCCGGGTTCCTCGTGCCCGGCGTCCACGCACACCTGCACGGAGGCGGAGGCGCACATCATGAAGCGGCCACCGGGTCCGGTGCGGTCGAGGCAGGACTCCATCGCGTCGTAGCGCGGCTGCCGCAGATAGCGGCGCGGCGCCTGCCAGGGATCGTGGCCGAGGCCGACCAGGGCGAGGCCGTCCTCGCGCAGTACGGCGCGGACGGCGTCCAGGTCGGCGGAGACGGAGCGGACGCACTCCGTCAGCGAGGCGGCGGGGAGCGAACTCAGCTCCAGCTGGCCACCGGGCTCGACGGTCAGCGCCGACCTCAGGGGCACGGCCCGCAGCGCGGTGTACACCGCGCGGAGCCGTTCGGGTGATACGGGAAGCCGCGGCGCGCGCAGCTCGTGGACGAGCCATTCCACCTCGACGCCGAGGAGCCTGGGCGGACCGGTCTTGAAGCAGATGCCGTGGACCAGCGCCTCGACCTCGGCCTCACTGACCGCGGTACGTGGCCGGATACAGCCACCAACCGAATCAGACATGTCGGGATCCTCCTGAGATTCCACCATGCCGCCGACCCCTCTGCGGTGGGCCGGGTCGGCACACTCGTCCCACCCAAGACCCTCGCGCCGCTCCGCACAAGGACGCATTTCGGGACGTTCCCGCTCGGTAATCTCCGCGATCCGCCTGTTTCCGGGGGCTTCGCGCGTCGTTCGCCGGTCGGGAAACTTCGTTGCACCGCATCCCCAGCATCGCCCAGGATTCCCGCATGAGCACGACGGGGGAGACCGCGCCGCGCGCGGTCACGGCGTCCACGGGGGTGGCGCCGTGAGCGCGCGCCTGCGGGGCATCGCACAGCAGACGGAGCAGATCGTCGCGGCCGGGGCGTACCGCACGTCCGACGGGCGTGAGGTGTCCCTCGCGGCGGCGATCGGGGCGGCCCGGGACGGGACGCGGATGCACGGCCCGGGGCCCGTCGAGGTGTCCGTTCCGGCCCGGAGGGGCACGGTTTTCGAGGTCACCGGCGAGAGCAGCCTGGAGGCCGCCCGGCGGCTCGGCGGCGACGTCGCCGTGCTCAACTTCGCCTCCGCGCGCAACCCCGGCGGCGGCTACCTCAATGGCGCCCAGGCCCAGGAGGAGGCCCTGTGCCGGGCCTCCGCCCTGTACACCTGCCTGCTGCGGGCACGCGAGTTCTACGACCACCACCGCGCCCACCGCGACCCGTTCTACACGGACCGCGTCGTCCACTCGCCCGGCGTGCCCGTCTTCCGCGACGACCGGGGCCGCCTGCTGGACGCGCCGTTCACGGCCGGGTTCCTCACCTGTGCCGCGCCCAACGCGGGCGTGGTGCTGCGCACGGCCCCGGAGCGCGCCGCCGACCTGCCCGCCGCCCTCACCGCACGCGCCGGGCGGGTGCTGGAGACGGCCGTGGCCCACGGGCACCGGCGGCTGGTGCTCGGCGCCTGGGGCTGCGGCGTGTTCCGCAACGACCCCGCCCAGGTGGCGGGCGCGTTCCGGACGCTGCTCGGACCCGGCGGACGGTTCGCCGGTGCCTTCGAACGGGTGGCGTTCGGCATTCTGGACCGCACCCCGGGCGCCACCGTCCGGGCGGCCTTCGAGCGCGCCTTCCCGGAGGGCGCGGGCCGTCCCGGTCAGCTCCAGCCGTAGCGCTCCCACAGCCGCCGCCGCACGAGGTCGAAGCGCATCCGGTCCAGGGCGCACGCCTCGCGGCGCATCCCGGCGTCGTGCAGGCGCAGCACCCGGTCCACGTCGACCCAGGAGTCGCGCCCCGAGCGGTCCCACGGCCCGCTCCCGATGGGCACCCACTCGCGGTCACCGTCGTGCCGCTTGCTGGACAGCTGCACCGCCAGCACCGTCCCGGCCGGCTCCCGGGCCACCACCAGCACCGGCCGGTCCTTGCCCCGGCCGTCCGCCTCCTCGTAGGGCACCCACGTCCAGACGATCTCGCCGGGATCGGGGTCGCCGTCGTGCGCCGGGGAGTACTCGGTCCGCACCCGGCCCACCTCGCGCGGGTCGGCCTCGGTGGTGGCGAAGGGGCCGTAACGGCCCGGGAAGGCCGCGCCGTTGTCGTCGATGTCGTCGGTGAAGGCGTTCACGGCCGTACCGTACGGGACGGGTCCGCGCGGACGCGCGGGGACCCGCGTCCGGTGGCAGGCTGGCCCCCCGGGCCCGGCTCGCAGGAGCCTGGCCACCGGCGACACGAGTCAGTACGAGTCAGAAGGCGACGTCATGACCGAGCAGCTCACCGTGAGCGTCCTGGGCACCGGCATCATGGGTGCCGCGATGGCCCGCAACCTCGCCCGCGCCGGGCACGCCGTCCGCGTCTGGAACCGCAGCCGGGACAAGGCCGAGCCGCTGGCCGCCGACGGCGCGCACGTCGCGGACAGCCCGGACGAGGCCGTACGGGGCGCCGACGTCGTCCTCACGATGCTGTACGACGGCCCGGCCGCCCTCGACGTCATGCGGCGGGCCGTGCCCGGCCTGAGCCCCGGCACGGTCTGGGCGCAGTCCACCACCGCGGGCGTCGACGCGGTCGCCGACCTGGCCGCCTTCGCCCACGAGCACGGCCTCGTCTTCTTCGACGCCCCCGTCCTCGGCACCAAGCAGCCGGCCGAGGCAGGACAGCTGCTGGTGCTGGCGGCCGGTCCCGGCGCGGCGCGGGACACCGCCGCACGCGTGTTCGATGCCGTGGGCTCGCGCACCGTGTGGACCGGTGAGGACGGCGCGGCCGGCAGCGCGACCCGGCTGAAGCTGGTGGCCAACAGCTGGGTCCTCGCCGTCACCAACGCGGTCGGCGAGGTCCTGGCGCTGGCCAAGGCGCTGGGCGTGGACCCGGACGCCTTCTTCGACGCCATCGCCGGCGGCCCGCTCGACATGGGCTATCTGCGCGCCAAGGCCGGCCTGATCCGCGACGGCGCGCTGACCCCGGCCCAGTTCGCCGTCGGCACCGCCGAGAAGGACGCCCGCCTGATCGTGGAGGCCGGCGAGGCGAACGGCGTCCGGCTGGACCTCGCCGCCGCCGGTGCGGAACGCTTCGCCCGCGCCGCCGCCCAGGGACACGGGGACGAGGACATGGCGGCGGCCTACTTCGCCAGTTTCGTGGAGAAGGCGACCGACTGAGCCCAGCCGGGGTACCGGGTGCAGGAGAACATCACCGACACCGAATCACGAGGAGTCCGCATGTCCAAGCCGCCGCTGCCGTCCGAGGCCGTCGAACTGCTGCGCCGCCCCAACCCGTGCGTCATGGCCACCCTCCGCAAGGACGGCGCCCCCGTCACCACGCCCACCTGGTACGCGTGGGACGATGACGGCCGCGTGCTGATCAACCTCGACGCGGGCCGCGTGCGCCTGGGACACCTTCAACGCGACCCGCGCGTCACCCTCACCGTCCTCGCGGGCGACGACTGGTACACCCACGTCACCCTCATCGGCCGCGTGGCCGAGATGCGCGACGACGAGGACCTCTCCGGCATCGACCGCCTCTCCCGGCACTACACCGGCAACCCGTACCCGAACCGCGAGCGGCCCCGGGTCAGTGCCTGGGTCGAGGTGGAGCGCTGGCACGGGTGGGGGGCGATGAAGGACAGCTCCCAAGTTGGCTGACGGGCGGTCCGGGGCGGCCCGGGGCGGCTCCGCGGCGGCTCCCGGGCGTATGATCTTCGCGCGGCATCGCGTGTCGGTCACCGTCCGGGTGAGGCATGGAGGCGCCGCGGAGATGCCCGTGGAGGCATTGACCGTGTCAGTCGAGTTCAACCACACCATCGTTCTCTCCCGCGACCGGGAGAAGTCCGCCCGTTTCCTCGCCGGAGTTCTCGGTCTCGAGGTAGGTGAACCGGCCGGAATGTTCCTGCCGGTGACGACCGCCAACGGCGTCACCCTCGATTTCGCCACCGTCGACACCGACGTCGTCACGCAGCACTACGCGTTCCTCGTCTCCGAGGACGAGTTCGACGCCGTCCTCGCCCGGCTCGTCGAGGGCGGGGTCCCCATCCAGGCCGACCCGCAGGGCCGGCATCCGCGCCGGATCAACCGCAACGACGGCGGCCGGGGCGTGTACTTCACCGACCCGTCCGGACACGGCATGGAGGCGTTCACCCGCCCGTACGGCAGTGACCCGTCCTCGCCGCTGAACGGCGTCACGGAGGACGTGCCCGGGGCCCGCTGACCGGCGTTCCCGAGGGCGTCACGCGTCCGTCGTCCGGACGGTGCCAGGACCGTTGTCAGTCCCCCTCCGCATACTGGTGGCCTCGAAGTGCCGGATGCGAGGGGGACTGGCTGTGCGGATGCGGACGGTGTACAGGGGTGAACTTCCGGTCGCCCATGGGCGGTTCCACGTGGACAGCCGCCGGGAGCCGCGGGGACCGGTGCCGTCGGAGGCCTGCGCCGGACAGACCGACGGCCCGTGCGGGGCAGTCGCCCCGGGCTGTCTCTTCCTGTGCACGGGGGTGCGCGGCGGGATGGTCGCGCTGACCGTCGAGGTGCACGGCGCCGCGCCGCCCCTCGACGACCACTGGGAGGACGTGGTGGAGGCGTCCTTCCGGCCGCTGACCTCCTCGACGGCGGTCCTGCCCTGCGGCCACGGTGCGCTGTGCGAGTTGGCCCTGCCGCCCGCCGACCACCGGGTGCGCTGCTGCGGACGCGGCCTGGACGACGGTGCGGGGCCGGTCGGCCAGTACCTGCTGCAGTTCTGGCCGGCCCCGCCCGCCGCGGACCGGGTCGTCCGGCAGACCTCACGCGGCGCCGCACACCCGCGCCGCGGCGCGTGCGCCGCGGCGGCACCCGTTGCCGGGGGACCGAGCGAGCGGGAGCGCGCCGAGACCCGGTCCTGGGGCGGGCGGCTGCCCAGCCGTCGCGTACGGGCGGCCGGGGACGTCGCGCGGGGGCTCGTGCCGCTGGACCGGGACCTGCTCGACGCCGTCGACGCGGCGTGCCCGGTCACCCAGCGCGGCCTCGCCCGGTGGGCCGCCCGCCGCGCCTTCACCATCGCCGGACTGGAGGGCGTCGACTGGATCGCGCCCGCGTTGGCCGCACTGGACCGCGGGGAGCCTCTGCCGGCCCCGTTCGACGACACCCAGCCGGCCTGGGACCGCTTCTTCACCGACGACCGCACCGCCCTCACCGCGCCGGACGCGCCCGGCGTCGGCCGCGGCGCCCCGCTGTGCCGGGCCCTGGCCCTGCCCGCCCTCCGCGCCGCCGCCGATCCGGACCCGCTGCGTGCCGCGCTCGGCGCCCTCTTCGCCGCCGCGGTGGCCCACGGCACCGACTACCCGGCCCTGTTCGCGGAGGCCCGCCGGTGCTTCCCCGGCCTGGGCGGGGGCGCGTCGCCGGGGGCATGACCCGTGTGACGGGGGAGGGGGCACGGGCGGACGTGCGCCGTGGGCTTCACGTGTCGCCGGTGGGCTTCACCAGGGCCGGAGCCTGGGCGGGGGGCCGCCGGGGCAGTAGCAGCGGGGTCGTCAGGAGCAGTGCGCCCGCGAGCGCGACCGCCGTACGCGTGCCGGTCAGGCCGGCCAGCAGGCCCCAGACCGCGGTCAGCGCCGCGGTCGTCAGCTTCCCGCCGACCGCCCAGGCCGACAGGGTGCGCGCCACCCGGTCCGCGGGCGTCAGCTCCAGGCGGCGGGTGGCGTACACCGGGTTGTACACGCCGACGGACGCGACCAGCCCGAACTCGACCGCCATCACCAGGACCAGCCCCGCCGTCCCCGGCCCCACGAAGGCCAGCCCGACGGGCCAGCACACGCGCAGCACCCCACTGGTGACCAGTACCCGGTGCTCCCCGAAGCGCGCCACGAGCGGTCCGGCCAGCCGCGAGCCGACCAGCCCGCCGACGCACGGCACCGCGAAGGCGAGGGAGTACTGCCAGGGCGCGAAGCCCAGGTCGCCCAGCATGAGCACGGCCAGCAGCGGTGTCGTCGCCATGATCAGCCCGTTGACCAGGACCGTGTTGAGGAACAGCGGTCGCAGCCCCGGCGAGGCGAGCACGTACCGCCAGCCGTCCAGCAGGTCACCGGCGCGCAACCGGCCCGCCTCCGTGCGCCGCGGGCGCGGCTCCACGCCCCCGATCGCGCGGATGCCCAGCGCCGAGAGGAGATAGCTGACCGCGTCGACCGCCACCGTCACCACCGGACCGAAGAGTCCGACCGCGGCCCCGCCGACCGGGGGGCCGAGCATGGCCGCGGTCCAGGTCGTCGACTCGAACCGGCCGTTGGCCCGCAGCAGGTCCGGCGACCGCACCAGCGCCTTGAGGCAGGAACCGGCGGCGGCCCTGAACGTGATGTCGGCCGCGGCGACGACGACCGACACGACCAGCAGCTGGGCGAAGCCGAGCGTGCCGAAGGCGTACGCCAGCGGCACGCTCAGCAGCACCGCGCAGCGGACCAGGTCCATCGCGACCATCACCGGCCGCTTGCGCCGGAACTCCACCCACGGCCCGAGCGGCACGGCCACCACCGCGCCCACCGCGAGACCGGCCGCCGCGAGCGCCGCCACCCGCGCCGGCCCGGCGTCCAGCACCAGGACCGCGATCAACGGAAAGGCGTCGAAGGCCAGCCGCGTACCGAACGCACTCACCGCGTACGCGGCCCACAACCATCCGAACTCCCGCCCCAGCGAACCGCCGCCCACCACGCCCGACTCGACCGCACCCGACTCCGTCACGCCCGACATCCAAGCGAGCCGGGCCGGGTGGATCAAACAACCGGCCGAGCGGTACGTACAACCGATCGTTGTGCGGATCTCCCCCGGACGTCACTCGGACGCCCCCGCGTGTGCCCTACCGGGCCAGCAGGTCGCGCAGCGCCCCGGCGACCGCGCCCGGCGCCTCCTCCGCCATGAAGTGCCCGCAGCCGACGGTCTCGTGCCGCAGGTCCGGGGCCCACGCCCGCCACAGCGCGGCGGCGTCGTACCCGAGAGCGGCGCCCCAGTCCTGCTGGAGCACGGTCACCGGCATCCGCAGCCGGTTGCCGTGCTCCAGGTCCGCCCGGTCGTGCTCGACGTCGATACCGGCCGAGGCCCGGTAGTCGGCCACGATGGAGGGCACCGCCTCGCGGGACGCCTTCAGATAGGCGGCGCGGACATCGGCGGGCAGGGCGTCCGGGTCCCGGGTCCAGACGTCGAGGAAGTGACCGAAGAACGCGTCCGGCGCGGCGCCGATCAGCTCCTCCGGCAGCCCCGGCGGCTGCGCCATCAGATACAGGTGGAACCCCACCGCCGCCGTCGTGCCGTGCAGGACGTCCCACATGTCCAGCGTCGGCAGCACGTCCAGCGCGGCCAGGTGCGTCACCGCGTCGGGATGGTCGAGCCCGGCGCGCACCGCGACCAGCGCGCCCCGGTCGTGACCGGCCAGCGCGAACCGCTCGTGCCCCAGCTCCCGGGCCAGGGCGACCACGTCGGCGGCCATGGCCCGCTTGGCGTACGCGGTGCCGTCCGGGTCGGCGGGCTTGTCGCTGGCACCGTAGCCCCGCAGGTCGGGGCAGATGACCGTGTGCTCGGCCGCCAGGTCGGCGGCGACGTGCCGCCACATCAGGTGGGTCTGGGGAAAGCCGTGCAACAGCACGACGGGGCTGCCGGTGCCGCCGACGGCCACGTGCAGGCCGACGCCGTCGGCGACCGTCACGCGTTCGTGGGTGAAGCCGGGGATGGCCGGTTCCGTGGTGGTCATGATGGTCAGTGCCTCTCAGTTCCCGCTTGTGTCCGTCTGCTCGTGTCACACGTCCTGGTGACGCCTTCGAGGCTGCCGCGCGCGAATCAGCAACCGATCAGCAACCGGCCGGGGACCGGCCCGCACGCGTACCGTGGTGACCGCACGCGCGGTGGCGGAACGGAGCGGACGGAACACGGAACATGGAAGCGGTCACGTTCGGTGTGCTCGGAGCGGTCACCGCCTGGCGCGGCCCCCACGTGCTCGCCCTCAAGGGCCCCCGGCACCGGGCCGTGCTCGCCCGGCTGATCCTGGCCCGGCGGCGGGTCGTCCCGGTCGCCCGGCTGGTCGAGGACCTGTGGGACACGCCGCCGCCGCGTGCCGTGGGCGCGGTGCGCACCTTCGTCGGGGACCTGCGCCGCGCCCTGGAACCCGACCGCCCGCCGCGCGCCCCCGCCCGGCTGCTCGTCACCGAGGGCCCGGGATACGCCCTGCGCGCGGCGCCCGGCACCGTGGACGCGTGGCGCTTCGAGGCCGCCGTCGCCGAGGCGGACCGGATGCCGGCCGCTCGGGCCCCCGACCGGCTGCGGGAGGCCCTGGGGGAGTGGCGGGGGCCCGCCTACGCCGAGTTCGGCACGGAGGACTGGGCCCGCGGCGAACGCTCCCGGCTCACCGAGCTGCGGCTGCGCGCCGTCGAACGCCGCGCGGAGCTGCTGGTGGAGCTCGGCCGCGCCGCCGAGGCGGTCCCCGACCTGGACGCGCACCTCACCGAGCACCCCTGGCGCGAGGAGTCCTGGCGTCTGCTCGCGCTCGCCCTGTACCGGACCGGGCGGCAGGCGGACGCCCTCGCCGTGCTGCGCCGGGCCCGCGCCCTGCTGGCCGGGCGGCTGGGCATCGACCCCGGCCCGCGGCTGCGCCGCCTGGAGGCCGGGATCCTCGCCCAGGACCCGGACCTGGACCCGCCCGGCGAACCGGCGGACGCGGCGGCCCGGCTGTGGACCCGGGCGACCGAGGCGTACGACCGCACGGTCGCGGCCGGTTCCCGGGCCCGCCTGGAATCCACCGTGGGCCTGCTGCGGAGCCTCGCGGTCACCGGTGGCGGTGGCCTGGAGGCCGCCCGGGAGCACCGGATGACGGCGGTCCAGGCGGCGGAGGAGACGGGCGACGCGGAACTGACCGCCCGGGTGATCGGCGCCTACGACGTCCCCGCCAACTGGACCCGCAGCGACGACCCCGAACTGGCCCGGCGCCTCGTCGACGCCGCCGAACGCACTCTGGGCGCCCTGCCGGAGGGCCCCGCCACCGACGCGGCACGCTGCCGCCTGCTGGCCACCGTCGCGCTGGAGTCGCGGGGCGTGCGCTCCCCGCGCGGGCCCCGTGCGGCCGCCGAGGCCGAGCGGATCGCCCGCCGCCTGGACGACCCCGCGCTGCTGGCGTTCGCCCTCAACGGCGTCTTCATGCAGTCCTGCACCCGCGCCGGGCTGGCCCCCCGCCGCGACGCGATCGGCGCCGAACTCGTCGCCCTCGGCACCCGGCACGGCCTGGTCAACTACGAGATCCTCGGCCACCTGGTCCGGCTCCAGGCCCGCTCGGCCCTCGCCGACCTCACCGCCGCCGACGCACACGCGAGCGCCGTGGACCGCCTCGCCGAACGGCACGAACGTCCCCTCGTCGCCGTCTTCACCGCCTGGTACCTGGCCCTGCGCCAGGCCGCCGCGGTCGGCCCCTCCGCCGACTCCCACGACCGCGCCGAGGCCGCCTACCGGTCGGCCGCGGGGCTGCTCGACGGCGCGGGGATGCCGGGTCTGGAACGCGGGCTGCTGCCGCTCGCCCTGCTCGGCCTGCGCCTGGCCCACGGGCGGCCCGCGCAGGTGGACCCGGGCGCGGACTGGGGGCCGTACCGGCCCTGGGCCGAGCCCTTCGCCCTGCTGGCCGCGGGCCGCGACACCGAGGCCCGCAACGCCCTGCGGGCCCTGCCCGAACCGCCGCCCGACCTGCTCTACGAGGCCCTGTGCTGCGCCGAGGCCGCGCTCGCCCTCGCACTCGGCGACCGCCCGGCCCTGCGGCGGACCCACGACCGGCTGCTGCCCGCGTCCGGTGAACTCGCGGGCGCGGGCAGCGGACTGCTCACCTTCGGACCGGTCGACGGCTGGCTCGACGCGATCCGCCGGGCCCTGGACGCCTGACGGCGTCGCGCCCGGGCCACGTCCCGCCGTCCGGACGGCGGGACGCCGACCGGGGTTGCCCGGGCCCGTGCCGGGTACCCGCCGGGGCATGAAGTGGCAGCAGGTGCAGGAGGGTCCGTCCGCGGTGTACGTGGTGGTGCTCGACGCGGGGGAGGACGCGGTCGCCGAACTGACCGCCTTCGCCCGTGACCGGTCGCTGGGTGCCTCCCAGGTGACCGCCGTGGGTGCCTTCTCCGAGGCGGTCGTCGGCTGGTTCGACCGGCAGGCCAAGGGCTACCGGCACATCCCGGTCCAGGAGCAGTGCGAGGTGCTGTCCCTCCTCGGGGACATCGCCGTCGCCGACGACGGACCCACCCCGCACCTGCACGCCGTACTGGGCCTGTCCGACGGCTCCACCCGCGGCGGCCACCTGCTGTCCGGCCGGGTCTGGCCGACGTTGGAGGTCGTCGTCCGGGACAGCCCGACCGAGCTGGCCAAGACCCACCGCCCCGACATCGGACTGGCACTGATCGACCTGGGCTGAGCCGCCCGCCGCGGCACGGTTCAGCCGCGGCACGGTTCAACGGCCCGGGTGCGGGCTGCGCGGCCCGCGGGCAATCCCGTACCGACACCCCGGGAGGCGCGACATGACACGGCGAATCCGAGACGTGATGTCACCGGCCGCGGTGGCCGTGGAGCCCATGACGAGCGTGGCGCGGGCGGCCCGGCTGATGCGCGAGGAGGACGTCGGCGACGTCCTGGTGACCTACGACCGCGACCTGTTCGGCGTCCTCACCGACCGCGACATCGTGCTCCGCGGCGTCGCCGACGGGCGTGACCCCGACGCCACCACGGTCGGCGCGGTGTGCACACCCCCGCCCGTCGTCACCCTCGGGCCCGACGACACCACCGACCGCGCCGCCGAGCTGATGCGCCGCCACGCCGTACGCAGGCTCCCGGTCGTCGAGCACGGCGGCGTCCCGGTCGGCGTGGTCACCCTCGGCGACCTCGCCGTCACCGACGACCCGCACTCCGCGCTCGCGGACATCAGCCGGGCCGCACCCGGCCACTGACACCCCGGCACCGGGGAGGAAACGGCATGAGCGAACCGGTCCAGGCGCGGAGCGCGCTACGGCTGCGGCTGTCGCTGTCGGCGCTCTTCCTGCCGCTGTTCCTCGCGGGAGCCGCGTTCTTCGACGTGTGGGCGGCCGACACCGCCTCCGGTGACAGTCCGGGCCGCGGCACCCTCGTGGTCCTCGCCGTCGTGTGCGCGGCGTTCGCCCTGCTGGCGGCGGCCGACCTGCTCGTGGTGGTCCGCCGGCTGCGGAGCGAACGCGGCACGGCCCTGCCGCGCTGATGCCCGAGGCCGAAGAGACCCGAGAAGACCCGAAACCCGACGAGGGGGACGGAGGGAACGACATGGCGCCCAAGGCACGCACACCCGCGGCACGCACCCGGGAGGACCGCCGCGCCACCACCCGCACCGCACGGCTGCGCACCCGGATCCCCGAACCCGACGAGGAACCCGACCTGCTCGGCCAGTACCTGACCCAGATCGGCGCCACCCCCCTGCTGACCGCCGAGGACGAGGTACGGCTCGCCACCCGCATCGAGGCGGGCGTCCGGGCCAGGGAGGAACTGGAGGCCGCCGACACCGGCGAGCCCGCCCCCACGCCCGGGCGCCGCCGCGCGCTGGAGGAGACCGTCCACGACGGCCAGGCGGCCAAGGACCACATGGTGCGGGCCAATCTGCGGCTCGTGGTGTCGATGGCCAAGCGCCACGCCCACCGCGGGCTGCCCGTCCTCGACGTCATCCAGGAGGGCAACCTCGGACTGATCCGGGCCGTGGAGAAGTTCGACCACACCAAGGGCTTCAAGTTCTCCACGTACGCCACCTGGTGGATCCGCCAGGCCATCGAACGGGGCCTGGCCACCCACGCCCGCACCGTACGGCTGCCGGTCCACGTCGTGGAGCAGTTGCAGAAGCTCGCCAAGGTGGAACGCAAGCTCCGCGCGGGCCTCGACCGCGAGCCGACCACCGAGGAGGTCGCCGCCGAGAGCGGCATCGACGTGGACAAGGTCGTCTGGCTGCGCCGGGTCGGACGGGACGCGGTCAGCCTGGACACCCCCGTCGACGAGACCGGCGACACCGTCGTCGGCGACCTCATCCCCGACACCGAGGTGCTGCGGGCCCCGGAGGTCGCCGAGTTCCAGGCGTTCGCGGCGGAACTGCGGGAGGCCGTCGGCACCCTCGCCCCCCGTGAGTCCCTGATCCTCAGCCTGCGCTACGGACTGCACGACGGCCGCCCCCGCACCCTGCAACAGGTCGCCGAGCACGTGGGCCTCACCCGCGAACGCGTACGCCAGCTGGAGAAGGAGTCCCTCGCCCACCTGCGCGCCCCCGAGCACCGGGAACGCCTGCTCGACTGGGCGAGTTGACCGGGGACCCGGGCCCGGAGCGTCAGTCGGGCCGCTCCGTCCGCAGCCGGGCACCCTGCCGCAGCAGCTCCCGCTGGACCAGCCGGTATGGCAGCCCGCGCGGTCCGCGCCCGTGCCGGACGGTCAGCGCCGCGCACACTCCGGCCGCGTGCCCGGTCGCCATGGCGATGGGCATCACCCGGTACGACGAGTGCGCCACGTGCGTCCCGGAGATGCAGCGGCCCGCCACCAGCAGCCGGTCGGTGCCCCGGGGCAGCAGACAGCGCAGCGGGATGTCGTAGAAGCTGCCCCGCGGCACCCTTTTCAGGACGGTGCCGGAGCCGCGCGGGTTGTGGATGTCGACCGGATAGGCGCCGTGCGCGACCACGTCCGGGAAGGTGCGCGCCGCCAGGATGTCGTGACCGGTCAGCTGGTAGTCGCCGAGCACCCGCCGGCTCTCCCGCACCCCGATGTGCGTGCCGCTCTGCACCACGTACGACTCCTCGAACCCGGGTACGCGGGTGCGCAGGAAGCGGTCGATCTGCGCCAGTTGGTGCCGGGCCGTGTACTCGGCGCGGGTGAGGTCCCAGACGCTGGTGCCGAGGACCCGGTTCACCCGGGTGCTGTTGACGGCGACCTCGCGCGGGTGCGGGGTCGCGAAGAAGAGGATGTCCTCGCGCGGCAGCCGCAGTTCGCCGCCCGCCCTGGCCTCCTCGATCAGCTCCCACAGCCCGTGCACACCCCGCCACTGGTCGGGGTGCTCGCGCACGTACGCGGCGAAGTCCGGCCGGGCGAAGTCGGCGACGCGGAACATCAGCGTCATCGGCTGCACGAGACCGTCCTCCGGCCGCCCGATCTCGTACGGTGCCCCGCAGGCCGTCGCCACGTCGCCGTCGCCCGTGGCGTCCACGACCACCCCGGCGTCGATCACCACCGGTCCCGACTTGGTCTCGAACACCACCCGCCAGCCCGAGCCGTCCTCCAGCGGCAGCGCGCCGGAGGCGAAGGAGTGGAACAGCATCCGCACCCCCGACTCGTCCATCATCTCGAGCAGGGAGAGCTTGAACAGCTCCGGATCGAAGGGGACTGTGTACCCGGTCTTCGGGGAGGGCGGCAGACAGCCGCCGCGGCCCATGAGCCGGTCGAGCAGCTGCCACAGGACGCCCGCGACCACCGGCTCGCCCTCGCCGTGGTCGGTGGGCAGCAGCCGCGAGGTGTCCCCGGCCTCGGTGAACGCGGCCTGCTTGTGCTCGTTGTGGAACGACATCAGCGGCATCACCAGCGCCACCGTCGCGTTGCCGCCGAGGAAGCCGTACCGCTCCACCAGGACGGTGTCGGCCCCGGTGTCGGCCGCGCCGACCGCGGCCGCGAACCCGGCGGGGCCGCCGCCCACCACCAGGACGTCGCAGCGGCCCCCGTGCCGGGCGGGCCGGGGCGGCAGGGTGACGGTGCGGGGGTCGTGGGGCTCTTCCAGGATCGGCATCGCTCACCTCCGGGTCAGGCGTGCAGCGGCCGCGGCTCGGCGCGGTACGGCCCGTCACCGCTCGGCCCCTCGTCAGGGGCCGGGGCGCCGCCCGACCCGCGTGCGGCACCGATCTCGTCGAGCAGGGACCCGCACCGCTCGCCGGTCTCCCGCGCCGACGCGCACAGCTCGCCCATCCGGGTGCTCAGGTCGTCCCGGCGCTGCGGATACTCGTCCCAGAGCCGGTCCACCTCCGCCAGCAGCAGCCCGGCCTGCTCCCGGGCCACCCCCACCAGCGCCGGGGCGCCCAGCCGGCGCGCGAAGTCGAAGACCTTGCCGGAGTACGGCAGCGGCAGCACCGGTACGCCGGTGAGCGCGGCGAAGATCACGAAGTGCAGCCGCATGCCCACGGCCACGTCGAGGTGGCGCATGAAGCCCAGCACCTGCCCCGGGCTGTAGTCGCCGTGCAGGATGCGGCCCTGGTCCGGGGCCGTCATGTGGGACAGCACGGCGTGCGCGTGCCGTACGTCGTGCCGTTCCATCGGCAGGAACACCACGCGCGCGTCGAGCCGGCGGACCAGGAAGTCCGCGACGTCGGCGAGCAGCGCGTGGTAGTCGCCCTCGTCGAGCTTCTCGGCGGCCCGCCCCGGCTCGCGCACGGACATCCCCACCAGCCGGGCGCCGGACGGGATGCCCTCGTCGCGCATCATCGCCTCGGTGAACGGCTCCGGGGCCAGCAGCAGCGCCGGGTCGGCGGTGACCGCCACCTCCCGCTCCAGGCCGACCTCCTCCAGCACCAGCCGCGACTCCTCGTCCCGCACCACGACGTCGTCCATCTCCGCCAGCACCGTGCGCACCGCGTCCCGGTCCTCCGCGTCGGTCAGCGGCCCGGCGCCGACGGCGTAGGCGAAGGTGGGCACCTGCCGGGTCTGCGCGGCGCGCACCAGCCGCAGGTAGCGCCGCGCCTGACCGTCGTAGAGGATGCCGCCGCCGCCCAGGACGAGGAGGTCCAGGCCGGGCAGCACGTCGAGGACGTGGTTGCGGCTGACGCCCTCCCAGGGCACCACCTCGTCGGCGTCGGGGTGGTGGGCGCGGGTGTGCTCCGCGTTCCGGCTCAGGACGACGAGGTGCGCGTCCGGCCGCCGGGCGCGCAGACAGCTGAGCACGCAGGTCAGGATCGCCTCGTCGCCGATGTTGAAGCCGCCGTAGGAACCCAGCACGGCGATGCGCGGGCCGCGGCGGGTGGGGTGCGGATGCGAGGGCCGAAGGTTCATCCGGGGGCTCCCGTCACGTCGGAATCGGCCGGTGCGCGCCGGTCTCGGTGCGTGGGGCCGCGCACGGTGCCGGGTTGCCTGCGCCGCATCCCGGAAACACCCTGACCAAGAACCACCAAGAACCACCCGTACGACCCGTCCCGCACGAGGAGCACCGGTGAACGTCTCCCTCAGCGTCTGGCTGCTGACCGTCGCGGGCCTGTGCGTCCTCGTCGCCGCCGACTTCTTCATCGGGCGCAAGCCGCACGACGTGTCCCTCCGGGAGGCCGGGATCTGGACGGCCGTCTGGGTGGCCCTGGCCTGCCTGTTCGGCGTGGGACTGCTGGTGATCGGAGGGGGCGGGCCCGGTGGCGAGTTCTTCGCCGGGTACATCACCGAGAAGTCGCTCAGCGTCGACAACCTCTTCGTCTTCGTGCTGATCATGGCGAAGTTCGCGGTTCCCTCGCGGTACCAGCAGCGGGTGCTCATGGTCGGCGTCCTGGTGGCCCTGGTGCTGCGCGCCGCGTTCATCGCGGCGGGCGCGGCGATCATCTCCGCCTTCTCCTGGGTGTTCTACCTCTTCGGCGCCTTCCTGATCTGGACCGCCTGGAAGCTCGTCCAGGACGCCCGCAAGGGGGAGCACGAGCAGGAGTACGAGGAGAACAAGCTGCTGAAGTCGATCGAGCGCCGCTTCGGCGTCGCCGACCGCTACCACGGCACCAAGCTGTGGATCGAGGAGAACGGCAAGCGGGTCATGACCCCGATGCTGGTCGTGATGCTCGCGATCGGGTTCACCGACATCCTGTTCGCCCTGGACTCCATCCCCGCCATCTACGGGCTGACCCAGGACCCGTACATCGTGTTCACCGCCAACGCGTTCGCCCTGATGGGCCTGCGCCAGCTGTACTTCCTCATCGGCGGCCTGCTGAAGAAGCTCGTCCACCTCTCCTACGGCCTGTCCGTCATCCTCGGCTTCATCGGCGTCAAGCTGGTGCTGCACGCCCTGCACGAGTCCGGCGTCCACGTCCCCGAGATCGGCATCCCGTTCTCGCTCGGGTTCATCGTGCTGGTCCTCGCGGTCACCACGGCCAGCAGCCTGTGGGTCACCAGGCGGCGGGAGCGGGCGTGAGGCCCGCCTTCGGGCCGCCGGGCTACTCCACCAGTTCCTGGGTGCCCAGGACGGTGAGCAGTGCGAGCCGCTCCGCGTCGGCGGTGTCAGGCTCGGCCGTGTAGACCATGATCCGAAGATCGCTGCCCGCCACACCGAGCACGTCGCAGTCCAGGGTGAGGGGCCCCACCCGCGGATGGTCGACCACCTTGCGGGCCGCCTCGTGCCGACCCACCGCGTCCGCCCGCCACAGTTCGTCGAACCGCTCGCTGCGGGCACGCAGCCGGGCGACCAGCCGGGCCAGCCCGTCGTCGGCGGGGTAGCGGGCGGCGGTGGCGCGCAGGTCCGCGACGAGGGCCGCCTCGAAGGCCCGGCGCTCCTCGGGCGTGTACCTGGCCCGGCTGCCCGGCCCGACGAAGTTGCGCCACACTCCGTTGCGCTCCGGGCCTTGCCACCGGGACGGGTCGCCCATCAGCGCCGCGTAGGGCGGGTTGGCGAGCAGCAGCGTCCACGCCGCGTCGTACACGGCGACCGGGGTGCCGGCCAGCCGGTCGAGCAGCCGGTGGACGCTCGGCGGGATGTACGCCGGAACCGTCTCGGGACCCGGCGGCACCAGCCCGGCCAGCCGGAACAGATGCGCGCGCTCCTGGACCGGCAGCCGCAGCGCCCGTACGAGGGCCTCGACGACCTGTGCCGACGGGTGGGCCGCCCGGCCCTGTTCGAGGCGGGTGACGTAGTCGACGGAGACACCGGCCAGCAGGGCCAGCTCCTCGCGCCGCAGCCCCGCCGCCCGCCGGTGCCCGCCCGCGGGCAGCCCGGCCGACTCGGGGGAGACGCGGTCCCTGCGCAGCCGCAGCGCCCGCCCGAACTCCGTAGCCGTCATGCTCCCCAGTGAACACCGCGGGCGTCCGGTCTTCCTGGTACCCGTGGTCCCAGGAAGACCGGACGCCTGGCTGCCCGTACCGGCGCGCCGCAGGCTTGGCCGCATGACGACCACACTGATCACCGGAGCCAACAAGGGCCTCGGTTTCGAGACGGCCCGCCGCCTCGTCGCCGCGGGCCACACCGTCTACGCCGCCGCCCGCGACCCCGAGCGCGGCCGCCGAGCCGCCCGGGAACTGGGCGCCCGCCCCCTCGTCCTGGACGTCACCGACGACGCCTCCGTCGCCGCCGCCGTGCGGACCGTGGCGGCCGACGGCGGACTCGACGTCCTGGTCAACAACGCCGGCATCGAGCAGCGCGGCGAGCACAACGCGGTGACCGGGGCCGAGGACACGACCGCCGACCTGGTGCGGACCGTCTTCGAGACCAACGTCTTCGGCCTGGTGCGGGTGACCCACGCCTTCCTGCCCCTGCTGCGCCGCTCCGCCGCGCCCGTCGTGGTCAACGTGAGCAGCGGGCTGGCCTCGCTGACCGGACTCACCTCGCCGGACAGTCCCGGGTACGGCTATCCGGGCCTCGCCTATCCGGCGTCGAAGACCGCGGTCAACGCGCTGACCGTGCAGTACGCGAAGGCGTTCCCCGGGGCGCGGATCAACGCCGTCGAACCCGGCTTCACCGCGACCGACCTGAACGGCAACACCGGCACGCAGACCGTGGCCGAGGGCGCCGAGGTCATCGTCCGGATGGCCCGGCTGGGCCCGGACGGACCCACCGGGGGCTACTTCGACGCGGCGGGTCCGCTGCCCTGGTAGCGGGTCAGCAGCCGGCCGGGGTGGGCCTGCCGCGCGAGACCACCCGGGTGCCCTGGCCGTCGACGACGCGGGCCTGGAGCGAGCCGCAGGCGCACCGGGTCCACAGGGTGCCGCCCGCGCCGGTGGGGTGGGCGGACAGCACCTGGAAGGGCTCGGCCCCGTCGGGCCACCCGCAGTGCGGGCAGACGAGTCCGGTCGTGCTGGGCATGGCGACTCCTCGTGCGTCAGTGGTACGTAGGGATGCCGGTGTGGGTGCGCGGTCCCACCGTGGCGCCACTGACAGGGTGCGGCCACGGATCCGTTCACGTCCACGTTGACTTTACGGACTCCACCGTGAAGCGTGTACTTCATGATTGATCTGCGCAGGCTGCACGTGCTCCGCGCCGTCGCCCACTACGGCACCGTCACCGCCGCGGCCCGCGCCCTGCACTTCACCCCCTCGGCCGCCTCGCAGCAGATCCGGCAGCTCGCCCGGGACCTGGGCGTCGACCTGCTGGAGCCGCAGGGGCGCGGGGTGCGGCTCACCCCCGCCGCCGAGAGCCTGCTCGGACACGCGGACGCGATCGAGGCCCGCTGGGACGAGGCCGAACTGGATCTGCGGGCGGGGGAGGGGTCCCCCGCGGGGCCGCTGCGGGTGACGGGGTTCCCGGTGGCCGTGGCCGTCCTGCTGGCCCCGATGGCGGCGCGGCTGCGGGAGCGGCACCCCCGGCTGTCGGTGCGGATCCGGGAGGTCGAGGTGGGGGAGAGCTTCGACCTGCTCTTCGAGGGGGAGAGCGATCTGGCGGTGGTGGAGGCGACCCCGGCCAGTCCGCCGTCGGCCGACACGCGCTTCGAGCAGCGGCCGCTGCTGGACGAGCCGTTCGACCTGGTCGTCCCCGCGGACCATCCGCTGGCCGGGCGGAAGGAGGCCGACCTCGCGGACGCGGCTCACGAGGCCTGGATCGCGCCGCTGCCGCAGAGTCCCTGCCGGACGCACATGGTGTCGGCGTGCGGTGCCGCCGGGTTCACCCCCGACGTGGTCCATCTCGCGGTGGACTGGAACGTCACGGCCCACCTGGTCGCCCACGGGCTGGGCGTCGCGCTGGTGCCCCGGCTCGCCCGGCTGACGCCCGAGCTGCCGATCGTCCGCGTGCCCTGCGCCGACCGACCGCACCGCAAGCTGCTGACCTGCACGCGCAGCGGTGGTCACCGCCGTGCGGCGGTCGCGGCCGCGCTGGAGGAGCTGCGCACGGTGGCCGCGGCGGCGGTGGCCTGACACACGGCGGGACCGGAGCTCGGCGGAGCCCCGGTCCCGTGTCCGTACGGTGCGCCGGTCAGGCGGCGAGGACCTCGTCCGCGTGGCCGTGCAGCTGGGCGACGACCTCGGTCAGCTGGGCGGCGACCTCGGCGTCGTCGGCCGGGTGGGTCTCGGCGAAGCGGGTCACCGAGCCGGGGATGGCCAGCTTGATGTCCTCGATCACCTTGCCGCCGGCGATGCCCACGGCCTTGCGGGCCTCGTCCTGCGCCCACACGCCGCCGTACTGGCCGAAGGCGGTGCCGACCACGGCGACGGGCTTGCCGGTGAAGGCGCCGGCGCCGTAGGGGCGGGACAGCCAGTCGATGGCGTTCTTCAGGACGGCCGGGATGGTGCCGTTGTACTCGGGCGAGAAGAGCAGGAAGGCCTGCGCGCCCTGGGCGGCCTCGCGCAGCTTCGCGGCGGCGGCCGGGACACTGCCCTCGACGTCGATGTCCTCGTTGTAGAAGGGGATGTCGGCGAGCCCCTCGAACAGCTGCACCTCGGCGCCCTCGGGCGCGAACTTGACGGCCGCCTCGGCGAGCTGACGGTTGTGCGAACCGGCGCGAAGGCTGCCGACGAGCGCAAGGATGCGGACAGACATGAGTACTCCCACTGCTGAAACAGGTGATGGCGGGCGGGCCGAAACACTGCGGTTACGATCCGGACCGAGGTCCGTTTAATTTCTAACATCTCAAACGGACCGCGGTCCAGTTTTCTTCCCGATGCTTTACGCTGGCTTCATGTCCGCCGCCCCGCCGCACCTCCCGCCGCCCCCGGAGAACGCCGGTCCGCCCGAGCTGCTGCAACTCGGCACCGGGACCGACGCGGACGAGCCCTGCCTGCGGGCCGACGCCGCGCGCAACCGCGCCCGGCTCCTGGAGGCCGCCGAACGGCTGGTCGCCGAGCACGGCGCGGGCGCTCTCACCATGGAGGCGGTGGCCGCCGCGGCGTGCGTGGGCAAGGGCACGGTCTTCCGCCGCTTCGGCGACCGCACCGGACTGCTCGCGGCGCTGCTCGACCACTCCGAGCGCAAGTTCCAGGCCGCGCTCCTCAGCGGTCCGCCGCCCCTGGGCCCCGGCGCACCGCCGGTCGAGCGGCTGCGGGCCTTCGGCTGCGCGCTGCTGCGCCGCTCCATCGACGAACTCGACCTGCTCCTGGCCGGAGAGCCCAGCGCCGAACGCCGCCACACCTTCCCGCCGCGCCGCTTCCTGCGCCACCACGTGGCACTGCTGCTGCGCGAGGCGGTGCCGGACGCCGACAGCGAACTCCTCTCGCACACCCTCATGGCGTACCTCGACGCCGCCCTGATCCACCACCTCACCCGACAGTCCGGGCTGCCCGCCGAACGCGTGCGGGCCGGCTGGCTCGACCTGGTCGCACGGGTCACCCGCACCGACGCCCCGGCCCCCGGGACCGAGTCCCCGGACACCGCCCCGCCGGCCTGAACTCCCTCCGGAGCGGACGACGTTGCCCCGCCCGCCGCCCCGCGTCCGGCTTCTGCCAGGATGCCGTACGTCATGGTGCAGATACCGAATCCGCCGCCCCCCGAGCCCTCCGCAGCGCGCTCCGTGCCCACGAGCGCCGATGTGGCCCGCCTGGCCGGCGTCTCGCGCGCGACCGTCTCCTACGTCCTCAACAACGCCGACGCCGTACGGATCAGCGAACCCACCCGCCGCCGCGTCCGCGAGGCCGCCCGGGAACTCGGCTACGTCCCGCACGCCGCGGCCCGCTCCCTGCGCGCCGGACACAGCCGCATGGTCCTGATGCCGGCGCCGTCCTTCCCCGCCGGCCCGCTCTACAGCCGCTTCCTCACGGAACTCCAGTGGGCGCTCGGCCGCCTCGACTACACCGTGGTGCAGTACGGCACCGTCGGCGCGCACGGCGACGAGGCCGCCCGCGCCTGGGCCGAGCTGCGCCCGGTCGCCGTCCTGGTCCCCGGCGCCGACCTAGGCCCGCGGGGCGTGGAGATCCTCAAACGCTCCGGCGCCCGCGCGGTCCTCACCCTCGGTCCCGAGGCCGTCGACGGAGCGCACGCCCTGCTCACCGACCAGGAGGGCGTCGGCCGCGGCGCGACCCGCCACCTCTACGACCGCGGCCGCCGCGGCATCGGCGTGGTGGTGCCCGCGGAACGCGGTCTGGACGTCTTCTCGGCGCCTCGCCTCGCGGGCGCCCGCGAGGCCGTGTCCGGCACCGACGCCACCGTCACCGAGCTGCCCCTCGCCTACGACGAAAGGGACGCCGCCCGCCTCGCGGCGCGCTGGCGTCCCCTGGGACTCGACGCGGTGTTCGCGTACAACGACGAGTACGCGATGCTGCTGATGCGGGCCCTTCAGGACGAGGGCCTCGACATCCCCGGCGACGCCGCCGTGATCGGCGCCGACGACCTGATGCTGGGCCGGCTGCTGCGGCCGCGGCTGAGCACCGTCCACCTGGAGCTGCCCGCCGGCCGCGACCTGGCCGCACTGGTCGACCGGGCGGTCCACGACCCCGGCGCCGCGCCCGAGCGCCACAAGGTGCTGGGCGCCACGGTGGTGCACCGGGAGTCGAGCTGACCGGCGGCCGAACCGCCCGCTACGGGCCTTACTGGCCTTACTGGCCTTCCTGGCCGTTCTGACCGGCCTGCGCCTGCTGCTCGGCGACCGCCTTGCGGACCTCGTCCATGTCCAGTTTCCGGGCCTGACCGATCACGTCGGTGAGGGCCGCCTCCGGCAGCGCGCCCGGCTGAGCGAACACGGCCACCTGGTCCCGCACGATCATCAGCGTCGGAATCGACTGGATACCGAAGGCCTGCGCCAGCTCCGGCTGCGCCTCGGTGTCCACCTTGCCGAACACCAGGTCCGGGTTGGCCTCCGCGGCCTTCTCGTAGACCGGCCCGAACTGCTTGCACGGACCGCACCACTCCGCCCAGAAGTCGATCAGCACGAACTCGTTGTCCGTGACCGTCTGGTCGAAGTTCTCCTTGGTGAGTTCCACGGTGCTGGTCATGAGGTGATCCCTCTTCCTGATTTCGGGGGTGAAGCCGTCGGCACAACACTGCCGACCTGGTGGGTATTCCGCGCACGTACCCATGTGGCCACGGCGCACACCACCCACCAGACTGACCCCATGACGCAATCGGATTCCCTCACGTACGACGTCGTGGTGATCGGCGCGGGCCCCGTCGGCGAGAACGTCGCCGACCGCACCCGCGCGGCCGGGCTCTCCACCGCGATCGTGGAGAGCGAACTGGTCGGCGGCGAGTGCTCCTACTGGGCGTGCATGCCCAGCAAGGCCCTGCTGCGCCCGGTCATCGCCCGCGCGGACGCCCGCCGCCTGCCCGGCCTCGCCCAGGAGGTCCACAATCCCCTCGACGCGCAGGCCGTCCTCGCCCGCCGCGACGAGTTCACCTCGCACTGGAAGGACGACGGCCAGGTCCAGTGGGTCGAGGGCATCGGCGCCGACCTGCACCGCGGTCAGGGACGGCTCACCGGAGCGCGCACCGTGGAGGTGACCGGCCCCGACGGCAGCCGCCGCACCCTGACCGCCCGGCACGCCGTCGCCGTCTGCACCGGCAGCGCGGCCGCCCTGCCCCCGCTGCCCGGACTCGCCGAGGTCCGCCCCTGGACCAGCCGCGAGGCCACCAGCGCCAAGAGCGCGCCCGGCCGCCTGATCGTCGTCGGCGGCGGAGTCGTCGCCGTCGAGATGGCCACCGCCTGGCAGGCCCTCGGCTCCCGGGTCACGATGCTGGTGCGCGGCGACGGCGGCCTGCTCGCGCGGATGGAGCCGTTCGCCGGGGAACTGGTCGCCGAGGCGCTCACCGAGGCCGGCGTGGACCTCCGCACCGGCGTCTCCGTCGAGTCCGTCACCCGGGAGAACGGCACCGTCGTCGCCGTCACCGACAGCGGCGACCGCCTGGAGGCCGACGAGATCCTCTTCGCCACCGGCCGGACGCCCCGCACCGGCGACATCGGCCTGGAGACCGTCGGCCTGGAGCCGGGTTCCTGGCTGCCGGTCGACGACAGCCTCCGGGTGGAGGGCCACGACTGGCTCTACGCCGTCGGCGACGTCAACCATCGCGCCCTCCTCACCCACCAGGGCAAGTACCAGGCACGCATCGCGGGCGCCGCCATCGCCGCCCGCGCCTCCGGGGTGCCGATCCTGGAGTCCGACCCGTGGGGGGCGCACGCCGCCACCGCCGACCACCACGCCGTCCCCCAGGTGGTCTTCACCGACCCCGAGGCCGCGTCCGTCGGCCTGACCCTGGCCGAGGCCGAGCAGGCGGGACACCGCGTCCGGGCCGTCGACGTCCCCATCGCGGTGGCCGGATCGAGCCTGTACGGCGACGGCTACAAGGGCCGCGCCCGCATGGTGGTCGACCTGGAGGACGAGATCGTGCGCGGCGTCACCTTCGTCGGCCCCGGCGTCGGCGAGATGATCCACTCCGCGACCGTCGCCGTCGCGGGTCAGGTACCGCTCAGCCGACTGTGGCACGCGGTTCCGTCGTACCCGACGATCAGCGAGGTGTGGCTGCGGCTGCTGGAGGCGTACCGGGACAACTGACGGGGGCCGGCCCGTCGTCCCGGACCCGGCGGCCGGTGCCGGGCGGCCGGTCAGACCGCCGGGCCGGGCAGCTCGAAGCCCAGTGCCGACGCCGCCCGCTCCGGCGTCGGCTGGGACCAGAGGTCCGCCATCGCGGCGTTCGAGGCCAGTGACCGTAGCTCGGCCCGGTCCAGATACAAGGTGCCGTCGAGATGATCCGTCTCGTGCTGCACGATCCGGGCCGGCCAGCCCGCGAACACCTCGTCCACCGTCCGCCCGTGCTCGTCCCGCGCCCGCAGCCGCACCTCGGCATGGCGCGCCACCACCGCCTGCCAGCCCGGCACGCTCAGACAGCCCTCGAAGAACGCGGCCCGCCCGGCGCCCACCGGTTCGTACGAGGGGTTGACCAGCACCCGGAACGGCTGCGGCACCCGGCCCCGCGCCACCCGCACCTCCTCCGGCACCGGCGCCGGGTCCTCGATCACCGCGACCCTCAGCCCCACCCCGACCTGTGGCGCGGCCAGCCCGACGCCCGGCGCCGCGTGCATGGTCAGCCGCAGCGCCTCGACGAACCGCTCGAAGAGCGCGGGCGCCAACTGCCCGTCGTACGGCTCGGCCGAGCGTCGCAGCACCGGGTCCCCGGCCGCGACGATCGGCAACGGGCCGCCGACGGCGAGCAGTTCCTCGACCCGCTCGGCAAGCGGGGCACGATCACCAGGAGTTCCCATCGCGGTTCCCATCGCGTCAGGATGCCACGCTCCCGGCTCGCGCTCAGATCTCGGCGAAGTCGCCCGCGAGGGCCGAGGCGATCCGCAGCTGGGCGTCGGCCTCCTCCTGCCGCCCCTGCCGTTCCAGGGTGCGGCCCAGCATCAGCCGGGCGTACTGCTCGACGGGATCGCGCTCGACGACGGTCCGCAGCTCGGCCTCCGCCCGCCGCAGCTGGGCCGAGTGGTAGTAGGAACGCGCGAGCAGCAGCCGCGGGCCGGTCTGCTCGGGCACCTCCGCGACCAGTGCGTCCAGGACGCGGGCCGCGGCGGCGTAGTCCTTGGCGTCGAAGAACATCCGCGCGCGCTCCCAGCGCTCCGCCGGTGTTCCGTGGTCGTAGTACGTCATGTCCACTCGAACCTCCTTCGCCCCCTCCAACCCCGCCACACGGTTGAACATTCCACTACTGATGGAGGTGTGCGCGGCGGTGCCGTCGCCCGCCACGGTGACGGCCCGCGGTCCGTCTGACGCGAGGGCCCCGCCGGGTCTAGGTTGGGCGGCATGAGCAACCTTGATCGCGAGGCCGTACCCAGTCTCTGCGGCGGCCGCGGCTTCGTGGTGACGGAGCCCGTACGCGAACTTCTCAGCCCTCGCCACGTCAAGCTCGGCGAGTCCACCGAGGTCCGCCGACTGCTGCCCAACCTCGGCCGACGGATGGTCGGCGCCTGGTGCTTCGTCGACCACTACGGCCCCGACGACATCGCCGACGAGCCCGGCATGCAGGTGCCGCCGCATCCCCACATGGGCCTGCAGACGGTGAGCTGGCTGCACGAGGGCGAGGTGCTGCACCGCGACTCCACCGGCAGCCTGCAGACCATCCGCCCGCGCCAGCTGGGCCTGATGACCTCCGGCCGTGCGATCAGCCACTCGGAGGAGAGCCCGCGCTCGCACGCGCGCCTCCTGCACGGCGCCCAGCTGTGGGTGGCCCTCCCGGACGCCCACCGCCACACCGACCCGCACTTCGAGTTCCACGCCGAGCTGCCCCGGGTCACGGCCCCCGGCCTGGCGGCCACCGTGCTCCTCGGCACCCTCGACACCGCCACCTCGCCCGGCACCACGTACACGCCCCTCGTCGGCGCCGACCTGGCCCTCAGCGGCGGCACGGACGTACGCCTGCCGCTGGAGGGGGACTTCGAGTACGCCGTCCTGGCCATGAGCGGCGAGGCCCACGTCGACGGCGTGCCCCTGGTGCCGGGCTCCATGCTCTACCTCGGCTGCGGGCGCGACGCGCTGCCCCTGCGCGCCGACTCGGACGCGGGCCTGATGCTCCTGGGCGGCGAGCCGTTCGAGGAGGAACTGATCATGTTCTGGAACTGGATCGGACGCTCCCAGGAGGAGATCGCGCAGGCCCGCCGGGACTGGATGGACGGGTCACGTTTCGGGGAGGTCAAGGGGTACGACGGGGCTCCGCTGCCCGCACCCACGCTACCGGCAGTCCCGCTGAAGCCTCGTGGACGGTCCCGTTGACCTGCAGAAATGCCCACGCGCGGCAGCTGAGGTCACGCGAGGCGACGTCTGCGGAGGTCAGGGAGTACCGATCTGGCAGATACGACCCAAGCGCAGGACCTGTCGTACGCCGCATCCTGCCTGGCGGCCTGGAACGAGGCCGGCGTCTGGGACCAGTTGCACGCGCTCCTGCTGAAGAAGCTGCGGTCGAAGAACCAACTCGACTGGTCGAGGGCGGTGATCGACTCGTCCCACGTCCGGGCCGCACGCCGGGGCCCAAAAGCGGTCCCAGCCCGGTCGACCGCGCACGGCCGGGCAGCAGGCACCACGTCATCACCGACGGCCAGGGCATCCCGCTCGCGGTGTCCCTGACCGGCGGAAACCGCAACGACCTCACCCAACTGCTGCCCTTGCTCGACAAGATCCCGGCCGTGGCCGGGACCGTCGGGCGACCCCGTCGACGGCCCGACACGCTCTTCGCGGACCGCGGCTACGACCACGACAAGTACCGCCGACTTCTGCGCGAGCCAGGCATTCGCCCGGCGATCGCCGAACGCGGCCAGCCACACGGCACCGGCCCGGGCACCTTCCGCCGGGTCGTCGAACGCACCATTTCTTGGCTGCACGGCTTCCGACGCCTGCGCATCCGCTGGGAACGACGCTACGACATCCACGAAGCCTTCCTCGGCCTCGCCGTCTGCCTGATCACCCAACGCCACGCCCAACGCCTTTGTTAGGACCTCTAAGGCGTCACGACCGAGCCGGAATCATCTCCGTCCGGCGATGCCGGTGGCCGCCAAGTCGCGCCGTGAGCAGAGCCCCAGCTTGGCGAACACGTTGGACAGGTGATGCCCGACGGTGCGGTCGCTGATCCGCAGACGGGCCCCGATCTCCCGGTTGGTCAGATCGCCGGCGGCAAGCTGGGCCACCCGGCGTTCCTGTGCCGTCAGCGTTGCCATGCCCGTGCCGGCAGCAGTGGCACGGCGTGCGGGTGCCATGATCAGACGCTGCTCACGCCGGGCCCGCTCGAGCATCGGGCGCGCTCCCAGTGCGTGGAACGTCTCGGCAGCGGCGTCGAGCTGCTGGCGGGCGTCTCGGCGCCGCCGCTGTCGCCGCAACCACTCGCCGTAGAGCAGCCGGGCCCGTGCGTGGTCGAACGGGCGCCGGGACGCACCGGGCACGTCCAGCGCCGCCCGGTAGGACCGTTCGGCGGCGGGTTCGTCCAGCAGTGCGCGTGCCAGGTGCGCTGTGAATCGCGCCCAGTGCGCGCCGGTACGCCGTACCCAGGCGTCGAGCGCCTCGGCGCGGCGCCGGCCGATCTCCGGCCGCCGCGCGTGCACGGCGGCCTCGATCGTGTCCAGGCTTGCCAGCAGAGCGACGATCGGATGTGCTGCCTCGTGCCCGTGCTCGTCCAAGCGGGCGAGCAGGTCGAGTGCAGCATCGGCGCGACCGGCCGCCAGAGCGGCCATTCCACGGTTCCAGTGGGCCGAGGCGCTGACCGCACGGTCGCGGCGCGGCCCGGCCAACTGCAGGGTCCGACCGGTCAGATGGTCGACGCTGCGGCCGTCACCGCGGGCGGCGGCGAGCCACCCGAGGCAGTTCCGGCACTCCGCAGCGATGTGCTCGGCACCGATCCGCTCGGCCGACGCGAGCCCCTCGGCCGCGGCGTCCTCCGCAGCGCCCCACCGGCCCGCGGCGATGTCGAGTCGCGCGATCCGAGCCAGCGCCGCAGCAAGCGAGGTGCCATCGGCGTGACGGCGGTGCCTGCGGACAAGGGCGTGCACGGCATCGGCGAGTGGCTCGTCGAGGCCCCACACCAGTCCGAGCGGCGATGCCGGGAGCAGCTGCGACTCCACCCGGGAGATGTGCGCCATGACGTCACCGAGTTCTGCCGACGACGCTGCCCGTGCCGGGTCCGTCGCCGGCCCCCACCACGTCCGGACGATCGGGAGGACGTCGGGCAGCCCAGGGGTCGTCAGCCCCGCGAGACGAGTGAGGGTCTCGCCGACGAGGTCGTCGCGGGCCGCGGACCATCCCGCGTGCAGGGCAGCGGCGCCGAGCTCCACTCTCATGCGCGGATCATCGAACGCGGCGATGTCGCGACTGATCGATCGGTGGGCTCGTTCCAGAGACCCCTCGGCGAGTTCGAGTACTCCGCGCAGCCCGCGGCTGGCGCGGGTGGCCAGGACCTCGTCGGTCAGGCTCCGGGCATCGGCCAGCAACCGACGCGCCATCGTGGCGTCGCCGCCGTGCCAGGCGGCCACGGCCGCGCCGGCGAGCCTGCGGGTCGCAGCGGCCGGGTCGGCGGACAGCTCGGCGGCCCGCCGCAGGATCGGTACCGCGCCGGCGCCCGAGGGCACCGTCTGCTCGAGCAGCCCGGCGATCTCCTCGTCGACGTCGTGAACGGTCGCGGCCCGGTGCCAGACATGCCCGCGACTGCCCGGGGGAAGCGCGGCGGCCAGGGTCCGGTGGGCGTTCCTGCGCTCAGACGGGGAGGCGCTCGCGTAGACAGCGGCCCGGACCACCGGGTGCCGTAGCGCAGGCCGGTCGGGCGTCCCGGCGAGCAGACCCGACCAGGTCGTCTCCTCCCAGACCGGCTCCTCGGCGGCGCGGGAACGTGCTGACCGTGCGAGCGTGAGCTGATCACCGTCGGCACGAGCCGCGGCCATGAGCACGGCGAACTCGCGTGCCGGGGTCGGCATGGTCTGCAGGCGCTCGGCGAAGGCCTTACGCAGCCGGGGCCCCACGGGCACCGTGCCGGCGGCAAGATCGTCGATTGGTACAGGCAGCTCGTGCAGTGCCAGCGGGTTTCCCCCACCTGCTTTCACCGCGCGGGTGACCTCGGGGCCGTCGAGGCCGGGGTGGGCGGCGGCGACCAGTTGGGCGGCGTGGTCGTCAGCGAGAGGACTCACCGCGAGCGGATCGACGCCCTCCCACGATCCGCCGGCGGGCGCGTCGTGGCCGGCGACCAGGACCACCACCGGATCGGTCCCCACCCGCCGGGCGACGAATCCGAGCACGAACTCGGTCTCCGCGTCGAGCCGGTGTGCGTCGTCCACGACGATCAGGAGCGGGCGGTCGACTGCCAGCGCCGACAACAGGGACAGGACCGCCACGGCGGTGAGCGACCGGCCCGCTCCGGTGACCTCGCCCGCGAGCACGCCTCGCAACGCTGCCGCCTGGGACACCGGAAGAGTCGCGATCAGGTGCTCGACCGGCCGGAGCAGCGTGTCCAGGCCGGCGAAGGGGGTCCCGGACTCGCACCGTGCGGGCTGTACCGCCAGCGGGGCGAAATCGGGAGACGCCGCGGTGACGTGGTCGAGAAGTGCGGTCTTGCCGATGCCCGGCTCACCCCAGAGCACCAGGGCGCCACCGGTGCCACGGCGGGCTCGGTCGAGCACCTCGGTCACGGCAGCGACCTCTGCCTGTCGTCCGACGAGCGGAGCCGGAGCACCGGGTGCCCTCATCGCGTCCTCTCAGCCGTGACCATCTTCCGGTCCCAGAGGTCCGTGCCGTACCGTCCGAGGTCGGCGGGATCGTCCGACGCCCCGACGAGGACGCCGACCCCGTGCACGAGCGCGATGCCGGTGAGCCCCGCTCGGATCCTGATGAGCGCATCCTCGGGCCCCTGCTGTGGCAGTGCCACCCCACCGAGCCCGGTCCCGTTCGGCGGTGGATCCCGTTCGTCGATCGCCGACGACGAGCTTGCGCATCGAGCACGCCGAACCGCTGCCACGGCACGGGCAGCGTATGGACGAGGCGCTCGCCGCGGGCGCACGCCGAGGTCGGCGCCGCGGGGCGAGGCGCCGGTGGCCGTGGTCATGGCGACTCCTTCGAACCGGGGCGGACGCCCTTAGGGAGTGGGTCTCCCAGGAAGGTGAGCAGGGCGGCGTTGACCTCGTCGGCGTGAGTCCACAGCAGCCCGTGCGGGGCGCCGTCGATCTCCACGTACTGCGCGTCGGGCAGGGCCCGGCGGAAGCGGTGGGCCGTGACTTCGATGGGGAGGATCCGATCGGCGGTGCCGTGCAGGATCAGGGCCGGCGTGCCGCTGGCCCGGACGGCCTCGACGTCGGCGCGGAAGTCCTCGATCCACGAGGAGACGACGGCATGGGCGGCCACGGGGGCGCTGGAGATGGCGACGTTCCAGCTGGCTGTGACCGCCTCCTGGCCGATGCGGTTGCCCAGGTTCTCGTCGAGGTTGTAGAAGTTGGAGAAGAACTGCTCGTACCAGGCGTAGCGGTCGCCCTTGGCCGCGGCCTCGATGCCGTCGAAGACGTCCTGGGGCACGCCGTCCGGGTTGTCGTCCCGAGCGACGAGGAAGGGCTCCAGGGAGGCCAGGAAGGCGAGCTTCGCGACCCGCTGGTGGCCGTATCGAGCGATGTAGCGGGCGAGTTCGCCGGTGCCCATCGAGAACCCGACGAGGACGACGTCGCGCAGGTCCAGGGTCTCCAGCAGGGCATTCAGGTCGGCGGCGAAGGTGTCGTAGTCGTAGCCGGTGCCGACCTTCGACGAGCGGCCGAAGCCGCGGCGGTCGTAGGTGATGACGCGGTAGCCGGCGGAGAGCAGCTCGCGCGTCTGGCGCTCCCAGCTGTGGCCGTTGAGCGGGTAGCCGTGGATGAGGACGACGGGCTGACCCGCGCCTTGGTCCTCGTAGTAGAGCTCGACCGGCGTGCTGTTCTCGTTCCCGATGGTTACGTGTCCCATGATCTTTCCTTTCCGAGGGTGGTGTGCCTGCTATTGACCGACGAGCCGCCGTACCGCGATCGTTGTCGCCTCGGCGATGGTGGCGTTGCCGGCCGTGGACTCCGGGTCGTCCGGGTCGGCGTAGACGGCGAGACCAGCGGCGCGCGGTCCGGGGGCAGCACGATCCCGACGTCGTTGCGCTCGCCCTGTGCTTCGGTCCCGGTCCTGTCCCCCGATCAGCCACCCGGCTGGCACGCCGGCCCGGATGGTGGCGTCGCCGGTGGTGTTCGCGACGAGCGAGGTGGTGAGCCGCTCGCGGCCGGCCGGCTGCAGGCCGCCACCGAGGGGCACCGCCCGCATGCTCTCGACGATGGCGGCCGGTGCGCGTCATTCAGGCCGGGGGCGAACGCGGTCACGGCGGTAGGTCCGCCGAGGAGGTCGAGGGGCAGGTTCGTCGCCGTGTTGTGGCGTTGGCGCGCCGCGGCGGCTCCTCCAGCAGGCCGACGTCGTGGTAGTGCCGCACCGCACCCACAGTGGTGCCGGCGAGTTCGGCGAGTTGGCGGGGTCTCCAGGCCACGGCTGTTCCCTTTCAGGTGTCGTCGACCGACGTGTCGTCGGCCCAAATGTCTTCGGCGTGGTCAGGGGTGCGTGAGCCGGCGCCGGCGATCGGCCTCCGACAGCCCGCCCCACCGCCGTGCAGCTCCCGGTGGGCCACGGCGTGGACGGCGACCCGCTCGCGCTGCTGCCGTAACGGGAGGACTCCTCGTCGGCGGGGAAGAACACCTCGGTGCTGATCACGGTGGTCGCTCCCTTCCCGGTCGCTCTGCTGTCGGCTCTCAGAGTCGCGGGGAAGGCGCCTGGTCCGCGTCGGTGGAAATCCCTTATCCCGTCACCGACCCTGGCGCGGGGGAGGCCGGCATCTTGACGACCCGGTGCTGCCCGCGCGCTTCGCGTCGGTGACAATTACCGGATAGACGCCGTGTCGGCGCCAGGGGAGGACCAGGCGATGCTCGTAGGACGGCGCGCCGAGCAGGCGGTGCTCGAGCAGCTGCTGGCTCGGGCGCAGGGCGGCGACAGCGGGGTGTTGGTGGTGCGCGGGGAGGCCGGCATCGGCAAGTCCGCCCTCTTGCAGCACATGCGGGAGACCGCCGTGGCGGTGGGATTCGGGGTTCAGGACGCGGCCGGAGTGGAGGCCGAGGCAGAGTTCGCGTTCGCGGGCCTGCACCAGTTGTGCGCCCCGTTCCTGGCGCGGGCGGTCGAGCTGCCCGAGCCGCAGCAGGCCGCGCTCGGGGTGGCGTTCGGGCTGCGCGAGGGTGCTGCGCCGGACCGGTTCCTGGTGGGGTTGGCGGTGTTGAGCCTGTTGGCCGAGGACGGGCCGTTGCTGTGTGTGGTCGATGATGCGCAGTGGCTCGATCAGGCGTCTGCGCAGGTTCTGGCTTTCGTGGCCCGGCGGGTGGGGGCCGAGCGGGTGGTGATGGTGTTTGCGCTGCGCGATCCCGGTGTGACCGACGTCGAGGCGTTCAGCGGGTTGCCGGAGCTGCGCCTGGCGGGGCTGGGGGCGTCCGATGCCCAGACGCTGCTGGCCACCGCGGTCCGCGCACCGCTGGACGATGTGGTGCGCGACCGGATCGTAGCCGAGGCGCGCGGCAATCCGCTGGCGTTGTTGGAGCTACCCCGGGGTGCTCCGGCGGTGCAGTTCGCGGGCGGGTTCGAGCTGCCGGACGTGGTGAGCGTTCCGCGCCGGATCGAGGACGGCTTCCGGCGTCGCGCGAACAGCCTGCCTGCCGACGCGCGGATGCTGCTGGTGGTTGCCGCGGCCGAGCCGACCGGGGATGCGGCGTTGCTGTGGCGCGCGGCCGCGGAGCTGGGGATCGCCCGCGAGGCGGCTGCGCCCGCGGAGGCCGCCGGGCTGCTGGAGTTCGACTTCCGTGTGCGGTTCCGGCACCCGCTGGTGCGCTCGGCGGTCTACCGGGCGGCCACACCGGCCGACCGGCGCCGGGCGCACGGCGCGCTGGCCGCCGTCACCGACCAGCAGGTCGATCCGGACCGGCGTGCCTGGCACCGCGCGCAGGCGGTGGTGGGCACTGATGAGGACGCCGCCGCGGAGCTGGAGCGTTCGGCCGGACGGGCCCGCGCCCGCGGCGGGTTGGCCGCCGCGGCGGCGTTCCTGAAGCGTGCGGCCGAGCTGACCCCTGGGCCGGCCGTCCGGGCGGAACGGGCCCTGGAAGCTGCGCACGCCAAGCACGAGGCCGGTGCGTCCGGGGCCCTGGAGCTGCTGACGGTCGCCGCGGCCGGGCCGTTGGACGCCGTGGCGCAGGCCCGCCTAGAGCTGCTGAATGCTCGGATCGCGTTCCACGGGGCAAGGGGCGGCGAGGGGCCGCGGATGCTGCTGGACGCCGCCAAGAGCCTCGCCCCGCTGGACCCGGCGCTGTCCCGGGAGACCTACCTGGACGCGCTCGATGCGGCGATCGTTACTGGCGACCGCGGACCCGGCGGCGTGCGTGCGGTGGCCGACGCAGCCCGGGCCGCGCCCGCACCACCGGAGTCGCCGAGGCCGGTGGATCTGTTGCTCGACGGGCTGGTGACGACGTTCACGCAGGGCTACGCGGCAGGAGTGCCCGGGCTGCGGCGGGCGTTGGACGCCTTCAATCGTCACGAGCGGGACGATCATGCCGTGAACGACGGCGACGATCGCCGCTGGCTGTGGCTGGCCGGCCGGACCGCGATGTCGGTCTTCGACGACCAGATGGTGCACGCGCTGGCCGCTCGTCATGTCCGGCTGGTCAGGGAAGCCGGCGCGCTGGCCACGCTCCCGGCAGCACTGCTCGTCCAGTCCGTCATGCTGGTGCTCTCTGGTGACTTCTCCCGGGCCGCCGAGCAGACCGCGATCGCGGCCGCGACCAGAACAGTGCCCGTGCTCCACGGCCAGCTCATCCTGGCTGCCTGGCGCGGCCGCTCGGACGAGACCACCGAGGTCCACGCGACCATGGTCCGGGAAGCGGTTGGACGTGGGGGCCGAACTGAGGACTTCCTGGCGCAGTACGCCATGGCGGTGCTGCACAACGGTCTGGGCGACTACCCGGCGGCTCTGGTCGCTGCGACGCGGGCTTTCGAGTCCGACGAGCTGACCCACAGCAACCTGGCCCACTCCGAGCTCATTGAAGCGGCATGCCGTAGCGGCCGGCCGGAGCTTGCGACCGCTGCGCTGGACCAGCTCAGCTCACGGGCGCTGGCCAGCGGCACCCCGTGGGGGCTCGGGCTGGCAGCGCGCTCACGGGCATTGGTCAGCACCGGCCTGGCCGCCGAGGAGTACTACCGCGAGGCGATCGAGCAGCTACGAAACTGCCGAGTGGCCACCCAGCTGGCCCGGACTCATCTCGTCTATGGCGAGTGGCTACGCCGCGAGGGCCGCCGCCAAGGCGCCCGCCAGCAGCTCCGCACCGCCCACCAGATGCTGTCGGACATGGGTGCGGAAGCGTTCGCCGCGCGCGCCGCCCGCGAGCTGCGCGCCACCGGCGAGCACCCACGCAGCCGGTCCGCCCAGCCCTCGGACGCGCTCACCGCACAGGAGCTGACGATCGCCCGGCTGGTAGCTACCGGGGCGACCTCCCGGGAGGTCGGCGCACAGCTGTTCTTGAGCCCGCGCACCATTGAGGCCCACCTCCGCAGCATCTTCCGCAAGCTGAGCATCACCTCCCGGCGACAGCTGCGGGACCTGCGGCTTCCCTGACGGGCTGGCAGCGTGCGTGCCCTGCCGCGGTACAGCGAATGCCGCCCGGAAGGCCAGCGAGCTGCGCTTTTTGGAGCTCGTAACAGGTCCCAGAGCGCGCCGTCTTGAGGCGACGCCTGCGAATGATCGCCAGGGCCTGCCCCTGTCGGTCGGCATCTCCGCTGCCAACCTCCGTGACAGCCAGGCCCTCATCATCCCGTTGGTTCGTGGCAACCCGCCCATCCGCTCCCGTCGCGGCCCGCGGCGCCGGCGGCCCGGCAAGCTGCACGGCGACAAGGGCTACGACTACCGCCACCTGCGCAGATGGCTCGCTTCTCGCGGCATCCGGCACCGCCTTGCCCGCAAGGGCATCGAGTCGTCCCGACACCTGGGCCGGCACCGCTGGGTCGTGGAGCGGACCATCTCCTGGCTGTCCGACTGCCGACGCCTCCACCGCCGCTACGAACGCAAGCCGGAACACTTCCTCGCCTTCACCGCCATCGCCGCGACCCTCATATGCCACCGCAGACTCACCAAATGAAATGACGCCCAAAGATCAAGCTAGGCCCGCGTCGCGGGCCAGGAGCGCCGCTTGGACCCGGTTGTCGCAGTCGAGCTTGCTTAGGACGCGGCTGACGTAAGTCTTCACCGTCGCTTCGCTCATATGAAGGCGGGTGCCGGCGGCCGCGTTGGACAGTCCTTCGCCGAGCAGGGCCAGCACTTCGCGTTCGCGACCGGTCAGCCCGGCCAGGCGACGGCGTGCTTCCTCGCCGCGCACGGTGGCGGCGGGGGAGGCGAGGGTGTCTACCACGTGGCGGGTGGCGGCTGGGGACAGGTAGGCATTGCCGGCCGACGCCGCGCGGACTGCGTGGATCAGCTCCTGCGGAGCGGTGTCCTTCAGCAGGAAGCCCGCGCTGCCGTGGCCGAGCGCCCGCAGGACGTTGTCGCGTTCCCCGAATGTCGTCAGGATCAACACCCGTGTTCCCGGCACGGCACGGCCCAGTTCGGCCAGCGCGGTCAGACCGTCCATCTCGGGCATCTGAATGTCCAGCAGGGCCACGTCGACCGCGGTGCTCCGGGCGGTGTCCACCGCCTCCCGGCCGTCCCGTGCCTCGGCGACGACCTCGATGTCCTCGGCGGATGTGAGGATCATTCTGATGCCTGCTCTGATGAGTGGCTCGTCGTCGGCGATGAGAACCCGGATCATACGGTCTCCTGCGCGGGAACGGTGTGACAGGCGGACAACAGGCCCGCTCATCATGCCCGATCCGGCCGGGAGCGTGGTCACAGACCTCCGGTCAGGGGTTCCATGTGTAGGACACCTTGGAGGCGAGCTTCCCGTCGCGGAAGCAGAACCGGTAGACGAGGTCCTTCTCGTCGTCCACGAAGTGTTCGCAGGCCGCGTCATCGGGCAGCGCAGGTCCTTGCTTCTCCACGCCGTCGGTGAGCAACGAGCCGCCTTCCGGCAACTTCCCGCGCAGGTCCGTCTCGGCCTCGCCGACTCGAGCCGACTCGTACACGCTCGCCGGTATGGCGCCCTTCTCCAGCTCGTCGATCCCTTTCGACACTCCCCACACCAGAAGGGCGCCGACGCCCACGACGAGGACCACGGCGGTGGCGGCGCAGCCCAGGGCGGCGTTCTTCTTGCTGCTCATGATGGCGGTGAACTCCTTATGCGGTATGGCGCGTTCGAGGACGCCACCACCATTTCCCGCCGAGGCCCCGCCGATCTGCCCTCGGAAGTCGTCGTCCGCAGCCACCGAAGTCGCGCCGCCCGGAGGGGACTGCCGCTCGCCACCGGCGTACGGCAGCACACCGGCGAGGCGGAAGCCCCCGCCCGGGGTGGGGCCGGTGTGCACCATGCCGCCGACCAGCCGGGCACGCTCCCGCAGGCCCGTCAGCCCCTGTTGGCCGCTGATCGCGGGGGGTGCGGCCGGAACCCCGTCCGGTACTGGGCCGTTCGCCACCTCGACTACGAGGCTGTCCGGTTCGTAGCGCAGCGCGACCGTGATCGGGGCGCCCGGCGCGTGCTTGTGCGCATTGGTCAGTCCCTCCTGAGCGATGCGGTACGCCGCCCGGTCGGCAGCGGGGGTGAGGGGCCGCTGGGCGCCGGAGCGGTGCAGTTCCACCGTCGCGCCCGCGGACCGCGACGACGCGACCAGCTCGTCGACGGAAACCGCGGCACGGTCCGAGGAGGGCCCGGCTCCTTGCGGACCGGGCCCGGACGTCTCCGCGTCGTTGCGCAGGATGCCCACGGTTTCGCGCAGCTCCCGCATCGCCGATCTGGATGCCTCCCGGAGGACGCCCACACCCTCCCGCTGGCGGTCGTTGAGCTCCGGGTCCACCTCCAGTGCCCCGGTGTGCACGGCGATCAGGGCAAGTTGGTGGCCAAGGCTGTCGTGCATGTCCTGGGCGATGCGCTGCCGCTCCAGCAGCCGGGCCTGGCGCGCCACCATCGCTCGTTCGCGCACCAGTTGGGCGTTGTGCCGCCGCAGGGCGTCCAGCAGGGCGTGCCGCTGGGCACGGTACCGGGCGGCGAAACCGGGCGCCACCGCCAGCAACAGGAAGGGGCCCCCGGTCAGTGCGACGGTCACCAGCGCCGACAGTCCGAGGTCTTCATCCGGTGCGGTGGCCACGCCGGCGACAAGGTGGAGCACGAAACCGGCCGTGAACGCGGCCAGTGCCCGCCCGGGGCGCTCGATGCGGCTGCCGGCGGACCAGCCGGCGCAGACCAGCAGGGCGAACGTACCGGGAAAGGCGCCGGCCAGGGCTGACGCGGCCAGCAGTACCGACGCCGGCAGGGCGCGACGCGCCAGGGACAGTACGGCGACGAACAGGGCCAGTGTCCCGCCCTGCACCAGGGAGCCGGTCTCCGCCGTGCGGAGGATACCTGCGATCCCGGAGAGCACTGGGGTGAGCACGGCCTCGCCGGCGATCCGCCGCCGGGACCAGGGGGAGGCGGCGGCGAGACGGAAGCGGAACGACGGCCCGGGACGGGGAGTTTCTGCAGCATCCACGTCCAGACGATAGACAGCTGTTCTCGGGCGCCCGCATCCTCCTTTCGGTGCGGTCTCGCGCGACGAAAGTGGGTCTCCGGCTCCTGGGAGTCCTGTCCTCTTTGGTCGTTACGGGTGACGACTTATGGAGACTGCCGCGGGGCGGTCGGTCCGGTGATGATGGCTCCGCCGGACGCGCTCAGCGGCGGCACGGGGAACGACGGCTTCGGGAGCGGAACAGTGGGCAGTGCGGGACAGTGGACCGGCAGACGCTTCACCGTCCGGCAGGAGAACCGGCTCAAGGCCGGCCGTTACACGGTGAGCGAGCTGATGCCGGACGGCTCGGAGGGCGAGGTCCTGGCCTGCGCCGAGGTGAAGCGTTTCTCGCTCAAGGAGAAGATCACCTTCCACGCCGGCGTGTCCGGGACCCGCGTGCTGTTCACCATCGAGGAGCGCGGCCTTCGCGGCGCCGGTGGTGGCTACGACGTGTGGGACGCGGAGGACAACCTCGTCGGCGGTTTCGAGGAGCGGGACATCGCCTCACTGGTGCGTTCGACCTGGGTGCTGGACGAGCCCGGATCCCCGGCCGCCGTCGGCCGCGAGCGTAACCGGTTCGTGGCTGTGCTCCGCCGTGTCTGGGACTTCCTGCCGCTGGATCTGGTGCCGTTCCTGTGGCCGTACCACTTCGACTTCGAGACGGGGGGCAAGCAGGTGCTGAAGGTGGACAGGAAGTGGGGGCTGCGGGACCGTTACGTGGTCGACATCCTCACCCCCGGACTGGACCCGCGCCTGGCCGTCGCCCAGGCCGTGGCCCTGGACACGTTCCAGGACCGTTGACCCGAAGGGTCCGAGCGCCGGCGGGCAGATGGGTGATCTCGCCGGTCGGAAGGCTCCAGGCCCATGACCGGCGGCACCATGCTGGACTTGCCCTGGGCGGAGCTGGCGGGCTGGATCGAGCAACCAAGCCGACAGTCACATGAGCAACGGCTTCTGTTAGGACCTCTAAGAGCTGAGGCAGGTGCGGCGCTGGAATGCGGGTATCACGCGCGGACCGTCACTCCTCGAACGGCGTGGCGAACAGCATGTCCTCGACCGTGGGAACCGCGAAATCGGCGAGGTGACGACGACCGACCTCGGCGAAGGGGTGCATCACCACCGACATCGGATTCATGCGACAGATCGAGAGGATGGTGTGGACGGCGTTCTGCTTGAAATCCTCCCTGGGGAACGCGGTGAGGATGTCCTCCAGGGCGTCGGCCGGTATTTGCTGAAGACCTTGCCCGGCGAAATCTACCGCGGAGCCGACGGAGACCATGGCGATCTCCGGCCTTTTCCGGCTCGCTATGCTGCTGCTGGTATGCAGGGCGATGGCGTCCCAGACGACTGCAACCCGGTCCTCTGGCACACCCTGTTTCCTGAGGAACCTCTGCGCGGCGTCCGCGCCCCCGACTTCGAAGCGTTCGCCCGGCACCTGGTATGTCTCCAGCAACCCGAGGTCGTGCAGGACCGCGGCGACGAAGGCCAGTTCTCGGTCGTAGCGGATACCTTGGCGCTCGAAGAGCACAGCACTGTAGAGGTACGTCCGCATGACGTGGTTGAAAAGGGTCACGGAGGACGCGCTTCGTGCGAATCTCACGGTTTCCCGCGTCAGTTCGGTGTTGGGGATACGAATACCCGCGACCGACGCCGGCAGCGCGTGGTCCCGGGAACGCGACCCACTGTCACCCTCTACCGCAACGGCGGGGGGAGTGGAGATCGCGGTGGCGAGCAGGGACGCCGCGCCGACAGCGGCGATTCCCGTGCTGCTTCGTAGCACTGACCGCCGAGTGACGTCGCTTGCGGCATCGTGATCGCTTTTTTCAGACATGCGAGTTGCCTTCTCTTCAGTGGTGCGGACATGAAGAGCCTATGGAGGGCATGGGGGAGTTCGACAGAGGGGCGAATGACAACGACCGCCTGGTTAATGCCAGATGACTCCGGGACATTGACTCCGGAACCTGAACACGGGTTATGGAACGGCGTGATGCGATTGCGATGACGGTCGTCAGGTGGCAGAACTTCCCGCCGTTGCTGGGCAGGTAGGTGGTGCCGCCAACGTACTTCGTGTTCGGCCTCAGGGCGGTGAAGTCGCGGCCGATCAGGTTCGGGGTCTTGGCGGTGGTCGGGCCGGGGACGGTGGTGCGGTGCCGACGCGCAACCGGAGCCCTTCGATCTTGCAGGTCCTCCTCGCGATCCGCTTGCACCGGACGGCCAGCGGGGCAAGCGGTCCCGCGGTGTGCCTAGTGCCCTGTTTGAGGAAGGCCGGCAGTTCGACGGCGGTTCGAAGTGCACCAGGCCGTCGGGACCGGACGGGAGTCACGAGTATCAACGGCGCTGGGCCCCTGACAGGTGGACCGAGCTCCTCCGGCGGGGCTCACATCTGTTGGTCGTTGCTGTGACGGCCGAGGCTGCGGCCGAAGCGTTCGGAGACGGCCGGCATCAGGCTCTCGCCGTCGGCTGGGCGGTCCAGGCCGAAGACGTAGCCGGGGAAGTCCAGGTTCTTCTGTACCGCCCAGATCCTGTCGTGGTCCTACGGCGGAAGGATGCGCACCGGGTCGCCGACCGCGCCCCAGCCGATCGGCACCATCGTCGGCGGGTAGCACGGTGCGCAGATGCACGATGCCGTTGATCCGCACCTCGGAGCGGGCCCCGATCCGTGCTCCGTTGAAGACATGGCTGCCGGTGGCCAGGAAGACCTCCCACGCTCGCCGCGTTGCCGTCGACCGTCGCCACGATCGTGGCCCCCGGGCTCACCGCACTGGGCTCACACCACCCGCAGCTCACCGTGACCTGCCTTGTCACCGACCAGGCGCAAGTGCGGGAACTCACGCTCGGCACCGTCGATGTGGTGCTGGGGCAGCGCTGTCACCACCTGCCCGACACCGTGGCCCGGGGCATCGCGATCTCCCCGCTGCTCGACGATCCGCTGCTGGTCGTCACCGCGGCCGAGCAGGCCAACGAGCGGCCCGTCGTGCTGCGGGAACTGGCCACGCGCAGCCTCGCCGTGCCGCCGCCGACCACGGACTGCGGACAGGCCATCCTGCACGCCTGCCACCAGGCCGGCTTCACACCCACGACGCGCTACATCACCGCCGACATCGCCGCCCAGCTCGCCCTCGCACGGGCCGGCCTCGCCACCGCGCTCGTCCCCCGGAGGGCCATCGACCCGGCTACACCCGGAATCCGCGCGGCGCCCATCGAGGACTACCCGATCCTGCGCCTGCTGTTCGCCGCGACCCGTCAGACCGAGACCGCGAACCCGACGACCACGGCCGTAGTCGCAGCGCTGCGCACCGCCGCGCGGCAGGGTCGCGCCACGCACCTCCCGGCGGTCTAGGACAGGCCGTCGAGCGGCCGGAGGAAGCGGCGCTCGTACCGCTTGATGCATCGGGTGTCACGAGCCAGTTCGAACGCCTTCTGGCACTCCGCGTCGGACATGCTGTCCGTGCGGTACTGCTCGTACGCGGCCAGGCTGGGAAAGGAGAAGAGAGCGTAGGCGATGTCGCTGTCGCCCTCACTGGGCAGGAAGTAGCCGTGGTGCGTCCCCCCGAAACGGTTGACGAGCCGGACCCAGCGGCGACCGTACTCCTCGAAATCCTCGAGCTTGTCAGCGTCGACCTCGTACTTCAGATGAATGGTGATCATGCCTGCATGATGCCGTGTGACGGTTCGGACTTCGTGAGCAGGACCAGGGAGTCACGCGGCGAGGGAGAGGCCGAGCCGGGCGAGGTGGCCGACGCGGGTGCGGTCCCAAGGATGCCCGCTCCGGTTGGCTTTCGGTCGGTGCGAGTCTCCGCGCCGGCTGTCGCACAGCAGAGTGTCCGGCTGGTGATCAGGGGGAGATCTGTCGTCAGGTCGCGCAGAGAGTCAGGCCGCTGGTGCGAAGGCCGTGATGGCGTGGGCGAGGTCGGCCGGAGCTTCCAGCGGGATCAGGTGACCGGTGGCCGGTATCACCGTGAACTCGGCCTGGGGGAGGTAGGGCACAAGGTTGTCGCGGAGCACGTCGACGGGTTCGACCTGGTCATTCTCTCCGGCGACCACGAGGGCGGGAACGCTGATCAGGCGGGTGTGCTCGGTGATGTCCTCCGCGATACCGTGGAGCGGCCATTCGGTGCGGCCGGCGTCGGCGCCGGCTCGCGAATCGGTCGCGATCTGTGCCTTGATCGACGCGGGCAGCTCGGTCGCGGTGAGGATGTGGTCCCGTGCCCCGGCTATGGACTCGTCGGAGTCGTAGGCGTGGGAAAGGGCCTCCTGGTACTCGGGAGTGATCTGTGCCGCGGGCTTCGCCGGGCCGGAGCCGACGAGGACGATGCCGCGCAGGCCGGCGGGCCGGGTTGCCGCGACCAGTTGCGCGACCTTGCCTCCCATCGAATGCCCGACGAGGACGTAGTCGGTGACCCCTGCGTCTGCCAGTACGGCGAGCGTGTCGTCGGCGAGCTGACCGAGCGTGCAGGGGCCGGGCAGACCGATGGACCGGCTCCACCCTCGGAAGTCGAACGTGAGCACGTCACGTCCCGGAAGGCGGTCGACGACGAGGTCCCACGTGCGGGCGGAACCGCCCCAGTAGTGCAGGAACACCAGGGTGGGACCGGCCCCCGGCCGATGGTCGTAAGCGGGCAGCAGCACCGGCTGCGTTGCAGTCATCGTGGCTCTCCTGGTCACTGTTCTGGGCGGTTCCCTAGGTGCTCATTGAATCCCCCGCACCCGAGCGGGGCATCGGCGTGACTGGTCTTCTGATGGTGGAAACTGGACAGGTGACCGTGATCCGGCAGATGGCCTACCAGCCCGCAGAGCGCCGTGCCGCCACGGTCGAGACGATGACGTTCGGCCGCCTTCGCGATCTGAACGACGGCGGCACGCAGCGAGCCGACTTCCACGTCCTCGCCGTCGTCGACGCCGGGCGCGGCTCCGTCACGGTGGACTTCCTCCGGCACCCGCTCGAGGAGCGGTCCGCGGTGTGGATCCCTCCCGGCGCGGTGCACCGATGGGCTGACATCGCAGACGTGGCGGGACACCTCGTGCTGTTCGTGCCGACTGCTCCCGTCACCCACGCCACTCGTGAACTCGTCGCGTCCCCGGACCTGGCCGCGCAATGGAGCATTCCTGACGCCGACTGGCCGTTCGTGGACGCCGCACGCGACCACCTCCTCCTTGAGACATCCGCCCCGCCGGGCGACGTCTCGGGGGAGCTGCCCGGCACCCTGCTCTCCGCGCTGATCGCCCGTCTCCGGCCGCCGCATGCCCAAGCACGGATCTCGCCTCCGGTGTTCCGTTTGTTCCGATCCTGCGTCGAAGCGCACTTCCGGGAACACCACGACGCCGGCTACTACGCCCGTGCGCTGGGATACGCGCCCCGCACCCTTTCGCGAGCGGTGCAGCAGGCCAGTGGCCGCACGGCAAAGGGGTACATCGTCGATCGGATCGTCCTGGAAGCCAAACGGCTCCTCGCGCACGACCACCTCACCGCGGCCCGCTGCGCCAACGTGCTCGGTTTCTCCGACGCGTCCAACTTCTCAGTGTTCTTCCGGAAGGCGACGGGCATGAGTCCAGGCGCGTGGCAGGCGACGCCGGCCGTCAAATGAGTAGGTGCGCGGATGAAGGGCACACTTGCACTGATGTTCGCGGAGTTCCCTTGCTCGTCGAGTCCGGCACAGACGGTGGCAGTCCGGCACCGCGGCGCTTCCATGACTTCGGCTTCGCCTCGGTGGGCGGGGGCGGCGAGTCACTGCCGCGCCACCAGGTGTCCGCGAGGCCGGCGGCCTCTGGGCCGGTCTCGAACCCGTCCAGCTCGAGAACGGAGGACACGCTGTCTTTGGGAGGACGGGGCGTAGGGCCGCGGTGGGCGCGGGTACGGCCGTAGCCGCCATGAGGGGTGGCGGTCGGCCGGCCGGGCCTCACTCCCACACGACCACGCTGCGCCGTACGGGGACCGTCGCAGGGCCGGAGGCGAATAGTTCCGGGGAGTGGCTGCGGATGCGCTCGATGTCGTCGAAGACGGCGCGAAGGTGATCGCGCATGCGGCTGCGGGCCCCGGGAATGTCGCCGGCGGTGATCGCGGCGAAGATCTCGTGATGCTGGTCGGCGAAGACGGTGGGGGACTCGTGGCCGTGCAGGCCGAGCCGGCGGGCCCGGTCGAGGTGGCCCTTGGCGGCGGCGACGGTGGCCCAGGCATTGCCGTGACCGCTCAGCCGCATCAGATCGCGGTGGAAGGCCTCATCCAGGGCGAAGAACTCCTCGTGGTCGAGACCGGTGCGACGCTGGCACTCCAAGTTGTTCCGCAGCTCCTCGACCGTCTCAGTGTCGAGCTGCTCGGGAAGGTCCTCCAGGGAGGCGAGTTCCACCGCTTCGCGCAGGAACTGTGCGTCGGCGACCTGGACGGCGTCGACGCGCGAGACGAACGACCCGATCTTCGGGAAGACCTGAACGAGTCCCTCCTGGGCCAGGAGGATGAGGCTCTCCCGCACGGGGGTGCGGCTGACGCCCAGTGAGGCGGCCAGTTCGTTCTCCGACAGGGCGGCGCCCGGGGCGAGTTCCAGGGTCAGGACCATCTGGCGCAGCTTGAGGTAGATGTCGCGCCGACTGGTCCGCCGCCCGTTCGATTGAGCCATGCGCACATCCTACGTACTGGACGAAGGGTCTTGCCCCTCTGTGCGACAGATGCTTGTATACAAGTACTGCCCGACAGGATGGAGCTGTAAGTGAGCAAGATCGCGCGGGCCGAGGTGCTCGTCTCCTCTCCCGGTCGCACGTTCGTCACACTGCGCATCACCACCACCGACGGAGTCACCGGACTCGGAGACGCCACGCTTAACGGGAGGGAGCTGGCCGTCGCCAGTTACCTCCGGGACCACGTGGCCCCTCTGCTCATCGGCCGCGACCCCGCCCGCATAGAGGACATGTGGCAGTACCTCTACAAGGGCGCCTACTGGCGCCGCGGCCCGGTGACGATGACCGCGGTCTCGGCCGTCGACACCGCGCTGTGGGACATCAAGGGCAAAGTTGCGGGCCTGCCCGTGTACCAACTCCTCGGCGGCCGTTCCCGCGACGGCGTGCTGGTCTACTCGCACGCCAGCGGCACCGACGTGCCCTCCCTCCTCGACGACGTCGAACGCCACCTGGAACTGGGCTACCGGGCGGTGCGGGCCCAGGCCGCGGTTCCCGACGTCGGCGGCACGTACGGGGTGCGCAAGGGCAGGATCTACGAGCCGGCCGCAACCGACCTGCCCGAGGAGCAGCCCTGGGACACCGACGCCTACCTCGGCTTCGCGCCGGGATACCTGGAGGCGGTCCGGGAGCGGTTCGGGTTCGGCTTCCACCTGCTGCACGACGTGCACCACCGGCTGACGCCGATGGAGGCCGCCCGCTTCGGCCGAAGCGTCGAGAGCTGCCGGCTGTTCTGGATGGAGGACCCGACCCCGGGGGAGAACCAGGAGGCGTTCCGGCTCATCCGCGAACACACCACCACACCGATCGCGGTCGGCGAGGTGATGAACTCCATCTGGGATGTGCAGCACCTCATCACCGGGCAGCTCATCGACTACGTACGCACCACCGTCGCGCACGCGGGCGGCATCACCCACCTGCGGCGGATCTTCGACCTGGCGGCGCTGTACCACATCCGCACCGGCTCGCACGGCGCCACCGATCTCTCACCCGTCAGCATGGCCGCCGCCGTGCACCTTGACGTCACCGTGCCGAATTTCGGCATCCAGGAGTACATGGGCCACGCAGAAGAGACCTCCGAGGTGTTCCGCTCCGGCGTCACCTTCGCCGACGGGTACCTCAACCCCTCCGACGAGCCCGGCCTCGGCGTGGAGTACGACGACAGGGCCGCCGAGCGCTTCCCTTACCAACGTCGCTATCTCCCCGTGGCGCGCCGTCTCGACGGTTCGGTGCACGACTGGTGAGCACCTCACCCGCCCTTCCCCGCCTGAACCGCCGCGCGCTGTCGCGACTGGCGCCCGACCTCCGGCCCGCCGTTGACCCGGCCGGACTGCGCCCACGCATCGTGCACTTCGGGCTCGGCGCCTTCCACCGGGCCCACCAGGCCCTCTACACGCAGAACGCCGCCGCCGTCTCCAGCGAGCCCTGGGGCATCACCGCCGTCGCGCCCCGCTCGGCCGCCACCGTGCGCGCCCTGCGGAAACAGGACTGTCTGTACTCGGTCGTCGAGCGCCACCCCGACGGCCACACCTGCCGCGTCATCGGGTCCGTCGTCGGCGCCCTGTCGATGGGCCCCGACGCCGAAGCCGTCGACGCGCTGCTCACCGATCCCGAGGTGAGCGTGGTAACCCTCACGGTGACCGAGAAGGGCTACCACCGGTCGGCCGTGGGCGGCCTGGACACGGCGGCGGCACCCGTCGCCGCGGACCTGGCCGCCCCGCCCGGCGCGCCGCTCACCACCGTGGTGGGACGCCTCGCTTCGGGCCTGGCCCTCCGGATGCGGTCCGACGCGGCCCCCGTCGCCGTCGTCTCCTGCGACAACATGGCGGGCAACGGCGCCGTACTGGCCCGCGTCGTACGCGAATTCGTCCACGCCTCGGCCTGGCCGGACCGCGAGACCGTCCTGGCCCGGATGGACGAGGCGGTGACCTTCCCCTCGACCGTCGTCGACCGGATCGTGCCCGCGACCAGTGACGACGACCGGTCGGCCGCCCGCACCGCGCTGGGCCTCGACGACGGCCTGACCGTGGCCGGCGAGCCCTACCGCAGCTGGGTCCTGGAGGATTCCTTTCCCGCGGCCCGGCCACCCTGGGAGCACGACGGCGCCCTCTTCGTACCGGACGTCGGCCCGTACCAGCTCACCAAGTTGCGGCTGCTCAACGGCTCCCACTCGGCCCTGGCCCACCTGGGCCTCGCCACTGGACACGCCACCGTCGCCGACGCCATGGCGACGGACTGGGGCGAACGGCTCGTCCGCGCGCTGTGCGCCGAGGTCGCGCCCACCCTGCCGGCCGGAGGACCCGACCCCGAGGCGTACGCCGGTGATCTCGTCGTCCGCTTCCGCAACCCCACGATGCACCACCAGCTGCGGCAGATCGGCTCCGACGCTTCCCTGAAGATCACCGAGCGCTGGCTGCCCGCCCTGCGCGAGCTGCGCGCCAGCGGCACGGACACGCCGGTCCTGGCCCTCGCCCTCGCCGCCTGGGCACACGGCACCCGGCCCGGTGCCCCCGACCGGTCGGACCCCGCGACCGAGGCCCTCGCCTCCTGCTGGAACGCGGGCGCTCCTGCGGCCGGGACGGTGAGCGCGCTGCTGCGCACCGTCGGCGCCGCGGATCTCGCCGACGACACGGTCCTCACCGCGGCCGTCGCCGGCCGGTTCCCCGCACTGCGCGCGGGCCGCGTCGAAATCTGACCCCCTCCCGCAGCACTCCCACCTTCCCGCCCCCCCGTGCAACCCCACCCCTGCACGCACCCGTTCCCGTCCCCGAACAACGGAGTTCACGATGAAGGACAGCGCCGTCGCCGCGGAGCAGACGCGCCCCGCGGAGCGCACCACGGGCGATCTGGCCAGAGCCGCCGTCTCGGGCTGGCTGGGCACGGCCATGGAATTCATGGACTTCCAGCTCTACTCGCTGGCCGCCGCGATCGTCTTCAACAGGCTCTTCTTCCCCGACGTCAGCCCCGCGATCGGACTGATCGCCGCGATGGCCACCTACGGCGTCGGCTACGTCGCCCGGCTCGCCGGCGCGGTGTACTTCGGACGGATGGGCGACCGGCTCGGCCGCAAGAAGGTCCTCTACATCACCGTGCTCCTGATGGGCGCCTCAACCACCCTGATCGGTGTCCTGCCCACCTACGGCACGATCGGCATCATGGCACCGATCCTGCTGGTCGCGCTGCGGCTGGCCCAGGGATTCGGCGCGGGCGCCGAGATCGCCGGCGCGACGGTGCTCCTCGCCGAGTACGCGCCCGCCAAGCGCCGGGGCCTGATCTCCTCGCTGGTGTCGCTCGGCACCAACTCCGGAACCCTGGCCGCCTCCGGCTTGTGGGCCGTCCTGCTCGCCGTACTCACCGAGGACCAGCTCCTGTCCTGGGGCTGGCGGCTGCCGTTCCTCCTCAGCTTCGCCATGATGCTGTTCGCCGTCTGGCTGCGCCGAGGCCTGAAGGAGAGCCCCGTCTTCGAGGAACGCGCCGACGTCGTGGACGGTGTGGCGCTGGACCGCGACGAGGTGGAGTCGGCCATCACCGACTCCACCGAGCAGCAGGGCAGCGTACTGGCAGCCGGCGTGCGGCAGCGCAAGGGCAAGGCGTTCTTCCTCGCCCTGGCGCTCCGCTTCGGCCAGGCCGGCAACTCCGGACTGATCCAGACCTTCCTCGTCGGCTACCTCGCCACCAATCTCGCCGTCGACCGGTCCGTACCCACGGACGCGATCGTGTACGGCTCGCTCGTGGGATTCGCCACCGTGCCGTTCATCGGCCTGCTCGGCGACCGCGTCGGCCGCCGCGTGCTCTACCTGGTCGTCTCGGCGCTGACCATGGTCCTCGCCTTCCCGGTGATGCTGCTGATCACCTCCGGCACGACGCCGGGCGTGATGATCGGCATGGTGCTCGGCCTCAACGTCGGCGTGCTCGGGCTGTTCTCGCTGGAGAGCGTGACGATGGCCGAACTCTTCGGCGCCCGCACCCGGTTCACCCAGCTCGCCCTCGCCAAGGAGATCGGCGGCATCCTCGCCACCGCGACAGGCCCCGTCCTCGCCGCCACCCTCACGGCCGTCACCGGGAGCTGGTGGCCCATCGCCGCCATGCTCATCGTCTACTCACTGATCACGTTCGTCGGCGCCTACCTTGCGCCCGAAACCCGCGGACGCGACCTGGTCCGCCTGGAGGACGCCGTATGACCACCGCCACCGAGGGACACGGAGCCCCCGCCGCCGGCAAGCGCACCATGCGTGCCCTGGTGGTGCACGGCCCCGGCGACGTCCGCGTGGACGAACGGCCACTGCCGGTACCCGGACCCGGCGAGGTCCTGCTGGCCCTGGAATGGGGCGGGATCTGCGGATCCGACATCGCCTACTGGAGGCACGGCGCATCCGGCACAGCCGCGCTCAGCCATCCACTGGTCCTCGGACACGAGGTGGCGGGCCGCGTCGCCGCGCTCGGCCCGGGCGTCACCGGGCTTGCCGAAGGCCAGCCGACGACCGTCCACCCGGCCCGGCCGGTAGGCGACGGCGTACTGCCCCAACGGATCGCGGGCCGCACCAACCTCTACCCCCACGTCCGCTACTTCGGCTCGGCAGCCTTCACCCCCCACACCGACGGCGGGTTCAGCGAATACCGCACGGTCGACGCCGACCAGGTACGGCCGCTGCCGGACGGGGTGGACACCGAGCGGGGCGCGCTGGCGGAGCCGCTGGCCGTGGCCCTGCACGCCGTCGGCCGGGTGCCGTCCCTGCACGGCCGGACCGTCCTGGTCAACGGTGCCGGACCGATCGGCTCCCTGGTGGTGGCCGCCGCCAAACACCGCGGCGCGGACACCGTGATCGCCGCCGACCTGTCAGCGGACGCGCTCGCCGTCGCCCGGGCGATGGGAGCCGACGAGACCCGCGACCTCGCGCGCGGCGAGACGCTGCCCGAGGACGTAGAAGTGGTCTTCGAGGCGTCCGGCGCCCCGGCGGCGCTCGGTGCGGTATTGCGGGCCACCGCCCGCGGCGGCACCCTCGTCCAGGTCGGCAACCTGCCCGGCAGCGCGGTCACCGCCGTCCTCGGCGACCTGGTCACCCGCGAGATCACCTGGACGGGGTCGTACCGCTTCGTGGAGGAGATCGACGACGCGCTGCTCGCCCTGCGCGACGGCGTGGACGTCGCACCGCTGATCACCCACCGCTTCCCGCTGGACCGCGCGGCCGAGGCCCTTTCGGTCGCCGCCGACCCGGCCGCCGGGAGCAGCAAAGTGCTGCTGCGGCTGTCCGACAGGTGGGATTCGGCTCCCACCTAGACACCGCAGTTGTGGCCGTGGCGGCGACACCGCTTCCCACCCCCACGCCGAGATCGAACTGTTCGTGGACCGGTACAGGTCAACGGCCGCTTCCGTCGGTGGCAGGGGGTGTCGAAGCGGATCGGGGACTTCGCCGCCGCCTACCGCAGTCGCATACCCGCCGCGGTTCCCGAACCCGAACCGGCACCGCCGCCAGCGAACCGCAGCCCGCGAGCTGTCCTTCACATTCACATTCCGCTCCACGGTGCCACAGGGTGTTCGTTGGCGTTGCCGAACCAGTGCGGGAGGTGGGTGTCGAATTCGGCGACTTCGCCTTCGGTGAGGATGAAGTCCTTGTCGCCGAGCACGACGCGCAGGCAGCCGCGCAGGACGTACAGCCAGTGGTAGCCCTCGTGTGAGCGGGGGTCGGGTTCCCGGCCGTCGGTCAGGCCGGCGGGCAGGATGTGTTTGAACGCCTGCAGCCCACGGGTTTGCGGGTCAGCGGAACGACCGTCATGCCGTTGCGGGTAAACGGCTGTGGATACACACGGGGGTCGAGTTCGGCCGGGGCGCCGATCAGCTCCTCGATCGGTATCTGGTAGGCCCGGGCCAGGGGCAGCAGGAGTTCCAGGCCCGGTCTGCGGTGCCCGGATTCCAGACGGGACAGGGTGCTGACCGGAATGCCGGTGGTCTTGCTGAAGCCGCCGCTGTATCAATCCGCGTACACCAGGGATTGGAGCACGGTCTACACCGCCCGTTACCGGCCGTCCGAGGGCCGTGTGACCTACTGGCCGGGCGAGTCCTGAGAACAGTCCTTCGACGGCTTCGCTCCGGGAGGCCGCGCCGTGAGGCGGCCCTGACCGCCCTGACCGCCCGGCTCCCGCACCCGCCAGCCCACGGGACGTCCCCTCAACGCCCGCCCCATCTGACGAGTGACCCATGCGATGTTCAAACGTCTGATGTTTGTGTAGGGTGCGGTCATGAAACGCATCAGCGCACCACGACGTGCGGCCAGCCTGTCCGCCCAGCTCGTGGACAGCCTCAGGGCACACATCGAGGCGGGGGGCTGGCCGGTGGGGACGCGGATCCCGCCGGAGCAGGTCCTCATGGAGGAGCTGGGGGTCGGACGCAGCACGCTGCGGGAGGCCATCGGCGCACTGGTCCACCTGGGGCTGCTGGAGCCCCGAGCGGGGGACGGCACCTATGTCCGGTCCTCCAGCGAGCTGCAGTCGGTGATGGTGCGGCGGGCGAGTTCCGTGCAGCGGGACAAGGTGCTGGAGCTGCGGACCGTTCTGGAGGAGTACGCCTCGGGAGCCGCGGCCCTGCGCCGGAGCGAGGAGCAGCTGCGGCAGCTGCGGGAGCTGCTCGCCGACGCCGACGCGGCCAGCGACGGTGCGGACACGGCCGCGGCCACGAGTGTCGACGCGCTGTTCCACCGGGCCGTGGTCCGGGCGAGCGGCAACGACCTGCTGATGGAGGTGTACGACCACCTCGGTACGGCGCTCATGTCGTCCCTGGGCGGTCTGCCCTGGGACGCCGCCCACGCCGAGGACCACGCCCGCCTGCACCGGCGGCTCGTCGACGCGATCGAGGCCCGGGACGCGGGCGGTGCCCGGGCCGCCGCGGGCGCGATCGTCCGGCTCACCCGCGACCACGAGTCCGACGCCTCACGAGCGGAGGGGGAGGAGTGAGCGCGCAGCCGTCTTCGACGTCCCGTCAGCAGCCCGCCACCGGGGCACCGGTCGACGACCGTGCCGACTCCGCCCGGCCCGCCGTGTCGGTCGGGCTCGTCGTCGCCATCTGCCTGGTGGCGGCCAACCTGCGCACCACGCTCACCGGTGTCGGCGCGCTGCTGCCGGAGATCGAGCGCGGCAGCGGTCTGACGACGAGCTGGGGAGGGCTGCTGAGCACCCTCCCGCTGCTGACGTTCGCCGCCACCTCGCCCCTGGTGGCCCGGGCCTCCCACCGGCTGGGCAGCGCCCGCCTGCTGGTGGCGGCGCTCGGGGTGCTGGCCGTCGGAACGGTGGTCCGCTCCCTCCCCTCGGTGATCTGCCTGTTCGCCGGAACGGTGATCCTCTCCGCGGCCATCGCCTTCGGCAACGTGCTGCTGCCCGCCCTGATCAGGCGCAACGTGCCCGCGCACCGCATCCAGGGCGTCAGTGCCCTCTACGTGACGGTCATGGGCCTCATGGCCGCGGTCTCCTCCGGGATCTCCGCGCCGCTGGCCCACACCGTGCCGGGCTCCTGGCACACCGCGCTGGCCTGGGGTGTCGCCTTTACCGTCGCGGCGTTCCTCGCCTGGCTGCCCCGGATGCGCGGGGACAAGCCGCAGGCGTCCACCGGCGGGACCCACAGCCCGGTGCCCTGGCGGTCGCGGGTCGCCTGGCAGGTCACCTTCTTCATGGGCCTGCAGTCCCTGGCCTTCTACACCGCCGTCGCGTGGCTGCCCAGCATCCTGGTCGACCGCGGTACCAGCAGCACCACGGCCGGCTGGATGCTGTTCTACTACCAGGTGGTGTCGCTGGCCGCGAGCAGTCTCCTGCCCCTGCTGACCCGGGGCCGGCACGACCAGCGCTGGATCGCGGCCGGGGCCTCGGTCCTCGTGGCGGCCGGCTTCACCGTACTGGTCGCCGCCCCCGCGCTGCCCGTCGTGGCGTGCACCCTGCTCGGACTCGGCGGCGGCGCCTGCCTCGTCCTCGCGCTGACCTTCCAGAGCCAGCGCGCGGGCAGCTCCGGCGAAGCCGCCGCGCTGGCCGGTATGGCGCAGTCCATCGGCTACCTCGTGGCGGCGGCCGGCCCCCTCCTCCTCGGCATCCTGCACGACACCACGGACAGTTGGACGCTGCCGCTCACCGTCCTGGCCGTCCTCGGCGTCGCCACGGCGGTCGCCGGGCACGGTGCGGGACAGGACCGTCACATAGGCCGGGCCTCGGGCTGACACGACATTGCGGCACGGCCGACCGGACCGGCGGTGAGCCGGACCGGTCGGCCGTGTTCCGGTGCGCGGTCGGTCGGTTGCGCGGTCGGTCAGTGGTGACTGTGCGGCCGGAGCCACTGTGGCCGGTGGGCGGACGGGCGGCGGTGCCCGGCCGGCTCGCCCGCGGTGTCCGCGGTGTCCGTGCTGCTGCCCGGACCCTCCGTGCGCCCGGCCAGCGCGTCACGCTCGGCGGTTGCCTGCCTGGCGGTCTCCCGCTCCCGGCGGCGCTTCTTGCCGCGGTGGCGCGCCAGTACCGTCCCGGCCAAGAGCATCCACATGCCCAGGCCGAAGATCAGGGTCAGGGCGATGCCGCCGAGAAACGCCCCGAGCGTACTGATCGTGAATGGCTCGCTCCCCAGCAGCGTCACGGTGTAGTCCGGACCGCCGGACAGGTTGTACGCGATCAGCAGGCCCGCGAAGGCGGCGGCGCCCGCCATGAGCAGGAGGCCCAGCACCAGCATGTCTCTCACCTCGTCGCACGTGGATGTCCTCCGTCCGGGTCACCATCAGGAATGGGGCAAAACGTGCAACTCGGATGTAGGGGGCGCGGTCGGACCTCGTACCGCCTCCCGCACCGCCCGGCCTCCGGTGCGGCGCGGTGGCGTTCTACCCTGGCCGCCGGGTGCCGCCGCGTGCGGTCCGACCCCTGTGACCTGTGATGCCTCGAGTAGGAGACCCGCCTGTGGATCTGCGAGCCGCCCTGGACGCCCACCGCCTCGTCGCCATCGTGCGCGGCGGCGACGCCGACGCCGCGCTGCGCACCGTGCTGACGCTGGCCGAGGAGGGCGTGGAGCTGATCGAGGTGTCGCTGACCGGCAAGGACGCCCTCCTGGTCATCGAACGCGCCAGAGCGGCCCTCGGACCCGACCGCCCGTTGGGCGCCGGCACGGTACTCACCGCCGACGACGCCGTGGCCGCCCATCGGGCCGGCGCCGACTTCGCGGTCACCCCGGGGCTGGGGGAGGGCGTCACGGCGGCCCGGGAGCGGGGGATGCCCGTCCTGGCCGGCGTCATGACACCCACCGACGTGATCACGGCGCGCACCCTCGGCGCCACCGCGCTGAAGATCTTCCCGGCGGCCCAGGCGGGCGGACCCGCCTACGTGAAGGCCCTGCGCGGACCCTTCCCGCACGACGCCCTGGTGCCCGTGGGCGGCGTCGACGAGGCGGCGGCCCGCGCCCACCTGGCGGCCGGCGCCACCGCGGTCGGGGTCGGTTCCCCGCTGATCGGCGACGCCGCCGACGGAGGCAGCCTCGACGCCCTCCGCACCCGCGCCCGCGCCTTTTGCGCCGCCGTGCGGGAGGCCCGGCCGTGACCGGCACCCGGCCCCTGCCCGAGAGGGACGACGGCACCGCCGCGGGCGGGCGCGGGAAGACCGCCGCCGATCCGGCCACGAGCCCCTGGCGGCTGCCGCGGGGGCCGGTGGTGTGCCTGGGCGAGACCATGGCGGCCATGGCACCGGCCCCGCCGCACTCGCTGGAGGACGCGGAGTCCCTGTGCCTTTCGGTGGCGGGCGCGGAGTCGAACGTGGCCATGTACCTCGCGGACCTGGGCGTGCCCGTCTCCTGGCTCTCCGCGGTCGGTGACGACGCCCTCGGCCGCAGGGTGCGCTCGGCCGTCGCGTGGGCGGGCGTGGACGTCTCGGGCGTGCGTACCGACCCGGCGCGGCCGACCGGCCTGCTGCTGAAGGAGCCGGGTGCCACCGGGACCCGCGTGCACTACTACCGCGGAGGTTCGGCGGCCTCCACCCTCGGCCCCGGCCTCCTGGACGACCCGCGGATCGGCGGCGCCGCCCTGGTCCACCTGACCGGGGTGACGCCGGCCCTGTCCCCGACCTGCCGGGCCCTGGTGGAACGGGCCCTGCACACCCCGCCGGAGCGACGCACCCACGCCGTCAGCTTCGACGTCAACCACCGCCCCGCCCTGTGGCCGCCGGGCACGGCCGCCCCGGTGCTGCGGGAGCTGGCCGACCGCGCCGACATCGTCTTCGTCGGCCTGGACGAGGCCCAGGGCCTGTGGGGCGCCGACCTGCGCGCGACGGACGTGCGCCGGATGCTGAGCCGCCCGCGCGTTCTCGTCGTCAAGGACGGCGGGCGGGGTGCCACCGCGTTCACCGAGCACGGCGAGTGCACCGTGCCCGCCCTGGCCACCGAGGTCGTGGAACCGGTCGGCGCGGGCGACGCGTTCGCCGCCGGATTCCTCGCCGGACTGTGCGGCGGCACGGATCTCACCCGGGCCCTGCGGCTGGGTCACCTCACGGCCGCGTCCGCGCTGAAGGTCGTCGGGGACCACGGGCCCCTGCCCGACGAGGACACCATCGAAGCGATGCTGGCCCTCGCCGAGCAGGACTGGTGTCAGGCGCTGATGTCGTAGAGCACGAACTCCTCCCACGAACCCGTCACCTCGGTGGAGCGGGCGCGCAGCGCGTACTGGAGCGAACCGGTGTAGCCGTTCTCCATGGCGACGAAGAGTCCGTTGAGCGTGGACTGCAGCGCCCAGCGGTCCAGGCTCTCGTTGTAGTACAGGACGAACCGCTCCCAGCCGCCCACGCTGGTGGACCGTGCCCGCAGGACGTTCTGCGCGCTGCCGGAGTAGTTCTTCTCCACCGCCACGTAGCGGTTGTTCGCCAGGGACCGCAGCGCGTAGGTCTCGGAGGCCTCGTCCCACTCGAAGGCGTAGCTCTCCCAGGAGCCGCTGAACTCGGTCGAACGGGCCCGCTGGACACCGGTGTTCGGCTCGGCGTAGTTCTTCTCGGTGGCCACGAAGCGCTCGTTGCGGGCCGACTGCACGGCCAGCAGCTCGGGCTCCGCGGCCGCGGCGGCGGTGTCCCCGGCGGCGAGCGGGGCCCGCCGGGCGTCCTTTTCCCCGGTGATCCGCGCCAGGGCGGTCGCGTCCACCGCCTCCCAGCCGGCCGGAGCGGCGGCGGGCCCGTCGGCGCGCGGGGCGGCGACGGCGGTGGGAACGCTCAGCGCGGAGGCCGCGAGCAGGGCGCTCAGGGACAGCAGGACGGAGGTCGTACGTCGCACGGTGATTCCTCGGCTTTCGTCACACGGACACCGGGGCGGCGGGACGAGAATCCCGCGGGAAAATGGCACCCAGACATGACGGCGTCACCCCCGAATTTCTCCGCACCCCCCAAAGGCCGCGGTCGGCACCCCTCCCCGGGTGCGTCGGCAGCCGCTGCGCCGAACTCGGCGAAGCGCTTTCAGCATAGTGATGTTGAAGTGCGAACCGGTACTGTTCCGCTCTCAATTCGACGATCTACGACCGGAATTGGGGAGCATTACGGATTCCGTGGTCCGCCGTTAATTCACCGGCAACTCGCCGTTACCCGGGCAGCCGGACCGGCGGCCGGGCGCGCGGTCAACACGACCTGCTGGTGGCTCCGTCCACGACGAATCCCACCCCGATGCCGAGCATCCAGGTGTCCTTCGCCAGGGCCGTTCCCTCCTGCGTCGGGCGCAGGCTGCCCTCCTCGCGCATTCCCGGGGTGCGCAGATAAAGCCCCACCAGTCCCGCCGAGAACGCGGTCAGGCCGACGCCCGCCAGCGCCGTCGGTACGACCGGCAGGAGGAGCGCCGTGCCGAGCGCGATCTCACCGGCGGAGAGCAGCCGGACGAACGTCGCGGGCCGCAGCTTGCCGAGGAACGGATAGGTGTTCTTCGCCATTCCGTGCATCATGGCGGCGCTCTGCTCATCGGCTCCGCGCTTGGCCAGACCGGAGTTGAGAATGAAAGCCCCGGTGGCCAGTCGCGGGGCGACATGCCTGAGCTCGACGGGCAGACGCATGGGAACTCCTAGGGCGTTTCTCCGAGGACACGCTCAGGCTAGGGCGCGCCCGTACCCCTCGCAGCGCGGACGTCGGGAAGCTGCTCCGATCGGGTCACGACGACCCCCGGCGCGTACGCCCGGCTCGGTACGGGCGGTTACTCCCGCCGCGGGACGTCTGGGCGGCTGCCGACCGGCAGCGTGGGTGGGGTGAAACTCAGCCGCCCCGCACGCAGGGCCTCCCTCGTCGTCCACGTCGTCGCCTCCGCCTCCTGGCTCGGGCTCACCCTCGGGCTGCTGGCGCTCGGCGTGACCGCAGCCGCCGGCGCCGCCCCGGTGGCGGTGGAGGCCGCCGTCCGCTGCATGAAGCTGTTCGCCGACTGGCTGCTGCTCCCCCTCGCCCTGCTCACCCTGGCGAGCGGGCTGGTGCTGGCCCTGGGTACACCGTGGGGCCTGGCCCGGCACCGGTGGGTGTACACGAAGTTCTGGCTGACCCTGGGCACGACCGTCGCCACGTTCTTCGCGCTGCGCCCCGGGGTGAACTCGGCGGTCGCCGCCGTGGCCGCCGGAGGGCCGCTGCCCGACGCGGGGGACGTGCTCTTCGGGCCGGTGGTCTCCCTGTCCGCCTACGTCTTCATGACCCTGCTCTCGGTCCTCAAGCCCTGGGGCCTCACTCGGCGCGGTCGCCGGCTGCGCGAGCACCGTCCCGGTGTTCGTAGCATGGGATCATGAACGGCACGGTTCCCGAGACGATGCGGGCGGCGTACGTCGACGCCGTCGGACCGGCCGGCGCCATCCGCCACGGGGAGCTTCCCGTGCCTTCCGTGGGTCCCACGGACGTGCTCGTGCGGGTGACGGCGGTCGCCGCCAACCCCGTGGACACCTTCGTACGGTCCGGTGCGTACGCCACACCGCTGCCGCTGCCCTTCGTCGTCGGCCGCGACCTGGTGGGCGAGGTCGCCGCGGCCGGGCCCGGCGCCGCGGGCTTCACGGCCGGGCAGCGGGTGTGGTGCAACAGCCTCGGCCACGCGGGCCGCCAGGGCTCCTTCGCCCAGTACGCGACGGTCGCCGCCGATCGCCTGTACGCGGCGCCGCCCGGCATCGACGCGGAACACCTCGTGGCGGCCGCCCATCCGGCCGCCTCCGCCTGGCTCGCGCTGTTCCGGCACGGTCGGCTGCGGGCGGGGGAGACCGTCTACGTCGGGGGCGGCGCCGGGAACGTGGGCGGCGCCGCCGTCGCCCTGGCCGCCCGGGCCGGGGCTCGCGTGATCGCCACGGCGCGTGCGCGGGACGCCGAGGAGGTGCGGGGCCTGGGCGCCGCCGAGGTCCTCGACCACCGTGCGCCCGACCTCGACGCGCGCGTGCGCCGGGCAGCCCCCGGCGGCTACGACGTGCACCTGGACACGTCCGGCCACGGGGTGCTCGCCGACGCCGTGGAATCGCTGGCCCCGGGCGGGCGGCTGGTGGCGATGGTGGGGCTCGTCACCGGCCCCGCCGCACTGCCCGTGAGCCGCCTCTACACCAGGGACGCGAGCATCGTGGGCTTCGCCATCAGCAACGCCACGACCGCGGACCTCGCCGAGGCGGCCCGGGGCGTCGTGGACGTCCTCACCGACACCCCGTGGCGTCCGCGCGTCGCCGACCGACTGCCGCTGTCGATGACGGCCGAGGTCCACCGCAGGCTGGAGGCCGGGCAGGTGCGGGGGCGTCTGATCCTCACCCCTTCTTGATCGTCTTTCCGGCCCGGCGGACCCGGTCCATGATGGACACGATGGAGGGATCCGGAAGCCCGTCACAGGACCGTGGGGGTCCAGGAATGCGCCGTGAAGACCTGCCGGCCCCGGAGTCGGGGCTGCTGCTCACCCACTTCCTCACCGTGGCCGACGTGCCGCGCTCGCGTGCCTTCTACTCCGAGGTGCTCGGCGGCGAGGTCGTGCTCGACGAGAACCCGTGCATCGTGAAGCTCGCGAACAGCTGGCTCATCATGAACCCGGGCGGAGGGCCGACGCCGGACAAACCCGACGTCACCCTGCGTCCGCCGGACGACCCCGGGACGGCGACGAGCTTCCTCAACATCCGGGTGGCCGACATCGAGCGCTGCCACCGCGAGTGGAGCGCGCTCGGCGCCGAGTTCCTCACCCCGCCGATCGACCGCAAGGCCGAGCTGCGGTGCTACCTGCGCGACCCCGACGGGTACCTGATCGAGGTCGGCCAGGCCACCGGGCTGCTGGAGGGCATCCTCGCCGACCCGCCCGCGGGCCGGGGCTGACGCGGCCGTCGGGGTCCGGCAGGGCCGCTCAGGGCTGTGGCCGGACGGTCAGCATCTGCTGGGCGTGGCCCACGGGGCCGTCCAGGTCGTGCAGCACGGTGCTGGTGATGCCCTGACCGGTGGGCCCGAAGACGACGGTGGTGTCCAGGCCGGTCCAGCGGCCCCGCGGCGCACGGTGCAGGTGCAGGGTCAGATCCACGTTCGGGAACATCCACTCCCGCGGCGACTGCCGCACCGCGATGCCGTTGGCCGTGTCGACCAGCGCGACGTACGAGGCCAGCGGGCTCGCGCTCTCCCCGGCGACCAGGTCGAGGCCGGTGGAGATCCAGGCGGTGGTGCGACCCGGCCGGGGCGGGGCGAGCGGACGAACGTCCAGGGAGGCGACGTAGCCACCGGGCCACTCGGCGTCCATCGGCCAGCGGGCGAGCGTGTCCGGCCCGGGGAGCCGGTCGGCACCGCCACCGGCGATCGCGCGCGTGTCCCCGTCCGCCAGCAGCCACGCCCTGGCCCGCGCCACCGACCGGTCCGCTATCAGCACGGTCGCCTCGACCAGCTCGATGGTGCGTCCCGGCCGGACGGTCTCCACCCGTATCTCGCACTCGTCCAGCGCCGGGCGGCCCAGGATGTCGAAGCTGATCCGGCTCAGCGACATCCCCGCACCGGCACGGCCCGCCAGATGGCGGTCCACGGCGTGGACGATCAGACCCCCGAGCGGACTGAAGTGCTGTTCGTCCGCGCTCCACGCGCCGCCCGCGTGCGCGGTCGGCTTGTAGCGGTGCTCGTCGATGCGCTCGTAGTAGCTGTCCGGGGACGCTGTGCTGGTGTTCAACGGGCTGCTCCTGGAACGACGGCGGTGACGGGACGACGGCGGGCGTGGACGGCGCCGCCGGGGCCGCGACCAGGATAGTTCGGCGGTCAATCACCGCTCCGCCCGAGTGGGGCGCCCCCGGCTGGGAACCCTGACCGTCCAGGAAGCCGAAGGGGGCGCACCGGCGAAGGAGTACCGCGATGGCCGAGAACCGCGACGACGGCGAGCACCTGAGGAAGGGCGACAAGGTCACCTGGAGCAGCCACGGCTCCCGCACCGAGGGCGAGGTGGAGAAGAAGATCACCAAGCGGACCGAGGCGGCCGGCCGCACCGTGGACGCCTCCTCGGACGCCCCGCAGTACCAGGTGCGCAGCGACAAGTCGGGCCGGTCGGCGGTGCACAAGCCGTCCGCGCTGAAGAAGAAGGGGAAGTGAGGTGTCATGGACGGCGACGAACAGGACGAGACCCGGGACGCCTTCCGTGAACTGGTGAACATGACACCGGCCGAACTGGACCGGTGGCTCGACACCGACGCGTCGCGGGACGCCGGCCACCACCAGGACGGGGGCGAGTCCGTCGGGCACGCGTCCGGCCGCCGGATCGTCGAGATCCTGCACAAGAACAAGGGCGACCTCTCGGACGACGACTACGAGCACATGCGCAAGGTCGTCGGCTACGTCCGCCGGCACCTGGCCCAGCGCCCGTCGGGCGACGTCGAGGACACCCGGTGGCGGCACTCGCTCATGAACTGGGGCCACGACCCGCTGGCACGCCATGGATGACGACGACCCGCACCGGCGCCCCGAGGGCGTCAGCGACGAGACGGTCGAGGCCCTGGGGTCCCTGTCCAAGGCGCTGGAGACGACCGAGTGCGCCCGCGGCCACCTGTTCGCCTTCCACCAGCACACCGGCTCCGCGGACTTCGAACTCGACCGCGCGGTCGAACTGCTGCGCGCCGCGGGGCACCCGGAGTGGGCGGAACGCGTGCGCACCGAGATCCTGGGCCGCAACGTCATCCCCGGCCACTGGACGTTCCAGATCCTCGACGCCTACGACCGGACGTACTACCAGCCGTTCCGGGACCTGGAGCGGGAGGCGGTGGCGCGCCTGGCCGAGGGCCGCCGCCACCTGTACGAGGCGGAGCTGAAGGAGGTCCGCCGGACCCGGAACCACCCGGACCACACCTCCCGCCCGGACGGCCCCCGCACCTGAAGGCCGGTCCGCCTCCGGCCCACTGCACCGGCCTCAGGAGCCCGAGCCGTCGCGCCCCTGGTCCGGGGGCCGGGGAGCGCGGGCGGCGGCGCGGGCGATGTTGCGGGCCATGCCGCCGAAGACCACGGCGTGGAAGGGCGACACGCTCCACCAGTACGCCTGGCCCCCCAGCCCGTGCGGATGGAACAGCGCCCGCTGCCGGTAGCGCGTCCGCCCAGCGTCGTCGGTCCCGGCGTACATCTCCAGCCAGGCGAGCCCCGGCAGCCGCATCTCGGCGCGCAGCCGCAGCAGCCGCCCGGGGACGATCTCCTCCACCCGCCAGAAGTCCAGCGAGTCCCCGACCCGCAGCCGCGCGGCGTCCCGCCGCCCCCGGCGCAGGCCCACCCCGCCGACCAGCCGGTCGAGCCAGCCCCGTACCGCCCAGGCCAACGGGAAGGAGTACCAGCCGTTGTCGCCGCCGATGCCCTCGATGACCCGCCACAGCGCCTCGGGCGGCGCGTCGACCGTCAGCGCGCGGTCGTCGGTGTAGAGGCTGCCGCCGGCCCAGTCCGGGTCGGTGGGCAGCGGGTCGCTGGGCGCGCCCGGCACGGACGCGGACGACCAGCGGGTGGTGACCCGGGCCTCGCGGACCCGTTGCAGGGCCAGCCGCAGCGCGTCGTCGAAGCCGAGCGGGTAGCCCGGCGGCGGTGGGACGTACCGGACGATGTCGTTCTCGCCGCACACCACCTCGTGCCGCAGCGACTCGGTGAGCGGGCGCGCGATGGCCGCCGGGACCGGTGTGACCAGCCCGACCCAGTGGCTGGACAGCCCGGGGGACAGCATCGGCACCGGCAGGATCAGCCGCTTGGGCAGCTCGGCGACCTCGGCGTAGCGCACCATCATGTCCCGGTAGGTGAGGATGTCCGGACCGCCGATGTCGAACGCCCGGGAGACCTCCTTGGGCATGGTCGCGCTGCCGACCAGGGCGCGCAGCACGTCCCGGACGGCGACCGGCTGGATGCGGGTGTGGACCCAGCTGGGCGTGACCATCACCGGCAGCCGCTCGGTGAGGTAGCGCAGCATCTCGAAGGAGGCCGACCCGGAGCCGATGACGACCGCCGCGCGCAGCACGGTCGTGGGCACGCCGGAGGCCAGCAGGATGCGGCCGACCTCGGCGCGGGAACGCAGGTGCGGCGACAGTTCCCCCTCCGGCACCCCGGCCGGGGTCAGGCCGCCCAGGTAGACGATGCGCCGCACGCCGGCCGCCCGGGCCCGTTCGGCGAAGGTGCGTGCCGCCCGCCGGTCGGTCGTCTCGAAGTCGTCGCCGGTGCCGAGCGCGTGCACCAGGTAGTAGGCGACGTCGACGCCCTCCATCGCCCGCGCCACCGAGTCGGCGTCGGTCACGTCCCCGCGCACCACCTCGGCCCTTGCCGCCCACGGATGGTCGCGCAGCTTGTGCGGGGAGCGGGCCAGACACCGCACCCGGTGTCCGGCGTCCAGCAGTTCGGGCACGAGACGGCCCCCGACGTATCCCGTCGCGCCGGTGACCAGGCAGCGCACGCCCGCCGTGCCGCCCGCGCCGCCCGTTCGGCCGGGTCCTTCGTCCGCCTGGCTCATGTGCCTCCGTCGCTCGCGGGACTGCCGTCTCCGTGACCCCTTCCCCGGAACGGGCCGCGCCGGACGCGCCCCGGCCCAGGTCGACCCTTCTATACGCTGATCACGTGGCGACAGCGAACCAGCGCGGACAGCACGCGCACGAGCGGGGGACCGGTCCCGGCCCCGAGGCGAGCGACCTGCACGTCCTCGCCGCGCAACTGCGGCGGATGAACGGCGAGATCAACCGCCTCGTGCACGGGTTCGCCGGCGGCCACGGCCTGCACGCCACCGACGTCCAGGCGCTCGCCGCGATCCTGGACGCGCGCGAGCCGATGACACCGGGGCGGCTGCGCGAGCACCTGGGGCTGACCTCGGGGGCGGTGACGGCCTGCGTGGACCGGCTGGAGCGCGCGGGGCACGTGCGCCGCGTCCGGGAGAGCGCCGACCGCCGGGTCGTGCACCTGCGCTACGTCCCCGAGGCCCGCGAAGCGGCCAGGACGTACTTCCTCCCGCTGGCGGAGGCGGCCGCCGCCGCCCGCGCGCGCTTCGACGACGAGGAACTGGCGGTCGTGGTCCGCTTCCTCACGGCGATGAACGCGGAACTGGGCCTCGTCCGGTCGGACGAGCGCTGAGCGCCCGGGCGCTCCCGCATACGGAGGAGTGACCGGGGGCACACGCGGTGTGTCATGACGGGCCGAAGTAATTCAATCATTGAGATTGTTTATGATCGAGCCACTTCCCGTCGCCCCGCAGACCTGGAGACCCGACACCGATGTCCATCCCCTCCCGACGGGCCCGTTGGCTCGTCCCCGCCGTCCTGCTCCTGGTCTGGCTCGGCATCGGCGGAGCGCTCGGCCCGTACGCCGGAAAGCTCGGCGAGGTCGCCACCAACGACCAGGCCGCCTTCCTGCCCCGCAGCGCGGAGTCCACCCGGGTCGTCGACGCCCAGAAGGCCTTCCAGCAGGACGAGACGCTCCCGGTGATCGTCGTGTGGACCGCCGACGGCGGCGGCTCCGTCACCGGCCACCGGGCCGGGGCCACCCGCTCCGTCGCCTCCCTGGAGGGTGAGCCCGGGGTCGTGGGGCAGGCGTCGCCCGCGCTGCCCTCCGACGACGGCGAGGCCCTCCAGGCCGTCGTCCAGGTCGAGCCCGACCTCGGCGACGCGCTGCCCGGTGTCCTGGAGCGGATCGGCGACGCGGCCGGGCGGGTGCCGGGCACGCAGGCCCAGCTGGCCGGTCCGGCGGCCTCCCAGGCCGACCTCTCCGACGCCTTCTCGGGCATCGACGGACTGCTCCTCGCAGTAGCGCTGATCACCGTCCTGGTGATCCTGCTGCTGGTCTACCGCAGCGTCCTGCTGCCCCTGGTCATCATCCTCGGCGCGGTCTTCGCCCTGGGCCTGGCCTGCGCCATCGTCTACGCGCTCGCGGAGCGGGACGCCGTACGCGTCGACGGGCAGGTGCAGGGCATCCTCTCCATCCTGGTCATCGGCGCCGCCACCGACTACGCCCTGCTGCTCACCGCCCGCTTCCGCGAGGAACTGGCCCGGCACCCGGACCGCTTCGCCGCCGTGCGCGCCGCCCTGCGGGCCTCCTGGGGAGCCGTGGTGGCCAGCGCGGCGACCGTCGCCCTCGCGCTGCTGGCGCTGCTGCTCAGCGACCTGACCAACAACCGCGCGCTCGGACCCGTCGGCGCCATCGGCATCGTCTGCGCCGTCCTGAGCACGCTCACCTTCCTGCCGGCCGTCCTCGTCCTGCTCGGCCGCGCCGCCTACTGGCCGGCCAGGCCCGTACGGGCCGGTGACCCGCAGGCCGGGCACCGGCTGTGGCACCGGGTGGCGGAACTGGTGGACCGGGCACCGCGCCGCATCTGGGCGATCTCGCTGGCCGCGCTGCTCGCCTGCGCCGCCTTCGCACCGACGCTGACCTCCAAGGGAGTGCCGCTGGACGAGATCTTCGTGAACGACACCCCGTCGGTCGCCGCGCAGCAGACGCTGGCACGGCACTTCCCCGGCGGTTCGGGCAACCCCGCCGTGATCATCGCCGAGGCCGACCGGCTGGACCCGGTCCTCGCGGCCGCCCGCGACACCCCCGGCGTCGCCTCCGCGGCCCCGGTCACCGCGTCGGGCCGTCCCGGCGGCGGCGAACCCAAGGTGGTCGACGGGCGCGTGCGCGTCGACGCGACGCTCCGGGCACCGGCCGACAGCGACGCCGCCAAGAGCGCGGTGGCCCGGCTCAGGACGGCCGTGCACGACGTCCCCGGCGCGGACGCCCTCGTCGGGGGCTACACCGCCCAGCAGTACGACACCCAGCGCACCGCCGAGCACGACCGGACGCTGATCGTGCCCGTGGTCCTCGTCATCATCCTGGTCATCCTGATCGCCCTGCTGCGCTCGCTGCTGATGCCGGTGCTGCTGGTGGCGACGGTGGCGCTGAACTTCGTGGCCACCCTGGGCGTCTCGGCGCTGGTCTTCACCCATGTGTTCGGCTTCAGCGGCACGGACGCCTCCGTCCCGCTCTACGGCTTCGTCTTCCTGGTCGCCCTCGGAGTGGACTACAACATCTTCCTGATGTCCCGGGTCCGGCAGGAGGCGCTGCACCACGGGGTGCGCGAGGGCATCCTGCGCGGGCTGACCGCCACCGGCGGCGTCATCACCTCGGCGGGGGTCGTCCTCGCCGCCACCTTCGCCGCGCTCGGCGTGATCCCGCTCGCGTTCCTGGTGCAGATCGCCTTCATCGTGGCCTTCGGCGTCCTGCTGGACACGCTGGTGGTGCGCTCCCTGCTGGTCCCGGCGCTCGCCCGCGACCTCGGCGCCGTCGCCTGGTGGCCCGGGCGACTGGGGCACCGGGACCGGGCGGGGCGGGGGTGACCCGCCCCGCCGAGGACGGCATCAGGCCTGCGGACGCCGCGCGAGCGGGCGCACCGTGCCGAGGAAGCGCCGTACGGCGATCTCGATGACGACCCGCTCCGGGTTGGCCCGGGGCTGGCGGTAGCGGGCGGCGTAGCGGGTCTCCGCGTCGCGGACCGTCCCGGCGTCGTCCCGCACGGTCGCCACGCCCTCCAGCGTGGACCAGCGCCTGCCGTCGACCTGGCCCACGGCGACGACCGCTCCGGCGGCCCGCCGCACGTTGCGCGCCTTCGTGGTGTCCCGACTGGTGATGACCCGCGCCGTGCGGGTGGCGTGGTCGTACGTCACGCCGACCGGGACCAGGTGGGGCGTCCCGTCGGCCCGCGCCGTCGACAGGAAGCACACCCGGCGCTCCTGCCAGAACCGGACGAACTCGTCGTCCGCGTCGTGCTGTTCCCCGGCGTCCATCCGCTCTCCTCGCCCGCGCCGCGTGTGTCCTGTCCGGGACAGCATCGCCCGGCGGGGCGGACACCCGCACGGCGGGGTCCGCGCACGCACGTGTCGGCGCGCGGGTTCGCGGCCTCAGGCGGCGTCCCGCTCGGCGCCGCGGTCCCCGCCGCTCGCGCCGCCCGGGAGGAGACGCAGATGGCGGCGCCGGGCGTGCCGGGGCGGCGCCGGATCCCGGAACAGCCGGTCCTCCAGACACGTCATGGCGAACAACAGCAGCCCCAGACCGGGCAGTAGCAGGACGGCAACGGTAACCACGCCGCGGGCCCCTTCCGCTGTACGACTCCCGGCGGGTGCCCAGCCGGGCGCCGGTGAAAGCCGTCATGTTCGCCCGGTCCGCGGGTAGGCGGCCCCGACGGCAGACACGTCGTCCCCGAGGAACGGAGCAGCCGAGCCGATGTCGTACACCTCCCCGCCCCCCGAACCGGCCACGGACCCGCAGCTGGCGGCCTCGTGGACGGACTGGTTCGGCGACCACACCGCGGCACTGATCGGGATACCGCTGCGCATCGCGCTCATCGTGGTGATCCTGCTGGTGCTGCGCGCGGTGGCGAAGCGGGCCATCACCCGGGTCGTCCAGCGGGTCCTGGAACCGTCGGCGGGCGAGGCCGAGCGCAGCCGCCCGCGCCGGCCGGCCCGCGGCGCCGCCGTCCTGCACCGCGACCGGTCCCGGGCGCGGCAGCGCCGCGAGCAACGGGCCCGCACCATCGGCTCGGTGCTCAGCAGCGCCGTCACCATCGTGCTGTTCATGGTGGGCGTGGCCATGGTGCTCGACCAGGTCGGCATCGCCCTCGGCCCGCTGCTGGCCAGCGCCGGAGTGGTCGGCCTGGCCATCGGCTTCGGCGCCCAGAGCCTGGTCGCGGACTACCTGTCCGGGCTGCTCATCATGGTCGAGGACCAGTACGGCGTCGGCGACTCGGTCGACCTCGGCGAGGCGGTCGGCGAGGTGGAGCACGTCGGCCTGCGCCTGACCCATGTGCGCGACCTCAACGGCGGCCTGTGGCACATCCGCAACGGCGAGATCCTGCGGGTCCGCAACGACAGCCAGGAATGGGCCCGTGCCGTCCTGGACGTCGCCGTGGCCCACGACGCCGACCTGGACACCGTCTACCGCGTGCTGGAGGACACCGGCCGCGCGCTGCGCGAGGAGCCCGACTTCGCGGACGTCCTGCTGGAGGACCCCGCGGTGTGGGGCGTGCAGTCCCTGGACGCCGAGGGAGTGCTGGTGCGCCTCGCCGTCAAGACAGCGCCGCTCCAGCAGTGGGGTGTCACCCGCGAGCTGCGCCGCCGGGTCAAGGAGGCGCTGGACGACGCGGGCGTCGAGATCCCCTTCCCGCGCCGGGCGGTGTGGGTGCGCACCGACGGCTCCGAGGGCGGGGCGGAGGCGCTGACGAGCTGACGAAGGCACCCGTCCACGCCGGTTTTGCCGATCCGGCAAACATCTTTGCGCCTCCTGACCGGACGGGGCAGCCTGCACTCGGGGCGCGTGGTTCTCGCGCGCCCCGCCGAGCAGATGACCGCGCCCGCCCCAGGAGGCACCATGACCGACACCCCCGCGCCGGCTCCCGCCGCGGAGTTCTGGGAAGCCCGCTACCGCGACACCGGCCGCGTGTGGAGCGGCCGCCCCAACGAACTGCTGGTCCAGGAAGCGGGCGACCTCGCGCCCGGTAGCGCGCTCGACCTCGGCTGCGGCGAAGGGGCGGACGCCGTGTGGCTCGCCTCGCGCGGCTGGCGGGTCACCGGCGTCGACATCTCCGCCACCGCCCTCGAACGCGCCGCCGGGCACGCCGCCGAGGCCGGGGTCGGCGACCGCGTCGCCTGGGAACGCCACGAGCTGGGACCCTCGTTCCCCGAGGGCACCTTCGACCTGGTGAGCGCCCACTACCTGCAGTCCCCGGTCGAGCTCGACCAGCAGGCGGTGCTGCGGGCCGCCGCACGGGCCGTGGCGCCGGGCGGCACCCTGCTGCTCGTCCTGCACGCCGGCTGGCCCTCCTGGCAGACCGAACCGCCGTTCGACGCCGTCTTCCCCACCCTGGACGGTGTCCTCGCCGAACTCGCCCTGCCCGAGGGGGAGTGGGACGTCGAGACCCGCCGGACCGCTCGTCGGCCGAGCGTCTCGCCCGACGGTGTCGAGGGTTTCCGCGAGGACCACGTGTGGCGCCTGCGGCGCGTGTGAGTTTTGTTGAACGAGTTACCTTCCGAGAATTTTGTGAAGAAAGGCATGTTCTGGGACTTACCGGACACCCTTGGTTGTGAAGGCCATTTGGCTACCAGAGGGAGATGGTGAAATGCCTTCCAAGGACAAGGTGCTCGAGGAAGTCACCTACACCGAGAACATCGACATCGACGCGGCACTCGACCCCGCCGAGCCCGACGGAGTCTTCCGCGACAGCCGCGAGTGCGCCGCGCTCGCCCTGCAGTCCGGAGGCACCAGCCTCCTGCTCTCGCCGCCGACCCCGCGCCCGAAGAAGGGCTGACGGACCGACGGGAGAATCTGATGGAGCAGTCGAGCACATCGGCCCTCCTGCAGGGAACGGTGCTTGACCTCGCTTCCGACGTGGTCTCCGCTCTTCGGAGCGGAGACCACGTGCGAGCGGGGAGCACCCTGACGGGAGGCGGCGCCGGTGAGGGCGTCGCCCGCGCGGCCGTACGCGTCCTGGGCGCCGACACCCTGTTGCCCAGCGTCCTGCTGCGCGTCCCGCCCGACCCCGCGCAACTGGCCGTGTTCAAGGACGCCGTGGCGGCCCATCCGCCGCGCGACGACGCGGCACCCACCGTCGTGTGGAGCCACTGGGCCATGACCCGCGCCCTGCGCCGGACCGAACAACCCCTGACCGCGCCGCCCGCCGACGGGCCGGACGCCGAACCCGACGCCCGCTGGCTCGACGGCGCCGGCTGGCAGTTCCTGACCCACCAGCTCGCCGTCCTCGCCCCGCTCGCGCTGCCCGGCGAGGAGTGCGCCGTGACCCGCGTGGCCCGCGGCCGTCCGGTGGACGTGGCTCGCGGATTCGTACGGGCGGTGCGCCGCCGCGACTGGCAGCAGGCGGCCGGAGCCGGACGCTGGCTCACCCTCCTGGACGGGGTGCCGGACACCCTTGGCCTGGAGGCCGGACTGGACTTCGTACGCCTGATGGGCGGTTCCGACCCGCGGGTGGCCCTGCAACTGGAGGCGGCGCGGCTGATGCCGGCCGGAGTGCTGCTGTGAGCGTCCGCGACGTCGAGGCGGCCGCACTGGAGTGGGTGTGGACCCACCGCGACCGCTTCGCGCTCGGCGACGACGCGCTGGCGGCCGACGGCCAGGTCAACCGGACCTGGAAGCCCCTGGGCGAACTCACCCAGGTCTGCGCCTCCGTCTCCCGCTGCACCCCGCCCGGGGACCCGCTGCACACCCGCGTGTCCGAACTGCTGGACTTCGCCTGGCAGCAGACCCACCGGGGCGAACTCTTCCCGCTCATGCAGTCGCTGGAGCCCTTCGCCACCTACCCGCTGGAGGTCTACGCGGCCTTCGCCTCGGCCGGACTGCGACACCCCGGCTACGAGGCGTCCGCCGCGGTGCTTACCCGCACCCGCGGCTGGCGGCTCACCGAGCAGTACCCCACCCGCCGCCTCGGCGTGCTGGAGGCCGAGCGGCGCAGCGGCATCGACCCGCACGGGGACGTGCCGCAGGCGCTGGGCCGCACCTGGCTGGGCGGCCTGCCGGAACCGTGGACCTTCGAACGCGCGGCCGGTTACGCGCTCACCCACGTCGTCTTCCACCTCACCGACTGGGGACGGACGGCCCAGGGCGTGCCGGCGGACCTGGCGGACTACCTCCTGCACTGGCTGCCGCCCTGGCTCGACACCTGCCTGGACGCCCGGATGTGGGACCTGAGCTGCGAACTGCTCGCCGTCGCGGCGAGCCTGCCGCGCCCGCCGGAACCGGCCGTCATGGAGGACGCCTGGCAGCGGGTCGCCGCCGCCCAGGCCGCCTCCGGCGCGATCCCCGAGGAAGGTGCCGCCCAGGACGCCGCCGGACCGGACCCGGGACCGGACCCCTACGACTTCGCCGACTGCTACCACTCCACCCTGATGGCCGCGTTCGCGGCGGCACTCGCCACGGCGGCCACCGCGCGCCCGCCGCACGTGCGGCAGGCGGCGCGAGACGTGGCGCGACACGCCGGACAAGGAGCGCCGGGATGACGGACACCCGCCTGATCCACCGCGTCGGAGCCGGTGCCCTGGAGTGGCTGTGGGCCCACCGGGACGGCTTCCGCCTCGAACCGGACGTGGACCCCGAGATCGGATTCCTGGAACGCTTCAAGCCGATCGGCGAACTCGCCCTCATCTGCACGGTGCTCTTCCGCGAGGGCGTCGCAGGATCCCGCCAGTCCCAGCTCGCGCGCCAACTGCTCGACCACACCTGGCGCGAGACCCTGGACGGCGGCAGCATGCTGGTGCGCGGCCAGCGCGTCGAGCCCTTCTCGCCCGTCCCCTTCGAGGTGTACCTGCCGTTCAAGGAGCTGGGCTACAGCCAGCCCGAGATCGAACGCGCCACGGTCCTCAACCACCGGCTGGACAGCTGGTCGCGGTTCCCGGTGACCCCGACCCGGCGCCTGGGCCTGTCCGCCTTCCAGCGCCGCTTCGGCCTGCCCGCCCGACCGCCCGAGGCCGACCTGGTCGCCGCCACCTGGCTGGCGGGCACCCCCGAGCCGTGGACGGTCGAGGGCCACACCGCCTACGACGTCACCCACACCGTCTTCCACCTCACCGACTGGGGCGAGAACCCCGGCGGCCTGCCGCCCGACGTCGCCGACTACCTCGCCACCTGGCTCCCGGTGTGGATCGACGACTGGCTGGACCTCCAACGCTGGGACCTGCTCGGCGAACTCCTCGTCGTGGACGCCTGCCTGCCCCGGCCCACCCTCGACGAGGCCGCCTGGCAGGGCTTCGCGGCCGCGCAGCAGCCCGACGGCGCCATGCCCGCCGTACGCACGATGCCCGAGGGCGACCCCGACACGGTCTTCGACGTGGTCTACCACCCGACGCTGGTCGCCGCCTTCGCCTCCCTGCTGGCCACCTCCCGCGCCCTCACCGAGCTGGCGCACTCCGCGTCGTGACGGGCCGCCGCACGCCCTGGCCGGGCGAACCCGCCACCGAGGAGTCCGTGGAGTACGCCCCGTCGGAGCCCGCACCGGCCGACGGTGCCGACGCGGCGGCGCTGCGCGAGCGGCTGGCCGAGGCCGTGGACGCCGCCGACGCACCCGATGTCGTCTTCGCCGTCTCCCGGCGCGGCCGACGCACCCTGTACGGCGGCGGCACCGCCCCGCCGCCCGGCGTCCCCCGCGAGGCGCTGCGCTACGAGATCGGGTCGGCGTCCAAGACGTTCACCGCGCTGCTGCTCACGCGTCTGATCCGGCGCGGCGTGCTCACCGGCGGCGAGGCGGCGGCCACCTGCCTGGACCCCGGCCGGACCGTCGGCCCGCACCCCGTGACGCTGGCGCACCTGATCACCCATACCGCGGGGCTGCCCGCCCTGCCGCCCGGCTTCGTGCGCCGGGGCCTGCCCGCCTGGCGCACCAACCCCTACGCCCGCTACCCCGCCGACCGGCTGACCGGCACCTTCCTGCGCCACGAGCCGAAGCACCGCCCCGGAACCCGCTGGCACTACTCCAACTACGGCGTCTCCGTCCTCGGTCACGCGATCGCCGCGACCACCGGCACGGCGTGGGAGGACCTGATCACCGGCCAGGTCCTGCCCGCCCTCGGCCTCAGCGGAACGGCCCTGCGGGCCCAGGGCCCCGAGACCGACGCCGTGGGACACCGCAAGGACGGCCGCACCCCCGTCCCGCCCTTCGACGCGGGCGGCTTCCAGGCGGCCGGAGCCGTCCGGTCCACCCCCGGCGACCTGCTCACCTTCCTGGAGGCCCACCTCGACCCGGCCCGCTCACCGGCGGCCGGCGCGCTGCGGGCGGTGCGGGTGCCGGTGCTGCGCCGGGGGTGGGGGCACCGGCACGTGCACACGGTGGGCTGGTTCCGGCATCCCACGGACGGCGGGCCCCTGTACTTCCACAGCGGCGCCACCCTGGGGCAGCAGGCGTTCCTGGGCTTCCGGCCCGACACCGACACCGCCCTGGCCGCCGTGTGCACCCGGCGGTTCCGTGCCCGGGACCCGTTCATCGCCACGGCGTACGCGCTCCTCGCCGAGGGATAGCGCGCCGGTACACGGGCCGGCGCGGGGCCGCGTCGAGCGACCCCGCGCCGGGCGTACGGTCCGTCAGACCCGCTGCCACAGGGCCGGCGTGCTCGCCGGTGACCCGGCGCCCTGCGCCTGGTGCCCCTGCAGGCACCGGTACCGCACACCGTCGAAGGACACGGTGGTGCCGACCTCGTAGACCCGGCCCGCTGCCCAGGCGTCCGCCGCCGCGTTGTCCTGCGGCGCGGGCGTCTCGGTCGCGGCGGAGGTGGTCTTCAGGGTGAGGCCGAAGTCGCTGAGCAGCGGATTGACCGGCTGGTAGAAGGTGGTCCCGCCGTTGGTGCAGTCGCCGGAGCCGCCGGACGTGGTGCCCTGGGCCTGCGTGCCGGAGACGAAGGGGCCGCCGGAGTCGCCGGGTTCGGCGCACACCGTCGTCTCGGTCAGCCCGTTCACGGTGCCCTCCGGGTAGGTGACACTCGTGTCGTGCTGCTGGATCGTGCCGCAGTGCCATCCGGTGGTCGAGCCGGAGCGGCACACCGACGCGCCCACCAGCGCCTCCACCGACCCGGCGACCTGGATCTTCTCGCCGTCCTGCGCCTTGACGTCCGGCGTCGCGGTCCATTCGGAGTTGACGCCCACCCAGGCCATGTCCTTGCCCGGGAACGTGGAGGCCTGGAAGGTGCCCTGGTCGGCCTCGTTGGACCCGGTGGTGGTGGCGCCCGGGTCGCCGCAGTGCCCGGCCGTGGCGAAGCCCTGCTGGTCGTCCTTGGTGACGGAGAACCCGATGGAGCAGCGGGCCTGGTCGTTGATGTAGTAGGCGTCGCCGCCGACCAGGTCAGCCAGCACGCGCGGCTGGTCCGGCGAGACGCGGACGCCCACGTCCTCGGCGGGCACACCGGCGGCCTCGACGAAGGCGGCCGCGGCCGACTGGCTGGTGGCCTGCACCGTCACCCGGTTGGCCCGCACGTCGACGGACCAGACCGGCGTCTGCCGGGTCCGGGTGCGGACCGCGGCCGCGTCCAGCTTCTCCTTGACCGCGCGCAGCTCGGCGAGGTTCCTGCCGACGACGGCCGCCTCGGCGCCCTGCGCCTCGATGGCCGCGGTGTCGGCGGCGTCGGTGGTGGCCACGGTCAGCTCGGCGGAGGTCGCGCCGCTCACCCAGGCCCCGGCGAAGCGGTCGCCCAGCGTGTTGCGCAGCATGCCCGCGCGGGTGCCCGCCTCCGCCTCGTTGACCAGTCGGGTCGCCGCCTGGCCGGGCGCCAGCTTCAGGTCGCGCTCCATCGCGCTCAGCATGCGCGCCGGCGCGGTGGCGGCGGGCGCCTCGGCCACGGCGGGCCGCGGCCCGGGAACGGGGGGCGGTGCGGCCGACGCGGCCGCGGGGAGTGCGGTCAGGACCAGGGCGCCGAGCGCGGTGAGGGCTGCGCGGCGGCTGCGCGCGGCATGTCTGCCGACCATGCGATGTGCCTCCTTCGGGCGCTGTGCGAGACAGCGGTGTTCGGTGGGCGACCGTGGATCACGGTGCGCCTGCGGCGAAGTCACAGGCCTTGCCGCGCAGAGCGGCGGCGATGCCCGACCCCGGTCTGTTTCGCGCTATGGGGGACGCCGGGGGTGCCATGTGCAGTACGCGGACGCCCTGCCGCCGGGCGGGCCCGGATCAGGCGGGCTTGAGGCCCGGTTCACCCGCCTCGGTGACGAAGGACGCGGCCGTGGTCACGGCGGCGCCGGGCGTGCTGATGGCGGAGACCGTCCTGAAGTCGAGGTGGGTGGCCTGGCGGCCGAGTTCGGCCCGGACGTAACCGCGCTTGCCGTTGTAGAACTTCATGTGCGGGTTGGCCTGCATGTACAGGTCCCAGTTGGCGGGCTTCTCCACGCCGTCCCGGCCGCTGGCCACCGAGGTGCAGGTGACCTCGGTGGCGACGGTGGCGGACGCCGGGTCGTCGAAGTCCTCCTTGACGTCGAGGGCGTAGCCCACGTGCACGTCCCCGGTGAGGATCAGCCAGTTGTCGACCCCGGCGGCCTTCGCCCCGGCGACCACCCGGTCGCGCGAGGCGCGGTAGCCGTCCCAGGCGTCCATGGAGAGCGCGGCGTCGGCGGTCACGTCGAACTTGCGCTGGGAGAAGCACACCTGCTGGGGCATCACGTTCCACAGCGCGGTCGAGCCCTTCCAGCCGTCCAGCAGCCACTGCTCCTGCTCGGCGCCGGTGATGGTGCGCGCCGGGTCGTCCGACTCGGCCCCGGGAGCGTGCGGCCGGTCGTCGTAGGCCTGGTCGGAGCGGTACTGGCGGGTGTCCAGGATGTCGAACTGGGCGAGCGTGCCCCAGTGCAGCCGGCGGTACAGCCGGGCGTCCGGGCCCTGCGGCAGCTGGGCGGCGCGCAGCGGCTGGTTCTCCCAGTACGCGCGGTAGGCGGCGGCCCGGCGCAGCAGGAACTCCGAGGGCGGGATGTCGTTCTCGGGGGTGTCGCCCGCGTAGTTGTTCTCGGTCTCGTGGTCGTCCCAGGCGACGACGAACGGGTGCGCGGCGTGCGCGGCCCGCAGGTCCTCGTCGCTCTTGTAGAGCGAGTAGCGCAGCCGGTAGTCCGCGAGGGTCATCGTCTCTCGGTTGAACACGTCGGGCAGGGTGACGTCGGTGTAGCGGCGCTCACCGCCCTCGGAGTTCACCGCGTACTCGTACAGGTAGTCGCCGAGGTGGAACACCACGTCCACGTCGTCCTGGGCGACGTGGCGGAGCACGGTGTAGTAGCCGTCCATGTAGGCCTGGCAGGCGACCGCCGCGAGCTTCAGCGACGAGGTGGTGCTGCCCGCCGCGGGCCCGGTGCGGGTGCGGCCCGCCGGGCTGAGCCAGGCACCGGCGCGGAAGCGGTAGTAGTAGACGGTCCCGGGCGTCAGGCCCTTCACGTCGACGTGGACGCTGTGGTTGTACTCGGCGTGGGCGTCGGCGGTGCCCCGGAACAGGACGGCCGCGAAGTGCTCGTCCAGGGCCACCTCCCATTCGACCGTGACCCGCTCCGCGCCCATCCCGCCGTCCTCCAGGAACGGTTCGGGCGCCAGTCTGGTCCACAGCAGCACCGAGTCCGGCAGCGGATCGCCGGAGGCGACGCCGAGGGTGAAGGGGTCCTTGCTGATCCGGGCGGCGCGTTCGGGGGCGGCGACCGCGCCGCGGGCCGGCAGGTTGGTGGAGAAGGCGAGCGCGGCGGCGGCCGCGGTGACGGTGAGGAAGCGCCTGCGGCCGAGGTGCCGGGCGGCGGCTCCCATCACGGCGTCGTGCGGGGAGAAGGCGTGCTCGGCCAGTGCGCGGGGACGGCCCGTGGGCGCCATCTGGTGTCCTCTCGTACAGCGGGGCGATGCGCGGACCCCGCATGCTAAGCAGACAAAACACCCCAAACGGGAAGGGCTTGCGGAGTGATCACACAGGAGGAGGTACGCGCGTGTGGGCGCGCTCCCTCCGGGGCACCCGGGAGCCATGGCCAGGACTCGGCGCTACGACGTGGCGGCCTCCGGCCGCTGGTGGGACGAGGACGACAACCGCTGGCTGCCCGCCGGTGAGGTGCACGCGTGGGAGCAGGGCAGGAACGAGACCGTGTGCGGGCTGTCCCTCCACCGCTCGCGGCTCTCCCGGTTCGCGGCGGTCCGCTGGACGGACGTGCTGCCCGAGTCCGGCGGCGCCGCCGACGCCGTCCGCCGGGTCTGCCCCCGCTGCGCCGCCGCGGCCGGCCGCCGGGGTGCGGACGCCCGGCCCGCCTGGCGGCGCGTCAACCCGCGCCCGTAGGGGCCGGACGAACGGTCCGGCCCCTGGGCGGGCGCGACCGGAGCCCTACACGGTCAGCGGCGAGCGGCTCACCCGGATCTTGGACTGGCCGTGCGGCCGCTTCTCCCAGTCCTCCATGAACCGCGCGTGCAGATTGTGCCGGGCGGCCAGCGTGAGCAGCGTGTCCGTGCGGTAGTAGAAGTCCTCGCGGAGCACCTGGTGCTCGGACGCCTCCGTCCGGTCGAAGGTGAAGTCGAAGAACCCGGTCTTCGTCAGGACGCGCCCGACGTGCGCCAGGCACTCGTCGACGACGTCCGGCGGCGAGTGCGAGAAGACGCTGTGCGCGTGGACGACGTCGAAGTGGCCGTCGGGCAGGAACTCCAGCCGGAGGTCCCCGATCAGGGTCAGGTGGGGCAGCTTGGCCTGGAGTCCGCGCTCGGCCAGCGTCTTCTTGGCGGCGATCAGGATGTCCGGCGAGATGTCGACGCCGTAGTAGTGGCCCGTGTCGAGGTGGTCGATGAAGCGCCAGCCGCCGCGCAGGTTGCCGCAGCCGATGTCGAGCATGCGGTGCCCGGGGCGCAGCCCGTGCTCGATCAGGTAGTCGAACTGCATCTGCCCGAGCGCCAGCCAGCGGTCGTGGGTCCGGCTGCCGACCGCGGCCTCCGGGTCGCGCCGGGTGTCGGAAGCCATCACCGCCCGGTAGTAGCCGACGTGGTCGGGGTGCTTGAGCCGCAGCCACGCGTCCCGGCCCGCCCGGCGGACGTAGGGGCCGACGCGCTCGGGGTGGCGCAGCGCGTACCCGACCTTGTGCGTGAGTGCGGCGCGGTTGCCGCGCAGCTTCTTCGGGGACTTGGCGTCCTTGGGCATGGGGAGCGACCTCCGTACGAGGGACTCGGGCAGTGCGCGGTGCCGGGCGGGGGTGCCGGACCCGGCGGCCCCGTGGCAGCGGGAGACATACCCGTTCGGGGCCGTGCGCTCCCGCGGTCGCACCCCGGAGGGGGAGGCGCACTCCGGCGCGGAGCCCCGGTGCGGCGGCGCGAGAAAGAGAATTGGACTACCTGTCCAGACGTTGGACGTGTAGTCTGAAACTCCTCGAAGTCCCAGACGGGAGATCCGGATGAGTGAACCGGCACTGGACGCCGAACGCGACGCCGTGCTCGCCGCGCTGCGCCCCGTCGTCGACGGGATCGCCGCCACGTTCGGACCGGTCTGCGAGGCGGTGCTCCACGACTACCGGCGCCCCGAGCGGTCGGTCGTCGCCGTCGCCGGGTCGGTGACCGGGCGGACGGTGGGCGGGGCGATGAGCGAGATCGGCATGCGCGTACTGGCCCGCGGCGACGAGGCCCGCGACGAGCTGAACTACGTCACCTGCACGGCCGACGGCACGCTGCTCAAGTCCTCCACCATGGTGCTGCGCGACTCCACGGGCGCCGTGTTCGGCGCCCTGTGCGTCAACCTGGACGTCACCGCCGTCGACCGGGCCCACGCCCTCCTCGGCGCCCTCGCCGGGACCGCCCGCACCCCCGAAGTACCGGCGACCACCTTCGGCGACGACATCGACGCCGTGGTCGACGCCATCGTGGACGCCCACCCACTGCGCCGGGACACCAGCTGGGCCGCGCTGGACCGGGAGCGGCGGCTCGAACTGTTCCGCGACCTCGACGGGCGCGGCGTCTTCGCCGTACGCCGCTCGGTCGAGCACGTCGCCGCCCGGCTCGGCATCTCCCGCGCCTCCGCCTACCACTACCTCTCCCAGGCCCGCGCCCTGCCTGGCCCGGCCGCCGACACCCCCTGAGGACACCCGTGACGACCACCACCCCGCCGGTCACCCTCGACGACGTCCGCTCCGCCGCCGCCCGCATCGAGGGCGTCGCCCACCGCACCCCCGTGCTGCGCTCGCGCACCCTGGACGCCCTCGTCGGCGCCGAGGTCCACCTCAAGTGCGAGAACCTCCAGCGGGTCGGCGCCTTCAAGTTCCGCGGCGCCTACAACGCGGCCTCCCGCCTCACCCCGGAGCAGCTCGCCCGGGGCATCGCCGCCTACTCCTCGGGCAACCACGCCCAGGCGGTCGCCCTGGCCGCCCGCGAACTGGGCACCACCGCGGTGATCGTCATGCCCGATGACGCGCCGCCCTCCAAACGGGACGCCACCGCGGGCTACGGCGCCGAGATCGTCACCTACGACCGCTACACCGGCGACCGCGTCGCCCTGGCCGAGGCCCTGGCCGCCGACCGGGGACTGACCCTGATCCCGCCCTACGAGCACCCGCACGTCATCGCGGGCCAGGGCACCGCAGCCCTCGAACTGGTCGAGGAGACGGGAGAGCTGGACGCCCTGGTCGCACCGGTCGGCGGCGGCGGACTGATCGCCGGGAGCGCCACCGCGGTCAAGGGCCTGCACCCCGGCACCCGGGTGATCGGCGTCGAGCCGGAGGCCGGCGACGACACCAGGCGCTCCCTGGCCGCGGGCCGGCGGGTCACGGTGCCGGTCCCGCGCACCATCGCCGACGGCCAGGCCCTGCCGACCCCGGGCGAGCTGACCTTCTCCGTCAACCGGCGGCTGCTCGACGGGATCGTGGTGGTCTCCGACGACGAGATCCGGGACGCGATGCGGTTCGCCTTCGAACGGCTGAAGACCGTCCTCGAACCCAGCGGCGCCACCCCGCTGGCCGCCCTTCTGAACGGCCGGATCGACGCCCTGCCCCGCCGCGTAGGCGTGATCCTCTCCGGGGGCAACGTGGACGCCGCCCGCTTCGCCGCCCTGTGCGGCGCGCCCCGCTGACACGCGCGTCCCCCGGATGGCGCCGCCGAGTTGACAGGCGGAGGATAGAGAGGTGGGGCCAGGGAAAGGAGGAGCGTCATGCTGGAGGCAAAGACGCTCGACAAGCCGGACGAGCGGCGCGATTTCCCCCGCGGGCACATCGAGGCCGTGCACATGGAAGGACTCGACTTCGCCGTCGCCACCTTCGAACCGGGCTGGCGCTGGTCGGAGTCCGTGGCGCCGATCGCCGGCACCGACAGCTGCATGATCCACCACAACTGCTACGTGGTGGAGGGACGCATGCACGTCCGCATGGACGACGGCACCGAGAGCGAGGTGGGACCGGGCGACGTCTTCGTCTGCTCGCCCGGCCACGACGCCTGGGTCGTCGGCGACGGACAGTGCGTCGTGTACGACTTCGCCGGTGGCATGGCGAAGGAGTACGCCAAGGCCGACTAGCCGGACGTCCGGCCAACAGCGGTGAAGGGGGTGGGGGCGACCGCCACGGCGGTCGCCCCCACCCCCTTCCCGTGCCGCTCAGGCGGCCAGTGTCACCGCGCCCACCGCGGGGGTGCGCAGCACCCGCCGGGCCGTGCCCAGGCTCGTCCCCAGCGTCGCCGCCGCCGAGACCGCCACCATCGCGAGCCACACCCCGAGGAACTGGTCCGGCAGCACCGCGTCGGTGCGGACCACCGTGAACGGCACCACACCGGCCAGCGCGGCCACCGTGCCGAAGAAGACCCCCGTCACCGTGAGGATCACGCCCTCGGCGGCCACCACGCCCAGCACCTGCCCCGGCGTCGCCCCCGCCAGCCGCTGCTGACCGAACTCCCGCGAGCGGTACGTCGTCGCCGCGTACAGCGAGTTGACCAGCATCACGCAGACGAACACCGCGATGATGCCGACCACCGTGAGGTTGAGCGTCTCCAGGTTCTTGGCGTCGACCGACTTCACCAGACCGGAGGCCTTCACCGCGTCGCTCTCCACGGCCTGCATGGTGAGCGTCGCCGTCGACACGGCGGTGAACATGATCAACGACACGAGGATCCCGGCCAGATGATCCGTGCGCTCACGCAGATTGCGCACGGCCAGCCAGCCGCTCGCACCGCTCAGCGGCAGCCGGTTCAGTACGCCCTTCAGCAGCCGCGGCGACAGCAGCGCGAAACCGGCCGACAGCAGGATGGCCCCGTTGGCCGGCGCCGCCATCAGCGCCTCGTCCGTCGCGGAGAACAGGAAGGTGGAACAGGCCCCGGCGGCCCCGACGGCCAGCGCCGCCCAGGCCAGGAACCGCTTCGCCCCGGCCCGCTCCCGGCGGCCCCGCGTCAGACGCCGTACCGCCAGGAACGCGGCGCCCGCCGACGCCGGCAGGGTGAGGGCCACGCCGCTCAGCAGCGCGACGGGGCCGAAGGAGTAGTCCACGGACCGCGCCACCTGGCCGCTGTCCTGGAACAGGTCCAGCAGCACCCGCCCGCCGAGCATCGCCGGGCCGATCGCCAGTGCCGAGCCCACCACGGCCACGGCCACCGCCTCGCCCACGACCATCCGCCTGAGCTGCGCCGGGGTCGCCCCCGAGCAGCGCAGCAGCTCCAGCTCGGCGGTGCGCTGACGCACGTTGACCGTCAGCGCCGAGGCCACCGCGAAGAACACCAGCAGCGTCCCGTACCCGCCGACGACCCCCGCCGCCGTGCCCAGCGTCTCCGAACTGACCGGGTCGACACCGCCCTGCCCGGCCGTGTCGTGCATCGAGTTGAACGTCATGATGATCGCCGCCCCCAGGAAGGCGGACAGCAGCGTCGCCAGGAACCGTCCGGGACGGCGCCGGATCGACCGAAGAGCCAGTACGAACATCGCTCACACCCCCGCCGGCACGTCGTCGCCCAGGTGCGCGAGGCGCTCCGCGACCGCGTCCGGGGTCGGCGCGTCCATCCGCCCCGCCAGCCGGCCGTCGGCGAGGAAGACCACCGAGTCGGCGTACGAGGCGGCGACCGGGTCGTGCGTCACCATCACCACGGTCCGCCCGTGCACCCGCACCGCCTCCTGGAGCAGCAGCAGCACCTGCCGGGCGCTGCGCGTGTCCAGCGCTCCCGTCGGCTCGTCCGCGAAGATCACCCGCGGTTCGGTGACGAGGGCCCGGGCGATCGCCACCCGCTGCCGCTGACCGCCGGAGAGCTGGTCGGGACGGTGACCGAGCCGGTCCCCGAGACCGACCGACGTCAGGATCTCCCGCGCCCGCCCGCGGTCGACGCGACGCCCGGCCAGCTTGAGCGGCAGCACCGTGTTCTGCGCGACGGTCAGCGTCTCCAGCAGGTTGTACTGCTGGAAGACGAACCCGACCCGGCCGCGCCGGAACCTCGTCAGCTCCGCCTCGCCGCCACCCGTCAGCTCCTTGCCGTCCACGCACACGATGCCGCCGTCCGGCCGGTCGAGACCCGCCGCGCACTGCAGCAGCGTGGACTTGCCCGAGCCGGACGGCCCCATCACCGCGGTGAACGTGCCGCGCCCCAGGCTCAGCGTCACCCCGTCCAGGGCGGTCACGGCGTTCTCCGCCGAGCCGTACGTCCGGGTCACCTTGACCAGCCGGAGGGCCTCGGAGGCGGGGCCCGGGTCGTGATTGCCTCGTGCGCCGGAGCGAAACATCGTGATCACCTTCCGTGTGGCACGCCCTGTGCGGTGCCTCGTGGAAGACGCTACGGAGAGTGCGGCCGGACCACACTGGGTGCAGAACCCGTATCCGGGGGTGTACTCAGCGACACCCCGGCAGCGCTACGAGCCGCTCAGCAGCACCACCTCCAGGGTGCGCGGGCCGTGCACCCCCTCGACGCGGTCCAGCTCGATGTCGCTGGTCGCGGAGGGCCCGGAGATCCACGTCAACGGCCGCTTCGGGTCGAGCCGTTCGAGCGCCTCGGGCACCGACGACACGACCTGGTCGGGGACCCGCACGACACAGATGTGGTGGTCGGGGACGAGGGTGATGCGCCGCCGCCCCTGGTCGGGGGAGCCGTCCAGGACGATCGTGCCGGTCTCGGCGACGGCGACGGCGCAGCCGGTCACGACGCTCTCCACCCGGTCCAGCTCGTGCGGTGTGCTCACCGCGCGGTCGTGCACGCGCGTCGGATCGGCGGCCGACATCCACGCGGGCGGCAGGCCCGGCGGCACCAGTACGTACCGGGGGCCGCGCTGGGCGAGCAACCGCATGATGAGCAGCGGCAGTTCCTCCTCGTCCGCGCGGTGCACGACCGCCCGGTAGTCCGCCAGGTTCTCGGCGAGCAGGTCCACCGTCTGCGCGACGGACCGCTGCCCGTGCTCGCGCAGATAGTTCCGGGCGACGACCTCCTCGTAGGGCCTCGCGTCGTCCGGCACGTCCGCCAGTGCGCGCCGTACCCGGCCCAGGATGCGCTCCCTGCTGCTCACTTCGCTCCGCCCTTCCCGCCGTGCATGCGCTGCCACCAGTCCCGGAACGGCTCCGCGGGCACCGCCGGGAGGTCCCGGCTGCCGCTCCACGCCCGGCCGGGACCGGGCAGCGTGCGCGGATGCAGCCGACGGGTGCGCGAGGCCAGCCGCTGCCCGGTCCTGAGCGCGCCGGGGTGCGTGAACGCCCACTGCGCCGCCCGCATCGCCGCCCGCTCGGCGGCGTGCCCCTTGGCGGGCTTCAGGACGACCCGGTTGCCGCCCCGGACGGCCGGACCGCCCTGCACCACCCGCTCCCGCAGGTGCACCAGCACCTCGGGGATGTCGATGGCGACCGGGCACACCTCGTAGCAGGCACCGCACAGCGAGGAGGCGTACGGCAGCGAGGCGTCGATCTCGCTGCCGGTGCCCCGCAGTTGCGGGCTGAGGATCGCCCCGATCGGGCCCGGGTACACCGAGCCGTAGGCGTGGCCGCCGGCCCGCTCGTACACCGGGCACACGTTCAGGCAGGCCGAGCAGCGGATGCAGCGCAGCGCCTGGCGGCCGACCTCGTCGGCGAGGGTGTCGGTACGGCCGTTGTCCAGCAGGACCAGGTGGAAGGCGCTGGGGCCGTCCCCTTCCCCGGCCCGGCCGTCCCTGGTGCCCGTCCACATGGAGGTGTACGGGTTCATGCGCTCGGCCGTGGAGGAGCGGGGGAGGGTCTGCAGGAAGACCTCCAGGTCCTGCCACCTCGGCACGATCTTCTCGATGCCGACGACCGAGATCAGCGTCTCGGGCAGGGTCAGGCACATCCGCCCGTTGCCCTCGGACTCCACGACCACCAGCGTGCCGGTCTCGGCGACCACGAAGTTGGCGCCGGAGACACCGACCTTCGCCCGCAGGAACTTCTCCCGCAGGTGCAGCCGGGCCGCCTCCGCGAGTTCGGCGGGGGTGTCCGTCAGACCCTCGGGCGCCGGACGGCCCCACTCGCCCATCTCGGAGCGGAAGATGTCGCGGATCTCGCCCCGGTTGCGGTGGATGGCCGGCACCAGGATGTGCGAGGGCCGGTCCTTGCCCAACTGCACGATCAGCTCGGCGAGATCGGTCTCGTAGGCGTGGATGCCCGCCGCCTCCAAGGCCTCGTTCAGACCGATCTCCTGCGTCGCCATCGACTTGACCTTGACGACCTCCGACTCGCCGGTCTCCCGGACCAGCCGGGTGACGATCGCGTTGGCCTCGTCGGCGTCGGCGGCCCAGTGCACCGTGCCGCCCGCGGCCGTGACCGCCTCCTCGACCTGCACCAGGTACCGGTCGAGGTGGCGCAGCGTGTGGTCCTTGATCTGCTTCCCTGCCTCGCGCAGCGCCGCCCAGTCGTCCAGCTCCGCCACCGCGCGAGCCCGCTTCTCGCGGATGGTGTGGGTGGCGTGGCGCAGATTGCCGCGCAGCGTCGTGTTGCCCACCGCCTCCCGCGCCGCCCGGGGGAAGGCCGGCATCCCCACGAAGGTCCCGCTCATCCGGCCGCCACCTCCTCGGTGCTCGCCAGGATCTCCGCGAGGTGCACCGGCCGCATGCCCGTGCGCAGCCGCGTCATCGTCCCGCCGATGTGCATCAGGCAGGAGTTGTCGGCCGCGCACAACACGTCCGCGCCGGTCGACTCCGCGTTGCGCACCTTGTCCGCGCCCATCGCCGCCGACACGTCGGAGTTCTTCACGGCGAAGGTGCCGCCGAACCCGCAGCACTCCTCGGCGCCCGGCAGCTCCACCAGCTCCAGCCCCTTCACCGCCTCCAGCAGCCGCCGCGGCCTCTCGCCCAGGCCCAGGCTCCGCAGCCCGTGGCAGGTCGGGTGGTACGTCACCGTGTGCGGGTAGTACGCCCCCACGTCCATCACCCCCAGCACGTCCACGAGGAACTCCGTCAGCTCGTACGTCTTCGGCACCACCGGCGCCAGCACGGCGGCGAGCGTGTCCCCGCGCCCCTCCGCCCGCGCCCGCTCACCCATGCGCGGATACAGTTCCCGCACCATCGCGCCGCACGAGCCCGAGGGCGTCACGACGGCGTCGTAGTCCGCGAACACGTCGGCGAAGTGCCGGGCGAGCGGCTCGGCCTCGTGCCGGTAGCCGGTGTTGTAGTGCGCCTGCCCGCAACACGTCTGGGCCATCGGGAAATCGACGTCGACGCCGAGTCTGGTGAGCAGCCTCACCACGGCGCGGCCGGTGTCCGGATAGAGCGTGTCGTTGACGCAGGTCAGGAACAGTGCGACACGCATCGCGGCTCCTCGTGTTCGATCATCGGATGAATGATGAGTGCAGACTAGTCGGCCGATCGGGCGCGCGGGAGCCCCGGTTCACCGGTCGGCGAGTCGGGCCGCGGCCGCCCGCCAGCGGGCGGTGCCGCCGCGCGGTTCGTACCGGGTCAGCGACTGGGTGCGCACCAGCAGCCCGCGCATTCCCGCCAGGTCGCCGACCAACCCGTGGGCGCGGGCCTGCACCAGGACGTTGCCGAGTGCTGCCGCCTCCGTCGGCCCCGCCACCACCGGCAGCCCGCAGGCGTCGGCGGTCAGCTGGCACAGCAGCGCGTTGCGGGTGCCGCCGCCGACCACGTGCACGACGTCGACCGGATGCCCGGCGAGCCGCTGCGCCTGTTCGACGGCCGCGCGGTGGGCCAGCGCCAGCGAGTCGAGGATGCACCGGGTCACCTCGGCGGGCGTCCGGGGCACCGGCTGCCCCGAGGCACGGCACGCCTCGGCGATCCGCTCCGGCATCCGTCCCGGCGCCAGGAACGCGGCGTCACCCGCGTCCACCACCGACCGCAGCGCCGGCACGCGCGCCGCCGCGCGCAGCAGCTCACCCAGATCGGGGTCGCCCCAGGCCCGTACGCACTCCTGGAGCAGCCACAGACCCATGATGTTGCGCAGGTAGCGGACGGTGCCGTCCAGGCCGAGTTCGTTGGTGAAGTTGGCGGCCCGGCTCTCCTCCGTCAGTACCGGAGCGGTCAGTTCGAGTCCGGCCAGCGACCAGGTGCCGGTGCAGATGTAGGCGAAGCGCTCACCCGAAGCGGGTACGGCGGCCACCGCGGAGGCGGTGTCGTGCGAACCGACCGCCGTCACCGGCACGGGTCCCGTCAGCCCCGTCTCCTCCAGCACCTCCGGGCGCAGCCGCCCCGCCGGGTCACCGGGCCGCCGCAGCGGGGCGAACAAGGCGAGGTCGATCCCCAGCCGGTCCGCGACCTCCCGCGACCAGTCCCGGGTACGCGGGTCGATCAGCTGGGTGGTGGAGGCGTTGGTCAGCTCCGTGCCCTGCTCGCCGGTCAGCCAGTAGGTCAGCAGGTCGGGGATGAGCAACAGCCGCCGGGCCGCCGCGAACTGGGCCGTGCCGCGCGCCGCGACCAGCTGGTACAGGGTGTTGAAGGGCGCGTACTGCAAGCCCGTCGCCGCGTACAGCTCCCCGGGGGGCAGTGAGGCCCACACCTTCTCCGCGACGCCCTCGGTACGGGTGTCGCGGTAGTGCACGGGGTTGCCCAGGAGCACCCCGTCCGCGTCCAGCAGGCCGTGGTCGACGGCCCAGCTGTCCACGCCGACCGAGTCCACCGGTCCGGCGGCCCGCAGACCGTCCAGCACACCGGCGTACAGCGCGAGGACGTCCCAGCGCAGCCCGTCTGGCGTGCGGACGGGCCGGTTGGGGAAGCGGTGCGCCTCGGTCAGCTCCAGCCGGTCGGCGCCCACGCGGCCGACCATGACACGCCCGCTGGACGCGCCGAGGTCGACCGCGGCGTACGCCCTGGCGTCGATGGCGGTGCTCATCGCAGGAACGCGGCGGCGACACCGGCGTCGACCGGGACGTGCAGGCCGGTGGTGTGGGTCAGGTCGCCGCCGGTCAGCGCGAACACCGCGTTCGCGACGTGCTCGGGCAGCACCTCGCGCTTGAGCAGCGTCCGCTGCGCGTAGAACTCGCCCAGCTTCTCCTCCGGCACCCCGTACACCGCCGCCCGCTGGGCGCCCCAGCCGCCCGCGAAGATGCCCGAACCGCGCACCACACCGTCGGGGTTGACGCCGTTGACCCGGATGCCGTGCTCACCCAGCTCGGCGGCGAGCAGGCGCACCTGGTGGGCCTGGTCGGCCTTGGTGGCGGAGTAGGCGATGTTGTTGGGGCCCGCGAACACGGCGTTCTTCGACGCGATGTAGACGATGTCGCCGCCCAGCTCCTGCGCGGTCATCACGCGGGCCGCCTCGCGCGAGACGAGGAAGGAGCCGCGGGCCATGATGTCGTGCTGGAGGTCCCAGTCCTTCGCCGTGGTCTCCAGCAGCGGCTTGGAGATGGAGATCCCCGCGTTGTTGACCACCAGGTCGATCCCGCCGAAGGCGAGCACGGCCGCCTCGAACGCCGCGGCGATCTGCTCCTCGGAGGTGACGTCGACACCCACCGCGACGGCCTTGTCGTCCCCGCCCAGCTCCTCGGCGACGGCGGCCGCGTTCTCGGCGTTCAGGTCGGCGACGACCACGCAGGCGCCCTCGTCCACCAGCCGCCGCGCGATCGCCTTCCCGATCCCGCTGCCCGCGCCGGTCACGAGCGCGACACGGGTGGCCAGCGGCTTCGGCTTCGGCATGCGCCGGAGCTTGGCCTCCTCCAGCGCCCAGTACTCGATGCGGAACTTCTCCGACTCCTCGATCGGCGCGTACGACGACACCGCCTCGGCCCCGCGCATCACGTTGATCGCGTTGACGTAGAACTCGCCGGCCACCCGCGCGGTCTGCTTGTCCTTGCCGAAGCTGAACATGCCCACGCCCGGGACCAGCACGATCGCCGGGTCGGCGCCGCGCATGGCGGGGGAGTCGGGCTCGGCGTGCCGCTGGTAGTAGGCGGCGTACTCCTCGCGGTAGGCCGCGTGCAGCTCCTTGAGGCGGGCGACCGCCTCGTCCAGCGGCGCGGTCGGCGCCACGTCCAGGACCAGTGGCCGCACCTTCGTGCGCAGGAAGTGGTCCGGGCAGGAGGTGCCGAGCGCGGCGAGCCGCGGGTGCTCCGCCCGCGCCAGGAAGTCCAGCACCACGTCCGCGTCGGTGAAGTGCCCGACCTGCGGCCGGTCCTGAGAGGCCAGACCGCGCACGTACGGCGCCAGCGCCGCCGCCCGCTCCCGCCGCTCGGCCTCGGGCAGCGCCGCGTACCCGTCGATCACCGGACCGAACGGCTCGGCCCTGCCGCGCTCGGCGAGGAAGGCCTCGGCGGTGCGGATGATGTGCAGCGAGTTGCGCTCGCACTCCTCGGAGGTGTCGCCCCACGCGGTGATGCCGTGCCCGCCGAGCACACAGCCGATCGCCCGCGGGTTGGCCTCCTTGACGGCCGCGATGTCCAGCCCGAGCTGGAAACCGGGCCGCCGCCACGGCACCCACACCACGGTGTCGCCGAAGCACTCGGCGGTCAGCTTCTCGCCGTCCGCCGCGCAGGCCAGCGCGATCCCGGAGTCCGGGTGCAGATGGTCCACGTGGGCGGCCTCGACCAACCCGTGCATCGCCGTGTCGATGGAGGGCGCGGCGCCGCCCTTGCCGTGCAGGCAGTAGTCGAAGGCGGCGACCATCTCGTCCTCGCGCTCGACGCCCGGGTAGACGCCCTTGAGCGCCCGCATCCGGTCCAGCCGCAGCACGGCGAGCCCCGCCTCGGTGAGCGTCCCGAGATCCCCGCCGGACCCCTTGACCCACATCAGCTCCACCTCACCCCCGGTGACGGGATCGGTCCCGGTGCCCTTGGCGGACGCGTTGCCACCGGCGTAGTTGGTGTTGCGCGGATCGCCACCGAGCCGATGGGAACGGGCGAGGAGGGCGGCGGCTGAGGGGTGGATACCCATGTTTGGCAGTCCTTTTCAACGAGGGCGAGGAGCAGCGCCCCTGGAAGGGGCGCGGGGAACTGCGCGACCAGCCACGAACGGCCCGCAGCCCGCGAACAACAGAAACCCGGCAGACGCTTACGGACTAGGCCCCCCACCCGGCCTGCTGCCCACCGACCCGCTCGGCGACGACCTTCTCCGCCCACCCGCAGGAGCGATACGCCTTCATGGGCTCGGGGTCCAACCCCGACTCCTCCCGCACCTCCCGAAGAATCGGACGCACGTCCGTGTTGTACGCGTCCATCAACACGGCGTTGGCCTCCAGCACATCCCCCGAGCCCTGCGCAGCAGCCAGCGCCGAACCGTCGACCAGCAGCGCCTTCGCCGTAGCCTCCTGCACGTTCATCACCGACCGGATGATCGCCGGGATCTTCGCCTCGATGTTGTGGCACTGGTCGAGCATGAACGCCACGTCGGAGGTGAACCCGCCCCCACGCACCACCTCGTACATGATGCGGAACAGCTGGAACGGGTCGGCGGCACCCACCATCAGGTCGTCGTCGGCGTAGAACCGCGAGTTGAAGTCGAAACCGCCGAGCTTCCCCTCCCGCAGCAGCGTCGCCACGATGAACTCGATGTTCGTGCCCGGCGCGTGGTGCCCCGTGTCGACCACCACCTGCGCCTTCTCGCCCAGCTTCAGACAGTGCGCGTACGCCGTGCCCCAGTCCGGCACGTCCGTCGAGTAGAACGCCGGCTCGAAGAGCTTGTACTCGAGCAGCATCCGCTGCCCCTCGCCGAGCCGCTCGTACACCTCGGCCAGGCCCTCGGACAGCCGGTCCTGCCGGGAGCGGATGTCGTCCTGGCCGGGGTAGTTGGTGCCGTCGGCGAACCACAGCTTCAGGTCGCGCGACCCGGTGGCGTCCATGATGTCGACGCACTCCAGCAGGTGGTCGACGGCCTTCCTGCGCACCGCCGCGTCCGGGTGGCAGATGCTGCCCAGCTTGTAGTCGTCGTCCTGGAAGGTGTTGGAATTGATCGCGCCGATCCGTACGCCCCGCTGCTCGGCGTGCGCGGCCAGCGCGGCGTAGTCCTCGACCCTGTCCCACGGGATGTGCAGGGCCACGGTCGGGGCCGCGCCGGTGAACTCGTGCACCTTCGCCGCGTCGTCCAGCTTCTCGAACGGGTCGCGCGGGACACCGGGCTGGGCGAACACCTTGAAGCGGGTGCCCGAGTTGCCGTACGCCCACGACGGCGTCTCGACGGCCTGGGTCTTGAGCGCGGCCTTTACCGCGGCGAGCTCGGTCACTTCGGGACTCCTGTGGCATCGGGTCGTGGTCCGCTGTGCGCACGACCGTGGATGAAACGATTCAGAACGCGAAGTTATGAGCCCCGCGAAGGGGTGTCAACCCTTCTCGTCACCCCGGCTGTTCGTGACGCGTCCGTGACCTTCGGAGATCGAAAGTTTTTCGACCCGGACCCATTGACGTGCCATACCCTCGCTGCCTAACGTCCCCGGCAACCAAGTTGAAACCTTTCACGACGCCGTGAGGGCCGTCCCGTCCGGTGTCGTCGAGGAGCCCCCAATGACCCACCCGTCCGACACGGGTACGGCCCCGGTCCTGGCGCTCAGGGACGTCTCCAAGTCCTTCGGCGCGGTCCGTGCGCTCAGGGACGTCTCCCTGGAGCTGTTCCCCGGCGAGGTGCACGCCCTCGCCGGCGAGAACGGCGCCGGAAAGTCGACCCTCATCAAGACGCTGGCCGGAGTGCACCGGCCGGACGCCGGCCAGGTGCTGCTCGACGGCGCACCGGTCGTGTTCCACGGCCCCGGCGACGCCCGCGACGCCGGCATCGCCGTGATCTACCAGGAGCCCACCCTCTTCCCCGATCTGTCGATCGCCGAGAACATCTTCATGGGCCGCCAGCCGCGCCGCGCCCTCGGCCGCATCGACCACAGGGCCACCCATGCCGCCACCGCCGCACTGATGCTGCGCCTCGGTGTCGAGTTGGACCCCGACCGGCCCGCACGCGGCCTGTCCATCGCGGACCAGCAGATCGTCGAGATCGCCAAGGCGCTCTCCTTCGACGCCCGGGTCCTGATCATGGACGAGCCGACCGCCGCCCTCACCGGCAGCGAGGTGGCCCGGCTCTTCGGCGTGGTGCGCACCCTGCGCGAACAGGGCGCCGCGGTGCTGTTCATCTCCCACCGCCTGGAGGAGATCTTCCGCATCTGCAAGCGGGTCACCACCCTGCGCGACGGCGCCCGGATCGCCAGCGAGCCCCTGGAGGGCATGACCGAGGACGACCTGGTGCGCCGCATGGTCGGCCGCGACCTCGACGAGCTGTACCCCAAGCAGGAGGTCACCCCGGGCGAGACCGCCCTGAGCGTGCGCAGGCTGACCCGCGAGGGCGTTTTCACCGACGTCTCCTTCGAGGTGCGGCGCGGTGAGATCGTCGCGCTGGCCGGACTGGTGGGCGCCGGACGCACCGAGGTCGCCCGCGCCGTCTTCGGCGTCGACCGCTGGGACGCCGGGGAGGTCGAGGTCGACGGCAAGCCGCTCGTCAACGGCGCCCCCTCCACCGCGATGGCCGCCGGACTCGCCCTCGTCCCGGAGGACCGCCGCGCCCAGGGCCTGGTGATGGACATGTCCATCGAGCGCAACATCGGCCTCACCGGCCTGCGCACGACCGTGAGGGCCGGGCTCATGGACCGCGGCGCCGAGCGCAGCCGCTCCCTCGACTGGGCGGTCAAGCTCCAGGTCAAGTACGCCCGCATCGCCGACACCGTCGCCACCCTGTCCGGCGGCAACCAGCAGAAGGTCGTCCTCGCCAAGTGGCTGGCCACCGGCCCCAAGGTGTTGATCGTCGACGAACCCACCCGCGGCATCGACGTCGGCACCAAGGCCGAGGTGCACCGGCTTCTCTCGCAGCTCGCCGCCGACGGCGTGGCCGTCCTGATGATCTCCTCCGACCTGCCCGAGGTCCTCGGCATGGCCGACCGCGTCCTGGTGATGCACGAGGGCCGTCTGACCGCCGAGATATCCCGCACCGACGCCACCGAGGAGACCGTGATGGCCGCAGCCACGGGGAGGGCCGCCGCATGACGGTCACCGCACCCGAGAAGGCCCCCGCGGCCGACGTGCCGACGGCCGGCGCCACCCGGCTGGTGGACCGCATCTTCAAGATGCGCGAACTGGCCATCCTGCTGGTCTTCCTGGTGATGATCGCCCTCACCCAGGCCGGCAACAGCGAGTTCCTGTCCGAGCAGGGCATCAAGGACCTGCTGCTGAACGCGACCATCCTGGTCCTGGTCGCCACCGGCCAGTCCCTGGTCGTCATCACCCGCAACGTCGACCTGTCCGTCGGCTCCACCCTCGGCATCAGCGCCTTCGCCGCGGGCACCTACCTCCAGGGCGGCGGCAACCCCGTCGTGGCGGTGCTGCTCGCGGTGCTGCTGGGCATCGGCTTCGGCCTCCTCAACGGCCTGCTGGTCAGCCTCGGCCAGGTGCCCGCCCTCGTCGTCACCCTCGGCACCCTCTACATCATCCGCGGCATCGACTCCATCTGGGTCGGCTCCCGGCAGATCACCGCGGCCGACCTGCCCGGCGGCTTCGTCGACTTCGGCTCCGGCGGCATCTCCGCCGTGCCCTGGCTGGCCATGATCGCCCTCGCGGTGCTCGTCGCCACGGCGTACTACCTCAAGCAGTTCGGCAGCGGACGCGAGCTGTACGCGCTCGGCTCCAACCCCGAGGCCGCACGGCTGGCCGGCATCCCGGTCCGCAAGCGGATCCTCGCCGCCTACACCTTCTGCGGGGCCCTCGCCGGACTCGCCGGAGCCCTCTACCTCGCCCGGTTCGGCAACGTCGACTCCGGCACCGGCAACGGCTACGAACTGACCGTCGTCAGCGCCGTGGTGGTCGGCGGCGTCGTCTTCACCGGCGGCTCCGGCAGCGTCTACGGCGCCGCTCTGGGCGCGCTGCTGCTGACCTCGATCAACAGCGTGCTGCCCGCCCTCGGCGTCAGCTCCGTGTGGGTGCTGGCCATCAACGGCATCCTGCTCATCCTCGCCATCGCCGTCGACCGGATCGTCGCGCTGCGCGTGGCCAACGCCCTGAAGAAGAGGAACGCCCGCCATGGCTGACAGCTCCCCGACGCGCGTCGTCCGCTGGTCCGCCTCCTTGAGGTGGGACGGGGCGGTGGGCGCCCTCCTCGTGGTCGTCCTGCTGCTCTCCTTCGGCTTCGTCGACGGCTTCGGCAACGCCCTCAACCTGTCCTTCCTGATCGGCAACACCCTGCCGATCGCGCTGATCGCCCTGCCCATGACGCTGCTGGTCGTCTCCGGCGAGATCGACCTGTCGGTGGCCTCCACCGCGGGACTGTCCGGCGCGGTGATGGGCGCCCTGTGGAACCAGGGCATGACCATCGAGACGATCATCCCGATCTGCCTGCTGCTCGGCGTGGTGTGCGGTCTGGTCAACGGCCTGCTGGTCACCCGGCTCGGGCTGCCCTCCCTCGCCGTCACCATCGGCACCATGGCCGCCTACCGGGGCATCGCGCAGATCGTGCTCGGCTCCGACTCGGTGACCGACTTCCCCTCGCAGTACCTGGACTTCGCGGCCGGACGCCTCGGCGACACCTTCCTGCCGTACGCCTTCCTGCCGTTCCTGGCGCTGCTGGCCATCGCCGTGCTCGCCCTGCACGCCACGCCGTTCGGCCGGTCGCTGTTCGCCATCGGCGCCAGCGAGGAGGCCGCGCGCTTCGCCGGCCTCCGGGTCAAGCGGCAGAAGCTGATCCTGTTCACGCTGACCGGTCTGATGTCGTCCCTCACCGGCGTCTTCTGGGCCCTGCACTACGCCAGCGCCCGCTACGACAACGCCACCGGCCTCGAACTGTCCGTCGTCGCCGCCGTGCTCCTGGGCGGCATCGACTTCGACGGCGGCAAGGGCACGCTCGGCGGGGCGATCGCGGGCGTGTTCCTGCTCGGCGCGCTGCAGAACGTGATGAGCCTCCAGGACGTCTCCGCCCAGTCGCAGATCGTCGTCACCGGCGTCCTGCTCGTGCTCTCCGTGCTCGGCCCCCGGGTCGCACGGCAGATCTCCCTCGCAAGGGCCGGACGCGGGGCGGCACCCACACCCCCGTCCAAGGCGCCCGCGCCCACTGCGTGAACCCCGTCACCGGCCCCGCCCACCCTCGTAAGGAACCCACCATGCGCAAGTCGTCCATCCGCCGTACCTGTGCGACCCTCGCCGCCGTCACCTCCCTCGCCCTGGCCGCCACCGCCTGCGGCGGCACCACGAAGGAGGACGTCAAGGACGAGGGCGGCAAGGCCGCCACGGCGGGCAAGGCCGACCCGAACGCCGAGACGAAGAAGGGACTGACCGTCGGCTTCCTGCCCAAGCAGGTCAACAACCCCTACTTCACCGTCGCCGACAAGGGCGGCGAGAAGGCCGTCAAGGAGCTGGGCTCCAGCTACAAGGAGGTCGGCACCTCCAGCGGCACCGACACCGCCGGCCAGGTCTCCTACGTCAACACGCTCACCCAGCAGCAGGTCGACGCCATCGCCGTCTCCGCGCAGGACCCCGGTGCGCTGTGCACCGCGCTCAAGCAGGCGATGAAGAACGACATCAAGATCGTCACCTATGACTCGGACACCAACCCCGAGTGCCGCAACGCCTTCATCTCCCAGGCGTCCGCCGACGACATCGGCCGCACCCAGGTGCAGCAGCTGGCCGAGCAGATCGGCAACAAGGGCGAGATCGCGATCCTGTCCGCCGCGCAGACCGCGACGAACCAGAACGCCTGGATCGAGATCATGAAGGACGAGCTGAAGGACCCGAAGTACAAGGACATCAAGCTGGTCAAGGTCGCCTACGGCGACGACGACGCCCAGAAGTCCTTCCAGCAGACCCAGGGCCTGCTCCAGGAGCACCCGAACCTGAAGGGGATCATCTCCCCGACCACCGTCGGCATCAAGGCCGCCGCCCAGTACCTGTCCGGCTCCAAGTACAAGGGCAAGGTCAAGCTCACCGGCCTCGGCACCCCCAACGACATGCGCAAGTACGTCAAGAACGGCACCGTCGAGGCGTTCGAGCTGTGGGACCCGGCCAAGCTCGGCGAACTCGCCGCGCGCACCGCCGTCGCCCTGTCCTCCGGGCAGATCACCGGCAAGGAGGGCGAGACCTTCGAGGCCGGCGCCCTGGGCGAGTACACCATCGGCAAGGACGGTGTGATCAACCTCGGCAAGCCGACCGTGTTCACCGCCGACAACGTCGACCGGTTCAACTTCTGATCACCACCCTCGTACGGGAGCGGCAGTCCATGCAGCGCGTCTGTTTCCTGCTCAAGGTCCGCCGGGACCGCGTCGCGGAGTACCGCGAACGCCACGCCGCCGTGTGGCCCCAGATGTGCGAGGCGCTCTCCGCCACCGGCTGGCACAACTACTCGCTCTTCCTGCGGGACGACGGCCTGCTCGTCGGCTACCTGGAGACCGAGGACTTCGCCGCCGCCCGGGCCGGGATGGAGGCCACCGAGGTCAACGCCCGCTGGCAGGCGGAGATGGCCCCGCTGTTCGAGTCCCTCGACGGGGCCCGCCCCGACGAGGCGATGAAGCCCCTCACCGAGGTGTTCCACCTCGCCTGACGGGGACCTCGTCGGGGCGGCCCGGGTACTGTGTGAAGGTCCCGCGGCCGCCCCCCCCAGACCCAGCCCGACCTCGGAGGTCCCTGCCCGATGGCCCATTCCGTGGGTATCAAGGACGTCGCCCGCGCCGCCGGAGTTTCCGTGGGCACGGTCTCCAACGTCATCAACCGCCCCGACACCGTCGCGACCGAGACCCGCGCGCGGGTGCTGTCCGCCATCGACCGGCTGGGCTACGTCCGCAGCGAGTCCGCGCGCCAGCTGCGCGCCGGCCGCAGCCGCATCATGGGGCTCCTCGTCCTGGACATGGGCAACCCGTTCTTCGTCGACGTCGCCCGCGGCGCCGAGCGCGCCGCCCGCGAGGCCGGACTCGGCGTGATGGTCTGCAACAGCGCGCAGAACCCGGGCGAGGAGGCCGAGTACCTCTCGCTCTTCGCCGAGCAGCGGGTCCGGGGCGTCCTGCTCACCCCCGCCGACGCCACCGGCCGCAACATCGAGGGCTTCCGGCGCCACAACATCCCCTTCGTGCTGGTCGACCGGGTCGCCGAGGGCACCACCGAGTGCTCGGTCTCCGTCGACGACGTCGCGGGCGGCGCGCTGGCCGTACGCCACCTCGTGGACGCCGGACACCGCTCCATCGCCTACGTCAGCGGCCCGCCCGGCCTCAACCAGGTGCGCGACCGCCGCACCGGCGCCCTCACCGCGCTCGCCGAGGCCGGACTCGGCCCCGACGCGCTGCGCGAACTGCCCACCGAGCGCCTCGACGTCGCCGCGGGCCGCGACGCCGGCGCCCGCCTCCTGGGCCTCGCCGAGCGCCCGACCGCCGTCTTCTGCGCCAACGACCTGCTCGCCCTCGGCGTCCTGCAGGCCATGTACGCCGCCGGGGTCGGCGTCCCGGACGACCTCGCGATCGTGGGCTACGACGACATCGAGTTCGCCGCCGCCGCGGCCGTCCCGCTCACCTCCGTGCGCCAGCCCGCCGTCACCATGGGCGCCATGGCCGCCGAACTGCTCCTGGAGGAGACCGAGCTGGAGGGCACCGGCCGGCCCCACCCGCACCGGCGGGTCGTCCTCCAGCCGGAGCTGGTGGTGCGGCGCTCCAGCCTCGCCGCCCGCTGACCGGCCGGTCAGCACGCTGTCATGATCCCGGGGGCCGACGGCCGCAGGACGGTGTGCTGAACTGGGGCATGGCCGAAAGAATCGGCCGCCAGATCCGTCCGCCCGGGAGACCCCTTGAGCGTCAGTTACCGCCAGCCAGGCGTCGTCCTCACCGACCGCCGTTTCACCGTGCCCCTCGACCACGCCGACCCCAGCGGGGAGACGATCGAGCTGTACGCCCGCGAGGCCGTCGCGAGCGACAAGGCCGACCAGGACCTGCCCTGGCTGGTCTACCTCCAGGGCGGACCCGGCTTCGGGGCGAACCGTTTCATCGGCCGTCCCGCCTGGTTCGGCCGCGCCCTGAAGGACTACCGCGTCCTGCTCCTGGACCAGCGCGGCACCGGCGCCTCCACCCCGGCCAACCGCCAGACGCTCCCGCTGCGCGGCGGCCCCGCCGAGCAGGCCGACTACCTCGCCCACTTCCGCGCCGACGCCATCGTCCGCGACTGCGAGGCCATCCGCCCCCAGGTCACCGGCGGCGCCCCCTGGACCGTCCTCGGCCAGAGCTTCGGCGGCTTCTGCACCGTCGCCTACCTGTCGCTGGCCCCCGAGGGCCTGAGCACCGCCCTGATCACCGGCGGCCTGCCCTCCCTGGACGCCCACGCGGACGACGTCTACCGGGCCGCCTACCCGCGCATCGAGCGCAAGGTCGTCGCGCACTACGCCCGCTACCCGCAGGACGTCGAGCGCGCCCGCCGCATCGCCGACCACCTCCTGACCCACGACGTGGTCCTGCCGGGCGGCTACCGCCTCACCGTGGAGGCCTTCCAGTCGCTCGGCATCATGCTCGGCGGCAGCGAGGGCAGCCACCGGCTGCACTTCCTGCTGGAGGACGCCTTCGTCCGCACCCCGAACGGACACGAGCTGTCCGACGCCTTCCAGGAGCAGGCACAGGGCCTGCTGTCCTACGCGGCCAACCCGCTGTACGCCCTCATCCACGAGGTCATCTACGGCCAGGACGCCCGGCCCACCGACTGGTCCGCCGAGCGCGTCCGCGCCGAGTTCCCGCGCTTCGACGCCGCGAAGGCCCTCGCGGGCGACGAACCGCTGCTGTTCACCGGCGAGTCGATCCACCCCTGGATGTTCGACTGCGACCCGGCGCTGCGCCCCCTGCGCGAGACCGCCGAACTGCTCGCCGCCCGCACCGACTGGACCCCGCTGTACGACCCCGCCCGCCTCGCCGCCAACGAGGTCCCGGCCGCCGCGGCCGTCTACCACGACGACATGTACGTCGACACCGCCCACGCCCTGACCACCGCCCGCGCGATCCGGGGCCTGCGCACCTGGGTCACCGACGAGTTCGAGCACGACGGCGTACGGGCCGGCGGCCCCCGCGTCCTGGACCGGCTGCTCGCGCTCGCCCACGACGAGGCCTGAGAGGCCGGGGCCGGACACCCGGCACCGCGCCGAAATCCGGGTGCGATGTCAGCGGCGCGGGTTACTGTGCGGGCATGACGGAGCCGACGATCACGCAACTGGAGCCCATGCCCGGCGACTGGAGCCGCGCCCTCGCCGTGGTGGCGCACCCGGACGACCTGGAGTACGGCTGCTCGGCGGCGATCGCGGCCTGGACCGACGAGGGCCGCGAGGTCGCCTACGTCCTCGCGACCAGGGGCGAGGCGGGCATCGACACGCTGCCGCCCGCCGAGTGCGCCCCGCTGCGCGAGCGGGAGCAGCGGGCGAGCGCGGCCGTCGTCGGGGTGAGCGAGGTGGAGTTCCTCGACCACCGGGACGGCGTCGTCGAGTACGGCACCGCGCTGCGCCGCGACATCGCCGCCGCGATCCGGCGGCACCGACCCGAGCTGGTCATCACCATGAACCACCGGGACACCTGGGGCGGTGTCGCCTGGAACACCCCGGACCACGTCGCCGTCGGCCGTGCCACGCTCGACGCGGCGGCCGACGCGGGCAACCGGTGGATCTTCCCCGAGCTGACCGAGCAGGGCCTCGAACCCTGGAACGGCGTGCGGTGGGTCGCGGTCGCCGGTTCCTCCTCGCCCACTCACGCCGTGGACGCCACGCCGGGGCTGGAGCGCGCGGTGCGCTCGCTGCTCGAACACCGCACGTACATCGAGGTGCTGACGGAGGAGGACCCCGAGACGTATGTGCGGGGATTCCTCACCGGCTTCGCCCAGGCCGCCGGGGAGCGGTTCGGCGGGAAGCCGGCGGTGACCTTCGAAGTCTTCGGACGGTAGCGGCGTGGCGGGGGAGCGGGGCGTGCGCGGGGAGCGGGACGTGCGGGACATGCGGCAGGAGCAGCGGCTCGCCGAGCGGTTCGAGGAGCACCGGGGGCAGCTGAAGGCGGTGGCCTACCGCATGCTCGGCTCACTGGCCGAGGCGGAGGACGCCGTGCAGGAGGCCTGGCTGCGGCTCGACCGCTCCGGCGGGGACGGCATCGACAACCTCGGCGCCTGGCTGACCACCGTGACCGGCCGGATCTGCCTGGACCTGCTCCGCTCCCGCACCGCGCGGCGCGAGGAGCCCATGACCGAGGGCTTCGACACCTTTGTGCCGGACCCCGTGCTGCGGGCCCTGCCCCAGGCCGACCCGGAGGCGGAGGCCCTGCACACCGACTCGGTGGGCATCGCCCTGCTGGTGGTCCTGGAGACCCTGGAACCGGCCGAGCGGCTGGCGTTCGTCCTGCACGACATGTTCGCCGTGCCCTTCGACGCCATCGCACCGGTCGTCGAGCGCACCCCGGCCGCCACCCGCCAGCTCGCCAGCCGGGCCCGGCGCCGGGTGCGGGAGGCGACCCCCGCGGCCGAACCGGACCTCGGGCGGCAGCGCCGGGTGGTCGAGGCGTTCCTGGCCGCTAGCCGCGCCGGTGACTTCGAGGCCCTGGTGTCTGTCCTCCACCCGGACGTGGTGCTGCGGGCCGACGCCGGTGCGCTGGCCCGGGGCGTGGCGGCGTCCAAGGTGGTGCGCGGCGCCCGGACCGTCGCCACCGGGGCGTTCCACTTCCGCCACCTCGCCCCACTCGCCCGCGTCGTCCTGGTCAACGGCGCGGTCGGTACCGTCGCCGTGTCCGAGGGGCGGCCGCGGTCGGTCACCTACGTCACCGTCGCCGACGGTCTCATCACGGGCCTGTACATCCTGTCCGACCCGGAACGGCTGGCCCGACTCGACCTGTCCGCGCTGGAGGGCTGACCCGGGGCGCGGGGGCGCCCTCGGAGCCGCGCGCGGGCGGCCCGTATCCTCGACGACATGCGAGAACACACGGCGGACGGGGCGGACACCCGGGCCGGTGCGGAACTGCGCGGCGACTGCGACAGCTGCTTCGGCCTGTGCTGCGTGGCCCTGCCGTTCGCCCGCTCGGCGGACTTCGCGACCGACAAGGACGCCGGCACCCCCTGCGTGAACCTGCGCACCGACCACCGCTGCGGCATCCACGCGACGCTGCGGGAGCGCGGCTTCACCGGCTGCACGGTCTACGACTGCTTCGGCGCCGGACAGCGGGTCTCGCAGGTCACCTTCGGCGGCAGCGACTGGCGCACCGGCCCGCCGGAGCAGGCCCGCCGCATGTTCGACGTGTTCCCGGTCGTCCGCCACCTGCACGAGCTGCTCTGGTACCTGACCGAGGCGCTGACCCTGCCCGCCGCCCGCCCGGTCCACGCCGACCTGCGCGGCGCCCTCGCCGACACCGAGCGCCTCGCCTCGGGGACACCGAAGGAGCTGGCCGCCCTCGACGTGGCCGCGCACCGGCAGCGGGTGAACGTGCTCCTGCTGCGCACCAGCGAGCTGGTCCGGTCCGGCACCCGCGGCCGGAGGAAGAACCGCCGCAACGCCGACCTGATGGGCGCCCGCCTGAAGGGCGCCGACCTCTCCGGGGCCGACCTGCGCGGGGCCTACCTCATCGCCGCCGACCTCACCGGCGCGGACCTGCGGGGCGCCGACCTGATCGGCGCGGACCTGCGCGACGCCGACCTCACCGACGCCGATCTGACGGGCGCCTTCTTCCTGACCCAGCCGCAGGTCAACGCGGCCAGGGGCGGCCCCGGCACCAGGCTGCCGGACTCAGTCACCCGCCCGGTGCACTGGACAGCGGGACGCTGAGCCGGCGTTCCCGGTGTCTTCCGCCCGTGCCTGTCCGGCGTCGTCCGCGCGGGAGGCGGGCGCGGGCGTCGACGGGGTCCGCCGGGCCAGGTGCAGGCGCAGCCCCTCGGGCATCAGCGTCAGCCGCTCGGTGACCCGCAGCCGGTAGCCGGGGTCCGGCCGCAGGTCGTAGCGGCGCAGCAGCAGCCCGAGGACCAGCGTGGCCTCGTGCAGCGCGAACTGCCGCCCGATGCAGGCCCGCGCCCCGGTCCCGAACGGCTTGAACGTGTGCGGGGCGCGCGCCCGCACGGCCTTCGCGTCGAAGCGGTCCGGGTCGAACCGCTCGGCGTCCGGGCCCCACACTTCCGGATCGCGGTGCAGCATGCCCGTGAGCACCAGCGCCCAGGCCCCGCGCCGCATCGGATACGTGCCGCCGAGCACCGTGTCCTCGCGGGCCTCCCGCGCGAAGCCGGGGGCGGTCGGCCACAGGCGCAGCGACTCGTCCAGGACCCGGCGCACGTAGCGCAGCCTGGCCACCTGCTCGTAACCGGGCGCCTCGGTGTCGCCCCACACCCGGTCCACCTCGGCGCGGGCCCGGGCCGCGACCTCGGGGTGCCGCGCGAGGTAGTGCAGGGCGAAGGAGAGGGCGCCCGAGGTGGTCTCGTGACCGGCGACCAGGAAGGTGATGACCTGGCGGCGGACGTTCTCCGGGGACAGTCGCTCACCGGTCTCGGGGTGCGCCGTCTCCAGCATCCGGTCGAGCAGGTCGCCGTCCCCGCCGCCGGTGCCACCGGTCGCCCGGCGGGCGCGGACGAGGTCGTCGACCGTGCGGTTGAGGTACGCGATGTCGGCGGCGTTGCGGCGGCTCGCGTCGCGCAGCAGCCAGAGGGCGAGCGGGGCGGGCACCGTGTTGAGGCGCTGCGCGTAGCCGAGCGTGCCCACCATGGCGGTGACGAAGGGGTGCGGGCGCGGGCGTTCGAAGGAGCCGAAGTCGTGCCCGAAACCGGTGCGCGCGATGGTCTCCAGGGTCAGCTTGGTCATGTCGCCGGGCACGTCCACCGCCCGTCCCGCCGCCTCGGCCAGGTCCCAGTGGCCGGTGAGCCGCGCGGCCACGTCCAGCATCATCACGTGGTACCCGGCCATGGCCTCGCGGCTGAACCCGGGCGCCAGCACGTCGTGCGCGAGCTGCCAGTTGGGCTCGTGGTTGTACGCCGTGAACAGCCCGTCCCCGGCCACCGGCCGCAGGTTGGCCACGCCCAGGCCGACGTGCTTGGCGAACCGCGTCTCGTCCGCCAGGTCGGCGGCGAGGGAGGCGCCCCACACGAACACGAACTCCTTGCCGAAGGCCCGCCGCCGGAATATCGGCCCCAGCCGCCGCGCGTACCGCAGCGAGTCCTGCATCGGGGTGCGCCTGCTCGCGCCCACGACGTCACCGAGCAGCGGCAGCCGGTACGGGGGGTGCGGGATGCGGTGCAGTTCGGGCCAGCCCAGCTCGGCGCTGCGGAAGCCCTTCGGCAGTCCGTCCCGGGCCGTCTCCCTCGCTGTCTGGGCCATGACGTGATCTCCCTTGACGCAGCGGCGTGTTGCACGAGCCGAGGCGAGCGTGTTGTACATGGGTTCAATAGCGCGGCCCAGTGTCGTCCCGTTGTTGAACCGGCGTCAAGTAAGGTGCGGGCATGGCCGCGAACCAGGGCGAGCGCACCCGCCGCCGGCTCAGCACCGCCGAGCGCCGGGAGCAGTTGCTCTCGGTGGGCGCGCGACTGTTCTCGGAGAGCCCGTACGACGAGGTCTGGATCGAGCAGGTCGCCGAGATCGCCGGGGTCTCCCGCGGGCTGCTGTACCACTACTTCCCGAACAAGCGGGACTTCTTCGCGGCGGTCGTCGAGCGCGAGAGCGAGCGCATGCTGCGGATGACGGCGGCCGTGCCCGGCGTCCCGGTCCGCGAGCAGCTCACCGCGGGCCTCGACGCCTACCTGGAGTACGTGCGGGCCCACGCGCACGGCTACCGCGCCTTCCACCGCGCCGACGCGGCGGGCGACCGGGCGGTGCGCCGCGTTTACCAGAAGGCGCTGGCCGCGCAGGAACGGCAGATCCTCGCCGCCCTCGCCGCCGACCCGGAGTTCGGCCCGGCCTTCGAGGAACGCGGCGACGTGCGGCTGGCGGTGCGCGGCTGGCTGGCCTTCACCACCGCGGTCTGCCTGGAGTGGCTGCGCGACCCCGAGCCCGCCCGCGAGCAGGTGCGGGACCTGTGCGCGCGGGCGCTGTTGGGAGCCATCGCGCCCTGAGGCCGCGGGTCCGGTTCGCGCGGCGGTGGCGAGTCGCGTCGCTGTCGTGGTTGGCGCACACCCCGAACTCCGATAGGTTAGGTGAGCCTTACCTAATGAATTGCCGAACGGAGGTTGGGATGGGTGACAGCCACACCTGGGCGGCCGCGCCCGCCGCGGCGGAGCAGGCCCGCTCGGTGCTCGCCGCCGCCTGGTCGTGCGCGGTGACCGCGGAGGGCGGCCGGGAGGAGTTCGTCGGCGCGCACACCGTGACCGACGACGGCCGGGTGCTCCTGGACGTCCCCGAGGACAGCGCGCTGGTCGCCGCGGCGGTGTGCGCGCCCCGCGGGGAGCCGTCCGCCGTGCTGGAGTTCGCCGACGTGGCGCCCGTCCCGGTGCGGGGGCGGATCAGGGCCCGGCTCTGGCTCGCCGGCCGGCTGGCCGTGGCGGACGGGCAGCTGGCCTTCCGGCCCACCCGTGTGGTGCTGCGGCGGCCGTCCGGGACCGTGGTGGTCGACGTCGACGAGTTCACCGCCGCCGCGCCCGATCCGCTGGCCCTGGCCGAGGCGCGGCTGCTGACCCATCTCGCCGACTGCCACGGCGACGCCGTACAGCGGCTGACCCGGCTCGTCGACCCGGACAGCCTGTACGGAGCGGCCCGGGTGCGGCCGCTCGCCGTCGACCGGCACGGACTGACCCTGCGCATCGAACGGATCCGTGACCACGGCGACGTACGCCTGCCGTTCCACGCGCCCGCCGACGAGATCGCGCAACTGACGGAGCGGGTGCACGTGCTGCTCGCCCAGGCGAGCGCGACCTCCTGCCCGCGGGCCCTACAGCGGCAGCGCACAGACGGCGACGGGTGAGGCGAACGGCTCTCCCGCGGGGCGCAGCCCGCCGTCCTCCAAGCCCACGTGGAACGCGGTCACGGTGCCGGAGCGCTGGTTGGCCGCGAACAGCAGCGCGCCGTCCGGTGAGAAGGCGATCTGCCGCGGGAAGTCGCCGCCCACCGGCACCGTGCCGAGGAGCCGGAGCCGGGCGCCCCGAGCCTCCACCGCGTACCGCGTCAGGCTCGTTGGCCAGATAGGCGTGGCGTCCGCCCGGGTGGAAGGTGAGGTGCCGGGGCCCGGCGCCCGGCCGGGTCCGCGCCCGGGCGACCTCCGCGAGGGTCCCCGCGCCCTCGTCCAGGCGGTAGGTGTACACGGTGTCCGTGCCGAGGTCCACGGCGAGGACGTGGGCGCCGTCCGGGGCGGTGACGACCTGGTGGGCGTGCGGACCCCGCTGTCCCGGGCCCGGCGGCGGAGTGGAGTGCGTGACCAGGTGGGTGCGTTCGCCCGGTGCGCCCGAGGCGTCGACCGGGTGCACGGCGACGCTTCCCGAGCCGTAGTTGGCGCTGAACAGCCAGCGTCCGCCCGGGTGCACGCAGAGGTGGCAGGGCGCCGCCCCGCCGGTGCTCCGGCTGCCCAGCACCTTGCGGTCCGACAGCCGGACGGCGGTCACCGCCCCGTCCTCGCGCTCGTCGACCGCGTACACGGTCCGGCCGTCGGGATGCACCGCCAGGTACGAGGGATCGCCCACCTCGGCGAGCAGGCCGCGGCCGGTGATCCGGCCCGTGCCGGGTTCGTACTCGGCGAGTCCGATGCCCTGGCCGCCGCCCTCGGCGGAGGTGTAGGTGCCCAGGAGGAGCGGGCGTGGGCCGGAGGACCCCCGCTCCCTGCCCGACGCACCGCCGCCCGCCCGGGACGGGGTCGGCGTCGCGGACGGCGCCCGCGCCCCGGCCGCCCCGCCGCACGCCGCCGCCGCGGGGAGGGCCGCGGTCGCGGTGGCCGTGCGGGCGAGCAGCCCGACGAAGCGCCGCCTGCTCCATCCGTCACCGCTCATACGGCCCTCCCGTGCCGGTCCGCCGCTACCAGTCCCCGTCCTGCACCGGCTTGCCCGGCGCGTCCCCCAGCGGCTGGACCTGGTGGGGCGCGGGCGGCTGCCAGGGCTCGTGGTCGTCGCCGATCCAGTCCCCGACCGGCTGCACGTCCTGGAGCGGTTCGGCGGGCGCGAGATCGTGGGCGTCCTGGTCGTAGTAGTCGTACCAGGGCAGACCGGCCCGGGTGTAGGCGGCCCGGTCCACGGGGGACGGCGGCGGCGCCTCACCGGTGATGCGGCGCCACTCGGGCGGGGTCACCAGGTGCACGAAAACCCGGCCCGCCGGACGCTCGGCCCAGTCCGTCAACGGCCGTTGGTCGCGGTACACCTCCTGGCGCATGGAGCCGCCGACGCCGAGACCCATGGCGGGCGCGGACCGGGGTGCGCCGCCGTACCCCGCCGCCGAGCCCGGGGCGGCCGGGGCCGAGAGCGGCGCCGGGGCGCCGAAGGCACCGCCGGAACGGGCCGCCCTGCGGGCCGACTCCGTCCGCCGCCGCTCCTCCTCGCGCCAGCGGGCCAGCTCCGTGTCGTTGAGCGTGAACGCCTGGAGCTGGACGCCGCCCCAGACCTCCTCGCCGGTGACCTGGCCCTCGACGGTCGCCCCCATGCCGAGCGGCACCGCCACGAACTGACGGACCGTGCCGGTCCCGGAGTTGATGCCGTCCAGCCAGGGCTGCCGGGGCAGGACCACGTAGTTCTGCGGGTCCCGGGACAACCGGTCGCTCCAGGGCCTGCCGGAGACCGCGCACACCTTGCCCGCCCCCACCTGGAGCGCGGCGGGCTCCCGCGTACCCGCGAAACTCAGCCACATGGCCTCACGCAGGTACACCGGCAGCAGCACGCCGCCGCGCGCCCGCCACGCCTCGGGCACCCGGTCGGCGTAGTCGGACACCCGGCGGACCGGGAACTCGCCGAGCCCGGGCGGCAGCGGGTGCGTCCCCGTCTCCGGCAGCCGCAGGGTCCGTATGAAGCGGACCGTCGCCCCGCCCGGCAGGATCAGCCGGTTCCCGTCGATCCGCACACTGGTGTCGTCCATCCAACGCCCCCTCGTTCGCCGTTCACGCGCCTTCGTCGGCCGTGCGCCGTTCGTCGTTCCTCAAGAGGAACGCCGGGCGGCGGTGCCGCGGTTCCGCCTGCGCAGCCCGGCCCGCACCCGGTCCCGCAGCCGGGTCAGCCGCGGCATGCGCTCGCGCTGTTCGCGAGTATGGCGGTCCAGCTCCTCCAGGAGGCGGCGGGAGCGGTGCTCGGTGTCCATCTCGTCGATGATCCGGTTCACCTCGGCCAGCACCGCGCCCCGCAGCTGCCACTGCCGGGAGTCGCGCCGGACCTCGTCAAGGAGCAGGTCGGCCAGCCTGTCCCGGGTGCTCGCGGCCTGGCGCAGCTCAGCGGCCAGACGCTCTTCCGCGGACTCGGCGTTCTCGCTCGCGCTGCTGGTGACCAGCACCGAGAAGCTCACCACGGCGTCGGCGATCTCGGAGAGCAGTTGCTGGATCGCCGCCCCCGTCTCCGGCGCGAACAGGGGTTCCGGCTCGCGCTCCTTGGCCAGGTCGGTGAAGCTGCGCGCGAGGACCCGCATCACCACCGTGCAGATCTCCAGGGTGTCCAGGCCGGTGCGGAGCACCACCCGGTGCAGCAGTCCCTCGCGCACCCGGGGGTTGAACCGCAGGCTGTCCTCGGCCTGGCGGAGGTCCTCGTCCACCTCGCCGATGTCGTGGTCGAGGCGGCGGGCCTCGTGCAGCCGGGCCGCCGCCTCGTGGAAGGGCGTGCTGCCGACCGCCTCCTCGCCCATCCGCAGCAGCAGTTGGCGCACCTGCCGGGCCAGCCCCACGACCGACTCACCGGCCTGCTCCACCCACACCGGCGGCGCGAGGATCAGGTTGAAGACCAGCCCGACAATCGCCCCGATCAGGGTCTCCACCACCCTGGCCCACGCCAGGCTCCCGTGCGAGGTGACGCCGAGCACCAGCATCGCGCTGATCGCCACCTCGGCGGTGAACTCCTCGGCGCGCACCAGGTGCCCGACGCCCAGCGCCGCCACGATGATCAGGGCCAGGCTCCACCAGCTGAGCCCGACCAACTGGCTGAAGGCGATGGCGACCAGGACACCGGCGACCACGGCGTTCACCCGGCGGAAGCTCATCTTCAGCGTGGCGTACAGGGTGACCTGCACGACCAGCAGCGCGGTCAGGGGCGCGGTCAGGGGCGCCGCCGACTTGTCGGGGGTGAGCCGTACCGCGATGACATAGGCGATCGATGCCGCGGCGGCGGACCGCAGGGCCTGCACGACCATGGGGTCCTTCAGCCACTTCGCCCGCCGCAGAGCCGTCCTCGCGGCCTCAAGCACATCCCGCATCCTCGGGCTGTTCCCTTCCGCAGGCGCCTCGAACGTGTCCGATCAGGACGGTAGCCGGACGCGGGCCGCCGGACCTCCTCTCACGCGCCGGGCGCCGCCGGACGGGTCAGCCGGTCACCTTGGCGACGAACGCGGACAGATTGCCCAGCGTACGGGCGACCTGTTGGTCCAGGGTGAGGCTCTCTTCGAAGCGGGCGCCGCTCTGCGACACCTTCCTGCCCCGCAGATACAGGGAACAGGTGAGGTCGGTGCACATGTACAGGCCGACCGAGTTGCCCTCGCGGCCCGCCGCGCCCGCCTTGCGCGCCGTCATCAGCGACACACCGCCCCGGGGATGGGTGGTCAGGCACAGCGCGCACATGCTGCGCTGGAAGAAGCCGCTCCTGGCCGGCTGGAAGCGCAGCGCCACACCGGTGAGGCGCCCGTCGAGGTCGGCGACCAGATAGCTGCGGTCGGGCGCCCCGGGGTCCCGCCAGCCGAGGAAGTCGAGATCGTCCCAGGGACGCTCGTCCAGGTCGCGGGGGACGGCCAGGCGCTTGGCCTCGCCCTTCGAGCAGTTGATGAAGGAACCGCGGACGTCCTGCTCGCCGAGTGCTCTCATGGGGAGCCTCCCCTTGATCGAAAGAAACCTAGGCTCTCTAGGTTTGCACCTAGCGTAGATAGCCTAGACGTCGAATCGCCATCGGATTTCGGGGAGGCGAGTTCATAGCATGAATTAAGTGCCAAGGGAAGTCGCGTACGGCCGTGGGGCAGAGGTATCTTGCAGACCGGGCACGGTACGGGAGGAACCACATGGCGGGGCGGAACGGACGCACGGTGCGCGACCTGAGGAGGGCCAACCGTACGGCCGTGCTGCAACGGCTCTACTTCGACGGACCGCTCAGCCGCTTCGAGCTGGGCCCGGCGACCGGACTCAGCTCCGGTTCCGTCAGCAACGTGGTCGCCGACCTGGTCGCCGACGGACTGGTGGAGGAGGCCGGCAGCGTCGACTCCGACGGCGGCCGCCCCCGCACCCTGCTGCGCGTGGCCCCCGCCAGCGGCCACATGATCGGCGTGGACGTCGGCGAGACCCGGGTGCGGGTCGAGCTGTTCGACCTGACGCTCACCGAACTCGCCCGCGCCGAACGCCCGCTGGCCCCGCAGCGCTACGACGTCGACGTCATAGTCGGGCACATCCGCGAGGGCGTCGCCGAGGTGCTGGCCACGGCGGGACTCCCGCCCGAGCGGCTGCTCGGCGCCGGGATCGGCGTCCCCGGCATCGTGGAGCACACCGCCGACCGCGGTGCCGTGGTGCACGGCCAGACCATCGGCTGGGACGCGGTCCCGCTGGAGGCCCTGCTGCGCGCCGGCTCCCCGCTGCCCGACACCGTCCCCTACCTCATCGACAACGGCGCCAAGACCCTGGGCCAGGCCGAGATGTGGTTCGGCGCCGGTCGCGGCGCCCGCAACGCGGTCGTGGTCCTCTTCGGCTCCGGAGTCGGCGCCAGCCTCGTCACCCCCGAGGTCGAGCAGGGCCGGGCGGTCGAATGGGGGCACCTGACCGTCCGGGTCCGGGGCCGCCGCTGCCGGTGCGGAGCGCTCGGCTGCCTGGAGGCGTACGCGGGCGCCGAGTCACTGCTGGCCCGCTGGCGCGAGGAGGACGGCCGGGTGCCGGAGGGCACCGACGAGGAGACCGCCCTCACCGCGATGCTCGCCGCCGCCTACCCGGCCGACGGCGAGGCCGCCGACCCGGTCGCGCTCGCCGTGCTGGAGGAGACCGCCGAATACCTGGGCGCCGGTCTGTCCGACCTGATCAACCTCTTCCAGCCGGAACGCATCCTCATCGGCGGCTGGGCCGGTCTCCAGCTCGGCACCCGCTTCCTGCCCGCCGTACGCCGTCACGCCGTGTCGTACGCGCTGCGGCACCCCGCCAGGAAGGTGACGGTCGACCTCGGGCGGCTCGGCCCGGACGCCGTCACCGTCGGCGCCGCGATCCTGCCCCTGGCCGACTTCTTCGCGCGCGGCGGCAGGCGCCCCGAACCGGCCCCGCAGGACCCGGTCCCCGCCTGGCGCACGGCGCTGGAGGAGCGGGCACCGCACTGAGGTTTCGCCGGGCACCGCGGTGGTACCCGACGTCGCTCCGACGGCCGCCGGACGATCCCGTACGGCCGTCGGGCGACCGGAGGACCTCGAGAGCCGCGAGAAGGAGCTGCCGTGTCCGACCACCGCCACGAAGGACCGGGGGAGAACGGTGCCCCCGTCCCGCGCGACATGCCGGACCAGCAGGCCGGCGACCACGACGACCCGTGGGAGGCCGCCTCGCCCACCCGCGAGCAGCGCGAGCACCAGCAGGGCCTGGACGACGAACGCCCCGAGGACGACGGGGAGACCCCCGGCGACACGGAGACCACGGAGGCCGGGACGGAGCCCGACGTCCCCGACACCGACGAGGCGGGCACGGGCCGCCAGGGCGCACCGCACTCGGGCGCCGTACACCCCGAGCACCCGGTGCCCGACGAGCCCTCCGGCTGACGAGCCACCCGGCCCGCGGGGTGGCGCTCAGCCCACCTTGCGCCCGCGCATCGGCTCCGTGTCCGCCCCCGCGCCCTGCCGCAGGCCCCGCAGGAACTCCTCCAGCACCTCCGTGGCCGTGCGCGTCGGGCGCCAGCCCAGCTCCACCCGTGCCCGGGTGCAGTCCATGAGCGGCAGCCGCAGCACCGCGTCGAACAGATGCGGCGAGGCGGGCAGCAGCCGCAGTCCCCAGGCGGCGGCGATCGCCGAACGGGCCGCGGTGCGGGGCAGCCGGACCGCACGCACCCCCAGCAGCTCGCCCAGCACCTCGGCGTCCACCGGCGGATCGGCCGCGAGATTGAACGCGCCCCGGGCGCCCTCGGAACGCACCGCCAGCCGGTAGGCGTGGGCGGCGTCGTCCGTGTGCAGGGCCTGCACCCGCAGACCGGGGACGTCCGGCAGGAACGGGAGCAGTTCCGGACGCGCCGCCGGACCCGGCAGGAACCGGCCGCCGAAGATCCGGCGCTGCTCACTGGCCGACTCCCGCTTGAAGAGGAAGGCCGGCCGCATCCGCACCACCCGGATCCCGGGGTGGTCGCGTTCGAAGGTGTCCAGCGTCCGTTCCAGATAGGCCTTCTCACGGCAGTACGCGGCGTCCGGCCAGCCGTGCGTCGGCCACGACTCGTCCACCGCGTGGTCCTTCGGCCCCGGCGAGTACGCGCCGACCGACGAGGCGTGCACCAGCGTCGGCACCCCGGCCGCGGCCACCGCCTCGAAGACCCGGATGGAGCCGAGCACGTTCGTGCGCCAGGTCGTCGCCGGGTCGTGCGTCGGCTGGAAGGCCCAGGCCAGATGGACGACGGCGTCGGCCCCGGCGAAGTGACCGGTCAGGTCGGTCCGCTCGGAGGCCAGGTCGACCGCCGCCCACTCCGTCTTCGCGGGCGACCAGCCGGGGATCCGCCGGGCCAGCCCCAGCACGGACCCCACCTCCGGATCCTCGGAGAGAAGCCGCACCACGCTGGTGCCCACGTTGCCCGTGGCCCCCGTGACCACGATCCTGCTGCCCGTCGCGCTGCTCACCCTGTGCTCCTCTCGGCCGTTCGCCGCTGCGGAGAGCACCGGGTACCCGCCGCCCGCGGAAGGGCACGCGCGGAGCGGGCGGACATGGAGAAGCCCCGACCGCGACGGGGGAATCACGGCCGGGGCGGCTCGGGGTGGATACGGATGGCGGTCGCCTCTCGGCGAAAGGCTCCACAGGGCTTCAGCCGAACGATCGTCCCTGTGGGCAATAGGTGAGGCCCGGGGACACTGTCCCATCCGTACCCACGGTCTGTTCAACGGCGAACGACCTGCCGGTGTTCCACCGTCTGTCGCGGTTTGGGGTGATGCGCGTCACTGCTCGGCGGGCTCGTGGGGATCGGGGACGATCTCGGCCCACAGGTTCTCCGCCTGGAGCAGCAGGGTGCCGAGGACCGCGGTCCGCGCGGCGCCCTGTCCGGCGTGCTCCTTGAGACCCTCCTGCAGCCGCTGGTGCAGTTCCTCCATCGTCTCCTCGGTGGCCGCCCCCGGGTCGGCCACGTCCGGCTCGCCCACCAGGCGGCCCGCCTCGGCGAGGCAGGCGTCGCCGATCAGCCGCAGCAGGCGTGCGTACAGGTCGAGGACGGGCCCCTCGGGCGGTACGGGCGTCCGGTTCTCGTCGGCCGCGACGGCCAGGGCCCGGGTCAGCGCGGTGAGGTTCTCGGTGACCCGGCTCCACCGCTGGTCCTCGTCCTCCGGCGGCACGCCCGTGGGCCGGCGGGTCAGCCGGCGCAGCGGGCCCGAGGTCAGGCGCAGACTCTCCCGGCTCCACGACCGGGCGGAGTAGAGCGCGTCCAGCCGCCGCTGCAGCCACGCGGCCTGCCGGGACCAGTCGGCCGCACTCTGCGCGTCCCACTGGGTCTCGCGCAGGTCGGCGGCGACGGTGTGCAGGAGGTCGCCCGACTCCCGGGCCAGCGCCGCGAGGTTCTCCCGTACGTCCCGGAGGTGGACCGGAGGCAGCACCAGCGCGTTGACCGCCACACCGATGACCGCCCCGAGTGCCGCCTGGCCCACCCGATGGCCGACCGCGGCGGCCGACACCGAGGTGCCGGAGGCCAGGACGAACACCGCCGTGGTGGCCGTGTAGATGCCCTGCGGGCCGAACCGGGACCAGTTCGCGGCCAGCATCAGCACCGGCAGGGACAGCACCAGAGCCCCCGTGTTGTCCTCCGTGATCGCCTGTGCCGCCGACGCCACCAGCGCGCCGACGCAGATCGCCGCGAACTGCTGCCCGGCCTGCCGCACCGAGCTGTAGACGGTGGCCTGGACGAGGACGAGCGCCACCCAGGGCGCCATCAGCGCCATCGGATCGTCCAGCCAGACGCCCGCCACGGCCCAGGCGATCAGCGCCGCGCCCGCGGCCTTGAGCGACTGCACGACCAGGTCGCGTTCCCGCCCCGGCCCCCGCCAGGCCGCCCGCGCAGCCCGTCCGACGGAACACGCCTCCCACCACACCGCGGCCAGGGGCCGCCGACCCCGGAGTGCCTCCCGGAGGGTGTGTGTCACAGCGCTCATGCGGTACCGGGTGCCCGCGTGACCGGCGGACTCGTCTCGAAGCGGGCGGGGCGGGTGCGGGGTTCGGTCCGGTGACTCATGCCAGCGGGCTCCCGCCCAGGGAGGCCAGCAGGTCGGCCGGGTCGGCGTAGACCGCCTCCGCGCCCGCCTCCGCCAGGTCGGCGCGGGGCAGACCCCCGCACAGCACGCCCACGCAGCGCACTCCGGCCCGGCTGCCCGCGCGCATGTCCCACACGGTGTCGCCGACGAAGACGGCCCGCTCGGCCGGCACCCCGGCCAGTTCCAGGGCGTGCTCGACCGGTTCCGGCGCCGGTTTGCCCGCGTCCACGTCGTCGGCGCTCGCGGTGGCGGCGATCGCGTCGTCCGCGTCGATCGCCCGCCGCAGCGCGCCCAGCTCCGCCCCGCCCGCCGAGGTGGCCAGCACCACCTTCCAGCCGTCACCGGCCAGCCGGCGCAGCAGCTCCCGGCGCCCGGCAGCGCCGGCAGCCGGTCGAAGTACTGTCCGTACAGTGCCTTGTGGGCGGCGCTCAGCTCCGCGTCCCGGTCCTTGTCCCGGTCCTCTCCGAGCAGCCGCGCGACCAGATCGCCGGAGGCGAGGCCCACGGCCCGGTGGACGGCGTGCATCGGCACCTGGTGGCCCGCCTGCCGGAACGCCTCCCACCAGGTCGTCACGTGCAGGTGATTGGTGTCGACGAGGGTCCCGTCGACGTCGAACACGGCCGCCCGTTGCATGCACTGTCCCTTCCGTGGTGCGTCATACGTGATCCGTGGAGGATGGATCAACGGGCGGGTACCACGTCAGCGGCCCGCCACTCCGGACGGTGTACGGCCCTCCCGCGTCCAGGCCAGCAGCTCGTCCAGGGACCAGGTGGTGACCACGCGCTCCGGGGGCACCCCGCACTCCTCTGCCCGCGCGCACCCGTGGATCTGCCAGTCCAGCTGACCGGGCGCGTGCGCGTCGGTGTCGACGGAGAACAGCACGCCGGCCGCCACCGCCCGGCGCAGCAGCCGCCGCGGCGGGTCGAGCCGCTCCGGCCGGCTGTTGATCTCCACGGCCGTGCCGGACTCGGCGCAGGCGGCGAAGACCTCGTCCGCGTCGAACTCCGACTCCGGCCGCCCCCGCCCGGTCAGCAGCCGCCCGGTGCAGTGCCCGAGCACGTCGGCGTGCGGATCGCGGACGGCGGTCACCATCCGGCGGGTCATCGAGCGGGCGTCCATCCGCAGCTTGGAGTGCACGGACACGACGACGACGTCGAGCCGCTCCAGCAGCTCCGGCTCCTGGTCGAGCGAGCCGTCGTCGAGGATGTCGCACTCGATGCCGGTCAGCAGCCGGAACGGCGCCCAGGCCGCGTTCAGCTCCGCCACCACGTCCAACTGCTCGCGCAGCCGTGCGGGGGAGAGGCCACGGGCCACCGTCAGCCGCGGCGAGTGGTCGGTCAGGGCCGCCCACTCGTGCCCCAGCGCCGCCGCGGTCCGGCCCATCTCCTCGATCGGGCTGCCGCCGTCCGACCAGTCCGAGTGCAGGTGGCAGTCGCCGCGCAACCGCTCCCGCAGGTGTTCACCACCCCGGGCGAGGGGGGTGTCCGCCTCGTCCTCCAGCTTCGCGAGATAACCGGGCACCTGCCCGTCCAGCGCCTCGCGCGCCACCTGCGCCGTCTTGGGCCCGACCCCCTTGAGCGACTCCAGCGACCCCGCCCGCTCGCGCAGCTCCGCGGCCGACAGCCCACCGAGGACCCCGGCCGCGGTGCGGAAGGCACGGACGCGATACGTCGGCGCCTGGGCCCGCTCCAGGAGGAACGCGATCCGCTCCAGCGCCTCGACGGGGTCCATCGCCACCTCCTGGTCCGACCTCGACCGGCCCCACCGGCCTCGGCCGGCATGTCCAGGGTTCCCCAGAGCACCGGGACCCGCACCACGAGCCGGGCGGCGGTGCCGTGCCCGACCGGGACAGGTCCCCGATACCACGGATTGCGGCCTACCCTCGATGCATGACCGAGATCGACAGCCCGCACATCGGCAGTCCGCGCATCCTGGTGCTCGGGGTCCACCCGGGCCCGCCCCCGTTCCGGATCGTAGAAATCGACGGCCAGGTGGTCGGTGAGGCCAGGGCCGTCACCGACGTACTGGAGGCCGCCGCCGCCTTCGGCATCACCGTCCACGACCTCGACGACCCGGCGGTCGTGCGCTGGGTGGGCGGGGACAAGTTCACCTGGACCACGCACTAGGACGCGCCCCGGGCCGCCCCCGCCCGGTGCCTCAGCCGACCGTCCACTTCTGGTTGGCGCCGCCCGTGCAGGTCCAGATCTGCAGCCGGGTGCCGTTGGCCGCGTTGTTGCCGGTGACGTCGAGGCACTTGTCGGCCTGGGGATTGACGATGTCGCGCGCGGCGGTGACGACCCATCGCTGGGCGGCGCTGCCGTTGCAGTCCCACAGCTGGACGACCGTGCCGTCCGCCGTGCCGCCGGCGTTGACGTCCAGACACTTGCCGAGCGCCCGGATCGTGCCGTCGGAGCCCACCGACCACTGCTGGGCCGCCGTGCCGTTGCAGTCGTAGAGCTGTACCGGCGTGCCGTTGGCGGTGTTCGCCGCGGCGACGTCCACGCACTTGCCGGCCAGGCCCCGGATCGCGCCACCGGCCGGTGAGTCGCCCGTCGTCACCGAGACGTGGTCGACGACGAGCGTCTGCGGGAAGACCGTGGAGCCGTCCGGGTCACCCGGCCAGTAGCCGCCGACCGCCAGGTTCAGGATCAGGAAGTACGGCCTGTTGAACACCCACTGCTTCCCGCCCAGGTCGGCCGGGGTGCGCCGCTGGTAGACGGTGCCGTCCACCGACCAGGTGATCGAGTCGGGCGCCCAGTCGACGGCGAAGGTGTGGAAGGCGTCCGCGAAGGCCTGCCCGCCCGGCAGGGTGTAGCCGGCGCCGATGCCGCCCGCACCGGAGTAGCCGGGACCGTGGAGGGTGCCGTGCACGGTGGAGGGCTCGAAGCCGACGTTCTCCATGATGTCGATCTCACCGGAGTCCGGCCAGTTCACCGGCGTGCCCAGCATCCAGAACGCGGGCCACATGCCCTGCCCGCGCGGCACCTTCATCCGGGCCTCGACGTGGCCGTACTGCGCGGTGAACTTCCCGGAGGTGTTGAGCCGGGCGGAGGTGTACTGGCAGGTGCCGTACCAGCACTGGTAGTTGGCCGGGTTCTCCTTGCGGGCGGTGATGACCAGGTGGCCCTGGCCGTCCAGGGCGGCGTTCTTGTTGCCGGAGGTGTAGTACTGCCGCTCGTGGTTGTTGACGTTGTCGCCGGTCTCGATCTGCCACTTCGAGGAGTCGACGGCCGCACCGGCGGGACCGTCGAAGGTGTCGGAGAAGGCCACGGCGGCGGCCGCGGAGGACGAGGCGTCGACGGCCCCGTGGGCCCCGGCGGCCCGGGAGGTTGCCGGGTCCGCCTGGGCGGGGCCGGTCACGAGGGACGCGGCCAGCCCGGCGGACAGGGCGGCGGCGAGGAGACATCTGCGGAGCAGGCGTGGGCGGGCCACGGCTCTCCCTTCCGTACGGCGCCTTGCGCGAAGGCACCGACCGAGGTGGGGGTTGGAGGTGTCGCCTCTTTATTCAAGTAGTGAGATAAGGGCCGGTCAATACCTTGGTACGGACCGGACGGCCCGGTCTCAGGTGCGTCCCCCGCGCGCGTGCACCGTGCGGCTCATCCGCCGGCCGAGAAACAGGTAACCGATCAGCGCTCCACCGGTGTTGAGGATGACGTCGTCGACGTCGAAGGCCCGCCCGGTGACCAGGGCGCCCTGGGCGGACTCCACCAGCAGCATCACGAAGGCCGTCAGGAGCAGCATGCGCAGCACTCCGCGCGTGCGCGGGGCGACGACCGGGACCAGGACGCCGAACGGCACGCCGAGCAGGATGTTCCCGCCGATCTGCTTGACGGCGTCGCGCAGGGCGGGCTGGTCCAGATAGGCCCTCAGGGAGCGGCCGGGATGCAGGTTGGTGTGCGTCAGGGCCTCGGACGCGGGGGAGGGCTGCAGGGTCAGCCGCGCCAGCACCACCGCGAACGCCACCATGAAGACGAACGCGCACGCCGTCGCCAGCAGCCGCAGCGGCCAGGCGAGCGTGTGCCGTTCGCGACGGTCGCCCTCTGATGCCTTGGCGGCGCGGGGGCGCGGCCAAGAGCGCGGTCGTGAGGCGGCTCTAGCCATGTCGGTGTCCTCCAGTCGTCAACGTCCCCGCGTGGTAGGGCGGTTACCCGCCGATCCGCCGAGGATGCCCGGCGAACCGCGCGATCTCCGCGCCCGACCGGCCGCGCACGACACGATCGCCCGCGCCCACCCGGGATTCCTCGCCGGGTGGGCGCGGGCGGCGTCCACGGCCGGGTCTCAGGTCCCGTACGTCACCCGTACCTCCTCGAAGCCGAGGGAGGTCAGCAGCCCCCGGAGCATGGCGGTGGTGTTGCTCTCCGCCCGCGCCTTCAGCTCGCTGTCCTTCGCCGCGTCGCCGATGTGCCGGGCCGCGAGCTTCTGCACGGCCTGCTCGCCGTTCGGGTTGTCCGAGAACAGGTCGCCGAGCCGGTCGAGCAGCCCGCGCTGCTTGGAGACCGCGTAGGAACGGTCGGGGTCGAGCGCCGGCTCGCCCAGCGCCGCGTGCGGCAGCCGCAGCGTGGCCGAGGTCCGCTCGCCGTTGACCGTCACGTCGTCCTCGCCCACCTTGCCGAGGTCGACGAAGGCGTCGACGGTGCCCGCCCCGACGTACAGGGTGCGGGTGCCGCGGACCGCGTCGGGCAGGAACTTGGCGTCCTTCTCCAGGTCCACGACGACCTGGAAGTTGCCGGACGCGGCGTCGTAACGGCTGATGTCCTGGACGGACTTCAGCAGCGCCGGACCCGAACGGTCCTGGGTCTCGGAGCCGAACAGGTCCTTCAGCCCCGGTACGACACTCAGGCGCAGCCCGGCGAACAGCACGACGAGCACCAGCACCAGCGCGGTCAGCGCCTTGGACCAGCCGGGCATGCGCCGCGCGGGCCTCTCGACGGGACTCGTGGGCTTCTTGACGGGAGTCGTCATGGCGACGGCCCTCCTTCCTACTCACCCTGATGCCCGCCAACTCCCTTGCCAGGCCCACCGTTTCCGTGCTTCAGCGGGCGGTCCGCGGCGGGGCGCGACGACCACACCGCCTCCCCGCGCGTCAGCCCCGGCAGCCGCAGCTCGGCCTCCCGCACCCGCCGGGCGGGCAGCTCGCCGGTGACGATCCAGGCCGGGTCGCCGCCCGTCGTGCCGGTGAAGTCCGCGCCCAGCGACGCCAGCAGGGCCGTCACGGCGGCCAGCGTGTCCGCCGGGACCTCCGCCTCGAAGGCCTGGTACGGCTCGTACAGCACGGTGCCCGCCCGGGCGAGCGCACGGCGCAGCACGATCGCCGTCAGTCCCCGGAAGTCGGCGGCCGTGCTGACCGGCGAGCTGAAGCCGGAGCGGATCAGCGTGACCCGGTAGTCGGTGACCGCCGCGCCGGTGAGTCCGGTGAGCAGCGTGGCGTGCACGGTCTCCTCGACGGCCTGGTGGAAGGCGCGGGGCAGCGCGCCGAGTTCCGTCTCGTAGGCGAACTCCCCGCCCGAGCCGCGCGGACCCGGTTCGACGCGCAGGCCGATCGTCGCCCAGTAGCGGGTGTGGTCGAGCCACGGCATCTCCTCCGCCGCCTCACCGGTACCGGTCGGACGCTCCAGGAACCGGACGCGGCCCGGCGCGAACTCCGCCTCGATCCCGTAGTCCTCGGCCAGCGTCGCCGCGAGCACCTCCATCTGGACCTCGCCGTACAGGAGCAGGGCGGTGGCGCCGGACGCCGCCGGGCGGGCGTGCAGGAGCGGGTCCTGGTCGGCCAGCGCCAGCAGGGCGGCGCGCAGCGGGCCCGCCTGCTCCGGGTCCACCGCACGGACCAGGGTCTGCAGGGTCGGCGGCGCGAACTGCGGTGCCCGCTCGGACAGTTCGCCGAGCCGGTCGCCGACGCGCAGGCCCCCGGGGACGGCGAGCGCGGCGATGTTCCCGGCGGTGAGCGTGGTGTCCCCGCCGACCACGTCGAGGCGGGTCACCCGGCCGGAGAACTCGGTGGTCCGACCGTCGGACTCGCGCCGCAGGAAGGTGAGCCGCCGGCGCGGGCGCACCTCCCCGTCGTACAGCCGGAGGTAGGCCGTGCGCTCACCGGCGGGTCCGGGGCGCACCGCGAAGACCGTGCCGCGCGGTTCCGCGCCGCGGGACGGGCCCGGCGCGGCGGCCGGGACCAGGCCGACCAGGCCCTCGACCAGCTCCGCGACGCCCTCGCCGCCGAGCGCGGAGCCGTGGTACAGCGGGTGGAACGTGCCTTCGGCGGTACGGGTGGCGAGGGCGGCGGCCAGGTCCCGCGCGGTCGGCTCGGGACCGTCGACCAGGGCGGCCAGGATGCCGGGGTCGACCTCGGCGAGGGCCTCCGCGGTCCGTTCGTCGGGCGCGCGGCGGGCGACCCGGGCGTGCGGGGTACCGGCGCCCGTCACCTCGGTCAGCGGCGCGACGTGCGGAGTCAGCAGGCGCCGGACGTCGTCGAGCAGGCCGTCGGTGCGCGCGCCGGACCGGTCGATCTTGTTGACGAACACCAGGGTGGGCAGCCGCAGCCGCCGCAGGGTGCGCATGAGGACGCGGGTCCGCGCCTGTACGCCCTCGACGGCGGACAGCAGCAGCACCGCGCCGTCGAGCACCTCCAGGGCGCGCTCGACCTCCGCGACGAAGTCGGAGTGTCCCGGGGTGTCGATCAGGTTGACCCGCGTGTCGCCGACGGTGAAGGCGGCGACGGCGGAGCGGATGGTGATGCCGCGGCGGCGCTCGATGCCGCCGTCGTCGGTACGGGTGTCACCGGCGTCGACGCTGCCGAGCCGGTCGATGGTGCCGTGGTCGAACAGGAGCCGTTCGGTGAGGCTGGTCTTACCGGCGTCGACGTGGGCCAGGATGCCGATGTTCAGGGTGCGCATGCGTGGAGGAGTCCTCGGGAACCGTGGGCCGGAAGGGGCGCTGGGTGATTCCGAGGAGTCGGCGCATGCGAGGGATTCCTGACGTGGGGAGGCTTGAGGTCCTGGTGAAGGTGGACGGCGCCATCATCACCCGGGGCCCCGGGAGCGGCGCAACAGGATTTCCGTAAGCTGGGGACTTAGGCCGGACAGGATCATCCGAGGAGCGGTCCGTGCGAGACATCGCCGTGTTCAGCGGTAGTGCCCATCCCGACCTGGCCGAGGAGGTCTGTGCCCAGTTGGGCGTGCCGCTCAGCCCCACCCGGGTCAGCCGGTTCGCCAACGACTGCCTCGAGGTGCAGCTCATGGCCAACTGCCGCGAGCGGGACGTGTTCCTCGTCCAGCCGCTGGTCAAGCCGGTCCAGGAGCACCTCGTCGAGCTGCTCCTGATGTGCGACGCCGCCCGCGGGGCGTCGGCCGGCCGCATCACCGTGGTCATGCCGCACTACTCCTACGCCCGCTCCGACAAGAAGGACGCCCCGCGCATCTCGCTGGGCGGGCGCCTGGTGGCCGACCTGCTGGTGGCGGCGGGGGCGAGCCGGGTCCTCGCCATGACCCTGCACTCGCCCCAGGTGCACGGCTTCTTCTCGGTCCCGGTCGACCACCTGCACGCGCTGCGGGAGCTGGCCGCGCACTTCCGGCAGTACGACCTCTCCCGGGCGACCGTCGTCTCGCCGGACCTGGGCAACGCCAAGGAGGCCGCGGCGTTCGCCCGGATGCTCGGCGCGCAGGTGGCGGCCGGGGCGAAGCAGCGGTACGCGGACGACCGGGTCAGCATCAGCGCGGTGATCGGGGAGGTCGCGGGGCGCGACGTCATCGTGCTGGACGACGAGATCGCCAAGGGCAGCACGGTGCTGGAACTCCTCGACCGGCTCCGGGAGTCGGGTCCGCGCACCATCCGCCTGGCCTGTACGCACGGGCTGTTCGCGGCCGGGGCGCTCGGCCGGCTCAGCGAACAGCCGGACGTGCTGGAGATCGTGTGCACCAACACGGTGCCGGTGCCGGTGGACGACCACACGGACAAGCTGCGGATCCTGTCCATCGCCCCGGCGCTCGCCGAGGCGGTGCGCCGCATCCACAACGGCGAGTCGGTCAGTGCCCTGTTCGACGCCCGGCCGGCCGGCTGACGCCGAGGGCCTCGTCCAGGGTCGGCCACGGCGGCAGCAGTCGCGCCAGGCCGGTGATCCGCAGCATGCGCAGGGTCAGCGGGTGGGCGCACACCAGGTGCACCTGCCCGCCCCGGTCGAGCACCTGGCTGCGGGCCCGGTACAGCAGCCGCAGCCCGGAGCAGTCGAAGAACTCGATGCCGCCGAGGTCCAGGACGACCCGGGCACCGGGACGTACCGTCTCCCGGTCCAGGTGCGGGGCGATCTCCGCCGCCGAGGCGATGTCGATCTCGCCCCGGAACTCCAGCACCGTGTGTCCCCGGTGGTGGCGCACGCGGAGGTGCCGGGTGGGCGACGCGGATTCCTGCCGCACGAACCTTGCCTCCAGCCTGTTGCGGCCGTTCCGGCCTGCTTCCGGGGGCTCAACTACCCAGTCCGCTCGGAAAGTTACCCCGATCGAGCGAATTTGAGCATGTTCATTTGACATATGTCATCGAAATCTCACCGCAGCGCCGACGGTCCGCCCATCAGCAGGGGCCGGACGGTCAGTCGACCACGAGGACGAGCTTGCCCGTGGTGCGGCCGGTTTCGCCCCGCGCGTGCGCCCGTGCCGCCTCGGCCAGCGGGAACGTCTCGGCGATCGTCGCCCGCAGCTTCCCCGACTCGACCAGGCGGGCGATCTCCTCCATGCCGGCCCGGTCGGCGTCGACCAGCATCCGCACCGCCCGCACGCCCAGCCGGTCGGCCTCCTCGAAGAACTCGTCCGAACCGACCGGCAGGATCGACACCACGACCCCGCCCGGGCGCAGCACGCGCAGGGACCGCAGGGACGTGTCGCCGCCGATCGTGTCCAGGACGACATCGACGTCCTTCACCGCCTCGGCGAAGTCCGTCTCCCGGTAGTCCACGGTCTCGTCCGCCCCGAGCGAGCGCAGGAACTCGTGCTTGCCCGCGCTGGCGGTACCGATCACATGGGCGCCGCGGGCCTTGGCGATCTGCACCGCCGCATGGCCCACACCGCCGGCCGCCGCGTGGATCAGCACCCGCTGCCCCGGCTGCACGTCCGCGCGCTCCACCAGGGCCTGCCACGCCGTCAGCGAGACCAGCGGCAGGGCGCCCGCCTGGACGTGGTCGATCCCCGACGGCTTGTGGGTGAAGGTGCGCGCGGGGGCGGTGACGTACTCCGCGTGCGAACCGTGGCCGAAGGGGTAGGACAGCATGCCGAAGACCTCGTCCCCGGGCCGGAAGGCGGCGACGCCGATGCCCACCGACTCCACCACGCCCGACACGTCCCAGCCCAGGACGAAGGGCGGCTCGCCGAGGAAGCCGCCGTTCGCCCGGTGCTTCCAGTCGGTCGGGTTGACCCCGGCGGCACGCACCCGTACCAGCACCTCGTTGGGGCGCGGCTCGGGGCGCTCGGCCCGGACTTCCTTCAGGACCTCGGGACCGCCGAGGACGTCCTGGCTGACGGCGCGCATGGTGTTCATCGAGACCTCGCAACTCGGGGAAGGGGACGGGCGGCACGGTCTGCAACCTCCGACGTGATCGTGCCATTCCCGCAGCCGACAGGCAGCGCGGCGAACTCGGGCGGGCCGGCCGGCGGCCGCCCGCCGACTGATTCGGCCGGGCCGGGATATGCGCAAGGTACAGGGCACGGGGCACGACGCCCCGGGCCCGGAATCCTTCGGAGGAGACATGGCACTGGTCAACGCGGGCGTCGTGGTGCTCGACTGCGCCGAACCCGAGCGGCTCGCCGAGTTCTACAAGGGCCTGCTGGGCGCCGAGGAGAGCGACGTGAGCGCCAACCGCATCGAGATCAAGGCTCCAGACGGCTTCCGCATGGCCTTGCGGCGGGACGTGAACGCCACCCCGCCGAGCTGGCCGCGCCCGGAGAACTCCCTCCAGGTCCACCTGGAGTTCGTGGTGGCGGACCTGGACGGGGCCGAGCGGGCGATCGTGGGGCTCGGCGGACGCCCGGTGGAGGCGAAGGACCCGGCCGGCCCGCACGAGGAGCGCGGCTTCTCCGACCCGGCCGGGCACTCCTTCACTCTCCGCCTCGCCCTCGCACCGACCGCCCCCAAGCAGGGCTAGATCCTGCCGTTCGGATCGTGCCGGGGGTCGCGGGGGGTCCGGCGCGCCCCCTCATCGCGTTCCCGCCCTCGCCCGCCTCCGCCGCGCACCCGACACGACACCCCTGGGGCCAGTCCGCCGGACGGGCCCCAGGGGTGTCGTGCGTGTCAGTCGCGGCCGCCCTTCTCGGCGACCGGCCAGCTGCCGGTCGAGCGCTGGATGGCCTTGGCGCCCGTGCGGTCCACGGCGCTGCGCACCGCGGCGAAGATGGCGCCCTGGATCGCCGCGGCCAGCAGGATCTCGCCCCAGCCGCGGTCCGGGTCCAGGGCGTCGGGCGCGTCGTCCTCGTCGCGGATGACCTTCCAGGTCTTCTGGAACGCCATCCCGGCCAGCGTGCCGCCCAGCCAGCCGAGCGCGAACCCGACGGGCTTGTAGGCGAGGGGGAGCTTCTTCTTTTTCTTCGCCATGGGAATCTCCTTGCCTGATGTGGGCTGATTGGTCGTATGCGTACCGGTGCGGGTCAGGGCCTGCCCCGCACCGGTACCTCCTCGTCGGCCCGGACCGGGCCCGGCGCGGTGCCCTCGCCGAACGGACGCCCGCCCAGCTCCTGCCGGTGGTGGGGGGTGAGCCAGCCGGCCAGGTCCGGGCCCATGGGCACGATGCCGGTCGGGTTGATACCGGTGTGCACCTGGTAGTAGTGGCGCTTGATGTGGTCGAAGTCGACGGTGTCCCCGAATCCGGGCGTCTGGAAGAGATCGCGGACGTACCCCCACAGCACCGGGTTCTCCGTCAGCTTCCAGCGGTTGCACTTGAAGTGGCCGTGGTAGACGGCGTCGAAGCGGACCAGCGTGGTGAACAGCCGGATGTCCGCCTCCGTGATCGTGTCACCGACCAGGTAGCGCTGCCGCTCCAGCCGGGGCGTCAGCTGCTCCAGGCGCCGGAACACCCCCGCGCACGCGGCCTCGTACTCCTCCTGGCCGGTGGCGAAGCCCGCCCGGTACACGCCGTTGTTGACGTCCTCGTAGACCCCGGCCATCACCTCGTCGATCTCGTCGCGCAGGGCCCGCGGATACAGGTCGGGCGCGCCCGGCCGGTGCAGGGAACTCCACTCGGTCGCGAGGTCGAGGGTGATCTGCTGGTAGTCGTTGGTGACGAGCGCGCCGCTGGGCACGTCCACGACCGCGGGCACGCTCACCCCGCCCGGATAGCCGGTCTCCCGCCGGTCGTAGGCCTCGCTGAGGTAGCGGATGCCGAGGACCGGGTCGCGGCCGTCCGGGTCCAGCGTGAAACGCCAGCTGCGGTCGTCCTGGACCGGGTCGGCGACCGCCAGGGACAGGGCGTCCTCCAGGCCGAGCAGCCGCCGTGAGACCAGGGCACGGCTCGCCCAGGGGCAGGCGCGGCTCACCACCAGCCGGTAGCGGCCCGCCTCCACCGGCCAGCCGTCCCGGCCGTCCGCGGTGATCCGGTCCGCGAAGTGGCTCCGGGACCGCTTGAACGCCTTCCTCCCGTAGCCGCTGTTCCCGGGCGTCCCGTCGTCACCGCTCATGGCCCCGCCTTCCGCTGTCCGTGTGTCCGTCCCTGTGTAGGCGTTCCCCGTTTTCGCCCGTCGGCACTGGTGGCCACCCGCAAGGCGGGGTGTGAGCGCGGCCGGCCGGGGCAGGCGGGGCTTCGTGAGTGGGACAGCAGGGGAAGAGAATCAGGGCCGGAAGGCCGACCGCAGGACACGCGTCACCGTGCTCGTGGCCCTGGCAGCCAATCTGGTGATCGCCGCCGCGAAGGCGGTCGGCGGGTTCGTCGCGGGTTCGCCCGCGCTGCTGTCGGAGGCGGCACACTCGGTCGCGGACAGCCTGAACGAGATCTTCCTCCTCGCCGCCCTGCGCCGCAGTCGGCGCCCCGCGGACCGCAAGCACCCCTTCGGCTACGGGAAGGAACGGTTCTTCTGGTCGCTCCTCGCAGCCGTCGGCATCTTCGTCATGGGCGGCTGCTTCTCGTTCTTCCAGGGCGTCGAGGCCCTGCGCACCGGCGCCGACGAGGAACTGGGCGGCTACGTGGCCGGACTGATCGTGCTCGGTATCGCCCTGCTCGCGGAGGGCGGCTCCCTGCTGCGGGCCCTGCACCAGGTGCGGGGTCAGGGAGGGCTCGCCGACGGACTGCGGGACCCGGCGCTGCGCACGGTCGTCGCCGAGGACGGCACCGCGGTGCTCGGCGTCTGCCTCGCCATGACCGGCATGGTGCTGCACATGGTCACCGGACAGGTGGTGTGGGAGGCCTGCGCCTCGCTCGCCATCGGCACCCTGCTCGTCTACGTGGCCTACCGGCTGGGCCGCGAGGCCCGCGACCAGCTGATCGGCGAGGCCGCCGACCCGGAGGCCAGCGGCCGGATCAGGGCGCTGCTGTGCGCCCAGCCGGAGATCGACAGCGTCGAGGCGCTGTTCACCATGAAGACCGGCCTGGACTCGACCCTGGTGGCGGCCCGCGTCGACCTGGTGCCGGGCCTGGACAGCGAACGGGTGGAGGAGGTCGCCGTGCGCATCAAGAGGTCGATCTCGCGCACCGTCCCCGAGGCGGGACAGGTCTTCCTCGACGTCACCGACCGGCTCGCGCGGGAGACGGCGGAAAGCCCCGCCGCGACGGGGGAACGCGGCGGGGCCTGAACGGCATGTTCCCGGCACCCGCCGGTCCATGCGCGCCGGTCCGGGAAAGTCCGGCGCGCCCGGCTCAGCCCGCGTCGGACGGTTCCAGCACGAAGACGGGGATCTCCCGGTCGGTCTTCTCCTGGTAGTCCGCGTACGGCGGGAACGCCGCGACCGCGCGCTCCCACCACTCGGCCTTCTCCGCGCCGGTGACCTCGCGGGCCGTCATGTCCTGCTTCACCGGGCCGTCCTGGAGCTCCACCCGGGGATCGGCTTTCACGTTGAAGTACCAGACCGGGTGCTTGGGCGCCCCGCCGAGGGAGGCGACCGCGGCGTACCGGCCCTCGTGCTCGACGCGCATCAGCGGCGTCTTGCGCAGCTTGCCGCTCCGCGCGCCCCGGGTGGTCAGCACGATCACCGGCCGACCGGTGTCCATCAGGGTCGTGCCCTCGGTGCCGCCCGAGCTCTCGTACAGCTCGACCTGTTCGCGCACCCACTGCGTCGGGCTGGGTTCGTACTCGCCGTCAAGAGGCATGTGCATCCGTCCGTGTCGTCGTGTCGTCGTGTCGTCGTGTCGTCGTGTCGTCGTGTCGTCGTGTCGTCAGGCCGGCCGGACCGATGGGTACCCTCGACCGGCGCGTGACCATCCTTACCGCATCCTGCCCCTCGTACCCCAGGGTTGCGCGGACAACCGGACGGAGCGGGTCCGGCCGCCGGTCGCCACCCCCTGCCGCTCGGCCAGTTCCGGGGCACGGCCGGGGCCGCCGGTGGTCGCGATCGCGCCACTCCCGGAGCCGACCCAACCCGCGCGGGACGACTCCGCCGTCCCCGACCGGTGGTCCCCGGCCAGTCTGCCGCCGCCACCGGTATGGCCGAACTTGTCGTCCCCTCAAAGATGCCTGAGGCATCTAATGACGATCACGACGCACTCTTCGTCTGCGAGGTCTTCCATGACGGACACCGACACGACGACGAACACCGGCACGACGACGAACACCGGCACGACGCGGGACAAGGGCGCGGCGCCCCCCGTCGCCTTCCCGCAGGACCGGACCTGTCCCTACCAGCCGCCCGCCGGCTACGACCCGTTGCGCGCCGCCCGGCCGCTGACCCGGATCACCCTCTTCGACGGCCGCCCGGCCTGGCTGGTGACCGGGCACACCGCCGCCCGCAGGCTGCTGGCCGACCAGCGCCTGTCGACCGACCGCACCCGCGACGGCTTCCCCGCCACCTCGGCGCGCCTGGCCGCCGTACGCGGGCGCAGGACCGCACTGCTAGGAGTGGACGACCCCGAGCACCGCGCCCAGCGCAAGCTGGTGCTCCCGGAGTTCACCCTCAAACGCGCCGCCGCGCTGCGCCCGCGCATCCGGCGGATCGTCGACGAACGGCTCGACGCGATGATCGCGCAGGGCCCGCCCGCCGACCTGGTGACGGCCTTCGCGCTGCCCGTGCCGTCGATGGTGATCTGCGCACTGCTCGGGGTCCCCTACGCCGACCACGACTTCTTCGAGGAACAGTCCCGCCGGCTGCTGCGCGGCCCCCTGCCCGCCGACACCCAGGATGCCCGCGGCCGACTGGAGGCGTACCTGGGGGAGTTGATCGATCGCAAGCGGCGGGAACCCGGCGACGGCCTGCTGGACGACCTGGTCGCGCGACAGCTCGCCGACGGCGCGATCGACCGCGACCAACTGATCGCCTTCGCGGTGATCCTGCTGGTCGCCGGCCACGAGACCACCGCCAACATGATCTCGCTCGGTACCTACACCCTCCTGACCAACCCGCGCCGGCTGGCCGAACTGCGCGCGGACCCCGCGCTGCTGCCGGACGCCGTGGAGGAGCTGCTGCGCGTCCTGTCGATCGCCGACGGGCTGCTGCGGATGGCCACCGAGGACATCGACGTGGACGGGCAGACCATCCGGGCCGGTGACGGAGTCGTCTTCTCGACCTCCGTCATCAACCGCGACGAGAGCGTCTACCCCGACCCGGACGCCCTCGACTGGCACCGCCCGGCCCGCCACCACGTCGCCTTCGGCTTCGGCATCCACCAGTGCCTCGGCCAGAACCTGGCCCGCGCCGAACTGGAGATCGCCCTGCACGCGCTCTTCGACCGGCTGCCCACGCTGCGCCTGGCCGCCCCGGCCGACGAGATCCCCTTCAAACCCGGCGACACGATCCAGGGGATGCTGGAACTCCCCGTGGCCTGGTAGGAGGCTCCGGACATGCGTATCGGCATCGACAAGGACACCTGTATCGGCGCGGGCCAGTGCGCCCTGACCGCCCCCGACGTCTTCACCCAGGACGACGACGGCTACAGCACACTGCGCCCCGGCCGGGAGGACGGCGGCGGCAGCGCGCTGGTACGGGAGGCGGCCCGCGCCTGCCCCGTGGGCGCGATCACCGCCGAGGAGACGGAGGGCGCCGGCACCCTTCCGGACGCCCGCTGACAGTCGCGCGTACCCCTCCTCGCCACCGCCGGGGCGCAACCTAGGGTCGTTCCGCCCCGGCCGCACCCAGCAGCACCCGTGCCGCCTCCCGTGCCTGGCGAGCGGGCTCGGCACCGCCCGTGACACCCGCCGTCACCATGGCGCCCTCCGCCAGCAGAAAGAGCTGCCCGCCCAGCGAGGCGGGCAGCCCCGCTCCGGCCACCAGGCCGTCGAGGTACGCGCGGAACGCCGCCTTGTGGGTCCGCACCCGCTCCGCCACCGGGGGCGAGGCGGGACCCAGTTCGCCGTAGGCGTTGATCCAGGCGCAGCCGCGGAAGCCGGGCTCGGTGAACCACACGCCGAGCCAGTCGAACACGGCCAGGACGCGCGCGCCGGGCGCCTCGCGCCGGTCGACGTACTCGGACAGCCGTCCCCGCCAGCGCTGGTCGCGCCGGTCCAGCCAGGCCACGACCAACTGCTCCTTGGCCGGGAAGAGCTGGTACAGGCGTTTGAGCGAGACGCCGGAGGCACCGCGGACCTCGTCCATGCCGACGGCCCGCACCCCGCGTGCGTAGAAGAGCCCCTCCGCCGCGTCCAGTGCCCGCTCCCGGGCGGCCTCGCTGTCCATGGGACCTCTTCCTTGACTGGAGAACCGGCGTTCTCCTACGGTAGCAGCCCGATAGAGAACGCTCGTTCTCCGCTGTAGCGCACGGAGGTTCAGCCATGACGACGACCGACCGGCCGCCCCTGCCGCCGTTCACCCGGGAGACCGCCGAGCGCAAGGTGCGGGCCGCGGAGGACGCGTGGAACACCCGTGACCCGCAGCGGGTCTCCCTCGCCTACTCGCAGGACTCGGTCTGGCGCAACCGCGACGTCTTCCTCACCGGCCGCCCCGCCATCGTCGAGTTCCTGACCGCCAAGTGGGCGCGCGAGCGGGAGTACGCGCTGCGCAAGGACCTGTGGGCCTTCGACGGCAACCGCATCGCCGTCCGCTTCCAGTACGAGTCCCGCGACACCGAGGGCCAGTGGTGGCGCTCCTACGGCAACGAGCTGTGGGAGTTCGACGGGCACGGCCTGATGACCCGGCGCGAGGCGAGCATCAACGACGTGCGCATCGAGGAGCGGGACCGGCGCATCCACGGCCCGAGGCCCGCCCAGTAGGGTTCCGGGGTGAGCGAACAGGCCGGAAGCGGAAGCGACGGGGCCGCGAGGCCCTTCCTCTACGTGGTCGTCTGCGCCGCGGGCGTGGCCGAAGGCGTCGGCGGGCTGATCGACGCGGCGCGGACACGCGGCTGGGAGGTCGGGGTCATCGCGACACCGGTCGCCATGGGCGGCTTCTTCGACGCGGCCGCCGTCGAGGAGCGGACCGGCCGCCCGGTCCGCTCGGCCTGGCGCGCACCGGGCGATCCGCGGCCCTTCCCGGCGCCGGACGCCGTCGTGGTCGCGCCCGCCACCTTCAACACGCTCAACAAGTGGGCCGCGGGCCTGGCCGACACCCTCGCCGTGGCCACCCTGTGCGAGGCGTGCGGCCTCGGCGTCCCGGTCGCCGTCCTGCCGTGCGTGGCCGACGCGCTGGCCGCCCACCCCGCGTACCGGGAGAGCCTGGCCCGGCTGCGCGGGATGGGCGTGCGCTTCGGCGACCCGTACGCCGGGAACCCCGGGGGCGCCGAGGAGGACGGCGGCCGCCCGGAGTTCGGCTGGGAGCGAGCCCTGGACCTGCTCGAAGGGCGCTGACCCGGCCGGAGCCCGAGCCCGCGCGAAGACGTACGCTCGCCCGGTACCGGTGATCCGCGAAGACGGGAGCAGCAACGATGCAGTACGTGAAGCTCGGTTCGACAGGTCTGGACGTGTCGCGGATCTGCCTGGGCTGCATGACCTACGGCGTACCCGACCGCGGCACGCACGAGTGGACCCTCGACGAGGAGGCCTCGCGTCCGCTGATCCGGCAGGCGCTGGAGGCCGGGATCACCTTCTTCGACACGGCCAACGTCTACTCCGACGGCACCAGCGAGGAGATCGTCGGCAAGGCGCTGGCCGACTTCGCCCGCCGCGACGACATCGTGCTCGCGACCAAGGTGAACGGCCGGATGCGGCCCGGGCCGAACGGCGCCGGACTGTCCCGCAAGGCGATCATGACCGAGATCGACCACAGTCTCAGGCGCCTGGGCACCGACTACGTCGACCTCTACCAGATCCACCGCTTCGACCCGCACACCCCGGTCGAGGAGACGATGGAGGCCCTGCACGACCTGGTGAAGGCGGGCAAGACGCGCTACATAGGGGCCAGTTCGATGTACGCCTGGCAGTTCTCCAAGATGCAGTACACCGCCGAGCGGCACGGCTGGACCAAGTTCGTGTCCATGCAGAACCACTACAACCTCGTCTACCGCGAGGAGGAGCGCGAGATGCTGCCCCTCTGCGCGGACCAGGGCGTCGGCGTGCTGCCCTGGAGCCCGCTCGCCCGCGGCCGCCTCACCCGCGACTGGGACACCGCCACCGAGCGCAGCACCACCGACACCTTCGGCAGCACCCTCTACCAGGAGGGCGACCGTGCCGTGGCCGAGGCCGTCGCCCGCATCGCCGGTGAGCGCGGTGTCCCGCGCGCCCAGGTCGCCCTGGCGTGGCTGCTGCACCAGGACACGGTGACCGCGCCCATCGTCGGCGCCTCCAGGCCGGGCCACATCGAGGACGCCGTGGCGGCGGTCGGACTCACGCTGAGCGAGAAGGAGACCGAGGAACTCCAGCGGCCCTACGCCCCGCACCCGATCGCCGGTCACTGATCGCCGGACCGGCGTCTGCGGAGGACCCGTGCCTCAGGGGCCGGTGCCCACCTCCAGGGCGGTGACCGACACCGGCGACTCGTCGCCGCCGACCGGGACCTCGCCGGCCGTCCACTTCACCTTCAGGGGCTCCCGCTCGTCCGGCGGGGTGACGAGCAGCGCCGCCGGGGTGGCCGTGCGGGCGCCGCTGATCTGCGGACTGGAGAACGACAGCCCGGCCCACGCGCTCTTGCCCGGCGTCAGCGTGACCGTCTCGGGGGAGCCCGGGGCGCGCTCGGGGTCCGGGCCCAGCTGCTTGCCGGACGCGTCCACGAAGGCGGCGCCCGGATAGCCGTACACCGTGCAGGTGCGCTCGGAGGTGTTGGTCAGCACGACGGGGAAGTTGCGCTGCCCGGCTCCCGGGTCCACGCGGCCGACGGCGGCCCGCAGCTCCGAGGTGTGGCAGCGGCCGTCGGTGCGGGCCGAGGCGGAGGCCGAGCCCGCGGTGTCGGTGGGCGTGGCGCCGACCGCCGGCGCGGTGTCGCCGGGCGTCGCGGTGCCGCTGCCCGGGTCCGTGCCGGCCGTGCCGGCCGTGCGGGCGGTCTGGCTCGGCTGCGGGGTGCCGCTCGATGTGGCGCTCTCGTTGCCGCAGGCGGCCAACAGACCGAGCAGCGCGACCCCGCTCGCGAGCAGGGCCGTCCGGCGCAGTGGCTGGGGCGTGTTCGCCATCGCTTCTCCACACTCCCGTAAGGCTCTCGCGCACGGCCCCGATGCGACCGGCACCGTACGCCCCGTACTGCCGAGTGTCCCGCCGCACGGTGCGGGAAACGAGGGGGCGCCCTCCGCATCGGGGCGAGGACAGGATGACGGGGTCTCACTCCTCGTTGTCGAGCAGTCCCAGCTCCGCCCAGATCGTCTTGCCCTCGGCCGTGTGCCGGCTGCCCCAGCGCTGGGTGAGCTGGGCCACCAGGAGCAGACCGCGCCCGCCCTCGTCCCAGGTCCTGGCCCGGCGCAGATGCGGCGCGGTGTGGCTGGTGTCGGAGACCTCGCAGATCAGGGTGGCCGTGTCGTGGATCAGCCGGAGCCGGATCGGCGGGGAGCCGTACCGGATGGCGTTGGTGACCAGCTCGCTCACGACCAGCTCGGCGGTGAAGGTCGCCTCCAGCAGGTTCCAGTCGGAAAGCCGTTCGAGGACTTGCTTGCGGACCGGGGCGACCAGCGCCGGGTCGGCCGGGATGTCCCAGGTGGCGACCTGTCCGGCGGGCAGCCCCCGGGTCCGGGCCAGCAGCAGGGCCACGTCGTCGGCGGCGCTGCCCGACGGGAGGAGGCGGTGCAGCACCCGGTCGCAGGTGGTGTCCAGGGAGTCGGCGGGAGCGGCCAGCGCCTCGCGCAGCAGTGCCTGGCCGGCGTCGGTGTCGCGGTCCCGGCTCTCGACGAGACCGTCGGTGTACAGCGCCAGCAGGCTGCCCTCGCGCAGCTCCAGCTCCGCCGACTCGAACGGCAGGCCGCCCACGCCCAGCGGCGGCCCGGACGGCAGTTCGACCTGCTCGGGCGGACCGTCCGGCGGGACCAGGACGGGCGCCGGGTGCCCGGCCCGGGCCATGGAGCAGTGCCGGGACACCGGGTCGTACACCACGTACAGACACGTCGCGCCCACCTCGCCCGCCCGGTCGTCGCCGGACTCCTCGGACAGCCGCACCACCAGGTCGTCGAGGTGGGTGAGCAACTCCTCGGGCGTCAGGTCGATGTCGGCGAGGGTGCGCACGGCGGTACGCAGCCGGCCCATGGTGGCGGAGGCCGGGATGCCGTGGCCGACGACGTCCCCGACGACCATCGCGACCCGCATCCCGGACAGCGGGATCACGTCGAACCAGTCGCCGCCGACGCCCGAGCGGGCCGCGGGAAGATAGCGGGAGGCCGCCTGCACCGCGGCGGTGGGCGGCAGCCACCGGGGGAGCAGGCTGCGCTGCAGGGTCAGCGTGGCCTCGCGCTCGCGCGAGTAGCGGCGGGCGTTGTCGATGCAGACCGCGGCGCGGGCGGTGACCTCCTCGGCCAGCAGCACGTCGTCGTGGGTGAAGGGGTCGGGACGGCTGAACCGGGTGAAGTTCGCGACGCCGAGGGTGGTGCCGCGGGCCTGCAGCGGCACCGACATCGTGGAGTGGATGCCGTACTCCTTCACCCGCCGCAGGCGGACGGGGTCCCACTGGAGCCAGCGTTCGAGGTCGCCGTAGGCCGCCGAGGCCACGATCGCCTGGCCCGAGAGCAGGCACTCGGCCTGGGGCGAGCCGGCCGGATAGACGTCCAGCTGTCCGATCTCGGCCACCGACTGCGGGCAGTCCTCGGTGACCGACCGGTGCGCCGTGCGGCGCAGGCCGACCGGCGGCTCGACCACGGTGGCGGGCTCACCGCCGTGCTCCTGCGGCTCCAGCAGGTCGACGCTGACGAAGTCGGCGAGCGGGGGGACGCACACGTCCGCCAGTTCCTGAGCCGTACGGGTGACGTCGAGGGTGGTGCCGATGCGCACGCTGGCCTCGTTCACCAGTTGCAGCCGCTCGCGGGCGCGGTGCTGCTCCGTGAAGTCGTGGGCGCTGACACACACGCCGATCACCTGGCCGTCGGCGCCGGTGAGCGGCGCGATACGGGCGTTCCAGGCGTGGGCGCGGCTCTCGCCCACGGCCTTGAGCCGGGCCTGCATGTCGTGCCGGCGGCCGGTGTCCAGCACGCGCCGCATCCGCCGCTCCAGTTCCGCGTTCTGCGGCCGGTCGCCGAAGTCGGTGGCCCGCAGTCCGCGCACGCGCTCCGACGGGAGCCCGAGCAGGCGCGCCATGGCGTCGTTGACCCCGCGCAGCAGGAGCCGGTCGTCGAAGATCATCATGGCGCAGGGGGACTGGGTGAGGGCCGCTGTGACCAGCGGGTCGTCCTCCGGTTCCGGTCCGGTCCGCAGCGGGGTGACGGCGAGCCAGGTGGGCGGGGCGCCGTCCTCGGCCGCCCTGCGGTGGGCCAGCACCCAGACCGACACGGCGTGTCCGTCGCGGTGGCGCAGGGCCAGGGTGCCGCTCCACTGTTCGTCGTCGCGCCCAGGAGGTGTGCCGTGGCGGTCGTCCGCGAGCAGGTCGGCGGCGGGGCGCCCCACGACCTCGGCGGCCGGATGACCGAGCAGCAGCCGGGCGCCCTCGTTCCACTCCCGCAAGGTGCCGGAGCCGTCGACGACGGCGCGGGCCGTGGCGGCATCGTCGAACGGGTTGACCGGACTCATCGTCGCCACTCCATTGCGCACACTCACAGTGATCAGCGCGTCACCTGGGTCCCAGCCTAGTGGGTTCGGGCCGTGCGCGGACCCGAACCCACCGGGCGCACAGGACCCGACCGCCGCGCCGGTCACCGGGCGGTCCGGAGCCCACCGGACAGAAAGTGCTTTCCGTGGCCTTGACGCGCGCGTATGCCCCGACGTCAGAATCTGTTTGTTCGCGATCGCTTGTGAGTGCTCTTGAGTTCTGATGAGCCTTGATGAGTCCTGATGAGGGAGATCCGCCATGACGGTCACGCGCAGATCGCTTCTGATCGCCTCCGCCGCCACGCCCGCGGCCGGAATGGCGTTCGCCGCCTCGTCGGCGCGGGCCGCGGACGCGACCGGCGACGCCGCGGGCCGCGGCACCATCCCCCTGCGCGACGGCTGGCGCTTTCGGCTGGTCGACCTCGACGGCGCGGCCGAGGACACCACGGACGCCGCCGATCCCGCCCACGACGACTCGGAGTGGCGCGAGGTCGCCGTCCCGCACGACTGGAGCATCGAGCAGACACCCACCACCGAGCACGGCACGACCAGCGGCACCGGCTTCCTGCCGGGCGGCCTCGGCTGGTACCGCCTCGCCTTCACCCTGCCGCCCGCGCTCGCCGGGAAGCGGATCTCGGTCGAGTTCGACGGCGTCTACATGGACGCACGCGTCCACTGCAACGGCCGGGAGGTCGGCCACCACCCCTACGGCTACACCGGCTTCGCCCTCGACCTCACCGACCTGGTGCACACCGACGGCCGTACCGAGAACGTCCTCGCGGTGCGGGTGCGCAACCAACTGCCGAGCAGCCGCTGGTACTCCGGCAGCGGCATCTACCGCGAGGCCCGCCTGGTCGTCACCGAGCCGGTGCACGTACGGCGCTGGGGCACCTGCGTCACCACGCCGCGGGTGAGCGGGGAGAGCGCCGTCGTCCGGGTGGAGACGCAGGTGGTGAACGCCTCGGGCGCCGCGCGCGAGGTCGAGGTCCGGTCGGCGGTGAAGGACGCGGACGGCCGCACCGTGGCCCGCGCCGCCTCCACGGCGCACATCACCGACGCGGCGTCCGAGACCCACGAACTCACCGTCGCACGCCCGCGGTTCTGGGACTTCGCGGACCCGCACCGCTACACCCTGCACACCGAACTGCGCGTCGGCGGCCGGACCGTCGACACGTACCGCACCCCGTTCGGCATCCGCACCTTCCACGTCGATCCCGACGAGGGCTTCCACCTCAACGGCAGGTACGCCAAGATCAAGGGCGTCGACCTGCACCACGACCTCGGCGCGCTCGGCGCCGCGGTGAGCATCGACGCGATCCGCCGCCAGATGACCATCATGCGGTCGATGGGCGTCAACGCCTTCCGCACCTCGCACAACCCGCCCTCGCCGGAGATGATCGAGGTCTGCGAGGAGATGGGCATCATCATGCTGGTGGAGGCCTTCGACTGCTGGCGCACCGGCAAGAACCGCTACGACTACGGCCGGTTCTTCGACGAGTGGTGCGAGCGGGACGCCACCGAGATGGTGCTCGCGGCCCGCAACTCGCCCGCCGTCGTCATGTGGTCCATCGGCAACGAGGTCCCCGACTCCACCGCCACCGCCGGACTCGCCATGGCCGACCGCGTCATCGACGCCATCCGCGCCGCCGACGACACCCGCCCCCTGGTCATCGGCTCCGACAAGTACCGCAGGCTGCCCGCCAAGGGCTCCGCCGCCGACCTGATGCTGGCCAAGCTGGACGGACTCGGCCTCAACTACAACACCGCCAAGTCGGTGGACGACCTGCACGCCGCCTACCCGCGCCTCTTCCTGTTCGAGTCCGAGTCGTCGTCCGAGACCTCCACCCGCGGCACCTACCAGGAGCCGGAACACCTGAACACCGGCGAGAACCACACCCCGGGCGGACGGGCCACCTCCTCCTACGACAACAACCTCGCCTCCTGGACGATGAGCGGGGAGTACGGCCACAAGAAGGACCGGGACCGCAAGTGGTTCGCCGGGCAGTTCCTGTGGTCCGGCATCGACTACATCGGGGAGCCCACCCCGTACGACGTCTTCCCGGTGAAGGCGTCCTTCTTCGGCGCGGTCGACACGGCCGGGTTCCCGAAGGACATGTACCACCTGTTCCGCAGCCAGTGGACGGACGAGCCGATGGTCCACCTGCTGCCCACGACCTGGAACCACCGCGAGGGCGACACCGTCGAGGTCTGGGCCTACACCAACGCCGACACCGTCGAGCTGTACCTGAACGGGAAGTCCCTCGGCACCCGCCGCTTCGACACCAAGAAGACCGTCGACGGCCGGACCTACCTGGAGACCACCGAGGCCACCGGCGACGACAAGACCTTCACCGACGGCCCCTACCCCGGCAGCTACACCAGCCCGAACGGCAGCGCGGGCAAGCTGCACCTGACCTGGCGGGTGCCCTTCGCGGCGGGCGAGCTGAAGGCCGTCGCCCGGCGCGGCGGCAGGACGGTGGCCACCGACGTCCTGCGCACCGCCGGGACGCCGCACGCCGTGCGCCTCGCCCCGGACCGCGAGACCGTCGACGCGGACGGCCGCTCCCTGGTCTTCGTCACCGCCGAGGTGGTCGACCGGCACGGTGCGGTCGTGCCCGGCGCCGAGCAGCTGATCTCCTTCGACGTCGTGGGCGGCTCGCTCGCCGGACTCGACAACGGCCGCCAGGAGAGCGCCGAGCGCTACCAGGCGAGTACCCGCACCGCCTTCCACGGCAAGGCGCTGGCGATCGTCCGGTCCGGCACCCGCCCGGGCACGGTACGGGTGACGGCCCGCGCGGACGGGCTGCGCACCGGCACGGCGACGGTCCGCGCCCGGCGGGCCGGGGACCGGGCGACCACACCGGCCGCGGAGTTCCGCCCCGAGCACCCGGCGCCCGTGGACCACCCGCACGCGGACGCGAGCTACTCCGGCCGGCCCGACACCCTGCCCGCCGCCGTGCTGGACGGCGATCCGGCCACCGGCTGGTCCAACGGCTTCCACAAGGCGGCCACCGCCCTGCTCCCCGCCTTCGACGGCGCCCGCGCCGAGGACTGGATCTCGGTCGACCACGGGCGCACGCGCACCTACGACCGGGTCGAGGTCTCCTTCACCGTGGACGACGGGCACAGCCTGCCCGCGGCCGTCGAGGTCGCCGTCTGGGACGGCCGTGCCTGGCGTGCGGCGAAGGAGGTGCGGACCGAGTGGGCCACCGCCTCCGACGCGCCCACGGTCATCGCCTTCCGGCCCCTGCGGGGCTCCCGGGTCCGCCTCACGCTGACCAGCCGCCACCCCGGCGAGGCACGGGGAGCGATCCGCGTCAGCCGCCTGGAGGCACCCGCCGCCTGAGCCTTCGAGGGGCGGTCCGGACGGGGGACACCGGAGAACGGACTTCGGAAACCGGTCCCGTCCGGACCGTTGACGGCGTGTCATGTCTGCCACAAGCATGGCCTGCGACCGCATTTGGGAGCGCTCCCATTCCCGGCGAGCGCCACCTCCCCCGAGGAGCCCCGGACGTGAAAAGACGCAGAACCGCGCTCGTCTCCCTGACGGCCCTGCTGGCGGCGGCCGTCACCGCGCTGCCCGCCGCCCCGGCGGGTGCCGAGGAGACCGAGCAGGTCAGGAACGGCACCTTCGACAACGGCACCGACTCCTGGTGGACGAGCAGCAACGTCACCGCCGCCGTGACCGACGGCCGGCTGTGCGCCGATGCCCCCGGCGGCACCGCCAACCGCTGGGACGCGGCCCTCGGCCAGAACGACATCACCCTGGTCGCCGGGGAGTCGTACAAGTTCTCCTTCACGGCCATCGGTACGCCCGCCGACCACGTGGTCCGGGCGATCGTCGGCCTGTCGGTGTCCCCGTACGACACCTACTACGAGATCAGCCCGCAGTTGAGCGTCTCGGGCAACACCTACGCGTACACCTTCACCTCGCCCGTCGACACCACCCAGGGACAGGTGGGCTTCCAGCTCGGCGGTACACCCGACGCCTGGCGGTTCTGCGTGGACGACGTGTCCCTGCTGGGCGGCGTGGCGCCCGAGCCGTACGTGCCGGACACCGGGCCGCGGGTGCGGGTCAACCAGGTCGCCTACCTGCCGTCGGGACCGAAGAACGCCACGCTCGTCACCGACGCCACCTCCCGGCTGCCCTGGCAGCTGAAGGACGACGCCGGACGGGTCGTCGCCCACGGCCGGAGCGAGCCGCGCGGCGTCGACGCCTCCTCCGGGCAGAACGTCCACTCGATCGACTTCGGCCGGTACAAGAAGCGCGGCGAGGGCTACACGCTGGTCGCCGACGGTGAGACCAGCCGCCCCTTCGACATCGGCACGGCCGCCTACGAGCGGCTGCGTCTGGACTCCGCGAAGTACTACTACACGCAGCGCAGCGGCACCGCGATCAGCGACGGACTCCGCCCCGGCTACGGCCGCCCCGCCGGACACGTGGGCACGGCGCCCAACCGGGGCGACACCGAGGTGCCCTGCCAACCCGGCGTGTGCGACTACACCCTCGACGTCTCCGGCGGCTGGTACGACGCCGGAGACCACGGCAAGTACGTCGTCAACGGCGGCATCTCCACCTGGGAGCTGCTCAGCACCTACGAGCGCTCGCTGCACGCCCGCACCGGGGAGCCCTCGAAGCTCGGCGACGGTTCGCTCGACATCCCCGAGAGCGGCAACAAGGTGCCCGACATCCTCGACGAGGCCCGCTGGGAGCTGGAGTTCCTGCTGAAGATGCAGGTGCCGGACGGACAGCCGCTGGCCGGAATGGCGCACCACAAGATCCACGACGAGCAGTGGACCGGGCTGCCGCTGCTGCCGAGCGACGACCCGCAGAAGCGCGAACTCCACCCGCCGACCACCGCGGCGACCCTCAACCTGGCGGCGACGGCCGCGCAGGCCGCCCGCCTGTACCGCCCCTACGACCGGGAGTTCGCCGCCGAGGCGCTCGACGCCGCCCGCACCGCCTGGGCCGCGGCGCTCGCCCACCCGGACCTGCTCGCCGACGCGGACGACGGCATCGGCGGCGGCGCCTACCCCGACGCGGAGGTCGCCGACGAGTTCTACTGGGCCGCGGCCGAGCTGTACCTGACGACGGGGGAGCGGGACTTCAGGGAGCACGTGCTGGACTCCCCGGTGCACACCGCCGACATCTTCGGCCCGATCGGCTTTGACTGGGCGCGCACCGCGGCCGCCGCCCGCCTCGACCTGGCGACCGTCCCCAGCCGGCTCCCCGGCCGGGACCAGGTACGCCGCTCCGTCGTCCGGGGCGCCGACGGCTACCTGGCCACGCTCAAGGCCCACCCGTACGGCATGCCCTACGCCCCCGAGGGCAACGTGTACGACTGGGGCTCCAGCCACCAGATCCTGAACAACGCGGTCGTCCTCGCCACCGCCTACGACATCACCGGCGGCTCCAAGTACCGGGACGGCGCCGTGCAGAGCATGGACTACATCCTCGGCCGCAACGCGCTGAACATGTCGTACGTGACCGGATACGGCGAGGTCAACGCGCACAACCAGCACAGCCGCTGGTACGCCCACCAGCTCGACCCCGCCCTGCCCGCGCCGCCCGACGGCACCCTGTCCGGCGGTCCGAACTCAAGCATCCAGGACCCCTACGCACAGAGCAAACTCCAGGGCTGTGTGGGCCAGTTCTGCTTCATCGACGACATCCAGTCCTGGTCGACCAACGAGCACACCATCAACTGGAACGCCGCGCTGGCCCGGATGGCCTCCTTCGTGGCGGACCAGGGCTGACCCGACCGGCTGACCCCGCGCGCCCCCCCGTCGAGGGCCGCACCGCTTCCGCGGAGAAAACGGAATGCCGGTGCGGCCCTCTCGGCATGCCGGAGTTTCTGACCTTCTTTCAAAGGCGGCCGATGTTGCCCGGTCGCCTTGTTGACCATGAGTGGTTTGTGCGAGAGTGAAGCACCCGTGCGGGGGGTAAAGGCCGGGTCTCGCACGCGCTTTGACGGGCCGGGTCCGATTTCGCCATGGCGAATTCACGCCTCCCGCGCTCCGCCCAAGAGGTACACACCAATCCGTGGGTCCTTTTCGGCGTTCGGAACTTCTGAGCCGCCTGCGCGTGGGAAGGAAACACCTCAGTGCCCACCCCCCACCCCCCTCGGCCCGCCCACCCGCCCTCGGGCGGGGACCCCGGGGAGTCCGACGAGTTGCTGGCCGCGCGGCTCAGGGACGGACCGGAGAGCGAGACGGCCCGGATCGCCGCGCTGCTCATGGCCCGCCACTGGCAGCCCGCGCACGACTACGCCACCATCTGCCTCGCCACCTCGGCCCAGGTCACCGGCATGGTCACCGCCGCGGCCTGGCACCGGGTACTGGCCCGGCTCGCCGAGGGCGAACCGGCCACCGCACTGCGCCCGCGCCTGCTGGTGGCCGTGCGCGACACGGTCCGCCAGTGGTCCGCCGACGACGCGATATCCGGTGCCGTGCCGCAGTTGCTCAAACCCGCCGGCGGACGGGGCATGCGGGCGGCGAAGTCCTTGACCCCGGAAAACCGCACGCTGGCCGCCCGGGCATTCGCCTCTCTTCCCGGACCGGCCCGTTGTTTGCTGTGGCACACGGAGGTCGAAGGGGAGTCCATAACGGTCCCGGCCGGTCTGCTGGGGATGGACACCGACACCGCGTCGGCCACTCTCGAACAAGCGCGTGAGAAATTCCGCGAGGGTTGTCTGCACGCCCACCGGCAGCTCGCGCCGAGCCAGGAGTGCCGCTTCCACGGCCGGCTGCTCGACGTCCCGATTCGCCGGGGCGGCGCCCTGCTGCCGGATGTCCGCAAACATCTCGCGGACTGCCGTCACTGCCGCCACGCCGCCGACCAACTCGGCCATTTCGAGCGCGAGCTGGGCACGCTGATCGCCGAGGCCGTGCTCGGCTGGGGCGCCCGGCGCTATCTCGACTCCCGTCCGGCCCGGGCGACGCTGGGCGCCCTGGCCAAGGGTGCCGCCCGGCACCGCGGCGGGCGCCCCGGGCTGCTGGCCCGGATCCCGGTGCCGGTACGCAGGGTGCCCGGCAGGCCGCGTACCGGACGGACGGTGCTCAGGCAGTTCGGTGCCGCCTCCGCCGGGGTGCTGGCCATCGTGCTCGTGGTGAGCGTGTGGTCGTACGACGGCGGCGGTGCCGATCCGGCCGCCTCCACCAGCGCCGCGGACCAGGACGGCGAGACGTCCGCCACGAGCCGCCCGAAACCGCCCGACGCGGCCGGGATGCCCACGGCGGCGGACCGCACCCTGCTGCGCAACGTCGCCGCGAACCTCTGCCTAGACGTCCGGGGCGAGCCGAAGGCCGGGGCGGGCGCCCGGCTGGCGGAGTGCTCCGAGGCGTGGACCCAGCAGTGGACCCATGAGGACGACGGGCTGCTGCGCAGCGTCGCCGACCCGGGACTGTGCCTGGACTCGCGGGCGGACGCCGGAGTCGTCATCCTCGGTACCTGCGCCGACGAGGGCACCGAGCGGGGCGACGACGTGCGCTACGACCTCACCGGGCAGGGCGAGTTGGTGCCGCGCGGGCAGCAGCTGCTCGCGCTCGCCGCCACCACCGCCGCCCCGGACGCCGACGTCGTCGTCAAGGTGCACGACGGCTCCGAGGCCCAGCGCTGGCGCACCGAGCCGGTGCCGACGGCGGAGGGCTCCCTCTCCATCGCCCGCACCGAGGCACCGGGCGCGCGGGCCGTGGAGCTGCCCGGCGGTTGAGGAGTCCCGCACGTTCCGGGGGACGGTGCCGCCGTCCCCTACACCGGGTCCTCGATCAGGTCGGACGGGCCCGGTGTGGCCAGTGAGGCGTGTCCGGACAGGGCCAGGGTGAGGTCCAGTTCGGCGAGCAGGCAGCGGATCACGTGCTCCACACCGGCCTGGCCGTCCAGGCCCAGACCGTAGGCGTAGGGGCGGCCCACGAGCACCGCACGCGCGCCGAGCGCGAGCGCCTTGAACACGTCGTCGCCGGTGCGGACGCCGCTGTCGAACAGCACGGTGAGCCGGTCGCCGACCGCCTCCACCACGCGCGGCAGGGCGTCGGCCGCCGCGACGGAACCGGCCACCTGACGGCCGCCGTGGTTGGAGACGACCACGCCGTCCATCCCGGCGTCGGCGGCGAGCCGGGCGTCGTCCGGGTGCAGGACGCCCTTGAGGACGATCGGGCCGTCCCAGTTCTCCCGCAGGAACGCCAGGTCGGGCCAGGACTTGGCCGGATCGGAGAACATGCCGACGAAATGCATCACCGCCGCGTTCGGGTCCTCGTGCACCGGCTTCGCCAGCCCTGCCTGGAACGCCGGGTCCGAGAAGTAGTTGGCGGTGCCCACCCCGTGCAGGAACGGCAGGTACGCCTGGTCGAGGTCGCGCGGGCGCCAGGACAGCAGCGGTGTGTCCAGCGTGACGAACAGCGCCGTGTACCCGGCCGCCCGGGCGCGGTTCAGAAAACTGCGCGCCACCTCGCGGTCCTTGGGCCAGTAGAGCTGGAACCAGCGCTCGGCGTCGCCCATCGCCTCGGCGACCTGCTCCATGGGCGTGCTGGAGGCGGAGGAGAGGATGTACGGCACGCCCTGGGCGGCGGCGGCCCGGGCGGCGGCGGGCTCCGCGTCCGGGTGCATGATCGACAGGACACCGACCGGCGCGAGCGCCAGCGGGGCGGGCAGGTCGCGGCCCAGCACCTCGACGCGCAGGTCGCGCTCGTGCACGTCGCGCAGCATGCGCGGGACGATCCGGCGCCTGGCCAGCGCCGCCCGGTTGGCGCGGGCGGTGCTGCCGTCGCCCGCGCTGCCCGCGACGTACCCGAAGGGGCCGGGACCCAGGCGCCGCTCCGTCAGCTCCTCCAGCCGGGTCAGATCGGTGGGCAGCCGGGGCACCGCGCCCGTCATGCCGTTCAGATAGATCTCGTACTGGAAGTCCGCCCAGTGCTTCGGCATCCCACGTCCGCCTCTCGTCGTCGAGCTCGCGCTGCGGGCACCATACCCGCGGGTATGCCGGGGGCGGCCGTCAGGGTCCGGGGTCTGTTTCAGGGGTGTTTCAGGCCTATTGGCGAACGCGTGGATCACGCCATTCGGCCAGTTCCGGTCTCAACATTCGATCAAGAGACGCCCGGTTGTGGAATTGGAACGTTCAAAATCCGTGACTTCACGCCACTGATTCAATACGCAAGGTTACCGAAACGCATGGGGTCGAGGTGAGTTTCGGTGCGGTACTCGGCAGACTCGCGCTCGCCGTTCCGGCACCGACCGGGCCGGGCCGGCACCACCCTCGAAACGAGCGGAAGGATGCACACAATGCGGAACACCGCGCGCTGGGCAGCGACTCTGGGCCTGACGGCCACCGCCGTCTGCGGGCCCCTCGCCGGGGCCTCCCTCGCCTCCCCGGCCACCGCCCCTGCGTCGCTCTACGCCCCCTCGGCCCTGGTGCTGACCCTGGGGCACGGAGAGAGCGCTGCCACCGCCGCACCCCTGCGCGCGGTCACCCTGACCTGCGCCCCGACGGCCTCCGGCACCCACCCCGCGGCCGACGCGGCCTGTGCCGAACTGCGCGCCGCGCACGGCGACCCGGGCGCCCTGGCCGCCGAGGACACGGTGATGTGCACCCGGGAGTACGCCCCCGTGGTCGTCACCGTCGACGGGGTCTGGCAGGGGCGGCGCCTCTCCTACGAACGCACCTTCGCCAACGAGTGCGTGAAGAACGCGGGCAGCGCGAGCGTCTTCACGTTCTGAGGGACCGGGCCCGCCCGGACCGTGCGGCGTGAGTGGCGGCTCGCCACTGGGGAGTGCGAGCCGCCGCCGTACGGGTCTCGCGGGCCCGCACCGGGGGCGGCGGACGGAGTGGGGCCGTCCGCCGCCCTCCCGGACCCGGCGCCAAGGGTCGGGGGCCCAGGGTCAGTCGTTCGCGGCCGCCGGCCCGTCACCGGGCCCGGACGACCGGGCGCGGTGGCTGGTGTCGCACCACGGATAGCGCCTGCTGCGCCGGCAGGTGCACAGCGCCACCCGGAAACGGTCGGAGGACACCGTCGTCCCGTCCTCCAGCTCCACCTCCACCGGCCCTTCCACCAGCAGCGGCCCCCGGCGCTGGACCTTGATCCGGCGCGGGGCGTCCGGCGGGCCCGGGGTGTCAGACGGGGAGTTCGGCACGGACGACCACCAGCTCCTCCTCGTAGTCGGACAGGGACAGCAGTCCGCGCTGCCGCAGCCAGCGCTCCCGGCCGCGCAGCACGGGACCGAACGCGATCCGCTGCCGCCGGGTGACCGCGGCCTTCAGGCCCGCCTCGCGCAGCAGCGCCTCGGTCCTCGCGGGGTCGCTGAGCGCCGACTGCACGAGCAGCAGCACACCGCCCGGGCGCAGCAGCCGGGGCACCTGAAGGCAGATCCGGTCCAGGACCATGCGACCGTCGTGCCCCGCGTCCCAGGCCCGCGCCGCGCCACGCGGCCGGCGGCCGGAGGCGGGCGCCGGCACGTACGGCGGATTGGCCAGCACCAGGTCGAAGGTCTCACCGCGTACGGGCGTGAAGAGGTTGCCGTGCCGGACGCGGAGCGGCAGCCCGGCCCGGGCAGCGTTGAGCCGTGCGGCGCACACCGCGCGCCACGACACGTCCACCGCGGTCACCCGGCCGCCCCGGCGCGCCGCGGCCAGTGCGAGGGCGCCCGTGCCGGTCCCCACGTCGAGCACGGCCGCGCCCGGCGGGAGCGACTCGTCGGACAGCGCCCCGGCCAGCAGGGCGGTGTCCTCCTGAGGGGCGTAGACGCCCGGTAGCACCATGAAATTCACGGATCCCACGTACCCCGGTCGTCACGAAATATGAGAAATTTCCCGTTGCTCGCGGCGCGTGGCGGGCAGCGGCGTACGCAGGGACGACCGGCCCGCACGCCAGTCGGCGAGCAGCCGCTCGCCGAGGCGATCCTCGAGGTGGCCGGTGGCGTCGATGCCGAACACGACGTCCGCCGCGAGCCGCGGTTCCTGCTCCAGCAGGCCGTCGATCACCTCGTGCCGCACGATCTGCTCGTGCACCGCGTCGGCCTCGACGTGCTCGTCGTAGAAGTGCTCGGCGGCCGGACCGGCACCGGTGCGGCGCATTGCCTCGGCCAGCCGCCGGGAACCGGGCGAGGAGGTGATCTCCACCGCCGCGAAGTGGCCCACCAGCGCGCCGCGCAGCGACCGGTGCAGGCCGAACAGGGACATCATGTTCACCGTGGCCAGGCACTCGGCCGAGGCCGCGTCGAGATGGGCCCCGTACGTCGTGTCCAGGTCCAGATCCGTCATCAGGTCGGCGAACAGGCGGGCGTGCACCCGGTCGGCGCGGCCGCCGCCCCACTCGTCGAACTCCACCGCCGCCATCGCCGCCTTCGGGCGGCCCCACAGCCGCGGCAGCACCCAGGCGTGCGGATCGGCCTCCTTGAGGTGGTACAGCGAGCGCTGGGCCGCGTACTCGCGCAGCTGCCACAATTCGCCCTCGTCCCGCAGGAAGTGGCTCACCCCCTCGCCATGGACGGGCTCGACCAGCAGCGCCCCGACCGCGTCCGCGACGCTGTCGTGGACCGGGGTGTCGGCCCGCAGGGCGGACAGGAAGCGCCGCTCCAGCCCGGCCCGCACGCCCAGCAGGCCCGGGTCCCACTCCAGGTCGGGGCGGACACCCGCGAAGCCCCGGTAGTGCAGCTCGTAGCACTGGTACAGCGCCAGCTGAAGATCGTCGCCGTACGCGGGCGCGGCGGCTACGGCCTCGGCGGAGGGCAGCGGGCCCGTGCCGAGCAGGTACGCGCCGACGGCCTCGGAGACCGGTCCCCGGGCCGTCGGCAGCTGTGGTCCTTCGCGGTCGTACTCCATGCGCCGCGAGTACCCGGACACCGCCCCGGCACCCCCGGCCGCGTGGAGCGGCACGTCACTCGCCCTCGGCGTCCTTCTGGGCACCGGTGTTGGGCGAGGTGGCGTCCCCCGCCTCGCCCCGGTGCCCGCCCTCGTCGGACTCCGCGTCGCGGGGCCTGGCCTCCTCGATCTCGCGCAGCACCTCCTCGATGGCGGTCTCGGGCTGCTTGTGGTCGTGCTCGCCGTTCCGGGACACGATGTCCTCCTTCTCGTTTCTCGTCGTGCGGCTCTTGCTTCCGGTCGTTCAGTTCGACGTCGACGCCAGGCGCAGGGCCACCGGCGCCGGGGGAGCGGCCTCGTCGCTGCGGCGGACGACCTCGGCCCACCAGGACGGGCCGTCCTCGATGTGGCGCAGCAGGACGCCCTCCCGGATCGCCCAGGGGCAGAGCGTCACCGCATCCAGGCCGATCAGCTTCATCGCGGTGTGCCCCACCACCGCTCCGGCCAGACTCTGCGCCGCGCGCGGTGCCGAGATACCCGGCAGCCGGGCCCGCTCGGCGGCGGACAGGGCGGCCAGCCGGCCCACCGCTTCCCCCAGGTCCGAGCAGAGCATCCGCCGCTCCATGAAGGGCCCGTGCCGACCCGGCGGGGCCCCGCACAGCCGCCCGAGCTGCTGGAAGGTCCGTGAAGTGGCCACGGCCGTCCGCGGCCCCTCCCAGCGGATCCGCGCGGCGACGTCCCGCAGCTGGTGGCGGACCCCGCGGCGCAACTCCCTGACCTGGTCCCGCGACGCCGGGTCCTGGCCGCCCGCCAGGAACTCGTGGGTCAGCCGGGCCGCGCCCAGCGGCAGCGAGGCCACGAAGCCGGGCAGCCTGCCACGCCCGAACGCGACCTCCAGCGAACCGCCGCCGATGTCCAGCAGGGCCAGCGGTCCGACCCGCCAGCCCATCCAGCGCCGGGCCCCGAGGAACGTCAGCTCCGCCTCCACCTCACCCGGCAGGGTGCACAGCGGCACACCGGTTCGGGCGTGCACGGCGCGCAGCACCTCACGCCGGTTCGGCGCGGCGCGCACCACGGCGGTCGCGAAGGCCAGCGGCCCCGACGCGCCCCAGCGGTCCGCGGTCGCACTCGCGTCGGCGACCGCCTCGACGAGCCGCTCCACGGCTTCCTCGGGGATCGGATGACCCGGCCTGACCTGCTCGGACAGCCGCAGCCGCCACTTCGCGGTGTGCACCGGCAGCGGGACGCCGCCCTCGGCGTCCGCCACCATGAGCCGGACCGTGTTCGACCCCACGTCCACCACGCTGATACGCATGAGGGCAACAGGTACCCATTTGAGCGCCGATCAGGCCAGCTGTCGCCGCACCAGCTCGTGCAGTCGGCCGCCGGTGTCCGCGAGCAGCTCGGCGGGCGGCCCCTGCTGGGCGACCTTGCCGTCCTCCATCACGATCACGCGGTCCGCGTCCAGCACCGTGGACAGACGGTGGGCGATGACGATCCGGGTGGCGTTGAGGGCCTTGGTGGACTCGATCACCGTGCGCTGCGTCTCGTTGTCCAGGGCGCTGGTCGCCTCGTCGAAGAAGAGGATGCGCGGCCGGCGGATCAGCGCCTGCGCGATCATCAGCCGCTGCCGCTGGCCCCCGGAGACCGCGCCGCTGCCCGACACGATGGTGTGCAGCCCCATCGGCATCCGCTTGATGTCCTCCGCCAGCCCCGCCATCTCGGCCGCCGCCATCGCCTCCTCGGGCGTGTACGGCTCGGTGCCGCAGATGACGTCCAGGATCGAGCCGGTGAACGGCTGCGCGTGCTGGAGCACCACCCCGCACTGCCTGCGCACCGCCGACTGGTCCAGCGCCGCCAGGTCCTGCCCGTCGTACAGGACGCTGCCGGACAGCGGCCGGTCGAAGCCGATCAGCAGCCGCAGCAGCGTCGACTTGCCGCAGCCGCTGGGGCCGACGACCGCCACGAACTCCCCGGGACGCACCGCGAAGGACACGTCGTCCAGGACCAGTGGCCCGTCGTCGGTGTACCGGAAGGACAGCCGGCGCGCCTCGATCGCCCCCGACAGCGGCCCCGGCCGGGTGCTCGCCGCCCGCACCTCGGGCGTCGCGTCCAGGACCGGACGGATCTCCTCGAACAGCGGCAGCGCCGCCACCCCCGACACGAACGCGCCGGTCAGCTGGGTGACCGAGGTCAGCAGCATCGTCACCGAGGCGTTGAAGGTGAGGAACTCGGCCGCCGACATCGAACCCCGCGCCGGACCGGCGAGCAGCATGAACATCAGCAGCGTGCACAGCGGCAGGTACACCGCGCCCAGCACCGCGTTCAGGTTCTTGATCCGCCCCGCCCGCTGCTGCAGCTCCCTGCTGTGCGCGAACCGCTCCGCCCACGCCGCGTAGGCGTAGTTCTCGGCCGCCGCCACCCGCAGCTTGGGCAGCCCGCGCAGCGTCTGGAAGGCCTGGTTGTTCAGCTTGTTGGTGAGCTTGACCAGCCGCCGCTGCCAGCGCACCTGCCACAGTCCGAGCCCCAGGAAGACCCCCGCGACGACCACCAGCATGCCGATCGCGGCCAGGGCCATCGGCACGCTGTACCAGAGCAGCAGGCCGAGGTTCACCGCCCCGACGGTCACCGACTGGGCCACCGTCGGACCGACCCCCGCCAGCAGTCTGCGGATCGCGCTGATGCCCATGGCCGCGCTCGCCAGCTCACCGGTGGAACGCTCGGTGAAGAACTTCGTCGGCAGCCGCAGCAGCCGGTCCCACACGGCCGGCTGGAGGGTCGCCTCGATCCGGCCCTCCAGGCGCAGGATGGTCAGGTTCTGCAGCAGCATGAAGGCCGCCGCGACGACACTGCTCAGCATCACCGCGAGACACACCTGCACGATCAACCCGGTCTGCGCCTTCGGCACGAACTCGCCGAGCACCCGGCCCGTCGCGATCGGCACCAGCGCGCCGAGCGCCACCGTCACCAGACCGGCGAGCAGCAGACCGGTCAGATCCCGGCGGGTGCCCGCCAGACAGAACCGCAGCAGCCGCAGCGGACTCGGCCGCCGCTCGGGCAGCGGCCGGTAGAACATCACCGCACGCGGCTCGAACTCCCCGGCGTTCGCCTTCTCCACCGGCGTCTCGCGACCGGTCGCCGGATGCACGGCCACATAGCCGCCGCGCCGCCACAGCAGCGCCACCGGCGCCCCCGACAGGGTGCGCTGCCCGACCAGCGGACCCACGTCGTCCCGCCACCAGCGGTCCTCCAGCCGCACCGACCTGGTCCGCACGCGCGAGGCGAGCGCGATGCGCTCCACCGGGTCGAGCCGGTCGCTCTCGGTGCCGCCCGGGGCCGGTTCGGCGAGCGGGATCCCGGCGGCGCGGGCGACCAGCCTGCACGCCGCGTACGTGGCGTCGGCGTCGGCGGCCGTGCCGCGCTGCGCCCCGCGCTTGCCGATGGACGCCAGCAGCGTCCGGTCGGCCTGCGCGCGCACCGCCTCACCGGCCTTGATACCGGCCGCGGTACGCGTCTCGTGGGTGCGCTCCAGCTGCTCGATCCAGCGGTCCAGGGTGGTCAGCAGCCGGTACTGCTGGTCGACCATGCTCTGCCACAGTGCCGGGTCCATCAGCAGGTCGGCGGCCGCCTCCTCGCCGTACACCGCCCCGTACTGCACGCTGCCCGGCGGCACCTGCATCCAGAACACGTCGTCGTCGGCGGGCGCGTCGGCCCGCTCCGCGGCCATCGGCGCCTGGAAGAGGACGGTCAGGCCGCGGCCCACCCCGAGGGCGAGGGCGTACTCCAGCGGACTCGTCGTCGGCGGCACGTACTGGGGGTTGCCGTACGCGTCGTACGACCAGGTCTGGGTGCTCGCCGGCTGGTACAGCTCGCGCAGGCCGATGCGGTGCACCACGCAGTCCCGCAGCGGCCGCGCCACCAGGGTGTGCTGCGGCCCGGCGACCGGTCCGAGCAGCACCGAGCCCGCCTCCAGGCGCCCCAGGTGGTGCCAGTGGCCCTGTTCCCCGGCGTCGACCGCGAACAGGTCCACCGCGCCGGACGCCACCAGCCACAGCACCTGCGGCCCCTCCAGGTCGAGCCGGTTGAACCCGGCGCAGTCGACGCGCGTGCCCAGCGAGCCGAGCGCCCCCAGGACCAGGTCGCCCTGTCCCTCGTGCACGGTCGTCATCTCACCGCTCCCTGACCAGCGCCGCGTACGCGCCACCACGCGCCACCAGCTCCTCGTGCCGCCCGCGCTCCACCACCGTGCCGTGCTCCAGGACGACGATCTCGTCGCTGTCCCGCACGGTGCTGAGCCGGTGCGCGATCACCACGCAGGCGCAGCCGCGCCGGCGCAGGTTGTCCATGACCACCAGCTCGGTCTCCGCGTCCAGCGCGCTGGTCACCTCGTCCAGGACGAGGATGCTGGGGCGGCGCACCAGGGCCCGCGCGATCTCCAGACGCTGGCGCTGCCCGCCGGAGAAGTTGCGGCCGTCCTGCTCGACCGGGCTGTGGACGCCGCCGGGCCTGCGCATCACCACGTCGTACAGTGCGGCGTCCTTGAGCGCATCCACCACGGCGTCGTCCGGGATCGAGGGGTCCCACAGCGCCACGTTGTCGCGCACCGTGCCCTCGAACAGGAACACGTCCTGGTCGACGAAGGAGACGGAGGACGCCAGCGCCCCGCGCGGGATGTCGTCGAGCCGCTGCCCGTCGATGCGGATCACACCGTCCCAGGGCGCGTACAGGCCCGAGATCAGCCGCGACACCGTCGACTTGCCGCTGCCCGACCCCCCGACCAGGGCCACCTGCTGCCCCGGCCCCACGGTCAGGTCGAAGCCGGTGAGCAGGGGTTTGTCGAGCGGGTTGTAGCCGAAGGAGATGTTCTGCAACTCGACGTGGCCGTGCAGCCGGCGGGTCGAGTCGCCGCCGCCGGGGCGGTCGTAGAGCGGGTCCGCGCGGAAGTTCTCCACGTCCTTCAGCCGGGCCACGTCGGCCGCGAAGTCCTGGATGCGGCCCGCGACGCCGTTCAGCCGGGTCAGCGGGGCCGTGAAGCGGACCACGAGCGCCTGGAAGGCGACCAGCAGACCGACCGAGATGTGGCCCTCGACCGCGCGCATGCCGCCGATCCACAGGATGAGCGCGCTGTTGAGCGTCGCCAGCGTCGGCGCGACCACGCCCAGCCAGGCACTCGGCACCCCCAGCCGCTGCTGCTCCTCCAGCGTGGTGGCGTGCTGGCCGGCCCACTTGCGGAAGTAGCCGTCCTCACCGCCGGTCGCCTTCATCGTCTCGATCAGCTGGAGACCGGTGTACGCGGTGTTGGTCAGCCGCGCCGTGTCCGCCCGCAGCTTGGCCGTACGCGTCGCGCGCAGCCGGATGACGACCCGCATCGCGAGGATGTTGAGCAGCGCCACGCCGATGCCGACGAAGGTGAGCTGCGGGTCGTACGTGTAGAGCAGCACGGCGTACAGGACGACCACGATCGCGTCCACGCCCGCCGCGGCGAGGTCGCGGGCCAGCGTCTCGGCGACGGCGTCGTTGGACTGGAGGCGCTGCACCAGGTCGGCGGGGCTGCGCTGGGAGAAGAAGGTCACCGGCAGCCGCAGCAGGTGCCGCAGGAACCGGGCACTGGAGAGGGTGGAGGAGATGATGCGGCCGTGCAGCAGGTTGGCCTGCTGGAGCCAGGTCAGCACCACCGTGAGCAGCACACAGGCGCCCATCGACGCGAACAGCACGCCGAGCAGCGAGGTCTGCCCCCCGATCAGGAACGTGTCGATGTAGGTGCGGCTGAGCGCGGGCACCGCCGCGCCGACCGCCACCAGGAGCAGGCTCGCCAGCACGGCGGCGGGCAGCGTCCCGGCGGTTCCCCGCAGCCGGGCGGGCATCGCGCCGAGCACACCGGGCTTGCGCCCGCCCCGGGTGAAGTCCTCGCCGGGCTCCATGGTCAGCACGACCCCGGTGAAGCTGCCGTCGAAGTCCTCGAGGGACACGAAACGGCGGCCCTTGCCCGGGTCGTTGATGAACACCCCCCGCCGCCCGAACCGGCGGCCCATGCCGTCGTAGACGACGTAGTGGTTGAACTCCCAGAAGAGGATGGCCGGTGCCGTCACCTCGGCGAGGGCGGCCAGGTCCATCTGCATGCCCTTGGCGGTGAGCCCGTAGCTCCGGGCCGCCTTCAGCAGATTGCTCGCCCGGGACCCGTCGCGGGAGACGCCGCAGGCGATGCGCAGCTCCTCCAGCGGGACATGGCGGCCGTAGTGCCCCAGCACCATCGCGAGGGAGGCCGCGCCGCACTCCACGGCCTCCATCTGGAGCACGGTGGGCGTGCGGACGGTCTTCGCGCGGCCCTTCGGCACGCTCCGCCTCGGCGGGGCGGCCCGGCGTCTGCCCCGGGTCTCCTGTGCGGTGCTCACGGCAGCAGCCAATCGACGGGACGCTGGTCGGCGAGCCGGATCGAGCCCGAGGCCAGCGTCATGGAGGTCAGCTCGAAGGGCGGCCCGTCCGCGGAGGACCACTCGTAGCCGCTCTTGGTGGAGGGGGAGGTGTCCAGCCGCACCGTCACGGCCACCGGCCGGCCGTCCTCGGTGAACTGCTCGCCGAGCTGGCTGTCCCCGAGGAACGCGGTGATGGTCTGCGCCGACTGGGCCGAGCGGTCCACGGCCTTCACCTGGCCGTGCAGGACGCCGTACTGCTGCGTAGGCACCGACTGGACGGTCAGGTCGACGGAGGCGTGCGCGGGGATGGCGGCGGCCTTCTCGGCGGGGACGTAGACGGTGGCGTAGAGGGGGTCGTCGGTGTGGGCGACCTTCTCGACCGAGGCGACGTTCGCGCCGGTACTGATGATCTGCCCGACGGTGGCGGCGAGCGCGCTGACCCGGCCGGCGTCGATCGAGCGGACCACCGTCTCGCCCTCGGCGGTGCGGACCTTCAGCACCGGGGCGTCGGCGGCCAGCCGCTGCCCCGGCCGCGCCAGGACCGCGGTGACCTGCCCCGAGACGGGACTCTGCAACAGGTAACTGCCCTGCCCGTGGGTGAGGACGGCGGGAGCGGCGACCGTGGAGGTCACCGAGCCGCCCACCGCCCACACGGACGCGGCGGCCATCGCGACCACGGTCACGGACAGCACCAGCCAGCCCTGGGGACGGGCGAAACGCACCGGGAGATCGAGCTCCTCGGGCGACTGGAGTTTGGTGAGGGCCTGTTGGCGGAACTGCACGGCTGACGTATCCCGGGCTCGATGAGAACGGCCGACGAGGGGGAACGGCCGTCGAAGCGGAACGGCCGACGAAGGGGAACGGCCGAAAAGTCCCGGAGCCTGGGTGGCTCCGGGACTCAGCGACGCAAGGGCGCGATCAGAGACCGGCGACCAGGCCCGTGACCGGGGCGGTGTTCAGGCCGGTGACACCCTCGACGGTGCCGACGGCCGTGTTGAGCAGGCCGGAGACCGGGGCGATGCCGTCCACCAGGCCGGTGACGGTGCCGACGGCGTTCACGTTCAGGCCGCCGGAGACGTTGTCGAGGTCGGCGTCGGAGATCTCGACGGTCTCAACCTGGGGGGTGGAGTTCATGATGGAACTTCCCTTCGTATAGCCATTTCACAAGGGGGGAGCGGCCCCCTCTGGGGACAGATGACGGCCGCGACCGCGGGCGCCGGGCGGCCCGTTTCCCGAGCCCTCCGCGGCCCCCGCGGTGCGATGGATCAAAGCACGCGGCCGGTCCGGGCTTCCAATCAAACATCCCTCTCACCAGCGCACTTGCGAGGGCCGGGCAGCCAAGCGTGCAGGAGCGGGCACGCCTTCGCGGCGACTTCTTCACACGGTGCGCGACATCGGCTCGTGCGATCCCTTGCCTCCGGGGAGGCGATTGGGGCACTCCGGCCCCAAAGGCGTACCGGCCGCCGCCGGCTTGTGCAGATGCGCCAACGGGAGTGACCGGGTTGGGCATTCGATGTGCAGATTCGCTGAAGCAGTCATTCCGCTCCGTGATCGGAGCGGTGCGTAGTCGAACGGTCGCGGAGGGTCGCGATCCGGCGTGACTCGGCGGCCCGGCTGAACGCCCCGGTCGGCTCGCGCGTACCAACAGCCGTCCAGGCGCCCCCAACAGCTGCCGGACCGGCGGGCACGGACCCCGGTCCCAGGAGGTCGAGTACGTTGAGTCACAAGCGAATCCCGAAGCGCAGGGCCGCGATCGCGGCGGGCGGTGTGGTGGCGCTCGGCGCGGCCGCCGTCCTGCTGCCGAACGCCAACGCCTCGCAGGACGGCGGCTCCTCGGACCGGACCGCGGCGGCGCCCAGGACCCTCAAGGCGGCGGACGCGTCGGACCTCGCCGCACGGCTCGCCGGGCTGCTCGGCGACACCTTCGCGGGCTCGTACTACGACTCCGGCGCGCAGCAACTCGTCGTCAACGTCGTCCCGGGCGACGACGGCCAAGTCGTCGAGCAGGCCGAGAAGGCGGGCGCGGAGGTCCGCGAGGTCGACCACAGCATGGGCGAGCTGAGGAGCGGCGCCGAGACCCTGAAGTCCGAGGCGAGCATCCCGGGCACCTCGTGGGCGATCGACCCGCGCACCAACAAGATCCTGGTGACCGCCGACCGCACCGTCACCGGCGAGCGGTGGGACCGGCTGGAGTCCACCGTCGAGGGCCTCGGCTCCGGCATGGCGACGGTCAGGAAGTCCGCCGGCACCTTCAAGACCTTCGCCTCGGGCGGCGACGCGATCTTCGGCGGCGGCGCGCGCTGCTCGCTCGGCTTCAACGTCACCGCGGGCGACGGCTCGCCCGCCTTTCTGACGGCCGGTCACTGCGGGGTCGCGGCCGACCAGTGGTCCGACGCGCAGGGCGGCCGGCCGGTCGCCACCGTCGACCAGGCGGTCTTCCCCGGCGAGGGCGACTTCGCGCTCGTCAGGTACGACGACCCGGCGACCGAGGCGCCGAGCGAGGTCAACCTCGGCGACCAGACCCTGCCGATCAGCGGGGCCGCCGAGGCGACGGTCGGCCAGGAGGTCTTCCGCATGGGCAGCACGACCGGGCTGGCCGACGGACAGGTCCTCGGCCTGGACGCCACCGTCAACTACCCGGAGGGCACGGTCACCGGTCTCATACAGACCGACGTCTGCGCCGAGCCGGGCGACAGCGGCGGCTCCCTCTTCACCCGGGACGGCCTCGCGATCGGCCTGACCTCCGGTGGCAGCGGTGACTGCACGGTCGGCGGCGAGACCTTCTTCCAGCCGGTCACCACGGCGCTGGAGGCGGTCGGCGCCACCTTGGGCGGCGAGGACGCCGGCGCGGGTGCCGGGAACGAGGGAGCCGGTGATGCCGGTGGTGCGGGAGACGCCGGTGGTGCGGGAGACGCCGGTGATGCCGGTGATGCCGGTGATGCCGGTGATGCCGGTGATGCCGGTGATGGCTCCGGTGCCGGTGAGGCCGGTGACGGTGCGGCGGTCGGCGGCGGGGCCGGGGACGCCGGGCTGACGGGCTGACGGGCTGACACCACGTTCCATGGATCGCCGCCCGGGCCTCCGCCGACGGGACCGGGCGGCGGTCTGGGCGGTCGAGGGCCCGGGCGGCCCCCGTGCCCCTCCCTCGCGCGCACCCGTGGCCACCGGGCCCCGGGCCACCCCGCGGTACAGCGCGCCGCCCCGCGGCGCGCAGCGTCGGTCTGCGAGCCCCCGATGTGCTCCTGATCGCCGGTACCCGATCCGTAGGGGCTGCGCAGATGTCCCATAAGCGCTGTAATGGCGACGTGGTCAGAGAGGGCGCACCGGAACGCGGACCGAGGACGCTGCGTGCCGAGGGCGCCCTGAAGGCGATCGCGGCAGGCCCGCAGCCCGAGCGGCGGCTGCGCGCCGTCCTCGAACAGGCCCTGGTCTTCGCGGGCGCCTCCCTCGCCGCGCTCTACACGCCCGGCGACGACCGCGAGCTGCTCTGCCTGGTCGAGTCGGCCGGAGCGCCGCGCACCCTGTACGGCGTACGCGACAGCTATCCCGCGGCGGGCGGCTCCCCGGTCGCCGACGCCCACCGCACCGGCGAGGCGGTGTGGATCGGGCCGGAGGAGTTCGCCGGATCGGCGGAGTCGCGGCACGTGCCGTCGAGCGGCTTCTCCCTGGCCGTGCTGCCCGTGCGCGGGGACGGCGGAGGCTGCCTCCTCGCCCTGACCGAGCACCCGGAGGGGTTCGACTCCGACGGCCGCGGGTGCCTGGAGGTGATCGCCGAGGCGGTGACCTGCCCTGTCCCGGCCGGACCCGCCGAGTCCGCCGAGACCGGTGAGCTCCAGCCGGACGCGTTCACCCTCGCCATGGACACCGGCCGGGCGGAGGTCGGTGACGACATCCTGCGCCTGTTCGGCCTCGCTCCCGAGGAGTTCGACGGCAAGGTCGAGACGCTGCTCGGCCTCACCGTGCCGGAGGACCTGCCGTCCCTGATGTCGGTGACCGAGTCCGACCACATGACCATCGGCGAGCGCGAGCTGGAGTTCCGGGTGCTGCAGCCCACCGGCCCGCCGAAGTGGCTGCGGCTCAGCGGGCGCCTGCTGCCCGGCGGCGACGGCAGGCCGGCCCTCCTGGTCGGCACCGTCGCCGACGCCTCCACGCTGCGCCCGGACGTCACCGACGTCGCCCGCGTCCAGCGGCTCGCCGCCGCGCTCGCCACCGCCGGGACCGTCCGCGACGTCAGCCAGGCCGTCGTCGCCGCCCTGCGCAGACCGCTCAGGGCCGACCGCATCGCGCTGGCCGAGCTGGAGAACGACCGGCTCGTCGTCACCGTCCTCGACCCGCCCGACCCCGAGTCCTGGCCCGAGCTGTGGCGCCTGGAGTGGCGCACCGAATGGCCGGACGCGCCCGTGCGGGCCATGCCCACCCTCGCCGCCGCGCTGCGCGAGGGCCGCGCCCGGATCTGGCCCGCGGGCACCGGCGACCTGGAACCCGCCCTCGCCGACGTCGGCCCCGGCGGCCTGGCCGTGCTGCCGCTGCCCGCGGGCGGCCGCATGGCCGGGGCCTGCCTGATCGGCTGGGACACCCCGCACGACTTCGGCCCCGACGAGCGCGCCCTGCTCACCGCCTCCGCGGGCCTGGCCGGACAGGCCCTGATGCGCGCCCACGCCTTCGACGCCGAACACGAACTGGTCGGCATGCTCCAGCGCCAGCTGCTGCCGCGCCGACTGCCGAAACTGCCCGGCGCGGTCGCCGTCGCCCGCTACCTGCCCAGCACGGCGGGACTGGAGCTGGGCGGCGACTGGTACGACGTGATCCCGCTGCCCGACCACCACGTGGCCCTGGTCATCGGCGACGTCCAGGGCCACAGCGCGGGCGCGGCCACCCTCATGGGCCAGATGCGCACCGCCCTGCGCGCCTACGCCGTCGAGGGCCACCCGCCGGACGTGGTGGTGTCCCACGCCAACCGGCTGCTGACCGGCATGGAGACCGACCTCTTCGCCACCTGCGTCTACGTCGACCTCGACATGGAGGAGGGCTCCGCCTGGTGCGTGCGGGCCGGGCACCTGCCCCCGGTGCTGCGCCACCCGGACGGCAGCACGGAGATCGCGGAGGTGGAGGGCGGTCCGCCGCTCGGTGTGGTGGCGCAGGCCGACTTCCCGATGAGCCCGCTGCGGCTGCGGCCCGGCACGCTGATCGCCCTCACCACGGACGGCCTGGTGGAGACGCCGGAGTCCGACATCGACGAGGGCATGGACCGGTTCGCGCACGCCCTGGCCGTCTCCGCCCCCGCCCACCTCGGACTCGTCGCCGACGCCCTGCTCGGCAACGCCCGCCGCAACGACGACGTCGCCCTGCTGCTGGTGCGCTACGACGGCATGGCCCTGCGCCCGCTGCGGGAGAGCTGGTCGGTGTGGCGGCTGCCCGAGGCCGTGCGGCACGCCCGCCGCTTCACCCGGCGCACCCTGCGCTCCTGGGAGGTGCCGGACGCCGTCGTCGACGGTGTCCTGCTGATCGTCTCCGAGCTGGTCACCAACGCCCTGGTGCACACCGACGGCAAGGTGCGGCTCGACCTCACCCTGATCGGCGACCGGCTGCGCGTCGCGGTCGCCGACGCCTCGCCGCGCACGCCCGTCAAGCCGACCAGTATCGGCTGGGAGGCCACGGGCGGCCGGGGCATCCTGCTCGTCGAGGCGATGTCGGCGGCCTGGGGGACGCTGCCGGTCAGCGGGGGCAAGCAGGTGTGGAGCGAGATCCCGGTGGGCGGCTGAGCGTCGTCGGCCGGTTCGGCCGCCGCACCGCCGGGTACCCGCCCGGCCGCGCCACGAGCCGGCCGACAGCCCGGAAGGAACCAGGGAGGCACTTCCCATGACCCAGTACGTCCGCGACGTGATGACCGGCGATCCGGTCACCGTCGAGCCGCTGACCTCCGTCACGGCCGTGGCCCGCCTCATGCGCGACCGGGACCTCGGAGCCGTCCTGGTCACGGAAGGCGACCGGCTGCGCGGCCTGGTCACCGACCGCGACCTGGTGGTCCGGGCGGTCGCCGGGGGCGGCGACCCGGAGCAGACCACCGTGGCCGGCGCGTGCAGCGACGACGTGGTCACCGTACGGTCCGACGAGGAGCTGGACCACGCCGTCCGGCTGATGCGCGAGCACGCCGTACGCCGTCTCCCGGTCGTCGACGACGGCCGTCCGGTCGGCATCGTCTCCCTCGGCGACCTGGCCATGGAGCGCGATCCGGAGTCGGCCCTCGGCGACATCAGCGTGGCCCGGCCCAACCCCTGAGCGCCCCCGAGACACGCGCCCCGTGTTTTGCGGTGCCCCGTGCGGGGACCCGCAGGGGCGAGCGCAACCAGACGCGGAACCAGAAGGAAGGTGATGCCCGTGACCACGGAGACCGGCGGCAAACCCGCCGTCCGTCGGCTGGAGACAGGCTGGTCGAAGGCCCGCCGCCTGCGGAGCAGAGGCGGGATGCGCACCTGGGTGCCGGCCGTCGAGGACGGCGGCGCCACCCGCGCACCGCAACCGGGCCGGGAGTCGAACATCGTCCGGGGCGAGGACTGAGCGAGCCCCGCGGATGACGACCCCGCCCAGCGCGTCGGCCTCGGTGCCGGCGCGGTGCGCGTTCCGGGCCGGTCGCGGGCCACGAAGGGCACGCCGGTAGCGTCACCTCCCGCACCACCCGCCCCGACCCCAGCAAGGCACGGAACCGTTCATGAACATCCTGGTCACCGGCGCAGCCGGATTCATCGGCTCCCGGTACGTCCGGATGCTCCTCGCCTCCGACGAGCCGGGGGCACCGCGGATCACCGTCCTGGACGCCCTCACCTACGCCGGAACCACCGCCAACCTCGAACTGAGCCACCCCCGGCTGGAGTTCGTGCACGGCGACATCCGTGACGCACCGCTGGTGGACAAGCTGACGGCCGAGGCGGACCAGGTGGTGCACTTCGCCGCCGAGTCCCACGTGGACCGCTCGATCCACGCCGCGTCCGACTTCGTGCTCACCAACGTCGTCGGCACCCAGAACCTGCTGGACGCCGCCCTGCGCCACGGCGTGGCGCCCTTCGTCCACGTCTCCACCGACGAGGTCTACGGCTCCGTCGACTCCGGCTCGGCCACCGAGGAGCACCCCCTGCGGCCGAGTTCCCCGTACTCCGCCTCGAAGGCCTCCGGCGACCTGCTGGCCCTCTCGTACCACCGCACCCACGGCCTCGACGTACGGGTGACGCGGTGCTCCAACAACTACGGCCCGCACCAGTTCCCCGAGAAGCTCGTGCCGCTGTTCGTCACCCACCTCCTGGACGGCCGCCGAGTCCCGCTGTACGGGGACGGACGCAACGTCCGCGACTGGCTGCACGTCGACGACCACTGCCGGGGCGTCGACCTGGTGCGCACCCGGGGCCGGTCCGGCGAGGTCTACAACATCGGCGGCGGCACCGAGTTGACCAACCGCGACCTCACCGGCCTGCTCCTGGACGCCTGCGGCGCGGGGCCGGACCGGATCGTGCGCGTCGAGGACCGCAAGGGCCACGACCTGCGCTACGCGCTCGACTGGAGCAAGGCCCGCGAGGAGCTGGGCTACCGGCCCCGCCGCGACTTCGCGACCGGTCTGGCCGAGACCGTCGACTGGTACCGGGACCACCGGGCCTGGTGGGAGCCGCTCAAGCGACGCACCGACGCGGGGTGACCGACGCCGGCCTCAGCCGTGGGTCTCGGCCAGCAGGTCCAGGATCTCCCGCGTCGTGCCGGTCTCGCCCAGGCGCGGGAAGATCCGCTCGACGCTGCCCCGGTGCGCCTCGGTGCTCATGTCGCTCATGGCGTCGGTGGCGAGCGTGACGTGGTAGCCGTGCTCGTGGGCGGCTCGGGCGGTGGACTCCACGCCGATGCTGGTGGCGATGCCGCAGAGCACGATCTGGGTGACACCGCGGCGGCGCAGCTGCACGTCGAGGCCGGTGCCGTGGAAGGCGCCCCAGTTGCGCTTGGTGACGGTGATGTCGCCGGGGTGCCCGGCCAGTTCGTCGACGACGACGTCCCAGCCCGCGGGCCGCGGGCCGCCCGCGCCGGCCTCCGTACGGCCGGGCACGGCGTCCGCCCCGTCGGCGGCGAAGGAGACCCGGACCAGCACCACGGGCAGGTCGCGGGCGCGGAAGGCGTCGGCCAGTTCGACGCTCCGGGAGACGACCTCGGCGCCGGTGTACGGCTCGGTGGGCGCGGCGACGATGCCTGCCTGGAGGTCGATCACGACGAGGGCGGTGCGGGGGTCGAGGGCGGTGACGGTCATGAGGGTGCCTTTCGGATCGTTCTCGCACACGGTTCGGTCGCGATCGGTCCACCGTAAATTCGACAGGTAAGACTGTCCAGTGGAGACTGCACAGTTTTACCTGTCGATTAAGCTGGAGGGCGTGCGTTTGCTGATCACGTCCGACACCCACCTGCCCAAGCGCGCCAAGGAGCTGCCCGCGCCGCTGCTGGCGCAGCTCCCGCGCGCGGACGTCGTCCTGCACGCGGGCGACTGGGTCGACACGGACACCCTCGACCTGCTGGAGAGCCGCAGCCGCCGACTCGTCGGCGTTCACGGCAACAACGACGGGCCCGCGCTGCGCGCCCGTCTGCCCGAGGTGGCGTACGCGGACCTCGGCGGGCTGCGCTTCGGCGTCGTCCACGAGACGGGCGCGGCGCAGGGGCGGGAGGCCCGCTGTGCCGCCCGCTTCCCCGATCTCGACGTCCTCGTCTTCGGGCACAGCCACATCCCCTGGGACACCACCGCGGCCACCGGCCTGCGACTGCTCAACCCGGGGTCGCCGACCGACCGGCGCCGTCAGCCGTACTGCACCTACATGACCGCCACGGTCGCCGACGGCCGGCTGGAGGAGGTCGAGCTGCACCGGCTGCCGCCACGCTGAGCGGCAGCCGGGCCGCGGGCCGTCTCAGTCGGCCGACGGCGCCGTCCAGTCCGCCGCCACATGGCCGATCCGGACCCGCTGCGGGTGGTCGCCGACGGGGACGGAGACCGACTTCTCGCCGGTGGCGAAGTCGATGGCCGTGACCTGGTCGGCGCCGCTCTCGGAGACCACGCAGTGCCGGCCGTCGCCGCTGACCGTGGCCCAGTACGGCTTGGCGGCGGCCACCAGCGGACCCTCCCGCAGCGTGCCGCGGTCGACGACCGTCGCGTAGTCGTCCATCGTGCCCGCGACGCAGATCCTGGCACCGTCCGGACTCATCGAGAGGCCGTGGTGGCGCGAGTCGTTGACCCAGGTGGTGCGGTCCTCGCTCGTGGCGGGGTTCTTCGGCAGGGTCTTGGTCCGGGTGATCCGGTCGGTGGCGACGTCGTACTCGAAGAAGCCGTTGAAGAACGAGACCTGGAAGTACAGCTTGGACTCGTCGGGCGAGAAGACGGCGGGCCGCACCGCGTCCGAGTGGTCGCCGAGGCCGATCGCGTCGAGCCGCTCGCGCATGTCGATGACCTTGACCTGCTGGTACGTCCTCGCGTCCACGACCGTGATGCGCCGGTCGCCCTTCGTCCAGTCGAGCCAGGGGGCGTCGAGCGCGGTGTTCACCTCGCCGATGGACATGTTCCAGAGGTACCTGCCGTCGCGGCTGAAGATGTTCTCGTGGGGCTTGGCGCCCGTGCCGAACGAGCCGACCTGCTCACCCGTCTCGATGTCCAGGACGTGCACGGTGTTGGAGGTCGACGCCGAGACCGCGACCCGGGTGCCGTCGGGGGAGACCGCCATGTGGTCGGAGCGGTAACCGGAGACCGGGAAGCGCCAGTTGATGTCGCCGGTGGCGAGGTCGAGGGAGACCACGTCGGCGAAGCTCGGCCGGGAGACGACCACCGAGGAGCCGTCAGGCGTGGAGTACATGTCGTCGACGAGCTGGTCGTGTCCCTCGCCGACGCCATTGCGGATGGCCTGGAAGTAGATCCACTTGATCGGGTCGGCGTTGATCTCCGCCATCCGCTCGGCCCGGTCCGGGACGACATTGATCCGGCCGATCCCGGCGAAGTCGCCGGTGGACCGGATGACATCCGCGGTGCCGTCCCAGTTGTTCCCGACGAACATCACCTCGCGCAGGTCGGCGCGGGCGTCCGGGGCGGCCGAGGCCGTGGCGGCGGGGGCGGCGACGGTGAGGGCGAGGGCGGCGGCGACGGCGCCGAGGTGCCTGGTGGTGAAGGCGGGCATGCTGCTCTCCTCCGGCAGGGGGCGTGGTGTGGGGGCGATGGAGCGCTGGGGCGATGGAGCGCGCAATCTGAACACAGCCGCTTTCAGAGTGAACTTACTGCAAAGTAAGGAATAGGCGCCCTTCTCCACAAGGCCGCGGACACGACAAAATCGGCCGTGAGGCGGGGAGTTGGCGTGAAGGAGGAAGAGCGGGTGGCGGGCAGGCTCAGGGCGCCGACGGGCCGCTACGGCGGCAAGTCGGCCGCGCAGCGCCAGGCCGAACGCCGCCGCCGCTTCCTCGACGCCGCGCTCCAGCTGTTCGGCGACACCCCCGGTTACCGCGCCACGACCGTCGCGGCCCTCAGCGACGCCGCCGGTCTGTCCACCCGCCAGTTCTACGAGGAGTTCCGCACCCTGGAGGACGTACTCGCCGCGCTCCACCTCCAGGTCAACGCCTGGGCCGAGGACGCCGTCCGCGCCGCGGCCGAGGACACCCGTGACCTGCCGCTCCCCGAGCGCGCCGCCGCGATCTTCCGCGCCTACGCCGCCGACGTCACCGCCGATCCGCGCCGGGTGCGCATCACCTTTGTGGAGATCATCGGCGTCAGCCCGCGCCTGGAAGAACAGCGGCTGGCCCGCCGCGCCCGCTGGGTCGACCTGATCTGCGCCGAGGCCCGGTCGGCCGCCGAGCGCGGGGAGGCCGCACCCCGCGACTACCGGCTCGCCGCCACCGCGTTCATCGGCGGCGTCAACGGCCTGCTGCACGACTACAGCGCCGGCTGGGTGGACGCCACCCTCGACGAGGTCGTCGAGGAGCTGGTCCGCCAGCTCCTGTCCCTGCTGCGCCCGCCCGGCTGGAGCCCGACGGCGCGCTGACTACCCGCGCCCCAGGACCGGGACCAGCAGCAGGACGCCCGCGCACCCGAGCACCGCGCACGCCCCCAGCAGGAACCCGGCCAGCAACCGGCGCCGCAGCGCGCGGTACCGCTCCTCGTACTCACCGCGCAGCCGTCCGGCGCGCTCGGCGGTGCGCTGCCAGGAACTCCGGGCGAGCGCGAGGTACTCCGCCTCGAACCGTTCCTCCACCTCCCGGCGCCGGTCGTCGTCCAGCCAGTCGAAGGGCGCCGTGAAGCGTGCGGCGGCCGTGCGCCCCTGGGCCCGGGCGGCGGCGACGAGCAGATGGCCCTCGATCTCGTTGATGAGCACCCGGGCGGCCGGCGGACTGCCCTTTCCGCCGGTCACCGGAGGGTCAGCTCCCGCTCGGCTCCGGCCGTGGGGGAGTGGTGCAGGTCGAAGGCGGGGGATTCACTGCGGATGCGCGGCAGCGTGCGGAAGTTGTGCCGCGGCGGCGGGCAGGAGGTCGCCCACTCCAACGAACGGCCGTAGCCCCACGGGTCGTCCACCTCGATCTTCTTGCCGTACTTGGCCGTCTTCCAGATGTTGTAGAAGAACGGCAGCATCGACATGCCGAGCAGGAAGGAGAAGACGCTCGACACGGTGTTGAGCGCCGTCAGCCCCTCCACCGCCAGATAGTCCGGGATCCGGCGCTGCATGCCGTTCGCGCCCAGCCAGTGCTGGACCAGGAACGTGCCGTGGAAGCCCACGAACAGCGTCCAGAAGGTGATCTTGCCGAGCCGCTCGTCCAGCATCTTCCCGGTGAACTTCGGCCACCAGAAGTGGAATCCGGCGAACATCGCGAACACCACGGTGCCGAACACCACGTAGTGGAAGTGCGCCACCACGAAGTACGAGTCGGACACGTGGAAGTCGATGGGAGGCGACGCCAGCATCACCCCGGTCAGACCGCCGAACAGGAAGGTGACCAGGAACCCCGTGCACCAGAGCATCGGTGTCTCGAAGGACAGCGAGCCCTTCCACATGGTGCCGATCCAGTTGAAGAACTTCACACCGGTCGGGACCGCGATCAGGAAGGTCATGAAGGAGAAGAACGGCAGCAGTACGCCGCCCGTGACGTACATGTGGTGGGCCCACACGGTCACCGACAGACCCGCGATCGCGATGGTCGCGCCGATCAGACCCATGTAGCCGAAGATCGGCTTGCGGGAGAAGACCGGGATGATCTCACTGACGATGCCGAAGAACGGCAGCGCGATGATGTACACCTCCGGATGCCCGAAGAACCAGAACAGGTGCTGCCACAGCAACGCTCCGCCGTTGGACGAGTCGAAGATGTGGGCACCGAACTTGCGGTCGGCCTCCAGCGCGAACAGGGCCGCGGCCAGCACCGGGAAGGCCAGCAGGACCAGCACACCGGTCAGCAGCACGTTCCAGGTGAAGATCGGCATGCGGAACATGGTCATGCCGGGCGCGCGCATGCAGATGATCGTGGTGATGAAGTTGACCGAGCCGAGGATGGTGCCGAAGCCGGAGAAGGCCAGACCCATGATCCACAGGTCGCCGCCGATACCGGGCGAGTGCACCGCGTCGGACAGCGGCGAGTAGGCGAACCAGCCGAAGTCGGCCGCGCCCTGCGGGGTCAGGAACCCGCCCACCGCGATGGTCGAGCCGAACAGGTACAGCCAGTAGGCGAACATGTTCAGCCGGGGGAACGCCACGTCCGGCGCGCCGATCTGCAGCGGCATGATCCAGTTCGCGAAGCCCGCGAACAGCGGCGTCGCGAACATCAGCAGCATGATCGTGCCGTGCATCGTGAACGCCTGGTTGAACTGCTCGTTCGACATGATCTGCAGACCAGGCCGGGCCAGCTCGGCGCGCATGAACAGCGCCATCACGCCGCCGATCACGAAGAACGCGAACGACGTCACCAGATACAGCGTGCCGATCGTCTTGTGGTCAGTGGTCGTCAGCCACTTGATGCTCTTGAGGTTCCTCACGCCCCGCCTGTGTCCGTGCCCGGTCCGCACGTCACACTCGACGGACGAGACGAGCGTCACGAAAACACCCGTGACGATCACGAGGGTGCCGGACAGATACGGAACATGAGCAACGACGAGATCTTCGCCGCTGCCTACCGGGAGCACTACTGGGCGGTCAGCCGCTACGTGGCGCGCCGGCTGGACGGGCGCATGGGCGAGGTCGAGGAAGTGGTGGCGGAGGTCTTCACGGTGGCCTGGCGCCGCCGTGCGGAACTGCCGCACACCCCGCTGCCCTGGCTGTACGGGGTGGCACGCAACTGCCTGGCCAACGCGGTACGCGGGCAGGGCCGCCGCCGCAGGCTCCTCGCCCGGCTGGGCAACGACGACGCCGCCCACGGACGGCACATCGCCTCGGGCCCCGAGGCGGAGCCGCCCGGCGGCTGGGTGCACGAGGCCCTCGGCAGACTCTCCGCCAAGGACCAGGAGGTGCTGCGGCTGACGGCCTGGGAGGAGCTGGGCGTGGACGAGCTGGCCGTCGCCCTCGGCTGCGGCAGCCGGGCCGCGTCGATGCGGCTGCACCGCGCCCGCGCCCGGCTGAGAACGGAGATCGACCGCCTGGGCCCGGCACCCGCCACGGCCCCGCACCGACCGCATCCGGCGCCCGCCGTCGACGCCACCCCCGCGAAGGAACACGGCCATGGCTGACGAACTCGACCTCCTGCGCCGCGCCAACCCGGTACCGGCCGACGCCCCGCCCCTCGCCGACGGACCGCTCGACCACCGCGGCGCACGCCACCTGGACCGGCTGCTCCACGAACGGACCCGCCCCACGCCCTCCCGGGTGCCGCTGCCCGGCCGACGGTCCGGCCGCCGCGGCGTCCGCCTGGCCTGGGGCCTCGCCACCGGCGCCGTCGTCGCCGTGACCGCACTGGCCCTGCTGCTCGGCGGGCCGAGCGCCCCGCCCGCCGTCGCCGCGCCCCGCCCGCTCGCCGTACGCGCCGACGCCACCCCCGTATCGCTGGACCGGCTCGCCGAGCGTGCCGAGGCCGCCGCGGCGGACGGCGGGCCTGCCCTGCGCAAGGGCACGCACGTACAGTCCTGGAGCCTCGGCATGTCCGACGACGCACCCCCGATCACGCTGCCCGAGGAGCGCGTCGTGCGCTGGACGGCCGACGGCCGGCACACCGAGCTGGTGGTGGCCACTGATCCGCGCCACCCCGGCCGCCCGGTCATCGGCGAGGACGCGGACGGCAACCCCCGCCGGGTCGAGGACGGCCACGTCATCAGCGACACGACGTACCCGCCGAGCTGGAGCGACGCCCCGCCCCACTCCCCCCCGCCGCACGATCCGGACCGGCTGCGCGCCTACCTGGAGGAGGCCCAGCACACCGACGCGATGAACACCTCCCAGCTGCTCGACGCGGCCGACCTGCTCCTCGACAACTGGACCCTGGGCGCCCGCGAGTCGGCGGCACTCGTCCGCCTCCTCGCGGACAGCGGCGGACTGCGGCCCGCCGGAGAGGTCACCGACCGCCTCGGGCGGCACGGACAGGCCTACGTCCACGAGGTGACCGGCGTGCGCCGCATGCTGATCATGAACCCGGACACCGGCGCCGTCCTCGGTCTGGAGACCACCTTCACCGAGGCACAGCCGGAGTACGGCGTCGCGCCGGGCGACGTCATGGAGTACAGCGCCTGGACCCGCTGACCCGGCTGCGCCCCCGAGGGCCCCGGACTACTCGTCCCAGGCCTGGATCATGGTCTGCTCGACGATCTCGCCGTCGCGCAGCGACAGCATCGACTCGGCGAGGACCCGCACCCCGTCCGGGTAGGTGCACTCCTCGCTGAACGCCACCTGGTCGCCCTGGACCACGCAGCGTTCCATCCGGTGGGTCATGTCACGGCTGTAGACGTCGTCGAGCATCTCGGCGATCTCGTCCCGGCCGTGCAGGACCTTGGGGCGGCTGGGCTGGTCGTACCGGTCGACGATGCGGACCTCCGCGTCCCGCGCGTACAGCGACAACAGGGGTGCCGCCGTCTCTCCCTCGATGCCCCGGCGCAGCGCTTCGGTGTCGAAGCCGGGGCCTGCCGTGGTGCTCATGACGACCTCCTTCGAAGGCCGAAGGCCGCGCTCCGCAGCGGGAACGGGCCGTCCCGGCCCTCTCCCTTCGAGGTTCCTCCGTTCCGGCGCCCTCGGCAACGGCACCCGTGACACTGGTCCTCACGGGTGAGCGGCGCCGCCCGCCCGTGTCCGTCCCGGGCCGCCCGCGTTGCTCAGGACATGATCTCAACACGACGTATCGTCGCCGTCGTCGGGCTCGCCGCCGGTGTCACCGGCCTCGCCGCACCGATGGCGAGCGCGGCCGACCGGGGCGCGCTGGGCACGGAGAAGCTCAGCGTGACCAACACCCTCGACTCGCTCGCGGTCAATGACATGCCCGCCGAGGACCGGGCGCGGATGCCGCTCCCGTCCCAGCAGCTGAACCGGCTGCACGACCTCCAGCAGCTCCAGCAGGTCACCGGCCTGGTCTCGCCCCTCTTCGGCGTCGTCCCCGCCCTTGGCTGACCGACGCCCGCCTCCGCCCCGACGATCCGGTCGGCCGGACCCCGCGAACCGCCCCGTCACCTGCCCCTTCACGATCACTTGCGCGTAGGGTCTGGGGGAACGCGGAACGGCCGAGGAAGGGGTCAGGACCATGGCGCAGGAAGTACGCGGCGTGATCGCGCCGGGCAAGGACGAACCGGTGCGGATCGAGACGATCGTCGTACCGGACCCCGGCCCGGGCGAGGCCGTCGTCAAGATCCAGGCCTGCGGGGTCTGCCACACCGACCTGCACTACAAGCAGGGCGGCATCAGTGACGACTTCCCCTTCCTGCTCGGCCACGAGGCCGCGGGCGTCGTGGAGTCGGTCGGCGCCGGTGTCACCGACGTCGCCCCCGGGGACTTCGTGATCCTCAACTGGCGTGCCGTGTGCGGCAAGTGCCGGGCCTGTCTGCGCGGACGGCCCTGGTACTGCTTCGACACCCACAACGCCGAGCAGAGGATGACCCTCGCCTCGACCGGCCAGGAGCTGTCCCCGGCGCTCGGCATCGGCGCCTTCGCCGAGAAGACCCTGGTCGCCGCCGGACAGTGCACCAAGGTCGACCCGGCCGTCTCCGCCGAGGTGGCCGGGCTCCTCGGCTGCGGGGTGATGGCCGGCATCGGCGCCGCCATCAACACCGGCAACGTCGGCCGCGGTGACACCGTCGCCGTCATCGGCTGCGGCGGTGTCGGCGACGCGGCGATCGCCGGGTCGCACCTGGCGGGCGCGTCGAAGGTCATCGCCGTGGACATCGACGACCGCAAGCTGGAGACCGCCCGGGGCATGGGCGCCACCCACACCGTCAACTCCCGCGAGACCGACCCCGTCGAGGCGATCCGCGAACTGACCGGCGGCTTCGGCGCCGACGTCGTCATCGAGGCCGTCGGCCGCCCCGAGACCTACCGCCAGGCCTTCTACGCCCGCGACCTGGCCGGGACCGTCGTCCTCGTCGGCGTGCCCACCCCCGAGATGAAGCTGGAACTGCCGCTGCTCGACGTGTTCGGCCGCGGCGGCTCGCTCAAGTCCTCCTGGTACGGCGACTGCCTGCCCTCGCGCGACTTCCCGATGCTCATCGACCTGCACCTCCAGGGCCGCCTGGACCTCGGCAAGTTCGTCACCGAGACCATCCGGCTGGACCAGGTGGAGCAGGCCTTCGACCGGATGCACGCCGGTGACGTGCTGCGTTCGGTGGTGGTGCTCTGATGGCCGCGCGCATCGAACACCTCGTCACCTCGGGACAGTTCAGCCTCGACGGCGGCACCTGGGACGTCGACAACAACGTCTGGCTCGTCGGCGACGACCACGAGGTCGTCGTCATCGACGCCGCCCACGACGCCGACGCGATCGCCGAGGCCGTCGGGGACCGGCGGCTCACCGCCATCGTGTGCACCCACGCCCACAACGACCACGTGGGCGCCGCGCCCGCGCTCGCCGAGCGCACCGGTGCCACCATCTGGCTGCACCGTGACGACCTGCCCCTGTGGCGGCAGACCCACCCCGACCGCGACCCGGACGCGTGGCTGACCGACGGCCTCGTCATCGAGGCGGCGGGCGCCGACCTGAGCGTCCTGCACACCCCGGGCCACGCACCCGGCGCCGTCTGCCTCTACGACCCCGGCCTCGGCACTGTCTTCACCGGCGACACCCTCTTCCAGGGCGGGCCCGGCGCCACCGGCCGGTCCTACTCCCACTTCCCGACCATCATCGACTCGATCCGGGACAAGCTGCTGGTCCTCCCGCCCGAGACCGAGGTCCGCACCGGGCACGGCGACTCCACGACCATCGGCGCCGAGGCCCCGCACCTGGAGGAATGGATCAAGCGCGGGCACTGACCGGCGCGGCCGCGCCCGGCTCGCCGCGGTAAACGCGGGACACGCGGTAAAGGTGACAGAAGATGTCCGGCTTCCCGGGCACTCTCGAACACGACATCGCCCGCACGGGGCGTGAGCCCGTGCGGGACGTGAGGGAGAGGAACGGAAGCCGGACATGACAGGGTCATCGAAAGGTCCGCTGGCGGGCAGGGTCGCACTGGTCGCCGGGGCGACCCGCGGCGCCGGACGGGGCATCGCCGTCGAACTGGGCGCGGCCGGCGCCACCGTCTACGTCACCGGCCGCAGCACCCGCGCCCGGCGCTCGGAGTACGACCGCCCCGAGACCATCGAGGACACCGCCGACCTGGTCACCGAGGCGGGCGGCCACGGCATCGCCGTACCCGCCGACCACCTCGACCCGGCGCAGGTCGCCACCGTCGTCGACCGGATCGCCAGCGAACAGGCCCGCCTCGACGTCCTGGTCAACGACATCTGGGGCGGCGAGACGCTCTTCGAGTGGGACAGCCCGGTCTGGGAGCACGACCTCGACAAGGGGCTCAGGCTGCTGCGGCTCGCCGTCGAGACCCACGCCATCACCAGCCACCACGCCCTGCCGCTGCTGCTGCGCCGCCCCGGCGGACTCGTCGTCGAGGTCACCGACGGCACCGACGCCTACAACCGCGACCACTACCGCAACTCGTTCTTCTACGACCTGGCCAAGACATCCGTGCTGCGCATGGCCTTCTCCCTCGGGCACGAGGTGGGGCCGCGCGGCGCCACGGCCGTCGCGCTGACCCCCGGCTGGATGCGCTCGGAGATCATGCTCGACCACTTCGGCGTGCGCGAGGACAACTGGCGCGACGCCCTCGACCGCGTCCCGCACTTCGCCATCTCCGAGACGCCCCGCTACGTCGGCCGCGCGGTCGCCGCCCTCGCCGCCGACCCGGCGGTGGCGCGCTTCAACGGACGGTCCCTCTCCAGCGGCGGCCTCGCCGAGGAGTACGGCTTCACCGACCTCGACGGCAGCCGCCCGGACGCCTGGCGCTATCTCGTCGAGGTCCAGGACGCGGACAAACCCGCCGACGTCACCGGCTACCGCTGACGGGCGGCAACGGCCACCGGGCGCCGTGCCCCGGCGGCAGGGCCAGGTCCTCCCGCACGGCCGTGTAGTAGCCCTCGCGTGCGGCGCGCTGCCGCTCCAGCAGGACCCGCCAGGCGTCCGGGTCGCGGGTCTCCGCGCGCAGGAAGCGTTCCATCTCCATCACGGCCACCACCCAGACCCGCGCCTTCTCCACCACGTCCTTGCTGCCCAGCAGGAGCAGTGCCTCACCGGCCGGGTCCCGGGCGACGGCGGCCTCGGCCTGGGCGGGGGCGGCCTCCTGGGGAGTCAGCGGATGCGGGTGGGGGTCGTTGCCGAGGTGGGCGGCGACGCGGTACGTCAGCGTCACGGAGGTCTTCACGGTCCGCGCGTAGTCGGCGTACACCGCGAGCCTGCGCTCCTCCCAACGGGCCGCCGTCTCCCGGTCGAACCGGGCCCGGTCGCTGCGGACCACGGCGAGATAGGAACCGAGGGCGCCGATGACGACGCCTATGAGCGCTGGGAGTTGCTGAAGGAACGCGGACATGGCCGCACGGTATCTGCCGGTGTGATCGTCGCGGCAGTACGGTCGGGTCCATGACGGACACCAGGCGGTTCACCGACCACACGGCACTCGTGACGGGCGCGGCCCGGGGCATCGGCGCGGCCACCGCGCGCCGGCTCGCCTCGGAGGGGGCCCGGGTGCTGCTGACCGACGTGGACCTCGCCGCGGCGCGGCGGACGGCGGAGGGGCTGTCCGAAGAGGGGCTCGACGTGGCCGCGTTCGCCTGCGACGTGAGCGACCGGGCGTCCGTGGAGGCGGCCGTCGCCCACGCCGTGGCGGCCTTCGGCGGCCTGGACGTACTGGTCAACAACGCCTTCGCCTGCACGCCCGACGCCCCGCTCTTCGAGGACGAGCCGGACGAGGTCTGGTCCCGCGACCTCGACGTCACCCTCACCGGGGCCTACCGCTGCTGCCGGGCCGCCCTGCCCCACCTCGCGGCCTCGGGGCGCGGCGCGATCGTGAGCATCGGCTCGGTCAACGGGGTCCAGGACTTCGGCAACCACGCCTACAGCGCCGCGAAGGCCGGTCTCGGCTCGCTGACCCGCACCCTCGCCGGGCACGCGGCCCCGCGCGGCGTCCGCGTCAACCTGGTGACGCCGGGCACGGTGCGCACCACGGCGTGGGAGGGCCGGGACGAGGAACTGGCCGCGGTACGGGGGCTGTACCCGCTCGGGCGGGTCGGCGAGCCCGAGGACATCGCGGCGGCCGTCGCCTTCCTCGCCTCGCGCGACGCCTCCTGGATCACCGGGACCACGCTGACGGTCGACGGCGGTCTGACCGCGGTCAACACCGGCTTCCGGCGGGCCGTCGCACAGGCGGAGGGTTCGGACTGACGGACGGGGGCAGCCTGGTGGTGTTTGTCACGGTTGCGTCGCGGCGGCGGGCGGCACGCAACCAAAGTCGCCGGGCGGCGGTCTAGCATGCCGGGATCGCACGAGGGCGACCTTCCGCACCGCGCACCGCCTCGACGCGAAAGGGATGACCGGCCATGGGGGACACACGCAGACGGGGAGCCGTCGCACTCGGGGTCACCGCACTGGTGGCACCGCTCACACTCGCGCTCACGGCGGCTCCGGCCCAGGCCGCGAGCTGCACCGCGAAGGCGGGTCCGTACCAGAAGAAGGTGGAGAAGTTCCTCGGCCGCAAGGCCGACGGCAAGCAGTCCACCGCCGACTGCAAGGCCATCCGCGCCTTCCAGACCAAGCACGGCATCCAGCCCAACGCCGGCTACGCGGGCCCCATCACCTGGGGGGTGATGGACCTGATGAACAAGCAGAAGGCCGTCGGCAAGAACCCGAACAAATCCGGCAAGTGCCCCACCAACAAGGGTCGTATCGCCTGTGTGAACCTCAGCCTCCAGCTGAGCTGGATCCAGGACGGCAAGAAGCTGGTGTACGGGCCGGTGCCGGTCCGCACCGGACGCAACGGCTATGAGACCCGCACCGGCCTGAAGAAGGTCTACTGGCGCAACATCGACCACGTCTCGACCATCTACCACGTGCCGATGCCCTACAGCCAGTTCTTCGACGGTGGCCAGGCCTTCCACTCCGTCGGCGTCAGCATGTGGAACCCGCCGGGCTCCCACGGCTGCGTCAACATGACGAAGACTGCCGCCAAGAAGTACTGGTCGCTGCTGAAGAAGGGCGACGACGTCTACGTGTACGGCCGCAAGCCGGGCACCTGACGGAGAACGGCGTCCGGCGCGGATGTGAAAGGACGGGCCGGGCGGGCGGTGTGCGGCAGGACACATCTGCCGGGAACGAACTCGCCCGCAGGTCTTGACAGATGGGGGCATCGACGTGATCAGTAACACGGTCCGTTATGTCCGATTGGTTCGCCATTACTCACATCGTCTTCACGCCGGGCGCCGTATGCTTCACAGCATGTCCACCACTGTTGAACCCTCCTCCGAGCGATCGGCTGCCGAGGTCAACGAGGAGATCCGAGCCCTGTGGCTCCGGTCGGGCGGGACACTGAGCGTCGAGCAGCGCGCGGAGTACCAGCGGCTCGTCATGGAGTGGGCCACCGCGCCCCCGGAGTCCGTGAACGCCGCCTGACCGGCGCCCGGACTCCTCACCGCCCCGGCCGCCCCCGGCAGCCCTCACGGGCCGGGCCTCCTCGCCGGCCTCCGTCAGCCCCACGTCGCCGAGTAGTGCCGCCGGTAGGCCTTGCGGTCCTGCTCCGTCCGGATCCACCGCGTGGCCACCAGCGCCACCAGGCTGCCCGCGACGATCAGCAGCCCCGGGCCGATGTTCCGGCGGTCCGCCAGCCGCGCCAGCGGGGACGAACCGCCGGCGCCCGTCGCGGGTGCCGACGCCCCCGGCGCCGCGGCGCCCGGTGACGAGGTCGCCGAGGTGCCCGCGGCGGCGCCCTGCCGCCCGGAGCCGATGAGCCGGACCCCGAGCGACGCCATGGCCTCCGGCAGCGGCTGGAAGAACGTGGTGCCGCCCTCGGCGCAGTCACCGCTGCCGCCCGATGTCACGCCGAGCGCGACGCCCTCGGAGAACATCGGCCCACCGCTGTCCCCGGGCTCGGCGCACACATCGGTCTCGATCAGACCGGTGACCGTGCCCTCCGGGTAGTTGACCGTCGCGTCCAGTGCCGTCACCCGGCCCTCGCGCAGCCCGCTGGTGCTCCCGCTGCGGAACACCCGCTGCCCGAGGGCCGGTTCACCCGCCCCCGTGATCCGCACCCCCTTGCCGTCGCCGACCGCCACCACGTCGGCGCCGTCGCCCGCCTTGCCGTTCGCGTACTCCACCAGGGAGAAGTCGTCTCCCGGAAAGCTTCCGGCGACCGTCGTGCCGACCTGCCGGTCACCCCGGCCGTCGCCGAACCAGACGGAGCCCGTCGGCCCGCAGTGGCCCGCGGTCAGGATGAAGTCGCTCGTGCCGTCGGTCACGTTGAAGCCCGCCGAGCAGCGCCCCGCCGTGGACAGGATCGGCTCCGCCCCGTTCAGACGGGTGGTGAAGGCGCCCTCCGTGCGCTCCATGCGGACGAACCCGCCGATGCCCTCCGCGACGCCCGTCAGCCGCGACCAGTCGGACCCGGAGACGGTGCGGTCGCCGCGCACCACCACCTCGTTCGACCGGTAGTCCAGCGCCCAGGCCGTACCGGGCACCCGGGGCGCCGCACGCAGCGTCGAGGTCGCCGACCTCAGCTCGGACATGCTGTGCCGCACCTTCTTCGCCGTGGCCCCGGACCGTCGCACCGCCTCGGCCGCGCGCTCGTCCGTGACCGCCACCACCGGCCGCCCGTCGGAGCCGACCCAGTGGCCCGCCGTGCGGTCCGTGCCCAGCCGGGAGACGAGGTCGGCGCCGACGCCGGACGCGTGCTGAGCGAGGGTGCGCGGTGCGGCGGAGTCGTCCGGGGGCTCGCTCGCCACGGCCCGGGTGACCATCGTCCCCCCGATCAGCAGTCCGCCGACGGCCGCCAGCCGTGCCACTCGCCGGACGATGCGTCGTCGTGCGTGCCTCATGCGTGCGCTCCCGGAACCGACCGCGCGGCGTCACCGCCGCGGGGGCCTCCGGACGTCGAGCGCCCCCCTCCCATACGGGGGCGGGAACCTCCGTGTTCACCGGGCGGGCGTCCGGTTCCCCGCGCCGCCGCGGCGACCTATCTTGGCCCCATGACCAGCATCCCGTGGGACCAGTCCGGTGAACCGAACCCCCTGCGCGTCCTCACACCGGATCAGCTGCGCCGGCGTACGAGCATGAAGTGGCGCACCTACCCCGCGGACGTGCTGCCCCTGTGGGTCGCCGAGATGGACGTGCCGCTCGCCGGACCCGTCGTGCGCGCCGTGACGCGGGCCATGGAACTCGGCGACACCGGCTATCCCGTCGGCACCGCCTACGCCGAGGCCCTCGCCGCCTTCGCCGCCAAGCGGTGGGGCTGGGACGACCTGGCCGTGGAACGCACGGCGATCGTGCCCGACGTGATGCTGGGCGTCGTGGAGATGCTCAAGCTGGTCACCGGGCCCGGCGACCCGGTGATCGTCAACCCGCCGGTGTACCCGCCGTTCTACCAGTTCGTCACGCACCTGGACCGGCGCGTGGTCGAGGCGCCGCTCGGCCCGGACCTGCGGATCGACCTGGGCGTGCTGGAGGACGCGTTCCGGCGGGCCGTCGCGGGCGGCGGCCGGGCGGCCTTCCTGCTGTGCAGCCCGCACAACCCGACCGGCACCGTCCACACCGCCGACGAACTGGCGGCCGTCGCCGCCCTGGCGGAGCGGTACGGCGTCCGGGTCGTCGCCGACGAGATCCACGCCCCGGTCGTCACCGCCCCCGACGCGCGGTTCGTGCCCTACCTGAGCGTGCCCGGCGCCGAGCGCGGTCTCTCGCTGATGTCCGCGTCCAAGGGCTGGAACCTGGCCGGCCTCAAGGCGGCCCTGGCCGTCGCCGGACCCGGTGCCGCGGGGGACCTGGAGCGGATGCCCGAGGAGGTCGGTCACGGGCCCAGCCATGTCGGCGTCCTCGCCCACACCGCCGCCCTGCGCGACGGCACCGCCTGGCTGGACGCCGTGCTCGCCGGGCTCGACGAGAACCGGCGGCTGCTCACCGGCCTGCTCGCCGAGCGGCTCCCGGGGGTCGTCCACCGCCCCGGGGACGCGACCTACCTCGCCTGGCTGGACTGCCGCGCCCTGGGCCTCGGCGACGATCCGGCGGAGGTCTTCCTCGACCGGGGCCGGGTGGCCCTCAGTTCCGGCATCCCCTTCGGCAGCGGCGGGGCGGGACACGTACGGCTCAACCTGGCGACCTCGCCGGAGGTGCTCACGGAGGCGGTGCGAAGGATGGCGTCGGTCCTGGAGTGAGCGCGGGCGACGCCGGGCACCGGCGCGGGGGCGCCTAGACTTCCGGACATGGACGACGACGCGTCACTGGACCGGCTCGGCTCCGGCAAGTACCTGCTGGTCACCACGTACCGGAAGAACGGCACCCCGGTCGCCACCCCGGTATGGGTCGTGCGGGACGGCGACGCGCTCGGCGTCTGGACGGTGGCCGACTCCTGGAAGGTCAAGCGGGTGCGCAACCGCGCCGACGTCCTGGTGGGCCCCTGCGACGTGCGCGGCAGGCCGACCGGCGAACAGGTCCCGGGGACGGCGGAGATCTGCGACCCCGCCACCACCGCACGCTACCGGCGACTGCTCGCCCGCAAGTACGGCGTCGTCGGCCGGCTCACCCTCCTCGGCAGCCGGTTGCGCAGGGGGCTCGACGGCACCCTGGGCATCCGCGTCACGCTCACGCCCGGACCGGTGGGCGGGAACTGACCGCTCGTCAGGTCCAGGCCCGGTACGGCTCGTCGACCAGCTGGAAGACCGGCTCGCCGCGCACCGGGTCCTTGGCCGTGGACAGCCGCACCCGGTCGCCGCTGTGGATGCCGATGAGGGGACCCATGACCCGGCCGCGCAGCACGAAGCCCTCGGCCATCTCGATGAGGGAGACATTGCGCGCGGCGGGGGTGTTGCGGTGCACCACCGTGGCGTGGCGCACCGTCCCCGTGCCCTCGCTCCGCTCCGTCCGCAGCTCGCTGCCGCGGCAGACCGGGCACAGCACCCGGTGGTACATGGCGGTGCCGCACCAGGTGCAGCGCTGGTAGACGACGGCCTCGGTCTCCGGGGTCCGGCCTCCGGTCTTCGGGTCGAGCAGGCCCGTCGCGGGGCCGGCCGCCTGCTGAGCGACGTTTCCTGAGTGGTACACGCTGGTCAACTCCCTGCGCTCGGGCCGGAATCGCGCGTGCGCGGTCACCGGGCACGCGTGTGCGCGGCTCACCGTGCCACCGTGCACGGACCACAGCGTATGGCACTCAGTGTCACTCGTAAAGGCACTCGGTACCCCGGATTGCCGTGAGCGGGCGAGGGCGCGCACCGCGGTCTTCCCGCCCCTCGGTCGCCGTCAGTGGCCCGCGAACGCGTCCTCGACCTCCCGCAGCACCTGCCACAGGGGCGTCCCGCGGCGCGCCGCCACGACCACCACGTCCTCGGGCGCGGTGCCGCGGGGCGGTACGGGCACGCCGCCGAAGGCGGACTGCGCGTACGCGAGCGCGTGGTCCACCGCGGCACCCGCGTCGTCGCGGCCGTCCGAACGCAGCCAGGACCGCAGGGCGTTGTTGTGCGCCGCGACCACCGCGGCCGCGATCACGTCCGCGCGCAGGGTCCCGTCCGGGCGCCCTCCCAGCCGCCCGCGCAGATACTCGGCGAGGGCGCGTTCATAGCGCCACACCACCGACAACTCGTAGGCGCGCAGCCCTGGCACCTGCTTGGTGAGGCGGTAGCGCTGGACGGAGAACGCCGGATTCTCGGCGTACATGCGCAGCACCAGCCGGGCCGCGTCGCACACCCGCCGCACCGGGTCGGCGTCCTCGGGTGAGCGGGCCAGGAACGCCTCCATGTCGGCCAGGCACCGTTCGTGGTCGGGGAAGACCACGTCCTCCTTGGACGGGAAGTACCGGAAGAAGGAGCGCCGTCCGACGCCGGCGAGGGCCACGATGTCGTCCACGGTGGTCTGTTCGTACCCCCGCTCCAGGAACAGCCGGAACGCCGCCGCGACCAGCGCCTCCCGCATCGGTGGCCGGACCTCCGCCGGGTCCGTCCCGTCCCCGCCGCGGGGAGTCGCGTTGCTGGTGCTCATGAAGGGGAACGTAGCAGCCCGGCGAGTCAGTGGCACTCAGTGCAGCCCGCGGAGGGAACTGAGTGCACCTGTCTCTGCCCGCCCGCACCCGACACCCCGCCACGCCGGTCGCATACGATCACATCCGATCAGCCCCGGAGGAGTCCCGCATGCCGTCCGCCCGCCCCCGCATCCTGTACGTCACCGACCTGGCCTACCAGGCGCGCGGGCGGCGCTACTGCGACGAGGACATCCACCTGACCTCGCGGCTGCGCGAGGAGTTCGACCTGGCCCTGTGCCATCCCCGGGACGCCGCCGCGCTCCTGGACGCCTTCGACGCCGTCGTCGTCCGCAACAGCGGGCCCGTGCTGGAGTACAAGGCCGCCTACGACGCCTTCCGCGAGCGCGCGGCCGAGCGCGGGACGCGCGTGTACAACCAGCTCACCGGCAGGGCGGACATGGTCGGCAAGCAGTACCTGCTCGACCTCACCGCCGCGGGCTTCCCGGTCATCCCCACCGTCGACCGCGTCGAGGACCTGCACCGGTTGCCCGTCGCGGACGAGTACGTCGTCAAGCCCAGGCTCGGCGCCGACTCGGCGGGCCTGCGGATCGTCCCCGCGGGCCGGGTGCCCGAGGCGCTGGCCGGAACAGCGGACCTGCTGGTCCAGCCGCGCGTCGACTTCGCCTACGAGGTCTCCTTCTACTTCGTCGACCACGACTACCAGTACGCCCTCCACGCGCCGCACCCCGACCGCCGCTGGCAGCTGGAGCCGTACGACGCCACCGTGGCCGACCTCGACTTCGCCCGGCGGTTCATCGAGTGGAACGACGTCGACCACGGCATCCAGCGCGTCGACGCCTGCCGCGCCCCCGGCGGTGAGCTGCTGCTGGTCGAGCTGGAGGACCTCAACCCCTACCTGTCCCTGGACGCCCTCGACGAGCCCGCCCGCGACGCCTTCGTCACCGCCCTGCGCACGGCCCTGCGACGCCTGCTCGCCACCTGAGCCGCCCCGGCGGCCTAGCATGGCGGCCATGGACGTGTTCCTGGACCGGCTCGACCCGGACATGTGCTTCGTCACGGCCGCCGCGGACGGAGAACGGGCCGGCTGCCTGGTGGGCTTCTCCTCGCAGTGCTCCATGCGGCCCGTGCGCTACGTCGTGTGGATCTCCGACGTCAACCGGACCTTCCGCGTCGCGCGGTCCGCCGACGTCCTGGCGGTCCACCTGCTGGCCCGCGACCAACGCGAGACCGCCGAACTCTTCGGCGGGCTGACCGGCGACGACGTCGACAAGTTCGACCGGGTCCGCTGGCGGGAGGCGTACGCGGGGGCCGCCGTGCTGGAGGACGCCGAGGCGTGGTTCGTCGGGCGGGTCGTGGAGCGGGCCGCGGGCGGCGACCACGTCGGTTTCGTCCTCGAACCGGTCGAGTGGGGCGGGCGGGGGAAGACCTCCGCCGGGCCGCTGCTGCGGCTCGCCGACGCCCGCACCGTCCGGCCCGGACACCCCGTGGACTGACGTGCCCCCGCCGTCGGCGCGGGTCAGCGCGTGGTGGCCCGCTCGGCCAGCGCCTCGGTGACGGCCCGTACGCTGCGCGCGATGTGCTGCAACTGGAGCACCTCCGCCGCGTACAGCTTGATGGTGTGCTCGATGGCCGCCTCGTGCAGGCCGAGCCGCGGCAGGTCCGCCCGGGCGGTCTGCAGCGCGGTCCGGGCCACCCGGATCTCGTGCTGGACCTGGATCTGCGCATGGCGGGCGAGCAGCACCGGATGCCGGATCAGCGCCGGATAGCCGGCGTAGCGCGCCGGGACCAGCTCGCGCAGCCACCTGGTGGCCGAGCGTTCCCAGTCGTAGCTGCCAGGGGTCTTGACCTGGCAGGGCCAGTCCGGGCTGATGCGCGTGGTCGTCAGGGGCATGATCATCGCTTCCGGGTGTGCGGCGTCGACGGGGTGGGCGACGGATGGGGGGCGGTCCCGGTCCAGGGGACGACCGGGACCGCCGCGGGCGCTCGCGCAGGCGATGCCCGACCGGAACACCCGGGGCGCCGGAGCGGGTAGGAGTCGGCGGCCGAGGTGTTCGCGGCAGGTGCGGACGCGTTCCGGGACGGCCGGGTCGCGATCCGTGAGCAGTATTTATATATGCCTTCCGCTTTGCAAGACGTATGAAAACATTCATGCCTGCTTCGACGGGATGGCCCCGTCTGCGCCGACCAATCGCCGGGCGGCTCAGTCGCGCAGGAAGAACTGGTGCTGGTCCGCGACCTGCTCGTACTCCTCCAGCCGCGCCTGCGTCCGCTCGGGATCGGCGTCGGTCATGGCCTGCAGCAGCGCCGCGCACATCACGCCCGGCGCCGCGTAGGAGTCGAAGACCAGCCGGGACCCCGTGCCCGTGGCGAAGGTGACGTCGGCCTCGTCCACCAGCGGGCCGAGCGCGAGGTCGGTGATCAGCGCCACCTTCAGCCCGGCGCCGCGTGCCACGCGCACGGCGCCCAGGGTCTCGTGGGCGTGCCGGGGCATGGAGAAGGCCAGTACCCAGGTGCCGCCCGCCTCCCGGGACTGGAGCAGGGCGTCGTAGGCGACCGTGCCGCCCCGGGTGACCAGGCGCACGTCGGGATGGACCCGGCGGGCCGCGTAGGCGAAGTACTCGGCGAGCGAGACGGAGATGCGCAGCCCGAGGACGGTCAGCGGCGCCGAGGCGGCCAGCTTGCGGCCGACGTCGATCACCCGGTCGGCGTCGGCGAAGTCGCGCCGCAGGTTCTCCAGGTTCTCGATCTCGGCGTCCACGGCCGCCTGCAGTTCGTTGCCCCGGTACTCCTCGGCCGCGGACCCGCCCCGGCCGCCCAGCGCGATCGCCTGGAGTTGCTCCCGCAACGCCGGGTAGCCGCTGAAGCCGACCGCCGAGGCGAACCGGGTCACCGACGGCTGGCTCACGCCCACCCGGTCGGCCAGGTCGGTGATCGACAGGAACGCCGCCTCGGTGAGGTGCTCGATGAGGTACTGCGCGATGCGGCGCTGTCCCGGGGAGAGGCGGGGCCGGTCGAAGAGCGTCCTGAGCCGGGAGGTGGGGGAGATCTCCGACTCGGGGGCGGCCCGACCCGAGGTGATCGCCGACGCCTGTGCACGTGCCTGCTGCGGCGATGGCACGGGTGCGCCTCCCTTGTCTCCCATGTCTCCCACGACGGTCAACATAGCCCAACCGCCGCGCCCGGCAGCCGGGGACGCCGGGACGCCACGGGCTCGGCACCCACCGGAAAGGAGCATGGCGGCGCCCGGCCGGAGCCGGAGCTGTCCGCCCCGGCAGACGGCCGCACTGCCCGGCCCCCGGGACGGGGGCGGCGCGTCATCCCCCCCCGGGGAGCGGGACCGCACGCCGCCGGGGCCCCGCCGGACGGGTCGCTCGCCGTCGCCCCGCAGGGCGCGGCACCGACTGCGGCGCCCGGCCGGAGCGGGAGCTGTCCGACCCGGCAGACGGCCGCATGGCCCGGCCCCCGGGACGGCGGCGGCGCGTCACCCCCCCCGGGGCGGGACCGCACCCCGCCGGGGCCCCGCCGGACGGGTCGCTCGCCGCCGCCCCGCAGGGCACCGCACCGACTGCGGCGCCCGGCCGGAGCGCCGGAGCTGTCCGACCCGGCAGACGGCCGCATGGCCCGGTCCCCGGGACGGGGGCGGCGTGTCATCCCCCCCGGGAGCGGGACCGCACCCCGCCGGGGTCCCGCCGGACGGGTCGCTCGCCGCCGCCCCGCAGGGCACCGCACCGACATCACCCCCGGACGGGGATAGCACCGCGTCACCCGGGAACCCGCCGTCACGGAAACACCACAGACACGGACGAGGAGCCGACGTCATGACCGTCCCGGAAGAGAACCGGCCGAAGACCGACACCACCGACGACGTGCTCGGTCGGCGCCGGCGCGAGCGCGAGGAGGACCAGCCCCGCCCGCCGGGCGGCACCGGCCGGACCCTGCGCGAGGCCCTCGAAGAGGCGCACGTCCGCCCCGACGACTTCGACGAGGAGTGACCGCGTCACCCAGGGGTTGAGGGCGCGGAGCCCCAGGCGTCCGGCACCACCTGAGCCGGTACCACCAGGTCGGCCAGGTGCCGGGTCGCGGCCACCAGGTCGGCGTTGCGCTGGTCGGGGCCGCGCGCCCACGCGTACGCGTCCGCGCGGGACTTGCCGAAGCGCTCGTGCCGCGCCACGAGCCGCCTGACCCGCTCCGACTCCTCCACTCCGCAGAACCACACCTCGTCGAGCCGGGACCGCACCCGCGCCCAGGCGCCGCTCTCCAGCAGCAGGTAGTTGCCCTCCGTCACGACCAGCCGGGCCGAGGGCGGCACCGGCACGGCCCCGGCGAGCGGCTGCTCCAGCACCCGCTCGAAGCCGGGCGCGTAGACCACGTCGCCGTCCCGCTCCGCGCGCAACCGGTCCAGCAGCGCGGCGTACCCGGCCGCGTCGAAGGTGTCCGGCGCGCCCTTGCGGTCCCGGCGGCCCAGCCGCTCCAGCTCCGCGTCGGCGAGGTGGAAGCCGTCCATCGGCACGTGCGCCACCCACGGTTCACCCGTGCCGTTCAACTCCCGCACCAGATGCTCGGCGAGGGTCGACTTCCCGGCGCCGGGACTGCCCGCGATGCCCAGGATCGCGCGCCGCCCGCCCCGGGGCAGACGGCGGGCACGGACGAGCAGGTCCTCGAAGGTCGGCGGCACACCGCACAGTGTGTCACCTGATCGGACCCGCCCCGGCGGGGAACTGTGGGGGTATGACGACGCAGCTCGGACTCCCCGACGACATCAGGGCCTGTCTCTTCGACCTCGACGGGGTCGTGACCCGGACGGCGGTGGTGCACGCCGCCGCCTGGAAGGAGACCTTCGACGCCTTCCTGCGCGAGCGGGACGGCGCCGGCTTCCGCCCCTTCACCGACTCCGACTACGACGAGTACGTCGACGGCCGCCCCCGCGCCGACGGCGTCCGCTCCTTCCTCGCCTCCCGCGGCGTCGAGCTGCCCGAGGGGACCCCCGACGACCCACCGGACGCGCGGACCGTCAACGGCGTCGGCAACCGCAAGAACGAACTCCTCCTGGAGAAGATCCGCACCGACGGGGTGGAGCCCTACGAGGGCACGCTGCGCTACATCGACGCCGTCCGCGCCGCCGGACTCGCCACCGCCATCGTCTCCTCCAGCGCCAACACCCGGGACGTGCTGCACTCCATCGACGCCGAGCGGCTGTTCGACGTACGGATCGACGGCGTCGTGGCCCGGGAGCGGAAACTGCCGGGCAAACCCCGCCCCGACACCTTCCTGGCCGCCGCCCGCGACCTCGGCGTCGAACCGTCCCGCGCCGCCGTCTTCGAGGACGCGCTGGCCGGGATGGACGCGGGCCGCTCGGGACACTTCGGCTACGTCGTCGGCGTCGACCGCGTCGGCCAGACCGACGCCCTCTACGCCCACGGCGCCGACCGCGTCGTCAAGGACCTCGCAGAGCTGGGAGGCCACGCGTGATCACCAACCGGACGTACACCGTGGAGCCCTGGCGGGTGCGCGAGACCGCCCTCAACCTCGACCTCCTCGCCCAGAGCGAGTCCGTCTTCGCCCTGTCCAACGGCCACGTCGGCTGGCGCGGCAACCTCGACGAGGGCGAACCGCACGGCCTGCCCGGCAGCTACCTCAACGGCGTCTACGAACTCCACCCGCTGCCCTACGCCGAGGCGGGCTACGGCTACCCGGAGTCGGGCCAGACCGTCATCAACGTCACCAACGGCAAGCTGCTGCGGCTGCTGGTCGACGACGAGCCCTTCGACCTGCGCTACGGACGGCTCGGCAAGCACGAACGCACCCTGGACCTCAGGCGCGGGGTACTGGAACGCACCTGCGAGTGGACCTCCCCGGCCGGTACGACCGTCCGGGTGCGCTCCACCCGCCTGGTCTCCCTCACCCAGCGCGCCATCGCCGCCGTGGAGTACGAGGTCGAGCCCGTCGACAGCCGCACCCGGATCGTCATCCAGTCCGAACTCGTCGCCAACGAGAGCCTGCCCAGCGCCGACGGCGACCCCCGGGCGGCCCAGGCGCTGCAGTCCCCGCTGGAGCCGGAGGAGGACCTGGCCATCGGCTCCCGGCTGCGCCTGGTCCACCGCACCCGGCGCAGCGGCCTGAGGGTCGCCGTGGCCGCCGACCACGTGGTCGACGCGCCCGGTGAGATCACCACCAGCAGCGAGAGCAACACGGACGTGGCCCGCCTGACCATCACCTCCGTCCTGGACCCGGGCCAGCGGCTGCGGGTGCAGAAGACCGTCGCCCACGGCTGGTCGGGCGCCCGCTCCCGGCCCGCGATGAGCGACCAGGCCGAGGCCGCGCTGGCCGCCGCCGCGCACGGCGGCTGGGACGGTCTCGTCCGCGAACAGCGGGAGTACCTCGACGACTTCTGGGCCCGCGCGGACGTCGAGGTGCACGGTGACGAGGAGATCCAGCAGGCCGTCCGCTTCGCCCTGTTCCACGTGCTGCAGGCCGGCGCCCGCGCCGAACAGCGCGCGATTCCGGCCAAGGGACTGACCGGCTCCGGATACGACGGCCACGCGTTCTGGGACACCGAGATGTTCGTGCTGCCCGTCCTCACCTACACCGCGCCCAAGGCGGTCGCCGAGGCGCTGCGCTGGCGCCAGGCCACCCTGCCCGCCGCCCGGGACCGCGCCGCCCAGCTCGGGCTGCGCGGCGCCGCCTTCCCGTGGCGGACCATCGACGGCTCGGAGGGCTCCGCGTACTGGCCGGCCGGTACCGCGGCCTTCCACGTGGCCGCCGACATCGCGCACGCCGCGGTGCGCTACACGGCGGCGACCGGCGACACCGACTTCGAGCGCGAGACGGCCCTGGAACTCCTGGTGGAGACGGCCCGGCTGTGGCGCTCGCTGGGCCACCACGACCACCACGGCGTCTTCCACATCGACGGCGTCACAGGCCCGGACGAGTACAGCGCCGTCGTCGACGACAACACGTACACCAACCTCATGGCGCGCTCCAACCTGCTCGCCGCCGCCGAGGTGTGCGAACGCCACCCGGAGGAGGCGACCCGGCTCGGCGTCGACGAGGAGGAGAGCGCCGCCTGGCGGGACGCCGCCGAGGCCGTGCACATCCCCTACAACGAGGAGATCGGCGTCCACGAGCAGCACGCCGGTTTCACCCGCCACCAGCGCTGGGACTTCGCGAACACCGGCGCCGACCAGTACCCGCTGATGCTGCACTTCCCGTACTTCGACATCTACCGCAAGCAGGTCGTCAAGCAGTCCGACCTGGTGCTCGCCATGTACACCTGCGGCAGCTGGTTCGACGCCCACTGCGACGAGGACCAGACGGCCGCGAACTTCGCCTACTACGAGCCGCTGACCGTACGGGACTCCTCCCTGTCCGCCTGCTGCCAGGCCGTCGTCGCCGCCCAGACCGGCCACCTGCGCCTCGCCTACGACTACGCCACCGAGGCCGCCCTGATGGACCTCGCGGACCTGGAGCACAACACTCGCGACGGACTGCACATCGCCTCCCTGGCCGGAACGTGGATGGCGCTGGTCGCCGGATTCGGCGGCACCCGGCGCGAGGGCGACAGCCTGCGCTTCACGCCCCGGCTGCCCGAGAAGTTCAGCCGCCTCGCCTTCCGGCTCCAGTTCCGCGGCCGGTGCCTCCAGGTGGAGATCGGGCCCGACCGGGCGTCGTACTCGCTGCTGGGCGGTCCGCCCCTGACGATCCATCACCACGGGGCCGAGGTGCACGTGAACGGGGACGAGCCCGTCACGCTCGGCATCTCCGCGCCGAAATGGCGGCCCACGCCCGAACAGCCCCCGCACCGCCGCCCGGGCGTCATCGAGCGGGCGGCGCCGAGTGACGGGTGACACCGTGCGACTGGCCGAGTTCCGCCCTGCATATCGGTGGCGCGCGGGTTAGTTTGACCATGTTTTCCGGGATTCCGCGTTCCCGCGGTCCCGGGCTCCAGCCACGAGCGGCAGGAGGTGGGTGAACGAGACACCCCGCGACGAGCGGGGGTGAGGGGTGCACGATGGCCGACGGCGCGAACGCAATCCTGGTCGGCAGACGCGGACGCGGCCGCCAGGCGGCGGGGACCTCCAACACCCCCGGGTGGCTGCGCGGCGACGCACCGGTCGCGGTGGTCGCCGCCGTCTTCGGCCTGGCCCAACTTGTCTTCGTACACCCCTCGATGGGCCTCGGCTGGGACGAGATCGTGTACGTCAGCCAGGTCACCACCCACCACCCCGCCGCCTTCTTCAGCGCGCCGCGCTCCCGGGGCGTCTCCCTGCTGGCGGCACCCGTCGCATCCTGGTCGGCCTCCACCGAACTCCTGCGCGTCTACCTCGCCGTCCTCTCGGGCCTCGGCCTGTACCTCGCCCTGCGCGCCTGGAAGGGCCTGTTCCCGGTCCGGGTCCTCGCCACGGCCGGCGCGTTCTTCGCCACCCTGTGGGTGACCCTCTTCTACGGCCCGCAGGCCATGCCCAACTACTGGGTGGCGATCGGCGCCCTCGTCACCGTGGGCTGCGCCCTGCGGGCCGGGCGGGGACGCTCCGGCCGGGGCGCACTGTGGGGGGTGGCGGCCGGGGCACTGCTGATGGCGCTGATGCGGCCCACCGACGCGGTCTGGGTGGCCCTGCCCCTGCTGGTCCTCCTCCTCGTGCGCCGCCACTGGCCGCTGCTGCTCGCCCTGGCGGGCGGCCTGGCGGCCGGGGGAGTGGAGTGGGTGATCGAGGCGTACGCCTGGTACGGCGGCCTCGGGGAGCGGCTGTCCCGGGCCTCGGAGATCCAGGGCGGCCTCGGCTGGAACATCGCCGTCGACGACCAGATGCGCAGCCTCGGCGGACGGGGCCTGTGCCGCCCGTGCACGGGAGAGATGCCGCACCCGGTCGTCACCGCGTGGTGGCTGCTCCTGCCGGTCGTCGCCGTCCTCGGCGCGGTCGTCGCGGTCCGGGCCCGCCGCGCCACCGCGACACTGGTCCCGCTCGCCTGCGCCGTCACGGCCGCGGCGCCGTACCTGCTCATGATCGGCTACGCGGCGCCCCGCTTCCTGCAGCCCGCCTACGCCCTGCTGGCCGTCCCGGTCGCCGACGCGCTGTGGCACCTGGTCGGGGCCGGGCGCGACCGGTGGCGGCCGGTGACCGCGGCGCTGGTCGCGCTCGCCGTGGCCGGGCACCTCGCGGTCCAGTTCTCGGTGCTCGTGGGCACCGTGGACCGCAACGTCGAGAGCCGCGAGGACTGGGCCAGGGTCGCCGACGAACTGCACCGGCTCGGGGTCCGCCCGCCCTGCCTGCTCACCGGGCACGAGTCCATCCCGGTGGGCTACTACACGGGCTGCTCCTCCGGCGCCACCAGCGGCAACAACGAGAACACCACCGCCGCCGAGATCGTGGACACCGCCCGGCGCATCCCGGTCGCCGCCCTCACCGGCCCCGGCGGCACCCCGCCCGCCTACGCCCGCGACTGGGCGCCGTACCGCGTCACCGACCTGGAGATCCGCATCGCACCCCCGGGTTAAAGATCGCGTATCGGGAAACGCGAACCGGACAGCGAGACGACCGAGCCGACGCAGCGCGAGAGGGAGGCAGCGATGGGCACGGACCCGATGGCCGACGACGCCTACCAGCCCACCGGAACCAACGAGGAGCAGGAGGACGCCGCGCCCCTCGACCTCCAGGACGCCGTCGACGAGCGGACCTACGACGACACGCTCGACGAGGGGTACTCCCCGCCGGAGAAGCCCCTGGGCGTGACGAAGTACGGCACCACGGCCGCCGAGCAGCACGACGGCGAGAGCCTCGACCAGCGGCTGGCCGAGGAGGTGCCGGACGTGTCGGCGCCCGACGGGGACGGTGTCGGCGACGAACCCGACGGCGAGGGCGAACCCGTCGACCCCGAGGCGGGCACCGACCGGGCCGGCCGGCTGGTCGCCCCCGACGAGGGCGTACGCACCGACACCACCAAGGAGAGCGTCGCGGATGACGTCGGCATCGACGGCGGGGCCGCGGGCGCCGAGGAGGCCGCGGTGCATGTCGTGGAGGACGAGACGGAGCTGCCGGAGACCTAGGACCACGGACGCCGGGAGCCCGGACGCCGGGAGCCCCGGAGGGACGCTGCGTCCGTCCGGGGCTCCCGGCGGTCAGGGCAGCAGTTTGTCGAGGGCCGAGGGGCCCTCCTCGGCCAGCTTGCGCCTGGCCCACTCCAGGTTGTCCGGGGTGACGTCCCGCCCGGCCGCCAGGACCAGGTCCTCCGGGGACACGTCCGTCCCGGTGCGGGCGTGGAGCAGGTCGTCCGGAGTGGCGCGGTCGTCGTCCGCGCGGGCTCCGGAGGGTCGGGAGTCGTCGGGCTGTGACATCGACATGATCAGTGCTCCTCGGATCCGGATCGCTGCTTCGGTGCCGTGCTGTTGTCGGTCCCGAATATCCCGATAACACCATTCAATGCCGAACCGGCCCGCGCATCCGGAGCGCCGGCGGCGAAGGAGTGAGCACCAGCATCGTCACGTCGTCCTGCACGTCCGGGCAGAACCGCGCGAGGTCCGCCCAGACCAGGTCGGGAAGGGCCGCGGAGTCCTCACCCGCAAGGGTGCTCAGCCGCTCCGCCAGCGGATAGAACGCGCCGCCGTCGTCCCTCGCCTCGACCACCCCGTCGGAGGCGAGGAAGAGGCGGTCACCGGGGCGCAGCGACACCGTGCACGCCTCGATCGACCCGGAGTCCGCGAGGCCGAGCCCGAGCGGCGTCCACGGCGACACCTCCACCTCGGTCGCGTCCGCACCCCGCAGCAGCAGGGGCGGCGGGTTGCCGCAGACGACGACGCGCACCTCCAGGGCGTCGGCGGAGAACTCCAGCAGCGCGGCCGTCGCGAACAGCTCGGCGTGCCGCGCGTCCGCCGAGTCCACCAGCAGCCTGCGGTCCAGCTGCCCCGCCACCGACGCCAGGTCCGGCTGGTCGAGCACCGCCTCGCGGAACGCCCCGAGCAGCGAGGCGACCGTCGACACCGCCGACAGGCCGTGCCCCTGCACGTCGCCCATCACCACCCGTACGCCGAAGGGTCCGCTGCGCACGTCGAAGAAGTCGCCCCCGACCAGCGTCCCGCGCTGCGCCGCACGGTACAGCCCCGTGCAGCGCACCGCGCCCACCCGCCCGGGCAGCGGCGGCGCGACGGCACGCTGCGCGGCCTCGGCGACCGTGCGCTCCAGGCCCAGCTGGGCGTCGCGGCGACTGCGCACGAACGACACGAAGACGCTGAGCACGGCGACGAAGACGATGGTCAGCAGGTCGGCGTCGCCCGGCCGGTCGAGCTTGAGGGCCGGGATGTGCAGCAGCGCGATCACCACCCCGCCCAGCACGGCCGTCGCCAGCGGGCCGTAGGAGAGCACGGCCAGCGGCGGGATGGCACCCAGCAGGAACCCGATCTCCAGCGGCTCGTCGCTGAGCAGGGTCGCCGCGCAGATTCCCGCGACGAGGGCGGGCGGCAGCACCCGCACCCAGCGGGGCGGCGGCGCCCCGCTCAGCCAGCTCCGCCGGTCCTCGGCCCGGCGCGGCCGCGGGGCGGACAGCTTTCGCACACCCCTACGCTCCTACGCCGCCGCGCCGCCCGCATGTGGAGCGGGGGCGGGCGGGCGCCCCGGACGCGTCCTAGAAGGCGCCGAGCGTCAGCCGGAAGCCCGTGGGCGCCGTGTCCTGGATGTAGGAGGCGAAGTCGGCCACGTCGTCGAAGGCGAAGCCGTACGCCCTGCCGTCCTCGGTGGCCGCGTGCACCGCCTTCGCGTAGTGGTTGGTCAGCGCGGTCCCGTAGAACGCCGCTGGGTCGGTCGTGGGCTGGTCGGCCGAGGCGACCAGCGTGGAGCGGTTGAACCCGGCGCCGAGGACCGCGGCGACGGGACCGGTCGTGCCGTCGTTGGGGGCGGCGAGGTTGCCGTCGCAGAAGAGCACGTCCCGGGTGGACGGCTTGGCGAAGGACACCTGGGCGGGCCCGTCGAAGGTCAGCCGGTCCCCGCGCACCCGGCCGGTGAAGGTTCCGGCGTTGGTGGTGATCCTGAGGTCCCTGCCGGTGTAGGTGCTCCACACCTCGTCGATGTACGGGGCGAGGTAGTCCTTGGGGAACAGCCCGGCGTCCAGCCCGTGGCCGGGGGCGATCACCCGGGTGTCGTCCACGACCAGTGGCGCGAACTCCTCCACCTTCCGCACCGCCTCGAAGACGGCCGCCCGGCCACCCGGACGTACGGTGCCGGTGGTCTGGTCGGCGGCACCGGTCAGCCGGATGGCGAGGGGCACGCTGAACATGTCGACCATGGTGGTGTTGCAGAACATCCCGGCGGAGTTGTAGGTGAACTCCGCGCAGTCGTGCAGCACCCCGTAATTGGGGTCGGACTCGACCCAGCCCGCCGGGTACTGCAGGGCGGCGTTCCCCGCGCCGTCCGCGACGACCTTGAACTTCAGCTTCTCACCCAGGGACACGTAGATCCGGCCGGACAGGTGCGGCAGGCTCAGCCTGGTCTCGCCGCCGCCGGTGAGGCCGATCGCGTAGTCGGTGTAGCCGTCGGCGCCGTTGTCGGACAGGGACACGGGGGCGACGGTGCCGTCGGGAGTGACCCGCACCTGGCGGCCGTCCACGTTGCCGACGATGTAGACGTGCACGTCGGCGTTGCCGAAGGAGCCGGTCTCGTTGACGATCGTCAGCGGCAGGGCGCCGGATGCCTCGGCCTTCGGCGCCGAGTCGTCCGAGCCGACGCCCGCCAGGGCGTGCGGGGCGACGGCGGCGGCGACCGGCGCGGCCACGACCGCGCCGCCGAGGGCGACGAGCAGCTTGCGGCGGGCGAGCGGACGCTGGTGACGAGGAGTCATGTGGGGGGTCTCCAGTGATCGGGGCCTGACAGAGCCTGAGAGCGCTCTCACGGTGCGGCGATGGTACGCAGCACGGTCGGCCCGGCCAACCGCCCGCATCCTGCTCCAAACCCGTTGTCCCAGTTGGGACTTGGGGCGGGTGACGTCGAGCAGGGAACGCTTAACCGGTGTTTAAGGCGCGCTTAATCGGCGCGAGGCGGTGCCGGCCGGGCGCGGGTCCGGATGACATGCTGGCCCGTCACGGTGACGGACGGCGAGGGCGCGGCGGAGGCGGCATGGGATTCGAGGGCGAGGTCTGGCGCGTGCGCCGGGCGCCGGACGCCGGTCAGCGGGCCGAGGCGGAGTCCGGCGACATCGGGGAGATCCTGATCGACGACGCCGACTTCCCCTGGCTGTCCGGCCGGTTCCGAGAGGGACCGGCCTACGGTGGCGTCCGCGAGCTGTTCGCCCGCGAACTCGCCCTCGCGGAAGCGGACGACGCGGAGCACTGGGCGCGGTGGGAGGCCGCCTACGCCGAGATCGAACGGCGGGTGCGGCTGGTGTCGCCCGACGGCCCGGTCGCCGAGTTCCTGCTGCACATCCAGGGCGACCGGGCCTGGTTCCGGTGGAGCGACGAATCCTTCGGGGAGGAGCGGGCCGGGGGCTGACCGCGCCCGCCCCGGCCGGGTCGACACGTCAGTGCCTTAGCGCGTCAGCAAGCCCTCGGCCTCGGCGAGGATCTCGGTGACCCGCAGCCCGAACGCGGCGTCGCACGGATGCGGGCGCCCGCCACCGGCGGCGGCGAGCAGCGCGTCCGCGGCCCGCCGCAGCGCGGGCACCGGACCTTCCGTCGTCTCCGGGAGCAGCGTCACCCCGGCCCGGCCGCGCAGCTCCACCGTCGCGCCCGCCGCGGCGGGCGGCGCCGTCAGACTGAGCGTGAGCGTGCTGGAGGCCCCACCCGTGTGGTCGAGGACCAGGTGGACGGTGTCCCCGGGGCCCGGTGCGGCCGCCGCCACGCGCCGGGCGTCGCCGAGGACCGGCAGCAGCACGGACAGGGCGTGCGGCCCCACGTCCCACAGGGCCCCCTTCTCGCGCCGCCACGGCGAGGCGGCGAACGGGCTGTCGCCGTCCCCGAACACAGCACCCAGCCACTGCGCCCGCGCGGTGAACCAGCCGTCCCCGGCGGCCTGTTCGGCGATCCACGCCGCCGTCTCGGGCTGGAACCGGGTGGTGAAGAAGACCACCGAGGCGACGCCCGCCGCCCGTACCGCCTCCACCACGGCCCGTCCCTGCGCCACCGTCGCCGCGAGCGGCTTGTCGAGCAGCAGATGGCGTCCGGCCCGCGCGGCGCGCACCGCCAGGTCGGCCTGCACGGCCGGGGGCAGCGCGACGGCGACGGCCTCCACGTCGGCCAGCAGGGCGTCGACGTCGTCGTAGGCCCGGGTGCCGTGCCGCTCCGCCAGCTCCTTGGCGGCGTCCGGGCGGCGGCCCCACACCCCCACGAAGTCCAGGTCGTCGTGCCCGGCCAGGGCGGGGGCGTGCGCCATGTCCGCCCAGGGGCCGGTGCCGAGCAGTCCGATGCGCATTCCGACGCCTCTCCACGATGCCGACCCGCTGACGGGCCCGCCGACGATCCTCTGTGATGGCCGACGTACGACAGCCCGGCCGACGTCGAGCGTGCCACATGGACGGGGGCGCGGACAGGGCGGAGAGCACCGAGGGCCCGGCCGACCGGGCCGCCGGAAGGACGCGCTCGCCGCACGGGCGCCGGTGAGCGGGTGGGCCCCAGGATGTTGCGCTCGGCACCCCGGCGCCGGACGCCGTGAGGCCGGGTGTCGGACGCCGGGGGTGAGCCGGGTCCGCCGGTCCGCCGTGGCCCGTCCTGGGCCCTACGGTTCCGCGCCCGGGACCGGCGTTCGCGCCCCGGTGGGCCGCCCCGCGTCGTACGAGACCGGTGATTCTGCCGATCCCCCCGCCCGCCCCGCCGCTCGACAGTGGCATCGCCAACCCATCGGCGAGGACCGTCCGGCGGATGGTCCGGGACACGACCCCACGTGTTCCGGGCCGTGTGCGATCACCGGGCGACCTGCTCGCCACGACCGAGAGGACCACCCCTCGTGCAGCAGAACCCCCACACCCACGCCGCCCCCGGCGCCGCACGTCCCGCCTTCCGCGGTGCCCGGCGGCGACTGGCCGGAGTGACGGCGGCCGTGGCCGCGGTCGTCGCGCTCGGCACCCTCACCAGCCCGGGCGCCCAGGCCGCCGACAACCCGTACGAGCGCGGCCCGGCGCCCACCCAGTCGAGCATCGAGGCACTGCGCGGCCCCTACTCCGTGGCCGACACCAGCGTCTCCTCCCTGGCGGTCACCGGCTTCGGCGGCGGCACCATCTATTACCCGACCAGCACGAGCGACGGCACGTTCGGCGCCGTCGTCGTCGCGCCCGGATTCACCGCGTACCAGTCCTCCATGGCCTGGCTCGGACCGCGGCTGGCCTCCCAGGGCTTCGTCGTGTTCACCATCGACACCAACACCACGCTGGACCAGCCCGACTCCCGCGGCCGACAGATGCTGGCCGCCCTGGACTACCTCACCGAGCGCAGCTCCGTCCGCGGCCGGATCGACGGCAGCCGGCTCGGCGTCATGGGCCACTCCATGGGCGGCGGCGGCACCCTGGAGGCCGCCAAGTCCCGGCCGTCGCTGCAGGCGGCGATCCCCCTCACCCCCTGGAACCTGGACAAGAGCTGGCCCGAGGTCAGCACCCCGACCCTGATAGTGGGGGCCGACGGCGACACGATTGCCCCCGTGGCCTCGCACGCCGAGCCGTTCTACTCCGGCCTGCCCTCCGCGACCGACCGGGCGTATCTGGAGCTGAACAGCGCGACCCACTTCTCGCCCAACACGTCCAACACGACGATCGCGAAGTACAGCATTTCCTGGCTCAAGCGCTTCATCGACAACGACACCCGCTACGAGCAGTTCCTGTGCCCGCTGCCCCGGCCGAGCCTGACCATCGAGGAGTACCGGGGCAACTGCCCGCACGGTTCCTGACCCGGGTCCGCTGTGCCGGCGCACGACCGGGACCGGGACCGGTTGGGCGCCGGCACAGCGACTGTGCCCCTCGCAGGGCACAGAGCCGCAGGTGAGGGCCCCGAAGGGGGAGCCGGCGCGGGCGGACCGGTGCCTTCCGCCTCGGGTTACGCGCGCGTAACCTCTCGGAAATGACCGGAGAGACGACCGTACCCACGGCCGGGCGGATCCACGGCCGGAGCACGCAACGCAAGGTCCTGCGCGCGCTGTTGGACGCGCTGCCCCGCCACGGCGGCCAACTCCTCCTGGCCGGCGAACCCGGACTCGGCCGCACCGCTCTGCTCCGGTGGGCCGCCCGCTCGTTCCGGGCCGGTCCCGTACTCCACCTCGGCCCCGGCCCCTACGTGAGCGCGCACAGCACCGCCGAACAACTGCTCGACACCCTGCGGGCGGCGGCCGCCGCGACACCCGTGCTCGTGTGTGTGGACGACGCCCACCTGTGGGACGCGCCGGCCCGCACGGCGCTGGGCCGTGCGGCGCGGCGTCTGCGCACCGCCGACCGGGTCGGCCTGCTGCTCTCCGTCGCCACGGACCGCCCCGTCGACCCGGAGTTCGCCCGGCTGCCCGTCGTCCACCTGGACCCGCTGTCCCCGTCGAGGGCCGCCGCCCTGCTCGACGACGTGACCGACGGCGCCGCCGCCCCCGTCGTCCGCGAGCAACTCCTGGCCGAGGCGGAGGGGAACCCGGCCCTCCTCGTCACCCTCGTGCGCCGACTGTCACCCGCCGAACTGCGCGGACACCGTCCGCTGCCCCACCCGCTGGCCGACGCGAGCGCCCTCGCCGAGGCCGCGGGCGGCGCGCCGAGCGGCCCGTCCGCCCACGCACGGGACCTGCTGCTGACGGTGGCGGCGGCCGGACAGGCCGCGGACGGCACGGACGTCGAGGCCGGTCTGGTCCACGACGCGCTGCGGCGCCTGCGACCGGCACCGGCGCCCGATCCCCGGGCGGAACCGCTGCCCGAGCAACTCGTCCTGGCCGACGACCGGCTCCGCTTCCGCAGTCCGCTGGTCCGCCGTACGGTGCACGCCACCGCCGCTCCGCAGCGGCGCCGCGCCGTGCACCGCGCGCTGGCCGACGTGCTGGAGGGCGGCGGCCACCGGCTCACGGGTCTGCTGCACCGCTCGTGGTCCCTGGGCGGCGGCCCGGAGTCCGCGCCCGGGTCGGCGGACCGACTCGCGGCGGTTGCGGCGGACCGGCTCGCGGCGGCGGCGGCCGACGGTACGCTGCCCGCCTCGCACCGGCTGCGCGCGACCGCGTACGCCCGTGCCGCCGAGCTGACGGCCGACGGTGCGCGGCGCGCCGAGCGGTACACCGCCGCGGCCGAGCAGGCCCTGCTCGCCGGGCGCCCCGATCGGGCCCGCCCCCTGCTCGCCGCGGCCCGTGACCCCGCCGTCCCCGCCGCCGTACGGGGACGCGCCGAACTGGTGCGCGGCGTGACGGAACTGAGGGACGGTCCGGTCGGCGACGCCCACCAGTCCCTGCTGCTGGCCGCGTCCCTGCTGGCCGCGGACGCGCCCGCCGACGCCGCGGCCGCCGCACTGGCCGCCGCCGACGCGGCCTGGGCGGCGGGCGACCTGTCGGCGTGCCTGGCCACGCTCGCCCCCGAACCGCCGTACCGGACGGAGAATCCGGCACCCGGGACCGGCGGGCCCGCCGAGGCTCGCGGTCCCGCCGCGGGCACGGCCGCCGTCATACACGACCACCGTGTCGGCATGCGGGCGCTGCTCGAAGGACGGCTCGACCGGGCCGGGACCCCGCTCGGGCAGGTCGTCGAGCGAGGCAGGACCGAGCAACGGCCGGAGACGCTGCTGCGGGCGGCGGCGGCCGCACTGCTGCTCGGGGACGTGGACGCCGCCCGCAGCGGCGGGGCCCGGGCCCTGGCCGCCGCCCGGCAGCTCGGGTCGGACGCGCTGGTGCCGCGGGCACTGGAGTACCTCGCCTACGCCGAACTGCGCGCCGGCCGGCACCCGCAGGCCCGTACCCACGCGGAGGAGGGGCTGCGCACCGCACTGCGGGCCGGACAGCGCAACACGGCGGCCCACCACCGGGCGGTGCTGGCGCTCGCCGCGTCGATCGAGGAGGAGCCGGACGTCGTCGCCCGGCACGTCACGGCCGCGCTGGACACGGCCCGCCGGCACGGACTGGCCCAGGCGGCCGCCCTCGCCCAATGGGCGGCGGCCCGCGCCGACCTCGGCCGTGGACGCCCCTTCGACGCCGCCGACCGGCTGGGACTCCTGGTCCTCCCCGGGCCCGGGCGGGGCCACTTCGCGGTGTGGCGGCTGGCCGTGCCCTGCTTCGTGGAGGCCGCGGTGCTCGCCGGACGCCACGAGGACGCCCGCGCGGTCCTCACCGACTTCGCCGACTGGGCGGCGTTCGGCGCCGACCCGCAGGCCGCCGCCCAACTCGCCCGCTGCCACGCCCTCCTCGCCCCCGCCGAGCACGCCGACGGCCTCTACCGCCGCGCCCTCGACCGGCACGACGAGGCGGGCGGCGACTTCGAGCGGGCCCGCACCGCGCTGCTGTACGGCAAGTGGCTGCGCCGGCGCCGCAGACCGCGCGAGGCCCGCGACCGGCTCGGCACCGCGCTGGCCGGGTTCGAACGCTGCGGCGCCGGTGTCTGGGCCGCACAGGCACGCGACGAACTCCGCGCCCTCGGGGCGGCCCCGCAGGGCACCGGCGCCGCGGCGCCGACCCGGCTCGGCGGCCTGACCCCGCAGCAACTGCGCATCGCGCGGCACGTCGCCGAGGGCGCCACCAATCGCGAGGTGGCGCTGGCCCTCGCGGTGAGCACCCGCACCGTCGACTACCACCTCCGCAAGGTCTTCGCCCTACTCGGCGTACGGTCCCGCCTGGAGCTGGCCCGCCTGGTGGGGGAGGCCGAACAGGCGCAGGAGGTCCAGGGGGCCCGAGAGGCCCGCCGGGCCGGGCACCACGAAAAGACCGGTGCACAACACTAGGGACCGACCGGACGGTATGCCATCCTTCGGGGCAGGACGAGTCAGGGGGCAGGCCCGGCGCGGCGGGACGGCCCGTCGCGGCGCGGCGCCTCCACCAGCCCTGCCCCGGGGAGGACCGCGATGCAGCACGCCGTACGGTCACGAGCAGCGATCCGCACCGGGCTGTCGCCCGTTCCACGCCCGCGGACACCCGGCGTCACGTCGTTGATCGACGCCGACGCCCTGCGGGTCCTGCACCGGGCCGCCCGCGCCCTGCTCGACGACCTTCCCGACCTGACCGACCGGCTGACGGCCCTGCTGCGGGAGCAGGAGCCCGCCTACCGGGCCGCCCTCGCGAAGGACCCCGCCGCCACCTGGCAGGAGGCCCACCGCTCCCTGCGGCACAGCGTGGCCTCCCTGCTGGACCCGCGGGGCGCCCGGGACGCGGCCCGCCGCTGCTCCTGGCGGATCGGCGCCGTCCGCGCCGAGCAGGGGCTCCCGCTGGACGCCCTGCTGCACGCCTTCCGCCTGGGCGGTTCGCTGGTGTGGCAGCGGCTGGTCGAGGAGACGTCCAGGGCCGCCCCGGAGGACGTGCGGCTCCTCGTGCACGTGGCCGCCGACGTGTGGAACTTCGTCGACGAGCACTGCACTCTCGTAGCGGACGCCTACCGGCAGACCGAGTGGCAGATCGGCCGGCTCCGCGAGAACCGGGCCCGGCTGCTGGCGGCCGGCCTGCTCGACGGCACCGGCCGCATCGCCGACCTGCCCGAGGCCGCCCGGACCCTCGGCCTCCCCGAACAGGGCCGGTACGTCGTCGTCGCCGTCACCGGCGGGCCGCCGGTCCGGTCCGCGGCCGCCCGCGCCGCCGCCGTACCGCCCGGGAACAACGTCCACTGGCACGCCGGGGCGGAGGCCGACTACGGCATCGTCCTGGTCGGCGCCGGCGAAGGGCTCCCGGAGCCGCACGAACCCGCAACCGCGCCTCCCGTCCCCGTCCCGGGGCTCCGGATCGGCGTCGGCAGCCCGGTCGACGGACTCGCCGCCGTCGGGGAGGCCCGCAGACTCGCGGACACCGCCCTCGCCATCTGCCCGGCGGCGGGCGGCACCGTGCGGCTGGCCGACCAGCTCCCCGCGGCGCTGGTCGTCTCCAGCCCCGAGCTGGGCCGGGCCCTCGCCGAGAAGGTGCTCGGCCCGCTGCTCCGCCTGGAGCCCGCCGACCGCGAGGTGCTCCTCGACACCCTCACCACCTGGCTCGACTGCGACGGCTCGGCCCAGCGTGCCGGTGAGCGCCTCTACTGCCACCGCAACACGGTCCTCAACCGCCTCCGCCGCTGCGAACAACTCACCGGCCGCTCCCTGGCCCGCCCGGCCGACGTCGTCGAGTTCAGCTTGGCCCTGACGGTCCGACGGGTCCTGCACGACTGAGCCGGGCGACGGGCGCGGCGCCCGGAGGGTCTCCGGGGAGACCCGGGGTGCTTGGGGCCCCGCAAGGCCGGAGGCGAGGGGCAGGGCGTCTTGAGATACACGCAGCCTCTGTAAGGGCGCAGCCCGGCAGTCTCCGTAGCCGGGCAGGCCAGCGGGCCCCGGGGGCCCGGGAGGCCCTGCATGTCCCGGGTGCTCCTCCGGTGCCGGGAGACCCGGGGTGCTTGGGGCCCCGCAAGGCCGGAGGCGAGGGGCAGGGCGTCTTGAGATACACGCAGCCTCTGTAAGGGCGCAGCCCGGCAGTCCCGTAGCCGGGCAGGCCAGCAGGCTCCGGGAGCCCGGGCGGCTCCGCATGTCTCCGGTGCCCCGGTGCCGGGAGGGTCTCCGGGAGACCCGGGGGCCTGAGAGCCCCGCGAGCCCGTGCCCGGTACCCGGGTGCCCGGGTGTCTGGGAGACACCGGAGCCTCCAGGAGCCGGGAGGCCTCGTAAGTCTGCGGGGTGCCTCGACACCACGGCGTCCCGCCGCCCCGGGCTCCCATGAGCTGACGGCAAGACACCGACCCCCCCGCCCCTCCACAAGCCCCGGTCCGCCGACCCGCGCACCGGGGCTTCCCGCTGGTCGGGTCGGGGCGCCTGCCGGGGTCCGCCGGGTGCCGTTCGGCTCCGCAGCCATGGGCATCCGCACAGACTCGGCCGCCCCGGACTGGGACCCCGCAGCGACCCTGCCCCGGAGCCCTGTACGGCCCCCGGTGCCCGTGCTGTCGTGAGTTCCCCCCTTCATCCGTCACCGTGCCGTTCCGGCCCGGTCCCAAGGAGCCGCGATGCCCGCAGCACCACCGGACGGCGCGCCCGCGCTGCACGTCGAGAGCCTCGACGTGACGTACGGGCGCGCAGTGTCCGCCCTCCGCTCCGTGTCCCTGACCGTCCCGCACGGCGCCGTCGTCGCCCTGCTCGGAGCCAACGGCGCCGGCAAGACGACGCTGCTGCGGGCCGTCTCGGGCACCCTGCGCCTGCACCGCGGCGCGATCACGGCCGGCCGGGTCCGCTACGGCGACACGGCCCTGGACGGCCGCGACCCGGTCGCCGCCGTACGCGCCGGAGTCGTCCAGGTGCCCGAGGGCAGGCGGGTCTTCGCCGGGCTGACCGTCGACGAGAACCTGCGGGCCGGAGGCCTTGGCCTCAACCGGCACGCCCCCGCCCAGGTCCGCGAGGCCAGGGAGCGCGTCTTCACCCTGTTCCCGCGGCTCGCCGAACGCACCCGCCAGGCCGCCGGCCTGCTGTCCGGCGGGGAGCAGCAGATGCTGGCCATCGGCCGCGCCCTGATGGCCGCCCCGCGCCTGCTCCTCCTCGACGAACCCTCACTCGGCCTCGCTCCGATGATGGTCGACCGCATCGCCGAGGTCGTCCGCGAGATCAACACCCAGGGCACCGCCGTCCTCCTCGTCGAACAGAACGCCGGCATGGCCCTTTCCCTCGCCGGACAGGCCCACGTCCTGGAGGTCGGCGAGATCAGGCTGTCCGGCGACGCCGCCGAGCTCGCGCGGACGGACGCCGTACGCCGTCTCTACCTGGGCGAGACCACCGACGGCGCCGACGGCAAGGGGGCCGCGTGACCGCCCCCGCCGCACCGCCCCCGCTCGACGTGCGGGGCGTGACCGTGCGCTTCGCCGGTCTCCTCGCCCTCGACGACGTCTCCTTCACCGTCACCCCCGGCACCGTGCACGCCGTCATCGGCCCCAACGGCGCCGGGAAGTCCACCTGCTTCAACGTCCTGTCCGGGCTGTACCGCCCCACCGCCGGTTCCGTACGGCTCGGCGGCGCGGAACTGACCCGGCTCGCCCCGCACCGGATCGCCGCCCTGGGCGTCGCCCGCACCTTCCAGAACATCGTCACCACCCAGGGCACGGTCGCCGACAACCTGATGCTCGGCCGGCACGCCCTGTCCCACGCCGGTTTCGCCGCCAGCGCCCTGCGTCTGCCGCGCGCCGTGCGCGAACAGCGCGAGCACCTTGCGAAGGCCCGCGAGATCGCCGAACTCACCGGTCTGGCACCCCACTTCGACTCACCCGTCGCGCTGCTGTCCTACGGCGACCGCAAACGCGTCGAACTCGCCCGCGCCCTCTGTCTGGAGCCCCGTGTCCTGCTGCTCGACGAACCCGTGGCCGGCATGAACGCCGCCGAACGCACCCGCATGACCGAGGTGGTCCGGGAGATCCGCGCCGAACTCGCCCTCTCCGTCGTGCTGGTCGAGCACGACATGGGCCTGGTCATGCGGCTCGCCGACGAGGTCACCGTCCTCGACTTCGGCCGGGCCATCGCCCACGGCACCCCCGACGAGGTCCGGCGCGACCCCGAGGTGCTGCGCGCCTACCTCGGCACCACCACCGGGGAGGACGCGGCATGACCGGCTTCCTCGACAGCCTGTTCAACGGCCTGGCCCTGGGCTCCGTGTACGCCCTGATCGCCCTCGGCTTCGTCACCATCTTCAAGGCCTCCGGCGTCCTGAGCTTCACCCACGGCTCGCTGCTGCTGCTCGGCGGGTACCTCGTCGCCGTCCTCCACGACGACATCGGCTTCGCCGGTGCGCTGGCCGTCGCGGTCCTCGTGACGGCGGCCGCGGCCGGGACACTGGACCGGCTGGTGCTGCAACGCGTCGGGGGGAGCGACCCGCACGCCGCCCACGTCCAGACCATCGTCACCATCGGCATCGACATCGTCCTGGTCACCGACCTCGCCCGGCGCATCGGCGGCGACCTGCTGCCGCTCGGCGACCCCTGGGGCTCCGCCGTGACCGACCTCGGCCCGGTGACTGTGGCCGACAGCCGCGTCGCCGCGATCCTGGTGTCCGCCGTCGCCATCGGCGGCGCCTTCGCCCTCTTCCGGTTCACGCCCTGGGGCCTGTCGCTGCGCGCGGCGGCCGAGGACCGCGAGGCCGCCGCCCTCATGGGCGTACGGCTCACCCGCGTACGCACCGTCGCCTGGTGCCTGGCCGGTGCCCTCGCCGCGCTCGCCGCCGTCTTCCTGGTCGCCTTCCCGGCGCCCGGCCTGGAGCGCACCACCGGGCAGATCGCGCTGAAGGCCTTCCCGGCCGCCATCCTCGGCGGCATGACCTCGCCGGTCGGCGCCCTGGTCGGCAGCATGCTGATCGGCCTCACCGAGGCCTTCGTCGCCGGTTACCAGTCCGACCTGCACGTCCTCGGCGAGGGCTTCGGCGACGTCGCGCCGTACGCCGTGATGGTGCTCGTCCTGCTGGTGCGCCCCGCCGGACTCTTCGCGGCCAAGGGAGCGGCCCGTGTCTGACCTGCGACCCCTCCTCGCCAAGCGCGGCCCGCTCCTGCTGACCGCACTGCTCCTGTGCGCCCTGCCCTTCTACCTGGACGCCTTCTGGCTGCGCATCGGCCTGTTCTCCATGGCCGCGGCCATCGGCGCCGTCGGGCTCGGCCTGCTCAGCGGCACCGCCGGACAGCTCTCCCTCGGGCACGCCTTCTTCCTCGCCGTCGGCGCCTACGGCTACGTCTGGCTGGCGGGCGAGCCGGGCCCCGGGCTGCCGCCCGCCGTCGCCGCCGTCCTCGCCGTACTGCTCGCCGGGGCGGCGGGCGGACTGTTCAGCCCCGTCGCCGGACGCGTGAAGGGCATCTACCTCGGCGTGGCCACGCTCGCCCTGGTCTTCCTCGGCCACCACGTCCTGCTCACGGCGGACTCCGTCACCGGCGGCTTCAACGGCCGCTCGGTGCCACCGCTGGAACTGGGCGGCTTCACCTTCGCCGAGTCGGATCCGGAACTGACCGTCCTGGGCGTGCCGTTCGGCGCCGAGGAACGGCTGTGGTACCTGGGCCTCGTCCTGTTCGCCGTCACCTGGTTCACCGCGCGCGGACTGCTGCGCGGCCGCCCCGGACGGGCTCTGGCGGCGCTGCGCGACAGCGAGACCGCGGCGTCCGTGATGGGGGTGCACGTGGCCCGGTACCGCTCGTCCGCGTTCGTCGTCTCGTCGATGTACGCGGGCCTCGCCGGCGTCCTGCTCGCCCTCTCCTTCCGCCGCGTGGTGCCCGACTACTTCTCCCTCGCCCTCTCCGTCGACTACCTCGCCATGATCGTCATCGGCGGTCTCGGCTCGGTGGCCGGAGCCACCGCCGGAGCCGTCTTCGTCACCGCGCTGCCCCTGCTGATGACCCGCTACGCCGACCAGCTGCCCCTGGTGGCGGCGCCCGGGTCCGGCGGCGGCTCGATCGGCCCGACCGAGGCGTCCCGCTACCTCTACGGCGCGGCGATCGTCGTGATCCTCCTCTACGCCCCCGACGGCCTGCACGGACTGGCCCGCCGCACCCGGGCCCGCCTGCGCCGCCGCCCATCCGTCACCGGACCGCCCGGCACCGGCCCCGCGCCCGGTACCGCCTCCGACACCACTGACACCTCCGACACCACCGCACGAGCCAAGGAGCACACCCCGTGAACGTCACGCACCCCAGGCCCCGCACCGCCCGGACCGCCGCCCTGGCCGCGGCACTGGCCGCCGTGCTGCTCGCGGGCACCGCCTGCAGCTCCAAGGCGGACGGCGGGAGCACCGACGACGCCGCCGACGGCGTCAAGTCCGGCCCCGGAGTCACCGACAAGACCATCAGACTCGGCGCGCTCACCGACCTCACCGGCCCCTACGCCACCCTCGGCAAGAGCATCGTGCAGGCCCAGCAGATGTGGGCCGACGAGACCAACGCCGCGGGCGGCATCTGCGGACGGCAGGTGGAGATCGTGGTCAAGGACCACGGCTACGACGTGCAGAAGGCGGTCACCGCCTACGCCGACATCGCACCGGACGTCGTCGCCCTGCCGCAGGTCATCGGCTCCCCGGTGGTCGCCGCCCTGCTCGACGACATCGAGCGGGACCACATGCTGACCTTCCCGCAGGCCTGGGCGGCCAGTCTGCTCGGCCGGGACTCCGTCCAGGTCCTCGGCACCACCTACGACCTCGACATGATCGCCGCCGTCGACTTCCTCAGCCGTACCAAGAAGATCGCCAAGGGCGACACGATCGGTCACGTCTACTTCGAGGGCGACTACGGCGCCAACGCGCTGGAGGGCTCCGAGTGGGCCGCCGAACAGGCGGGGATGAAGGTCGCCGGGCAGAAGATCAAGGCCACCGACAGCGACCTGACCGCGCAGGTGTCCGCGCTGAACAAGGCCGGGGTGAAGGCGATCCTGATCAGCGCGGGTCCCGCCCAGACCGCCTCCCTGGCCGGTGTGGCCGCCGCCCGCGGCCTGAAGGTGCCGATCGTCAGCAGCGCGCCCGGCTACGCGCCGCAGCTGCTGAAGACACCCGCGGCGGCGGCGCTGGAGGCCATGGTCCACGTCGTCAGCGCCGCACCGGCGGTCAGTTCCGACCTGCCGGGCGTCAAGAAGATGGTCGCCTCCTACAAGAAGGCGTACCCGGGCGAGCCCGTCGACTCCGGCGTGCTCTCCGGATACAACGCCGCCCAACTGACCGGCGCCGACCTGAAGAAGGCCTGCGAGGGCGGCAGCCTCGCCCGTCAGGACGTCGTCAAGGCGCACCGTTCGCAGAAGAACGCCGACACCGGACTCGGCACCCCGCAGAACTTCACCCTCGTGACCGCGCCGGCCAGCCGGTCCACGTACGTGCTGAAGCCCGACGCCAAGGCGGTCGGCGGCCTGGTCGGCGTGGAGGAGGCGCACGAGGCACCCGGAGTGGACGCCTACCTGGCCGGGCGCGGCTGACCTGTCCGAGTGGCCGTCAACTGCTCTGCGCCGCAACCGGGTTGACGGCCACTCGATCCGGCCCCTGGTTTGGCTGACCACTACGTCTTTAGGATGTACTGTCTGTCATGCCAGTCCAGTTGGCGCGGGTACGGAGCTGGGGGAACGATGCAAGCCGACAAGCAGCTGTCCACGGAGATCGACGCCAACGTGCCTACAGCGGCACGTATGTACGACTTCTACCTGGGCGGCAAGGACAACTACGCGGCCGACCGCGAGGCCGTGGGCGAACTCGACAAGGTCGTCCCCAGCACGCGTCGGCTGGCGCTGAACAACCGGCGCTTCCTCCAGCGGGTCGTCCGGGTCCTCGCCGAGGACTACGGCATCCGTCAGTTTCTCGACCACGGCTCCGGCCTGCCCACGCAGGACAACGTGCACCAGGTCGCCCAGCGCGTCGCCCCCGAGTCCCGCGTCGTCTACGTCGACAACGACCCGATGGTGCTGGTCCACGGCCGGGCCCTGCTCGACCAGAACGACCAGACCGCCGTCATCCACGCCGACATGCGTGCCACGGAGGAGATCTTCTCCCACCCGGACACCCAGCGCCTGATCGACTTCTCGCAGCCGGTCGCCGTCCTGTTCAACTCGGTGTTCCACTGCATCCCGGACAGCGACACCGACGGTCCCCAGGCGGTCGTCCGCCGGGTGACCGAGCGGCTGGTGCCCGGAAGCTTCGCCGTGATGTGCCAGCTGGTCAGCGAGGACGCCGAGGTGCGGAAGTTCGTCACGGAGTTCATGGACCAGGCGACGCAGGGCCACTGGGGCCGGGTGCGTGAGCCCAAGGACGTCGAGGCCCTCTTCGCGGGCATGGACATCCTGGATCCGGGTCTGGTGGAGGTCTCCACCTGGCGCCCGGACACCGAGGTGGCACCGCGCCAGCTCACCGACGAGTGGATCGAGTTCGGCGGGCTGGGCCGACTGCGCTGACCGCGGACTGGCCAGGCCGGTCACAGACCACAGAGGAGGGGGCCACGCGCGTCGCGCGTGGCCCCCTCCTCTGTGCTGGTGCCGCTGCTACTTCGCCGGGTAGCGGGTCGCCATCGTCTCGCGCAACCGCTCCAGTGACTCGCGCGGAGTCAGCGCCTCGTCGGCCAGCCGGTCCAGCGCGACCCGGTATTGCTCGGTCTCGTCCTGGTCCTCGAGGAAGTTGGCGCTCCCGATGTGCTCCAGGTAGACCACGTCCGGCAGATCGGCGCCGCCGAAACGCAGATAGGTGACGGGAATGGCCGGTGCCGACGCGTGCGTCACGTCCAGCGGCACGATCTGCAGCGTCACATGGGGCCGCTTCGCCATCGTGACCAGGTGCTCGAGCTGCTCGCGCATGATCTCGCGGCTGCCCAGCACGCGCAGCAGGACGGACTCGTCGATGATCGCCCACAGCTGCGGCGCGTCCTTGCGCTCCAGCAACGCCGCCCGGCGCTTGCGCAGTTCGACGCGGCGCCGGACCTCGCCCGTGGGGGCGTTCGGCAGGCCGCGCTCGACCACCGCTTCCGTGTAGGCCGGGGTCTGCAGCAGGCCGGGGACGTACTGGATCTCGAAGGTACGGATGGTCGCCGCGGCCTCCTGGAGGCCGACCAGGCGGTCGAACCACTCGGGCATCAGGCGCTTGTCGTACCGCTGCCACCAGCCCGGTTCGCCCGCGCGCTGCAACAGCTTGAGCAGCACCGAGGCCTCGTAGGCGTCGGTGCCGTACCGCCCGAGCAGCGCGCGGACGTCCTTCTCCGAAGGGGGCCTGCGGCCCTTGCCCGACTCGATGCGCGAGAGCTTCGCGGCGCTGAAGCCCAGCTCGCGTGCCGCCTGGTCCTGGGAGAGGCCGGCATCCTCGCGGAAACCCGCCAGCTGCACGCCGACGAGCATCTTGAGCAGAGTCGGAGCCGGCTCCGCCCGGTCCAGATAGGGTTCGAGACGGGAGATGCGATGCGACGCGGCGGACATCCTGGCTCCCAGCAGACCGGCAGACTTGAAGGAAAGACTATCTCATCCCCTCGGTGCCCGCCGCATCCGCCCGTAGAAATCGGGTAGTTGGACTCCTCTTCGGCGCCGCCGCGGCGCCCCGGTCTACAGCAGGTGGTCGAACTCGCCGTCCTTCGCCCCCGCCAGGAACGCGGCCACCTCCGCCGGGGTGTACACGAGCGCGGGGCCGTCGGGGTCACGGGAGTTGCGCATCGCGATGCCTCCGTCCACGAGGGCGACCTCGACGCAGTTGCCCTCGGCGTTGCTGTGCCGACTCTTCGTCCAGCAGGCCTCCAACTGGCTGGCCTGCACTCCGTTGCGCACTGGTGGCACCGCGGTCTCCTTGCTGTTCGGGGGAGCGGACCGAGTCGTGCCGGTCCCCGAGCGCCCCTATCCGATTTTTTTCGCGCAATTTCTCGTGCAATTGCACGCGAGCGCTCTCAGCGTGGATAATAGCCGTGGCGTCAACCCCCCGGTTGAGGTCCCGTCCTGACGTCGCATCAGGGAGATGCTGTGCCGTCACCTGCGCATCCAACGCTCCGGTCGCCCGGCGAACCCGTGTCGGAGGCAGGCACGACGCGTCGCTCCGGAGGGATCCCGTATGCGGGGCGTCCCGCCCTCGGTGGCCGCCCGGCCGCCGAGGTGCTGCGCGTCGCGTGCAGCGGGGCGGGGTTCGCCCGGGCCCGGGTCTTCACCCGGGACACGCTGCGCGGGTGGTCGCTCGACCACCGCGGCGACGACGCGGTCCTCGTGATCACCGAACTGATCTCCAACGCTGTGACGCACGCGGTGCCGTCGGCGGCGGCCGGTGTCCCGGAGATCAGGCTCGGACTGGCCCTGGATTCCGGCGGACTGACGCTGACCGTCTCCGATCCCGGGGACGACATGCCCGCGTTCGACCCGTCCGACGGCTCCGCACTCCGGGAGCACGGACGCGGTCTGTGCATCGTCGACACCCTCGCCGAGGAGTGGGGCTGGACCCCGCGCCCGCCGGCGGGCAAGACGGTCTGGGCCACATTGTCGACCCGCCCCCTCACCTGACCCGACTGCCGCGGAAGGGCCCCACACCATGCGCAGCGCTCCGACACCCGAGCCGAGCATCCAGCGCACCGACCGTCAGACGTCGCCCGGCTCCCCCCGCACCACCGCCCTGCTCGCAGGTCTCGACGGGGTGCCCTGGAGCGACATCCAGGACTCCACCGGTTCGGCGGCGGCCATTCCCCGGCTGCTGCGCAAGGTGGCCCGGGGCGACGCCGAAACCGCCCGCGCCGCCCTCGGCGACCTGCGCAAGCGCATCTGCCAGTACGGCTTCGTCGTCGAGCAGGCGACCGCCGCGACCGTTCCGTTCCTGTGGGAGCTGGCGCAGCGGCCCCAGGTGAGCTGCCGGGCGCAGATCATCCAGCTGCTCAAGAACATCGCCGACGCCCGGCAGTGGGAGACCACCGCCACCGCCTACCCCAAGCTGCTCAACCACCGTGAGAACCCGGTGGCCTGGGAGCGCGCGGCGCGGCAGGCCGTCCGCGCCCGCCGGGACGGCCTGGAGAGGCTGCTGGCCGAGGATGACACCGAGATCACCCGCGCCACCACCGAACTCGCCCGCACCCTCGGCGACTGAGCCCCGCGCCCGCGAAGACCGGGACCCGCGCCCTCCACGGGGGAGAAGGCGCGGGTTCCCCTTCCGATCCCCCTTCCGAGGCGCGGAACGGTGTGGCGTGCTCCAGGCCGACCGGGTAGGAAAGCGCGGGAAGCAAGCGCTTGCCGCACTCGGTCACCAGGAGGACCACGCCGATGGCGTCGTCGATGGAAAAGCCGCTCGATCACCGCTACCGGGGCGAACACCCGATACGCACCCTCGTCTACCTGTTCCGCGCCGACCGCCGCCGACTGGCCGGCGCGGTGGCCGTCTTCACCGTCAAGCACAGCCCGATCTGGCTGCTGCCCCTGATCACGGCCACCATCATCGACACCGTCGTGCAGCACGGACCGATCGCCGACCTGTGGACCAGCACCGGGATCATCATGTTCATCCTGGTGGTCAACTACCCGCTGCACCTGCTGTACGTGCGCCTCCTGTACGGCAGTGTGCGCCGCATGGGCACCGCCCTGCGCTCCGCGCTGTGCACGCGGATGCAGCAGCTCTCCATCGGCTACCACGCGCGGGTGAGCGCGGGCGTCCTGCAGGCCAAGGTCGTCCGGGACGTGGAGACGGTGGAACAGATGGTGCAGCAGACCGCCGAGACCGGCCTCGGCGCGTTCACCGTGCTCACCGGCGGCCTCGTCATCATCGCCGTGCGCACCCCGGAGTTCCTGCCCGTCTTCCTCGTCGTCGTCCCCGCCGCCTCCCTGCTGGTGGCCCGGCTCCGCGCCCGGCTGCGCACCCACAACGAGCACTTCCGCCACGAGGTCGAGACCCTGTCCTCGCGGGTCACGGAGATGACCCGGCTCATCCCGGTCACCCGCGCCCACGGCCTGGAGGGCAAGGCGCTGCGCCGCATGGACGGCACCCTGGACCGGCTGCTGACCTCCGGAATGCGCCTGGACCTGGTCAACGGACGCTTCGGCTCGCTGTCCTGGGTCGTGCTCAACGTGGTCGGCGTCCTGGTGCTGGCGGGCGCCGCGCTGATCTCGTACTACGACGTCTGGGGAGTCACCGCCGGCGACGTCGTGATGCTCAGCGCCTTCCTGACCACGCTCACCAACTCCACGACGACGCTGGCGGGCCTGGCCCCGGTCATCACCAAGGGCCTGGAGTCCGTCCGTTCGGTCGGCGAGGTGCTCCAGGCGCCCGAACTGGAGGACAACGAGGGCAAGACGGAACTGACCTCGCTGCGCGGAGCCGTCACCTTCGAGCGCGTCGGACACCTCTACGAGAGCGACGGGCGGCCCGCGGTCAGCGACTTCACCCTCTCCGTCGAACCGGGCGAGACCATCGCGCTGGTGGGCGCGTCCGGCGCGGGCAAGTCCACCGTCCTCAACCTGGTGATCGGCTTCCTGCGGCCGACCTCGGGCAGGCTGCTGCTGGACGGTGTCGACATGAACACCCTCGACCTGCGCACGTACCGGCGCTTCGTCTCGGTGGTGCCGCAGGAGTCGATCCTGTTCGACGGCACGATCCGGGAGAACGTCGCCTACGGCATGGACGACGCCGACGAGGAGACCGTGCGCGGCGCCCTGCGCGACGCCAACGCGCTGGAGTTCGTCGACCGGTTGCCGCGGGGCCTGGACACCCTGGTCGGGGAGCACGGCGCGCGGCTGTCCGGCGGACAGCGCCAGCGCCTGGCCATCGCCCGCGCCCTGATCCGGGACCCCCGGGTGCTGATCCTCGACGAGGCCACCTCGGCGCTGGACACCCGCTCGGAGGCGCTCGTCCAGCAGGCGCTGGCCCGGCTGCTGCGCGGGCGTACCACGTTCGTCGTGGCGCACCGGCTGTCCACGGTGCGGGGCGCGGACCGGATCGTGGTGATGGGCGACGGCCGGATCCAGGAGACCGGCACCCACGAGGAACTGCTGGCCGGGGAAGGGGCGTACGCCGCCCTGCACAGCGGCCAGGTCGCCTGAGCGCGTCCGTGCCGCTCGCGGTGCCCGTGGCGGGCGGGCCTCAGGCCGGTGCGGAAGCGGTGCCGAGGACGCGAGCGGTGTAGTCGGCGAGCTGGGCGCGCATCCGCTCGGGGGCCACGCCCTGTTGGCCGGCCAGGTGTTCCACGAGGTCCGCGCGGACGGCGGCGAGCAGCGCGTGGGCGGCGAACTCCCCGTCGGGGAGGCCGGGCAGCTCCTCCAGCACGGTGCGGAGCAGGGTGTGCCAGCGCTCGTAGTGCCCGGCGCCGTAAGGGCTGTCGTGGCCCGTGGCCTCCAGTGCCAGCGCGAGGCCCCGGTTGTCGAGCTTGAAGCGCAGGAGCGCGTCGAGCAGGGCGGCGACGCGCTCCCGCGGCGGGGTGCCGGGGCCCAGCGGCGGCGGACCCGACTCGACCGCCTCCTCGACCGGCCCGAGCCGCGCCTGGTACAGCGCCGCGACCAGTCCCACCCGGTCGCCGAAGGCCCGGAAGAGGGTCCCCTTGCCCACCCCGGCCGCCGCCGCGACATCGGCCATGGTGACATCGCCGGGGTTCTCGCAGCGGACGAAGAGGTCGTCGGCGGCGGCGAGGACGGCCGCCCGGTTGCGGGCCGCGTCCTTGCGGGGCTTGCGCTCGGTCACAGGTCTCCTCCGTCGAGGGATGGTGCGTATTGCAAAGCGGACCGCTAGTCCGTATCGTTTGAAGCGGACTACCGGTCCGCATTCTATGCGACGACCGCGCCGGGAAGGCGCGGTGCGAAGGAGCACACCCATGCCCACCCCCGTCTCCCCGTCGGACCTGTTCCGGCACGGTCTGCGCCTGCTGCTGGACAAGGACATCGACGCCTGGGTCGGCCTGTGGGCCGACGACGGACTGATGGAATTCCCCTTCGCCCCCGACGGTCGGCCACGGCGACTCGAAGGGCGGGAGGCGGTCGCCGCCTACATGCGGCCCTATCCCGGCCACATCGACCTGCACGACTTCCCCGAACTGCGCATCCACGAGACGACCGATGCCCGGACCGTCGTGGTGGAGATGCGCGGCGTCGGCCGGCTGGTGCGGACGGGCGCCCCCTTCGACATGACGTACATCGCCGTCGTGACCGTCGAGGACGGCCGGTTCACGTCCTACCGTGACTACTGGAACCCGCTGGCCCTGCTGGAACCCGGCGCCGAGTTCGCCGGGAGCGCCCGATGACCGGCAACGGCACGACGCTGGTGACCGGCGCCACCGGCACGACCGGAAGCCGCACCACCGCCCGGCTGGTCGCCGCGGGCCACCGGGTGAAGGCCGCCGGACGGCGCGCCGCCCCGGTGCCGGGCGCGGAGCCGGTCCGCTTCGACTGGTACGACACCACCACCCACGACGCGGCCCTCGACGGAGCGGACCGGGTCTACCTCGTCCCACCCGTGGGCGACATGAACCCGGCCGCCGTCATGCTCCCCTTCCTGCGCCGCGCGCGTGCCGCCGGTGTGCGGCGCGCCGTGCTGCTCAGCTCCTCCGCCGTTCCCGCGGGCGCCGTGGCGGTGGGCGCGGTGCACCGGGAGCTGCCCGGCCTGTTCGACCAGTGGGCGGTGCTGCGGCCCTCCTGGTTCATGCAGAACTTCACCGGCGAGCACACCCATGCCGCCGGCATCCGCCGGGACGGCACCATCCGGACCGCCACCGGGAGCGGCCGGGTGGCCTTCGTCGACGCCGACGACATCGCCGCCGTCGCCGTGCACGCCCTCACCGACGACCACGCCCCGAACACCGACCTGGTCCTCACCGGGCCCGAGCCCCTCGCCCACGACGACATCGCCGCGATCCTCACCCGGGCCGGCGGCCGGCCGGTCGTCCACCGCCGCCTGACTCCCCAGGAGATGCGTGACCGCCTCGCCCGCGTGGTGCCGCCGGACTTCGCCGCGATGCTGACCGAACTCGACCTCGCGATCGCCCGCGGGGCCGAGGACCGCACCACCGACACCGTCGAACGCGTCACCGGCCGCCCGCCGCACGGCTTCCAGGAGGTGGTGGCACGCGAGTGGGGAGGGTGTTGAGAAACGCCCGAGAAGGGTCGGGATCTGGTCAACCGCGAGCAGGGGTGCCCATGATGCGCATGCTTCGACGGGGTGCGGGCATACGCAGCGAAAGTCGAGAGAGGGGCGTTTCGTGCTGGAGCCGGACCCGAAGGTCGTCAGGGAGCTGCTGACGCGGTACGCGTCGCTGAGGATCGCTCAGGCGGAGAGGCCGCGGACCGCGGTGGTGCGGGAGCTGACGGACGTCAGTTACACCCTGTGCGTGATGATGGCGACCACCAGCGTCCACGACGCGGTGGCCAAGGCGGACGCGCTGCTGCTCGCCAAGGGCGGGACGGCGCACCAGGAGGGCCCGGTGGACGCCAACGGGGAGAGCGGCCTGTCGCTGGCCGTGTGACAGTGCCGGTCCGCGCCACGCGTCCTACGGGCTTCCCGGCGGCACGGCGGTCCTCGCCCGGAAGGCGGCGCGGTAGGCGTGCGGCGTGGTGCCGGCCACGCGGCGGAACCGCTCGCGAAAGGCCGTGGGGGAGCCGAACCCCGCCTGCCGGGCGATCCGTTCGACGGAGTGGTCCCCGTTCTCCAGCAGGTACTGGGCGCGTCGCACCCGCGCCCGCAGCAGCCACTGCAGCGGAGTGGTGCCCGTCTGCTCGCGGAACCGGCGGCTGAAGGTGCGCTCGCTCATCCCCGAGCGCGCCGCCATCGCCCCGAGGGTGACCTCCTCGGCCAGATGGTCCTCGATCCAGCGCAGGAGCGGCTCCAGGTCCGACCCCCGCGGCACGGGCGGATGCTCCTGCACGATGAACTGGGCCTGCCCGCCCTCGCGTTCCAGCGGAACGACACACATCCGGGCGGCGTGCGCGGCCACGGCCGATCCCAGGTCCCGGCGGATCATGTGCAGGCACATGTCCAGACCGGCGGCCGCGCCCGCCGAGGTGAGGATCTGGCCGTTGTCGACATAGAGCACGTCCGGCCGCACCTCCACCCGCGGGTACCGGCGGGCCAGTTCCGCCGCGGCGATCCAGTGGGTGGCGGCCCGCAGCCCGTCCAGCAGCCCGGCTTCCGCGAGCACGAAGGCGCCCACGCACACCGACGCGATCCGCGTCCCGGCGTCGGCCGCCCGGCGCAGCGCGCCGAGGACGAGGTCGGAGGGCGGGCCGGACTCCTCGGAGCGCCCCGGCACGATGATCGTGTCCGCGGTCTCCAGCGCCTCCAGGCCCCGCTCGATCCGCAGGGCGAGGCCCTCGGTGCGCACCTCGGGCGACTGTGCGCACAGAGTGACCCGGTAGGGGCTGCGGCCGTCGGGCAGCCGCGTCCAGTCGAACGCCTGCATGGGTGCCGCCATGTCGAACGGCACCACGTCGTCGAGGACCAGGATCGCCACCGAGTGCATGGGCGCCACCCTAGGCGGGTTCCCGCCGCGCGCAGAAGCCCGCGTCAGGCCCGGGTGACGTCCAGCAGGTGCTGGTGGGGGCGCTGGCGAGAATCCGTTGGAAGCTGTCGTTTCAGCCTCTGTGCGACCGATCGCCGCCTTCCTACCTTGGTTCTCGATCACCGCATCGTCCGATCCCGCCTCCCGGAGCCCGACCGATGACCAAGTTCCTGCTGTCCCTCCACGTCCTGGCGGCCATCGTCGCCGTCGGCCCCGTCACCGTCGCGGCCAGCATGTTCCCGGCGGCCGCGCGGCGGGTGCCGGCGGTCGCGCCCGTCGGGGGAGGGGGAGGGGGCGAGGACGCGGCCGGGGTCGGGGCCGGGGCGGACACCGGGGACGTGCGCACCGTCCGGCTGCTGCACCGCATCTGCCGGGTCTACGCCGGTCTCGGCATCGCGGTGCCGGTCCTCGGCTTCGCCACCGCCGCCTCGATGGGGGTCCTCTCGGACGCCTGGCTGATCACGTCCGTCACCCTCACCGCCGTCGCGGCCGGGCTCCTGGTCGCCTTCGTCCTGCCGCGCCAGGAGGAGCTGCTGGGGCAACTGGCCGACGGGCAGCCCGTCGAACGGGCCCGCACGGCCCGGCTCGCCATGTTCACCGGCCTGTTCAACCTGCTGTGGGCCACGGTGACCGTTCTCATGATCGTGCGGCCCGGGTCCACGACCGGCGCCTGAGTGGCCGTTCACATCCTGGCGGAATGCGCACCACCACGTGAACGGGCGCCTAGACTGCTCAGTCGCGCCTCCGTACGGGGGCGGACGACACGAAAGGCACGTTGACGGGTGTTCCAGGATTCCCCCATCTACGACCGACTCGTCGCCGAACGCGGTGACGTCCCCGAGCAGGTGCGGCGGGACGCCGAGCGTGTGAGCAGGGAACTGGAGGTGGTCATGCGTCCGTTGCGCGCCCCCGGGCACCTGCCGGGCGCCGAGCGCCAGCCGTCCCCGGGCGCCGGCTGGCAGCGTACCGCCCTGCTGCCCGGCCCCCGCCCGCACTGACGGGCGCACCGCGGCTCAGCCGACCGCCGCCGTGCCGGGACCGTCCGCGTCCACCGCGTCCACGGCGCCGGGCCGGGCCAGCCACTCGGCGATAGTGCGGGCGATCGGCTGGCCCGTCTCCACCTCGACGAAGCCGAACTGCCCCGACTGGTTGCACTCGAGGAACCACCAGGTGCCGTCGCCGTCCTCGGCGAAGTCGAGGGCTCCGTAGGCCAGACCGGCCGCCCGAAGGTAGGCGCGCACCTGCTCGGCGACGCGCGGCGGCACCTCGGCCGGCCGCCACGGCTCGCCCGACGCCGTGAAACGGACGTCCACCTCGTCGGGGTCCCGACTCGCGAGCGCCGTCTTGCGGGCGGCCAGCAACTCCCCGCCGACGGCGGTCAGCCGGATGTCGGCACGCTTGGCGACCCGGCGTTGCAGCAGCGTCGGGCCGTGCGCGACGGCGGAGAAGTCGGCTCCGGGGGGAACCCGGCTGGTCGGCACCGCCAGGGGCGGGTCCTGCGGATGGGCGCCCGAGACGGGCTTGACCACCAGATCCGGGTAGCGCTCGGCGAACTCGCGTGCCGCCCGCGGAAACGTCGTGATCAGCGTCGCCGGCACGGGCAGGCCGCACCGCTGGGCGAGCCGCAGCTGCCAGGGCTTGTACCTGGCCCGGTGGGCGGCGTCGGGCTGGTTCATCCAGCGTGCCCCCGAGCCGCGCAGCATGCCGTACAGCGCCTGACCGGCCTCCTCGGTCAGCCACGCGGACGGCTCGGCGGCCCGCGTGGCCGCGCCGCCCGGCCTGCGCACCCACACGGACCGCAGCCCGCCGATGCTCACCAGACGGCCCCCCGAGGACAGATGGCCCCGGAAGGAGCCGTGCACGAACTCGCCGGACAGCGCGACGGAGTCGGTGAGGTCGGCGGGGTCCAGGCGGACCACCGGTACTCCCGACGCGTTCAGGTGCACCACCACCATGTCCGCGGTGACGTCCTCTTCACTGGTCAGGATCAGCACGGTCATTCTCGACGGCCCGTGTTCAGTCGTCGAAGTGAGTCTTCGACCCCGCGGTGGAGGTCGTGGTCCCCAGTTCCCTCAGCAGGGCGTGGTCGCAGGCGGCGACCCGCCCGTCGAGGAGCACGTTCAACTGCAGCCCGGAGTCGTAGACGTACGGAGTGGTGGCTTCCAACTCCACTGCGGGCCGTGCGTAGTTGAGCGCGAACGGTTGCATCGTCTCTCCCTAGTCGGTGCTGCGCCGATCAGATGACGGCCCCTGTGCGGCCGTCATCTGGTCCGCCGACTTCCTTCGGCTTCCAGAGACTTATACGAATCGAACGGGTGATTGGTTTCCTTACGCTGCGTAATCACCGGGCGGGCCGGTGGTCCCCCGCCGCTCCACGGGGCCGCGCCGCCCGCCGATCGGGCCGCGCGCGGAGCGCAGGGCAAGGAGCAGCACGCCGATGTCGTCCAGGTAGACCGGGTCGGGCAACAGGTCCGCCGGGAGCACCAGATAGAGGACGGCGCCCCAGAAGACCCAGCGCGGGCCCGTGGGCAGGCCGGCCCGCCTGAGGTCCCGCCGGGTGCGGACCAGACGCACCAGGACGGCGAGAGCCGCCGCCAGGACGAGCGCCGCGAGCAGCACCGCCACGACGATCACTGAGGTCGTATCCACGGTCCCCTCCTTCGGCGCGCCGTACGCGCCTCCCTACCCGGATGCCCGCTCGCACCGGCGGCATGACCAGGGGAGGCGCTCTCTCATCCCTGTGGCCCACCCGGAGTGGCACGGGGCGGTGGACGTGCCTAGTAATGGCAGCACGCAAGCGCGAGTCGCATGTCGGGGACGCAGGGCGGCCGCACCCCCACCACACGGAGAGATCATGACCACCGGCTCTTCATCACCCCGCTCGCCCGAGTACGCCATATCCGCCGTGGACCTGCCCACCGGGGAGACGACCACGACCACCGGCACGGCGCGACCGCCGGGCGCGGCACCCGCGGTCCGGACGTCCGCCGACCGGCCCTCGCCCGAACAGGACGGCGACCTCTGGGACGTCGACTTCGACGACGGCGACCTCCCCGAGCTGGAACCCGATCCCGACCTCCCCGCCGCCGGAGCGGATGCCGCCCCCGACGTGGCGGCGGACCCTGCCGGCGGTGCGCCGCAGGCGTACGGCGATCCCGTCGGCGACCTGGTGCGCGCCGCCGTCGCGGACCGGCCGCTGGACGAGGTCGTCGACCTGATCACGACGCTGGAGCAGTCACCGCAGTACGCGCAGGCCACGATCGACGCGCTCCGCGCGGTCGGCGTGAACCGGTCCGTCGAGGACGTCACCCGGCTGGTCGGGCTGCTCACCCGGCCGCCGCGACAGTCCGACAGCGCGGACGAGGCGATCCGGGCCGCGGCGGAGTGCCGCTCCGTGGAGGACGTGACCCGGCTGATGGCGCTGCTGCACCGCACCCCCCTGGAACCGCACTGCGGGCAGGAGGCCGTACGCGCCGCCGCCACCGGCCGCCCGGTCGAGGAACTGGTCGAACTGATCGGCCGGCTCGCCGAGGACGGACACGTACGCCCGGAGCGGCCCGACGCCCGGCGGCTGCGGGCGGCCCGGGACGCGGCCGACGAGCACGACGGAGGCGAGCCCGACACCCGGTCGCGGGAGCGGTTCACCGGCACCGCTGACGGAGCGGACCGCCGCGGCCGTGAACGCCGCCGGACGCCACGCCCGTTCCGCCGGGGACGCGACCGCGAGGAGCCCCGAGCGGCGCGCGACCGTGCGGAATCCCGTGCGCCGCGTCGCGACGGGTCCGGTGCTCCGCGCGAGCGCGACAAGGCCCGCGCGGCGCGCGACCGCCACCGCGCGGCACGACGGGCCGCCCGCGGTCCGGCCTGGCCGGCCTGGCTCACCGTCGCGGTCCTCGCCGGGTGCGGTGTGGCCTTCTTCCCGCTGCACCGCGGCGACGCCTCCGCACCGGCCTACGGGGTGGCACTCGGCCTGTCGGCGCTCTGCCTGGTGCTGGCCCTGCTGCTGACCGTGCGGCCCGCCGTACCGCTGCTCGCCGCCGCGGTCGTGGCACCGGCGGCGCTGGCCGCGGCCAAGCTCTACGGCAGCGCCACCCCCTCGGCGCGGGTCTCCCCGGTTACGGACCTCACGCTCGCACCGGTCTGGATCGCGGTCGCGGTGGCCGTGGTCGCCTCGCTCGTCGCACTGACGGCACTGTGCGTGCGGGTGGCCGCACCGGCCTCCGCGCGGCGCAGGCCGACCCGATCCGTGGCCGTGGCCGGCCGCACCGCCGCGGACTGACCGGCACTCCCCGCTTCCCGACAGCGCGTGGTCCGCGCCGGAGGTGAAAGAACCCGGCGCGGACCACGCGTCCGCCGTCAGACGCCCAGCATGCCCGCGGGGTGCTCGTGTTCCAGCAGGGCGGTGAGCACCCGGTCCGGAGTGAGCGGCAGTTCCCGGAAGCGGATGCCGGTGGCGTGGTGGACGGCGTTGCCCACGGCCGCCGCCGAGCCCACGATCCCGATCTCACCGATCCCCTTGCTGCCCATGGGGTTGAGGTGGTCGTCCTGCTCGTCGACCCAGTACGCCTCGACGTCGGCGACGTCCGCGTGCGCGGGCACGTGGTACGAGGCCAGGTCGCGCTCGACGAAGTCGCCGAACACCGGGTCCACCGTGCTGTCCTCGGTCAGCGCCATGCCCAGGCCCATCGTCATGCCCCCGATGAACTGGGAGCGGGCCGTACGCGCGTTGAGGATGCGCCCGGCGGCGAAGACGCCGAGCATCCGGGTCACCCGCACCTCGCCGGAGACGCCGTCCACGGTCACCTCGGCGAAATGGGCGCCGAACGCGTGCCGGGCGAAGGGACTCTCCGCGTCCACCGTCCCGGAGGTGTCGGCCTCGGCGGCGACCCCCTCGTCCGGCAGCGGCCCCGAGCGCTCCGCCAGCCGGGCGGCCAGCCGGACGCACGCCTGGTGCACGGCCGACCCCCAGGACGCGGTGCCCGAGGAGCCACCGGCCATCGGGGCGAAGCCGATGCCGCTGTCGGCGACCTCGACCCGCACCCGGTCCAGCGGGCAGCCGAGGACGTCGGCCGCGATCTGCGCGAGCACCGTCCGGGCACCCGTACCGATGTCGGTGGCGTTGACCCGCACCAGGAAACCGCCGTCGGGCAGGGCGCGCGCCGAGGCGACGCAGGGGGACACCAGCACCGGGTAGGTGGCCGCGGCCACCCCACTGCCGATCAGCAGGGGCCCGGTCGCGCGGGACCGCGGACGCGGATCGCGGTCCTCCCAGCCGAAGCGTCGGGCGCCCTCGCGCAGACACTCCACCAGATGCCTGCTGCTGAACGGCTTCCCGCTGTCCGGCTCGCTCTCCGGTTCGTTGCGGATCCTCAGCTTCACCGGGTCGACGCCGAGTTCGGCGGCCAGCTCGTCCATCGCGGACTCGAGGGCGTACATGCCGGGGCACTCGCCGGGGGCGCGCATCCAGGAGGGCGTGGGAACGTCGAGCGCCGCCACGCGGTGGACCGTGCGCAGGGCGGGAGCGGCGTACATGACCCGCGCGGGGACCGCCGCCTGCTCCACGAACTCCTTCACCCGCGAGGTGTGCGTCGTCACCTCGTGCACGAGCGACGTGAGCCGGCCGCCGGCGTCCGCGCCGAGGCGCAGCCGGTGCAGGGTCGGCGCGCGGTGCCCGACGACGGCGGGCAGGTAGCGGCGCGGCAGCGCCACGGTCACCTGCCGCCCGGTCTCGCGCGCCGCCATCGCGGCCAGCACCACCTCGGGACGCGGCGTGCCCTTCGAGCCGAACCCGCCGCCCACGTGCTCGGCGCGCACCGTGATCCGGTCCTCGGGCAGTTGGAACAGGCGGGCCAGTTCCTTCTGAACCGCCGTGGTGCCCTGGCTGGAGCAGTGCACGGCCAGCCTCTCGCCGTCCCAGTGCGCCGTACTGGCGTGCGGCTCCATCGGGTGGTTGTGCAGCGGCGGCACCCGGTACTCGACGTCCACCCGGTTCGCCGAGGCGGCGAGGGCACCCTCTGGGTCGCCGTGTTCGGTGACGGCCGGGAAGCCGCCGTTGGCCGACTCGGGGACGTACGCCCCGGAGTGCGAGGCGGTCAGCGTCACGTCGTGGGGCTCGGTCTCGTAGGTGACGCGGACGGCGGCGGCTCCGGCCCGGGCCGCCTCAAGCGTCTCGGCCACCACCACGCCCACGAACCAGCCCCGGTGCGGGACGTGCGGGTCCTGCAGCACGGCCAGCGTCGGGTCGTCCGGGGTGCCGAGCCGGGGCGCGTTCTCGTGGGTGAGCACCGCGAGCACGCCGGGCAGCGCGAGCGCGGGCGCGGTGTCGACGCCGGTCACCCGGCCCCGTACGACCGTCGCGGGCACGGGCCAGGCCTGGGCGCGGCCCGGCGCCGGGTACTCGGCGGCGTACCGGGCGGTGCCGGTGACCTTCTCCCGTCCCTCCCGGCGCTCGACGGGGGCGCCCAGGACGGCATCGGTGGCGGTCATGGAGTCCTCCTCGTGGACACCTCGGTCGTCAGGTCGTGGCGGGCGGGGCGAGCCGGCCCAGTACGTCCAGGGCCAGCCGGCGGGCCAGCGGCACCTTGTAGGCGTTGTCCCGCAGCGGTTCGGCGGCGGCCAGCTCCAGGTCGACGGCGTGTTCGAACGCCGCCGTCGTGGGCGCCGCGCCCCGCAGCGCGTCCTCGGCCCGCCGGGCCCGCCAGGGCCGGTGCGCCAGCGCTCCGAAGGCGATCCCGGCCCGCTCCACCACCCCGTCCGAGAGGTGCAGCACCACGGCGACGGAGGCCAGCGCGAAGGCGTACGACGCCCGGTCGCGGGCCTTGCGGTACGCCGAGGGCAGCCCGGCCGTGGCCGCGGGCAGGACCACACCGGTGATCAGCTCGCCGGGGTGGATCTCCGTGTCCCGCTCCGGATGCTGCCCGGGGAGCCGGTGGAAGTCGGCGGCGGGCACGCTGCGGGCGCCCTCGGGGCCGTGCAGTTCCACGCGCGCGTCGAGCGCGGCCAGCGCCACCGCCATGTCCGAGGGGTGGGTGGCGATGCACTGGTCGGAGTGCCCCAGTACCGCGTGGTCGCGGTGTACGCCCTCCAGGGCGCCGCAGCCGCTGCCGGGCTCCCGCTTGTTGCAGGGCTTGGACACGTCCTGGAAGTAGGGACAGCGGGTGCGCTGGAGCAGGTTGCCGCCGGTGGTGGCGGCGTTGCGCAACTGCCCGGAGGCACCGGCCAGCAGCGCCTGGGACAGCGCGGGGTAGCGGTCGCGCACCGCCGGGTGGGCCGCGAGGTCGCTGTTGCGGACCGTCGCCCCGGCCCGCAGCCCGCCGTCCGGCAGCTCCTCCACGGTGTCCAGCGGCAGCCGGGTGACGTCGACGAGCGCGGCGGGCGTCTCCACGCCGAGCTTCATCAGGTCGACGAGGTTGGTGCCGCCGCCGAGATAACGGGCGCCGGGGTGGGCCGCGAAGGCCTCGGTGGCCTCCTCGACGCTGCCCGCGCGTACGTAGGCGAAGGACTTCACGGGATCACGTCCTCGACCGCGTCGGCGATCCGCGGATACGCGCCGCACCGGCACAGGTTGCCGCTCAGCCGCTCCCGGATCTCCTCCCGGCCCAGCGCCACGGGCTCCCCGGACGGCGTCGCCGGGTCGGTGACGTGGGAGGGGTGCCCGGCCGCGGCCTCGGCGAGCGCGCCGACCGCGGAGCAGATCTGGCCCGGGGTGCAGTAGCCGCACTGGAAGGCGTCGCGGTCCAGGAAGGCGCGCTGCACGGGGTGCAGTTCCTCGCCGTCCCCGGCGAGCCCCTCGACGGTGGTGATCTCGCAGCCGTCCAGGGCGACCGCGAACAGCAGGCAGCTGTTGACGCGCCGCCCGTCGACCAGGACCGTGCAGGCGCCGCACTGACCGTGGTCGCAGCCCTTCTTGGCGCCCGCGAGTTCGAGGTCCTCCCGCAGGAGGTCCAGCAGGACGCGACGGTGGTCGACGGTGAGGGTGTGCGGTTTGCCGTTGACGCGGAGCGTGGTCTGCGAACGGGAGGATGCCGGTGGGCGGGAAGCGGGTGCGCTGTCGTGCTGGCTGTCCATGGCGTCGATGACCTTCCGGGACGGGCCGGGCTCCTGTGCCGTCCGCGTATCCACCTCGCGCCGGATGACACGTGAGGGTGCCCTCACCGCACGGCGTCCCGCACGCCCGGTTCGGGGTCCCGGGCGACCGGGAGGCGTCAGTCGTCGGTCGCCGGGGTCCCGGAGGGCTCCGTGGTGGCGTGGTCGGTGGCGGCGCGGTCGGTGGTGGCCGGGCGGGGGGTCCTGGCGGAGCCCCTGAACCGCTCCAGGGTGCGGGTCAGACCCCGGAGGGGAGACGCCGACGGGGGCTGGGACGGTGCGGGTCCTGGCGGTGCCGCCGCGGCGGACTCCCGGTACACGGCGAGGGCCTCGGCCGCGCGTTCCGCCGCCTCCCGGTACAGGTCACGGGACTGGGTCATGGCCTCCAGCGCCTCGGCGTACATCCTCACCAGCTTGCGCTCGCGCTCCAGCTCCTCCTCCAGCGTCAGCAGCCGCCAGTCCTCCCGCAGCGAGCCGAGGGCCGCCACCGCGTCGTCGGGCAGCGGCCTGGGCAGCGCGGCGAAGGACGTCACCGCCGCGATCAGCCCGGTGGGCTCGGAGCCGTCCAGGAAGACGGTGCGGACGGAGAAGTCACCGTCGGCGTAGTCGGCCGGGGCCGGTGTACCGGGCAGCACCACCGCGCCGCCGCGCGGCACCTGGACCCCGAAGTCCTCCAGGGCCCAGTTCACCACCCGCAACTGCTGCGGCGCGGCGCGGTGCTCGACCACCCGGTGCCGCAGACCGGGCGGCAGCCGCTGCGCCAGGGGCACCCGGCCGCGGTGGTCCGGGGTCATCGCCTCGTGCACGACGACGTGGATGTTCCACGGGCTGCGCCCGGCCTCCTTGAGCAGCCGGCGCACGGCCTTGTCGTCGTCGGGCAGGGTGTTGATGCCCCGCATCCGCAGCCCCGTGGCCGCGTCCCGGTCCCAGGTGACGTCCGGGTCGTCGGGCCAGAACACGGTGGCGGGGGAGGGCCAGGCGAGGTCCCAGGCCTCCTCGGCCTCCGCGAGCAGCGTCCACTCCTGGCCGCCCGCCGAGCCTGGCTCCAGGATCAGCCTGGCCCGCACGGTGACGGGCCCGGGGGCCTTCCAGCGCGCCTCGAAGATCCGCGGGCCGGGAGCCCCGGCGGCCGCGGGCTCCGCCGCCGGCTCGTCGGGCGGCTCCAGGAAGTCGTCGATGACGTGGTCGTCCTTGAGCTGCCGCAGCCGGTGCCGGACGGTGTCCTCGGCAGCGGAGCCGACATGGCGGCCGCGAGCGGCCCACAGCGTGGGCGGCTGCGTGGGGCGGGCGGTGGGCGAGGTCGGCATGGGTCCTTCGGGCAGCAGGGGCACGGACGTAGGCAAGTATCGTCGCCGCAGGTCATTCCGGAGCACCGGGGGGTCCGCCGACCGGGCGTGCCGCGGCGCGGCGCACGGTGCGGCCGGCGGTGGCGCGGGTGCGTGGTGGGCGAGGGTGGGCAGGAGCAACCCGACCGACCGTACGGCACGAGAAGGAGCGACCTGATGAACCTCGACCTCGGCGGACGCACCGCACTGGTGACGGGCTCCTCGCAGGGCATCGGGGCGGCGATCGCCGCCGGGCTGGCACGGGCCGGTGCCACCGTGGGCGTCAACGGGCGCGACGCCGGCCGTCTGGAGGAGAGCGTCGAGAAGCTGCGGGCCGAGGTGCCGGACGGCGCGTTCGTGCCGGTCGCGGCCGACCTCGGTACCGAGGAGGGCGCCGATCGGGCTCTGGAGGCACTGCCCGACGTGGACATCCTCGTGAACAACCTCGGCGTCTTCGGTGCCGCGCCCGCGCTGGAGATCAGCGACGCCGAGTGGCGCCGCTACTTCGAGATCAACGTCCTCGCGGGCGTCAGGCTGACGCGCGCCCATCTCCCCCGGATGAGGGACCGGGGCTGGGGCCGGGTGCTGTACATCGCGAGCGACTCGGCCGTCGTGATCCCGGCCGAGATGATCCACTACGGGGTGTCCAAGACGGCCCTGCTCGGAGTCGGCCGCGGCTTCGCCAAGGAGGCGGCGGGCAGCGGCGTCACGGTGAACTGCGTCATCGCCGGGCCCACCCACACCGAGGGCGTCGAGGACTTCGTGTACCAGCTGGTCGACCGCGAGCTGCCCTGGGACGAGGCACAGCGCGTCTTCATGCGCGAACACCGCCCGCAGTCCCTCCTCCAGCGGCTGATCGAGCCGGAGGAGATCGCCAACCTGGTGGTGTACCTCAGCTCCCCGCTCGCCTCGGCCACCACCGGCGCGGCCGTCCGGGTCGACGGCGGATACGTCGACTCGATCCTGCCGTAGCGTCCCCGGTCCAGCCGTCCCCGGTCCAGCCGTCCCCGGTCCAGCCGTCCCCGGCTCAGTCGTCCTCGGCCGCGCGCCGCCGGTCCGCCTCGTTCCAGGCCCGGGTGTCGCGCGGCTCGACGTACGGCTCCTCCTCGGGCGGGTGGCCGCCGTCGATGACCCGCTGCCGGGCCAGCTCCGCGTCGAACTCCAGGCCGAGCAGGATGGCGAGGTTCGTCACCCAGAGCCACACGAGGAAGATGATGACGCCGGCGAGGGTGCCGTACGTCTTGTTGTACGAGCCGAAGTTGGCCACGTAGAAGGCGAACCCGGCGGAGGCCAGCAGCCAGATCAGCAGCGCGACCAGGCTGCCCGGCGAGATCCACTTGAATCCCTTGACCCGGGCGTTCGGCGCGGCCCAGTACAGGATCGCGATCATGAAGGTGACGAGCAGGACCAGCACCGGCCACTTGGCGATCGACCACACGGTCAGCGCGGTGTCGCCGACGCCGAGCGCCGTGCCCGCCTGCCGGGCGAGGCTTCCGGTGAACACCACGATGAGCGCGCTGACCACCGCGAGCACGAGCAGCACCACGGTCAGGGCCACCCGCAGCGGCAGCACCTTCCACACCGGGCGCCCCTCGGGCACGTCGTAGACCGCGTTGGCGGCGCGGATGAACGCCGCCACGTAGCCGGACGCCGACCAGACCGCGCCGACCAGACCGACCACGGCCAGTACGGAGCCCAGGCCCGCCTTGGCCTGCAGTTGCTCCACGGCGTTCGTGATCACGTCCCGCGCGGACCCCGGCGCGAGCTTCTGCACGTTGTCCAGGACCTCCTGGGTGGCGGACTCCCCGGCGATGCCGAGCAGCGAGACCAGCACCAGCAGGGCCGGGAACAGCGACAGGATGCCGTAGTAGGTGAGGGCGGCGGCCCGGTCGGTCAGCTCGTCGTCCTTGAACTCGGCGATCACGCGCCGCGACAGCGCGGACCACGAACGTCCGGGCAGTTCGGTGGGGGAGTCGGGGGCGGCGTCCTCGGTGGCGGCGCCGGGACCGTAGTCCTCGGCCGTCTTCTCGTCGGCCGGTTCGTCCGCCGGTGTGTCCTTCGGATGCTTCCCCCCGCGGGGGAGGTGGAGTCGGGCCATGCACCCCGGGTTGCCCGTCTCGGCGATGGCGAACTCCGCAGTATGCCCGAGCGCGCGCACGTTCCTCTGGAAAATGCCAAAGCGCTCACCGGATGCATGCACTTTCCGTAGTGTCGTCGTCACGTTCGCGGTACAGCCGTGCAGGGGAGGGGATCCGGCGTGCCCGGAATCGACGAGAGTCTGCTGGAAGCCATGCGACTGCCCGGCGCGCGCGGGGCGTCCCTGGTCGACTGGATCAGCGGGCTCGCTCTCGGCGCCGTCGGCGAGGCGCCGGGCGGCGACTGGGAGGCGACCGCCGCGGAGACGGCGGAGCTGGGCCGGCACGTCGCGGAGAGCGGCTCCCTGGCGGCGGGCGCCGTCGCTCAGTCCGGCAAGGAACCCCCGGTCCAGGACCTGATCGCCACCACCGGCGACGCCTACCACCTGCTCAGGTTCGTCAGCACCCCGTTCGACAGCACCGTCTTCCTCCACCTGTGGCTGGACCGCAACGACGGAAACCTCGCCCTGGCCCGCATCCGGCTGGCCGAGATGGCGGACCGGCTGGTGCTCGGATGACCCGGGTGACGACCACCTGGACCACGCACGGAACGACGTCGGAGGCGCTCGGCGCCCTCGCGGCCGAAGGGGCGACCGGTGCCCTGTCGGGCGAGCGGGGCATCGTCTACCTCTCGGCGGGCCGCGTCGTGCACGTGGAGTCGGCCTTCACGCCCGACCTCGGCGCCCTGCTCACCCGCAGCGGCGCGGTCCCGGCGGACGGCTGGTGGGAGGCGGTCGACCGGGGCGGCGCCCAGCACCGGGTCGGCCACCGGCTCGTGGACAGCGGCCGGCTCGCCGCGGGCGCGCTGGAGGTCTGCCACCTGGGCGCGCTGTTCGACGCCGCGTACTTCGTCCTGGCCCACGACACCCGCGCCCAGCGCTTCCGGCCCGGCGCGGTGCACTGGCTCGGCGCGGTCCGCTCCGTCCCGGTGGACGTCGTCGTCCGCGAGTGCGGGCGCCGGCGCGACCTGCTGGACCGGATCTGGCCCGACCCCGCCATCGACACCCTGCCCCTGGCCCGGGTGCCGGGCACGGGCACCGCCGAGCTGCCCGTACGGCGCGGCCGCACCCTGACCCAGGTCGACGGCGTACGCACCGCCGCGGAGATCGCGTCGGCGCTCGCCTGCCGCACCTATCACACCCTGGTCGAACTGCGGCGCCTGGCCGCCGACGGCCTCGTCCGTGCCGCGCCCCCCGCCGCCCCGCCCCTTCCGCCCGGCCCGCAGCCGCGGGCGGTCGTGTGGGACGACCCCGACACGGCGCTGCTGCGACGGCTTCGAGACGCCTTGGAGGCCCTGTGATCCGCGCGCGCCGCCGGCGCGACGAAAGGAGACTGCTCATGGCCGTCGAGAGCGACGTCCTGGACGAACTGCACCGACTGCGCAACCGCGTGCCCCAGCTCACCGGGTCGCTCGCGGCCACCGTGGACGGCCTCGTCCTGGCCCACGACGCGCCGGGCACCGAACCCGAGGGCCTCGCCGCGCTCACCGCGGCCGCCCTAGGCGTCGCGCACCGCATGGCCGAGGCCACCGCGCGCGGCGGTTTCCGCGAACTGCTGCTGCGCGGGACCGACGGCTACGTCGCCACGTACGCCGCCGGTCCGGCCGCCGTGCTCACCCTGCTCGCCGACGGCCGGGTCAACGTGGGCCGGCTGCACCTGGAGGGCCGTCGCAGCGGCGCGCGGATCGGGGAACTGGTCGCCGCCGGAGCCGGGGCGGAACGCGGCCGAGCCCCGGCCGCCGAGCACGGTGCGACACCGCCCGCCCAGCCGGTCCGCCCCATCGGCACCCTGCCGGTGCGCACCCCGCAACGGCCCGCACACCAGCCCACCCCCCAGGCCGGCGGTCACCACCGGCCGACCTGATCCACCCCTCGCGTACCGATCACGTCCGGAAAGGAAACCACCATGGCCAACCTGGAGACCTCGCTCAAGGAATGCCTCGGCTCCATCGACGGAGCGACCGCCGTCGCGCTGGTCGACTACACCAGCGGAATGGCGCTCGGCACCCTGGGCGGCGGCAAGGACTTCAACCTCGAGGTCGCCGCCGCCGGCAACACCGACGTCGTACGGTCCAAACTGCGCACGATGGAGCACCTCGGTCTGAAGGACGAGATCGAGGACATCCTGATCACCCTGAACACCCAGTACCACATGATCCGCCTGCTCAAGGGCCGCGGCGGCAACGGGCTGTTCCTGTACCTGGTGCTGGACGCGAGCCGGGCCAACCTGGCCATGGCCCGCCACCAGCTGCGGCGCATCGAGACCGACCTGGAGGTCTGAGCCCACCCGCCCGTTCGCCCGCCGCGGACCCCGCGGACGCGTCCGGCGCCGGTGCCCCCGCGAGGGGACCACCGGCGCCGGACGTCCTGGCTCAGGCGCCGCTCTCGCGGAGCATGTCCTCGCGCTCGACGTACTTCACGCGCGCGCGCCCGTGCGGCACGCCCTGCGCCTTCTCGGCGGCGTCGAGCTTGTACCAGCCGTCCCAGGTGGTGAAGCGGACGTTGCGCTCGGCGAGGAAGGCGTCCACGGCCTCGGGAGCGGGCGAGGCGGGCGTCTGGAGACGGCCGTTCGCGTGGTCGTCCAGCAGGTTGGCCACCGTCTCGTTGGCGTCGCCCTTGGTGTGCCCGATCAGCCCGACCGGGCCGCGCCGGATCCAGCCCGTGACGTACGTCGACTGCAGGTGCTCGCCGGACTCCTGGACGACCCGGCCGCCCACGTCCGGGACCGTGCCCGTGTCGAGGTCCCAGGGCAGCTTGGGCAGCTGGTCGGACAGGTAGCCGACGGCCCGGTAGACCGCCTGGACGTCCCAGTCCTTGAACTCGCCGGTGCCCTTGACGTTGCCCGTGCCGTCCAGCTCGGTGCGCTCGGTGCGCAGGCCGACCACCTTGCCGTCCTCGCCGAGGATCTCCGCGGGCGACTCGAAGAAGTGCAGGAACAGCTTGTGCGGCCGGTCGCCGACGTCGCGGATCGCCCAGTTCTCCAGCGTCTTGGCGACCATGTCGGCCTGCTTGTTGCCGCGCCGGGTGGCGATCGAGCCCTCGTCGTAGTCGATGTCCTCGGGGTCGACGATCACCTCGATGTTGGGGGAGTGGTCCAGCTCCCGCAGCTCCATCGGGCTGAACTTCGCCTGCGCCGGGCCGCGGCGGCCGAAGACGTGGACCTCCAGCGCCTTGTTGGCCTTCAGACCCTCGTACACGTTCGGCGGGATCTCGGTGGGCAGCAGCTCGTCCGCGGTCTTGGCGAGGACACGGGCGATGTCCAGGGCCACGTTGCCGACGCCGAGGACGGCGACCTTCTCCGCCTCCAGCGGCCAGGTGCGCGGGAAGTCGGGGTGGCCGTCGTACCAGGCGACGAAGTCGGCCGCACCGTACGAACCGTCGAGGTCGATGCCGGGAAGGGACAGGGTCCGGTCCGCGGTGGCGCCGGTGGCGAAGATCACACCGTCGTAGAAGGCGCGCAGATCGTCCAGGCTGATGTCGGTGGGGTAGTTCACGTTGCCGAAGAGGCGGATCTGCGGCTTGTCGAGCACCTGGTGCAGGGCCGTGATGATGCCCTTGATCCGCGGGTGGTCGGGCGCGACGCCGTAACGGATGAGTCCGAACGGGGCGGGCATGCGCTCGAAGATGTCGATGGAAACACCGGGGTCGGCGGCCACTTCGGACTTGAGCAGGGCGTCCGCCGCGTAGATCCCGGCCGGGCCGGATCCGACGATGGCTACCCGCAGAGGGCGGGGCATGTTCAGGTTCCCTTCGAGCGGAGACAGATCGACTCTCCGGGAAGCCTAAGCTAAGGCAAGCCTAAGTCGGTACGCGGGTCCGGTCTATGAGGTCATAAGGACACCTTATGGGATCTCATGGTTCGGGTTTGGGGGTCGGGTGCGTGTACCCGGCCGGGCGCGGGTTTGAAGCCTTGGTCACGGGTGACGCAGGCGTGGGGACGGAAGTGGTGCGTCCCGTGCCGCCTCACGAGAGGAGCCCGTGTGCAGCGTCCGGACGACGACGGCTTGGACCCCAACCGGTGGCGTGCCCTGTGGGTGACCCTGGTCGCCGGTTTCATGACCCTGCTGGACGTGACGATCGTCGCCGTGGCCCTGCCCTCCATGCAGCAGGGGCTGCACACCTCGCCGGCGGCCGTGCAGTGGGTCGTCTCCGGCTACGCGCTCGCGTTCGCCCTGACCCTGGTGACCGCGGGCCGGATCGGGGACGCGTTCGGCAGGCGCCGCGTCTTCCTCGCCGCCCTGGCCGCCTTCGTGGTGTGCAGCGCCGCGGCGGGGGCGGCGCCCGGCATCGAACTGCTGGTGGCCGCGCGGCTCGCCCAGGGAGTCGCCGCGGGCAGCATCGCGCCGCAGAACTCGGCGCTGATCCAGCAGCTGTTCCGGGGCGCGGAACGCGGGCGCGCCTTCGGGCTGTTCGGCGCCACCGTGGGAGTCTCCAGCGCCGTGGGGCCCGTCGTCGGCGGTCTGATCCTGGCGCTGGCGGGCCCCGACGGCTGGCGGTGGATCTTCTACGTGAACGTGCCGGTCGGCGTGCTCGCGCTGCTCCTCGGCTTCCGCCTGCTGCCCCGGGTGGCGCCCCGGGGCCCCGGGCGACTCGACCCCGTGGGTGTGACACTCCTCGGCGCGGGCATCCTGGCGGTGATGCTGCCGCTGGTCCTCGCCGAGAGCGGCGGTCTGACCAAGGCGTGGTGGCTGTTCCCCGCGGGCGCGCTGGTCCTCGTCGCCTTCGCACGCTGGGAGCGCCGGGTCGCCCGGCGGGGCGGGCAGCCGCTCCTGGAGCCGGGACTGCTCACCGAGACCCGCGGCTATGCCACCGGCGCGGGCCTGGCCGCCCTCTACTTCGTGGGGTTCAGCGGGGTGTGGCTCGTCTTCGCGCTCTTCTTCCAGAACGGCCTGGGCTACTCACCGCTCATGTCCGGCCTGGCGGTGACCCCGTTCGCCGTGGGCTCGGCCGTCGCGGCCGCCGTGGCGGGCCGGCTGGTGGAACGGCTGGGGCGGCTGCTGACCGTCTGGGGACTGGTCGCCGTCATGGTCGGGCTGGGCGCGACCGCGCTGCTGCTCTGGCTCGCCCCCTCCGACCTGGCCGCCTGGCTCGCCGCCCCGGCGCTGCTGCTCGGCGGGCTCGGCAGCGGCTGTGTGATCTCCCCGAACATCACCATGACGCTCCGCGACGTGCCGGTGCGCATGGCGGGCGCCGCCGGGGGCGCCCTGCAGACGGGTCAGCGGCTGGGCGGCGCCGTGGGCACCGCCGCGCTGCCGGGACTCTTCTACCTGACGCTGAACGCCACCCACGACGACTACCACGAGGCCGTGGCCCTCTCGGTGGGCACCGGCGTCGCCGCCATGCTGTGCGCGCTGACCGTCGCGGTCCGCGACTGGCACCGGGACCGTCACGGCGGCGACGGGAGCTGCCCGCCGGAGACGTCCCACAGCCACACCCACGCCGGTCAGAACTGACCCGGCACGCGGACGCCTCCGCACGCGGGCGCTCAGCGGCGCTTGCCGAACCTGCGCAGCATCTCCTGGGCCTGCGCGCGGCGGCGCGGGTCCGAGGCGGCCCGGCGCACCTGCTCGGTCGCCCTGCGCCCCTGCGGGCTGCGCGCGAACCGCTTGATCCGGTCCAGTACTCCGGCCATGACGTTCCTCCGAGTCGACGACGTGACGTTCTGTCCTGCTGTCCTGCCGGTGCTCGTACCCAGGGTCCCGCCGGACACCCCTGCCGGGCGTTCGCATGTTTGGACCCGCCGTACCGGGCGACCCGCCGGGGCAGGACATCGCACGCGAACGCCGAGAGGTGAACCACTGTGGCCGGCAAGGAGAAGTCCAGGTCCAAGATGGAGCAGGCCAAGGGGAAGGCCAAGGAAGCGGCCGGCCGGGCCGTCGGCAACGAGAGGATGACGGCCGAGGGCCGCGCCGAGCAGTCCAAGGGCGACGCCCGGCAGGCCAAGGAGAAGGGCAAGGACGTGTTCCGGCACTGACGCGGAAGACGGAACCGGCGGCACACGGGCCGCGGAACCCGGCGTACGGCCGGTTCCGCGGCCCGTGTCCTGCCCGGACACCCCGGCAGGGCCCGAGGGCCGGGGCCGGGGGTCAGCCGATGTGGTAGGCGTCCCCGTACACGTGCCAGTCCAGCGGCGGCTCCAGGTCGAGGTTGCCCGCGTCCAGGAAGACGCGTTGCGCCGTGTCGACCCGGCTGGTGTCGCTGTGCGCCTCCTCCTGCTTCATCGCCCACACCCGCTCGTCGAGGAAGGCGTGCAGGTAGGCGACCTCGTCGCCGCCCTGGGCGGGTGGCCGGGCCCGGCCGAGCGCGCGCTCCCGGATGCTGCCGAAACCGAGGCCGCCGCCTTCGCCGTGCATCACCATCGCGTCGTAGTACGCGAACTGCCCCAGCGTCCGCAGCCCGTCCTCCTTGCCCCGCCGTACGGCCGGGTCGAAGTACACGCGGTCGCGCTCGTCGTCCTGGGCCCGGCGGAACTCCGCGTCCTCGTCGGCGGCCCGGCGCCAGTCGTCCGGGAAGCCCGGGTCGAGGTCCTCGTGCGAGTCGGAGCCGTCCACCCGGCGCAGCGCCGGCAGATAGGGCGCGAGCAGGTTCCCGGGACGGCGCTCGGCGTACAGCTCCACCAGGCCGAGCATGTCGCCGGTGCCGGAGCAGAAGCCGATGATGCCCGCGGTGTAGCCCCGGCCGTCACCGATGTCCTCGATGTACCGGTACTGCGCCTTCCAGTCGAGCGAGGAGTTCTCCGCGCTCGACACCAACTGCATGGCGATCTCCTTCTTCGCCGGGTCGTCGAGTCCCGCCGCGCGCGCGGACGCGGCCGCGGCGCGCGAGGGGGTGAGCAGGGGGACTGTCGCCAGGGACGCGCATGCCATGGCGAGCACGGTACGGCGCGAGGGGCCTGCGGGGCGCGCCGGGCCGGGGTTGGGGTGCCTCACGGGATCTCCAGGTGTGGGGGAGTGGGGGGAGGGAGTGCCGGGCACTGATAGGAAGGTTTCCTATCAGACAATCGGCGTACTGGGCACCCGTCCGGCGCGAAATCGGTACGGACCGGGGGGTCGCGGCCCCCCTTGTCCGTCAGGGCACCGGCTGCTCCGCCCAGATGACCTTGCCGGCCGGTGTGTAGCGCGTCCCCCAGCGCTCCGCGAGCTGGGCGACCAGGAAGAGTCCGCGCCCGCCCTCGTCGGTCATGGCCGCGTAGCGCAGGTGCGGAGAGGTGCTGCTGCTGTCGAACACCTCGCAGATCAGGGTGCGGTCGCGCACCATCCGGACGTGGACGGTGTCGCCGCCGTACCGGATCGCGTTGGTGACCAGCTCGCTCAGGATCAGCTCCGTGGTGAACGCCAGCTCGTCCAGACCCCATGCGTCCAGCCGCCGGGTGACCTGGGCCCGGATCTCGGCGACCGCCGCCGGATCGTTCGGGACGTCCCACTCGGCCACCTGGTCCGGGCCCAGCACCCGGGTTCGGGCGACCAGCAGGGCGATGTCGTCGCCCGGCCGGTCCGGGAGCCGGGCGTCCAGGACGGTCCGGCAGGTCTCCTCGGGCGTCTCGCCGGCCCTCTCCAGGGCCCGGCGCAGCTTTTCCAGGCCGACGTCGATGTCGTGCACGCGGTCCTCGACCAGCCCGTCGGTGTACAGCACCAGCCGACTGCCCTCCGCGAGCCGCAGTTCCGTCGTCTCGAACGGGAGGCCGCCCAGGCCCAGCGGGGGCCCCGCGGGTACCTCCGGGAACTCCACGGTGCCGTCCGGCCGGATCAGGGCCGGCGGCGGATGACCCGCCCGGGCGACGACGCAGGAACCGGCGACCGGGTCGTAGATCGCGTAGAGGCAGGTCGCACCGGTCACCGGGGCGGTGCCGTCGTCGGCGGCCTCGTCCTGGTCGATCCGTCCGACCAGCTCGTCCAGCAGCCCGAGCAGCTCGTCGGGCGGCAGGTCGAGGGCGGTGAAGTTGTGTACCGCGGTCCGCAGCCGTCCCATGGTGGCCGCGGCGTGCAGCCCGTGCCCGACGACGTCGCCGACCACGAGTGCGACCCGGGACCCGGACAGCGGCAGCACGTCGAACCAGTCCCCGCCGACCCCGGCCTGCGCGGGCAGGTAGCGGTAGGCGACGTCCAGCGCGTTCTGCTCCGGCAGCCTGCGGGGCAGCAGACTGCGCTGGAGGGTCACCGCCATGCTGTGCTCGCGGGTGTAGCGGCGGGCGTTGTCGATGGAGACCGCGGCCCGCGCGACCAGTTCCTCGCCGAGCGCCAACTCGTCCTCGTCGAACGGCTCGGGCCTGACCGAGCGCCAGAAGCTCACCACCCCGAGCACCAGGGTCCCCGCGCGCAGCGGGACGGTGATCAGCGAGTGGATTCCGTACTCCACGATCTGCGCGGAGCGCTCCAGGTCCTGTGCCTGCCAGCCCGAGGCCTCGCCGAGACGGGGCTCCAGGACGGCCCGGCCGCTCCGCAGGCTGCGGCCCTGCGGGGACGAGTCCACGAAGCGGATCTGCCGGCCCACCGGATAGAGCGGGGCGTCCTCGGTGATGCCGCTGAGCGCGGTGCGGCGCAGCGGCGTCACGCCGCCCGGCTGCCCGCCGGCCAGCACGGTGTCGAAGAGATCGACGGTGACGTAGTCCGCGAACCGGGGCACGGTCAGCTCGCCCAGTTCCTCGGCGGTGCGGGTGACGTCCAGGCTGGTTCCGATGCCCACGCCGGCCGCGTAGAGGATGTCCAGGCGTTCCCGGGCGGTCTCCGCCCGGCCGGACAGGGCCCGCAGCTCGGTGGAGTCCCGCAGCGTCGCGACGCTGCCGACCGGACCGCCCCGTACGTCCGTGGGGCGCTGGTTGATGGCCAGCAGCCGGTCCTTGACCAGATGCACCTCGTCGGTGGCGGCCTGGCCGGACGCCAGCAGCTCCGCCAGGTCGGAGGGCAGCCCCAGCGCGCTGACGTGCCGCCCCTCGGCGTCGGGGGGCAGGGCGAGCAGCCGCCGCGCCTCGTCGTTGGCCAGCAGCAGCCTGCCCTCACCGCCCACGATGAGCACGCCCTCGCGGACGCTGTGCAGGACGGCGTCGTGGTGTTCGTACATCCGGGTCATCTCGTGCGGCCCCAGGCCGTGCGTCTGCCGCAGCAGTCGACGGCTCACCAGGGCCGTGCCCGCCGTCGCCAGGGCCAGCCCGACGGCCGCCGCGCTCAGCACCAGGGGCAGCTGGCGGTCGGCCGTACCGCCCACGTTCTCGGTCGTGATGCCCGCCGAGACCAGCCCCACCACCCTGCCGTCGGGATCCTCGACGGGCACGATGGCCTGGACCAGCGGGCCGATGGTGCCCTCGATCTCCTCGGTCACCGTCTCTCCGGCCAGCGCCGGGGCGATGTTCCCGACGAACTTCTTGCCGATGCGGTCCGGCTTGGGATGGGTGTAGCGGACGCCCTCGGGGTCGGTGACGACCACGAAGTCCACGTCCGTGGCCTTGCGCACCGCCTCGGCGCGGGGCTGGAGCACTGCCGTGGAGTCGGGACCGCGCAGCGCCTGGAGGATGCCGGGGGAGTTGGCGAACGTCGCGGCCACCGAGAGGGACCGGTTGCGGGCCTCCACCGTGCTGTCGTGCCGCACCTGGAGCACCAGCGCGACCGCCGCGGCCACCACCAGCAGCAGCACGATGACCACGTTCATCACGAAGACCTGGCCGGCCACACTGCGCCCGGACAGCGCCGAGCGCAGCGCCGAGGCAGGCCGCCCCGTATCCCCTCCCCGTCGTGACCGGTCCGCGTCCTGCCGGTGTCGGGCGTGCGGGCCGCCGGGACGACGGGGTGACCGTTCTCCCGATCGACCCATCAGTCGGACCATGTGCCCATGTCTACACTGCCGGGCCCGGAGAGGCGAGGGGCACTCCCCGTGACGCGGGGCGTCGGCCGGGCAGGTCCGGGCGTTCTGTGCGTCTGTGATGCGTCCGTCCGGGTGGGAGGGTGGGGGGTGGTGACGGGGCGCCGACCCGACGGACGGGAGTCCGTGATCTCCCAGCCGTCCGCGGGCGCGGTCGGCCCGGACCCGTTCAAAAAGCGGCGCGTCCGGCGGAAGTTGGGGCAAAGGGAATCGTGAGCAGTGTCCTGGTGCGTATCGTGAGAGCCGGGGACCTTCGCTGCTCCCTCCACTCGGCCCCGGACCGGACGGTGAGGCTCGGTATGACTCCGGCGCGCGGACCCGACACCGCGGATGCCTCCGTCGTGTCCGCGGTCGTCGAGTTCAGGGGCGGATCGGCGATGATCCCCGCCTCCAGGGACGTCGTGCACGGCTTCGTCGCGCGGCTCGCCGAACGGGGCCTGGACCTGACGGACGCCTTCCTGGACGCCGCCCGGCTGGTCGCGACCGAGCTGGTGACCAACGCGCTGCGGCACGCGCCCGGCCCCTGCCGGCTGGAGCTGACCCTGGTGGAGGACCGGGTGGAGTTCGCGGTGTCGGACACGGGGGACGACTTCCCCACGTTCCTGCCCCGCGATCCCGCGCGGGTCGGCCGGCACGGACTGGAGATCGTGACCCGGCTGTGCGGCGAGGTCATCACCAAGCCGCACGCGGCCGGGAAGACGGTGTACGCGCGCCTGCCGCTGGTCTGACCCGCCGCTCAGCCGTTCAGGGCCCGCTCCACACTCGGGTAGCAGGGAATGAGCGCGTCGACGCCCACCAGCCGCAGCACGCGTTCGACGGCGTCGCGCGGTGCGGCGAGCCGGAACCAGACGCCGCGGGACTCGGCGGCCCGGTGCGCGGAGATGAGGACGTTGATCCCGCTGGAATCGAGGAACCCCACCTCGCCGAAGTCCACCACGGTGCCCGGCCCGGACTCCACCGATGCCAGCAGGACCTCGTGCAGCTGGCTGCTCCCGTCGAGGTCGACCTCTCCGGCGAGGCTCACGAGGCTGATGCCGCCGCCCGTGGTGGTACGGGTGATCAGCAGCCGCTCCGGTACTGCCGCTCCCTCGATCTCCGCCACGCTGACCCCATCTCTCGTGTGCGCCGCATATGCCCCGACCGTCGTCGGTGGCTTGATGTTAAGGCTCTTCGCGCCCCGCGTGGCCCACTTGGGCGGACCGGAACACATCGGCCGGACGGGCCGTGAGGGGCTCGACGCGCGCGACGGCGTTCCTCTGACTACGGTCGAAGATGTGGTGGCACACACTTTCGAGGAACTCGTGCACAAGCGCCGCGCGGCGGACCTGGCACAGCACCGGGTCGAGGAGCTGCGCGACTCGTACGGGCCTCCCACGCAGCATCAGTGGACCCCGCGGCAGTCGGAGACGTACGAGACCGCCGTACGGGCCTGGCGCGACCTGGACCGGGACGCGCGGACCGCGATGTCGGAGTACGCCAAGGAGGGAGGCCAGTCCCGGCACAAGATCGAGGCGAAGCTCCGGAAGGCCGTCCAGGACGACGACCGGAGCGCCTGACACGGCGGTGACCGGGGGCCGGCCCGATCCGAGCCGCATTCGGCCCGGGCCGACCCGGCGGCACCGTCGGCGGCACCCCCGCCCGCGTCAGCGCTGGTCCGCCGCGACCTCGCCGACGAGGTCCCGCACGCCGTCCAGAGCCGCCGCGCGGTCCGCGGGGACCAGGCCGATGCGGGTGCGCCGGTCGAGCAGGTCGGCCTCGTCGAGGGCGCCCTCGTGGCGCAGGGCCCACACCAGTTCGGCCCCGGTGACGGGGTGGTCCGGCAGGACGCGTTCGGCGAGGCGGGGGTCCCGGGCGGCGAGGTCCTGGACGGCCGGGGCCTCGGTGCCGTACTGCCGGACCAGGCGGCGCGGCGCCCGGACCACGGCCAGGGCCCGCGGGGCGGCGGCGCCGACCAGGGGCAGCGCCGCGGTGGGGGACGGACCGGCGGCCAGCCCGCGGGCGGCGACGGCGGTGTCCACGGCGTCCTCGGCCATCCGTCGGTACGTGGTGAGCTTGCCGCCGACCACGGTGACCACGCCCTCGGACGAGGTGAGCACGGCGTGCCTGCGCGAGACGTCGGCCGTGCGCGGCCCGGCGCCGGGCCGGTCCGGCGCGGTGGTGTCGAGCAGGGGGCGCAGGCCCGCGAAGGCGCCGACCACGTCCTCGCGGCGGACCGGCACGTCCAGCACCGAGCCGAGCACGTCGAGCAGGAAGCCGACGTCCGTCTCGGGCACCTCCGGCACGTCCGGAACGTCACCGTCCACCGGCTCGTCGGTGAGCCCGACGTAGACGCGGCCGTCGCCCTGGGGCAGGACGAGGACGAAGCGGCTGGTCTCGCCGGGGATCGGCACGTGCAGGCCGGCCGGGAGCGGGCCGAGCCGCTCGGAGCGCAGGACCAGGTGGGTGCCGCGGGAGGGGCGGATCCGGATGCCGTCCACGAGGCCGTCGGCCCACACCCCGGAGGCGTTGATCACCGCGCGGGCCCGTATGACGCCCTCCTCGCCGGTCAGCTCGTCGCGTACGCGGGCGCCGGACCCGGTCAGCTCCAGCGCCCTGACCCGGGTCAGGATGCGCGCACCGCGGGCCGCCGCGGTCCGGGCCAGCGCCGTCACCAGCCGGGCGTCGTCGCTGAGCCGGCCGTCCCAGGAGAGCAGCCCGCCGCGCAGGCGGTCGGAGCGCAGCGCGGGGGCGAGGTGGCGGGTCTCCACCGCGGACAGCCGGCGCGGCGCGGGCAGCGTGGCCCGTGCGGTGCGCGCCGCGAGGCGCAGGGTGTCCCCGGCCCGGAACCCGGCCCAGGCCAGCGCGCCCTGGCCGCGGGAGACCAGCGGGGTGAGCGGCAGGACGAACGGCTGGGCGCGCACCAGGTGGGGTGCCGTGCGCTCCATCAGCACCCCGCGTTCCACCGCGCTCTCGTGCGCGACGTCCAACTGGCCGGAGGCGAGGTAGCGCAGCCCCCCGTGGATGAGCTTGGAACTCCAGCGGGAGGTGCCGAAGGCCAGGTCGTGGGCGTCCAAGGCGGCGACGCTCAGGCCCCGGGCGGCGGCGTCGAGCGCGGCACCGGCACCGGTCGCGCCGAGGCCGACGACCAGGACGTCCACGACGGGGCCGCCGACGGTGTCGGCCACCTCGCGCGAGCGCCGTGCGGCGGACAGGGAGGCCCCGGCAGTGGGGCGGCCGGCGGGGCTCATGGCGTGAGGGTCCTCTCCAGTATGGTGCGCAGCTCAGCGAGGAGGGCCGCGGGAGTCAGCTCGGCGTCGTCCTCGTCGGCCATGGTCCGCAGCGACAGGGCGAAGGACTGCACCACCAGCAGCACCGACCGTGCCTGCCGTCCGGTGTGCGTCCGGCGGACCGACCCGTCGGCGTGGCCCTCCTCCAGCGCGTCGGCCAGCAGCTCCAGCAGGGCCTCCTGGCTCGCCCCGCGCCGGTCGAGGACGTAGGGCAGGAGCAGCTCCGGATCGACGTCGACGATCTTGCGGAAGAGGGGGTGGGCGCGGAACGCCGCCACCCCCGCCACCAGGCCCTCGACGACGCGCGAGCGGGTGTCGCTCTCCTGCCCGGGTCCGGGGATGGCGCCGGTGGCCACCGCGATCCACTCCCGGGTCATCAGATCGCCGACCAGGGACCGCACGTCCGGCCAGCGGCGGTACAGCGTCATCCGGGAGACGCCGGCGCGGCGGGCGACGTCGGTCATGGTCGTGCGCCGCACCCCGACGGCCATCACGCAGTCGCGCACGGCGTCCAGCACCGCGTCGTTGTCCGAGGGGGTCTGCCTGCTCGAGTGGTTGTGACGATTGGGCGTCATGTGTAACAGTGTAACGCCCAGTGGGGCGGTGCGTACGGCATCCCTCGAAAGCGACCGTGAGGACGACAGGCAATGGACATGCTGTGGAACGGCTGGGGCGACCCGGCCAGGGCGACGCCGCTGCCCGACACGGTGACCGGGCTGCTGCGCGAACTGCTCGGCGTCGCACCCCGCGAGGCCGCCCCCCTCCCGCTGGAGGAGATCGACGTCCCCGAGTCGCCGCTGGGCCCGGACGCCCGCCGCGCACTGGAGGCCGCCGTCGGGCAGCGCGCGCGGGACGTGCGCACGGACGCGGAGAGCCGCATCCGGCACACCCGCGGCAAGTCCACCCCCGACCTGCTGCGGATGCGGACCGGGGACGCCACCGACACTCCGGCCGCCGTCGTCCTGCCGGACAGCCACGACGAGGTGCTCGCCGTACTGGCCGCCTGCGCGGAACACCGCCTCCCTCTCGTCCCCTTCGGCGGCGGCACCTCCGTCGTCGGCGGCCTCGCCCCAGCGCGCGAGGGCGCGTTCGTCGCCCTCGACCTGCGCCGCATGAACCGGCTGCTCGACCTCGACGAGGTCTCCCGCACCGCCACCCTCCAGCCCGGCCTGCGCGCCCCGGAGGCCGAGGCGCAGCTCGCCGAACACGGATACACCCTCGGCCACTTCCCCCAGTCCTACGAGTGGGCCACCGTCGGCGGCTTCGCCGCGACCCGCTCCAGCGGACAGGCCTCCGCCGGGTACGGCCGCTTCGACGAGATGGTCCTCGGCCTCACCCTCGCCACCCCCGAGGGCACCCTCGACACCGGCCGCGCCCCGCGCTCGGCGGCCGGTCCCGACCTGCGCCAGCTCGTCCTGGGCTCGGAGGGCGCCTTCGGCGTCATCACCTCCGTCACCGTGCGGGTGAGGCCTATACCGGCGGTCCGCCGCTACGAGGGGTGGCGCTTCGCCTCCTTCGCCGAGGGTGCCGCCGCCCTGCGCCGGCTCGCCCAGGACGGCCCGCGCCCCACGGTGCTGCGCCTGTCCGACGAGACCGAGACCCTGATCGGCCTGGCCCAGCCCGACGCGATCGGCGCCTCACTGGAACGCGGGGACGCCGGATGCCTGGCGGTCGTCGGCTTCGAGGGCACCGAGGAGGACACCGCACACCGCCGCGAGCGCGCCGCCGCCGTCCTGCGCGAGAGCGGCGGCACCTTCGCCGGGGAGGAGCCGGGGGAGCGCTGGGCCCACGGCCGCTACTCGGCGCCGTACCTGCGCGACTCCCTCCTCGACGCCGGGGCGCTCGCCGAGACCCTGGAGACCGCGGCCTACTGGTCCCGCCTCCCCGCGCTGTACGCCGCCGTCCGCGACGCCCTCACCGCGACCCTCACCGAGGCAGGCACCCCGCCCCTCGTCATGTGCCACATCTCGCACGTCTACGAGAACGGCGCCTCCCTGTACTTCACGGTCGTCTCCGCCCAGGGCGAGGACGCCGTGGCGCACTGGACCCGGGCCAAGCACGCGGCCAACGACGCCATCCTCGCCGCGGGCGGCACCATCACCCACCACCACGCCGTGGGCACCGACCACCGCGACTGGTACGTCCGCGAGGCGGGTCCCCTCGGAGTCGAGGCCCTGCGCGCCGTCAAGCGGGTCCTGGACCCCGCCGGACTGCTCAGCCCGGGCGTCCTGCTGCCCGCGGACTGACCCCGCCGCACGGCACACTCCCCACCCCGTGAGACAACAGTCCGGCACCACCCGTCAGCCCGGAGGCACATCGATGCGACAGTTCACCGCCGTCGTCAACCCCACCGCGGGCGGAGCCACCTCGGCCGCCGCGCTCCTCGGGGTGGCCCGCCTGCTGCGGGAGGCGGGGGCCGGGCTGGAGACCGAGTACAGCCACAGCCTCGCGCACGCCCGTGAACTCGCCCGGCAGGCGGGGGACCGGGGCCGGGTGGTGCTCGCCGTCGGCGGCGACGGCATGGCGGGCGGCATCGGCGGCGCCCTCAGCGGCACCGGAGCCGTGCTCGGACTGGTCCCGGCCGGACGCGGCAACGACTTCGCCCGCGCGCTGGAGCTGCCCACCGCCCCGGCCGCACTGGCCGAGGTGCTGCTGCACGCCGAACCCCGCCCCGTCGACACCGTCGAGGTCACCTCCGCCGTCCACGACCGCACCGTCGTCCTCGGCAGCGTGTACGCCGGTGTCGACGCGCTCGCCAACCGGCACGCCAACCACGCGCGGCTGCTGCGCGGCGCCGCCTCCTACTACGCGGGGGCGGTGCGGGCGGTGGCGGGCTGGCGCGCGGCGGGCTACCGGGTCACGGTCGACGGCGAGGAACACGCCTTCAGCGGCTACACGGTGGTGGCCGCCAACTCCGGCTACTACGGCTTCAACCGCCTCGTCGCCCCCTCCGCCCGGGTGGACGACGGCCTGCTGGACGTGGTGATGATCCACGACGCCCCGCGGCGGCTGTTCTTCGCCCTGATGAACGAACTCTCCACGGGCGCCCACGTCCACCGGCCCCAAGTGCGCGTCCTGCGCGGCCGGGAGGTCCGCATCGAGGCGGACCGCGCGATACCCTACGGCGCCGACGGCGAGGTCGAGGCCGCCGTGCCCGTCACCGCCCGGGTGCTGCCCGGAGCACTGCGCGTCCTGCGCTGAACACACCGCGGGGCCGGACGCCCACGTCGGCGCCCGGCCCCGCGGCCCGTCGGTTCAGCCCCGCGGCGTGGTGAAGCGTTCCCACACGCGGTGCGAGCCCATGAGCTCCGTGACCCGTTCCAGGGCCGCGGTGCCGGAGTCGGCGACGACCACACCCGGAGCGTCGGCGGGCACCCCCGACGCCTGCAGCGCCGGCTCGCCGCCCGCCCACACACCGATCGCCTTGCCGTGCCGGAACGCCTCCGACAGCAGCAGGCTCACCCGCGGGTCGATCGTCCCCGGACCCGCGGGCGCCGGTCCGGCCTTGTAGTCGCGCGGGGTGTAGGCGTCGCCGCCCATGTCGGGCGTCCCCGCGAGCAGCACCGCGTCGAACTCGACCGACCGCGCGGTGACATAGCTGCGCTGTACGGTCAGCGCGGCGTCGCCGGAGCCGAGGGTGCCGCCGGTCGGCGCCACCACCAGCGGCACCATCCCGGCGTTCAGCACCGCCTCCCGTACCGCGCCCACGCCCTCGAGGTCGGCCCCGCCGGTCACGATGCCGATCACCCTGCCGTCCAGCGGCCAGGTACCGCCCACCTGGGACAGCGCCGGGCTGGGCTCGACGTCGGCCAGTGGCACGGTCGGCGCCGGGGCGGGCAGGCCGAGCCCCTCGGCGACGCCCGCGCACAGTTCGGGGTCGATGTTGGCCAGGACCTGGAGCGTCCGCTCCCGGATCGCCTGCTCGTAGCACTTGCCCAGTTCGAAGGTGTAGGCGCCGATGATGTGCTCGCGCTCCACCGGGCTCATGCTCAGCCAGAACCGGCGCGGCTGGCTGAAGTGGTCCGCGAACGACTCGGGGGCCTCGCGGACCTTCCTCCCCTCCGGCACCCGCACCGGAGCCTCGATGAACGCGCTCGTGTCCGCGCCCGCGGTGAACGGGCAGCCGCCGTCCAGGGAGTTGGGCCGGTAGGGCGCCACACCCCGGTGGACGGCGGTCTGGTGCATGCCGTCGCGCAGCATGTCGTTGACCGGCGCCTGCGGCCGGTTGATCGGCAGCTGCGGGAAGTTGGGGCCGCCCAGCCGCGTGATCTGCGTGTCCAGGTACGAGAACAGCCGCCCCGCGAGCAGCGGGTCGTCGGTGACGTCGATACCGGGCACGAGGTGGCCGACGTGGAAGGCGATCTGCTCGGTCTCGGCGAAGAAGTTGGACGGGTTGCGGTTCAGGGTCAGCAGCCCGACCGGCTGCACCGGCGCCAGCTCCTCCGGCACGAGGTTGGTCGGGTCCAGCAGGTCGATGCCCTCGAAGGTCTGCTCCGGGTTGTCGGGGAAGGTCTGGATGCCCAGCTCCCACTGGGGGTACGCGCCCGCCTCGATGGCGTCGGCGAGGTCCCGGCGGTGGAAGTCCGGGTCGACGCCGTTGACGATCTGCGCCTCGTCCCAGACCAGCGAGTGCACGCCCAGCTTGGGCTTCCAGTGGAACTTCACCAGCGTCGTGGCGCCCTCCGCGTTCACCAGCCGGAAGGTGTGGACGCCGAAGCCCTCCATCATCCGATAGGAGCGCGGGATGCCCCGGTCGCCCATGAAGAAGATGGTGTGGTGCGTCGCCTCGGTGTGCAGCGAGACGAAGTCCCAGAAGGTGTCGTGGGCGCTCTGCGCCTGCGGGATCTCCCGGTCGGGGTGCGGCTTCGCGGCGTGCACGACATCCGGGAACTTGATGGCGTCCTGGATGAAGAAGACCGGGATGTTGTTGCCGACCAGGTCGAAGACGCCCTCACTGGTGTAGAACTTCGTCGCGAACCCGCGGGTGTCCCGGACCGTGTCCGACGAACCGCGGGAGCCGACCACCGTGGAGAAGCGCGTGAACACCGGCGTCTCCACGTCCGCGGCCAGGAAACCGGCCTTGGTCACCGAGGCCGCCGTGCCGTAGCTCTGGAACACCCCGTGCGCGCCCGCGCCCCGCGCGTGCACCACGCGCTCCGGGATGCGCTCGTGGTCGAAGTGCATCACCTTCTCGCGCAGGTGGTGGTCCTGGAGCAGCACGGGCCCGCGCGGCCCGGCCTTCAGCGAGTGGTCGGTGTCGTACAGCCGGGTCCCCTGAGCGTCCGTCAGATAGCTGCCGGACTGCGCCACCCGGGCCTGGTCGGCGCCCGTGGGCTGACCGGTCGGCGACACCGTGTCCGGGCCGCTCTGGTCCGGCTTCGGGGGCAGCGGCTCACGGGGCTCGGTGGGTTCGGCGACGGGCGGCGACTCGGGACCGGGCCTGCCGGGGATCCCGTCCGGCGGACCACCGGCCTCGCCGTGCAGGCCCTCGGTCACCTTGTGGACTGCTCGCTTGAGGGGATTGGCCTCGCTCATCGGCCTTTCTCCGTTCTGGGCGGGCCGCTGGACGCGCCCTTTCGTGTTCGAGTACCGACTGCCGTGGTGGGCCGTGACCGCGTACCCAGTGCGCGGAACTCAAGGCATGGGCGGGGGACGGAGTCGGTCGGCTCAGGTGATGGCCTGTCCGTCGTGGACGCCGCCCCGGCAGATCGTCGTGAAGGAGCCGCTTCCGTCCCCGTCCGCCGAGATGACGATCACTCCGCCGCCCTGGACGCACTCGGTCGCCGTCACATCGCTCGAAAGGCTCGGGGCGTGCGGCACCGCGGCCCGCGCTCCGGTGGCACACAGGACCGACAGGGCCAGGGCCGCGAGCACGGTGCACGACGACTTGCGCATGGGGACGACTCCTTCTCGCAGGTGCCGTCCCAGCGTCACCGGCCCGCACGCGGCACGCCACCGGTGGCGCGCGCACGGGGGAGGGCCCCGACCGGGAACACGGGTCGGAGCCCTCGAAGCCCTCGAAGCGCCGTACGGGCCTACGCCTGCGTGTGCTTCACGCCCACCGGTTCGAACGAGACCCGGGTGCGGGCGCCGTCGGCCGCCCAGACCACCTCCACGCCGTCGGCACCCGGCACCACCTCCGCGACGGCCCCGGCAGCCGGGACGCCCACCGGTTCACCGGTCAGCGCGGCCAGGCTCACGTGCACGGAGGTGCCGCCCGCCGAGCCGGACAGCCGGGGCAGCTCCGCCCACGGCACGTACGCGGTGCCCTGCGGGGCGCGCACGGTCTCCGCCTCGGGCTCCCAGCCGTACAGGCCGTGCAGCGCGGAGGTCAGGGGTTCCTCGGGGCCGGTGGCCCAGCCGGTGTGGGTGACCCGCGCCCCGGGCGGTGCCCCGACCACCCGGTGCACCCGCAGCTCGTACGGACCCCGCGCCACCGTCACGCTCTCCACCCGCAGCCCCGGCACCATCGGAGCGCCGGTCACGAAGACGGGTCGGTGCCAGGACGCCGCCCAGCCCCAGCCGTCGCCGTGCCCCGCCCCCAGCGGATGAACGCGGCGGCGCACACTGGACCGGCCGTCCACCTCGACCGACAGGTGGTTGTCCGCCACGTTTTCCCGCGCCGTGGGCCCCGTCCGGGTCGAGTAGGCCTGCCGGCCGTAGTGCGGGTCGTCCTCGGCGGCCGACTCGCCCTCGTGCGGCCGGACGTGGTCGCTGCCGTGGTTGTGCAGCCGTACGATCCCGTCGCCGCGGGTCGCCTGCACCAGCAGCCCCGGCGCGGGCAGCGCCAGGACCCGGTCCGCCTCCTCCACCGGCGCGGCCTCCTCCGGCGCCGTCCACAGCGGGTGGTCCGCCGGGGCGAGAAGCGACACGAACGCCTTGGACGCCCAGTACGGGGAGGCCGGGCCCGAGTACGGCTGCAGGGTCGCCTCGTGCGGGCCGTGCCAGCCGAGGCTCAGCACCCCCTCGTCCGTCAGCGCCCCGCGGTCCACGAAGTACCGCAGACTGCCGCTGACCAGCCGCCGCGAGGCCCCCGGTGTCAGCGGGGTGTGCCCGGTCAGCGCGCCCAGGCCCACGGCCGCCGAGGCGGCGAAACGGTAGGTGAGCGAGCGGCCGAAGTGCAGCGGCGCCCCGTCGGAGCCGAACATCAGGGCGTAGCCGTCGAGGTGGGCGCGCAGCCGCTCCCCGTACCGGGCGAGGGCGTCGGTGTCGCCGCCGAGGTGGGCGTCGAGCACCGGGTAGAGGTGCAGCGCCCAGCCGTTGTAGTGGTCGAAGGCGCGTCCGTCGCCGTCGGCGTACCAGCCCTCGCCCCGGTACCAGCCCTCCATCAGTTCCAGCGCCCGCTCCCTGGCCGCCGCCGTCTCGGCGTCACCGCGGCCGACCGACTCCAGGAACCCCGCGACCGTGTAGGGGAACAGATACCAGTTGTTCGGCGCCGGCACGTGCCGCAGCGCCCCGCGCAGCCATTCCTCCACCCGGTCCTGGACCCCGGAGTCCAGGTGCTTCCACAGCCACGGCGCGGTCAGCCGCAGCCCCAGCGCCACCGAGGCCGACTCGACCATGGGCTGGCCCTGCACGTCGTGGTCGAGGATCAGCGGCCAGGACTCGGTGTCGTCGCGGCCGGGGGTGCGGGTGCCCGAGGCGAGGCCCTCGGCGTAGCGGTCCAGCCAGCCGTGCGGGTCCGCGCCGCCCGCCCCCGCGACGCGGAAACCCGCCGCGAGGAAGGTCCGCGCGAAGCCCTCCAGGCCGTCGGAGCGCACCCCCGAGCGCGAGGGCCGTCCCGGCAGGTCGAGCAGGGCGCGGCCCGGGGTGCTCCAGCGCCACGCGGCCCACAGCAGCCCGTCGGCGACGGCCTCCCAGTGGGCCCGGGTGTAACCGGTGTACGGGCTCGACGCACGGTCCTCGGTGGGCAGTTCGAACGGGATGCTCATGCCAGGAACGCCAGCCTTTCGCGTCGTACGGGATGGAGAAAGCCGGAACCGGACGCCCAGCGGGTCGTCTCGGCGAGGGCGAGGTCGGCGAGACGGCGCCACTCGTTGCCCTCGGAACCGGCGAGGTGCGGGGTGATCAGGGCGTGCTCGCAGTCCCACAGCGGGTGGTCCGCAGGCAGCACCTCGGGGTCGGTGACGTCGAGGACGGCGCGGATGCGGCCCGCCGTCACGGCGTCGGTGAGCGCGTCCTGGTCGACGACCGCCCCGCGGGAGGTGTTGATCAGCACCGCGTCGGCGGGCATCGCCTCGATCAGCGGACGGCTCACCAGACCACGCGTCGTGGGCAGCAGAGGCGTGTGCACGCTGACGGTGTCGCAGCGCGCGAACAACTCGGGCAGCGGCACGTTCTCGACGCCCAGCTCGGCGGCCTCGGCGTCGGTGACGTACGGGTCGTGCAGGAGGACCTCGACGTCGTGCGGCCGCAGCAGTTCGACGACCCGGCGGCCGATCAGCGAGGCCGACAGGATCCCCACCGTGCGGCGGTAGTTGCCTACGCCGCGCGGGGTGCGCAGCCAGTTGCCGCGCGTCCGGGACACCCGGAAGTCGCGGGCCCGCTCCAGCACCCGCTTGCCGCTCAGCAGGATCATGCCGAGGGTGTACTCGGCCACCGGCAGCGCGTTGGCCGCGGCGGCCGAGGAGACCTCGACGCCCCGCTCCCAGCACGCGTCGGTGACGTGCCCGCGGACACTGCCCGCCGTGTGCACCACGGCCCGCAGCCGGGGCGCCGCCCGGAGCACGTCCGTGTCCAGCGGCGGACAGCCCCAGCCGGTGATCAGCAGCTCCACGTCCGCCAGTACGGATCTCGCCCGCGCCGTGGTCAGGTCGTCGAGCACCGGGAACGGCGCGAGGTCGCAGACCCGGCGGAACGCGGCGAGGGACTGGGGGTCGAGGACGGCCGAGGCGGCGTCCGGGGACATGGCCACGGCGGCACGGGGCCGGTGGCCGGGTCCGGGGGCGTGCACGGTCACTTGACGGCTCCGGCGGTCAGGCCGCTGCGCCAAAAACGCTGGAGCAGCACGAAGGCGAGGATGAGCGGCAGTACGGCGAGCAGCGAGCCCATGATGACCACGGGGTAGTACTCGGGCGACACGGACGCCGAACTGTTCCACTGGTACAGGCCGAGACTGACGGGATACAGGTCCTGGTCGGACAGCATCACCATGGGCAGGAAGAAGTTGTTCCAGATCGCGGTCAGCTGGAAGAGGAAGACGGTGATCAGACCGGGGCCGAGCATCCTGAGCGCCACCCGGGCGTACGTGGTCAGCTCCCCGGCCCCGTCCACGCGCGCCGCCTCCAGGACCTCGTCGGGCACGTAGCCCCGCGCGAAGATCCGGCCGAGGTAGACGCCGAACGGATTGAACAGCACCGGGATGAACACCGCCCAGAAGGTGTTGACCAGGCCGGCCTCGGAGGCCATCAGGTACAGCGGCAGCGCGAGCACCGTCTGCGGCACCATCACCGCCGCCAGCACCAGGCCGAACAGCTTCTCCTTGTGCCGGAAGCGGTACTTGTCGAAGGCGTAGCCGCAGGCCACGCTCACCAGCGCGCCGACGGCGGCGCCGATCACGGCGTACAGCAGGCTGTTGACGTACCAGCGGCCGTACAGCCCGCCGTCCATGGCGAAGACGTCCTTCAGGTTCTGCAGGAAGGAGAAGTCGCTCAGGGACAGCAGGTCGCTGCTGAACAGCGCGTCGCGGTTCTTGGCCGAGGCGAGCACCAGCCACAGCACCGGCAGCAGCGTGTAGAGGACGGAGACGGCGACGACCACGTTGACGGTCGCCCGGCCCAGCAGCTTCGGGCGGAGCAGGGAGCTGTCGGCGGCGCTCATCGGGTCTCCTCGGAGTCGGCGCGGCTGGTGAAGCGGGTGACGCCGTACGACAGGGCGATGGTGCACACCAGCAGGACCACCGAGGCGGCCGCCGCGAGGCTGTAGTTGTTGCGGGTGAAGGCCGCGTCGTAGATGTACATGCTGGGCGAGAACCGCGAGTTGATCATCGGGGAGGACTGGCTGAGCAGCATCGGCTCGGTGAACAGCTGGAGCGCCCAGATCAGGGTGAAGATCGAGACCATCACGATGGAGGCCCGCACCAGCGGCGTCTTGACCTGGAGCGCCGTGCGCACCGGCCCGGCGCCGTCGACGACGGACGCCTCGATCACCTCGCGCGGCACGGCCTGGAGGGCGGCGTAGAAGACCACCATGTTGTAGCCGAGGTTGCTCCACAGGGCGATGTTCACGATGGACGGGATCACCGTGTGCACGCCGAGGAAGTCGATCGTGATGTCGCCCTGGGCGAACAGTTCGATGACCGGGCTGATGCCGGGCGTGTACAGGTACAGCCAGATCAGCGCCGCGATGATGCCGGGCACCGCGTGCGGCAGGAACAGGCCGAGCTGGGCGAGGGCGCGCAGCCGCACCACGCCGGAGTCGAGGAGCAGGGCCAGCGCGAGGGCGCCCAGGACCATCAGCGGGATGTAGATCAGGCAGTACAGGGCGACCGTGCCGAGGCCGCCGAGGAAGGTGGGGTCGGTGAGCACGGCCGCGTAGGACCGCAGCCCGACGAAGACCGTGCGTTCGGGGCCGAAGCCCAGGCCGGGCTGGTCGTCGCTGAAGAAGCTGAGGTAGACGGCGGTGCCGACGGGGATCAGGAAGACGGTGACCAGCAGGGCGAAGAACGGCGTCATGAGGACGCCGGCGGCGGTCAGTTGACGGCGCCTGGCCGCTCTGCGGGCACGCAGTCCGGAGGCGGGGCCGTCCGGGGCGGTGGCGCGGGCGGCGCCGGTCGCCACCCGTGCGGGGGTCGTCGTGGTCATGGGGGTGTCACCTGCCTTTCGTCGGCTCAGGTGCTGTGCTGGGTGGTGGACAGGCCCAGGGCCTTGAGGTCGGGCATGGTGCCCTCCTGTGCGGTGCGCAGCGACTCGACGAGGCTCCCCTGGCCGCCGCCGACCCGGGCGAAGGAGTCCTGCATGACCTTCTGGGTGGCGCTCATCCGCGGGCCCCACAGCCACTGGTCGCCGATCTTCTCGGCCTCCCGGTCGAAGAGGGCGTAGATGTCCTGGCCGCCGTAGTACGAGCGGTCGAAGGCCTCGCGGCCCACCGTGACCAGGCCGGGTGCGGCCGGGTACTGGCTGCTGGTGCCGCTGGAGAGCCGGGCGCGCAGGGCGTCGGGGTGGGAGACCTGCCACTCGATGAACTCCATCGCGGCCTCCGGGTGCCTGCTGTCCTCGGTGATCGCGAAGGTGGAGCCGCCGTGGGTGCCGGTCGCGGGGGAGCCGGTGTCCCACTGCGGCAGCGGCGCGATCCGCCACTGGCCCTTCTGCCCGGGCCGCGCGTTCATCTGGGCTCCGGCGTCCCAGGCGCCGGTGAGCCGGGTGAGGACCAGTCCGTTGCCGATCTGCGCGTCGGACTGCCTGCTCTCGACGGCGTTCACGAAGACGTCGTCCCGGTCGATGAGCCGCTGCCAGTACTCCGCGACCCGCCGGGAGGGCGCGTCGGCGAGCGAGACGTTCCAGGCGCCCTTCGAGGTGTCGAACCACTGGGCGCCCGCCTGCCAGGCATAGCAGGCGAACTGGGTCATCCCGTCGGTGGGGAAGAGCACCAGTCGGCGGTCGGGCGCCTTGTGGCGCACCGTCGTGGCCTGCTCGGCGAACTCGTCCCAGGTGCGGGCGACGCGGAGCCCGTAGTGGTCGAACAGGTCGGCGCGGTAGTGCATCACCATGGGTTCGACGTCCAGCGGCACGGCGAACACCCGGCGTTCGAAGGTGGTCAGACCGAGCGCCTGCGGCAGCAGCTTGCGGCGCAGACCGTCACTGACCAGGTCGGTGATGTCGCGGGCCACGCCGTCGATGGCGAATCCCGGGACCTGCGGGTATTCGAGGGTGGCGACGTCCGGCGCGTTCCCGGCCCGGGCGGCGTTGCTGAGCTTGGCGTAGCCGCCCTGCCCGCCGGAAGGGATCTGCTGGAACTCCACCTGGACGGTGCGGTGCGTGCGGTTGAACGCGTCGACCACCTCCTGACTGCCGCGCAGGGCGGACCAGAAGGTGATGCGCGTGGTGGTGCCCGTGCGGGCCGACGATGCGCCGTTCCCCCCACTGCAGGCGCTCGCGGCTCCTGCCAGGGGGAGGGCGGTCATCGCGGCGAGCACGGAGCGACGGCTGGGTCGTCCGGGCATGGCGCCTCCGCGGCTCCTGCGGGTCCGCACGGGTGCGGACACGACTCGTCGAGACACCGGAATCCTGAACGCCCTGACTCAAACGGTCAATAGATCGATCAGAAGAAAATGAAACGCTCAAACGCTCATTCGTCGAGCGGTTCGGTCAGTCGGTCGGTCAGCCGGTCGGTCGGTCCGTCGATCCACGCACCATCAATTGCGGCAGCAGCTCGACCCGCCGGCCCGGGCGGCTGCCGGGCGCCTCGGCCAGCCGCTGGAGCAGCAGCTCCGCCGCCGCGTGCCCGACCTCGGCCTTCGGCGGCGACACGGCCGTCAGCGGGGGCGAGGCGAGACCGGCCACCACGTCGTCGTAGGCGACCACCGAGCAGTCCTCCGGCACCCGCACTCCCTCCGCCGCGAGCCGCTGGACGACCATCAGCGCGTCCACGTCGCCGTGCAGCACCATCGCGGTCGCGCCCGTCCTGCGCATCAGCGCGGGCAGCTCGGCGGTCTCGTCCGCGGAGTACGGCCCGTCGACCCCGGCCTCCGGCGCCACCAGCGCCCACGCCCACCGCTCCACCAGCGGATGCGCCCCGGCGATCTCCGTGAAGGCGGCACGCAGCGAGCGGGCGGTGGGGCTGTCGTGCCGGGTGGCGAACACCATGCGCCGGTGCCCCAGCCTCACCAGGTGCTCCACCGCCAGGTGCGCGCCGTACCAGTGGTCGGAGCACACCGAGTCCAGGCCGTGCAGCGCGCTGCCGCGCCACGGGCGGCGCTCCATCAGCACCGTCGGCACCCCGACCCCGGCCAGCCACTCGTGGTCGGCCTCCTCGTCGGCCCGGCCGCGCCAGCGCGGGGCGATCAGCAGCCCGTCCGCGCCGTCCGCCAGCGCCCGCTCCACCAGCGGGCGTTCGGCACCGGACGCCTGCGGCGCGAGGTGCAGGGCCATGCGCAGCCCCGCCCGCTCCAGGACCGTACGGGCCCCGTGCAGGGTCTCGGTCAGGTACGAGTGCCGTACGGGGACCACCACGGCCACCCGGTCCCCGGTCGCCGGGACCGCGTCGGCGACGGTCTCCCGGGCCGGCAGCGTCGAGCGCACGACCCCGTGCCCCCGGCTCAGCCTGCCCTCGCGCGTCAGCTCCTCGACGTCCCGCCGCACGGTGACCACCGAGACCTGCAACTCGTCGGCGAGGTCGCGCACCCGCGCGGTACCGCGCGCCTGGACCGCCGCCAGTATCCGCTGGCGCCTGAGATCGACCGGCTCCCGCATCAGGGCTCCCCACCCGAGAATGTTCGTTTGAGCGATTCCGCGTCATCATAACGATCGCTCGCCTCGGGTGTCGGTGTCCTCAGGGTTCCGGGTCGGCGAGGAGGGGGCCCAGCGGGCCCAGGTCGAGGTTCAGGTCGGAGCGGCGCAGACCGTGCTGGGCGCACAGGTCGTCCATGCGCTCGTCGAGCAGCATGAGCGCAGTGCCGAGCCGGTCCTCCTGCTCCGCGCTCAGCGTCCCCTCGTCGAAGCGGCGCACGGCCTGCCGCTCCATGAGCTGGCGCAGCAGTTCCACCACGGTGAGGACCAGCGCGGCGAGGTCGTTGGTGACCCGCTCGGGGTCCAGGTCCAGGGCGTGGGCGGCACCGGACCGGGGCGCGGTCACAGCGGCCCGCTGTCCGGCCAGGGAGCGGGCACCCGCTCGTTCACCGACGACAGCAGCGCGTGCAGGGAGATCCGCACCAGCGGCACGTCCGCGACGGCCAGGACCAGATCGCCGCTGACCACGACACCGGTCGCCAGCACCCGGTCCAGCAGGTCGACCAGGGGCACCCCGACCGGTGCGTACGGCTCCGGGCCGCCCCAGGGCACGGGAGCCGGGCCCGGCGTACGGATGTCCGAGATGGTCATGAAGGAGCCTCCTGGTCCGGTCCGGCCTGTGGGTCCTCGTCCCAGCGGGCGAAGGAGTACGGGATCCAGGGGCCCGAGGCCTCCACCCGCACCGCCGGGTGCGGCCCGCCCGCGGTGAACCGGGCCAGGGCCGCGGTGAAGTCGGCGCGCCGCGCGTCCTCCACCAGGTAGGCTGCATTGAGCAGTTGCGGGGCCCGGCGGCCCGTCAGCCGCTCGCTCTGCGGGCGGTGCCGCGTGGCGGCCACCGCGTGGCGCCGCAGAGCCGCGTCGACGGCCTCCGCCTCGGCCAGCGCCTTCCCGTGCGCACCCCGCTGTTCGCGCCGCCGTGCGCTGACCCGGCTGAGGTAGGCACGCCCACCGTCGCCGGAACCGGAGGGCGTACCGGTGCCGGTGTCCCCGGTGGTCTCGGCCGCGGCCTCGACGGCGTGCACCTTCACCGCCCACTCCGTGCGGTCCCGGAGCCGGTCCAGCAGTGTGTCCAGCACCGTTTGCCGGGCGGCGACCGCCCGCGTCGCGGTCAGGTCGCCCCGGTACAGCGTCGCCATCGGCAGCGGCACGACGGGACCCCGCCCGGCCGCGGCCTCGACTCCCCGGTGATGCGCGCGGGCGCAGCGTTCCAGATCTTCGGGCCGGTTGAGGCGCTCGGTGAGCGCCTCCTCGTCGAACAGGGCCGCGGGCACGTCCTGCACGACCAGACAGAGGCCGCCCGCGCGCAGGACACGCAGCGGACCGCCTTCCTCGTGCCCCCTGGCCGCCGCCAGACCGGCCGGATCGGGCGGGGTGCGGGTGACGGCGAAGGCACACACGACGCCGGTGGCCGTCGGTCCGGCGGCGGACGCGCTCATCGCACGGCTCCCGTCGTCTCCTCGGCGGCCCCCTCCAGGGCGTCGAGGCGCTCCCGCAGCCGCGCGTTCTCCTCGGCGAGCGCGTCCCGCGCGGCCCGGGACGACAGCGCGGGATCGGTCTCCCACCAGTCGATGCCCGCCTTCTTGGCGGTGTCCACGGAGGCGATGAACAACCGCAGCCGGATCGTCAGCAGTTCGATGTCGAGGAGGTCGATCTTGATGTCGCCGGCGATGACGATGCCCTTGTCGAGGACGCGTTCGAGGAGGTCGGCGAGGCTGCCGGAAGGGGGCCCGTAGGGCTCCGTCCCCGTGGCCGGGTACCGGTGGTCGAGTTCGGTCACCGACTGCTCCCCGCGGCGGCGTCAGCGACGCGGGCGAGCACGTTCGTCGTCCTCGTCGTCCTCGTCGTCTTCCTCGTCCGCATACGGCTCCTCCTCGTCGTCGTACTCACCTTCCTCGTCGTCCTCGTACTCGTCCCCGGCGTCGTCCGTGTCGTCGGAGTCGTCGGCGTACTCCTCCTCTTCCAGCGCTTCCTCGTGGCTCTTGACGACCTCGCCGTCGCGGATCTCGCCGCGCCAGCCCTCGACGTCCTCGCCGTCCGTCAGGGTCACGTGCCGCGCGAAGTGCTTCAGGTCCAGCCGCAGCCGGCGGCCCTGGGCGCGCCAGAGGTTGCCGGTCTTCTCGAAGAAACCCGCCGGGTAGTACTCGACGACCACGACGACCCGGGTCAGCCGGGGCGCCAGCGCGTGGAAGGTGACCACGCCCTTGGTACTGCCCTTGGCGCCCTCCGAGGTCCAGGCGATCCGCTCGTCCGGGACCTGCTCCTGGACGGTCGCCTTCCAGCTGCGGGTCGAGAAGGCGATCTTGGCGGTCCAGTCCGAGGTCACCTCGTCGTGCGGGCTGACGCTCTGAACGCCCTTGGTGAAGCCGCTGAAGTCCTGGAGCTGCGTCCACTGGTCGTAGACGGTGCGCAGCGGGACGCCGATGTCGACGGTCTCGACGATGTTGGTCGCCTTGACGCTGCCACCGCCGCTCTTCGAACCGCCGCCACCGCCGCTCTTCGAGCCGCCACCACCACTGGAACCGCCACCACCGCTGGAACCGCCGCCGTCGGAACCGCCGCCGTCGGAACCGCCGCCGCCGGCGGACTCGGTCAGGCGGTCCGTCAGGGACCCGATCCGGTCGCCCGCCTTGCCGACGAGGCCGTGCCCCGCGGCGGAGAGGTAGCCGCCCAGGGCGTCCTTGAGGTCGCCGAGGGGCGACGGTCCGCCGTCGCCCTGCCGGTCGGGGGTCATCCGCGCCCACCTCCGCGCCTGTCGCCCGGGCCCGCCGTCCGCTTCGCCGGTACGGCCTTCTTGGCGGCTGTCTTCTTCGCTGCCTTCTTGGCCGTCTTCTTGGCCGGCGGCCTCTTCGCGGCCTTCTCGGCCGACTTGCGGGGCGGCGCCGGCGCGGGCCGCCGGTCCTCCGCCCGGTCCTCCTCGTCGAAGTAGGCGTCCTCGTCCGGAGCCTCCTCGTCCGGGGCGTCCTCGTCCCAGGAGTCGTCGTGGTCGTCGCTGCCGTCGTCCCCTCGGCCCTCACCGGTGAGCGCGTCGGTACGGTCGCGGAGGCTGTCCGCGAGGCCGGTGAGCCGGCGGTTCGCCGCGGCGGTGACGGCCGAGCGTCCGGCGGTCAGCAGCTCGCCGCGGACCTGGTCGCTCAACTCCTGGAACTGCGGAGCCTGTCGTAGGCTGCCCAGCCCCTGGCCGAGCACCCGGCCGGGGGAGAGGCCGACGCGTCGGCCCACCAGGTAGGAGCCGACCGCGAAGGCGAGCTTGGCCTTCTTCGTGCGTCCCAGGAGATATCCGCCCGCCACGGCAGCCGCCATGGTCGTCCTGCTGTCGTTCATAGGTGTCGTCTCCGTGCTGGGTTCGTGGTGGTCGTGGGGCCGGTGGGCCGGGCCGGGCGTTCCAGGAGGGTGAGCAGCCGCTCCTCCTCCCGTTCGAAGGCCGCCTCGTCGACGGAGCCCTCGTCCAGGGCCCGGTTGAGTGCGGCCAGCCGCGCCTGTACGGCGCGTGGGTCGTGGGCCTGGCGCCGGGCCTCCTCAAGCAGGTGGTCGGCGATCCACGCCGTGCCGCGCACCGGTGCGAGGGGCAGCAGAAGGAGACCGCTCACGATGCCCACGCGGTCACCGGCCGGCCGGTGTCGTGGGGCGGGCGTCGACGAAGCTGTAGCAGGGCAGGGGCCCGGTCACGCTGAGGGCCAGCCGGTCCCCGCAGGCCCGGGCCCGCTCCGCCACCGCTTCCCTGAACCGCGCCTCGTCGGCCGAACGCAGCAGGAACGAGGCGCTGAGCACCTGCTCGTCGTCGGTCGTGCCCCCGGCCGTGCGCACGGCGAGCGGGGCCAGCCGGTCGAGGACCTCCCGGGCCGCGCGCCGTGCCTCGCGGCGCACCCCGAGGGCGATCGCCTCGCCCAGCCGGACGTTGGCCTCGTAGTCGGGCCGCCGCCGGGTCCGCAGGGCCAGGCCGCGCAGCTTGTCGTCCCGGCGTACCAGATCGGCGAAGTGGCCGGGCACCACCGTCCCCTTGACGTTGAACTCCACGCACCCGCGTACGCCGTCGAGCTGGGCCGTCAAGTGAGTGGCGTCCGAGCGCAGTTGGGAGAGCAGGGTGTCGGGCCGAGGGCTGAGGACCGCGAACCGCATGGGCAGCACCGGCCCCTGGGCCGCGAGTTCGTCCAGGACGGCCTGGTGGGCCAGCAGGTCACGGCGCCTGGGCCGCAGCCGCGGGGGCGCGTCGGACACCGCGGCGCACAGACCGGACCCGCTCAGCAGCCGTACCGGGGCGCCGTCGACGCCCGGGGAGCGGGGGGAGCTGATCCCGGCGGGGGCGATGCCGTAGACGTACAGGGCCTTGGGAGCGGGCGCCGGTGCCTCGGCGGTGCCGGTCGTGCCGGTGGTGGTGGGCGCGGTCATCGGTCCTCCTCCTCGGTGCGTCGGCGGGGGCGGGAACGGGGGCGGTCGTCCTCGTCACGGGGGCGCGCGGCGGGTCGGCTGCGGGGCCGCTGCGCGCTCCTGCCGCGCTCCGCGCGTGCGCGGGGACGGTCCTCCGCCGCCTCCAGCTCCTCCTCGTGCTCGGGCTCGGGCGCGAGGACGTCGCGCACCTTGTCGGTCAGGGAGCGTGCCGTCCGCCGGGCGCCGGCCTTGCCCACGGTCTTGGCCACCGGACCGCCGAACAGCTCGGGCACGGTCTTGGACCGCACGTCGTGCTCCAGGTCCAGCCGGTTGCAGGCCTCGGCGAACCGGAGATAGGTGTCGACGCTCGCGACCACGATGCGCGCGTCCACCTTGAGGATCTCGATGCCGACCAGGGAGACGCGCACGAAGACGTCGATCACCATGCCGCGGTCGAGGATGAGTTCGAGGACGTCGTAGAGGGTGCCGGCGCGGGGCGCGCAGACGACCTCGTCGTCGTAGGTGATCATGCGGGGGTCCTTCCGGGCGCGGGCCGCACGGCCCGCTCACTGGTCCTGGGCACCACGCCGGTAGCGCGCGATCCTGCGGTACTGGACCAGGTCGCCCGCCGGGTCCAGCTCGACCTCGTAGGTGGCGAGCAGACTGGTGGTGTCGGGGATGCGGGCCACCTCCAGCACGTCCACGTGGACGATCCACCCGCCGCCCTCGCTCCGGCACACCGCGGAAACCCCTTCGAGGTGGTGCCGGATCAGCTCGGACAGGGCGTCGGCGGCGCGTCGGGCGGCGTCCCGGGCGTCCCGCACGTCACGCTCGCGCGTGGTCGTGGAAGTGGTGCGGCGCCGTCGCTCGCCAGGTTCGGTCATGTGCCCACTGTGACCGGGTGAGCCCGGTCCCCGCGTGCGCAGTTACCCCATCCGGGGCTGCCCCGTGCGCCGGCAGTGCAGGAAGAGGTGCGGCTCCGGCCGGGCGTCCGGGTGGGCCGGGGTGAACATCGACGCCTCCTGCGCCAGCACCTCCAGGCCGGACTCCTCGGCCAGGGTGATCAGTCCCTGTGCGGGGAAGCTGGTCACGCGCACCGGCTGGCCCATGAAGGTGGCGTCGACGTCCTCCACGTCCAGCGGCACGGTGGCCAGGACCAGGTACCCACCGGGCTTCAGCAGCCGCACCAGGTGCCGTACGAGGTCCGTCTGCTCCTCCCGGTCCAGCTGGAGCAGGGAGAAGTACACGCAGACGGCGTCGAACGAGGTGTCCGCCAGGGGTACGTCGCGGATGTCGGCGCACCGGAAGGTGGCGGTCGGCACCTGCCGTGCGGCCAGCTCCACCATGACCGGGGAGACGTCGACGCCCAGCACCTCGTGTCCGGCCTCCGCGAGTGTCTCGGCGGTGGGCCGTCCCGTGCCGCTGCCCACGTCCAGCACCCGGCTGCCCGGCGCGAGCCGCGCCAGCAGCCACTCCAGTGAGTGGCGGTGCGTCTTCGACCCGGCGAACGCCTTCTCGTACTCGGCGCCCAGCGCGTCGAACGCGGCGGCGGCCCGTGGGCGTCCCCGGTCGTCGGTCACGGCGGTCCCTTCGGTGCGGTGAGCCGGTGCCCGGGCATCGTTCCACCGGGAGCGAGCGGCCCACAAGGGGCCCTTCGGGCGACGGGCCCCACCGGACGTGCTAGCGGTCGTCGGCGTCCCGCGCCGTGCCCGGTTCGGCCATCCGGCGGTGAACGGCCGCCTTGACGCGGTCCGGCAGCACCTTGTCCGCCACCCCTTGGGCCTTGGTCCTCGCCGAGCCGGTGACCAGCTTCCCGCGGCCCTTCATGACGGCGTCGAACGCCTGCCGGGCGACCTGCGCCGGGTCGTCCTTCGCCATGGTGCCGACCTTGGTGTCCGCCATGCCGGCCCGCCGGAAGAAGTCGGTCTCCGTCGGCCCCGGCATGAAGGAGGTGACCGTGACCCCGGTGTCCGCGACCTCCTCCTGGAGGGCCTGCGCGAAGGACTGCACGAACGACTTCGACGCGTTGTAGACCGACTGGAAGGAGCCCGGCATCGTGGCCGCGACCGACGACGTGAACATGAGCCGCCCGACCCCGCGCGCCACCATGTCCCGCAGCAGGGGTTTGGTGAGCCGCACGGTCGAGGTCACGTTGAGGTCGATGACGGACTGGTCGTCCGCGAGGTCGGTGTCGACGAAGGCGCCGCCCTGCCCCACCCCGGCGTTGAGGGCCGCCACGTCCACGGTGAGTCCGGTGAGGGCGGCGACCAGGTGGTCCACGCCCTCGGGGGTCCTGAGGTCCGCGCGCACCGCCCGTACCGCCACGTCGGTCTCCCGCAGCCGCTGGGCGGCGTGCTCCAGCCGCTCGTCCTCGGCGTTGACCACGAGGTCGTGGCCGTGCTCCGCGAACAGCGCGGCGAGTTCGTACCCGATGCCGCTGGACGCCCCGGTGACCAGGGCGAGGGGCCTGCTGTCGTCCATGGTTCCTCCGTCCTCGGCGCACCCGCGCCCGTGCGGACCACCGGGTTCCCCCGATCCGGGCGCTCACCTCACCGACCGGCGGGGGCCGGGGCGCTCACCGCGGACGGGCCCCGTCCAGGGCCAGGTCCACCAGCCCCCCGACGAGTACGTCGTCCAGCGGCGCCCCGCTGAGCAGCACCCGCACGAACAGCGGCCCGCTGACCGCCTCGATCAGCAGCCCGGGGTCGGTGTCCGCGGCCAGCTCGCCCCGTTCGACGCCCCGCCGGACCATCACCAGGGCACGGTCCAGCCGCTCGCTCCAGTAGGGGCCGCGCCGGTCCTCCAGGGTGTCGTCGCGCTCGACGCTCAGCCGCAGCAGCGCCCGGCCCTGCGCGGTGTCGAGGAGGAGGGCCAGCGCGGAGAAGAACACCAGCAGGTCGTCCCGGACCCGCCCGGTGTCCGGGACCGGCAGCGCGGCGTCCAGTTCCGTGGTCAGCGCGTCCAGGATCAGGTTCTCGCGCGTGCCCCACCGCCGGTACACGGAAGTCTCGTGCACCCCGGCCGCGCGGGCCACGGCGCCGACCGTCGCGCCCGCCAGGCCCTCGCTCGCCAGCAGGTCCACCGCGGCGGCCAGCACGGCCCGCCGCATCCGCTCCCCGCGGCGGCGCAGGGGCGGGACGACCGGTTCCGGTGAGTTCATCGGACCAGCGTAAAGCAAGTCGCCCTGCGTTAGGTGTACGGTTAACGCAAGTCGACCTGCGATGGATCGCTGAGACCGTCCGGGGTCGCCGCACCGAGGAGGTCCTGTCATGGCGCAGATGCTCGCCGCCCGCCTGCACGTCCCGAGCCGCACCCTGCGGCTCGAAGAGGTGCCCCGCCCGCAGCCCGGCCCGGGGGAGGTGCTGGTCAAGGTCGAGGCGGCCGGCGTGTGCCTGTCCGACGTGCACCTGATCGACGGCACCCTCACCCCGCTGCTCCTCCAGGGCGACACCGTCACCCTCGGCCACGAGGTCTCCGGCACCGTCGCCGAGACCGGGGCGGGCGTCACCGCCTGGTCGCCGGGGCAGCGGGTCGTGCTGCACGCCGGTGAGTCGCGGGACGGCGTCACCTACACCCGCGGCGTCGACTACGACGGCGGCTGGGCCGAGTACGCCCTCTCCGCCGCCGACGCCATGACACCGCTGCCCGACACCATCCCCTTCGAGCAGGGCGCGATCATCCCGGACGCGGTGTCCACCCCGTGGGGCGCGATCACCGAGAGCGGGGCGGTCCGGCCCGCCGAAGCGGTCGGCGTGTGGGGTGTCGGCGGGCTCGGCGTCCATGCCGTGCAACTGCTCCGCGCGATCGGTGCCTGCCCGGTGGTGGCCGTCGACCCGAGCCCCGTCGCCCGCGAACGTGCCCTGGCGGCCGGCGCCGACCTCGCCCTGGACTCCGCCGACCCCGAGCTGCGCCGGACCGTCCGTGCGGCGACCGCGGGCCTAGGACTCGCCGCCGCCTTCGACTTCGCGGGCGTGCCGCCCGTGCGGGAGCAGGCCGTCTCCGTCCTCGCGCCCAAGGGGCGGCTGGTCCTGGTGGGCCTGACCGACAAGCCGCTCACCGTCACGGACGGGACCCGCTTCAGCTACCTCCAGCAGCGCATCCTCGGCCACTACGGCTCCGACATGCCGGTGGCCCTGCCGCAGCTCCTGCGGCTGATCCAAGGCGGGCGGCTGGACTTCTCCGCGTCCGTGAGCGGGGTGCTGCCGCTCGCCGAGGCCGCCGAGGCGGTCGCCCGGCTGGAGAAGAAGGAGGGCAACCCGATCCGGCTGGTCCTGCGCCCGTGACGTGAGGGAAACCTGAGAATTCCAGCGGCACTTGAACGCTCCGGCCCCCGACTCCGTATGGAGCCGGGGGCATTTCACGTCCGAGTCCGCCACGACACAGGAGCACGCCTTGGGACACAACAGGCGCAGACGCCCGACCGGGGCACGGCGCGCGACCTTCGGAGCGGTCGCGCTGATACTGGGGGGCGGCGGCCTGGTGGCCGTGAACGTCTTCGCCTCCGCGACGGAGTCCGGCAACGCCGCCGTCCCCCTGGGCAGTTCCGGAGTCGCGGCCACCGTCGACTGCCCGGACCTGACCGAACGGCTCACGGCCGTTCCGGAGCAGGCCAGGCCGGAGGTCGACACCGAACTCGCCCACCTCGACGAGCAGATCGCCGCCGCCTACCGCGGCCTCCAGGACGCCGCCCGCACCGCGGACGACGGCACCCTCGACGAGGGCGCGATCCTCGACCCGCTGCGGAAGGAGCGCGCGGCGACGATCGAGCGCATCGCCGCCGCCCTCGACAAGGTCGCGGACCGCCCCGAGGGCCTGGACACCCTGGCCGAGTGCAGCCTGCGCCGCACCGAGATCGCGTCGGCGGACGCGGAGAGCGGCAGCCCGAACCCGCAGGAGCAGGAGCAGGGGCAGGGGCAGGGGCAGGGGCAGGGGCAGGAGCAAGGCGACAAGGACGAAGAGCCGCCCGGTGACGGGCAGCAGCCACCCGGCAACGGCGGACAGGCAGGCAACGGCCCCGTGGCGGCGGACTACGCCGCCATCGAGTCCGTCCAGCCCAACGTCAAGAAGGCGGCCCGGCAGGCGAAGGCCTCGACCGGCTCCTTCGAGACCAGCTGCGGCGTCAACGCCGAGGGGCTGTTCAACTCGGACAACCTGATCGCCGCCCCCGGCGTCAGCAACGGCGCCCACCACTTCCACGACTACGTCGGCAACCAGGCCAACGACGCCTTCGCCAGTGACGAGGACCTGGCGGCCGGCGACACCACCTGCGCCGACCAGGGCGACAAGTCCTCGTACTACTGGCCCGTGCTGCGGCTCCAGAACGGCACCGCCGAACAGGACGCGCAGTCTCCCGGTGGCGGCATCGAGGGCAACGCGGGCGAGATCGTCACGCCGGCCGAGGTCACCCTCACGTTCGAGGGCAACGAGCGGGGCAAGGTCACGGAGATGCCGCGGCTGCTGCGCATCATCACCGGCGACGCCAAGGCGTTCGTCAACGGCGACACCAACGCGAACGCCTCCTGGAGCTGCACCGGTTTCGAGGACCGGCAGCTGAAGGACAAGTACCCGCTCTGCCCCTCGGGCAGCGACGTGGTGCGCACCTTCACCTTCCAGAGCTGCTGGGACGGCCGCAACATCGACAGCGCCAACCACCGTACGCACATGGCCTTCGCCGCCGCCGACGGCAGCTGCCCGGAGGGGTTCCGGGCCGTTCCGCGCCTGGTGCAGCGGGTCGTCTACGACGTGGCCGCGCCCAGCCTGGAGGACGGGGGCAGGACCGTGCCGCTGTTCGCCGTGGACTCCTTCCCCGAGCAGCTGCACAAGCCGGTCACCGACCACAGCGACTTCATCAACGTCTTCGACGAGGACCTGATGCGCGAGCTGGTCGAGTGCATCAACTCCGGCCGCGCGTGCGGCCCGGACACACCCCCGGGGTCCGAGCCGGGCGACGGCGAGGAGCAGCCCGGCGGCGACGGCGGCGGTCAGATCGCCGAGCCCCCGGCCGAGCAGACCGCCACGGCCTCGGCACCCGCGGCCCCCGGCCAGAACGAGAAGCCGAACGAGGAGCCGAACGAGGGGCGCACCGGCGGGGAGAAGCCGGCGCCCCCGGCCCAGGACCGGGGCGCCGCCGCCTCCGCGAGCGCCGAACCCAGGGCCGCGACGACGCCTGCCGCCGGCACCCCGGACGACGTGAGCGGCGCCACGGCCGCGGCCGAGACGTCCGGAACCACCGGAACCACCGGCAACACCGGCAACACCGGCAACACCGGCAACACCGACAACACCGACAACACCGGCACCACCGGCAACGGTGGCGACGGCGCCGGTACGGCGCCCGCACCGCAGGCTCAGGGCGGACTCGCCGAGACGGGTTCCGGGCTCGGCCTGTGGCCCGCGGCGGTCGGCGGCGTGCTCTTCGCCGGTGGATGTGTGCTGCTGATCCGTTCCAGGCGGCATGCGCGGTGACACCTGCGCCACCGGCATGACGAGGGGTGGGCGGGGGACGCCCCCCGCCCACCCGTCGGGAAGTGGCTCTTGAGCCGGGCTTGGAGCGGCACCGCCGTCGTCCACGGTTCGGCCGGTGACTTCGAGGCGGTCGTCCCGGACACCGGTCGTGCGGCCGTCCGCCGAAGTGCTCCGCGTCCGTTCCCGGGTGCGGTATACGTCCCCTCATGGACTACTACGACCTGGGCGGCCACGGGCGCCCGGTGACGACCTCGTCGCCCGACGCCCAGCGGTGGTTCGACCGTGGGCTGGTGTGGACGTACGCCTTCCACCACGAGGAGGCGGTCGCCTGTTTCGAGGCCGCCGCCGCCACGGACCCGGACTGCGCCATGGCCCACTGGGGCATCGCCCACGCGCTCGGCCCCAACTACAACAAGCCGTGGGAGGCCTTCGACGCCGAGGAGTTGACCCGGACCGTCGACCGCACCCACGCCGCCGTCGAACGCGCCCACGAGCTGGCCGGCCGGGCCACCCCGGTCGAACGTGCCCTCATCGGCGCCCTGCGCGCACGCTACCCGCAGGCGAGCGCCGTCGAGGACTGCTCGGTGTGGAACGCGCCGTACGCCGACAGCATGCGCGCCGTGTACGAACTGGCCCGCGACGACCTGGACGTGGCCGCCCTCTACGCGGACGCCCTGATGAACCTGACCCCCTGGCAGCTGTGGGACCTGCGCACCGGGCTGCCCGCGGAGGGTGCGCGCACCCTGGCGGCCAAGGAGGTGCTGGACCGCGCCCTGGCCGCCGACGGAGGCCGCGACCACCCCGGCGTCCTGCACCTCTACGTCCACCTGATGGAGATGTCGCCCACCCCCGAGGCCGCCCTCACGGTCGCCGACCGGCTGCGCGGCCTGGTCCCGGACGCCGGGCACCTCCTGCACATGCCGTCGCACCTCGAAGTGCTGTGCGGCGACTACCGCCGTGTGGTGTCGGACAACGAGGCCGCGATCGCCGCCGACGAGAGGTACCGCGCCCGGTCGGGGGCGATGAACTTCTACACCCTCTACCGCGCCCACAACTACCACTTCAGGATCTACGGGGCGATGTTCCTGGGGCAGTACGAGGTCGCCCTCGACACCGCGGCCCGCCTGGAGGCGTCCGTTCCCGAGGAACTGCTGCGGGTGGAGAGTCCGCCGATGGCCGACTGGCTGGAGGCTTTCCCGGCCATGCGGGTGCACGTCCTGATCCGGTTCGGCCGTTGGGCGGACATCCTCGCGCTGCCCCGGCCGGCCGACCCCCGGCTGTACTGCGTGACGACCGCGATGCTGCACTACGCCCGCGGCGTCGCCCTCTCGGCCACCGGCCGGGTCGCGGAGGCCGAGACCGAACGCGAGCTGTTCCGGGCGGCGGTCGAGAGTGTGCCCGAGTCCCGCACGCTCTTCAACAACACCTGTGCCGATATCCTCGCCATCGCCTCGGCCATGCTCGACGGCGAACTGGAGTACCGCAGGGGCGACCACGCCGCCGCCTTCGCCGCCCTGGAGCGCTCGATCGAGCTGGACGACAGTCTCCCCTACGACGAACCCTGGGGCTGGATGCAGCCCACCCGGCACGCCTACGGTGCCCTGCTCCTGGAACAGGGCCGGATCGCCGAGGCCGAGGCGGTCTACCGGGCCGACCTGGGCCTGGACGACACCCTGCCCCGCCCGCTCCAGCACCCGAACAACGTCTGGGCCCTGCACGGACTGCACGAGTGCTTGGTGCGGCTGGGCAGGACGGGGGAGGCGCGGATCGTGGCACGGCAGCTGAGGCTCGCCACCGCGCTGGCGGACGTGCCGGTCGAGGCGTCCTGCTTCTGCCGTCTCGACACCACCGCGGCCACCGGTGGCGGGCCCGGCTGCTGCACCACTGACCGCTGACCACTGACCACCGACTCCACCGGGCCCGCCTCGGGGCCCGGGGAAGGGGGCGGTCGTCAGACGTTGACGCCGAAGTCCGCGGCGATGCCCGCGAGGCCCGAGGCGTAGCCCTGCCCGACCGCCCGGAACTTCCACTCGGCGCCGTGCCGGTACAGCTCGCCGAAGACCATCGCGGTCTCGGTCGAGGCGTCCTCGGACAGGTCGTAGCGGGCGAGTTCCTGGTTGTTCGCCTGGTTGACCACCCGGATGAAGGCGTTGCGCACCTGGCCGAAGCTCTGGCCGCGGTTCTCCGCATCGTGGATGGACACCGGGAAGACGATCCGGTCCACCTCGGCCGGGACCGCGGCGAGGTTCACCTTGACCGCCTCGTCGTCGCCCTCGCCCTCGCCGGTGAGGTTGTCCCCGGTGTGCTCGACCGAGCCGTCCGGGCTGGTGAGGTTGTTGTAGAAGACGAAGTGCCCGTCCGAGAGCACCTTGCCCGACGCGTCGAGGAGCAGCGCGGAGGCGTCGAGGTCGTAGTCGGTGCCGGTCGTGGTGCGCACGTCCCATCCCAGACCGACCAGTACGGCGGTCAGGCCGGGCGCCTCCTTGCTGAGCGAGACGTTGCCGCCCTTGGCCAGGGAAACTCCCACTGCGTTCTCCTTCGTCGCGTCCGCTGCGTTCCGTGTTCAGTGTTCCGTATGCCTCTCCCGATAATCTACAACACTGTAGAAGAAAGCCTTCTATACGATGTCGCCCGGAAGACGATCGGCGGCGGAAGGAGGCGGGCCGTGACGGATGACCGGCGTCCGCGGCGGCGGGGCCAGGGTGAGCTGGAAGCGCTGGTGCTGGCCGTGCTGCGCGAGGCGGACGGGCCCGCGACGGCCGGCTGGGTGCAGGAACGCCTCGGCGGCGACCTCGCCTACACCACGGTGATCACGATCCTGACCCGGCTGCTCGAGAAGGGCGCCGTCAGCCGCGAGCGCGCGGGCCGGTCCTTCGCCTGGACGCCCGCCTCGGACCAGGCGGGCCTGGCCGCGCGGAAGATGCGCAAGGTGCTGGACGCCGAGAGTGACCGGGAAGCGGTACTGGCCAGCTTCGTCACGGGCCTCGACCCCGACGACGAGCGGCTGCTGCGCGACCTGCTCGGGCACGCGCGCGCCGCGGAGGACGGCTGACACCGCATGGGGGTCTTCGTCTTCCTGCCCCTGGTCCTGCCGCTGACGGCATGGCCGATCGCCAGGCTCGCCGAGCAGCACCTGCACCCGCGGACCGCGACCGGGCTGCTCACCGCCGTCGCCGCCGTGATGGCCCTGTGCAGCACCGTGTGCCTGGCCCTGGTGATGGTGGTCGGCACCGCCCAGCTGCCCGGCAACCCGCTGCCCGACGGCTGGTCGGACCCCGAGGTGCGGGCCGCGGTGCCCTACGACGAGGTCGTCGGCAAGGCGGCCATTCCCGCGCTCTGCCTGGTGGTCGCGGCCTCGGCGCGGGCCCTGTGGCGGCACGGCAGGGTGCGCCGCCGCGCCCACCGCGCGCTGGCCGGGCTGCCGGGCACCGGGGTGGCCGTGCTTCCGGACGACGTGCCCTACGCGTACGCGCTGCCGGGCGGACGCCGGGACCGGGTCGTGGTGAGTACGGCCCTGCTCGACTGCCTCGAACCGGGGGAGCGGCGCGCCCTGTTCGCCCACGAGCGCGCCCACCTCGCCGCCCGGCACCACCGCTTCCTGCTCGCCGTCCGGCTCGCCGCGCTGGCCAACCCGTTCCTGCGCCCCCTGCGGACGGCCGTGTCCTACACGGCGGAGCGGTGGGCGGACGAGGCGGCCGCACGGGCGGTCGGTGACCGCCGTGCGGTGGCGACCGCGATCGGCAAGGCTGCGCTCGTCTCCCGCGGCACCCCTGTCGCCACCCTCGCCACCCTCGCCGGCCTCGCGGCGCCCGGCCCGGTGCCCCGCCGGGTGGCGGCCCTGCTGGGGCCCGCTCCCGCAGTCCGCACCTGGCCCCCGGTGTTCACCTCGGTGGGCCTGGCGGCGTGGGCGGCGGCCGCCGGAACCGCCGTATCGGCGATGTCGTCCGCGAACGCGGCCGTCACGATGTTCCTCATCCTGCGGGCCGCGACGCCGTTCTGACCGGCCCTCACCGACGCCGAGACTTCCTCACTCGATCGGGTGAGGAACCAATCCGGAACGGTGCCCGCTCCGGATTCCCCGTGTGAGGGAAGAACCAAGACCGCGCCGACAGCGAACCGCCGGCTGACCCCGGACCCGGGTCGCCCGGCCACCACGTAACGGCACCGCGTACTCGGCGGCCCGCCGCACACCACGTCAGCTCCGCACCATCACCCCGCAGCGCCACTGCGTATCGACGCAGTCCTCGCGCTGCCCGTTTTCAGGGAGATTCTCCATGAACGCCCGTATCCGTCGTTCCGCCGTCGCCGTCGTCGCGGCCGCCGTCCTGCCCCTGTCCCTGGCCGCCTGTTCCGACGACGGCGACAGCGGCTCCTCGGACTCCGCCCAGGCCGCCTCCTCGGCTCCCGCGGCGAGCGACGACCAGTCGTCCGACACCTCCGGCGGCATGACGGACTCCGACGAGCCGTTCGGCCCTGCCTGCTCCACGGTGCCGAAGGAGGGTGCCGGTTCGTTCGACGGCATGGCCAAGGACCCGGTCGCCACGGCCGCCTCGAACAACCCGGCCCTGTCCACGCTGGTGACGGCGGTCAAGAAGGCCGGTCTGGTCGACACGCTCAACAACGCCGAGAACATCACCGTGTTCGCGCCGACCAACGACGCCTTCGCCAAGATCCCGAAGGCCGACCTGGACAAGGTCCTGGGCGACAAGGCGATGCTCACCGACATCCTGACCTACCACGTCGTCGGCCAGAAGCTCGCGCCGAAGGACCTGGAGAAGGGCTCCTTCGAGACGCTGCAGAAGTCCGAGCTGACCACCGCGGGCTCGGACGAGTCCTACAAGGTCAACGACTCCGCCAAGGTCGTCTGCGGCAACGTGAAGACCGCCAACGCCAACGTCTACGTCATCGACACCGTCCTCATGCCGAAGAGCTGACGCGCGGGCGGGCGTGGCGGCCCGAGGGCCGGGGGAGCGGGTCGGGCAGTGGCCCGTCCCCCGGCGGGGCGATGACCCTGTGGTAGCTTGCGCAAGCCAGTCGAACCCACCTGGTGGGTCAGGGAATCCGGTGCGAATCCGGAACTGACGCGCAGCGGTGAGGGGGACGGGCGGGACACGGGCCACTGGGCGGCGTACGCCGTCCGGGAAGGCGTCCCGTCCGGTCGATCCCGAGTCCGAAGACCTGCTGGCACCCGCGCCGCGTGCGGCGCGGGCCGCATCGTACGGACGGGCTTCGCGCATGAGCCCTCGACGCCAGAGGATCCTTCCTTGCCAGCAGCACGCCCCGTCGGCCCCCGGCGACTCCTCCTTTCCCGGCGCGCCCTGCGCGGCCCCGTCCTGTTCCTGTCCGGCGCCCTGCTGATCTCCGGCTGCGGGTCCGGTGCCGGCACCGACGACTCGGCCGCGGAGTCCGACGCGGTCGGTTACCCGCGCACCGTCCGTGACTGCGGGCACGACGTCCGGGTCGACGCGCCCCCGCGCCGGGCCGTCTCCCTCAACCAGGGCACGACGGAGATCCTGCTCTCGCTCGGCCTCGCCGACCGTATGGCGGGCACCGCCACCTGGACCGACCCGGTCATGAAGGGACTGGAGAAGGCGAACGCCGATGTCCCCCGGCTCGCCGACGACATGCCGTCCTTCGAGACGGTCCTGGACGCCGAACCCGACTTCGTCGCCGCCTCCTTCGCCTCCACGCTCGGCACCGGCGGCGTGGCCACCCGCGAACGGTTCACGAAACTCGGTGTGCCCGCCTACCTGTCCCCGTCCGACTGCGCCGGCAAGGACAACAGCGGCGACGGCGACGGCGTCCGGAACGAACCCCTGTCCATGGACACCGTCTACCGCGAAGTCCGCGACCTGGCCCGCCTCTTCGGCGTCGAGCAGCGCGGCGAGAAACTCGTCGCCGACCTCCGGTCCAGGGTCGACAAGGCGACATCCGGCATCGACGCCTCCGGCGTCACTCTCATGTACTGGTTCGCCAACTCCACCTCGCCCTACTTGGCGGGCTGCTGCGGCGCCCCCGGCGTCATCACCCATGCGGTCGGCGCCCGGAACGCCATGGACGACACCCACGAGGAGTGGCCGCAGGTCGGCTGGGAGACCGTCGCCGACCGGGACCCCGACGTCCTGGTCCTCGGCGACCTCACCCGCAGGTCCCAGACGGCCGAGACGGCCGCGAAGAAGATCGAGTTCCTGGAGTCCGACCCCGTGACCAGGAACATGACCGCGGTCCGCGAGAAACGCTACGTGCTGCTCAGCGGACAGGCCATGAACCCCACCATCCGCACCGTCGAGGGCGTGGAACAGGTGGCGGCGGCCCTGCGCGGGTTCGGACTCGCCCAGTGACGTCCGCGAGCCGGACGGCCCCCGTCCCCGGCATACGCGCACCGCGCGGCGCCCTCGGGTGGGCGGCGGCCGGAACCCTCGCCCTGTGCGCCTCCGTGGCCGTCGCCGTCACCATCGGCCCCGCGGACATCGGCGTCGCCGACGTGTGGTCCGTGATCGCCGCCCACCTCGGGGCCGGCACCACCGCCGGGGACGTCTCCCCGATCCGCGCCGGCATCGTCTGGGACCTGCGGCTGCCCCGTACCCTCCTCGCCGCGGTGTGCGGCGCGGGACTCGCCGTCTGCGGGGCCGTGCTCCAGTCCCTGCTGCGCAACCCGCTCGCCGACCCCTTCGTCCTCGGCGTCTCCTCCGGTGCCTCGACCGGCGCCGTCCTGGTCGTCGTGCTCGGCGTGGGAGGCGGCGCGCTCTCCGTCTCCGGCGGGGCGTTCGTCGGGGCGGTCTGCTCCTTCGCGCTGGTGATGCTGCTCAGCCACAGCCTCGGCGGCACCACGGACCGGGTGGTGCTCGCGGGCGTGGCGGCGATGCAGCTGTTCTCGGCGCTCACCTCCTTCGTGGTCATGACCGCCGCCGACGCCGAGACCACCCGCGGCGTGCTGTTCTGGCTGCTCGGCTCGCTCGGCGGCGCGGGCTGGAGCGACGTGTGGACCGGCACGGCGGTCCTGGTGCTGGTCCTGGCCGTGTGCCTCGGTCACGCCAGGACGCTGGACGCCTTCGCCTTCGGCCAGGACGCGGCGACCGCGCTCGGCGTCCACGTGGCCCGCACCCGGCTGGTGCTGCTGTGCGCCACCGCTCTGCTCACCGCCGCCCTGGTGGCCTCGGCGGGCGCGATCGGCTTCGTCGGGCTGGTGCTGCCGCACGCGGTACGGGCGCTCACCGGTCCCGGACACGCCCGGCTGCTGCCGGTCTGCGCGCTCGCCGGTGCCGTGTTCCTGGTGTGGGTCGACACCCTGGCCCGTACCGTCCTGGAACCCCAGGAGGTCCCGGTGGGAGTGGTGACCTCGCTGATCGGTGTGCCGGCCTTCGTGCTCGTGCTGTACCGCACCCGGAGGACACGGTGACCCTGAACGCCGAGCGGGTCTCCCGCACCACCGGTGGCCGCCTGATCCTGGACGGCGTCGACCTGAGCCCGCGCGACGGCGCCATGACGGGCCTGCTCGGTCCCAACGGCTCCGGCAAGTCCACCCTGTTGCGGCTGCTCGCCGGCGTGCTCGCCCCGACCGCGGGCCGCGTCACCCTCGACGGACGCCCCCTGGACCGGGTGGGCCGCCGGGACGTCGCCCGGCGCGTGGCCGTGGTGGAACAGCAGACGGACACCCAGGTGGAACTGACGGTCCGGGACGTCGTCCGGCTCGGCCGCATCCCGCACCGCCGCGCCTGGACACCGGCGTCGGCGGCCGACGAGGGGGCGGTCACGGACGCCCTGGACCGCACCGGTCTGACGGACCACGCCGACCGCCTCTGGCACACCCTCTCCGGCGGCGAACGCCAGCGCGTCCAGATCGCCCGCGCCCTCGCCCAGGAGCCGCGTGAACTCCTGCTCGACGAACCGACCAACCACCTGGACGTCCAGCACCAGCTGGACGTGCTGGCCCTGGTCGCCGCCCTGCCCGTCACCAGCGTCGTCGCCCTGCACGACCTCAACCTCGCCGCCATGTACTGCGACCACCTCGTCGTCCTCGCGGAGGGACGGGTCGTGGCCTGCGGCCCACCGGCACAGGTCCTGACGACGGACCTGGTCGCGAAGGTCTACCGGGTCGAAGCGGAGATCACCCGCCCCGGCCCGGCCGACCGCCCGCACGTCCGCTTCCTGGGCACACTGCCGGGCTAGGGAAGCAGCCACTGCGAGCGGCCACCCGGCGCGGGCTCAGTCGTCCATCAGACCGGCGGCGAGGGTGGCCCCCAGCTCCCAGCAGGCCTGCAAGTCTGCCTTGCCGGGCTCACCGGCCACGTTCACCGCGGGTGCCGCGCGCTGCCAGCCGAGGCCGGTCGTGACCGACTCGATGCCGCGCACCGCGCCCGTGGTGTCGCTGCCCCCGTGCACGTAGTAGCCGAAGGGGCGGCCGCGCGTCTCGTCCAGGCAGGGGTAGTAGACCTGGTCGAAGAAGTGCTTGAGCGCACCCGACATGTAGCCCAGGTTGGCCGGGGTGCCCAGCAGGAAGCCGTCCGCCTCCAGCACGTCGACGGCCGTGGCCGCCAGGGCCGCCCGCCGGACCACCCGCACCCCTTCGATCTCGGGCGCGGTCGCCCCGGACACGACGGACTCCAGCATCGCCTGGCAGTTCGGCGACGGCGTGTGATGCACGATCAGCAAAGTGGCCACACCGGCAGCCTGCCGCCCGGCACCCCCCGATCGCAAACGGACCCCGCGGCACCCGGGAGGTCTGGCCCCGCCGTGTGCTACTCCTCGGCGGCCCCCGTCTCCGTCAGCTCGCCGTCGGCCAGCCGCAGCCAGCGGTCGACGCCGATCTCGCGCAGGAACCGCCGGTCGTGACTGACGACCACGAAAGCGCCCCGGTAGGAGTTCAGGGCGCTCTCCAGCTGGCCCACGCCGACCAGGTCGAGGTTGTTCGTCGGCTCGTCCAGGAGGAGCAGGTGCGGGGCCGGTTCCGCGCACAGGACGCAGGCCAGGGTGGCCCGCAGCCGCTCGCCGCCGGAGAGCAGACCGACGGGCAGGTGGGCGCGGGCACCCCGGAAGAGGAAGCGCGCGAGGAGGTTCATCCGCTCGGCCTCCGGGCGGTGAGGGGCGTAGGCGGCGAAGTTCTCGGCGACGGTGCGCTCCTCGTCCAGCAGGTCGAGCCGCTGGGAGAGATATGCGACGCGCCCGTCGGCGCGCCTGAGGTTGCCGCCCTCCGGCTCCAGGTCGCCGTTGAGCAGCCGCAGCAGCGTGCTCTTGCCCGCGCCGTTGGACCCGGTCAGCGCGATGCGCTCGGGTCCCCGGACCGTCAGGTCGACGCCCGCCCCGGCGAACACCTCCCGCTCGCCGAGCCGGATCCTGAGCCCCTGACCGAGGAAGAGGGTGCGTCCCGCGGGGACGTCGGTCTCCGGCAGGTCCAGCGTGATGCGCTGTTCCTCGCGCAGCGACCGCTCCGCCTCGTCCAGCCGTGCCTTCGCCTCACCGACCCGGCCGGCGTGGGTCTGACCCGCCCGGCCCGCGGACTCCTGGGCCCCGCGCTTCATGTTGCCGGCGAAGATGCGGGGGAGCCCGGCGTTCTTGAGGTTGCGGGCGGCGTTGCTCGCCCGGCGGTCGGCGCGCTCGCGGGCCTGCTGCAGTTCCCGCTTCTCGCGCTTCAGCTCCTGTTCGGCGTTGCGGACGTTCTTCTCGGCGACCTCCTGCTCGGCCCGCACGGCCTCCTCGTACGCGGTGAAGTTGCCGCCGTGGAAGCGCAGCTCACCGCGGTCGAGTTCGGCGATGCGCTCCATGCGGTCGAGCAGCTCCCGGTCGTGGCTGACCAGCAGCAGACAGCCGTTGTAGTCCGTGAGCACGTCGTGGAGCCTGCTCCGGGCGGCCACGTCGAGGTTGTTGGTGGGCTCGTCGAGCAGCAGGACGTCGGGCCGCTTCAGCAGCTGGGCGGCGAGTCCGAGGGAGACGACCTGACCGCCGCTGAGCGTGCTCAGCCGCCGGTCCAGGGCGAGGCCGCCCAGGCCCAGGCGGTCGAGCTGGGCGCGGGTGCGTTCCTCGATGTCCCAGTCGTCGCCGATGGCCGTGAAGTGCTCCTCGGCCACGTCCCCGGACTCGACGGCGTCGATGGCCCGGATCACGGCGTCGACGCCGAGGACCTCGGCGACGGTGAGGCCGCCCGTCAGGGGGAGGGTCTGCGGCAGATGGCCGAGGACCCCGGAGACCGTCACGGAGCCCGCGGTGGGCCGCAGTTCTCCGGCGATCAGCTTGAGCAGGGTGGACTTGCCGGCCCCGTTGGGGGCCACGAGACCCGTGCGGCCGGCGCCCACGGTGAACGACAGGTCCTCGAAGACGGGGGTGTCGTCGGGCCAGGAGAAGGACAGGTGGGAGCAGCGCAGGACGGCGTCGGACATGGAGACGACCTCGTGGAGCCGAGGGGCAGGAGACGGACCTCTGCCCGGGACGGAAGACAGGGAAAAGGGAACGACGAAGGGGCCACTGCGACGGCGCTCGAAATCGCCCGCGGCGGCCTACCGGAACCGGGTCTCACCCGGAGATGTCGTCGTCACCCACCATGTCCGCGACTCCCTCGCTGCACGATCAACGTCTCCACCAGCCTAGCAATCGGCCTCCCGGTCCGGACGCCGGACTGCACACGCCGCCGTCCCGAGCGGAGCCCGGCGACCCGGTCGCGGTCGCCGTGCAGCACGAGTACGCCTCGTTTCCGCAGCCGTCGACGGGCTCGCCGGGCGGGGGGCGCGCGGCCCTCACGCCTCTGAAATCGGCATGTTCAGCAGTGCGAGCGGGCTGCCGCGAGCCCCCGGCCTGCTCGGCGGTGATGCCCAAGTCCGCCGGGCCGTCGACGGCGCCTTCCAGCAGCATCGCCTGGCGAGTACGCCGCGTTCCCGCAGCCGGTCGACGGGCTCGCCCGGCGGGCGCCAGCAGCGCCCGGGCCACGACGCCGCGCACCCGGTCGGCGTCCGCCGTGCCGGTCGGCGTCCGCCGTGCCGGTCGGCGGAGGGCCGGGCCCGTGGGGGCGCGGCCCTCGCCCCCGTCACGTCGGCATGCTCAGCAGTGCGATCGGGTCGGAGGTCGGCTGCCGTGAGCCGCCGGACGGCTCGACGGTGATGCCCACGCCCGCCGCACCGTCGACGGCACCCTCCATCAGCACCGCCTGACGGGCGCTGCCGGGGTCCATCAGACCCGCCGGACGCATCGTGCCGTGGTCGTCGAACCAGAGCTGGTACACCTTGCCCCGCGGCGGCTGAGCCATGCCCGAGGCCAGGAAGACCGCCCGGTCCTGGCGTGCGGAGACGACCAACGTCCCGCTCGCCCCGTCGGCCAGCCGCGCCGTACGGGACCGGGCGTCCGGCGCGGCCAGCACCCCGGCGAGGGTCTCGGCCCGGCGCTCGGCCTGCGAGGCCCGCTCCCCGGCGTCCTGCGCCCGCTCGTACTGCCACACCGCCGTGCCGCCGAGGCCCGCCGCCGCGGCCAGGCAGGCGGCCAGCGCCCAGCGGGCCGGTCCGCGCCCGCGGGGCACCACACGGCGTGCCTTCTCCACGGTGCCGCCGCCCGGGGAGACCTGGCGCACGGTGGTGATGCGGTGCAGCACCCGGTCCCTGAGCGCCCGGCCGGGCACGACCGTCGCGGCCAGCCCCAGCCGGGCCGTCGCGGCGTCGAAGTCCCGGGTCTCCCGCACGCAGTCGGCGCAGTCCACCAAATGGCGTTCGAAGGCGTCCCGCTCGTCCTCGGGCAGGGCGTGCAGGGCGTAGGCGCCCGTCAGGCTGTGCAGGTCCTCGGTGCGCATCACGCGCTCACCCCCAGGCAGTCACGGAGCCGGATGAGGCCGTCGCGCAACCGCGTCTTGACCGTGCCGAGCGGCAGTGCCAGCGCCTCGGCCACCTGCCGGTAGGTCAGGCCGCGGTAGTAGGCGAGGGTCACGGACTGGCGCTGGATCTCGGTCAGGGTGCGCAGACAGCGCCGCACCTGCTCCCGCTCCAGCCGGGTCTCGACCTGCTCGGTCACCTCGTCGTACTCGGGCGTCCGGTCGAGCAGGGCGGCCTTGTGGTCGCGGGCCGCGGCGGCCTCCACCGACCGCACCCGGTCCACGGCCCGCCGGTGGGCCAGAGTCAGGATCCAGTTGACCACCGTGCCGCGCTCGGGCCGGTAGCGGGGCGCCGTGCGCCACACCTCGACCAGCACCTCCTGCGCGACCTCCTCCGACTGCGCCTGGTCGCGCAGCACCGCCCGGGCGACCCCGAGCACGGACCCCGCCACCGCGTCGTACACGGCGGCGAAGGAGTCCTGGTCGCCCAGGGCCACCTCACGGATCAGCTGCTGCAGATCGGGTCGGGACGCTGGGTTTCTGCCGATGTGTACGGCTTCCTTCACGACGGTTGCTCCAAAGGACGGCGAGGGACTGGGATGTCCCCGCGTAATCCGGGGCCGCGCTGCCCGCGGATTGGTCCAGGGCCCCGGGAAGCCGTGGTGAACGCGCCCCGCGCACACCCTGCCACGGGTACAGTGGCTCCGTTCGCGTTCGATCGGGCTCCACTGGAGCGGGAAGACAGGGAGGTGAGGTTGATGACCGTGCTCGACGCTGCCCTTCGCGGCGCCCGGATCTCCCTCGCGCTCCGTGCGGCGGCCTGACCCCGCATCCCACGAACGCACACCGGAAAAGGACCTCAGTCCCGTCATGTCTTCTTCTCGTACCTGGACCACCCGCGCCGAGACCGGCGCCGACGTTCCCGCCATCCGTGACATCGTCCGCGCCGCCTTCCCCACCCCTGAGGAGGCCGCCCTCGTCGACGCGCTGCGCGCCGACGCCGGGGCGTGGATCGAGGGCCTGTCCCTCGTCGCGGTGGACGACGCCGACCGCCCGGTCGGCCACGCCCTGCTGACCCGCTGTCACATCGGGGACAGTCCGGCGCTGTGCCTGGCACCGGTCGCCGTCCGGCCGACGCACCAGAACACCGGCGCCGGTACGGCCGCCGTCCGGGCCGCGCTCGCCGCCGCCGAGCGCCTCGGCGAGCGCCACGTCGTCGTCCTCGGGCACCCGGAGTACTACCCCCGCTTCGGCTTCTCGCGGGCCTCCGCCCACGGCATCGGGCTGACCATCGACGTCCCGGACGAGGCCCTGATGGCCCTCACCCTGGACGCCGCCCACCCGCTGCCCGCCGGCACCGTCCGGTACGCGGCACCGTTCGGCATCTGATCCGACACTCCGGGTGGCGGCGGGAGTCTCTTCCGCCGCCACCCGGCATTTCCTGAGCACAACCCCTTGACCCGAGGCCCGCAGTCCTTCACATTGCTTGTTAATGCGCATTAGGTAATGCGCATTAACAAGCAATGTGCGCGACGGAGCGACGGAGAGGAGCGGTGGTGGCGAAGGAAGCCGCAGGGCGGGCGAGGCCGGGGAGGGCTCCCGCGCCGGCCGGCCGGCGGGCCCGGCCGAGGCAGGCGGAGGTGGCCCGGCTCGCCGGTGTCTCCCAGGCGACGGTGTCCCTGGTGCTGTCCGGCCGCGACATCGCGACCGGCCGGCCGATCTCGGCGGAGACCCGCGCGAAGGTCCTGGACGCCGCCCACAGCCTCGGCTACGTCCCCGACCCGGCCGCCAGCCGACTCGCCGCCGCCCGCAACAACCTGCTCGGCGTCTTCAGCTTCACCGCTACCTTCCCGACCGACGTGCGGCACTCGTACTACCCGTTCCTCGTCGGCGTGGAGCAGGAAGCCGCCGCGCAGGGCTACGACCTGGTGCTGTTCACCGGGTCGAGCACCGGGGGAGCGGGCGCCCAGGGAGCGGGCGCGCTCAACCGCGTACGGCTGGCCGACGGCTGCCTCTTCCTGGGCCGCCACGCCCCCGCGGACGAACTGCGCCGACTGGTCGCCGACGACTTCCCCGTCGTCCACGTCGGACGGCGCGACGAGCCCGAGGGCCTCGCCTGGGTGGGCGCCGACTACGTCAGCGCCAGCCGCGAGGTCGTCACCGCGCTCGCCGGGCTCGGACACCGGCGCGTCCTCCTCGTCCGTGAGGACGACGACGCCCCCGCCTCCACCGACCGTGAACGCGGCTTCCTGGACGGGCTCGCGGCGAGCGGCCTGCCCGCCGGACCCGACGCCGTCTTCCGCTCCGGCGACCCGCGCGGCGACCTCACCGCCGACCGGGTCCGCGCCTGGGTGGCCGACGGCGTCACCGCCTTCGTCGCCGAGGAGACCGACACCGGCGCCGCCTGGCGGGCCCTGCGCGCCGCCGTCGACGCGGCGGGCCTGGACTGCCCCGGCCAGGTGTCGCTCGCCCTGCTCGGCAGCCCGCCCGCCGACCTCGCCGACGGACCGGCGCCGATGGGCTTCGACATCCCGCGCCCCGAGCTGGGCGCCGAGGCCGTACGGCTGCTCGCCGCCCGGATCGCGGGCGGACCCGCCGAGGGCACCCTCGTCGCCTGCGCCTTCCGGCCGGGCGCGACCGCGGGCCCACCCCCGGCCGCCCCTTGAACCCACCCCGCCCACAGCACCGACCGCACCACCTAAGGAGCAGCAGCGTGATACCGGAACCCGACATCCTCGTCGTCGGCGGCGGCCTCGGCGGCGTCGCCGCGGCGCTCGCAGCCTGCCGGGCCGGCCGCAGTGTCGTCCTGACCGAGGAGACGGACTGGATCGGCGGCCAGCTCACCAGCCAGGCCGTGCCGCCCGACGAGCACCCGTGGGTCGAACAGTTCGGCACCACCGCCTCCTACCGGCGACTGCGCGAGGGCATCCGCCAGTACTACCGCCAGTGGTACCCCCTGCGCGCCGAGGCCGCCGCCCTCACCGACCTCAACCCGGGCGCCGGCCGGGTCAGCAAGCTCTGCCACGAGCCGCGCGTCGCCCTCGCCGTCCTGGAGGGCATGCTCGCCCCGCACCGGGCCGCCGGTCGCCTCACCGTCCTCACCGAGCACCGGCCGGTGGCCGCCGAGGCCGACAACGATGTCGTGCGCGCCGTCACCCTGGAGGACCTCCGCGACGGCACCCGCCGCACCGTCCCCGCCCGCTACGTCCTGGACGCCACCGAGACCGGCGAACTGCTCCACCTCGCGGGCGTCGAGCACGTCAACGGAGCCGAATCGAGGGCGGAGTTCGACGAACCGCACGCCCCCGAGCAGGCCCAGCCGGGCAACCAGCAGGGCATCACCGTCTGCTTCGCCCTCTCCCACCACGAGGGCGAGGACCACACGATCGACCGCCCCGCCGACTACGACTTCTGGCGCGACTACAAGCCCGACTTCTGGCCGGGACCGCTGCTCGGCTTCGAGGCCCCCGACCCGCGCACCCTGGAACCGGTGCCGCGCACCTTCGAACCCAACCCCGACCTCGACCCGCTGGCCGTCAGCGCCGACCAGAGCGCCGACGCGGGCGACAAGGAACTGTGGGGCTTCCGCCGCATCCTCGCCCGCAAGCTGCACACCGACGGCGCCTTCGACTCCGACATCACCCTCGTCAACTGGCCGCTCAACGACTACTGGCTGAAGCCCTACATCGGCCAGGAGGCCGAAGCCCTGCGCGAGGCACGGCAGTTGTCCCTGTCGGTGCTGTACTGGCTGCAGACCGAGGCGCCCCGCACCGACGGCGGCACCGGCTTCCCCGGGCTGCGCCCGCGCCCCGACGTGACCGGTACCGCCGACGGCCTCGCCAAGGCGGCCTACGTCCGCGAGTCCCGCCGTATCAAGGCCGTCACCACCGTCACCGAGCACGACGTCTCCATCGACCTGCTCGGCCCCTACGGCCGCACCCGCCACCGCGACTCGGTGGGCGTCGGCAACTACCGCATCGACCTGCACCCCTCCACCGGCGGCGACGGCTACGTCGACATCGGCTCCGTCCCCTTCGAGATCCCGCTCGGCGCGCTCGTCCCGCGCCGGGTGCGCAACCTGCTGCCGGCCGGCAAGAACCTGGGCACCACCCACATCACCAACGGCTGCTACCGCCTGCACCCGGTGGAGTGGAACGTCGGCGAGGTCGCCGGAGCCCTCGCCGCCCACTGCCTCGCCGAGGACGTCGAGCCGCACCAGGTGCAGGCCGAGGACAAGAGGTTCGAGGAGTTCGCCAGGGTGCTCGACCGCGACGGCGTACAGCGTCACTGGCCCGACGTCAGGGGCTACTGAACGACCCCGCGCGGAACGGGAGTCGGGCGGGGCAGCACCACCTGCCCCGCCCGGTGACCGCCCGCGCGTGGACCGACCCAGCACAAGGAGGTGCCCGGACATGACCACCCACCGCATCCGCGTCGGCATCGACGTGGGCGGAACCTTCACCGACGCCGTGGCGGTCGACGCCACGACGCTCCGGCTCGTGGGCCAGGTGAAGGTCCCCACGAGCCACCATCACGAGGACGGTGTCGCACACGGCATCGTCGAGGCCCTGGACCGGCTGCTGAAGCAGACCGGACACGCACCCGCCGACGTGGCCTTCCTGGCACACGGCACGACCCAGGCTACCAACGCCCTGCTGGAGGGCGACGTCGCCACCGTCGGCCTGCTCGGCATCGGCACCGGCGCCGGGACGTACTTCACCCGCAGACTCGCCACGCTCGCCAAACTCGAACTCACCCCCGGCAAGCGGCTCCCGCTGCACTACGCGCACGTGCCCGACCCCGAGGACGCCACCGCCGTACGGGCCGCCGTCGAACAGCTCACCGCCGCCGGTGCCCAGGCCCTGGTGGCCAGCGAACCCTTCGGCGTCGACCGCCCCGAGGGCGAGGACGCGGTCGCCGACGCGGCCCGCACCACCGGCCTGCCCACCACCGCCGCGCACGAGATCACCTCCCTGTACGGGCTGCGCAAACGCACCCGCACCGCCGTCGTCAACGCGGCGATCCTGCCGCGCATGCTGGCCACCGCCGACCTCGTCGACGCCTCCATCACCAAGGCCGGGGTCACCGCGCCGCTGATGGTGATGCGCTGCGACGGGGGAGTGATGTCCCTGGACGAGATGCGCCGCAGGCCCCTGCTGACCGTGCTGTCCGGTCCGGCCGCCGGTGTCGCCGGCGCGCTGATGCAGGAACGCGTCAGCGAGGGCGTGTTCCTGGAGACCGGCGGCACCTCGACCGACATCAGCGTCGTCAAGCGCGGCAAGGTCGCGGTCCGGCACGCCGTGCTGCTCGGCCGGACCTCCTACCTCAACGCCCTGGACGTGCGCACCGTCGGCGTCGGCGGCGGCTCCATGGTGCGCGTCTCGGGCGGCCGGGTCACCGGCACCGGTCCGCGCAGCGCGCACATCGCCGGGCTGCCGTACGCCTGTTACGCCGACCCGGCCGACCTGCGGGACGCGAAGCTGACCACCACCAGCCCGCTGCCCGGCGACCCCGCCGACTACGCCGTCCTGGACGCGGCGGGCGGCCGGTTCGCGCTCACCATGACCTGCGCCGCCAACGCCCTCGGCCGCGTCCCCGAGGGCGACTTCGCCCACGCCGACCCCGGCACCGCCCGCGCCGCGCTGGCCCCGCTCGCCGCCGCCCTCGGCACCGACGTGGACACCGCCGCCGCCCGGCTCCTGGACGCCGGCACCGACCAGGTGCGGGCCGTCGTGGACGACCTGGTGCGCGAGTACCGCCTCGACACCGACACCGCCGTCCTGGTCGGCGGGGGCGGCGGCGCCGCCTCGGTCACCCCGCACCTGGCCGCCCGCTCCGGCATGACCGGCCGCATCGCGCAGCACAGCGAGGTCATCAGCCCCATCGGCGTCGCCCTCGCCCTGGTGCGCGAACAGGTCGAGCGGATCGTGCCGGGCGCCACCCAGGAGCAGATCCTCGCCGTCCGCGCCGAGGCCGAACGCGCCGTGGTCGCACAGGGCGCCGCCGCCGACGGCGTCGAGGTCGAGGTCACCGTCGACCCGCAGACCAACGTCGTACGCGCCATCGCCACCGGCGCCACCGAACTGCGCACCCAGGACCGGGCCCACCGCGCCGACGACGCCGAGCGCCTGCGGCTGGCCGCCACCAGCCTCAAGACCGACCCGTCGAAGGTGCACGTCCTCGCGGGCACCCCCGCCCACACCGTGTACGGCACCGAGGTCCACCGCCGCTTCAGGCCCGTCCGCCACCCGGTCCGGGTCGTCGACGCCGACGGGGTCGTCCGCCACCACGCCCCCGACGCCCGGGTCGAGGCGACCACCGTCGCCGCCGCCCCCGAGGTGCTCGCCAAGCTGGTCGCCGAGAACACGTCCTACGGCGACGGAGGCGTCCGCGCCCCCGCCGTACGACTGCTGCTCGGCTCCCGCATCGCCGACCTCTCCGGTGTCCTGGACCCGCAGCCGCTGCTCGCCCTGGCCCGCAGCGAACTGCGCTCCCGCGCCGCCGACGAACCGGTGGTCGCCGTACTGGAGGTGCGCGAGTGACCGTCAAGAACGCTCCCGTGCGGGCGGACCTCGCCGCCACCGACGACATCGGGTGGGCGGTGCGGCTGCTGGCCGCCACCCCGACCCACGAGCACCGCGACCCGGACCTGTTGCGCCGGTGGGCGCGGGCGGCCGACGCGTTCGGCTCCGCCCTCGCGCCCGTGGCGTGCGAGGCCCGGATCGTCGAGCGCGACGGCGGCCTGGAACTCGGGCTGCTCGCCCGCTACACCTCCAGACCGCCCACCGTCGAGCTGTACACCGACACGGTCGAACTCGCCGAACGGGTCGTGGACGCCCGCGGCTGGCGCCACTGGTACCCGCCCGGGTCCGTACGGGCGGCCGCCCTCGCCCACGAGGCGGTGCACGCCCACCTCCACCACGGCCCCGCGAAGGCCGCCCTGAAGCGCGCCCTGGGCCACAGCGCCCTGCGCCTGGGCCGGTTGCGCGTTGCCGGTCATGTCGCCGGGGCCGAGGAGGTGGCCGCGCACGCCTACGCCCGCACCGTCTGCGGACTGGGCCGCAGCCCCCTCCTGCTGACCGCCGCCCTGGCCGCCGAAACCGAGACCGAGACCGAAACCGGCTCCGCGACCGGGAGCACCTCATCACCCGCACGTGACGCAAGAAGAGAGAACTGACCCATGGGTGTCGTCATCCTCCTCGTCATGGCGGCCGGCGTCGCCGCGATGCTCACCCGCAAGCTGCCCACCGCCTTCGCGCTGGTGCTGCTGGCCGTGGTCATCGCCTTCCTCTCCGGCGCGCCCCTGACGGGCAAGAACAGCGTCCTGGACACGGTGCTCCAGGAGGGCGCCCCGGCGCTCGCGGCGACGATGGTCGCCATCATCCTCGGCTCCTGGCTCGGCAAGCTGCTCGACGAGACCGGCATCGCCGGCACCCTCGTCCGCAAGATCGTCGAGTTCGGCGGCGACCGGCCCACCGTCGTCGCCCTCGGCGTCCTCGCCGTCTCGGCGCTCGTCGGCACCGTCACCGGCTCGGCACCGGCCGCGATGCTGGCCGGCATCATCGGCATCCCCGCGATGGTCGCCGTCGGCGTGCCCAAGGTGACCGCCGCGGGCACGGTGCTGATGGGCATCGCGGTCGGGGTCCCCTTCGAACTGCCCGTCTGGCAGTTCTTCTCCACCGCGCTCGACCTGCCGGTCGACACCGTCCGCGGGTTCATGGTGAAGCTGTTCCCGTTCGCCCTGGTCGCCGCCGTCGCCTACGTCGTCATCGAGAACCGGCGGCGCGGCACCGAGCACGCCTGGTCGCTCAAGTCGGTCTCCGCCCGCCCGGCCCCGCGCCGCGAACGCCTCGGCGACGCACCCTGGTACGCGCTGCTCGCCCCCGTGATACCGCTGGTCCTGGCCCTCGGCCTGGAGGTGGCCATCATCCCCTCGATGCTGGCCGGTGTGCTCTACGCGCTGGTCACCACCACCCGGCCCGGCGAGATGAACAAGCGCCTGCTGCGCACCCTGTACGGCGGCTTCGAGGTGGCCGCGCCGCCGCTCGCCCTGTTCGTGGCGATCGGCATCCTGCTCGCGGCCGTCAAACTCCCCGGCGCGGTGGACGCCCTGGAGCCGCTGGTGAAGGCGGTCAGCCCGCAGAACCCGGTGCTGTTCGTCATCGTCTTCACCGTGCTGGTGCCGCTGTGCCTGTACCGCGGCCCGCTCAACGTGTTCGGGCTCGGCGCGGGCATCGCGGGCGTCCTCATCGCCACCGGCATCTACCCGGCCGTCGCCGTCCTCGGCATGGCCACCTCGTACAACCAGGTCTTCGGCGTCGCCGACCCCACCAGCACCCAGACCGTGTGGGCCGCGCAGTACGCGGGCGTCAGTCCGCAGCAGGTCATGGTCCGCACCCTGCCCTACGTGTGGCTGGTCGCCCTCGGCGGCATGTGCGTCACCGCAGCCCTGTACCTGTGACCTCCCCCCCCTCTCCCAGGAGTCGACATGCACGAGCCGCACCTCGACCGCCGTCTGTTCCTGAAGGGCACCGCCGTCACCGGCGCCGCCCTCGCCCTGGGCGCCGGCGCCGCGCCCACCGCCTCCGCCGCACCCGGCGGCTTCCCCGACTACACCTACGTCCGCACCCTGCTGACGCCGTCCAAGCTGGCCTACAACCCCACCGGCGAGATCATCTTCCCGACCGTCCGGGGCGTCTACGACCGGCTGCCCGCGAGCGGCCGGCTGGGCCGCTACTACCTCTACTACGCCCCGCACGACGCCCCCGGCGGCATCTGCCTGGCCTACGGCGACTCGCTGGAGGGCCCGTTCACGGAGTACCCGGACAACCCGATCGTCTCCCACACGTGGTCGCCGCACTACTCCGTCAGCCACGTCTCCTCGCCGCACGTGATGTGGCACGCCGGGAACAAGGAGATGTGGCTGTACTTCCACGGCGAGAACACCACCACCAGGCTCGCCCGCTCCTCCGACGGCATCCACTTCACCTACGACAAGGTCGTGCTGAACACCTCGATGCTGCCGTCCGGCACCACCGAGACCTCCTACGCGCGGGTCTTCCCGCACGAACTGCCCTCGCGCGGCGCGCACTACGTCATGGTCTTCATGGTCAACAACACCACCAACCACCGCGACATCGGCTGGGGATGGTCCGCCGACGGACGCACCTGGACCTTCTCGCAGGAGCCCCTGGTGCGCCACGGCGACGTCGGCGCGGTCAACGTCGGCGGCCCGCACCTGCTGCACCGGAACAACAGCACGTACGTCGTCTACAACAAGGACAAGGAGAGCGGCGGCGACCTGATGATCACGGAGGTCGGCAACGACTTCTCGCTCCGCAGGCACCTCGGCGTCTTCTACGACTCCCGTGGCTCCGCGCCGGAGAACGGCCGCGCGGCCTCCCCGTCCTTCGGCACCGACCGCGGCGTCCCGTACATGATCTACGAGGCGGGGGAGCGGCTGGCCGGTGCGATCGCGATGGCCCGCGGCTGACCCCGGTACGCCGCCGCACACGGCAGCGGGGCCGCCCGTCCGGATCGGACGTGCGGCCCCGCTGTCTTCTCGCCGGGTGGCTCAGGCGACGGGCGCCGGGTCCTTGTCGGTCGGCGCGGCACCGCCCTCGCCGGCCTCCTCGGCCAGGCGCTCCATGCCGCTGGTGGTCTTCAGCGGCTTCTCCTTGATGAACACGACCGCGACCAGCGCGAGCACCGCGAACGGCGTGGCGATCAGGAACAGGTCGGCCGTGGCCACGGCGTAGGCGTGCTCGATGATCGTCCGCATCGGGCCGGGCAGCGTGGACATGTCCGGGACGCTGCCCTCGCCCGAACCGCCGCCACCGCCGGGGACGGTGACGCCCGCGGCGCTGAGCCCCTTGGCCGTCTCGCTGGCGACCCGGTTGGCGAGGATCGCGCCGAGGACGCTGACGCCGATGGTGCCGCCCATGCTGCGGAAGAACGACAGCACGGAGGTCGCGGCGCCCAGCTCGGTGGCGGGCACGTCGTTCTGGGCGGCCAGCACCAGGTTCTGCATCAGCATGCCGACGCCGACGCCGAGGATCGCCATGTAGAGGCTGAGCAGGCCGAAGTGGGTCTTCGCGTCGATGGTGGCCAGCAGCGCGAGACCGACGGCCATGATCAACGCGCCCGCCACCAGGTACCGCTTCCACTTGCCGGTCCGGCTGATCACCTGTCCGGCGACGGTGGAGGACACCAGCAGGCCGAGGATCATCGGCAGGCTCATCAGACCCGCGACGGTCGGCGACTTGCCGAGGGAGATCTGGAAGTACTGCGAGAGGAAGACCGTCCCGCCGAACATGGCGACACCGACCAGGAGACTGGCGACGGTGGTCAGGGTGACCGTGCGGTTCCTGAAGATGTCGAGCGGGATGACCGGCTCGGCGGTGCGGGCCTCGACGAACACCGCCGCGACCAGCAGCAGCACGCCGCCGCCGGCGAGGGCACCGGTCTGCCAGGACGCCCAGTCGAACTCGTTGCCGGCCAGCGACACCCAGATCAGCAGGGCGCAGACACCGGCGACGATCAGGAACGCGCCGAGCCAGTCGATGCGCACCTCGCGCTTGACGGTGGGCAGGCGCAGGGTGCGCTGCAGCAGGGCGATGGCGAGCAGGGCGAACGGCACGCCGATGAAGAAGCACCAGCGCCAGCCCAGCCACGAGGTGTCCACCAGGACGCCGCCGACCAGCGGTCCGGCCACGGTGCCCACGGCGAAGACGGCACCGAAGATGCCGGCGTACTTGCCCAGCTGGCGGGGCGGGATGACGGAGGCCATCACCACCTGCGCGAGCGCGGTCAGACCGCCCGCGCCGATGCCCTGCACCACCCGGCTGAAGATCAGCAGGCCGACGCCGTGCGAGAAGCCGGCCAGCAGCGAGCCGACCACGAACATGCTCAGCGACAGCTGGAGCAGCAGCTTCTTGTTGAAGAGGTCGGACAGCTTGCCCCACAGGGGCACCGTGGCGGTCATCGCCAGCAGTTCGGAGGTGACGACCCAGGTGTAGGACGACTGGCTGGCGCCCAGGTCGGCGATGATCGTGGGCAGCGCGTTGGCCACGACCGTGCCGGCCAGGATCGCGACGAACATGCCGGCCATCAGGCCCGACATGGCCTGGAGTATCTGCCGGTGGGTCATCGAGGTGGGAGGCGCGTCGGCGGGCGCCTGAGCAGCGGTCACGGCATCTCTTTCGTGTGGTGGGTCCTGGTGGGGTCGCGAGCCCGGCGCGGAGGCTACGCGGGGGGTGCCGGGAGACCGGCGGCGAGGAGGGTGAACACCTCGTGGAAGACGTCGAGGAAGGCGGCTTCCTCCTGGTGGGCGGACCAGTGGTCCATGCTGGTGCGCACCGCGGCGCCCGCCACCGCGGCCAGCAGCCGCGGGTAGAGCCCCGATCCGGGACCGGGGCCCGGCCCGGGTGAGCCGGCGTCCGGGTCGCCGACCCGGCGCAGTCGCTCGGCGATGGCGTCGGCCAGGTCCGCCTCGGCCGCCATGTGGGCCCCGACGCCCCGCGCCAGCAGGTGCGGCGAGGCGTGCAGGACCTTGGCGTGCAGCCGCCACAGTTCGTGCTGCTGCTCCGCCTCGGCCAGCTCCGCCGCCATGGCCTCGCGCAGGGCCGCCAGCGGGGAGAGATCGGCCGGTGCCTCCAGGACGGCGCGCCGCATGCGTGCGCCCGCGTCCGCGTCGACCACCACGAAGGCGTCGTCGCGGCTCTCGAAGTAGTTGAAGAAGGTACGCACGGACACCCCGGCCGCGGCGCTGATCGCCTCGACGGTGACCTTCTCCGCCCCGTGTTCGGCGGCGAGCCGTACCGCGGCCTCGGCCAGAGCGGCACGCGTGGCCCGCTTCTTCCGCTCCCGCAGTCCGCCCCCCGCGGCACCCTTCTCCGACATAAGTTGCATGGTATGCAAAGATGCACGACATGCAAAATTAGCGGGCGCCGTCCCCAGTCGGGGATCGGCGCCCGTCGTCGTGGCGCGTGCGGCTCAGGCCGCCAGTCGTGCCAGCGTCTCCTCGAAGGGGACAGCTCCGCCGGGCCGGTTGTGGGGCAGCCTGGCCAGCGCCGAGGCCATGCCGCAGGTGCCGGTCAGTCCGGAGAAGACCAGTCCGGCGCCGATCGCACCGGACAGCCAGTGCGCGGGGCGCCAGAAGCGGCCCGCCACGAAACCGGCGGCGACGAGCGATCCCGCGGCGAGGCGCACCTGCCGGTCCATGGGCCACGGCGTACGCGCCCCGGCCGCACGCTCCACCGGGTGACCGGCCGCCGCCCAGGCGTGCGTGCCGCCCTCCAGCGTGGCGGCCCCGACGCCCCGCGCGGCCAGTCGCGCGCAGCCCTTGGCGGACCGGTTGCCGGAGGCGCACACGAGCAGCAGCGGCCCGCGCGCGGAGGCGGCCGCCAGGGCCTCGGCGGCCTCGTCGAGCCGCTCCAGGGGAACGTTGTGCGCGCCGGGCAGGTGGCCGCCCGCGTACTCGCCGGGGGAGCGGACGTCGACGACGGTGAACTCGGTGAGGCGGGCCGCCGCCTGTCCGGTGGTCAGGGCGGTGGCGGGTTCGACGGGAGTGATCACGGAAGGAAACCTTTCTCGTTGCTCGCCCCCCGCACGGTAGGATACCCGCGGGGGTATGTGGGGATCGGTGAGGTAGTGGGTGGAGGAGAGGGAGAAGCGTGGAACTCGACATGTCGGCCGACGAACTGAAGTCGGCGCTGAACCGGCTGCGGCGCGCCCAGGGGCAGCTCGCGGGCGTCATCCGGATGATCGAGGAGGGCCGCGACTGCGAGGACGTGGTCACCCAGCTCGCCGCCGTCTCCCGGGCCCTGGACCGGGCCGGTTTCTCGATCATCGCCACGGGGCTGCAGCAGTGCATGACCAGTGACGACCCCGAGGTCCGGGACTCGGCGCAGATGCGGGCCCGGCTGGAGAAGCTCTTCCTCTCCCTGGCCTGACGCGCGCGGAGCGTGACGGCGGATCACAGCACCGCCGTCGCGCCCATCGCCACGGCGACGGCGAGCAGCAGGGCACCGAAGACGCGCCGAAGTGTCCCGGCGGAGACCTTCGCTGCCAGCCGCCTGCCGTCCCACGCGCCGAGGACCGCGGCGGCCAGGAACGGCAGGAGCAGCGCGAGGTCCAGGTGCACGGCGGCATACGCCCGGCCCGCGAGGGCCACCAGCCCGTTGGCGGCCACCACCAGCAGACTCGTGCCCACCGCCGCGCTCATCGGCACCGCGAGCACCGTCAGCAGCGCGGGTACCGCCAGGAAGCCGCCGCCGACCCCGAGGAACCCGGTCACCGCGCCGAGCCCGGCACCGGCCCCGGCCGCCCGGACCCCCGAGACGGTGCCGCTCCCGCCGGGAGCGCTCCGGCGCAGCATGTGCAGTCCGGCCAGGGCGGCCACGGCCGCGAACAGCAGCGTCAGGACCGCCGCCGGGAGCCGCGCGGACAGGGCCCCGGCCCCGGCGGCGGGCAGCAGGCCCGCCGCCGCGAACAGCAGTCCGGCCCGCCACCGCACGGCCCCCGCCCGGGCGTGCGCCACCAGCGCGGTGACCGACGTGACGACCACGACGACGAGGCTCGCGGTGGTCGCCGCCGCCGGGGTGAAGCCGAGCAGGTAGATGAGCGCGGGCACGGTGAGGATGCTGCCGCCCGCCCCCAGCGCGCCCAGGGACACACCGGCCACGCCGCCGGCGAGCACGGCCAGGATCAGAGGCGTCATGCGGCGGTGGCGTCCGAGGGGGTCACGAGCGGCAGGCCGGCGTCGGCCGCCGCGGCGAAGCCGTCGTCGACCGCGACCACCTCGCGGCCGGCGGCGTCCAGCACCGACGCGGCGACCGCCGCGCGCATCCCGCCCGCACAGTGCACCCACACCGTGCCCGGCGGCACCTCGGCCAGGCGCCGGTGCATCTCGTGGACCGGCACGTGCACGCTGCCCCTCACCCACCCGTGGGCGCGTTCCGCGGCCCGGCGCACGTCCACGACCACCACGTCCTCGTCGTCCCGCCGGGCCGCGGCCAGCTCCGCGAACGTGGCGCGCCGGAACGAGGCCGGACGGTGCCCCGCCGCGACCCAGTCCGCCGGGGAGCCCACCGCCGCCGCGGCCGGGCGGTCGATGCCCACCCGGGCCAGTTCGCGCTGGGCGCGGGCCAGGTCGTCCGCGTCGTGCGCGAGCAGCGTCACCGGCCTGCCCCACGGGATCAGCCAGGCCAGATAGGTCGCGAGCTGTCCGTCGACCTCGAAGTTGAGCGACCCGGCGACATGACCGGCGGCGAAGGCCACCCGGGAGCGCAGGTCCACGACCCACTCCCCGGCGGCCAGGCGCCGGGCTATCTCGTCCGCGTCCGCGCGCCGGGGCTCGGTCAGGTCCAGGGGAGCGGGCCCTTCGGTGTTCACCGGCGCCATGTGGGCGTAGTACGCGGGCACGTCGTCCAGCCCCGCCAGCAGCTCCCGGACGAAGGTCTCCACGTCCTGGACGAGCGCCGGGTTGGCGCTCCGCTCGGCGCCGATGGTGCTGTGCTCGCCGCCGGAGGCGGTGGAGGAGCAGAAGCTGCCGAAGCCGTGGGTGGGCAGCACGCTCACCCCGTCCTCCAGCTGGTCCGCGAGGCGGTGCGCGGACGCGTGCTGCGCGCGGGCCAGCTCCTCGGTCAGCCGCGGCTCCACGAGGTCGGGCCGGCCCACGGTGCCGATCAGCAGCGAACCCCCGGTGAACGCGGCCACCGCCCGCCCCGCCTCCCGGAGCACGTACGAGGTGTGGTGCGGGGTGTGGCCCGGTGTGGCCACCGCGCGCAGGCTCAGCCCCGCGTCGACCGGCTCCACGTCGCCGTCGGCCACCGCCACGCGCGCGTACGCCACCGCCGCACCGGCCGGCACCAGGTAGCGGGCGCCGGTGAGGCGGGCCAGCTCCAGTCCGCCGGTGACGTAGTCGTTGTGCACGTGGGTCTCGGCGACGGCGGTGATCCGCACCCCGCGCCGGGCGGCCGCGGCGATGACGCGGTCGATGTCCCGCGGCGGATCCACGACCACGGCCGAGCCGGGACCGCCCGCCAGGTAGCCGCGGTTGCCCAGGGACTCGGTCTCCAGGACGTCGACAAAGAACACGGCACGCTCTCCTTCCGGAATTACCCCCCGGGGTATCTTTCCCGGCCACCGTAACAGATATACCCAGGGGGGTATATCTCACGTCTGCGGTCACGGTGCCGCGGGCCCGCCCGGGCGGCCGTCCCGCAGCCGGGCCGCGAAGTTCCGCGGGATGCGGGCAACTCCTGTGTGAGCCGCCGAAGTTGGGGTACACGCTGCGCCAGCACGGTCGTCACCGGGGTCGGCGCCGGTGACGGCCGTGCTGTTCCCGTCACGCAGCGCCGTTCCCGTCATGCATCGCCGCCCGCCGTCGGCGGCCCCGGCGCTCCGTGACCCGTTCGGAACGCCACGTGACCCGAACGGCCCTCTCGGGTACCCGCCCGGTCGGCGCAGGGTTGGGATGTGCACGGGCACTCCGTGCCCGCGCGCCCCGACCGGCTGTCCCGACACGGAAGGACCACCGATGTCCGTCGACACGCAGCAGGCGTCCCCCGAGCTCACCGACGCGGAGCTCGCCGGCCTGGACGCCCACTGGCGCGCCGCGAACTACCTCGCCGTCGGCCAGATCTACCTGATGGCCAACCCCCTGCTGGCCGAACCCCTGCGCCCCGAGCACGTCAAGCCGCGCCTGCTCGGCCACTGGGGCACCTCACCCGGCCTCAACCTGGTCCACACCCACCTCAACCGGGTCGTCAAGGCCCGCGACCTCGACGCCCTGTGCGTCTGGGGACCCGGCCACGGCGGGCCCGCCGTCCTGGCCAACGCGTGGCTGGAGGGCTCGTACACCGAGACCTACCCGGACATCACCCGGGACGCGGCCGGCATGGCCCGGCTGTTCAAGCAGTTCTCCTTCCCCGGCGGCGTACCGAGCCACGTCGCGCCCGAGACACCGGGCTCCATCCACGAGGGCGGCGAGCTGGGCTACGCGCTCTCGCACGCCTACGGCGCCGCCTTCGACCACCCGGACCTGGTGGTCGCCTGCGTGATCGGCGACGGCGAGGCGGAGACCGGCCCGCTGGCGACGTCCTGGCACTCCAACAAGTTCCTCGACCCGGTGCACGACGGCGCCGTCCTGCCGATCCTGCACCTCAACGGCTACAAGATCGCCAACCCGACGGTGCTCGCCCGCCTCCCCGACGGCGAGCTGGACGAACTCCTGCGCGGCTACGGCCACGACCCCGTCCACGTCACCGGCGACGACCCGGCCACCGTCCACCGCGCCATGGCCCGCGCCATGGACACCGCCCTGGACCGCGTCGCCGCGATCCAGCGGGCCGCCCGCGAGGAGGGCGCCACCGGCCGCCCCCGCTGGCCGATGATCGTCCTGCGCACCCCCAAGGGCTGGACCGGCCCCGCCGAGGTCGACGGACTGCCCGTGGAGAACACCTGGCGCGCCCACCAGGTGCCCCTGTCCGAGGTGCGGACCAACCCCGAGCACCTCGCGCAGCTGGAGCAGTGGCTGCGCTCCTACCGCCCCGAAGAGCTGTTCGACGACGCCGGAGCCCCGCGGCCCGCCGTCCTCGCCGCCGTCCCCGAGGGGCCGCGCCGCCTGGGTGCCACCCCCTTCGCCAATGGCGGCCTGCTGCTGCGTGAGCTGCCCGTGCCCCCACTGGAGAAGTACGCCGTGCCCCTCGACGAACCCGGCGCGAGCACGCACGAGCCCACCCGGGTCCTCGGCGACCTGCTCCGGGACGTCATGGACGCCACCGCCGACCGGCGCGACTTCCGGCTCGTCGGCCCCGACGAGACCGCCTCCAACCGCCTCCAGGCCGTCTACGCCGCCAGCGGCAAGGCCTGGCAGGAGCGGACGCTGCCCGTCGACGAGGACCTGGACCGGCACGGCCGCGTGATGGAGATCCTGTCCGAACACACCTGCCAGGGCTGGCTGGAGGGCTACCTCCTCACCGGCCGGCACGGACTGTTCTCCTGCTACGAGGCGTTCGTCCACATCGTCGACTCGATGGTCAACCAGCACATCAAGTGGCTCCGGGTGACCCGCCGCCTGCCCTGGCGCGCGCCCATCGCCTCCCTCAACTACCTGCTCACCTCGCACGTGTGGCGCCAGGACCACAACGGCTTCTCCCACCAGGACCCCGGCTTCGTCGACCACATCCTCAACAAGAGCCCCGAAGCCGTACGCGTCTACTTCCCGCCGGACGCCAACACCCTGCTCTCCGTCGCCGACCACGCCCTGCGCAGCCGCGACTACGTCAACGTGATCGTCGCCGGCAAACAGCCCTGCTTCGACTGGCTGACCATGGAGCAGGCGAAGGCCCACTGCGCGCGCGGCGCCGGCATCTGGGACTGGGCCGGCACCGAGGACGGCAGCCGCGAACCCGACGTGGTGCTCGCCTGCGCGGGCGACGTGCCGACCCAGGAGGTGCTGGCCGCCGCCCAGCTCGTCCGCCGCCACCTGCCGGAACTCGCCGTGCGCGTGGTCAACGTCGTCGACATCGCCCGCCTGCTGCCCAGCGGCGAACACCCGCACGGCATGAGCGACTTCGAGTACGACGGACTGTTCACCGCCGACAAACCGGTGGTCTTCGCCTACCACGGCTACCCCTGGCTGATCCACCGGCTCGCCTACCGGCGCAACGGCCACGCTCACCTGCACGTGCGCGGCTACAAGGAGATCGGGACCACCACCACACCGTTCGACATGGTGGTCGGCAACGACATGGACCGCTACCGCCTCGTCATGGACGTCATCGACCGCGTGCCCGGCCTCGCCGTGCGCGCCGCCGCCGTACGGCAGCGGATGGAGGACGCCCGGCTGCGCCACCACGACTGGATCCGCGAGCACGGGGTGGACCTGCCCGAGGTCGCCGACTGGGCCTGGGCGGGCTCGCGGTGACCGCGACCCCCTCGACCTGGGACTACGACCACTACGACCCCGCCGAGGAACGGCTGCGCGAGTCCCTGTGCACCCTCGGCAACGGCTACTTCGCCACCCGCGGCGCACTGCCCGAGTGCGCCGCCGACGACGTGCACTACCCCGGCACCTACGTGGCCGGCTGCTACAACCGGCTCACCTCCGCCGTCGCGGGGCGCGAGGTCGAGAACGAGGACATGGTCAACCTCCCCAACTGGCTGCCGCTGCGCTTCCGGACCGCCGGAGGGGACTGGCTCACGCCCGACACCGCCGAGGTGCTCGACCACCGCCAGACCGTGCACCTGGACTCGGGCGTCCTGGAACGCCTCACCCGCTTCGGCCTCGACGGGGAGCGCGTGCTGTCCGTGCGCCAGCTGCGCCTGGTGCACATGGCCGACCCCCACCTCGCCGCCCTGCGCACGGAGTTCACCGTCGAGGGCGCCCCGGTGGACCTGGAGGTGGAGGCGGCCCTCGACGGCGGCGTCACCAACTCCGGCGTGCCGCGCTACCGGGACCTCGACGGCCACCACCTCACCCACGTGCAGACCGACAGCGCCGACGACACGGTGTGGCTGCGCTGCCGGACCCGCACCTCGGACATCCGGATCGGCATGGCCGCCCGCACCACCGCTCACGCGCCGGTCACCGCGGCCCGTGAGCACCTGTGCGTCACCCAGCGCACGACCCTGCGCGCCGAACCGGGACGCACCGCCACCGTCGACAAGGTCGTGGCCCTGCACACCTCACGCGACCCGGCGATCAGCGACCCGCTCCAGGCCGCCGTCGACCGGGTGGCCGAAGCCCCCGGCTTCGACGGCCTGCTGGTCAGCCATCGCACCGCCTGGGGCCAGTTGTGGCGGCGCGCCGAACTGGACGTCCCCGGCGAGGCGGGCAGCATCCTGCGCCTGCACCTCTTCCACGTGCTGCAGACCCTCTCCCCGCACACCGCCGACCTCGACGTGGGCGTACCGGCGCGCGGACTGCACGGGGAGGCCTACCGCGGCCATGTCTTCTGGGACGAGCTGTTCGTCCTGCCCTACCTCAACCTGCACTTCCCGGAGGTCTCCCGCGCCCTGCTGCACTACCGGCACCGCCGCCTGGAGAAGGCCCGGACCGCGGCCCGCGCGATCGGCAGGCGCGGCGCGCTCTACCCCTGGCAGAGCGGCAGCGACGGCCGCGAGGAGACCCAGCAACTGCACCTCAACCCGCGCTCGGGCCGCTGGCTCCCCGACCACTCCCACCTCCAGCACCACGTGGGGTCGGCCATCGCGTACAACGTGTGGCAGTACTGCGAGGCGAGCGGCGACGCCGAGTTCCTGCACACCAAAGGTGCCGAGATGCTCCTGCAGATCGCGCGCTTCTGGGCCGACTCCGCCACCTGGGACGCGCGGCTCGGACGGCACCGCATCCGGGGCGTCGTCGGCCCCGACGAGTACCACGAGGGCTACCCCGGCGCCGACCGGCCGGGCCTGGACGACAACGCCTACACCAACGTCACCGCCGCCTGGGTCCTGTCCCGCACCCTGGAGGTCCTCGACGACCTGCCGCTGCCCCGCCGCCGCGAACTCGTCGAGCGGACCGCGCTGGACGACACGGAACTGGAACAGTGGGACAGCGTCTCCCGCACCCTCCACGTCCCCTTCCACGAGGGCGTCGTCAGCCAGTTCGAGGGCTACGGCGACCTCGCCGAACTCGACTGGGCGGGCTACCGCGAGCGGTACGGCGACATCCGGCGCCTCGACCGCCTCCTGGAGGCCGAGAACGACAGCGTCAACAACTACCAGGCGTCCAAGCAGGCCGACGTCCTCATGCTGGGCTACCTGTTCTCCCCGGCCGAACTCAGGTCGCTGTTCCGGCGGTTGGGCTACAGCCTCGACGACCGGACCTGGCAGCGCACCGTCGACCACTACCTGGCCCGCACCAGCCACGGCTCCACCCTCAGCGGACTCGTCCACGGCTGGATCCTGGCCCGCGCCCGCCGCGCCGAGGCCTGGACGTACGTCCAGGAGGCGCTCAAGGGCGACGTCGCCGACCTCCAGGGCGGCACCACCGGCGAGGGCATCCACCTGGGCGCCATGGCGGGCACCCTCGACCTCGTCCAGCGCGGCCTGACCGGCCTGGAGACCCGGGCGGGCGCCCTGTGGCTGGACCCGGTGCCGGCGCCGGAGCTGTCGTCGTACGGCTTCTCCGTGCGCTACCAGGGCCACTGGGGGGTGCGGTTCCGGCTGGAGCACGGCCGGCTGGAGATCGCCGTGCCCGCGGCCGGGCCGCTGCCGATCGACGTCCGGCTGCCGGACCGCGAGGTGCGTCTCCAGCCGGGCGACACCTGCCGGCTGGCGCTGCCGGACTGACCGGCGGACCGGTCAGCCGGTCAGCCGGGCAAGGGGTAGGTCACCGTGCGGGGGGACCCGTCCGGCCTGCCGTCGGTGTAGGTGAGGGTGATCCGGGTGAAGTGCGGCTGGCCCGTGCCCTGCTCCCCGCCCGTCGGCATGTCGAGCCGCACGGTCACCGGGTAGGAGTGGAAGGCGCCCGCGGCGCAGTACGGGTCGCAGTCGTTGACGGCGTTGGTGCCCCGGCCCACGGCGGCCTGGGGGTCCCAGCGGAACCAGCGCAGGGACACCAGGCGGCTGTTGCCGTCCCCGCAGGCGAGCACGTACGCCGCGGGCCCGATCTGCGGCTGCCCGGAGCAGTCGACCAGCACCGGGTCCTGCGTCTGCTGGGTCCGCGCCGCGGGCTGTGCCGACGGTGCGGCGGAGGCCGTGCCCAGGGGTACTGCGAGCGCGGCGGCGGCACAGAGTGTGACCGCTGCCCTCATCGGGTTCCTGCCCATGTCTGCTCCCGCCGTCTCGGGGTCGCTTGTCTCCGCTTTCCCCTTTCTCCGTTCCGACCGTACGACCGTGTCCGTGAACGCACCACTCGTACGGAGCAGCGCCCGGCGACCCTGAGGCGTCGACCCGCGCGCCGGCCGGGCCGTCCGGTTCGTGCGACAAGAGGCCGATTGCATCTCCCGTGTGGTCCTCGCGGCCACCCGCAACCGCCGTCCGCGCCCGGGAGTCTCATGCCGTCAAGAACGGCGACCCGACCGGGCGCCCCCTCACGTGGAGGACCGCGGTATGCACCCGACGACTGCTCCGACCGCCGCCCCGACGCACTCGCACGCCCGCGACACGGGCGACTACCTGCTCCGGCCGCCGGACCCCGCCCGGCGCGTCCCCTGCCGCGTCGACCCCGTCGACCTGCGCCGCCTCGACCTGCTCGCCCTGCTGACCGCCGCCGGCATCGCGCCCTCGGCCGGGGACCGGGCCGCCATCGAGCAGCTCAGCGTGCTCCCCGGCAGTGTGCACACGGCACTGCACCGGTGGCTGGAGCAGGCGTACGGGTTCTGCCGCTGAGGCGCGACGAGGCGGCCGGGGTCAGAAGTCGACGGGGTCACGCACCAGTGGACACGTCATGCAGTGCCCGCCACCGCGGCCCCGGCCCAGTTCCGCGCCCACGATGGTGACGACCTCCACCCGGGCCTCGCGCAGCAGCGCGTTGGTAAGGGTGTTGCGGTCGTAGGTGAACACCACGCCCGGTTCCACCGCGACGGCGTTGTTGCCGCTGTCCCACTGCTGGCGCTCGGAGGCGTAGGCGTCGCCGCCGGTCTCCACCACCCGCAGCTTGGCCAGCCCGAGCGCCTTGGCGACGACGTCGACGAAGGGCGTCGTGCCCTCGTCCACGACGTCGAAGCCGGGGGCCCGGTCGCCGGGGCGCAGCGAGAAGGTGTGCACCGCGTCCATGATGCGGGGGTAGAGGGTCACCACGTCGCGGTCGGCGAAGGTGAAGACCGTGTCCAGGTGCATGGCGGACCGCAGCTTCGGCATCCCCGCGACGACGACGTGCTCGGCGGCGCCGGCGCGGAACAGCGCGGCGGCGACCTGGGTGATGGCCTGCCGCGAGGTGCGCTCGCTCATGCCCATGAGGACGACCCCGTTGCCCACCGGCATGATGTCGCCGCCCTCGAAGGTGGCCTCTCCCCAGTCGCGCTCGGGGTCGCCCCACCACACCGTCGAGCCCCGGAAGTCGGGGTGGAAGGTGTAGATCGCCTTCATCAGCAGTGTCTCGTCGTGCCGCGCGGACCAGTACAGCGGGTTGAGGGTGAGTCCGCCGTACAGCCAGCAGGTGGTGTCGCGCGTGTACAGGGTGTTGGGCAGCGGGGGCATCAGGTACTCGCGGGCGCCGGTGGACTCGCGGGCCAGCGCGAGGTGCGGGGAGCGGAAGTCCTCGGGCAGGTCACTGGTGGCGAGCCCGCCGACGAGGTACTCGGCGAGTTCCCTCGGCGAGAGGCTCTCCAGATAGGCGCGGGTCGCGTCGATGAGGCCGATGCCGACCTGGTTGGCGACGATCTTGCGGTCCAGGAGCCATGCCTTGGCCTCGGGAATCGCCATGATCTGCGCCAGCAGGTCGTGCAGCTCCACCACCTCCACCCCGCGCCGGCGCAGTTCACCCACGAAGGCGGCGTGGTCGCGCTGGGCGTTCTCCACCCACATGACGTCGTCGAAGAGCAACTCGTCGGAGTTGGTGGGGGTCAGCCGCCGGTGCGCGAGGCCGGGGGAGCACACCAGGACCTTGCGCAGCCTGCCGACCTCGGAATGGACGCCGAGCGCGGGCCTGGCGGCGCTCTCGTTGCTGGTCACACGGCCTCCTTGAGGGATATGGGACGAGGCGGGGATGACGGACGGGGAAGACCGGCGGGGGAACGGCTCACAGGCTGATCCACCCCGCCACCAGGGCGACGAGACCGAGCACCGCGCCGGTCACGGAGACGGCCAGGACGACGAGTTCCCCGGGCGAGAACAGCCGACGGCCCTGCTCGCGGCGGGCCATCACGAACAGGACGGTCGCCGGGGCGTAGACGACGAAGGACACCAGGACGAACTTCAGCCCCGCCGCGTACAGCAGGAAGGCGGTGTACAGCGTGGCGACGACCCCGACGACCAACTCGCGCCGCGAGGTGCGGCCGCCCTCGGTCAGCGGGTCCTCCCGGCTGCCGATCCGCACCGCGAAGGCCGCCGCCAGCAGATACGGGATCAGGGAGAGGGCGCTGGTCAGGTTGAGCGCGAAGTCGAAGGCGTCGCTGGAGAAACTGGTGGCGATCAGCACCACCTGGGTGAGCAGCGAGGACATCAGCAGCGCAGGCACCGGCACGTCGGCGGCGTTGGCCCGGCGCAGGAAGCGCGGCATGTCGTCGTCCTTGGCCGCGACGAAGAGCACCTCCGCCGCCATCAGCGTCCAGGCCAGATAGGCGCCCAGGACCGACACGATCAGACCGACGCTGATGAACACCCGGCCCCAGGTGCCGACGGCCGCTTCCAGGACGCCCGCCATGGACGGCTGGCGCAGGTCGGCGATCTCGGCCATCGGCAGGATGCCGTACGACACGATGGTCACCGACGCGAAGACGGCGAAGACGCTGAGGAAGCCGAGCAACGTCGCCCGGCCCACGTCGGACCGGCGCCGGGCGTGCCGGGAATAGACGCTGGCGCCCTCGACGCCGAGGAACACGAAGACGGTCGCCAGCATGGTGCCGCGCACCTGCGAGAACAGGGAGCCGGCGTAGTCGGCGCCGCCGAAGTTGTCCGCGAAGACGCCCGGTTCGAAGTACACCAGGGCCAGGACGACGAAGAAGACGATGGGGACGAGCTTGGCCACCGTGACGATCCGGTTGATGGCCGTCGCTTCCTTCACCCCGCGCCGGATCAGCCAGAAGAACGCCCACAGCCCGGCGGAGGACAGCACGACCGCCACGGCGGTGTCCCCGTCGCCCAGGGCCGGCCACACCGACCCGACGGTCGACATGATCAGCACCCAGTAGGTCACGTTGCCCACACACGAACTGGCCCAGTAGCCGAAGGCGGCGAAGAAGCCCAGGTACTCGCCGAAGCCCGCCTTGGCGTACGCGTACACACCGGCGTCGAGGTCGGGTCTGCGCACCGCGAGGGACTGGAAGACGAAGGCCAGCGTCAGCATGCCGGTGCCGGCGATCGCCCAGGCGATCAGCGCGCCCGCGACGCCGGTCTCCTCGGCGAAGCGCGCCGGCAGTGAGAACACCCCGGCGCCCACCATCGAACCGACCACCATGGCGGTCAGGGTGAACAGACCCACCTTCGCGGTGGGCGGGTCCGCGCTGTCGACGTCGGAAGCAGCGGCCTGCGACATGCCGTCCCTCCGGATGGCCGATCGATTGGGACCACTGTGCAACATGTGGTGGCTTGGGGCATCTTGTTCGTGTCGTGCGCCGTACGGCCGGTCAGCCGTGCAGGGCGAGGTACGGGGCCAGCGCCAGCAGCGTCGCGATCAGGGCGAACTTCAGATGGCGCGTGGGCAGCGCGTGGGCGATCCGCCAGCCCAGCAGCACCCCCGCCAGCTCGGGCACGCCGACCAGCACCGCCAGCGGCCAGTCGACGGCCCCCTGGGCCAGGTACCCCACCGTGCCCACCCCGGCGATGACGACGGACTGCGCCTGCGCCGCGGCGAGGGACTCCAGCACGGGCACGCCCAGGGCCACCAGCAGGGGGACGGTCAGCATCGGTCCGCCGATGCCGACGATCCCGGCCGCCACGGCCACCGCGCCGCCCAGCCCCGCCACCACCGCCGTCGACGGGTGCGCCCGCGGGGCGGCCGGACGGCGACGCTCGCGGAACCACACCAGGCCCGCCACCCCCGCCACGAACACGCCGAGCACCAGCCCGAACATCCGCTTGGACACATAGGAGTTGACCAGGACGCCGAGCGGGGTACCGGCGACCGCGCTCACCGCCAGGACCAGCGCCGTGTGCCGGGTCCCCGGCTCGCGCAGCTGCCCGGAGCGGGTGTAGGCGGCGGTCGCGAGGACCCCGGTGGCGACATGGGTGACGATGGCCGTCCCGGCCACCTCCGCCGGCGTCAGGCCGGTGAGGGCGAACAGACCGATGGTGGGCAGCACCCCGCCCGGTCCGACGGCGGTGATGCCCACCCCGCCGAGCAGGCCCAGCAGCCCCAGCGCCACCAGCACGGGCACACTCGCACCGGTCATCTCAGGCCTCCTCCGAGGTGGCCCGCGGCCCGCCCCGGTGGAGGGTGGCGCGCAGGGTCATCCGGTCCGCGCGGACCCGGATCGACTCCACGTCCACCGGCCGGCCGTCCGCCAGCCGGGTCAGCCGCTCCAGGGCGAACACCGCCGCCCCCGGCTCGATCCCCAGCAGCCCTGCCGTGCCCGGGTCCGCGTTCACCGCGTGCACGGCCACCTCGGCCCGCCCGAGCCGGACACCGGCGGCCTCCTCGATCAGGCCGAACACATCACGGTCCCGCAGGTCACCGGCGAGCACGGCACGGCCGACGTCCTCGGTCAGGTAACTGGTGTCCAGCGACAACGGCAGCCCGTCCAGCCACCGCAGCCGCTCCACGTACACACCGCCCGCCCCGGCCGGCAGCTCCAGACGGGCGGCGATCGCGGCGGGCAGCACCGGCACCTCGGCGGCGACCCGCACCTCGTTGGTCACGGTGCCGCGCCCGGTCAGCTCTTCGGCCAGCCCGGTCAGCCGATCGAGGCCGTGCCCGTACTTCGGCAGCAGCACCGTGGTGCCGATCCCGCGCCGCCGGGTGATCAGACCCTCCTCGCGCAACAGGGCCAGGGCGTCCCGCACGGCGTTGCGCGAGGCACCGAACCGGCGGCCCAGATCCCGCTCGTCGGGCAGCGTGCCGTCGGCGAAGGCACCGTCCGTGATCTGCTGCCGCAGTACGTCGGCCAACTGCCGGGCCCGCTCGGCGCGCGGGCGTCCCCCGTGGTGGTCCATGCCGCTCACGGTAACCCTCACGATGTTCGCCGAAGTTACGCCACCCCTGTTGACCTGCGAAAACGCCTGACCTGCGGGTTCGCGGGGGAGTGTGGCGCACTTCGCCACCCGGTCCGCGGCACGCTCACCGCGCGGTGCGCAGATCCACGCCGCGCCGGGCCAGGTGCAGCACCCCCACGACGACCAGCGCCACCCCGAGCAGCTGCGGCACGACCCACCAGTCGCCCCGTACGTCCTCCCGGTACAGGACCACGCCGAGCAGGAGGCTCACCGCCGCGTCGCCCAGCGTGAGGGCGGGCTGGGAGGCGACGAGCGGACCGCCCTGCATGGCGTGCTCCAGCAGGAGCACGGCACACACCCCGGCCACCGCGAAGCCGTAGGTCTGCCAGGCGGTGAAGAAGCCGGCCAGGCCGTCGGTGTCCAGGACGCGCGTGGAGTCCTTCATCAGTCCGGCCGTCAGCGCGTAGCACACCGCCGTGGCCGCGCCGAGGCAGCCGGCACGGGCCTTGCCGACGGGACGCTTCAGACCGGCGGCGGCCAGCAGTACGGCCGCCCCGGCACAGGCCGCCAGCGCCGGCACCCAGCGGTCCAGGGGCACATCGGCCTCACCGCCGTCCGGCGCGGCGGAGGCCAGCGCGACACCGAGCCCCACGACCACCCCGCCGACGGCGAGCCACAAACCCTCCGGCAGCCGGTTGCCGGTCAGCAGCGAGGCCAGCAGCAGGGCCAGCGGAAGCTCCAGCACGAACAGGGGCTGTACGAGTGACAGCGGCCCCGTCGCCAGGGCGACCGCCTGCCCCGCACCGGCCACCACGACGGCCAGCATGCCGCCGAGCCACACGGGGCGCCGCAACAGGTCGAGGACGAGTCCGGGGCGGAACCCCTGGGACTGCGGCACGCTCAGCGCGGCGCGCCGCTGGAGCACGGTGGCCAGCGCGTTGCTGAAGGCGGCGAGGAGTGCGAAGAGTACCGGCAGGACAACACCCATTCACCGATACTCACCCCGATCTCCCCCGGCCGCGCGCCGCGTCACGTCCGGGGTGCCGGGAGTCGCTCAGTTGCCGCTCGGGGCGGGAGCCTCGGTCGCCGGGTCCTGCTTCCGCTCGGGCGCGGCGGCCTCGGTGGCGGTGTAGTAGACCGAGGTGCCCTGCTTGGTGCGCTGGGCCTGGTTCTTGGCGACGAGCCCCTCCAGCGTGGTGCGCACGACCGTGGTCTTGACGGCGCGTCCGGAGTGGGCCTCGCTCAGCGCCGTGGTGACCTCGGCGGCGGACCGCGGTTCCCGCTGCCCGGCGAGGTGCTCGCGCACCAGCTCCACCAGCGTCGGCCGGCCGGCGTCCCGTGCCGCCGCCTTCTTCGCCGCGGGCTTCCCGGCGGTCTTGGCGGCCGACTTGGCGGGTGCCTTGTCGGTCGTGCTGCCGGCCGTCTGGGCGGGTGCCTTGTCCGTCGTCTCGGTGGACTTCGTGGCGGTCGACCGGGTGGCCTTCTTCGTCGTCGGCTTCGAGGCCGTCTTGGCACCCGGCTTCGAGGCCGTCTTGGCGCCCGGCTTCGAGGCCGCGGCGCGCTTGGGCGCGGCGGTGGCCTTCTTGCTCCGGGTCGACTTGCCCGCGGCCGACCGCGAGGCGGCGCCCCCACGCGGAGCGGGCACCGTGGCCGCCCCGGCCGCGGCGGCGGGCTCCTGCGCGGGAGCGGACTGCGGCGGCGAGGTGATGCCGAGGGCCTGCTGCATGTTCACCAGCAGGGCGTGGTCGTGCTGCAGCGCGGCCAGTTGCTGCTGGAGAGCGGTGATCTCCGCGCTGACACGTTCCTGCTCCTTGACGTTGCGCTCCAGGTCGTCGGTCACCTGGACGCTGTACTGCGACGCCAGTTCCGTGGCGGACTGCATCGTGCTCTCGGACATGGTGTGGACTCTCCTTGGTTCGCGGCCGTGAAGGCTGACGCACAGCCCTCAGTTGCTGACCTGTTCGCTGCCGAGTCGGTATACCACGTATGGCTGCCGTCGTGGTATGTGCCGCCGCAACTCAGTGCGTGTGTTCGGACCATGGAGAGGGCGGTCACCCGGCCGCGGGCACCTCCACGATCTTCCCGTGCTCGTCGACGGTATGTGTCTGCCAGTAGGTGTCCCACTTGTCGCCGACGTGTTCCGGGACCTTGCCCTCGGGGTAGCGGGTGTAACCCTTTGGCGGCTCCTCGCCGTTGGGCACACATGCGCTGCCCGTGTCACCGATGGTCAGGACCGGGTACTCACCGCCGCCGCAACTGGCCTCCTCCATGGAACAGCCGGTCAGCACCGCGGCGGCGGCCGCACAGGCCAGGACGAGACCGAGGACGGGCCGCCCGGTGCGGACGGCGGGCGTGGCCGACGGTCGGTGAAGCGGGTGAGTGGTACGCACGGTTGACTCCCTGGGGGGTGACTGGTGCGGCAAGCGTCCCCCGGCGGGGGGACGCACCTCATGAGTACGAGTACTCAATCGGACGAGCCGTATTACCTGTCTCGACCGGCCGGACGGTCCACCCGGCGTGCGCTCGCCCGGGCCTCCCGCTCGGCCCCCGCGACGGCGTCCGCGGCCGTACGCTCCCGCTCCTCGGCCTCCCGCCGTTCCCCTTCGGCCCGTTCGAGGTCCTCGTGTGCCGCGCGCAGCCGCTCCTCGGCGGCGGCCACCGTCTCGCGGACCCGGCCCAGTTCGTCGTCGGCCCGGCGCAGCGACTCCTGCGCGTCGGCCTGCACGGCGCGGGCGTCGCGCAGGTGCCGTTCGGCGCGCTCGGCCTCCTGTTCGGCCCGCTCCCGTTCTTCTCGCCGTTCGCGGCGCCGCTCGGCGAGTTCGTCCTTCGCCCGGGTGCCGGACGCGGTGCGGGGGGACTTCGGGCGTGCGCTCGCCCGGGGTCCGGTCCGGGCGGGTTCCGGTGGAGCGGTGCCCGAGGGAAAGGCCGAGGGGAAGGCCGAGGGCGGGGTCAGGGAGGTCTCCAGGCGTCCCCCGGCCCACCGGTCGGCCGCGTCCGGGTCCGCGAGCACCGCGCGCAGCGTCGACTCGACCTCCCGCTGCGCCGTCGGGCTGAGCCGCTGCCCGGCCTCGCGGGCGAGCTGTGCGGCCTGCTGGGAGAGGACGGCGACGATGTGTCGGCGCTGCGCCGAGAGGTCCTTGAGCCCGGCGGCGTCCAGGGTGCGGTGCGCCTCGCGCAGCGCCTGCCCCAGCTCCAGGAACCGCCGGGTCTCCTCCGGCCGGGAGCGGGTCAGCAGATTCGCCGCCCACGCGGCGAGCGTGGGCCGGCGGGCGGCGTGGATGCGGCGGGCGTCCTCCTTGCGGCCGGCCGTTCTGGCGGCCGCGGCGCGTTCCTCACGGCGGGGGACGAAGGCGGACGGAGGCGTGGCGTACAGCTCGTCCAGGACCTGCTCGACCGCTTCCGCGTCCTGGCCGTCCGGGTCCCGGCGACGCCCGCCCTTGCGCTGCATGGTCTTCGCCCTCCGTCCTCCGTCGTCCGCCTTCCGTCCTGTTGCCGACCGCGAGCCGCCGGGGTGGCCCCGGCGGCGGCGCGGCCTACTTCGCCGCCGCCTCCAGGTCGTCGTAGACGAGCAGGCCGTCCGAGCGCAGCCGGGCGCCCGGAGTGGGGGAGTGGGCCGTCAGCCGGCCGTCGTGCATGAGGTGGTGCGCCGGGGTGTCGCGGGCCAGCACGGCGAAGTCGGCGACGAGGCGCCGGTGGCAGCGCCACCACACCGCCTCGCCGCACATGACCGCGGTGCGCTCGCGGGCCGCCCCGGCCAGCAACTCGTCCATCGCGGCGACGAACTCCGGCGACCGTGTGTGCCCGGCGTACGCGCGGAAGGACGCGTTGCGCCAGACGACGTCGGGCGAGTCGGGCGCCGGTTTGCGGAACCCGCCCAGCCGCCGCTCCCACCGGTAGCCGAGGCCCTCCTCCGGCATCCACTCGGCCAGCCGGTCCCGCAACAGGTCGGGGTCGCGGCGGCTGCCGGGGGCGGTCCTGACGTCGACCACGCGGGTGACACCGGCGCCGCGCAGCAGTCCGGCCAGCTCCGCGCGGCCCGCGGTGCCGTGGCCGAACGTGACCAGGTGGGGCTGCGTCATGTCGTCACCGGTCCCCACGCTGCCTGCGCCCATGCCCTCTGTCTACGGTCACCCGGGCGGCCACGCGACCCGAAGGAGGCCCACCCGGGGCGCGGTGCCGGGCCGCCGGCCGTCAGCCGAAGGCCCGCCGGTAGGCGTTCGGGCTGACTCCGGTGGTGCGCTTGAAGCGGTCGCGGAAGGCCGTCGGCGAGCCGAAGCCGACCTGGGCGGCGATGCGTTCCACGGAGTGCTCGGTCGTCTCCAGCAGGTGTTGCGCCTGCCGCACCCGGGCACGGTGCAGCCACTGCAACGGAGTGCTGCCGGTCTGCTCCCGGAAGCGGCGGATCAGCGTCCGGGTGCTCATCCCGGCGTGGGCGGCGATGTCGGCGAGCGAGAGGTCGCGGGCCAGGTTCTCCCGCAGCCAGGTGAGCAGGGGTTCGAGGGCGGAACCGCGGGGCACGGGGGTGTAGTCGTGGTCGATGAACTGCGCCTGGCCACCTTCCCGTTCGAGCGGCATCACCGACAGCCGGGCGGCGTGCGCGGCGACCGCCGAACCGTAGTCGCGCCGGATCATGTGCAGGCACAGGTCCAGGCCCGCGGCGGCGCCGGCCGAGGTGAGGATGCGGCCGTTGTCGACGTACAGGACGTCCGGGTCGACGTCGACGTCCGGATGGGCGGCGGCGAGGGCTTTCGCGGCGGCCCAGTGGGTGGTGGCCCGCAGCCCGTCCAGCAGTCCGGTGGCGGCCAGCGGGAAGGTGCCGGAGCAGATCGAGGCGATCCGGGTGCCGCTGTCGGCGGCCGTGCGCAGCGCGTCGCGGACGGCGGGGGAGAGCGGCTCGGTGGCGGCGGCCGTACCGGGCACGATGATGGTGTCCGCCTCCCGCAGCCCGTCCAGTCCCCAGGGCGCGCGCAGCGTGAACGCGCCGGCGTCGATCTCGGGGCGCTCGGCGCACACCCGGATCCGGTAGCCGGGACGGCCGTCGGGGAGCCGGGTACGGGTGAACACCTCGATGGGGGTGGACAGGTCGAACGGGATCACCCGGTCCAGGGCGAGAACGGCGACGGTGTGCATGGCCGGAACGTACCTCCTCGCCGGACGGTCACCGTCGGCCGTGGCGTTTTCCCGTGGGAAACCGTCACTTCTGCCACGGGAAGCCGGGCCGCGTTTCCTGTCACATCAAGTTATTTGCCTAATGAAGTTAGGCGTGTGCACAATCGGCGTCGGGGAAAGCCGTACAGCCAGCCGCACCACCGCCGGAGGCGACATGCACACCACGGACGACTGGATCACCACGCCCATCACCGGGAACCTCCTGCGGGGCGCGCTCGACCTGGAGCGCACCGAGCGCGGCCTGCTGCCCCACCGGCTGCCCGCCCGGGCCCGCGCGCAGAACAACGACGGACAGCTGGCCATGGCCGAGTCCCAGCCCTCCGGCGTACGCCTGGCCCTGCGCACCCGCGCCACCGTCCTCGAACTGGACACCCTGCCCACCAAGCGGGTCTACGCCGGTGTCCCGCCACTCCCGGACGGTGTGTACGACCTGCGCGTCGACGGCCGTCCGGCGGGCCGGGGCAGTGTCCCGGGCGGCAACACCCTGACCATCGACATGACCGCCGGCACGGCGGCCGTCGAGCCCGGTCCGGTCGGCACCCTCCGCTTCGCGGACCTGCCCGAGGGCAGCAAGGACATCGAGATCTGGCTGCCGCACAACGAGACCACCGAACTCGTCGCCCTGCGCACCGACGCCCCCGTCGAGCCCGCCCCGGACCCCGGCCGACGGGTCTGGCTGCACCACGGCAGCTCGATCAGCCACGGCTCCGACGCCGCGAGCCCCACCACCACCTGGCCCGCCCTCGCCGCCTCCCTCGGCGGCGTGGAGCTGATCAACCTGGGCCTGGGCGGCAGCGCCCTGCTCGACCCGTTCACCGCACGGGCGATGCGTGACACGCCCGCCGACCTGATCAGCGTGAAGATCGGCATCAACGTGGTCAACGCCGACCTCATGCGCCTACGGGCCTTCGGCCCCGCCGTGCACGGCTTCCTCGACACCGTCCGGGAGGGCCACCCCACCGCCCCGCTGCTGGTCGTCTCGCCGATCCTGTGCCCCGTGCACGAGGACACCCCAGGTCCCCTCGCCCCCGACTTCTCCGGCATCGCCGAGGGCCGCCTCCGGTTCGTCGCCACGGGCGACCCGGCGGAGCGCGCGAGCGGAAAGCTGACCCTGAACGTCATCCGGGACGAGCTGTCCCGAATCGTCACCCAACGGGCCGCCGACGACGAGAACCTGTACTACCTCGACGGCCGCGAACTCTACGGACAGGCCGACGCGGCGGACCTGCCCCTGCCGGACAACATCCACCCGGACGCCGCCACCCACCGCCTCATCGGCGAACGCTTCGCCAAGCTGGCCTTCGCCGACCGAGGAGCCTTCAGCGGCTGAACGCGGCCGAACCTCACGCGCCGGTGCTCACGACCCGACGACGACCGCGGCGAAGCGACCGGCCACCTCGCGCCAGACCGCCTCGGCCGCGGGCTCGTCGCGTTCCGCCCGGCGCGAGAGTTCGACCGGGTCCAGCCCCCGGGCCCGGAGCCGGTCGGCGTCCCACGACCTGACCCGGTCCGCCCCCGCCTCGGGGTGGAACTGCACGCCCCAGGCCCGCTCACCGACCCGGAACGCCTGGTACGGGCACCGCTCGCTCGACATGAGCCATGCCGCGCCGGGCGGCAGGGCGGTCACGGCGTCCTGGTGGTGCTCGACCGCCGTCACCCGCTCCGGCAGCCCCGCGAAGAGCGGATCGGCACCGGCCTCGGGCCGCACGGTCAACGGCGTGCTGCCGAACTCCGGTTCACCGTGCTCACCCCGCACCGTGCCACCGGCGACCTGGGCGAGGAGCTGTCCGCCCAGGCAGATCCCGAAGACCGGGGCACCCCGCTCCACCGCCTCGGCGACCAGGGCCCGGGTGGGTGCGAGCCAGGGGGCGCGCTCGTCGTCGTCGGGCAGGTAGCCACCGCCGAGCACCAGCACGCCGTCGTGCTCCCCGCGCCGGGGGAGGGGCGCACCGGCGTACGCGTGCACCACGTCCAGTGCCACCCCCTCCGCGACCAGCCAGTCACCGAACCGGCCCGCCCCACCACCCCGATGGTTCTGCACCACCAAGAGCCGCGCCATCTCCCCACCCCGCTTCACCTCGTACGGACCGGCCTCACCGCACGGGACGCGGCGGGCCGTCCGCCCACCGTGTCACAGACTCGCCGCCCGATGCGTCGGCGCACCGCCGAGGACGGTCAACAGCACCGGTACGTCGGCGAGTTCGGTGGACGGCACGGTGAGCGGGTCGGCGCCGAGGACCGTCAGGTCGGCCCGGTGGCCCACGGCGATCCGACCGGCCTCGTGCTCCTCGCCCGCCGCGTAGGCGGCGTTGACGGTCATGCCGCGCAGTGCCTCCGCCGCCGTCAGCGCCTGCTCCGGGCCGTGCGGGTCCCGGCTCAGATCGCGCGTCGGCCGACGGTGGCGGGCGCCCGCCATGACGCCGAGCGGCGGGTACGGCGCGATGGGCCAGTCGGAGCCGAGGACCACGACGGCACCCGAGTCGTGCAGGTCGCGGCAGCGCCAGGCCCGCGAGGCGCGGGGCTCGCCCAGCCGCCGGGACCAGTTGTCGGTGTGGTCGGCGCGGGTGAAGTCGCAGCAGTGCGTGGGCTGCATGGACGCCACGACACCCAGCTCGGCGAACCGGCGCAGGGTGTCGTCCGGGACGGTCTCGATGTGCTCGACCCGGTGCCGCGGCCCGGGGCCGCCCTCGGCCCGGGCCTTCTCCACGGCGTCGAGGACGTGCCGTACGGCCGCGTCGCCGATCGCGTGGGTGGCGGTGGGCACCCCCGCCCGGTGCAGCACGCCGACGATCCGCGTGTACTCCTCGGGGTCCGGCCAGAAGGCGTGCCGGGACTCGCCGTGGCAGTCCGGCTGCTCCAGCCACGCGGTGCCGTTGTCGACGGTCCCGTCCATGAAGATCTTGACCCCGGCGGTCCGCCACAGCCGGCCGCCCACGCCCTGCTGTGCGACGAGCGCGCGCACCCCCTCCGCGTCGGTGCCCGGCTGGCACCAGGGAGCCACCCGCAGCCGCAGCGGCAGCCGCCCGGCCTCGTCCAGCTCGGTGAAGAAGGCGAGGCTGTCGCCGTTCGCGTCCATCACGTGGCCGCCGGTCAGTCCGGAGGCGGCCATGGCGCGCAGGGCCGCGGCGAGCCGGTCACGCCGCTCCTCGCGGGTGGGCCGCGGGGCGGCGCGCTCCACCAGGTCGCAGGCGGCGTCCTCCAGCAGCAGCCCGGTCGGCCTGCCGTCCGCGTCGCACACCACCTCGGCCGTCGCCTGGTCGAAGGTGCGCGGCCCGTCCACCCCCGCGAGTTCGAGCGCGCGCCGACTGGCCAGCATCGAGTGCGCGTCGAAGAGCAGCAGCAGCGCCGGCACGCCCTCCAGCACGGCGTCGAAGGGCGCCACCTCGACCGGACGGCCGGCGAAGACGTTGGGGTCCAGCCCCCAGCCGTGCAGCCACCCGCCCCGGGGGAGGTCGCGCACCGCCCCGGCCAGCGCCCCGCGCACCTGGTCGAGGTCGCCGCAGCCGGACAGGTCGAGGCCGTGGGTCAGCTCGGCGCCCGTGACGGGATGGACGTGGCCGTCGACCAGACCGGGGGTCACCACGGCGCCGCCCAGGTCGATCACCGTGGTCGAGGTGTCCGCGAGGGCCCGGATCTCCCGGTCGTCACCGAGGGCGGCGATCCGGCCGTCGGCCGCGGCCAGCGCGGTCTGCGGCAGGAGGGCGCCGGTGGCCGGATCGAGCAGCCGGGCCGAGAGCAGGATGAGAGAGGTACGCACGGTCGCTCCTTGGAAGCGGGTCAGTTCGGGGCGGTGGCGGCCGTCAGGGTGCCCGCGGGCAGGCCGAGTTCGCGCTCCGCGGTGAGGGCCGGCATCAGCCGGACCTCGGGCGGGTCGTCGGCGGTGTCGACGCTGTTGACGAGCATGCCGAGACCGTCGAGGACGACCAGGATCCGGACGGCGGCCAGCAGCGGGTCCTCGGTGCGGAACTCGCCCCGCTCGACGCCGTCGCGGATGACCGTCTCGAGCCGGTCGCGCCACGCGGCCTCCTGGACGGCGACACGGTCGCGCAGCGGAGGCCGGTAGCGGCTCAGGTGCCGGGCGTTGAGCCAGAGACGGCTGATGTCGTCGAACCCGGGACCGGCCGCCCGGGCGAAGAACCGGGCCAGCTGCCGCGTCGGCGTGGCTCCGGCCCGGTCGGCCGGGAGCAGTTCGTCGAGTTCCGAGGCGGCCGCGTCGCCGTACGCCTCGGCCACCAGATCCTCCACCGCGGGGAAGTAGTGGCTGATCAGTCCGGGGCGGACGTCCAGCTCCTCGGCGATCCGCCGGAGGGTGATGCACTCCAGTCCCTCGGTCAGTGCGACGGAGGACGCTGCGGCAACGATTTCCGCACGTCTGGCCGCTGGATCTTTGCGGATTCGCTTGTTCGAGATGCTTGACGGCATGGAATCGATGCTATTGAGTGTGCGACCAACAAGCAAGCAGGTGGGCCACCAGCACCCCGGAGGAGCCTCATGGCGTCCACGATCCCCGACCCGCAACCCGGCACCGGCGCCCCGCGCGGGGAGGACCCGCCGCCCCGGACCGCGTCGGACCGGGCGAGCCGGGTCGAGGCCCACGGCATCGACCACATCCCCGAGCACGAACGGCGTGGGCGCCCCCGGCAGCTCTTCTCCGTCTGGGCAGCGGCCAACGTCAACTACCTGAACCTGGTGACCGGCGGCGCCCTCATCCTCATGGGCCTGACCCCGTGGCAGGCGCTGGCGGTGATCGTGGTGGGCAACCTCTTCTGGCTGCTCACCGGACTGCTCGCCGTATCCGGTCCGGCGGCCGGCGCGCCGAGCGAGGTCATCACGCGGGCCATGTACGGGGTGCGCGGCAACCGCGTGAACAACGCGATCGTGGGCTGGCTGATCTCCGTCTGCTACTTCGCGCTCAACCTCGCCGCCGCCGCGACCGCCGCCTTCGCCCTCGTGGACATGGCCGGCATCACCGTGAACACCGGCGTCAAGGTCGTCGTGGTGATCGTCGTGGCCGCCCTCACCCTGACCATCGGCGTCTACGGCCACGCCATGATCATGAAGCTCTACCTGCCGATCACGCTGACCCTGACGGCCGCCTTCGCCGTCGTCGCCGTCGGCGTCCTCGGGCACGCCGACTTCTCGTACGTTCCGGCCGAGCCGCTCACCGGCCACGAGCTGTGGGCGGTCCTCGTCGCCGGTGTCACCCTCATCGGGTCCGGCCCTCTGTCGTACACGACCAGTGCCGACTTCTCCCGCTACCTGCCCCGCACCACGTCCGCCAGGGCGATCGTCGGCTGGACCGCGCTCGGTGGCTTCCTGCCGGGTGTCGTCGTCTGCTTCCTCGGCGCCCTCGCCGCGACCGCCGTCGACATGACGGACCCCCAGGCGGGCCTGCGGCAGATCCTGCCCGGCTGGTTCGGCCCGGTGCTCCTGCTCGCCCTGGTCCTCGGCACCGTCGCCATCAACGCCCTGACCGCCTACAGCGCGGGCCTCGCCCTCCAGGCCGTCGGCATCCGCATCCGCCGCTCCCGCAGCGTGCTCGCCGACGGCACCGCGGCCGTCGCCCTCACCCTGTACGGACTGCTCGTCTCCGACTTCCTCGACACCGTCAGCAACGTCCTCCAGCTGACCGTGGTCCTCCTCGGCCCCGCCATGGCCGTCTACGCCACCGACATCGTGCTGCGCCGAGGCCGGTACGACGGCCGGGCCCTCATGGACGAGACACGTGACGGCCCGTTCTGGTACACCGCCGGCGTCAACCCGGCCGGCGCACTGGCCCTGGGCGGGGGCGTCGTCGTGGCCGCCCTCAGCGTCGACACCCTCTACGCCGGTCCGGTCGCCCGCGCGCTGGGCGGCATCGACCTCTCCCTGCCGGCCGGCATGGTGGTGGCCTCGGCGCTCTACGCGGTCCTGGCACGCGGCGCGAGGGCGGGGGCGGCGACGCCCTCGGCCTGACTCAGCGGCGTGCCAGGTACAGGGACACGGCCTTGTGCAGCACCCTGTTCAGCGGATAGTCCCACTCGCCGAGGTACTCGACGGCCTGCCCGCCCGCGCCGACCTTGAACCGGAGCAGTCCCAGCAGATGGTTGTCCTCGTCCAGGGTGTCGGTGATGCCGCGGAAGTCGTAGACGGCGGCGCCCAGTTCCCGGGCGTCGCACATCATCCGCCACTGGAGGGCGTTGTTGGGCTGCACCTCGCGCCTGCGGCTGGTGGACGCGCCGTAGGAGTACCAGACGTGTTCGCCGACCGTCAGCATCGTGGCCGCGGCGAGCACCTCACCGTCGTGATGGGCGAGGTACAGGCGCATGCGGTCCGGGTCCTCGGCCGTCAGCGCCTGCCACATGCGCCGGAAGTAGGCGAGGGGACGCGGCACGAACCGGTCCCGGCGCGCGGTCTCCACGTACAGCTCGTAGAAGGTGGGCAGGTCCTCCTCGTCGCCCCGGACGACCTTGACGCCGGCCTTCTCGGCCTTCTTGATGTTGCGCCGCCACTGCTGGTTGAAGCCGTTGTGCAGCTGCTCCAGCGACCGCCCGGCGAGCGGCACCTGGCACACGTGGCGAGGCTGGCCCGCGGCGAAGCCGTCCTCGCCGCCGGGCTCGGTGCGCCGCCAGCCCATCCGGCGCAGCCGCTCGGCGAGGTCGTCGGCCCCGGGCTCGCGCACCGTCGGCTCCACGTCGCCCAGCCGCCGGGCCCCCGGGTCGGCGATCGCCGCCTTGACCGCGTCGGCGCTCCAGCGCCGCGCCACCACCGGCGGCCCCATCCGCACCGTGAACGCGCCGCGCGCCCTCAGGTGCGCGAGCATCGGCTCCAGCCACCGCTCCAGACCGTCCGTCGTCCAGTCGATGACCGGGCCCTCGGGCAGATAGGCCAGGTACCGCTTCAGCCGCGGCAGCGGCCGCAGCAGCACCAGTCCGGCGCCCACCAGCTCTCTGCCCTCGTCGAACCAGCCGAGGCTCTCCGCCCGCCAGTCCGGCTTCACGTCGCCCCAGGAGGGGACTTGGAGGTGGCTCACGGAAGGCCGGGCCGTGACGAAGCGCAGATGCTCCTCGCGGGTGATCGGCTGCAGACGACAGCTCATGGGGCGTCCCTCTGTTCGGCTCGGTGCAGTGCGACTGTGCGGCGGTGCGGCGGGGAGACGGCCGAGCGGCGGAGGCGTCCGCCGTGCCGCACACCTCACAGGGAACAACGACGGCGGCCGTTCCGCGCGCTGTCGCCCGGCCGCCCACCCGTGTGCCGCGCCCGGCGCGCGGGGCCGTGGGCCGGATGGCAGCGTGGCAGGGCCGGGCGGCGCGGGCGGGCCGGACGGAGCCGACGGAGCGGACGGAGCGGACGGTCATGGCACGGGCGATCTGGACGGGCGTGATCACCTTCGGGCTGGTCTCGGTGCCCGTCGGTCTGTTCACGGCGACCGAGGACCACACGGTCCACTTCCACCAGTTGCAGCGCGGCACCTCGGACCGGATCCGCAACCGGCGGGTCAACGAGCGCACCGGCAAGGAGGTCGGCGCCGACGACATCGTCAAGGGATACGAGGTGGGCGAGGGCGAGTACGTCGTCGTGGAGCCCGAGGAACTCGACGAGATCGCGCCGGGACGCTCCCGCACCCTCGAGATCACCGACTTCGTGGACCTGGACCGGATCGAGCCGGTCTACTTCGGCCGCACCTACTACATCGCCCCGCGCGGCAAGGAGTACCTCAAGGTCTACGAACTCCTGCGCACCGCCCTCGCCGAGACCGGCAAGGCGGGTGTCGCCACGTTCGTCATGCGCAACCGGCAGTACCTGACCGCCCTGCGCGCCGAGGACCGGGTCCTGCTGCTCCAGACGCTGCACTGGGCCGACGAGGTCCGCGACCCCGTCAAGGAACTTCCGGAACTGCCGTCGGACCGGGTGGGCCGGGGCAAGGAGCTGGACATGGCGCTGCGTCTCGTCGACGCCCTCAGCGGCGACTGGGAGCCCGCCCGCTATCACGACACCTACCAGGAGAAGGTCCGCGAGCTGGTCCGGGCCAAGGCCGGGGGCGAGGAGGTCGCCGTCGCCGAGGAGGCGCCGGAGGCCACCAACGTCGTCGACCTGATGGAGGTCCTGCGCGGCAGCCTGGAACAGGCGAAGGGCGGTAAGGGCGGCGGCGACACGGGCGACAAGAAGCCGTCCGCACCGAGGAAGAAGACCGCCGAACCGCCGAAGAGGGCCACCGGGTCCGCCCGCCGGCCGGCACCCGCCCGGGACGAGCTGCGGGAGCTGAGCAAGGCCGAGCTCTACCAGCGGGCCACCGAGCAGGACATCGCCGGACGCTCGAAGATGAGCCGCCAGCAACTCGTCGACGCGCTCAGCGACAGCAAAGGCCGCGGTCGCCGGAAGAAGAGGACGACCGCGGCCTGAGGCCGGGGGACCGCTCAGGCGGTGCTGAGCATGCCCTCGCGCAGGCGGGTCAGCAGGCGGGAGATGAGCCGGGAGACGTGCATCTGGGAGACGCCCAGGCGCTCGCCGATGTCCTTCTGGGTGAGTTCCTCGACGAACCGCCAGTGGATGATCTGCCGGTCGCGCTCGTCCAGCTCGGCGATCATCGGGGCCAGGGCGTGGAAGTCGTCCACCAGCGCCAGGGCGGCGTCGTCGGCACCGATGAAGTCCGCGAGCGCCGACTCGCCGTCCTCACTGCCGTTGATGGCCGCGTCCAGGGAGGAGGAGTTGTAGCCGTTGGCCGCGAGACGGGCCTCGACGACCTCGTCCTCGGGCAGGCTCATCAGCTCCGACAGCTCCTGGGTGGTGGGGTTGCGGCCCAGCCGGCTGCGCAGTTCCTCGGTGGCTCGGGCCAGCTGCACGCGGGCCTCCTGGAGGCGGCGGGGCACGTGCACCGCCCACGAGGTGTCCCGGAAGAACCGCTTGATCTCGCCGACGATGTAGGGCACGGCGAAGGAGGTGAACTCGACCTCGCGGGTCAGCTCGAACCGGTCGATGGCCTTGATCAGACCGATCATGCCGACCTGGACGATGTCCTCCATCTCCTCCGGCCCGCGGCTGCGGAACCGGCCGGCCGCGAAGCGGACCAGGGACATGTTCATCTCGATCAGCGTGTTGCGCGCGTACTGGTACTCGGGCGTGCCCTCCTCCAGGACCGCCAGCTGCTCGAAGAACAGCTTCGACAACTCCCGCGCGTCCCTGGGCGCCACCTTGGACGGGTCCGCGATCTCCGGCATCTCCGTCGCGGTGTGCTCGGTGGCCTGTGCGGTCGTCGTCGTCATGATGTGCCCTCCCGGTGGATCGGTCGTCGTGTCACCCAGTCGGCCGACGACCGGTCGCCTACCCCGGGTCATGCCTCGCACACCTGGTGGATTGCCGAAATCTCCGCGAGAAGTCCGCAACGGTGCCTCAGACGCCCAGGTAGAAGCGCACCGTGGTGCCCTCGTCGGTCGTGTGAACCCGCACCAGATCGGCGACGTAGTGGACCAGCAGGAGACCGCGGCCGCCGATCTGTCCGTGCTCCGGAGGCCGCCGGCCGACGAGCGGATCCGTGAGCCGGCCCGCGTCGCGCACCTCGCACACGACCTGTCCCGAATCGGCCCAGACCGCGACCGTTCCGCCGCCGCCACCGTGGACCACGCTGTTGGTGATCAGCTCGGACACCGCCAGTTCCGCGTCCTGCAACCGCTGCCCGGTCAGCCCGAGCGAGGCGGCCCGGTCGACCGCGAAGCGGCGCGCCTCGGGCAGTTCCCCGGACCCGAAGGCCAGGGCGTCGGCGCCGGGAGCGCGTCCGAGCGGCTCGTTGTAGCGGTCGACGACCGCGCGCCAGTCGTACCTCTCGCTGACCCGCTCACTGCCTCCGGCGATGACCGTCGGGTGGGTGATCAGGGCGTCGGCCAGGACGTCCGCGGTCAGCCGGGTCTCGTCGTACGGGCACAGGATCGTCGCGGGGCGGTCCGCGAAGGCCGCGTTGATCAGCGCCTCGTGCTGGGCGCACGCCGGGTACTCCACGGCGCTGCGCCCGGCCCAGACCGGCTCGCCGACGATCCGCACCCGGACGCGTGCGTGCGCGTCGGCGAACGCCCTCAGCACGCCCGGGATGATCCGCCCGGGGTTGCGCCCGGCCTCGGTCATGTCCAGGAAGGTGACGTCCCGCGCGTCCGTGCCGAGTCCTGCCCGGACCAGCTCCAGGTTGGGGCCGGGCACGGCCACCGCCACCGGTTCGCCCGCGGCCAGCCCCTCCCGTACGAACGCCACCATGTGGTCGGTGTACTCGGCCGCCGAGCGGTAGAACAGCGCCGGATGGACGAATGTCCCCTCGGTGGTTGCCGTGCTCATCGTGGCGCCACCTCGATCCGGTGCAGGGACGGCCAGAACAGTTCCAGTACTCGCGGCAGTTGCGGCGGCGGCCGTTCCACCACGACCCGTCCGACGGGCAGGTTCAGGGCCGTGACGGCCAGCGCCGTCACCCCGGCCACGTCGACGAACCGCACCCCGGACAGTTCCACGTAGGACACGTCCGTGTGCCGGCGGGACAGGTCGGTCAGGGCGTTCTCCCAGGAGAGCCGGGTACTCACGTTGATCTCACCACTGGCCCGGATGCCGGGCCGGCCGGGCAACGGCTCCACGTCCAGCAGGGCACCGCTCCCGGCGCGGGCCGGACCGCCCTTGGCACCTGTGCCATCCACACTCGATCCCCTTCGGAACTCCACCGGGCACTCGCGGGAGCCCGGGCGCTTCTCCCGGCCAGGCAGCCTATCCCGAGCGGGCGCCCTACGCCGGTGAGGGGACAATCAGGCGACAGCCGGGCGAAGTGGGGAACAAGACACTGAGCGCGTCCTCGGAAGGGAAGACTGGGCATGTTCGAAGCGGAAAACATTCGTGACTGGCGCGGCCTAGATGTCGTTGACTACGACGGCCGCAAGATCGGCACCCTGGAGTCCATCTATTTCGACACCCTCACCGACCGGCCCGCGTTCGCCACGGTCACGATCGGTCTGCCGACCCGTCGGCGACTCGTCTTCGTGCCGGTGGACAAGGCCACCGTCGCACCGGCCCACCTGAAGGTGACCTACGACAAGTCGCTGGTCAAGGACGCGCCCGGGATCGACCCGGACGGTGAGTTGGCCGCCGAGGACGAGGGCGCGGTCTTCGCCCACTACCACCTGCCCTACGAGCAGGGCAGTCGCGGCGAACGCCGCCTCGGCCGGCGCTGACCCCGGGGGTGGTGTCCCGGCCGCGCGGCCGGGACACCACCGTGCGCGTCCGTGCGGCCGGGCTACGCGATTTCCGCGCCGCGCGCCGCCCCTTCCGTCTCGGACGTGGCGCTGCCGGTGGCCAGGGTCCCGCCGGCGCTCTCCAGGTGCGCCCGCACGAACCACTGGAACTGCTCCAGGTCCCTGAGCTGACCGATCAGAAGGTCCTCCGTGGCCGTGTCGATCTTGCCGGCCTCCTCGACGGCCGCGCGCATCCCCTCGACCACGCCGGTGTACACCACGTCGAGCGCGCCGAGATGGGCGATGGCGTCCGCCCGCCCGATGGAGTAGTCGTCCCACTTGCGCTCGGCCACCAGCGCCCCGGGCGTGCCCTGCGCCACCCCGCCGAGCGCGGCGATGCGCTCGGCGATGTCGTCGGCCATCTCGCGCACCTGGTCGACCTGCGGGTCGATCATCTCGTGGACCGCGATGAAGTGCGGACCCACCACGTTCCAGTGCACGTGCTTGAGGGTCAGGTGCAGGTCGTTGAGGGCGTGCAGGCGCAGCCGCAGCACACCGATGAGCCGTCCGGCGGCCTCGCGCTCGATGCCGGGGACCGTGTACTTCGGGGTCAGGTCGTGCGTCATGGCGGACGTCAGCTCCTCATGCGTTTCGTACGTCGTTGCTCGTGCACGAATGCCCCGTATCGGCTCGGGCAGACATGCGTGGTCGATCTCCCGATCAGGACGGCGGGGCGGGGAGCGGCAGCGCGCCGAGCGCGCGCGCCGCGTGCACCAGGTTGGAGGCCATGGCCCGGCCGGTGGAGACCGACCAGTCGTGGCCGCGCTCGTCGTCGAGGAAGTCCGGACCCGGACCGGGGCCGAGGTGCCAGTAGGTCCAGGCCTGGCCGGGGATGGTGTAGCCGATGTCCGCGAGCCCGCCGCTGATCTCGCTGATGACGTGGTGGGCGCCGTCCTCGTTGCCGGTGACCAGGACTCCGGCGACCCGGTTGTAGGCGACCGGGCGGTCCTCGTCGTCGGTCTCGCCGAGCATGGCGTCCATGCGTTCCAGGACCCGCTGGGCGACGGAGGAGGGGCGGCCGAGCCAGGTCGGCGACGCGATGACGAGGATCTGGGAGGCCAGCAGCTTCTCGTGCACGCCCGGCCAGTCGTCCCCGTCGCCCATGTCGGTCTCGACCCCCGGTTTGATGTTCAGGTCGACGGCCCGTACGACGTCCACCTCCGCCCCGTGGCCCTTGAGCGCCGCGATGACCGTGGCGGCGAGCGCCTCCGTGTTCGACGGCTGGGGGGAGGGTTTGAGGGTGCAGTTGATCACGAGTGCGCGCATGCCTACCCGTGTTCCCCGGCGGGAGCGGCGCTATCGTCGGCCGTATGGCTGACGAGTGCTTCCGGCATCCGCGGCTCGCCGCGCTCTACGACGTGTTCGAAACCGACCGCGGCGACCTCGTCCCGTATCTGCGCATGGCCGACGAGTTCGGCGCGCGCAGCGTGCTGGACATCGGCTGCGGAACAGGGGTGTTCGCCCTGCTGCTGGCCGACCGCGGCCTCGACGTCGTCGGTGTCGACCCCGCGGGGGCCAGTCTCGACGTGGCCCGCGCCAGGCCGGGCGCCGACCGGGTGCGCTGGATCGAGGGCGACGCCGGCTCGCTCCCGGCGCTCGGCGTCGACCTCGCGACCATGACGGCGAACGTCGCCCAGGCGATCACCGACCGGCCCTCCTGGCAGAGCACGCTGCGCGGCGCGTACGAGGCCCTGCGGCCCGGCGGGCACCTGGTGTTCGAGACCCGGGACCCGGCCCGGCGCGCCTGGCAGGAGTGGACCCGCGAGCACACCCACCAGGTCACGGAGGTCCCCGGTACGGGCACCGTCGAGAGCTGGTGCCGACTGCTGGACGTGAGCGGTCCGCTGGTCACCTTCCGGTGGACCTACGTCTTCGGCGCGGACGGCGCCGTGCTGACCTCCGACTCGACGCTGCGCTTCCGGGAGCGCGAGGAGGTGGCGGCCGACCTGGCCGAACAGGGCTACCTGGTCCAGGAGGTGCGCGGGGCCCCCGACCGGGAGGGGCGGGAGTTCGTCTTCGTCGCGAGGCGTCCGGGTGCGGACGGACGCTGACGCCGCGCGCACCGGAGTAAACCCCGGGAACCGGCAGCCGACACCGCCCCCTCACTGCCCGGCCGCCCCCATGACGCGGCCCCCTCCGGGCGCCCATCCTCACCGCATGGCCCGTTTCCAGCACACCGTGACCCTCGTCCCCGTACCCCGCCGCTGGTGGGAGACGTGTGTGGCCACGCTCCACGACCTCGCGCAGGACACGGCGGCCGAGGGAGCGCGGCTTCGGCTGCCCGACGGACGTCCGCTGCCCGGCCTGCGGCTGGTGCGGGGGCGGCATCTGCGGCCGGGCGCGCAGTACCGGCCCGTGCACGACGAGGACGGGGAGCCGGACGCGGACCGGTGCCTCACCGTCCTCTCCTGGGACCGCCGCCGGGAGACGGCGCTGGAGGTCGTCACCCTCGACGACGACCCGGTCCATCCCGCCCGGCTGGTCTGCGCCCTCGGGCTCACGAGCGCCGAACGGCCCCGGGAGGCGTGGCTGTCGGCGTCGCTGCACCCGAGCGGCGGCGAGCGGGCGAAGCACCTCGCGGGCACCGGACGTCTGCGTCTCGACCTCGACGGTTGGTGGCAGGCGACGAGCCCCGGCCGCCACCCCTCCCGCGCCCCCCTCAGCGGGACCCTGACGCACGCGCTCGCCCACGTCTCGGTGACGGTCGTGCCCCGCCTCGCCCCCGACGGACGCTGGCGGGTGACCGTGCGGGCACGGGTCAGGGGCCGCTCCGTCGTCCGCCCGCTGCTGCCGCTGGCCACGGCCGTGCTGGGGCGCCGCGCCCGGCGGGCCTGGGCCGAAGCCCTGGAGCGCGCGGCGGCGGCATGGAACGCGCAGGTTCCCGAACTGGTCCGCAAGGACGGCGAGCGGCTGGGCGCCGAACTGGCCGACGCGCTCCTCGGTCCGTGAGACGGCGGCCGGGCCCGCGCACGCGCCTCGGCGCGTGGAGGGCGCACGCGAGAAATGAGTGAGCCCTGTACGCGCCCCCTTGACGGTACGGACAATCCCAGTGACCGTGATCACCCGGCGGAAGACGCGGTGTCGTCCGGCCGCCGACTCCCGGGAAGCAGGTCGATCGCCATGCTGTTGCGTCAGCCCACGACCGTGACCGAAGCGCAGGAGTGCCTGGCGCAGGGCGCGGTGCCCATCGGCGGGGCCACGCTCGTCTGGGCCACCTGGCAACGCGACGGCTTCCCGGAACTGGCCATGTCGCTGCGCGGGCTGCCGGAGGCGACCGCCGTCGAAGCCGAGTCACTGGGCGCGGCCGTGGTGCTGCACCGCATGGACGACCGGGTGCCGGAGGTACTGCGCCGGGCGGCGGGCTCGGTCGGCACCGGAGCCGTGCGCCGGGCGGCCACGGTCGGCGGCAACCTCGTCGGCAGCAGTCTGCGCTGCCTGTTGCCCGCGGCCCTCGTCCTGGACGCCCGTGCCACGGTGCTGGGCCCGGACCGGCCCTACGAGACCGATCTGGCCGAGGTCATGGCCAAGCGTCACCTGCTGCTCGGCCTGCGCTGGCGTACGCCGGTGGCCAGCGGCTACCGCAAGCAGCCCGCCGAAGCCGGCGGCCCGCCGCCCCTGGTGGTCGCCACCGCCGTGCACGCCGACGGTGAGGGCCGGCACCGGCTGCGGGTCGCCGTCCGAGACGGCTACGACGTGCTCAGCGAGAGCGCCGGGTGCGACGCGGGCGCCGACGAGACCCTCGACGCCCTGGAGCGGACGGACATCGGCGCCCTCCCGGCCGGGGCCCGCGACGTGGTGCGCGAGCAGGTCGCCGACATCCTGGGCCCCCTCGCCGGCCGCTGAACCCGGCGGCCGGCGAGGGGCGGACCGGGTCAGCCCTTGGCGAGGGCCTTGACGCGGTCCAGCGCCCCGTTGAACTTGTCGTGGTCCCCGACGGTCGGGCCCGACGAGGTGTACTGCCACATCGTGTGGAAGTCCCAGCCGGCCGGGAGCGCCCCGACGGTCGAGGCGTACCGGGCGACCCACAGCGGGTTGCTCGCGCCGAAACCGCTGTAGTTCCCGGTGCACTGCGTCCACCAGTTGGTGGAGGTGTAGATGGCGGCGTGGCGGCCGGTGCGCTGCTTGTACCGGTCCAGGAAGGCCCGGATCCAGCTCACCATCTGACTGTGTGTCCGCCCGTAGCAGGTGGCCCCGTACGGGTTGTACTCGATGTCCAGGACACCCGGCAGCGTCTTGCCGTCCTTGGACCAGGCGCCGCCGTGATCGACGAAGTAGTCGGCCTGGGCGGCGCCGCCCGCGGTGTCGGGGGTCGCGAAGTGGTACGCGCCGCGGATCATGCCGGCGTCGTACGAACCGCCGTACTGCTGGGCGAAGTACGGGTTCCGGTAGGAGGTCCCCTCGGTGGCCTTCACATAGGCCCACTTCACGCCGCTCTTCCAGAGGGTCGACCAGGCGACGTTGCCCTGGTGGCTGGAGACGTCCACCCCCTCGGTCTGGGCGACGCGGGTGCCGACGGGGCGGCCCTGGACCCCTTCGTGGGCGAGGACGCCGGTGCCCATGTGGGCGGTGCCGCGAGCGGGGGTCCGGGTGTCGTCGGCGGAGGCGGTGGCCGGGACGGCGGCCAGGGTCAGGAGGAGTGACTGGGTGGCGAGGACGACGCCTGAGGTGAGCAGGCGTGAGTGGCGTTTCGCCACGGTTATGGGTCTGCGCATGGCACCCATCCGAACCGCAGTCGGGCCGCACCGCATCCCACAGGCGCCCAGACGGTGTTGGAGGTGGCTCCGGACGGGTGCTCAGGAGACGGGAACCGCCCGCCCCGTGACCCGGGTGCGCGGATCGCGCGGACTCACCTCGATCAGCAGCTCGCTGGTCCGGCCCATGTCCTCGCCCTGGCGGATGGCGATCGCGCCCGGCCGGGTGACCAGACCCAGGGCGCGGAGGTACCCGCCGAACGCCGCGGCGGCCGCACCCGTCGCCGGGTCCTCCACGACGCCGCCGACGGGGAACGGGTTGCGGGCGTGGAAGCGCTCCGGCGACTCGCGCCACACCAGGTCCACCGTCGTCCAGCCGTACCGGCGCATGACCTCGGCGAGCGCGTCGAAGTCGTAGTCGAGGTCGGCCAGCCGGGCCCGGGACGCCGCGGCGAGCACCAGGTGGTCGTTGCCCCCGAACGCCACGTGGGCGGGGAGCGCGGGATCCAGGTCGGCCGGGGTCCAGCCGAGCGCCCGCAGGGCGGCGTCGCGTTCGGCGGGCAGAGCCGGGCGTGAACGCGTCGGCACGCTCGTGAGGGTGGCCCGCACCGCTCCGCCCGCGTCGGCCGCGGTGGACACCGGGATCTCACCGGCGGGCGTGTCGAGGACGACCTCGCCGGGACCCAGCCGTTCGGCCAGGGCGACGGCCAGCGCGACCGTGGCGTGCCCGCAGAACGCCACCTCGGCGAGCGGACTGAAGTAGCGGACCCGGAACCGCCGCCGCTCCACGTCGCCGCCGGTGACGAATGCGGTCTCGGAGTAGCCCACCTCGGCGGCGATCGCGAGCATCGCCGTGTCGTCCAGCCCAGAGGCGTCGAGGACCACCCCGGCCGGGTTCCCGCCCGCCGGGTCGTGGGTGAAGGCCGAGTAGCGCAGGATCTCTGTCGTCATGGCGGACACGCTGCCAGCCTCCGACCGATCGTGTCCAACGATGGTTCACGATCTTCCCCATCGCGAAACCGCATACCCTGGCTCCGTGGACACCCGACTGCTGACGACCTTCACCGTGCTGGCCCGCACCGGCGGCTTCACCGCGGCCGCGGCCGAACTGCACCTGGCCCAGTCCACGGTCACCGTGCACATCCGCACCCTGGAACAGGACCTCGGCGTGCGGCTCTTCGACCGCCTGCCCACCGGCGCGCTGCTCACCGACGCCGGCCGCCGGCTCCTGGAACGGGCCGAGGAGGTGCTCGACGCCGTGGCGCGGCTGCGGGCCGCGAGCGACGACGCCGGCGCCGTGTCGGGACGGGTGGTGATCGGCAGCCCGGAGTCCCTGTGCGCGAGCCGCCTGCCGGGACTGGTCGCCGCGCTGCGCACCAGCCACCCCGAGGTCGACGTCCACCTGTACGCGGCCGGGACCCGGGAGTGCGTGGAGGGACTGCGGTCCGGACGACTCGACCTCGCGCTGCTGCTGGAGGAGGAGACGGACGTCCCCGACCTGACGTCCGAGCCGGTGGGCCGCGAGCCGCTCGTCCTCGTCGCCGCTCCCGGACACCCCCTGGCCGCCCGGGGCGGGAAGGCGAGCTGGCCGGAGCTGGCGGGGGAGGACTTCTTCCTGCTGGAAGAGGGCTGCTCCTACAGCGACGCGCTGGCCCGCCGACTGCTCGAGGTGCCGGGCGCCAGACCCCGGCTGACCAGGTTCGGCAGCGTGGACGCGGCGCGCAACTGCGTCGCGGCCGGGCTGGGACTGACCCTGCTGCCCCTGACCACGGTGACGGAGGAACTGCGGCGCGGGCGCCTGGTCCGGGTGGAAGGACCCGGCTTCCCCGACACACCGGTACGGCTCGCCCGGCACCGCAGGCGCTGGACGGCACCCGCCGCACGCGAGGTCGCCCGGGCGCTCGCCCGCCATCTGGGCGGCTGAACGCGCCCATCGGGGCCCGCCCACGGAACTCCCGCCACAGACAGAACGCCTGTACCACATCGATGAGTTCGATCGGCGAGATGTCGGGAAAGTTCGCTCCTCGGTGGGGTCTGCGGCCGGTCCGGCATGCGCGGTCAACCCGGTGACTAGCATGAGCCGCAAGCCCGCCGGAGTGATCACCCCTCGCCGGTGGCACGGCTCCGGCCCGCGGCCGACCCAGGTCGACCGGCCCTTTCCCCGCTCTCAAGGACCCGAGGGACCGCGGAATGTCAGTGTCTGCACCCCCCACCCCGCCCCGGACGCAGAAACCCCACCGCTCCACCCCAGCCGTCCCCCTGCTCGTGCTGCCCGCCGCCGCGGCGGCCGCCGGTGCCGCCTGGGCGGCCGCTCCCGAGACCGCCCGGAGCTGGACCGCCACCCTCGCCGTGACGTCCTGGCTGTGCGTCGCCGTGTCCGTCGTCCTCGGCTCCCATCTGGTCGGACGGGCGCGCCGGACCGCGGCGGCCCGGCGGACGGAGATCAGCGCCCTCAAGGCCCAGCTCGCCCAGGAGAACGCCGGGCTCGTGCACCTGGTCAACGTCGCGTTGCCGGGCATCGCGCAGCAGGTGCGCGACGGCACCGGCGCGGACGAGGCCGTCGCCCACACCGCTCCCGCCTCCGGACCTCACCTGCGGCAGGTCGTACAGAGCTTCGCCGTCCTGGTGGAGGACGCCGTACGGCACGCCGCGGACGCCGAGTCCCGGCGCCAGCAGGCGCTGCGGGAGGCCCGCCGGGTCACCGCCGAGCTGGAACACCTGACGAACAGCACCCTGCCCGCCGCGGTGGAGAAACTCCGGGACGGCACCTCGGCGGAGATCGTCCTCGCCGAACTGGAGTGGCCCCGGGGAGCACAGGCCCGCGCCTGCGCCGAGCTGTTCGTCCGGGAACTGGCCCACAGCGAACGGCGCACCGCCGCCGCGCAGGCCGCCTCCGCCAAGTCCCTCAGCCGCGTCCAGGCCAAGGCCGTCAGCATGCTCGCCGACCTCAGGGACATGCAGGACCGCCACGGCGAGGAGGTCCTCGGAGACCTGCTGCGCCTGGACCACAGCACCTCGCAGCTCGGCCTCATCACCGACCGGCTGGCCCTGCTGATGGGCGGGCGCTCCAGCCGCGCCTGGAACAGACCCATCGTGATGGAGAGCATCCTGCGCGGCGCCGTCGGCCGGATCGCCGCCTACCGGCGGGTGCGGATGCACTGCTCCACCGACGCCGCGATCTCCGGCTACGCGGCCGAGGGCGTCATGCACCTGCTGGCCGAACTCATGGACAACGCCGCCAACTTCTCGCCGCCCATCGACGAGGTCCACGTCTACGTGGAGGAACGTACCGCCGGGATCGTCGTCACCATCGAGGACAGCGGCCTGAAGATGGCCGACGCCGCCATGCGCCACGCCGAACAGGCGGTGTCGGGGCGGATGAACGACCTCGCCTCGCTGCAGGGCACGCGCCTCGGCCTCGCCGTGGTGGGACGGCTGGCCGCCAAGTACGGCGTCGGCGTGAGCTACCGGCCCTCGTCGCGCGGCGGCACGGGCGTCGTCGTCCTGGTACCGCCCCAACTGCTCGCCCAGCAGCGGGACCCGGGCCCCGCGCTGACCGGCCGCACCTTCGGCGGTGGCGGCGTCGCCACCGTCCCGGGCCCCGCCCCCGCCGCGGAAGCCCCGCTGCTGACACGACGCGTCCCGGACGTCCGCCCGGAGGAGGAGCGGACCGGCCCGCCCGGGCAGGCGGCGCGCTCCGGACCCCCGCCCGCCACACCGGGCGGCCTGCCCATGCGCTCCCCGGGCCGCACGATGGCCGAGGCGGAGGCCGAGCGGGAACGCCGCGACCACCAGCGCCCGCCCGTCGGCCCGGCCGGGGCCGCCTCCCGCGACGCCGGGGCCAGCTTCGGCGCCTTCCACCGCGGACGCCGGTCCGGGGCGGCCGGCGGGGCACCAGAGTCCGAACCGCCCGCCCCGGGCTAGGCGGCCGGTCCGCGACCGACCCTCGCGCCCCCAGCGCAACCGCACCGCGCCGCACGGCCCCGTACCGCGGCCCCTCGCCCCTCTTGCCCGTGTCGCTCGTGAGATTGGAGGAACGGGCCGGTGACCGCAGCAGCTGGAACCACCGTCCCCGCACCCATCATGCAGACCACCGACAACAGCCTCACCTGGCTCCTGCAGAACCTCCTGGACCGCACCCCCGGCACCCGCCACGCCCTCGTCCTCTCGCGCGACGGCCTCAAGCTCTGCTGGACCGAACACCTCACCCAGGACCGGGCCGACCAGCTCGCCGCGATCTGCTCGGGCATCCAGGCCCTCGCCCAGGGCGCCTCCGTCGAGTTCGGCAACGGAACCGGCGGCGTCCGGCACTCCATGACCGAGTTCCACGGGGGCCTGCTGTTCATCGTGGAGGCGGGCGAGGGCGCGCACCTGGCCGTCGTCGCGGTGGAGGACGCCGATCCCGGGGTGGTGGGCCACCAGATGACCGAGCTGGTCGAGCAGATCGGTGAGCACCTGCGGGCCGAGCCGCGCCACGCCGTCCCCGGAGGCAGCTCGTCGTGACGCGCAGGCCCGTGGACACCGGCGCACCCGACCGGCTCTACACGGTCACGGGCGGGCGCAGCCGCGCCGACGACTCGTTCGACCTCGTCACCCTGGTGGTCGCCGAGTGCGGGCCGTCGGCCGGCGTGCAGTCGGAACACGTCCGCATCCTCGACCTGTGCCGACACCCCACGGCCGTGGTCGAGATCGCCGCCGAGCTGGCCCTGCCGATCACGGTGGTCCGCATCCTGCTCGGCGACCTGCTCGCCACCGGATCCATCACGGCCCGCCACCCGCGCCTGGGCCAGACCGCCGCCTCGCACCCCGACACCGCTCTCCTCCAGGAGGTGCTCCATGGGCTCCGCAACCTCTGATCCGGCGGTCTCCGGCCGCAAGCCCCTGACCGACGCAGCGGAGACCGGGCTGAAGATCGTCGTCGTGGGCGGCTTCGGAGTCGGCAAGACCACCCTCGTCCGCTCGGTGAGCGAGATCCGGCCGCTCAACACCGAAGAGGTCATGACCCAGGCCGGAGTCGGCGTCGACGAGACCGGTGGGGTCACCTCGAAGACCACCACCACCGTGGCCTTCGACTTCGGCCGGATCAGCCTCAACGACCGCATGGTGCTGTACCTGTTCGGCGCCCCCGGTCAGGAACGCTTCTGGTTCCTGTGGGACCGGCTGTTCTCCGGCACCCTCGGCGCGGTCGTCCTGGTCGACACCCGCCGCATGGACGACTCCTGGTACGCGATAGACCGGCTGGAACACCACCGCACCCCGTTCGTGGTGGCCGTGAACCGCTTCGACGACGACACCGCCCGGCACTCCCTGGACGAGATCCGGCTGGCCCTCGCGCTGCCCGACCACGTGCCGCTGATCGACTGCGACGCACGGGTGCGGACCTCGGGCAAGAACGTGCTGGTCACCCTCGTGGACCACCTCTACCAACTGGCCCTGGCCCAGGAGAGCGCATCGTGACCGACATCGACCCGTCACCCCACCCCGTCGCCGCGCCGGGCTGCCCCGCGCACCCGGACGCCGTACCGCTGGCGGGGCTGGAGTACCAGCAGACGCCGTCGGAGCTGTACCGGGGGCTGCGGGCCGAGCACGGCGCCGTCGCACCCGTGCTCCTCGACGGCGGCATCCCCGCCTGGCTGGTCCTCGGCTACCCCGAGGTCAGCTATGTGACCAGCCACGACGAGCTGTTCGCCCGGGACTCGCGCCGCTGGAACCAGTGGGGCGGCATCCCGCCCGACTGGCCCCTGCTGCCCTACGTGGGGCATCAGCCGTCCGTCCTGTTCACCGAGGGCGAGGAGCACCGGCGGCGGGCCGGCGTCATCACCCAGGCACTGGCGGGCATCGACCAGTTCGAACTGGCCCGGGACTGCAGACAGCTCGCCGACCGGCTCATCGCCGCCTTCGCCGGCAGCGGCCGGGCGGAGCTGATGAGCGGCTACGCGCACCCCCTGCCGATGCGCGCCGCCGTGCGCATGTGCGGGATGCCGCACACCGGCGCCGAGACCCAGCGACTCGTCGAGGACCTGCGCGTCTCGCTCGACGCGGCCGAGGGCGACGACCCGGTCGCCGCGTACACACGCGTGGGCGAGCGCATCCACCGACTGGTCCGCCACAAGCGCGAGCGCCCCGGACCCGACGTCACCTCCCGCATGCTGACCCACCCTGCGGGACTGACCGACGAGGAGGTCGTCCAGGACCTGATCTCCGTCATCGCCGCCGCCCAGCAGCCCACCGCCAACTGGATCGGCAACACCCTGCGGCTGCTGCTCACCGACGAACGCTTCGCCCTGAACGTCTCCGGCGGCCGTCTCAGCGTGGGGGAGGCCCTCAACGAGGTGCTGTGGCTGGACACCCCCACGCAGAACTTCATCGGACGCTGGGCCGTCAACGACACCCAGCTGGGCGGTCGGCAGATCCGCGCCGGTGACTGCCTCGTGCTCGGCCTCGCCGCGGCCAACACCGACCCACAGCTGTGGCCCGAGGCACACGTCGGCGCCGAGAACTCCGCGCACCTGTCCTTCAGCAACGGCGAGCACCGGTGCCCGTACCCGGCGCCCCTGCTCGCCGACGTCATCGCCCGCACCGCGGTCGAGACCCTGCTGGAACGGCTCCCCGACCTCGTACTCGCGGTGGAACCCGAGGAGTTGACCTGGCGTCCGTCCATCTGGATGCGCGGCCTGACCGCCCTGCCCGCGCTCTTCACCCCCGTCGTGGCCTGACGGCCGTGGCGTCGCTCAGGCCACGGGGGTGAAGCGCACCGGCAGCGACTGCGGGCCCCGGGTGAACACGCCCTTCTCCACCACCTCGAAGCCGTCCTCCGTCCGCAGGTCGGGCAGCGCGTCCAGAAGCTGTCCGACCCCGGTCTCGACCTCGGCCTTCGCCAGCAGGGCGCCGACGCAGAAGTGCCGGCCGAGCGCGAAGGCGAGGTGGTCGGCGGCGGCCGAGAAGGCGGTCGTCGTGGTCAGGTCGTCGCGCATGATGTCGAAGCGGTCCGGGTCGCGGTAGCGGCTCTCGTCCCGGTTGGCCGCCCCTATCAGGCAGGTGACGGTGGCGCCGGCGGGTATCGTGCCGCCGCTGAGCGTGACGTCCGTCGCCGTCTGACGCATGATCATGTGGACCGGCGGGGTGTAGCGCAGCGTCTCGGCGAAGGCGCGGGGGATCAGGCTCCGGTCCTCGCGCACGGTCGCCAACTGCTCCGGGTGGGCCAGCAGGTTGGCGAAGATGCCAGCGATCGCCTTGTCGGTGGTCTCGCCGCCCGCCGCGAGCAGCAGGCTGCAGAACGCCTTGATGTCCTCGTCGCTCATCCGGACCCCGTCCACCTCGGCGGCGCACAGCGTGGACAGCAGGTCGTCGCCCGGCTTCTCGCGCCGCTCCCGGATGATCGGGAACATGTACTCGGCGAACTCCACCCGGGTGCGCGCACCGGCGGCGGCGACCTGCTGGTCCCCCGAGAGGTTGCCCAGGAACGCGATGACCGACGTGTACCAGCCGTGGAACCGGTCGTGGTCGGCCTTGTCCAGGCCCAGCATGTCCGCGATGACGTTGACGGGGAACCGGGTCGCGTAGTCGGCGACCAGATCGGCCCGGCCGGTGTGCCGGAAGGCGTCGATCAGCTCACGGGAGTTGCGCTCGATCACCGGCAGGAAGCGCTCCTGGAGGTCGGTCCCGCGGAAGGCCGGGGCGACCAGGGCACGCCGGACCGCGTGCTCCCGGCCGCTCAGCTGGAGGATCGTTTTGCCGTGCACGGGCTCGATCTGCCAGTCGTAGTTCTCCGTCGTGAACTGCCCGCCGCGGTCCTTGAAGACGCGCTCCACGTCCTCGTAGCGCGAGACGATCCAGCTCTGGGTGGCCTCGTGCCGGATGAGGGGAGCGCTGTCCCGCATCATCCGGTAGACCGGATACGGGTTCGCCGCGAACTCGGGGGAGAGGATGTCGGGGACCTGCTGCGCGGTGGACATGGGACTCCTCGGTCGGCAACGGCTTGGCCGCACCAGGCTATTGACGAGGCGCCACCTCCGACAGACCGCGCGGCCGGGCCGTTGCCGCCGGGTCAGTCCTCCGCGTCCACCGAGGCGCGCAGCCGTGCGCTGGCCATCCGCATGTGCTCGGCCATCGCCCGGTCCGCGGCCTCCGGGTCGCGGGCCCGGATGGCCCGGAGCACCGCGTCGTGCTCGCACAGCGTGCCGCCGACGGTGCCCTCGATGTCGCTCACGCGCTCCATCCAGACCTGGAGCAGTGCCCGGATGCTGTGCAGGATGTCGCTGAGCACGGTGTTGCGGGCGATGCGGGCCGTCTCCAGGTGGAAGGCGATGTCGGCGTCGATGAACGCCGTGACGTCTCCGCCCGCGTCGCGCATGTGCTGGAGGTGTTCCTCCAGCCTGGCCACGTCCGCGTCGGTCGCCCGCTCCGCCGCGAGCCGGGCCGAGACGCCCTCCATGTACGTGCGGACCTCGACCAGGTCCCGGGTGCGCCGCTGACCCAGCATCAGGCCCCAGTTGATCGCCCGGGGCAGGAACTCCGAGGTGCCCTCGCGGACGTAGGAGCCCGAGCCCGGGCGGATCTCGATGATCCCGAGGACGTCCAGGGCCGACAGGGCGCCGCGCACGCTGGACCGGGCCACCCCCAGGGCCTCGGCCAGCTGCCGCTCGGCGGGCAGCCGGGTGCCGGGCCGGATGTCGCCGGCCGAGAGGTGGTCGAGGAGCCGCTTGGCGACCTCGCTGACGGACGACTCGCGCACCACGGGGCGCAGCAGCCGTGCGAGGTCGGGCGCGTCGGCGGAGCTGTGCTGATCAGGCTGACTGGTCACGGTCACCAGTCAACCAGATGCCGTACTCATCCCGCTGACCAGGCAGTTCATCGCTTTCTCGGCTGCGGTTTGTCAAGAGTTGGGGCGTGTGGAGATCTATGACGCTCACCACACTGGTAAATTGGTGACCAATTTGGTCCGGAGGCTTAGCGTGAACACGAACCGGTCGGCCGCCCCCGTGGCGGACCACCCGGAGTGACCCAACCCGGACGGAGCTGTCCGGGCGAGCCGAGGAGTCGCCCATGGGTGCCCAAGCGCCATCCGCGGCAGTCGAGAGAACTGCCATCAAGAAGGTCTCAGTCCGCCTCGTCCCCTTCGTGGCGCTGATGTTCTTCGTGAACTACCTGGACCGCACGGCCGTCTCGTTCGCCGAACCGAACGGCATGGGACAGGACCTCGCCCTGACCGCCGCCCAGTTCGGCTTCGCGTCCGGGATCTTCTTCCTCGGCTACATCGTGCTCGAGGTCCCCAGCAACATGGCCCTGCACCGCTTCGGGGCCCGCCGCTGGCTGGCCAGGATCATGGTGACCTGGGGCATCGTCTCCCTCCTGTTCACCTGGGTCAGCAGCAGCGGCCAGCTCTACACACTGCGCTTCCTGCTCGGCGTCGCGGAGGCCGGGTTCTTCCCCGGCGCCATCCTCTTCCTGAGCCAGTGGGTGCCCTCCCGCCACCGCACCAAGATCCTCGGCCTGTTCTACCTCGCCCAGCCGCTGACCACGGTCTTCGGCGCCCCGCTGGCGGGCTGGCTGATCGGCCGGCACGGACTGTTCGGCCTGGAGGGCTGGCGGGTGATGTTCCTGTTCGTCTCGCTGCCCGCGATCGTCCTCGGTGTCATCGCCTGGTTCTACCTGATCGACAAGCCCGCCGACGCCAAGTGGCTCACCCCCGCCGAGCGCGACTGGCTGACCTCGGAACTCGCCGCCGAGAACGCGCGGAAGACCGGGCACGAGGGCAAGCACGCCAAGGGCGACCTCAGGAAGGCCTTCGGCAGCGGACGCGTCTGGACCCTCGCCGCCGTCTACTTCGGCTTCGTCTACGGCCTCTACGCCCTCGCCTTCTTCCTGCCGACCATCATCAACGGCTTCCAGGACCAGTACGACACCACGTTCAGCGTCATGGACAAGGCTTGGATCACCGCCATCCCGTACCTGCCCGCCGCCGTCGTCCTCTTCTTCTGGACCCGGCACGCCACCCGCCACGGCACCCGCACCTGGCACGTGGCGGGACCGGCCGTCGTCGGCGGCGTGTCCATCCCCCTCGCCCTCTACATGGGCTCCCCGACCGCCACCGTCGCCGTGATCACCGTGACCGCCTGCGCCATCTTCGCCGCGCTGCCCGTCTTCTGGTCGGTGCCGTCCCGCTTCCTGACCGGCGCCGCCGCCGCGGCCGGCATCGCCCTGATCAACACCGCGGGCAACGTCGCCGGATTCGCCTCCAGCTACATCACCGGCTGGCTCAAGGACTGGAGCGGCGCCTACTACCTGCCGCTCTACCTCGTCGGCTTCTTCATGCTGCTGTCCGCCGCGCTGATGATCCTGCTCGCCGCCCGCAACCGCACCGACGAACCGGCCCCCGCTCCCGCACCCCAGGCCGAGGAGGCCCTGCGATGACCCGCCTGTACAACGACCCGGCCGCCTTCGCCGACGAGGCGCTGGAGGGCTTCACCGCCGCGCACCGGCGCTGGGTCCGGCCCGTCGGCGGCGGCGTCGTCCGGGCCACCGCCACCCCGGCCGGCCAGGTCGCCGTGGTGATCGGCGGCGGCTCGGGCCACTACCCCGCGTTCTCCGGCCTGGTCGGCCGCGGTCTGGCGCACGGCGCGGCCGTCGGGAACGTCTTCGCCTCGCCCTCCGCCCGGCAGATCCACTCCGTGGCCACCGCCGCGCACGGGGGCGGGGGAGTCCTGCTGATGTACGGCAACTACGCCGGTGACGTCCTGCACTTCGGACAGGCCGCCGAGCGCCTGGCCGCCGACGGCATCGAGACTCGGACGTTCGCCGTGGCCGACGACATCTCCAGCGCCGGTCCCGACGAGCGCGCCAAGCGCCGGGGCATAGCCGGTGACCTGCCCGTCTTCAAGGCGGCGGCCGCCGCGGCCGAGCAGGGCCTGCCCCTGGAGGAGGTGCTGCGCGTCGCCGAACGGGCGGGCGCCCGCACCCGCTCCTTCGGCATCGCCTTCTCCGGCTGCACCCTGCCCGGCGCCGACCACCCCCTGTTCACCGTCCCCGAGGCCCGCATGGCCGTCGGCCTCGGCATCCACGGCGAGCCCGGCATCGGCGAGGAGGCCCTGCCCACCGCCGACGAGGCGGCCCTGCTGCTCGTCGAGACGCTGCTGAAGGAACTTCCCGAGGACGTCGCCGCCCCGGCGGGACAGCGTGCCGCGGTCATCCTCAACGGGCTCGGCTCGGTCAAGTACGAGGAACTGTTCGTCGTCTACCGCAGGGTCGCGGCCCTCCTCGGCGAAGCCGGTGTGGAGATCGTCGACCCCGAGGTGGGCGAACTGGTCACCAGCTTCGACATGGCCGGCATCTCGCTGACCCTGACCTGGCTGGACGACCGGCTGGAGGAGTTGTGGCGGGCCCCGGCCGACACGCCCGCCTACCGCAAGGGCGCTCTCGACACACCGGAGCCGGACCGGGACGGGGCGCCCGTGACCGCCCTCGCCCGGGACACCGCCGTACCCGCCGCCACCGCCGTACCCGCCGCCTCCGACGCCTCCCGCGAGGCCGCCGTCACCGTCCTCGCCGCGCTGGAGGCGGTGGCCCGGGTCGTCGACGCCCACGCCGACGAACTCGGCCGCATCGACGCCGTGGCCGGGGACGGCGACCACGGCATCGGCATGCGGCGCGGTTCCGGCGCGGCCCACCGGGCCGCCGCCGACGCACACCGGCTCGGCGCGGGCGCCGGCACCGTCCTCGCCCGCGCCGCCGACGCCTGGGCCGACAAGGCGGGCGGCACCTCCGGAGCCCTGTGGGGGAGCATCCTGCGCGCGCTGGGCACGGCCCTCGGCGACCGGGACGCCCCGGACGCCGCCCGCGTCGCCGAAGGGGTCACGGCGGCCTCGGCCGCCGTACGCGGGCTGGGCGGGGCCGAGGTCGGCGACAAGACCATGGTCGACGTCCTCGTGCCCTTCGCCGACGCCCTGGCCGCCGGCACGGCCGGGGGCCTGGCCCTCACCGAAGCCTGGGACCGGGCCGCCACCACCGCCACCGAGGCCGCCGCCGGGACCGCGGACCTGCTGCCCCGCAGGGGCCGGGCCCGCCCGCACGCCGAGAAGTCCCTCGGCACCCCCGACGCGGGCGCCCACTCACTCGCCCTGATCACCCGCGCCGTCCACGGCGCACTGCTCGACCACCACTGAGGAAAGCCGCCATGACCGACAAGCTCCGCATCGTCGTCGGCTCCGACGACGCCGGCCACCAGTACAAGGAAGCCCTCAAGCAGGACCTGCGCGGCAGCGCCCTGGTCGCCGAGGTCACCGACGTCGGCGTCGACGCCGACGGCCACACCGCCTACCCCAAGGTGGCCATCGCCGCTGCCGAGATGGTCGCCCGGGGCGAGGCCGACCGCGCCCTGCTGGTCTGCGGCACCGGCCTCGGCGTCGCCATCGCCGCCAACAAGGTCAAGGGCATCCGGGCGGTCACCGCCCACGACTCCTTCTCCGTCGAGCGGGCGATCCTCTCCAACAACGCCCAGGTCCTCACCTTCGGCCAGCGCGTCGTCGGCCTCGAACTCGCCCGCCGCCTGGCCGCCGAGTGGCTCACCTACCGCTTCGACGAAAGCTCGGCGTCGGCCGCCAAGGTCCAGCTGATGAGCGACTACGAAACCGCCGACGACGCGAGCACGGCCGACGACGGGGCGGCCGCCTGATGCCCGCCCCCGCACCGGCACCCGTGCTGCTGGGGGTGAGCCTCAAGATGTACTTCGGCCACCACCAGACGCTCAACTGGTCCCGCAAGGTCGCCGCCCTCGCCCAACGCCACCCCGCCGTCACCTCCGGCGCCGCCCGCCTCTTCGTCCTCCCCGCCTTCCCGGCCCTGGTCCCCGCCACCGGCATCCTCGCCCCCTATGGCGTCGCCCTCGGCGCCCAGGACATCGCCACCGAGGACAGCGGCCCCTACACCGGCGAGGTCGGCGGCCCCGTCCTCAAGGAGATCGGCTGCCGCTACGCCGAGGTCGGCCACGCCGAGCGCCGCCGCCTGTACGGCGAGGGCGACACCGTCGTCGCCGCCAAGACCGCCGCCGCCCTGCGCAACGGCCTCACCCCCGTCCTGTGCGTCGGCGAACGCGACGAGGCCGACCCGGCCGACGCCGCCGCCCGCACGGTCGCCGAGGCCGAACGCCTGCTCAACGGCCTACGGGGAGCCGTCGTCCTCGCCTACGAGCCGCAGTGGGCCATCGGCGCCCCCGAGCCCGCCTCCGCCGACCACATCGCGGCCGTCTGCACCGCCCTGCGCGGCTGGCTCGACGGCCACCCGCAGCACGCCGGTTCCACCGTCATCTACGGCGGCAGCGCGGGCCCCGGCCTGCTGACCCGCCTGGCCGGCACCGCCGAGGGCCTGTTCCTCGGCCGCTTCGCCCACGACCCGGCCAACGTCGAGGCGATCCTCGACGAGTTCCGCTCCCCGGCCCCGGCGGCGGTGGCGTGATGGCGTACGGCATCAGCACCTACGCCTACTTCTGGCGCCTGTCGACCAGCGCACCCGAGCCGATGTCCCTGCCCGCGATGCTGCGCGACACGGCCCACCTCGGCGGCCGGGTCTTCCAGATCTGCGACTACGCGCCGATCGAGTCCTACGACCGCGCGCGACTCGCCGACCTCCGCGCCACCGCCGACGACCTCGGCCTGACCCTGGAACTCGGCACCCGCGGCATCCGCCCCGAGCACCTGCTGAAGTACCTCGACCTGGCGGGCGAACTGGGCGTGACCCTGGTCCGCTCCATGCTCAACACGGCCGACCACCGCCCGGACACCGCCGAGGCGGTGACCCTCCTGAAGCAGGCCGTGCCCCGCTACGCCGCCGCGGGCGTCACCCTCGGCCTGGAGACCTACGAACAGGTCGCCACCGACGACCTGGTGGGCGTCGTACGCGCCGTCGACGACCCGCACCTCGGCGTCGTCCTGGACCCGGGCAACAGCGTCGCCCGGCTGGAACGCCCCGCCGACGTCGTGGCGGCCACCGCGCCGTACACGGTCAACATCCACGTCAAGGACTTCGCCTTCACCCGCCGCGACGGCTGGGTCGGCTTCACCTACGCCGGCTGCCCGCTCGGCGAGGGCCTCCTCGACTACGACGGCATGATCGCCGCCGCACGTCCCGAGGAGCGCGGCATCAACCAGATCGTGGAGCACTGGCTCCCGTGGCAGGACGAGGGCTACGACGCCACCGCCCGGCTCGAACACCAGTGGACGCAGCACAGCATCAACACCCTCCTGAGGAGCAAGTAATGGCCACCGAGATCCAAACCCGCGCCGACGTCAAGACCGTCGCCGTCATCGGGGCCGCCGGCAAGATGGGCCAGCGTGTCTCCAACAACCTGGTCGAGAGCGACTTCCGGGTGCTCTTCAGCGAGGCCTCGCCCAAGGGGCAGGAGCTGATCCGCGGTCTCGGCCGCGAACTGACCGAGTCCGCCGCCGCCGCGGCCGAGGCGGACGTCGTCGTCCTCGCCGTGCCCGACGTGGTCCTCGGCAAGGTCTCCGAGGAACTCGTGCCGCTCATGAAGCCGGGCACCGTCGTCCTCACCCTCGACCCGGCCGCCGCCTACGCCGGACTGCTCTTCGCCCGCGAGGACATCCACTACGCCTGCGCCCACCCCTGCCACCCCTCGGTGTTCCTGGAGCGCACCACCAAGGAGGAATGGCAGGACACCTTCGGCGGCATCGCCGCCCCGCAGGAGGTCGTCGCCGCCTACGAGGGCGGGGACGCGGCCAAGCGGGAACTCGCCGACTCCGTCATCCGCGTCATGTACGCGCCGGTCGTCGACGTCCACTGGGTCACCGTCAAGCAGCTGGCCGTCCTGGAGCCGACCCTCGTGGAGACCATCGCCTGCATGGTCGGGGCGCTGCTCACCGAGGCCCTGCACGAGACCGTCCACACCGTCGGCGTCCCCGAGAAGGCGGCCCGCGCGATGCTGCTCGGCCACACCCAGGTCGCCCTCGCCAACACGCTGAAGGGCTCCAACCCCTTCTCGGACGCCTGCCTGATCGCCATGGACTACGGCCGTGAGTCCATCGTGCGCGAGGACTGGAAGAAGGTCTTCGAGGACGAGGAGCTGGACAAGGTCATCACGCGCATGCTGAAGATCAAGGAAATCAAGCGCTGACCGCACCGCACCACACTGCAGCGACGACGCCGGAACCCGCACGGGGCTCCGGCGTCGTGGCGCTCAGGCCCGGGTGTCGAACTCGGCCCGGACGGTGAGCAGTTCGGACAGGTCCGAACCCACCGCCAGCTCGCGCGGGGCCGTGCCCCGCCGGAACAGCCGGGCGTCGCGCTCGCCGCCGAGCACCGCCCGGCCGCCCTCGACCCGCAGCCAGGAGCCCTCCCGCAGGCCCAGCACGGGCACGTCGTTCTCCTCCAGGAACTCCGTGAGCCGCTGCTCGCGCGTCTCGCCCTTGTGCGTCGAACCGGGGTCCGGGTCGAGGTAGTGCGGATTGATCTGGAACGGGACGAGACCGAGCGTCTCGAAGGACGGCGGCTCGACGATCGGCATGTCGTTGGTGGTGCGCAGCGAGGGCGCCGCCATGTTGGTCCCGGCGCTGGCCCCCATGTACGGCAGCCCGCCGGCCACGGCCTCGATCAGCGCCTCCCGCAGCCCCGTGCGGTACAGCGCGGAGAGGAGCCGGAAGGAGTTGCCGCCGCCGACGAACACGGCGTCCGCCTCCGCGAGCCGGGCGAGCGGGTCGCCGCCCTCGTGCACGCCCCGCACCTCGATCCCGGCGCCGCCGAGCGCGCCCCGCACCCGGGCGGTGTAGGCGTCGTGGTCGGCCAGCGCGTACGGCACGAAGGCCAGCCGGGCCCCGGCGGGCAGGAAGCCGGTCACGGTGTCGAGGGCGTGTTCCAGGTAGCCGCGGCCGTGCTGGGTGGAGTTGGACAGGAGCAGCAGATTCACGGGGTCTTCCTCGTCGACGGGATGGATCGGTGGTGCGTCAGGACGTACGGGGGGCGCGCGGGCGCCGGTGGTGCTGGGGCGGATGCGTGAGGCGCTGCTCCAGCAGCCGGGCGGCGCGGCGCAGCACCTCAAGCCGGTCCTCCGGCCCCTCGGGGAAGCGCTCCTTGGCGGCGCCGAGACTGAGGCTGCCGTAGGGCTCCGAACCGAGGAACACCGGCATGGCGACCGTGCCGATGCCGGCGTCGTACTCGCCCACCGTCCACGCGTAGCCCTGCGCGCGGACGGTGCGGAACTCGCGCTCCAGCTGGTCGGGGTCGGTGACCGTGCGCTCGGTGAAGCGCGCCATGGGACGCCCGCGGAAGAGCCGGTGGCGCTGCTCGTCGGGCAGGAAGGCGTAGAACGACTTGCTGGTGGCCCCCGCGTGCGCGGGATACAGCTCGCCGACCAGCGGGTAGTAGCGCAGCGGCCCCTCCTCGCCCTCGACGGCCGCGACACAGCGCATGTGGAAGCTGTCGGGCAGGCAGAAGAGCACCGTGTCGCCGGTCGCCGCCCGCAGCTCCTGGAGCACCGGTTCCGCGAGCAGTTCCAGGGAGCCCGAGCGTTCCCAGAGGCGGCCCAGGCGCAGGGCGGCCGGGCCGATCCGGTAACGGCGGGTCGCGGGGTCGGAGACCAGGAAACCGCGGCCCGCGAGGGTGGACAGCAGACGCTGCGCGACCGAGGTGTCCCAGCCGAACTCGGCGGCGATCTCGGTGACGCCCCAGTCCGGGCGGGTGCGCTCGAACGCCAGCAGCACCAGCAGGGCGCGGTCGACGGTCTGCAGCGCCCCGGCGGGCGTCCTGCGGTCCACGGGTTCGACCGGGCGACCGGCCATGACGGCTCCTCTCCCTCGCATCTCACGATGCAGACCCGTATTGCAGATAACGGGAAACAGTTGCGGACAACGCTAGTCGATCCCGAACCTGCTGTGAGCACCGCCCCCGGTGCGGATCAGGAGAACTGCCCATGTTGAAGTACGTCCTGGACCTCGTGGATCTGCTCGACGATCCCGACGTCGACGGCAAGCGCGTCGCCGCCCACCTCGACTCCGTGGCGGGCCCCGAGGGCTCCGGCGCCGAGGTCACCACCGTCACCGGCGAACGCGGCTCGACGGACTTCGTGCTCGTGCGCATACCGGGCCGGGCGGGCCGCACCCGCGGGGGCTCCGCGCGGACGCTCGGCGTGGTGGGGCGCCTCGGCGGCGTCGGGGCGCGCCCGGAGGCGGTCGGCCTGGTCTCGGACGCGGACGGCGCGGTCGCGGCGCTCGCCACCGCCGCCAAGCTGCTCGACATGCGGCGCCGGGGCGACGTGCTCGACGGGGACGTGATCGTGGCCACGCACATCTGCCCGAACGCCCCGACCGCGCCGCACGACCCGGTGCCGTTCATGGACTCGCCCGTCGACATCGCGACCATGAACCGGCACGAGGTCACCGGCGAGATGGAGGCCGTGCTCTCCGTCGACACCACCAAGGGCAACCGGATCATCAACCACAAGGGCCTCGCCCTGTCGCCCACCGTCAAGGAGGGCTGGGTGCTCAAGGTGAGCGAGCGGCTCGGCGAACTGCTGGCCGTGGTGACCGGTGAGCCGTTGGTCACGTACCCGGTGACCACCCAGGACATCACCCCGTACGGTAACGGTGTACACCACATCAATTCGATCCTGCAGCCCGCCACGGCGACGGCCGCACCGGTGGTCGGCCTCGCGATCACCTCCGCGGCGGCGGTGCCCGGCTGCCAGACGGGCGCCAGCCACGAGACCGACATCGCGGCCGCCGCCCGGTTCGCCGTCGAGACCGCGAAGGCCTACGGCGGCGGACAGCTCGACTTCCACGACGACCAGGAGTTCGACGCCCTCGTGTCCCGCTACGGCTCGCTGACCCGGCTGCAGACCCTCGGCCGCGAACCCGGGGGATCGTGATCATGACCACGCACAAGAACCCCGCCGCGGAACCGGCGGAACCGTCCACGGGAGCCGTGGGCAGCGACGACTACGCGCTCTCCCGCGTCCCGCGCGACAAGCGGCTCGGCTTCTGGACCATGCTGCTGCAGTGGCTCGCCCAGTCCGGCTCCATCTCGCAGTTCACCCTCGGCGCCACCATCGGCGTCGGCATGACCTTCGGCGACGCCTTCCTCGCGTTCACCCTCGGTGCGGTGATCCTCGAAGTCGTCATCTTCGCGATCGGCCTCGCGGGCATGCGCGAGGGCCTGGCCACCCCGCTGCTCACCCGCTGGGCGGGCTTCGGCCGCAACGGCTCCGCGCTGGTCAGCCTGGTCATCTCGGTCAGCCTCGTCGGCTGGTTCGGCGTCCAGAACACCATCTTCGGCGACAGCGTGTCCGCGCTCGTCGGCGGCCCCTCCTGGCTGTGGTGCACGGCCGCCGGTGTCGCCATCACCGTGCTGGTCATCTTCGGCTTCCGGTACATGGCCGTCTTCGCGAAGATCGTCACCCCGCTCTTCTTCGCCATGGTCGCCTGGTCGGTCACCGACGCGCTCAGCGACCACTCGTTCTCCGAACTGATCCACTCCCCGGCACCCGGCGAGACCATCCCGCTCGCCGTCGCCGCGACCGCCATCGCGGGCGGCTTCATGACCGGCGCGATCGTCTCCCCGGAGATGACCCGCTACAACCGCAAGGGCAGCCACGTCTTCCTGCAGAGCGCCTCGTCGATGATCCTCTCCGAGTACATCGTCGGCCTGACGGGCGTCCTGCTCGGTCACATGGTCGGCAGCGGCCAGGTCTCCCAGATCGTGCTCTCCACCTCCGGCGTCTTCGGTGTGCTCGTCGTCCTGATGTCCACCGCGAAGATCAACGACTGGAACCTGTACGGCTCCTCGCTCGGCGTCGTCAACTTCTTCCAGGTCGTCTTCGGCAAGCGCGTGCACCGCGGCGCGGTCACCATCGTCCTCGGCATCGCGGGCACCCTGCTCTCCGCCGTCGGCATCATGACCCACTTCACCGACTTCCTGTCCGTGCTGGGCGTCGCCATCCCGCCGGTGGGCGGCATCATCGTCGCCGAGTACTGGGTGGTGCGCCGCATGCGGGCACCCCTGGACGCCACCCGCGACGCGGAGACCCTGCCCGCCACCTCACCGACCTGGGTGCCGATGTCCCTGGTCATCTGGGCCGCCGCCTTCTGCGTCGGCAAGTTCTACGACGGCGGCATCCCCGCCCTGAACTCCCTGCTGACCGCCTTCGTCCTCTACTGCGTCCTCGGCCTCGCCGGCTGGATCAGGACGTACGGCACCACGGCCCTGGACGACACCACCACCGAACCCACCCCGGCGGCCGCCACCGGCACGGCCACCGTAGGAGCACCGTGAGCACCACCGCACCCGGCCCCGTTCCGGCCGCTTCGGCCTCCGAGGAGGCGCAGCGGGAGGTCGTCGACCTGTGCGCGGAGTTGATCCGCTTCGACACCTCCAACCCCACCAGCGACGAGCGCGCCTGCGCCGACTGGGTCGTGGACAGGCTCGCCGAGGCCGGTATCGCCTCCGAGCTGGTGGAGAGCGCCCCGGGCCGCGCCAACGTCGTCGCCCGCATCCCGGGCACCGACCCGGCCCGCGGCGCCCTGCTGGTCCACGGCCACCTGGACGTCGTACCGGCTGACGCGGCCGAGTGGCGGGTGCCGCCGTTCTCCGGCGAGATCCGGGACGGCTACCTGTGGGGGCGCGGCGCCATCGACATGAAGGACACGGTGGCCGTCATGCTCGCCACCGCCCGCCACTTCGCCCGCACCGGCACCCGGCCCGCCCGCGAGATCGTCCTCGCCTTCCTCGCCGACGAGGAGGCCGGCGGCAAGTTCGGCGCCCACTGGCTGGTCGAGCACCGGCCCGACCTGTTCGCGGGCGTCACCGAGGCGATCGGCGAGGGCGGCGGCTTCAGCTACGCCCTGGACGACACCCGGCGCCTGTACCCGATCGAGAACGCCCAGCGGGGCATGGCCTGGATGGAGCTGACGGCATCGGGCCGCGCCGGGCACGGCTCCTCCCCGAACGACGAGAACGCCGTCACGGACCTCGCCGAGTCCCTCACCCGCATCGGCCGGCACACCTTCCCCGTCCGGCTGATCGAGCCGGTGCGCGCCCTGCTCACCGAGGCCGCCCGCATCCAGGGGATCGACCTCGACCTCGACGCCGAGGACCTGGACGCCGAACTGGCCAAGCTCGGGCACGTGGCCGACTTCATGCAGGTCGTGCTGCGCAACTCGGCCAACCCCACCATGTTCACGGCCGGGTACCAGACCAACGTCATCCCCGGCCGGGCCACCGCCCGCGTCGACGGGCGCTTCCTGCCGGGTCACGAGCAGGAGCTGATCGACACCATCGACGCCCTGCTCCTGCCCTCGGTGACCCGCGAGTGGGTCAACCACGACATCGCCATGGAGACCGGCTTCGACGGCCCGCTCGTCGACGCCATGTGCGCCGCCGTACGCGCCGAGGACCCCGACGGCCACCCCGTGCCGTACTGCAACCCGGGCGGCACCGACGCCAAGGCCTTCACCAAGCTGGACATCCGCTGCTTCGGCTTCAAGGGGCTCAAGCTGCCCCACGACCTCGACTACGGCCGGCTCTTCCACGGCGTCGACGAGCGGGTGCCGCTGGAGGGCCTGCGCTTCGGCGTACGGGTGATGACCCGGCTGTGGCAGGAGTGCTGACCGGCACGGCCGCGGGGGAATGCCCCGGCGGCCGCCGGCGTTGTGGAGCGTGACTGACATGCGCGGGACAGAACGGCAGCCCGCGCCGCGGTCGGAAGGAGCACCATGGCACGCAGCACCGCACGCCCGGTCGTCAAGCTGAAGTCCACCGCGGGTACCGGCGTCACCTACGTCACCCGCAAGAACCGCCTCAACGACCCCGACCGGCTCGTCCTGCGCAAGTACGACCCGGTGGCGGGGGAGCACGTGCCGTTCCGCGAGGAACGCTGAACGGCGCCGAGGAGAGCGAGGAGGCAGTCATGAAGGTCCGCAACTCCCTGCGCGCCCTCAAGGCCAAGCCCGGCGCGCAGGTGGTGCGCCGCCGGGGCGTGACCTACGTGATCAACAAGAGGGACCCGCGCTCCAAGGCCCGCCAGGGCTGAGCGGCCCCCCACCCCGGCCCGGCCCCGCGATCGGCGGGACCGGGCCGAGGCGTGTGCGCGACCCGCGCCGCACCCCCGCGGCCCGCCCTGACACACTGCTGAGCGCGCCATCCGCCCGCCCACAGGAGGACTTCGTCATGACCGAGCAGCCGCCGGACCGCGTCGCGGGGTACGAGCGCCGGTTCAACACGCTGTTCGCGGATTACTTCGACACCCTCGGCACCACCCTGGACGCCCCGTCCTTCAGCCGCTTCACCCCGGACTGCGTCGAGTTGCTGCGCGACCTGTCGCTGCGCGGCGGCAAGCGGATGCGCGTCGTGCTGCTGCACGAGGCGGCGCGGCTGGTGACCGCCGAGCCGGTGGCAGGGCTGGACGCCGCCGCGCTGAGCGTCGAACTCCTCCAGACCCACGGCCTCGTGCACGACGACCTCATCGACGACAGCGCCACCCGCAGGGGCGGCCCCACCACCTACTACGCGTTCCGGGAGAAGTTCCCCCACCACCCCCGGGCGGCGCTCGCCCTCACCGTCCTCGCGGGCGATCTCGCACTGGCCCTCTCCCTGCGCGTGCTGCTGGAGGCACGGCTGCCGGTCGAGCTGCGCCAGGCCATGGTCGAGGTCCAGACCCGGGCGGCGGCCGACACCTTCGTGGGCCAGATCGTCGACCTGGAACGCGACTTCACCCCCGCCGCCCCGGACGACGAGCTTCTGCACACCGTCGCCGACCACAAGTCGGCCCGGTACTCGGTCCTGGCCCCCCTGCGCCTCGGCCTGCTGGCCGCGGGCGGCCGACCGGACGCGCACGAACCGGAGTTGAGCCACTACGCCCGCCTGGTCGGCATCTGCGGACAGATGCGCGACGACTACCTGGACCTGTTCGGCGACGCGGCGGCGATGGGGAAGCCGACCGGCACCGACCTCCGCGAGGGCCGGCACACGTACACCGTCGTCCGCCTGCTGTCCGCCGTGAGCGGCCCCGAGCGGGCCTACGTGCAGCAGGCCCTGGGCGACCCCGCCTGCACACCGGAGACCGTCGCGGAGATCTGCGCGATCGCCGAACGCGCCGGCGTCGCCGACCGGATGCGCGCGGACATGCGCCGCTACGCCGAACAGGCCCGCGAGGTGGCGGCGGGCTGGCGTCCCCGGTGGCGCGAGGACGCCGTCGCCTTCTTCGAACGGCTGCCGCGATGGAGCGTCGAGCGGACCGCCTGACACCTGTTCCCCATGTCGCTCAATGGGGTATTCGGGATCTTCCGCCCCGTGTGCCCGGTCATGCTCTGACCGAAGGCGCCGTCGACCAGGCGCTTTCGCGAGCACGTGACCCTTTGGGGGAGAAGCATGGCGCACTCGACACGACAGGGGCCTGGCGGGGACGACCGGGCCGTGCTGCTGGTCGCCGGACTGGCCGACCTGGCGGTGAGCACCATCGGCTCGGCGGTGGGCGGGCTGCGCGGCCTCCTCGGCCGCTCGGACACCGCCGACCTGGTGCGTGAGGCCGAGCAGGACCTCCGGGCCCGGGGCAGGCTGGCCCTGGACCGCTGCGCGCCCGTGCCCCCCGCTCACCTGGAGGTGCTCGCCCAGCACGTGAAGGCGCGCCGGGCCGCCGCCGACGGCGATGTCTGACCCCTGGGACCCGGCCGGCTTCAAGGCCCGCGTCGACGGCGTCCTGCGGGACTTCCTCGCCGAGGAGGCCGGTCACCTCGTGGCGGTCGACGAGGACCTCGCGCCCGTGGCCGAACAGCTGCGGAGCTCGGCCGGACACGGCAAACGGCTGCGCGCGGCCTTCTGCTACTGGGGCTGGCGGGCGGCCGGGCAGCCGGAGAGCGACGCGCTGGTACGGGCGGCGGCCTCCATGGAACTGGTGCACGCCGCCGCGATCGTCCACGACGACCTCATCGACGACAGCCCCCTGCGCCACGGCCTGCCCACCGCCCACGTCGCCCTGGAAGCCGTGCTCGTCCGGGACGGCCGCCCCGGGGCCCGGACGGCGGCGAGGTCCCTGGCCATGCTGGTGGGAGACCACCTGATGGTCCTCGCGGGCCGCCTGTTCACCACCAGCGGTCTGCCGGCCGCCTACCTGGCCCGCGCCCGGGACCTGTGGACCGCGCTCGCCCGCGAACTCATCGCCGGTGAGTGCCTGGAGATCCTGCACACCGGCGGTGCGCCGGACACCGACACCTCCCTGAAGGTCGTCCGCTACAAGACCGCCAAGTACACCGTCGAGCACCCCCTGCTCATCGGCGGCCTGCTCGCCGGCGCCGCCCCCGCGCTGCGGGACACCTACCGGGCCTACGGACTGCCGCTCGGCGAGGCGTTCCAGCTCCGCGACGACCTGCTCGGCCTGTTCGGAGACCCCGAACGCACCGGGAAGGCGGCCCTGGACGACCTGCGCGCCCACCGGCCCACCGCGCTGCTCGCCGAGACCTGGAAGGCCGCCGACGCCTCCCAACGCACCTGGCTGCGGAACCTGCTGGGCCGTGCCGACCTGGACGCGACCCAGCTGCGCGACGTGCGCCACCTCATGCTGGAGCTGGGGGCACCGCAACGGATCGAGCAGATGATCGCGACCCGCGTGGAGCGCGCCACCCGCGCCCTGGACGCCGCCGGAACACCACCGCACGCGCGCCGGGCGCTGGGCGACCTCGCCCGGCAGGCCACCGACCGCACGCACTGACGAGGAGACCTCGATGCCCCACACCGAGAAGTCGATGGACGCCCTGCGCCGCAGTGGAGACGAACTGGCCGACGCGGTCGTCGCCACCCTGTTCGAACGCGGCGAGGTCGGCACCTTCAACTCCCTGATGCGCTACGTCTCCACCACCGGCCAGGAACTCCCCGAGGGTCTGCCCGGCGTCGCCCGGGAGTACCTGCGGGTCACCGCCACCCCGCCGGACTGGGTGGACTGGGACGAGATGGAGAAGGCCCGCCTGTTCTTCATCGACAACAACGTGCACATCTCCACCGCGCTGTCGTTCGCGTCCATGCCCGCCTGCTACCTGGTCCCGCACGTGGCCCGGTTGCTGTCGGCCACCCACGGCCTGAACTACCCCTCCAGACGGATGGCGGAGACCGGCCAGTTCACCGTCTACCTCATGCGGCCCGACGCGTTCGAGGCCGGCGGACGCTTCGTCCCGGCCGCCCAGAAGGTACGCCTCCTGCACGCCGCCATCCGCCACCACCTGAAGCGGGAGGACCGCTGGGACACCGACACCCTCGGCGTGCCGATCTGCCAGGAGGACATGATCGGCGGGCAGATGTTCTTCTCCCTGCTCGTCCTGGACAGCCTGCACCGACTCGGCATCCACATGTCCGCCGAGGGCGCGGACGCCTACTACTACGCCTGGCGCGTCGTCGGCGCCATCCTCGGCGTCGACCAGTCGGCCGTCCCCACCACGCTCGACGACGCGCGAGAGTTCCTCGACGCCTACATGCTCCGCCACATGGGCCCCTCCGAAGAAGGCGCGCACCTCACCCGGCAACTGATCGACCTGTACGAGGAAGTCGTCCCCGGCACCCTCTTCGACCCGGTCGTCTCCGCGCTGATCCGCTACCTCGTCGGCGACACGTGCGGCGACTGGCTGGACGTGCCCCGCACCGGCTGGGACACCGTCGTCAAGGCCGCCCCGCACCTCCTCGGCGTCCTGGAGACGATCGAGGACCGCTCACCGCTGGGCGCGTGGGCCCTGGACCGGCTCGGCCACCTCACCACGGCCCTCGAACTCTCCTCCCTCACCCGCGGACGCGTGATGCACTACGCCATCCCCGAGCAACTGAGGAAGGAGTACGGCGTGACCGGCGCCGCGGCCCGCACCCGTCGCTGGACCCCGCCGCCCGCGACCGTCTCCTGAGCCACCGCACCCGCCGGTCCGTGGTCACCGCCCACTGTCAGTGGGACGTCCTACGGTGTGATCAGTGGAACCCGCGGAACACGCCGCGGGCCCGAGCGGGGAGAGGTCTGCCATGTCGACGACGTACCTGGAGCTGTCGCAGGACGACGGGAGCGCGCACAAGTTCTACGAAGTCACCGTCCAGGGACAGGTCGTGACGGTGCGCTACGGCAGGATCGGCGCGGCGGGACAGACCCAGACGTCCACCTTCCCCACCGCGCGGAAGGCCGAGGCCGCGGCCGCCAAGAAGATAGGCGAGAAGGTGCGCAAGGGCTACGAGGCCGCCGTGCAGGGGCAGCGGGCGCCTCGCGCGGTCACCCGCCGGCAGGTGGCATCCGCGCCGTCCACGGCCCGCGCGGTCGCACCGGTCCTGTGGCGGTTCCGCACCGGCTCCGCGGCGTTCGGCATCCACATCGACGAGGACCGGTGCTGGGTGGGCAACCAGGCGGGCGACGTCTACACCCTCGCCCACGGCGGCGAGGTCCTCGCCCGCTACCAACTGCCCGACGGCGTCAAGTGCCTGGTCGCGGACGACTTCTGGATCTACGCGGGCTGCGACGACGGCCGGGTCTACGACCTGTCGTCCAAACTGCCCTTCGCCGCCTACGACATCGCGGCCGACGTGGACATCTTCTGGCTCGACATCCACGAGGGCGTGCTGAACGTCGCCGACCGCGCCGGACGGCTCACCGTGATCGACCACGAGGACGAACACCAGTGGTCGCGCGGCGGACGGGGTGAGCACGCCTGGATGGTGCGCGCCGACGACCGCGCCGTCTACCACGGACACACCCGCGGCGTGACCGCCCACTCCCCGGACGGCGGCGCCGAGTTGTGGCACACCCCCACCCAGGGGGCCGTACTCTTCGGCTGGCAGGAGGACGACGCCGTCTACGCCGGGACCGCCCGGCACACGGTCCAGCGGCTGTCCAAGTCCACCGGTGCCATCGAGGCGACCTACCCCTGCGACAGCCCGGTGTACTCGTGCGCCACCTCTCCCGGTGGCCGGTTCGTCTTCGCCGGCGACTCCGCGTCCTCCGTGTACTGCTTCGACCGGGACGGCACCCGGCTGTGGAAGCTGGGCACGGGCGGCGGCTCCGCCCTGTCCATGCAGTACCGCGACGAGCGGCTGTTCCTCGTCACCACCGACGGCTCCCTGGTGTGCGTGGACGCCAGCGAGACCGCGGTCACGGCCGCCCAGCAGGGCTCGGTGCCCGTCGCCCGCGACGTGAAGCTCGCCGCCACCCTGCCGACGTACGCGCCCGCCACCGCGGCCACCGCCGTGACGACCGTGACCGCGGCGCCCGCGGGCTCCGTCGTCGTCGAATGCGTCCAGGACAACGGCCGCACCCGGATCCACGTGGTGTCGGAGGGGTACGACCGGTCGTGGAACGTCCAGTTCCCGAGGGCGATCCGGGAACCGGGCGCGCGGTACGTGGTGGACGCGCTGCACGCCGCGTCGGGTGGCTTCTACCGGGTGCGCGGGGACATCAGGCGCCTGCGGTGACGGGGGAGCGGCGTCAGGCGATCGAGGCCGCGATGACGGCGGAGACCGCGAGGTTGCAGGACGCCGTCACCCACACGGCCGGGTGCGGCTCCGGCTCGACCAGCGTCGCGCCCAGCCGCCCCGGGGTGATCAGGTCGACGACCAGGAAGGCCACCGCCATCATCACCAGGCCCAGCAGTCCGAACACGGCCGTGGAGACCAGGCCCTTGCCGAAGTCCTCGTACGTCGTCCATATGGAGGTGAAGACGATGCCGCCGATGCCGAGCAGCGCGGAGCTGAGCACCAGGGCGGCGTTGCGGTTGCGCTGCTCCCAGATCTGCCGGCCGAGCTTTCCGGGTGTCAGCACGTCCACCAGGACGATGCCGAGGACCAGGAGGACCAGGCCCAGTCCGCCGTAGGCGGCGGCCCGGCCGAGTCCGTTGACGATGTCGCTCATGGCGTTGCCGGCTCCGTAGCGTGAGGGATCACGAATGATCGTGGTCAAGGCGATGCAAAATGTAGCGCACCGGCCGCTCCGCTCAAGAGGCGGTCCGCAGCGCGCGGTTGCGGCGCACGGAGGACCAGAAGGACGCACCGATCAGGACGACGCCCACGAGGCCGGTGACGATCTCGTTGATCTCGTACTGGATGGTGACCAGCAGGATCAGCGACAGGGCGCCGATGGCGTAGTGGGCGCCGTGCTCCAGGTACACGTAGTCGTCGAGGGTGCCCTGGCGGACCAGGTAGACGGTCAGGGACCGCACGTACATGGCGCCGATGCCGAGGCCGAGGGCCATCAGGACGATGTCGTTGGTGATGGCGAAGGCGCCGATGACGCCGTCGAAGGAGAAGGACGCGTCCAGCACCTCCAGGTAGAGGAACATGAAGAACGCCGCCTTGCCCGCCAGCCTGACGGGCGATCCGGAGGACCTCCCCGCCCGTTCCGCGGCCTTCTCCGCCTCCTGCTCGCGCTCCTCCTCGTCCTCGAGCCGCTGCTCGAAGAAGCCGGAGAGGCCGCCCACGACCATGTAGGTGATCAGACCGGCGACGCCTGCCAGCAGGACCGTCTCCGCCTTGTCGGCGTGCGTGCCGCCGTGCTGGTGGGCATGGGCGCCGAAGGTGGTCGCGGAGACCAGCAGCATGACCAGCGCGATGCAGACCGAGAGCATGTCGACCCTGCCGAGCTTGGCCAGCGGACGCTCCAGCCACCCAAGCCACTTGATCTCCCGGTCCTCGAACACGAAATCCAGGAAGATCATCATCAGGAACATGCCGCCGAAGGCCGCGATCGACGGATGGGCGTCCGTCACCAGCTCCTGGTAGCGGTCCTTGTCGGTGAGCGCCAGGTGCACCGCGTTCCAGGGACTCAGCCGGGCACTGATCGCCACGATCACCACCGGGAAGACCAGCCGCATCCCGAACACCGCGATCACGATGCCGACGGTGAGGAAGATCTTCTGCCAGAAGGCGTTCATCTTCTTCAGGATCCCGGCGTTGATCACCGCGTTGTCGAAGGACAGCGAGATCTCCAGGACGCAAAGGATCGCCACGATGCCGAGGGCGGTCCAGCCGTCGTAGAGCACGCCCGCCGCCAGGCCCAGGGCCGTGACGGCGAAGGCCCAGCGGAACGTCTTCAAAAGCACCGGCCACTCATTCCTGTCGTCGCGCCGTACGGGGAGGCATCCCATGCCAGTGCCCACCACGCACGTTGTTTACCACGCTGGAGTTGTTCGTTTCCTTGAGTGGTTCGTGTCTCAGGGAGTAGGTTCGCCGCCATGACGGCATCCCGGAGTTCCCGGAATCCGGCCACCGCCGAGGAGTTGCGCCGGGCGGGACTGCGGGTGACCGCCGCCCGTGTCGCGCTGCTCGAAACGGTACGGGCGGGGGACCACCTCGACGCCGAGGCGCTCACCTCCGGCGTGCGCCTGCGCGTGGGGCACGTCTCCCTCCAGGCCGTGTACGACGCCCTGCACGCCCTCACCGCGGTACGGCTCGTGCGGCGCATCGAACCGCCCGGCGGACCCGCGCGGTTCGAGGGCCGGGTCGGTGACAACCACCACCACGTCCTGTGCCGGTCCTGCGGTGCCCTCGCCGACGTCGACTGCGCCGTCGGCGACGCGCCGTGCCTGACCGCCTCCGACGACCACGGCTTCGTGATAGACGAGGCCGAGGTCATCTACCGGGGCCTGTGCCCCGACTGCTCCACCCCCAGCAGTTCCCCAGCACCCTGATCCGCCCCGTCCGGAAGGATTCCCATGTCCGAGAACCACGACGCCATCGTGACCGACGCGAAGGCCGAGGAGACGGGTGGTTGCCCGGTCGCCCACGGACGCGCCCCGCACCCCACGCAGGGTGGCGGAAACCGCCAGTGGTGGCCGGAGCGGCTCAACCTGAAGATCCTCGCCAAGAACCCGGCCGTCGCCAACCCGCTGGGTGAGGAGTTCGACTACGCCGAGGCCTTCGCCTCCCTCGACCTGGCGGCCGTGAAGCAGGACATCGCCGAGGTGCTGACCACCTCGCAGGACTGGTGGCCCGCGGACTTCGGCAACTACGGCCCGCTGATGATCCGGATGGCCTGGCACAGCGCGGGCACCTACCGCATCAGCGACGGCCGCGGCGGCGCGGGCGCCGGCCAGCAGCGCTTCGCCCCGCTCAACAGCTGGCCGGACAACGGCAACCTCGACAAGGCCCGCCGCCTGCTGTGGCCGGTCAAGAAGAAGTACGGCCAGAACCTCTCCTGGGCCGACCTGCTGGTCCTCACCGGCAACGTCGCCCTGGAGACGATGGGCTTGGAGACCTTCGGCTTCGCCGGTGGCCGCGCCGACGTCTGGGAGGCCGAGGAGGACGTCTACTGGGGCCCCGAGACCACCTGGCTCGACGACCGCCGCTACACCGGCGACCGCGAGCTGGAGAACCCGCTCGGCGCCGTCCAGATGGGCCTGATCTACGTCAACCCGGAGGGGCCCAACGGCAACCCGGACCCCATCGCCGCCGCCCGCGACATCCGTGAGACGTTCCGCCGCATGGCGATGAACGACGAGGAGACCGTCGCGCTGATCGCCGGTGGACACACCTTCGGCAAGACGCACGGAGCAGGACCCGCCGACGCCGTCGGCGACGACCCCGAGGCCGCCGCCATGGAGCAGCAGGGCCTCGGCTGGAAGAGCACCCACGGCACGGGCAAGGGCGGCGACGCCATCACCTCCGGCCTCGAGGTCACCTGGACCAGCACGCCCACCCGGTGGGGCAACGGCTTCTTCAAGAACCTCTTCGAGTTCGAGTACGAGCTGGAGCAGAGCCCGGCCGGTGCCAACCAGTGGGTGGCCAAGGACGCCCCGGAGATCATCCCCGACGCGCACGACCCGTCGAAGAAGCACCGCCCGCGGATGCTCACCACCGACCTGTCGCTGCGCCTCGACCCGGTCTACGGGCCGATCTCCCGCCGGTTCTACGAGAACCCGGAGGAGTTCGCGGACGCCTTCGCCCGCGCCTGGTTCAAGCTGACCCACCGCGACATGGGCCCGAAGTCGCTGTACCTCGGCCCGGAGGTCCCCGAGGAGACCCTGCTCTGGCAGGACCCGCTGCCCGAGCCCGAGGGCGAGGCCGTCGACGCCGAGGACATCGCGACCCTCAAGACCAAGCTCCTCGAGTCCGGCCTGTCCGTGTCGCAGCTGGTGACCACCGCCTGGGCCTCGGCGTCCACCTTCCGCGGCAGCGACAAGCGCGGCGGTGCCAACGGCGCCCGCATCCGCCTTGAGCCGCAGCGCGGCTGGGAGGTCAACGAGCCCGACGAGCTGGCGCAGGTGCTGCGCGTCCTGGAGGGCGTCCAGCAGGAGTTCAACTCCGGTGCGGGCGCCAAGAAGGTGTCCCTGGCCGACCTGATCGTCCTCGGCGGCTGTGCCGCCGTCGAGAAGGCCGCCAAGGAAGCCGGATTCCAGGTGGAGGTCCCCTTCACCGCGGGCCGCGTGGACGCGACGGAGGAGCACACCGACGCCGAGTCGTTCGAGGCGCTCGAACCGACCGCCGACGGCTTCCGCAACTACCTCGGCAAGGGCAACCGGCTGCCGGCCGAGTTCCTGCTCCTCGACCGGGCGAACCTGCTCACCCTGAGCGCACCGGAGATGACCGTCCTGGTCGGCGGCCTGCGCGTGCTGGGCGCGGGCCACCAGCAGTCCCAGCTCGGCGTGTTCACCCGGACGCCCGGCTCGCTGACCAACGACTTCTTCGTCAACCTGCTCGACCTGGGCACCGAGTGGAAGTCGACGTCCGAGGACCAGACCACCTTCGAGGGCCGCGACGCCGCCACCGGCGAGGTCAAGTGGGCCGGCAGCCGCGCCGACCTGGTGTTCGGCTCCAACTCCGAACTGCGCGCGCTCGCCGAGGTCTACGCGAGCGACGACGCCAAGGAGAAGTTCGTGCACGACTTCGTCGCCGCCTGGGACAAGGTCATGAACCTCGACCGCTTCGACCTGGCCTGATCCGCCGTACCCGTCCCGGGGACCCGTCGCAGGGCCCCCGGGACGGGGCGAAATCCGGTGGCCGGGCACGGCGCGCGGTGCTGGGATGGCCGGATGCTCAGTGACGCGCCGACGACCGTGGACCGGGGGCGGTACGAGGACACCGTCACCCCCTGGGAGGAACCGGCCTGGCGCACCGAGGCCATCGGCTGGATCGAGGCCCGGCTGGCCGACCGCGGCCTGCGGCCGACGGGAGGGTGGCGGGTGCGGCTGCGGCCGTGGTCCGTCCTGCTGCGGCTGGGCGTCGGGCAGGGCGACGCCGTCTGGTTCAAGGCCAACCCGCCGGGCAGTGCCTTCGAGGGCGCGCTGACCGCGGCGCTGGCCCGCTGGGTCCCCGGGCACGTCCTGGAGCCGCTGGCGGTGGACGCCGGACGCGGCTGGTCGCTGCTGCCCGACGGGGGCCCGCTGTTCCGGGACGTGCTGGCACGGGAGACGGTCACTCCCGGCGCCTGGGAGGAACTCCTGCGCCAGTACGCGGCCATGCAGCACGCGCTGACCCCCCGCGCGGGCGAGATCGAACGCCTGGGGGTGCCCGCCGTGCCCGCCGACGCGCTGCCCGGCGTCCTCGACCGGCTCGACGCGACCCCGCTGCCCTCCCGGGATCGGGCCGCGCTCCGGGAACTGCGCCCCCGGCTGCTGGACTGGTGCGCGGAACTCACGGCCCTGGGCGTCCCCGACTCCCTGGACCACGCGGACCTGCACGACGGCCAGCTCTTCCGCCCCGCACCCGGCCGGTTCACCTTCTTCGACTGGGGCGACGCCGTCGTCGCCCACCCCTTCTCCAGCCTCGCCGTCCCCGCCCGCCGGGCGGCCGAGCAGCACGGGACGCGCGTCCTGCCGCGCCTGCGCGACGCCTACCTCGAACCGTGGACGGGTGCCGGCCGCACGCCCGCGCAGCTGCGGCGCGCGGTGAGCCTCGCCTGGCGGCTCAGTGCCCTGAACCGCGCGGCCGCCTACGGCAGAGTCTTCCCCACCGCGTCCGGCGGCGCCGGAGCCGCGACGGCGGCGACGGGCGCACGCTGCCTCCTCGAACTGCTGGACGAACCCCCCTTGTAGCGGCGGCCGGTCCCCGGCCCGCGGGGCGTTGTCAGTGGCGGATGCGAGGCTTCACCTCATGGATGAGGTGGAGTTCATGCGGGGCAGGGTCTACGGCGCCGACCACGACAGCCCAGGGCCGCGCGCCGGGCGGGTCTACGCCCACCTGGTGGGCGGCCCCCTGGACGGCCTGCTGCTGGACGTCACGGACCTCACGGAACAGGAGCGCGACCGCTCAGTGGTCCTCGCGACGGAGATAGGCCGCTACGGCCCGGGCGGCCGCTCCGCCTACGCCCCGAGGCCGGGCGACGCCCGCCGCTTCGACTGGCGGGGCGACGTGCCCTGATCCGGCACCACCCCCGTCTGAGCGGTCAGCGCCGCCAGCAGCCAGTCGTGTGCGGTCCCGGGGGTCGGCTCCGGCCGCCCGCCCGGCGCGGTGTTCACCTCGGCGACCAGCTCCCAGTAGCCGTCCAGCCGGGGATCGGCGGCGAGCTGCCCGGCCAGGCGGCGCCGGAACCCGGGAGTGTCCCGCACCCCGTAGGCGCTCGTGTACGCGGCGACGAAGCCGTCCAGTGCCTCACCCGGATGCGGCTCGCGTCCCCGGCGCAGGTGCGCTCCGGCCAGCTCGTACGCCTCCGCGAGCCCCGTGTACAGCACGGCGGCCCCCCGCGCCCCGGCGGCCCGGTGCGCCTCGGGCTGGGGCCGGGCGGTGCCCGGGCACGGGCCGAGGGTGAGGGCGTTGAGCCGGGCGAAGGCCAGGACCTGGGCCGGAGCCGGGTCGTCCGGCGGCTGCGGCACCGCCACGTCCAGGAACGCGCCGACCGACCCGGCCGGCATCCGCGCCGGCAGCCAGCCGCGCCAGAACCGCACCAGCGGGGCCGTGCTGGGCGGGACGGACACGGCGCCGATCAACCGCAGCCGGTCGGCCTGCTCACCGGGCGGAGCCTCCTGCACCAGCCGCAGCGCGGCCTCCCGCCAGCGCAACGCCCGCAGCTCCGAGCCGACCTCACGCAACCGGCCCGCCACCGCGGCCTCCAGTGCCCCGCCCGCCCCGCTCCCGTCGCCCGCCGCGCCTTCCGCGTGCCGCTCGTCGACGATCCGCCGCACCTCGGGAACGCCCAGACCCAGGGCGCGCAGCGAACGGATCAGCCGCAGCCGGTCGAGGGCCTGCGGACCGTACCGCCGGTGCCCTCCGGCGCTGCGGGACGCCTCCGGCAGCAGGCCCCGGTCCGAGTAGAAGCGGACCGTCTTGACGGTGACGCCCGCACCCTCGGCCAGCTCGCCGATGCCGCACAGACCGTCGTTCGACGTGAACACTTGAACCTCCCTCAGGGGGAGTTCCTACCGTACCGGCGACGGCGGCCCGGTGATCCGGCCGGGCCGCACCGTGGACGGAGGAGAGACACAGACCATGACCGCGTTCATCCTGGTGCCGGGCATGTTCACCGGCACGCACATCTGGCAGGACACCGCCGCGCGCCTGACCGCTGCGGGCGCCGAGGTGCACACGGTCGCCCTCACCGGCCTCGACGGACCCCGCGCCGCCACCGAGTCCGGCGTGGACCTGGAGACCCACATCGCGGACGTGCTCGCGGCGGTCGACTCGGTGGGCGCGGCCGAGGGGCGGCGGATCGTGCTGGTCGGCCACGACTACGGCATCCACCCGGCGGTCGGTGCCGCCGACCGGCGCGCGGAGCGCGTCGAGCGGATCGTCTACCTGGACTCGGGCCTGCCCAGGGACGGCGTCCCGGCCCTGGCCGCCGTGCCCGACCAGTCCCTGCGCGAGCGCCTCGCCGCACCCGTGGGGACCGGCGAGGCGGACCGGACCGCGCAGACGCTGCCGCCCCCGGCGCTCGACGCATGGCCGCGCTGGGGCAGCACCGAGGGCGTCCCCGACGCCGCACTGGACCGGCTCACCGCCCTCGCCGCGCCGCAGCCCCTGGGCACCCTGCTCCAGCCGCTGCGGCTGACCGGAGCGGTCGGCCGGGTGCCCACCACCGGCGTGCTGTGCACCGGCAACGGCAGCAGCATCGAGCTGATCCAGATGCTGGTGCGCCTCGGCGACCCCGCGCTGCGCCCCCTGACCGACCCCCGGGTGACCTTCTTCGAACTCCCCACCGGCCACTGGCCGATGCTGTCCTGCCCCGCCGAGCTGACGGACGTACTGCTGCGGGCCGCGGCGGGCGAGGGGCACCGGCTGGAACCGGTCGACGACGCCGCGGGGCCGGCGCACCTGAAGCCGTTCCTGATGGACGTGCCCGACGTCGTGAGGGAGCGGCACGGGAACGTCGACCTGTACCTGCCCGACGCCGACGAGCCGCGGCCCGCGGTGGTGTTCGTGCACGGCGGTCCGGTCCCCGCCGACGCCCGGCCCACCCCGCGGGACTGGCCCGGCCTGACGGGATACGCGCGGTGCGTGGCCGGGGACGGAGCCGTCGGCGTCCTCCTCGACCACCGCCTGCACGACCTGGGCGACTACGAGCGGGCCGCCGCGGACGTGGCCGCCGCCGTGGAGCTGGCGCGGACCGATCCGCGGGTGGACGGGGAGCGGATCGCGCTGTGGTTCTTCTCCGGCGGCGGCCTGATCGCCGCCGACTGGCTGGACGCGCCTCCGGCGTGGCTGCGCTGCCTGGCGGCCACCTACCCGGTCCTGGCGCCCCTGCCGAACTGGGGACTGTCCGAGACCCGCCTGCGACCGGCGCGCGCCGTGGCGAAGGCGGGTGACCTGCCCGTCGTGCTCACCCGCGTGGGACGGGAGATGCCGGAGCTGGCCGCCACCGTCGAGGAGTTCCTGGCCGCGGCGAAGGACTGCGGGGCCGACGTGGAGGTGATCGACGTGCCGCACGGCCACCACGGCTTCGAGACCATCGACGTGACCGACGAGTCGCGCACGGCGGTGCGTCACGCGCTGCGCACGGTGCTGGACCACGCCTTCGGGGCCGGGGCACGGTGACGGAGGGCGCGCGACCAATCCGTCCGCCGCCCGGTGCCGGATTACCCCCGTGAGCGACCACGACAAGACCCCACGCCAACCGTCGGCCAGGACCTGGACCCGCCTCGGGCTGGGGGCACTCGGCGGGCTCCTCGCAGGGGGCGCCGCGCTCGCCGTCGCCGAGTTGGCGGCAGCCGCGGTACGCCCCCAGTCCGGGCCGGTCGTCGCGGTCGGCGCCGCCGCCATCGACCGTACGCCGGCCGCCGTGAAGGACTGGGCGATCCGCACCTTCGGCGCCGACGACAAGCTGGTGCTCCAGCTCGGCATCCTCGCCGTCCTGACCCTGTTCGCCCTGGCCCTCGGCGCGTTCGCCGCCCGCCACCGGCGCACCGGCGCCGCGGGCGTCCTCGTCTTCGGAGTCGTCGGCGCCTCGGCGGCCCTCGGCAGGCCCGACTCCACCGGCGTCAGGGACGCCCTCCCCTCCGTCCTGGGGGCGATCGCGGGTGCGGCGTTCCTGTACGTCCTCGTCGGTCTCCTGCCCCCGGCGCGCCGGGAGGCGCCGGGGGAGCGGGGAGAGCAAATAGAGCAGGGAGAGCAGGAAGAACAGGAAGAACAGGAAGAACAGGGAGGGGGCTGGGACCGGCGCCGATTCGTGATCGCGGCGACCGCCGCCGCCGCGGCCTCGACCGGGGCCGGTGTCCTCGGCCGGGCCCTGAGCGGCGCGGGCGGCCGGGAAGCGGTCGCCTCCCGGAAGAACGTCACCCTGCCACCGCCCGGCTCACGCGCCCCGGCGGTACCCCGGCGGGCACAGGGCGGGGTGGACGGGGTCAGTTCGTTCTTCACCCCCAACAGCGACTTCTACCGGGTCGACACCGCCTTGGTGGTCCCCAAGGTGGACGCCACGACCTGGCGGCTGCGTGTGCACGGCGACGGGGTGGACCGGGAGAGGACGCTGACCTTCGACGACCTGCTGCGGCGCGAGCTGATCGAGCGGGACATCACCCTCACCTGCGTGTCCAACGAGGTCGGCGGCCCGTACGTCGGCAACGCCCGCTGGATCGGCGTCCGGCTCGCCGACCTGCTGGAGGAGTGCGGCGTCCGCCGTCCGTCGCAGGGCGGCCCGGCGGACCAGCTCGTGGCCCGCTCCGTGGACGGCATGACCATCGGCAGCCCCGTCGAGGACGTCATGGACGGCCGGGACGCGATGCTCGCCCTCGGCATGAACGGCGAGCCCCTGCCCTTCGACCACGGATTCCCCGTCCGCATGCTGGTGCCCGGCCTCTACGGCTACGTCTCGGCCTGCAAGTGGATCGAGGAGATCGAGCTGACCACCTTCGACGCCTACGACGCGTACTGGGTCAAGCGCGACTGGGCCCGCGAGGCCCCCGTCAAGACCCAGTCCCGGATCGACACGCCGAAGCCGTTCGCCCGGCCGAAGACGGCCACGGTGATGGTCGCCGGAGTCGCCTGGGCGCAGCGCCGGGGCATCGACAAGGTCGAGATCCGTGTGGACGACGGCCCCTGGCGGGAGGCCATCCTGGCCGCCGAGGACTCGCGCGACACCTGGCGGCAGTGGTCGTACGCCTGGCCGGCCACCAAGGGCGGCCACACCCTGACCGTGCGGGCGACCGACCGGACCGGCGAGGTGCAGACGGAGAGGCGTACCCGCACCGTGCCCGACGGCGCGAGCGGTTGGCACTCGGTCGTGGTGACGGTGGAGTGACGACCGGGGCGGCACGCCCGCCCCGCCCTGCCTGGCTCCGGGCGGGGCAAGCGTTTTCTGTCCGCAGCCTTGACGTGTACGCGGCGCCTTGAGTTTCATGGAGGCTTGTGGGAGCGCTCCCACAAGTCAGCACCGCCGCCACCCTCACCGTCCCCCGCCCTCGTGTCCGCACTACTCAGCCCTGGAGTCGCCGTGCGCACAGCAAGACGAGACATCCCCGCACCGAAGACCCTCGCGGCCCGCCTGGTGGCCGGTCTCGCCGCGCTGATCGGGCTGGTCGTCGTCGGTGTCCTCTGCCCGGGCGCCGCCCTGGCCCAGTCGCCCGCGGACCGGGCGGCGGCCGACCCGTCGCCCGGTGCGCGGGCGGCCGGCCTGCACATCAGCGAGGGCCGCCTGGTGGAGGGCAACGGCAACGACTTCGTCATGCGCGGGGTCAACCACGCCCACACCTGGTACCCCGGCGAGACGCAGTCGCTGGCCGACGTCAAGGCGCTGGGCGCCAACAGCGCCCGGGTCGTCCTCTCCGACGGGCACCGCTGGAGCGAGAACGGGCCCGCGGACGTCGCCGCCGTCATCGAGCAGTGCAAGGCCAACCGGCTGATCTGCGTGCTGGAGGTGCACGACACCACCGGTTACGGCGAGGACGCCGCGGCCGGCACCCTCGACCACGCCGCCGACTACTGGATCGGCCTCAAGGACGTGCTGGCCGGTCAGGAGGACTACGTCGTCGTCAACATCGGCAACGAACCCTGGGGCAACACCGACCCCGCGGGCTGGACCGAGCCGACCGTGGCGGCCGTCAAGAAGCTGCGCGCCGCCGGACTCCACCACACGATCATGGTGGACGCCCCCAACTGGGGCCAGGACTGGCAGGGCGTCATGCGCGCCAACGCGCGGTCCGTCCACGACGCCGACCCCACCGGCAACCTGATCTTCTCCATCCACATGTACAGCGTCTTCGACACCGCCCAGGAGATCACCGACTACCTCAACGCGTTCGTCGACGCGGAACTGCCCATCCTCATCGGTGAGTTCGGCGGTCCGGCCGACCAGTACGGCGATCCGGACGAGGACACCATGATGGCCACCGCCGAGCAACTCGGCCTCGGGTACCTGGCCTGGTCGTGGAGCGGCAACACCGACCCGGTCCTCGACCTGGCGCTCGACTTCGACCCGAGCAGGCTGAGCGGCTGGGGCGAACGCATCTTCCACGGCGCCGACGGCATCGCCCAGACCTCGAAGGAGGCCACCGTCTACGGCGGCGGCACCCCGGACACCCAGGCCCCGACGGCTCCCGGCACCCCGACCGCCACCGCGGTCACGGACACCTCCGTCACTCTCGGCTGGACCGCCGCCACCGACGACACCGCGGTCACCGGCTACGACGTCGTCCGCATCGACGACGGCACCGAGACGAAGGCGGCCTCCTCGACCACCACCGACGCCACCGTGACCGGCCTCACCGCCGGCACCACGTACACCTTCGCCGTCCTCGCCCGTGACGCGGCGGGCAACCGGTCCGCCCGCTCCGCCGCCGTGGAGGTCACCACCGACGAGGGCGGCGCCCCGGGTGCCTCCTGCTCCGTCGGCTACCGCGTCGTGGGCGAGTGGCCGGGCGGCTTCCAGGGCGAGATCGCCGTCCGCAACACCGGGAGCGCCGCCCTCGGCCCGTGGACGCTCGCCTTCGCCTTCGCCGACGGCCAGAGCGTCACCCACATGTGGGGAGGCACCGCCACCCAGAACGCGGGCGCGGTCAGCGTCGCCCCGGCCTCCTACACCGCCACCATCCCGGCCGGCGGCACGGTCACCCTCGGCTTCACCGCCCGGAAGGACGGCGCCAACACCGCCCCGGCCGCGTTCACCCTGAACGGGGCCTCCTGCGCCACGACGTGACCCTCACCACGACACCTCGCGGACGTCGGCGCGGCTCTGCGGCTGCGTCGTCGCCGTGATCTCCGAACGGTGGCGGCTCGCCGTGAACGTCACCTTCAGCGTCTGCGGCGCGCCCTGCTCCGTGCTCACCGTGAAGCCCTGGTTCGGCACCGCCGAGATCAGGCACACCCCGCTGCCGCCGAACCGCACGGTGGCCTTGCCGCCCTCCGACGGCACCGTGTACACGCCCGCCCCGCCCTCCTCGCAGCCCGGGTCGCCCCCGCCCGCGGGCGGGGGCGGGGCCGTGGTGCGTGGGCTCGGCGTCGCCGTGGGGGTCGGTGTCGGCTCGGGCGGCTCCGCGCTGGTGCGGGACGGCGTCGGGCTGGGCTTCCGGCTGGTCGGCGACGGGCTGGGAGTGGCCGTCACGGTCTTGGAGACGGTCGGCCGGGGCGGGGCCGGGAACTCCTCGGGCGCCGTCTGCGCGACCGGCGCGGTCGGCCGGGTCGACCCCACCACGAAGTGGATGGTGATGATGACAGCCGTCACACTGGCCGCCGTGCAGGACAGCCAGATGATCAGGTAGCGCAGGAGGCGGGACACGACACCATAGTGACGGACCGGCTAACGTGCCTGCCCATGGCCTCCGTACTTGTCGTCGAGGACGACCCTGTGATCCGGGCCGCGCTGATCGAGGTCCTCACCGGGCACGGCTACGCGGTGAAGACCGCACACCAGGGTTTCGAGGCGCTGCGCGACATCACCCAGAGCCCGCCGGACATCGTCGTGCTCGACCTCGGCCTGCCCGACCTGGACGGACTCGACGTATTGCGGATGATCCGGGGCATATCCCGCGTCCCGGTGCTGGTCGCCACCGCCCGGGACGACGAGACCGAGATCATCCGGCTGCTCAACGCCGGGGCCGACGACTACATGGTCAAGCCCTTCTCCGGGGGCCAGCTCGCGGCCCGGCTCGCCGCCGTGCTGCGCCGCTCCGCGCCCGCCGACCTGCGGGCCGCGCGGCTGCCCGTCCTCCAGGTCGCCGACCTCCGCATCGACCCCACCGCCCGCACCGCCCACCTCGCCGGACGGGAACTCTCCCTCACCCGCCGCGAGTTCGACCTGCTCGCCTACCTGGCAGCCAACGCCGACCAGGTCATCACGCGCCGGCGGATCCTCGCCGAGGTGTGGCAGCAGCCGTACGTGGAGGACCAGACGGTGGACGTCCACCTGTCCGCACTGCGCCGCAAAATGGGGGAGAAGGCGCGCAAGCCCCGCTATCTCCACACCGTGCGTGGCATCGGCATCAAGCTGGTCAGCGCACCATGAGGCGGGCCCTCGCCGGGATCGCCCTGGCCGTCACCTCCATGGTGGCGCTGTCGTTCCTCATCCCGCTCGCCCTCCTGGTGCGCGAACAGGCCCGCGACCGGGTCACCACCGCCGCCGAGCAGCGCGCCGCGGCCCTCTCGCCGGTCCTCGCCCTCACCACCCGGCGCGCCGACGTCCAGCAGGCCGTCGCGGAACTCGGCTCCGCCGACCAGCTGGCCGTGCGGCTGCCTGACGGCGGCTTCGTCGGCACCCCGCACGCTCCCGAGGAGGCGCTCGACCGGGCCGTACGGGGCCGCGAGACGCTCGCCGTGGACACCCCGGACGGCTGGGCCTACCTCCAGCCCGTCGTCCTGCGGGGCGAGCGGGTCGCGGTCGTCGAGGCCTACGTGCCCGCCGCCGACCTCAGCCGGGGCGTGACGGCCTCCTGGGGGGTGATGGCCCTGCTCGCCGTGGGCCTGGTGGGCGGCTCGGTGCTGGTCGCCGACCGGCTCGGCGCCCGCGTGGTCCGCTCCTCCCGCGGGCTCAAGCGCGCCTCCCTCGCCCTCGGCTCCGGCGACCTCGGCGTACGGGTCCAACCGGACGGCCCGCCCGAGCTGCAGGAGGCCGGAGCGGCGTTCAACACCATGGCCGACCGGGTCGTCGACCTGCTCGCCGTCGAACGCGAACTGGTCGCCGACCTCTCGCACCGGCTGCGCACCCCGCTGACCGCCCTCTACCTGGAGGCCGACCGGATGGGCGCGACGCCCAGCGCGCAGCGGGTCACCGATGCGGCGGGGCAGCTGGAACACGAGCTGGACTCGATCATCGCGGCGGCCCGCACGCCGCTGGCGGCCGCGCAGCTCGCCGGGCCCGGGGCGGGTACGGCGAAACCGTGCGACGTCGCCGAGGTGGTCGCCATGCGCCTGGACTTCTGGTCGGTCCTCGCCACCCAGCAGGAGCGGCTGTGCGAGCGTTCCTTCACCCCGCGCCCGACCCCGGTGGCCTTCCCCGAGGACGACCTCGCCGCCGTCGTGGACGCCCTGATCGGCAACGTCTTCCGGCACACCCCGCAGGGCACCCGTTTCGTCGTGCGCGTGGAACGCCGGGACCGGCACGTGCACCTCACGGTGGACGACGCCGGACCGGGCGTCGCGGACCCCGAGGCGGCCCTCACCCGGGGCGTCAGCGTCGGCGGTTCCACCGGTCTTGGCCTGGACATCGTGGCCCGGGCGGCCCGTACGGCGGACGGGGAACTGACGATCACCCGCGCGCCGCTCGGGGGTGCGCGGGTGACGGTGTCCTTCGCGCTGGCGGACATGCGCGCGGTCGGCAACGGACGGTGACGGGTGTGGCCGGGCGGCGGTGACCGGCGTCAGCGGCCGGTGCCGAAGTCCTGCGTCCACCAGGGGCCGCCGTCGCCGAAGTGGACGCCGACGCCCAGCTCCTTGAAGGAGCAGTTGAGTATGTTCGCCCGGTGGCCGGGGCTGTTCATCCAGGAGTCCATCACCGAGGCGGCGTCCGCCTGGCCCCGGGCTATGTTCTCGCCCAGGGTCGACCACTGGTAACCGGCGGCCTCGACCCGGCTCGCCATGGTGGAGCCGTCGGGGCCCGTGTGGGACATCACCCCGCTGCTCGCCATCACGTCGCTGTAGTCGTCCGCGGCCCGGGTCAGCCGGTCGTTCGCGGTGACCGGCGAGCAGCCCGCCGCGGCCCGCTCCTCGTTCACCAGCGCGAGGACCTGCCCCTCGGCACCGCCCGTCGCGCCGGAGCCAGAACCGGAGCCGGAACCGGAACCGGAGCCCGATCCACTGTCCGACCCGGAGCCGCCGCCCGTACCGGACCCGTCGCCGCCCGACCCGCCGCCGCTCTTCGCGGTGGCCTTGACGGGAGCCTTCGAGGACGGCGCGGGCGCCTTCGCGACGCTGGTCGTCGGGCTCGCTGTCTTCTTCGGCTTCTTCTTCGGCTCGGCGCTCGGGCTCGGCGAGCCGCTCGCCGTGGCGCTCGGGCTTGCCGACGCGGACGCGAGCGGTGCCGCACCGCCCGCCGCGTCCTCGGCGTTCGGCGCCCGGTCGGCGGCGTTCGCGGTGACCTGCTCCGAGGCCCCGCCGTCGTCGCCGTCGGTCACGGCCAGCGTGATCCCGACGCCCGCCGTCAAGGTGACGGCGCCGAGGGCCAGCGCGGTACCGCGGCTCCTGAGCCCGCCGCGGGGGCGGGCGTGGGAGCGGGACGGGCGAGCGGCTCGGCGGGAACCCATACGCAGGACACCTCGGCTTGTCGGTCGGCTGACGGAGCAGCCCCCGTACCCGGTGGACGCGACCGCGCCCACCGGGACTGTGGGGGGTGTTCGAGAGCCTAGGACCCGACGGGCGGGTAAACGCCCGTTCGAAGGTCATCTTCAGAAAGCCTTAAAAGAGCCGCCAAAGTCCGTTGAGGAAGCACGGCACCCTGCGCGGCACCACCGCACCGGCCCCCGCCCGCCCCCTTACGCACGCGCCGCCCACCACCCTCGGTCGGTACCGGGGCGCTTCAAGGTGAAGGGTGGACACGGGAGCCCACAGGAGCCCGTCCCGTGCCCCCGATGCTCCGCCGTCCCCCCTTACCCGGCGATTGCCGGACCGGACGGCCGGACAGCCTGACGGCGTGAACCGGCAGGTCGCCGGACACCGCCGGCGCGCCCGAGAGGACCGGGTCCTCCCGCCCACCGCCTCCGGGCGCGCCGTGCACCGACCAGGGAGGTACCGGACATGCCGTCCACCGCCGACGAACGACAGCTGCTCGACGAACTGCGCGACCTGCTCGCCGCCACGGTCGAGGACCTGACCGTGGAGGAGATCCAGCCCGACTCGTCCCTCCAGGACGACCTGGGGGTCGACTCGCTGGCCCGGCTGGAAGTGGTCGCCGCGATCGAGGACCGCTGGCAGATCGAGGTGCCCCAGGAGCAGGCGGACCGGCTCACGACGGTGCGGGAGATCGCCGCCCACCTCGCCGCGGCCGTCACCGCCCCCGCGGGCGGCACCGCGTGAGCCCACGGCACGCGGCCGACTCCGCCCCCGAGGACCGGTTCGCCGTCGTCACGGGGCTGGGACTGACCACCGCGCTGGGCGGTGACGTCCCCACCACCTGGCGGGCCCTGCTGGACGGCGTGTGCGGCGTGGAGCGCGTCGACTTCGGAGAACCGGAAGGGCCCGCGCAGGTCTACCTCGCGGCCCCGGCGGCGGTCGACCCCAGGACGGTCCTGTCGTCCGCCAAGGCGGCCCACTGCGACCGCACGGCGCAGTTCGCTCTCGTCGCCGCCCGCGAGGCCGTGCGCGACGCGGGGTACCGCGACGTGTCGGCGCTCGCCGAGAGCGGCTCGCGGGTGGCCGTGGTCGTCGGGGTGGGCCTGGGCGGTATCACCAGCATCCTGGAGCAGAACCGCCGCCTCCAGACGCAGGGCGCGGGACGGGTGAGCCCGCGCACCATCCCGGTCATGCTGCCCAACCACCCCGCCGCCGAAGTGGGACTGATGGTCGGCGCCAAGGCCGGTGTGCACGCCCCCGTCAGCGCCTGCGCCTCCGGCGCCGAGGCGCTCGCCCAGGCCCTCGGCATGATCCGGGACGGCCGTGCGGACATCGTGGTCGCGGGTGGCACCGAGGCCGCGCTGCACCCGCTGGCCCTGGCCGGGTTCGCGCGGCTGCAGGCCCTCTCCCGGCGCCACGACGACCCCAAGGGCGCCTCCAGGCCCTTCGACGCCGACCGGGACGGCTTCGTGATGGGCGAGGGCGCCGGCATGCTCGTCGTCGAGAGCGCCGTGCACGCCGCCGTCCGCGGTGCCCGCGTCCTCGGCCGGCTGACCGGGGCGGGCATCACCAACGACAGCCACCACGTGGCCCAGCCGGCGCCCGGCGGTACGGGCTGTGCGGCGGCCGTCGACGCCGCGCTGCGCGACGCGGGGCTCGTGCCGGAACAGGTCCAGCACATCAACGCCCACGCGACCTCCACCCCGCTCGGCGACCTCGGTGAGGCCCAGGCGCTGCACAGCGTCTTCGCCGAGGCACTGGACGACGTTGCGGTCAGCGCCACCAAGGGCGCCTTCGGACACTCCCTCGGCGCCGCCGGAGCCATCGAGGCCGTCCTCACCGTCCTCGCCCTGCGGGACAGGACGGCACCGCCCGCGTGCACCCTGGAACGGGTGGACCCCGAGATCGGCCTGAACGTGGTCGGCCGCGACCCGGCGGCACTGCCCTCCGGGCCCCTCGCCGCGGTCACCACGAGCATGGGCTTCGGCGGGCACAACGTCGCGCTCGCCTTCGCCAACGCCTCATGAGGAACGACGGTCCGGCCCCCACCGGCGGCACACCACGCACCGTGCTGATGTGCCCCGGCCAGGGGGCCTACCTCCCCGGCGCGTTGCGCCATCTCGGCGAGGTCCCGTCCGTCTCACGGGTGCTGCGGACGGTGGACGCCCACGGCACCGCGCTCGGCGGGACCCGCACACCCGTCGGCCGCCTCCTCACCGACGCCGCGGCACCCGAACCCGACCTCCTCGTGCGCACCGACCCCCTCGCCTTCGACCTGGCCACCTACGCCGCCGTGGTCGCCTCCGCCACCGTCCTGCTCGACCTCGCGGCGCCGCCCGTCCACGCGGTGCTCGGCCACAGCGTCGGCGACCTCGCGGCGCTCACCGTGGCCGGAGCCATCACCCTCGAACAGGGCGTCCGGCTGCTCCACGTCCGCGACCGGCTGCTGCGCGAGGCGGCGCTCCCGGCAGCGGGCCTGCTGGCCACCGACCTGACCGCCGAGCTGGCGAGTGACCTGCTGCGCGCCGAGAACCTGCCGCAGGTGCGCGTCGCCGCCCACAACGCCCCCGGTCAGACGGTCCTGGCCGGGCCCGAGGACCAGTTGGCCGCCCTCCGGACCGCCGCCCTGGCGCTCGGCCGCCGCGCCACCGTGCTGACCAGCCGCACCGCCTACCACCATCCCCTGCTCACCGAGGTCCACCGGACCTTCCGGCGCCTCCTGCGCGCGCAGCCCGTCGCCCCGCCCGCGCTCCCCGTGTACACGGCCACCACGGCGGGGCCCGCTAGCACCCCGGCCCAGCTGCGCACCGCGGCCGCCGCCCACCTCTGCGAGCCGCTCGCCTTCCCCCGGACCCTGCGCGCACTGCGCCTGGCCGGTTTCACCACCTACCTCGACAGCGGCCCCCGGGCCCTGCTGAGCACCCTGGCCAGGGCCGGTCTGCCGGGCTGCACCACCGCCGCGCCCTCCCGCACCCCGGTCGGCGTCGACCGCATCCGCCGTCGCCTCACCGCCGCCCTGCGGTGACGCGGGCCCTTGACCCGACGGCGACGGCGCGCCTTCATGAGGGAGCCGGGAGTGGCCCGGCTCACATGGCGTACCGAGGGCGGCGCCGACACCATGGTCTCGTCACCCGGCAGGCTGAAGGGATCAAGAATGTTCCGCAAGGTGCTGGTCGCCAACCGCGGTGAGATCGCGATCCGTGCGTTCCGTGCGGGCTACGAGCTCGGCGCGCGCACCGTCGCCGTCTTCCCGCACGAGGACCGCAACTCGCTGCACCGGCTCAAGGCCGACGAGGCCTACGAGATCGGGGAGCCGGGACACCCGGTGCGCGCGTACCTCTCCGTGGAGGAGATCGTCCGCGCCGCCCGCCGAGCGGGGGCCGACGCCGTCTACCCGGGGTACGGGTTCCTGTCCGAGAACCCCGAACTGGCCCGTGCCTGCGAGGAGGCCGGGATCACCTTCGTCGGACCCGACACCCGGATCCTGGAGCTGACCGGCAACAAGGCACGGGCCGTGGCCGCCGCCCGCGAGGCCGGGGTACCCGTGCTCGGCTCCTCCGCGCCCTCCACCGACGTGGACGAACTCGTGCGCGCCGCCGACGACGTCGGCTTCCCCGTGTTCGTCAAGGCGGTCGCGGGCGGCGGCGGGCGCGGCATGCGCCGCGTCGAGGAACCCGCCCAGCTGCGCGAGGCCATCGAGGCCGCCTCCCGCGAGGCCGCCTCCGCCTTCGGCGACCCCACCGTCTTCCTGGAGAAGGCGGTCGTCGAACCCCGCCACATCGAGGTGCAGATCCTCGCCGACGGCGAGGGCGACGTCATCCACCTCTTCGAGCGGGACTGCTCGGTGCAGCGCCGCCACCAGAAGGTGATCGAGCTGGCGCCCGCGCCCAATCTCGACCCGGACCTGCGGGCGCGGATCTGCGCCGACGCCGTGAACTTCGCCCGGCAGATCGGCTACCGCAACGCGGGCACCGTGGAGTTCCTCGTCGACCGGGACGGCAACCACGTCTTCATCGAGATGAACCCGCGCATCCAGGTCGAGCACACGGTCACCGAGGAGGTCACCGACGTCGACCTCGTCCAGTCCCAGTTGCGCATCGCCGCCGGTGAGACTCTGGCCGACCTCGGCCTCGCCCAGGAGAACATCACCCTGCGGGGCGCCGCCCTCCAGTGCCGCATCACCACCGAGGACCCGGCCAACGGGTTCCGCCCCGACACCGGGCAGATCAGCGCCTACCGCTCGCCCGGCGGCTCCGGCATCCGCCTCGACGGCGGCACCACCCACGCCGGTACGGAGATCAGCGCGCACTTCGACTCGATGCTGGTCAAGCTCTCCTGCCGGGGACGGGACTTCACCACCGCCGTGAACCGGGCCCGGCGCGCGGTCGCCGAGTTCCGCATCCGCGGCGTCGCCACCAACATCCCCTTCCTCCAGGCGGTCCTGGACGACCCCGACTTCCAGGCCGGCCGGGTCACCACCTCGTTCATCGAGCAGCGCCCGCACCTGCTCACCGCCCGCCACTCCGCCGACCGCGGCACCAAGCTGCTGACCTACCTCGCCGACGTCACGGTGAACAAGCCGCACGGCGAGCGCCCCGAGCTGATCGACCCGCTGACCAAGCTGCCGGCCGTGCCCACCGGTGAACCCCCGTCCGGCTCCCGCCAGTCGCTCGCCGAACTGGGCCCCGAGGGCTTCGCCCGCCGACTGCGCGAGTCGTCCACCATCGGCGTCACCGACACCACCTTCCGCGACGCCCACCAGTCGCTGCTCGCCACCCGGGTGCGCACCAAGGACATGCTCGCCGTGGCGCCCGTCGTCGCCCGCACCCTGCCCCAGCTGCTGTCCCTGGAGTGCTGGGGCGGCGCCACCTACGACGTCGCCCTGCGCTTCCTCGCCGAGGACCCGTGGGAGCGGCTGGCCGCCCTGCGCGAGGCGGTGCCCAACATCTGCCTCCAGATGCTGCTGCGCGGCCGCAACACCGTGGGCTACACCCCGTACCCGACCGAGGTGACCGACGCCTTCGTGCAGGAGGCCGCCGCCACCGGCATCGACATCTTCCGCATCTTCGACGCCCTCAACGACGTCGAGCAGATGCGGCCCGCCATCAAGGCCGTACGGCAGACCGGCACCGCCGTCGCCGAGGTCGCGCTCTGCTACACCGCCGACCTGTCCGACCCCTCCGAGCGGCTCTACACCCTCGACTACTACCTGCGGCTCGCCGAGCAGATCGTGAACGCCGGCGCGCACGTGCTGGCGGTCAAGGACATGGCAGGGCTGCTGCGGGCCCCGGCCGCCGCGACGCTGGTCTCCGCGCTGCGCCGGGAGTTCGACCTGCCGGTGCACCTGCACACCCACGACACCACCGGCGGTCAGCTCGCCACCTACCTGGCCGCGATCCAGGCGGGCGCGGACGCCGTCGACGGCGCGGTGGCGTCCATGGCGGGGACCACCTCGCAGCCGTCCCTGTCGGCGATCGTGGCCGCCACCGACCACACCGAGCGGCCCACCGGCCTCGACCTCCAGGCCGTCGGCGACCTGGAGCCGTACTGGGAGAGCGTCCGCAAGGTCTACGCCCCCTTCGAGGCGGGCCTGGCCTCCCCGACCGGCCGGGTCTACCACCACGAGATCCCCGGCGGCCAGCTCTCCAACCTGCGCACCCAGGCCGTCGCGCTCGGCCTCGGCGACCGCTTCGAGGACATCGAGGCCATGTACGCGGCCGCCGACCGGATGCTGGGCCGCCTGGTGAAGGTCACCCCGTCCTCCAAGGTGGTCGGCGACCTCGCCCTGCACCTGGTGGGCGCCGGTGTCTCCCCGGCGGACTTCGAGGCCGCACCGGACCGGTTCGACATCCCGGACTCCGTGGTCGGCTTCCTGCGCGGCGAGCTGGGCACCCCGCCCGGCGGCTGGCCCGAGCCCTTCCGGAGCAAGGCGCTGCGGGGCCGCGCCGAGGCCAAGCCGCTCGCCGAACTCTCCGAGGACGACCGCGACGGTCTGGACAAGGACCGCCGGGCGACGCTCAACCGGCTGCTGTTCCCGGGACCGGCCCGTGAGTTCGACACGCACCGCGCCTCGTACGGCGACACCAGCGTCCTCGACAGCAAGGACTTCTTCTACGGGCTGCGCCCGGGCAAGGAGTACACGGTCGACCTCGACCCCGGCGTCCGGCTGCTCATCGAGCTGCAGGCGGTGGGCGACGCAGACGAGCGCGGCATGCGCACCGTGATGTCCTCGCTGAACGGGCAGCTCCGCCCGATCCAGGTCCGGGACCGCTCGGCGGCCTCCGACGTCCCGGTGACGGAGAAGGCCGACCGGGCCGACCCGGGCCATGTCGCGGCGCCGTTCGCGGGCGTGGTGACCCTCGCCGTCGCCGAGGGCGACGCGGTGGAGGCCGGAGCCACCGTCGCCACCATCGAGGCGATGAAGATGGAGGCGTCCATCACCGCGCCGAAGTCCGGCACGGTGACCAGGCTCGCCATCAACCGCATCCAGCAGGTGGAGGGCGGCGACCTCTTGGTGCAACTCGCCTGAGCGGGAGGCCTCTTCGTCCGATGGGTGACGCGCCCCGCACGGATCGCGGGGCGCGTCGTGCTCTCAGGGGAACTGGACGACCTTGGACGGCACGGTGTCCGTCCCCGACGTGGCCGCGCCGGTGTCGTTGATGACATGGCGGTACTGGCCCATGCCGCCCAGTGAGATCACCTGGAGGTTGCGCATCCTGACGCCCGGCTTGACCGGCACCTGGAACCCGTGGTGCTGGACGATCGTCGGGTCGGACGTGTAGTTGCAGTAGCTGCCGAGCGCCACCGCGTCGTGCTCGTTCACCGAGTCGGCGACCTTGTAGGCCGCGTAGCCGACGATGCCGTCGTGGGTGATGGCGGCCTCGTTCGGGGCGTCGTAGGCCTTCTCGTTCTGGAAGAAGATCGTCCGGCCGCGCTCCCCGCTCCAGTAGACGTCGTACTTGTTGAAGTGCTCGACGAACAACCCCGTCGCGAGGACGTCGTCGCCGTTGACCCGCAGGCCGTAGTCGGCGCGGTTGGTCTCCCAGCCGACGCCCTCGCCGTGGTCGGCCCGCCAGATCCAGGTGTGGTCGATGAGCACGTCGTCGCTCTCGATCACGACGGAGTCGGTGGCCTTGCCGGGGCCCGCGCCGCCGACGCGGATGAACACGTCCTGCATGGAGGTGGGGTTGGCGGAGTGGTCGGCGTTCCCGCCCGGCGTGCCGATCCGCAGCAGCGTGTCGGAGTTCACCGGTCCGGCGTCGATGAGGAAGCCCGCGAGCCGCACCCCGTCGACGTCCGCCACGTGCATGGCGTCGACCCCGCCGTCCGGGATGATCGTGGCCAGACCGAGGCCCAGGACGACGGTGTTGGCCCGGTCGACCTCGATGGTCTGGTCGATGTGGTAGACGCCGGGCGTGAACAGCAGGTTGAGGCCCTGGTCGAGCGCGGCGTTGATGGTCGCCGCGGTCGCGCCGGGCTTCACGACGTAGAACTGGCTCAGCGGCAGCGAGGTGCCACCGGCGTTGGCCGGCCAGGAGACGCCGCGCGCGTTGGTCCGCTTGGCGGGCACACGCACCTTGTACTCGTCGCCGTCCAGGTACAGGAAGGGCTTCTCGCGGGAGATCGGCGTGGTGTCCAGCGTGGTGTACGGGCCGGTCTCGAAGTTGCTCGCCGGCGCGCCCTCGACGCCCGTGAACGTCATGTTCCAGACGCCGTTGGTCCAGCCGCCGACCGAGCTGTCCCGGGTGTACCACTGCTGCTGGGAGTAGGGGCCGACGGTGCCGTCGATCTTCGAGTCGGCGATGTAGCCGCCGGAGGCCCAGCCGTAGCCGTTGGGGGCGAGGTTGAGGCCGCCCTTGACGTGGATGCGCCGGAACGGGGCGGCCTGGGCGACGGCCCAGCGGTCGGTGCCGTTGGACGGCGTGATGGCGAGGTTCTCCGCCGAACGCCAGAAGTTCTGCGTGGCGTTGCCGTTGAACCAGCCCGCGTCCACGGTGATGTCACCGTTGATCTGTGTGTCGTCCGGGTTGAGGCCGAGACCGGAGACGGAGGTGTAGAAACCGAGCTGCGCGTTGATGCCGTTGTAGGTGCCCGGCTTCAGCAGGAACTGGTAGCGCCCGCTGCCGAACTGGCTGGACTCCTGCTGGGCGAAGACCTGGTCGAACTTCTGCTGGAGGTTCGGCGTGGCGGGGTCCACGACGATGACGTTCGGCCCCAGGTCGCCGCCGCCCTCGACGGGGGGAGTGCCGGTGGTGCCGGTGTGCACGGCCACCTCCCACAGCGAGTAGCCGTACCCGGTGGCGCGGGCCGTGCCGTGAACGCGGACGTAGCGGCCCGAACCGCTGACGTCGTAGGAGGACTTGCCGCCGGTGGCGCCCGTGACGCTCTTCAGCGTCCGCCAGTTCTGCCCGTCCGAGGATGCCTCGATCCGGAAGTCCTTGGCGTAGGCGGCCTCCCAGTTCAGGTCCACCTTGCACAGGTCCCGCACGGCGCCGAGGTCGACCCGCACCCACTGCGGGTCGGAGGCCTGGCTGGACCAGCGGGTGCCGGCGTCGCCGTCGAAGGCCGCGGCGGCCGGTGTCCCGGCGTTCTCCACGGAGGAGGCGGAGGCGGGCCTGCCCTGCGCGGCGTTGGCGGTGCCGCAGGAGCCGCCCGGCGCGGTGCCGCCGGTGGTGCCGAAGACCTGGAACTCCCACAGCGAGTAGCCCCAGGGGGTGGCCCGGTGGACGCCCTGCATGCGGACGTAGCGGCCCTGGCCCGAGACGTCGAGCGTGTCGGTGCCGCCGTCGCCGCCGGTGACCGACTTTGCGTCGGTCCAGGTGCTCCCGTCCTGGGAGAGCTGGATCTTGTAGTCCTTGCCGTAGGCCGCCTCCCAGTCGAGCACCACCCGGGTGACGGAGGCGGTGGCGCCGAGGTCGACCTGGAGCCACTGGTCGTCGCTCGCGGCCGAGGACCAGCGGGTGGCCGTGTCGCCGTCGACGGCGTTGCCGGACGGCGTTCCGGCGTTCTCGGCCGAGGACGACGTGGCCGTCCGGCCCTGGGAGAGGGGGGTGTCGGCCGCGGTGGCCGTCATGGGGGCGGGGAGGGTGACGAGCGCCGCCGTGGCGACGAGCGCGACACCCAAGGATCTCAGTCTCATGCGGGCGCTTTCTGAGGATGCGGACAGGACCGGACAACCGCCTGGTGCGGCAGCTTAGTTCAAGGTGTGATTTAAGTGGTGAGCCCGTGATCCGGCAAGACTCCGGACAGGAGTTGTCAGTGCCGTGCTGAAGAATGCGGTTCATCGAGATCAACTCCGGCCGGACCGGGTAGGCGTTCTCGAGTCACTGACCTGGAAAGGCCACCGCCGATGCCGCTCACCGCCGCCGTCCGTCCGCAGACCGCCGACCTCCGTGGTGCCGGGCACACCGCCCGGACCGGTGCCGCCGGGACCGACGTCCTGCGCATCGTCACCGACGCGCGCACACCCGTCTTCGTCACCGTGCGCGCGGACGGGCGGCGCAGATACAGCTACTGGCGCCCCCTGGACTCCGCCACCGGCCGGGGCGGCTGCTACGCCGCGCTGCCGACTGCCGAGTGCGACGCGCTGCACGCCGCGGGCCGGATAGTGCTCGGCGAGCCGATCGCCGACCCGGACCGGATCACCTACCGGGTCAGCGCCACCCGCGCCCCCGCGGCGCCGCTGCGCGTACTGCCGGAGCGGGCGCGGGCGGCGTGAGAGCGGACCGTCTCGCGCGGCGCACGAAGCGGCCGGCCCACCCGTGATCCGGCTCCCTTCAGTGTTCGAGCGCCGCCCGCAGCGCGGGGTCCGACGCGGCCCGCCACACCTCGGGCAGCTCCCGCTGCCGGGCGTCGGCCCCTGCCCGTTCGAGGCCGTACAGCAGTCCCCAGGTGAACGCCGACTCACCCGCCCCGTGCGCGGCCACCGCCAACTCCCGCAACGTCTCCTGCGCGACCACGGCGTCCTGGTGCTCGCCGAGCAGTCGCTGCACCGCCTTGGCGCGCTTGCCGAGCCGGGCGACCGGCTTGCCCAGTGCGGGGCGCGCGACCTCGGCCGCGTAGCGGAGCTTCTTGGCCGCCTTGCGCGCCTCGTGCAGACCCGACTCCCGTGACCGGCCGGCCGGCTGCGCCATCGCGCGTTCCATCCGTCCGGCGAGACGGCCGTACTCCTTGAGCACGGCCCGGGCCATCGTGCGGGCGGGTTTTCCCGCGGCCTTGGCGCGCAGGGGCGGCTGCCGGACCAGGGAGTCCAGCGCATCCAGCAGACGCAGGTAGCGGGGCGTGGCCAGCGCCTCCCGGGTACGGGAGCGCACCTCGCCGCCGTGGGACACCTCCCAGACGCGCAGCCGGGCGGCGACGGGACCCAGCACGAGTTCGTCCGGCAGCCGCGTCACCGCGGCGCCGATCCGCTCGCCCAGCACCTCCTGGTCGCGTGCCGCTCCCAACTCACCCGACAGCCAGCGCAGTTCCGCGCGGAGCGGATCGGTGGCCCGCCGGTCGAGCACCGACCGGTACGAGCGCAGGCAACCGCGCAGCCGTCGGCACGTGACCCGCATCTGGTGCACCGCGTCGGGCAGGTCTCCGCGGACCGCCGGGTCCAGCGACACCAGCTTGCCGACCTGCTCGCTCACGTACGCGAGCACGTAGGCGCCGGCGGACCCGGCCACCACCGCCGGGCGCTCCTGTTCCGCCCCCGCCTCCACCCCCGTCTCCCGCAGCGCCCGGGCGAGCTTGGAGGGGGAGTCGGCGCGCACGATCCCCTTCTTACGGAGCTTCTTCTCGACGACGTCCAGCAGCCCGGCGTGCACACCCTCCGCGAGTTCCACCTCCAGCTCGCTCCACTCGGCGCGGCCACCGCCGGACGCCGCCGCGTCCGCGCGCACCTCGTCGAGGCTCAGCTCGGCGAGCACCGTCCCGTCCGCGTCGCGCAGCCGACGCACGGTCCGGGTGGACCGGATGCGTACGACCGGACGCAGCTCGGCGCCCCGGGTGCGGGACAGGGCCAGCTCGCGCAGCGACTCGGGCACGTCGTCCGACAGTGCGGCCCACACCTCCTCCCGGGTGTCGCCGGCCAGGGGCAGCTTCAGGTGCCAGCCCGCGTCCGGACCGCCCGTACGGCGGCGCAGCGTGACCGAGGAGCGGGCGAGCCGCAGATCCTCGGTGTCGTGGTACACAGCGTCGAGTTCCTCGGGCCCGGCCGTGGTGACCGAGGCGACGGGCCCGGCGCCGGTGAGGTCGGGCAGTCCGGCGGCGCCGCCGGAGGGGGGTTCGTACTTTCGCTCTGTCTCGCGCTTCGACTGGGTCATGTTGAGGTCATCGGCACGATCCGCCGGATCAAACCCCTACGCGGTCAACCAGGGGCGCGGATCGGTGTAGTACCCGTCGAGGATGACCTCGAAGTGCAGGTGGGGGCCGGTGGACAGACCGGTGGAGCCGACCCGTCCGATCGGGGCCCCGGCCTCCACGGTCTGGCCCACGGCCACGCCCAGGGAGGAGAGGTGGCTGTAGGTCGTCTCCACTCGCTTGCCCTGGATGGTCCCGTGGTCGATCACGATGCGGTTGCCGTAGGCACTGGTGAGCGCGGCGAACACGACGCGGCCCCGCCGTGCCGCCGCGACCTGCGCGCCCTGCGGGGCGGCGAAGTCCACGCCGGTGTGCAGCTTGGTCACCCCGGTCAGCGGGTGCTCCCGCGACCCGAAGGGCGAGGTGATGGTGAGCGGGCTCACCGGCGCGGTCAGCAGGGCGCCCGCGGGCCCGCCCGCGCCGCCGCCGGAGTCCTCCCGGTCGAGCGCCTCGTAACGCGGCAGCAGGGCCTGGACCTCGTCGAGGTAGGTCTTCGCCCCCGCGGGTACCCGCCCCGCCTCGGTCACGGCGTCCGGGCCCGCGGCGTACGCGGCCAGGGTCAGCTCCACGAGGTCGCCGTTGACCCGGCCCTCGGTGCGCAGCTCGGTGACCTTCTTCGCCAGCGAGCAGTCCCGCCGGCCCAGCGCCATGATGGCGTCCGCCGGATCGCGGGGCGAGGACTTCCCGTTTCCGTCGTCGTCCTTGCCCCAGGTCCGCCACTCGCTGTCGGTGAAGGCGGCGATGCCCTTCTGGCCGGAGAGTTCGTCCGAGTCGTCGCTCCAGCCCGAGAGCTGGTCGATCTGGGCGGCGAGCACGGACGGCTCCAGCACGGAGCAGGCCGAGGCGGCCTTGCGCAGCCACGGGACGTAGGAGGGATCGATGTCGGCCCCGGCGGACGCGTTCGCGTCGGCGTCGTCGGGCCACGGGTCGGGCAGGCCGCCCAGCGCGAGGAAGGTGGCCACACCGGTGACGGTCAGGAGCCCCGGCAGCAGCAACAGGGTGAAGGGCCCCGGTCCGCGGCGCTTGCGCCTCCGGGGCTGCTCCGGTTGCTCCGGCCGGCCCGACGGGTCCGGCTGGTCCGGCGGTCCTGGTGGTTGCGGCCCGTTCCCGGCCGACCGGGGGTCGTCCGTGCCGTCGGCCGTCTGCGCCACGGTCAGCCGCTCGTCGTTCATCTGGCCGCTCGCCGGGACGTGATGCTCACGAGGGGACGCTATCGCCACCCCTGTGCCGCCGTCAGGAGCCGTCGAGGCAGAAGGTGCTGCCCGAACGGGCACGGCCCGCGGCGCCCGTCGGCCCCACGGGGCGCACGGCCGACGATCCGCCCGGCCGTCACCCCTATGGCCGCCCGGGCCGCCTGGGCCGCGCGGCCGTGGGCGGCGAGGGGCGGACGGCGAGGACCGCGATGTCGTCCGCGTTGTCCGCCCCCAGACCGATCAACAGCTCGTCGCAGAACGTGTCGAGGGGCTCGCGGGCCAGGTCGGCGGCGTGCCGGCGCAGCCGGTCCAGGGCCTCGTCGAGGGGCTTGTCGCGGCGCTCGACGAGGCCGTCGGTGTACAGCAGGAGCGTCGAGTGGGCCGGCAGCGCGTCACGGGCCGTGCCACGGGCCGCGTGGGGGTCCATGCCGAGCAGCAGACCGGCGCCGCCGTCCAGGTAACGGGTCCGGCCGTCCCGGGTGGTGAGCAGCGGCGGCGGATGCCCCGCGGAGGAGTGCGTCAGCTCCCAGGGGCCCTCGGGAGGCCCCTTGATCAGGCCGTAGACGCAGGTGCCGGTCGCCTCCCGATGGAGACTGTGGTTCGCCAGGTCCAGTCGGCGCAGCACCTCCGCGGGCGGCTCCTCGCGGTCCACCGCGATACCGCGGAGCATGCTGCGCAGCTGGCTCATCGCGATGGCCGCGTCGAGGTCGTGCCCCGTGACGTCGCCGATGACCAGCGCGGTGTTCCCGCCGGGCAGCACGAAGCTGTCGTACCAGTCCCCGCCGACCTGCGCGGTGGTCGAGGAGGCGGCGTAACGGGCGGTCAGCCGCAGGCCCTCGACCTCCGGCAGCACCGGCAGCAGCGAACGCTGGAGCCGTTCGGCGATGGAGCGGGTGTCCTGGTACAGCCGGGCGTTGTCCACCCCCAGCGCGAGACCGTGCACCAGGTCGTCGACCAGCGTGAGGTCCTCCTGCGCGAACGGCGGTCCGCCGGACGCGCGGGCCAGGGTCAGAGCGCCGAAGATCCTGCGGCGGGCCCGCAGCGGAGCGACGACGGCGCTGCCGGCGCCCAACTCCCGGAACAGGTCGACGTACGCCCGGTCCAGCGCGCTCTCGGTCTGGCCCGGCCGGGGCGCGTCGGTCAGCAGGAGCGGTCCGGCGCCGCGCAGCACCCGGGCCAGCGGGCCCCGCGACTCCTCGGAGACCTCCGAGAGCGTCCCCTCGTACGCCCCCGGGCGCAGGGCCCGCGGGTCCCGGTGGACGACGCAGACCCGGTCCACCCGGTCGTCGGCGGTGAACAGGTCCACCACGCACCAGTCGGCCAGCCGCCGTGTCAGCAGCCGGCCGGCGTGCTGCAGCCCCTCGTTCAGGTCCAGGGTGTTGTTGAGCTGCGCCGCGAGTTCGGCCAGCAGGGTGAGCCGGTCCAGCGCCGTCATGCCGCCCCGGGCACCGGCCGCCCTGGCACCGGCCTCCGGAACGGCCGGTGACCGGTCCCCGTCGGGCTCCCCGACGGCCGCCTCCCGGATCCTGCCGGGCGTCCGTGGACCGTCCAGGAACGTGGTCGCCCGCGGGACGAGCTGGGCGACGAAGACGGTGCGGCCGTCGGCCGTCTCCTGCGTCTGGATGTACAGCCGCACCGGGATCAGCCGGCCGTCCCGGTGCAGCGCCGGAAGCGGCACCGAGCGCCCCACGATGCGGGTGCGGCCGGTGAGCAGCATCGAGGTGAACGCCGCCGTGTGCCGCCCGCGCAGGTGCTCGGGGACGAGGGTGGTGAGACGGCGCCCCACCAGGTCGTCCGGGTCCCAGCCCAACAGGTCCGCCGCGGCCCCGTTGGCCGCCACGATCCGGTTGCCCTCGTCGGCTGCGACGGTCGGGATCCTGCTGGCGCGCACCTGGCCCACGTCCCACGGGACCAGCTCGGACGAGCTGACCTCCGGCTCGCGGGGGACCACGGTCCACGCGGTGGGCCGGCCCCCGGTCAGCTGCCCGGCGATCTCGTCGAAGAGCCAGTCCTGGAAGGCGCGGCCGCGGGGCAGGGCCGGGAGCGTGAGCAGCCGTTCCTCCCGCGCCCGCGCCTCGGCCAGGCCGAGTACGCGGCGCAGCGCCCGCACCGCCGGCAGGGCGGCGGCCGACAGGGGGAGGGCCAGGGTGCGCAGACCGGACTCGGGGGCCGGTCCCGTCGGTGTGGCCGCCAAACCGGCGCTGATCACGTTGTTGACGTCGTTGGCCGCCACGAGGTCCTCGGGCGGCACCCCGAGGGGGTCTCCCGCGGACGCGGCGAGGGTCAGCTCGCGCAGCACCGCGTGCCGGTGCTGTCGGCACGCGGACTCCAGGGCGGTGGGCATGTCGACGAGCGTCACCGTCCGGTCGGCGGGCCGTGGCGGCACGGTGGTCTCCCACCCGGCCGACGGCGGCGGGGGGCCGTCGTGCCACAGCTCGAACCAGACCGCCTTGCCCGCGTCACCGCCGTCGGTCCCGAACCGGGAGGCCAACTGCTCCACGAGCGCCAGTCCTTGCCCCGTACCGGCGTACGGCGAGCAGTGCTGCGGGACGAGTCCGCGGCTCGGCCGCCGGTCCCCGACCCGTACCCGCACCCGGCCGTCCAGGCGTGCCACGCTCACCTCCACCTCTGTGCGCGCGTGCAGTACCGCGTTGGTGACCAGCTCGCTGACCAGGAGCTGGGCCGTTCCCACCAGGTCCGTGGGGTCCCCGTCCAGCGCGGCACGCACGAACCGACGGGCCGCGGCCACGCTCACCGGCCCGTCGGGAAAACGCCGTGACACCGCCGTCGGCGGCGGATCGGGGTAACCCATGACCTCAGTGTGGGCCCCGTACGGCCCGCCCCGCAGCGCACGCCGCCGCGGCGCGCCCCGCTCCCCGCGACGCTCCTGTCCGCCGGTCGGGTGAAGCACGCCCGGTGAAGGCCGTGGTGGACGGGCGCCGGTGGCGGACAGGTGGGGAAGGTTCCCGCCGGTCGGCGGACGCCGGGTCTGGCAGGCGGCCGGTTACTCCGCTAGCTTGCAGGTGCGGCCCCGCGTTCTCCCCCGTACGCGGGGCCGCACCAGTGCGTCCCGGAGACGGTCCGCTCAGGGGGCGAGTGCGACCCGCAGTGCCGGCTGCAGCAGGTCCCCGTGCGCACGGACCATGTCGTCGCACAGCCGCCAGATCTCCTCGACGGTGAGCGTCGCCGCCGTCGCCGGGTCGGCCATCGCGGCGTGCCTGATGTGCCGCGGGTCGTCCTCCGTCGCCGCCCGCACCACCAGGTCGGTGGTGCTGAGGTAGGCGCGGTTGAGGGCCGCCAGCTGCGGGGGCAGCGCGCCGATGCGGGTGGGCTGCAGGCCCGCGGAGTCGACCAGGCACGGCACCTCGACGGTGCCCCGGGCGGGCAGGTTCTCGATCAGCCCGTGGTTCGGCACGTTGCCGTAGACCGTGCGGGGCGTGCCGGTCACCATGCTGTGGATGATCTGCGGCGCGTACTCCATGGTGCCCTCGACCGTGAGCGGCGCCCCGCACGCCAGCGCGTCGCGGGTGCGCTCGTACTCGGCCACGTTCTCGTCCACGATGCCCAGATAGGCGCCGACGGGCAGCCGCAGCCGGTCGATCTCGCTGTCGTGGTGCAGGTACCAGGGGACGTACTCCGAGGAGTGCTCGCTGGTCTCCGTCGGGTAGTGGCCGAGGCGCCGGTACATGTCCATGCGGACCCGGCGGCGCAGCTGCGGGTCCTCGGCGATCAGGGCGTCCAGGCGCGGGTGGAGGTCCTCGCCCCCGTGCTCCAGGCGCAGCACCCACGCCTGGTGGTTGACGCCCGCGGCCCGGTAGGTGACCTCCTCGTACGGGACCTTCAGCAGCTCGCACAGGCCCTGGACGGTCCAGTACACGGAGTGGCACAGTCCCACCACCCGCGTCAGGCCGGTCGCCTCGGCGAGGTACTGGACGTTCATCGCCATCGGGTTGGTGTAGTTGAGCAGCCAGGCGTCCGGGCAGACCTCGGCGATGTCCTGCCCGAGCGCCTTGAGCAGCGGGAAGGTGCGCAGGGCGCGGAAGATGCCGCCCACGCCGAGGGTGTCGCCGATGGTCTGGCGCAGCCCGTACCGGGCCGGGACCTCGAAGTCGGTACGGGTCGACTCGCCCATGCCGACCTGCACGATGTTGATGACGAAGTCCGCACCGACCAGCGCCTCGCGGCGGTCGGCGTGCGCGGTGACGCGCGGACGGGCACCGCGTTCGGCGGCGATGTACTCGGCGGCGGCCCGCGCGGTGGCCAGGCGCTCCGCGTCGATGTCGTGCAGCGCGATGTGCGCGGACTTCAGCTCGTCGAAGGCGAAGAGGTCGGCGAGCAGACCCTGGGTGAAGACGACGCTGCCGGCTCCGACGAAGGTGATCTTGGGTGCGGTCGGGTGGGCGGTGCTCATGCGGGTTCTTTCCGTTGCGGGTGACCTGGGCGAACGTTTCGCCCCAGGTGTGCGGACGACGGGCGGGCGGTCAGCCCTTGAGTCCGCTGGAGGTGATCGACTGGATGAAGGTCTTCTGCGCGCCGAGGAAGGCGAGCAGGACGGGCAGCACGGTGATGACGTTGCCCGCCATCACGGCCGCCCACTGGGTGTGGTGCTGCCCCTGGAACGTGGTCAGGCCCAGTTGCAGCGTGTACTGCGTGTCGTGGTTGATGGCGATCAGCGGCCAGGTCAGGTCGTTCCACGTGGTCAGGAAGGTGAGCACGGCCACCGTGGCCAGCGCCGGACGGGACAGCGGCAGCACGATCCGCCACAGCACCCGCAGCCGGGAGCAGCCGTCGATCCAGGCGGCCTCCTCCAGCTCCCTGGGCAGCGAGAGGAAGAACTGCCGCAGCAGGAACACCGCGAACGGCGTGACCAGCGACGGCACGATCAGCGCGCCCAGGGTGTCGATGAGACCCAGCTTCTTCATCACCAGGAACGTCGGGATCATGGTCAGCTGGAACGGCACCGCCATGGTGGCCAGCATCAGCCCCATCAGCACCCGGGAGCCCGCGAACCGCATCCGGGCGAAGGCGTACCCGGCCAGCGAGCCGAAGACTAGGTTGGCGGCGACCGTGACGGCGGAGACGATCAGCGAGTTGACGAACCAGCGGGGAAACATCGCGTTGCCCAGCACGTAGCGGTAGCCGCCGAGGTCGATGCCGGACGGCCACAGGGCCGGCGGGAACCGGTTGATCTCCGCGTTGCTCATCACCGAGCTGAGCACCAGCCAGACCAGCGGCACGGCGAAGACCAGGGCGAGCGGCGCGAGCAGCAGGTGCCAGGGGCTGAACGGGAGCCGCGGGCGGCGCCGTTCGGCCGCGGACACCTTCGCGAGGCCGTGGGCGCCGGCGGCGGTGTCGGGCCGGGCGGAGGTCGCCGTCATGATCGGGCCCCTTCGAGACGGTGGCGTCCCCGACGCCGGACGATGCGGACGGCCCCGGCCACCAGGCCGAGGGCGACGGCCAGGACGTAGGCGGCCGAGGCCCCGTATCCGGCCGTGGCGTTCTTGAAGGCCTGCTCCCAGATGAAGTAGACGATCACCGTCGTCGAGCCGAGCGGACCGCCCTTGGTGGTGACGTACACGAGGTCGAAGACCTGGAGGGACTGGATGGCCTGCCACAGCACCAGGAAGACGGTGACCGGGGTGAGGGTGGGCAGCGTGACGTGGCGCAGCAGATGGCGGCGCCCGGCGCCGTCGAGGCGCGCCGCCTCGATCAGGGACTGCGGCACGTCCTGGAGGGCGGCGAGGTAGACCACGACGCAGAAACCGGTGCCGCTCCACAGGGTGATCGCGACCAGCACGAGCAGGGCCTGGGAGGGGTCGGACAAGAAGCCCTGCGACGAGACGCCGAGGCGGTGCAGCACCGAGTTGGCGGCGCCGAACTCCGGGTCCAGGATGAACGAGAACAGCACGCCCTGCGCGGTCGCCGACAGCACGAACGGCACGAAGATCAGGGTGCGGTAGAGGCCGACGAAGCGGATGCGCCGGTTCAGGACCATGGCGAGGGCCAGGCCGAACAGCAGGCTCAGCGGCACGTACAGGACCGTGTAGAGCAGGGTGTTGCGGACCGCCTGGCTGAAGTTCGGGTCCTGGGCGAGGGCGCGGTAGTTGTCCAGACCGACCCAGCGGCTGGGGGTGACCAGGTCGCTGGCCTGGAAGGACAGCAGCAGCGACCAGACGACCGGGACGATGCTCAGGCCGAGGACGATCAGGACCGCCGGTGAGACGAACGCCCAGGCGGCGCCGGTTTCGCGGCGGCGCTTGCGGCGCAGCGGCCGTGGGTCCGGCGGCGGGCCCTCGACGGTGATGGGGCGGGGGAGGCGCGGCATGGCGGTGTGGCTCCTCAACGCGGAATGAACAGGGCGGCGTTGGCTTCGTCGGCGCAGGCACGCAGCGCCTTCTCGGGGGTGCTGCGCCCCAGGAGCACGGCGACGATCGCCTGTCCCAGCGCCTGCGAGACCTCCGGGTACGCCGGGTGGACGGGACGCACCCGCGCCGTCTCCAACGCCGTGGTGAACACGTTCAGGCCCTCGGTGCGGGCGACCTTGTCCTGCCAGGCGGGCAGGGCCTCGGTGCGGCGGCTGAGCGGGAGGCTGCCGGCCTCGATGTCCCAGCGCACGTCCTGCTCGGGCCGGGCCAGCCAGGTCAGGAAGGTCCGGGCGGCCCGCGACCGGGCCTCGCCGTTGTCGAACACCGTCCAGGTGTCCGGTCCCGAGATGGTGACCGGGCGTCCGCTGAAGGAGGGCAGGGGAGCGACGTGGTAGTCGACCCCGGCGGTCTCGATGTCGGGCAGCTGCCACGGCCCGGTGACGACCATGCCCATACGGCCGGACTGGAACACCTGGTACATCTGCTCGCTGCCGGGTTTGGGGTCGACGTACACGCTCTTGTCCCGGGCCAGGTCGGCCACCACCTGAAGCGCCCGGGCGCCGGTGTCGGCGAAGCCGATGCCCTTGCCGCCGTCGTCGACGACGTCACCGCCCAGGTCCCAGATCAGTGGCCACAGACGCCACACGGTGTCCTCGTCGCCCGTGCCCGGCCAGCCGGTGCCGAACCGGCCCCGGCCCGACTCGGTGAGGGTGCGCGCACAGGAGACGAAGTCCTGCCACGTCCAGCCGGGCTTCGGCAGGGGCAGACCGGCCTCGCGGAACAGCTTCCTGTTGCAGACCACGGCGAGCGAGTCGAGCACCGCGGGGGCGGCCCTGACCCTGCCGTTGAGCGTGACGGCGTCCCTGGAGGCCGCCCAGTAGTTCTTCCACGGCACGGGTCCCGACCCGGCCGTGTCGGTGAGGTCCACGACCTGCGGGCTGCGGGCCACCCGGGCCAGGTCCGACCCGAAGATGTAGGCGATGTCGGGGTAGGAACCGGCGGCGAGGGCGGCCGTCACCTTCTGCAGCATGACGTCCGACAGCACGCCGCCGCCCAGCTTCACCCTGATCTTCGGGTGCGACCGTTCGAAGTCGGCGACGAGCCCTTCCAGGACCTTCTTCGCCGTGTCCGCCTGGCCGTGCCACATCTCGACGGTGACCGTGCCGTCGGCCGCGACGCCGTCGTCCGTCCCGGCGCCGCAGCCGGTCACCGCGGTGCCCGCGACCGCGGCGAGCGCGGCACCCCCGCCGGCCCGCAGCACACCCCTGCGCGAGGGGCGCGCGGCACGTCGGACCGCATCCATCTGTACCTCCAAGGACTGAACTGGCCGTCGGGCGGTGTCAGCAGGTCTCACGGACGTAGCCGCTGCTGCCCTTCGGCGACACGTCCAGGTCGCGCCGGACGATGCTCAGCTCGTCGCCGAAGCCCGCGCACGCCTTCGACAGGCCCTTGGCGGTGTACTCGATGACGATCACCCGGTCGCCGAACGCGTCCGTGTAGTCGCCGCATTCGTCCCACTCGCCGCACTCCTCGGCGACCGCGAAGTCCAGCCCGTTCGCCTCGCGGTTCGGGGCCAGCTCGACGGTGTTCTTCTGCCCGATGGCCAGCCCGTCGGCGTGCGCGCGCTCCGCCAGCAGCTTGATCAGGCCCTGCGCGTCGGCGGCGTCCAGCAGGTCGCCCGCGCGGGTGTAGCTGTCGTAGTTGTCCGGTTCCACGGCCTGGAAGCCCTTGTCGGCGCAGCCGTCGATCCAGGTGCCGACCTTCTCGGCGATGCGCTCGCGCTTGTCGGCGGTGCGGATGTCGAGGAAGGCCTCGCCCCAGTCGGTGTCGTAGACGACGTCGCCGTTGGCGTCGCGCAGCAGCAGGTCGTCGTCCCAGTCCTGCTCGGCGCCGGGCTGGGCCTGGAAGGCGTTGACGTAGCAGATGTTGTACAGGCCCGGCGCGGGGGAGGCGGTGTGGTCGCGACTGACCACCTCGACACCGGCCGGCGGGGTGTAGGCGCCGCCGATCTGGTAGTCGAAGCCCGCGTGCGCGGGCGGCGGGGTGTAGGTCGCCGCCTCGGCCGGGGTGCTGCCGGGGACGAGTGCGGCGGCGGTGACGAGGACGGCGGTGGCGCCGATCGCGGCCAGTACCGGCTTCCTGGGGGTGTGCGTCTGTGTACGGCTCATGGTTCGAGCTCCGGAGGATGGTGGGTACGTCCCCGCCTCGGACGCGCGTGGCCGTCCTGGCGACTCAGTCCGGGCTCCTGGCGCGAAGCCAGCTACCGGCTGGGCGTACCTCTGCCGCCGATCACACGACATCGGCGTTGACCGGGAGTAAATCGACCGGATCCAGGCCCTGTCAAGGGTTCGAAACCAGAGAGGTGATGCATGAAGATGATCGAAAGCGGCTTGTACAGCGCAGAAACAATCATCATGCGTCGGTTGCCTGATGCCCGGGAACGATGGAGGGAGGCCGGGCGGGAGCCGTGATCACACAGCTCCCGCGGGGCTGGTAGCGTCGCGTGGTCGCGGCGGGCGGCGCGAGAGAGGTGTCGGTGCGTGGGAGAGCGGCAGGACCGTGACTGGGTGGCGATGACCCCGGGCGACTTCGACCGGGACGCCCCGCTGGTCCTCAACGTGGGCACCGGCCCGGCCACCGTCCCGGCCGAGCCCGACGAGTACGGCACCGCCCCCCTGTTCGGCGAGGCGGCGCCCGCACCCGGCGCCCGGCCGCGCAACCGGCGGGGACGGCCCGCGCCCGGTCAGGAGCGGCTGTTCTGACCGTCCCCGCCAGGGGTCACGGGGCGGGCACCTCGTCCACGAAGCCGGTACCGGCGGCGCGGTACCCGGCGACCTTCGCGGCCACCGCGGCCGGGGTGAGCACCTGGTCCTTGACGTGCAGCACGTAGTCGACCTGCTGGTCGTAGGCGCGCGGTGTCGTCGAGGTCTGGCCGGTCAGGTCGATCAGCCACTGGTTGAAGTTGATCGACATCGGCCGCTCGGGCAGGTACTGCGCGTCGTGCGTGCCGAACAACTGCCCGTCCACGTAGTAGGTGATGGCGCTGTCGTCGATCGTCACCACCAGGTCGTGCCAGCCGGCGTGGCTGCTGCGCTGCTCGGAGTGCTGGTTGACGGCCTGCCAGGGGTCCGGGTTGTAGGTTTCCCAGGAGGTCGTGTAGAGGATGTTCGACGGTTCGCCCCACCCGCCGTTCGGCAGGTACTCGAAGTCGTACTCGGCGTAGTCGTCGGCCATCGGCGCCTTGAGGTCGTTGATGGTGAAGAAGGTCTGCACCAGGTGGTCCCCGTCGGGCCCGGACTTGGGCGTGTCGGCGAACTTGACCCGCGCGGCGTACGTGCCCTCCTTGAACTTCATCGACTTGGTCAGGACCTCGGTGTGCGTGGTGGACGCGCCGGTCCCGGCCGTGGAGGTCTCCAGGTTCATCACCGTATTGCCGCCCGCGGAGACGAAGGTGACCTTCGACGGGTCCCAGGTGGCGCCGGGGACGCCGGGCCCGCCGGAGTTGGAGCGCACGCTCCAGCCGTGGGCCTGGATCGCGGGATCCGTGTGCGCGCCGTAGTCGAAGTCGTCGAAGAGGGTCTCACCGCCGCCGGGCGGGTCGGTCGGGTCCGTCGGGTCGGTGGGGTCGTTGCCCTCGGGAGCCGCGCCCCAGACGGTGGCACCGGCCAGCTGGGCGGTGACCTTGTCCCAGTTCGCGTACGCGGTCCGGGCGCCGTCGAAGGAGTAGTCGTCGCTCTGCCGCAGCGGCTGCCAGTTGCTCTGGTGGAAGCGCAGTTGCAGGTCACCGGTGTCCGCGCCGGGGGCCAGGGTGCCGGCCGCCGCCGTGAAGCCGACCTCCAGGTAGCGGTCGGCCGTCGCGGTCGGGTTGCTCAGGGTGCCGAACGTGCCGGTGACGGCGGCGCAGCCGCGCACCGCCCAGGAGCACGCGAAGCGGTAGGAGGCGTTCGGGGAGTCCGCCTTGAAGTAGTAGCGGATCTTCACCTGGCTCAGCTGCACGGTGGACGAGCCGGTGTTGCGGACCTTGAACCAGGGCTCTGTCTGGTCCGCGGTGGCTCCGCTCGCGCTGGTGCGGTACTGGACGGTGAGACCGTCGGCGGCGGGAGCGGCCTGGGCGGGGAGGGCGGTCAGCGCACCGCCGCCCAGGAGGACGGACAGGGCGAGCGCCAGGCGGGCGCGGCCGACGGCGGGTCGGTTTCTCATGCGGGGTCCTTTCGGCACGGCTCCCGCCTGTGCGGGAGCGTCGGTGGGTGGTGCGCGGTGTGGGGGAACGACGAGGGGAGGAGCCCGGCCGGCGGGTCGGCGTGCGGGACGTCCAGGGCGTCCAGGCGGGCGCGGTGCCCGGCCAGCCGGGCGGTGAAGTCCCGCCAGCCGGACGTGCCGTCCCAGACCCGCTCGGCGAGTGCGCACAGGCGCGGGAAGGTGAGGTACTCGATGTGTTCGGGGGTGCGCACGAACTCCGTCCACAACTGCCCCTGGGCGCCCAGCACCCGGGACGCCGCCTCCCGCGTCGGTGGCGCGAGGTCCATGTCGTGGACGGCGCGCAGGTCGACGACGCCGCCGGGCTGGGCGGGCGGCTCGCCGGGACTCGCGGTGCGCGGGTAGTCGAAGTAGGCCGCGCGGTGGTCGGCGTGCACGACCTGGTGACCGCGCAGGGCCGCCGCCCGGGCGTGCGCCGGTTCCCGCCAGCTCATCACCGTGCAGTCCAGCGGGAGGGCGACACCGCTCTCGGCCCAGACCACCGGCCTGCGTCCGGCGCGCACCAGGTGCTCGGACAGCCGCGCGATGAACCAGGGGTGCAGCGCACGGGGCCCCGCCAGCCCCTCACGGGCGGCACGGGCCCGCGCCGCCGGGCTCAGCTCCCACTCCGTGGTGGGCACCTCGTCCCCGCCGAGGTGCACGTACGGGGAGGGGAAGACGTCCATCACCTCGTCCAGGACGGTGCGGAAGAAGTCCAGGACGTTCTCGCCGGTGCCCAGCACGTTCTCGCACACCCCCCAGCGCGTCCACACGTCCAGTCGGCGGGTGGGGTCGGTGCCCAGCTCGGGGTACGCGGCCAGCGCGGCGCGGACGTGCCCCGGCACACCGGTCTCCGGCAGGACGCTCACCCCGCGCTCCGCCGCGTACGCGACCAGGCCCCGCATCTCCGCACGGGTGTAGGCGCCGCCGTGCGGCACGCCGTCGAACCGGTCGCTGCCCGCCGGGCCCACCATCGACTCCGCGCGCCGGCCGCCGACCTCGGTGAGCCGGGGGTGGGCGGCCACCGGCATCCGCCAGCCCTGGTCGTCGGTGAGGTGGAGGTGGAGGACGTTCAGCTTGTGCAGCGCCAGCAGGTCGACGTAGCGCCGCAGATACGACACCGGCTGGAAGTGCCGGGCCACGTCGAGCATGGAGCCGCGCCAGGCGTGGCGGGGCACGTCGGTGATCTCCACCGCGGGCAGCTCCCACGGCACCCCGCGCACCGGCCGCCCCGACAGCGCGTCGTAGGGCAGGAGTTGCCGCACCGTCTGCACTCCGCGCAGCAGCCCGGCCGGGCGGGCGGCCCGGAGCAGGACGCCCTGGGGACTGACGGTCAGGCCGTACCCCTCCTCGCCGAGGCCGGTCAGCGCCGGGTCGAGGGCGAGCACGAAGGTTCCGTCGGTCGCGGAGTCCAGGCGCAGTCCGGTGGCCGGGGCGAGCAGCGTGCGCAGCAGGGTCGCGGCCGCACCGGCCCCCGGGGTGACCCGCAGCCGGGTCGTGCCGTCGAGGCGGAAGCGGCCGGAGCGGGCGGACAGACGGCGGGGGCGGGGAACGAGGGCCAGTTCGGGGCGTGGCAGGTCCACGGGGCGACTCCGATGGTCGGCGGTGCGCGGCGGTGACGGGGAAGCAGGGGCGGCGCGAGGCAGGAACGGCGGGCCCGGTCAGCCCTTGACGCCTCCCGAGGCCAGCCCGGCCGTCACATGCCGTTGCAGGGCGAGGAAGATGATCAGCGCGGGAAGTGCGAAGAGCGTGGAGGCCGCCATCGTGGCCCCCCAGTCGGTGCCGAAGGTCGACTGGAACGAGGAGAGCCACACCGGGAGCGTGCGGCTGTCCTGCTGCTTGATGATGAGGAAGTTGGCGTAGGTGAACTCGTTCCAGGCGGTGATGAAGCCGAACAGCGAGGTGGCCATGAGACCGGGCGCCAGCAGCGGGAACGCGACCTTGCGGAACGCCATGGCCCGGGTGCAGCCGTCGACCTGTGCCGCCTCCTCCAGCTCCGGCGGGATGCCCGCGATGAAGCCGCGCAGCACGACCACCGTGAACGGCAGCGTGATCATGAAGTAGATCAGGGTCAGGGTCGGCAGCCGGTCGAGCATCCCGGTGTCGCGGGAGATGATGTAGATCGGGATGATCAGTGACTCCCAGGGCGCCATCTGCGCGACGAACACCGCGAGCATGAACTGCCGCCGCCCGCGCCAGCGCATGCGGGCCACGGCGTAGGCCGCGCCCAGGGCGACCAGCAGGGCGAGCAGGACGGCACTGAGGGTGACCAGGAGGCTGTTGCGCCAGAACAGCGCGAAGCCGTCGGCGCCGACCGCCTTCTGGAAGTGCTCGAACGTCCAGGCGCCGGGCACCAGCCGCGGGTTGTAGGACTGGATGTCCGTCGACGGTTTGAACGCGGTGGTGACCATCCAGTACACGGGGAACAGACAGACCACCACGGTGAGCGCGGCGGCGGCGTTCAGCGGGAGGCGGCGCAGCGCACGGCGCACCGGGGGACGGGAACGCGGGGTGCTCACGGCTGCTCGCCCTCCTGACGGAACAGTTGGCGGAAGTAGAGGACCAGGACGCCGCTCATCAGCAGGACCGTGAGCATCGAGGCGGCGGAGCCCAGGTCGTAGCGCTGGTGTGCCAGCGCGGTCTGCACGGCGTACACCGGCAGGATGGTGGTGGCCTCGCCCGGGCCGCCGCGGGTCATCACCCAGATCTGCACGAACGCCTTGAACGTCCAGATCACTTCGAGGGACAGGACCAGCATGAAGATCGGCCGGATCAGCGGGAAGGTGACGGAACGGAAGACGCGGACGGCCCCCGCGCCGTCGATGCGGGCCGACTCGTACAGTTCGGCCGGCACCGTGACCAACGCCGAGTAGAGCGTGATCGCGGCGAACGGCACCGACTGCCAGACGATCAGCACCACCACGATGCCGAACGCGGCCCCGCCGTGCGCGAACCAGGGATAGCCCTCGTACGACGCGAACCCGAGCCCGGTGAGGGTCTCGTTGACGATGCCGAACTCGGAGTGGAACAGCCACTGGAACACGGTGGTGGCCGCGACCACCGGTACCGCCCAGACCAGGACCAGGGAGCTGAGGACCACGGTCCTGGTCACCCGCCCGAGCCGCTCGGCCATCAGCGCGACCAAGGTGGCGAGCACCATAATCGCGACGACGTTGACCGCCATGAACACGAAGGTCCGGCGCACCACCTCCCAGAACTCCGGGTCGCCGAGCAGCGTGCGGTAGTTGCGCAGTCCGACGAAGTCGGCGTCCCCCAGGATGAGCTGACGCAGCCGGAAGTCCTGGAAGGAGATGAGCACGGCGCGGGCCAGCGGATAGAGCAGCAGGTACAGCATGCCCAGCACGGCGGGGGCCACCAGCAGGTACGGCCACAGGCTCCCGCGGCCCGCGGCGCCGCGCGGCACGCTCCGCTCACGGACGGTCGGCACGTCGCCTCCTGGTCTCGTGGTGTCGGGGACGGCGGCGGTCAGGAGTCGCTGCCCAGCGTCTCGGTGATGGTCCGGGAGGCCTCGGCCGCCGCGGACTTCGCGTCCTCGCCGGTGAGCACGGCCGTCATGTACTCCTTGATCGGGTTCTTGGCCTCGACCGCCGCCCACTGGGGGGTGTTGGGCGTGGCGTGTCCGTTCGCGGCGCCGGCCGCCATGGCCGCGGTGCCCGGGTCGTCGGCGACGACGCCCGCCAGGGTGGTCTTGTTCGGTACGTAGCTCATGGCGACGGCGAGCTTCTTCTGCCAGGCGTCACCGGTCAGTTCGCGGATGAAGGCGAACGCCTCCTCCTGGTGGGCGGCGACGGCCGGGACGACCAGGTCGGAACCGCCGGTGAACACGGCGCCCGGGCGTTCGGCGGTCTTGCCGGGGATCGGGAAGAAGCCGAGCTTTCCCTTGAGTTCCGGGTTCTTCTCCTCGATGACCTTGGCCCCGCCCGGCACGGCGATGATCTGGGCGACCTGGCCCTTCGCCATCACCTCGGCCTGCGGCGGCTGGGCCTCGTCCGAGTCCTTGGGGCCCTTGCCGAGGGCCTGGAGACGCCGGTAGAAGTCCATGGCCCGCAGTGCCCCGGGGCTGTCGAGGCCGCCCTTCCACCCGTCGCCGGACTTCACGGCCAGGTCGCCGCCCTCGTCCCAGACGAAGCCGGACAGCACGTACCAGTTCTGCCCCGGCAGGTAGATGCCCTGGGTCCCGCCCGCGTTGAGCTTGCGGGTGGCGGCGATCCACTGGTCCCTGGTCCTGATCCGCTCCGGATCGATCCCGGCCTTGTCGAACAGGTCGGTGCGGTGGATGACGACCCGGTTGGCCGCGTAGTAGGGGATGCCGTACTGCTTGCCCTCGTACGATCCGGGCTCCGCGAGCCCGTCCAGCCAGTCGCCGCCGCCCAGTTCCCCGACGCGGTCCGAGAAGTCGGTGAGGCCGCCGCTCTGGGCGTACTGGGCGACCTGGGTGTTGCCGACCTCCACGACGTCCGGGGCGTCGTTGCTGGCCAGGGCGGCGGTCACCTTCTCGCCTATGCCCTCCCACTCCTGGATCTGGATCTTCACGTCGATGTCGGGGTGGGCCTTCTCGAAGCCGGTCTCGAACTCCTTCTGGAACCGGGCCGAGACACTGTCACGCATGAGCCAGACGTCGAGGGCGGTCCTGCCGTCCCCGGCGCCGTCGGCGGTGCCGCCGGACGAGGAGCAGGCGGCGAGCCCGGCACTGAGCACCAGCGTGGAGAGCAGGGCGAGCGAACGGTACTTCACGGTTCACCTCTGGGAGAGCTGGAAGGGAGGACACACCCGCAGTTGACCAGTAAGGGGCGCTGGACTTACCAGTCGGCGTTGGTCGAAGGTGGCATGGACCAATGAGGGCGTCAACCCCTCACGTATGCACGGGTTTTCGGCCGGTCGAACCCAGGGAGTGGCTGGTTCGCGCCCGAGGTGGACAGGTAAGCTCGGCTGACCAGCAGACCAGTCACGGGAGTACTGCATGGAGATCGACGCCGCCGCCTCCGGTGCGGTGCTCAAGCGGGAGCGCGTCCGCGACGCCGTCCTGGAACTCATCGAGGACCGGCGCCCGGGAGACGCGATCCCCTCGGAGCGCACCCTGTGCGCCGAACTCGGCGTGTCAAGGCCCACGTTGCGTGCCGCAATCGACGAACTGGTGGTCGCCGGACTGCTGGTGCGCGAGCACGGCCGGGGCATGTTCGTCGCCGCCGAGAAGATCACCCAGGAACTGGTCTCCGACCGCCGGGCCTTCACCCTCCCGCAGGCCGCCGGCGCCTGGACCAGCAGGGTCCTGGAGGTCAGCACCCTGCCCGCGGGCGCCCGGGTGGGCCGCAAGCTGCGCATGTCGCCCGCGGCGCGGATCCACTACGTGGCACGCCTGCGGCTGGTCGACGGCTCGCCCATGGCCATCGAGTACCTGCACGTGCCCGCCGACCTCGTCTCGGACCTGACCAGTGAGGAACTGGAACAGGGCGACCTCTACGAGCACCTGGGCGAGCGGCACGACGTCCGGGTCAGCGAGGCCGTGCAGTCCATCGAACCCACCGTGGTCACCCGCGCCGAGGCCGACCTGCTCGACGTCCCCGAACTCTCCCCGGCACTCCTCTTCGAGCGCCTGACCACCGACACCCGGGGCCGGCCCGTCGAGTACGTGCACTCCCTGTACCGGGGCGACCGCTACCGGATCGTCTCCCGCCTCACCCTGGGCCCGCGCGACCAGACACCGCCGCCGGACGAGGGCCACCATCCGGGCATCCCGCCGGGCGACTTCACCACCAAGGACCCCGTCACGCTCTCCACGCGCGGGGTGGTGCAGGACGGGATGTAGCGGCACCACGGGTGCGCGGAGATGCTCGGAACGGCTTTGTATCGAGCATGTATTGACATGTCTCGGCTGAGCCCGCAGAGTCATGCCCCGAAACTGTTCGACAGCCCGACGTTGCCCGACCGCGCCCCGACCGTGATGCGAACCGCCACGAGGAGTGTTGCCGTCATGTCCGAAACGCCCGCTGTCTCACGCCGACTGCTCCTGGGCTCCGCCGCCGCCAGTGGCGCCCTCGCGGCCGGAATCGGAGCCGCAGCCCCGTCCGTGTCGGCGGCGGCCGAGCAGGCGCCCCGCCGCAGGCCCGGCCAGAAGTCGATGATCGGCGTGCCCTTCGCCGCCCACCGGACCGTCCGCGTCGCGGTCATCGGCCTCGGCAACCGGGGCGGCGGCATGATCACCGGCTGGGCGGCCGTGCCCGGCTGCACCGTGACCGCCGTCTGCGACATCCGCGCCGACCGGGCCAAGCGCGCCGCCGACCGACTGGAGAGCAAGGGCAACCCGCGCCCCGCCGAGTACGGCGGCTCCGCCGACTCCTACGCCCACATGCTCCGCCGCGACGACATCGATCTCGTGTACGTCGCCACGCCCTGGGAGTTCCACCACGAGCACGGCCGGGCCGCGCTCCTCAGCGGCAGGCACGCCGTGGTGGAACTCCCCATCGCGACGGAACTGCGCCAGCTGTGGGACCTCGTCGACACCTCCGAGCGCACCCGCAGACACCTGCTCCTGTCCGAGAACTGCAACTACGGCCGCAACGAACTGGCCATGCTGAAGGCGGCGCACGACGGCCTGTTCGGAGACCTCACCAACGGCCACGGCGGCTACCTCCACGACCTGCGCGAACTCCTCTTCTCGGACACCTACTACACCGACTCCTGGCGGCGGCTGTGGCACACCCGCAGCACCGCCTCCTTCTACCCCATGCACGGTCTCGCCCCGATCGCGGCGGCCATGGACGTCAACCGCGGCGACCGCATGACGACCCTGCGCGCCACCGCGACGGCCCCGAAGGGGCTGGCCGACTACCGGGCCCGCTTCGTCCCGCGGGACCACCCGTCCTGGAAGGAGACCTACATCAACGGTGACCTGGTCACCTGCATGATCGAAACGGCCAGGGGCAGGACGATCCGGGCGGAGCACGACGTGAGTTCGCCCCGGCCCTACAGCCGGATCAACACCCTCGCGGGCAGCCGCGGCATCGTCGAGGACTACGCGGGGCCCGCCCCGACCGGCGCCCGCATCTACGTCGAGCCGGACCACAGCGGCCACACCTGGCGCGACTTCGAGGGCTACCGCAAGGAGTACGACCACTGGCTGTGGCAGAAGGTCGGAGACGACGCCGCGAACAACGGCGGCCACGGCGGCATGGACTACGTCCTGCAGTGGCGCACCGTCCAGCTGATGCGCGCGGGACTGGTGCCGGACATCGACGTCTACGACTCGGCCGCCTGGTGCTCGCCCGTCCCGCTCAGCGTCACCTCGCTGGCCCGGGGCGGCCGCCCCGTCGAAATCCCGGACTTCACCCGGGGCGCCTGGCGCGAGCGCAGGCCCGGCCTGGACTCGACGCCCACCGACATGCCGCCGGTCGGCTGAGCACGGCACGCGGACCGGCCTGCCGTACGGCGGGCGTCCCCCGAGCGCCCTACCGCACCAGGACCTCCTTCGGGCCCATGACGACGACCGGCTCCTTGTCCGGGTCCAGGGCGGTCAGCAACGCGCGCATGTGCTCCTCGCTCAGGGACACGCAGGCGTTGGTCGGTCCGTCGTGGTCCACGTGGATCCAGACCCCGCCGCCCTTGTCCTCGCCCATGGGGCGGGTCTTGTCCAGCGGGGTGGTGCCGGGCACCCGGTTGTAGTCGATGGCGATCACGTAGTCGAACGACCCCTCCAGGGGCTCGCCCAGGTACCCCGTGCCCGACACGGAGAACTCCGGGTCCTCGTCGTAGGGGAGCCGGGTGCCCGGGTCGGGCAGCCGGCCTCCCGCGTCACTGAGGCCGAAGACGCCGATGGGCGAGTGCAGGTCGCCCGCCTCGTGGTCGTCGGTCCAGCCGCGCAGGCCGTTGTGCGCGGGCCAGGGACCGGCGACCGCACGCCATCCCTCGGCCGGGTACTGCTCGTAGAGCACCACCCGGGCCTGCGACGAGTCCTCGTCCTCGCCGGTGACCACCAGGGCCTGCCGGGTGCCGTCCGGGAGACGCTCCCGCAGGACCGGACCGACCCCGGGCAGGGGGCGGGGGAAGGAACGCGGGGGAGCGGGGCGCGGGGCCGTGGAACTCCCGGGTGCGTGGGCGTCCTGCGAAGAGGCGCCCGCGGGCTCCCGGGTGCAGCCGGTGGCCAGCACGCCGGTGCACATGACAGCGCCGATCACCAGGGCCAGCGCTTTCCTGACGGTCATATCGATCTCCGACTCCGTGGGTGGACTCTTCATAGCTAGACCACTTCCGGAACCGGCGCGTGCGGCCGCCTCGCCGTCTCCCCCGGATGGCGCAGTGGGGACCCGCGCGGCGGCGGCCGAGGGCTCAGGTCGGCAACAAGGTTCCCGCTCACACCCCTTACTCACTGGTGGGGCTCGGACATGCCGTGTAGCGTCAGCAGCAGATGTCGTGGTTCGCCCAGACCGCCCGCGCCGGAGTGCGGGCGGTTTGCTGTGCAATGCCGGAGGACCAGGACGACCACCTCCGGGTTCGCGCGGTGCGGATCCGATAACGGCTGAAAGGCAAAAGGCATGGCCAGCGGAACTGTCAAGTGGTTCAACTCTGAAAAGGGCTTCGGCTTCATCGCGCAGGACGGCGGCGGCCCCGACGTCTTCGCGCACTACTCCAACATCAACGCTCAGGGCTACCGCGAGCTGCAGGAAGGCCAGGCCGTGACCTTCGACATCACCCAGGGCCAGAAGGGCCCGCAGGCGGAGAACATCACCCCCGCCTGATCGGGAGATCGCCGAACAGGGCGGGGCCCGGGGGAAGCGCTCGTTTCCCCGGGGCCCCGCCCTGTGGCATGTCGTCCCGCGGGACGGGAGGCCGTCAGCGCACGCCGCGGAAGAAGCCGAGCAGGGCGGCCGTCAGCTCGGCGGGCGCGTCCTCCTGGACCAGATGGCCCGCGTGGGCGATCGGCTCCCAGCGGGCGCCGGGGACCAGACCGGCCAGTTCGCGTCCCTTGGCCACGGGGATCCAGGCGTCCTCCTCGCCCCAGCAGATCAGCGTCGGGAGGTCGATCCCGGCATAACGGTCCTGCATCTCGTCGGTGTACCGCTGGTCCGCCTGGGCGATCTGCCGATAGAAGGCCGGCCGACCTGTTTCGCCGAGCCAGGGTTCCACCAGCCGGTCCAGGACCGCCGGGTGCGGTCCCGGGCCGCCGGTGGACCCGATGTACTCGCGCACCAGCGCCCGGTGCAGCGTCTCGGGCAGCTGCTCGAAGACCTCGGCGTGGTCGCGGACCAGGCGGAAGAACGGCGACCCCCAGGGCGCCAGCGCGACCGGGTCGACCAGGGCGAGCGCCCCGTACCGGGCGCCGTGCAGCAGATGGGCGCGCAGGGCGACGGCACCGCCGAAGTCGTGCGCGGCCACGAGGGGCTCCGCCAGCCCCCAGTGGTCCAGCAGCTCCGTGAAGACCCGGCCCTGCGCGGCCAGGGACACGTCCTGCCCGGCGCCCTTCTCCGACTGCCCGTAGCCCGGCATGTCCCAGACGAACACCTGGTGGTCGCGCCCCAGTGAGCGGGCCACCGCGCGCCAGACGTACGAGGAGAAGGGCGTGCCGTGCAGCAGGACCAGCGGGCGGCCGTCCGGGGCGCCCAGCCGGTTCCAGCGGACGGTGCCCGAACCGCTGGTGAACGACTCGGGCAACGGCCATGCGGACATGGTGCGGGTTCCTCTCGGTCCGGCGTGGGCGGGGACGTCACGGCTTGCGGGCGAGCCCGCCGTGTTCGCCGATGAGCCTCGGGTCGTCGGCGTCCGTGTCCGGACGCCACTGGGTCACCGGGACCACGCCGGGCTCCACCAGTTCGAGACCGTCGAAGAACGCCGTGATCTGGTCGACGGTGCGCAGGATGTACGGCGCGGCACCGCTCTCGTTGTAGGCGTCCTGGGCCCGGTCGAACTCCGGGTCGATGCCGCGCGAGCCGTCGTTGATCGAGAGGTAGCTGCCGGACGGCAGGGCGTCGACGAGCCGGGCGGCGACGGAACGCGCCCGGTCGTAGTCGGCGATGTGGCCCAGGATGTTGCTGAGGATCAGCGCGATGGGCTTGTCGAAGTCCAGCGTCTCGGCGGCCGCCGCGAGGACGGTGTCGGGGTCGAGCACGTCGGAGTCGATGTACGCGGTTGCGCCCTCGGGGGTGGAGTACAGCAGCGCACGGGCGTGGGCGAGGACCATCGGGTCGTTGTCGACGTAGACGATCCGGCTCTCGGGCGCGATGCGCTGGGCGACCTCGTGGGTGTTGTCGGCGGTCGGCAGTCCGGTGCCGATGTCCAGGAACTGCCGGATGCCCGCCTCGGCGACCAGGTGGGTGATGTTGCGGCGCAGGAACGCGCGGCTGCTGCGGGCGACGGTGACGATGCCGGGGAAGACGGCGGTGTACGCGTCCCCGGCCTGCTCGTCGACCGGGTAGTTGTCCTTCCCGCCCAGCCAGTAGTTCCAGATCCGGGCCGAGTGCGGCACGGACGTGTCGATCTTCTGCTGCGCGGCGGTGCCGGGAGTCGTCGAGGGGTCGCTCATGGGTGCGGTCCGTCTTTCAGCCGAGGCGTGGGTGCTTGACCACAACCTACGTCGCAACCGCCCTTTTCTGTACACCGGTTGGCCGAGGCTCCCGGGGCGCCGCCGTGGCGCGGACGCCGGCCGGTGACCTGCCGGGGCCCGATGCCCGGGCCCTCCGCCTCGGCGGGTGGCTAGCCGGCGTCGACCGCGCCCCGTGCGGACGCCGTGCGCAGGACGTCGAAGCACTCGGCGAGCAGGGGCCGCAGCGGTGGCTCCTGCCCCTCGTCGATCCAGCGCCCGAAGGCGACCTTGAGCACGGCGATCGCCGCCTCGGCGGTCAGCCGCGCCGTCAGGTCGTCCACGCCGCGCGCACGCAGCGCGTCGGCGAGGGCACCGGACAGGGACGCGAGCTTGGTCAGCTCCCGCTCCCGCAGCTCGGCGTTGGCGTCGATGACGCCCTGCCGCAGGCGGACCAGATCGCCGCGCTCCTCGAAGACGCCCGCCGCGGCGTCCAGGGCCCCGGCCACCGCCTCCATCGGCGTCGCCGACGAGGGCGCCGCCGCGACGGCGCCCACGCACAGCTCCTCCAGCCTGCCGGAACCGCCGAAGAGGACCTCCCGCTTGTCGGCGAAGTGCCGGAAGAACGTCCGCTCCGTCAGCCCCGCCCGCTTGGTGATCTCGGCCACCGGAGTCTGTTCGTAGCCGCGCTCCACGTACAGCTCCAGTGCCGCCTGCTCCAGGCGGCCGCGCGCGTTCGGCTCCCATCGACCCATGCCGCGGAGTCTACGCGAGGGCAGGCACTGTCATGCCGGGCTCGGCCCGCCCTCCCGGGACCGGCCCCGGAGGCTCACCCGCCGCCCGGCCCCTTGCCGCCGAGGACCGCGACGGCCAGGGGCCGCTCGCCCACCGGGAGCCGTGTCACCCGGCCTGTGGCGGTGTCGACGACGCTCAGGCCGTTCCAGTAGCCGTCGCGGGTGAAGCCGCCCGAGACGTAGGCGGTGCCGCCGTCGGCCGAGAGGGCGACGGTCTCGTGCGGGCCGTCCAGGGGGATGACCCGCTCGCCGCCGCCGGGCGTGCGGACGGTCAGGGACGGGCCGTCGTCCTCGGACGGGTCGATCGGGCCGGTGCCCACCACGTAGAGCGTGCCGTCGGCACCCGCCGTGACGCCGTGCTGGTGGGTGTTGGCGGTCATCTCCTCGATCCGGACCCGCCCGGTGCCGGGGTCGACCACCGCCAGGCGCTCGCCCTCGAACGGCAGCAGCAGCGCTCCGTCGGAGGGGCGTACGGCGGTGTAGTGCGGCTTGAGCCAGGAGCCGAGGCCGCCCTCGGTGCCGTACGGGGCCACCTCGATGCGGCGCGTCGTCCAGTCGCCGGTGTCGACGACGCTCACGTCGAACGAGTCGTGGTTCGTCGCGTAGACGTGCCGCCCGTCGCGCGAGACGTCGACGTCGAAGGGGCGGCGACCGACCGGCACGACCTCCGTCACCCGCCGTCGCCCGGTGTCGAGGACCTCCAGCGTGCCCTCGCCGCCGGGGACGTTGACCCCGACGTAGACACGGCTGCCGTCGGGGGACAGGGCGATGCCCATGCCGCCGCCCCGGTACTCGCCACTCGTCACGGGGCCCGTGTCCGTCCGGTACGGGATGAGGGCGGTGCGCTCGCGGGTGCGGGTGTCCACGGCGGCCACCCCCTCCGCGGTCGCCACCCAGGCCGTGCCGTCCTCGCCCAGGGCGATCCCGTACGGCGCCGTCCCGACCCGCACCGAGCCCAGGTCGGCCGCCCCGCCCCGCCCGGCGGGGTCGACGAAGGTGACGGTGTCCGCGCCGAAGTCCGTGACCAGCAGGGTGCCTTCCGGCGTGCGTGCGGATGGGCCGCCGGAGTCGGACGGCGTACGCGAGGCGGTGCTGGCGGGCGGGGCGGGCACCGGTGACGCGTCCCCGTCGCCACCGCCGTCCGGGGCGCATCCGGCCAGCGTCGCGGTGACGGCGGCCAGCGCGGCGAGGCGGCCCGCGGGACGACGCCGGTTCACCGCCGCCCACCCTCTTCGCGCACGCCGTCTCCGGCGTGCGACTCGGCCCGCCGCAGCAGGCCCGCGATGGCCTCGAAGCCCCTGCGCTCGGCATGGGCGCGGGCCGTGACACCGTCGCCGTCCGGCAGCGAGGGGTCGGCGCCCGCGGCGAGCAGGGCCGCCACGACGTCCTGGTGCGCGCGGTCGCCGTCGCCGAGGACGACCGCTTCGAGGAGCGCCGTCCAGCCGAGCCGGTTGACGTGGTCGACGTCCATGTCCGTCTCCGCGAGCACCGCCCGTACGTAGGCCGCGTGGCCGCGTTCGCTCGCCGGGATGACCGAGACGCCGCCGAAGCGGTTGGTCAGCGTGACGTCCGGACCGCCGGGCAGCAGCGCCCGCATCATCGCGACGCTGCCCGTGACCCCGGTGACCAGCCACGCGCTGTCGTGACGGGCGTCCTGCGCGTTGACGTCCGCACCCTGCGCGACCAGTGCCTCGGCGACCGCGACCCGGTCGGCCAGGGCCGCCAGCAGCAGCGGCGTGCGGCCCTGTTCGTCGCGCAGTTCCCGGTCGGCACCGGCCCGCAGCGCCGCCCGGACGGCGTCGGCGTCACCGCGGCGAACGGCGTCCGACAGGGCGAGGTCGGCGGGGGTGGGTGGCTTGGCGGTCATGGTGGGACAGCTCCGCGGTGTCGGGGACGTGTGCCTCCAGCTTGGGCCCGCGGAGCACGGACCCGGGTCGACGCTCCGGCTCCCTCGGTCCTGCCGGACGGACGACTGCCCGGTCGTCCGATCGGACGACCCGTCGGCCGCCGGGGCCGCACGCGCCGGTCAGCCGACCGGGAAGGGGAGCCGGTCCGCCAACTCGCCCAGCGCGGCCGTCTGCGTCGCGGTCGGTGCCCGCCGCCCGGTACCGATCAGCAGCGCGTCCCGGTCGGTGAACGACGCGGGGAACGCCGTACCGACGACCCCCTCCAGCAGCTCCCGCGCGTACCTGAGCCCCGCCGCGGGCGGTGCCGCCGCCTCCGGGAGGTGCGCGACCAGGTCGAGATGGTGCAGGGACCATTCCAGGACGTACGCCGAGAGGTAGTCGCCCGCGGTGAGCACCTGGTCCTGGGTGCCGACCCGACTGGTGGGGTCCGCGAGCGCCGCGGCGCGGCCGGCGGCGGAACCGACGTCGTCGAGATGGAACGCGAGCAGCCCCGGCTGCTCGTAGGCGGCGGCCAGGCGGACGATCAGCGCGTCGAGCGGGTCGTCCCCGGTCGGGGGCTCGACGACCCGCCAGTAGGTCACCGCGTCCCGCGTCGGCTCCTCGGCGGTCGGGGTGGCCAGGGTGATCAGGACGTCCTGGGCGTCGATGACCAGGTGGCAGACCAGGTCCCGGACGAGCCAGCCGGTGCAGCCGGACGGCCGGGCGAAGTCCTCGTCGGACAGGTCGGCGACCGCGGCGAGCAGGGCCGACCAGGAGCGGCTGAAGAGATCCACGCCCGACAGCCAACACCACCGCCCGCCCGGCCGCGAGCCAATTCGCGCCAGGGGCCCCGTCCTTCACGTACGGGGCCCGTCCGTCGGCTCAGGCGTCGGCGGTCGCGGCTTCCTCGGGCGGTTCGGCCAACTGCTCGCGCACGTAGTTCCACACCACCGCGATCAGCGCGGCGAAGGGGACGGCGAGCAGGCTGCCCACGATCCCGGACAGGGTGCCGCCCAGCGTCACCGCCAGCAGGACCACCGCCGCGTGCAGACCGAGGCCGCGGCTTTGGATGATGGGCTGGAAGACGTTGCCCTCCAACTGCTGCACCACCACGATGATCGCGAGCACGATGAGCGCATCCGTCAGCCCGTTCGACACCAGGGCGATCAGCACGGCCACGAAGCCCGCGAACAGGGCGCCGACGATGGGCACGAACGCGGACACGAACGTCAGGACCGCCAGGGGCAGCACCAGCGGCACGCCCAGGATCCACAGGCCGAGGCCGATGAAAACGGCGTCGAGCAGCCCCACCAGGGCCTGCGACCGGACGAACGAGCCCAGGGTCTCCCAGCCGCGCAGCGCGACGACCGGGACGTCGGTGGCCAGCCGGCCGGGCAACTGGCGGGCCAGCCAGGGCAGGAACCGCGGACCGTCCTTGAGGAAGAAGAACATCAGGAAGACGCCCAGGACAGCGGTGATCAGGCCGTTGACCACCGCGCCCACGCCCGTCGCCACCGCGGTGGTGATGCTGCCGACGCTGTCCTGGATGCGCGCCACCGCCGAATCGACCGCACCGGTGATCTCGTCGTCACCGATGTTCAGCGGCGGTCCCGCGGCCCACTCGCGCAGCCGCTGGATGCCCTCGACCACGCCGTCGGTCAACTCGTCGGTCTGGGAGGACATCGGCACGGCGATCAGTGCCACGATGCCCAGGACGACCAGCAGGAAGCCCACCGTCACCACCGCGGCGGCCAGCGCCGGACGCCACCCGTGCCGCCGCAGGAAGCGGGCCGGGGGCCACGTCAGGGTGGTCAGGAGGAGACCGACGAGCAGCGGCCACACCACCGACCACATACGGCCCAGGACCCACAGGGTCACGGCGAGCATGACGAGTATCAGCAGCAACTCGCCCGAGACGCGCGCGCTGGTGCGCAGCGCGGCCCGGGTTCTCGCGGCGCTCAATCCGGCAGACATGGGATCACCCTAAGGGGGCGTCAGTCCGATGAACCCACCAGTCCGGTGTTCTCGACGTGCGGGACGTCCTGTCGCTCCAGGCCGGTGACCCGACCCGGGGTCAGCTCTCGGGGACCTTGACCCAGTCGAGCGTGCGCTCCACCGCCATCTTCCACCCCGCGTACCCCTGCGCGCGCTTCTCCTCGGACCACTGGGGCTCCCAGCGCCTGGACTCGCTCCAGTGGGTGCGCAGTTCGTCGGTGTCCCGCCAGAAGCCCGTGGCCAGCCCCGCCGCGTAGGCCGCGCCGAGGGCGGTGGTCTCCGCGACCACGGGGCGGCTGACGGGAACGCCGAGCACGTCCGCCTGGATCTGCATGCACAGGTCGTTGGCGGTCACACCGCCGTCGACCCGGAGCACGTCCAGGTGTACCGAGGAGTCCTGTTCCATGGCCTCGACGACGTCGCGGCTCTGGTAGCAGATGGCCTCCAGCGTCGCCCGCGCCAGGTGTGCGTTGTCGTTGTACCTGGCGAGGCCGACGATCGCGCCCCGTGCGTCGGAGCGCCAGTACGGGGCGAACAGGCCGGAGAACGCGGGGACGAAGTACATGCCGCCGTTGTCCTCGACGGTGCGGGCGAGTTCCTCGCTCTCGGCCGCCGTCTTGATGATCTTCATCTGGTCGCGCAGCCACTGCACGGCGGACCCCGTGACCGCGATGGAGCCCTCCAGCGCGTAGACCGGCGGGTTGTCGCCGAACTGGTAGGCCACGGTGGTCAGCAGGCCGTGCTGGGAGCGGACCAGTTCGGTGCCGGTGTTGAGGACCAGGAAGTTGCCGGTGCCGTAGGTGTTCTTGGCCTCGCCGGGCGAGAAGCAGACCTGGCCGACGGTCGCCGCGTGCTGGTCGCCCAGCACCCCCGTGATGGGCACGGCGGCGCGCAGGGGCCGGGAGGTCCGGGTCGTGCCGTACGCCTCGGGGTGCGAGGACGGGTTGATGGTCGGCAGCATGCTGCGGGGGATGCCGAAGAAGCCCAGCAGTTCGTCGTCCCAGTCGAGCGTCTCCAGGTCCATCAGCATGGTGCGGCTCGCGTTGGTCACGTCGGTGGCATGGATGCCGCCGTCGGGACCGCCGGTCAGGTTCCACAGGACCCAGCAGTCCGTGTTGCCGAACACCGCGTTCCCCTGCTCCGCCGCCTCGCGGACGCCGTCGACGTTCTCCAGGATCCACTGGATCTTCCCGCCGGAGAAGTACGTCGCGGGCGGCAGCCCGGCCTTGCGGCGGATGACGTCGCCCCGGCCGGAGCGCTCCAGGCGGGCCGCGATGGCGTCGGTGCGGGTGTCCTGCCACACGATGGCGTTGTAGTAGGGACGGCCGGTGCGCGGGTCCCACACCACCGTGGTCTCCCGCTGGTTGGTGATGCCGATGGCCGCCAGGTCGGTGCCCGACAGTCCGCCGTTGCGCAGGGCGTTCTGCATCACCGAGTTGGTGCGCTCCCAGATCTCCACCGGGTCGTGCTCCACCCACCCGGAGCGCGGCAGGATCTGCTCGTGCTCCAACTGGTGCTTCGCGACCTCGTTGCCGCCGTGATCGAAGATCATGAACCGGGTACTCGTGGTTCCCTGGTCCACCGCGCCGATGAAGTCCGCCATGGAAGCTCACCTTCCGCCGGCCTGACCGGCGTCGTCCGTTCGAGCACCCCTTCGGACAGGTTAAGGCGGCTTCCGGCCGGACGCACCAACAGAGCAGAAGCGTCTCAGGTCTCCGGAGGGACGCCGTCGAGCGCCGGGGCGATCACGGCGAAGGCCTGCTCGGTCAGCTTCCAGGGGTCCGCCGTGCCGTCGCTGTCGCTCCAGCGGTGCAGCACCGTGTTGAAGGCGGTCAGCGCCATCCCGGCGGCCATCTCGGGGTACAGGTCGAGGTCGGGGGCCGGATCGGGGCGGCGGGCCAGCTCCGCCGCGAGGTCCTCGCGCCACCGCCCCTGCCGCTCCAGGAAGCGCGCGTGCAGGGCGGGGGTGCGCAGGATCAGCTGGACCACCCGCAGTGCTCTGTCGGAGTGATCGGCGCAGGCCGCGAGGGGGCCGGAGAGGGCCTTGCGCAGGGCCGCGGACGGTCGCTCCCCGGCGGGGCGGGCGGCCAGCTCCCGGGCGACGTCCGCGCCCATGTCCGTCAGGAACTGGACGACCACGTCCTCCTTGGACGCGAAGTACCGGAAGAACGTCCGCTTGGACACTCCGGCGGCCGACACGATCTCGTCGACGGTGACCGCGTCGAACCCCTTCGAGGCCAGCAACTGCAAGGCCGCTTCGGTGAGTTCGTCCGAGACGAGCTGACGTTTGCGCTGGGCGAGGCTGACTTCGGGGCGAGTGCTCACCCCTCCATCGTAACTCCATGCCCTGGATGGCACAAAGTATCTCTGTTGACACTTGGTGCCATCGAAGGCATGGTGAGGCGCATGACACAGCAGCGACGTTGGAGCGCCGAGCGGATCGGGGACCAGAGCACGCGGGTGTTCGTCGTCACCGGGGCCGGCAGCGGCCTGGGCCTGGCGACCGTCCGGGCGCTCGCCGGGCGGGGCGGACACGTGATCCTGGCCGTGCGCGACGAGCAGAAGGGCCGACGGGCGGTCGAGGCGGTCTCCGCCGGGCAGCCGGGCGCCCGCCTGGACGTGCGCCGGCTCGACCTGGCCGACCTCGACTCGGTGCGGGCCTTCGCCAGGGAGGTGCGTGCGGAGCATCCGCGGCTCGACGTGCTCGTCAACAACGCCGGCATCATGGCGCCGCCCCGGCGGCTGAGCCCCCAGGGCCACGAGTCGCAGTTCGCCTGCAACCACCTGGGCCACTTCGCGCTCACCGGCCTGCTGCTCGACCTGCTGGCGGAGGGCAAGGACCCCCGGGTGGTGACGGTGACGTCGACCAACCACCGGCAGGGACGTCTCTTCCTCGACGACCTCGCCGGCGAGCGCCACTACTCACCCATGGCGTTCTACAACCAGTCGAAGTTCGCCAACGCCGTCTTCGGACAGGAACTCCACCGACGGCTCGCCGAGGCCGGGAGTCCGGTGCGCAGCGTGCTCGCGCACCCCGGCTACAGCGCCACCCGCCTGCAGACGAGCGCACCGGTCGGCATGGTGCGGTTGCTCTTCGGCCGCGTCCTGCGGCCGCTCGCCCAGTCCGCCGAACGGGGTGCGCTGCCGCAGTTGTACGCGGCGACCGACCCCGGTGTGCGAAGCGGCGAGTTCATCGGCCCCGACGGCCCCGGCGAGCTGCGGGGCGGACCGAAGCGGGTACGGCTGTCACCGGCGGCGGCCGATGCCGCCACCGGCCGCCGCCTGTGGGAGTTGTCGCAGCGGCTGACCGGGGTGGGGTTCCCGCTCTGATCCCCGGTCGGCCGGACCGGCGGTCAGGGAGCGATCGGAAGCCGGCGCTTGTGGTCGGTCTGCCGGTAGCGGGTGAGGATCTTCTCGAAGGTCTGCTCCGGCACCGGCCTGCCCTCCAGGAAGTCGTCGATCTCCTCGTAGGTGACCCCGAGGGCGTCCTCGTCGGCCTTGCCCGGGTCGAGGGTCTCCAGATCGGCCGTCGGAACCTTCCGGACCAGCTCGGCGGGTGCGCCCAGCGCGTCCGCGACGGCACGCACCCGGCGCTTGGTGAGGCCGGTCAGCGGTACGAGGTCGGCGGCACCGTCGCCGAACTTGGTGAAGAAGCCGGAGACCGCCTCGGCCGCGTGGTCGGTGCCGACGACCAGGCCGCCGTGCGCCCCGGCCACCGCGTACTGCGCGATCATGCGCTGCCGTGCCTTGATGTTGCCGTGCACGAAGTCCTGGTGCCCGGCGTCGCGGAAGGCCACGTCGGCGGCGAGCAGGGCGTCGAGCGCCGCGTCGCTCGCGGGCTTGATGTCCACCGTCAGGACGTGGTCGGCCCGGATGAAGGAGAGGGCGAGCTGGGCGTCGTGCTCGTCCGCCTGAACCCCGTGCGGCAGCCGCATCGCGTAGAAACGCGCCTCGTGCCCCGCGGCGCGGGCCCGCTCCACGGCGAGCTGGCACAGCCTGCCCGCGGCGGTCGAGTCGACCCCGCCGCTGATCCCGAGCACGAGCGCGCGCAGACCGGTGGAGGTCAGCCGCTCGGCGAGGAAGGCCACCCGGCGCTCGATCTCCCGTTCGGCGTCGAAGGTCTCCGCGACCTCCAGTTCCCGGGCGATCTCCTTCTGCAGGGCGATGGACGCCGGCTCGCTCAATTCCGCTCCTTGTTCGACGGGCAGGGCAGTTCTCGTTTCACCCTACCCACAGGCGCCCGGGGGACTCGGACCCGCCGTCCGGTGCAGCGGGAGGTGCGGGGCGGCCGTCAGGGCCGCCCCGCACGGCCGCGGCTCAGTCCAGCGGTTCGATGCGGATGTCGCGGAACCGGACCTTGTTCCCGTGGTCCTGCAACCGGATCGCCCCGGCGGCGGGAGTCTCGGCCCGGCCCGCCGCGGTGGGTCCGTCGAGCGCGACGTCGTCGTGGACCGTCTTGCCGTTCCACACCACCGTCACGCGCGCGTCGGCGGTCTTGGCACCGTTCTCGTCGAAACGGGCGGCCCGGAAGACGATGTCGTACGTCTGCCAGGTCTCCGGTGCCGTCGCCGCGTTGGTGTCGGGCGCCTTCTTCAGATAGAACGCCCCGGCCTCGTTGGTGTCCAGGGTGGTGTCGCCGTAGGAGTCGAGGATCTGCAGCTCGTAGCGGTCCTGGAGGTAGATGCCGCTGTTGCCGCGGTCCTGGCCGGTCACGTCGTCCGGCAGCAGGGGGACGCGGAACTCCACGTGCAGCTTGAAGTCCTGGTAGGCGTCCTTGGTGCGGATGTCGCCGCAGCACACCTCCATCGACCGCTCCTCGGCCAGCGGCCAGGCCACCTTCCTCCCGTCCGTGTGCTGCCACTGCTCCTGCGAGGCGGCGGTGCCGTCGAACAGGGCGACCCGGGCGCCGTGCGGACGCACGGTGATCAGGTCGAGGTTGACGTGGCCGGTGTCCCCGGGGTCGTAGCGGTAGGAGACCGTGTTGTGTCCGGCGCGCAGCCGCACCGGCTCGGTCCGGGTGGACCAGGTGTCCCAGTCCCCGGTGGACGGAAGCTGTGTCTGGCGGACCTTCTTCCCGCCCGCGTACAGGGAGAGCGACTTGGTGCCCTCGAAGGGGTTCGGGCCGTTGGAGTAGCGCAGGCCCACGTCGTAGGTGCCCGTCTTCGGGACGGTCACGTCGAAGGTCGTGGTGGCCTTGCCCTCGGTGGCGTAGCGGTCGACGAAGCCGCTGCCGGAGTAGCCGACGTGGTCGGTGTTGACCCCCGCCTTCCCCGTCAGACGCGCCTCCTCGGCCTCGTACAGGGTGGCCGCCGGCGGCTGCCTGCCGGGCATCTCGTTGAGCGTGTACCAGGCCTCGGTGCTCCACAGCGTCTCACCGGAGGCGGAGGTGAACGGGCGCGGGGAGCGCACGTGCACGACGCGGTCCGGCTTCAGGCCGTCCAGTCGCAGCCGCACCGTGCGGCCGTCGTCCGAGAGCGTCGCGGACCGCACGGCCAGCTCCTCCTCGGCGATCTTCGGGCCGCCGTAGTCGCCGGTCGGCGTGTAGCGCCACTGCTCGGCCTCGTAGCGGGAGGCCAGCTCCGCGGCCGTCTCCTGCGACACCGGCTGGGTGTACGTGAGGTCGAAGCCGCCCGGCACGGCCCGCATCTTCTGGACGTCGAAGGTGTTGCCGCCGTTGGGCGTCAGCTTCTGCAGGCCGAACTTCAGCTTGCCCTCCTGTCCCCAGTTGCCGTCGGCACCCAGCCCGCCGGTGTAGATGGCGCCGTCGGGGCCCATGGAGACCCGGTTGACACCCGCCTCCAGGCCCTGCGTGTAGCGGAAGACGGCGCCCTGGTACTGGCCCTTCACCTTCTCCAGGTAGGCGCGCTGGAGGCCGCCGTAGGTGACGTCGCCGATCAGCATCTGGCCCGCGAACCTGCCCTTGGTGAGGTACAGCGGGGTGGACGGCGAGTTGCCGATCTCGTTCTGCGGCAGCCACAGCACCGGCTCGGTGACGGGGGAGTCCTCGAAGGGGCCCGCGGGCTCGGTGTAGTGGTTGAAGAAGCGGTCCTGCTTGATCTGGACGAGCTTCGACGCGGGCAGCCAGCCGCCCTGGTTGTCGGTGGCGAACAGACTGCCGCCCGGCCCCCAGCCGATGCCGTTGGGCGTGCGCAGCCCGCCCGCGACCGGGCTGATCTTCCCGGTCTTCTTGCTGATCTTGTAGGTCGTCCCGCGGTTGGGCGCGGGCTGAGGGGTGGTGGTCGCGCCGCCGAGGTCGATGGCGACGGAGAGGTTCACGTAGAAGTAGCCGTCGCGGTAGAGCAGGCCGAACGCGAACTCGTGGAAGTTGCCGCCGTAGGGCCAGGTGGCGACCGTGCGGTACTCGTCGGTCACGTCGTCGCCGTCGCTGTCGACGAGCCGGGTCAGCTCGTGCTTCTGCGAGACGTAGAGCGAACCGTCCACGTACTTGATGCCCATGGGCTCGCGCAGCCCGCTCGCCACCTTCTCGACGCTCACCTTGTCGCGACTGGTCTCGCCGGTGACGTTGTCCAGCAGGTACACCTCTCCGGCAACGTTGTCGGTGCCGCCCCAGGTGCTGAGCGCCAGGCGTCCGTCGGGCAGCCAGTCCATGCCGGTGACCTGCGGTTCGAAGCCGTCGGGGCGCAGGTCGGTGAGGTCGAGGTCGGGGCGCACGGAGGTGAGCGGCAGGCCGTCGCCGGGGGTGTCGCGCCCGGCCTCGCACTCCTTGCGGCCCGGAGCCGTCACCCGGACGACCCCGGCGTCGGTGCTCAGTGCCTCGGTGGGCACGACGGTGAACTCGCTCTCGCCCGGCGGCATCCAGGACAGCTGGAGCTGCTGGCCGCCACCGCGGTCGAAGTGGTCGACGCGCAGCGGGTGCGCTCCCGCGGTGAGGTCGACCGTGCCGTCCTTGGGCTCCGCGCCGTGCAGCCCGTCGTGGTCGATCACCGTGGCGTCGTCGAGGGTCAGCCGGGAGCCGTCGTCGCTGACGAGGCGGAACACATAGGTGCCGTCACGAGGGGCGATCAGGTAACCGGACGCCTGGGAGACGAAGTTGTCGGCGATGCCGCCGAAGTCGGCGGTGCTCGACCAGTCGACCGCAGGCATCAGCTTGTCGTGGTTGGGGGTCTGCCCCGGCTTGAGGGTGCAGAGTTCATTGAGTGGCGTCTGGACGTCGAACACGCGCAGGGTGACGCCGGGTTCCTGCGGCGGGATGTCGGCGGGGGCCGCCGAGGACGCCGGGGCGGCCCAGGCGCCGCCGAGCGCGACGGCCGACGTCAGCAGGAGGATGAGGTGTCTTCGGGCACGCGAGAACAGCCGTGGGTGCATTGGTCCTCCGGGAGAAGGGGACCGGACCGTGCCGGATATCGCTCCGGTCTTGTGCGGTAGGACGGACGTTCCGCCGCCAAGGTAGGAGACTTCCGCTTGACATGTCCATACTTTGTCATCGGTGTGTTCAAAGTTCTCGGCGTCGACTTGGCGTCAAGTCCCGTTCCCCGGGGTCGTGATCGGCCCGCGGGGCGGCGGTCAGCGGCCCCTGCGCACCCGGGCCGCCGCGCGCGCCTCGGCGGCCTTGCGCGCCTCGACGGCCTTGCGGGACCCCTTCGCTGCGCGGCCCGGGCGGGTGCCCATCCCGCGGAAGGGGGCGTTGCCGCCCTCCTGGGCCGGACCGGTCGGCGGGCGCTTCGCGCCGGTGAGGGCCGTCAGCTTCTGCTCGCCCGAGCGCACCGGGGTCACCGTCGGCCGGATCCCGGCCTCGGACATCATCCGGTTCACCTCGCGCCGCTGGTCCGGGGTGACGAGCGTGACCACGCTCCCCGCCCGTCCGGCCCGCGCCGTGCGCCCGCCGCGGTGCAGGTAGTCCTTGGCGTCGGCCGGCGGATCGACGTTGACGACGAGATCGAGCGCCTCGACGTGGATGCCCCGCGCCGCGACGTTGGTGGCCACCAGCACGGTGACCTCGCCCTCCATGAACCGGGCGAGCGTGTGCGTGCGCTGCGGCTGCGACTTGCCGCTGTGCAGGGCGGCGGCGGGCACACCGGCGGCCCGCAGGTGCCGGGTGAACCGGTCGACCCCGGCCTTGGTGTCCAGGAACATCAGCACCCGCCCGTCGCGCGCCGCGATCTCGGTGGCGGTCGCGTACTTGTCGGCGGGGTGGATCGTCAGCACGTGGTGCTCCATCGTGCTCACCGAGGCCGACGCCGGGTCGACCGACGCCGCAACGGGGTCGTGGAGGTGGTCCCGCACCAGCTGGTCGACGTCGCCGTCGAGGGTGGCGGAGAACAGCAGCCGCTGCCCGTCGGAGGGCACCTGCTCCAGGATGCCGGAGACCTGCGGCAGGAACCCCATGTCGCACATCTGGTCCGCCTCGTCCAGCACCGTGATCCGCACCTGGTTCAGGTGGCAGTCCCGGCGGGAGACCAGGTCGGCCAGTCGGCCCGGAGTGGCGACGACCACTTCGGCGCCGTCGCGCAGCGCCTGGGTCTGCCGGTTGATCGACAGCCCGCCGACGACCGTGGTCAGGCGGACGTCCAGCGCCCGGGCGTACGGCGCCAGCGCGTCGCTCACCTGCTGGGCCAGCTCCCGGGTCGACACCAGGACGAGGGCCAGCGGCCGCTTCGACTCCGCGCGCCGGCCCGCGGTCCTGGCGAGCAGCGCCAGCCCGAAGGCCAGTGTCTTGCCGGAGCCGGTCCGCGCCCGGCCGAGGACGTCCCGCCCGGCCAGTGCGTCGGGCAGGGTCGCCGCCTGGATCGGGAACGGCTGCGTCACCCCGAGGGCGGTCATCGTCTCCACCAGCACCGGCGGCAGTCCGAGGCCGTCGAAGGATGCGGTCGGCTTCGCGTTCATGGGGGACCTTTCTGATCAGGCGCCCGGAACGCGACCGGGCCCGTACCCCTCGGTACGGACCCGGGCGCCTCAAAGCGTGCCGCCATTTTACCAGCGGGCCCGCCCGCGCCCCGCGGCCGACCGTGCGGGCCTACTTGGACTCGACCCGGCCGAGCGGGTCAGGCCCGGCCGCCAGCCCGTCCCGCGCCCGCTGCCAGGCGGTGTCCCCCGGATACAGCTCGGAGCGCAGGTAGGCCCAGGTGAGCCGCTGTACGGCGGCCACCCGTGCGGGGTCCTCGTCGGTGGTCTCCGCGACGTCGTACCCGGCCACCCCGCCGAGCCCGTGCTCCGCGCCGAACAGGGTCAGCAGGGACTTGGGGCCGGGGGAGAGGGTGTACGGGTCCGCGTGCCACTGGGCGCCGGACACCGTCAGGTGGGCGGAGTCGTCCTTGTCGCCGGCGACGACGAGCGCGGGCGTGGTCATGCGGGAGAAGTCCGTGGTCAGGAAGAAGGGCATGTTCTCGGCGGCGGACGCGCTGAGGGCGTCGCCGCCCCGGCCGGGCGCGGCGAGCAGCACACCCGCCTTGACGCGGGGCTCGGTCAGGTCCACCTCCGTGCCGTCGTCCGGATCGGTGAGCCGGGCGCCGAGCAGCAGGCTCGCGGTGTGCCCGCCCATCGAGTGCCCGGCGACCGCGACCCTGCTCCGGTCCAGTCGGCCGGCGAGCTGCGGTACGGCCTCCTCCAGGACGTCGAGCCCGTCGAGGACGTGTGTCATGTCCTCGGCGCGCGACCGCCAGAACAGGGGCGCCCCGGGGGTCCCGGGGTCTAGCGCCAGCGTCCGCGAGCTGAGGTGGGTCGGCTGGACCACGACGAAGCCGTGCGCCGCCCAGTAGTGGGCGAGCGGGGCGTAGCCGTTCAGGGAGGAGAGGTGGTTCGAGTAGCCCTGGCCGTGCGAGAGCAGGAGGACGGGCAGGCGGGTCCCGGTCACCGGCGCGGAGACCCGCACCTGGAGGTCCACCGGCCGCCCCGGGGCCGGGAGTACCACCGGGGCCACGGAGAGGACGGGAGTGGGCGGGGAGACGAAGTCGGTCGGGTGAGTCTGTGCGCTCATGATGCGTGTGTCCGTTCGATGAATCGACGGCGGGGACTGGCGCGGCCGTCCGGGAGGGGGCGCGTCGGCGCGACAAAAGCGGGACGCTGTCCCGGTTAAATATACGGAACGCTGTCCCGTTTGGTCAACGCGCACGTTCCGGAGCCGGCGGTGAGCCGCGACGCGCCGCCCGGACGCGGCGGTGGCTCCACCCGAGCAGGGCGAACAGCACGAAGCCGGAGACGATCAGGCTCCCCCCGGTGGCCCATCCGGAGTACGGCAGCTCGGACACGAGGCCCCAGGCCACGCCGGCGGCGAGGAGGAACAGCCCCACAAGCACGGACCCGGCGATGCGCCATCCGGAGGAGACGCTCTCCTCGGCGGCACGCATCGCCCGGATGCGCACCGGGGCGACGAACCGGTCCAGCGCCGGAACGGCCCGCGCCAGCAGCACCACCCCGGCGAAGACGAGCAGCAGGCCAGGCCCGGGCAGCACCAGCAGCGCGACGCCGAGCAGCAGCAGGACCGCGCCGAGGGCGCCCAGGGCGGTGCGCCGGATCGATTCGACACCCCGCGCCATGGCGCCCCACTCTCCTGCGGTCGGCAAGGACTTCGGTTCCGTCGGCGTGCCCCAGCCTAGGCAGGGATCGGGGCGCGGGCGATTCCGGAGCGTAGGTGGGCGCGGAGCCGTGGGCCCGGCCGGTGAGGGCCCGGGTGCCGTCGTCCGGCAGGCCCGGCCGGAGACAGGTGCCCGGTCACGTCCGCCAACACCCGATGTGGCAGGGGAAGTTGCGATTCGGCCCCATCGACGCGCGGGGACTTCGCTGCTAGACCTGCACCACCCGTACCACCTGCACCCGCCTTCCAAGGAGGAGCATGTGAGACCACGTCGCGCGGTCGTCCGGACCGCATCGGCACTCGTCGCCGCCCTCGCCCTGACCGTCGGCCTGGGCGGCCCCGCCGTCGCGGCGCACGAGGCGGAGGCCGGTTCGGCCGCCACCGGGACCGGCCCTGTCACGCACGAGGAGAACGACCGGGTCCCGGAGGGCTCGGTCTGGACCCAGCACTACTTCCCGTCCGCCGACCGCTCGGGCACCCGGCTGCACGCCGACGTCCTGCTGCCCGAGGGCCTGAAGCGGAAGGAGAAGGTGCCGGTCATCCTGTCGATCGGCCCGTACTTCGCCCACGCGGGCCAGACCGGCCCCGAGGGCTGGTCCCACACCGGCCCCTCCGCCCGCTTCCAGGACTTCATCGAGGGCACCGACCTGTTCGACCAGGGATACGCCTTCGTCATGGTGGACCTGCGCGGCTTCGGCGGCTCCACCGGATGCCTGGACTGGGGCGGACCCGGCGAACAGGCCGACGTGAAGGCCGCGGTCGACTGGGCCGCGAAGCAGCCGTGGTCCACCGGCGCGGTCGGCATGTACGGCAAGTCCTACGACGCCGTCACGGGCCTCATCGGCAACAACCTGGACCAGCGCGCGCTCAAGGCCGTGGTCGCCCAGGAACCCGTGTGGGACATGTACCAGTACATCTACTCCAACGGCGTGCCGCGCCCGAACGTGACGGGCACCGCCGGCGCCTACAACTCCATCGCCTCGATGCCCCCGATGGCGGACGACGACCCCCGCTACCAGGCCGCCGCCCGCTACGAGGAGAGCCACCCGGAGTGCCTGACGGAGAACTCGGCCGGCTACCGCATATCCGACCAGCGGGACCGGCACTGGACCTCCCGCGACCTGGCGAGGATGGCCCGGGGCAGCGACACCCCGCTGTTCGTCACGCAGGGCTTCATCGAGAACAACACCAAGCCCGAGGAGATGGAGGAGTACCTCGACAACCACCGCGGCCCCGAGCGCGGCTGGCTCGGCCAGTGGGACCACGTGCGCGGCGGCGACCGCGTCGAGGACGGACGCCTGGCCATGGGCCGCGAGGGCTGGTACGACGAGACCCTCGCCTTCTACGACCAGTACCTGAAGGGCACCAGGCCGACGGTGCGGTATCCGGCCTACTCCGTCGAGGACAACACCGGCGCCTGGCGGGCCCAGCGCACCTGGCCCGTCACCGAGTCGTCGGTGACCCTGCCGCTGGGCGGCGGCTCCTACGTGGACGACGGCGGCGCGTCCGCCCGCGCGGCCCTGACCGCGTCCGGAGCCCCGGCGCCGAAGGCCCCGCCGCAGCCCACCGGCGAGTGGGACATGGAGAACGCGCCCGCGACCGAGCGGCCCGCCCCGGCCGGGCTGGCCGCGGAACTGGTGGAGCGTCAGCGCGCCGGTGAGGTCGCCTCCAGCTTCTTCGTGTGGTCGAAACCGCTGCGGAAGGCCACCCGCGTCACCGGCACCCCGCAGGTGTCCCTGACGGCCCGCGGCGAGGGCAACGTGATGTTCAAGCTGTACGACGTCGCCCCGGACGGCACCGCGGTCATGTTCGACGAGCAGGTCTCCCTGGTGAAGCCGGGCCGCATGAGCGTCGACCTGAAGGCGACCGACTGGACCCTGGCCGCCGGGCACGTCCTGGCCGTGGAGATCGGCTCCATCCAGACCGGCTCCTGGCGCGACACGCCCTCCGGCGAGACCATCGAGGTCAGGGGTGCCGGGCTCGGCCTGGCCCTGGACGACCCGGCCGACGACATCGCCACCGCGGGCGACCGGTCACCGTACCTGGACACGTACCTGCGCCAGTACACGGTGAGCCTGCCGGCGGGGCCGGGCACATTCTCGGTGGTTCCGGGCGGCCGGTCGTGACAAGCTGTGCTCCTGTTGTCCGAGCCCAGGAGGTCGCCATGACTGAAGAGTCTTCATCGCAAGCAGGTTCGGAACCGGCGGAGGACGAGCGCACCGCCCTGACACCCGACGCCGACGGTCGGTACGACCTGAAGGACAAGTTCCGCCAGGCGCTGGAGCGCAAGCGCGGCAAACAGGCGGAGGCCGCGGCCCTCGCCGCGGGCGCCGACGTGGCGAAGATCCGGGGCACCCACGGCCCTGCCGCCAGTCAGCGTTCCTTCCGGCGCAAGAGCGGCTGAGGCCGCGCACGACCGTCCCGCGCAGGGCCCGACCGTGGCAGCACGGTCGGGCCCTGCCCGTCGTGGACGGCCGGACGGGGGGATCAGGGACGGGAGGTCAGATAGCCGCCCATGGAGGTGAAGTACTCCGTCGCGGCCAACTCCCGCCCGTCCTCGGTGCGTACGCGTGTGACGGCTAGGCCGTGGTTGCGGCCCCGGCGCGCGTCCGCCCCGGCGACGATCACCACGCCCTCGCCCTCGCGGTAGAAGATCCGGCCGGGCGTGCCGCCGTAGCGGCCCTCGGAGACCACCGCGGCGAGGATCTCCAGCCGCCTGCCCCGGTGGAAGGTGAAGGCGCTGGGGTACGGCTCGGACTGGGCCCGGACCAGACGCTCCAGGTCCTCGGCCGGCCAGCTCCAGTCGATGCGGATGTCCTCGGCGGACCGCTTGTGGAAGAAGCTCGCCTGCGACCGGTCCTGCCGGGTGAACTCCGTCTGTCCGGCCGCGATGAGCCCGAGGGCGCCGATGGTGACCGGGGCGATGAGGTCGACGGTCTTGTGGAACAGATCGGTGGCGGTGTCCGTCGGACCGACCGGCACGGCCTCCTGCCGGACGATGTCACCGGCGTCCAGCTCGTCGTTCATCACGTGCGCGGTGACGCCCACCTCGGTCTCGCCGTTGATCAGCGCCCAGATCAGCGGGGAGAACCCGGCGTACTTCGGCAGCAGTGAGTCGTGCACGTTGAGCGTGCCGTGGCGCGGCAGGCCGAAGATGCGCGGGGGGATCCAGGTCCGCCAGTTGTTGGCGACGATGATGTCCGGATCGGCGTCCTCGAGGCGCTCGAACAGCTCGTCGTCGTCCGGGCGGTTGCGGATCAGCACCGGGACGCCGTGCTCCTCGGCGAGGTCGGCGACGGAGTCGCTCCAGATCTTCTCGTACGCGTGCTCGCTCTTGGGATGGGTCACCACCAGGACCACGTCGTGTTCGGAGTCCAGCAGGGCTCGAAGGGTGCGGTGCCCCCAGGTCTGGTAACCGAACATGACGACCCGCATGGGCGTTCCTCCTCGAGGCAGGGGCTGACCGGGGCAGTTAAGCAAGCCTTACCTTAGTGCGCAACACCGCCGCAAGATCCGTCAGTTGGCCTGAATCGGTCCCCGGCACGCCCTATCGACAGCGGTATCTCATTAGCTTAGGCTCACCTAAGTTTCCGGCGCACGATGGGAGTGACATGTCACAGGTTCTTCCTGCTGACTCAACGCTGGTCCACGACCTCATTGGTATCGGCTTCGGACCGTCCAATGTCGCCATGGCGATCGCGATCCGCGAACACAACGCACGGGCCGGCGGGCAGGGGGCGCTCGACGCCCGCTTCTTCGAGCAGCAACCAAGCTTCGGCTGGCACCGCGGCATGCTGATCGACGACGCGACCATGCAGGTGTCCTTCCTCAAGGACCTGGTGACCCTGCGGAATCCGGCCAGCGAGTACAGCTTCCTGTGCTACCTGCAGAGCAAGGGGCGGCTGATCGACTTCATCAACCACAAGAACCTCTTCCCGCTGCGGGTCGAGTTCCACGACTACTTCGAGTGGGCCGCGGGCAAGGTCGACGACATGGTCTCCTACGGCCACGAGGTCGTCGGCGTCGCACCCGTCGTGCGGGACGGAGTCGTGGACCACCTGGAGGTGACGGTCCGTTCGGGGGAGGGCCTCGAGATCCACCGGGCCCGCAACCTCGTCGTCGGCACCGGGCTGCGCCCCCTCGTACCGGAGGGCGTGGAGCGCGGCGACCGCGTCTGGCACAACTCCGAACTGCTGGCCAGGGTCGACGCGTTGGAGGGCACCTCGCCCTCCCGGTTCATCGTCGTCGGCGCCGGGCAGAGCGCCGCCGAGAACGTCGCCTACCTGCACCGCCGCTTCCCCGCGGCCGAGGTCTGCGCGGTCTTCGCCCGCTACGGCTACAGCCCGGCCGACGACAGCGCGTTCGCCAACCGGATCTTCGACCCGGCGGCGGTCGACGACTACTTCACCGCGCCCGACGGCGTCAAACAGCGGCTGATGGACTACCACGGCAACACCAACTACTCCGTGGTGGACATCGACCTGATCGACGACCTGTACCGGCAGATGTACCGGGAGAAGGTCCTCGGCACCGAGCGGCTGCGCTTCCTCAACGTGTCCCGGCTCTCCGACGTCAAGGAGACCCCCGACCGGGTACGCGCCACCGTGACCTCCCTGGTCACCGGCGAGGAGAGCCTCCTGGACGCCGACGTCGTGGTCTTCGCCACCGGCTACGGCCCGGCCGACCCGCTGGGCCTGCTCGGCGAGGTCGCGGACCGCTGCCTGCGCGACGACGAGGGCCGGGTGCGCGTCGAGCGCGACTACCGCGTCGCCACCGACCCCGCCCTGCGCTGCGGCATCTATCTGCAGGGCGGCACGGAGCACACGCACGGCATCACGTCGTCGCTGCTGTCCAACACCGCCGTCCGGGTCGGCGAGATCCTGGAGTCGCTCCTCGACCGGGGGCTCAAGTCCGCTTCCGACGAGGCCCGTACGGTCGCCGACGGAACCGGCACCGGCGCGCGTTAGTCTACGTCGCCATGACCACGACCACGCCCGCGGCCCAGCGGCCCGCGTCCGCGCCCGGGGGCCCGACTCAGGCCCGGCGGCGCCGTCTTGCCGGCCTGGGTGTGCTGGCGGCCCTCCTCGTGGTCGCGGCGGCGGCCTCGCTCGCCGTGGGTGCGCGCGCGCTCAGCCCCGCCGAGGTCTGGCACGGGCTGTTCGCGGCCCCCGAGGCCGACCAGCGGCTCACCGAGATCAGACTCATCGTGCACACCGTACGGCTGCCGCGCACGGTGCTCGCCGTCGTGGCCGGCATCGCGCTGGGCGTCGGCGGGGCACTGATCCAGGGGTACACGCGCAACCCCATCGCCGACACGGGGCTGCTGGGGGTCAACTCCGGCGCCTCGTTCGCCGTGGTGTCGGGGATCGCCGCCTTCGGGTTCACCAGCCCGTTCCAGTACGTCTGGTTCGGCTTCCTGGGTGCGGCGGTCGCCGGTGTCGTCGTGTTCGGGCTGTCGAGCATCGGCCGGGGGGCGGGCAACCCCCTGACGCTCGCGCTGGCCGGGCAGGGGGTCACGGTGTTCCTCGCGGCGATGACCACGGCGGTCGCGCTGACGGACAAGGCCTCGCTGAACGCCCTGCGGTTCTGGAACGCGGGCTCGCTGACCGGGGTCGGCTTCGACGTCATCTGGCCGGTGTCCGCCTTCATCGCCGCGGGGCTGCTGCTGGCGCTGACCACGCTGCCCTCCGTCAACCTGCTCAACCTGGGGGACGACGTGGCACGGGGGCTCGGCGTGAACATCGCGCTGACCCGCACCATCGGTATCGTCGCCATCACCCTGCTGGCCGGGGCGGCGACGGCGGCCTGCGGTCCCATCGCGTTCCTCGGGCTGATGGTGGCGCACGTGGCCCGGTACCTGACCGGCCCCGACTACCGCTGGCTGGTGCCGTACGCCGGTCTGCTCGGGGCGGTGGTGCTGCTGGTCTGCGACATCGTGGGGCGCCTGGTCGTACGGCCGGGGGAGCTGGACGCCGGGGTCGTCGTCTCGCTCCTCGGCGCACCGTTCTTCGCCGTCCTGGTGTGGCGCGGCAAGTTCAAGAACGCGTGAACGGGGCGGACGTGAAGGCGAACGGGGCGGATACGGCGGTGGATGCGGCAGTGGACGCGAAGACGGACGCGCGGGCGTCGGTGGCGCCCGGCGTGCGGTTCGGCGGCGTGTCGTTCGTGTGGCGGCCCTGGATCGCGGGTGTCACCCTGCTCCTGGCGGTGGCGGCCTTCCTGGTGTTCTGCCTGTCCATCGGGGTCGGGGACTTTCCCATCGCCCTGCCCAGGGTCCTCGCGACGATCTTCGGCCGGGGCGAGCAGGTCGACGAGTTCGTGATCATGGATCTGCGGATGCCCCGGGCCCTCGCCGGGCTCGTCGTGGGCGTCGCGCTCGGGGTCTCCGGCGCCCTCACCCAGTCGATCGCCCGCAATCCGCTGGCCAGCCCGGACGTCCTCGGCATCACCAGCGGCGCCGGCGCGGTCGCGGTCTTCCTGGTGACGGTGTCGGGCGGCGCCGCGACGGCCGTGGCCGACTCGGTGGGCCTGTCGGCGGCGGCGCTCGCGGGCGGCCTGGGCACCGGACTGCTCGTGTACTTCATGGCGTGGCGCCGCGGGATCGACGGCTTCCGGCTCATCCTCATCGGCATCTCGGTGAACGCCGTGATGCAGGCGATCACGACGTGGCTGCTGGTCGGCGCCGACATCAGGGACGTGGCCCGGGCCCAGGCCTGGCTGGTGGGCTCGCTGGACAACCGGTCGTGGGACGAGGTCCACCTCGCGCTGTGGTGCACGCTCGCCCTGCTGGTCGTCGTGGCCTGTGTCGCCTTCCAGTTCAAGCCGCTGCACTTCGGCGACGAGGTCGCCGCCGGGCTCGGCGTCCGGTACGGCGCGGTGCGCGCGGTCCTGCTGCTGTGCGCGGTGCTGCTGGCCGGCGTGGCGGTGAGCGCGGCGGGACCGGTGCCGTTCGTCGCGCTGGTGGCGCCGCAGGTGGCGCTGCGGCTGGCCAGGTGCCCGACCCCGCCACTCGTGGCCTCCGGCCTGGTGGGGGCGCTGCTGCTGACCGGTTCGGACCTGGTCGCGCGCACCGCGCTGCCCGTCTCGCTGCCGGTCGGTGTGGTCACCGCCGCCATCGGCGGGCCCTTCCTCGTCTATCTGCTGGTGCGGGCCAACCGCAGATAGCTGGTACAAAGTAAGGTGAGCCTAATCGAGGGGGCCTTGTGGTCGTTCAGTCCATCACCGGGACCGAGACGGTAGTTGACGGCGCCTCACGGCTGGCGGCCCGGGGCGTCACCGTCGGGTACGGTTCCCGGTCGGTCATCGACGGTCTCGACGTGGCGATCCCGCCCGGGGTGATCACCACCATCATCGGACCCAACGGCTGCGGCAAGTCGACCCTGCTGCGCACCCTGTCCCGGCTGCTGAGGCCGACGGGCGGAACGGTCGTGCTGGACGGCGAGGACATCGCCTCGCTGAGGACCCGCGACGTGGCGAAGAAGCTCGGCCTGCTGCCCCAGGCGCCGGTGGCCCCGGAGGGGCTGACGGTGTCCGACCTGGTGGCCCGGGGCCGTCACCCGCACCAGAGCTGGCTGCGGCAGTGGTCCTCGGACGACGCCGACGTCGTACGGCGGGCGCTAGCCATGACCGGCGTGTCCGACCTCGCGGACCGTCCCGTCGACTCGCTCTCCGGCGGACAGCGCCAGCGCGTGTGGATCTCGATGACCCTGGCCCAGGGCACCGACCTGCTGCTGCTGGACGAGCCCACCACCTATCTGGACCTCGCGCACGCGGTCGACGTGCTCGACCTGGTCGACGACCTGCACGAGTCCGGGCGCACCGTCGTCATGGTGCTGCACGACCTCAATCTGGCCACGCGCTACAGCGACAACCTCGTCGTCATGCGGGAGGGCGCGATCCTGGCGCAGGGGCATCCGCGCGACGTGGTCACCGCCGACCTGCTGCACGAGGCGTTCGGACTGCGCGCCAAGGTGATCGACGACCCGGTCGGGGACCGCCCCCTCGTCGTGCCGATCGGACGCACCCACGTCGAACTCGGCCCGTCACCCTCGGAGTTGTCGCGGTGAGGGTAGGCTAACCTCACTCAGGCGCGATAAGGTTTGCTGCCCTCAGAGGGGGCGCAGTGGACGGCGCGACAGCAAAGGGATCTCCGGATGCTCCTCAGAACGACGCGTATGAAGCCCTGGCGACGACTCGCGGCGGCCCTGTCCGCCGCTGCGCTCGGCGTCGGACTCCTCGCGGGATGCGGTTCCGACTCGGACGACCCGGCGGACCGGGCCGGCGGCGACACCCCGGCCGCCGCCGGTGCCTTCCCGGTCACCGTGGAGCACGCGTTCGGGACGACGAAGGTCGAGAAGGCCCCCGAGCGGGTCGTCTCCGTCGGCTACACCGACGACCAGACCGTCCTGGCCTTCGGCATCAAGCCCGTCGGCATGGTCGACCAGTACCCGAACCCGGCCGGGCAGAGCCCCGACATCAACACCCAGTGGCCCTGGGTGAAGGACAAGTGGGGCGGCGCCGTGCCCGAGGTCATCATGAAGAACGGTGACACGGGCCCCAACTACGAGAAGATCGCCGCCCTGCGCCCCGACCTGATCGTCGCGGTCTACTCCGAGATCGACCAGGCCGCCTACGACAAGCTCTCCAGGATCGCGCCCACGGTGGGCCGCACCAAGGGCGAGAAGGAGCCCTTCAGCGCTCCCTGGCAGGACAACGCGCTGCACATCGCCAAGGCGCTCGGCAAGGCCGAGGAGGGCGAGAAGATGGTCGCGGACATCCAGGGCAAGCTGGACGCGGCCAAGCGGGACCACCCCCAGTTCGCGGACCAGACCGCCGTGGTGCTCTCCTGGTACAAGGACTCGGTGGCCCCGTTCACCTCCACCGACGTGCGTGGACGGCTGGTGACCGGCATCGGCTTCAAGTACCAGACCGAGATCGACAAGATCGCCGACGGCGACTTCTACACCACGCTCTCGCCCGAGCGCGTCGACCTGGTCGACGTGGACCGCGTCTTCGTCATCAACGACAAGGCGGACCAGGACGCGTTGAAGAAGTTCGAGCTGTTCGGCAACCTGGACGCCGTCAAGAACGGCAAGGTGTCGTACCTGCTGGACAGCGAGGGCCCGGCGGTCGGCGCGGCCATCTCCCAGGGCACCCTGCTGTCCATGCCGTACGCCGTCGACGAGCTGGTCAAGGCGGCCGGGTAGGGGTGAGCGTCACCGACACCCGTCCCGCCTCGGCCGTCCTGCGTACGGCGACCGGACGCGAGGCGGCCCGATGGGTCACGGCCCACTGTCGCGAGGTGCCGTGGCTGACGGCGGCCACGGTGCTCACCACGGTGGCCGGGGCGGCGCTCCAGGTGCTCCCGGTGCTGCTGCTGGGCCGCGTGGTCGACGCGGTGGCCGGGGGCGACTCGCAGTCCGTCCTGGTCACGATCGGCGCCCTGATGGTCGCCGCGGCGCTGCTCGGCGCGGCGGCGACCGCGGTGTCGACCTATCTGATCGGGCGGTTGGGCGCCGACCTGCTCGCCCGGCTCCGTGAGGGCGCCGTCCGCGCGGTGCTGGCCATGCCCAGCGCCCGCGTCGAACAGGTGGGCCGCGGCGACGTGCTGTCCCGGGTCGGCGACGACGTCGCCGTCATCTCCAAGGGCATCCGCACCGCCGTCCCCACGGTGTTCTCCGCGGGCGTCCTCGTCGCCATCGCCACGGCCGGCATGTTCGGCCTCGACTGGCGGCTCGGTCTGGCGGGCGCGGGCGCGCTGCCCGCCTACGCGCTGGCCCTGCGCTGGTACCTGCCGAGGTCCGCCCCGCTGTACCGCAGGCAGCGGGTGGCCCAGGCCGACCGGGCGCAGGCCCTGATCAGCGGCCTGAACGGCATCGACACCGTCCGGGCGTACCGGCTCGAGGACGCCTTCCGGGAGCGGGTCACCCACGAGTCGTGGCGGGTGCGCGACCTCGGCATCGAGGTGTTCCGGTTCTTCGGCCGGTTCGTCGGCCGGGAGAACCGCGCCGAGTTCATCGGGCTGACCCTCATCATCGTGGTGGGCTACGCGCTGCTGGAGGCGGACGCGGCCACGCTGGGCCAGGTCTCGGCGGCCCCGCTGCTCTTCCACCGGCTGTTCACGCCGCTGGGCGCCATCATGTTCACCTTCGACGAGGCGCAGAAGTCGGGCGCGAGCCTGACCCGCCTGGTCGGCGTGCTGGGGGAGGACGCCGCGGACCGGCTGGTGGGCGACGAGTCCGTCGGCGCCGCGGCCGGACCGTACCCGGTCACGGTGCGCGGACTGACGTTCACCTACCCGGGTGCCGAGGAGCCGGTGCTCAGGGACGTCGACCTGACCATCCCGGCGGGTGGCTCGCTCGCCCTCGTGGGGGCGACGGGCGCGGGCAAGACGACCCTGGCCGCGCTGGTCGCGGGGATCGGGACCCCGCAGGCGGGGTCGGTGCGCGTCGGGCAGACCGACCTGGCGGGACTCGACGAGGCCGGGGCGCGGGCCCTGGTGAGCATCCTGACCCAGGAGACCCACGTGTTCTCCGGGCCGCTCGCCGACGACCTGCGGCTGGCCGCGCCGCGGGCGACCGACGCCGAACTCCTGGACGCCCTGCGCACCGTGGGCGCCGGACAGTGGGTCGAGGCGCTGCCCGACGGGCTGCACACGCTCGTGGGCGAGGGCGGAGAGCGGCTGGACGTGACCAAGGTCGCCCAGATCGCGCTGGCCCGGCTGGTGCTCGCGCGGGCGCCGGTGGTGGTCCTCGACGAGTCCACCGCGGAGGCGGGCAGCGAGGGTGCCGCCGAGCTGGAACGGGCGGTGCTGGCCGCGTGCGCGGGCCGGACCACGCTGTTCGTGGCGCACCGCCTGACCCAGGCGATGGCGGCGGACCGGATCGCCGTCCTGGACGCCGGACGGGTCGTCGAGGAGGGCACCCACGCGGAGTTGGTGGCTCTGGGCGGCCGCTACGCACGGCTGTGGCGGGCCTGGCGAGAGGGAAGTTAGGCGGGGTGTTAGGCATGCCTAAGTTAGGTTAGCCTGCCTTCATTCCTTGGAAGGGGCGTTGAGTCTTCGATGATGGAACCGACCGCTTCTCTCGTACGGCTTTCTCCCGCGCAGCTGACCGGCATACGCCGACGCACCGGTGACTTCTCCGACCGGGTCATCGCCGATGCGTGCGCCGTCGCACTGGCGTACTGGGCCTCGGGCCGCGGCCCCGCCGGGCTCGACCTCACCGCGGGCACCCTGTTCACCGACGTGCTCGGCTGGGCCGACAACGGCGGTACGGCGCCCGGTGGTTGGAGCGTCGGCGCGGACGGCCGGACCATCACCCTCCCGGGCGACGTCGTACCGGACGAGGCACAGCCGGCGCTCGACGACCTCGCCGACTTCCCGGACCGCCCGCTCGGCACCATCGGCCCCTTCGGTCCGGCGCAGCGGCTGGCGGACCTCGCCCGGTGGAACGACACCGGCGCCGACCGGGTCCGCCCCACCCTGGTGGAGATGTTCCGCGAACAGGCAGACGCCAGGCCGGACGCGGTGGCCGTCGTCGACGAGAAACGCACCCTGACCTACCGTCAGACGGCGGAGTTGTCAGCGCAGTTGGCCCATCACCTGATCGCCCGCGGGCTCACCGCCGAAGACGTCGTCGGCATCTCCCTGGAGCGCTCCGCCGAGATGGTGATCGGACTGCTCGGCGTGCTCCAGGCGGGCGGCGCGTTCGTCCCGCTCGACCCGCACTGGCCCGCCGAACGCCGGGCCGTCGTCATCGAGGACGCGGGCGTCGTCGTCCAGCTCAACTCCTCGGGCGAGCACGCCGGGACGGAACCGGATGCCGTGGCCGTGGACCTCGCCGACTGGAGGTTCGGCGCCCACCCCACCGAGGGGACCGGTGTCACCCCTGCCGGGGACGCCCTGGCCTACGTGATCTTCACCTCGGGCTCGACCGGGCGGCCCAAGGGCGCCATGATCCGGCACGAGGCGATCAGCGAGCGCCTGCTGTGGCAGATCCACGAGATCCTGGGCTTCGGACCCGACGACGCGTCCCTGTTCAAGGCGCCGCTGTCCTTCGACATCTCCATCAACGAGATCTTCCTGCCGCTCGTCAGCGGCGGCCGGCTGGTGGTCCTGCGCCCCGGCGGTGAACGCGACCCGCAGCACCTGCTGAGCGTCATCGCCGAACAGCGCGTCACCTTCACCTACCTGGTCTCGTCCATGCTGGACGTGCTCCTGGAGATGGCGGGCGACTCGGGGCGCCTCGACAGCCTCCGGCACGTCTGGTGCGGCGGCGAGGTGCTCACGCCGGAACTGTACGAGCGCTTCCGCACCCGGCTCGACATCCCCCTGTACCACGGCTACGGCCCCGCCGAGACGACCATCGGCGTCTCGCACGTGATCTACCGGGGAGCGGCGGAGCGCCTGTCGACGTCGATCGGCCGGGCCAACCCCAACACCCAGCTGTACGTCCTGGACGACGAACTGCGTCCGGTCCCGGTCGGTGTCGGCGGCGAACTGTACGCGGGTGGCCTGCTGCTGGGGCGCGGCTATGTGAACGCGCCGGGCCTGACGGCCTCCCGGTTCGTGGCGAACCCCTTCGCGAACGACGGCTCCCGGCTGTACCGGACCGGCGACCTCGCGCGCTTCGCGCCCGACGGCTCGCTCGACTTCCTCGGCCGCGCGGACAACCAGATCAAGATCCGCGGCATGCGCCTGGAGATCGAGGACGTCGAGGTCGGCCTCGCCGAGCACCCCCACGTGCGCCACACCTGCGTCGTCGCGAAGAAGAACACGGCGGGCGGCACCTACCTGGTGGGATACGTCATCCCGGCCGCCGGGCACGAGGACCTGCGCCCGGACGACGTCAAGGTTTGGGCCGGCGCGCACATGGTGGAGTACATGGTGCCCACCCACGTCGTCGTGCTGACCGAGTTCCCGCTCACCGCGAACGGCAAGCTCGACCGGAACGCGCTGCCCGAACCCGTGGTCGCCCCGGCCTCCTTCGTCGCGCCCACCACCGACGAGGAACGGACGGTGTGCGCGGCGGTCGCGGCACTGCTCCAACTGGACCGGGTGGGGGTCGACCAGGACTTCTTCCAGCTGGGCGGGGACAGCATCCTGGCGATCTCCCTGCTGAGCGCGCTGCGCGACGCCGGACTCTACGTCACGGCCGGACAGATCTTCACCCACAGCACGGTCGGGGCGCTGGCGGCGGTGGCGAGCCGCGAGGACACCGCGGCCGTCGACCACCGCGACGTGGCGACCGGGACCGTCGTCGGATCGCCGGTCGTGCAGTGGCTCGGCGAGACCACGGACGCGATCGACGGCTTCGTCCAGTCGGTCGTGCTCAACACCCCGGCGGACCTGACCGCCGACGCCCTCGACACGCTCCTCGCCGCCCTCGTCCACCGGCACCCCATGCTGCGCGCCAGGCTGGTGCGCGGTGACCGCTGGAGCTTCGACATCCCCGAGGCTGATCCGGACGCGGCACCCGCCGGGTCCCTCTGGCAGCAGAGCGACGAGCCGCTGGACGCGTGCATCGCCCTCGCCACCGGAGAACTCGACCCGACGGGCGGCACGATGCTGCGCGCGGTCTGGCGCCGCGAGGCACGGCAACTGGCCGTCGTCGTCCACCACGTGGTGATCGACGGCGTGTCCTGGCGGGTGCTGATGGACGACCTGGCCACGGCCTGGCGGCAGCTCGCCTCGGGCACGGCGATCCAACTCCCACCGGTCGGCACCTCGTTCCGGCGCTGGACCCAACTGCTGGAGCGCGCCGCGTTCGACGCGGACAGCACCTACTTCCGCCGCCCCCTGCCGGGACCCGACGAACCACTGGGCAGACGCGCCCTCACCGAGGACGACACCGTGGCCCGCGAGCGGACCCGGACCGTCACGGTCGGCGCCGGGACCACGGCGGCGCTGCTCGGCGACACCCCCGCGAAGTTCCACGCGGGCGTCCACGACGTCCTGGTCACCGCGCTCGCCGTCGCCCTCGCCCGGCGGCGCCGGGACCTCGGCCAGAGCCAGACCTTCGCGCACCTCGAACTCGAGGGCCACGGCCGCGAGGCCGCGTTCGTCGCCCCGACCGCCGGTTTCGAGCCGGAACTCTCCCGGACCGTGGGCTGGTTCACCACCCTCTACCCGGCGACCGTCGACCCCGGCACCGCCCCCGACCTCACCGCACCCGAGTACCTGGCCGCCGCGCTCAAGGCGGTCAAGGAGGACCTCGCGCGCGTGCCGGACCACGGCGTCTCCTACGGCGCCCTGCGCCACCTGGCCCAGGCCACCTTCGACGCGCCCGCACCCCAGGTGCTCTTCAACTACCTGGGCCGCTTCGACGCGGGCTCCTTGGGCGACTGGCAACGCGCCCGCACCACGGGGCAGCTGGGCGAACGGCGCGACCCGCGGATGCGCCTGCCCCGCGCCCTGGAGTTCAACGCGATCGCCGAACCCGGCCCCACCGGTGCGTACGAGCTGGTCACCGCCATCTCCTGGCCCGACGGCCTGTTCACCGACGCGGACATCACCGCCCTCGGCGCCTACTACCAGCAGGCCCTCACGGGTCTTGCCGCGCTGGAGCACGGCGGCCACTCGCCCAGCGACTTCCGCCCGCTGCCGCTCACCCAGGCCGACGTCGACGCGCTGGACGGCCCGGCGCTGCGGGACATTCTCCCGCTGACCCCGCTCCAGGAGGGCCTCTACTTCCACTCGGTCTACGACGACGACGCCACCGGCAGCTACGTCGAGCAGCAACTGCTGACCCTGGAGGGCGAGGTGGACCCCGACCGGCTGGCGGCGGCGGCCACCCGACTGCTCACCCTCCACCCGAACCTCGCCGCGCGGTTCGTGGCCCTGGCCGACGGCCGAGTGGTCTCCGTGCTGGAGAGCGGCGTCGAGGCACCCTTCACCACGCTGGACCGCCCCGGCATCACCGACGACGAGATCCGCGCCCTCGCCGAGCGGGACCGCCGCGCCGGATTCGACCTGGCCACCGGCCCGCTGACGCGGTACACACTCATCCGCGCGGGAGCCGGTCGGCACGTCCTGGTGCAGACGGTGCACCACATCGTCGCCGACGGCTGGTCGGTGCCGCCCATGCTGCGCACGCTGCTGGCCGAGTACCACGCGCCGGGCTCCGGCCACGCGCTCGGCGGTTTCCCCGACCACGTACGCCGCCTCGCCGCACGCGACGACGAGGCGAGCGACCGGGTGTGGGACGAGCAACTGGCCGCGCTCCCCGGCCCGTCGCTGATCGCCGAGGGGCACACGCCCTCCGCGCACTTCGCCGACACCGCCATGGCGGCGGACACCGACGTCGACGCGGCCGCCCGGTCGGCCGGTGTGCCGCTGAGCGTCGCCGTGCACAGCGCCTGGGCCCTCACCCTCGGCGGCATCCTGCACCGCGACGACGTGGTGTTCGGCTCCACGGTCTCCGGGCGGGACGCGGACGTGCCCGGCATCGAGACCATGGTGGGCCTGCTCATCAACACGGTCCCCCTGCGCGCCCGCTGGTCCGCCACCACCACCGTGCGCGAACTGCTCGCCTCCGTCCGGGCGCACCAGAGCGCGGTACTGCCGCACCAGCACGTCTCCCTGGCGCGGATCGCCCGCAGGGCCGGTACCGGGGCGCTCTTCGACACGCTGGTGGTGTTCGACGTGGCGACCGACGTGGCCGGACTCGGGCGGCCCGGCGACACCCTCGCCGTCACCGGCATCGTCAACGAGGGCGCCCCGCACTACCCGCTGACGCTGGTGGTGGAACGCACGCCGGACGGCCGACCGCGCTTCAACCTGATCCACGACGCCGAGCTGCTGGGACACACCCGCGTCCGCGAGATCCTGCGCACCTTCACCCGGAACCTCACCGCCCTGCTCACCCGGCCGGACGCCCCGGTCGGCGACCTGACGGCGGCCGGTGGCGCCGGACACGTGGAGCCGATCGTCCCGGCCACCCTGGGCGACCTGTTCGACGCCGCGGCCCGCCGCGACCCGGCCGCCGCCGCCGTCACCCAGTGCGCCCTCGACGGCACCTCCCGGACTTTGACCTACGGTGAACTGGCCATGGCCAAGGACGAGTTGGCCGCCACGCTGCGTGCGGCCGGTGTCGGCCCCGGCAAGCGGGTCGCCGTCGCCGTGCCGCGCTCCGTCGAGCAGGTCGTCGCCCTGATCGCCGTCGTCGCCGCGGGCGGGGCCTACGTACCGCTGGACCTGGCGTACCCGGACGAGCGCCTGGAGTACGTCCTCGCCGACGCCGCCCCGCAGGTCGTCCTCGTGGACCCGAAGCAGCGCGACCGGTTCACGGGGCTGCTGGACCGCGCGGGCGTGCCGGCCCGCGTGCTCGTACCGGGGGAGGAGACCCCGCCCGCCGCTGCCGAGCCCGGACCCGGGGCCGACTGGAACGACCCCGCGTACGTCATCTACACGTCCGGATCGACCGGGCGGCCCAAGGGCGTCGTCGTCCCGCACTCCAGTGTCGTGACGCTGCTTGCCAATACCCGGTCCCTGATGGCCTTCGGCCCGGACGACGTGTGGGTCCAGTTCCACTCCTTCTCCTTCGACTTCGCCGTCTGGGAGCTGTGGGGCGCGCTCACGCACGGCGGTGAGCTGCTGGTGCCGGAGTACGGGCTGACCCGCTCCCCGGTCGACTTCCACCGCCTGGTCCGCGAGCGCGGGGTGACCGTGCTCAACCAGACCCCGTCGGCGTTCTACCGGTTCGCCGAGGCCGACCGGCACACGGGCGAGGCGCTGCCCGCACTGCGCCGGATCGTCTTCGGGGGCGAGGCACTGGACCTCGGACGGCTGCGCGGCTGGGTCGAGCGGCACGGCACCGACTCGCCCGAGCTGGTCAACATGTACGGCATCACCGAGACCACCGTCCACGTCACCCACCGGGTGCTGACCGCCGCCGACTTCGCTCCCGGCGCGGCCACCACCAGCCCGATCGGCGGTCCGGTCCCCGGCCTCGTCACCCACCTCCTCGACGACCGGCTCCGCCCGGTGCCACCGGGCCGGGTGGGTGCCATCTACGTCACCGGCGACCAGGTGTCGCTCGGCTACCTGGGCAGGCCGGGGCTCACCGCCGGGAGGTTCGTGGCCGACCCGTTCAGGGCGGACGGCTCCCGCATGTACCACACGGGCGACCTCGCCCGCCGCACGCTCGACGGCGAGCTGGAGTTCGTGGGCCGCGCCGACGACCAGGTGCAGCTGAAGGGGTTCCGCATCGAGCTGGGCGAGGTGGAGTCCGCCCTCCGGGACCTCGACGGCGTGGTCGACGCCGCCGTCACCGTCGCCGACAGCGAGGACCACCTGGTCGCGCACGTCGTCGGCCCGGTGCCCGCGGACCTCACCGCGCTGCTGTCGGCGAAGCTGCCCGCGCACATGGTGCCGGGCCGCGTGCTGCCCGTGGAAACCCTGCCGCTGACGGTCAACGGGAAGCTCGACCGCAGGGCGCTGACCGAGCGCGCGGCACTGACGCCGCCCGAGAGCGGCGGTGCACGGGACGGTGACGCGCGGGGCGGCGACGCGTCGGAAGGCGGTGCGTGGGGCGGTCACGCGTCGGAAGGCGATGCGCGGGCCGGTGGCGCGTCGGACGACGGGAACGACTCCGCGCTCGCGGCACTCGTCGACATCTTCGCCACCGCGCTGCCCGGCTCCGACCCGGACGCCGACACCGACTTCTTCACCGCCGGAGGCGACAGCATCGTCGCCATCACGGTGATCAACCGGGCCAGGGCGCTCGGCCTGCCGATCGCGCCGCGCGACGTGTTCCTGCTCAGGACACCCCGCGCGCTCGCCGAGCACCTGGGCACGCGCACCCCGCGGCCCGCGGCCTCCGCACCCGCCCACCAGGAGGACGGCCCGCTGCCGCCCACGCCGATCATCCTGCGCCGGCGGGAACTGGGCGGATCGCTCGCCCGGTTCGCCCAGGCGAGGACGCTGGCGGCGCCGGAAGGCACCGGGTTCGCCGACGCGGAGCGCGCCGCGCGGGCCGTCGTCGCCACGCACCCCGCGCTGCGGCTGCGGCTGCGCGTCGAGCACGGAGTGTGGTCCCTGCGCACCGAACCCTTCCGCGAGGTCACCGTGGTCCGGGCCGCCGGGACCGATGCGGCGGGCGCGGCGGACCGGGCGGCGGGCCGCCTCGATCCCGAGACCGGCGACGTCATCGCGTTCACGTGGCTGGAGGCCACCCGGACGCTGGTGGTCGCCGTGCACCATCTCGCCGTCGACGCCGTCTCCTGGCTGATCCTGCTGGACGACCTGGCCGACGCCCTGCGCGGCACGGACCCGGCACCGCAGACCACGCCCTACGCCGAGTACGCCCGAGCACTGGCGTACCGGTCCGGTGCAGGGACCGACGGCCTGGCCCACTGGATCACCACGCTCCAGGCCCCCGCCCCGCTGCCCGCCCCGGTGAACCCGCGCGAGCGGACGGTCGCACTCGCCCCCGACGTCAGCCACCGCGTCACCCGTACCGCGCCCACCGCACTGGGCCTCGGTCTCACCGAGCTGCTGTGCGGGGCGCTGCGCACCGCGCTGACCCGCGTCCAGCCGGCCCCCACCGACCTGGCCGTCGACCTGGAGCGGCACGGCAGGGTCCCGGCCCGCGACGACCACGACTACACGCGCACCGTCGGCTGGTTCACCGCCATCGCGCCCGTACGGCTCACCGCGCACACCGACCCCGTGGCCGCGGCGCGCGAGGTCGCCGAACGCCAGCCGGACGAGCGCGCTCACGTCGCCTACGGCGGTCTCAGGTACCTCAACCCGCAGACCGCCCCGCTGCTCACCGCCCGCCCGCAGGTACTCTTCAACTACCTGGGCCGGGGCGGAGAGTCCGAGGCACCCCGACTCACCGACGACGGCCAGGGCACCCCGTACGCGGTCGAGGTGAACGCGTGGACCGACGCGGCCACCGGCAGCCTGCACGCGGCCTTCACCCTGGCCGAGGGCGTCCCCGACGAGATCACCGAGCACTGGCACCGCGCCCTGGAACGGATCGCGGAAGCCGCCGCGACGGCCGAGCGCACGGCACCGGTCAGCCCCCTCCAGCGGGGCCTGTACTTCCAGGCCCAGCTGACGGGCCCGGCCGGACACTACGTCGCCCAGAGCTACTTCACCTTCGAACGGCGCCTGGACACCGACGCGTTGTCCCGGGCGATGGGATACGTGCTCGCACGGCACCCGGCCGTCGGCGCGGGCTTCACCATGGACGAGGACGGGAACCCGGTGCAGGTCCTCGCCGCGGGCCGCCGCCTCGACGTCCACACCGTCGAGGCGGTGACGGACGCGCAGGTCGACGCCCTGCGCCTGGCGGACCGGGAGAGGGGCTTCGACCCCGGCGAGCCGCCGCTGATCCGGCTGACCGTGGTGCGGCTGCCCGACGACCGCGACGGCCTGCTGCTCAGCTACCACCTGCTGCTGTGGGACGGCTGGTCGCGGGAGATCGTCCTGCGGGACCTCTTCGACGCCTACGAGGCCGCCGTCGAGGGCGCGCCGCTGCGAGCCGTGCCCGCCACGCCGGGCTTCGAGGACCACACCCGGGCCCTCGCCGCCAAGGACCCGGCCGTGTCGGAACGCTTCTGGGCGCGGCACCTGGCCAAACTGTCCGGGCCGACCCTGCTCGCCGGACCGGCGCCCACCCTCCCCGACGATCTGCCGCGCGCACTCGTGCACACGCTGACCGCCGAACGGTCGGACGCGCTGAGGTCGGCGGCCAGGACGTACGGCGTCACGCTGAACTCGGTGCTGACCGGCGCCTTCGGCCTCCTCCTCGGCGCCCGCACCGGCCGCGCCGACGCCGTCTTCGGCGTGACCGTCTCCGGCCGGGAGGGCGAAGGGCTGGCCGACATCGTCGGCGTGCTGCTCAACACCGTGCCCATGTGGACCCGGGCCCGGCCGCACGACACGGTCCGCGCCTACCTGACGGCGGTGCAGACGGCCCGGGTCGACGCCATGGAGCACGAACACCTCGGGCTCGGCGAGATCCAGCGGGCCAGCGGCCACGACACGCTGTTCGACAACCTGTTCGTCCTCCAGAACTTCCTGGACCTGGACGCCTTCGCCGAGATGAACGCACGGCACGGCATCACCTCGGTCCGGGCCGACGACTCCACCCACTATCCGTTCACGTGGGTGGTCACCCCGGGCGACCGGCTCACCGTCAAACTGGAGTACCGCGACCACGACAGCGCGGGCGCCCGGCGCCTCCTCGACGACTATCTGCGCGTGCTCGACGACCTCGCCGCGCGCACCGGGGCCGACGGTCCGATCGGCTCCCTCCCCGGCCTGGCCCCCGCACCCGAGCCCGCCGCACGCACCGACATCGGCACCGACACCGTCGTGGACCGCTTCGACCGCGCCGCCGACCGCGACCCGGGACGGACGGCGCTCGTCGCCCACGGCGCCACCATGACCTTCGCCCAGCTGCGGGACCGCAGCCGGGCGGTGGCGGGCGTACTGGCCCGGCGCGGCATCGGACCCGAGGCGACCGTGGGCCTCGCCCTCCCACGCTCCCTCGACTCGATCGTGGCCCTCTTCGCCGTACTGCGCACCGGCGCCGCCTACGTACCGCTGGAGCTGGACCACCCGGACGAGCGGATCGCCGCGATCGTCGCGGACGCCCGCCCGGACGCCGTCCTCACGACCAGCGCGGTCTCGCACCGGCTCACCGGCGGCCTCGACCTGATCGAGCTGGACCGGCCGCTGCCGGAGGCCGAGCCGTTCGTGACCTTCGCGCCGGACGACCCGGACCGGCTGCGGCACCCCGCGTACACCATCTACACCTCCGGCTCGACCGGCCGGCCCAAGGGGGTGGTGACCGAGTACGCCGGGCTCACCAACATGCTGGTCAACCACCAGCGCCGGATCTTCGAACCGGTCCTGGCGCGGCACGGCCACCGGACCTTCCGCGTCGCCCACACCGTGTCGTTCGCGTTCGACATGTCGTGGGAGGAGCTGCTGTGGCTCGCCGATGGCCACGAAGTGCACATCTGCGACGAGGAGTTGCGCCGCGACGCGCCCCGGCTGGTCGCGTACTGCCTGGAGCACGGGATCGACGTCGTCAACGTCACCCCGACCTACGCGCAGCAACTGGTCGCCGAGGGCCTGCTCGACGACCCGGCCCGCCGCCCCGCGCTGGTGCTGCTGGGCGGCGAGGCCGTCACCCCGGCGCTGTGGCGGCGGCTGGCCGAGACCGAGGGGACCGTCGGTTACAACCTGTACGGGCCCACCGAATACACCATCAACACCCTCGGCGTCGGCACCTTCGAGTGCCCGGACCCGGTGGTGGGCGTCGCGATCGACAACACGGACGTGTACGTGCTCGACCCGTGGCTGCGGCCGCTGCCCGACGGCGTCCCCGGCGAGCTGTACGTCGCGGGCACCGGCATCGCGCGCGGCTACCTCGGGCAGCCCGCCCAGACCGCGCACCGCTTCGTCGCCTGTCCGTTCGGCGCCCCCGGCGAGCGCATGTACCGCACCGGGGACCTGGTGGTGCGGCGGCCCGACGGGAACCTGACGTACCTCGGCCGCACCGACCAGCAGGTCAAGATCCGCGGTCACCGGGTCGAACTCGGAGAGGTGGAGGCCGTGTTCGCCGCCCACCCGGCGGTGCGGTTCGTCGCCGCCGTCGCCCAGCCCGACCCGCAGGTCGACGGCGCCCACCGACTGGCCGCCTACCTCGTGCTGGACGGCGCCGACCTGGCCGAGGTCGCCGCCGAAGTGGGCGCCGGACTGCCGGACTTCCTGCGCCCCACGCACTACGCCCGGGTCGAGGCCATCCCGCTGACCGTGAACGGCAAGGCCGACACCAAGGCGCTCCCGGAGGCCAAGCCGCTGGGCGCGCTGACCACGGCGGGGGAGCGGGCACCGGAGACGGAGACCGAGACGACCGTGTGCGAACTCTTCGCCGAGGCCCTGGACCTGGACGACGACGAGGTGAGCGCCGTGAGCGACTTCGTGGCCCTCGGCGGGCACTCCATGCTGGCGGTCCGGCTGACCGGACTGCTCCGCCGGGAGTACGGTCCAGTGATCACGATCCGCGATCTGTTCACCCTGCGAACCCCGGAAGCGATTGCCCGCCACCTCGATGAACACTCCTGACGCACAGCGGCCCCGCGCGGGGTCCGACATCCTCCGTACCGCCCTGCGGCGCAACGTCGGCGCGATGGCCTGGGGCACCGTCCTCATGGGCCTCTACCAGGCCGGTGAGACCGCCTTCCCCATCGCGCTCGGCCTGATCGTCGAGCACACCATGCGGGACCGGAGCCTCGACGCGCTCGGCGTCTCCGTCGGCGCGCTCGCCGTGATCATCACGACCGTGTCCCTGTCCTGGCGGTTCGGGATGCGGATCCTGCAGAAGGCCAACACGACCGAGGCGCACCGCTGGCGGGTCCGGGTCGCGGGCTGCGGACTCCAGCCGGTGGCCAGGGACGTCGACCTCAAGTCCGGCGAGGTGCTGACCATCGCCACCGAGGACGCCGACCAGACCGCCGACATCATCGAGGTGGTGCCGTTGCTGATCAGCTCGCTGGTGGCGGTGCTGATCGCGGCCCTCGCGCTGGGCCTGGCCGACATCCGGCTCGGGCTGCTGGTCATCGTGGGGACCGTCGCGATCCTGTCCGTCCTGAGCGTGATGTCCAAACGCATCGGCTCCAGCACCCGCGAGCAGCAGGCCCGGGTCGCGCGGGCGGGCGCCAAGGTCGCCGACCTCATCACCGGCCTGCGCCCGCTGCACGGCTTCGGCGGCAACCACGCGGCGTTCCGCTCCTACCGCGAGGTCAGCACCGAGGCGAAGCGCCAGTCCGTCACCGTCGCCCGGGTGAGCGGCGTCTACGCGGGCACCGCACTGGCCCTCAACGCGGTGCTCGCCGCCGCCGTGACCGTCACGGCGGGCTGGCTGGCCTTCCGGGGCCGGATCAACATCGGCGAGCTGGTCATGGCCGTGGGGCTCGCGCAGTTCATCATGGAACCGCTGAAGCTGTTCTCGGAGATGCCGAAGTACGTGATGATCGCGCGCGCCTCGGCCGAGCGGATGGCCCTCGTCCTGACCGCACCACCGGTGACGGCACCGGGGGCGGAACGACCGGACCGGGGCGGGGACCTGGAGGTCGACTGCGTGCGGCACGGTGCGCTGCGCAAGGTGCGGTTCCGGGTCCGGGCCGGCGAGTTCGTGGCCGTCGCGGCCTACCAGCCCCGGGCGGCGGCCGACCTCGCGGCGGTCCTCGCGCTCAACGTACCGCCCGACGCGTACGAGGGGACGGTGCGGATCGGCGGACGGGACCTCGCGGACCTGGCGGTCGAGGGCGTCCGCGAGCACCTGCTGGTCAACCCGTACGACGGCGAGATCTTCGCGGGCACCCTGCGGTCCAACATCGACCCGTCGGGCACCAGCCGTACGGTTCCCGCGGCCGTCGAGGCGTCGATGCTGACCGACGTCGTCGCGCTGCACCGCGAGGGGCTCGACTACGCCGTCCGCGACCGCGGCGCCAACCTCTCCGGAGGCCAGCGCCAACGGCTGTCCCTGGCCCGCGCGCTGGCCGCCGACACCGACGTCCTGGTGCTGCGCGACCCGACGACGGCCGTGGACGCGGTGACCGAACAGCTCATCGCGCGGGGCGTCGCCAAGCTGCGCCGGGACCGCACCACCCTGGTGATCACCAGCAGCCCCGCCCTCCTGGACGCCGCCGACCGCGTCCTCGTCCTGGACGAGGGCGTCATCACCGCCGAGGACACGCACCGCAACCTCCTCGCCACCGACGAGGCGTACTGCCTCGCCGTGACCCGGTGACCTGGTGGGCCGACTGCGACGGCCCCTACCCGAGGGCCCAGGCCACGTCCCGGAGCAGCGCGTGCCGCCAGCCCGCGCGGTCGTGTCCGGAGGCCGACCTGGAGACCCGCACGGTCGCACCGGCCCGCTCGGCGAGGCTCTCCACCAGGGCGCAGTGGGGGAGCATCCGCGTCTCGTGCTCCCCCACGTCGAACGCGATCCGCAGTCCGGACAGGTCGGGACGCGCCCGCAGGCGCGCCGCGAGGGTGCCGCCGACCGGACCGCCCAAGGGGTCCGCCGACTCCGCGGCGTCGGGCGTCCACCACAGCGACGCCGACTGACAGGCGACACGGGACACCAGGTCCGGGAACTCCAGCGCCGCGTACAGGGCGCTCAGACCGCCGAGGCTCTGCCCCGCGACCACCGTCCGCCCGGGGTCGGCGGGCACCCCGCTCCCGGCCACCAGGGGCAGCAACTCGTCGCGCACCGCCTCCCACAGCGCGGGCCGGCACCCGAACTCGGCCCCGCGGTCCTTGGCCGGGACGAACACCAGGGTGACCGGAGGCATCTCACCGCTCGCCACGGCCGAGTCGAAGGCGGCCGTCGCCGGGTGCAGGTACAGCCAGTCGTCCCCGTCGAGCAGCAGGACCAACGGCCCGCCCCCGCCCACCGGATGGACCCGCACCGTGCGCCGCCCGCCCAGCCGCTCGCTGGTCCAGCGCAGCCGGGTGCGGGGCAGCGGCAGGACGTCGGCGGCGCCGACCAGGGGCCAGTGCGGCTGGGCCGGGGCGTCCGGGGTGGCGGCGACGGACCGGTCACCGCCCGCTCCCGCGGGGTTGCACGGGTCGGCGTACGCGGCGTCGTCCACCAGGAACTGGTACGTCACCCGCAGCCGCGCCGGCATCCGCACCTCGGCGTACCAGCAGTCCGTGTCGCCCCACCGCCGCAGGGGCACGGGCTCCGACCAGCTCTCGAAGACGAGGCTCGCCGCCTGCGACCCGCGCCGCAGGAACAGGGTCGTCCACCCGTCGCCGTCGGGGATCGACAGCGGCGTGGTCAGACCGGCCCAGAAGGTGTCGGTGCCGGGCTCGCCCGACAGCCCGAACGCGGCGAAGGTGTCCGCCCCCACCCGGCTCATGAACGTCTCCTTGTGGAGCGGAAATCCAGAAGGTTAAGCTCATCGCGCATTAGGCGAGCCTAACCTAATTCATTGGGAGGTACCGCGGATGAGCACCAACCCCTTCGACGACCCCGACGGCCGATTCCTCGTCCTGGTGAACGACGAGGGCCAGCACTCGCTCTGGCCGTCCTTCGCGACGGTGCCCGGCGGATGGACGACCGTCTTCGAGGAGAACACCCGGGACGCCTGCCTGGCCTACGTCGAGGCCAACTGGACCGACCTGCGCCCGCGTTCCCTGGCCGGGCCCGCGGACGCCTGAGGCCGGGCCGCGTCACGCGTCGCCGGTGTCCGAGGGCGGGCGCGCGAGCACGCCGGGCGGGGTGGAGTTCCCGCGGTCGGTGCCCGGCTTCGACGTGCCCTGTCCTTGGCCGTGCGGAGGGAATTCGGTCGCGTGCGCGGGACGTAAGTCGTTAGCCTCGGCCTCCGCCGGAGCGCCGCACGGCGCGGGGCACCGGGAAAACCGTGGAAGGGGCCGGGCATGGAGAACGAGGGCGCGCGGACGGATCGTTTGGGCGTGCTGCTCGACCAGTTCGACCAGGCCAGGGAGATGGCCCAGGTGCGGCTGGCCGGACTCGGCGACGAGGAGTACCTGTGGGAGCCCGTGCCCGGCTGCTGGTCGATCCGGCGTCGGGGCGAGGCGGTGACACCCAGGGCGTACGGGCCGGGCGAGTGGGTGCTCGACAAGGGCGCCCCCGACATCCCGGCGAACGAGTACGCGGAGGTGGCCCGGCAGGCCGCGAGCGGCATGTCGGTCACCAAGATCGCCGACGACTGGAGCGTGAGCGTCGAGCGCGTCGAGCAGGTCCTCGCCCACACCGGCACGCCGGAGCCCGACGCGACGCCGGTCACCACCATCGCCTGGCGCCTCGCGCACCTGCACTCCTGCTTCGCGGGCCAGTGGGAGTGGACCTTCGGCGAACGACGCCGGGACCCGCGGCTGTTGGTGGACTTCACCCCGTCCGCCGCCCTGGGGCTCGAACGGTTCTGGGCGGTGATCGACCGCTGGCGCGAGGACGTCGCCCACGTCACCGACGAGCAGCTCGACACCGTCGGGTTCTCCCAGTACCCGTACGGCTCCGACCCCGACGACCCGTACATCGGCGTCGTCGCCGGGGACAACCTCGAGTTCATCCACCACATGGCCGAGATCGCACTCCTGCGCGACCTGTGGCGCAGCCGCTCCGCCACCGCCGGATAGGCCGAGGCTTCGTCGGCTCGACCGGTGAACGCGGTGTGCGGCAGATGGTGTTCGAAGTCGCCGGGCGGGCGGTGAACGAGGTCCTGCCCGGCCGCGCCCGCCACGTCGACGTCTCGCTCACGGGCGACGACGGAGTGCGGGTGGCCGACGACGGGCCGGGCGTTCCCGTCGAGGCCGTCGGCCACACGGGAGGCCCGGCCCTCGAAACGCTGCTGACCCGCGCGCTCATCGTGCCGGCTCGGTCGACCGCCGCACCGCGATCCTGGCGCCATGTGTCGAGCTGAGCGGCGCCGCGGTGCGCGCCCGCGTCGAAGCGGCCGTCCGGGAGCGGCTCGGCACCTGGCCGGCGGGACACCCGGAGCAGGCGGACGCGATACTCCGGCGGATCGTGCGCCGCGCGGACTGAGCCCTCACTCCTCCGCGTCGAATCGGGCCAGACGCGCCGTCACGTCGTCGGCGAGGCGGGTGAGGAGGCGGGTGAGATCCTCACGGTCCTGCCGCGGCCAGTCGGCGAGTGCCTCGGCGAACCAGCCGAGCACGGACGTCACATACCGGTTGGCGGCCTCCGTGCCCGCCCCGGTCGGTTCGATGAGACTCGCACGGCGGTCGTGGGGGTCGGCGACCCGGCGGACCAGGCCCCGCTTCTCCAGCGACTGCACCTGGCGGGTGACGTGCGGGCCCACGACCTGCATCCGGTCCGCGATCTCGCCGATCCGCAGCGGCTGGTCGGCCGTACGGAGGGTCACCAGCACACCCATGGCGGGACGGTCCAGGGCGAGCCCGGCCGCCTCGGCGGCGCGTTCCGTGAGCCGGCCCTTGTTGAAGGCCGCGCTGAGCTGGGTGAGCCGGGGCAGCACGGCGCGCAGGTCGGAGTGCGGGTCGTCCTTCGCGGAGGACCCGGCGGGTTCGGCGGGTTCGGGGGTCATGAGGTCTCCATTTGCATACCTGAGTTAGGTATCTATATCGTGGGGAGCGGCCGGTGCCTGGGAGGGTGCCGTATGGCCTCCATAAAGATACCTAAGGTACGTATGTATGCCGTCCGTGCGGCGCGTACCTCCGTCTTCCCGGGGTCCGCCCCGGTAGAAGGGTGAGAAGCCATGAACCACACGTCCCGTCCCGCTCGCCGCGTACTGATCTCCGGAGCAAGTATCGCGGGCCCCGCACTCGCGCACTGGCTCGACCGGTACGGCTTCGAGGTGACCGTCGTCGAGAAGGCCGCCGCCGTCCGCGGGGGCGGCTACGCCATCGACGTACGCGGCACGGCCCGCGAGGCCGTGGCCCGCATGGGCCTGCTGCCGGCGCTGAGCAAGGCGCACGTCGACAGTCAGCGGATCACCTTCGTGGACGCCGCGGGGGAGACGGTCGGCTCGATGCAGCCCGAGCAGCTGACCGGGGGAGCGGCGGGGGTCGATCTCGAGGTCCGGCGCGGTGATCTGGCCGACGTGCTCTACACCCCGCTGCGGGACCGGGTCGAGTTCCTCTTCAACGACTCGATCGCGACGCTCGACGACGACGGGGACGCCGTGCACGTCGTCTTCGACAGCGGCGTGCGCCGTACCTTCGACCTGGTGGTCGGCGCGGACGGGCTGCACTCGAACACGCGCAGGCTGGTCTTCGGCCCGGAGGAGCCGTTCCACCGCTACCTCGGACGCGTCTTCGCGGGCTTCACGCTGCCGAACGAGTTCGGGCTCGCGCACGAGGCCGTCATCTGGAACGAGCCGGGACGCAGCGCCGTCCTCTACGCCCACGAGCCCTCCGAGCGGGTGCACGGCTTCCTCACCTTCACCCGCGACACCCCGCCCTTCGAGGCTTTCCGCGACCCCCGGGCCCAGCGCGAGCTGGTGGCGGCGCGCTTCCCCGAGCAGGCCTGGCACCTGCCGCGCCTGGTCGAGGCCATGCGGGACGCCGACGACCTCTTCTTCGACGTCGTCAGCCAGATCCACCTGCCCAGGTGGTCGCACGGGCGTGTCGTCCTGGCGGGCGACGCCGCGCACGCCACGTCGTTCATCTCCGGCCAGGGGTCGAGCGTCGCGCTCGTCGGCGCGTACGTCCTGGCCGGTGAGCTGGCCACGCACGCGGACCACGCCGACGCGTTCACGGCCTACGAGCGACTGTTCCGCCCCTTCGCGGAGCGCAACCAGGCGCTGGCCACCAGCGGCGGCTCGGCGGTGACCCCCACGACGCGGCAGGAGATCGAGGCCCGCAACGCCCTGCTGCGCGACCCGGAGGCGGCGGCGAGGGTGATGGTGACCGCGAGCGCGCAGGAGGGGCGCGCGGCCCACTCGGCCCTGGAACTGCCCGACTATCCGCGGGCCGCCTGAGCGGCCACCGGGCCGCGGGCGACCGGGGTGGCCGTCGCCGGCCGCCGGTTCAGTCCCGGAGGCCGTCTGCCACCGCGTCCCGCTGGCCGGTCTGCGAGCGCCAGCCGTGCAGGAGCAGATCGAACACGGTCTCCACGGTCGCCCGGGGATCGTGTCGTCCCGCGGTCAGGGCGGGGACCTCCAGGACGAACCGGGCCAGCGCCGCGCACGCCGGATCGTCCGGCTCCCGGCCGAGTTCCTCCGCGATCACGGCGCCCAGCGTGTCGGCGTGTCGCATCCACATGCGCTCCCCGTACTCGCGGAGCGCGGGCGTGTCGCCGACCAGAGCGGTGAAGCTCGCCCGGCGCGGATCGGTCACGATCGGCACCCAGGCCTCCAGGGCGTGCGCGCGGAGCGCCTCGACCACCGACTGCCCCTCGGGCCGCTCGCGGACGGCGGCCCTCAGCGCCGCGTCGACGTCCTGCTCACGGTCGAAGACCAGCGCTTCCTTGCTCGGGAAGTGCGCGAAGAGGGTCGTCGTCGAGACGTCGGCCCGCTCGGCGACGTCGCGGACGCTGACCCGGTCGAACCCGTGCTCCAGGAAGAGTTCGAGTGCGGCGTCGGCGATGGCCTGCCTGGTCGCGGCCTTCTTGCGCTCGCGACGGCCTGGAGTCGGGGAGTCGGGCATGGCGCCACTCTAACGCACAACTGAAACGACACAGAAAGCGGCTTCAGGCAGAAGTCCGACCGACTGAGAAACTGGAACAGTTGCAGTTTCTCACTCGTTTCTGCTTTGGTGGTTCCACGGGGGAAGCCACCAACGGAAGGAAGCCGTCATGCACGCTCCAACTCCCACGACCGCACGGATCAGCATCATCGGCGCGGGCCCGGGCGGACTCACCTGCGCCCGCGTCCTGCGGCGGCACGGCATCGCGGCGACGGTGTACGACCGTGATCCGGACGCCGCCTCCCGGGACCAGGGAGGCTCGCTGGACCTGCACGAGGAGGACGGCCAGCTCGCGCTCCGCGAAGCGGGCCTGCTGGAGGAGTTCTTCGCGCTCGCCCGGTGCGAGAGCCAGGAGGAGCGGCGCTTCGACAACGCGGGGCGACTCCTCGGTCACCGGCTGCCGGACGCGGGCGAGACGGCCCGCCCCGAGATCGACCGCGGTCAGCTCCGGGACCTCCTGCTGCGCTCGCTCGACGCCGGGACGGTGCGGTGGGGGCACGCTCTGGCATCGGTGGGCGGTACGGCCGACGGGCCGCGGACGCTGACGTTCACCGACGGAAGCACCGTGGAGACGGACCTGGTGATCGGAGCGGACGGCGCCTTCTCCCGCGTCCGGGCGGCGGTGTCCGACGCCGTACCGCGCTACACCGGCGTCGGCTTCCTCGAAGCGTGGTTCGACGCGATGGAATCCGCGCATCCGGAGCTGTCCGAACTGGTCGGCCGGGGCAGTGCCCACGTGGCCGACGGCGAGCGCGGCCTCTTCGCGCAGCGCAACAGCGGTGGACACATGCGCGTCTACATCATGCGCAGGGCCGCCCTGGACTGGATGGCGGCGAGTGGTCTGCGTCCGCAGGACACCGACGGCATCCGCGCACGGCTCCTCGCCGAGTACGCGGGCTGGTCACCGCGGATACTCCGCCTGATCACGGAGAACGACGGCGCCTACGTCGACCGCCCGCTCTTCGCGCTGCCGGTGCCGCACACCTGGCCGCACACGCCCGGCGTGACCCTCCTGGGAGACGCCGCGCACCTGATGCCGCCACTCGGCGTCGGCGTCAACCTCGCCATGCTCGACGGCGCGGAGCTGGCGCTCGCCCTGGCCGGCTCCGCCACCGTCGACGATGCCGTGCGCGCGTACGAGAAGACGATGCTCCCGCGTTCGGCCGAGATCGCCGGGATGCTGGAGGGCGGTGCGGGGTTCCTGTTGGAAGAGCCGGACGCCGAGGACCTCGCGCGGCTCGGTGCGCCGGGGGCGGACCACGGGCCGGGGGAGTGACGCGCCGCGGCCCCCTCGCGACCGGGCACGCCGTGGGCACGAGGGGGCGGACGGGTCGGGCTCGGCCCGCTAGCAGCTCAGGTTGCCGCCGGGCTCGACACCGAGGAGCTGGGTGAAGCGCTCGTAGTTGTCGATCCGGCTCTGGACCTGGGCGGGATTGCGTCCGTCGCACTCCAGGCTGCCGTTGATGGACCGGATGGTCTCCCCGAACCCGGCGCCGTTGACCATGGCGTCGTGCGGGGTCATGGTGCCGGGCCCGGACTGGGTGTTCCAGTACCACAGGCCCGTCTTCCAGGCCACGGCCGAGTCGTTCTGGACCAGGTCGGGATTGTTGAGCAGGTCGATGCCGAGGGCGTCACCGGCGGCCTTGTAGTTGAAGTTCCAGCTCAGCTGGACGGGCCCGCGTCCGTAGTACTTGTCGGTGCCGGCCGGGCAGCCGTATGGCTGGGAGGCGTCGCAGTAGTGCGGGTAGTTGGCGGTGTTCTGCTCCACGACGTACACCAGGCCGCCGGTTTCGTGGCTGACGTTGGCGAGGAAGGCGGCTGCCTCCTGCTTCTTCACCGTGTCGCTGCCGGTGTTCGAGAACCCCGGGTAGGCGCTGAGCGCGGCGGTGAGGCCGCTGTAGGTGTAGAAGGAGTTCCGGTTCGGGAACATCTGGTTGAACTGGGCCTCGCTGACCACGAATTCGGCGGCGGCCCGGGTGCCCGGCGTCTCGGACTTCTCGGCGACGGCCGACGGCGCCATGGTCAGGGTGCACAGGGCGGCGGCCGCGCCGGTGGCGGCCAGCAGTGCGAGCTTGCGGTGCTGCACGGTGACTCCTGCTCGATGTGGGGGGAGGGAGGGCGGCGCGGGCAGGGCGGAGGGGGGAGCGACCGCGCACCCCGGGAAGGGGGGCCGTCGCTCCTGGACCGCTCCACCGGGCCCGTCAGCCGCCGACGTTGACGTCGATGCAGGCGTAGAAGGCGTTGGACGTGTCGGCGACGTTCCAGACGGCCAGGACCTTCTGCTGCCCGGTCAGACCACCGAAGTCGACCTGGTGGTTCACCACCGCGTCCGGCTTCGCGCCGCCGTCGTCGAACTGCGCGATCCGCTGACCGCCGACGTAGTAGTCCCAGGTGCTGGTGGCGTGCTGCGCGGTGAGCCGCCACGAGAACGTCGTGGTCTTCGACACCGGAGTGACCTTCCAGCCCTTGCTGTCGTCGTCCAGCTCGGAGAAGCGGCTGTTGCCGCCGCTGCAACTGGTCAGGCCCTTGGGGCCCTCGACGCTCTGCGGCTCGTACGTGATGTCACCGCAGGACACCGTGCCCGCGGCGCACTGGGCCTGACGGCTGGGCGGGTCGGAGATGTAGCCGTGCGCGCTCGCCGAGGAGGCGGGCAGGCTCACGGCCACGACAGGGGCGAGGGCCGCGCCGATCAGGGCGGCGGTCTTGCGACGTGCGTGCATGGGAACTCCTTCACATCCGGCCGTCCCGGGGCATGCGCGGCCGTGTGTGGGGGGACCGCGCGCACGCCGAGTACGGCCTCTCGTGGGTGGGGCCAGGAGGCGCGAAGGTGACGCGCACTCACCGTCCCCGCAGGGGTGTGGGACCCCGGCAGGGCTCAACTCCTTAAACGGAGCGGTGAGTTCTGTTGGACTAGACCATACAAGCGGTCGACGTGACCGTGTCAAGAGTGTGTCGACGGCGAAGCGGGCGCCGGGCAGAGCCGGTTGATCAGTTCCTCCATCACGGCGCTCGGCAACGACGGATTGCCGGCCGCCGCCTCCACCACCTGCCAGTCGGCATCGTCCAGCAGTCCCAGGAGAACCGGCTGGGGAAGGGCCGGATGGCCGGCGGCCCGGACGCGCCCCTGCTCGTCCGCCAGGCAGGCGAGCAGGGCGGTGGCCGTCGCCCGGGAGTTCCGGGCGACCTCGCGGAGTGCCTTGCGTGCCGGTTTCCCGTGCCGGGTGATCTCCTCCAACAGGGCGGCGGGAGCGCTGGGGTTGGCGGCCACTTTGGCGACGACCCGGCTTCCGTGCCGGTCCACCATGGCGCGCAGCTGTGCTTCGGACAGTTCCGGGTCCGTGGCGAGGGACTTGGCCACCTTCGCGTCGGCGTCGGCGGCCAGCGTGTCGCGTATCCGGGCCGGCAGGTCGCGCCGCTGCGCCAGCAGCATCCGTGCCGCCGGGTCCGACGACCGAGCCAGTTCCTCGACCTCGGCGGGGGAGGCGGTGGCGATCCGGGGCAGCAGGGTGGGGCCGATCCGGGTGCACCCGGCCACGTGGACGAGCACGTCGAGGGGCACGTCGGGATGGTGCGCGACCGCACGCCGTACCGGGTGCGACGGATCGCCGGACAGCGCGCGCAGCAGGGCGCCGTCGACCGCCGGGTTCGCGGCGGCTTCCTCGCGGACTCCGGGCAGGGGGTCCGCCAGGAGTCGGGCGCTCACCTCCCGGGTCAGGTCCGAGCGGGTGGCGAGCGTCTGACGCAGCAGGGCCGAAGGGTGATCGGCGAAACCGGCGGCGGCCTCGGCGGGCGTGGCAGGGTTGCGCAGTGCCGCCTCCTGGATGTCGTGCAGGGCGGACTCGTGGGAGCCGTCGCAGCACGCCCCCGGCGGCAAGTCGCAGTCGGGACGCGGGCATTCAGGGTGATGTACGAACGGGACCTTCTCCTGGTCGCAGACCCGGCAGCGCCGTGCGGAAGGCAGTCCCGAACCGGTCAGCAGCGCCGCCAGCAGGACCGGCGGGGTCGCCTCGTTGGCCGCGACGGCGCGGCGGACCTCCGTGTGCGGATGGGCCGCGAGCCGGACGGCGACGTCCCGCCCGCCGCACAACGCCAGCTCCGCGACGACGCCCAGGTCGGTGTCCGCGAGGAGTGCCTCGACCACGTCGGGTGGGAGGCGCGGGCAGGCGGCCAGCTTCTCCCGGCGGGCGTGGTCCGGATCGCCCGCGAGCAGGCGGGCCCACCCAGGGTCACCGCCGCCTTCGCCGAGCAGCGCGAGGGCGGCGTCCGGCCGCTTCACCGGATCGATGTCCGCCTCGGTCAGGCGCCCTTCGTGCACGAGCCGGATCGCGCCCTCCGGTACGCCCGAGACCAGGGCGAGCACCTGTGCGCGGCCGAGATCCTCGCGACCCGCCAGTTCTTCGGCGATGTCGGCGTCAGCGGCCGCGATCAGTCGGTCGACCAACTCGACCGGCAGCGCGGGGTTGGCGGCGAGGCCGCACAGGACGTGGTTCACAGCGGGCATTCTGCCCGGTCCGAGGCCGGGGGCCGTCGGGACGAGGAGACCCGCGCCGACGGAGGGGCGCGACCACACCGGCACGGCCGGAGGCTCACTTGGACTCGAGCCGTCCGAGCGGATGCGTGCCCCCGGACAGGTGTTGCTGGGCCGTCGTCCAGGCGGTGCTGTCGATGTCGAGGGCGTGGCGGAGGTAGGCGAGGGTGACCCGCTGGATCAGGGCGACGCGGGCGGGGTTCTCGTCGGTGGTCTCCGCGGCTTCGTAGCCGGAGATGCCGCCGAGGGAGTGTTCCGCGCCGAAGAGCGTCAGGAGGCTCTTCTCGCCGGGACTCAGGGCGTACGGGTCGGCCGTCCAGTCCGCGCCGCGGACGGTGAACGGGAGGTCGTCCTTGTCGCCCGAGACCACGAGGGCGGGGGCGGTCATGTGCGTGAAGTCGGGGTGCCGCAGCCAGGGGAGGTTCTCGGCGGCGAACGGCGTCAGGGCGTCGCCTCCGGCGCCGGCCGTCGCGAGCAGCACGCCCGCTTTGACCCGGGGGTCGGAGAGGTCCGCCGCCCGACCGGTGGCGGGGTCGCGGACGCGCAGGCCCAGCAGGATGCCCGCCGTCTGGCCGCCGAAGGAGTGGCCGGCCGCCGCGACGCGGGTCCGGTCCAGCCGTCCGGCCAGGCCGGGGACGGCCGCCTCCACCGTGTCCAGGTGGTCGAGGACCCGCTTCATGTCCTCGACGCGCGAGCGCCACAGGCCCGGCCTGCGCGGGTCGTCCTCGGCCAGGCCCAGGGTCCGGGAGTCGAGATGGGTGGGCTGGACCACCACGAAGCCGTGCGCGGCCCAGTGGTCGGCGAGCGGGCCGTAGCCGTCGAGCGACGAGCCGAAGCCGTGCGCGAGGAGGACGACGGGCAGGCCGTGCCCGGTCACCGGCGCGGACACCCGCAGGCGCAGGTCCTCGCCGCGCTCGGGTGCGGGCAGTACGACGGGTTTGACCGAGACGACCGGTGTGGCGGCGACGACGCCGGAGGTCGCGCTGACGGGTGCGCTCATGGAGTTGGCCCTTCTTTCTGCTGGTCGCAGGGGGTGGGGGAGTGGGGCCCAGGACTGGGTGGGGCCCTCGGGAGTTACGCTAAAACCTGACGTTGACGTGAGGGGCAAGTCGCACGGCCCGGATCCGGAGAGGAGGCGCGGGATGCGCATCGGGGAGCTCGCCGCCAGAACAGGCGTCAGCGTGCGGGCGCTGCGCTACTACGAGGAACAGGAACTGCTCGTCGCGGAGCGCAGCCACAGCGGCCAGCGGCACTACCCCGAGAGCGCGGTCGACCACGTCCGGCTGATCCAGCAGCTCTACGCCGCGGGCCTGTCGAGCCGGACCATCGTCGAACTCATGCCGTACGCGGTCGACGGCAGGGCCACGCCGGAACTGCTCGACCGCCTGTCCACGGAGCGGGACCGCGTCGAGGGCCGGATCACCGAACTGGTCGGCACCCGGGACCGACTCGACTCCGTCATCACCGGCGCCGCGAGGAACCTCCGCACCGGTCGATCCTGCCGCGCCGGGACCTCCTGAACCGAAGGACCACAGGGCCGACCGGGTAGAGGATGGTCCGCTCGGTGCCGCCCGCCCGGGAAACGGCCTCGTCGCTGCTAGTTTCGCCAGCCGTCGGAGGAATCCGGACGTCTCGGTCAGAGACGGGTGTCGGCTCGGAGAGCTCGGAGAGGGAGTGCGGGTGACTGGTGTGCGCGAGGAACCGTCGGGGACGGGCGGTCCGTTCGGGCGGAGGAGCTTCATGGCGTCGGCCGTCCTGACGGCGGCAGCCCCCGTCTCGGCGGCCACCCCCGTCTCGGCCGCCGCCCCCGCCCGGACGGCCGGGCGGCCCGAAGGCACCGTGTCCGGCTGCCGGTCCGTGGCAGGGCTGCTCGCCGTCCCCGAGGAGGGCCGCGGCGTCGACTGGCTGCGGGAGGCCCTGCAGGTCGCCGTGGCACTCGAACTCGCCACGATCCCGCCGTACTTGTGCGGATGGTGGTCCGTCGGGGACCGCACGAGCCACGTCGCACGGCTGATCCGGCGCATCATCGGCGACGAGATGTACCACATGGGCGTCGTCTGCAACCTGCTGGTGGCCGTGGGCGGCCGGCCGCGGATCACGGACGCGGCCCTCGCCTACCCCGGCCCCCTCCCCGGCGGGGTGCGCGACGGGGTGAACGTCTACCTCTCGGGCCTCACCAGGGCCTTCGTACACGACGTGATGATGGCGATCGAAGCACCGGAGCAGCCCCTCGCCCGCGGCGTGAACAACTCACCCAGCATCGGCCACTTCTACGACGACCTGCTGCGCGCCTTCCGGTCCACGGCGCCCGCGCTGTCGGCCCGCGGGCAATTGTCCCAGCACATCGGCTCCGACGTCCTGCAACCCGTCACCGACCTCGACGGCGTCGAGCGGGCGATCGAGATCATCAAGGAGCAGGGCGAGGGCACCACCAGTTCCCCCGAAGACGCCTTCGGCGACGACCACCCGGCCCACTACTACGCGTTCGGCGAGATCTACCACGGACGGCAACTGCGCCAGGACGACGACGGCTGGCGGTTCACCGGTGCCCCCGTGCCCTTCCCCGACGCACGCCCCATGGCCCGCGTCCCGGCCGGCGGCTGGCCCGACCCGCCGCGGAAGGCGGCGGACCTCCTCGACCGGTTCGACGCCGCCTACGCCAAGGTGCTGAGCACCCTGGAGGCGGCCTGGGACCACGGCGACGCGCGCACCCTGGGCTCGGCCGTGCGGACGATGCGCGGGCTGGAGGGCCCCGCGCTGGAGCTGATGGAAACCGGAATCCCGGGCGCCCGTGGCACCTACGGTCCCCAGTTCCGCCCGCCCCGCGGGTGACGTCCCGACGCTACTGGACCTGCATGATCTGGATCAGGTTGCCGCAGGTGTCGTCGAGGACCGCCATGGTGACCGAGCCCATCTCCAGCGGGTCCTGGGTGAAGTGCACCCCGAGTCCGCGCAGCCTGTCGTACTCCGCCCGTACGTCGTCCACGGTGAACGACGCGGCCGGGATGCCGTCCTCGGCCAACGCCGTCCGGTACGGCCGCACCGCGGGATGGGCGGACGGCTCGAGCAGCAGCTCGGTCCCGTCGGGGGCCTCGGGAGAAACCACGGTCAGCCACCGGTCGCCCTCCGCCCCCACCGGCACGTCGTGCTTCTTCAGGAAGCCCAGCGTCTCGGTGTAGAAGCGCAGGGCATGCGTCTGGTCGTCGACGAAGACGCTGGTGAGGTCGATCTTCATGGGGTCAACTCCGGTGCGTGGATTCCGGGCCGTCGGACACGCTGCTCGGGCGGGCCGAAACCCTCCGGGACACCACCTGCCCACCACCCCGGCCGCGTCCCCCCGGCCACCGTGGGCCGGGGGGACGCACCGGACGGCTTCCCTAGGACTGGGGCCGCCGTCCGTGGTTGGCGGGGTGGTTGCGGCGTGCCTTCTTCTTCCGGCGTCGCTTCGAGGACATGCGTGCCTCCTTCGGAAGACGTCTGTTCCGGGCGCGTGCGTGTCAGCGGGCACCCGTGGATGCCGTCCGTCCACGATTCCACGCCCTGACGGGAGGTGCCATTCGACGCGGTGCGGCCCCCGCGGACTCCATGGAGCCCCTGGGCGGCACCGGTGACGAACCCGGCCACGCGACGTCGTCGATCGCGAGCCACGGGGCGCCGGCCACCGCCGTGGGGGTCAGCCCGGTGAAGGCCTTGACCTCCCGGTGCAGGTGGGACTGGTCGACGTAGCCGCTCTCGAACGCGACCGAGGCCGGGGCCAGGCCCGCCGCGAGCAAGTGGGCGGCGTGGTCGAACCGCACCAGTCGGGCGGCCCGCTTGGGCGTGATGCCGAGCTGGGCGTGGAACCGCGCCGACAGCCGCTTGCGGCTCCAGCCGACCTCCTCGGCCAGACCGTCGACCCGTACGCGCCCCCGGCTGCCGAGCGTCGTCCGCCAGGTGTGGGCGACCTCGGGGTCGACCGGCGGCCGGTCCGCGATGCGTCGGCGGAGGAGGCCCGCCGCGAGCGCGAACCGCTCGTCCCACGGCCCGGCGGCGCGCAACTCGTCGTGGACCCGCTCCGCCTCGCGGCCCCACACGTCCTCGAACGACTCCACCCTCCCGCCGAGCGCCGCCGCCGGGCCGAGCACCGCGGCCGCCACCGCCGGTTCCAGCCGGATCTGCAGGCATGTGCCCATCCGGCCCGCCGCCCTGAGATTCCCCGGCGCGAGCCCGACGACGAAGCTGCCGTGCCCGTGCCGGCCCCGGGCGCTGTACAGGATGCCGTCCCCGTCGCTGAGGTCGATGAGCAGGGTGACGGACGGATGCGCGACCATGGCGATGTCCGCGAAGGCGGACACCTGCTGACTGAACCCGGCCATGCTGACGCCCGCGAGCCGGGCCGAGGGACGCGGGACCGCGACGTCCACGATCGACCAGTCGGGCGGCGCCCCGTTCGGTGCCTCCGTGGACAACACGCGACCAGTCTAGGTCTCGGGGCCGGCGGCCGGGAGGTCCGCGTCCAGGGCGCTGAAGCCGAGCAGCAACTCGCCGGTCGGCCCGGGCGCTTCCAGCGGCGGCAGGTGTCCGACGCCCGGCAGCAGTTCGAGCCGCGCGTTCGGCACGGCTTCGTACCGGTGCGCCGACGACGGGTCCCAGCGCGGGTCGGCGGCACCGAAGAGCACCAGCACCGGGACGGTGAGGGCGGCGAGGCGCTCGGGCACGCCGCGCTCGGCGAGGTAGGCGGTGTTCCCGCGCGACACGGTTCTGAACGAGCGGTACGAGATGTCCCGCACGTCGTCGATCATCGCCTCCGGGACGTCCACGGGTCCGGCGGCCGTCGCCGCGATCGCCTTGTGGAGCATCGCGTCCGTGCGCCGCGGCCACAGCAGCGGGCCGAAGGGCGGTGCCAGCAGCAGCCGGAGGATCATCGGCTGGGGGAGGAGCGCGTCCAGACTCGGACCCGTGCTGACCAGGGCGATCGCCCCGACCAGGTCGGGACGCCGCTCCGCGAGCGCCGTGGCGACGTAGCCGCCGCTGGAGTGGCCGGCCACCGTCACGGACCGCAGCCCCAGGTCGTCCAGGAGCGCCGCCACCCGGCCCGCCTGCAACGGCACGTCGTACGACGGGGTGGGCGGGGACTTGCCGCAGCCCGGGAGGTCGATGCGCAGGACGTGGCGGTGCTCGGCCAGCGCCGGGACCACCGGGTCCCACGAGGCGCCCGAGGCGCCGGAACCATGGATGAGCAGGATGGGCGGCGCCTGCGGCGGGCCGTCGTGCACCACGTGCATGCCGTGCGAGAGATCGGCGTCGAACTGACTCATGCCGGAAGGGTGCGCCCGGTGCCGGTCACGGGTCTTGTACGAATGTCCGGCGGATGTCGCCGTCGCCGGACCCCTCGGACCGGGCGCACATGCCGGCGGTCAGGCGCGCGAGGCGCCGCGCACCGGGTGCTTGCTCAGGACGGAGACCCGGTTGAAGGCGTTGATGGTGATCGCCACCCAGATCACGGCGGAGATCTGGTCGTCCGACAGGACACCCCGCGCCGCCGCGTACGCAGCGCTCTGCGCGCCCGCGTCGGCGGGGTGCGTGGTGGCCTCGGCGAGGCCGAGCGCGGCGCGTTCCGCGGGCGAGAACAGCTCGGTGTCGCGCCAGGCCGGGAGCACCCCGAGCCGCTGGGTCGTCTCGCCGCCCCGCAGCGCGGCCCTGGTGTGCGTGTTGAGGCAGTAGGCGCAGGCGTTGAGCTGCGAGACGCGGATGTTGACCAGTTCCACGAGGGTCCGGTCGAGCCCGGCCGCGTCGGCGACACCGCGGACCGCCTCCGCCGTGGCGCGCAGCGCGGTGTAGGCCGCGGGGCTCTGCTTGTCGATGAACACGCGTCGCTCGTCAGTGCCTCCGGGGACGACTGCCTCGGTGCGTACTGGCGTCTGCGTCATGTGGGGTGCCCTCCGTTGCGCGCCGGCGTTTCTCACGTCCTATCATCGAACCACAGAAGTTGAAAGTGAAACTTTCGGGGCCGAGTGGGCCGAGTGGGCCGAGTGGGCCGAGTGGGAGGACCGAGCGGTGAGCAACACGGAAGCGCGTCCCGCCGAAGTCAGGTGCGGGGCAGGGGAGGACGGGGCGCCCGCGGTCGGCGTGGAGATCCTGACCGCGCGGGACGTCCCGCTCGGCGGTCCGCGCGCCATGAAGGTGCGCCGCACCCTGCCCCAGCGGGCCCGGACGCTGATCGGCGCCTGGTGCTTCGCCGACCACTACGGCCCCGACGAGGTCCCGGAGTCGGGCGGCATGAACGTCGCGCCCCACCCGCACATCGGCCTGCAGACGGTCAGCTGGCTGTTCAGCGGGGTGATCGAGCACCGGGACAGCCTGGGCAGCCACGCGTTCGTCAGGCCGGGCGAGGTGAACCTCATGACGGGCGGCCACGGCATCAGCCACTCCGAGGTGGCCACGCCGGACACCACGGTCCTGCACGGCGTCCAGCTCTGGGTGGCGCTGCCCTCGGAGCACCGCGACACCGCCCCCGACTTCCAGCACCACGTGCCCGCCCCGGTCGCCCTGGACGGCGGCGAGGCGCGCGTCTTCCTCGGCACGCTCGCCGGGGACACCTCGCCGGTCGGCACCTTCACGCCCCTGCTCGGCGCCGAGGTGACCCTGGACCCGGGCGCCACCGTGAGCCTCGACGTCGACCCCGGCTTCGAGCACGGCGTCCTCGTCGACAGCGGCGACATACGCCTCGACGGCACGGTCGTGCGCCCCGCCGAACTGGCGTACGCCGGGCCGGGACGACGGGCTCTCACCCTGACGAACGAGGCGCCCGCGGCCGCCCGGCTGGTGGTGCTGGGCGGTCCGCCCTTCCCGGAGGAGATCATCATGTGGTGGAACTTCGTCGGGCGGTCCCACGACGAGATCGTGGAGGCCCGCGCGGACTGGGAGAACGACACCGGCCGCTTCGGCCGGGTCGAGGGCTACCCCGGTGACCGCCTCCCGGCACCCGTGCTCCCCAACGCCACCCTCTCCCCGCGCAGGAACCCCCGGCCCCAGGCGCCCTGAGAAGGGGTCACTCCGGCCAGGCGGAGTTCTCGATCACCTCGACGAAGTCCGTGCGCCGGAAGCCCGGCACGAAGTGTTCCAGGACGTCCGCGTTCACCGTGCCGAAGGTGGTGTCGGGGCGGTGCCGGAACCCGTCCGTGAACGCCTGGAGGATCTGCTTCTTGAAGTCCGGACGGGGGTGGGCGGCGGTGACCGCGTCGATCTCCGCCCGGGTGATGCGGGCCAGGTTCAGACCGAGCACGTCCGTCTCGACGCCCGCGGTGGTCGCCGCGATCTCCGGGGCCAGCTTGTAGGGGACCTCCGGGGTGGTGTGCAGCGCGACGGCCGTCCACACGGTGTTCGCGTCGGCCTCGGGCACGCCGTGGGCCAGCAGGAAGGCCCGCGCCTGGTCCGCGCCGTCCATCTCGAAGCGCTGGTCGTCGCCGCGGTAGGGCGGCACCAGACCGGTGTCGTGGAAGAGCGCGGCGACGTACAGCATTTCCGGGTCCGGCCGCAGCCCGAGGGCGGCGGCCTGGAGGCTGCCGAACAGGTAGACGCGGCGCGAGTGGTGGAAGATCAGCGGCGGTGTGGTGTCACGGACGAGTTCGGTCGCCTCCCGCGCCAGCGAGCTGTCGGGGATGTCGATTCCGGCGATGGTCTCCGTCATGGTGGTCCTCCCGGGACGGTGCCTGTCGTGTCGGTTCCCACCCTCCGCCGGACGGCCGGGCCGCGTCCGCTGCCCGATGGCCATGAACCCCTCGGAACCGGTCATGACTCCCGCGCGGTGGTGGCGAAGCGCTGCTGGTACCTGATGGGGGACAGCCCGAGATGCCGGGAGAAGGCCCGGCGCAGACTCTCGTAGCTCGGAAAGCCCGAACGGGTGGCGGCCTCGGTGGCGTTGTGCCCGGCGTCGAGCAGGGCCTTGGCCAAGTCGAAGCGGATCAGCTCCACGTACTTCATCGGCGTGGTGTCCAGCTCGGCCCGGAACATGCGCGTCAGGTGCCGCGGACTGACCCGCACCCGGGCGGCGAGCGCCTCCAGGCCGTGGTCCGCCGTGGGGTCGCCCTGCACCGCCTCCTGGACCAGTCGCAGCACGGGCGTGCGGGGAGCGGGGCCCTGGAGCGAGGCGGAGAACTGCGACTGGCCGCCGGCCCGCTGCATGTACACCACCAGCGAGCGGGCGACCTCGCGGGCCGCGGCGGGACCGTGGTCCTCCTCCAGCAGGGCGAGGGCGAGGTCGATGCCCGCGGTCACGCCGGCGGACGTGTAGGTGCTGCCGTCCCTCACGAAGAGCGCGTCGGCCTCGACCCGCGTCGCCGGACAGCGGCGGGCCAGCGTCGTGGTGTGCTGCCAGTGCGTCGTCGCACGCCTGCCCTCCAGCAGCCCGGCCGCGCCCAGCACGAAGGCGCCGGTGCACACCGAGGCGATGCGCCCCGCCCGGTCCGCCAGTGCCTTCGCGGCCGCGCGGAGAGCGGGGTCCACGGGGGAGCCGGGCAACGCGTCGCCGCCGACCACGACCAGCGTGTCGCAGTCGGCGGCCTGTGCGTCGGTGTCCGCCGTGACCGTCATGCCGATGGACGAGGACACCGGCGACCCGTCCGCGGAGACGATGCTCAGCCGGTAGTCGGCGCCGAACCTGTTGGCCTCGCTGAAGACCTCCGCCGGTCCCGACAGGTCGAGCAGCTTCATGCCGTCGAACACGAGGAAGCCCACCCTGTGCGGCCCCGCTGCCATGGCTTCCTCCGTCATCCGGCTTCTTCGCGATCTGATCATTACGGGTGAAAAGTGAGCTATGTCGGTTATCGGCGTAAGGTGGCTGGCGGTTCAGTCGTACACGTCGTACACGCGGAAGGATCAGCCATGGGCACGGTCACCACCTCCGACGGCACGAACATCTTCTACAAGGACTGGGGCCCGCGCGCCGGTCTGCCGATCGTCTTCCACCACGGCTGGCCACTCAGTGCCGACGACTGGGACAACCAGATGCTGTTCTTCCTCTCCCACGGCTATCGCGTGATCGCCCACGACCGCCGTGGCCACGGACGCTCGGACCAGCCCTCCACCGGCCACGACATGGACACCTACGCCGCCGACGTCGCGGCGCTGACCGAGGCCCTCGGCCTGCGGGACGCCGTGCACATCGGGCACTCCACCGGCGGCGGCGAGGTCGCGCGCTACGTGGCGCGCGCCGAGCCGGGCCGGGTGGCGAAGGCCGTGCTGGTCAGCGCCGTCCCGCCGGTGATGGTGAAGTCCGGGACCAACCCCGAGGGCCTGCCGATCGAGGTCTTCGACGAGTTTCGAGCGGCCCTCGCCGCCAACCGCGCGCAGTTCTACATCGACGTGCCGTCCGGTCCCTTCTACGGCTTCAACCGGGAGGGCGCGACGGTCTCCCAGGGGCTGATCGACCACTGGTGGCTGCAGGGGATGATGGGCGCGGCCAACGCCCACTACGAGTGCATCGCGGCGTTCTCGGAGACCGACTTCACCGACGACCTCAAGCGGATCGACGTCCCGGTCCTCGTCGCGCACGGAACGGACGACCAGGTCGTGCCCTACGCGGACGCGGCCCCGAAGTCGGTCGAACTCCTGGCGAACGGCACCCTGAAGTCGTACGAAGGGCTCCCGCACGGCATGCTCTCGACCCACCCGGAGGTCATCAACCCCGACCTGCTGGCCTTTGTGAGGTCGTAGTCCGGGCGAGGAAGTCCCGCATGCGACCGGCGATCTCCTCCAGGTGGGTCTCCAGGGCGAAGTGCCCGGTGTCCAGCAGGTGGATCTCGGCGTCCGGAAGGTCGCGCCGGAACGCGTGGGCGCCCTCGGGGCCGAAGATCTCGTCGTTCGCGCCCCACAGGCCAGCAGCGGCACCCGGGTGTCGCGGAAGTACTGGTGGAGACGGGGGTAGAGGTCTACGTTGGTCGGGTAGTCGCGGAACAGCGCGAGCTGTACGGCGTCGTTGCCCGGCCGGTCGAGCAGGGCCTGGTCGAGGGTCCAGGTGTCGGGGCTGACGAGGCTCTGGTCGGGGACCCCGTTCAGGTACTGCCAGCGGATCGACTCGGGGGCCAGCGCGGCCCGGGCGGGAGCCTCCGTCTCGGGGGTCGGGTCGTCGGTGTAGGCGAACAGTCCGTCCCAGAACTCCTTGACGAAGCCGTCGGTGTAGCCGTTGCCGTTCTGCGTGACGATCGCGGTGATGCGGTGCGGGGTCCGGACGGCGATGCGCCACGCCACCGGTGCCCCGTAGTCCTGCACGTACACCGCGAAGCGCTCCACACCGAGCCGGTCCAGGAGGCCGACGGTCACGTCCGTGAGGGAGTCGAAGTCGTAGTCGAACGCGTCCGCCGCGGGCGCGGACGAGTACCCGAAGCCGATCATGTCGGGTGCGATCACGTGGTGGGTGTCCGCGAGCCTCGGGATCAGGTCGCGGAACATGCGGCTGCTCGTCGGGAAGCCGTGCAGCAGCACGACGGCCGGCGCCTGCGGGTCACCGGCCTCCCGGTAGAAGACGTCCAGGCCGTCGACGGTGGCGGTCCTGTGGTGCACGGCGACACTCATGGCAACCCCTAAAGTCAGTTTTGGCGGTTAGGTAGAGTCCAGCACTCCTCGGGCTAACCTGTCAAGAGGAGTTATGGGGTTAGGTAGGGCTGTTGTAACCTGCCAATGTCGCGGAAACGGTTAGGGGTGAAGGCGGTGGCCGACACGGCCGCGGAGGACGTCCTCCTGGAACTGCTCAACACGACTCCCGTCGTGCGGGCCTCGGTGAGCGACGCTCTGGGTACGCCCGCCGAGGGCCGGGCCTGGGTGCGCGGCCACGGAGGGGCCGGGTCGGACGAGGAGGTCGCCTTCCTGGTCGCCGCGCGGGACGCCCTCCAGGACGTCGTCCGGGGGCGGCGGGAGCCGGAGTGCCTGAGCGAGTTCCTCGAAGGCGTCAGCAAGGTGCCGGCCTTCGAGGGCGGCAGGCTGGAATGGGCCCTACGGGTCCCTGACGCGCACCGCCTCGCCGTGGAGCTGCTGCTGACCTGGGCGCACGTCGAGGAGACCCGGCCGGGACGGCTCAAGCCGTGCGGCAATCCGGACTGCCGGCGCTTCCTGCTGGACCGGAGCAAGCCCAACAGCGCCCGCTGGTGCTCCATGGCCGAGTGCGGGAACCGGATGAAGGCCCGGCGGCACTACGAACGCGTCAAGGGCGCCCAGGCGTAGCGGGCACGGCCGGGGTCAGACCGCCGCCATCGCCTCGTGCTTCCAGAACCCCGAGAAGGTGATGCGCTCCTTCGGCAGACCCAGCCGGTGCAGGTGCCTGCGCCCCTCGGTGGCCAGGGTCGACTCGCCGACGAAGGCGTATCCCGCCGCGTCGGCGCGGGTCAGCCGGTGCAGTTCGCGCAGCGCGGCGGCGCCGGGGACCGCGGTGGCGTCCCGCCGTACGACCCAGGAGACGGCCACACCGGGCGGGGCGTTCAGCTCGCGGCGGTCGGCGTCGGTGGGGATCTCCTGGATGAGGCGTCCCACGGTGCCTTCCGGCAGCGAGCGCATGATGCTCGCCGTGGCGGGCAGTCCGGTCTCGTCGGCCACCACGGTCACCTCGGAGGCGTCCCGCGGGCAGTCGAAGAGGATGCCCTGGTCGAGCAGGGCGAGCGCGTCCCCGGGGCGGGCGCCGCAGGCCCAGATCGCGGCCCTGCCCTCCACCTCGCCGGTGGGACCCCGGTGCACGACGAAGTCGATGTCCAGCTCGGCCGACGTCCGCCGGTAGTCGGCCACGGAGTAGTTGGCGCAGTGCGGCCGCTCGTCCTCCGGGATGGCGAGGTAGGGCTGCCACCACTGCGAGCCGGTGAACTCCGGCAGGCGCAGGCCCCGTTGGTGGGGGAGCGGGAGGAACAGGCGGAACCAGTGGTCGTACCCCAGCCACGGGAAGCCGCCGAGCCCCGGTCCGGTGACCGTGACGCGCTGCATGGACGGGGAGACCCGCTCGGCCCGAACGACGCGGGCGCGGAACATCTCCGGGTGCTGGGGCGTGAGCCGCCGAACCTTCGCCATGAAGGGAAGGCTAGCCTAAGTTGCGTTCGATTCCGAGTCGGTGATCTCCAGGGGGGCACCCGTCGTCCGGTCCGACGACGGGCCCGTCTCCAGCTCGACCACCCCCGGCTCCATGGCGAGCCGGAGGTCGCGCCCCACGGAGGCCAGCGTGTCCGGGCCCACCTCGAAGACCGCCTCGGCCTCGTCGCCGGGCGCGACGCTCAGGCGGACGAAGCCCCGCAACTCGCGCACCCGCGGCCAGGACGTGCCCCCGGACAGTCGGCGCACATACAGCTGCACCGTCTCCTCGGCCTGCCGGGCCCCCGTGTTGCGGACCGTGACCCGGCAGGTCAGACGCGGGGCGTCCGCGCCGACCCGGGAGTGCGACAGTCTCGGCGTCCCGTACACGACACTCGTGTACGACAGGCCGTGCCCGAAGGCGTGGCGCGGACCGGCGCTCTGGTCGACGTAACCGCGGTAGCGGTGGTCCTTGCCGTTGTAGTAGACGGGCAGTTGGGCGGCCGACCGGGGCACGGAGACCGGCAGTCGGCCGCGGGGCTCGGCGTCGCCGAACAGCACCTCGGCCACGGCGCGCCCGCCCCGCGGTCCCGGGTACCAGGCGCTCAGCACCGCCGCCGCGGGTGCCTCCAGCTCGGGCAGGGCGTGCGGGCGGCCCTGGACCAGCACCACCACGACCGGGGTTCCGGTCGCCGACACCGCGGCCAGCAGGGCCCGTTGCGCGGGCGGCAGCGCCAGGTCCGCCAGGTCGACACCCTCGCCGCAGGTCATGCCGGACGGCGTTCCGGCACCGGTGACGGCCGCTCCGTTCGCGTCGAAGACCGTGTCCGCGGAACGGGCACTGGAGCCGCCGAGCACCAGCACGGCCACGTCGGAGCCGGCCGCCAGGGCGACGGCCGCAGGGACGTCCGACACGTCGTCGCCCACCAGGCCGCACCCCCGCCCGTGCAGCACCTCGGTGCCGGGCGCGGCCGCCGCACGGATGCCCTCCAGGACGGTGATCCCCACCCCGGGCCGCTGCGGCGCCGTGTAGTCGCCGATCTGCTGGGACAACGAGTCGGCGTTCGGGCCGAGCACCGCGATCCGCCGCACCGCACGGGACAACGGGAGCACCCCGCCCTCGTGGGCGAGCAGCGTCACCGACGCACGGGCGACGCGCTCGCCCAGCTCGGCGGGGTCCGGCAGAGCCGCGGCCTCGGACCGGGCCGGAGGCAGGGGCTGTTCGAACAGGCCCAGGCGGAACTTCAGCGCGAGGACCCGCGCCACCGCGGCGTCCAGCGCCGACTCGGACACCAGACCGCGTTCCACCGCCTCGCCCAGCCGGGTGAAGGAGGCGTCCCACAGGCTCAGGTCGCACCCGGCGTTCAGGGCCAGCGCCCCCGCCGACACCGGATCGCCGGTCAGCCGCACCAGCCGGTCCACCGCGGTGCCGTCCGCCATGACGACGCCCTCGAACCCCCACTGCGCGCGCAGCAGATCGGTCAGCAGATACCGGTTCGCGACGCAGGGCAGACCGTCGAACTCGTTGTAGGCGGCCATCACCCCGGCCGCACCCGCCGCCACCCCGGCCCGGGCCGCCGCCAGATGCACCTCGTGCAGCTCCCGCCGTCCCAGCTCCGTCGCCGCGCTGTTGCGGCCGCCGACCGTGGCACCCTGCCCGGCGAAGTGCTTGAGGACCACGGCCACCCCCGCCCGCCGCGCCCCCTCGACGAGCGCCTCGGTCATCCGCGCGGCCAGGTACGGGTCCTCGGTGAAGCACTCCTCACTGCGTCCCCAACGCGGGTCACGCACCAGGTCCAGCGCGGACACCAGCGCGATGTGCGCGCCCCGCGCCCGCAGTTCGGCGGCCGCACCGGCCACCGCGTCCGCGTACAGCTCCGGGTCCCAGGTGGCGCCGACCGCGAGGTTGACCGGGAGGACCGTGCCGTCCAGCGCCTGGTGGCCGTGCGGCATCTCCTCCACCAGCAGGACGGGGATGCCCAGCCGGGTGCGCTCCACGACGTACCGCTGCACCGCCGCCGCCGTGCGCGCCCCGTCCCGGGCGTCGAGGCCGTCCGCGAAGCCGACACCGGACCAGGCGTCGGCCCGCTGGAGCCCGTACAGCGCGCCCATGCCGTCGAAGGCGGCGACCTCCGCGCGGAAGGCGTCGGTGAGGCGGTGCCCCTGCCCGGCGCGTTCGTAGGCGTCCCAGCCGTACATGCGCTGGTTGACCTGGCCGACCTTCTCCGCGAGGGTCATGCGGCCCAGCAGGTCGCGGACGCGGTCCGGCACCGGCGCGGCGGGGTCACGGTAGCGGGGCAGGGTCATCGCAGCTCCAGCACCACTACGCCGTACGCGTCGAGCGCCACGTCCTCCACCGGGGCGCCGTCGCCCAGGTCGTGCAGCTTCCCCTCGGCGGCCGGACGGACCACGAGCGGTTCGGCACTCTGGCTGACCAGCCACACGAAGCGGCGGCCGTCGGCGTGGACGAGGACGTCCGCCGACACATGCGGATCGGCGACCGTGACGGGCCGCCGCACCCCCGCCACCTGGGCCAGCGCCGCGTAGAGACGCTGCGTGACATCGGGGTTCACGCGTGCCGTGCGGGCCGCCATGTGCTCCAGCGGATACGTGGCGAGCACCGTCCGGCCCACCCCCGTCTCGCGCACGATCAGGGCCGGCCGCCCGTGGGCGTCCACCGCGACGACCCGGCCCGCACGCGGCACGACGGGGAGATAGGCGCGGCTGTCCTCGTTCCCCGCGACCGGGAAGCGCAGCACCTCGCCGGCCCGCAGGTCGCCGAAGTCCTCGGTGAAGGTCATCTCCAGCACGTCGTCCTCGATCGGCTCGGCGACGCCGTACGACAGCTGCAGCTCCACGCCGAACAGCCCGTCGAGGTCGTCGAACCAGGGGCCGCGGGTGGCCGGGTGCTCGCCGGAGCAGAACGACAGGTACACGGTGGCGCCCTCGGCGGCCCGGCGGGCCAGCTCCCTGCGGGTGCGGGTGGTCAGCTGCCGGGTGGCGGGCAGCAGGTAGAGCGAGGCCTCGCCCGGCAGTCCGTCGGCCTCGCGGGTCAGGGCCACCGGCAGGTCGGCGGCGCGCGCGGTGACGTAACCCTGGTGCAGGGAGGTGAAGATGAGCGGCCGGTCGGCCGGGCGGCTGTAGGGATAGCCCCGTTCGAGGAAGGCGGGCACGACCAGGGCGGCGTCCGCGTCCGCGCGGGAGCAGCGCCGGAAGTCCACGGCCTCCAACACCTGTGCGAAGGCGGCCAGTTCCCGCAGCGGCTCCTTGGGCGCGCCGGTCGAGTCGGTGATGCCGAAGTGCATCTCGAAGGGGTGGTGGTCGTAGGGGGACCGGTCCCACAGGTCGTCGTAGTCGGTGTTGTTCCAGGCCAGCCAGCCGGTCGCCCCGCCCAGCAGCGAGTTGTGCAGCGTCTGCCGGTAGAAGATCCCCGCGTTGGCGGCCGAGACCGTGTCCGTGGACAGCCCGAACTCCTCCAGCACCACGGGCTGTCCGGTCACCGACGCCAGCTCGCACTCGAAGGCGGCCCGGTAGTGCTGCCGCGGCCGGTCGGTGTCCGAGCGGTACACGTGCGGGCCCACGAAGTCGACGTACTCGGCCGTCTCCCGCAGCGAGAAGCCGTTGTCCCGGCCGGTGACCTCGATGCCCCACGCCCCGTCGCCGAGCGACACCGGCTGCCTGGCGCCCGTCGCCCGCACCGCGTTGCACATCGCCTGTGCCCACGCGGTCACCACGTCCGAGGACGGCGGGTCGACCTGGTAGATCCGCCCGTATCCCGGCATCTCGTTGGTGATCAGCCAGCCCGTGACCGCCGGGTGGTCCTTGAAGCGGTGCGCCATGCGGGAGACGAACCACGCCTGGCGGCCCACCATCCACACGTCCTCGTACAGATCACGGTTGCCGCGCCACGCGGGGTCCCAGTTCTCGCCGGACATGTGGCCGACGATGAAGGTGGGTATGGTCCCCATGCCCGTCTCCGTGTGCGCGTCGAGGAAGTCCTCGAAGCGCGCGCACAGTTCGTCGTCGATCCGGTCGGGCTCCGGGTGGAAGTCCGGCCAGTAGAAGAAGGACCGGGTGGTGTTCAGGCCGTGGTCGGCGAGCACGCGCAGTTCCTCGCGGACGGTCCCCGGGTCGTAGTTCCGCCACATCAGCGGGCCGCCGGTGCGGGACCAGAAGTTGGCGCCGAGCCAGGGCAGGACGTCGGACTGGTGGGTGAGCTGGGCGCTGTGGCGTCGCATGGTCCTTCTCGGGTGGTGGGGTGCGGAGGGTGCGTGGCCGCGGCGTGCGGCCGGGGATGGTGGTCAGGTGAGGGCGGGCCCCGTGGACTCGCGGACGACCAGGCGGGGCCGTTCGGCGAGGGCGGTGTCCTCGACCTCCTCGCCGCACAGGGCGAGGAGCATGCGCGCGGCGGCCGCGCCCACCCGCTGCACCTGCTGGTCGACGGTGGTCAGCCGGGGGTGCAGCCAGGAACCGAGCGGCAGGTTGTCGTAGCCGACCACGGACACGTCCCGGGGGACGGCCAGCCCGGCGCGCTGCGCGGTGCCGATGCCGCAGACCGCCATCGAGTCGTTGGCGTACACGATCGCGGTGGGGCGGTCGGCGGAGTCGAGGAGCGCCTCGGTGGCACCGACGGCGCGCCGCTCGCTGAAATCGGTGGGCAGCACCGCGAACGGGCGCAGCCCCGCCTCGCGCAGGGCCCCCTCGAAGGCCGCCCTGCGCACCCGCGTGTGCTGGAGTTCGGGCGGCCCGCTGACGTAGGCGACGCGCCGGTGGCCGAGGCCCAGCAGGTGCGTGACGGCCTCGGCGATCCCAGCGCCCTGGTCGCGCAGTCCGACGCGCGGGACGACGGCCGTGTCGTCGGGCGAACCGAGCAGCACCGCGGGCAGCCCGAGGCGCGCGAGCAGCGCGGGCCGGGCGTCGTCGTCGCGGGCGTCGGTGAGCACGGCGCCGTCCACCCGGCCCTCGGCCGCGAGCCGCTCGTACAGCGCGTTCTCCTCGCGGTGACCGCTGACCAGGTGCAGCAGCAGACCGTAGCCGCGCGGCGCCAACTCGCCCTCTATGCCCGTGATCAGCTCACTGAAGTGCGGGTCGGAGCCCAGCACGTCGGTGGGGCGTCGCACCACCAGGGCGAGACTGCGGGTGCGCGCGTTGCGCAGCGCCGCCGCGGAGGCGCTGGGCGACCAGCCCAGCTCCAGCGCGGTGTCGAGGATCCGGCGCCGGGTCGCCTCGGAGAGCCGGCCCTTGTTGTTGAAGGCCTGGGACACGGCGGCCGTCGACACCCCGGCCGCCGCCGCGACCGCCTTGATGGTGGGCCGGCGACCGGCCCGCTCGACGGAGACGCTCACATCTTCACCGCCCCGCTGACCAGGGCCTGCTGCATGCGCTTCTGGAGCAGGGTGTAGACGAGCCACACCGGCACCAGGGTCAGCACCGTGCCCGCCGTCAGCACGCCGTAGTCCGTGCCGGTGATCGACTTCAGCGTGGGCAGGGCCACCTGGACCGTGCGCTGCGCCGGGTCGGGGCCGATGATGACCAGTGAGTAGAGGTACTCGTTCCAGAAGGTCAGGAAGTTCAGCAGCAGCACGGTGGCGATGCCCGGCAGGCACATGGGCGTGTACACGTGCCGCAGCACCGCGAAGGTGGACGCCCCGTCCAGCCGGGCGGCCTCCTCCATCTCCGGCGGGATGGTGCGCATGAACTGCACCAGGATCACCACCGACAGCGGCAGCGCCGTGGCCGGGAGGAACAGCACCATGAAGACGCGGGTGTGGAACAGCCCGGTGGCCGCCGCGAGGAGGAAGGTGGGGAAGAGCGCCGCGAACGTCGGGATCAGGAAGCCCAGCGAGAAGACCTTCTCGACCACGCCCGCCAGCCGCCCGGTCGACCGCGCCAGCGCGAACGAGGCCGGGATCGCCAGCAGCAGGGTGAGCGCCAGCGAGAACACCGTCACCAGCGCCGAGTTGACGACCGCGAGCCCGAGGTCGGCGCTCTCGAACGCGGTGCGGAAGTTGCCGAGGCCCAGGGAGGACGGCGGGGCGAAGGGGTGCGCGAAGATCTCGTCGTTCGACTTGAAGGCCGAGGCGAGGAAGTAGTACAGCGGGACGACGAGCAGCACCGCGTACGTCCACACCAGGATGTGGGCCGGGAGCCAGCGCTTGCCGAGCTTCATCAGTGCTGCTCCGATCAGTAGTTCTGGCGGAAGACGCGGCGGATCGTCAGCAGCCCGACGAGTCCGAGGAGGAAGAGGAGCACGCCGACGGTCTGGCTGTAGCCGAGGTCGGCGGCGATGAACGCCTTCTGGTAGACGAGGAACGACAGCGTGGTGGACGACGTGCCGGGACCGCCCTGCGTGAGCAGCAGCACGTGCTGCGCGGAGCCGAACAGCGTCCACAGGAACTGGAGCATCGTCACCACGCCGACGTAGTCACGGATGACGGGGAAGTGGACCGACCACATCGTCCGCCAGTGCCCCGCCCCGTCCAACTGGGCGGCCTCCCCCAACTCGTCCGGCACACTGCCCAGCCGCGCGGCGAACAGGACGGCGGTGAAGCCGATGCCGGCCCAGATGTCCAGGACGATGAGACACGCCAGGGCCGTCGACGGCGAGGCCAGCCACGCGTCGGCCAGGGAGCCGAGGCCGACGCTCTCCAGCCCGCCGTTGAGCAGGCCGTCCGGTGACAGGGCCGCGTAGAAGACCATCGCCTTCGCGGGGGTGGAGATCAGCCCCGGGATGAAGAGCAGGTACCGGATGACCCGGTGACCGGGCGGCCGCTGGGCCACGTAGTACCCCAGCATGAACGCGCAGACGATCATCACCGGGACGGCGACGGCCAGTTGCACGGCGGTGTTGCGGACCGCGTCCCAGAACACCGGGTCGTCCAGCACCACCCGGACGTTGTCGAGACCGGCGAAGGACACCGGCTGGAGCATGCCCGGCCAGTGCAGGGCCGCGATCACGAAGATCGCGAGCAGCGGCCCGACCATGAAGACCAGGTACCACACCAGCGCGGGCACCGCGAGGACGGTGCCGCCCTGCCGGGGCCGGCGCGCGGCCGGGACGGGGGAGGCGGGCGGGGCGGACCTCGGGGCCGCGCTCCCGTCCGGCGTCGTGGTGAGCGTCGTCATGCGGTGACTCCCGGAGTACGGGGGGAACGGGGGAGGGGGACGAGGGGGGACCGGACGGCGGAGCCGGGGGCGTCAGGGGCGTCGGGGCGGCTCATGCGGACCGGTAGGCGGACTCGAGGGCGGCGCGCACCCGGGCCGGGCTGGTGCCCCGGGTGAACGAGGTGCTGGTCGCGGTGATCAGCGGCTGCGCGGCGGCGGGCGGCACGTACACGTCGGGCAGCAGCACCTGGCTCACCTCGGAGCCGAGCCGCTGAGCCGCGCCGACCAGCGGGAAGTCGGTACTGACGGCGTCCGTGCGCAGGGCCATGTCCCGGCCGCTCTCCGTCACGAACCGCGCCACGACGTCCGGGCGGTACATGAACCGCAGGAACTTCTCGACGTGCTCGATCTTGCGGACGCCGTTGGGGCTGATCCAGAAACCGATGAGGGTGTAGGCGCGGATGACGGTGGGAGCGTCGTGCGCCGCGCCGTCGGCCAGGGGCCAGCCACCGACCTCCGTGTGCCGGGCCACCTTCTCGGGCACCTTGGCCAGGGCGGAGGACATCGCCGACTGCACGGCCGCCTCCTCGGTGTTGAACTGCGTGGTCATCGAGTCGGAGGTGAGGCCCTGGGCCTTGTCCGCGAACACACCGGCGTCGCGCAGATACGTGAAGTACTCGATGCCCAGGCGCGCGCCGCGACCGCCGAAGTCACCGGTGGAGTAGACGTGCCGGGCCTCGTCCTGGGACAAGAAGGTCTGGATGATCTGCGCCAGCAGCTTCTGCCCGGTCCAGTCGTTGCCGCCCACGGTCACCGGGGCGATGCCCTTGGCACGCAGCCTGCGGGCGGCGGCGATCAGCTGGTCCCCCGTGGTGGGGAGCGCGTCGACCCCGGCCCGGTCGAGCAGGGCCCGGTTGTAGGCCACGGGCCAGTTCGTGGCGAAGTAGGGGAACGCCCGGACCCGGCCCTCGTCGTCGGTCCAGTCGGCCAGCGCGGCTGGCAGCACGCGCCCGCGCAGCCCCCAGTCGTCGAGGTAGGGCTTGACGTCGACCGTCGCGCCCACGTCCGTCCAGGCCAGCGTCTTGTCGTAGAGGTTGACCATCACGACGTCGGCCTCCTTGCGGGCCAGCCGTGAGGTCTCGTAGACCTGGGCGAGGTCGTCGCCGTTGACGAGGTTCTTGACCTTCACCCCCGGGTTCTCCTCGCGGAAGCGGTCCACGGCCGCGAGATACGTGGGAGAGCCCGGCGCGGTGGTGCCGAGCTGCGTGTGGACGACGAGCGTGTCCGGGTCGGAGTCCGCCGACGCCAACGACGAGCAGCCGGACAGAGCGGGCAGGGCAGCGGCCGCGGCCAGACCGGAACCGGCGGCGAGCAGTTCGCGCCGCGTCAGCGATGAGCGCACAGGGGTGGTCTCCAACCAAGCGGTTAACGATTGGTTAATCGATGTACCTCGTGAGGTGCGAGGACTGTATGGAGTGCGGGGACCACGGTCAAGGGGGTGACGCGGGGAGATTTCGTCCCCCGGCGGGGAGCGCGTTGCCTGGTCAGGCCGTCGCGGCGGCCTCGACGGAGAGGCCGAGCCGGTCGGCCACGGTCGTGAGGGCCGGTCCCAGCGCGAGCCCGACGCGGGTGACGGCCAGCCGGTCGCCGCGGGTGGCGTCGTGGTTGACGATCAGGACCGGCTTGCCCGCATCGGCTGCCTGGCGGACGAAGCGGAGCCCGGACATCACCGTCAGCGAGGAGCCGAGGACCAGCAGCGAGGACGCCGCGCGCACCAGCTCGCGGCAGTGCTCGACGCGCTCCGGCGGCACGTTCTCGCCGAAGAACACCACGTCCGGTTTGAGGATGCCGCCGCAGACCGTGCAGGGCACCACCCGGAAGTCCCCGACCTGCTCGTCGGTGAGGTCGGCGTCGCCGTCCGGGTTGATGCCGGCGGCCACCGGCGCGAAGCCCGCGTTGGCCTCCTCCAGACGCCGGGCCAGTTCGCGGCGGGGGCTGAAGTCGCCGCAGGTCAGGCAGACGACGCGGTCCAGGCTGCCGTGGAGCTCCACGACGCCCTCGCTGCCCGCGGCCTGGTGCAGACCGTCGACGTTCTGGGTGATCACGCCGGTGAGCAGACCGTGCCGCCCGAACGCCGCCACCGACCGGTGCCCCGCGTTGGGACGGGCGCGGCCGAAGGTGCGCCAGCCGAGGTGACTGCGCGCCCAGTACCGGCGCCGGGCCTCGGGGTGGGCGGTGAAGTCCTGGTAGGTCATCGGCGTGTGCCGGCTCAGGCTCCCGCCCTCGCCCCGGTAGTCGGGGATGCCGGATTCCGTGGAGATGCCCGCCCCGCTGAGCACCAGCACACCTCCGGCGCGCAGCGCCTCGGCGACGGGGGCGAGGTCCGTGGTGCCCGGCGGCAGGTCCGCCCCCGGGGTCCAGCTCAAAGTGGGCCGCATGCGCATGCGCCAAGCGTACGGAACGCGCCGTGCTTTCCGGCGGGGCGTGGCCGTGGGGTGCCCGTTGCCGGGGCGCCACGCTGACCGGCGTGACGAGGCGCAGTCGCCGACGGCTCTCGTGTCGGGGCGCCGCGTGCTCCGGCGCGGGGCGGTGCTCGTCCCGCGCCGCTCGCTCCCGGGGCCGCAGCGCTCCTCGGCGAGGCGCGCACCGCACCCGCCCGTCGCCGCCCCCGGGACGGCTCCCGCATGACCTTTTCCGTCCCGGGTGACAGACTTGCACTGTCCAGGGGGCCGAGAGGCTCCTGCCGGGAGGCGGCCTGGCGGGGAGTGGTCGATGTTCCGCAAGCATCCCGCACCTGACGGTGAAGAGCTGCTCGCCCGGCTGGCCTCGCTGACCACACGGGCGAAGGAGCTGGCCGAGCTGCGGCGCTCGCAGGTGGAGCTGGCGATCGCCCTGCAGCGCGACATGCTCCCCGCGGACCTGCCCGCCGTACCCGGCATCCACCTGGCCGCCTGCTACTCACCCGCGTACGCGGGACTCAACGTGGGCGGGGACTGGTACGACGCCTTCACCCTCCCCGACGGCCGTATCGGCCTCTCCGTGGGAGACGTCCAGGGCCACGCCATCGACGCAGCCGCGTTCATGGGCCAGGTCCGGGTCGGCCTGCGGGCGCTCGCCTCGGTGACCAGCGAACCCGGCGACCTCCTCGCCTGCACGAACGAACTGGTCCTCTCCCTCAACAAGGACCTGTTCGCCACCTGCACCTTCATGCGCTACGACCCGGCGACCGGCCTGCTGGAGAGCGCCCGGGCCGGCCACATCCCCTGCGTCCGGGCCACGGCGGACGGCAGGGCGGAGGTCTGCCGGGACGAGGGCGGCCCCCCGCTGGGCGTCATGGAAGGCACCGACTACCCGGTGACCCGGTACCGGCTCGCCGTCGGCGGGGTGTTCGTCCTGGTCACGGACGGTGTGGTGGAGGGGCCGTCGCTGACCGTCGACGAGGGTCTGGAACGGGTGGTGCGGCTGGCGAGCCTCGCCGCCGTCGTCGGCATGGAGGCGGACGCGCTGGCGGCCGCCGTGCTCAAGAACGCCGAGCTGATCGGACACGAGGACGACGCGGCCGTGCTCGTCGTCGGCCATGACGGGCGGGGCGTTACGCCGGAGGGCGGGACGGTGCGCCTCTCACCTCGCTGACCCGGCCGCGCCGGTGTCTGATGGCTGCTGTGGTGGGTATCCGTGCATGGCCGCGACCGGTCGTCCTCACCTGCGCGACCCTGCTGGTCGCCGGCTGCTACTACGCGGCCGGGCGGCTGGGGCTGTCGCAGCAGCTGACCGCCGACGGGGCGGTCGTCACGCCCATCTGGCCGCCCACCGGCCTCGCGGTGGCCTGTCTCCTCCTGTTCGGGCCGTGGTGCGTGCCGGGCATCGCCCTGGGCGCGCTGCTGGTCATCCTCTCCCTGGGAGCCCCCGGGGCCGAGGCCGTCGGCATCATGGCCGGCAACACCGTCGCCCCCGTCTGCGCCTGGCTGATGCTGCGCGCGGTGGGGTTCCGGGTGAGCCTGAGCCGCCTGCGCGACGGGCTGGCCCTCGTCTTCCTGGGGGCGCTGACCGCGATGCTGATCAGCTCGGGAACGGGCGTCGGCATGCTCGTGCTGTCGGACAAACTCCCCACCGAGCATCTCGGGCTCGTCTGGCTGGCCTGGTGGGTCGGCGACGCCGTGGGCGTCGTCCTCGTCACCCCGCTGGTGCTCCTGCTGTACCGCGCTCGTCTGCCGCCCCCGTCCGTACGCTGGGCCGAGGCCGCCGGGCTCATCCTCGTCGTGTGCGCCCTGGCGCCGCTGATCATGTTCAGCTCGGTCGGCCTGCTGTTCCTCGCCTTTCCGGTCCTGATCTGGTCGGCGCTGCGCTTCCAGTTGGCGGGCGGTATCCCCTGCGCGCTGTTCATGTCGGTGACGGCCACCGTCGTGGCCCGGCACGAGGGCGGCTCCTTCGGCAGGCTGACCGACATCGAGACGATGATGAGACTCCAGGCGTTCAACGGGACCCTGGGGCTGACCGCTCTCCTGCTCTCCGCCGTGATCAGCGAACAGCTCAACACCAGACGCTCGGTGGAGCGCGCCTGCCACGAACTGGTCGAGGCGTTGCAGCACCTGAACGCGGGCGGCTCCGGCAGCCCGGGGCCGCCCGGGGGAGACGCCCGGTGAGCGTGGCCCGGGGCGCCGCGCGGCCGGCCGTCGGTCGCCGACGGCACGGCCCCGGGCGTGACCCGGCCGGGGCCGTGCGCGCGGACGTCAGAAGTCGTAGTCGTCGATGTTCCCGGCGTCGAAGACCGTCGGGTCGCCGAGCGTGACGACCCCGTTCCCGGTGAGCTGGAACCAGCCCATGTCACCGGCCAGGAACATCTGCCCCTCGCGGCCGGTGATCTGCCCGGAGGCGAGGGCCACCGCGGCGTGACCGGCCAGCTCGCCGAGCTTGGCCGGGTCCCACAGCAGGAACGCCTCCACGGTGCCGTCCTTGATGTAGGGGCGCATGTCGTTGGGGGCACCGAGCCCGGTGAGCTTCACCTCGCCCTTGTACCGCGACTGTGAGAGGTACTTCGCGGCCGTCTTGATCCCGTTGGTGGTGGGGGAGATGATCCCCTTCAGCTTCCCGTGGTCCCGCAGCAGCTGCTCGGCCATCCGGTAGGACTTGTCCGCCTCGTCGTCGCCGTGGACGACGTCCACCAGCCGCATCTCCTTGTACCGCGGCTCCTCCAGCTCCCTCTTGATGCTGCTGATCCAGGCGTTCTGGTTCGTCGCCGTCTCGGCGGCGGACAGGATCGCGATGTCGCCCTGGTAGCCGATCTGCCCGCCGAGCAGTTCCAGCTGCCGTACGGCGATGTCCTCGGCGCTCGCGGGGGAGACGAAGGCGTAGCGGCACTCGGGCTTCGTGTCGGAGTCGTACGTGACGACCTTGACGCCCTGTGCCATGGCCTGCTTGAGGGTGTCGCACAGTGCGTCGGGGTCCAGTGCCGAGACGGCGATCGCGTCGGCCTTCTGCTCGACGAGGTCCTTGATGTGGGACACCTGCCCGGAGGCGTCGGAGCCCTGGTCCGTGCCCACCTCCGTGAAGGTCGAGCCCAGTGACTCGACGGCGCGCTCCCCGCCGCGGTCGGCGACCGAGAAGTACGGCGTGTTGACCTGCTTGGGAAGGAAGCCGACGGTCAGGCCGGTCCTGGTGGGCGCGTTGGGGGAGGCTTCGGCGTTCTTGGCGTTCGTCGCCGGGTCGCCGTCCGCCGGGCTGTCGCCGTCACCGCACGCGGCGGTGAGGAGACTGAGGGAGGACACGGCGGCGACGAGTACGGAGGCACGGCGTGAGGGGATTTTGCGCATGTGCTTCTTTCGGTGAGTCGACATGCGGCGACCGAAGACCGTTCACCAGGTGCGTTCAGCCTTGGCGGTCTTACGGGTGCGCGGACGTCGCGTGGGGCCGCCCGAGCGTGGGGCCAGGGCACTGAAAGGATTCAAAGCTTGACCGGACGTTAGGCAGAAACACCGTTGTGGTCAATGCGCTTGCGGGGAACAGTTCTTGGGCCGCCGGTCCTGCGGGCCTGCCCCTTCGGGGGTTGCTCAGACCGGTGCCCGCGTGCCCGCCCCCGCCGCTCGGCCGAGCGTGCGGTCGAAGAGGGTGAGCAGCAGGTAGAGCACGCCCGCGCCGAGCATCACCCGGGCCAGCCGGTGCAGGCCGCCGGTGTCGGCGTGCTGCCCGAAGGAGGCCGCGGTCGCGGAGGAGGCGACCATCGAGCCGATGTAGGCGAAGGTGCGCAGCAGTCCGGCCGAGGAGGCGGTGCGCTCCGGATCGGCCTGGAAGTAGACGGAGTTCTGCAGGGCCAGGTTGTTGAGCCCCTGCGGGACGCCGAAGATCAGCGCGACCAGCAGCAGCATCCACAGCGGGCTGTCCCCGCCCAGCGTGAGGATCACCAGGCACGCGGCGATCTGTCCGACCGCGCCGAGCAGCAGTTTCCCCCGGACGCCCGTGCTGCGCCCCGACACGACCGAGACCCCGATCGCCAGCAGGAACATGGGTATCTGCGCCAGACCGGCGTGGAAGGGACTCAGCCCGAAGCCCTCCTCGGTCCACTGGGTGAAGCCGTAGAGGAAGGAGTACGCGACGACGTAGGCCACCAGGGCCCGCCCGTAGGTGGCCAGCAGGGGAGTGTTGCCGCCGAGCACCCGCAGGTCGATGAAGGGAGTGGCGGCCCGCAGTTCCCGTGCCGCGAACGCCGCTCCCGCGGCGGCGGAGAGCGCGAGCAGGTACCAGTCGCGCAGGTGCGGGTTCATCAGGAAGAGCAGCAGCGAGACGAGCATCGCCGCGAACAGGCCCATGCCGGGCAGGTCGAGGCGGGCGGCGAGGCTCCCGCGCCGCGCGGACCCGCCCGTGGGCACCGCTGTGGGCTGCGCCGCGGGCTCCGCCTTGGGCTGCGCCGCGGGCTCCGCCTTGGGCTGCGCCTTGGGCAGCCGAAGCAGCCCCAGCACTACGGCCGCGACGGCCAGAGGCACGTTCAGCGCGAAGGTGGCGCGCCAGCCGCCCACCGCGATCAGCAGGCCGCCCAGCAGCGGGCCGACGACGGCGATGGTCTGGTTGGCCACCGAAAGCGCGGTGAGCACCCCGCCGGGGCTGTCCCGTCCGGTGCGCTCGGCCTCGCCGCGCACCAGGGCCATAGCCGCGGGATAGCCAGCGCAGGTGCCGAACCCGAGCAGGACGCGGGCGCCGATCAGGACACCCAGGCCGGGAGCGAGCGCGCCCACGACGCCCGCGACGCCGACGAGGCCGGTACCGAGGAGGAAGAGCCGGCGCGGTCCGAAGACGTCGATGAGCCGGCCGACGACGGGCTGCCCGAGCGCCGTGGCCAGGTAGAGGGCGGAGACGAGCCAGGCGGTCTGCGAGGCCGGCGCGCCCAGCGCCCCGCCGATCGGGACGAGGGCGACCGCGATGATCGTCGAGTTGACCGGATTGAGCACCGAACCCAGCAGCATCGGCGGCAGCAGCCTGCGGTCGAAGCCGGGCTTCTGCGCGCCGATCCCCGGGTCCGCCTCCGCGTCAGTCACGGTTCAGGCGCTCCAGCACGGCCATGGCCGCGATCACGGTCCGGCGCTCCTCCTCGGTGCACCGGTCCTGCAACCGCCCGGCGAGCCATTCCGTGCGGGCCTGCCGCCCCTCCTCCACACGACGGACCCCCTCCGCGGTCAGTGTGATCAGCAGCCGCCGCCCGTCGTCCGGATCGGGGTGCCGCTCCACCAGACCCATGGAGGCGAGCGCGGTGACCGTCGCCGTCATCGACTGGTGCCTGACCCCTTCGGTCGCGGCGAGTTCGCTGGCCGTGACGCCCGCCTGGCCGGACAGCCGGGCCAGCACCGAGGCCTGGCCCAGGGTGAGGTCCTCGACCTCGGAGGCCTTGAGGATGCGTCGGCGCAATCGGCTGATGACCGCTCGGACCTCCCGCGAGGCCCGGACTGCCGAGGGGGAGAGGGTCTCGTTCTCGCTCATGCCGTCCAGAGTAATCTCCGCAGGATGACCTGTACAGGTTGAGCTGTACAGCTGACCCTGTGTCGCCCGGAGCCCGGAGCCCGGAGCCCGGAGCCCGGAGCCCAGAGCCCTGAGTGTCAGGCCGAGGCCCGCAGGTGTGCCCTTGCCCAGGTCCTGAAGGGCGTGAGGGGAATGCCCAGGTCGCGGGCGAACCGCGGCAGGGCGGGCTGGGGGAACTCGTTGAGGGACGCCTGTCCGAACCCCATGTCCGGCATCCCGGCGGCGACCGCCTCCTCCTCGGTCATGTCGGGCGGGGTCAGGGTCACGCCCAGGTGCGCGGAGAGGATCTCGGCGATCTCCCTCATCGTCAGCAGGTCGCTCGCCAGCTCCAGTTCGACCCGTTCGAACCGCTCCGGTTCCGCCACGGCGGCCGCGGCGGTCGCACCGATGTCGTCGACCGCGACCAGGGACAACCGGGTCGAGGGCTTGAGAAGGCTCACCAGGCCGCCCTGTACTCCCCGGGGAAAGACGATGGCTTCCGAGGGGAGCAGGTTCTCCATGAAATAGCCCGGCTTGACGATGGTCCAGTGCGTGAACCCCGCCTCGCGCACCCGGTCCTGGATTCCGGCCTTCGCCGCATAGTAGGGCGCCATCGATTCCCAGCGGTCCTTCACCCAGCTCGTGTGCTGTCCGGCGCCCGAGACGGAGGTGTGCACGAACTGGGGCACCCCGGCCTCCCGTGCACCCTCGATCAGGTGGACGGCCTGGGCGACCTCCCCCTCGAAGCCGCGCCGGTCGAAGTCGGGCATCTGGACCGAGAAGACGGCGCGGGCTCCTGCGGCGGCCCGGACCACCGAGTCGCGGTCGTCCAGGTCCCCGACGACCAGCTCGGCGCCGAGTGCCGCGAGTGCCGCGGCCCGCTCGGTCGAGGGGTCGCGGACCAGGGCTCGGACCGGAACGCCGGACTTCAGCAGGGCGCGGGCGGTCGCGCCGCCCTGCCGACCGGTCGCGCCGGTGACGAGAACGGGTGCGGAGGAGTCGGGCATGGGTGAGCCTCCCGGGTGAGGGGCGGAATAAGTGGCGGGGCCCGCCACTTAGCTGCCGGGTACGATACGGAGGGCCCCGCCGTTTAGCAATGCCGAGAGGACGCCATGCCCCCCCACCAGCGCGCGGACGCACGGCGCAACTACGCCCGGATCCTGGCCGTCGCCGAGGAGGAAGTCGCCGCGCACGGCGCCGAGGCCTCCCTGGAGCGGATCGCCCGCGTCGCGGGTGTCGGCTCGGCGACGGTGCGCCGGCACTTCCCCGGCCGGAGTGCCTTGCTGGAGGCGGTGTTCCGCGAGCGGATCGAGGCGCTGTGCGCCCGTGCGGCCGCGTCGGCGGACGCGGTGGACGCCCGCGCCGCCCTCCTGGACTGGCTGGAGGCGCTCACCGAGTACGCCGCGTCCGCACGGGGCATGGCCGAGGCGCTGGCCCAGGACCGGCTGGTCGAACCGGAGCGGGTGGGTGCCTGTTCGGTGAAGCTCGAAGGGGCTGTCGAGCCGCTGCTGCGGCGCGCGGTCGAGAGCGGGGCGGTGGCGCCGGACGTCACCGCCGCCGACCTCCTCGCGCTGGTCACGGGCATCGCCTTGGCCACGGAGCGCCACGCCGACCCCGCCGCCGAGGGGCGACGCCTGCTGGGGCTGACCGTCCGGGGCGTCAGCCCGTCGAGGTGAGTGCGGCGGACGGGTGTCCTTCGCTCAGACTGCAATGACTTGCTCACGTCAAGTCTGGCGATCCATCATGCGACGACCGGTGCGCGGACAACTCCTGCCTCCCGCAGGCCCGTTCGTCCCGCACGCCCGGTCGGCCGCGCCCCCGGTGCCCGCGAGGCCGCCGCCCCCACCCGTGGGCACCCGAGAGAGCGGAGCGCCCCCACATGTCCTCCGGACTCCCCGCCAGACGTGCGCGAACCGCACTGGGCGCCGCGGCCGTCGCCGCCGCACTGGCCCTGACCGGCCAGCTGTCTCCGGCCGCCGCCGCCCCGTCCGCCCCGCCCGGCACCTCCGTCAACGCGGCGTTCGCCCGCGCGGCGGACGCCTACGACGTCCCCCGGGACCTCCTGGTCGCCGTCGGCTACGGCGAGACCCGCCTCGACGACCACGGCGGACTGCCCAGCCAGGACCGCGGCTACGGCATGATGCACCTGGTCAGCAACCCCGAACGGCACACCCTGGAACGGGCCGCGCGGCTCACCGGCGCGAGCCTCGCCGACCTCAGGCAGGACACCGGCGCCAACATCCACGGCGCCGCCGCCGTACTGTGCGCCCTGGCCGACGAGGCCGGACTCGACGCCGCCGACCGCGACCGGCTCGGCGCCTGGTACCCCGTCACCGCCCGCTACGGCGCCCCCGGCGGCAAGGCCGTGGCCCGCCTGTACGCCGACGCCGTCTACGACCTCCTCGGCGACGGCGTCCGCACCCGCGTCGACGGCGGCGAACAGGTCACCCTCACCCCGCGCACGGTGCGGCCCGAACGCGGCCCGTACGCCGGGACCGACGCGGGGGCGGGGCTCGCCGCGGTCGCCGAATACCCCTCGGCGCTCTGGAACCCGGCCCACCCCGGCAACTACGCCGCAGGGCGCAGCTCGGCGATCACCACCGTGGTCGTGCACGTCACCCAGGGCTCGTACGCGGGCTCCATCAGCTGGTTCCAGAACCCGTCCGCCCGGGTCAGCGCCCACTACGTGGTGCGGTCCTCCGACGGGCGGATCACCCAGGCGGTCCGCGAGGGCGACACCGCCTGGCACGCCCGCTCGGCGAACCCCTACTCCGTCGGCGTGGAGCACGAGGGCTATGTCGACGACCCGGCCTGGTTCACCGACGCCCTGTACCGCTCGTCGGCGGCGCTGACCCGCCACCTCACCGACAAGTACGGCATCCCCAAGGACCGCGCGCACATCGTCGGACACAGCGAGGTCCCCGGCAACGACCACACCGACCCCGGCCCGAACTGGGACTGGGCCTACTACATGAGCCTGTTCCGGGGCGACGACGGCGCCACCGGCACCCCCTTCCCGACCTGGGGCACGGACGTGAGCGTCCGTCAGCGGCCGACGACCGACTCCGCACGGGTGGCGACCCTGCCCGGACCGACGTCCGTCCGCGTGGCCTGCCAGGTCCACGGCGGTCTCGTCGAGTACGACGGCTACAGCAACGACGCCTGGCCGTACCTGCCCGACCACGGCGGTTACGTCTCCAACATCTTCATCGACGTCGACGACGCCTGGCTCCCAGGAGTGCCCACATGCTGACCCCCTCCCTCCGGCGCCGCGGCTGTGCCCCGCGCCGCAGACCCCGCACCACTCGCGCCCTGAGCGGCACGGTGTGCCTGCTCGCCCTCGCCGGTACGACCCTCGCCGCCACGCCCGCCCCCGCCGCCGACTCCGCGAGCCCGCCCGCCGAGGTGTCCTGGCGTGCCGACCTGACCCCGACCGGCGCCGACGACGTCAACGTCCGCCACGACGCGGGCGCGCTGCGGGTCCGGGACGGCTCCGTCAGCCCCGCCTCCCTCGGCCGGGACCGCGGCTACGCCTCCGCCGTACTGGAGCCGCACCACGTGGACCGGCCCGTCGACCGGGTCGCCGTGCACCTCGACGCGACGGTGCCCGACACGGCGAGCGTCGAGGTCGACGTGCGCGGACGCGCGACCGACGGAACCTGGACCGAGTGGCGGCGGGCCACGGCCGACGCCCCGGCCGAACTGCCCCGTGACGTCGTCGACGTCCAGGCCCGGCTCACGCTGTGGAACGCCAAGGGCGAACCCACCGCGGCCGTACGGGCGCTGACCCTGACGGCGGACGACGCGGGCGGCGCCCCCGCCGAGCCCGCACCGGCGACCAGGGCGGCGGCCTTCTCCGCCCGCGTCTACGCCACCCGCGAGGGCCTCGTCGGCCACACCACCGCCAACGGGCACGTCATCCAGGCCGACGACCACTTCGTGGCGCTCCCCTCCCGCCGCGCCCTGTCGCCGAACGGCAGCGGCCAGTACTCGGTGCAGGTGTGCGGGCCCGCCCGCTGCGAGACGGCGCCGGTGTGGGACGTCGGCCCGTGGAACACGCACGACGACCACTGGAACCCCTCGTCGGTGCGCGAGCAGTGGAAGGACCTTCCGCAGGGTCTCCCCGAGGCGCAGGCCGCCTACGAGGACGGGTACAACGGCGGACGCGACGAGTTCGGCCGGCAGGTCGCCAACCCGGCGGGCATCGACCTCGCCGACGGCACCTTCTACAACGTGGGTCTGAACGACAACGGCTGGGTGACCGTCACCTACCTGTGGACCGAGGGCGGCGGCGACACCGCGTCGTTCCCGACCTGGGGGACGGACGTGAGCGTCCGCCAGCAGGCGACGACCGCCTCCACGCGGGTGGCGACCCTGCCCGGGCCCACGACCGTGCGCGTGCGGTGCCAGGTCCACGGCCAGCTCGTCACCTACGACGGCTACAGCAACGACGCCTGGTCCTACCTGCCCGACTACGGCGGTTACGTCTCCAACATCTTCATCGACGTGGCCGACGCCTGGCTCCCGGGCGTCCCCACCTGCTGACCCTCCAACAGGGTCGACCCCAGCCCCGTGCGGCGGTGCAGCACCCGGTTGCCCTCGCGGCGGGTCGCCACCAGACCCGCCTCGCGGAGCACGGCGGCGTGCCGGCTCGCCGTGGAGGGCGCCAGGCGCAGCGCCGTGGCCAGGGCCGTCGTCGTCAGTGGTGCCTCCAGCGCCGCCAGCACCCGGGCCCGTGAGGTGCCGATCAGCTGCGCGACGGACGGCGCGGCCGCGCCGGCCCGGAAGCGCGGGAGCCAGCCGGGCTCCGGGCCCAGCGGATGCACCAGCACGTGCGGCAGCGACTCGTCCACCAGGGCCAGCGGGGCGCGCACGCAGAAGAAGGCGGGCACCAGCGTCAGCGGGCGCCCGCCCAACCGCAGCAACCGGGATTCGGGGTAGGGCGTGGCGAGCCGGGCGCGGTCCGGCCGCCGCCGGCCCGGCAGTTCCGCGTAGCTCGCCAGCAGCGCCTCCGCCCCGCCCGCGAGCGCCGCCTCGGCCCGGCGGGCGCGGTCCTGACCGGCCCGGGCGCGGATCACGGACAGGTACGGTGCCACGGCGAGGGCGTGGTACCTCCGCAGCATGTCGCCGAGTCGGCGCAGCGCGGCCGGTTCGCCGGTGGCGACCCACCGCACGCTGGACGGCACCGGACCGCGCAACGGCGCGCACAGGCGGTCCAGTTCAGCGGCCAGTCTGCGCCGGGGCGTCGACAGCACCCGGTCCACGGCGTCCTCGAGACCGAGGTCGCCGAGACCGGGCGTCAGGAAGTCCGGGAAGTACCCCGTGGGCGGGCACAGCGACATCAACGCCCTGACGTCGTCGGCCAGTCCGGCCCGGTGCAGGGCGTCGCGCACCTCGCGCCGCCAGGGGCCGTAGGTCAGCGACTCCTCGCCGTTCTGGAGCAGTTGGAGGCTCAGCACCGTCTCCCAGAGGGTGTCGGAGCCGCGCGCCACCCGTAACCGGGCCAGGGCGCCCTGGTCGAACTCGACTTGTGGCACTGACCCCACTCCACTCGCGTCCCGCCGGGCTCTCGCGGAAGCCGGCCGTCCAGTCGTGCGGTGCAGGACGATGGTGCCCGAGGTCTACGCGCGTCCGCCACCTGCCGTGGGGAACCGGCGGCGGAACCGGCCGCACAATGGGCGCATGACCTCCTCCGCCACCCGGGACGACGTACGGGACGATCCGACGCCCGCCCGGACGGGCCCGCGCACCCGCCTCCTGGCCGCGGTGGCCGCGGCGGTGATCGTCGGCGCCGGACTGGCACTCAGGGCCGTGGCGACGGGCGAGGTGGCCAAGTACGGCGGAGACGCGCTGTACACCCTGCTGCTGTTCGCCCTCGTCCTCGTGGTGGCGCCGAGGTCGGCACCGGTGAAGGCCGCCGCGGTGGCCCTGGCGGTGAGCTGGGGGGTGGAGTTCCTCCAGCTCACCGACGTGCCGGCCTACCTCGCCCGACGGAGTACCGCGGCCCGGCTGGTCCTGGGCTCCACCTTCAACGCACCGGACCTGTTCTGGTACGCGGTCGGCGCGGCGACCGGCCTGCTGGCCGTCAGGCGAGCGTGAAGCGCACCGGAGTTCCGGCCACGGCCTGGGCCGCCGCGGCCAGCGCGGGTTCCGGGACGACCGCGACGACCGGGTAGCCGCCCGTCGTCGGGTGGTCGTGCAGGAAGAGCACCGGCCGTCCGTCCGGCGGGACCTGCACCGCGCCCAGGACCATGCCCTCGCTGGGCAGTTCGCCCGCCGACGCGCGTTCCAGCGGCGGTCCCTCGGTGCGCAGGCCGATGCGGTTGCTGTGCGGGGAGACACGGTAGGCGGCCGAGGTGAACGTGCGCAGCGCGGCCGGGGTGAACCAGTCGGCGCGGGGGCCCGGGCGTACCGGCAGGACCAGTTCGGCGGGCGGCCCGGGCCAGGGGGCGGCGACCGGCGGCGGCACCGGCGGCGCCGGGATGCCCACCGCGACGACCTCGCCGTCCCGCAGGGGCGCCGGGCCGAGGCCCGACAGCAGGTCCGTCGAGCGGCTGCCGAGGACGGGTTCGGCGGCGATGCCGCCCGCGACGGCCACGTACGAGCGGACGCCCGCGGTGGCCGCCCCCACGTCCAGGACCGCGCCCGCGGGCACTCGCACCGGGGCGCCCCAGGCGGCCGGTCTGCCGTCGACCGTCACCGGGCAGGGCGCACCGCCGACCACGACGGTGACGTCCTGGTCGGGCCGCAGGGTGCAGCCGGTCAGGGTCGTCTCCAGGACGGCGGCGTCGGGCGGGTTGCCGAGGAGGCGGTTGGCCAGCCGCATCGCGGGCGCGTCCAGCGCACCGGAGCGGGGCACGCCCAGGTGGGCGTGGCCGGGACGGCCCGCGTCCTGCACCGTGGTGAGCGCCCCGGAGCGCAGGGTCGTGAGCTTGGTCGTCATGCCCCGGCCTCCGGTCCCGTCCCGGCCGACGCGGTGCCGCCGGTCGCGGTGCCCGCCGTCGAGCCGCCCGCTGTGACAAACCGCACACGCGCCCCCGGAGTGAGGAGCGCCGCACGCTCCCGCGCCGGGTCCCACAGCGGCCGCGGGTCGGGCATGGTGCCGATCAGCTGCCAGCCGCCCGGGGTGGCGCGGGGGTAGACCGCGCTGTACGGCCCGGCGAGGGCCACCGCGCCGGCCGGGACCCGGGTCCGGGGCGTGGACCGGCGGGGGACGTGCAGGCGAGGGGGCAGTCCGGTGAGGTAGCCGAACCCGGGCGCGAAGCCGCAGAACGCGACCCGGTAGGTGTGCGAGCCGTGCAGGGCGCCGACCTCGTCGGGTCCGACCCCCCACATGGCCGCCACGTCGGCCAGATCCGGGCCGTCGTAGCGCACCGGGATCTCCACCGCGTCCCCGGTGTCGTCGGTGACCGGCGGCACCTCCCAGTCGGCGACCCGGCGGGCCAGCGCCTCCGGGTCCGGCACCCCGTCCAGCAGCACGGTCCGCGCCCCCGGCACGATCTCCTCGACCGGCGGCAGGGTTCCGGCCGCGCGGCGGCGCAGCACCTCGGCGTGGAAGGCGGCGGTGCGCTCGGCGTCCGGCAGCTCGACGAGCAGGGCGTGGGCACCGGCGGGGCGCGCCGTGAGGGCCCCGGTGCGCGCCGTGCGGCCGTCGTCCGTCATGCGAACGCCCCGATCCCTACCCCGGACGTCTCCAGCGCCTCGCGCACCCGGGCCGCGATCCGGGCGGCGTTCGGGGTGTCGCCGTGCACGCACAGGGAGCGGGCGGCCACCGCGACCGTCGTACCGTCCACGGCCTCGACGGAGCCCTCCACCGCGAACGCCACCGCACGGCGTACCACCGTGTCCTCGTCCGTCACCACCGAGCCCGCCTCGCGGCGGGGGACCAGGGTGCCCCGGGCGGTGTACGCGCGGTCCGCGAAGGCCTCCGGGACGCCGGTGAGTCCCGCCTCCGCGGCGGCGGTGAGCAGCCGCGAGCCCGGGAGCCCGAGCACGGGCAGCGCGCCGCCCGACAGCCGTACCCCGGCCACGACGGCACGGGCCTGCTCGTCGTCGTGGACGGTGCGGTTGTAGAGCGCGCCGTGCGGCTTCACGTAGGCCACCCGGGCCCCGGCGGCCTCGGCGAACACCCGCAGCGCGCCGATCTGGTACGCCACCTCGGCCGCCAGCTCGTCGGCGGGCACGTCCATGGCACGCCGTCCGAAGCCCGCCAGGTCGCGGTAGGACACCTGCGCCCCGATCCGCACCCCGCGCTCGGCGGCGAGGTCGCAGACGCGGCGCATCACCGAGGGGTCGCCGGCGTGGAAGCCGCAGGCGACGTTGGCGCTGGTGACGACGGAGAGCAGGGCGTCGTCGTCGGTGAGGGTCCAGCGGCCGAAGCCTTCACCGAGATCTGCGTTGAGGTCGATCACACCTCGAAAGTAGACGATCGTTGAACGATCCGACAAGAGATCACCCACGCGGGGCGCTTCCGGGGAAGAGAGAATTCGCCTCTTGTTAGATCGTTCAACGATCGCTAGTGTCCGTGCATCTGCCACACATCTGGAGCTATGGTCCCCGGGACCGATGAGTCACGTTCCGAAGCTCCGGATCCGTGCCCTGCCCCCTCATGCCTGAAGAAGGCCACCGAATGATCGTTCTCCTCGGTGTGGTCGTGGTGATCCTCGGATTCGTCACGCGCCGCAACCCCGTCCTCGTGGTGGGCGTCGCCGGTATCGTCACCGGACTGCTCGGCAAGATGAACCCGCTGGAGGTCCTCGCGGCCTTCGGCCGGTCGTTCGCCGACAGCCGCTCGGTCACCGTCTACGCCATCGTGCTCCCGGTGATCGGGCTGCTCGAGCGCTACGGCCTGCGCGAGCAGGCCCGCAACCTCATCGGCCGGCTGGGCAAGCTCAGCGCCGGCCGGTTCCTCACCGTCTACCTGCTGGTCCGGCAGGTCACCGCGGCCTTCGGCCTGAACAGCATCGGCGGCCCGGCACAGACCGTGCGCCCCCTGGTGGCACCCATGGCGGAGGCCGCCGCCGAACGCTCCACCGGGGCCAAGCTGACCGACAAGTGGCGCGAGAAGGTGCGCTCCTACTCGGCCTCGGCCGACACGGTGGGCGTCTTCTTCGGCGAGGACTGCTTCATCGCGATCGGCTCCATCCTGCTGATCACCGGCTTCGTGAACTCCACGTACCACCAGGACATCGAGCCGACCCAGCTCGCCCTGTGGGCGATCCCGCTCGCCGTCTGCGCCTTCCTCATCCACGGCGCCCGGCTGCTGCTCATGGACAAGCAGCTCGAACGCGAGATGGCGCAGGCCGCCGCCGAGCACGACCTGCCGCTTCCCGAGGGGGCCGACAAGTGATCAAGGTCGAATGGCTGTACTGGCTGATAGGCCTCGTCTTCGTCGTGATGGCCGTGCAGATGGCCACCGACCGCAGCAACCCCAAGCGGTGGACGTCCGCCGCGTTCTGGGGCCTGCTCGGACTCACCTTCCCCTACGGCACCGGCGTCGCCAACGCCACCGCGGACAACGGCGGCTGGACCCTGCCCGCCGAACCGCTCGGCGTCGCCGTACTCGCCCTGATCGTGCTGGCCGGCTTCAACTTCCTCGGCAAGGGCGTCCCGGTCACCACCACCGGCGAACAGCGCGAGGCGGCGGCCGCCCGGCTCGGCAACAAGATCTTCATTCCCGCGCTGACCATCCCGCTCGTCGCCATCGTCTGCGCCTCCGTCCTGGACGAGTCCGGGCTCTTCGAGACCGGCAAGGCCACCCTCCTCGGGCTCGGCCTCGGCTGCATCGCCGCGCTCGTCGTCGGCATGCTCGTCACCGGCGAGAAGAAGCCCTCCGTCCCGATCCACTCCGGCCGCTCGATGCTGGAGGCGATGGGCTCCGCCCTGCTGCTGCCCCAGCTGCTGGCCGTACTCGGCTCGATCTTCGCCGCCGCCGGGGTCGGCGACCAGGTCGGCGACATCATGAACAAGGTCCTCCCCGACGACTCGAAGTACCTCGCCGTGCTCGCCTACTGCGTCGGCATGTTCCTGTTCACCGTCATCATGGGCAACGCCTTCGCCGCCTTCCCGGTGATGACGGCGGCGATCGGCTGGCCCGTCCTGATCCAGCAGATGCACGGCAACGAGCCCGCCGTCCTCGCGATCGGCATGCTGGCCGGCTTCGCCGGCACCCTGTGCACACCGATGGCCGCCAACTTCAACATCGTCCCGGCCACCCTGCTCGAACTGAAGGACCAGTACGGGCCGATCAAGGCACAGCTGCCGACCGGCATCGCCCTGCTCGGCTGCTGCACCGTGATCATGGCGCTCTTCGCCTTCTGACACACGCTGCCCGATCCCCCTGATCCCGCCCCGACCCGCTCGGCAAGGAACGCCCATGACCCGTGTCCTCATCACCGGCTTCGCCCCCTTCGGCGGGGAGCGCGTGAACCCGTCCTGGCAGGCGGCCTCCCTGGTGGCCGCCGAACCGCCCGCCGGGCTCACGGTCACCGCGGCCGAACTGCCCTGCGTCTTCGGCAAGGCCCTCGACGCCCTGCGCGACGCCGTCCGGGCGGCCGACCCCGAGCTGGTGCTCTGCCTGGGCCAGGCGGGCGGACGTCCGGGCGTCACCGTCGAGCGGGTCGGCATCAACGTCGACGACGCCCGCATCCCCGACAACGCCGGGGGACAGCCCATCGACGAACCGGTGGTCCCGGACGGCCCCGCCGCCTACTTCTCCACCCTGCCCGTCAAGGCCTGCGTCGCCGCGATGCGCGAGGCCGGGGTCCCGGCCGCCGTCTCCAACACGGCCGGCACCTTCGTCTGCAACCACGTGGCCTACGGCCTCGGCCACCTCATCGCCACCGAGTTCCCGCACATACGGGGCGGGTTCGCGCACGTGCCCTGGGCGCCGGAACAGGTACCCGACGGCACCGCGCCCGCCCTGCCGCCCGCCACCGTCGCCCACGGCCTGCGCGCCCTGCTGGCCACCGCCGCCCGCACCCCCGCCGAGCAGGACCTCAAGGTCACCGAAGGAGCCACCCACTGATGTCGCTCAGCGCCCACGCGGCCCCCTTCGCCCAGCTCGCCCTGGCGAATATCACCCGCGAGTACCCCAACTTCCCCGCCCACCTGATCACTTCCGCCGACGAGCACCTCGCACCCCGCTCCCTGCACCCCGCCTTCTACGGCGCCTACGACTGGCACTCCTCGGTGCACATGCACTGGCTGCTCGTCCGCCTGCTCCGCCGCCACGGCGGCACCCCCGCACTGCCGGACACCGCGGCGGCCGTCGCCGCGCTCGACCGGCACCTCACCGCCGACAACCTCGCCACCGAGGCCGCCTACCTGCGCGAGCGCCCGTCCTTCGAGCGCCCCTACGGCTGGGCGTGGCTGCTCGCGCTCGCCGCCGAGTGCCGGGCGCACGGGGGCCCGGAGGGCGAGCGCTGGACCGGGGCGTTGATGCCGGCCGTGGACGCCGTCGACCGGCTGCTGGCCGACTGGCTGCCCAAGGCCACCTATCCCGTGCGCCACGGCAACCACCCCAACAGCGCCTTCGCGCTCGGCCTTGCACTCGACTCGGGGGAGCTGTCGGCCGGGACCGACCGAGCCGTACGGGACCGGCTGCTGAGCTGGTTCGCCGACGACCACGACGCGCCCGCGCACTGGGAACCGTCGGGGCAGGACTTCCTGTCCCCGGCGCTCACCGAGGCCGACGCCATGCGCAGGGTCCTCGCCCCGGAACGGCTCGCGCGGTGGCTCGACCGCTTCCTGCCCGGGCTCGGCGCCGGTGACCCCTGCGCCCTGCTGGAGGTGCCGGTCGTCTCCGACCACGCCGACCCGCAGATCGGCCATCTGCTAGGCCTGACGCTCAGCAGGGCCGCCGCGCTGCGCTCCCTCGCCGACGCCCTGCCCGACGGGCCGGTCCGCGCCCGCCTGGACGAGGCGGCCGGGGCACATCTCGCGGCAGGCCTGCCCGCGGTGGAGCGCGGTGACTTCACCACCGACCACTGGCTGGCGACCTTCGCCGCCCTGGCGCTCGACCCGGTGACGGCGGTGGCCGCACGCCCCTGACGCCGCGTCACCCGCCGCGCGGGTGCGCCCGCCCGACCGGCAGCATCGTCTCGACCTCGCCCCGGGTGAGGTGGTCCCGGATCAGCCCGTTGACCAGGTCCGGCTTCTCCAGCGGCACCAGGTGGGAGGCTCCGGGCACGACCGCGAGCTGGGCACCGGGAACGGCGCGGTAGAGGGCGGTCGTGTGCTCCAGCGTCATCAGGTCGTCGTCCCCGGCCATGACGAGGGTGGGCGCCCGGACGCGGGCCAGCTCGTCCGCGGTGAGCGTCGGCTGGGTGCGCCACATGTCGAGCACCTTCGCCGCCACCACCGGCCAGTGGTCCGCGCCGTCCGGCGAGACGGCCTCGTACAGCTCGCGGAAGAACGCCAGGTCCGGCCCCTCGGGCGTCATCGCGTCGAGCATGCCGGGCTCGGCGAAGCACTCGGTCCCGGGCCGGAAGTTGGCTCCGATCACCACGGCCCGGCGCACCAGGTCGGGCCGGGCGACGGCGACGAGCAGGGCGACGACCCCGCCGTCGCTCCAGCCGACCAGGTGCGCCGGGCCGCCCACGACGGTCTCGACGAACGCCACCGTGTCCTCGGCCATGTCCCGGTAGGTGAGCGGACCCGGCACGTCCGGGGTGTGGCCGTGCGCGCGCCGCTCGGGCAGGAGGACGCGGTACGCGGCGGCGAGATCGGGACGCTGCGCCCCCCAGGTGTCGTTGGTGCACAGACCGCCGTGCAGCAGGACCAGCGGCTCGCCGGTCCCCTCGGCCTCGTACCAGGTCCTGACCCCAGGAAGGTCCGCGTACTCGCCCATTGCCCAGGCCCTCTCGGCCGCCGTCGCTCACGGCCAGTCTCCGCCGGGCCCCGCACGCCCGCAACGCGGGGGCGGACGATCCCCGGGGTTACGTGAAAACGATGTTCGTCATGGCCTCGCTCCGCTCCGAACGGTGCCGCTCATGACCGCTCCGCGTCGCCGAGCCGTCGCAGCGCCCGCACCAGCGCCCCGACGCCCGCCTCCGCCTTCGACCGGGGGCAGCCGACGTTGAGCCGTACCCGTCCCGGAGAGCCGTAGGCCGAACCGGGCATGACCGCCACCTTCTCCACCTCCACCAGTTCGCGTTGCAGCTCCTCGTCGTCGACGCCGAGCGGACGCAGGTCGATCCAGGCCAGGTAACCCGCCTGCGGAGGCTGCCAGTCGAGCTGGGGGAACGCCTCACGAAGACGGCCGGCGACCATCGAGAGGTTGCCCGTGAGATACGTCCGCAGCGCGTCCAGCCAGGGCGCCCCCTCGCGGTAGGCGGCGATGTGGCCGACCAGCGACAGCACCGCGGGGGAGGAGAGCCCGTCCGCGTCCTTGAGCTGCCGCAGGTAGGCGTCGCGCGAGACCGGGTCGCCGATGACGCCGTAACTCCCGGTCAGCGCGGGGATGTTGAAGGACTTGGACGCCGAAGTGACCACGGCCCAGCGGCCGTCGCCGCCGTGCCGGACCCAGGGGCGGTGGACGTGCGGGGCGTGTGCCAGGTCGGAGTGGATCTCGTCGCTGACGACCGCGACGCCGTGCCGTGCGCACAGCCGGGCCATCCGGTCCAGTTCTCCGGCCGACCACACCCGGCCCGTCGGGTTGTGCGGCGAACACAGCAGCAGCACGGCCGTGTCGGGCAGTGCCAGCAGCCGTTCCAGCTCCGCCCAGTCGTCCAGGGGGCACTCCAGGAGCCGCCGGCCGCTCGCCGCCACGGTCTTGGGGAACGCGTCGTACATCGGCGTGTGGGTGACCACCCCGTCGCCGGGCCGCGACCACAGCCGCAGCAGCCGCGAGATCTGGTAGACGACGGAGGGCGCGTAGACGACCGACGCGGGGTCCACGTCCGTGCCGTGCCGCGATGCGTACCAGTGGACGACCGCGGACAGGAAGTCGTCCTGGCGCCAGCGCGAGTAGCCGAGCACCCCGTGGTCCAGACGCCCGCGCAGTGCCGCCAGTACCTCGGGGGCGGTCTCGAAGTCCATGTCGGAGATCGTGAACGGCAGCAGGTCCGGCACGCCGAAACGGTCCTGGACGTAGTCCCACTGCGTGCACCAGGTGCCGCGCCGGTCCACCGGCGCGTCGAAGTCGTACGGCGAGGGCGTCGGAACGGTCGGCGACGAGTGCGCGGTCACGGTCGGCCCACCGGGATCATCGTCGCGATGGCGTCCTTCACGGACTGGACCTGCGGGCCGATGATGACCTGGACGTTGTGCCCGTCGAGCTTGATGACACCCACGGCCCCCAGCTTCTTCAGCCGTGCCTCGTCGACCCGTTCGGCGTCCGCCACCGTCATGCGCAGGCGTGTGATGCAGTTGTCCAGGGACTGGATGTTGCCGGCGCCGCCGATCGCGTCGAGCATGGCGGCGGCGTCGTACTTCCCCGCGACCAGCTCGCGCGGCCGCTCCGGAGCCTCGCCGCCCTGGACCTCGTCGCGTTCCTCGTCATGCGCCTCACCGTGCGCCTCGTCGTGTTCGCCGCCGTGTTCGTCGCCGTGTTCGTCGTCCGTGGGCGGGTCCTCCCGGCCGGGCGTCTTGAGGTCGAAGCGGGTGATGGCCCAGCGGAACAGGAAGTAGTACGCGGCGAACCACACCGCCGCGATCACCGGCACCAGATACCACTTGGTCGTCGAGCCCTGGAGCACGCCGAAGACGAGCCAGTCGATCACGTTGCCGTCGGTGTTGCCGATGAAGACGCCGAGCACGGCCGCCGTGAGGAAGCCCAGCCCCACGAGGACCGCGTGGATGACGTACAGCCACGGGGCGACGAAGAGGAACAGGAACTCCAGCGGCTCCGTGATGCCGCCGACCACGCAGGCCACCACGCCGGACACCAGCAGAGCCTTGATCTCCGGACGCATCCGGCGCCTCGCGCAGTGGTACATCGCCAGCGTGGCGCCGGGCAGGCCGCCCAGGTAGGCAGCCATCTTGCCCTGGGAGAGGAAGTGCGTGGCGTCGGTGACGGCGGAATTGGGCGCCGCCGAGCAGTCCAGCTGGGCGTAGAACAGGTTCAGCGCGCCGGAGACGTGGTCGCCGCACACGGTCCCCGAACCGCCGACGTCCGTGAAGCGGAACATGGCGACGAGGATGTGGTGCAGGCCGATCGGGCGCAGCAGCACCTCGCCCATGCCGAAGAAGAACGGTCCGAAGACCCCCGTGTGCCCGATGCCGCGGCCGACGGCGTTGATCCAGCCGTTGAAGGTCGGCCACACCAGCGGGATGAGCAGGCCGAGCACGCTCAGGACCAGGGCCGAGACGATCGGCACGAAGCGCAGCCCGCCGAAGAAGGCCAGCGCGTCGGGCATCCGCTGGGTGCGGAAGCGCCGGTGGAGCAGGCTGACAACGATGCCAACGGCCACGGCGCCGAGCAGTCCCGTGTCGATGGACTGCACACCCAGCACGTCGGCTATGCCGTAGTGCTCGATCGCCTTCTCGTCCTCGAAGTCGACGCCCTTGGCGGTGAGGTAGAAGTTCACCGCGAGGTTCATGGCGACGAAGCCGACGAAGCCGGAGAACGCGGCCACGCCCTTGTCCTCCCGGGCGAGGCCGAGCGGAATGGCCATCGCGAAGAGGACCGGCAGGAACGTGAAGGCGACCAGACCGGTGTTGGCCATCCAGGTGAAGACGAGGTGGAAGCCCTCGGCCTTCAGGAAGGCAACGTTGTCAGTGACCGCGTCGCTGGACAGCGAGGAGCCGACGCCCAGCATGATGCCGCAGAACGCGAGCAGGGCCACCGGGAGCATGAACGTCTTGCCGAGCCCTTGGAGGAATTCCCAGAGGGCGGCCTTGGTCTTCTGCATGTGTACGGAACTTTCGAGCCTGGGGGGACGGTCCCGACCGCCCGTCGTGACGACATGGGGGTGGGCCGGCGGGCGGTACGAGCGGCTGAAGACATGCCGCCGCAGGGATCACATCACAGCGGGTCGGTGACTGTCCACGGTGTCCCGCCCGCCGGTCACAGCCACCCCCGCCGCGCCGCCCGCCAGGCGAGTTGCATACGGGTCGCCGCGTTGGCGCGCTCCATCATGCTCTGGATACGGCGCTGGACGGTGCGGCGGCTCAACTGCATCTGGGAGGCGATCGCCTTGTCGGCGACTCCCGCCACCAGCAGCGACAGCAGCCTGCGGTCGGTCGGGGCCAGCGCGTCGGGCGCCCCGGGCCCGTCGGTCCCCGACAGTTCACCGGTGTCGTCCACGTCCAGCGGGACGGCGTCCTCCCAGTACCGTTCGAACAGCGCCGTGTCCGCGGTGCTGACCGGCGGGTCCTTCAACTGCGCTCCGGTCCGGTCGGGATGGCGCTGGGCGAGCAGCGCGGCGGCGCCCGCCACGTGCGGGGGTCGCCATCGAGGTGCCGGAGGCGGCGGTGCAGTGCGCGTCCACCGGGTCACCCATGGCCGACGGGGTGTCATGCGATTCGGGTGGCACAGGTGGGACATGTCGCAAGGGCGACACCGGCTCGTCGGGAGGATGTACGGCGGGTGCAACCCGGTTTCGGGGGCGTGGGGTTGGCGTGACCGGCGGTGCGCCGGGCATCGCGAGGCACCGCTGAGCCGCGCGTGGCGTGAGTCGCGGGACGGCCGGGGAGGATCCAGCCTGGGCCCGTCCCGTCCCGTCCCGTCCGTCTCGTTCCGTCACATCACGTCGGAAGGCAGGCACCGATGCGCCGTTTCCTCGCCCGAGTCCTCGAACCCGCCCGCGCGCCCCTGGCCAGAGGCGTCGCGGCCGCCCTGGCCCTCACCCTGGCATCCTCCGTCCTGGCCGCGTCCGCGAGCACCGCCGCCGCTCCCGACGGCGCCGGGCCGGACCGCCGGCCCGGGGGCAACGCCTGGTTCACGTCCTGGGCCTCCTCGCAGCAGGGCCTCGCGCCCACCCCGCTGCGCGACCAGTCGATGCGCATGATCACCCACCTGAGCCAGGGGGGCGACGCGGTCCGCATACGCGTCCAGAACACCTTCGGCGCGGCACCGCTCACCGTCGACGCGGCGACCGTGGCGCACAGCAGCGGCAAGGACGCCGCGACACAAGGGCGTCCGCTCCCCGTCACGTTCGACGGCCGGCGCGAGGTCGTGATCCCGCCCGGCGGCGAGGTGTGGAGCGACCCGACCGGACTCCGTACGGCCGCCCAGGACGACGTGGCGGTGTCGCTCTCGGTCTCCGGCACGGTGACGCCGGGGCGGCACGACAGCGCCTTCCGCACCAACTACCTGACCCCGCCCGGCTCGGGCGACCACACCGCCGACCCGGCGGGCACCGCGTTCACCGGGACGACCGGCTCCACCCTCCTGGTCAGCGCGGTCGACGTGCGCAACCCGCGCCTGCCGGGGACCCTCGTCGCCTACGGGAGTTCGGTCGTCGACGGGACCGGGTCGACGGACTGCGGACCGGACTGCGACCGCCCGGGCGCCAACCTGAGATGGACCGACGACCTCGCGCGGCGGATCACCTCGGAGCTGCCCGCCACCCGGCAGTTCGCCCTCGCCAACGCGGGCATCGGCGGCACCACGAGCGCCGCGACCTGCCCGGGCATCGGCGAGTCCGTGCGCGGCCTGGACGCCGCCGCCCGGCTGGAGCGCGACGTGCTGGCCCTGCACGGGGTCACGGGAGTCCTCTACTACTACGGGACCAACGACCTCCCGGCCGGCTGCGACGCCGCGCGGATCCAGGCGAGTTACCGCGAGGTGTTCCAGCGACTGCGGGCCGCGGGCATCAAGGTCTACGTCACGCCCATCACCCCGCGCCCCGGCTACACCGACCAGCACAACCGGGACCGGCACGCCGTCGGCACGTTCGTCTCGAAGTGGAACAGCTGCGGCGGCACCTGCGACGGGATCCTCCCCTTCGACCAGGTACTCGAGGACCCGGTGCGGCCGAACAGCATTTACCCGCCCTACGACACCGGTGACGGGGTCCACGCGAACATCGCGGGCCAGCAGGCCCTCGCCGACATCATCTCGATCCCGATGCTGGCGGCGTCGGCCCGCCGCTGACCCGGTGATCCACCGGCCCGGGTCATGAACTCCCCGGCGGCCGGAGGGCGTCGACGACGAGATCGAGCAGGCGGCCCGTCCGCTCCGGCTCGTCGTCGGCCGCCGTCGAGAGGAACACGCCGAGGAGCATCGCGGTGACGTCGTCGGGTTCGACGTCCGCGCGCAGCGAGCCCGTCCGCGCTCCTTCCGCGAGGAGGGCGCCGATCGCGGCCGTGATGCGTTCCCGGGTGGCGGCTGTCGCGAGGCGTCCGGAGGCCCAGCCGGTGTGGAGAGTGTTGAGCATGGCGCGTTTCGTCGCGACGAACGCGGCGTAGCGCTCCATCCAGGCGCGCAGGGCGCGCTCGGGCGGCAGTTCCTCCAGCAGCGCCGGGGCGCTGTCGGTGACGGTGTCGAGTTCGGCGGCGTAGACGGCCTCGACCAGTGCCTCCCGGGTGGGGAAGTGGCGGTAGAGCGTGCCGATGCCGACCCCCGCGTCGCGGGCGATGCCTTCGAGCGGAACGGTGTCGTCCGCGGCGGTGAAGGCGGCGCGCGCGGCGGCGACGAGGTTCTCGCGGTTCCGCCGCGCGTGGGCGCGCAGCGGGCGGCCCGCGCTCGTCGGCTGCTGCGGCCGGTCGTCGGCGGGTGTCGGTTCCTGGTCCGTACTCAAAGCGGAGGGCCCTCCGGTAGTGCTACAGTCGGCTTGACGGAGGCTCCTCCGTTTTTGCCATCTTCTCATGAGGGCGGACTTCCCATGACGTCAAACGGCATCTCTCTCCCGGCCGAGGCCGAGGGCACTCCCCGTCCCGGTGGCGCGGGGACGCTCGCGGGCCGCACCGTCTCCCGGATCGGGTACGGCGCGATGCAGCTGGAGCGTCTGCACGCCGACCGCGGCGCCGCCGTCGCGCTCGTGCGCCGCGCGGTGGAACTCGGCGTCGACCACTTCGACACCGCCCAGTTCTACGGCGACGGCTTCGTCAACGAGGTCCTGCGCGAGGCACTGGGCGCCACGGACGACGCCGTGGTCGTGACCAAGGTCGGCGCGACCTCGGACTCCGGCGGCACCCTCCCCCTGCGCCTCGCGCAGCGCCCGGAGGAACTGCGGGCCGACGTCGAGGCCAATCTCCGCAGCCTGGGCACCGACCGCCTCGCCGTCGTCAACCTGCGCCGCGCCGACACCGGCCCCGGACTCCGGGCCGAGGGCGATCAGGTGGTCGACATCGACGACCAGCTCGCCGTGCTCACGGCGCTGCGGGACGAGGGCAAGATCGGTGCCATCGGGCTCAGCGCCGTCACCCTGGACGGACTGCGCCGCGCCCTGCCGGCGGGCGTGGCCTGCGTGCAGAACTCCTACAGCCTGGTGAGCCGCGCGGACGAGGACATGCTCCGGCTGTGTGCCGCCGAAGGCATCGCCTGGGTGCCCTACTTCCCGCTCGGCGGCGCCTTCCCGGGCATGCCCAAGGTCGCCGACGAACCCGCCGTCCACACCACGGCACGGGCGCTCGGTGCCACACCGGCCCAGGTGGGGCTCGCCTGGCTGCTCCACCACGCCGCGAACGTCCTGCTCATCCCCGGCACGGCGGACCCGGCCCATCTGGAGGCGAACATCGCCGTCGGAGGGATCGCCCTGGACGCGGCGGACATCGCCGCGCTCGACGCCGTGCCCAGCCGCTCCGCGGACCACGTGCGGCTCGGCTGAGGACGGCGGCGGGCGCGGCCTCACATGGCGCGCAGGCCGCGGTCGGCGAAGGCGACGAGCCAGTCGAAGCTCTTGTCCACGTCCGTGCTCCACTGGAAGGCGTGTGCCGCCTCCAAGGTGGCGAAGCCGTGGCAGAGGCTGCGCAGCAGGCGCAGCGCGTGGTCCACGTCGGATTCTTCGATCTCGTAACCGCGCAGGACGGCGGTGAACGCGCCGAGCAGCCGCTCGCCCGACGTGGTCAGGGGGTCGTCGGGGCCGGACGGTTCCTGGCCGATCGTCGCGGCGTACCGGCCGGGATGCTCCACGACGAAGGCGCGGAAGGCGCGCGCGGCGGCCGCCAGGGCGTCGCTGCCCGCCCGGCCCTGCACCGCGTTGCCCACGGCGTCGGCGGTCTCGTCGAGGGCCAGCGCCGCGATCCGCCGGATCAGGTCGTCCTGACCCGCCACGTGCTTGTACAGGGACGGGGTGCGCACGCCGAGCCGGTCGGCCAGCAGCCCCATCGTCAGTTTCGTGAGGCCCACCTCGTCGGCGAGGGCCGCACCCGCGCCGACCACGGCCGCCCGGTCCAGGCGTGCCCTAGGCACGGGCGGCGTCCGAACGCAGGAAGGCGAGCAGGAGCGTCACCACCCGGTCGGGGAACTGGTCGTGCGGATAGTGGCCGGCGCCCTCGATCATCTCCAGGCGGCCGAGGCCGGACGGCAGCGCGTCCACGACGGCCGAGCCCTCGGCGTGCGGGTCGGCCCAGTCGGGGTCGAGCGTGCCCATCACCACCAGGACCGGGCAGCGCACGTCGCCGAGCCGGGCTCCGGCGTCGGTCGGAGCACTGCGGCCCATGGCCTGCATGGCCTTCATCCGGCCCGGCTCACGCAGCCGGGTCTCGATGCGGGCCAGCCGCTCGGTCCAGTCGGCCGGTTTCACCCCGGGGTAGGCGACGTCGAGGTACGAGCGCCAGAGCGGCAGACTGCCGAAGAGCCCGGTGCCGAGCAGCCGCATCATGCCGCGCCGGAACCTCCGCACCCGCAGGTCGCCGAGCCGGACCGACTGCTTGCGGGTGAACGGCGCCAGCTCGACCACGGAGGTGACGAGCGAGGGCTCCCGCGCCGCCGCGATGGTGGCCGCGCCGCCGGAGACCGAGTGGCCGACGAGCACGGCCGGGCCGCCGAGGTGGCGGATCAGGGCGAGCAGGTCGCCGGCGATGTCGGTGCGGCTCCAGGCGGGCCAGTCGACGCTGGACTCGCCGCAGCCGCGCAGGTCGACCGCGGCCACCCGGTAACCGGCCGTCACCAGCTCGGGGACCACGGCGCGATAGGCCTCGCGGCTGTCGCCCATGCCGTGCGCGAGCACGATCAGCGGGCCGGACCCCGCCACCTCGTAGGCGATCGTTCCGCCGTCGACGGCCAGGTACTCGGTCATGGCAACCCCCAGATGCAGCTAATGAAGTTAGCTAAAAGCTATTCTCGTTAGCCAAGCCTGTCAAGGGGAGACTGGGATTCGAGCCGTACGAAGGGGATCGCGCGCCCGGCCCGGAGCAACGCCGCCGCGCTGCCGTCGGAGGGCAGGCGCATGAAGGCGCACAGGCGGCGTGCGGTGCGGGGGTGGCGTGCCCCGTACTCCGCCATGATCGCGGCACCTTCCTCGGGGGCGAGGAAGCGGGCGGTGACCGCGTGGTGCCGGTTGCCGAACTGCAGGACCGTCTTGGGCTCCTCGCGCAGGTTGCGGTACCAGTCGGCCCGCGGGCCGAAGCCGGACGCGACCGTCCAGGCCCGGGTGTCCGGCTCGAAGGCCACCACCTCCAGGACGACACGGCGGTCGAGTCCCGAGGCCCGTCCGGTGTGGTGCAGCAGCAGGAAGCGCCGGCCGAGGAGCGGGCCGAGGCCGACGCGGAACAGGAGGACGGGCGCACGGGCGACCTTGCGGCGCCAGCCCTCCGGCAGGGGAGGCCGGCCGGTGTCCGTGTCCTCGTTCTGCATGTTCACCTCCCGGTGGTGACTGAACGTCGGTTCCGGCGCCGAGGGGTCGGGAGCCGTGAGGTCGCCGGATACTGAACCTCTGAAGTTTTGCACAGACTAAAGATGGGTCGAGGGGCCGAAGGGCCCGGCACGGTAGAAAGGAGGCATGACCGAGCACGAGAGCCCCGTGGAGGCCACGGACGACGTGGACGCCGTCACCCGAGAGGTGCTGACCGCCTCCAGACTGCTGGTCGCGGTGTCCGCACGCTCTCTCGCCGAGGTCGAGGAGCGGGTCACGCTGCCGCAGTTCCGCATGCTGGTGGTGCTCACACGAGGGACCACCAAGCTGGTCACGCTCGCCGAGCAGTTGCAGGTCGCCCCGTCCACGGCGATGCGGATGGTCGATCGGCTGATCGCGGCGGGCCTGGCCGCCCGGCGGCCCAACCCCCGCAACCGCCGGGAGACGCTGCTGCAACTCACGGAGGAGGGGCGCCGCACGGTCGAGCACGTGACGGCCCGTCGGCGCGCCGAGATCGCCGGGATCGTCGAAATGCTCACCCCGGCGCAGCGGTTGGCGCTCGTCGAAGCCCTTGCCGCCTTCAACCACGCGGGTGGCGAGCCGCCGGCCCCGACCTCGGACGTGGTCCGGGCCCATCCGCCGGGGTGGTCCACGGACTTCCCGGCTGCTCACGACGTATGACCCGGGTGGCGTCCGTCCGGGACGGCGGGCGGGGCCTCGCGGAGGGGTACCGCGGGCGGGTCGAGTGGAGGGGGCGGTGGGCGTTCAGTCCAGGGGGAGCGGTGGCCGCATCGCTCGCTCCAAGGCCGATTCCACCTCGCGGCGCGGCACACCCTGTTCCGCCGCGTACGCGGTGATGCCCTGGACCAGGGCGGCGGTGGCGTCCGACCAGACCGCCAGGGCGACCGTGGCGTTCTCGCCGGCGTTGTTGCGGTAGCGGTTGTCGGCCGCTTCGACGGCTCGCTGGAGTTCGATGAGGCGTCTCGGGATGTCCATGATGACGACCCTAGAAGCGATGATCATGGATTTCAGTGGCCGGTGGAACGTGGCCGCCCCCCAGCGGGGGCAGTCGTCTTTGCCCTCGCCGTTGCCCGTCGTACCTCAGGCGTCCACCGCGCGGCGTCCGCCCGCCGTGGACTCCCGCTCCGCCAGCCGGTGCGGGGCCACGTGCACCTCGAACGGCAGGGGCGAACGGGACCGTATCCGGGCCGCCAGGCACTTGACGGCGAGTGAGGCGATGGCGGCCTTGTCGGGGACCACGGTCGTCAGGGAGGGCGTGCTGTACAGGGCCTCCTCGGAACCGTCGATCCCGGCGACGGCGACATCGCCGGGAATGGCCAGCCCCGCCTCGTGCAGGGCGCGTTGGGCGCCTACGGCCAGCAGGTCGCTGAAACAGAAGACCGCGTCCGGCCGTTCGCCGACGGGCAGTGCGGCGAGGTGGCGCATCGCCAGCAGCCCGTTGCGCCGGTCGAACTCCTCGATCCGGGGCGCGAGCCGGGGGTCGAAGGGCAACCCGGCCTCGTGCAGCGCCCGTTGGTACCCCTCCAGGCGCTGACGGCTGGTCGCGGAACCCTGGCGGTCCACGCCGATCGCGGCGATCCGGGTGCGCCCCAGGCCGATGAGGTGGGCGGTGAGGTCACGGGCCGCCGCCACGTTGTCGATGAGCACGTGGTCGGCGACGACACCGTTGCGCCCGTAGGTGCGCTCACCGAGCAGCACCAGCGGGAACTCGTCGGTGACGGAGGCGAGTTCGTCGGACGTGACACGCAGCGGGGAGAGGATCACACCGTCGAGCAGCGAGGCGCCGACCCCGCCCGCCAGCCGCAACTCCTCGGCGGCGTCGCCCAGGGATTCCTCGATCAGGACGGTCAGGCCGAGCAGGGTGGCCTCGCCGCGCACATGATGGGCGAGTTCGGCGAAGTAGGGCGTGGCCAGTTCCGGGACGACGAGGGCGATGAGACCACTGCGCCCCGTACGGAGCCTGCGCGCCGAGGGGTTGGGCCGGTAGCCGAGTTCGGCCACCGCCCGCAGTACCCGCGAGCGCGTGGCCTCGGACACGCGCGGGGCGCCGCGTACAACGTTGGACACCGTCTTGATCGACACCCCTGCGTGTTCCGCCACGTCCTTCAGTCTCACCGCGGCCACAGCCCGCCCCCTCGCCGAAGTCTCCGCAGATTGTGCCTCTGCGTGCTGTCGTTGCCCTACGTGGACCGGGCGCCGACTCTTTTGCGGACAGAGGGTTGACCTTGCGGACGCACGCCGGTTACAACGTTGGAACACCACGATAGCAAGCGGTTGCTGCGAGGCGGTGCCGACGACCTCCGCCCGCCCGCGCGTCCCGCCACCGCGCGCCGCGCAGCCCCCGTCCGGCTCACGAGAGGGTCCGCATGTCTTCGCACGTACCGAACGGGCCGCTGCGCACAGCAGTGGTCGGCACGGGGTCCATCGCCCGGTCGAGTCACCTGCCCGCCCTGACGAAACTGGCCGCCGAGGGCGAGGTGGAGGTCGTCGCCGCGGTCGACGTGGACGGCCCGGCGGTGCGGGCGTTCGCCGACGAGTTCGGCATCCCGCAGGCGTCCACCGACCTGCACGCGATGCTCACCGAGACGCGCCCGGACCTCGTCGTGCTGTGCACACCCCCCGCCGTGCACCGCGAGCAGGCCGTGGCCGCGCTCACCGCCGGGGCCTGGGTGTGGTGCGAGAAGCCGCCCTGCCCGTCCCTGGCCGACTACGACGCCGTCGAGGCGGCCGAACAGGGCGACGGCGCGGGACCGTACGCCTCCGTCGTCTTCCAGCACCGCTTCGGATCCGGTGCCCGCCACGTCCGCGCGCTGCTGCGCGGCGGGGCGCTGGGCCGGCCGCTGGTGGCCCACTGCCAGACCACGTGGTATCGAAACCAGGCGTACTACGCGGTGCCCTGGCGCGGCCGCTGGGCCACCGAGGGCGGCGGACCGGCCATGGGACACGGCATCCACCAGACCGATCTGCTGCTGGACCTGATGGGCCCCTGGACCGAGGTGCGCGGCATGGCCGCCCGGCTCGTGCACGACGTGGAGACCGAGGACGTCTCCACGGCACTGGTCCGCTTCGCCGACGGAGCCGTCGCCACCCTCGTCAACAGCGTGCTGAGTCCGGACGAAGTGAGCCGGATCCGCATCGACTGCGAACTGGCCACCGTCGAACTGACCCACCTGTACGGCTACCGCAACGCGGACTGGCGCATCACCCCGGCGCCCGGCGTCCCCGCCGAGACCGCCGCGGCCTGGCGCGACTTCGGCGCCGACGAACCCAGCTCGCACCAGGCCCAACTGCGCGTCCTGGTCGACGACATCAGGAACGGCCGCCGCCACGCGACCAGCGGTGCGGGCGCCCGGCAGACCATGGAGCTGATCACCGCCCTGTACAAGTCCGCGTTCACCGGCACACCCGTGCGCGCGGGCGACATCGGCCCCGGCGACCCGTACTACACCGAACTGCACGGCGGAGCCCCGGGCTGGGCGCCGGCCGCCACCCGCGAGGAAGAGGACCGCGCATGACGCTCTCACTGACCCACGTCCACGGAGACCGCGTCACCGTGGCCCACGGGACGGCCGGAACCGAGCTGTTCTCCTACGTGTACCGCCCCGAGGCCGACTGGGAGGCACCCAAGCCGTACCTCCACCCGGTCAGGACCCTGTCGGGCGGCCTCGTCACGGACTACCGGCCCAACGACCACCGCTGGCACAAGGGGCTCCAGCTGACCGCCTCGCACCTGTCCGGACAGAACCTGTGGGGCGGCAACACCTACGTGCACGGCGAGGGTTACCTCGCGCTGCCGGAGAGGGTCGGCTCGATGGCCCACGTGGCCTTCGAGGAGGTCGACGCGGAAGAGGACCGCGCGGTCATCGCCGAGCGGCTGACCTGGCACCCGCACGGCGGCGAGCTGTGGGCCGAGGAGGAGCGCCGCATCGAGGTCCGCGACGTCGACCCCGACACCGGCAGCTGGGCCCTCACCTGGACCTCGGCGGTGACCAACCGGCGCGCCGAACCTCTGCGGTTCGGCAGCCCCACCACCCACGGACGCCCCGCCGCCGGATACACCGGACTGTTCTGGCGCGGGCCCCGCGCCTTCCGCGGCGGCCGGGTCTTCACCGCCGAAACCGCCGAAACCGCCGAGTCCGACGCGTCCTCCGACGTCGACCCGATGGGCTCCCAGGCCCCCTGGCTGGCCTACGTCGGCGAGCACGACGGACGGGACGGCCACGCCACGCTCGTCTTCGAACACGCCCCCTCCAACGACCACCTGGGCGAGAAAGGCACCCACCCGGCGCACTGGTTCGTGCGCAGCGACCCCTTCGCCGCGGTCGCGCCGTCCTGGGCCTTCCACGAGGAACTGGTCCTGCCGCCCGGCGAAACCCTCGCCCGGGCCTACCGCGTGGTCGTCGCCGACGGCGCCTGGGACCGCGCGCGGGTCGCCGCACACCTGGCCGGACTCGCGTGGTGAGCCCGACGTACGACGGCTTCCCGGCGGCGGTCGGCGTGTCCCGACTGACGGTGTACGACTGGCCGACAGTGGAGGGGCTGCCCGGCGGCGGCACCCCGCACCTGCACCTGACGTGCAGCGAGGGCTACGTTGTCACGGCGGGCCGGGGCTCGGTGCAGACCCTGACCACCTCCGGCTTCGAGGAGACACCGCTGGAGCCGGGCACGGTGGCCTGGTTCACGCCCGGTACGATTCACCGCCTCGTCAACGACGGGGGCCTGGAGATCACCGTCGTGATGCAGAACAGCGGCCTGCCCGAGGCGGGCGACGCCGTCCTCACCCTGCCCCAGGACCGCCTCACCGACCCCGACACGTACGCCGACGCGATCCGCGTCCCCGCCGAACTGCCCGAGGCCGAGCAGGCGAAGGTCGCGCGCGCCCGCCGCGACGTGGCGACCCGGCGCTTCCTCGAACTCCGCGAGGCCACCGAGACGGGCGACCCGGAACCGCTGGCCGCGTTCCAGCGGGCCGCCGCCGACCTGGTGCGGCCCCGGCTGGACGCGTGGGAACGGCGCTGGCGCGAGGGCGCGCACGCGGCCGCGGAGGCGACCCGGGCCCAACTCGACGCCCTGCGCGGCCGGGACGGCGGACACCTGACCGCGGCCCGGGTGTCCGCGACGGGGCCCGCGGCCCGCGGACGCTTCGGCATGTGCGGCAGGCTGGCCGTCTACCCGGGCATCTGAGCCCGCGCCCCGCACCTCCCCCCACTCATCCACGCACCCCCGGGAAGGCCCCCATGCCCGAATCCCGAAGCGGTCGGCGTCGACTCCCCAACCGCCGGGCCGTCCTGGCCGCGGCCGTCGTCGGTCTCAGCACCGCGCTGACGGCATCGCTCGGCGCGTGCTCCTCCTCCGGCGACGTGTCGTCCGAAGGAGTCACCCTCACCTTCTCCTGGTGGGGCAACGACGACCGCGCCGAACGCACCAAGAAGGCCGTGGCGCTCTTCGAGCAGGAACACCCCGGCATCACCGTCCGCACCTCCAACGCCGACTTCGGCTCCTACATGCAGAAGCTGGCCACCCAGGCCGCCGGCGGCGGCATCCCGGACGTGGCCCAGCTCGACTACCGCCAGATCTCCCAGTACTCGGGCGGCGGCGCGCTCCTGCCGCTCGACGACGCCGTCGAGGACGGCACGATCCGCACCTCCGAGATGGACGAGGAGTTCCTGCGCACGGGCACCTACGAGGGCGAGCAGTACGCCGTGCCGATGGGCCGCGGCATCACCGGCTACGCCTACGACTCCAAGATCTACGCACAGGCCGGCCTCCCCACCCCCGAGCCCGACTGGACCTGGGAGGACTGGGCCGACGCCAACCGGAAGATCACCGCCCTGGGCCTGAAGGCCCCCGACGGACGCACCGTGGTGGGCGCCAACGACAACGGTGTCAACGAGGACATCTTCGAGGACTGGCTGCGCGGCCGCGGCACAAGGCTCTACGCGAGCCAGACGAAGCTCGGCTTCACCGAGGACGACCTCACCGAGTTCTGGACCTTCTGCGACAGGCTGCGCGAGGAAGGCGCCGTCGCCGAGGCCCCGGACACCGCACAGGCCAACACCACCGAGATGTCGCCCATGGGCCGCGGCCTGGCCGCCGCCGACTTCACCTGGGACGCGCCGTTCCCCGGGTACACCGCGCTGCTCGGCGACCAGGTCCACTTCGCTCCGGTCCCCACCACCGACGGACGCCAGGGCGCGTACTTCAAGCCCTCCATGCTCCTCGGCGTCGGGGCGCACACCGATCACCCCGAGGAGGCGACCGCGCTCGTCGACTTCCTCCTCAACGACGAGCGGGCCGGGGACATCCTCGGCTTCACCCGCTCCACACCCCCCAACCGGAGGATCGCCGCCCGCGTCGCCAAGACCCTGGAAGGGGCCGAGCGGGAGATCTACCGGTACGCCCAGAAGATGGAGAAGTACGGCCTGGACGCCCCGCCCGCCGCACCGCCGCGGGGCGACGTCGCCCTCCAGACCGCCTTCAAACGCGCCTACCACCGCGTGATGTACGACCTGACCTCCCCGCGCGAGGCGGCACGGGAATTCATCGACGAGGCCAACCGGGAGCTGCGGTCATGAGCACGGTGTCGACCAGGGCGCCCGCACGCGCCGACCGCACCACGGAACCACGGCCACCGGCCGGGCGCCGACGCCGCCGTGAACAGCAGTGGCCCGCCTACGTGTTCCTCACCCCGTGGATGCTCGGCGCGGCCGTGCTCACGCTGGTGCCCATGGCCGTGTCCCTGTACCTGTCCTTCACGGACTACAACCTCTTCGACCCGCCGCACTGGGTGGGCCTGCGCAACTACACCGAGATGCTCACCGAGGACCCGCGCTTCTGGCGGTCGGTCGGCACCACGCTGCTGTACGTCGTCGTCGCCGTACCCCTCAAACTCGCCCTCGCGCTCGGCGCGGCCCTGCTCCTGAAGAACCTCGGCCGCGGCCGCGCCTTCTACCGCTCGGCCTTCTACGCGCCCTCACTGCTCGGGGCGAGCATGTCGATCGCGCTGGTGTGGCGGGCGCTGTTCAACGACGGCGGCACGGTCTCCGAGATCCTCGGCTCCCTCGGCATCCACACCGGCAGCTGGGTCGGCGACCCGGACCTCGCCGTCTACGTCGTCGTCCTCCTGACGGTCTGGCAGTTCGGCGCCCCCATGGTCATCTTCCTCGCCGGGCTCCAGCAGATCTCGCCCGAACTGTACGAGGCGGCGGCGCTGGACGGCGCGGGCCGGTGGCGGCAGTTCGTGTCCGTCACCGTGCCGATGCTGTCCCCGGTCGTCTTCTTCAACCTGGTCCTGGAGATGATCCAGTCCTTCCAGGTGTTCACCCCGGCCTTCGCGGTCAGCGGCGGCGAGGGCGGCCCCGCCGACTCGACCCTGTTCTACACGCTCTACCTCTACGAACGCGGCTTCACCGCCTCCCACATGGGCTACGCGGCGGCCATGGCCTGGCTGCTGCTGATCGCCATCGGCGTCATCACCCTGATCCTGTTCAGGACCTCCAGGTCCTGGGTCTTCTACGCGGACGAGGAGGGACGATGAACCCCACCACCCGGCGATGGCTGCCGCACACGGTCGCCCTCGCGGGACTGCTCGTCCTGCTGTACCCCCTGGCCTGGCTGCTCGCCACCTCCCTCAAACCGGCCGACGAGGTGGTGACCAGCCTGGACCTGTGGCCCAGCCACCTGGAGTGGTCGAACTACACCACCGCCCTGGACGGAGTCTCCGGGGTCCCGGTGAGCCGGCTGCTGTGGAACTCCCTGCTGATCGCGGGCGGCGCCGTCGTCGGCAACGTGCTGTCCTGCTCCCTGGCCGCCTACGCCTTCGCCCGGCTGCGCTTCAGGATGCGCAAGGCGATGTTCGCCTTCATGGTCGCCACCCTGATGCTGCCGCACCACGTCGTGCTGATCCCGCAATACATCATCTTCAACCGGCTCGGCATGGTGGACACCTACTGGCCGCTGATCCTGCCGAAGTTCCTGGCCACCGAGGCGTTCTTCGTCTTCCTCATCGTCCAGTTCATGCGCTCACTCCCCCGCGAGCTGGAGGAGTCGGCCCGCATCGACGGCTGCGGTGCCTTCCGCACGTACTGGTCGCTCACCCTGCCGCTGAGCCGGCCGTCGCTGATCACCACGGCGATCTTCACGTTCATCTGGACCTGGAACGACTTCTTCACGCAGATGATCTACCTGTTCGCGCCGGAGAAGTTCACCATCACCCTGGCCCTGCGCAGCTTCGTCGACCAGTCCAGCACCTCCGCCTACGGCCCGATGTTCGCCATGTCGGTGCTCTCCGTCCTGCCGATCGTGCTGTTCTTCTTCGTGTTCCAGCGCTATCTGGTGCAGGGCATGGCCACCTCCGGACTGAAGGGCTGACCCCATGACCCAGGTGCCCGCACTCCCGCCGAGCGAGGGCAGGGAACCCGGCGAGGTCTTCTCGTCCGGCTTCACCCTCTTCGCCGACATGCTGCTGGTGGGCCTGCTCACCGCCGTCACCTGCCTGCCCGTCGTCACCGCACCGGCCGCGTTCGCCGCCGCCTCGGCCACCCTTCGCCGGGCGGTCGAGGACCAGGCCCCCGTCGACACCGGTACCTACGCCCGACACCTGCGCGCGCGGCTGACCCGCGGCTCACTCGCCGGAGGTCTGGCCGTGCCGCTCCTCGCCTGCGTCCTGCTGGTGGACTCCGCGCTGGCCCGCACCACCCTGCCCGGCGCGGACCTCATGGCCCCCGCGCTGGCGCTGCTCACCCTGGGCAGCGCCGTCCTGGCCCTGCGCGCGACCGCGCTGCCGCCACCGCACGCACTGTCCCCGCGCGAGGCCCTCGCCCGCTCCCTCGCCGACCTCCGCGGCACCCTCCTGCTGGCCGGCGCGGTCGTCCTGGCCGCGCTGCTCGCCTGGTCGATCCCCGTGCTGATCCCCCTCCTCCCCGGCCCGCTGGTCTTCGCGGCCACCGCGGTGGACCTGCGTCATGCGGGGGAGGGGGAGGACCCGGCCGGGGACGGCGGTACTCGAAACTGAGTACACGCGATGGTCGGCGCGGACGACGACGGGCCGGGGCCCGCCCGACGAGGCTGGAGAGGTTCCCCAGATCAGATGCGGAGACCTCTCCATGGCAACTTTGTTGTACCGGTTGGGACGCGGTGCCTTCCGACGGCGCCGCTGGGTGACGCTGTCCTGGGCAGCCGTCCTCCTCGGCGTCGTGCTCGCCGCCATGAGCGCCGGTGAGGCGGCCGACGACTCGGACTCGATGCCCGGCATCGAGTCCCAGCAGGCGTTCGACCTCATCAACGAGCGGTTCCCGGACGCCGAGGCCGAAGGCGCGAGCGCCCGGATCGTCCTCGTCGCGCCGGACGGACGGAAGGTCACGGCGACCGAGTACCGGGCGGCGATCGACACGCTGGTCGCCGAGGTGGCCGACGGGCCGCAGGTCGCCGCCGTCTCCGATCCCCTCGACGCATCCACGGTCAGCGAGGACGCGACCACGGCGTACGCCACCGTCACCTACGAGGTGACCGACGACAACGTCACGGACGCCGGTCGAGACGACCTCACCGAGGCGGTGCAGAAGGCCCGGACCTCCGGTCTGACCGTCGAGGCCGGCGGGGACGCCGTGGCCGGTGAACCGCCGGCCGGGATCGGTGAGTTCCTGGGCATCGGCGTCGCCGCCGTGGTCCTGCTGATCACCTTCGGCTCACTGGCGGCCGCCGGACTGCCGCTGATCACCGCCGTCGTCGGCGTGGCCCTCACCCTCGCCACGATCGTCGCGCTGGGCAGCGCCCTCGGCATGTCCACGGCCACCGCCGACCTGGCCATGATGATCGGGATCGCGGTCGGCGTCGACTACGCCCTGCTGGTCGTCTCCCGCTACCGCGAGGAGCGCGCCGAGGGGCACGACGCCCCGGAGGCGGCGGGGCTGGCCGTGGGCACGGCCGGATCCGCGGTGGTCTTCGCCGGGCTCACCGTCGTCATCGCGCTGGCCGGTCTGTCGGTGATCGGAGTGCCGTCGCTGACGAAGATGGGCCTGGCCGCCGCCGGCGCCGTCGTCCTCGCGGTGCTGATCACCCTCACCCTGGTCCCGGCGCTCTGCGGCTTCTGGCCCGACGCCCTGCTGGCCCGCCGGGTCCGCAAGGGGCCGAGCGCGCGTCCCGCCCGCCGCTTGCGCAAGGGTCCGCGCGCCGGTGCCGCCGGACGCGTCCGGGAGACCGGGGCGTGGAGCGCCCGCTGGGCCCGCCTCGTCCAGCGCCGCCCGGTGCCCGTGCTGCTCGGCTCGGTGATCCTCCTGGGCGCCCTCGCCGTACCGGCGCTCGACCTGCGGCTCGGCATGCCCGGCGACGAGGCGAAACCCGCCTCCACCACCGAACGCCGGGCGTACGACGCCCTCGCGGACGGCTTCGGGCCCGGGTTCAACGGCCCGCTGACCGTCGTCGTCGACGCCCGGCAGGCCGACGACCCGCGCTCCGCGGTCGCGGCCGTGTCCGAGCGGGTCGCCGGGACCGACGGAGTGGTGTCCGTGTCCCCGCCCCGGTTCAACGCGGCCGAGGACACCGCGGTGATCCAGGCCGTCCCGGCCACCGCTCCCACCAGCGAGCGCACCGAGGAACTCGTCCGCACCATCCGCGCCGAGCGCCCCGCGGCCGAGTCCGCCACCGGCGCGACCTTCGAGGTGACCGGGACCACCGCGCTCAACATCGACGTCGCCCGCAAGATGACGGACGCCCTGATCCCCTACCTCCTGGTCGTGGTGGGCCTGGCCTTCCTCCTCCTGCTCGTCGTCTTCCGCTCCGTGCTCGTCCCGCTCAAGGCCGCCCTCGGCTTCCTGCTGTCGGTCGGGGCGTCCTTCGGGGCACTGGTCACCATCTTCCAGAACGGCCACGGCGCCGGACTCCTGGGCGTCGCCGAGACCGGACCGATCATGAGCACGATGCCGCTCATGCTGGTCGGCATCGTCTTCGGCCTCGCCATGGACTACCAGGTGTTCCTCGTGTCCCGGATGCGGGAGGCCGTCATCCACGGCGAGCCTCCCGCCGAGGCCGTCGTCACCGGTTTCCGCCACAGCGGCCGGGTCGTGACCGCCGCCGCGGTCATCATGACGTCCGTCTTCGCGGGCTTCATGACCGGCGGCGAAACCCTGCTCAAGATGGTCGGCTTCGGCCTGGCGGTCGCCGTCCTGTTCGACGCCTTCGTCGTCCGCATGGCGTTCGTGCCCGCCGTCCTCGTCCTGCTCGGCAAGAGCGCCTGGTGGCTGCCGCGCCGACTGGACCGGCTGCTGCCCCGGGTCGACGTGGAGGGCGAGGCCCTCCGCCGCCGGGCCGCCGCCGCGCCCGGGCTCGCGGCCGTACCCGACCCCGACCGCCCTGACACGGTGCGCGCCTGACCCGCGCCCCGGGAGGACCGCTCGTGCGGGACACGGGCGGCCTCCCGCGGTGCGCCCGGCGCATCGGCGATCCTGGTCCCAGGAGGACACCATGCTCAGCAGTTGGCGGCGGTACGCCGACAACCACCCGCACCTCGTCGAGACGGCCTTCCTGCTGCTGGTGCTCGCCGTCACCAGCCGGCAGTACGTGCACGGCGACCTCGGCTGGTGGCCGGGCCAGCCCCTGGCCCTCGCGGCCACCGCGGGCCTGGTCGCGCGCCGCCGCCACCCGCGCGCCGCCGTCCTCGTCACCGCCGCCTGCGCCGCGGTCTCCGTCGCCCTGGGCTACCTGGTCTTCCCGCTCCTGCTGCTGCCCGTCCTGACCGCGCTCTACGAACTGGCCGTCCGCACCCCGCAGCGCACCGCGTACGCCTACTACGGCGCCACCCTCGCGCTGGTCGTCCCCGCCGCCCTGTTCTTCGAACGGAACGACCAGGAGTGGGTGGACGAGAGCGTCGGCCCCGTGTTCTGGATCCTGCTGCCGGTCCTGGCCGGCACCGCGGTACGCAGCCGACGCGCCTACCTGGACGCCGTCCACACCCGGGCCGAGCACGCCGAACGCACCCGCGAGGAGGAGGCCCGCCACCGCGTCGCCGAGGAACGCATCCGCATCGCCCGCGAACTGCACGACGTCGTCGCCCACCACATGGCGCTGGCCAACGCCCAGGCGGGCACCGCCGCCCACCTCGCCCGCACCCACCCGGAGCAGGCCCAGGAGCTGCTCACACACCTCACCGGCACCACCGCGTCGGCCCTGCGCGAACTGAAGGCCACCGTCGGCCTCCTGCGCACGCCCGACGGAAGCGACGACCCCGACGACGCCCTGCACCCGCCGCCCGGCCTCGCCCGACTCCCCGAACTGGTCTCCGCGTTCGGCTCCGCCGGACTCCACGTCACCGTCACCGTCCACGGCACGCGGCGCCCCCTGCCGCCCGGAGTGGACCTGACCGCCTTCCGGATCGTGCAGGAGGCCCTCACCAACGTCACCAAACACACCGACGCCGGCACGGCGGACGTCCACCTCGCCTACGCCCACGACCGTCTCACCCTCACGGTCACCGACGACGGCGGCGCCACCCCGCGCCCACCCGGGCCCGGCGGCGGCTACGGCCTGATCGGCATGCGGGAACGCGCCCGGACCTCCGGCGGCCGCCTCAGCGCGGGCTCACTTCCGCAGGGCGGCTTCACCGTCACCGCCGAACTCCCCGCCCCGCCACCACCAAGGGACCAGCTCTCATGACCATCCGCGTGCTGCTCGCCGACGACCAGGCCCTGCTGCGGGCGACCTTCCGCATCCTGATCGACACCAGCGAGGACATGGCCGTGGTCGCCGAAGCAGCCGACGGCCGGGAGGCCGTCGCGCTGACCCGCGCCCACCGTCCCGACCTCGTCCTCATGGACATCCGCATGCCCGGCACCGACGGTCTCGCCGCCACCGCCGCCATCTGCGCCGACCCGGACCTGCGGGCCACCCGCGTCCTCGTCCTCACCACCTTCGAGACCGACGAGCACGTCGCCCGGGCCCTGCGCATCGGCGCGAGCGGGTTCCTCGGCAAGGACGTCACGGCGGAGGAACTCCTCGACGGCATCCGCACGGTGGCCGCCGGTGACGCCCTTCTGTCCGCCGCCGCCACCCGCAGCCTCATCACCCGGTTCCTCGATTCCCCCGACCCCGCGGCCTCTCCCGTGCCGTCCGAGGACCTGGCCGCCCTCACCGCCCGCGAGCGCGAGATCACCGCCCTGGTCGCAGACGGCAAGTCCGACAAGGAGATCGCGGCCGAACTGTTCCTCAGCCCGCTGACGGTACGCACCCACGTCCAGCGCGCCAAGACCAAGCTCGGCGCCCGGGACCGGGCCCAACTGGTCGCCCACGCCTACCGCTCCGGCCTCGCACGGCCGTCCCGCTGACGGCCCGCGGCACGGCGGTGATGTGAGAAGATCCCGAACCCATGGGTGAAGCGACACAAGTGACGGATGCGTTGGAAGCGACCCGGGCCGACGTGGTCCTCGCCGGGTACGGCCCGGTCGGGCAGGCCTTCGCCGACCGGCTGGCCCGGGACGGCGAGGCGCTCGCCCGCCGTCACGGCGTACGGCCGCGGGTGGCCGCCGTACGCGCCAGCGCGGCCCAGTGCCGGCCGGGCGAGGACGGGTCGCTGCCGCCGCGCGCGCAGTGGGGTCCCGTGCGGCCGCTGGAGGAGACCCTCGAGCGCACCGGCGCGCGGGTGTTCGTCCAGGCCGTCCCCTCCTCACCCGGACTGCGGGAGCGCGCCGCGCAGGAGGCGGTGACCGCACTGCGCCGGGGCGTCCACGTGGTGACGGCCACCAAGAGCCACCTGCTCACGCACTGGCGGGAACTGGACGCGGCCGCCCGGGCGGGCGGCAGCATGATCCGGATCTCCGGGGCCACCGGGGCGGCCCTCCCGGCGGGCGACCTGTCGCGGACCTCCCTGCGCGGCCTGGACTGCCGGACGATCCGCGCCTGCCCCAACGGCACCGTCACCTTCGTCCTCGACCGCCTCGCCGAGGGCGACACGCTGGCCGACGCGATCCGCGCCGCGCGGCTGAGGGGCATCGCGGAGGCGGACCCCTCGGCGGACCTGTCGGGCGAGGACGCGGCCACCAAGGTGCGGCTGTTGGCCGCGCTGGCCTGGGGCTGGGACCCGGCCGAGGTACGGGTGCGGGCGCAGCCCGTCGACGCGAGCACCGCCGGGCGGGCCCTGGACGCCGTGTCCCGGTCCCGTCGGCTGCGTGCGGTCGCCGGTGCGTCGCTGGCCGAGCCCGGCATCGTGCGCGTAAGGCTGGAGGAGACGGAGCCGGGGGACCCGCTGCACGCCCTGAACGGGCCCGAGAAGGCCGTGGTCTTCGGCTGTCCGGACGCGGGCGACGTGACCGTGAGCGGCGGACGGTCGAGCCCGGTGGGCGCGGCGCTGGCCCTGGTGAAGGACACCGTCGAGGTCACGGCACCGCGCACGGGCTTTCGCTGAGGCGCGGGTGCGGCGGCTGCCCTCGCGGGGCGCTCACGCCACGGTGATCACGGTCTTGCCGCGGGCGTGGCCCTCCTCGACGTGCCGTACCGCCGCCGCGGTGTCGGCCAGGGCGAAGATCCGGCCGACCACGGGCGTGAGCTGCCCGGCCTCGACGAGCGCGGTGACGGCGAGCAGGTCCTCGTGGGCCGGTCCGTCCGGCGTCGCGGGGAGGATCGGACGCAGCCGCTGCCGGGTGACCGCGTTGACCGCCGCCAGTTCCAGCATGATGCCGATCGCCCCGAACACGCGGCCGGGGGAGCCGCCGCCGTTGGCCACCAGCACGCCCGCCGGGGTGAGCGCCCGGCGCAGCCGCCCCAGCGGATGGTTGCCCACGTTGTCCAGGACGACGTCGTAGCGCTCGCGCCCGTCGGTGAAGTCCTGCCGGGCGTAGTCCAGGACGTGGGCCGCGCCCAGGGAACGCACCAGGTCGGCGTTGCCGGCGCTGCACACCGCGGTGACCTCCGCGTCCAGGACCGCCGCGATCTGCACCGCGAAGGTGCCCACTCCGCCGCCCGCTCCGTTGACCAGGACCCGCTGTCCGGACCGCACGCGGCCGACGGTCCGGATGCCGCGCAGGGCGGTCACCGCGCCCATCGGCAGTGCCGCGGCCTGCTCGAACGTCAGGCCCGCGGGCACCGGCACCAGCAGCGGTGCCGAGGTGCACGCGTACTCGGCGAAGGCACCCGGGCAGAAACCCAGCACCGGATCGCCGGGGGAGAGCCCCCGCACGCCCGTGCCGACCCGCTCCACCACCCCGGCCGCGTCGATGCCGGCCACCCGGGACCTGGGCCGGGTCAGCCCCATGCCTCCCAACAGCCGTGCCGCGTAGGGGTCTCCGCGCAGCATGTGCCAGTCGTAGGGGTTCACCGCGGCGGCGCGCACCCGCACCAGCACCTGCCCGGCCCCGGCGCGAGGCTGGTCCGTGTCCCGCAGCCGCAGACTGTCCGGCGGACCGAACCGCTCCTGGACCACTGCCTTCATCGCCCTGCCACCCTCCCTCGGGGACCCTCGGGACCGATCGCGGGTCGCGCAGGTGAGGGCACCGTAGGGGCGCGGCCCACCGCCGTCAATGGCCGTACCGGCGCCTACGGACGCCGGTCGGCGTGGGTGAGGTCGTAGGCGCAGAAGTCGGCGAGCGGGACGTATCCGATGCGCCGGTACAGGGCGTTGCTGGTGCGGTTGGCGGGGTCGGTGAACAGCACGACCTCCCTCGCGCCCGCGGCCAGCGCCGCCCGGGTGACCTCGACGGTCACGGCGCCCGCGTAGCCGCGCCCGCGCTGCTCGGCCGGGGTGTAGACGGGGTCGATCCGGACCTGCCCGCCGACCAGCGGGTTCGCGCCCGCCATGGCGACGGGCGTGCCGTCCGGGGTCTCCCAGAAGGTGTAGCGCTTCTCGGCGAAGCGCGTGCCGGGCCAGGACGCGGCGTCGACGGTCACCGCCTCGCCGACGTCCGCGGCGAACTCGCGGCACCAGCGCATGAGGTGCCCGTGCTCGCGCTCGCCCACGGGCCGGCCCCGGCCCGCCGGAACGGGCTGCGGCGGGGTGAGCGTGCCGAGCCGGTGGAGACGGGCGCCCCAGCCGCGCACGGGTGCGGCGCCGGTGTGCCGCCGCCAGGCCTCGGCGAATGCGGTGGCGGTCCCCTCGTCCGAGAGGACGCCGGAGGGACGGAGGCCGAGGCCCACCAAATGGGCGGCGAAGCGGTCGGCCTGCCCGGGGGAGAGGGCGGTGAGGGTCAGCCGCCCGGTCGGCGGGCGCAGGAAGGCGGCGCGGACCTCGCCGCCTTCCTCCAGCCATCCGAAGCCGGTGGCTCCCGCTCCGGCCGCGGCCGCGTCACCGCCGCGCGTGCGCAGCTTCTCGATCGCCGTCAGGGGCGTGGTGTGCGGTGCGGGGCGCGAGCACAGGAAGTCCCAGGCCCGGGCCAGGAAGTCGTCGAGGTCTTCGGTGAGGTACCAGCCGTCCGGTCGCATGCCTCATGGTCCCTGAACGGCTCGATGGCCGGGAAGGACTTCGTAGAGCAGGTGGGTGGCGTTGGGGGTGGCGTTCGCGCCGCGTCGGACCAGGGTGCGCGGCGTACCGCCGGTGAACAGCGGGGTTCCGGAGCCCAGCACGACGGGAGCCAGGTGCAGGGACAGCAGGTCGACCAGCCCGGCGTCGAACGCCGAGCCGATCAGGGCGCCGCCGCCCATGAGGACGACGTCGAGGTCCGTGCCACGGTCCGCCGAAGCCGCCTCGGCCCGCTCGCGCGCCGCGGTGACGGCGTCGGGCAGCCCGGTCGTGACGAACGTCCAGTCGAGGCCGGTGAGCCGGACCGAGGCCGGGGGCGAGCCGGTCACCACGACGAACGGGGGTTTGCCGACCTCCGCGGCCCCGTAGCCGACGGTGTCGTCCCAGCCGCCCGGGCCGTCGACCAGGTCGAAGAGCCGACGGCCGAGGACGACGGCGCCCGAGCGGGCGGTGGTCTCCCGCACGATCCGGCGCTCCTCCGGGTCGTCGGAGAACGCCCAGGTGTGCAGGGCCTCGCCGCCGGTGCCCAGACCGTTGCCCGGGCCGGGATCCGGTCCGGTGACACAGCCGTCGAGGGAGATCGAGATGTCCGCGATGATCCGAGTCATACAGGGTGGACCCGATGCGTCCCCCGAACTCATCGCTCCCGGGCGAGACGGATGACGGATCCGTACTTCCCGAGACATTCACAGCACAGGTACAACGTTTCACAAGCGTCGTTGGTCTCCCCGTCCAGCCACGATTCACCCACGCTTCACCTGGAGTTGTCCGCATGCCTCGGTTCAGCATCGTCGTCCCCGTGTTCAAGGTGCAGGGATACCTTCGGGAATGTCTGGACTCGGTACTGGGGCAGTCCTACCGGGACATCGAGGTGATCGCCGTCGACGACTGCTCACCGGACTCCTGCGGCGCGATCATCGACGAGTACGCCGCCCGCGACCCCCGCCTCAAGGCCGTGCACCTGCCGGAGAACGTCGGCCTGGGGCGGGCCCGCAACACGGGACTCGAGCACGCCCGGGGCGACTACGTCCTCTTCCTTGACAGCGACGACTCCTACACCCCCGGCCTGCTGGAGGCGCTGGCCGCCCGGCTGGACGCCGTCGGCGATCTGGACATCCTGGTCTTCGACCACGTGCGCACCTACTGGTGGGGCAAGGGCGGACGCAGCCAGGCCGCGGACCTGATCGAGCGGGCGGGCACCGACGTCTTCCGCCTCAAGGACCGGCCCGAGTACGTGCACTTGTTCCTGGTCGCCTGGAACAAGGCGTTCCGCCGCGAGTTCTTCGTCGGACAAGGATTCCAGTACGCACCCGGCCTGTACGAGGACGCGCCCGTCACCCACATGGCGATGGTCACGGCCGAGCGCATCGGCTGTCTCGACCGGGTCGGGATCGAGTACCGCCAGCGCCGCCAGGGCGCGATCACGAAGACGCCCGGGCGCAAGCACTTCGACATCTTCCCGCAGTACGAGGGGCTGTTCGCGTTCCTCGCCCAGCGGCCCGAGCTGGCCTGGGCCACGCCCATGCTGTTCGAACGGGCCGTGTTCCACATGCTGTTCGCGCTCAAGCGCCCCGAGCGGGTCAGGCCCGCCGACCGCAGGGAGTTCTTCGACCGCACCGCCGACTTCTACGCGCAGCACGTCCCGGACGGCTTCACGGTGCCCGGGGGACCGACCGGGGTGTACATGCGGGCCGTGGCCAAACGCCTCTACCGCGCCTACCAGGCCGCCCAGCTCGCCGCGCGCGCCAAGACGGCGGGGCCGAACAAGGTCGTCAAGGCCAAGACCAAGGCCGGCAAACGCGCGTACGCCGGGCTGTACACCCTGCAGCGCAGACTCTCCCCGGACCCCGGACTCGCCGTCTACACCTCGTACGAGGACCGGCTGCCGTCCTGCAACCCGCTCGCCGTCTTCGAGAAGGCGAGGGAACTCGCCCCGCAGGTGCACGGCGTCTGGGTGGTGCGCAAGGAACTGGCCGGCCGGGTCCCCGACGGCATCGACCACGTGGTGCGCGACTCCCGCCGCTACTGGGAGGTGATGGCCCGCGCACGGTACTTCGTGAACAACGTCGACTTCCCGGACCACATCGTCAAGCGCCCCGGACAGCTCCACCTCCAGACCCACCACGGAACCCCGCTCAAGCGCATGGGCCTGGAGCAGCGGGCCTACCCCGCGGCCGCCAGGGGCATGGACTTCGACCGCATCCTCGCACGCGTGGACCGCTGGGACCTCAGCGTCTCCTCCAACCAGTACTCCACCAAGCAGTGGGAGCGTGCCTACCCCGGCTCCTACGCGTCCCTCGACGCGGGCTACCCGCGCAACGACCGCTACTACGGCGCGGACGCCGAGGACGTCGCCGCCGTCCGCGCCCGGCTCGGCATAGCCCCCGGCACGACCGCCCTGCTGTACGCGCCGACCCACCGCGACTACCGGACGGGGTGGACCCCGTCCTTCGACCTGGCCCGGGTGGCCAAGGCCCTGGGCGACGACTTCGTCCTGCTGGTCCGCACCCACCACCGCGACGACCTGAGCCCCGAGCTGAGGGACCTCGCCGAACAGGGCGCCGTCCTCGACGTGTCCCGTCACCCCTCGGTCGAGGACCTCTGCCTGGCGGCGGACGCGCTCGTCGCCGACTACTCGTCCCTCACCTTCGACTACGCCAACCTCGACCGGCCCATCGTCATATACGCCGACGACTGGGAGATCTACTCCCAGGTCCGCGGCGTCACCTTCGACCTCCTCTCCGGCCGGCCCGGCGACACGCCGGGAGCGGTCGCCACCACCGAGGACGAACTCATCGACACCTTCCGCAGCGGCCGTTGGCGCGGTCCCGAGGCCGCCGCCCTGCGCGCCGCCTTCCGGTCACGCTTCTGCCAGTACGACGACGGCCACGCCGCCGAGCGCGTGGTGCGCCGGTTCTTCCTCGGCCAGGACGCGGGCCCGGCGGTCGTCCCGCTGGAGCAGCGCACCCCGGCGCCGTCACCGGCCCGCGGCTGACCGAGTCGCGCCCTGCCCCGGAACGGATGCTTCCGGCCGTTTCCGGGGCGGGAGCGTGTCGTTTCCCGCCCGGTGCGGGTGGCGGTCGCGCAGAGTACTCGCCATGACGACACCCGCGCAGTCGCTCCGCTCCCTCGCCCGCACCCGGGCCTCCCTCGACGGCGAGGAGGTCACGTACTGGTGGTCCGGAAACGTGTACGCGTGGGCTCCCGACGAGCCCTACGAGCACGTCTTCGGCTTCGAAGGCGTCAACGTCGCCCGCCTGGTCCGCGACGCCGAGGACGGCCCGGACACCTACCGGCTGCTCACCCGCGAGGCCGCCTTCTACCTGGACCCCGCCACCGGGGACATCCTGGAGACCTGGCGGGACCTGCCGGTGGTGCACGTCTGGAACGACCCGGCGAACCAGAAGTGGCGTCCCTTCCCGGTCCCGACGACCGACCTCGGCGCGCAGGTCTGCTTCAGCCTGGAGATCCCGCTCGCCTACCCCTCCCCCCTGCCGGTGGCCCAGTACCCGCACCACTCGACCGGCGACACGTACCAGGCCCTGGAGCTCTTCCAGTTCTTCGCCCACCGAGCGGACCTGGCAGGCCCGGCCCCCAGCGTCCCGGCGACCATGTCCTGGACCCGGATGTCCCCGTGGCTCCCGTGGATGGCCCGGGGGCAGCGGCCCGGCGGTCTCACCTTCCACTGCCGGGGCCGCAAGCTCGGTTCGTACGCCGAGGTGCCCGAGCGCACCCGTGCCTACATCGCCGACCACCACCCGCGGTTCGCGCGGGCGCCCCAGCGGTGGAGCGAGCCGAACGAGACGAGCTGGACGTACTTCCGCAGGCTCAACCCGCCCGTGTGAGGACCATGAGCGCGGAGCCGCCAGCGGGCGCTTTATGGTGTCCTGATGCGATATGTCCCCCGATGGGTGCTGCTGTCGTCGGGGTGCGCACCCCTGCTGCTGATCGCAGGCTGGACCGGCGCCGCGTATTACGAAGGGTCTTCCTACGACCCCGTCACTCAGACGATCAGCGTCCTGGGTGCCTACGGGGCCGCCGGGTTCTGGGTGATGACGACGGCCTTCCTGGCCCTGGGCGTCTGCCACCTGCTGACCGCCTGGGGGCTGCGGGCCGCCGCCGCCCCCGGACGCGTCGCGCTGGGCGGTGGCGGGCTCGCCGCACTGGTCCTGGTGGCGCTCCCCGCGCCGAGCAGCGGCGGCTCCCTGCGCCACGGCGCGGTGGTGGTCGTCGGGTTCACGCTCCTCGCGGTGTGGCCGGTACTCGCCGTCAACGGAGGTCCGGCCGCGCCCTGGGCGCTGCGTCTGGCGCCCTCGATCGCGGTGACGACCCTCATGGCCGCGGGCGGGGTGTGGTTCCTGATCGAGATGGGGCGGCACGGCGACGCCGGAGTCGCGGAACGCGTCGTGACCTCCATCCAGTCGCTGTGGCCCTTCGTGGTGGCCGCCTCCTGTCTCCGCCACGCCCGGCAACGCGCGTGATCCCCGCGGCGCGGGGCCGTTCAACGCCGTGCCAGTGCCAGCACGCTCAGCCCGAACATCAGGACGCCCAGGGGAAGATGGACCGACGGGACGTGCGCGATGCCCAGTACGACCTGGACCGAGGCGAGGACCAGGAAGCCGCAGGAGTGCCAGACGGGCCGGAGCGGACCGCCGCCCGGCTTCCAGGCCAGCACCGCCGCGAGCACGTACAGCATCGACGCCCCGTACATCACCCGGGCCCCCACGTCGTGCAGCGTCTGCCCGTAGGAGGCGGTCAGCAACAGACCGGCGGAGACGGCCTGGAGGAAGATGGTCAGTGTCTGCAGGGCGATCGCGATCCGCAGGAACGAGATCCGGTGCTGCGCCGTCGCCTGGATTGCCATGCCGCGGTCCCCTTTTCCACCCGGAAGGCAGTAGATCGGTAAGGTCTCACCAGCCCGACGAAACGGGGCGGCGAAAGGTAAGGCCGGAAGGCGGGGCGGGGGGCGGTCGGGCGTGGGGACAGCGGGGACGGGCACCGACGCGACGGTCGGCGAACGGCGCCAACTGATCAATGTCGCCTACCGCTTGCTCGGTTCGCTCACCGATGCCGAGGACGCCGTGCAGGAGGCCTACGCGCGCTGGTACGCGCTGCCGCGCGCCAGGCGGGCGGAGACAGTGTCCCCGGGCGCCTGGCTGACGACCGTCACCGGCCGGATCTGCCTGGACGTGCTCGGCTCGGCGCGGGTCCGGCGCGAACGCTATGTCGGCGCGTGGCTGCCGGACCCGCTGCCCGCCCACGCCGAGCGGGACCGCGGACACGGCGCCGACCCCGCCGACCAGATGGTCCTGGACGAGTCGGTGACCATGGCCTTCCTCGTGATCCTGGAGTCGATGACCCCTGCGGAGCGGGTGGCCTTCGTCCTCCACGACGTCTTCCGCTACCCCTTCGCCGAGATCGCGGGCATCCTCCGCCGGACCCCCGTCGCCTGCAAGCAGCTCGCCGCATCGGGCCGGCGCAGGGTGCGCGACGCACGGGTTCGGGCAGTCCCCGCTGTGCAGGGCGACGTGGTGCGGCAGGTGAAGGCGGCGTGGGAGAAGAAGGACATCGCGGCGCTGGTCGACCTCCTCGACCCGGCCGCCGTCATGACCGCCGACGGCGGAGGCATGGTGGGTGCCGTCCTGCGCCCCGTCGAGGGCGGCGCCCGCATCGCCCATTACATGGTCGCCATCGCCGACAAGGCACCGGGCCTCGAACTCCTGGAGCGCTCGGTCAACGGGGTACCGGGACTGGTCGCCCGGCGTGACGGCGCCGTCATGACCGTGGCCGCCTTCGACGTCGTCGAGGGCCGCGTCAGCCGTATCTGGGTGGTCCGCAACCCCGAGAAACTGCGGCCGTGGGTAGGCTGAACCGGGACGCGACAGGCGTGTCGCAGCAGATGTGACAGATGGGGAGTTCCGCCATGACCACAGCGCACGACCTGACGTTCGTCTCCCTCGACGTTCCCTCCGAGTACCCGGTCGAGCGCGGCGACCTGTCGCTGGCCCTGGCCGGAGCGGAACTGATCGACCTGCTGGAAGCGGGCACGGTCGCGCTGGACGGTCTCGTCCTGCGGCCGGTGTCGCCGGGCGGGTCCGGTGACCGGCTGCTCGACGCGGCGGCGTCCCAGGCCGGGCAGGAGCCGGACGAGTCCGTGACGGACTGGCTGTGGCGCCGGGGAGACGGCCTGGCGGCGCAGTACCTCGCCGCCGCGGGGGCGGACGACGGTGGCCGCAGGCGCCCGCTGTGGAACGTCCGGCGCGCTGCCGACCGACCGGCCCCGGCCGATCCGTCGGCCCGCGACCGCGCCACCGACCGCTGGGCCGACGGCGATCCGGTACTGGTGGGTCTCGCGGCCGCGGTGGGCGTCCGGCACGAGACGGCCGACCAGGCGGCGGATCCCGAGGACGACCGGATCGCGACGGTCCTCGCCGCGGTGCACGACGCCGTGGTGGAGCTGGCCACCACCCGGCAGCGCCGCAGCATCGAGGAAGCGGCGTTCGACAACGTCTGGCGCGGGATGTGACGGCCGCGAAGTGACGGACTCGCCGGTCAGATGCGCCAGGAACGCAGCACGTCGGCGATGTCGTAGATGCTCAGCCGGGTCTCGCGGACCTTTCTGATCAGGTCGGACAGGGCCCCGTAGGGCGGATCGATGCCCTCCCCTGACTGGTCCATGTACTGACCGGTGACGAAGGCCGCGAAGAGGCTGTTGCGGTGGGGGAGCGGTTCGAGCCGCACTACGGTGTGCAGCAGGGCGGCCGCGCGCCACGCGCTGTCGGGGTTCGACGCGGCCAGGGTCGGCATGCGCGTCTTGTGGCGGGCCACCGCCGCGACGAGGGCCGAGTAGTCCGTGACCGACACGTCCTCGTTGTCGAGAGCGGCGTCCTGGACGTCCAGGAGCCACGGCACGTCTATGTACAGGGGCTCGCTCATCAGGCGGCGCTGACTCCCTCGCCGCGCTGGGACGGGGGGATCTCGTCCGGGAACGCCTCGTCGAACTCGGCGCGCAGCCGGTCCGCCCACGAGACGGCCCCCGCGACGAACCGCTTGCGCTGCATCTCACGGACACCGAGGTCGTGCATGTACTGCTTGAGGCTCTTGCCCTCGGCCGCGGCGGCAGCGCGGACGCCTTCCATCTCTTCCTCGGTGAAGGTCACGTTCAGTGATGGCATAGCAGCATGGTACCTACTCGGTACCTGATGTGCGACCCGCCGGACGGGGGAGGGCGCCCCGGCATGTCGCGGCCCGCCCCGCATCGAGGTCGGCGAGGATTTTGTCGTTCGCGGTCACCGGAGCGCGGCCCGGGAGCAGGGAGGCAGTGGTGACGATCGAGCGGGTCGGACTCGTGGTCCACGGGGGCCGCGCAGGCGCCGCCGAAGCGGCACGGGAAGTCCGCGCGTGGTGCGACGAGAACGCCGTCGCCTGCACGGACATCGACGTGTGGAGCGACACCGGGCGGCACAGCGCCCGGGAGGAGGTGGACGCGGCCGGCGACCCGGACCTCGTCGTCACCCTGGGCGGCGACGGCACCTTCCTGCGCGGCGCCCGGCTCGCCGCCGAGAACGACGCCCTGATCCTGGGCGTGGACCTGGGACGGGTCGGGTTCCTGACCGAGGTCCCCGCACCGGCGGTGCGCTCCGCCCTCGACGCCGTCCGCGAGGACCGCCTGGAGCCGGAGAGCCGCATGCTGCTCACTCTGCGTGCCTCCCGGCTCCTGGAGATCCCGTCGGAGATGGAGGCGCTCCTGCGGTACGGGCGAGGACCGCTGCTGCCTCCCCCGCGGGTGCGGACGGACTGCGAGAGCGGTGACGAGTGGGGCATCGCCCTGAACGTGACGGCCCTCAACGACGTGGTGCTCGAGAAGCTGTCTCGGGACCGGCAGATCTCCGTCGGCGTCTACATCGCGGGCCGGCTGCTGGCCTCGTACTCCGCCGACGCGCTGCTCGTCGCGACCCCGACGGGTTCCACCGCCTACAGCTTCGCCGCGGGCGGCCCGGTCGTCTCGCCCCGCGCGGAGGCACTCGTCTTCACCGCGGTGGCCCCGCACATGACGTTCGACCGCTCCGTGGTCACCGCACCGGACGAACCCGTCGGCATGCGGATCCTCGAACGGTCCGGGCGGGCCGCCGTGAGCATCGACGGCCAACTGCGGGGCGTGCTCGACCCCGGCGACTGGCTCGGCGTCTACGCCGCTCCCCGAAGGCTGCGGGCGGTACGGCTGGGACCCATGGACTTCTACGGCCGCCTGCGCGACCGCATGCGGCTGACCGACGCCCCGGCCGCGGTCGCCGACGGCACGCCCGCGCCGCTGTGGCCGGTCAGCACGCCCCCACCGGGAGACCTCGCCCATCTCGCGATGCCGGTGCCGACGGCCGAGAGCTGACACCGCCGATCTTCTTCGCGAACCGCGGTAAATATCCGTCAACGGCGTACAACCCCCGAAGGGGCGCAAAGGTCTCAACAGGTGGCTTCAGCAACACCATGGGGAGGCCAGTCGATTCACGGATCGAGGTAGGTGCCATGAAGCGTTCCATGCAAGCCGCAGGGGCGACGTTGACCGCCGTCGCGGCCATCGGGGCGGGGCTGTTGGTGACGGCTCCCGCCGCCGGCGCGGCGACCGCCGGTGCGACCGCGTCGTACAACGGGGTCTGCGGCTCCGGCTACAAGGTGGTGAACTCCATGCCGATCGGTACCACCGGCACGGTGTACCTCACCTACAACTCGTCCACGGGCAAGAACTGCACCGTGACCATCCGCAACAAGACCGGCACACCGACGTACATGGTGGCCTACGTGCGCAACGTCGACAGCAGTGAGGACCAGACCGACGCGGGCGAGTTCACGTCGTACGCCGGGCCGGTGTACGCGTTCGCGCGCGGCGCCTGCGTGGAGTGGGGCGGCGTCATCGACAACCTCCAGGCCTGGAACTACGGCTCGAACTGCGGCGCACTCGCGGGCAAGTCCTCGCACAAGGACTGGTTCGCCGACCAGCGCTGAGACCGCCGGTGACCGACCGGGGGCTCCTCCGTACGGCGGAGCCCCCTCAACCGGGCCGCCCTCAGGCCGGCTTGCGCCACACGGAGACGTGCTTCGGGGAGTCCTGCGTGAACGGGGACCCGTCCCAGTCCCCGACCCGGCGCTCCGGCTCGAGTCCGGCGATCCTGGCCATCAGGTCGAGCTCCGCGGGCCAGGCGTACCGGTGCCGGGAGTGGTCGCGGCGGTAGGTGCCGTCCGCCGGGTCGTGGGTGAAGTGGTGCGAGACGAGGAGCTGTTCGACCAGGTCGAAGGTGTCGAAGCCGAGATGCCGCTCGGAGACGTCGAACGGCACCGCGACCTGACCGGGCGGCAGGAACCTCAGCGGTGGCACGCCCAGCTCGATGACGAACCGGCCCCCCGGGCTCAGATGCCGGGCCGCGTTCCGGAAGCACTCGACCTGCTCGTCCTGCGTGAGCAGGTTGGTGATGGTGTTGTAGACGAGGTACACCAGGGTGAACTCGCCGGGGACGACGGTCGTGGCCATGTCCCCGAGGAACACCGGCAGCGTCTCCTCGTCCGTCTTGCGCCGCAGGACCGCCGCCATGTGCTCGGAGAACTCGATGCCCACCACCGGCACACCGCGTTCCCGCAGCGGGACGCCCACGCGTCCGGTCCCGATGGCGAACTCCAGCGCCCGGCCGTCCCCGGCGAGTTCGGCGAGGAAGTCCACGGTCGGTCCGAGGACGGCGGCGGAGGCCATCCCGGTCTCGGTCTCTTCGGCGTCGTAGCGGTCGGCGGTCTCACGGGTCCACAGTTCGCTGCTCGTCACGGGCGGACATACTGCCGGGCACCGCGGCGCGCTGTCGACGCATTTACGGCCGTGGATCACCGCGCCTCGCGCAGCCGGAGCAGGTACGCCGCGGTCAGCGCCACGGCACGGTCCTCGTCCCGCGACAGCTCGGCCAGCGCCCCCGACGCCCTGGTGCCCGGGATGCCCGCCAGCGCCTGGGTCAGCCGGCCGCGCGCGGGCGCTTCGGTGGTGTCGTGGGCGAGACGGCCGACGAGCCCGGCCGCGATCCGGTCCGCCGTCGCGGTGTCGGCCGCCAGGACGCTCAGCACGTCGGCCGCGTCGGTGTCGTTGCGGCCCGCCACGATCATGTCGATGAGCGTCGGGACCGCGTCGACCGCTCCCTGCGTCCCGAGCGCCAGTGCCGCGTACCCGCGGACCACCGCGTCGGGGCTCGCGAGGGCGTGCCGCAGCTGCGCGGTGGCCGCACCGCCGGGCAGCTCGGTGAGCGCCTGGACCGCGCGCGCCCGCACCGCGGCCACCGGCGAGCCGAGGCCCTCCGCGAGCAGGTCCGCAGCCTCGTCGCCCGACCGCGCCAGCGCCCATCGAAGGGCTCCGGCGACGTTGGTGTCCGTCTCGCTCAGCGCCGCCTCGACCAGGGCCTCCACCGGCACCGACACCTCGTGGACGGAGGAGAGGGCCGCCCGCTGGCGTGCGTCCGCGCTCTTCGAGCCCAGCGCCTGGAGGAGCGCGACGGCCTGGAGGACGTCCTCCCAGTCGCCGGGCCCCGCGGCGTCGATCCGGCTCAGCCGGGTGAGCAGTTCGGTCTCGGCCGCGATGCGTTCGCGCGTCCGGCGGATGAGGTCGTCGACGAGCGCCGAGGGCGCGAAGCCGGGTTCGTCGAGCGCACGCCCGATCTCGCGCAGCGACAGCCCCAGCGACCGCAGGCTCTCCACGTGGAAGATCCGCCGGATGTCCTCCCGGGAGTATTCCCGGTAGCCGGAGCCGGTGCGGCCCGAAGGCCGCACCAGGCCGAGCGACTCGTAGTGCCTGAGCATGCGGGCACTGACGCCGGACCGTCGCGCCACCTCACCGATCAACACGCTCTATCCTCCCTCGGGACCGGACCCGCCGAGGGCCACGACGCGCTTCGCCTCCTCGATCGCCGAGGCGAACCCCGCCTCGGGGTCGCGCAGCAGCCGCCGCGTGGCGAGGGCGTGCGCCCGCACGTGCGGGGCGGGGGCGGCCGTCGCGGCCTCCAGAACCTCCGTGACCGACTCGCCCAGCGCGACCAGCGCCCGGCTGAGGCTCCGCTGCGTCTCCCGGTCACCACGCCCCAGCTGCGTAGCCAGCACCGCGGCCAGAGCGGCCTCCTCGCCCTCGGGCACGAGGACGACCGCGGCCCGCCAGGCACTGCGCGCCACCTCGTCGTCGGCGTCGCAGAGGACCGCCCGTGTGATCGCCGGCCACGCGCGCCGATCCCCGATCTTGGACAGCGTGTGCAGTGCCTGGCTGCGTGCCTGGGGGCGGTCCGAACGGACCTCACCGACCAGCCGGGGCAGCGTCAGGGACACCGGGTGACGGGTGAGCGCCCAGGTCAGCATGTCGCGGACGAAGAACTCCGGCTCGGTCGCGGATCGTTCGACGAGCTTGTCCACGAAACGCGGGTCCGGCGCCGAGCCGACCGCGAGGGCCGCCCGCAGCCGCACGGACGCACGCCCGTCCTCCAGACCCCTGAGTGCTCGCGTCCCGTCCGCGTCCTGACTCGTCATGGTCATCCGGACCACCTCCTTGCCGGCAGTGAAGACCTTGTCACCGTGTCAAGGTCAAACAAGTGGTGGCCGGGGCTCCTCGTCGCGGGAGAGGATGGGTGTCATGACGGGAGAGAGTTCCTCCATCGACAGCACCAGGCCCAGCATCGCCCGCGTCTACGACTACCTGCTCGGCGGCAAGGACAACTACGCGGTGGACCGGGAGATCGGTGACGTGTTCAAACGTGACCTTCCCGGCTCGGTGGCGATCGCCTTCGCCAACCGTGCGGCGCTGACCCGGGCGGTGCGGGAGATCGTGACGACGACCGAGGTCCGGCAGTTCATCGACCTGGGCAGCGGCCTGCCCACCGCCGACAACGTGCACCAGGTCGCGCAGCGCACGGCGCCCGAGACCCGGGTGGTCTACGTCGACACCGACCCCCAAGTGCTGGTCCACGGGCGGGCGCTGCTGGAGGAGAACGACCGGACACGGGTCGTACCGGTCGACGTACGCGATCCCGAGGGCATCCGCGGCCACCCGGACACCCAGGAGCTGATCGACTTCGACCGTCCCGTCGCCGTCATGTTCAGCGCCGTCCTCCACCACGTCAACGACGAGGAGGACCCGGCCGGAATCGTCCGCCACTGGCGTGAACGGGTGCCCTCCGGAAGCTACTTCTTCGTCAGTCACTTCCGCTCCGGGAACAATCCGGAGACCGCGGAGGCCGAGAAGGTCCTCCAGGGCACCTTCGGCCGCGGCCGGTGGCGGACGGACGCGGAGATCGAGGCCCTGCTGGACGGCCTGGAGATCCTCGAACCCGGGATAGTGCCGGCGCCCCGGTGGCGTCCGGAGGCCGTCGGCGATCCGCACCTCCACGGTGGTGAGCGGGAGTTGACCGTCTGGGAGCGTCTCATCGCCGCCGGGATGGCCCGGAAGCCGTAGGCCGCGCAATGGCCCGAATCGGCTGTTATCAGGCCTGCCGGACGACTACGGTGGGCTGGACCCGAGGGTGATCGGCGCGACCGCCGGCGAGCCGGGTGAAGCGGGGGAGTGGGCGAGGACGTGGGAGCGTACGGCAGGTCGCCCGGGGGCGGTGGACGGGTGACCGGTCGGCCGGAGCCCCCGGTGCTGCCGTCGTCGCTGCGCGTGTGGCTCGGGCTGACCGCCGCCCTCGCCGCGCTGGTGGTCCTGGTCTTCGGGGTCACGTACGCCGACGACAGCGAGCCGGGCGCGACGGACGCGCGGATCTGGGCCGTGGTGGACGGAGCGGGGCCGCCATGGCGGCACGTCGCCCTGGTCACGGACTTCCTGGGAGAGCCCGCGGGTGCGGTGCTGCTGGTCGCGGCCGTCGTGACGGGCTGCCTGCTGCTTCGGCGCCCGCGCGCCGCCGTGTTCGTCGTGACCGGCTGCGGCCTGAGCGTGGGGACGACGACGCTGCTCAAGCCCGTCGTGGGACGCACCATCCACGGCGACAACCTGTCCTACCCGAGCGGGCACACCGCCTTCCTCACGGCGATCGCCCTCATGGTGTCGCTGCTCGCGGTGGGCCGCCTCGGCCTCGGCAGGGCGGCCGCTGCGGCGTTCGTCCTCGCCGCGGGCCTGGTGGCCGGCGCCGCCATGGGCTGGGCGCAGGTGGCCCTGGGCTCGCACTACGCGACCGACACCCTCGGCGGCTGGTGCACCGCGCTGGCGGTGCTGCCGGTGAGCGCGTGGCTGGTCGACCGGACGGCCGACCGGCTGTCCGGCCGCGCGACGGCCGACCGGCCGGCGGACGGACCCGCCGACCGGCTGTCCGGCCGCGCGACGGCCGACCGGCAGGCGGACGGACCCGCCGACCGGAGAGCCGACGCCGACCGGCAGGAGTCCCGCTGACACGGCGCCGGATCGCCTGCGGTGTCGTCCCCCCCCCGGATCCCCGGGCACCTCACCTCACGCCAGTCGGCGGAACACCGGCTTCACCGCCCGTCCGGCCATCCAGGGCGTGGGATCGGCGGCGTCCAGCGCCTTGCGGTACACCGCGCAGGCCTGGGCCACCACGTCGACGGTGTGATCGATGTCGGCCTCGTCGAGCGCGCTGCTCACCACGAACGACGGGGCCAGCACCCCGCCCGCGAGGAGTCGGCGCAGGAACAGGGTGCGGTACGGCTGCGACGGCCGCAGGTTCTCGTCGAGGGTGGCGAAGACCAGGTTGCTGGCCCGCCCCCGGACGACGACGTGGTCGCCGACGCCCATGCTCGCCGCGGCGTCGCGGACACCGGCGGCCAGCCGCTCGCCGAGAGCGTGCAGCCGCGCGGTGATCTGCTCCTCGGTGTAGGTGGCCTGCACGGCCATCGCGGCGGCCAGCGCGTGCGTCTCCGCACCGTGGGTGGTGGACAGCAGGAACACCCGCTCCCCGGAGTGGCGCAGCCCGCCCCGCTCCATCAGATCGCGCCGCCCGGCCAGCGCGGACACCGCGAACCCGTTGCCCAGCGCCTTGCCGAACGTGGAGAGGTCGGGCACCACGCCGTACAGGCCCTGGGCGCCCGCCTCCGACCAGCGGAAACCGGTGATCATCTCGTCGAAGACCAGCACGCAGCCGTGCCGGTCGGCCAGTTCGCGCAGACCGGCGAGGTACCCGGGCGGCGGCTCGGTGTGGGCGGCGGGTTCGAGGATCAGGCAGGCGACCTCGTCCCGGTACCGGGTGAGCAGTTCCTCCGTGGCGGCCAGGTCGCCGTAGGGGAACGCCACCGTGAGTTCCTCGGTCGCCGCGGGGACACCGGCGGACATCGGCGTGGTGCCGATGAACCAGTCGTCGACGGAGAAGAACGGATGGTCGGCGCAGACCGCCACCCGCGCGCGCCCGGTGGCGGCCCGGGCCAGGCGCACCGCGGCGGTGGTGGCGTCGGAGCCGTTCTTCGCGAACTTCACCATCTCCGCGGTCGGCACCGTGGCCAGGAACCGTTCCGCGGCCTCGACCTCCACGATGGACGGCCGGACGAAGTTGCTGCCCCGGTCGATCTCCCGCCGCACAGCCTCCGTCACCCGCGGATGGGCGTGGCCGAGGCTCACCGACCGCAGGCCGGACCCGTACTCGATGTAGCGGTTGCCGTCGACGTCCCACACATGGGCACCCCGGCCGTGGCTGATCACCGGGGCCAGGTTCTCCGGGTACTGGTCGTCGCCCTTGGCGTAGGTGTGCGCGCCGCCGGGTACCAGGGCGTGCAGCCGCTCGTTCGCCCGTCGCGACCGGGGCAGTTCGGGCTCTTCCGTGTGCACTGCGGCCTCACCCTTCCAGATGCTTCAGGACCTCGGCGAGGCTCGGCGCCTGCCGGTCCCGGGCGGACGCCGAGGTGACCGGCAGCGGCCAGGGGACGGCCAGCTCCGGGTCGTCGAAGGCGATGGTCACGTCCTCGGCCGGATCGTGCGGGCGGTCGATCCGGTACGACACGTCGGAGGTCTCCGTCAGCGACTGGAAGCCGTGCGCGCACCCCGCCGGGACGTAGACGGTCGCCTGTGTCTCGCCGGACAGCTCGAAGTAGGCCTGGCCCAGGTAGGTCGGCGAGTCCGCCCGCAGATCCACGACGACGTCGAAGATCCTCCCGTACGAGCACCGCACCAGCTTGGCCTCGCCCGCGCCGGAGCGCAGGTGCAGGCCGCGCAGCACGCCCCGGACCGAGCGGGACACGCTGTCCTGGACGAAGGCGGCCGGGTCGAGGCCGACCGAGCGGACCACGTCGGCGTCGAAGGTGCGGCAGAAGAAGCCGCGTTCGTCGGCGTGCGGCGTCGGCTCGAACAGGTACGCGCCGGCGATCTCCGGCACTTCGGTCGCTTTCATGGTGCCTCCCGCAGGGTGTGGGTGTGACCGGCCGCGGGGAACAGGGCCGCGGCCAGGGCGGCGAACTGCTGCTCGACGCGCCGGGCGACGGCCAGGTTCCGCTCGAAGAGGGTCCGCCGCACCTCGGCCGACCGCCGCTCCAGCTCGCGGAACTGCTCCAGCAGCCGGTCGGCGTCGGCCTCGCGGGCCGAGTGGCAGTACGCGCCCATCCCCATCTCGGCCATGAGCGCGTCGCTCTTCGCCGAGTAGCTGAGCGCGAGGGTCGGCGTACCGACCTTCAGGGCGCAGACCAGGTTGTGGTAGCGGGTCGCCACCACGCTGTCGGCGCTCGCCGTCTCCTTCATCAGGTCGGCCAGCGAGGCCGCCTCGGCGACGGTGACCAGCGGTGAGCCCACCGCGTCGACGATCGCGGCGGCCACCGGCCGGTCGAGTTCGTCGCCGGTGAGCAGCCGGACCGGCCTGCCCTCCTCGACCAGCGCGCGGACGAACCGCGTCGTCCCGTCGAGGTAGCGCCGGTGTATCTCCTCGGCCCGGTCGCGTTCGTCGTTGCTCCCGTGGAAGTCCATGACGCCGACGCAGACCGGGCCCCGGGTGCCCGCGGGCTCGCTCGCCGAGGGCGCCGGGAGGGCGAACACGAGGTCCGCGTAGACCTCGTCCCGCGCGGTGTCCACGCCCATCGCCCGCATGGCGTCGCGCGACTGGTCGTCCCGGTACGACCGGTAGGCGGCCAGCCGTGTCGACCAGCGTGTCAGCACGCGCGTCGGCCGGTTGCCGATCGGACCCGCGCCGACGCTGACCAGCGCGACGCGGGTGCCGAACAGCCGGCCCGTCAGACACAGCAGGAACAGCGAGTACGGGAAACCCCACGGCCTGAGCGGCAGCGTGGTCTCCAGCACGCCCGTGCCCGGCACGATCACCGCGTCGTGCCGGCGCACCCAGGCGGCGGTCCGCAGGACGTCGACGAGTTTGCCCAGGGCCTTGCCCGCGACGGCGCTCACCCGGGACGCGGTCCGGTACTCCCCGCGGTACCAGTTCAGCCGCGTCGCGGGTATCCCGTACCGGGTCGCGACGACCTCGGGTCCGCCGCACATCGCGTCCAGGACCGCGTCGGGGCGGGTGGCCCGGAGGTGGTCGAGCACGGCTTCCAGCGACCCGTCGTTGCCGCTGTTGCCGGCGCCGAACAGGCCGAACACGCCGACGTGTAACGGCTTCGCGCGCATGGAGGTCATGCCCGCCCTCCCTCGCGGCCGGCGACCAGGTCGTCGACGCAGACGGTGAGCCGGTCCGGCTCGACGGGGGCGCGGTCCTCGACCCGCTCGCCCGCGCCCGGCCGGACGCGGCTGGTCAGCCAGGCCGCCAGGTGGCGGTGGCACGCGCGCCGGTCGGCCGAGGACAGCGGCGCCCGCCCGATCGCCGAGGCGAAGCCCCAGACGTACTCGGCGAGCAGTCGCGGCGTCGGATGCAGCGGGCCCGCCCGGCGCGGATCCAGGTTGACGCAGCGGGCGCGCTTGGAGGGGTTCGCCCGCTCGGCCCGGGTGGGGTGGTCGCGGCGGAAGTACAGCAGTTCCGGCACCTGGTGGAAGGGGCCGTGCAGGGTGATCTCGGCGACGAAGGTGCGGTCCGCGTGGTGGTAGCTGTCGTGCGGCTTCACCCGGCGCAGCACGGCGGCCCGCATCACCCCGTAGAAGTCGTCGCCGCCGGGCTCGAACAGCAGGCTGCGGAAGCGCTCCGGAGCGCGCGGGGAGTCGGTGGCGAGCCCGTACTCGTAGGGGACCTTCACCTTGCCGTCGCCGTCGATGACGGCCTGGCCGCTGTGCGCGAGGACCACGTCGGGCCGCTCGTCCAGCGCCTCGACGCAGCGGTGCAGCAGGTCCCGGGCGTAGAGGTCGTCGTGCGAGGCCCACTTGAACAGCTCGCCGCGGCACTCGGTGAACACGTAGTTGTGGTTCGGGGCGGCGCCGATGTTGCGGGGCAGCCGGATGTACCGGATGCGGGAGTCCTGGGCGGCGTACCGGCGGCAGATGGCCTGGGTGCCGTCGGTCGACGCGTTGTCGGAGATCACCAGTTCGAAGTCCTCGTAGGTCTGCCCCAGGAGGGCGTCCAGCGACTCGGCCAGATACTCCTCGCCGTTGTAGACGGGAAGGCCGATGCTCAGCCGGGGGTGGGGGGTCATGTGTTCCTCACTTCGGGAAGGGGAGGGGCGTGGCGCTCGCGCAGGGCGGCCCGCAACTGGTGCCACCACACGGCCGAGCCGCAGGCGGAGGCGGCGGCGGCGCCCCAGGCCGAACCGACCGTGCCGCCCGCGACCGCGCCCGAGAGCCCGCCGGCGACATAGCAGGCGGAGGCGAACAACTGGCAGCGCAGACTGCGCCGGGCCGCGGCGAGCGCCCGCAGTCCGGCCGCCGCGCCGGTGCCGAGCCCGGCGCCCGCGACGCTGAGCGTGACCGGCACGATGAGCTGCGAGGCACCGCTCCAGACGTCGCCGAGGACGAACTCGCCGAGCCGGTCAGGCACCAGCAGCAGCGCCGCGCCCCACAGCACCGCGGCGACGGTCTGCCCGGCGCCGAGCAGGAAGCAGAACTTCCCGAGCCGCTCGGGGGCCTGCCGCAGCACCCGTGCCGACTCCGCCACGGTGACCAGCGACAGCCCCATCAGCACCGCGAGGAACGGCCCGAGCAGAAGCTCCGCGCCGCGGATCACGCCCACCGCGCCGACGCCGACGATCGCGCCGAGCCCGTACGCCCGGATCTGGCCGGCGCCGCTGACGCCGACGTTCTCGACCAGGTACCGGTAGCCGAGGTCGCGGTGGTCGCGGTGCCACTCGCGGGCCCCGGTCGGCCTCGGCCGGATGCCGGACTGGAACCAGCCGTACGCACCGGCCACCGCGGCGGACCCGCCCCAGGCGAGCAGGAAGGCAGGCACCGTGCCCACCCGGGCCGCCACGACCATGGCCGGGAGGAGCGCGACGGCCCACACGACGTCGTTGACGAACGCCTTGCGGCCGACACCGGCGGCGAAGAACGAGTACCGCCAGGCGTCCTGGAGCAGCAGCCCCGGCAGCACGATGCCGAGCGCGGCGAACGCGGCCCCCACCTGGCCGCCGATGCCCAGCCCGGCGGCCAGGGACACCGCGCCGATCCCGGCGCCGACCAGGAGCGCGGCACCCGACGCCCGGGCCACCGCCCCGCGCCAGGACGGCTCCGGCACCGCGCTGAAGCGCACCACGAGCGGGTCGGTGGCCAGCCCGCGCGAGACGTTGAGGACCACGCCGTAGGTGACCCAGGCCAGGCTGAACACGCCGAACGCGGTCAGTCCGAGCGAGCGTGCCACGTAGATGCCCACCACGAAGTTGGACAGGCTGGAGGCCGCCTGGTCGGCCAGCCCCCAGGACAGCCTGCCGACGACGCCCCGCCGGGCGGCCCCGGCCGGTGTCGTCGTCTTCTCCCCTTCGACGGTCATCGGCGTCATGCCTTGATCAGTCCGGCGCCGTGCAGGGCGTCGGCCGCCGCGGCGACGGTGTCGAACGGCAGCCCCGACCGCTCGGCCACGTCCAGCAGACCGTGCTCGCCGTCGGAGAGGCTGAGCACCCAGAGCATGGCCATCTGGGCCTGCTTCGCGTCGCTGCGGCCGCCCAGCGAGTCGTACAGGCCGCGCCGCCCCAACTGCGGCTCCCCGTAGGGACTGAGGTTGACGTACCGCCGGTTGCGGTCCAGGACGGCGAACGCCTCGCGGCAGACGGCGAGGGTGTCCGCCATCGCCGCCGGGGAGACGAAGTCCAGGTTGTCCGCCGACGTGTGGTACTCGGGGTAGCCCGCGTACGGGGTCCGGGTGAGCGAACCCACGCCGAGGTCGAACCCGGGCGAGCAGTACTGCCGCTCGTCGTAGCCGTAGGGCGTGAACTCCGTGACGCGGTGCGGGCGTTCGGAGTCGGCCAGCACGTGCCGCAGCACCCGGTCGATCTCCGCGTCGCCGCGCCTGCTCTGCTTGTACGTCAGCTGCCCCGGGTCGCCCGCGCAGGCCAGCACCAGGCCGTGCTTGACCCGCTCGACCCGCTCCCGGTTGCGGGCCAGCCAGGTGATCGCCCCGATGGTGCCGGGCGCGAAGACGAACCGGTAGGTGTAGTACGGGTTCCGCCGCGCCAGCTCCCGGGCCAGGAACGTCGCCACCGCGATGCCGGCCAGGTTGTCGTTGGCCAGCGACGGGTGGCACGTGTGGCAGGAGACGAGCACCTCGTCGGACACCTGCCCGGGGACCACGTGCTCGGCGTAGGTGAGGTGTCCGTCCGCCAGGGTGGAGTCGATACGGACCTCGTAGTCGCCCTCCGGCAGCGCGTCGAGCGTCTCCTGGGCCAGGCAGAAACCCCACTCCGGCCGGTAGTAGCTCGTGCGGTACGGCACCCAGGACGGCTGGTCCGGCAGGGTGTGCAGGTGCGGGCGCAGCTCGGCCAGGGGCATGGTCGCCGACACCGGCACGCTGTAGCCGAGCACGTGGAGGCTCGACGCGGTGAAGTCGACGACCCGGTGCCCTGCGGCGTCGGCGACGTACGCGTCCCGGATGTTCCACTCCTGCGGCACCGTCCAGTCGAGCACCTGCGTCCCGGTCGGTACCTCGTGCACGTGCAGAGGGATGTACTCGCCGACGATCCGCAGGGTGGCGCGCACCCCGTCGCCGGTGATGCTCCGGCACAGCGGGTACATCCGCTCCACCAGGGCGTACATCTCCTCTCCGGGCTCGGTCATCGGCGCCACCGCAGGGTGTCGTCGACGGCGCCGGTCTCGGAGGCGGCCCGCAGCACGGCCAGGCGGGTGTAGCGCTGCTCGAAGTCCTCCCGGGTGAGCCCGTGCTTCCGGTAGGCCTCGGCGAGTTCGAGCGCGCCCTGCTTGACCGTCCACTCGCAGTCGAAGCCGGGGATCGCGGCCCGGAACCGGGAGAAGTCCACCCGGTACGAGCGTGGATCGGCCCCCGTCTCCCCGGTGATCACCACCTTCGAGCCGGACACCGCCGCGGCCACCTCCTCGGCGATCTCGGCGACCGTGACGTTGTTGACCTCGCTGCCGATGTTGAACGCCCGGTCGTGCACCGCCTCCCGGGGCGCCTCCAGGGCGGCGGTGAAGGCCCGGGCGATGTCGGCGGCGTGCACCAGGGGGCGCCACGGGGTGCCGTCGGAGAGCACGAGCACCTCGCCGGACAGCAGCGCGTGGCCCACCAGGTTGTTCAGCACGATGTCCGCGCGCAGCCGGGGCGAGTAGCCGAAGGCGGTGGCGTTGCGCATGTACACCGGGCTGAAGTCGCCGTCGGACAGCGCGTGCAGATCGTCCTCCACCCGCACCTTGGACTCCGCGTAGGGCGTCACCGGGCGCAGTGGGGCGTCCTCGGTCACCAGGTCGCCACCGCCCGCGGCGCCGTAGACCGAGCACGTCGAGGCGTACAGGAAACGCTGCACCCCGGCGTCGCGGGCCAGCCGGGCCAGTCGCACCGACGCGTGGTGGTTGATGTCGTAGGTCAGCTCCGGCGCCAGCGAGCCCAGCGGGTCGTTGGAGAGCGCGGCCAGGTGGATCACCGCGTCCACCCCGGCCACGTGCTCGGCCGTGAGGTCGCGCAGGTCCACCCGCCGTCCCGGGGGGTCGGCGGGTGCCGGTCCCAGGACGCAGTCGGCGAACAGGCCGGCGTCCAGCCCGACGACCTCGTGTCCGGCGGCCGTGAGGACCGGTGCCATCACGGTGCCCAGGTAGCCCTGGTGTCCGGTGAGCAGTACGCGCAAGGTTCAACCCCCCAGGTTGAGAGTGAGTTTGGCGACGTCGAACGCCTCGGCGTAGCGGGCGTGGCATTCGATGCCGCGGATCCGGGCGAGGCCCAGGAAGGCCTCCCGGTCGTACCAGGGGCGGTGCCGCTGCGAGGGATAGTGCTCCTGCAACAGCCGCACCTTCTCTTCGGCGACCTCCGGCGTCAAGGGCTGGTAGGCCGACGGGCGGCCCAGGTCGCCGTCCCACTTGACGATCTCGTACCGGAGCACGAGGTGGTCGCGGAACGCGGTGGTCATCAGCTTCGCCAGGCCGCGGTGGTCCTGGTGCGCGTCATCGGTGCGCGGGGCCAGGACGAGGTCCGGTTCGGTCCGCTCCCGCAGATCCTCCACCGCGGCCTTGGCCTCCTCCCAGTGGGCCGGCATCCGGCCGTCGGGCAGCTTGAGCACCGTCAGCCGCAGGTCGGCGCCCGGGCAGAAGGCGGCGAGCGCGGCCCGCTCCTCCTGCTCCCGTTCGCCGCCCCCGCCGGAGAGCACCAGCGCGTCCACGCGGACGCCCGGCCGGGCCAGGCACAGCGTCAGCAGGGTGCCGCCGGCACCGATGGCGATGTCGTCGCAGTGCGCGCCCACCGCGACGACCCGGTCCGGGCGCCCGGCACCGAGCCGGATCACGCGGTCCTCACCCCCGCGGGCGCCGCGGCGCCGTCCCGCTCCCACACGGCCCACGGACGCTCGCCCCGGACGTAGGCGGCATCGAGCGCGGCGCGCTCCTTCACGGTGTCCGTCGGCTTCCAGAAACCGCGGTGCTGGTGCGCCACCAGCCGTCCGCGCTTGGCCAGTTGCGTGCACCCGTCGGCCACCAGGTCACCGCCCTCCGGGATGTGGTCGAAGACCTCCTGGCGGAGCACGAAGTAGCCGCCGTTCTCCCACAGCGGCAGGTCGCTCACGGGCGTGATGCCGCCCACCAGACCGTCCTCGCCCAGATCCACGCAGTGGAACGAGGACTGCGGCGGCACCACCATCATCGACGCCCCGGCGTCCCGCCGCGCGAAGGAGTCGATCATCTGCGGCAGGGGCGCGTCGGTGAGCACGTCGGCGTAGTTGGCGAGGAACATCTCGTCGCCGTCCAGATGGTGCCGCACCCGGCGCAGCCGCTCCCCGATGGGCGACTCGATGCCGGTCTGCGCGAACGTGATCGTCCAGTCGGCTATGTCGGCGGACAGCAGCTCGGTCCGCCCGCCCCGCAGCACGAAGTCGTTGGACGTCGTCTCCTCGTAGTTGAGGAAGAAGTCCTTGATGTGATGGGCCCCGTAGCCGAGGCACAGGATGAACTCCTTGTGCCCGAAGTGCGCGTAGTAGCGCATCACGTGCCAGATCAGCGGCCGCGGCCCGACCATCGCCATCGGCTTGGGCACGTCGTCGGACGCGCCCTCGCGCATCCGCATGCCGTAACCGCCGCAGAACAGTACGACCTTCATGCTGTGACCTCTCGGGACGCGGCCTCGACAACGCTCAGTTCCGGAATGGGAAACACCAGCCGGCCGCCCCACTCGTGCACGAACGACAGCTGCTCGACCAGTTCGGCCCGCAGGTTCCACGGCAGGACGAGGACGTAGTCCGGCCGGTCGGCGGCGATCCGCTCGGGCGGCAGGATCGGGATGCGGGTGCCCGGGGTGAACCTGCCGTGCTTGTAGGGGTTGCGGTCGACCGTGTACGCGAGCAGGTCGGGCCGGATGCCGCAGTGGTTGAGCAGCGTGTTGCCCTTGCCGGGCGCCCCGTAGCCGACGACCGTCTCGCCGCGCTCGGCCGCCTCGATCAGGAACCGCAGCAGGTCCCGGCGCACCTTGGCCACCCGGGCGGAGAACTCGGTGTACCCGGACAGCTCCCGCAGCCCGGCCGCCTTCTCCCGGTCCAGCACCTCGGCCACCCGCCTGCCCGGCTCACCGGCCACCTCCTGGGGCCGGGCCCACAGCCGGATGGAACCGCCGTGCGTGGGCAGCAGCTCGACGTCCACGAGGGCGAGTCCGCCACTGGCCAGTGCCCGGATCGCGGACGCGACCGTGTAGTACTGGAAGTGCTCGTGGTAGATCGTGTCGTACTGGTTCTCCTCGATCAGCGTCAGCAGGTGCTGCACCTCGATCGAGACCCAGCCGTCGTCGGCGACCAGGGCGCGCAGCCCCTTGGTGAAGCCGATGACGTCGGGGATGTGCGCGTACACGTTGTTGGCCACGACCAGGTCCGCCGGGCCGTGCTCGGCGCGGACGGCCGCGCCGGTGTCAGGGCTCAGGAACGCCGTGAGCGTGGGCACGCCCGCCTCGCGCGCCGCGGCACCGACGTTCACCGAGGGCTCCACGCCGAGGCAGCGGATCCCGCGGTCCACCATGTGCCGCAGCAGGTACCCGTCGTTGCTCGCCACCTCGACCACGAAGGCGTCCGGGCCGAGCCCCAGCCGCTCCACGGCGCCGGTGACGAACGTCCGCGCGTGCTCCACCCAGGAGGTCGAGTAGGAGGAGAAGTACGCGTACTGCGTGAACGTCTCCTCCGGCGTGATCAGCGCGGGGATCTGCGCCAGCCAGCAGTCGGTGCAGACCCGCAGGTGCAGCGGGTACGCCGGTTCCGGCCGGTCCAGTTGGTCCGCCGCGAGGAAGCTCTCGCACGGCGGAGTCGCTCCGAGATCGACGACGCTCTCCATCGCCGCCGAACCGCAGAGTCGGCATCGTGTCATCTACTGCCCCCATCCCCCCTGCCCGCGCGGGTGTCCCCGCCGCGAGCTTGTGCCGACCGCCCCGCGATCGCGGTGCGGTACCCCTCCAGCAGGCGCTCCAGCCCGACGGCCGGGCTGAACCCCTGCTCGTATCGGCGCCGGGCCGCCCGGCCCATGTCCTGGTTCCGGTCCGGCTCCGCCGTGATCCGGCGCAGACACGCCGCGAGCGAGGCGGACTCGCCCGGCCGGTGCAGCAGCCCGGTCACCCCGTCCTCGACGAGTTCGCCGAAGGCGCCGTGTCCGGCGGCGACGGCCGGGACCCCCGCCGCCATCGCCTCCACGACCACCAGGCCGAATGCCTCCAGCCACGTCGAGGGAGCCACCACGGCCACCGACCGCGCCAGGGCCCGCCTGCACTGTTCCGGGTCGTACAGACCGACGTAGCGCACGTCGTCCCGCCCGCCCGCCCAGGCGGTCACCTCGCGCTCCAACGGCCCCGTGCCGGCGATGACGAGCGGGACGCCCACACCTCCGGCCGCCGCGAGTTCGTCCCACGCGGCCATGAGCAGCCGCACGCCCTTGGCCTCGGCGAGCCGGCCGAGATACAGCAGGTGCTCGCCCGTACCCGCACGGCGCTCTTCCGGCTCGGGCACGAAGTTGTGCTTCACCGCCAGCCGCTCGGCCGGCATGCCCGAGCGGACCAGCACGTCGCGCTGCGCCGCCGAGATGCAGAAGAACCGCTCCACACCGGACCACCAGCGCCGCCGGTTGGCCGCCAGGCTGACCGCGAGCGGCACCGTGGCCAGGCGGGAGCCGCGGTAGCAGCCGTGCCGCACGGAGGGCAGCGGCGTCGACCCGACGCACTCGGTGCAGGGCCGCCCCTCGCGCTGCAGCGTGCCGGGCGGGCAGACCTGCGTGTAGTTGTGCAGCGTGGCGACGGCGGGCACCCCGGCGTCGGCGCAGGCGGCCAGCACCGCGGGCGACAGGAGCGGGAAGACGTTGTGCACGTGCACCACGTCCGGCCGCTCGGCGCGCAGCCGGGCGGCCAGCTCCCTGCGGACCGCCGGGTTCCACGGCACCAGGAGCGGCAGCGCGGCCTTCCCCGGCAGGGACCGGGCGGCGATGTCGTCGCTGCGCCGCTCGAACAGCCCGACCCGGTGGCCGGCCGCGCGCAGCAGCTCCACCTCCTGGTCGACGACGTTGTTCTCGCCGCTCGGCTGGGCCGAGTTGTACCGGTTGTGCACCACGAGGACGTGCATGCTCAGATCACCTCCGAGGTCCGCGCCCAGCGCGGGACGCGTCGTCGAGGGGGGTCGGGCACCGGCAGCGGCGTGTCCGGGGCGGGTTCCGCCAGCAGGGAGGCCGCCACGGCCAGGTGCAGCAGGTAGGGCGAGGCGTCGCCGAGGCCCGCCTCGGTGTACGAGGCGAGTGCGCAGTAGCTGATCAGGAAGATCGCGCAGGCCCTGGCCAGGGACGGCGGCCGCAGCAGGGCGACGCCGCCCAGCACGACGAAGACCGCCGCCACCAGGGTGACGCCGATCAGACCCTGCTCGTGGTAGACGGCCAGCCAGCTGTTGTCGATCGGCAGCCCGTCGAACGACTTGTCGCCCAGACCCATGCCGAAGACCTTCTCCCCGAGGGTCCGGGGCGCCGCCAGCAGCGCGTCCCAGACCTTGGCCCGGCCGGTGAGATTGCTGAAGTTCTCCTCGCTCTGCCCGCGCAGGAACCACGCCTGCAGCGCGGAGGCGAACACCACGGCGGCCACCGCCGCGCACAGCACCGCCCAGGAGAAGAACCGGCGGGCGGCGGCGCTGGTCAGGGTGAGCGAGCCGATCGCGAGCGTCAGGCCGACGAGCAGGCCGAGCGTGGCCGTCCGGGTATGGGTGAGCACCAGCAGCACGAGTGAGGGCACGATGACCAGCGCCGCGCTGCGCCGGTCGGTCCGGTGGCCCAGCACGAGCAGCACGGCGAGCCCGATGATCACCGCGGCGTACTGTCCGATCTGCGGCGGGGTGAGCGGCCACAGCGCGCCGACCAGCCGCCCGCCGTACAGGTCGGGCATGGCCGCGCCCGGCGAGACGAGTGCGCCGGCGGCCACCGAGCACAGGACGACGAAGTACATCCGGATGTGATGCCGGACGAACGTCGGGCCGCCGTCCCACCAGCGGCTGAGCAGCCACAGCGTGCCGACGAAGAGAGCCATCCGGGCGCAGCGGAACAGCGCGCCGAGCCCCGATTCCAGGTCCGCGCTGGCGATCAGGCTCGGCACCAGCAGCAGGGTGAGCAGGAACAGGAAGGCACTGGCGCGCACGCGCAGCCGGAGATTGAGCGCGAGCGCCAGGGAGAACGCGGCGACCAGCGCGCCCATGGTGACCATCTGGATGAGCGAGCGGGGGAGCGGGACGACGGTCTCCGCCCCCGTGGAGCCCAGCGTGTTGAGGACCAGCAGTCCCCAGACCGTCCCGACCAGTTTCGGTGTGTGCTCCGCGTCCATCTCAACCCCCGTCCCGTGCGCGCAGGGTGCTGCCCGCGTCCTGCCGGTAGGGCGCGCCCCGCCACTGTCCGAAGTCGAGGACCCGGCTCGGGTCGTGGGCGACGAACTTCCACGGACCGACGTAGACGTTGTCGTGCCAGCGGTTGTCCTGCCGGTGGGTGATGGCCTCGGCCACCCGCTCGCCCTGGTACGGGGACCAGTCCGGATAGGTGCCGTAGTTCGCCAGCAGCGCCATGCGGTCGCAGTTCGACGTGCACTCCACGACGGTCTTGTCCAGGAGGAAGCGGTTGTCGTGGACGTCCACCCGCTGGGTCTTCCACCGGCAGTCGTCGTACAGCGGTGCCTTGCCGATCGCCGGGCGCGCGCAGCGCTCGATGTCCTTCACCAGCAGCGTGCAGTCGCCGGACGAGGTGTTGGCCGGACTGTTGCAGAACCGGTCGGCGTTCTCCCACAGGGTGATGCCGGACCAGTTGTCCTCCAGCACGTTCCGGTAGATCTCGATCTTGTCCGTGCGGGCCTCGACCCGCGGTTCGCCGCCGGACTCGGAGATGTAGACGGTGGCGAACGGGAAGTTGTCGCCGCCGTCGGTGTTCTCGCGGCCCTCGACCCAGTTGTTCCGCCGGATCGTGTTCTCCCGCACGACCGCGTTGTAGCTGGTCTCGTAGATCAGCGCGGCACCGTCGTTGGACTCGATGACGTTGTCCTCGATGAGGAAGTCGTTGTTGTTGGTGTCCGCCCACAGGCCGGTCCCGCGGTTGTCGTGCACCCAGTTGCCGCGGATGTCGGCGCCCTCGACGGCCCAGAACTTGACGCCCCCGGTGCAGCCGCAGCCCGGCCGCTTGCGCTCCCAGTCGCCGGTGTTGTTGCCCGTGATCTCGTTGCCCTCGAGCACCAGGTCGTTGATGGTGCCGTCGCCCTTGTACGCGTTCAGGCCGTACTGGCCGTTGTCGCGCAGGCAACTGGCGCGCACCTGCTGGCGGTCACCGGCCATCAGGCCGGCGCCGGAGTTGTCCCGGACCGTGACGTGCTCGATCACCCACCCGTCGGCCGAGTCGTGGTTGACCACACCCTCGTCGTGCGGCGCGGCGAAGCCCCGCACGGTGAGGTGGCCGATGGTGACGTCGCGCGCGGTGCCGCCGAACGCGTACCGATTGGTCTTGCGCCCGTCGAGCACCGCGCCCGGCGCGCCGAGGTAGCGGTTCCCTTCCTTGGGGACGACCTGGGAGTACCGGTCGGGTTCGAGCCGGTGCTTGCCGGGCCGCAGCCAGAAGGTGGTGTGCGCGGGGCTGTCGCGGGTCTTGGCGGCCAGGTCGCCGACGACCGCCGGGTCGACGGTCACCGCACCGGCCGGTGCCTTCGCCGGTCCGGCCGCGGGTTTCGCGCACACCCGGGCCGCGGGGGCCCCGTCCGACGGGGCGGACGAGGCGGACGGGGCGGACGACGCGGAGGGCCCGGGCGACGGCGCGTCCGACGTGCCGACACAGCCGGCCGCCAGCAGCGCCAGCGCCAGTGGTGCCGCGGCCGACACGGCCCGGCTCCGCCAGGTGATCCCCATGCGTCCTCCTCTCCCTCTCCCCGCGCCTAGTCGTGGAACCCGAGTACGGTCGTGAAGGTGCGCGTGCCGTCGGTGAATCCGGTGCCGACCAGCGTGGTGGCCGGTTCCTTGCGCCCGAAGCCGGGGGAGTACCAGCCCAGCGGCGGGTCGGTCTCGCCGCGGTGTGCCCGCCAGGACAGCTCGCCCGGCAGGTCGAGCACCGCCGAGCGGTCCTCGCCGTCCCGGGCCCAGGTGAGCACGGCGCGGTTCCCGGCCAGGTCGGCGGTGACCGCCGGGCCGAGGTGGAACGCGAGGCGCACGTCCCGGCGCGGGCCGCGCACCTCGTCCACCACCCGCAGCTCGCGGCTCGCGGCCGTCAGTTCCACCCGGCGGCGGTGCACGGAGTCCCCGTACCCGTCGTGCTCGGCGCACCAGCGGGACACGCCCTCGTCGGAGGTGTCCACGGCCAGCACGCGGCTGCGGGCGTGCCGGGTCCACAGGAACGGGCCGCCGGAGACGGACTGGTCGGTGCCGTCCAGCTCCAGGGTGTTGTGGCCGAGGGTGGAGCGGAAGTACCGCCGCCACCCGGGCTGTCCGTGGTAGCAGTACGTCCCCGGGTCGGCGAGCACGTCGACCCCGTCGTGCCGCACCTCCACCGAGAGCGCGTCCGCGTGGGCGTGCGCGGCGATGGAGAGGAAGCCGTGCGGACCGCCGTCGCAGCGGCACCAGATCCCCGCCGGACCGCGCAGGACCGTGAGCCCCGCGTCCGCGAAGTGGGCCGGCCTGCGCGCCGGACGGGTCACGGCCGGACCGGACCCCTTCTTGCCGTACGGCCGGATCAGCGCGGCCAGCAACGGCGTGCGCACATCGGTGCCGGTCACCGTCGGCCACCAGGGGAGGGAGCCGAACACGGCGTCCCCGGTGGTCAGCAGCGAGGCCCAGCGGTCGGTGCCCGCGCCGTCCACCACCAGGCCGTGTCCGTCGTCCGCGTCCCCCTGGCGCGGCGGACGCAGCGAGTCGTCCACGACGGCGGCGAGCGCGTCGGTCATCCGCAGCAGCACCAGCCGGACCGTCGCGGGAACCGGCACACCGGCGGCGTCCGCCTCCGCCACCGCGGCCAGGCCGAGTTCCAGCACCAGACCGTGGTACTCGGTGGCCAGCTCGCGGTTGAGGCCGGAGAGGTACGTGTTGGCGCGCAGGTGCCGGTCCAGCGACCGCAGCGCCTCGTCCCGCCACCGGGCCGAGTCGGGGAACCAGCCGAAGGCGCAGGACGCGGCCAGCTGCCCGGCGGCCTCCGCCACGACGTGGTTGTTCGCCGACGACCCACGGCTGGGGAAGGCGGCCAGCCAGCGCTGGTGGTGCCAGATCTGCTCCAGGGCCGCCGGGTTGTCCTCGAAGAGGGCGGCCGCGCCCGGCCAGCCGTCGAGCAGCCGGCGGATCCACACCCACGACAGCAGCCGGATCCCCAGCTCGATGCCGCTGACCCAGTGCACTCCCCGCAGCGGCGCGTTGGACGCCCACCACGACCGCAGGTGCTCGGCCACCCGCTCGGCGTACCGCTCGTCCCCGGTGACCGCGTAGGCGGCGGCGAGCACCGTGAGGTACTGGTGCCGGGACGGCTCCCAGATCTGCTTGATGTCCCCGACGGCGTCCTCGTCGCGGTAGGGCACGTCGAAGGCGTAGCCGTCCGGTGCCCGGCGCCCGGTCTTCGGGTCGTACCACCAGTCCGGGTCGGCCAGGTCGTCGCGGACCACGCCGAAGTACTCGACGTGCCCGGCCATCAGGCGGTCCGCCTCCGCGACGAGGCGCTTGGCGGCGTCCGGCGGCACCGCCGCGAGCGCTCCGGCGGGCAGGGCCGCGGTGAACCGGGCCCCGGTCACGCCCGGGGCTTCCGGCCGCGCCGACCGCCACCGACGCCTGCGCACGGTGTCGCCCACCCGGCCGCCCACCTCCCGCGGCCCCATCCGGGACAGCCGCCGCAGGTACCAGCCCGGGCTCCCCGGGTTCACGGTCATCGCGCCTCCGCCAGGGTCACCGCAGCGCCGCCGGTCAGGGCGGCCCGCACGGCCAGGGTGGCCGTCGTGGTGGCGACCAGCGACCCGAGCGGCACCGGCATCGGCCCGCCGCTCCGCACCGCCCGGACGAACGCGGCCAGTTCGGCCGCCTGGCCCTTGTCCCGGGCCTTGGGAAGCCGGGAACTGACCCACCGCTTGCGGCCGTCGTAGACCGACGTACGCACGAAGTCGTCGAGTTGCAGCACCTTGCCGTCCGCGACCAGGTCGAGCGTCTCCTTCGGGAAGCCCGCCGCGCCGGTGGTGACGTAGCTGATGGTGGCCGTGGACCCGTCGGGGTAGCCGAGCACCACCTGGAGGTCCTCGTTGCCGGACGGGGCGAGGGCGTACACCGAGACCGGGTCGGCGCCCAGCAGCCAGCTCGCCGTGTCGACGAAGTGCCCGCCCTCACCGGCGAACCGCGAGCCCTCGGTGCCCTGCTGGAGGTACCAGCTGCCGTGGTCGAGCCGCCCCGCGTTGACCAGGTAGCGCAGACTCGCCGGTCCGGTGCGGGCCCCGAACCGCTTCCTGGCCTCCTGGAGCAGCGGAGCGAACCGGCGGTTGAAGCCCACCTGCAAGCGGTCGTTGCCGGACTCCTCCACCGCCGCGAGCACGCCGGCCAGCTCGTCCTCGGTGAGCGCCAACGGCTTCTCCACGAACACGGCCTTGCCGGCCAGCAGCGCCTTGCGGGTCAGTTCGGCGTGCGAGCTGTGCCGGGTGACGACGAACACCGCGTCGACGGACGCGTCCCCGAGGACGGCGTCCAGATCGGTGGTCGCCTCCCGGAAGCCGAACTTCCGCTGCGCGTTGGCCGCGGACAGGGCCGTCGTGGTGACGACCGTCGACAACTCGACACCGTCGCGCTGCGCCAGGTGCGGCAGCAGCATCGACGTCGCGTAGTTCCCCGCGCCGACGAACGCGAGCCGCACCGGCGTCCTCGCCGCCCGTGCCGGGGCGCCGGACGTGCCACCGCTGGGCACCGCGGGCACGGTCATCACCGGGACGTCGGCCGACGGCTCGTCCTCGGCGACCTGCTCGGGGTACCGGAACAGCACGGCCACGGCCTTGAGATCGCCGTCCTTGAGGCGCTGGTAGGTCTCCACCGCGTCGTCGAAGGCGGCCGTGCGGGTGATCAGCGGCTCCACGTCGACACGGCCCCGGGCGACGAGATCCAGGAAGCACGCCAGGTTGCGCCGCTCGGTCCAGCGCACATAGCCGATCGGATAGTCCCGCCCCTCGATCTCGTACTCCGGGTCGTAGCGCCCGGGTCCGTAGGAGCGGGAGAACCGGACGTCCAGCTCCTTCTCGTAGTACGCGTTCCACGGCAGGTCCAGGCGGCACTTGCCGATGTCCACGACCCTGCCGCGGTCCCGGCACAGCCGCGCGGCCAGCTCGACGGGCTGATTGCTGCCACCGCCGGCGGCCAGGTACACCTGGTCCACCCCGTGGCCGTCGGTGAGTTCGGCCACGGCGCTCTCCACCGCCGGGGACGCCGGGTCGCCGCAGGCCGCCGCGCCCAGCCGCTCGGCCAGCTCGCAGCGCACCGGGTCGGGGTCGGCGCCGACGACCCGGACGCCCGAGGCGGCGAGCAACTGCACCACCAGCTGCCCGATCAGCCCGAGGCCGATGACCAGGGCCACCTCGCCGAGCCGCGACTCGCCCTGACGGACCCCCTGGAGCGCGATCGACCCGACGGTGCCGAAGGCCGCGTGCCGCGGCGCGAGACCGTCCGGCACCGGGGCGTAGAGGTTCTTCGGAACCCAGTTCAGCTCGGCGTGCAGGGCGTGCTCGTTGCCCGCGCAGGCCACGAGGTCGCCGACCTTCACGTCGTCGATCCCGGCGCCGACCTGCTCGACCACCCCGCACAGCGAGTAGCCGAGCGGTGTGTAGGAGTCCAGCTTGCCCATCACCTTGCGGTAGGTGGCGGGCACCCCGTTGGTGGCCACGCTCTGCACGACCTTGGCCACCTGGTCCGGCCGCGAACGGGCCTTGCCCAGCATCGACATGCCGGCCTCGGACACCTTCATCAGCTCGGTGCCGGTGGAGATCAGCGAGTTGGCGGTCCGCACCAGCACACCGCCCGGCTTGCAGCCCGGCACCGGCACGTCGAGCAGCGCCAGCTCGCCGCTCTTGTAGTTCTGCACGACCTGTTTCACCCGAAGTCCTCTTGTCTGTGTGCCGGTTGTCTCTGCGCCGGTTGCCTGTGTGCCGGTCTGCGCCGGGGAGGCCCTACACCGTCGATGGAGCGTTCTGGTCGGCCCCCGAGGTCGCGCCGCGGTACCAGTACTCGAGGGTCAGCACGTGCCACAGGTGCTTGGAGAAGTCCCGCCGCCCGGCGGCGTCCTCGGCGACGAGCCGCCGCAGCGCGTCGCGCCGCAGGAAACCGGACCGCACCAGCTCGCCGTCGTTCACCACCTCGCGCACCAGCGGCGCCAGATCCCGGCTCATCCAGGCCCGCAGCGGGGCGCTGAACAGGCCCTTGGGCCGGTACACGATCTCCCGGGGCAGGACGGAGGTGGCCGCCTCCTTCAGTACGGCCTTGCCCTGCCGTCCGACGATCTTGCGGTCGCCGGGGAAGGCGAACGCCGCCCGCACCACCTCGACGTCCACGTACGGCACCCGCACCTCGGTCGACGCGGCCATGCTGGAGCGGTCCGTGTAGGCGAGGTTCAGGCCCGGCAGGAACATCCGGGCGTCGCCCAGGCACATCCGGTTCACGAAGTCGTCGAGGTCGTTGTCCTCGTAGACGTCCGCGTGCTCGGTCAGCACGTCCTCGACCGTCCCCGCCAGATCCGGGTCGATCAGGGCGAGCAGCTCCTGACGGTCGTACATCGTGTAGCTGCGCCGGAAGGCGGTCTCCTCCGGCAGATCGGCGAAGGAGAGGAACCGCTTCGCGAAGCGCACCGACCGCAGGCCCCGGCGGCTCGTCGCGACCGGCAGCCGGTCCACGGCCGCGGACAGCCCGCGCCGCAGCGGCCGCGGGACGCGCTGGTAGCGCAGCGCCAGCACATTGGCCAGGTGCTTGCGGTAACCGGCGAACAACTCGTCCGCGCCCATCCCCGACAGCATCACCTTGACCCCGGCCTCCCGGGCGGCCGAGCAGATCAGGAAGGTGTTGATCGCGGCGGGGTCGCCGATCGGCTCGTCCAGGTGGTACGTCATCCGCGGCAGCAGGTCGAGCACGTCCGGCGCGATCTCTATCTCGTGCAGGTCCACGCCGAAGCGCTCGGCCACCTGCCGGGCGTAGCGCAGGTCGTCGGGCATCGCCTCGAACCTGGCGTCCTCGGCGCGGAACCCGATCGTGTAGGCGGAGATCCCGGGCCGCTCGCGGGCCGCCAGCGCGGTCAGATAGCTGGAGTCCAGCCCGCCCGAGAGGAACGTCGCCACCGGCACGTCGGAGAGCAGGTGGCGACGGGTCGACTCCTCGACCACGGCGGCCAGGTCCGGCTGCTCGCCGCTCAGGGCACGCTCCCGGCCCTCGGCGGCGACGTCCTTCAGGCTCCAGAACCGGCCGCGCTCCACCCCGCCGTCGGGCCGGCACCGCAGCCAGCTGCCCGGCGGCAGCTTCTCCGCCTCGCGGAACGCGCAGCGCGAGTCCGGCACCCAGTAGTACAGCAGCGAGGCCACCAGCGCCGCGTGGTCCACCTCCAGCTTCCCGCCGGACACGGCGGCGAGCGCCTTCAGCTCGGAGGCGAACACCAGACCACCGCCGCGCCGGAGCAGGAACAGCGGCTTGATGCCGAGCTGGTCGCGGGCGAGCACCAGTTCACCGGTGCGCTCGTCGAACACCGCGAAGGCGAACATGCCGCGCAGCCGGGCCAGGCAGTCGGTGCCCCAGCGCCGCCACGCCTCCAGCACCACCTCGGTGTCGGAGGTACCGCGGAAGCGCACCCCGGTGGAGAGCAGCTCGGCGCGGAGTTCGGGCGCGTTGTACAGCTCGCCGTTGTACGTCAGGGCGAGCCCGTCCGAGACCATCGGCTGGGCGCCGGTCCCGGACAGGTCGACGATGGCCAGCCGGCGGTGCCCGAGCTGCACCTCGCCGTCACCGGCGGGATGGCTGTAGCGGCCCGCCCCGTCCGGACCGCGGTGGGCGAGGACGTCGGTGAGCCGGTCGGTGACGGCCTTGCCGTCCGGCCAGTGGTACGTGCCTGCGATGCCACACATGTGCTACCGCGCCTCCTGATCGCTGTCCGGGACCGTCGCGGCCGGCATCGGGGTCCGTTCCGCCCGGAGCCTCCCCGTCCCGTTGTGCCGCTTCGGCCGTTCGTCGTGGCCGCGCGGCGCGGCGTGCGGACCGTCCCACAGGGTGCCGTCGGTCCGGTCACGCGGATCGGGGTCGATCAGGACCACCCCGATCACCGCGATGCGCTGGTCCGCGAGCTGCCGCGCCACGGTGTGCAGCCAGGCGGCGCTGCCGTGCCCGGCCCGTACGACGAGCACCGTCCTGCCGCCGAGGTGGTGGAGGTCGGTCCACGCCGTACCGGGCGCCACCGAGCCGACGCCCAGCCGGCGCACGTGGTGCGGCTCGGCGTCGGCACGCTCGCCGCTCAGCACGGTGGGGCCACCGGACTTGCGGCGCGCGCCCGCGAGGTCCGTGCCGGGCAGCGCGTCGACGACGGCCACGGGCCCGTCCGCCTCCAGTGCCGCGGCGACGTCCAGGGCGATCAGGCCGGTCCCGCGCGCACAGCCGAGTTCCAGCAGCGACACCGGCTCCGCGGAGCCGCGCACGATGCGGGCCAGGGTGGTGGTGAGCCGTTCGCGGGCCGCCCGGGTACGCCGGCGCTGCCACGGGAGGGCCGACCGGCGCGGCTCGCGGCGCAGTTCCGCGAGGACCGAGGCGCCCAGGTTCGCGGCGATCTCCCGGCGCAGCACGGGGCGGTCCGCCACCACCGCGCCGACCGCGGCCAGCGCGAGCCCGAGTACGAGCCCGAGGGCCAGCCCGATCCCGGCGTTGGTGACCACGGCCCTGGGCATGGAGTGCCGCACCGCGTGCGGGGCGTCCACGATCTTCGTGCCGGCGACGACCTCGGGCGTGCCGGTGAGCGCCTCCGCGGCCCGCTGGTCGAACTCGGCGATCCGCGAGTCGAGTTCGGCCCGGCGGGCGAAGAGCGACTCGATGCTCGCCGACGCCTTCGGCTCGTCGTCCGGTGAGCGGTCCCCGATCGACCTGTTGACCTCGGCCAGCTCCTTGCGCATGCGGTCCCGCTGGTCCAGCAGGGACTCGGACTCGGCCTCGGCGGCCTCCCGCATCCGCCGCACGTGGTCCGCGACGAACGTCTCGGCCAGCGCCTTGGCCCGGGCCACCGCGTCCGCGTCGCTGTCACCGGTCACGTCGATCCGCAGCAGGTTGTTGGTCAGTCCGGTGCCCCGGTAGTCCTGCATGAAGTCTTCCGGGTCCTCCCGGGAGCCGAGCGCCCGCAGGGCCTCGGCGGCGATCCGCGTGGTGTCCAGCAGCTCGACATCGGTGCGGATCAGCGTTCCGGTGTCGTTGGGCTGGTCGTCCTTGTGCGCGACCAGCACCTTGGTCACCGCCGCCGGCGAGGGCGGCAGCAGGACCGCAACCGCCGCCCCGGCCAGCAGGCCCAGCAACGCCAGGGACGCCCACAGGCGCCGCCGCCTGCGCACCGCCACGACCAGTGCCTGCAGGTCCAGCAGCGGAGCGGAGGCGGACGACTGCGAAGCCGTACTCGTCGTCATGCGGCACCTCCCGTCGCGTTCTCGTGCACCAAAGCCGCCGCGGCGGCGGTCTCCCCAGGGCGGTCCGAGGACCCCGTCGGACGGGCCCGGACCGCGTCGGCGACGACGACGCCGACGACCTCGTGCCCGCCGTCCGCGCACGCCTCGGCGATGCCGGTCAGTTCCTCCGCGGTGCGGCTGCCCGCGCCGAGCACGACCAGGACACCGGACTCGGTGTCGCGGTCCGGCACCATCGGCCGGGACACCGAGACCTCCACCACGCGCAGCAGCGGTTCGCCCTCGGCCTCGGCGGCGAGCCGCTCCGCGGCCCGCCGGGCGACCTCGTCGTCGTCCGGTACGACGACCAGCAGCCGCCGGGCGGCCGGCAGCCGTTCCCGCAGGCGCGCGCACACCCGCCGGTAGCGGATCCGCCGCCCGGCCTCGTCGCCGGAGGACCGCGGGGCCGGCAGGTCCCAGCGGACGTCGGTGCCCAGCAGCCGCCGCAGCCGGGCCCGCGCGCCGCGTGCCTTCGGCCGGTGGGCGCGCCGGTCACCGGGTACGTCGACGGTGCCCAGCAGCGCCGAGCGCAGCGCCGCGGCGACCTCGGGTTCGGAACGCAGCCGCCGGTTCACCCGCGCCGCGGCGAGATGACCGACGACCGCGAGCACGAAGAACAGCAGTGCGCCGCCGCCGACGAGCTGCGGCCTGGTCGGCGGGGCCTCGCCGGTCGGCCGGGGCGCCGGTCCCATGACGACCAGACCGGCCCTGTTGTTCGCCGGGTCGGCCTCCTCCAGCTTCTGCATGGCCTCCTGGAGCGAGGTGCGCAGCTTCTCCAGCTCGGTGCGGGTCTGCACGCTCTCCACGGTCTGCCCCGGATCGGCCGCGTTGGCCAGGTCGGTGATGCGCTGGTTGGTCCGCTTCACCTGCTCCCGCAGGGCCTCGGGCCCCGCCGCCTCGTCGGGATCGGTGCTGCCGCTCGCGATCCGCGTCGCGAACGTCACGAACTGCTCGGCCACTTCGTCGGAGAGCCGCTGCGCGCGCTCCGGGGACTCGGCGGTCCCGGAGATCTTGATGACGTTCCCGTCGGCGGTCTCGGCGCTCACCCGTTCGCGCAGCTCGCTGTCACCGACCCCGCTCCAGCCCAGCGCCTCGCCCGCGCGGTCGACCACCGACGAACTGGTCGCGATCTCCACCTGGGTGACCAGCTCGCGCTCCTCCCACTGCCCCGGCAGCAGCACCGAGGCGGACGCCGTGTAGCGCGGCGGGAACAGCACCGAGACGCCGTAGCCGACGAGTGCGCCCACCACGACGAGGACGGCGAGCAGCCGCCGCCGCCGACGGAGAATCCGCCCGACCGTGACCAGGCGTATCGTGTCATCGCTCAACGGCGCGGCCTTCTCCCTGCTCTGATCCCGGCTTCGACCCCGCCCGGCCCGCGCCGCCCGCCGACACCGGAGCGTGGTCGCGGCAGGCGGCGGCGTACGCGGCGAGCAGTGCCGTCTGCGAGTTGCGCCAGGACAGCTCCCCGTTGACGCGCTCCTGGCCGATCTTGCCCATCCGGGCGCGCTCGTCCGGGTCGTCCAGCAGCCGTGCGACGAGCCTCGCGAACGCGGCCTCGTCGTTGGCGGGTGCGTAGAGGGCGGCCTCCCCGGCGGAGACGCGCGCCTCCCGGAGGTCGAACGAGACCATGGGGCGGCCCATCGCCATGTACTCCAGGACCTTGTTCATGGTCGACACGTCGTTGAGCGGATTGCGCGGGTCGGGGGAGAGGCACACGTCCGCCGTGGACAGGTAGCGCACCAGGTCGGCGTCAGAAATGCGCCCGGTGAACTGCACCTGCTCGCCGAGCCCCAGCGACCGGGACAGCTCCACCATCGCGTCGAAGGCGTCACCGGAGCCGACGAACACCGCGTGCCAGTCGGTCCGCCCGACCTCGTCGCGCAGTTTCGCGAGGGCCCGCAGGGCGTAGTCGACGCCGTCCTGGGGCCCCATGACGCCGAGGTAGCACAGCAGATGGGGCTTGCCCCGCTTCAAGTCCGGTTCGGCGGGCACCGGTCGGAAGCGGTCGGTCGCGGGCGCGCTGCGCACCACGAACACGTCGTCCGGGCGCCGGCCGCCACGGCGTATCGCGACGTCCTTGTAGCTCTCGTTCGTGGCGAGCACGATGTCCGCGGCCCGGTAGGTCAGCCGTTCCAGGGCGCACACGGCGCGGTAGAGGAGGTCCTTGCCGCGGCCGAACCGGGACAGGTACAGCTCGGGTATCAGGTCGTGCTGGTCGAAGACGAACCGCGCGCCGCGCCGCTTGAGCCACAGGGCCGGCAGGAACAGCAGGTCTGGCGGGTTGCAGGCGTGGACCACGTCGACCGGGCCGACCCTGCGGGCCAGCCGGAAGGTGTGCCAGAGCGCCGCCCCGTACTCCCGCAGGTAGCCGGCCGGTCCACCGGTCGCCGCGCGCAACGGGTAGCGGTGGATGCGTACCCCGTCGACGACCGCTTCCCGCTCCGTGTCCCGCTTGGTGCCCCGGGGACAGATGACGTGCACCTCCCAGCCCGCGTCGCGCAGGGTCGTGCACTCCTGCCACACCCGCCGGTCGAAGGGCACCGACAGGTTCTCCACCAGGATCAGCGCGCGCCGTCCCGGCCGGTCGCCGGTGCTGCCGCCGAGCGGCGTGGCACCGGACGTCGTGTCACCAAGCAAGGCCCACGTACCCCGGTTCGGTCCGGCGCGTGTCGGCGTCGGGAAGGTGGATGAGGTCGATCAGCAGCGGATCCCCGCCGTGCGGGAGCGCCGCCAGCACGGCCGGGTCCCTGGTCCCTACGAGGCACACCTCGGCGTGTTCCAGCACCTCGTCGACGGAGTCCGCGAGCAGCTGGGCGAGGTGCGGCAGCCGGGTCTCGACGTACTCGCGGTTGGCGCCGAGCAGTCGGGACAGGCTCACGTTGGCGTCGTGGATCTTCAGGTCGTAGCCCTTGCCGAACAACCGCTCCGCCAGTTCGACGAGCGGGCTCTCGCGCAGGTCGTCGGTGCCGGGCTTGAAGGACAGTCCGAACAGCCCGACCCGGCGCTTCCCGGCGCGCTCCACCAGCTCCACCGCCCGCTCCAGGTGCGCGGAGTTGGAGGGCAGCACATGGGCCAGGATGGGCACCGACACGTCGGCCCGTTGCGCCGCGTGGACCAGGCTGCGCAGGTCCTTGGGCAGGCAGGAGCCGCCGAAGGCGAAGCCGGGCCGCAGGTAGGCGGGGCTGATGTTCAGCTTGCGGTCGGCCAGGAAGACGTCCATCACCTGGTGCGAGTCCACCCCGAGCGCCTGGCACACCGCGCCCAGCTCGTTCGCGAAGCCGATCTTGAGCCCGTGGAAGGCGTTGTCCGCGTACTTGATCGCCTCGGCCGTCGCGACCGGCACCCGGAACACCTCGCCGGGCAGGCTGTCGTACAGGCCCAGCACCGCGTCGCCGCTGGCCGGGTCGAGTTCGCCGATGACGGTCTTGGGCGGGTCGAAGAAGTCCCGCACGCTCGTGCCCTCGCGCAGGAACTCCGGGTTGACCGCGACCCCGAAGTCCACCCCGGCGGTGCCGCCGACGTACTTCTCCAGGATCGGCACCAGCAGGTTCGCGCAGGTGCCCGGGAGCATGGTGCTGCGGAACACCACGGTGTGCCGCCCGCTGTGGCCACCACGGTCCGCCAGCGCGGCGCCGATCTCCTCGGTGACCCGTTCCAGGTACGTCGTGCACAGACTGCCGTTGGGCTCCGAGGGGGTGCCCACGCAGACCAGGGATATCTCGCTCTCCATGATCGCCTCGCGGACGTCACCGGTGGCGCGCAGCGCTCCGGTTGCCACCACCTCGGCGATCAGTTCACCGATCCGCTCCTCGACCACCGGGGCCTTGCCGTCGTTGACCAGGTCCACCTTCACCTGGTTCACATCCACCCCGATGACCTCGTGCCCCATGCCGGCCAGGCACGCGGCCGACACGCAGCCCACATAGCCCAGGCCGAAAACGCTGACCCTCATGACCCGTTCCTCCCCCCAGGCAGACCCCGACGGCCTGCGATCCGCGCGTGGGCCCGACGGCCCCCGCGCATCAGTACGCCCCCTGCCCGTGGACCACCGCGCGCAGCGTCTTCCACAAGATCACCGCGTCCAGCGCGAGCGACCAGTCCTCCACGTACCGAAGGTCCAGCCGGACCGCTTCCTCCCACGGCAGATCGCTGCGTCCGCTGATCTGCCACAGGCCGGTGAGCCCGGGCTTGACCAGCAGCCGCCTTCGGATGTCCGGGCCGTACGCCGCGGACTCCTCCGGCAGCGGGGGCCGCGGACCGACCAGCGACATCGATCCGGTGAGCACGTTGAACAGCTGCGGCAGTTCGTCGATCGAGTACCGGCGCAGCACCGACCCGACCCGGGTCACCCGCGGGTCCCGGCGGAGCTTGAACAGCAGGCCCGCGCCCTCGTTGCGGTCGGCCAGCGCGGCACGCGCCCGGTCGGCCCCGGCGACCATGGTGCGGAACTTGAGAATGGTGAACTCGCGGCCGCCCTTGCCGACCCTGCGCTGGCGGTAGAACGCCCCGCCCCGGCTGTCCACCAGGATCAGCAGGGCGACGAACACCATCAGGGGTGCGAACAGCGTCAGCAGGATCACCGCGCCCAGCCGGTCGGCCACGGCCTTGACGGCCCGGCGGCCCCCGGTGAAGGTCGGCATGCTGACCCGCAGCAGCGGGATCCCGAGCACCGCGTCGACGTGCAGCCGCGGGCCGGCCACCTCCATCAGCACGGGCGCCACGATCATCTCGGCCTCGCTGCCCTCCAGGTTCCAGGCCAGCCGCTGCAACCGGTGCGGTGACCAGTGCGGGTCCGGGGTGACCGCGACCACCCGGTAGCCGTCGCGGCGGACGTGGTGGGCGACGTGCTCCAGTGGGCCGACGACCGGCACTCCGTCCAGTTGGTCATCCTCGGGCCCGGGGCCGAGCGTCGTGCAGACCGCGTCCACGCGCCAGCCGAGGTGCGGGAACCTCCGGGTCCGGGCGATCAGATCGCGCACGGTGTCCGGGCTGCCGGCCGCGAGCACCGGTCTCAGGCAGCGCCCCTCCTTGCGCTGCCGGTGCAACCGGACGCGCAGCGCGTAGCGCGAGATCATGGTGACGATCGCGATCGCCGGGACGGCGACGAAGATCCAGAGCTTGATGTTGCGCGAGGTCAGGGCGATCCCGCCGAGCGCCAGCACGACGGTCGCCATGAACAGTGAGCGTCCGAGCCGCCGGAACTCCTCGGCGCCCTGGCCGAGCACGGCGGGCGCCCACGACCGGCTCACCGCGAGCGCGCCCAGCACCAGCAGCCAGGTGCCGAAGGCCAGAATCCCCCATTTCTCGTGCCAGTTGGCCGCGTCCCGGACCCCGAAGAAATTGCCGATGCCCGCCGCCACGAGGGCGGTGGTCACGGCATCGCTGGTGATCACGGTACGGCGGTACCGCTGCTCCCAGTCGCTCGCGAGCCGGCTGGTTGCCCCGTCCGCCAACTGCTCGCGCGCAGACGGAAACGGGCTGACCAATCCCCCTTGCCGCACAGAACCCCCCAGGTCCCCAGTGGTTCGACGTAGTCGCCTAGCACTGTTCCTCCCCCTCGGGAGACCCCCGCCTCCCGTGCCGCGCTGTTCCTCCCCACGGACGGCCCCCCGGCCTGCCCGCGCACAACGTTCCGGCTATGCCACAGCAATACGAACCATGCACAGTGAAAGCAGCAGACCCCCCTGCCCCGGACCTAAAGATCATTACCGGTCGCCTCGTGCCTGAACAGCTGAAGCACGGTCAATCTAGACCATCGGGGCCACCGTGTAGAGGGGATGTGTGTAATTCGTGCTCACGCTTTGGGAGTTGATCAACCATCCTGTGAAAGCCCCGTGGGCGCCTTCCCGCCACCACGCGCTCCGCGCGGTCGAGTCCCACCGTGATGGGGGGCTCCGCCGGGGCTTCGCACACCGCCGGTTCAGGCCACCAGCAGCCGGAGGCCCAGCTCCGCCGCGTCGAGGTCCAGGAGGTCGCGGTTGCGCTCGGTCCAGCGCCCCGAGGCGAGGTCCTCGCGGAGCCGGGCCACCGCCCGCCGCTCGGCCTGTGGCCCGACCCTGGTCCACACGGAGACCGCGCGGCGTACGTGCTCCTCCAGATACGCCTCCGGCCGGCGCCAGTAGGCTTCCAGGAAACCGTCGGCACAGTCCCAGGGGATGAGCACCGGCTCCAGACGGGCCCCGATCGCGCGGGCCAGCCGGTCCACCGGGGGCCGGTCCGCGACCAGGTCCGCGACCTCGGGCAGGTAGTCGCGGGTCAGCCAGAACCGGTGCCGCCAGCCGGTGTCACTGGCGTCGTGCGTGAACACCACCACCCGACGGGCGACGCGGCGCATCTCCCGCAGCCCGGCGATCGGGTCGTGCCAGTGGTGAACGGTGCTGAAGGCCATCGCGGCGTCGAAGGACCCGTCCTCGAACGGCAGGCTCTCCGCGGCCGCGGCCACACAGCGTGCCGCGCCGGCGGGACGCTGCGCCCGCATGACCGCCGACGGCTCCACCGCGGTCACCTCGCGGTCCGGGGGCTCGTAGGAGCCGGTGCCGGCGCCCACGTTCAGCACCGTCCGCGCGTCCCCGAGCGCCTCCCACACCTGCGCGGCGATCCGCGGTTCGGTACGCCGCGTCGCCGGATAGGCGCTTCCGATCGCCTCGTACAACTTCGCGCCGAACACCTTGAGTTGGTCCTCCGGCGTCGTCCTGATCCCCATCGCCCGTGCCTCCAGTTCCCTGTCGATGGCCGTCACCATGGAGGCCGCACGGTCGCGCCGTTCCACCAGCAGGCCGCGCAGCCGGTGCAGGTGGGCGACCGCGTCGGTGGCGGGGTCGTCGACCAGGTCCGCGATGTCGCGCAGTCCGAAACCGAGCCGCCGGTAGGCCAGAACCTCCCGCAGCCGCTCCACGTCGTCCGCCGAGTAGGCCCGGTAACCGGCCGCGGTCCGCGTGGACGGCCGCACGAGGCCGATCTCGTCGTAGTGATGCAGCGTGCGGACGCTCACGTCGGCCAGCTCGGCCACGCGTCCCACGGTCAGATGCTCCTCCACGTCACCGACGATGCGGCATCACGCCACGTGAGGGTCAAGCGCTCCGCTCGCGGCACGCTGCCCATCGTCGGCTCGTCGGCTCGTCGGCTCGTCGGCTCGCCTGCTCGCCGATGAGCGAGGCCGGGCGCGGGTTGATCAGGTTGCGAGCAGGTGGTCGCGGCCGAACATGGCCGCGGCGGCCCGTGCGGTCGGCGTACCGGAGTCCAGGTCGGCGCCGGCCCGCAGCAGTACGGTCACCACGTCGTCGGCACCCTTGAACAGGGCACCGGCGAGGGGGGACTGGTCCCTGTCGTTGCGCAGGTCCGGGTCGGCGCCGTGCCGGATCAGGGCCCGCACGGTGTCGGCGTGGCCGTGGTACGCGGCGAGCATGAGGAGGGTGTTGCCCGCCGGGTCGCGTACGTCCACCGGCAGCCCGTGTGCCACGAACTCCACCAGCTGCTCGGTGCCGCCCTCCCGGGCCAGGTCCATGGCGATGGCCACGACGCGCTCCGTCTGCTCGGGAGTCAGGCCACCGCTGTTGTTCTCGTCCATGATGTCTCCGTGGCGGTACGCCCGCGCCGGTGCGGGCCCCTCGGGGGTGCCCGCACCGGCGCGGTGCGTGGTATCGCTCGTCCTTCCGACCGGCCGGGTCAGCGCTTGCCGGCGGCCAGGGCCTCGATCGCCTTGCGGACGCCCGCGCCGTAGGCCGGGTCGGCCTGGGTGCAGTTGCCGATGTGGCGCTCGATCGTCTGCTCCGAGGCGCCGTCGATCGCGCGCGCCGTGTTCTCGAAGAGAACCTGCTGCTGCTCCGGGCTCATCTGCCGGAACAGGTTGCCGGGCTGCTCGAAGTAGTTGTCGTCGTCCTCGCGGTAGTTGAACCGGTCGGCGACTGCGCCCACGGCCTGGCTGGGCTCGCGGTAGGCCGGCTGCTCCTGCCAGCGCCCGTAGGAGTTGGGCTCGATGCCCGGGGTGGCTCCCTGGTTGCCGTCGACGCGCATGCCGCCGTCGCGGTGGTAGGAATTCACCGGGTTCTTCGGGGCGTTGACGGGGATCTGGTGGTGGTTGACACCGAGGCGGTAGCGCTGGGCGTCGCCGTAGGAGAAGAGCCGGCCCTGCAGCATCCGGTCGGGGGAGAAGCTGATGCCCGGGACCACGTTGGCCGGGCTGAAGGCGGCCTGCTCGACGTCCGCGAAGTAGTTGTCGGGGTTGCGGTTGAGCTCCCACTCGCCGACCTCGATCAGCGGGTAGTCCTTCTTCGACCAGACCTTGGTGAGGTCGAAGGGGTGGAAGCGGTAGTTCTCCGCGTCGGCCTCCGGCATGACCTGGATGAACAGCTTCCACTTCGGGAAGTCGCCGTCCTCGATCGCGTCGAAGAGGTCGCGCTGGTGGGACTCGCGGTCCTTGCCGACCAGGGCCTCGGCCTCGGCGTCGGTGAGGTTCTTGATGCCCTGCTGGGTGCGGTGGTGGAACTTGACCCAGAACCGCTCGCCCTCGGCGTTGATCAGGCTGTAGGTGTGCGAGCCGAAGCCGTGCATGTGCCGGTAGGAGGCCGGGATGCCGCGGTCCGACATCACGATCGTGACCTGGTGCAGGGCCTCGGGGAGGTTGGTCCAGAAGTCCCAGTTGTTCTCGGGGTTGCGGAGGTTGGTGCGCGGGTCGCGCTTCACCGCGTGGTTGAGGTCAGGGAACTTCAGCGGGTCACGGAAGAAGAAGACGGGGGTGTTGTTGCCGACCAGGTCCCAGTTCCCCTCCTCCGTGTAGAACTTCACGGCGAAGCCGCGGATGTCGCGCTCGGCGTCGGCGGCGCCGCGCTCACCGGCGACCGTGGAGAACCGGGTGAAGAGCGGGGTCTTCTTGCCGATCTCGGAGAAGATCTTGGCGCTCGTGTACCGCGTGATGTCGTGGGTCACCGTGAAGGTGCCGAACGCGCCCGAGCCCTTGGCGTGCATCCGGCGCTCCGGGATGACCTCGCGGTCGAAGTGGGCGAGCTTCTCCAGGAACCACACATCCTGCAGCAGCATCGGACCGCGCGGGCCGGACGTCAGCGAGTTCTGGTTGTCGGGAACCGGTGCACCGGCAACCGTGGTCAGCGGCTTCTGGTTGTTCTCAGGCAAGGCTTGCTCCTCGGTGTGGTTCTTCGCGGACACTACCCTACATTGGACAGGATCTAAGGCAAGGTGCCATCTAGAGCCATATCCACTCTTGAGTCGATGCCCGATCCTGCTAGGGTGCTGCGCATGAGTGATCTCCTGGGGCGGCTTCGTGAACGCGGCTGGCGCCTGACCGCGCAGCGGCGCGTCGTCGCCGAGGTCCTCGACGGAGACCACGTACACCTGACCGCCGACGAGGTGCACGCCCGCGCGGCGGAGCGACTGCCCGAGATCTCCCGGGCGACGGTCTACAACACGCTGCGCGAACTGGTGCACCGGGGCGAGGTCCTGGAGGTGTCGACCGACGGCCGCGCCAAGCGCTACGACCCCAACGCGCACCGCCCCCACCACCACCTGCTCTGCTCACGCTGCGGCTCGATCCGCGACGTGCACCCGACGGGCGACCCCCTCTCCGACCTCCCGGCCTCCCAGTCCTTCGGCTTCACCGTCTCGGAGGTCGAAGTGACCTACCGCGGCATCTGCCCGGACTGCGCCGCCTGACGCCGCCGGCGGACCGGTCCGGCCCTCATCCCTTCGGGGCGTCCGAAGCGCCGTCCTGCGCGCATACCGGCACAGTGGTTCCCGGACCACACGGACCCGGAAAGAAGCGAGGCGCGCCGTGAAGATCGCGGTCATCGGCTCCCGGACCCCATCCCACACACCGACCGGCTGTCCTGAATGACCGAGCGCGCCGGCCACGGCCCGGCCGACGCCGCCGCGCCGCGGGGAATGCTGCGGCGCAGGCCGGAGGGGTGGCTGTTCAAGGGAACCTACGGTCTGGTGCTGGCCAGCGCGTTGGTGGCCGCGCTGGACGTTCCGGGCGGGGAGGCCAACCCCGGCCAGGACGCGCTGTGGGTCCTGCTCACGGCGCTGACGTCGGGCGCCGCCCACGGATACGCGCACGTCATCGCCCAGCGCGCGTCCGGTGGCGGGAGGGCCGGACCGGGCCGGGTGCGCGCCGTGATCGCCGAGTGGCCGCTGGCCGCCGCCGTGCTGCCGACCGTGGCGATGCTGCTCGCCGCGGCGGCCGGGTGGTGGGCGGAGGACACGGCCGCCGACACGGCCCTGGTGCTGAACACCGTCCTGCTCTTCGCCCTGGGTGCCTCCGCGGCCCGCACCGCAGGGCTCGGCCGGCTGTCCTCCTGCCGCGCGGGACTCCTGGACATGCTGATCGGCCTGGTGATCATCGCCGCGGACGCGCTGATCGAGTGACAGTGCGGGCAGGCCCCGCCCACGCCGCCGCCCCGGTGCCCGGCGGCCGGATGCTCCACGGCTCAGCCGTGGAAGGTCGCGACCTCGTCGAGCGGGGCCCGCCCGGCCGTGACCCGGTTCACCGCGGCGGTCTCGTCGGCGTAGCCGAAGGAGACGCCCACGAGCAGCCGCCCCTCGTCCACGCCGAGTTCGGCGCGGACCGTGTCGGCGTAGAAGCTCAGCAGCCCCTGCGGGCAGCTCGCCACGCCGTAGGCGGTCATGGCCAGGAGGAGGGTCTGCAGATAGGCGCCGACGTCCGAGGCCAGCCGGGGCCCGCCGTCCCCGGCGACGAACAGCAAGGCGGCGTGCGGCGCGCCGTAGAAGCGCAGGCTTTCTGCGTTGTAGGCCGCCCGCGACGCCTGGTCGTCCGGAGCGATGCCCAGCGCTCCGTACAGTCCGGCGCCGAACGCCGACCGGCGCGCCTGCTGCACCTCGGAGTACATGTCGTCGGAGTACGGGAAGTCGACCGAGGTGCGGTTCGCGGCGTGAGCCGTCTGCAGGGCGTCCGCCAGCCGCTCCCGCGTGGCGCCGCTCGCCACCTCCACCCGCCACGGCTGAGCGTTGGAGTTGGACGGCGCGGCGCCCGCCAGCGAGAAGATCGCCCGCATCGTCTCTTCGGGCACGGCGTCCGGACGGAACGCGCGGGTCGCGTGCCGACCGCGTATCAGCTTCTCCGCGGCACCACTCAGTTCGGTGGGGACCGGCAGGCTCATGGATTCCTCCTCGACGGCTGTCTCAGGTAAACGCAACCGTTTACATCGAGGACCCTAGCAGCCCTTTCCTGGTGGAAGTAAACGCGGCCGTATACTCGCTCCATGAGCGCGACCACGACATCCCCGGCACGTGGGCGCGGCGGGCGGGAACGCATCCTGACGGCCGCCGCGCACCTCTTCGCGACCCAGGGGATCAACGCGACCGGTATGGAACAGATCGCGGAAGCGGCACCCGTGTCCAAGCGCACCCTCTACGCGCACTTCCGGACCAAGGGGGACCTGGTGATCGCGCACCTGGAGGGCCTCGCCTCCTCGGGCGCCACGCTCGAAGGCGTGCTGACCCGCGACGACGTTCCGCCGCTGGAGCGGATCCTCGGGCTGTTCGACCTGCCCGCGCCCGACGGGACACCGGTGCGCGGATGCCCGTTCATCGATGCCGCGGCCGAGTTCCCCGACCCGGACAGCACGGTCCACTCCTACGCCCGCGAACAGAAGCTGCGGATGGTGCGGCTGGTCACGGCGCTGGTGACGGAGCTGGGCTGCGAGCGGCCCGACGCACTCGCCGAGCAACTGGTCACCCTCGCGGACGGGGCGGCCAGCCGCGCCATGGTGCTGGGGGAGGCCGACTACGGCCGACACGCACGGGCCGCGGCGGAGACCCTCCTCGCGCACGCCCTGCCCGCCGGGGCCTGACGCCCCCTCCGTCACTCACCCGATTCCCGGGTGTCGCGGTCGCCGCCCTCGCGCTGGTGACCGCGGCGGGCGTCGCGGTCGAAGATGCCCAGGATCTCGCAGGGTCCGCCCGCGGTGCCGATCGCGTGCGGCAGCATCGTGGGGAACTCGGCGGCCTGATGGGTCTCGACGCGGAAACGGCGGTGGCCGAGCATGAGGACCGCGGTACCGGACAGGACCACGAGCCATTCGCGCCCGGGGTGGGCACGCATGCGCGCCGGATTCTCGGGCGGCGGCTGGGTCATGCGCTGACGCACCACGGTCATGCCGGGGTCGCCCTTCACCGGCCAGCGCATCAGGCCGTGGGCGCTGTCGATCATCGGACTGGTGATGACGTCGTCGTCGGCGGTCTCCACTAGCTGGTCCAGCGTGGTGTCCAGGGCGCGGGCGAGCGTGACCAACTGGTCCAGGGCGAGGCGGCGCCGGCCGTTCTCGATACGGCTCAACGAGGACTGGCTGAGGTTGGCGCGTCCGGCCAGTTCCTCCAGTGACCAGCCCTGCGCGACCCGCAGGGCGCGGATCCGTTTGCGCACGAGGCTGTCCAGATCTCCATCTTCTTGCGTCATGAGCAACATCGTATGCCTTCGGCGCAAGGCGGGCTTAGCTTCGGACGCAGTCGAGCCGCACTCCCGACCCTTTCCACGCCCCGTCGGGCGGCGGCATGCCCTGCGAAAGGAACCCATGCGTACCAGCCCACCCGTACAGGCCGCCCGGGCCGACGGCGGGAACACCCCCGACGCGCGTCAGCTGCGCACCATCCTGACCGCCGTCTCCGTCGCGCTGATGGCCGTGATCGCGTCGGTGTCCGGTCTGAACGTCGCGCAGACCCACATGGCCGTCGAGTTCGGTGCCTCCCAGAACACGGTCCTGTGGATCATCAACATCTACACGCTCGCCCTGGCCGCGCTGCTGCTCCCGCTCGGCGCCGTCGGCGACCGACTGGGCCGCAAGCCCATGCTCGTCGCCGGGCTGGGAGTCTTCGGTGCCGCGAGCGTCCTCGCGGGACTGGCCCCCTCGGCCGAGGTCATGCTCGCCGCCCGGGTGGCCGGCGGTGCCGGAGCCGCGATGATCATGCCGGTCACCCTCGCCGTCATCACCTCCACCTTCCCCGAGGAGCAGCGCGGCAGGGCGATCGGCGTGTGGACGGGGGTCGCCGGAGGCGGCGGCATCCTGGGCATGTTCCTCTCCGCCCTCCTCGTCGACGTCGCCGACTGGCGTCTGCTGTTCGTCCTCCCGGTCATCCTGGTCCTCGTGGCCCTGGCCCTGACCCTGAGGTCGGTCCCCAACTCCCGCGAGACCCCGGCCCACCGGTTCGACACGGCCGGAGCGCTGATCTCCACCGTCGCCGTGACCGGCCTCATCTTCGTCCTCCAGGAAGGCCCCGAACGCGGCTGGACCGCCCCGGTGACGCTGACCGGCCTCGCCGTCGGCATCACCGCCGCCGCCGGCTTCGTCGCCTGGGAACTGCACCGCCGCGACGCCTCGCTGCTGGACGTGCGCCTGTTCCGTGAGCGCGGCCTGGCAGGCGGCTCGATCACCCTCCTGGTGGTCTTCGGCGTCCAGGCGGGCATCGCCGTGGTCCTCTTCCCGTACTTCCAGGCCGTACTCGGCTGGTCCGGCCTGCTCTCCACGCTGGCGCTGATGCCCATGGCCGTCATGATGATGGCGACCTCCGGTCTGGCCCCCGCGCTCGCCGCACGCGTCGGTTCCCGCGCGACCATGGCCGCGGGCATCGCCCTGGCCGGTGCCGGCCTCGCGCTCATGGCCCTGTTCGTCTCCGTGGACGACGGATACCTGACCATCCTGCCCGGCATGCTGGCCATGGGCATCGGCATGGGCCTGTCGATGACGCCGTCCACGGAGGCCATCACCGGATCGCTGCCGCGCGGGAAGCAGGGCGTCGCGTCCGCGCTGAACGACGTCACCCGCGAGTTCGGCACCGCACTCGGTATCGCCCTGCTCGGCGCGTTGCTGGTCAACGGCTACCGCGGCGCCGTCGACCGACGGCTGGACGGTATCCCCCAGGGTCCCGCGGACGCCGCCCGGGAGGGCGTGGCCAACGCCGTCGAGGCCGCGGGCAGCGCCGGTCCGCACGGCCCGGACCTGCTGCACGCCGCCCAGCAGTCCTTCGTCGACGGCTGGCAGCAGGCCATGTGGGCGGGCGTCGCCGTCATGGGCGTCCTGTTCGTCTACATCGCGTTCCGCGGACCCGGGCGGACGGCGACCCCCGCGGACGCGGACGAAACGGAGGCCGCCGAGGCCCTCACCGCCCCCTGACCACCGGGCGAGTCAGCGGTCCCGGGAGAGTTCGAGGAGTTCGGCGAAGGTGCCACCGGCGTGGACGAGGTCGTCGTAGCCGCCCTGCTCGGTGATCCGGCCGTGCTCCATGACGACGATGTGATCCGCGATCTTCGTGTTCTCCAGGCGATGGGTGACCACGATGGTGATGCGGTCGGCGGCGATCCCCTTGATCCGCTCGAAGATCTGGTGCTCACCGCGCGGGTCCATCTGGGACGTGGGCTCGTCCAGGATCAGCAGCCCCGGGCGGCGGTACAGGGCCCTGGCGCACGCCACGCGCTGCCACTGGCCGCCCGACAGCTCGGTGCCCCCGAAGACGTCGCGGGAGAGCAGGGTGTCCAGGCCCGCCGGGAGGTCGTCGACGGCTTCGCGCAGACCGACCGCCTCCACGGCCTCCCACACCGGCGTGTCGTCGTGGCCGCGGGGCTGGCCGAGGGTGACGTTCTCGCGGACCGGCATCGGCCACTGGGCGAAGATCTGCGGCACCAGACCGATGTGCGCCCACACGGTCGCGGGGTCCACGTCGGCGAGGTCCGTGCCGTTCCAGGTGACCCGTCCCTTGTCCGGGAGGTAGATCCCGGTCAGCAGACGGGTCAGGGTGGACTTGCCCGAGCCGTTCGCCCCGACGATCGCGAGGATCTGACCGCGCTCCAGGGTGAGGGAGACGCCGTCGACGGCGGGCCTGTCCTTGCCCGGGTACCGGTAGACGACCTCCTCCAGCCGGATCCGCTCGGTCGGCGCACGGTGCCTGCCGGGTCCGCGCCGCGGGACGCGGGCGGCGGCGTCGTCGAGGAAGGCCTGCATGTCGCTCAGGTACAGGCTGGTGTGGAAGACCGCGGCCCCGTTGACGACGACTTGGGAGAGTGCGGCGAGCGTGGTCTGCACGGCGATGACGGCCGTGGCCGCGACCGCGAGTTCGATCCGGCCGGAGACCGCCAGCCAGGCGAGGGCTCCCCAGGTCGCGAGGAGGAAGACGCCGCCGGCCGACGCGGACAGCACCGCGATCCGCAGGGTGCGCGGCGCGGCGGCCAGGGTGCGCCGGTCGCACCGGTCGGACAGCGACCGGTACCAGTGGACGAGGTAGTCCGTCATCGAGTTGGCGCGGACCTCGTCGCCGTACTTGGACGTGGTCGCCCACCAGCGCATCATGCCGCGCACGTTGCGGTCGGCGATGTTGGCGTAGTGGACCTCGTAGTCGACCCGGGCAGTGAGGACCGCACCCACACCGGCCGGCAGGACGGCGAGCAGGAGCAGCGGCAGCATCAGCGGATTGAGCGCCGACAGTACGCCGCCGGCCGTGACCATCCGGATCAGCGCGGACAGGAACCGCTGGGCGTCGGTGACCATCACCTGGGTGCGGATCACCCCCATCTCGGCGGCCTCGTGCCGGTCGGAGAAGCCCTCCTGCGCGTACGCGGACGCTTCCACCCGGCAGACCGCCTCGACCAGAGCGCTGTCCGTCTCGGTCGTCAGCCGGGGCGTGATCCGCCGCTCGGCGTAGGTGGCCACCGCCGCCGCACCGCGGCCCAGCGCGGCGGCGAGCGCCACCACCGCCAGCGCGGGCAGCGCGCCGTGCAGCCGGTCCGCGGCGGAACCGTTGCCGAGGACGGGCTTCATGGCGCGGGCGGTGGCGGTCAGCAGCACGGCGGCGGAGACACCGGTGATCACCTGGCAACCGAGCAGCAATTGCACGGCCCGCCGGTCGGTCCGCCACGACAGCCGCGCGATCCGGCTCAGAACGGCCGGGATCTGCGCGCACATCCGCCGGAAGGAGACCTCGGCGAGCGGATTGACGGAGTACCGCCCGCTGTAAGTGATCTCCACGGGTGGCGGTGGCGGTGGCGGTGGTGTGGAGGGCTGCTGTCCGTTCGCGGCGGTCGAGGTCAATGGATCCCCCTTCACGGTCGTTGAGCGTGCTCGTGAAGCTCAACGACCGGACGGAGGTATCGAACACATGTGTTTCGGTCGCGGTCAGGGCCCCGAAGTACGGCGCCTGCCGTGCGTGGCGGATGCACGGACCCGTACGGGACAACGGCGGTGCGGAGCCGGTAGGTTGGCCGAATCGCCGACAACGGCGCTCACATCGACGGCCGGACGCCGAGAACGCCGCGAGCCGCATCCGCCGGTGTGTGCGGAGGCCGGGCATGACAGGGGGAACGTTCGTGAGCCGACCACTGCTGTTCCTCGACGTGGACGGACCCCTCAACCCCTACGCGGCCAAGCCGCACAAGCGGCCCGCAGGCTACACCACCCTCAGGGTCCCCCCGGACGACCGGATTCCCGACGGACATCGATCCCCTCTGGTGCGCCGCCGCCCCCTGAGGGTCTGGCTCGATCCGCGGCACGGAGCAGAACTGCTCCGGCTCGACTACGACCTGTGCTGGGCCACCACATGGATGGCGGACGCCAACCGCTGGATCGCCCCGGTCATCGGCCTCCCCGAACTCCCCTTCGTCGACTTCGGAGACACCCTGCTCCAGGACCGCCCCGACGGAGTCCACTGGAAGACCGCCCTCCTGGTGGAGTACGCCGACGGCCGCCCCTTCGCATGGGTGGACGACGAACAGGGCGACCCGGACCGGGCCTACGTGGCCGCTCACCATCGCGCGCCCGGACTCCTGCACCACGTCGACCCCCGGATCGGCCTGCGCGACGACGACTTCCGGGCGCTCGCCGACTTCGTCCGTTCCCGCACGGTGCCGGGGCGGGGAGGGCGCGGCGGGTAGGGCGCGGCGGGTAGGGGAGGGCGAGGTCAGTCCTCGATCCAGCCGTGGCCCTCGCTGAACTTCAGGAGCGCGCCGCGGATGGTGAGGATCTGCTCCGCGGTCAACTGCGGACTCGCGGTCAGCAGCAGTTCCGTCACGTCACGCCGGTACTCGTCGGAACTCAGTACGTCGCACAGCGGTTGGCCGTTCTCGTCGGACATCACGGCCCTGGGCGGCGCGGCCTCGTGATGGCGGCGCGCGGGCTTGTGCCGCTCTCCCGCGGGGAGCCGGATGCCCGACGCCTTGAGCCCCCGCTCACCACTCTCCACCTCGAACTCCACGACCAGACCGGCACGCACGTACTCCTCGGGGATGAGCAGATCGTTCACGTGCAGGAAGAGGTCCTCGCCGCCGTCCTCCGGCGCGATGAACCCATAACCCCGCGTACTGTCGAAACGCACCACACGACCCGCGACCATGCGGACCCCCCAACCTCTGAAAACCACACGTCTCCGGGGCCCTTCCCCGGAACTGTGTGCATGCTATCCGGTGTCATCCGGCCAGGTTCATGGCGAACGCGCCATGCCGGTGAAGGACCGTACCGACGCCGCCGACCGCTGAAGTTACCGGCGCGACATGTCTTGACCCTCATGATCGCCTCGGATTACCGTTCCCGCGTTCGAGTCATTTGAAACGATTCAATAGCTTCCACACCTGGATACCTCCTCCGAACCCTGGGGCGCACTCATGCACGAACTCGTCTCGCAGCGTGGCGGGATGTCCCGACGCGCGGTGCTGGCCGCCGCCGTGACGGCGGGGGTGACCGCCACCGCCGTCACCGGCTCGCCGGGCGTCGCCGCCCTCCCCACCGGCCCGGCCGCCGAACGGGCCGCCGGCTCGGCCCGGTGGTTCGCCGACCCCGCGCGGTCGGTGCGCCCGAAGTTCCGCTGGTGGTGGCCGGACGGTCTGGTGGACCCCGACGAGGTGGCCCGCGAGATCGACCAGATCGCGGACGCCGGTTTCGGCGGGGCCGAGATCGCCGCCGTACACCACAGCGTCCGGGACAAGTCGCTCCTGGACACCGCCCACCACGGCTGGGGCAGCAGACCCTGGCGCGACGGTGTCGAGGCCGCCCTGCGCCGGGCCGTGCGGCGCGGCCTGACCATCGACCTCACCCTGGGCCCGAGCTGGCCCGTGGCCGTCCCCGGAGTCACCCCCGACGACGAGGCGGCCGCCCAGGAACTCGCCCACGGGTACACCTCGTTGGCCGCCGGGACCACGTACCGCGGGCCCGTACCCGCGCCCGTCCACGAGGCGGCGTCCGGGGTCCGCGCCCAGCGACTCCTCGCCGTCCAGGCCGCCCGTGTCGACCCCGCCCACTCCACCCGCAAGGAGACCGGCCTCGACCCCGACAGCGTCCGCGACCTCACGGACACCGTCACCGACGACGGCCTGACCTGGACGGCACCCGCGGACGGCGAGTGGCTGCTGATCTCCTACTGGCGACGGGGCTCGGGACAGCAGCCGGAATCGGGGCCGCACTCGGCGCCCGCCGCCCACGTGGTCGACCACCTGAGCGCGGCGGGCACCACCGCCGTCACCGACTACTGGGAACGGCACCTCCTCACCGGTTCACTGCGACGCCTGCTGAAGGCCGCGGGCGGCGCCTTCTTCGAGGACTCGGTGGAACTGGAGTCCGAGGGACTGGTCTGGACGGCGCGTCTGCCCGAGGCCTTCGAGCAGCGCACGGGCCGGCCGCTGCTGCCCTGCCTGCCCGCCATCGTCCTCGACGACAGCAACCACGTGTTCGCCTTCGAGGCCCAGCTGACCCGGCAGATCCGGCACGACTTCTGGGCCACGGTCTCCGACCTGTTCAACCGGCACCACGTCGGCGCCCTGAGGGACTGGGCGCACGGCCTCGGCATGACCCTGCGCGCCCAGCCGTACGGTCTGCAGACCGACGCCATCGCCACCGCGGCGAACCTCGACATCGCGGAGGGGGAGTCCCTCGGCTTCAAGAACCTTGACGACTACCGGTGCCTGGCCGGAGGCCGGGACATGGCGGGGCACACCGTCCTGTCCTGCGAGGCCGGCGCCTACAACGGTTCGGCGTACAGCACCACATGGGACCGTGTGCTGCGCAGCATGGGCGGGGCCTACGCGGCGGGCGTCAACCAGACGGTGCTGCACGGCTTCTCGTACGCGAGTGCCCCCGAGGCCGAGTGGCCCGGCTTCGCCGCGTTCAGCCCCTACAACGGCGCGCCGGGGTACGGCGAGTCGTGGGGGCCGCGGCAGCCCACCTGGCGGCACGCCGCGGACATCGCCGGCTACCTCGGCCGGGTCCACGCGGTGCTGCAGTCGGGCACCGCCCGCGCGGACGTCGCCGTGTTCCGGCAGACCGGCTACACGGCCACGGGCATCGGCGCGTCCTGGTTCACCTCGACCGGCGTGCCGCTCGGATGGACGCATCAGTTCCTCAGCGGTCCGCTCCTCGACCTGCCGAACGCCACCGTCTCCGGCGGGCGACTCGCCCCCGGCGGGCCGGCCTACAAGGCGCTCTTCGTCGAAGGGGACTTCTTCTACGGCTCCACCCCGACCCTCGCCCTCGCCGACGCCCGCAGGATCCTCGCGTTCGCCGAGGCCGGACTGCCCGTGGTGCTCCTGGGCGCCTTCGACCAGGCGCTGACACCCGGCATGACCGCGGCCGGTGAGACCGAGCGGCTGCGCGCGGTCCTCGCCCGCCTGCTCGCGCTGCCGGGCGTCGTCCGCGTCACCGAGAAGGCCGCGGTCGGTGACGCCCTCGCCGCGCTCGGCGTCACCCCGGACGTACGGCACTCCGTTCCGTCGACGCTCCTGAACGCCCACCGGGTCACGGCGGAAGCGGACTACTACTACCTGGTCAACGGCAAGCACGCGGAGACCGTCAAGCCGCCCGTGGCCCCCATCGATCACGACGTCACCCTGCGCCGCACACACGGCCGCGACGCGGTGCCCTACCTCCTCGACCCCTGGACGGGCAAGGCCGTACGGGTGGGCCGGTACACCCGGGACGGGCAGGACGTGACGTTCCGCGTCGCCCTGCGGCCGGGCCAGACGCTCGTCGTCGCGCTGGGGCGCCCGGGCCTGTTCGGCGACCGGCACGGAAACCGCCCGCACGCCCTCTCCTCGGACGCCGACGAGGTGCTGTTCACCGCGCACGGGCTCACCGTACGGGCCGCAGCGTCCGGCACCTACCGCACGCTGCTGTCCCAGGGTCGGACCGTGACCACCACCCTCCCCGCCGTCCCCGGCCCGATCGAGCCGCGCCGGTGGCACGTCGAGGTCGAGGACTGGCGCCCCGGCGACCGCCCGACCCGCACCGAACGGGTGCGCCGCACCCTGAAGCTCGACACGCTGCTGCCCTGGTCGAGCATCCCGGAACTGGAGGACAGCGCGGGCATCGGCCGCTACCGCACCACGGTCACCCTCCCCGGCGACTGGAGTTCCGCCCACGGCGCCCTCCTGGAACTGGGGCAGGTCGGCGACACCTTCCGGGTCAGCGTCAACGGCCGGGACGCGGCACCGGCCGACCGTCTCAACCCCGTCGTCGACGTCGGCCCGCTGCTGCGCCGGGGCACCAACACGATCGAGATCGAGGTCGCGACGCCCCTCGTCAACCGGCTCCGGGTGAGCCGCCCGGAGGTCTTCGGAGGGCTCGCCCGCCAGGAGTACGGGCTGGTGGGACCCGTGCGGCTGGTCCCGTACGCGCAGAAGACGGTCTGACTCCCACTGGATTGAACGATTCAAAACAGCGCGGACGGCGCCAAGGCCCGTCCGCGCCGAGTCATGCCCGCGCGGCGTCCGCGGACTTGCGGTTCGCAGGGACTTGTGACGGGTCAGCTGGTTCTTGTGGGAACCCTTGACGCTCCTGGTGGCGCCACTTAGCGTCTCCGTCGAATCGAATAAAACGATTCAATCGAAGGGAGTTGATCCCGCACCATGCCCGCCCCGCACAGCAGACCCGCCCCCTCCCGACGCCAGGTCCTGTTCACCGCGTCGGCCGCCACCGCCACCGCCGCGATACCGACCGCCTCCGTCGCGGCACCCCCGGCAGCCCCCGCCGCGGCGACGCCCCCGCCGTCGGGCGGTGCGCACCGCCGTCCAGGGCCCGCACTCGAGCCCTTCCCGCTCCCGGCCGTCCGCCTGCTCGACAGCCCCTTCCTCGCCAACATGCGGCGCACCTGTGCGTACCTCCTCTTCGTGGACCCCGACCGGCTGCTGCACACCTTCCGGCTCAACGTCGGCCTGACCTCGTCCGCCGAGCCCTGCGGCGGCTGGGAGGCCCCCGACGTCCAACTGCGCGGCCACACCACCGGGCACCTCCTCAGTGCCCTGGCCCAGGCCCACGCCAGCACCGGCGAGCGGGCATACGCGGACCGGGCCCGGCTGCTCGTCTCGGCACTGGCCGAGTGCCAGCGGGCGGCACCGGCGGCCGGGTTCCACCGCGGTTACCTCTCCGCGTTCCCGGAGTCGGTCTTCGACCAGCTGGAAGCCGGGGGCAAGCCCTGGGCTCCCTACTACACCCTGCACAAGATCATGGCCGGCCTCCTCGACCAGTACCGGCTCAGCGGGAACCGGGAGGCGTTCGACGTCCTGCTGGAGATGGCCGCCTGGGCCGAGGCGCGCACGGCGCCGCTGTCGCGCGAGCGGATGCAGAGCGTGCTCAAGGTCGAGTTCGGCGGCATGAACGACGTCCTCGCCCGGCTCCACCTGGAGACCGGCGACCCGGTGCATCTACGCACCGCGCGCCGCTTCGACCACGACGAGCTGTACGCGCCGCTCGCCGCCGGCCGCGACGAACTCGCCGGGCGGCACGCCAACACGGAGATCGCCAAGGTGGTCGGTGCCGTACCGGCCTACGAGGCCACCGGCGACCGGCGCTACCTGGACATCGCCGACACCTTCTGGACCACCGTCGTACGCCACCACTCCTACGTCATCGGCGGCAACTCCAATCAGGAACTCTTCGGACCGCCGGACGAGACCGCGAGCCGCCTCTCGGAGGTCACCTGCGAGAACTGCAACAGCTACAACATGCTCAAGCTGGGCCGGGACCTCTTCCGTCACGATCCGCGGCGCACGGAGTACCTGGACCACTACGAGTGGACGCTGTACAACCAGCTGCTCGGCGAGCAGGACCCCGACTCGGCGCACGGCTTCGTCACCTACTACACCGGGCTGTGGGCGGGCTCGCGCCGTGAACCGAAGGGTGGCCTTGGCTCGGCGCCCGGCAGCTACAGCGGGGACTACGACAACTTCTCCTGCGACCACGGCACAGGCCTGGAGACGCACACCAAGTTCGCCGACACCGTCTACTTCCGCACGCCGGGCACCCGCCGACCCGCGCTCCACGTCAACCTGTTCATCCCCTCCGAAGTGCGCTGGGACGAGCTGGGCGTGGCACTCCGCCAGGAAACCGACATCCCCACCGGCGATCGCACCCGCCTGACCGTCACGGCGGGAGGGGCCCGGTTCGCGCTGCGGGTCCGCATACCCGGCTGGCTGGCGTCGGGCGACGCTCGCGCCGAGCTGACGGTCAACGGCCGACACACCGGCAACCGCCTCGAACCGGGCACCTACACCACGGTGACACGTCACTGGCGGACCGGGGACCGCGTCGAACTCTTCCTGCCCCGCGTCCCCGTCTGGCGTCCGGCACCCGACAACCCGCAGGTGAAGGCGGTGTCGTACGGCCCTCTGGTCCTGGCGGGCGGCTACGGGGACACGCCGCTCGCGACGCTGCCGAACGTCCGTCCCGACACTCTGCGCCGCACGCCCGGCGAGCCCACCCGGTTCACCGCCCTGGCAGACGGCCGGAAGGTCGCCCTGCGCCCCTTCCACGAGGTCCACCACCAGCGCTACAACGTGTACTGGTCGGTCGCGCCCCCGCCTGGGCCCGCCGGTGACGTGGCCCGCTACCCCCTCGACGAGGGACACGGCATCTCGGTGGCGGACCGCACCGGGACGTTCGCCGACGGCTCCCTGGCCGGCGGCGCGACCTGGGACACCGGCGGCGACGCGACGGCGGTGACGCTCGACGGCCGCGGCGCGCACCTCGTACTCCCCGCCGGACTGCCCAGCGGCCTGGCGGAGCTGACCGTGTCCGTCCGCGTCCGCGTCGACACCCTCGCCCCCTCCGTCCGCGTCCTCGACCTCGGCTACAGCAAGGACACCTACCTCTTCCTCACGGCGACCACCGGCGCCGGACGGGCTCGCGCCGCCCTGAAGATCGCGGGTATGGAGGCCGAGGACTTCGTCGACGCCACCGGACCGCTGCCCCTGGGCCGATGGACCCACGTGACGCTCACCCTCGCCGACGGCACCGGTGTGCTCTACGTCGACGGCGCCGAAGCCGGTCGGAACACTGCCATGGTCGCCGGTCCCCTCCTGCTCGGCCGGACCAGCCGGAACTACCTGGGCCGGTCCCAGAACAGCACCCACCCGTACCTGCACGGCGCCGTCCGCGACTTCCGGCTGCACAACCGCGCCCTCGCCGCCCAGCAGGTGCGGCACCTCGCCCAGGGCTGATCACACCACCGCGGCCACCGCCGCCGCCCTTCGCCGCACCCCACCACCCAGGAGCACAGCCATGCCCGAACACCCCCTGTCCAGACGCAGGTTCGTGGCCGCGGCCGGTGCCACCGGCGCCCTCGTGGCCGTCGGCCTGCCCGACGCCGCGCACGCCGGCGGTTCACCGGCCGGACCGGCCCGGCAGGAGTGGGACGCCTGGTCCGCCCGGCACTTCGCCGACCCGCGCCACGACAGCCGCCCCACCGTCTACTGGTACTGGAACGGCCCCGTCACGCCCGAGCTGGTGGACCGCCAGCTCGCGGACCTGAGGTCCAAGGGCATGTACGAGGTGATCCTCTTCTCCTTCGACAACGCCGAGATGACGCCGGTGTTCTTCACCGAGGAGTGGTTCGACATCGTGGGCCACGTGCTGCGCACCGCCGCACGCACGGGCATGCGCGTCTGGCTGTTCAACGACGACCACTTCCCCAGCGGCCGGGCCGGAGAGTTCATCGTCAAGGGCGGACAGGTCGGCAGCCGCACCTACGCTCCCCGGCCCGAACTGCGCCTCAAGGCACTCGCCCGCTCCACCACCGTGGTGCGCGGGCCCGCGTCGATCGACCTCAGGCACAGCACGGGCGTCGGCGTGGAGGCGGGGCGGCTGGTCGCGGACGCCGCCGTCCTCGACGGCGCCGCCGTCCTGAGGGCGAGCACGGAGTGGGGGGACTGCGCCGTCACCGGCAGCGCGAAGGCCGAGCACGGAGCGGCCGGACTCCTCGTCCGGGGCTCGGCCGACGGGCGCACCGGATACGCCGTCGCCTTCGACCAGACCGGCGTGGTCACGGTGGAGCGGCTGACCGACGGTGCCGGACCGGTCGAGGTGCTGCGCAGCCCCCGCACCGACGGCTTCAACAAGACCAAGTTCCACACCCTCCGGATCAGCCTGAGCGGCACCGGCCTCTCCGTCACCCTCGACGGCAAGGACAAGGGAACCGTGGAGGACCTGGCCGAGGAGACGGGCGGGGTCGGGGTGCGCGCGGTTGGCGACCAGCGCGCCGTCTGGGAGAGCCTCACCGTCGAGTCGGCCGACGGCACCACCCTGTACACCGATTCCTTCGACCGCTCCGCCGCCGCGGGCGACTTCCCCGAACGCGCGCTGCCGCCCGGGAGTTTCACCGTCGCGGCCGCTGCCGCCCGGCCGACGGCATCGGGCGGCGCCACCGACGTCGTGGACCTGACCGACCGGCTCACCGGGAGCCACAGGTGGCAGGTTCCGGCGGGGGAGTGGCAGGTCGACCTCTTCGGCGGCGTGCTCCTCGCCGACGACAGCCAGGGATACAGCCGCAGTTACGTCGACCTGCTCGACGACGAACCCGTCGAGCTGTTCCTGGACATCGTCCCGGGCGAGTACCACCGCCGGTTCGGACGCTACTTCGGCACGGTCGTCCCCGGGTTCTGGGACGACGAGCCGTTCTTCGCCTCGGCCGAGGCCCACTTCAAGCGCCTGCCGTGGTCACCGACCCTCGACCGCGCCCTGCGCACCGTCGGCGTCGCACCCGGGACCGCCTACGCCGCCGCCTTCGACGACCTCGGCCGCTCCGGCCGCATCGCCCGCGGCAACTTCTGGAAGGCCGTCTCCGACCGCTTCGCCACCGCGTTCCGCAAGCAGGCCCAGTGGTACGAGAGGCGCGGCGTCGCCCTGATCACCAACCCGCTCTACGACGAGACCGCCCCCGCCAAGCGCATCGCCTCCACCGGCGACCTGCACAAGGTCAACCAGTGGGCCCAGGTGCCCGGCGGCGACATCATCACCGCCGAGTACGTGGCCGGTGAGCCCACCATGATCCCGCGCAACCCGGTGTCCGTGGCCCACCAGATGGGCCGCGAACGGGCCCTGCTGGAGATGTTCGGCAACATGGGCTGGCAGGTCACCCCGGGATTCGTGCACGCCACCGTCGGCGCGCAGGCCGCCCGCGGTGTCAACCTGACGGTGCTGCACGCACTGTGGACCGACGAGAGCCGCGTGTACTTCCCGCCGCCCTTCGGTCCCCGCGCCCCCTGGTGGTGGGCCATGCGGCCGCTCGCCGAGTGGATCGGCCGGGTCATGGAGGCCGGCCGCGGCACCTCCGCCGCCCGCACCGCGCTGCTGCAGCCGCAGCGGGCCGCCGAGCAGTGGACCGGCACGGACCGGCAGCAGGACGTGGACGCCCCGCTCAGCGACGCGGCCTACGCCCTGGAACGTGCCCAGGTGGACTTCGACCTGCTGCACGAGGGCGCCCTGACCCGGGACCCCGCGCTGCTGGCCCACGCCGAGGTCCGCGAGGCACGCCTGGTCGTCGGGGCGGCCGCCTACGACCTCGTCGTCGTTCCCGCCACACCGGTCCTGGACGCCGACGGCGTGCGCGTGCTGCGTGAGTTCGTCCGGGCCGGTGGCACCGTGATCGCGGTGGGCGCCCTGGACACCGAGGAGGCGGACGGCGGCGACCGCACCCTCGCCCACGGACTCTCCGAACTGTTCGGCGACCGGGTGCCCGCCCGCAGGTCCCTGGGCCGCGGACACGCCGTCCGGGTCATGGACACCGGCGCGCTCGGAGCCGCCGCCGTAGCCGCAGGCGCCGCGGCCGCCGTCCTGGACCCGGCCCAGGACGCCGTCCGGGTGCTGCGGGTACGCCGGGGCCCCGACACCGTCTTCCTGATCAACAACGAGAGCGGCACGCACGTGCGCACCGTCGCCGCGCTCCCGGCCACCGGCGTGCCCGAGACCTGGGACCCCGCGACCGGCACCGGCGGCCCCGCCCCCGTGTACCGGGCCACCAAGGACGGTGTGCGGGTGCCGCTGGAACTGGAGCCCTACCGGACCGCCGTCGTCGTGGTCCGCGGCGGCCACCGCGACCTGCCCCACCTGACCGGAGCAGCCCTGCCCGTCCTGTCCGTGGAACGCCAAGGCAACGCCCTGCGCGCCACGGTGGAGGCGACGGCGGCCGGAACCCACCGGCTCGTCGGCGCCGACGGCGGCCACCGCTACCACGGCACCGTGCGCATCGACGACACGCTCACCCCGGTGCCGGTGGAAGGCGACTGGACCCTCACCCTCGAACGCGAGGGCGCCGAGCCCGTCACCGCGCCCCTGGGCAGCTGGACGGAGCACGACGAGCTGTTCTCCGGCAGCGGCACGTACACCACCCGGATCGATGTCGACGCCGCCCGGCTGCACGGTCGCCGCGTCCTGCTGGACCTCGGGGACGTCCGCGACGTCGCGGAGGTGTCCGTCAACGGCACCGTCCTGCCGCCGCTGCTGTGGGCCCCGTTCGTCGCCGACGTCACCGGGCACGTCGGGGCCGGGCGCAACACGCTCCGGGTCCGGGTCGCCAACACGCTGGCCAACGAGCGCAAGAAGCCACTGCCGTCCGGCCTGCTCGGCCCGGTCACCCTGCGCTTCCGGCGCCGGACCACCGTCCGACTGCGCCGCGTCTGACACCACGACAACCCCGCCGCCCAGGAGCCGCCATGCCCAGAACGAACCCACCCGTCAGACACCGAACCGCCGCCGCCCTCGCCGGTGTCACCGCCTTCGTCACCCTGCTGGCCGGCGCGGTCACCGCCGACGCCGCGACCACCGGCACCATCGCCCCGTCCGGGCTGCGCACCCAGCACCTCACCGAGGCGCTCGGCATCGACGACACCACGCCCGAGCTGAGCTGGCAGACCACCGCCGGTGCCCGCAACACGCGCCAGGCCGCCTACCGCGTCCAGGCCGCCACCTCCCTCCAGCGGCTCCGCGCCTCCCGCCCCGACCTCTGGGACTCCGGGAAGGTGGAGTCGTCCGTGCCCGGGACGACGTACGCGGGCAAGGACCTGGGCTCGCGGGCGAAGGTCTACTGGCGCGTCATGCTCTGGTCCGGCAACGGCAACCGGCACAGCGGCTGGAGCACCACCGCCGTCTTCGAGACCGGACTGACCCGGCAGTCGGACTGGGACGCGCAGTGGATCACCCACCCCGACTGGCGCCTGAGCGACCGGAGGATCGAGCCGGTCGTCGTCCGCCTGCCCCGCACCACCGCCCGCTACGTACGACTCGACGTCACCCGGCTCGGCCTGCCGCTCGCCGAGTCCTTCCCCGACCGCACCTGGCGCCTCCAGCTCGGCGAGATCGACGTCCGCGACTCCACGGCCTCCACCACCGGGCTGGCCCGGGGCGCCGCCGTCACCGCGTCCGAGAGCAACACCGTGCGCAAGACCTGGGAACCCGCCCTCGCCGTCGACGGCCTGCCCAACAGCGCCCTGCAGACCGCCGCGGGCTACGCGAGCGCCGCGCACACCGGACCGGACGTCTCCGACGCGCCGATCACCCTCACCCTCGACCTGAAGACCACGAAGACCTTCGACGAGGTGGCGCTCTACCCCCGCGCCGACGTCCTCACCGACAACGGCCGGATCCCCGGCCTCCCCGTCGACTACACCGTCTCCGCCGCCGACGGCGCCGACGGGCCCGCCACCCGGCTCGCCGAGGTCACCGGCCAGCGGCAGCCCACCCCCTACCTGCCCGCCGGACTGCCCCTGCTCACCGACGACTTCACCCTGCCCCAGCGGGTCCGCAGCGCCCGCCTCTACCTCGCCGGGCTGGGCGTCTACGACGCGACCGTCAACGGCCAACCGGTGGGCGACGCGGTCCTCGAACCGGCCAACACGGACTTCGCCGAACGCGTCCAGTACGTCACGTACGACGTCACCGACAAGCTGCGCACCGGCGCCAACACCCTCGGCGTCGCCCTCGGCAACGGCATGTCCAACGTCATCAGCACCGCCGACCGCTACCGCAAGCTCTACGGCAACCTCAGCGACCCCAAGCTGATCGCCCGGCTGGAGGTGACGCTGGCCGACGGCCGGGTGCGCACCCTCACCAGCGGCGACGACTGGCGCACCACCCTGGGCCCGACCACCGCCTCCCACTGGTACGGCGGCGAGGACTACGACGCCCGGCGCGAGCTGCCCCGGTGGGACGAGCCCTCCGGCGACCGGCGCGGCTGGCGGCACGCGGTCGCCGTGGCGGGCCCCGGCACCGCCGACCGGCCCGCGCTGCTCAGCGCCCGGGAGACCGAGCCCGTCCGCGTCGTCGAGACGCTCAAGGGCCGCGAGGCCGACGGAGCCGAGGGCAGTCGCGTCTTCGACCTGGGCCGCAACATCGCGGGCTGGCCCGAGATCACCGTCCGCGCGCCGAAGGGCACCGAGATCCGCGCCTACCCGGCGGAGAGCCTGAAGGACGGCCACGCCTTCCAGTCCATCATCAACGTCGGTGCCCCCCTGTGGGACAGCTACACCACGGGCGGCCGGGGCGCCGAGACCTGGCACCCCCGCTTCGGCTACCACGGCTTCCGCTACCTGGAACTGCGCGGTGTGCCCGAGAACGCGACGGTGAGCGTCCGCGGACACGTCCTGCGCGCCGACAACACCTCGGCCGGCGACTTCACCAGCTCCGACCCGCTGCTCAACGGCATCCACGCGCTGATCCGCCGCTCCATCGAGGGCAACATGATGAGCGTGCTCACCGACTGCCCCAGCCGGGAGAAGCTCGGCTGGCTCGAACAGAACCAGCTCGTCTTCCCCGCCCTCGCGGGCAACTACGACATGCGGGCCTACCTCCGCAAGATCGTCCGGGACATGGCCGACGCGCAGACGCCGGAGGGGCTGGTCCCGAGCACCGTCCCGGAGTACACCAGCCTCCCGGGCGCCTACCGCAACGACTCCAACTGGGGCGGCGCCTTCGTCCTCGTCCCCTGGCAGCTCCATCTCACCTACGGAGACCGCCAGACCCTGAAGACGTACTACCCGGACATGCGGCGCTACGCCGCCTTCCTGGAGACCCAGGTCGCCGACGGCATCCTCGACTACGGCCTGGGCGACTGGTTCACCCCCGACCGGACCTTCCCCCGCGCCGTGGCGGGCACCTACGGCTACTGGCGGGTGGCCGACACCCTCGCCCGCATCGCCTCGCTCCTCGGCGACGCCGCCGCGGCCGACGAGTACCGGAGGAAGGCCGCCGCGAGCGTCGAGGCGCTGACGGCGAAGTACTACGACGCCACCACAGGTACCTTCGGCGGCGGCGGACACGGCGCCGAAGCACTCGCGCTGGACATGGGCGCCTACCCGGACGGCGAACGGGACCGCCTGCTCATGCACTTCACCGACGCGATCAAGGACGCCGGAAACCACCTGGTCCTGGGCGAGATCTCGCTGCCCGCCGCCTTCCGGGTGCTGAGCGGGGCGGGCCGCGACGACCTCGTGCACGCCATCGCCACGCAGACGACCAGCCCCAGCTACGGCTACCAGGTGCTCGCGGGCAACACGACCCTGGGCGAGTCCTGGGACGGCGGGCCAGGACAGTCCCAGAACCACTTCATGCTCGGCGCCATCGACTCCTGGTTCACCACCCGCGTCGCGGGCATCGCGCAGACCGAGGAGTCCGTCGGATACGCGAAGCTCCTCATCGACCCTGCGGTGGAGGGCGACATGACCTCCGCGGCCGGCTCCTACCGCACCCCGTACGGCATCGTCCGCACCGACTGGGAACGCTCGGACGACCGCTTCCGCCTCACCGTGGACGTCCCCGCGGGCAGCACCGCGGAGGTGCACCTACCCGCCGCCGGCATCCGTGCCGACGCACCCGACGGGGCGCGGCTGCTGCGCCTGACCGCAAGGGAGGCCGTGTACGAGGTCGGCTCGGGCCACTGGACCTTCCGGTCGACCATGGCACGCGGCCGCTAGGACACGGAGCCCGGGCGGGGCGGCCGACGTACGTCGCGGCCGCCCCGCCCGGCATGTCGCGGCCCGTGCCGCGGTGACGGTCGGCGAGGATTCCGTCCGGGGCCCGGTCGAGGCGAAGGAGAGGACCACGGAGGCCAATCGGTGTCGGGATCTCCCGCCGGGTTCGGGGCAGCACGCGGACGCGTGGACCGCGCGGCTGCTGACCTTCTCCGCGGGCGCCGTCAACGCCTGGGGGTTCCTCGCCCTCGGGGGCGTCTTCACCAGCGTGGTCACCGCCAACTCGGCGTTGACCGGGGTCGGTCTGGGCGGTGCGGACCCGGCGCTCGGCGCTCTGGCCGCCGTCGCGGTGCTCTGCTACGTGCTCGGCGCGGCGGGAGCCGCCTGGGCGGCGAGCCGTGCCCAAGGGGGCGGCCGACTGCGCCCGGCGGACTTCCTGCTGCTCGAACTTCTGCTGCTGTGGGCCGTCGTGGGGTGGTGGCTCGCCGTGCGCGGGGACCCGTCGGGCGGGGAGCGCACGGCCATGCTGGGCACGGTGGCGGCCGCGATGGGCTGCCAGAACGCCGGTGTCCGCGTCGCGCTGGGCGCGCGGGTGCCGACCGCGTACCTGACGGGCCTGCTGACCGGGGCCGTGGCCGAGGCGGTGACTGCGCGGCGGGTCCAGTGGCCCGCCCTGGCCACGATGACGCTGCTGATCCTGGGTGCGGCGGCCGCCACGCTGCTGGAGGGCCTGCTGCCCGGCGCCGTCCCGCTGCTCCCCGCGCTACTGGTGACGGCGGCGTGGCTCAACGCGCACGCGCGCACGGGGGCCCGGCTCGATCCTTGACGCGCCGCACCCCCGTGTCCGCCCGGCCGCGGAGCGCGCGGTCAGTCCAGGTGTCCCACCCGGAACCGGGCCGTGTCGAACTCCAACTCGAAGTAGGCGCCGAGGTGTTCGTTGACCAGGCGGGGCCGGGCCAGGCCCGCCGCGTCGGGCTCCAGCGCGTGCTCGTAGACCTGCTCGACGAAGCCCGGCAGCGGGGCGGGCATCTCGGTGTCGGAGACGCCCTGCGCGGCGACGCTGTCGCTGCGCCACAGGGTGCGGTGCGGCGGCAGCTCGTAGCGCGCGCCCTCGTCGCCCACCGGTCGTCCCCACTCGCGGGCCGTGGCAAGGGACCGGTATCCGGTGATGCGCATCGCTCTCCAACGAGTGACTCATAACTTGTGATACGAGTGATGACCTCGACGTGCTCGGCTAACCTGGGGTCATTGGACAGCAGGGCCGGGCGAACCTGCACGAACATCGGGAGTCTCTGACCAGATGATCAAGCCATCCGCGGACACCACCGCCGTGTCCCGCCCGCAACGGCGTCGGCCACCGCTCGCAGCCGCCGTCGTCCAGAGCCTCGTGAGGGCCATCGTGCTCGGTGAGTACCCGCCGGGCACGGCCCTGCCGTCGGCGGGTGAGCTGTGCGAGGAGTACGAGGTGAGCCGGACCGTGATCCGGGAGGCGACGACGTCGCTCGCCGAGAAGGGCCTGGTGGCGACCCGTCAGGGCTGGGGGACGGTCGTCCTCGGCCAGGACCGGTGGAGCCTGCTCGACCCGCTCGTCCTCGACGCGCTGTTCCAGCGCGAGGACCGCCTGGTCTACCTGGACAACCTCATCGAGATCAGGACCACCCTGGAGTGCGCCATGGCCGCCCGTGCCGCCGGACTCATCGAGGAGGAGCAGGCGGCTGCGCTCTCCGCCAAGCTCGACGAACTCGCGGGCCTGATCGACGACCCCGCGGCGTACTCGCGCGCGGACATCGAGTTCCACGAGATCATCCACCGTGCCTCCCGGGACGCGTTCGGACGGGCCATCGTCTCCAGCATCCAGGGCAAGGCCGTGCGGTCCCCGCAGTACAGCGGGGACCCCACCCGCGAGGACATCGAGCTGACCCACGCGGCGCACGCCCGGGTCGCCGCCGCGGTGCTCGCCGGGGACGGCGATGCTGCCGCCGAGGGGATGCGCGAGCACATCACGTCGTCGTGGGCCCGCCGCCGGCCGGGCGACGTGCCGGACGAGTAGGAGGCCGTGACGAGGCGGCCGTCCGATCCCCTCCGCGCCGAGGTACCAGTTCCACTCCGCGACCCACGCGGCCCCGTACGCCTCGGCCACCGAGCCGGAGCCCGAGAACTTCAGCGAGGCCCGCGGTGGCGTCGGGGCCCAGGATCCAGTTCGGGTGGGACCGCTCGTGGAGCAGGGTGCGCACACCCACCGCGGCGGCCTCCGGGTTCGCGGCGGCGGGCCCCAGTCAGTCGTAGGCGGCGACCGCGGGATTCCATACGTGCAGATGGGCGTCGACGACCGTCATGACCGCCCCCGGGGGGTGGACGGCCGGTCGGGGGCCTCCGGGACCAGGCCGAGGTCCGCCAGCTCCGCCCAGAGCGCGTCCGGTACGCGGGCCGCGAGCCGCTCCGCGTTCGTGCGGGACTGCCGCGCGTCGCGGGCGCCGAGCACCACCGACACGACCGCCGGGTGCCGCAGCGGGTAGGCGATCGCGGCCTCGGGCAGTGTGACGCCGTGGCGTCCGCAGACGTCCGCGAGAGCGTCGGCCCGGGCGATCAGCTCGCGGGGCGCGGGCAGGTAGTCGTAGGTGGCGTCGGACGGCGGGCGGTCGGTCGCGAGCAGGCCGGAGTTGTAGACGGCGGCGGCGACGACGCCGACCCCGCGCTCCCGGGCGAGCGGCAGCAGGTCCTCCCGCGCGGACGGGTCGAGCAGGGTGTGGCGGCCGGCCACCATGACCAGGTCGACGTCCGAGCGGCGGACGAACTCGGTCAGCATCGCGGCCTGGTTCATGCCCACGCCCACCGCCTTCACCACCCCCTGCTCGCGCAGTTCGACGAGGGTGTCGACGCCGGTGGTGGAGGCCTGCCGCCAGTGGTCGTCGGGATCGTGGAGGTAGACGATGTCGACGTGGTCGAGTCCGAGCCGGGTCAGGCTGCTCTCCAGGGAGCGCAGGATGCCGTCCCGGGAGAAGTCCCAGTCGCGCCGGAAGGAAGCGGGCACCGCGAAGCCGCCGTCGTCCTGCCGGTGCGCGGTCTCCGGGCTCGGCACCAGAAGCCGGCCCACCTTGGTGGACACGGTGTACTCGGCCCGTGGACGCCGGGCGAGGGCGGCGCCGAGGCGGCGTTCCGACAGCCCGAGCCCGTAGTGCGGGGCGGTGTCGAAGTAGCGCACGCCGCTGTCCCAGGCCGCGTCGACGGCGCCCTGGGCGTCCGCGTCGCTGGTCTTCCGGAACAGGTTGCCCAACTGGGCCGCGCCCAGCCCGAGTTCGGTCAGTGCCGGTCCGCGTGCGGGGGTACGGGAACGCATCCGCCTCACCACACCCTCGTGCGCGCGGAGGCCGCGAGGTCCTCCGGGTGGGCGAAGGGGCGGCCCGCCGCGAACCGCTCCACCTCGTCGGCGACGGCGTCGCCGATGCGGTGCAGTTCCCCGCCCAGCGAACCCGCCAGGTGCGGGGTCAGCACCACGTTGTCCAGCGTCCACAGCTCACTGCCGGGGTCCGGCGGCTCAGGGTCGGTGACGTCCAGGACGGCGTCGATGCGGCCGGTGCGCACCTCGGCGAGCAGGGCGTCCTGGTCGACGACGGCGCCCCGCGCGGTGTTGACGAGCGTGGCGCCGTCCGGCATCAGCGCCAGCAGGCCCGCGTCGATCCGGCCGCGGGTCGCGGGAGTCAGGGGCTGGTGCAGGGACACCACCCGGCTGCCCGCCATCAGCTCGTCGAGCGGGACCAGGTGCGCACCGAGGGCCTGAGCCTGCTCCGCCGTGAGCGTCGGGTCGTACAGGAGGACGTCGAGGTCGAAGGGGCGCAGCAGGGCGAGCACCGCGCGGCCCACGGTGGAGGCGCCCACGATGCCCACCGTCTGCCGGTAGTTGCCGCGCCCGGCGTACGCGCCGAAGTGGTCGGGTCGGGTCCGCGAGGCGCGGTAGCGGCGCTCCTCGGCGAGGACCCGCTTGTTGGCCAGCAGGATCATGGCGAGGGTGTACTCGGCCACGGGCCCGCGTTGGCGGCGCGGGCGTTGGCCGCGACGACGCCGCGGGCGGCGAAGGCGGCCGGGTCCTCCAGGCAGGTCGCGGCGACCCCGCCCGCGTAGACCACGGCCCGCAGCCGCTCGGTGCGGTGCAGGTGCTCGGCCCGTACGAGGGGCGCGTCCCAGCCCGCGACGAGGATCTCCGCACCGGCCAGCGCGTCGCGGGAGCGGGCGGAGTCCAGTTCGCCGAGGACCAGTTCGGTGTCGATGTCGGTCGCGCGGCGCAGCCGGGCCAGGGCGTCCTCGTCGAAGACGGCGCGGACCAGCCGGGGGTTCATGGCGAAGACGGCACGTGGTCGCGTCACGGCGTGCTCTCCCTCTCGGTGCGCTCACTACGGGCGGGACGGTGGACGGGGCCGGACACGGCGGGGGAGGCGATGCCCGGGAAGACGCGCCCGGCCGGACCGGGGGGACCGGGCTCGGGCACGAGCCGCAGACCGGCATCACGGGGGCGTACGTGCGGGCCATCGGGGCGGGGCCGCCGGTGCCCCCTTCCCTCGCCCCAACCTACAGCGGCGGGGCGGTGTTGGATGGGGCGCATGAGTCAGACGACAGCTGCCCTGCGCCTGCGGCGGGCGATCGCTCGGACCCGGCGGGTGACCCGAGACCGCGCCCCCGTCGGGTGCCGCCCGGAGGAGGCCGACGACGTGCGGGGCACCTTCGCCACGGACGGGGCACTCGGCTTCGACCCCTTTCCCTTCCTCCGGGCGCTGTACGACGCCGGATCGCGGGCGGTGGTCATCGGCCAGGTCGCCGGCATCATGCACGGTTCCACCGAACTGACCGGGGACCTGGACCTGTTGTGGGAGGGCACCCCTGACGAGGCGCGCGCCCTGCGTGCCGCCCTCGCCGCCTGCGGCTGCACCGAACCGCCGGATCTCGGCCGCGAACAGGTCGGGTACCGGGTCACCGGAGCCGACGGAGACCTGTGCACCCCCGTCCTGCGCTGGGGCGACCTGGATGTGACACCCTGCCTGGCCCGGGCCCAGACCACGCACGACCCGGAGGGCTTCGCCGTCCGCTACGCCGCGCTCGACGACCTGATCCGAATGCGGCGGGCCCTCGGCCGCCCGAAGGACCACCGCCGCGCGGACGAACTCGCACACCTGCGGCGGACTCCGCCGCACTCCGGCTGAACGACCGGCCGGAGTGCGGCGGCATCAGCCCACGGAGAGCCTGATCAGCCCGTCGTGCGCGTGCGGTGCGCCCTGCACCGTCACCGCGACGTACCGGGCCGAGCCCGCACGGGTGAGCCGGCGGACGCGTCCGCGGCCGTCCAGGGTCCCGGCACGCTGATAGCGCACCCCGTCGGTGCTGAACTCCACGCGGGCCGCCGGAGCCGCCCCGGTCCTCCACTGCGCCTCCACCCAGCGCACGTCGGTGCGCGCCCCGAGGTCGACCACCATGCGGCCGTCCCGGCCGGACTGCCACGCCGTGTCCGGGTCGCCGTCCACGGCGGCGTCCGGACGGGACATCCCCGGCGGCAGCGGACTCGTCGGGAAGGTGTTCCGTCCCAGGGCGTGGTCGTGGTGCGGGAAGGGCTGCGCATCACGCAGCGTCACGCGGGTCTCGCGTCCACCCCGCACGACGGCGTCGGTGCGGCGGCCCTGCGCCTCGATCCGCAGCCGGCAGTGCGCGCCGGACAGGATCAGCGTCGCCCCGTCGACCACCCGGACCCGCAGCCCGGACGGCAGTGCCCGGCCGGACAGCGCGGTGAGGGTGAAACGCGGCGCGAGCAGCGAAGCCGACGCCGCGTCCAGCCGTGCACGGTAGTCGACGCCGTCCCGGGTCACCGTCTGCTCGCCCTCGTAGACCTCTCGGCGTCCGCCCCGCTGCGGCACCGCGACCCGCGTCTCCACGTCCTGCGCCGACAGGTTGAACAGGCTCAGGTACCCGTCCACCCGCGCCGCGCGGACCCGGCCGTCCTCGGCCGTGGGCGCGGCGCTCCCCGCCAGCCCGCGCAGCTCGTCGGCGGACACACCGCAGTGCCCCTCGATCACGAGCGGTTCCCGTGCCCCCTCGGCCGGGACGATCGTGTCGCCGTACACGGCCAGCGTCTGCTCGTCCCCGCCGCGTACGACCAGCCCGGCACGGCCGTCGACGTCGAGCCAGCCGCCGCGGCTGCGCAGTGACGGGGCCGGGCCGGTCGCCAGGTCGGTCCACCGCTCGCCGTCGGACGAACCCTGCATGCGGTACGAGCGACCGGCGGCAGCCTCCCAGCGCAACGTGACACGGTCCAGCGCACGCTCGGCGCCGAGGTCCACCGCCCACCAGCTGTCCGCGCGCTTGCGGTCCTCGCGGGAGACCGCCCAGCGGCTCCGGGCGTCGCCGTCCACCGCCAGCCCCGGCGCCATGCCGGCCGACTGCGAGGAGGCCGTCGCCGTGCCTCCTCGCGCGAGGTCGGAGCCCTCGGCCCCGTCCCGCACCTCGACCGCGTACAGCGAGTACCCGTACGTCGGGTCGGGCTGAACGCCCAGCATGCGGATGTGCCGCACCGTCGTCCGGGTGAAGGCGAGTTCGTCGACCCGCCCCGCGGCCGAATCCGTGGCGTCCTGCGCGCGGACCGTGGCCGAACCCTCCGCGAACCGGTAGGTGCGGCTGCCGTCGAGGCCCGCCACACCGGGCATCGTGAGGTTGTGCACGTCGAGCCGCGAACCGCCCGCGACCGGCCCCTCGCACGCGTAGACGACCCCGCCCGTGGGGAGCGTCGCGTACCCGGCGAAGCTCTCGCCCAGACGCAGCACCGTGGCGCTGCCGTCGAAGCCGTCCCGCAGCGCGGTGTGCACGCGCACCGTCCTGCCGGTGACCTCCGCGGAAGTCGAGGGCAGGAACATCGGGGTGTCGCCGCCGAGCCGGAACAGCCAGTCGTCGTGCGCCGGCTGCCAGGCGAACTTCACGAACCCGCGCTTCGTCACCGCACCCGCCCAGGCGGCGGGCGACTGGTGGGACACCAGGCCGGGGCCGGTCCCGAAATCGGTGACCCCCGACGCGTGCGCGAACAACTCCTCGCGCGACAGGGGACGTACCCGCGGCCCCGCATCCGGCCACACGTGCAGCAGATAGCTGATGGCGAGTTCCGCGCGCGCCTCGGGCTCGTACTTCGGCTCGCCCGAGAACTTCGCCAACCGGTACTCCGGCGGATACGCCTGGTAGGCCTCGAGCCGCGAGGCAAGCTCCGTCTCCGCGCGGGCCGCCGCCCGGTCTCCCACGACCCGGGAGAGGAAGGCCAGCGGTATGACGTCCCTGCCGTACAGGTGCTCGCGGTCGTCCACCATCGGCATCAGCGGCTCGCCCGCGTCCGACATGACGCCCAGCAGCGTCCGCCACAGCGGCTCCGCGTTGGGCTGCCTGGTCAGAACCTCGGGCAGGGGCCGTCCCGCCGCGAGGAAGTGCGCCGCGTTACGCCCCGAGGTGCGCCACATCTCCTCCTGGTAGTGGGGCCCGAACGAGCCGTGGTTCTCGACGATGAAGGTGTCGTACGCGTTGTGCGCGGTGTTGTGCGAGACCGGGACCCCGTCCACCCGTGCCGGGTTGGCCAGGTCGGCGGGCGGCAGGCCGCCCTCGTTGCGCGACCAGGTGCCGTAGTCGGTCGCCCAGTCGGCGCGGCGCCGGTCGTCCGGTGCCCAGGCCAGCGCCGGAGCGAGGGTCTGCGCGTAGAGCCCCATCTCCTCCAGCTTGGTGTCGCCGACGTACCCGCCCTTGAGCCCGTTCGGCGTCCAGTCGCCGGAGGCCGGGTCGTCGCCCGTGCCCAGCGCGTGCGTGTACGCAGCCTGTTCGCGGGTGATGGTGTCCACCGCGGAGCGGGTGGCGGCGTCCAGCTCGTCCCACAACAGGTGCGCCGCGAGGATGAAGTACGACTGGAAGGTGGTGTCGAAGAACAGCGTGCGGCCCCACTGGGTGCCGCCCGTGAGCCGGTTGGAGGCGGCGAAGTGGCGCAGGGTCGCCAGCGTGCGGCGCCGGAGCGTCTCCCGGTCGATGCCGGCCGCTTCCTCGTCGAAGGTCCCGTGCGTCAGCAGGACGGCGTGCCCGAGGACGACGGCGAAGCCGAAGTACTGGTCGGTGTACGTGCCCTTGGCCTCGTCCCACTGTGTCTCGGACCAGCGGGTGTGCCGCAGGAGCACGCGGTGGTACGTGGCGGCGACGTCGTCCGGCGGGTCGACGGCCCGGGCGGAGCCGGAGGACGAGGAGGAGGCGGCGGCCGAAGGGGACCCCAGGGCCGGTTGGAGGGCGGCCGCGGCGCCGGTCGCACCGAGGATACGCAGCAGGAGCCTGCGGCCGAGAGGGACGGATATGGGGCCCATGATGGTCCTCTTCACCAGGCGACAACGTTGTCAACGAGGATCATCCTCGAACGACCCGGAGCGGCGTGTCAATGGGCGAGGACCAGGCAGGTCGCCCCTCAGTCGCGCTGGAGCGCGCGGTCGTGCTCCCGGACGGCGATCCTGGCCAGCTTGGTCAGCATCATGCCGTTGCGGACCTCGACGAGGTAGTCCACGGGCAGTCCGTGCATCCGGATACCCGGCCCCCGCAACGCGTGCCAGTCCAGAACGAAGAGCGTGGCATCGCCCCAGGGCATCAGCTTCATGGCGATGCGGGCCGCGCCGAACGGCTCGGCCTTCGCCTCCAGTTCCAGGCGGCGCTCGGGTTCGCAGACGCGGACGACGCAGGTGTCGTCGAGGACCAGCGGGCCCGCACCGACCCGTACGCGCAGCCGGGCGCCCACCTGCGGCCAGTGCGGGTCCGCGGCCAGGACCTGCTGGGTGCCGGTCACCCACTCCCCGTAACGGTGTCCGTCGGCCAGCAGGCTCCAGACCTCGGACGGGGTACTCAGGATCAGGCGACGGTTCCGGGCCAAGCTGAACACGCTCCCTCAGGACGACGGAGCCTCGACACTAGGCCCGGCGGACCGGCCGCCCCGGGGAACGCGCCGGGGCATGGGCCCGTCCGGAGGAGCGGCCCCACGCCCCGGAGAACCACTGGGCGAGGTCGCTACGCAGCGCCGCCGACGACGATCCCGTCAGCTCTTGACCGCCACCCCGCAGACGGACACGTCGGCCGTGGGTTCCTCGGGCCGGTCGGGGTCCGGGCGCCAGGAGGCCGTGGAGACGACTCCGGGCTCCACGAGGTCGAGCCCGGTGAAGAAGGCCGCGATCTCCTGCGGGGAGCGCAGATGGTAGGTGTTGGCCGACTGCCCGTTGTAGACCTCGACCGCCCGGTTGAGCGCCTCGTTGCCGTTGGTGCCGTCGCTCAGGGCCAGGTAGCTGCCCGACGGCAGCGCCGCGAGCAGTGTGCTCAGCAGCTCCGCGGGACGCTCGGCGTCGGAGATCTGCCCCATGATCCCGAGTGTGGTCAGCGCGACCGGACGGCTGAGGTCCAGGGTCTTGGCGGCTTCGGCCAGGATCCGTTCCGGGTCCCTGACATCGGCGTCGACGTAGGCGCAGGTGCCCTCCGGGCTGCTGGTGAGCAACGCCTGAGCATGGGTGAGGACGAGGGGGTCGTTGTCCACGTACACGATGCGGCTCTCCGGCGCGATGCGCTGGGCCAGCTCGTGGGTGTTGTCCGCGGTGGGCAGTCCGGTGCCGATGTCGAGAAACTGGCGGATGCCGACCTCACCCGCCAGGAAGCGCACCGCGCGTGCCAGGAACCGTCGTTGCAGCCGGGCTGCGGCGGCGAACTCCGGGAACGTCGTCAGGATGACCTCGCCGGCCTCGCTGTCGACGGGATAGTTGTCCTTGCCCCCCAGCAAGTAGTTCCAGACGCGGGCGGAGTGCGGACGATCGGTCTGCAGCCTCGCCCCGACTTCTTCACGCCGATGAGTCATGGGCGAAGCTTTGCGCAGTCCTGCGCCGCAGTGAGCGGGGGCCGCAGACCGAGCCACTGCTCGGCGTCCCAGGCCCGGAACCGCTCCAGCTCGGTGAACCCCAGCTTCGCCGCGAGGCGCATCGAGCCGGAGTTGGCGGTCTGAGTGGCGAGCACCACCGGCTCGCCGGGAAGGGCGCCGTCGAGCCAGCCGAGTGCCGCCGCGCACGCCTCGGTGGCGTACCCGTGTCCCCAGGCCCGCGGCAGGAACAGATAGCCGAGATCGAGCTTCCCCGCGGCAACCGGACGAAGATGCTCCGTCGCCCTTCTGAGCAGGACCTGGCCGATCATCACCCCGTCGAGATCGACGACGAAACTCCCCGGCCACCGCTCGGGCACCACGGGCAGCTCGCGCTCGACCTCGTCACGCGGCCGGGGGCCGCCGAGATAGGTGTGCACCTGCGCCGATGCCAGCAGCTCGACGAACACGGCACGGTCCCGGGCCTCGGACGCACGCAGCAGCAGCCGCTCCGTCCTGATCGGCGCGGGCGGCCAGGCGACGGGCCCCAGGGCTGACATGCGCGAAGGCTAACAGCCCCGCGGACACGGCACATCGGGTCCCTCGGGACACGATCGCCGTGGGTGGCGGTTCCCCTCGTACGTCCGGCCCGGCGCTTGGCCGTCGTGCTCTTCACGCCGGGTGTCTAGAGGCCGAACTCGAGGTGCTCGATGTCCGTGAAGCGGACCTCCTCCAGGCTCCCGGCGCGACGGCCGCCGTCCTGGAAGTACACCTCCCTGAGGGCTTCGGCCGCGATCTCCTGGAGGCGGGCGTCGCTCGCCCCCGCTTCCCGGGCGTCGAAGAGTCGGGCCGCGTACCGCGGAGGCAGGGCGACGGTCAGGTGCCGGACGCGGTCCTGGTCGGTCGACCCGATCGGCGCGGTGTAGCCCATGCGGGCGCGGGTGTCGATGACGATGCCGTCGGTGGTCGCCGCCCTCTGCCGGGCCCTGGCCCGGACCTGCGGCTGCCAGCGCCCGCGCACCTCGCGTTCGAGGCGCGCGGCGAGATCCGGGCGGGGCTTCCTGATCTGGTCCTTCACATACCGCTCGACGGTCCGCTGGGAGATCCGCAGCAACTGGGCGACCGCCTTGGTGCCCTTGAGCTGTCTGACCAGGTACCGCATCTGCGCGGGCGCGCTCTTGGGCGCCGGGCGGGTGAACGCCTTCTGCACCGCGGCGTCCAGGCCGTCCCCGAACACACTCATCGTCCGCTACTCCCCGTTGTCGGCATCGGTGACGGTGCCGTCCTTGATGTACCGGGCGAGGTTGAGTTCCGGGGCGGCGAACCGCTCGCGGACCTCCTCGCCCCACAACACGCTCTGGGTGCCCTCGTGTTTGACCAGCCCCGGATTGACACCCAGTTTGAAGCCGCCCGGCAGGGGCTTGCCCTCCCGGTAGGGCAGGAAGTCCAGCGGCGAGGTGCCGTCGGCCGCGTAGACGACGAAGTCGGACAGGACCGCGACCGGGTACTGCCCGGTGAACGCCGCGTGCTTGACGATCTTCCGGTGGAGGTTCACCCGGGTACGGGAGATGACCGCCGCCCGGATGTCCGGCCGCCAGGTCGGCCGGGACAGGGCGCGCCACGGCTCGCCGGGCCGCCAGCCCTCCCCGCGAGGCCGCTCGCGCAGCTTGCCCAGACCGCCCTTGACCGTCGCCTTGATGGCGGAGGCGACGACGGCGAGCTGCGGGTCGCGTTCCCGGTAGCCGTCCATCGCCGCCAGGAAGTCGGCGGGCGCCAGGTCGGTGCCGACGCCGAGGTCGGCCATGGTGGCGAGGTAGGCGTCGCGCAACCGCTGGTACCAGGACACCGTGGCCCGGCGCACCTTCAACGCGGCGGCGACCTCCTCCAGGGTCAGACCGTGCGCGACCCTCAGCCGCCTGCGCTCCTCCGCCGACGGCAACGGGGAGCGGGACGCGACCAGCGCGTCGACCGCGTCGAACAACTCGGACATGGAACACCTCCGGACCGACACGCTACCCGGACGCCGTACGGAGACCGTACGAACCGCGTACACATGTCGGCCCCGTGGCGACCCTTAAGCGGTGCGTCTTGCCTTGCCTATCGAAAAACGATAGATTCCCATCGTGGTTCGATCGAAGGAGTGGCGATGGGAAAACTGACCGTGCTCGCGCTGCGCGCCGTGCTCGTGGCACTGCTCGCCGGTTCGGTGTTCGTGCAGACGGTGATGGCGGTCCTGCTGGCCGTCGACGTCGAGGACAGCGCCCTCTCGGGCCGGCTCGTGCCGATCCTCACGATCGTGGTCCTCGGCGTGGTGGCGGCCCAGGTCGTGCTGGTCTGCGTATGGCGGCTGGTGACGATGGTGCGGCGCGGCACCGTCTTCTCCCTCGCCGCGTTCCGGCACGTACACCTGATCATCGGCGCGTTCCTGGCCGCCTCGCTGCTGGTGTTCGCGCTCGGGGTCGTCCTGGCGCCGGGCGAGGCCGTCGCCCCGGGCATCGTGCTCCTGCTGGGCGGAGCCGCGCTGGCCGTCTTCGGGGTCGCGCTCGTCGTCCTGGTGCTGCGGATGCTGCTCGCCCAGGCCGTCGCGCGGGACGTGGAGGCGTCGCGGATGCGGGCCGAGCTGGCCGAGGTGATCTGATGCCGATCGTCGTGGACATCGACGTGATGCTGGCCAGGCGGAAGATGTCCGTGGGCGAGCTGGCGGACCGGGTCGGCATCACCCCCGCCAACCTGGCCGTGCTCAAGAACGGCCGGGCCAAGGCGGTGCGGTTCACCACGCTCGCGGCGCTGTGCGAGGTACTGGAGTGCCAGCCGGGGGACCTGCTGCGCTGGGAGGGGGAAACACCGGCGGAGGCCGTCCAGGAGGGTGCGGCCTCCGCGGGCCCGGGCTCGTAGCCCGGCTCAGCCGATGCGGACGCTCGCGCCCGGGTCCAGCCGGTGGTAGCGGGCCGGGAGTCCTGGGCCCCGCTCGCCGAGGAAGCCCTCGACCATCGTCGTGCCGACGTCGTTGAGGGCGCCGTCGTGCACGGCGTAGGCATCCTGGGGGGCGACCTCGCGCACGTAGTCGATCAGATCGCCGACCGTGGACCAGGGGGCGTGCACGGGCAGCAGCAGCGTGTCGACGGGAGTGCCGGGGACGGTCAGGGCGTCGCCGGGGTGGAACAGGGACTGGTCCACCAGGAAGCCGATGTTGGGGATGCGCGGGACGTCCGGGTGGATGACCGCGTGCCAGGTCCCGTGGACCCGGATGTCGAAGCCGGCGACGCTGAAGGCGTCCCCGTCCCCGGTCGTGGCGACCTGGGTGCCGAGGCCGTCCAGGCGCTTCGCGACCGAGGTGTTGGTCCAGATGCGCAGACCCGGACGCGCCGCGGCCGCCCGGCGCAGCACCTCCTCCGAGAAGTGGTCGAAGTGCTCGTGCGTGACGAGCACGGCGTCGGCGCCGTCCAAGGCCCCGGGGTCGGTCAGACCGCCCGGGTCGATGACCAGGCGGTGCCCGTCCTTCTCCAGCCGCACGCACGCATGACCGAACTTGGTGAGTTCCATGACCGCGATGTCCTTCCGTCTCCACCGACCACGATATGTACAACTTAACTGTACAACTAGGTGATGAAGATACGGCTAGGATGGCCCCATGGACGAAGACGTGCTGGCCGAGGAGTTGCGGCGGTCGATCGGGGAGCTGGTCCGGGCGGTGCGAGCCGTGGACACCATGCCGCCCGGCGAGGCCGCCATCCTCGGATTCCTCGACCGTGACGGCCCCCTGACCACGGCCGACCTCGCCCGCCTGCGAGGCGTCACACACCAGTCGGCCGCCAAGTCGGTCAAGGACCTCTCCGCCGACGGCCTGGTCCACAGCGAGCGGCACCCCGACGACGGCCGCAAGTTCCTGCTGCGCCTCACCGACGCCGGCCGCTCCCGCCTCCAGCGGGAGCGCACCCTCCGCGCGGGCGCCCTCGGCACCGCCATCCGCGAGGCCTTCGACCCCGACGAAAGGCGGCGGCTGAGCGAGTCGGTCGCCCTGCTGTCCCGCCTGACGGCCCACCTCACCGGAGACTGACGGGGCGGCCGCGAGGCGATGTTGCCGCCGCACATGACGGTCACTAGAGTCGGTCGGGTGACTGCCGGGTCGGCCATGGGCCACGCACGAGTGAGGTTCCCGGCCTCGGCGTGAGCGCGAGGCGGGCAAGAGCCCCGCCCCCTCTTCTCCGCGTCCGAGTCCCCGGCGCCCCAATGCGGCGCGCCTCGTTCCAGCGGTTCCCCAGACCGGAGACACACCACTGATGACCACTGACCAGCGGCACCCGTCCGTACCCGAACTGCCGACGGGCGGCGTGCACTTGAACCACACCGCCGTCTACGCCCACGACCGGCACCTGTCCGCCGAGTTCCTCGCCGCGGTCCTGGGCCTGGAGGTCGGCGCCCCGTTCGGGCCGTTCCTGCCCCTCGACCTGGGCAACGGCGTCACGCTCGACTTCTACGAGAAGAGGGACGAGCCGATCCAGTCGCAGCACTACGCCTTCCTCGTCCCCGACGAGAGGTTCGACCCCCTCATCACGCGTCTGGAGAAGCTGGGGGTCACCTACTACGCCGACCCCGGCCACACCGAACCCGGCCGGATCAACCACCTGTTCGGCGGCCGCGGCGCCTATTTCGACGACCCGGACGGTCACAACATGGAGGTCATGACTCGGCCTTACGTCCGCCCTTAGAGCACGACGGGGGCCGGGCCGCGGCGGCGCTGGATCAAAGGCGGAGCAGACCGGTGGAGACGGTCCAGAGGCGCTCGGCGGTGGCGGGGTCGAGCGCCCACTCCTTGACGCCGTGCGGGTGGTGCGCGAGGTCGGCGTCGTCGGGCACCGTGTAGGCCTCCCGCGCGTCGTCGAGATAGTGGCCTCCGGAGTGGGCGAACTCGGGGGCGACGGCCGCGACGACGGTGGTGGCGGCACCCTGCTCGACCGTCTTGTACGTGAACACCCCGGCGGCCTCGGCCGCGTCGAGCGACGCCCGCTGTTCCGGCGTGAAGTGCCGCTGCAACCCCGTCGCCACACCGCCGGGGTTCACCGCGTTGGCGACGATTCCGTCGGACGCCCACAGGCGGGTCGCCTCGACCGCGAAGAGGGAGTTCGCCGTCTTCGACTGGGCGTAGGCGATCTGCGGGTCGTAGCCGCGGCGCTCGAAGTGGAGGTCGTCGAAGTCGATGCCGGACCGCATGTGCGCCGTCGAGCTGACCGAGACGATCCGTGCCCCGTCGCGGTCGGCAGCCCCCCGGGCCAGGGCGTCGCGCAGTCCGGTGGCCAGGGCGAAGTGGCCCAGGTGGTTCGTCGCGAACTGCAACTCCCAGCCCTCACGGGTCCGTTCGAGGCCGCCGGTGACCACGCCGGCGTTGTTGACGAGCAGGTGGAGCGGGCCGCTCCACGCGTCGGCGAACCGGGCGACGGTCTCCCGGTCGGCGAGGTCGAGCCGCACGACCCGGGGCCGGACCCCGCCGGTCGACTCCCCGATCGACCCGGCGACGGTGTCACCCGCGGCCGTGTTCCGGACGGCGAGCGTCACTTCCGCCCCCGCGGCGGTCAGCGCACGAGCCGTCTCGGCGCCGAGCCCGGAGGAGGCTCCCGTGACGATCGCGCGGACGCCGGTGAGGTCGATGTCCTCCAGCACCTCGTCCGCCGTGCTGGAGGAGGTGAAGGGCGTGGAGATGAGTCTGCGGGTGTCCATGCCGCCACTATACGAACTAGACGATAATTGTATAGTGCGGTTGGTGTTCGTATGCTGGCCCCATGAACAGTCCCGACGCCGACCGTCGAAGCGTGGTCCTGGAGTCCGCCATGGCCACGTTCGCGCGGTTCGGCTACCGGAAGACGTCGATGGATGAGGTGGCGCGCGCGGCGCACATCTCCCGGCCCGGGCTCTACTTCCTGTTCTCCTCGAAGGAGACCCTGTTCCGCGCCGCGGTGACGCAGGCCCTGGACCGCGACATCACCGCGGTCGAACAGATCCTGGCCGACAGCGGCCGACCTCTGCCGGAGCGACTCGTCGAGGCGTTCGACCGGTGGGCGGGCCGCTACATCGGTGGCCCGCTGACGCACGATGTCGTGACGGTCGTCGAGGACCACCCCGACCTCCTCGGTGAGATCGTCGAGACCGCGCCGCGACGTTTCGAGCTGCTGATCACCGACGCGATCGCCGTCGAGTCAGGACGAGAGGCCGCCGTGCCCGTCGCGCAGACGCTGATCAGCACATCGATCGGCCTCAAGCACCAGGTCGCGTCGAGGGAGTCGTACCTGGAGCGCCTGGCGGTCGCCGTCGGTCTCCTGGTGCGCTGAAGCGCTCGAGTCCGGGAACGCGCGAGCGGGGGAAGAAGCCTCGGCGACCGAGCCCTCCTGATCCGCGGCAACGCCGACCGCGAACTGCTGCAGATGGCACGCGGAGTCGACGTGGGTCTGGACGACGACCCGGTGTCCGTCTGGGGCGCCGCTCAGCTGCGGCCGGACCACCGGCGGCTCCTCGACGAGGACGTTCCACCGTCCGTCTCCACCGTGGTCTGCGGCCACACGCACATGCCGTTGGTCCGGCAGAGACGGTACGACGCTCCGCCCTGCCCGGCGTGGAACAGCAGGTGAAAAGGGGAGTGCCTGGTGCGCTTCCCGCCGGGGTGGGTCACGCCATGTCCCGAACCGACCAGACCCGTTGGCGCTGGGACGGCACGCCCCGCCCCGCCCTCAGGCCTGACGTGCCGCACCGTCTCCCGTTGCCCTACCGCTGCACGTGCTGCTACTCGTCGATCGCCGCTCCGAATCGCGCGTCGGCCGTCGGGGCTCCCAGACGCGCCCCGTCGTAGGTCCAGCTGCCGCGGGCGACGAGGCCCGACGACGACGCGGGCAGGACCCAGACGAAGCCGTCGTCGGTGTTCTCGCCCGGTGCCGCCGCCAACAGGCCGAAGAGGCCGTCCTTGTCGGCGTCGACCAGCCGGACCTGACCGCCCCAGCGATCGGACTTCTCCGCCGTTCCGGGAATGTCGGCGAGCTGCTGGTCGAAGCTCTTCACCCCGACGTCGCTGAAGCCGGTCGGGTCGCCGCGCAGCACCCACACGGCGCCCGCGTCGGGCACGGTGCCGATGTCCTCGCCGGGCGCACCGACGGCCAGGTCGGGGTGGCCGTCTCCGTCGGTGTCCCCGGCCGACAGTTCGGCGCCCCACTGGTCGCCCGCCTCCGCTGTCCCGGGCACGCCGGGGGAGTCCTGGGTCCAGTACTGCGCCGGTTCGGGCTCGAGCCCGGACAGGTCGCCGCGCCCGAGGTAGAGGGTGATTCCGCCGCCCCTCGGTGCGCCCGCCGCGGTGTCCCCGACGACGAGGTCGTCCTGTCCCGTGCCGTCCCAGTCGCCGGAGACGACGGCCGGGCCACCCGGGAACGTGCCCCCGTCGCCGAGAGCGGCGATGTCCGGTGCGCCGTGCAGGACGTGCACCGTGCCGGTACCCGGCTGCTCGTCGGTGGTGACACCGGAGACGGCCAGGTCGGCCCAGGAGTCCTCGTTGTAGTTGCCGTGGGTGAGGCCGCGGAACTCGAAGCCGGTGCCCGCCGGTGCGAAGTCGCTCGCCCGCACCCGGTGCTCCGACGGCGTCGGGCGCTGTGCCGCCTGGCCGGGCGCGAGGGTGAAGAACAGCAGGGCGTCGTCCTCCAGGACGGCGAGGGAATCACGCGGGTCGGTGTCCGGCTCCGCCGGGTCGGGGGCGGAGTACCGGGCCGCTTCGAGGGCCCGCCCGAAGTGGGCGTCGGCCCGCAGCGCGTCACTCTCCAGCCAGGTGCTGTCGGAGCCGTGCAGTCCGGTCGGTGATCCCCAGAAGACGACGGCACCGCCCGTGTCGGTCAGACCGGCGAGGTCTTCACCCGGGATACCGACGACGGCGTCGTCGTACCCGTCGTTGTCCAGGTCGCCGGAGGCGACGGCCCCGCCGAAGCCGTCGCCGGTTTCGACTCCGCCGGGTACGCCGGAGACGTTCTGGTGGAGCACGCTCTTGTTCGTCGTGCTCAGACCGCCGGACGAGCTGTACTGCACGGTGACGTAGCCGGCACCCGAGGCACCGTTCACCGTGGCGCCCGGAGCGCCGGTCAGCACGTCGTCGAATCCGTTGCCGTCGTAGTCGCAGTTGCGCTGCTGCCATCCGATGGACGGAAAGGGCACGGCGGCCGGGGCCGCCGGGGCCGCGGGGGCGGCGACGACCGCGCCGCCCGCGAGGGTGAGGAGTGCGGTGGCCGTGACGGCCGCTCGTCCGAGGTGATGCACGGGAGGACCTCCCTGGTCTGCGAGTGCCCACGGCTGCCCGCCGGCCGCGGCGGGGATGGGCGAGGACCGTGTGTGCGTCTCCCGCCGTGGAGCACTGCGGTGAGAGCACGGACCGTGCTGCGTTCACCGAGTAGACATCCGTACGCCGTAGAGGGTTGTACGGATGTCGATCCCGTTGCGCGAAGCGGCGTTTCGTGGCTTCCCCGAGGGGCCGTTACGGTCCCGGTTCATGGACTGGACATTCTCGACGGCCCACGAAATGGCCGCTGCCCTGCGTGCCGGCGAAGTGACCTCGGCGGAACTGACCGACGAGGCGATCACCCGTATCGAGCGGGACGACAAGGAGATCAACGCGATCTGTGTGCGGGACTTCGACCGGGCCCGGGCCGCAGCGCGCGGTGCCGACCAGGCGCGCGCCCGCGGTGAGGACCGGCCGCTGCTCGGCATACCGGTGACGGTCAAGGAGTCCTACGACGTCGCCGGGCTGCCCACCACCTGGGGCATGCCGCCGCACCGGAACCACATGCCGGCCGAGGACGCGGTACAGGTGTCACGGCTCAAGGGTGCGGGCGCGGTGGTGCTCGGCAAGACCAATGTGCCCTTCGGGCTGCAGGACGTGCAGAGCTTCAACGAGATCTACGGAACCACCAACAACCCGTGGGACCACCGGCGCACGTCGGGTGGGTCCTCCGGCGGATCCGCGGCCGCGCTGGCGTCCGGGTTCGGCGCGCTGTCCATCGGCTCCGACCTCGCCGGTTCGTTGCGCACCCCCGCACACTTCTGCGGTGTCTACGCGCACAAGCCGACGCTCGGGCTGGCGGCGGGCCGCGGTATGGTCCCGCCGTCCACGCAGGCGCTGCCGGTCGACCCGGACCTCGCCGTCGTCGGTCCGATGGCACGTACGGCCCGCGACCTCACGCTCCTGCTGGACGTCATGGCCGGGCCGGACCCGCTGACGCTCGGCGTGGCGTACGACTTGACGCTGCCGCCCGCGCGTCACGAGCGGCTCGGCGATTTCCGGGTCCTGGTCCTCGACGGGCATCCGCTCCTTCCGACCGGGGCCGCCGTACGGGCGGGCGTGAACAGGGTGGCCGACGCGCTCGCCGACGGCGGCGCCCGCGTCGAGCGGCTCAGTCCGCTGCTGCCCGACCTGGCCGAAGCCGCGCTGATCTACACGCAGTTGCTCTTCTCGGGCTCCGTCGCCCGCTTTCCCGTCGAGGCCTACGAGCAACTGCGCGACCACGCCGCCCGGTTGAGCGTGGACGACCGGAGTCTCGACGCCGCGCGGCTGCGCGGCATGGTGTTGAGCCACCGTGACTGGATCGAGGCGAACACCCGCCGCGAGCTGCACCGCCACGGGTGGCGGCAGTTCTTCGCCGAGTTCGACGCGGTGGTGTGTCCGATCACGCCCACTCCCGCGTTCCCGCACGACCACCACCCCGATCCGAGGGAACGCCGGCTCGACATCGACGGTGTCCAGTCCCCGTACTTCGATCAGCTCGTCTGGGCCGGACTGGCCACCATGCCCGGCCTGCCCGCCACCGCCGTACCCGCGGGCCGGTCACCCGAGGGCCTGCCGGTGGGGGTGCAGCTCATCGGCCCGATGTACGAGGACCGCACGCCGCTGCGGCTGGCCGAACTGCTCGAGCGGAGGATCGGCGGCTTCCGGGCGCCGTAGCAGGACGCCGGTGAGGTCAGGGAATCTCCTTGATCACCGTCGCCGGTACCCCCGCGACGACGGTCCGGGCGGGAACATCACGGGTCACGACGGCGCCGGCGGCGACCACGGCGTCGGCACCGATGGTCACCCCCTGCAGGATCACGGCGGACGCCCCGATCCAGACGTTGCGTCCGATCCGGATCGGGGCCGACGTGATCCCGGTGCGCCGCCGTGCCGGGTCCAGTGGGTGCCCGGAGGTGATCAGGCTGACGTCGGGGCCGAGCATCACGTCGTCGTCGACCTCGATGCCACCGACGTCGTTGAAGCGGCAGCCCTGGTTCACGAAGACGTTGCGACCCACGCGGATGTTCACACCGTGGTCGGTGAAGACGGGCGGGATCAGGTGGAAGGTCTCGTCCACCGCCTGCCCGGTCAGCTCGCTCCACCGCTGTTGAATCTCCTCCTGCTGTGCATACGCGAGCGCGTTGATCCGCTCGGCCATGCCGATCGCCCGCTGCACCTTCTGTACGAAGTCCATGTCACCCTCCCGCGACAACCGTCCTGTGATGGCTGCGAGTGAACCAACGCCGCGACCTCGCGGGCAAACAACCTTCGGAGCACCGGCCACAACCTCTGGTTGTGCCGCTACGCTCTCGGCATGGATGTCGAAGCGGTTCGGACGTTCGTGGCGGTAGCCGACGGCGGGCAGTTTCAGGCGGCGGCGGACGAGCTGGGCATCAGCCAGCAGGCGGTGTCCAAACGCATCGCGGCGCTGGAGAGGCACCTGGACGTCGCACTCCTGGTGCGGACCTCCCGAGGGTCTCGGCCGAGCCTGGACGGACAGGTCTTCCTGCCCCACGCCAGGAAGATTCTGACCGCGATCGAACAGGCCGAGCACGCCGTACGGCCGGGAAGCAGGCCCCTGCGGGTCGACGTCCTCAACCGGCGCATCGCCCCGGCCCAGGCCGTCTACCGCTTCTACCGCTCCCGCCCCGACACCGACCTCGACGTGGTCACCCTGAGCCGGGAGAACGCGGCCCAGGCGGCCCAGGCCGTGCTGGAGGGAACGGTCGACGCCACCTTCCGCGCACTGCCCGCGGACCAGGTCCCGGCCGGAATCAGCGCCGAACGGATCCTGGACGCCCCTCTGCAGCTCCTGGTCGGGCCCGCCCACCCGCTGGCGAACGCCCCCGCGGTCAGGCCGGCCGACCTCGCGGCGCACCGCGTCTGGGTGCCGGGCATCCGACCCGGCACGGAGTGGTCGGCGTTCTACGACGCGCTGTCCGAGGAGTTCGGACTGAGCATCGACGCCCTCGGCCCGAACTTCGGCGACGAGGCCCTCATGGACGCGCTGGCCGACTCGGCCTCCCTGGCCACCCTCGTCGGCGCCGGGGACCGGTACCTGTGGCCCCGGAGCCACGACTTGCGACGCGTCCCCCTGCACGACCCGACACCGGCCTACCCGCACACCCTGCTGCGCCGTACCGGAGACAGGCACCCGGTGCTGACCGAACTGCGCGACCACCTGCGCACGACCGCACCCGACCCGTCCGGTGAGATGTGGGTGCCGCGCTGGGCGTGCCCCGGAGGAGGGACGTGAGCGCGATGAGCCACTTGATACGGTGCAGGTCCACGTCGTGTCCGACGACGTCCATGACGACTCCAACCTGGGTAAGGAGCACGGCAGTGCCCCTGGTTTCCGTGGTGATGCCGGTGTACAACTCGGCCGCCACTCTCGGTGCGTCGGTGCGCTCCGTCCTCGCGCAGACCCACACCGACGTGGAACTCCTGGTCACCGACGACGCGTCCACCGACGGCTCCATGGACCTGCTCCAGGACTTGGCGCGCCGGGACGAGCGTGTGCGCCCGCGGGCGGCGCCCGAGCAGGGCGGCGCGGCCAGGGCCCGCAACCTCGCCCTTCAGCGGGCACGGGGGGAGTACGTGGCGTTCCTGGACAGCGACGACATGTGGCTCCCGGAGAAGCTGGAGCGGCAGCTCGCGTTCGCCGCCGGAGGCGAGGCCCCACTGACCTTCACCTCCTACTACAAGGTCGACGGCGACTTCACGGGCGAGGCCTGCGACTTCACGCCGAACGGGCGCGTGGTCACGGCGAGGGAACGGGTGACGTACAAGGACATGCTGGTGCAGGACCACATCGGGGCCCTGACCGCCATGTACGACCGGACCGTGCTGGGCACGAGGCTGATGCCGGACATGCCCAAACGGCAGGACTACGCGCTGTGGCTGTCGATCATGAGGGACGGGCACGCGGCCCGGGGGCTGCGGGAACCGCTGGCGGTCTACCGGGCCGGGCGGGCCGGATCGCTGTCCTCGAACAAGCTGGCGCTGGTGGAGCACAACTGGCGGCTGTACCGGGAGCACGAACACCTCTCGGTGCCGCGGTCCACGCTGGCGCTGTCCGGGGCCGTGTGGCACTCGCTGCGCAAGTCCCGGATCTGAGCCGACCGGCGATCGATATCCCCTTGGCCTAGTAGCTGTCGTAACTCGGCTTGCCGTTCGGCCGGTACACGCCGATGACGGTGCCGCCCTTCGTCGCCGAGACGCTGACCGGCTCCAGCGCGGTGGGGACGGCGCCGTCGGCGAACAGCCGCTTGCCGGTGCCGATGACGACCGGGTGGATGGTCAGCCGGTACTCGTCGACGAGATCGTGCCGCATGAGGGTCTGGGCGAGGTCGCCGCTGCCGACGACGTTGATGTCGCCACCCTCAGTCGTCTTGAGCCTGCGTACGGCATCGGCGACGTCGCCCTCCAGCAGGGTGGAGTTCTGCCACTCGACGGACGTCAGGCTCCGGGACGCCACGTACTTGTCCATGCTGTTCATCCGCTCGGTGAACGGGTTGCCGGGATCGGCGGTCGGCCAGTACGACGCGAAGATCTCGTACGTCTTGCGGCCGAGCAGCATCGCGTCGGAGTGCTCGTACCAGCCGGCGATGGCCGTGCCGACCTCGTCGTCGTCCACCGGCTTCTGCCAGCCGCCGTGCCGGAAGCCGCTCTCGGCGTCCTCGTCCGGACCACCCGGCGCCTGCATGACGCCGTCCAGTGTGAGGAACGTGCAAACGATGACCTTGCGCATGGTGCGCTCCCTTCGTCGAGGGGTAGACCACGCGGCGGCCGGAAACTCATCGGCGGAACGCGGGTCGCTCCGGCCACCCCCCGTCCGGGTACTCTCTCGGGGTGACGCAGCACCGTGTTCCCGAGGAGCGGCGGCCCGCGAACGAGGGGCGCAAGGCCGCTGCCCGTAACCGGGCGGCCCTGGTCGCCGCCGCACGGGCGATCTACTCGGAGCACGGCTTGGACGCTCCGCTCTCCGCCATCGCGCGTCGCGCCGGGGTCGGCCAGGGCGTTCTGTACCGGCACTTTCCCGACCGGGAGGCCGTGGCGACCGCGGTGCTGGAGGAGAACGTCCGGGAGGTGGAGCGGACGGCCGCGGCCCAGGACGCGGACCTGCCACGTGTGCTCGGTGTCCTGACCTGGCACCTGACGGAGTCGGCGGCGTTCATCGGCCTGCTGCACGCCGACGGGGCGGGCGGCCCTTCCAGTGTCCCCTCCGCCGCGCGCGACCTGTCCGAGCGGGTCGAACGTGCCCTGCGGTCGCGGCTGCCGGACGGTCACCGGCTGACCGCGGCGGACGACGACCTCATGATCGCCGTCGCCATGGTCTCCGGTGCCGTCATCGGCCCCACCCGCGAGCAGCGGGAGCGCCGGGCGCGGGCGGCATGGCGGCTGCTCGGCGTCGAGGTGGGACCGGTGCGCCCGTTCGCGGAGTGAGCGCAGCGGAGACCTCAGCCCCCGTTGGACTGGCGGATGCCCTTGCCCAGTGCGTCGAAGCTGTACAGGTAGCCTCCACCGGGCCCGCTCACGGTCATGTAGGCACTGGTGCCGCCGGGCGTGATGGCCACGTTGGTCGCCGATTCGAGCCCTCGAGCGGCACGGGCGGGAACCTCGACGGTGGCAAGGCGCTCACCGTACTTGTCGTAGACCGCCATCGCGGGGCGTCCGTGCAGGCCCTGGTACAGGTTGCCTTCCGCGTCCACCGCGATCGAGTCGGTCTGGGCGAGCCCGCCGTCGACCCGGATGGCGGTGTGCCGCGAAGCCACCCCGCCCTCGCCGTCCAGGAGGAGATACGAGACGCGGTTCTGCGTCAGCTCGCTGAACCACAGCCCGCGGTAGTCCGCGTCGAAGGAGATGCCGTTCGGCGACGCCAAGCCGTCCGCCAGGACCGTGGCCTCCTTTCCCGCGCGGTCGATCCGCACCACGCGGCCCCTCGCCTCGCCCTCGGACATGCCGCGGGAGTCGCTGACGTACAGGTTTCCCTCCCGGTCGAAGGCGAGGTCGTCGGGGTTCATCGGTGACCCCTCGACCTCGCCGGAGAAGAAGGTCCGCGGATCGCCGCCGTCCGGGGCCAGACTCACGATGTCCCCGTGGGAGAAGTCGGTCAGGTAGATCCGTCCGTCGTACGGGCTGAACTGGGCCGAGGTGTAGGTGCCGCGAGCGTCCGTGTGGACGGGCTCCGACGTCTTCTTTTGGACATTCACCCGCAGAACCTTCGGCTCGCCGGCCGGCGCGGTGACGTCGACGACGAGCAGTTGGCCGTCCTCGTCGAAGACCGGGCCCTCAAGGAGGGTCATCCCGGTCTGCTCGTGCACCTGCGTCAAGCGCATGACCTGTTGCGCGCGGAGGGTCCGGTCGCCTCCGCCGGTGCCCGGGTCCCGCGGCGCGCCGGCGGTCTGCGTGCCGCACCCCGCGAGGGCCAGCGCGCCCAGCGTGGTGATCCCGGCGAGGGACCGGATCGGGAGCCGTCGCATGTGCATCACTCTTCCTGTCCGAAAGTATGCGGAAGCAACCTACCGCCAACCGGACAACCTTGTCCGGTTGTTGCTACCGTAATGGATAGCTGCTCAAGTCCCTTCGGTTCCGGCCCGGTTCACGGACGAGTGGCTTCCTGACGGCGAAGCGGAAGGACAAGGTCCCCCCACATGGCACATTCACAGGAGCTGACTGTCGAGGTGCTCGGCGCACTCAGGGAGCGTTACCGGCGCGAGCGGGAGCGACGCGTACGCCCCGACGGCACCCGGCAGTACCTCGGCGCGGACGCCGAGTTCGGCTACTACGCCGCCGACCCCTACGCGGGGGAGACGGGCGGCCGCGAGCCCGTGCGGGACAGGGTGGACGTCGCGATCGTCGGCGGCGGATTCGGCGGCATCCTCGCGGGCGCGCGGCTGCGTCAGCAGGGGGTGGAGCGCGTCCGCGTCATCGAGAAGGGCGGCGACCTCGGGGGCACCTGGTACTGGAACCGCTACCCCGGCATCCACTGCGACATCGAGGCGCACGTGTACCTGCCGATGCTCGACGAGACCGGCTACGTACCGGAGTGGAAGTACGCCCCCGGCGAGGAGATCCGCCGGCACGCGGTGCGTATCGGCGAGAAGTTCGACCTCTACGCGGACGCCCTGTTCTCCACCGCGGTCACCTCGCTCACCTGGGACGACGCGACCGGCACGTGGATCGTCACGACCGACCGGCACGACGAGTTCCGGGCGACCTACGTCGTCACCGCCACCGGGACCCTGTCGGAGCTGAAGCTGCCGGGCATCCCCGGCATCGAGCGGTTCGAGGGCCACACCTTCCACACCTCGCGCTGGGACTACGCCTACACCGGGGGCGGCCCGGACGGCGGCCTGACCGGCCTCGCGGACAAGCGGGTGGGAGTGGTGGGCACCGGCGCCACCGGCATCCAGGTCGTACCGAAACTGGCCGAGGACGCCGGACATCTCTACGTCTTCCAGCGGACACCCTCCACCGTGGACGTGCGCGGCAACCGCCGCACCACCGCGCGCGACGTCGGCGCCGACCGCCCCGGCTGGGCCGGCGAGCGCCGCGACAACTTCCTGCGCATCGTCTCCGGCGAGGCCGCGGAGGAGGATCTCGTCGCCGACCGGTGGACCGCGACGGCAGGTCTCCTGGAGAAGCTGCTGCCGAGCTTTCGCCGGCAGGGCGACCGGGCGGCGTTCGAAGCGGCCTACGAGGTCGCGGACGCCGCCAAGATGAACGAGATCCGCGCCCGCGTGGACGACGTCGTGACCGACCCGGACACGGCGGACAGGCTCAAGCCCTGGTACCGGTACGCGTGCAAGCGCCCGACCTTCTCCGACCTGTATCTCCAGACGTTCAACCGAGCCAACGTCACCCTCGTCGACACCGCGGACACCCACGGCATCGAGCGGATGACCGAGCGCGGCGTCGTGGTCGGTGACACCGAGTACCCCCTCGACTGCCTCGTCTTCGCCACCGGCTTCTCCGTGGGCGTCTCGGGCGTCCACTCGGGCCGCCTCCCCGTGCGGGGCCGCGGCGGCATCCGGCTGCGGGACGCGTGGGCCGAGCGTGGCCCACGGACCTTGCACGGATTCACCAGCAACGGCTTCCCCAACCTGATCCAGCTGGGCGGGACGCAGAGCGCCAGCAGCGTCAACTACACCCACGTACTGGACGAGCACGCCGTCCACGGCGCAGCCCTCATCGCGGCCGCCGAGGCGCGGGGCGCCGTCATCGAACCGTCCCGCGAATCCGAGGACGCCTGGATCGCCACCCTGGCCGAACACGCCCCCGACCACGCCTGGTTCCACGCCGAATGCACCCCCGGCTACTACAACGGCGAGGGACGCGGCAGGCCGAACGGCCCCACCGCCTACCCCCACGGTGCCGTCGCCTTCCACGAACTCCTCGAGCGGTGGCGCGAGGAGTCCATGGACGAGATCCTGACCCCCAGGACACGGGGGTAGGTTCCTGCCGGCGGTTCCCTCGTGGGAACCGGTGCCGCGTCAGACCGCGGACCAGCCGTCGTCGACGGGCAGGATCGCGCCGTTGATGTTGCTCGCGGCCTCCGAGGCCAGGAACAGGATCGCTGCCGCCTGCTCCTCGGGCCGGGACACCCGGCCGAGGTTGACGAAGTGCGGACCGAGCGCCGCCGGGCCGTGCGCCGTCCGGTCGGCCTCCACCGCGATGGCGGTCGCGGTGCCGCCCGGGCACACGGCGTTGGCGCGGATACCGGCCTTGCGGTACATCACCGCCAGCGACTTGGTCAGTCCCACCACACCGTGCTTGGACGCCGTGTAGGCGGCGCCCGCCGCGCTGCCGCGCAGGGAGGCCTCGGAGGCGGTGTTCACGACGGCGCCGCCGCCCGCGGCCAGCATGTGCGGCAGTACGGCGCGGGCGAGCAGGAAGGGTGCCGTGAGGTTGACCCTGATGACCCGCTCCCATTCGGCGTCGCTCACGTCGGCCAGAGCCGACATGCTGTCCATGATTCCCGCGTTGTTCACCAGGACGTCCACACCGCCGAACCGCTCCACGGCCGTGGCGGTCACCTGGTCGACGACGGCCTGCTCGCTCAGGTCGCCCGTCACGGCCACCGCGGTGCCGCCCGACCGCTCGATCTCCTCGACGGTCGCCGCGGCACCGTCGGCGTTGAGGTCCGCCACCACGACGCGGTCCCGCTGGGCGGCGAAGGCCAGCGCGGCCGCGCGGCCTATGCCCGATCCCGCCCCGGTGACGATCACGCCGCGTCCGTTCAGGCCCTTGGTCATCAACTGCTCCGTTCAGAGACGTGCCGACGCGGCGGACAGCTGCCCCGCCGTGCCGGCACCCTACAAGTTTGTGTCTCGCAGTGACATAAAGTCGTGGGGCAGAATACCCACGACACCGATCACCGGCGCCGGAGGGCCAGATGACCGCACCCCGCGGACGGACGGGGCGACCGCCGCTGACCGACGAACGCAGGGCCGCCATCCGGCTGCAGATCGCTCGCGCCGCGGTCGGCCTGTTCATCGCCCAGGGCGTCGCCGCGACCACGGGCGAGCAGATCGGGCAGGCGGTCGGCGTCTCCGCACGGACGGTGTGGCGGTACTTCCCCACCAAGGAGAGCTGCGTACGGCCGCTGTTCTCGACCGGCATCGACCTGATCGCCGCCGCGCTGCGGGAGTGGCGTCCCGGCAGACCCCTCCAGGACGCCTTCGACCAGGTGTGGGCCGACGACGAGGAACTGGCCGGGCCGGACGTGGGTGCCCTGCTCCGGCTGACCCGCACCGAACCGGGCCTGCGCGCGGTCTGGCTGCAGACCCGCGACGAAGCGGAACCCGCCTTCGCGCGCGCCCTCGCCGAGCGTGCCGGGCTGCCCGACGACGACGTACGGCCTGCCGTCTGGGCGGCCATGCTCAACGCCGCGCTGCGTGCGGCCGTCGAACACCACGCCTACCGATCGGCCGAGCCGGAATCCGGCCCCGTGCCCGCCCGAGCCGACCTCGCGGCCACTCTGCGTACCGCCTTGGACCTCACCGCGGCCGGCCTCACCTGACTCCGGCACCGGTCGCGTCGACGTGCCTCGGCAGCCCTGCGGTCGCCCCGGCGAAACCGAGGTGCCCCAGCGGGCCCCGGTCGGGTAGCGTGCGGGCCATGTCGAGTCCTGAGTCGGACGAGGTGGGGGCTTTCGGTCACGCCGTCAGCCCCTGAACCACTGAGATCACAGCCCTGCCGTCGCGCCGCGTTCCGCGGTGGGACGGGTGTCTCCTGGGGGCTGACCGCGGTGACGAGATGACCTCCTCGTGCCTCTCCTCACCTCGGAGCCACTCGATGCCTTTCCCGCTGTACCTGCTTGCCCTGGCGGTCTTCGCCATGGGCACCTCGGAGTTCATGCTCGCCGGCCTCTTGCCGGACATCGCCTCGGACCTCGACGTCACCGTCGGGACGGCAGCCACGCTCACCTCGGCCTTCGCGGTCGGCATGGTCGTCGGCGCACCCTTGGTGGCCGCGCTCGCTCGCACGTGGCCCAGGCGCTCCAGCCTTCTGGGGTTCGTCCTCGTCTTCGCGGCGGCTCACGCCGTCGGCGCCACCACAACCGACTTCCCGGTGCTGTTCACGACCCGGGTCGTCGCCGCGCTCGCGAACGCGGGGTTCCTCGCCGTCGCTCTGACGACCGCCGCGGCGCTGGTCCCGCCCGACAAGAAGGGGCGCGCGCTGGCCGTACTGCTGTCGGGCACGACGGCGGCCACGGTCGCCGGTGTCCCTGGCGGATCGGTACTCGGCGCGTTGCTCGGCTGGCGGGCCACCTTCTGGGCCGTCGCCGCCCTCTGCCTGCCCGCCGCCATCGGCATGCTCGCCGGGCTCCCCGCGCACCGCGCGCGGAACGGCACGGCCGACGAGCCCGCCTTGCGGACCGAACTCGCCCAGCTCACCAGGCCGAGACTGCTGCTGGTGATGCTGCTCGGCGCGCTGGTGAACGCGGCGACGTTCGCGAGCTTCACCTTCCTCGCCCCCGTGGTGACCGACACCGCCGGGCTGGGCGAGCTGTGGATCTCTGTCGTCCTGGTGCTCTTCGGCGCCGGTTCCTTCGTCGGCGTCACCGTCGCCGGGCGGCTCTCCGACCAGCGCCCCGGCCTGGTCCTCGCGGTCGGCGGTCCGCTGCTGCTCCTCGGCTGGCCGGCCCTGGCCGTGCTGGCCGACGAGCCGGTCGCCCTGGTCCTGCTCGTGTTCGTGCAGGGCGCGCTGTCGTTCGCGTGGGGCAGCACGCTGATCACCCGGGTCCTCTACGAGGCCGCGGGAGCCCCCACCATGGCCGGCTCGTACGCGACCGCGGCCCTCAACGCCGGTGCCGCCGTAGGCCCCCTCGTCGCCGCGACCACCCTGGGCACCGCGGCCGGAGACCTCGGGCCACTGTGGGCGAGCGGACTCATGATCGCCGTCGCACTGCTCATCGCGTTCCCTTTCCGCGCCGTGATCGCGGCAGGCCGAAGCGCCGAGATGCTCCGGTGACACGCAGGAGGAGCCGCCTTCGGCCATGACACGGCGGCGAGGACCGCGTGCACCCGCAGGCCGTTCAGCATTACTTGCCTACCGGGAAAGTCCTGGGTAACTTTCCCGGTAGGAAAGTGCAGAGGGATGCAACATCACACGGGGAGGCGGTGGCCGTGACCACACCGGTCGACGCGGAACAGGCGTGGAGGGACCTGCAGCGCATCCGGGTGCCGCAGGAGCGGGTGTACGACGAGGTCGAGCGGTCGGCGTCCGGCGGGCCCGGCGCGACCTGCGCGACGGCCGTGAGCATGTGGGTCTTCCTGGTCGTCACCGGTCTGGAGCTGCCCGGGTGGGGTGTCTGGCTGGCGCTCGCCGGATATCTCGCGGTGCTGGGCGCGGTGGCCCGGACGTACAGCCGCAGGAGCCGGGTCCGCCTGCACCACTCCCGCTGCGACTGGCGGATGCTCGCGAGCTTCGTCGCGGGAGCGGTAGTGACCGGCGGGACGGTCCTGCTCTCGGGCCGGCTGGTCGAGCCCCTGGAGCCGATGACGGGTGCGTTGATCCAGGCCACGGTCTCGGCGTCCGTGTTCGTCCTGTTCGTCGGTCCGATGAGCCGCTGGTCGATGAGTTCCCTGCGCGGCCGGGGGGACGGGACGGTCGGCGAGGGGGTGGGCAGGTGAGCGTTCCCACCGGCTTCGACGAGCTGATCCATCCCGCCACCCGGCTGTCGGTGGTCGCGCTGCTCGCCCCCACCGAATGGGCGGAGTTCGCCTTCGTGCGCGACAGCCTCTCGCTCAGCGACTCCGCGCTCTCGAAGCAGCTCCACACCCTGGAGGAGGCCGGATACCTGGAGCTGCGCAAGGTGGGCGCTGGCCGCAAGCGGCGTACGAACGTCCGGCTGACGGACCGGGGGCGCGCCGCGTTCGAAGGACACGTCGCGGCGCTCCGGGCGATCGTCGAGGGCGCCGGGGCACCGGCCCGGCAGCACCCGACGGAGGCGGCACGGTGACGCGGCAGCACACCTCCGAAGAGACCGTCGTCGAGGCGCGCGGCGTGACGATGGCGTACGGCGGTGTCGACGTCCTGCGCGGCGTGGACCTGGACATCCACCGCGGTGAGGTCTTCGCCCTGCTGGGGCCCAACGGCGCCGGGAAGACCACCACCGTCGAGATCCTCGAGGGCTTCCGGCGGCGCTCGGCCGGTGACGTCCGCGTCCTCGGCACCGACCCCGAGCGCGGCAACGACGACTGGCGCGGCCGGATCGGACTGGTCCTGCAGTCCTGGCGCGACCATCCCCGCTGGAGAGTCGCCGAACTCCTCACGCACTTCGCCACGTACTACCCCGACCCGCGCGACCCGGCCGAACTGCTGGCGCTGGTCGGCCTCGACGAACAGGCCGGGCGGCAGGTGAACCGGCTCTCCGGCGGCCAGCGCCGACGGCTGGACGTCGCGCTCGGCATCGTCGGCCGCCCCGAACTGCTCTTCCTCGACGAGCCGACCACCGGCTTCGACCCCGAGGCGCGGCACGAGTTCCATCTCCTGGTCGAGCGGCTGGCCCGCGACGAGGACGTCACCGTGCTGCTCACCACCCACGACCTGGTGGAGGCGGAGCGGCTCGCCGACCGGATCGCGATGCTGGTCGGCGGCCGAATCCGCGCCTGCGGCACCCCGGCCGAACTGGCCCGGCGGGCCGCCGCCGAGGCCGAGGTCCGCTGGACGGCCGACGACGGGACGCCCCGGCGCGCACGCACGGCGGACCCGTCGCAGCTGGTCTGGGAACTCCACCGGGACGCGGCCGGGCCGGTCCCCGGCCTGGAGGTCCGCCGCCCGACGCTGGAGGACACCTACCTGCACATGGTGCACCGGGCGGGCGACGGCCCGGAGGGGGAGACGCAGGCCGCATGAAGGGAACACACATGACGGGGCACTGGCGTGCCGGACTCCAGCGCGGCGGCATCGAACTGCGCCAGCTGCTGCGCAACCCGAAGGAACTGACCGGCCATCTGACCAACGTGCTCGTCGCGCTGGTCGTCGCCGCCTTCGTCGGCGACGACGTGCCGGGCACCCAGACGCCGATGGCCCACCTGGTGCTGGCCGGCTTCGCCGCCTACCTGCTGTTCCAGATCGGGCTCGTCAATCTTCCGCAGATCCTCGTGACCGAGCGCGAGGAGGGCGCCCTGCTGCGGCTGCGCGCGACCCCGGGCGGCATACGCGCGTATCTCGTCGCCAAGTGCGTCCTGGTGGTCGTCACCGCGCTCGGCACCCTGGCGCTGCTCCTGCTGACGGCGGCCGTGTTCGTGGACGGGCCGCTGCCGCACGGACCGGGCGGCTGGCTGACGCTGCTGTGGGTCACCACGCTCGGGCTGCTCGCCGTCGTGCCGCTGGGCGCGGCGATCGGCGCCGTGCTGCCCAACCCGCGCGAGGCGCTGGCGCATCATGCTGCCGGTGATGGGGCTGCTGGTCACGTCCGGGACGGTGTTCCCGATCACCTCACTGCCCGTGCCGGTCCAGCAGGTGGCCTCCGTCTTCCCGCTCAAGTGGATGGCACAGGGCCTGCGTTCGGCGCTGCTGCCGGACGCGGCGCGCACCGCCGAGGCGGCAGGCTCCTGGGAACTGCCCGTGGTCGCCCTGGTCCTGACCGCCTGGACCGTCCTCGGCTTCCTCCTCGCCGTCCCGCTGCTGCGCCGCGCCGCCCGCCGCGAGTCCGGCTCCCGCCTGAGCGCGCGCCGCCGCAGGGCGGAACAGAGCGGGGCACTGTCCGCATAGGGGGGTGCGTCCGTGAACGGCGGCGATCTCACACTTCGAATTCGAAGCAGTACACTCCGGTCATGCCTGATTCACCGCCATCGCTCGACCCCGTGCAGCTCGGCGCCTACTTCGACCTCATCGAGGTCACGAGCCTGCTCCGGCATGCGGTCGAGCAGCAGCTGCGCGACACCGGCGGCCTCAGCTACGTGCAGTTCCAGCTCCTGGCCCGCCTCGGAGACTCGCCGACGGGCAGCCACCGCATGACCGACCTGGCCGACGGCGTCGTCTACAGCCGCAGCGGCCTGACGTACCAGGTCGGTCTGCTCGAAAAGGACGGCCTGGTCGTCCGTGCCCCCTCGCCGGACGACGAGCGGAGCATCACCGTCACCCTCACCGATGCCGGGCGCGAGCTGCTTGCGAAGGTGCTGCCGGGCCACGTCGAGGTGGTCAGCGGCCTCCTGTTCGAACCGCTTTCACGCACCGACGTCCAGACTCTCGCCCGCCTGCTGGCGCCGGTGCGCGACCACATGCGCTCGGCACCGCCCCGCTCGGCCGCGCCCCGCCGCCGCAAAGGAGGAGCACCCTGAACGGCGCGGGCCGGTCCTCGATGACACAGCCGACCCCCGTGGAACACGCGGAAGTTCTGCTCCTCGGAGGACGAGCCGGGGTCGGGAAGACGACGGTGGGGTGGGAGGTTTCGGCGCTGCTGCGCTCCGAGGCGGTCGCTCACGCGATCATCGACGGTGACTTCATGGGGCAGGTGCATCCGGCTCCGGACGGGGACCCTCACCGCGCGGAGATCACCGAGATCAATCTGACCGCCGTGTGGGCGAACTTCGCCCGGCGCGGCTACAGACGCCTGATCTACACGAACACCATGAGTGTGCTGCCGGCGGCGACAGGCATGTTCGAGCGTGCCATGGGGGCCGGAGTGGGGATCACACGGGTCCTGCTCACCGCTTCGGACGCCACCGCCCGCGAGCGGCTGTCGGGACGGGAACTCGGCTCGGAGTTGGAGCAGGAGCTGGCAGGAAGTGTCCGCAAGGCGCGGCTCCTGGACCGGCAGGCCCCCGCCGACACCGTGCGCGTGGCGACGGACGGACGGCTCGTCGTGGACATCGCGCGGGAGGTGGTCGCCGCCACCGGTTGGGCCGGGCCTCACGTCGGCTGAGACGTCCTCCACCCGTGCAGCGGTCCGACAGCGGGGATTGCATGTGCCGTAGCGGCATGTGGTCCAGTAGGCGGCGAGCACGACGTCGAGAGGTTCCCCGCATGCCTTTTCCTGCGATTCCCCGCCGGGTCAAGATCGGCGATGCCGCCGCGTTCGCCGGGACCACACCCCGCGCCATCCGTCACTACCACGCCATCGGGCTCCTCGCCGAACCGGAACGCGGCGGCGACGACCGCCGCCGCTACGGATACGACGACATGATCCGCCTGCTGTGGATCCGCAGGATGGCCGATGCGGGTGTTCCCCTGGAGGACATCCACGCCTCCTTCGAAGGCGCGACCGAGGTCGGCCAGTCCCTGGCCCGCCTGGAGGAGTCCCTCGCCGCCAAGGCGGCCGCCATCGAGGCCCAGCGGGTCGCCGTGAACCGTCTGCGCGAGGCGGGCAGCCCCCTCGGCCTGCTCTCCCCGCTGGTCGTCGGCCTCCTGCGCGAGCTGCCGCCCGGAGCCCTGCGCTCCGCCGACCTCGACACCCTCCTGGTCACGGAGCGCGTCTTCGGCCCCCTGGGCGCCGCCGCCCAGGCCCACCGGTTCATCGTCCTGGCCACCCACCCCGAGCTGCGGGCCGAGGAGGACCGGCTGGCCGAGGCCGAGGCGGCCCTGGACGACACCGTGGCCCCCGACGCGCCCGGCGTCGAAGACCTGGCCGCCCGGCGATGTGCTCACGAGAGCGCCCTGGCAGCCGCCATCGAAGGGTCAGGACTGGAGGAGGCCCTCGACGCCCTCCTGGACCGGGAGGACGAGCACGCCGGCGAGGAAGGAGCCGGGGTGAGGATGAGCGCGATGGAGGCCGTCGGCAGGATGCCGTACGACTTCTCCCCGGCCCGCGTCCGGTACGAGGAACGCGTCATCGAACTGCTTCACTCGGCCGATCAGGACGGCGACACAGACCCACCGGCCCGCTGACCGGCGTCGAAATCCGGAGCGATGGCGGCTAGTGCGGCGTGATCCGCCGCAGGACGAGGAGGGTGGCGTCGTCCGTGCGGTGCGGGCCGTCGAGGCGCGCCACGAGGTCCTCGGCGTAGCTGTGCAGCTCGTCACGGCCCGGGCCCGGGGCCGTCGTCCGGAAGGACAGCGCGGCGGCGTCGAGGAGGCGCAGGGTGTCCTGGTCCGGGTCGCTGCCCCGGCGTTCGGTGAGGCCGTCCGAGTACATGAGGACGATGTCGCCGGTGCGGAGCGCTGCCCCGGCGGCGGTGTAGGACGTGCAGGGCAGGACGCCGAGGGGGAGGCCCGGCCCGCCCGGGGGAGACGGCAGGGGCGTGGCGCGGCCGTCGCGGACCAGCACCGGGTTGGGGTGCCCGGCGCACGTCCAGCTGAGCAGCGACCGCTCGGGGTGGTACCGGGCGATGACGGCGGTGGCGGTGGACTCGATGCCGTCCGCGCAGGCCGTTTCGTTGAGCCAGTACGTCAGTTGCTCGACGGGTTGCTCCGTGTACGCGAGTCCGGCCAGCGCATAGCGCAGTTTCGCCATCAGGGTGACCGCGGCCAGCCCGTGTCCCCGGGCGTCTCCGAGCGCGACGAGGAGTCGGCCGTCGGGAAGCCTGCGGGCCTTGTACCAGTCGCCTCCCACTCCGGCCTCGCGGGCGTCGGGCCGGTACACGACCGTTGCCTGCAGACCGTAGGAGGCCAGCTCGTCGTGGAAGTGCGGGAGTACCGCTTCCCGCAGGGCCTCCGCGACCTCGCCGAGTGTCTTGACGTGCTGGCGCTGACGGCGTGCCTCCCGCTCGGCGTGGTCCGCCGATTCGCGGCGGCGGCGCTCGGCGGTGACGTCGGTGAACACGGCGCGGACTCCCCAGACCAGGCTGCCGGGGGCGATCCGTACGGGCTCGGCGGTCATGCGGGTGATCCGGCCGGGCGTGCTGTGCAGGCGCAGGGAGCAGTGGGCCGTCCGCTTGCGCAGGATGACCTCGTAGAGCATCTGGTAGAGGCCGGGCAGGCTGTCGGGCGTGGCGGCGCCGGCCAGGTCGGACAGGGTGGGCAGCGGGTCGCTCTCCGGCAGTCCGAGTGCCTGGCGGAACCCCCGGGAGGGCTCGACGCCGTCGTCTCCGAGGTTCCACTCCGCCCAGCATGTGCGCACCAGGCGCTGGGCCGCGGCCGACATGAGGAGGCGGTGCCCGCGTTCCCAGGTGAGCAGCAGTTGGTCACCGCAGGGGCCCACTCGGACGTCGGCGATGAGCCGCACCGGTCCCGACGTGGCGTTGGCGACCCACTCGACGGCCGTGGGCCCCTGGACCTCGTGGTCGCGGTGCGCGCGACTGATCATCCCGGGCAGGGGCGTCCGGTACAGGGAGGGAAACCGCTCGTACAACGACACCGGCCCCGACCAATCGGGGACCGGGCTGTCCGGGAACCGCTCGGCCGCGTAGGCCACGGCTGCCGCGTTGTGGCTCGTGCAGTGGACGTCGACGATGTCGCCGTCGTCGCCGGACACGGGGGTCAGGAGGAGGGCCGGCACGGGGAGGGCGTCGAGAACCTCGCGTCCGCCGGGGAACGCGGCGGTCGGCAGCACCGTCGGCCGGACCGGCCCCTGGGACGGGGACCGGTGTGCCCGGGCGTAGGAATGGATGCGCCGACGCTGCGACTTCAGCAGTTCTCTGATCGCCGTCAGTTCCAGACGGGCACGTGCGTCGGGTCCCGAGGGGAGATCATCCATGGACGCTCGGGCCTCCAGCGGGGTGCGGCGGGGCAGTACCGAACAGTCTCGGCACTGGAGACGTGGTTGACCACTGGGGAGGGGCCGTGCGGCGGGCGCTTCATTCACCCTGGGGCCATGTATCCGTCGTCTCTGGGCTGCCAAGGTGATGCGCGCCCTCCGCCTGCGTTCTCGACCATGTGACGTCGTCCCAGTGGTGGGGGCGGTCGCGAGCCCGACGCCGGATGCGCGTCGGCTCCGTACGCTCCCTGACGAAGGAGACCATGCGTGTACGCGTTCACAAGACGCCGCTGCGGTGTCGTCGCGGCGACGGCGACCCTGGTGTTCACCGCCGCCGTCGCGGCCGTGCCTCCGGCAGGTGCCTCGGCGCCCGCCGCGCCGTCCGCGGTCGTCCCCCGGGCCGAGACCGCCGCGCTGTTCGACGACGACGAGGGCGGCAACGCGAACGCCGACGACCCGGCGATCTGGCGCAACTCCGCCGACCCGGACGCCAGCCTCGTCATCGCCACGGCCAAGGAGGGCGGCCTGCGGGTCTACGACCTCGACGCCCGGCAGGTGCAGTCGGTCCCCGCGCCCGCGGCGCCCGGCGAGGACGACGCTCCCGGGCGCTTCAACAACGTCGACCTGGTGCACGGGATGCCCTTGGGCTCCGGCGCCGCCGACCTGGCGGTCGTCAGCGACCGCGGCAGCGACAAGCTCCGCGTCTACCGCGTCGACGGCGACCGGCCGGGCGCCCCGCTGACCGATGTCACGGACGCCTCGGCGCCGTGGATCTTCTCCGGCTCGCAGGAGCAGGTCAACGAGGAGAGCACCGCCTACGGCCTGGCCACGTACACCGACTCCGCGACCGGCACGTCCTACGCGCTCGTCAGCCAGAACGCGACCACCCGCGTCGCGCTGCTGGAACTGACCGCGACGCGCGCCGGCACGGTGTCCTACCGGAAGATCCGCACTCTGGACCTGCCCGCCGCCTTCACGATGCCCGACGGCACGAAATGGTCACCCTGCGGAGAGCCCGGCGAAGGCCCGCAGGTCGAGGGCATGGTCGTCGACCCGGAGACGGGCATGCTCTTCGCCGGGCAGGAGGATGTGGGCGTCTGGCGGCTGCCGGCCGATCTCAGGGGCAGGCCGGTCCTTCAGGACAAGGTCCGCGAGTACGGTGTGCCGGCCACTTACGACGAGGCGTCCGACGAGTGCGTGGCGGGTGACGACCCCGGATTCGGGGGCCGCCGCGTGTCCGCCGACGTCGAGGGCCTGACCCTGTTGAAGCAGGACGACGGCGACGGCTACCTGCTCACCTCCAGCCAGGGCGACGACACCTTCGTCGCCTACGACCGCGAACGGTCCGACGGCTACGAGTACGAGGGCGGCTTCCGCGTGAGTGCCGCGTCCGCCTCGCTGGACGGTTCCGAGGAGTGCGACGGCGCGGACGTACTCGCGGAGCCTCTCGGCAGCAGGTACCCGAACGGCCTGCTCGTCGTCCAGGACGGTCACATGGCTCCGGAGAACGGCGACCGGGAGGCCACGGGCTTCAAGTTCGTCGACCTCACCGACGTCCTCGAGGCCCTCGACGACTGACCGCCCCGGTGGCGGCCCGGACCGGCGCCGCCACCCTGGTCGCCGACCGCCTCCGTGCCCCGACTACCGCAGCGCACCGTGCTCACAGCCGGGCCGCCGAACGGCCGATCTCCCGCGCCGGGTTGACGACCGTCGTCAGCGCGGGGGAGACCATCGACGCCGCGTCGATGTCGTCGTACCCGGTGACGGCCAGCCGCCCCGGCACGGCGCTGCCCGCCGCCTACCGGAAGCCGAGGTGCGGGTCGTCGGTGCCGACCAGCTCACCGCTGACGGCCCACAGGCGGGCAGCGACGGCCGGGTCGGCCATGTGGGACGGGACGGGCTCACGCCTCGGGAGGCCACGCAGGCCGAAGACCCGTGGACCCCACAGCTGCCCTCCCCGCACCTCCGGGTCGAGGACGGCACGGACGACGGGCCAGGCTCCGGCGTCCTTGCCCTGCACCAGGAACCCGGCGGGCACGGCGCGCAGCCGCTCGCCGGGGGTCGTCACGTGTACCGGCGGGCGGGACGGGGTGAGGGAGTCCAGCGCGCCGCCGGGGTGAGCCACCACACTGAGCACCGTGCTGCCGACGGCACGCAGGCGGCGGTCCAGTTCGAAGCCGAAGCACATCTGCGCCAGCTTCGACCGGCCGTAGGTGCGCTTGGGCCGGTAGTCCCGGGTCGACTGCGGGTCGTCCAGGTCCAGGCGCTCGGACCGCGCCGCGAAGCTTCCCACCGTCACGACGCGGCCCGCCGGCGCCGCGGACAGCAGGGGGGCCAGCCACCGGGTCAGCGCGAAGTGGCCGAGGTGGTTGGTGCCGAACATCAGCTCGTGGCCGTCCACCGTCTCCCGACGCGGCGGGTCGTCGAGCGCGACCCCAGCGTTGCAGACCACCGCGTCGAGGCAATCGAGGTTCAGCCCGTCCACGGCGGTCCTCAGGGACGCCAGGTCGGCGAGGTCCAGCGGGAGGTGCCGCACCTGAGCGCCGGGGACGCGCGAGCGGATCGACGCCATGGCGGCGTCCGCCTTCGCGCGGTCCCGGCTGCCGAGTACGACGACGGCGCCGGTGGCGGCGAGCTGCTCCGCGGCGAAGTAGCCGATCCCGGCGTTGCCCCCGGTGACCAGGATGCTCCTGCCCTCCGCGGACGGCAGACGGTGCACGTCCCACGCGGGGCTCGGGGATGCGGAAGACACGATGACAGGCTCCTTGCGCTCTGGGCGGGCCGGTACTCGGAGAGAGCACCGGCCCGCCCAAGGTCGCAACCTCCACCGACATACCGCCGACAGATCACCCCTACCGTCGACAGATCTCCGACACCTCGCCGACAACAGGCGTGCGCGTTGAAGCAGGGAGTCGTTACCGCTCTGGCGTCGAAGCGCGAGGGCGGACGTCCCGTACGACCATGCCGAGCATCAGGTCGGACCTTCCGGAAGAGTGGCAAGCGGACTCGCACAATCACTGCCGTTCTTCCCATGACCATCCAGGTGCGGGGCACCAGGCGGGGAAGACCTCCGGACCGTGCCCGGGCCGTCCCGTACACACAACTGAAAGGAAGCCGTCACACGGGACCCGGAATGCCGTATCGGAGACCAGAGGTTTTCACCGGCATGACAGTAGGAGTAGCGCTCAACGCGAGCGACGCGCGGAACCAGGTCGACGCCTCGGTGGAACTGGCCCGTGAGGCCGCGGCCGCGGGGCTGCGCTCGGCCTGGTTCGGGCAGACCTTCGGCGCGGACTCGCCCCAACTCGCCGCAATCGTCGGACGCGAGGTGCCCACGCTCCACGTGGGCACCTCTGCGATCCCCGTCTTCGGACGGCATCCCCTGATCGTCTCCAGCCAGGCCCAGACCGCGCAGGCGGCCACGCACGGCCGCTACCACCTCGGACTGGCGCTGGGCACCAAGCTTCTCACCGAGGGCGGCTTCGGCCTGCCCTTCGAACGGCCCATCGCCCGGCTGCGCGAGTTCCTCACCGCGCTGCGGCAGTTGACGCAGACCGGCGCCGCCGACTTCCAGGGCGAACTGGTCACGGCCCGCACGCCGGTCCCCGCCCGCGTACCCGGCGCGGAAGCAGGCGTTCCCCTGCTGGTCGCCGCGATGGGAGCGCAGTCCCTGCGAGTCAGCGGTGAACTGGCGGACGGGATCCTGCCCTACCTGGCAGGCCCGCGCGCACTGGAGACGCACATCGTCCCGGCCCTCACCGCGGCGGCCGAAGCCGCCGGCCGACCCGCGCCGAGGATCGTCGCCCTCGTCCACGGCGTCGTGACGGACGACGTGGACGAGGTGCGGGAGAAGGCCACCGAACAACTGGCGTTCTACGAACAGATCCCGTCCTACGCGCGTGTCATCGAGTGGTCCGGCGGACGCCGGGCGTCCGATGTGGCGGTGATTGGCGACGAGCGGACGGTCGCGGCCGAAGTACGGCGCTACCGGGACGCCGGGGCGACGGAGGTGGTCTTCTCCGGCACCGAGATCGCGGGAGACGCCGACCGGCGCCGCACCTGGACTCTCCTCGGTGAACTGGCCGGGTGAGACAGCCCCTCGGTACAGCACCCGCGGGCTGCCGCGAGGCGGGCTGTCTCTGGACCGGCCGGAGCGTCACACCGCGTTGACGGCGTGCCGTACGACCGCGTCGAACAGGTAGCCCTGGGTGTTGTGAACGGTGGCGTCCGGTTGGGTCCGCCCCGTGGTGTCGGTAGCCCGGGCCAGCAACGTGTGGGTGCCGGGCGCCGGCGGACGCCAGGGAGTCGACCACCGCACCCAGCCGTCGCGCCGGGGCGCGTCGTGGAGCCGGGCGGCCTTCCACTCGCTGCCTCCGTCGGTGCTCACGTCCACCCGCACGACCCCGCCCGCCCCGGACCAGGAGCGCCCCGTGAGCCGGTGGGTGACGCCCGCCGTGAGGTTCGCCCGTTCGTCCAGCTCCCAGGCGCTCTTGAGCGTCTGCCGGGTCAGTGGGGCGCTTCCGCCGTCCGGGTGGGCGTCGCCGAACAGGCGGTAGAAGTCGGTGTTCCACGGTGAGTACAGCGGTCGGGCGGACACCTGGATGTCGCCGACCCACTTGATGGAGGCGATGCCGATCCACGAGGGCACGATGAGCCGCACGGGGTGCCCGTGGTCGGGTGGAAGCGGGGTGCCGTTCATCTCGTAGGCCAGCAGCACGTCGTCCAGCGCCTTGGACAGCGGCAGCGGGCGGCGGACCCGGCCGAGGTTCGTGCCGTCGGCGGTGACGTAGTCGTCGTCGAGGCCCCGGGGCAGGACGTCCACGGCCCTGCGGCCGAGGCCCGCGCGTTCGAGGACGGTCGCCAGGCGTACCCCACGCCAGCGGGCGACACCGATCGCGCCGAGGGTCCAGGGGGTGCCGCTGACCTCCTGGCCCTGCTGGCTGGTGAAGTGGCTCCGGCCGTTGCCCGCGCACTCCACGAAGGCGCTGTGCGTGACGGACGGCAGTTTCTTCAAGTCGGCGAGGGAGAAGTCGACGGCGCGGTGCCGTTCGAGGCCGTCGCCCCAGACGGTGAGCTTCCAGTCGGCCGCTGTGAGGAGTGGTGTCGCGGTGTGGTTGCGGACGAAGAAGCGGTCGTTGGGGGTGTGGTAGCCGGTGTGCGCCAGTGCGGCGAAGCGCGTCTCGGCGTTCGTGCCCCGCACCGTGAACAGGTCCTCGGGCAGCGGTTTGACGATGCCGGGGGCAGCGACCGTGGCGGCGGCGGCCGGTGTGCCGGGCGACGCCGCGGATGCCGCGCCGGCGAGTCCGGCGGCGGCGAACAGCCGGAGCATGTCACGCCTGGAGACACCGTCGGCCCGGGCTTCTCCGGAGAGCCACTGCCGCAGTCTGCGTCGGTCGTAGGCGGATTCGGGGATCTGCATCAGGGTCTGCCTTTCGCAGGCGGGCGCGGGGACATGCCCCCACGCGGGCGTAGAGAGGGAGGCGCGACCGTCCTGGAGGGACGAAGGGACGGCGGCAGCACCGGCCGTGGAGGCGGGGAGGACACGACACGCTCCCTGCCCGGCACGGCACAGCGGTCACGCGGTGAGGATCAACAACAGCCGTACGGCATGAGCACACGGGACCGCGGGGCGGCGGGGCGGCGTCGGCTGCGGATCACGGAGCCATCGTACGGAGGCGACGCGTTCTCGGGAAGAAGCCGGCTGATCCTGGTCGAGCCGCCGGTCACCGGCTCCCTCGCGCTCGGATCGGAAGGCGACCGTGCTGTGTCGGGGCGAAGACAGGGGCTGGGGACGGCGAGGTGGTGACGGTGCCGGCCGGACGACGGCCCGAACACCCTGAGTACTGCTCCGTCCTACTCGGTCCTGCTCCGTCCTACTCGGTCCGCGATCCGACGGCGACGTGCCGGACGCCCGTCGTGCCCGCCGTGAACCTGCGTCCGCCGCGGCGATGAGTTTCCGGGGCGGGGCCGGTCTGTACGGGCATGGAGACCTACACGCTCAAGACGGCCGGCGCGGACCTCGTCTACGACGTTCGCGGACCGCTGCCGCCCACGGATGGACGCCCGCCGTTGTTCATGATCGGGCAGCCCATGGACGCCACCGGCTTCGCCGCGCTCGCCGCGCGTTTCCCCGAGCGGACCGTGGCCACCTACGACCCGCGCGGCCTCGGTCGCAGCACCCGCAAGGACGGGCGGACCGACCACACACCGCAGACTCAGGCCGACGACGTGCACGCCGTCATCGAGGCGCTCGGGGCCGGGCCGGTCGAGATGTTCGCCAGCAGCGGCGGAGCGATCACGGCCCTCGCGGTCGTGGAGCGGTACCCCGCGGACGTGACCACTCTGGTCGCGCACGAGCCGCCGCTCATCACCCTCACGCCGGACGGCCCCGCGGCCGTGCGGGCGCGGGCCGCCCTGCGGGACGTCTACGAGAAGCGCGGATGGGGAGCGGGGATGGCCGCCTTCGTGGCCATGACCTCCTGGAAGGGAGAGTTCACCGACGCCTACTTCGAGCAGCCGGAGGCCGATCCCGCCGCGTTCGGGCTGCCCACGGAGGACGACGGCTCATGCGACGACCCACTGCTGTCCGACCGGTCGTGGGCGGTCAGCAGCTATCGGCCGGATGCCGACCTGCTCGCCGCCGCGCCCACCCGCATCGTGATCGCCGTGGGCGAGGAGTCCGAAGACCTGCAGACCGGGCGCACCTCCGTCGCGGCCGCCGAGCTGCTCGGGCAGCGGGTGAGCGTGTTCCCGAGCCATCACGGCGGCTTCTGCGACGGAGAGTTCGGATATCCCGGCAAGCCGGACGAGTTCGCGCATCGACTGCGCGAGGTCCTCGACGGCGCTTCGTGAGCCGACGGCGGGCCGGTCAGTCGGTGGTGGTGATGCCGCCGGTGGCGGCGATGACCTCGCCGACGGTGAAGCTGGAATCGGCGTCGGAGGCCAGGTACACGTAGGTCGGCGCGATCTCCTCCGGCTGCGCGACCCGCGCGAGCGGGCCCTCGCTGCCCAGATGGGCCAGACCTTCCTGCGGCATGTTCGGGTCGGCGACGTTCAGCACCGTCCAGGTGGGGCCGGGTGCGACCACGTTCGCGCGGATGCCGTCCTTGGCGAGGTGCTGGGCGATGGATTTGGTGAAGTTGACCAGCGCCGCCTTCGACGCCGCATAGTCGATCATGGTGTCGCTGCCCCTGAGGGCTTCCTCCGAGGCGGTGGCGATGATCGTGTCACCGGCGCGGAGATGCGGGCGTGCGGCCTGTACCAGGTGGTAGTAGGCGTACACGTTGACCTTGAAGGACCTGTCCCAGTCCTCGAAGCTGAGCTGCGAGAGATCGGTCTGGCTGTTCAGGTGTGCCGCGTTGTTCACCAGGATGTTCAGGCCGCCCAGCTCTCGCACGGTCCGCTCGACCGTCTCCCGGCAGAAGGATTCGTCGGCGAGGTCGCCGGGCAGGAGCAGGCACCTCTGCCCCGCGGCCTGGACCGCGTCGCGGGTTTCCTCGGCGTCCGGTTGCTCCTCGGGGAGGTGGACGATCGCCACGTCCGCGCCCTCACGCGCGTACAGCAGCGCGACGGCACGGCCGATACCCGAGTCTCCGCCGGTGATGAGCGCGACCTTGCCGCGGAGCTTGTCCGCCGCACGGTAACGCTTCGCCTCGTAGCGCGGCCGCGGACGCATGTCCCGCTCCAGCCCCGGGGCCTGCTGCCGCTGCTTGGGGTAGGGCGGTTTCGGCTCGGCAATGGTCTGCGGGTCGATGCCTCCGGTCCTGCCGTTGTCGTTCATGTTCGTGAGCCTCCTGAGGGCGTGGTTCATGCTCGGCACTCAGGTATCCCGCAGGAGCCCCTGTTAAAGCCCGGCGGGGCCCGCCGACTTTTCCGGCACCATCCCGACCGGAGCGCACGGACCCTGTCCCGGCTGCCCGGATGGACTCGTCGACGTGGTCGGCTCGTCCCGTGGTGGGGCGGGCCCCGGGATGTGGCGGCGGGAAACCGAAGGCCATCGCGATGACACCGTTGCTCGAATCCCTGTTGACCCATCTCTCCCGTACGGCTCTCGACGCGGCGGCCCGGGCACGGGCGGAGGCGGTCGTGTTCGACGTGCTGCGCCCCGCCGAGCGCCAGTTCACGCTGCAACTGCCCACGCGCGTTCCGGCAGGCGACGGGTCTCTCCTTCGGGCAGTGGCGACAGATGCTCCGGGTGCATGGATGCCCATCCGCTGCCCGTTCCCGACCTGTCGCTCGACACGATGGCGACACTCTCGCCGGACCGCTTCCGCGGAGCTGTGACCATCGGCGCCGGTCAGCCGTAGGGCCCCCACCGGCGTCCGAGGGTGTCGTACATGTACCGCGTCAGACCCTTGATGGCGCTGGTGCGGAACGGGCGGCCGTCGTCGTCGATGCGGACGGTGCCCGTGCGGCCCTGGGAGGACCAGTCCAGCTCCAGATACCAACGGCAGTCGCACGAGCTGGTCCCGGCCGTGACCAGCAGCACCTCGGGGTCCTTCGCGGAGACGCGGTAGGGCATGCGTACGGCCGGGATCGGCGTGCCGGAGTCGTTCCCGGCGACCGCGCGGGCGATGGGGCGGTCCTTGTCCAGGTCCACGGCGAACGACCGGGGAGTGATCGAGCCGCCGCAGCCCTGGTCCATGGCGTAGGCGTTGCCCTCGGCCGGCGCCGTGCGGCCGACCACGCGCACGCGCAGCGCCTCCAGGACGACGGCCGTGTCGCTGCGCCCCTGCACGGACAACTGCACCAGCGTCTCACCGCCGTGCACCGCGCTCTGCGTCGCCGCCCAGGGCGCCGCGTCCTGCGGGGCAGGGGGAGGGGGGACCTGGCTCGGCGGCTTGGCGATGACGTAGTCGTGACCGCAACCCAGCTTCCAGGCCTGTGAGTTGACGGACCAGCTGAGCGGCAGCCCGGCGGGCTGTTCGCCGCGAGAGGGGGCGGACGTCGCGCCGGGCGGGTGAGAGGTGCCCGGCTTCTCCTTCGGACTGGCGGAGCCCGAAGGCCGCCGCTCGGAGGTGCCGGAGGTGCCAGAGGTGCCGGAGGTACCGGATGTGGGGGTGCCGCTGGGGCTGGGGGAGGCGCCCCGCCGTCCCGCCGCCCCGGCCTCCGCCGTACCGGACGCCCTCGGACCGGCGGCCTGGGCAGGACCGTCGCCCGACGACCGCCGCCCGTCCGGCAGCGCGGACAGGGTCCCGAGCGTAGCGAGCACGGCACAGACGGAGGCCAGCCCGGCAACGAGACGTCTACGGCGGTACCAGGAGTGGCGCGGGAGCGAGGACGCGGGTGCCCGGGGCGGTCCCGGAGCAGGAGCAGCCGTTTCGGCGGGCGAGCCGCTGGTGGCCTTCGGTGCGGCATCCGGTGCGGTCACCGGTCCGCCGCCGACCGTCGGCGCCGTCTTCGGTGCGGTGACGCCCTCCACCACTGTGTCCGGCCCGTCTGCCGCGTCGTTCCCTGCTTCCGCTTCCGCTTCCGCGGCACCGGGCGTGCTCGCCGCCGCCTCAGTCGCCTCAGTCGCCTCAGCCGTCTCCGCCGTACGAGGCCGGTGGCGGGCCGCCACTGCCGTGAGCCACCGGCGGTGGAGTTCCAGGCGTTGCTCCGAGGTCGCCCCGCACAGCGCCGCGAAGCGTTCCACCGGGGCGAAGTCGAGCGGCACCGCGTCGCCCGCGCAGTAGCGGTGCAGCGTCGAGGTGTTCATGCCCAGACGGCGGGCCAGCGAGCCGTAGCTGCGGTCCGTGCGCTCCTTCAGCGCCCGCAGCAGCGCCGCGAACTCGGCCACCTCGTCGATGCCGTCGCCGTCCTCCTGTGCCGACACAGGTCCACCCGTCCTCGTACGACCCATCTGGCCCGGGACGGTATCCCAGGCACCCCATGTACCTGCACGTCGGACGGGCTGGGATGGTTCCACCCTGCCTGATCGGCCGTCGGCTGTTGCGCCCGGCCGCCGTGAGCGCTGATGCTCTTGGTGCCGCACCGACCAGGCCCGGGCCGACCAGCCGGCCCCCGCGGCATCCACGTCCACGCACCGTCCACGGGGGAACAACCATGGCCCTGCGCATCCGAACGAGCGCGCTCACCGCACTCACCTGCGCCGCCCTCGCGGCAGGCACGGTCCTCACGGCACCGGCCGTCGCCGCCCCGAAGGCTGCCGCGCCCGCGTTCCTGTCGGCCTCCCAGCTGCCGCCGCACCCGACGTCGACCTGGACCGCCGGGCCCGTCACCGACGGGTTCCCGGAGGAACTCGGCCTCTGCGTGAGCACGGAGGGCGTGCCTTCGTACGACTACCGGCACCGGCAGTTCTGGACCGACCTGGACACCAGCGCCGTGCAGTTGACCGTCGTGACGGGCACGGCCGCTCAGGCCAAGGCCCTGGCGAAGCACTACGACGACCTGATCCGCACCTGCGCCGACCGCATCGAGGAGTCCTCGCCCGACGTCGAGGCCGAGGGCCGCAACTACGGCAAGCTGCCGGTCGAGGAGGGCGCCCGCGTCCGCGGCCTGCACACCGAGACGTCCTGGGGCGCCACGGACATCGCCCTGCTGTCGGTCGGGCGGGACGGCAGGACCGTCACCGTCGTCAAGTGGGGACAGATGGGCGACTTCCGGAACGCGCCCGTGGCCGCCTTCAAGAAGACCACGAGCACGGCCGTCGACAAGCTGTACTGACCGGGCGGCCGCCCAAAGGACCGGGGTCGTCCTCCCGCCACGGGGGTCGGGAGGACGACCCCGTATCGGTCACTCACGCGTCAACGCCGCACACCACCATCCCTTCGTGTTTCCCCTTGGTTGTCCGGCAGGTGCCGGGGAAGAGAGGGAAGCATAGAGCTGAGAACGGCGCCGCGGTTCGGTTGCCGAGGACAGGAGAGGGACCCAATGGGAAGTGTGTGGATGTACGCGCCGGAGATCGGGCACGGGGCCCAGCAGTCGTTGGTGGGATTCACCGTGGAGGCCGCCGACGGCGTCATCGGGCATGTGGACCGCCAGCAGGACCAGCCCGGCGTGCAGCACCTCGTCGTCGACACCGGGGTGTGGAAGTTCGGCAGAAGCGTCCTGATCCCCGCGGGCGCCGTCACCGGCATCGACACCGAGGCGCAGAAGGTGCACGTCGCACCGTCCCGGGACGAGATCAAGGCCGCTCCCCGTTTCGCCACCGACAGCGAGACAGCCGACCCCGACTACCTGTCCGGAGTCGGCGACTACTACCTGTCCCTTCGTGCCTGAGCCACCGTCTACGCCGGTTCCAGAAGAGGACGCTTGCGGCAGCTGCGAGATGCTCGAGGCATAGTAGCCATGGATATAATGCCCATGTACTCTATCTCCCATGAGTAAGGGTTCACCGAGTCCGACGCCTGGATTCCTCGTATGGCGGCTCGCCAACAAGTGGCGCGTCGCGGTCGACCGCGCGGTGGCTCCGCTGGGTCTCACCCACGCGCAGTACTCGCTGGTCGCGTCGCTGTACGGAATGCAGCGCGTCGGCGAGCGTCCTAGTCAGCGCCAACTCGCCGACCACACGGGTATGGAGGCGCTGTACGTCTCAAAGCTGGCGCGCGCCCTGGAGTCGGCCGATCTCATCGCTCGCACCCGCGATCCCCGCGACCCACGCGCCGTACAACTCGCGCTCACCGAGCAGGGTGAGGCCGTCACGCGACAGGCCATCGGGATGGTCCAGGAACTGCTCCAGCAGTTGCTGGAGCCACTCGGCGGCCTCGACGCCCCGCGGACGCGTGCGTTCACCGGCGAACTGGCGACCCTGCTCGACGCACCTCTCGCTCCACCCATTCCGAACGACGAGAGCAAGCGAAGGGCAATGCCATGACCACTGCCGAATCAACCCACCACACCCCTCGCCAACGCCCGTGTCCTCGCCCTGGCCCACTACGGCGCCCGCGGCGTCCTGGAGGGCGTCCTGGCCCGGCACGGCGCCACGTTCCAGCAGCAGGTCGCCCTGCGCGCCGCCGTCACCTCCGACGCCCCGCAGACGCCGGACGACCTCCTCGCCCAGGTCCAGCATTCCCTCAAGGCGGACCCGGCCGACATCCGCGCCACGCTCGACGAACTGCGGACCAAGCAGCTGCTCGTCCCCGACGGCGAGCACCTCTGCCCCACCGACGCGGGGCGCGAGCTCCTCGCCGCCGTCGCCGCGGAGAGCGCCCCCTTCTCCGCCCGCATCTGGGGCGGGATCCCCACCGAGGACTTGGCCGCCGCAGGCCGCGTCCTCGCCTTGGTCACCGAGCGCGCCAACGCAGAGCTTGCGACACTGACCGCCTGACCGCGCCGGTCGGATCTGTTCGCGTGGACCCGCCGGTATGTGTCGACGGCACTCTTGCGACCGGGACGGCACCCTGCAGCTTTCGACATTCTCGTCACCGAGAGTGTATGGATGTGAAGCAGGGGTAACAGTCCGTGCACACATAACCGCACGGAAAGATCGCTGGAGCGGAGAGTGAGAACCGTGAGGGGATCCCTCGGTAACCGCCAACCCCGACCGTCACTTGTCCGACATGCCCGCGGGCTCGGCACAGCAGCCCCACGGACCGGCCCGCTGCCGGAGCCGGTGCGCATCCTGGGCATGTCAGACCTGGCGAAGATCACTCCGTCTGACGCCCGAGCCCTGTCCAAGCCGCTGTTCGCCCGCTTGGACGCCCTGCAAGAGGGGACCGCGGAGTACTCGTACGTCCGCAACACCCTGGTCGAACTCAACATGACCTTGGTGTACTTCGTAGCGCGACGCTTCCGCTCACGGACCGAGTCGGTCGAGGACGTCGTCCAGGCCGGCAGTATCGGACTGATCAAAGCGATCAACCGGTTCGATCCCGCACGCGGCGTCGAGTTCGCGAGCTTCGCGGTTCCGACCATCACGGGCGAGATCAAGCGGTTCTTTCGCGATGCCACCTGGGCCGTGCGCGTTCCGCGCCGACTGCAAGAGCTGCGTCTGACCCTGCAGAACGCGGGCACGGACCTGGAAAGGGAGCTCGGCCGCCCACCCACCGTCGCCGAACTCGCCGCCTACGTGAAGCGGGACCCCGAGGACGTACTGGAGGGCCTCGAAGCAGCCAACAGTTACTGCGCCGCGTCCCTCGACGCATCCGGCGACGAAACGGAACGGGACGACATCCTGGCCGATCAGGTCGGATTCGAGGACCACGACTTGGAGTTGGTCGAGGAGCTGACGGCACTTCAGCCGATCATCGCGCGACTGCCGGAACGCGACCGGATGATCCTCGGCATGCGGTTCGGTCGTGAGATGACCCAGTACGAGATCGGTGCCGAGCTCGGCATCTCGCAAATGCACGTCTCCCGTCTCCTCACCCGGATCCTGAACCGGCTGCGCTCTCATCTGACCCCTCAGTGAGAGCCGCAGCCGGTGCCGCGTGGTACAGCGCGGCGCGGGCTACGTCAGGCGCCCGGTGTTCGCGTGGTGATCTGCGGGGCGGGCCCGTGCCAGTCCAGGCACAGGACCGTGGCGTCGTCCCTCACCTCGCCCTTGCAGGCGTCGGTGACGGCGTTGACCATGGCGCGTACGGCCTCGCGGGGATGCTCACCAGCGGTGTCCCGGATGATGCCGGGCAGGTCGACGGATCCGGCTTGGCGTTCTTGCATGCCGTCGGTGTAGAGCACAAGGCGGTCACCAGGGCGCAGGTCGAAGTCCTGCACCTGGTAGGGGGACCGGGCGGGCACACCGAAGGGAAGGTTGATGTGCAGCGGGATCTCATCGACGGCGCCGTCGCGCAGCCGCAGCGGCCAGAGGTGGCCGGCGTTCACGAGCTGTGCGCCGGACCCGTCCAGGGCGATGCGCAGGAGCTGGCCGGTGGCAAAGGTACGGCGACCGTAGTCGAGGACGGCCTGGTGGGTCTGGCGGGCCTGTTCGGCAAGGCCTGCCCCGGCGCGGCGGGCACCGCGGGATGCGTTGACCAGGAGAGTGGCGATGAGTGAGGCGTCGACGTCGTGGCCCATCGCATCGGTGATGGACAGGTGCAGGGTGTCGTGGTCGAGGCTGTAGTCGTAGGTGTCACCGGCGATGTCGGAGGCCGGGACCAGAGCGCCGGCGAGAGCGAACTCGGGGGCTTCGCAGGAGGGGGCCGAGGGCAGGAGCTGGCGTTGGATCTCCGCGGCCAGGGTGACCGAACCGGCGCGGTTGCCCCAGTAATAGAGGTCGGTGAACCTGCGGTCGGTGACGATGATGTACGCCAGCGCGTGCGCGACCTCTTCGACCTGTGCCAGCTCGTCCGGTGTCACGTGGTCGAGATAGAGCTCCAGTACCCCGATGGTGTCGCCGCGGTTGCTGACCGGGGCGAGCACGCGGTGCCCTTGTGTGCCTTCTACCGTGCGCACCAGCTTCTGGGTACGCAGAACCTCGTCGTACACGCTGTCGGCCAGCGGGACCTGATCGGCGCCGCGCTCCTGTGAGGTCGTCTTCTCCTCGTTGACCCGCAGCAAACGGCGCCCGACGACGTCAACGAACAGGAACGACACGCGTCGCGCGTCGAACCGGTCCCGCAGGTTGCGCGCCACGACATCGAGGGAGTGCACCGGTGCGGCGTCCTCCGCCGCGGCCAGCACCTCGGCAAGCCCGATCTGAACATGTTCCATATCAGCCTCCCTGAGTTAGGGACCCTCCTTCCCGCAGACCCCACGTCCATCACAGCCGTGATGGATGCCCTCAGCTCGAGGGCGCTGGCGTCGGGTCAGGCGGCTTGGTCCCACTCGCCGTGGGAGTCGTCGTCCTCCTCCTCGGAGACTTGCCGGTGCGCGGCCTTCTCGCGGGCGCGGAGGCATGCCCAGGTGATCGCGGCCGCGCCGGTGAGGTACCAGGGCAGGGGCCACAACGCGTGCCACCGGATGCCTTGCGGGGAGAGGAGCAGATCGGCGGCGGCGGTGGCCATGCCGGCGGCGAGACTCCAGCACAGCATGCGACCGGCCCACTGGACGGCGCGGGTGGGCCGACGCGCGGGAGGGGGACGACGGGTGGGGTTGGAGCAGGGCATGCGTCTGCCAGGTGTGCTCATCGCAGGACGTCCTTCAACAGCAGGGGCGGATTGCCGCGGGCTGGGGGACCACGCATGCAGGGCGGGGCAAGTGTGCCCTCCCCAATTTAGTTGTCATGAGACAAATAAGCAATCGGTCGCATCGACATGCAACGACCAGGAAAGTCCGAGGCCTTCCCCTCGATCCCCAGGAGTCCGGGCGTCAGTCAGATGAAGGCAGCTGCCGCAAGCTCTGCTTCCGTCTCTTCCCAGGGCAGATAGATGCCAAGCTCGCTCTCGAGGAACCGCAGGAACGCGACATCGCCCGGTTCGTCACCGCTGTGCACGAACCCGAGCGCCACCTCGGGCGGCGAGCCGTCGGTCAAGTGAGGCAGACCGGGCTCGAAGGACGTCACCACATCGCCGCGGCGGGCGTAGCCGACGCGGCTGAACCCCTTGGCGTTGCGATGCACACAGAACGCCCGCCCTCGCTCGGACAGCGCAGCGAGGTACGAGCCCGTGTGACAGTGAACTCCTCCAGCGCGTAAGCCCAGCCCGCCACCGAGCCCGCCCGGACGATGGTGGTGGGCGGGACGGGCAGAAAGCCGGAGCGTGTCAGCTTGGCGGCCGCCGCATCGTCTTCGCCGTCCAGGAAGCCGTCGAGGTCACTGATGCCATCCGCCTCGTCCCTCAGCAGCAGTTCGCACGCTGCGGAGCGGGTGAGTGGGACAACGTGACGCGCCTCGGCGCCGACGCGACACAGCAACTCGTGCGGCGAGAGGCCCTCGCTGAGTGTGAGCGTGAAGCCGATGCTGTGGGCATCGGCTCTCCAGCGCAGTCCGTTCTCCGTACTTCCCTGGTTCATCAAGCTCCTCCCCGCACGGCGGCCGCCGGGATGACGCCCCCTGCGAGCGGAATCTATCGCGCATGAAAGCAACCGCCGCAGCGCCGCTGGCCGCGTCTGAACCCGGGCGGGTGCTGTAAGTCGGGGCAGTCAGTCAGTGGTTCGTGGCGACGACGCAGTGCGTGGGCGATGGGCTCGAACGTCCACAGGGCGACCATCGGGATCGCGAGCTGTCATCGTCCACTGCGTGGGCAGTGTCTCGATCTGTCCGACCGGCCATCCGGCAGCCAGGATCCGATCGCGAACTTCGCACAGCTGCACGTACGTTCCCACGCGCAGCCCCCATCCCGCATTGCCGAGGGGATCGAGATCAGTGGTGGGCGCGGGAGCGGTTTCGACGATCATCAGGTGGTCGGCCCCGCCGACATCGACGACCGCGATCCGGGGGTCAGAACGGGTTGCAGCGCGCTCGAACGCGAGCGCTGCTCCGAGCAACTCCGTGTAGTACGCCACGAGCCGGTCGAGGTCGGTCGTGGACAGTGTCAGATGGTTGATTCCGAAGAGACCGGGCATGGTGGGTCAACTGTAGCCAGGGAGTTGGGTGGTGTGGCGTGCTCGGTAGCATGTGGCGGGTGAACAGGGCTGACGCGCATCACCACCGGCGGAGAGAAGACGTCACCGGCACCGAGCTTGTGGGTGGGGTCGAGAAGCGCGAGCTGTATCTGGTGCCACACGACGCCGGATGGGCGGACCGATACTCCTCTCACGCGGCTCGGATCCGGAACGCCCTGGGAGACACGGCGTTGGTCGTCGAGCACATCGGGTCGACCGCAGTCCCCGGGCTGGCCGCGAAACCGATCATCGACATCGTCGTGGCGGTCCACGACATCACCGCGGAAGAGGAGTACCTCGACCCGTTGCTCGCGAGCGGATACGTCCTACGTGTCCGAGAGCCCGGCCACCGCCTGCTTCGCACCGAAGCACGGGACTTGCACCTCCACATCCTCGAAGACGCGGATCCAGCCGTCGACGACTACCTGCTCCTCAGAGACCACCTTCGGGTCGATCAGGCCGACCGGCACCTCTACGAGAGCACCAAGCGCGATCTGGTGACCCGCGAGTGGGCCGACATGAACGCCTACGCCGACGCGAAGACCGGGGTGATCGAAGAAATCAAGGCGCGGGCGAGGAGCCGACGCGGCGCGCATACGGCTCCGTCGTCAAACGAATCTCGACCGGATCAGGAGTGACGCGGGTCTGACTGCTGCCTCGCCTGGCCGGCGGAGAACTCGTCCGGATCGTATGCGTCCACATCACTCATGCTGCGGCCCGGCTGTCGGGAGCCGGACAAAGCGGCAGCCCGGAATACAGGGGCATGCGGGCGGGCATTGCCGACATGACCGGTGCCCCCGTTGAATTGTCGCCCGGTCATGCATGACAAATGGCATGGATCCGAGAGCTGTCAGGCGTCGGGGTCGACTTCGGGGTGCGTGAACCGCAGGGGCTTGCCCAGTGACCGGGCGTAGGCGATTTCGGCTCGGGTGCTGTCTCCGATGTAGTCGCCGACGATGAGCACCTCATCAGCGAGGCGGATCTTCGCCCGGTGCAGATCGCCGAGTCGAGTCTTCAGCGCCTCGGCCTCGGCAGGATCGGACCGAAGTGCGTGCGGCGACTTCATGTCGATGCCCGGTTTGACGACGATCTTCCCGGCCATGGTCTCGCGCACATCTGCCTCGTTCATCTCGGTCATGAAGCGGGTGGATCCGCAGATCACGACGATGCGGGGGAGGCCCAACAGCTTCTTCGCGGCGGCGAGTTTCCCCTCCGGGGTGAGCAGATGCGGGGATGACACCGGTTTCTCCTGGTGGTGTGGACCAAGGGGCGCCTGCGGAGACTGGCTACTCCTCGGGCTCCCAGGCGATCAGCCGCTCGAACACCTGGTGGTCACCCTCGGTCTTCAGGTCGTCCAGCGTGAGGCGGCCCCAGACGAAGAGGAGCAACTGCTCGGCCGAGCCCGTGGCCGAAGCCGAGGCCGGCGCCGCGGCGTCGTCGTTGAGGGGCGCGGGCCAGGCGCCGGTGCCGTCCAGGGTGAGGAGCCAGGAGCGGCCCTCGGTGGCGTGGTAGTGGATGGTGGCGGCCTCGTGGGGCCAGGCCGCCGGGGTGGAGTTGCAGGTGTCGAGGAACTCGGCCACGCCGTCGGTCGCGACTTCCGCCGGCATCGGCTGCACGGCGCCCGCGGCGAGCTGGGCGTCGTAGGTGTGCACCAGCACCTCGTGCACCCGGCGCCGGGCAACGCCCCAGGCGCTCGCCGGTGACACACCGGCGCTCCACCACGTCCAGCACGCGCGGTCGGGGCCGGACTCGCGCAGCGCACGCAGCAGCACGTCGTTCGACTCGGCGTACCAGGCCAGCAGCGCCTCGAGCTCGCGCGGCACCTCCGCGGCAACCTTGGCCGGCGGTGCCTCGGCCGGGCCCGCGGCGACGATCGCGGCCCACCAGCGCTGGCCCGTACCCAGGTGCCGCACCAGATCGAACACCGTCCACTCGGGGCAGGACGGCACCGGCGCGTCAAGGCCGGGCGCGGCGGCAACCGCACTGCGGAACGCGGCCGAGCGCTCGTCGATCAGCTGCAGCAGCGCGGCGTACTCAAGTCTGTCTGTCACATCGCTTGGCTATCACGCCGGTTCAGCCGACCGCACCCGGTTTTCCGGTCCGTCAGCGCCGATCGCGAGCACCCGCGTCATGCACTCCGAGTGTGCTCTCCCGCTTCTCCAGCCGGTACCCCGGCCGGATACGTCGGCCTCGCTGCTCCCGGCCGTTCAGCTGTGCGAGGACCGACTCCACCGCCATACGGGCGATCGCCGCCTTGTCGGGTGAGACGGAGGTCAAGGTCACGGCCCCGAACCGTCCCTCGGCCACGTCGTCGAAGCCCACCACCGCGACGTCCTCCGGCACCCGCAGTCCGCGTTCGGACAGGGCGCGCAGTGCTCCGATCGCGATGAGGTCGTTGTAGGCGAACACGGCGTCCGGACGACGGCCGGAGTCCAGCAGCCCGGCCATGGCCCGTGCTCCGTCGGCGTGCGCCCACCCGTCGGTGGCGGCCACCAGCCGGGAGTCCGCGGCGAGACCGGCGGCGTCGAGTTCGTCACGCCACCCGCGCAGGCGCAGGTGCGCGGGCTGGCTGCGTCCTCGGCGGGCGCCGATGAACGCCACGTTCCTGCGCCCCAGTTCGACGAGATGCCGGACGGCGGTACGGGCCGCGGCCACATTGTCGATGGCGATGTGGTCGTAGGGCAGGTCGTACTCCCGTTCGCCGAGTAACACCAGTGGTACCTGCTCGGACTGCGACCGCAGATCCTCCGCCTCCAGTTCGATGGGGCTGAGAATGAGACCGTCGATCACTCGTGTCCGGAACCCCTGGCTGACGAGGATCTCCTGGTCCCGTCTGCCGCGGGTGTGGTCCAGCAGCACGGTGTAGTCGTGTTCGGCCGCCACGTTGATGATCTCGGTGGCCAGCTCGGCGAAGTAGGGATTGCCGAGTTCGGGCAGGGCGAGCGCGATGATTCCCGTACGGCCCTTGCGCAGGTGACGTGCTGTGAGGTTCGGCTGGTAACCCAGCTCGTCGATGGATGCCTGGACCCGGGCGCGCATCGCGGGCGTGACGTGCTGGTAGTCGTTGACGACGTTCGAGACGGTCTTGATGGACACGCCCGCGTGCAAGGCGACGTCCTTGAGGCTGACCCGCATATGTTCCTTCCGCCGCCCGACCGTCTGCCCGGGGCCGCGGACCGGCTCCTGGCGCCCAGGGGAAGGCCCGCGCCAGGCTTGCATCGTTATACGTCGCGTGCCTTCCCGCTGACAAGGAGATTGCGCGGCGCCCGGCGAGCACGGAAGGTGGCCCGCGGCCTCAGACGAACCGCCACAGGTGGTCGGCTGTGCCGTTGTCCTCGTACTGGACGACGTGGGCGCTGTCGGCGGTGGACATGTTGTCGACGCCGAGCACCTTTCCGCTGTGCCGGTTGCGTACGAGGAACCATCCCTCGCCGCGGTCCTCCAGGGCCCACAGGTGGTCGGCTGTGCCGTTGTCCTCGTACTGGACGACGTGGGCGCTGTCGGCGGTGGACATGTTGTCGACGCCGAGCACCTTTCCACTGTGCCCGTTGCGTACGAGGAACCATCCCTCGCCCTTGTCGATCAGCTGCCAGGCGTGGTCGCCCGTACCGGAGTTGTCGTACTGGACGACGTGGGCGCTGTTGGCGGTCGACATGCCGTCCACGGCGAGGACCTTGCCGCTGTGCTTGTTCAGGATCCGCCGGAACGGGGGCTCGGGAGTCCAGACGTGCCCGTCCTCGGTGGCGGTGGGGAAGGCGCAGACGCGCAGGCGCGCGGCTCCCATGGGAATGAGCGTGACCGTCTCCACGGGCGCGTCGCTGCGGGCCGGACTCTGCTGCAGGGGCGCGACGACCCGCTCGGTGTCCGCGACCCAGCCGTCGATCGGCCGGGCCTGTGCCGTGATCCGTACCGGGGCCGTGTCGTGCGTGAAGGGATTGTCGGCGACCGGACCGTCCAGGGGGTGGAACGAGAGCGGGGTGTCGGGCACCAGCCCGTAGTTCCAGGGGGTGGTGGCGTGCACCTCGTACTCCGGGAAGGCGTCACCGCCCGCGTAGCGCTCGTAGCGCTCGCCGATCCGCAGCGCGTAGCTGAGCGGCCCGCGATCGACGCCGACCGCGCCGTGCTGGGCGGACCAGGTGCGCAGCACAGCGCGCTGCGGAAGCCGCAGGGTCACCGTGTCCCCGTTGCGCCAGACACGCTCGACGCGTGCGAAGGCCGGTCCGCCCGGTGCCGTGACCGCCCTGCCGTTGACCGCGAGTTCCGGATCGGGACACCAGCCCGGTATGCGCAGGAGCAGCGGGAAGGAGACGCGCCGTGCGGTGGAGACCGTCAGCCGGACGGTCTCGTCGAAGGGGTAGTCGGTTTCCTCCCGCACCCTCACCCGCACTCCCTCTGCGACCTCGGCGCTCACCTCGCACGGGGCGTACAGGGCCGCGGCGAGCCCGCCGTCCGGCGTGCCGAGCCACAGCTCCTCGCTGAAGTACGGCCAGCCCATCCCGTAGTTGTGCGGGCAACAGCGGTATTGGTCGACGCCGGGCTGGTAGGACTGCATGGCGAAGCCGTTCTGGAACTGCCCCTGGGTCTTGCGGTCCTTGCCTAGGTCGACGCAGTTGGCGCTCGTGATGTAGTGCACGCCCTTTCCCTCGGGATCGAGGGAGGCGGGAAGGAGGTTGAAGGCCAGGTCCTCGCACCGGTCGGCCCAGACCGGATCGCCGGTGGTGCGGGTGAGCAGTTGATGGCTGGCCATGAACTCGACGATGCCGCAGGTCTCGAAGCCCTGCCGCGGGTCGGTGAAGCCGGGGCGGATGTTCTCGTCCCCCGCGAAGCCGCCACCGGGGAACTGACCGTAGCCGTTCAGCACCTGCTCGTACATGCGGTAGGTGGCCCGGGTCAGTTCCGGGTCGCCCGTCAGCTGCGCGTACTGGGCCGGCTCCCGGAATCCCTGGGCGATGTTGACGTTGTGCTGGTTGGGCAGGGCGCCCGTCCAGTCGGCGCCGTAGGTGTGCATCTTGGCGGCGAGGTCGAGCAGGAAGGTGTCGCCGGTGCGGCGGTGCAGCCACGTGGCGACGTCGAGTCCGTCGCCCCACCGCAACGACACCCAGCTGGAGTCGAAGGCACCGCGACCCTGGGCGTTCATGTAGCGCAGGAAGCGGGTCATGAACGGCACGATGCGGCGGTCACCCGAGTACTCCTCCCAGGTGCGCAGGGCCATGAGCAGGGGCAGGAAGGGCCAGAAGTCCGGACCTCCGTTGAGTGCCGTGCGCAGGGCGCGGGGGCCGAAGAACCCGTCCGGCTGCTGGGTGGCGAGGACGGCGTCGATCCATCTGCGTGCGTTCGCGAGCGCGTCGTCGTCCCGGGTGGCGATGGCGAGCGGTACGTAGCCGCGCAGCCAGTAGGGCAGTTCCTCCCAGCCGCCGTTCTGCGGGTGGACCCAGCCGGACGTGGCGAAGTCGAGGAAGTGTGAGACTTCCTCGTAACGGCCGCACAATCCCGCCAGTTGGAGCCTCAGCTGACCGGCGAGCCAGCCGTGGGCGGCGATGCTGCCCGGCGGCAGCCTGATCAGCGCGTCCGGCGCCGGGCCCCGGTCCACGGCGGCCAAGGCCGGGGGCTCGGGCGCCGCCGACGCGGATGCGGCGACGTACGGGGGAGCGGCCGATGCCGCGGTCACGATCAGGGCGGTGTCGCGCAGGAGGCGTCGTCTGGGCAAGGACATGCGGATTCTCCGGTCCGGGTACGGGCCCACGTCGCTGGGCGGGCATGAGCGACAAGGGGGTCGGGGTTCGGACGCGCAGGCGGGGACGGTCTGCGCCTACAACGTTGGAAAGGCGACCCTGGCATGACAACACGCCCGAACTGGGCAGTCCAGGGACATGACAAAAGGGCGCCCCTTTGTCTCGATCCCGCCCTTCGGGCAGCCCGGCCCGGCAGCCCCGCCCGGCGGCCCGGCCCGGGGTGTCGCTCGTGACCAGGGTCCGGGGAAGGGAGAGCCGGGCGATCTGACCGCCCGACGCGTCCCGGCCCCTGACGTGCCGCTCCGGGCCGTCAGGACACCCGCGCCCCCGGATCGGTGCTCCCTCGGACCACCAGCCGGTGCGGGACCGTCAGATCCGATGCGGGCACCTCGTTGCTCGGGCTGTAGATGCGGTCGGCGAGGCACTGCAGGGCACGCTGGGCGATCTGGCGTTTGTCGGGGGAGACCGTGGTCAGCGCCGGGTGGCTGTACCGGCCGTCCTCGATGTCGTCGAACCCGACCATGGCCAGCTCCTGAGGCACCCGCACCCCCCGGGTGTGCGCCATGTGCAGTGCCCCCAGCGCGAGTTCGTCCGTGAAGGCGAACACCGCGTCAGGGACGGCGTCCCCGTCGAGCAGTTCGGCCATGGCCCGCGCGCCGTCCTCGCGGTGCAGGGCCTCGACCGTCCGCTCCCACCGCGGCTCGGGCGTGAGCCCCGCCCGACGCAGCGCCCTGCGGTAGCCCTCGGCCCGCTGCTCGGCCGTGCCGTTGGCCAGGTGCGGTTGCAGGCCGATGGCGGCGATGCGGCGGCGTCCCAGCGTCAGCAGGTGGGTGGTCGCCTCGTCGGCCGCGGCGACGTTGTCCACCGTCACGCGGTCCGCCCGGCCCTGAGCGTTGCGTTCACCGAGCAGCACCACGGGCAGCGGGCGCGCGATGTCCGCCACCTCCTGGGCCTCCAGGGCCCACGGGCTGATGATCAGGCCGTCCATCACCCGGCCGCCGTCGCCCTTGAGCAGCCGCCGCTCCGCCTCGGCGTCCCCGTGCGTCTGGTCGATGATCACCGTCCACGACCGGCGCCCCGCCTCGTCCACCAGGAGACCGGCCAGCTCGCCGAAGTAGGGCGAGTGCAGCTCGGGGATGGCGAGACCGATGATGCCGGTCCGGCCCGCCCGCAGACTGCGGGCGGCGAGATTGGGGCGGTAACCGAGCTCGTCGATCGCCTCCTGGACCCGCCGACGGGTCTCCTCGGAGACGCGGGCGGCCCCGTTGACCACGTTCGACACCGTGCGCGCCGAGACCCCGGCGCGGGCGGCTACGTCCTTCAGGCTGCTGCTCACCCGCACATCGTGACACGGCGCGTCCCGTCGGCCAAGATCGCCGAGGAAGGGTATTGCCACGTTGAATTCAACGATGCAACATGTGCGGGACAGTTCCGCTGCATGTGCAAGGAGGCACCCATGAGCCAGCACGCCCACCCCGGTATCGCCCCGGCCGACCTCGACGTGGACGTGGCGGCCGACGTCGAGGCCCTGTACTCGGACGGCATCACGGCGCGCAAGGGTGCCTTCACCCGCGAGTGGGCCGACCAGCTGCGCGAGGACATCGACGTGGCGTTCCAGGAGGCCCGCACCCGGCCCGGTGGCGCCGTGGGCCGCGGACCGCACCGGTACTACGTGGAGATCCACCCCGAGCAGCTGCGCGGTTTCGTCGACCTGGTCGACCACCCCTGGGTGCGCTCCGTGTGCACCGCCGTGCTCGGCCCCGACTACCGCATCGTCGAGCTCGGCTTCGACGTGCCGCTCGAAGGCGCCGTCAACCAGCCCTGGCACCGGGACTTCCCCATGCCGGAGGAGACCCGCGCCGAGCGGCGGCTGACCTCCCTCGCCTTCAACGTGACGGCCGTCGACACGGAGCAGGACATGGGCCCCTTCGAGATCGCGCCGGGCACCCAGTGGGACGACAGCCCGGAGTTCGGCCACGGCATGTTCCCGCCCCGGCCGCACTACCCGCGCTACGAGGAGCGGGCCGTGCGCAAGTACCCGCAGCGCGGCGACATCTCCGCGCGCACCGCTCTCACCATCCACCGCGGCACCAAGAACAACTCCTCGAAGTCCCGCCCGGTGCTGGTCCTGGGCGTCGACGGCCCCGAGGCCGGCAACGGCGACCGGCACGACACGGCCGTCACCCGCGCCTACTGGGAGTCCCTGCCCGAGCGGGTCCGCCGCCACCTGGACTGCCCGATCGTGGACGTGCTCGAGCCGGTGACGCAGAAGCACACCATCGAGGGTCTGGTCATGGGCGATGCCTGAGCTGGTCACGGCACCCGGACACGCCGGTGCCTCCGCCGACGATCCGCAAAAGGTGCCGGCCGCGGTGTACGCGGTCTCGGCCGTGTCCGCACTCGGGGGCCTGCTCTTCGGCTACGACACCGGCATCATCTCCGGGGCCCTGCTGCACCTGCGCGACGACCTGCACCTGACCTCCCGCGAGCAGGAGATCGTCGTCAGTGTCATCCTCCTCGGCGCGATGGTCGGAGCACTCCTCGCGGGGCGCCTGGCCGTGCGCCACGGACGCCGCAGGGTCGTCATCGCGGTCGCGGCGGTCTTCGCCCTGGGCGCCGCGGCGGCTGCGGCGGCACCCGGCACGGGCAGCCTCGTCGCCGCGCGCTTCGTCCTCGGCCTGGCCGTGGGCGGCGCCTCCAACATGGTGCCGGTCTACATCGCCGAGGTCGCCCCCGCCAGGATCCGGGGCCGGCTGATGGTGCTGTTCCAGCTGATGGTGGCCTGCGGACAGCTCATCGCGTACGTCTGCGGCTGGGCACTGTCGGACACGGGCGGCTGGCGCCTGATGTTCGGCCTGGCCGTGGTGCCCGCCGTGGCCCTGGGCGTCGGCATGCTGTTCCTGCCCGAGAGCCCGCGCTGGCTCGTCGAGCGCGGCAGGCGCGAGGAGGCGGCGACCGTACTGACCCGGCTCCGCCCGCCCGGCACGGACGTCCACCACGAGATCGACGAGATCACCCAGGTGGCCACGGCCACGCCCGTCGGCGGCTGGCGCGACCTGAGGCAGCGCTGGATACGCCCCGCCCTCCTGATCGCCGTCGGCATCGCCGCCTTCTCCCAGCTGACCGGCATCAACGCCGTCGTCTACTACGCGCCGACGATCCTCGCCGACGCCGGATTTGGCGACTCGGCCGCGCTCCTCACCGGTGTCGGGATCGGCGTGATGCTGGTGATCGCCGGTGTCGTCGGCGCGATCGCCGTGGACCGGATGGGCCGGCGGCGCATCATGCTGTGGTTCCTGCCGGGGTCCGGTGCGGCCATGACGGTCATGGCACTCGCCTTCCTCGGCCCGGAAGGCTCGGCGGCCCAGCGCTGGACGGTGATCGTCGCCCTGTTCGCGTACATCCTGTTCAACGGCATCGGGATCCAGGCGGTGGTCTGGCTCATCGGCCCGGAGATCCTCCCGCTGAGCGTGCGCGGCCCCGCGACCAGCCTGGCCACCGTCACTCTGTGGGGTGTCGACCTGCTGATCGCGGTGACCGCCCTGACCGCCATCGAGGCGATCGGCCGCTCCGGCACCTTCTTCGTCTACGCGTTGATGAACGTCGTCTGCATCGCGTTCGTGGCGGCGAAGGTGCCGGAGACCCGGGGACGGTCCCTGGAGAGCATCGAGCGCGCCCTGCAGCGCGGAGGCTCCTTCCGGAAGACACTCGAGCATTCCTGAGTCGTCGCCCGGTGCGTGCGGAGCGGGCTCCGGTCACCCTCGCGGGGGAGACCGGAGCCCTCCTTCAGTGCCTCTGCCCGGGGCGTAGCCGGTGGGCGGTCAGGGCAGGGTCCACTTCTGGTTGGGGCCGGTGTGGCAGGTCCACAGGTGGACCGGGGTGCCGTCGTTCCAGGTGCCCCCGGAGGCGTCGAGGCACTTGCCCGACTGCGGGTTGCGTACCGTGCCGTCGGCCTGGGGCGCCCACGTCTGCGCGCCGCTGCCGTTGCACGTCCACAGCTGGATCTTCGTACCGTCGGCGCTGCCGCCACCCGACACGTCCAGGCACTTGTCCAGGGCGCGCACGGTTCCGTCGCCGGGCAGCGTCCACTGCTGGGCGCCGGTCCCGTTGCAGGTCCACACCTGCACCTCGGTGCCGTCGGCCGTCTGGGAGTTGTCGACGTCCAGGCACTTGCCGTTGACGCCCGTCACCTCGCCCGTGCCGGACACGGCGCCGGGCACCTTGTTCAGGGTGTACCAGGCTTCGGTGCTCCAGAGCGATTCACCACCGGCCGAGCTGAAGGGACGGGGCGAGCGGACGTGGACCACGCGGTCGGCCTTGAGGCCGGGGACGGCGAGAGTGACCGTCTTGCGGTCGGCGGACAGCGTGGCCGACTGCGCGGTGAGCGTCTCCTCGTCGACCTTGGGACCGCCATAGTCGGCCGTCGGCACGTACCGCCACTGCTTGATCTTGTAGCGGCCCGCCAGTCCGTTCGCCGTGTCCGTCGACAGGGGCTGGGTGTACTCCAGCTGGAAGCCGCCCGGTACGGCGCGCATGGCGCGGATGTCGAAGGCGTTGGCACCGTTCGGGCTCAGCTTCTGCAGGCCGTAGGTCAGCTTTCCCTCCTGGCCCCAGTTGCCGCCCGCGCCCAGACCGCCGGCGTAGAGAGCGCCGTCCGGGCCGACGCTGATCCGGGTGACCCCGGCCTCCAGGCCCTGGGTGAGACGGAAGACCGCGCCCTGGTACTCGCCGCCGACCTTCTCCAGGAACCCGCGCTGGATCCCGCCGTAGGTCACGTCACCGAACAGCATCTGACCGGCGAAGGGGCCGTCCTCCAACTGCAGTGGCGTGCTGGGCGAGTTGGCGATCTCGTTCTGCGGCAGCCACAGGACCGGCTTGGTCACCGGCTGGGCATCGAAGGGCCCGTCCGGATTGGTGTAGTGGTTGAAGAAGCGGTTCTGCTTGATGTGGACGAGCTTGGACGACGGCAGCCATCCGCCCTGGTTGTCGGTGACGAACAGGTCACCCTCGGGGCCCCAGCCGATGCCGTTCGGAGTGCGCAGACCACCGGCGACGTAGGAGAGCGCGCCCGTCTCCCTGTTCACCTTGATGGTGGTGCCGCGGTTCTGGGCGGGCTGCGGATCGGTGGTGGCGCCGCCGTAGTTGATGGAGACCGACAGGTTCAGGTAGAAGAACCCCTCCTTGTACAGCAGGCCGAAGGCGAACTCGTGGAAGTTGCCGCCGAACGGCCAGGTCGCCACGCGCCGGTACTGGTCGGTGACCTCGTCGCCGTCGGTGTCGTTCAGCTCGGTCAGTTCGTGCTTCTGGGAGACGTAGAGCTTGCCGTCGACGTGCTTGATGCCCATCGGCTCCTTGAGGCCGGAGGCCACCTTCTTGGCCGTCACCCTGCCCGGCCCGGTGTCTCCGGTGACGTTGCTCAGCAGGTAGACCTCGCCCGCGGTGTTGTTGCTGCCGCCCCAGGTGGCCACGGCCAGACGCCCGTCCGGGAGCCAGTCCATCGCGGAGACCTGCGGTTCGAAGCCGCTCGGCCGCAGGTCGGTGAGGGTGTAGTTCGGATGCACACCGGTCAGCGGCAGACCGTCTCCCGGCGAGTCCGTGCCCGACTCGCACTCCTTGCGTCCGGGGGCGGTCACACGGACGACGTCGGCGTCGGTGCTGAGCGCCGAGTTCGGTACGACGCCGAAGCCCGAGGCGCCCGGCGGCTTCCAGGCCAGGGTGAGCTGCTGACCGCCGTCGCGCTCGAAGTGCTCGATGCGCAGCGCGTGGGGGCCGGCCGTCAGGTCGACCGTCGCGTCCTTGGGCTCGGGTCCGTGCAGACCGTCGTGGTCGACGACCAGCTGGTCGTCGATCCAGAGTCGGGACCCGTCGTCGCTGGTGAGCCGGAAGGTGTAGCTGCCCGTCTGCGGTGCGTCTAGGTTGCCGAGGACGTGGGTGACGAAGTTGCTCTCCAGGCCGAAGTCGTCGGCCGAGGACCAGTCGACCACGGGCATCAGCTTGTCGATGTTCGGGGTCTGCCCGGCCTTGAGGATGCAGATCCCGCTGAGCGGAGCCTGCACGTCGAAGACGCGCAGCGTGACGCCCGGTTCCTGCGGGGGAAGATCCGCGGCGGCCGCGTCGTCCGCCGGGGACGGGGACGACGACAGGCCGACGACGAGTAAGGAAGTGATGACGGTTCCGGCCAGGCGTCTGCCGAGCCGGCGGGGGTACAGCCGTGGATACACGTGACCTCCTGACGGCCCCTCGGACACGAGGGACTCGGTCGGGCAAGTGGGGGATCCACCGCTGCCGGGACGCGCCGTCGTCCCGGATACGGGGGGGTGGCCGTGGGCCCGTGAGGGCCCAGCGTCGCACCGGACACAGTAGGGACTTCCGCATGGGCCGTCCATGCTTTGTCATCGGTGAGGGAAAAGGTCCGGCCGGATCGATCTCCGCCCCCGGACGCCATCCGTCAGCAGCGCCCGCTCGTCACCTCCGGGCGCCGGGAGACGGGTGCATCAGCCACTTTGTCCTACGCGCGGAAAAAGTATGAAGATCTTGTGCGAAATGGGTTCCGGGGTTCGATGAAGCCAGCTAACTTCCCTGCGAAGTACCGGTCGCGGACCCCGGACCGGAATCAACGGCGCGACGGCGCGCGCCGCACGAAGCCCTCGGCAGCCCGGCCAGGCCTGCCGTCACCCCCCACCCTCCCGGGAGAGCTCTGTGCGCACGAGACCGTTCCATCGCAGACGTGCCCGTCTCTTACTGACCGCCGCGGCCTGCGCCGTCGGCTGTCTGCTGCCGGTGGCCCCGACAGCCGCCGCGCCCGCGGAACCGGAAGGCGGGGCCGAAGCGGTCGCCGCCGCGCCGGAGTTCCAACAGGTCACGCTCGCCAAGGGCGTGGCCGAGACGGGTGAGCCCATGACGCTGGCGGTGCTGCCGGACCGCTCGGTCCTGCACACCTCGCGCGACGGCACCGTGCGTCGGACCGACGCCGCGGGGACGACCACCGTCGCGGGCAAACTGAACGTCTACAGCCATGACGAGGAAGGCCTCCAAGGCGTCGCCGTGGACCCGGGCTTCTCGTCCAACCGGCACGTCTACCTGTACTACGCCCCCCAGCTCGACACGCCGGGCTCGGACGCCCCGGCGGAGGGATCGGCCGCGGACTTCGCACCGTACGACGGAGTCAACCGGCTGTCCCGCTTCGTCCTGAAGACCGACGGCACCCTCGACCTCGCCAGTGAGAAGAAGATCCTCGACGTCCCCGCCTCCCGCGGCATCTGCTGCCACACCGGCGGTGACATCGACTTCGACGCGGCGGGCAACCTGTACCTGTCCACCGGCGACGACACCAACCCCTTCGCCTCCGACAACTTCACCCCGATCGACGAGCGCCCCAACCGCAACCCCGCCTACGACGCCCAGCGTTCCTCCGGCAACACCAACGACCTGCGCGGCAAGGTCCTGCGCATCAAGGTGAACGCCGACGGTTCCTACGCGATCCCCGCCGGCAACCTCTTCGCGCCCGGCACCGCGAAGACCCGTCCCGAGATCTACGCCATGGGCTTTCGCAACCCGTTCCGGATGAGCGTCGACAAGGCCACCGGCATCGTCCACCTCGGCGACTACGGCCCAGACTCGGGGGTCGCGCGGCCGGACCGAGGCCCTGAGGGACAGGTCGAGTTCAACCGCATCACCAAGGCGGGCAACTTCGGCTGGCCGTACTGCACCGGCAAGAACGACGCCTACGTCGACTTCGACTTCGCCACCGGAACCTCGGGCGCCGCCTTCGACTGCGCGGCACCCAGGAACACCTCGCCGCGCAACACGGGCCTGACCGACCTGCCGCCCGCGCAGCCTGCCTGGATCCCGTACAACGGCGACAGCGTCCCCGAGTTCGGAGGCGGCTCGGAGTCCCCCATGGGCGGGCCGGTCTACCGCTACGACGCAGCCTCCACCTCCGACGTGAAGTTCCCCGAGGAGTACGACGGCGACTACTTCGCCGGGGAACTGGGCCGCCGCTGGATCAAGCGCATCGAAACCGGCGGCGACGGCACCGTGCAGTCCATCAACGCCTTCCCCTGGAGCGGCACCCAGGTGATGGACATGACCTTCGGACCGGACGGCGCGCTGTACGTCCTGGACTACGGCACCGGCTACTTCAGCGGCGACGAGAACTCGGCGCTGTACCGCATCGAGCACATCACGGACGGGCACGCGCCCCTAGCGCAGGCCAAGGCGAACGTCACCTCCGGCAAGGCACCCCTACAGGTGTCCTTCTCCTCCGCAGGCAGCACCGACCCCGACGGCGACGCCCTCACCTACGCCTGGGACTTCGGCGACGGCACCACCTCCACGGCGGCCGCCCCCTCCCACAGTTACACCGCCAACGGCCAGTACACGGCCACGCTCAAGGTGACGGACGCGACCGGCAAGTCGGCGACGGCCTCCATCCAGATCACCGTCGGGAACACCGCGCCCACCGTGACGCTCGACACGCCCCTCGACGGGCGCATCCACGACTTCGGCGACGAGATCCCGTTCAAGGTGACGGTGACCGACCCGGAGGACGGCACCATCGACTGCTCCAAGGTGAAGGTCAACTTCATCGTCGGGCACGACAGCCACGGCCACCCGCAGACCTCGGCCACCGGCTGCACCGGCACCCTGAAGACCCTCGCGGACGGCGAGCACGACCCCAACGCCAACATCTTCGGCGTCGTCGACGCCGAGTACACGGACAAGGGAGCGAGCGGCCAGCCCGCCCTGACCACGCACGACCAGCAGATCACGCAGCCCAGCCACCGGCAGGCCGAGCACCACGGCGACTCCTCCGGCGTGCAGGTCGTCAGCCACGACCCCGCGCACGGCGGCAAGACGGTCGGCCACATCGACAACGGCGACTGGATCTCCTTCACACCGTATGCCTTGGACAACGCCACCGCGTTCACCGCACGGGTCTCCTCCGCGGGCGCGGGCGGCACCATCGAGGTACGCGCCGGCTCCGCGACCGGCACCCTCCTGGGCACGGCGACCGTGCCGGTGACCGGCGGCTGGGAGACTTTCCAGGACGTCACCGCCACCCTGAGCAGCCAGCCGTCCGGCTCCACGACGCTGTACCTCGTCTTCAAGGGCGGCAGCGGCTCCCTGTTCGACATCGACGAGTACTCCTTCACCACGTCCGGCGGCCAGCAGCCGGGCCCCCGCTCGGGTGAGGTGAAGGGGGTCAACGGCAAGTGCCTGGACGTCGACGGCGCGAACACGGCCGACGGCACCGGGGTCCAGATCTGGACGTGCAACGGGAGCGGTGCCCAGAAGTGGGCGGTCGAGGGCGACGGTTCGCTGCGGGCGCTGGGCAAGTGTCTGGACGTCTCCGGCGGTGGCAGCGCGGACGGCACGAGGGTCCAGCTGTGGACGTGCAACGGCAGCGGTGCGCAGAAGTGGGCGCCGCAGGCCGACGGCACGGTGCGCAACCCGCAGTCCGGCAAGTGCCTGGACGCGTCGGGCGGCACCTGGAACGACGGCACTCCGGTCCACCTGTGGACCTGCCATGCCGAAGCCAACCAGAAGTGGACCCTGCCCTAGCGAGGAGGTGACGTACGATGCGCAAGATCTCGAAAGCGGCCCTCGGCCTGTTCGTCGGCGCCGCGATGTGCGTGGCACCCCAGGTCACGGCCCAGTCCGAAGCCGCGGGCCACACCCTGACCGTGGACGCCGGACCGCGTGCGGCGGCCGACCCGGCCTACCAGGTCCTGGTGTTCTCCAAGACGGCGGGCTTCCGCCACTCCTCGATCGACGACGGCATCGCGGCCCTGCGGGACCTCGGCACGGCGAACAACTTCACCGTGGACGCCACCGAGGACGCCCAGGCCTTCACCAGCGGCAACCTCGCCCAGTACGAGGCGGTCGTCTTCCTGTCGACGACCGGCGACGTCCTGGACGGCGCCCAGCAGACGGCGTTCGAGCAGTACGTCCAGGACGGCGGCGGATACGTCGGCATCCATGCCGCGGCCGACACGGAGTACGACTGGCCGTTCTACGAGGGCCTGGCGGGCGCCCTGTTCCACTCGCACCCCGCCGTCCAGTCCGCGACCGTCGAGATCGAGGACCGGGCGCACGACGCCACCGCCCATCTGGGCTCCACCTGGCAGCGCACCGACGAGTGGTACAACTACCGCACCAACCCGCGCACCACCGCCCGTGTGCTGGCCTCTCTCGACGAGTCCAGCTACTCCGGCGGGAACATGAACGGCGACCACCCGATCGCCTGGTGCAAGGACTACCAGGGCGGCCGGGCCTTCTACACCGGCGGCGGTCACACCGACGAGTCCTACACCGACCCCGCCTTCCGCAGGCATCTCCTCGGCGGAATCCGCTGGGCCGCCGGGACGACCAACGCCGACTGCCGTCCCGAAACCGGCTACACGGCCCTGTTCGACGGCTCGTCCACCACCGGCTGGAAACAGGCGGGCCCGGGCGGCTTCACCCTCGCCGACGGCACCCTCACCTCCCACGGCGGACTGGGCATGCACTGGTACGCCGCCAAGGAACTCACCGGCGACTACTCGCTCAAGCTGGACTGGAAGGCGGCCGGCGACGACAACTCCGGCGTGTTCATCGGCTTCCCCGCATCCGACGACCCGTGGACGGCGGTGAACAACGGCTACGAGATCCAGATCGACGCCACCGACGCCGCCGACCGCACCACGGGCGCGGTGTACGGGTTCCAGTCGGCCGACATCGCCGCCCGCGACGCCGCCCTGAACCCGCCGGGGGAGTGGAACACGTACGAACTGCGCGTGACCGGCGAGCGGCTGGAGATCTTCCTCAACGGCAGCAAGATCAACGACTTCACCAACACCGACCCGGCGCGGAGCCTCAAGGACGGTCACATCGGCATCCAGAACCACGGCGACGGCGACGAGGTGTCCTTCCGCAACATCCGCGTCAAGCAGGGTGACGGTCAGCAGCCCGGACCTCGCTCGGGTGAGGTGAAGGGGGTCAACGGCAAGTGCCTGGACGTCGACAACTCCCAGACCGCCGACGGCACCGAGGTCCAGATCTGGACGTGCAATGGGAGCGGTGCCCAGAAGTGGGCGGTCCAGGGCGACGGTTCGCTGCGGGCGCTGGGCAAGTGTCTGGACGTCTCCGGCGGTGGCAGCGCGGACGGCACGAGGGTCCAGCTGTGGACGTGCAACGGCAGCGGTGCGCAGAAGTGGGCGCCGCAGGCCGACGGCACGGTCCGCAACCCGCAGTCCGGCAAGTGCCTGGACGCGTCGGGCGGCACCTGGAACGACGGCACCCCGGTCCACCTGTGGACCTGCCACACCGGCCCCAACCAGAAGTGGACCCTGCCCTGACGGCCACCGGCCGGTGAACCGACCGGCCGCCCCATGACGGTTCACCCCGCTCACCGCCGTGAGCGGGGTGGAGGACGCGGCGATGCCGGCCGGCGGAGGCCGGCAGCACCAGGTGGGCGAGGCGCACGAGGGAGCCGTACTGCTCCACCAGCACGGCTTCCGTCCGCTGTACCCCGGTGCCGGATGCGCCGACCGTGCTGCGGTACCGACTGAGCGACATGAGGCGATGCCCTTCACGGACGCGGAAGCTGCTCCTGCTGACGGCTCAATCGAGTGAATCGCCGGATGGTCACACAGCGGCGGTGTGATTGGCTCGAACCATGGAGAGGCGTGCACGGGTCCGCGCCCCCGAGCTGGTGGGCCGGGGTGGCTGGATCAACACCGATGACCGGGAGCTGAGTCTCGCGGCGCTTCGCGGACGAATCGTGGTCCTCGACTTCTGGACGTTCTGCTGCGTCAACTGCCTGCACGCCCTGGACGAACTGCGCGAGCTGGAGGAGCGGCACAGGGACACGGTGGTGATCGTGGGGTGCACTCGCCCAAGTTCACGCACGAGGCCGAACACCGGGCCGTCCTGGACGCCGTCGAGCGCTACGGCGTCGAGCATCCCGTCCTGGACGATCCGGAGCGGGTCACGTGGGGGCAGTACGCCGTACGCGCCTGGCCCACCCTCGCCGTCATCGACCCCGAGGGTTACGTCGTCGCCCAGTACGCGGGCGAGGGACACGCACACGCCATCCAGCGGCTGGTTGAGGAACTGGAGGCCCAGCACGCGGCCAAGGGCACCCTGCGGCGCGGCGACGCCCCGTACGTGGCGCCGGAGCCGCAGCCGACGGCCCTGCGCTTCCCCGGCAAGGCCGTGCCCCTGCCCTCCGGCACCTTTCTGGTGAGCGACACCAGCCGGCATCAGCTGGTGGAGCTGGCCGAGGACGGGGAGAGCCCCGTGCGGCGGATCGGCACCGGAAGACGGGGCTTCACGGACGGCCCGGCCGAGAGGGCCGAGTTCAGCGAGCCGCAAGGACTCGCCCTGCTCGGCGACGGCTCGGTCGTCGTCGACACCGTGAACCACGCCCTGCGCCGGTACGAGCCCGGCACCGGCGAGGTCACCACCCTGGCCGGGACCGGCAGGCAGCGGAGGCCGGGCGAGCCCACCCGCGGAGCCGCCCGTGCCGTGAGCCTCTCCTCGCCCTGGGACGTCGCCCTGTGGAACGACCGGGTGTGGATCGCCATGGCCGGGGTGCACCAGCTCTGGGCCTACGATCCGCGGGACGGGAGTGTCACCGTCACCGCGGGGACGGGCAACGAGGGGCTCGTCGACGGACCCGGCCCCGAGGCCTGGTTCGCGCAGCCGTCCGGGCTGTCCGCGACGGAGGACCAGCTCTGGGTGGCCGACTCCGAGACCTCCGCCCTGCGCTGGGTGGATCTCGACGGCACGGTCCGCACGGCGGTGGGCACCGGACTCTTCGACTTCGGGTACCGCGACGGCCCCGCCGCCCGGGCGCTGCTCCAGCATCCCCTGGGCGTCACGGCCCTGCCGGACGGCTCCGTGGCCGTCGCCGACACCTACAACCACGCCCTGCGCCGCTACGCACCGCCCACCGGAAAGGTGAGCACGCTGGCGACCGACCTGCGCGAGCCCAGTGACGCCGTGGTCGTCGGCGACGACATCCTGGTCGTCGAGTCGGCCCGGCACCGGCTGACCCGGCTTCGGCTGCCGCAGGATGCCCTGGGCGCGGGGGTCGGCGAGGGCGTACGGCGGGAGACGACGGAGGCGGCGCCGGGCACCCTGCGCCTGGAAGTGGCCTTCCGGGCACCCGCCGGTCAGAAGCTGGACCTGCGCTACGGGCCCGCGACACGGCTCCTGGTCTCCGCCACGCCACCCGAACTGCTCCGTGCGGGCGAGGGCGCGGGCACCGGCCTGGCCCGCTCCCTCGATCTGAACCCCTCGGTGCCCGAGGGCGTGCTGCACGTCTCCGCGACGGCCGCGTCCTGCGACGACGACCAGGACGTCCCGTACCCGGCCTGCCACGTCCACCAGAAGGAGTGGAAGATCCCGGTCCGTCTCGTCGAGGGAGCGAGCGACCGACTGCCGCTCGTCCTGGCCGACGTCGACACTGCCTGACCGGTCGGTGTCCGGCGGCCTGGCGGAGGCGCGCCACGCGTTCAAACCGGCGCTCGGCGCACGGGCGGGGCGCTCGGCGGCGTCGCTGTGTCACCTCGCGCTCTCACACGCCGTTGGGTGGCCGACGCGCGCGGACAGCATCCTTTCAGCACCGCGAGAGAAGGGGCTTGTGATGGCCAGTGAGTTTCAGCGGACCAAGCTGCAGGGCATGTTCGACGCTTTCGACGTGAACGACGACGGCTGCCTGGAGGAGGCGGACTTCGCGGCCCTGGCGACCCGGTGGAGCCGGCTGCCCCGCGTGCGGGCGGACGACGCACTGGCCGCGCGGGTGGAGGACGTGTTGCTGGGATGGTGGCAGCACCTCTCACAGGCCGTCGACACGGACCACGACGGCAGGATCGACATGGACGACCTCCTCGCCATGGTCGACCGGCTGCCCACCATGCGGGACGCGGTGGCCGCCACCGCCGACACGGTCTTCGACGCGGTGGACGAGAACGGTGACGGCCGCATCTCGAGGAACGAACACCAGCGGCTGATCGACCTGTGGCACGGGCAGGGGATCGCGACCGGCGACGTGTTCGACCGTCTCGACCAGGATGCCGACGGTCACCTCGGCCGGTCCGAGTTCGCCGCGCTGTGGATCCAGTTCTGGACCAGTGACGACCCCGCCGAGCCGGGCAACTACATGTGCGGGCCGGTCGCGGGCCACTCCCTCGGCTGACCCGCGTCCCCGGTCGGCCGGGCGGGCGGCGCACGGCACCGTCCGCCGCGGGTCAGCCGTTCTCCGGAGCGATCAGCCACGCCACGAGGGTGCGCCACCGCTCGGGCCGGTCGGTGTCGCGCGGCCCCACGAGGTAGACCTCCTCGACCAGGTCCTGTGAGCGCAGGTCGTTGCGGGCGGCGAAGGCACCCACGGCGCCGTAGGTCAGGTCGAGGTCGTCGTGCCGTCCCTGATGGGTGGCGACCGCGGCCGTACGCCTCGGCAGGTGCAGCTCGCGCACCGTGCCCGGCACCTCCGGTGGCAGCGGTGCGTCGAAGGGAACGTAGACGGTGGCGCGGCCGTGGCCTTCGGTGAACAGGGTGTGCTCGTACCGACCGCCCGGTGGCAGGACGGAGCGCTCGCCCGCTGCCGCGTCCAGGTCCCGCATGGCTTCGTCGTACCAGCCGAGGTCTGCTCCCTCCGGCACGTCGAGGGACACCGCCAGGACGTGCCGAGCGGGGAGTTCCTCCAGCGCCACCGCCCGCTCCGCCTCCGGGTCGAGGAGTTCCCGGAGCGCTTCGACTGCCCGCTGGGTGCGGCCGAGCCGGTCCTCGAGCCTGCGGAGGTGGGCCGCGACGACCTGCTGCGCGGTGCCGTCGTCCGGCCCGTCCGCGGACTCGGCGGCGAGGAACCGCCGCAGGTCCGCCAGCGGGAGGTCCAGGTCACGGAAGCGCCTGACGGTCAGCGCCGGGCGGATCTGCGTGGGGGAGTAGTAGCGGTAGCCGGTGTCCGGGTCGACCTCGGCGGGGACGAGCAGGTCCTGCTCGTGGTACCGGCGGAGCATGCGGATGCTCAGGTGCGTGATGCGGGAGAACTCCCCGATCGTGAGTCTGTCCGCCATGGCGCGCTCCTCCTCGTGGGCGGCCCGTCGTCCGGCCGCGCGGGGTCAGGGGGTGATGGTCAGCACGGTGATCTTCCCCCGTGCGTCGCGCTCGAAGGCGAAGCGGAGGGTGACCGGGCTGCCGGGGAAGTCCCCGGAGATCTGCGCGACGGCTCGGCAGGCGGCAGGAGTGCCGGCCACCTCCAGCAGGTCGTAGTCGACGTTCGGCGTCTCCTCGCGCCACCTTCGCACTTGCGCGAGCCCTCTCAGGCTGCGCCCGTCGTCGTGCACGGCGGCGTCGTCGTGGAACAGAGCGATGTAGTGCTCGTGGTCGGGTCCCGTCGCCGCGGCGACGTACTCCTCGACGAAGGCACGGATGTCCTGCACGGCTGTCTCCCATGTCGTGAGGGTGAAGGTTCACACGGTGCGGATGGTGCCGCCGTCGACCACGAGCTCGGACCCGGTGATACCACCGGCACGGTCCGAGACCAGGAAGGCGATCGTCTCGGCGACCTCTTCGGGCTCCGCGGGCCGTCCCAGCGGGATGCCGCCCAGTACGCGCATCAGCTCGTCGAGCGCGGCCTCGCGGGTGATGCCGCCCTCGCTCATCCGGCGGGCGAGTAGCCCCTCGGCGCCGTCGGTGCGGATGAAGCCGGGAGCGACCGAGTTGACCCGGACACCCGCCGGGGCCACCTCGTTGGCGAGACCCTTGCTGTACGTGGTCAGAGCACTTTTGGCCGCGGCGTAGGCCAGGGTCGAGTCGTGCAGCGGCATCCGGCGCTGGATGGAGGTCACGTGCACGACCGCGCCCGAACCACGAGCCACCATGCCGGGGACGATCGCGCGGTCGAGCCGGACCGCGGGCAGAAGGTTGAGTGACAGTTCCTGCGTCCACCGCTCGTCGTCGAGCGCCGCGTATCCACCGGCCGGAGAGCGGGAGCCGCCCACGACGTGCACCAGGATGTCCGGCACGCCGACCAGCCCGGCCACGGCCTCGGACGACGCCTTGACGCCCTCGGGTGTGCTCAGGTCGGCGGGCACGAAGGCCACGTCGGCCGTCTCCGGAGCCGTGCGGGCGATGGAGACGACCCTCGCCCCCGCCTCCCGCAGCAGCCGTGCCGTCGCCAGCCCGGCTCCCTTGCTGCCGCCCGCCACCACGGCGACGCGTTCGTCGAGATCATTGCTGTTCATGTCCGCCAGCGTGGGCCCTCTCCCGGGGGGAGACTCAAGCCCGGCAGCGGCCTGCCTCCGATCCCGTCGAGGCGTCGACACGGTCCCGGGTTCGGGCCGGGGCGTCAGGTGGTGGACTTCTCCCCGAGTTTCCGGGAGAACGCGGTAGCGGCCGCACGCGACGCCTGCTCCACGATGCTGATGCCGACCTCCTGGGTGCTGCAGCCGTTGAGAAGTACCGCCATGAGGTAGACGCGGCCCTCATGCTGTATCCGGCCGATGCTGTTGACGTCCCATTTCTTGGTCTGGGTCCGCTTGAGCCACCCGTTCTTCAGTGCGGTCGTGCCCGAGTCGGCTGCCGCGGACACGCCCCAGGTCTGGCTTCCCACGACGTGCAGCATCAAGTCCTGGATGTAGGCCCGCGACGCCTCGCTCAGGGGCGACTTGTCCCCGAACACGGACTGGAGCAGGCGTATCTGATCTTCCGCTGTGGTCTGGGTGATGCCCCACACGGTCCCTGAACCGCCCTGTGTCTGCAACAGGCCGAGCCGTTCGTTGGCCGCGTCGAGCCCCGAGGCGCTGCCTATCCGGGTCCACAGGGCACTGGTGGATTCGTTGTCGCTCTTCTGGATCATGGCAGCGGACTGGGCGCGCTCCTCGGTGCTCAACCTCCGCCCCTGGTCCTGCGCCTGAAGCAGCAGGGTCGCCAGGATGTCCACCTTCACGATGCTGGCGGTGTCGAAGGCGTCGTGCCCGTACGTCGCCATGGCACCGCTCTCGACATCGAGCATCGCCACGGACATCCGGTTGTCGCCGAAGAGCGCGGTCACGGGCGCCAGAGCCGGCCCGAGATCGAACGGTTTCCGTGTGGAGGTGGGCGACGGCGACGGTTTCGGCGCGTCCGCGGGCGCCTCGCCTGCCTTCGCCCGGGCCGAGACGGCCGACGGGGACGGAGCCTTCGCCCGGGCGGAAGCGGACGGCTCACCGGAGTCGCTCCCGGTGATGGCATAGGTGGTGGCACCGCCGATCACGATCACGACCGCCGTGACGGTCCACGTTATGCGGCGTCGCCTGGCCCTGCGGCGACGTCGTTGCTCCCGGCGAGAGCGGCCGCGTCGCCGAACAGGTGGGGTCTCATGCACGGGTGAGATGATAATCGAATCAAAGTTCGAGATCACTAGACATCTCGACGGTGCGTCCGTTCCTGGTCGTCGACCGGTCCCTTGTTCCGGATGACGAGACGCACCTCACACCTTACCGGCGTCACATATCAGGTCACAGATGGTCAAGCAGGAGCCACTGCCACGAGCGCACTCACCGACCTCCTGCCGGTGTCGAAGCGGAGCCTCCTTCGAGCCAACCGGCGACTACACCGGAGTGCACTTTCCGCGTGGCTCCTACGCAACGGCACATTGCTGCTGTTCAGGCGCTACTGCGTCCACTCGTACGCGTGATCGGAGACGAATTCGGAAAAGGCGCGTGGCGGTCGGCCGGTCAGTTCGAGCACCGCGGTGCTCACCTGCTCTTCGCGGCCCTCCTTGATGCCGCGCTCAACGGCGGCAAGCGCTGCAGCGAAATCGGTCGGCATTCCGGAGGCATGGTAGGCGGCAGCCTGTTCCTCCTCCGTAATTTGCTTCACCCGGACCTGTTTGCCGGTCTGCGCGGTGATGATCTGCGCGGCCTGTGGGTAGCTCATCCCGTGCGGCCCGGTGATCAAATAGTCGCTTCGAGCGTCCATCCCCAGGTCGGCCAGCAGCGCGGCGGCACTGGCCGCGATGTCCCGCGCATCGACCCACCCCAGCTTGCCGTCACCGGCAGCGGTGCGGATCTCACCGTGCCGATGGATGTGCTCGGCCAGGGGGTGCGGGCGCAGGAAATTCTGCATGAAGCCGGACGCGCGGAGTACGACACCTCCGGGCTGGGCCCGAACCCGAGCGGCCATCTCCACAGCGCTGGGCGCGTTCGGCAGCACGAGGGCGGAGCCGAGCATCACGAGGCGCCGGACACCGGCCCGCCGCGCTTGGCGCAGGAAGGGCTCGACCAGCGGCAGCGGGTCCACACTCTCGACCGGCGGAAGCAGGAAGACCCGGTCCGTCCCGTCGAGCGCGGGTCCGTAGGTGGTCGGGTCGTTCCAGTCGAAGCGGATCGCCTCGGGATCGGCTGCGGCCGGCTTCCGGCTGGCGACCCGAGTCCGCACACCAGCGGTGCGGAGCACCTGCACCAGCGCCTTGCCGGTCTTGCCGGTCCCTCCGGTCACGAGCACTGCGGACATCAGGCGCCCTTCCTTTCGAGCGAGTTGATCAGCCCGGCGAGACCCCCGGCAGCGGCAGCCGCAGACAGCGGGCTCCAGTAATCCCGGTACAGAGCGATCAGCCCGTCGCGGACCGTGAGAACCACGACGTAGTCCAGACGGTAGGGCTGGGAAGTGGCCACGGTGCGGCCGGTGGCCGTCCACTCCACCACGACTGTGTCCGTCTGATCCGTGGGACGCACGGTAAGCGCGGCCACCTCCTTCATGTCCATCAGCTCCGGATAGTGAGCGAGATAGGCACGTATCTCTTCACGTCCGCGGAGAACACGAGGGGAACTCCCGGCTGCGAAAGGGAATTCCGCGATTCCGTCAGGCGCCCACAGATCTGCCACGGCATTCATGTCTTTGGCCAGCATCAGGTCGATCATGCGGCGAAAAATTTCCTCAGGCGTGCTGGACATCATGTCTCCTCGTAGTCGACAGACCGACCGGACCACCATGCACAGCAGACGTGTGGGTGCGGAACGGACAGCTGAGCCCCGGACCAGCAGTGCGAGGCTCAACTGTCCTTCCTGTGACAGCATGGAGGAGTGAGCAGCCAGGAACTCGCAGCCTTTCTCCGCCGCCGCCGCGAGGACCTGCGACCACAAGACGTGCCGGCCGAAGCGACGCTTCCACCGGGCCGCCGCGCCCGTCGCACACCCGGACTGCGCCGCGAAGAGGTGGCCGCCCTGGCGCAGGTGTCGGTGAGCTACTACGAACGATTGGAACGGGCACGGGCACCCAGGCCCTCACCGCAGGTGCTGTCTGCACTGGCGACGGCTCTCCAGCTCACTGAAGCAGAGCGTGACCATCTGGCCCGCCTGGCCGGACAAGTCCTGCCGGCAGACAACGACGCCGCGCCAGAGCACGTACCCCAGGACGCCCGACAACTGCTCCTCCGACTTGACGGCATCCCTGCCTACATCGTCAACGACCGGCAGGACATCGTTGCCTGGAACGCAGCAGCCGCTGCTCTGATTACGGACTTTTCTCTTCTCACACCTGAAGAGCGCAACACCACACGCATGTCAACGAGGTTCCGCGACACCCTCTGCACCGGCGCGCCCGGTTCGGAGTCCGATTTCTCTCAGCAGGCAGCCGCTCAACTGCGCGCAGCCAGCGTGCGGCGCCCCGCAGATGCAACGCTCGCAGAGCTGATCAACGAGTTCGCAACCCACGATCCCGGTTTCGCGAGCAGCTGGCGCAATCACGCGGTGCGCCCCATGGCCAACGTGCGAAAAAACATGCATCACCCCACACTGGGCGAACTGGAAATCGACCGGCACACACTCAGCCTGCCCGGCTCCGGCTTCTTCCTGGTGATGTACACAGCAGAAGTCGGCAGCCCCAGCGCCGCTGCACTGAAGAGCCTTTGACGCCACCACCTACGTGGAGACTGACCACGGCCGAGAGATCTCGTCGGTCGCTGTGGCCATTGATACTCAACGTCGCGACCGCGCCCAACGGGCCGAGGTCACCCTCGCCGCGCGACGTCGGCCGACCGCAGTCGTGGCAGCAGAGGAGCCAAGGGCCACCGCTTCGACGAACCGGACCTCACCTTCTACCCGGCGGGCAGCGTTGCCGGACAGACAAACAGCGTCCGCGTGACCCTGCACGGCGCGGGCGCCCACGCCTCGACGCCCCACCTCGCCGTCGATCCCGTGGTGATGGCGGCTGCCGTGATCATGCGGCTGCAGACGCTCTCCGCGCGGTTCGCGCCGCTGGCTCCCTCGCCCCTCCTCACCGTCGGTGCCGTACACGCCGGCACCGTCCCGAACGTCATCCCGCACACGGCGGAACTGCTGTGCAGCCTCAGGACCTTCGACGAGCAGACCCGCGCGGAGGCACTTGCCGGCCTGGGGCGCATCGTCCGGGCGGAGGCGCAGGCACGCTGGGTCACGTCCTGCCCGCCCCCCTCTCGGCCAGCGAGGACTTCGGCCGCTTCGGGACGGCCGCAGGGTGCCCTTCGGTCCTCTACCACTTCGGCGGCGCCGACCCCGCCGGCTTCGACGCCGAGGCCGTCGCCGCCCTGGAACGCGGAGCGCTCCCGCCGGGCACGGTCATGAACCACTCCCCGCGCTACGCGCCCTCCGCACCCCACGCCGTGGCCGCAGGGGTCCGCCATCTCCTCACCGCCGCCGGAGCATGGCTGAACGCGCCCGCGACCGGCAACTCTCCGGAAAGGACCGCCCCATGACGTACTGGAAGCCCCTCGTCCCCGCCGTCGCTCTCGCCCTGTCCACGGCCACGACCGCCACCGCGGCGCAGACCGGCGGCCCGGGACACGACGCGCCGTCGGCACCCGCCGTCCCCGACTGCGCCTGGCACCCGCTGGGCCACCGCTCGTCCAACGTGGCGTACCCGGACAGCAACTCCCAGTACTGGCTGCTGCACTACACGGTACGGGAGGGTGTCACCATCGAGCTCGACGGTCGCTATCCCGACGCCCGCTACGCCTCGTTCGCCTCCTACGACGCCTCCCGCGACAGCTTCACCGGTCCCGACGGCTCCCCCTCCGTCCTGACCGACCACCGCATCGCTCCCGACCGGGGCAGCCACAACCCGTACCGGGAGCACAGCCGTCCCGGGGGCAAGTTCACGGTGTCGGTCACCGACCGTGCCACCGGCCGGCGCAACACCCTGCCGCTCTCTCCCGCAGGAACACCGGAGGACGCCGAGGGAACGGTGGTGATCTACCGCGTCTACCTGCCGCACGGCGAGATCCGGCTGCCGAAGGTCACCTTCCTCCACGACGGCCACCGCGTACGCGTCGCGACCTGCGACGACGCCCTGACCGCCGCCCCCTCGACGTCCGCGCGGGATGCCGCCGGAACCGGCCCCGGGGCCTTCTCCAGCGCCGGCGAACCGGCCCGCCCGGCCTTCGCCCGGCTGGGCGGCTCCGGGCTGTACCCCAATCCCGACAACGCGTACGTGGCAACGGGCTTCGACGCCCCGCCTCCGGGACAGGTCCTGGTCGTACGCGGCAAGGCGCCCGCGGGGACCACCGGCGACCGGGCCCGGCCCTGGCCCGACCCGAACGCCCGGGTGCGGTACTGGTCGATGTGCGACAACCTGTGGTGGGGCCCCGGCGAGGTCGTCGCCAACCCCATGCCCGACGGCACGGTGAACACGGGCTGCCGCACGGACTCCGACACCCGTCTCACCGCCGACGGCACGTACACGTACGTCGTCGGCACGGAGCAACAGCGAACGACTGTCGAGAGCGTTCCGGGCGTCACCTTCCTGCCGCTGTCCGCCGCGACACCGACCGACAAGCACCTGCTGATCCTCCGGAACATGCTCGCCGACCCGGACTTCGCGGAGGCGATCCAGCAAGTCCCCGTCGGCAGCGGCCCGGCCCGCACCGCGCAGGTGATGGGTGACCACTACCCGAGGGCGGCCTACTGCGACCTCACCACACTGACCACCTCCGGCCCGCAGGCCTGTCCGGTCGTCTGACGGGAGGCGCCAATCCTTCCGGGTGGCCATGGCTCGCTCGCCGAGGCAACGGATTCCGGCCTGGGTGCTGTGGTGCCGACGGTGCCGCAGCTTGAGACGCCGACCGCGGACGGGCGCCCGGGTGGTGCCGTCGGCGCCTCGATACGCCATGTCCGTCCAGCACTTCACCTCCGCGTCGCGGGGGTGTAGTCGCCGGCAGCGCCCTTGTCGAGCCGCGCTCGTCGGACATGGCGGCGCCGACCCGGCAGAGCTACCACGGACCTGCGCACCGATCGGTGAGCGGACGGTGCGGGCCCGGGCTACCGGTTCGCGGCTTCGGGAGAGGCGATCCGGTTCGTGCGACCGACCGCGCGGCCCACCGTGTTGCGCACCGCGAGGCCCGGCCGGGTGCGGGGCACCATGAGCCTGGAGAGCAGGCCGACGCGTCGCTGCCGCGGGCCTACCTCACGGCGGAGCCGCGACTCGTAGGTGGCGAAGGCGCGGGCGTGATCACCGGGATGGGCGGCGAGCTCTTCTGCGAGGGCGTACGCGCCCGCCATCGCCATGCTGGACCCGTCGCCCAGCAGGGCTGTCGCCGCCGCCGCGTCCCCGAGCAGTACGACCCGTCCGCGGGACCACGAGGGCACCCGGACGGTGGTCAGGGGGTCGAAGAACGGAGCCGGGTGGTCGAGGAACGCCGCCACGAGTTCCGGTGCCCGCCACCGCACGTCGGCGTAGGCGTCGGCCACGGTCTGCTTGTGAAGGGCGATGTTCTTGCGGTCGTGGGGCGCCAGCTGCGCGGCCCGGAAGGTGAAGATCGCGAGCGGGGTGGTCCGCGAGGGGTGGAGGACCAGCATCCGGTTAGGCACGGTCAGCATCGTCATCTCGGTCGGGTCCTCGATGGCGTCGGGTTCCAGCGGGACGGTCGCGCCGTACAGGCCCAGGTCGCTCGCGAACTGCCGCTCGGGGCCGAATACCAGGCGCCGTACGGTGGAGTGCATCCCGTCGGCACCGACTACCAAGTCGAAGCGCCGTGGCGCGGACCGTCGGAAGGTGACGTCGACGCCACCTCCGTCCTGGTCGAGAGCGGTGACCGTGTCGTCGAACAAGAACTCGGCCTCGGGCTGCGCCGACCGGTGGAGCACCTCGGACAGGTCGGCTCGGGTCACCTCGACGGTTGGCGCCTTGTCCGAGGTGAGCGGGAGCTGCAGGATTCGCCTGCCGCCGGGGTCGAGCAGGGTCAGCGACCGATTGCGGGTGGCGAGCTCGCGGAGCTGCGGGAGGATGCCCATGCGCTCGGCGACCGGGATCGCGGGCCCCTTCACGACGATCGCGCTGCCACCGGAGCGCAGCTGCCGGGCGTGTTCGACGACCGTCGGCCGGTAGCCATTCCGGGACAGCCAGTACGCGAGTGCGGGCCCTGCGATTCCGGCACCGACTATCAGCACCTCGGGCTTCTTCACGACGATGACCTCCAGGAGTGTCGATGACCAGGTCCGCGGCGAGTGCCGGGCCGGGCCTGAGGGAGCGGCGGCACGGGAAGGTGCAGCCGGACCAAGGTACGATCATTTTCGTACCTCAGGGAAGCATGTCCCTCAGGTACGATGCAAGTCATACGTGAAGGAGGTGTCGCGTGGCCGGGAGGAGCCTGGTCGGCCCGGAGGCCGATGCGCTCGATCTGGGTGCGGTGTTTCGCGCCCTCGGCGACGAGCACCGTCGTTCGGTGATGACGGAGTTGGCCGCCGACCGCAGCGACAGCGAGCGGGGCTGCAACTCGTTCAATCTTCCGATCTCGAAGCAGACCCAGACCCACCACTTCCGGGTCCTGCGCGAGGCAGGTCTCATTGACGAAATCGACTACGGCAACCGCAAGGGCATCCGGCTACGACGCGCGGACATCGAGAAAAGATTCCCCGGGCTGCTCACGCTCCTGGGCGCAGAGTCCCAGGGCGGTACTGCTCCTCGCTGAGCACAGCGGAGCGCACCCGTTGGAAGTCCGAGTTGAGCCGCGAGCTGGGCCGAATCCAGCCCGCGCCCGGCTCGCAGGTAGCCGGGCACGACGCGGGCACAAATGGGATCGGTGTCCTCAATCTGCGTGCGGAGCAGGGCCACTGGGGGTGGGGGGGCGGGGTCGCCCAAGGGACACGATGGCGCCGGCTGGCCGCCGGATTCGGTGTGGGCGCCACGACCGCCTACCGGTACATCGCAGAGGCCGTAAAGGCGGGCACAACCCACCACACCATGCCATCCGCACTGCTCGTACTGCCCGCCCCGCCAGAAGAACTTGAGCCGCCAGAGACGCGAGCGGGGAGAGCGGCCACCCCCGCCTCAGCAGTGCGTGAGATTTCAGTGGCCCGAACAGGCTCCGCAGCCGGAGGATCGACTGCGGACGCGACGTGCAAGAGGGCTGGCGGGCCTGCCAGTAACACGCTGAGCAGGGCAAGTACGGTCATTTTGCTCACGCGAGTTCGGTTACTGAGGGCGCGCGTCAGTGGGACTCGAGGGAAGGGGACGACGGACAGAAGCAGGCGGTTACTGACTTGCCGTGAGGGCAAGGACGCACTTCCCAGTCATCGGCCAAGGCGTCGACGAGGAGCATTCCGCGCCCACCGAGGCGGTCGCGGCTGGGCTCACGAGGTGTGGGCGGAGCGGTGTTGTCGTCGTGCACGGTGATGTGCAGGCACCGGCCGTCCCAGGTCATCACGAGGCGGGCGTTGGAGCGACCGTGGATGTGGGCGTTGGTGACCAGTTCGGAAACAGTCAGCAGGACGTCGTCCACCGTCCCCGCAAGGCTGTGGGTCCAACCGAGGGCCGCCAAATGCTCCCGTACCCAGTCTCGTGCCGCCTTCGGTCCGGTCCTCATAGGCAGCGAGCGCGCCCACCCCACCGCCCGCACTGATGACTCGTCCACTGTGAATCCTTTCTGCCTCCGTCGGCGTCACTGTTACCCGCTGCGTACGCCATGACGCGCTCGCCATCCTCGAAGGGCTTACTTCACCGACGGTCCCCAAGAGGGCGAACAGCACGAAGCTGTTCCCGACTGCCCTACCGCGTAGTAGCCGGTGCCCGCGCGGCGAATTCATCTGGTGCGCGACGCACATGCCTGGTGGTGTTCTCAGGCGTCGTGACACTTCCAGGAGACGGAGACGGTGATCGCTCCCTCATTGGGGGCATAGGCCTCTCTCACCTCCGCAGGCATCGGCGATGAGCCCATGGTGACTTTCCAATCACCGGGCTTGAGGTAAGCCAAGCTCATCTTCCCGTAGGTCGCGTCGTCAGAGTGCTCAACACGGCCGTCGAGCGGCCATCCACGGTTCTGCATACGCGCGAGGATCGCCTCGAACTCCGCCTTGCCGAGGACCTTCCGGGTCGGTGCAGTGCCGTGCACGATGCAGAAGCCGCGCCGTTGGTCCTGCATCCGCAACTTGCCGGGGGCCACAGCAAATTGCACGTCACGCTCGGCTTGCCGCAGATTCTTCTCGGGTGCCTTGCTCTGCCCTGCGGCCGGGGAGGCAGAGACCGCCCCGCTCTCGGCAGGCTGCACCGAGGCGTCGTCACCGTCCTGACTCCCGCTGCAACCGGTGACGACCAGAATGGTGACCACTGCGCTGGTCAGGCCGAGTCTTCGCACTGTTTCTCCTCCGAACACCGGACCGATCATGGTTCGCGGTGGGCGCAGTGTGCCACGAGGATTGGTGACCCGTACATCAACAACCGTTGGGAGGGGTCCCGGTGGGGCACTGCATTGTGTGGGCAGGCCGTACAGGACACGCGCGGGACGGCCGCAGGCATGACGGACCAGCCCTGGGTGAAGGGTCCCGCGACCGACCGGGGAGACCCCGTCAGTGTGCCCTGCGATCGAGTGGAGCAGCCCACGACCGAGGAGACCACTGATGCCCCTCTCCGCCAGCCTCGCGTGTGGTGTCGCGCCCACCACACCCGGCGTCCTGCACGCCCGCACGATCACGGGCGAGCTCACCGCCCCGCCCGGGGCTGACGGTGCGTTTCGGACAGGGCGAGAAGCCGGACGTGGACCTGGGAGTCGGCATCGACGACCTGCGGGTGAGCCGTCGGCATGGAGAGCTGACGTACCGCTCGGGGCAGTGGTGGCTCCGCAACACCGGACAGCAGCTGGTCCGTCTGCCCCGCGGCCGGATGATGCACCTCGACGCTCGTACCGCCGGATCTGGAGTTGGTGGAGGACGACGCGGCCTGGCCGGACACTGCTCCCTGAGGGCCGCTGTCATCGTGTGCGAAGTTCGGGAGGCCGCCCAGGCCGCGAGGTCACCGGTCATAGCGCAGAGCTTGTCCATGGGGTGCTGTCCGGCGACCCGGAGCACTGTGTCAGTCGTCTGACGGGAAGGGTCCCGCTCCACCTCCGAAACCGTCGCACGGCTGACGCGTGACGGAGCGCAGACTTGACCGGCACCGCCTTCTGCGCCGGTTCAGGAGAGCACGTCCAGAGCACAATGACCGTGTCCCGCCAGCGAGGCTTGACCGAACAGGCCGCCGACGCGCCTGCCGCATGCTGCGGCTGCCCTCGATCCGCAACGAGTTGACCGAGATCGCCGACCGGGTGATGAAGGACCAGATGACCTACCGCGGCTATCTAGTGCTGTGACCGGATTGGTTCACCGGGTTGGCGGTTGTGACTGAGCGTTCTAGTTGGCCACTGAGCGTTGTAGTTGGCCAGCTGGGTGTTCGGCTTCTGTCAGTGTCCGTCGTGCGAGGTGCGGGCGACGCCAGCGCAGGCCAGCACTGTCGTGGCAGCGGCGTTGAAGAAGAGCACGAACGCCCAAGGCCCATCTGCCGTCCTGATCGAGCCGATGCGAAGAACCTCGTCTTCTGCGGCGTCGAGAATGCCGAGCGTCTCATCGAGGCCGAGCGTTGGTTGCCCGTGCCTCTGCGCGACCCGGTGGCGAACCCGGTAGGTGTGGAAGAGCTGGCCGACGGGGACCAGGCCCTCCCAGACGTCGAAGGCTCCTCCGGAGAGCAGGGCCTCCCGCGCGGGGCCGCATGCAGGCGTCTGCTCGGAGAGCATCTCGCAGAGGTCATCGCGTGTCATGTGCCAACCCTGCCGGGTCTCGCTCAACTGGCCAACTAGTGCTGTGACCGGGAAGGTTCGCCGGCTTGGCGGCTCCAGCGGTTGGATGTCTGGTGACGTTTCATCCGATCGCCGGAGGTGTGGTGGCTGAGCTTGTCTGTGTGCGCAGGTTGACCGACCAGGAAGGTCAGAAGCTGCAGCAGATCGTGCGCCGGGGAAGTACCAGTTCGGTGCGGTACCGGCGTGCGATGATGCTGCTGGCCTCGGCCGGCGGGAACCGGGTCCCGGTGATCGCCAAGCTGGTGCAGGCCGACGAGGATACCGTCCGGGATGTGATCCATCGGTTCAACGAGATCGGCCTGGCCTGCCTGGACCCTCGATGGGCGGGAGGCCGTCCCCGCCTACTCAGTCCTGACGACGAGGACTTCGTCGTGGTGACGGCTACTACCCGCCCAACCAAACTCGGCCAGCCCTTCACCCGCTGGTCCCTTCGCAAACTCGCCGCCCACCTGCGCCGAGTCCCCGGCCGCATGATCCGGATCAGCCGCGAGGCGTTACGGGGCCTGCTCGCCCGCCGCGGCATCACCTTCCAGCGCACCAAGACCTGGAAAGAGTCCCCCGACCCGGACCGCGACACCAAGCTCGACCGCATCGAAGAGGTCCTGGACCTCTTCCCCGACCGCGTGTTCGCCTTCGACGAGTTCGGCCCGCTCGGCATCCGCCCCACCGCCGGCTCGTCCTGGGCACCCGCCGGCCACCCCGAGCGACACCCCGCGACCTACCACCGCACCCACGGAGTGCGCTACTTCCACGGCTGCTACTCGATCGGCGACGACACCCTGTGGGGCGTCAACCGCCGAGAGAAGGGCGCCGCGAACACCCTGGCCGCACTGAAGTCGATCCGCGCGGCCCGCCCGGACGGCGCCCCGATCTACGTCATCCTGGACAACCTCTCCGCCCACAAAGGCGAGACGATCCGGCGCTGCGCGAAGAAGAACCATGTCGAGCTGTGCTTCACCCCGACCTACGCGTCCTGGGCCAACCCGATCGAGGCCCACTTCGGACCTCTGCGGCAGTTCACCGTCGCCAACTCCCACCACCCCAACCACACCGTCCAGACACGCGCCCTCCGTGCCTACCTGCGCTGGCGCAACAAGAACGCCCGCCACCCCGCCGTCCTCGCCGCCCAACGACGCGAACGCGCTCGCATCCGCAGCGAGAAAGGCATCCGCTGGGGTGGGCGTCCCGCCGCCGTGTGACTCGTCAATCTGGCAAGGCCGGGCCGGTCAGCCGCACAGGCCAATCTCTTTCGGACCGTAGAGGGCAGCGGCCTCTCCCTTGATCAAAGCCCAGTAGCGGTCCCCGAACGACCAGTGCCACCACTCCGTGGGGTAATTCACCAGCCCCACAGCCGTGAGCGCGGTGCCCAGCAGCTTCCGGTTGACGCGGGCCTCCTCGCTGATGTTGGCGGCATGGGTGTAGCAGGCACCCTCGCTCTCCTCCGGGTCCGCGTTCATGCGCGTGCCCAGGTCCAGTTCGTGCCCGTCGGCGTCGGCCAGGGTGAGGTCGACAGCTGCGCCAGCGCTATGCGGAGCGATGTCGGGTGGTGACACATACCGGCTCGCCGCCGAGTGGATCTGCTCGGCGGACCAATCGAGGTGGGCAGTTCGCAGACGATCGACGTACTCCTCGAAGTACTCCCGCTGAAGAGAAGGGGGCCGGTACCCCTCAACGAAGAGCAGGCGCAAGCCCTGCGGAAGCATTGCCTGGGCTTTGACCAGCCGTTCTAGCACGCCTTCCCGCAGGTACACGAAGGCGTTTGTCGGGTCCTGCTCGCGTGTATCGACCAGCAGCGAGTCGCCGCGGCGGACGTCCACAAGACGTTCACCGCACTCAGCAACAGGTATGGCAGCGATTTTCGGGTCCGACATCAACACGATCTCAGTCATGGGGCGATCATCCCGCAGGACTCACCCCGGCGAACCTTCCTCCCGGTCACAGCACTAGCCGGGCGGCTGCTGCCCCGCGTTCCCTGTTCCTCACGGGCGTCGACCGGGCCGTACGGATGTCCCTGCGCTCTTTTGTGCGGCTCGGGCCCGGCCTGCGAAAGCTCAGGGCCTGTGCGCGAACACCCACCGGTTGCCCGCCAAGGCGTCGTTCTCCTCGGGGAGGGGGCCGCGTCCGTGGCGGTGGGTGAATTCGAAGGGGGTGTGGATCGACGTGGACCAGCCCTTGCTCGCCAGCGCGCCGGCGGAGTCGGGGCGCGGTTCCTTCGCGAACAGGTCGAGTAGGTCGATGCCGATCTGCTGGGCCGTCGCGATGTACAGGGGGCTGTCGCGGTAGGTCATCAGGTCAGGTTCGAGCTTGACCTCGTAGGCCAGGGCACTGCCGTGTGTGCTCAACCGGTCCACCTGTGCGATGAGGGCTGATTCGGCGACGGCGGGGAGGTAGAACAGCAGCCCTTCGGCGAGCCAGACGCTCGGTGCGGCCGGGTCGAAGCCGGAGGCGGCGAGTGCGGTGACCCAGTCGGTGCGGAGATCCACCGGGACCGGGACGCGCGCCGCCTTCGAGGTGGCCGACAGACCGTCGAGCACCTCCTGCTTGAAGGCCAGGACCTCCGCCCTGTCGATCTCAAAGAAGACGCTGCCGGCGGGCCAGTCGAGCCGGAAGGCACGCGTGTCCAGCCCCGCGCCGAGTAGGACGACTTGACGGGTGTCAGTCGTGTGCGCCGACTGGAGGAGGAAGTCGTCGAGGACCCTCGTCCGCAGACCGAAGTAGCGGGCGAAGCGCCCCCACAGCGGGTTCGCGTCCCCGTCCGGTACCTGGTGCAAGCGGATCGGCCAGCCGTGGGAGGCCGGTGCGGCGAGCACGAAGTGTTCCGCGAAGACATCCTGGGCGAGACTGTCGTCGCGATACGTTTCGATGGCCCGTGCGGCGGCGACCAGGAGTGCGGTCGTCCCCACCCCGCTCGTGACGCCACTGTCGTGCTCTGCTGTTCCGACCACGCTTCCTCCGTTGACGGATGTGTTCATCGGCTCCGCTCCCGCGGGAGCACGACGGGTTTGATGACACGGCCCGCTGCGCAGTCGCGTTCGGCTTCGTTGATGTCGGAGAGCGGGTACGTACGTATCAGCTCACTGAACGGGAACCGGCCCGCCTGCCACAGGCCGATCAGCCGTGGGATCAGCAGGCGCGGCACGGCGTCCCCCTCGCAGATGTGGGAGAGGCGCCTGCCGCGGTCCAGCGCTCCCGGCTCGATCGGCAAGGTGGTGTGCAGCCTTGCGACCAGGCCGAGGTGGCCGGTCGGGCGCAGGGACCGCAGCGCGTCGTTGATCAGCGAGGGGGCTGCCGTGGTGTCCAGGGCGTAGTGCGCGCCGCCGTCGGTCAGTCGGCGGATACGGTCGGACAGGTCGGAAGTCGTGACGGGCAGGGGTATGGCGCCGAAGCGCTCCGCGAGGACGAGCCGTTCGGGGTACCGGTCGACCGCCACGGTCGCCGCTCCGGCCGCCGTGGCGGCCATGATCGCGGCCAGGCCCACCGCGCCCGCGCCGAACACGGCCACGGTCTCGCCCGGCCCCGCGCCGAAGGAGTTGAGGACCGCCCCGGCGCCGGTGAGGAATCCGCAACCCAGCGGTCCGAGCAGTTCGACGGGAAGGGAGGGGTCGACGCGTACGGCGTTGCGGGCCGGGACCAGTACGTACTCGGCGAACGAGGACTGGCCGAACCAGCGCGGGGCCAGGCTTTCCCCCGCCGCGTCGGTGAACCTGGCGGCGTTCTCCTTGCGTCCGCCGAACAGGTTGAGTTCGGCGAACGAGTCGCAGTAGGCGGGGGCGGCGCCCTGGCAGTTCGGGCAGCGGCCGCAGGAGTCGAAGCTCAGGACGACGTGGTCGCCGGTGGTCAGGCCGGTGTGCGGTCCGCCGGTCCGTACCACGGTTCCGGCACCCTCGTGGCCGAGCACCGCCGGCAGCGGTGAGCGGCTGTCCGGTCGCCGGACGGCGAGATCGGTCCGGCACATCCCGCAGCCTGCGATCCGCACCAGTACTTCGTCGGGGTCGGGTCCTGCGTGCAGCAGCACTTCCTCGACCGAGAACCTGCCTTCGCAGGAACGCAGGACCGCCGCCTCGAACCTCATCGACATGTCAGCGGTCAGCCCGCGGCGACGGCGGCTGCCGCGTGTTCCCGGGCGTGCCGGTCCATCTCCGCGCGGAATGCGGCGACCAACCGCGGCTGAATCCTCCCGGTGTTGCGGTCGCCGCCCTCGCAGACCGCTCCCCGCACACCCACGATGTCCGTACCGATGCGGGTCAGCGCACCGAGGTCGCCGGTCTTCACGCTGCCCGCGAGCGCGGCGAGGAGTCCGGCTTCGTGGGCCCGTCGCACGAACTCCGCGCAGACCTCCACCGGTACATGGTCGAACAGCCCTGTCCCGTCCTTGATCGCGGTGTCGAGCATGGCCGCGTCGGCTCCCGAGCGCAGGGCGATGTCGGGGATCGCGAGTGGGTTGACGCAGCCGATGCGGTGGGCGTCGGCATAGCCGGAGGCGACGACGAAGGCGTCCGGCCGGTAGTCCTTCACAGCCCTGACGACCCCTTGCATGACCTCGACACCTTGCGCGGGCATCGTGCACCCGTACAGCCCGACCTTGATGTACGTGGCTCCCGAGACGACCGCGCCGAGGGCCGCCTGCGCCACGGTGCCTGGCTTGTACGGCACGTCTCCGACGGTGGCCGACACCGGTTTGTCGGCGGGGACGGCTCCCCGGATGTCCTTGATGACCCACGGGAAATTGGCGCCGAGCGAGCCCTCCTCGGGTCTCTTCACATCGACGATGTCGAGATGCTGCGCCGCCTCCGCACACTCGAGGGCTTCCTCGACGCTGTCCGGGGAGATCAGAAGTAACAACGTGCACTCCTTCCCGCACACCGCTCAGTGCCCGGGAAGCAGGCAGGAGTGTGCGAACACGCTTGCGTCTTTTGCGGTCTGCTCATCATCAGCGGCCGCCCGCGACCACCGGTAGGGCGCGCGAGAACCGAGGGAGGTGCTACCCCTGGAACCAATGCGCCGTGCGCGCCGGTTCAACCGGCTCCGCGTCACGTTCATGCCGACGTGGTGCCATCTTCACTCTTTATGTTGACCAGCCAGTCTTCCCGGGACACCGGGCCCGCAGGCCCGCATAGTTGCTGCTCGGCCGACACACGGCCGTCTCCCGGACTCAGGAGGGGCACACATGCGCACCGAAGCAATCACACGCGTAAAACTGGTTTTCACCCTGTTCGACGCCGACGGCAACGGGGTCCTGGAAGCCGACGACTTCAAGCTCATGAGCGACCGGGTGGCCGCGGCGGTGCCCGACGCCGACGAGGCCGGCACCGAGGCGATGCGCGCCGGCTTCCAGCGCTACTGGGAAACGCTGGCCGAGGAACTCGACACCAACCGCGACGGCCGGATCACCTACGACGAGTTCCAAGCGTGCGTCCTGTCACCGGAACGCTTCAGCGAGGCTGTGGACGCTTTCGCGGCGGGCTTCGCGCGCTTCGGTGACGTGGACGGCAGTGGCACCGTCACCCGCCCGGTGTTCATCGGGATGATGAGAGGAGTCGGCTTCGACCTGCCCAACATCGAGGCCCTCTTCGAGGCCTTCGGACCCGACGCCGCCGACCGGATCCGGGTGGACGTCTGGGAGGCCGAGATCAAGAACTACTACGCGCCGGACAAGGGAGGCGTCCCCGCGGACCTGCTGGCGGGCGCCCCGACAACCTGACCCGGCCCGGGCCCCACTCCGTGCGAACCGGGCTCCGGCTCCGCCGTCCGGGCGGAGGAACCGCGCTTCAGCATGCCGCACACCGAGCTGGTCGGCGGCGGCCGACGCGGATGCAGGCGGTGCCGAACTCGATGTCGCCGAGCCCCGAGGACGTGTGACACAGCAGCCAGCACGTCGCATCGAGATGCCGTCCTGCCGTCCTGCCGTCCTCGGTTCGACTCGCGCAGTCGATGGGGGAGCTGATGAACCACGATGCGTACAACGTGTCCTGCGCTGCTTCAACGCCCGTTCGAGCTGTGCCGGTCGTGTGCTGACCGGAGCGCGTCGGCGGTCGCGGTCGCGATGCTGACAGTCGAGCCATGGGCGAGGTCGCCGGAATACGCGTAGTCGCCGCGTGGCAGGCGGCACAGCCGCGCGATGCCGGCGCCTGCCTTGGCGTGGCCGTCCTGGACCGCAGAGAGTAGGCGTAGCCACGGTTCGTCGTGCTCGCCGGCACCCGCATCTTCGGCGAGACCAGGACGGCACTCACCCGCAGGCCGGGATATCCGTCAGGACGGATGATGAACCGTCCCGCCCTGACCCTCATTCAACCGGATGGATTATCCGGTTATGGTACCGTCCCACTTAAAGCGGATGACCTATCCGGTTGAACGGATGGAGGGCCTCATGACTAAGACAGCCGTGGTCACGGCCGGCACAGGCGGCATCGGCCTGGAGACGGCAGTGGGACTGGCCGCTGCGGGATTTGCCGTCACCGTGATCGGTCGTGACGCCGACCGGGGCGCCAAGGCCGTCCAGCGGATCAACGCGGAGCGACCCGCGCACTCCGGCCGGTTCCGCTCTGCCGACCTGGCCTCGCTCGACCAGGTCCGCGCGTTGGCGGACACGCTCGCCGCCGAGCACGCGGCGTCGGGGGAACCGTTGACGGTGCTGGTCAACAACGTGGGGGCGATGTTCGCCCGACGACAGCACATCGACGGCATCGAAGCGTCGTTCGTGGTCAATCACCTGTCGCCGTACCTGCTGACCGAGCTGCTGCTGCCCACGCTCACGGCCGGGGAGCCCAGCCGGGTCGTGAATGTGACGTCGGCCGCGGTCCGCGCCGCCAGGCGGGTCTTCGACGGCGTCGAGCCCCCGGGAGGCTACTACGGCTTCCACTGGTACGGGCGTGCCAAGCTGGCCAACCTCGCCTACACGCTCGACCTGGCGCAGCGAGTGCAGGGAACGGGCGTGTCGGTCTTCGCCGCCGATCCTGGTGGCGCCGCGACCGACATGACCAACGGCACCCTGACCGACCCGAAGATCGTCTCCCCGCCGTTGCGGTTGGTGTGGCCGCTGGTGCGCCGCCAGTTCGAACGCTCCACCTCCGGCTCCGCGTCCGCGGCGGCCCGGCCCTCCATCACCGCCGCCACCGACCCCACGCTGACCGGCCGGACCGGCCTAGTCATCGGCCCCTCAGCCGAACCCGTCTCCCCGTTCCGTGCCGCGACCGACCCCCGCATCGCCGACGCCGTGCGTCGGCTCAGCCAGGCCCACGCCCCCGTGGCCACCCCAGCGAACGCGGATCACCTCGGTTGAGCCCGGGCTCGATGCCACCGTATGACCGGCGCGCCCCACCGCCACCGCAAGGACTCGACACCTTCGCGTCTGCGGGTAATCGCTGAGCGGCGCGGTCGTCCTGCGGCACCCGCGGCGGGGCACCGCGCGTGTGCTGAGCGCGGCCTCCGCTCGCACCTCATTTTCTCCCAGTACCTGACCAAGCTGACCGTCAGCGCCCCGGCACTGACCTCCCTCACGTCCACGAAACCGAGCGCCCTCGCGCTCCCACCCCGGCACCTCCGCCCAGGATGCCCCGGGCTGCGGATGGACGGCCGCGACGATCTCGTGGCTGCCACCGCGCCGACCCTTCGTCATGACCACCGCTGGCTCCCTCGTACCGGCGATGCTCCAGTGCGAACCGGCCGCCGCCCTCCGGAGTGCAGGCCGCCGGGCAGGCCACGGGGCACTCGCCGTTCATCCAGCAGCCGAACCAGTGGCTGGAGACCATCACCGCTCTCCTCTCCAAGCAGAACGACGCTCACTGACCTGGGTGGTGGGCGGCCAAGGCAGTCCGCCCACGACCCGAAGCCATCGCCCGCTCGGAAACGCCCGGATACGATCACCTGACGGGCCCGCGAACCAAGACGAGCAACCTGGACACTCCCTATGACGACCGCACCGCTGCGCAAGGACGCCGCCCGCAACTGGGAACGGATCGTTACGATCGCCCGTGCCCTGGTCGACCAGGGCACCCCCCTGCAGCTCAACGATGTCGCACACCGGGCAGGCCTCGGGGTCGCCACCGTCTACCGGCACTTCCCCTCCCCGGAGGCACTACTGGAGACCGTCGCCGCTCCCTGCCTCGAAGACCTCGCCGACCATGGCAAGCAGGCCCTGGCCGACGCCGACCCCTGGCGGGCGCTGGAGGGCTTCCTGTCCCGCGTCCTCGAAGCACAGCTCACCGATGCCGCTCTGCCCCCGGTCGCCGCCGCCCTCGTGGACGCCCTGCCGCGGACCACGGAACTCAAAGAGGCACTCGCGTCGGCCGGCACCGAACTCCTCGACCGGGCCCGTGACGCCGGAGCCGTCCGCCGAGACCTCACCGCCCGCGACCTGGTCCCGCTCATGTGCGGCATCGCCCATGCCGTGAACGTCCACGGCGGCACCCCCGCCGACAAGACCGGAACCGCCCACCGCTACCTCGACACCCTGCTCGAGGGCTTGCGTCCCGCGCCGTTGAACGAGTGACTTCAAAGACCACGCCATCTCGCGAACACGGAACCGGGCTGTCGGCGGCATCTGGAAGCGCGTACCAAAAGGGGCGTCAAGGAACCCGGCTTCCGGTTTGCGGGGGTCAGGTCAGGCTCCATTGTCGGGCGTTGCTGCCGTTGCGGGTCTACTGATCGGACTTCGGCGCCCGGCTCGACGTTATACGGGTGGTCCTCGGGTACTCGCCTCATCGTGCCGAGGGCTCTGGCCGGACGTCAGCTCCTCGGCAGCAACGATCGCGACAGAGAGGGAAGTTCTCAGATGAGCACGGTCAAGGAAGCGGTGGACGTCGAGGTTCCCGTGCACACCGCCTACAACCAGTGGACCCAGTTCGAGGAGTTCCCGCATTTCATGGAGGGGGTCGAGGAGGTCAGGCAGCTCGACGAGCGGCACAACCACTGGATCACCCAGGTCAGCGGTGTGAAGCGCGAGTTCGACACCGAGATCGTCGACCAGCTCCCCGACGAGCGCATCACGTGGCGTACCACCACGGGTGACACCAGCCAGAAGGGCACGGTCCGCTTCCAGCGTTTGGACGACACGCACACCCGGGTCGAACTCGTCATGGACGTCGAGCCCACCGGCGTCGCGGAGAAGACCGGCGACATGTTGGGAGTCATCGACCGACGGGTGAAGGGCGACATGCAGCGCTTCAAGGAGTACATCGAGAAGCGCGGCGCCGAGTCCGGCGCCTGGCGCGGGCGCATCAGGCCGGGTGAGTGACCCCGCCACCACCGTCCCGCGCCTCACCGGCCGAACGGCCACACAACGCGAGTGGTCCGCCCCTCAGCAAGGGGGCGGACCCGCCCGCGTCTCCGGCCAGCCGCCACCAGGACGAAGGCTGCGCCCGGCCCGGCCTTCATTCCTCCGCAACGCCCCTTGCGGCGGTGGGATCGGGGAGTCAAAGGCGAGGCGGCAGGACGGTGACGGTGCCGGGGCGTGGTCTGTCGGCCCCGGTGCCGAGGGGGGCGGCGGATGGCCGGCGTTCGTCCAGCGCGGGTGCCAGAGATCGTCGTCACCGCGCCAGATCCTGCCGAGGATCATGGTCACCATGGAGGCCTCGGCGATGTGCATCACGGCCTCGTCGAGCTGTTTGACCACGGCACTGAGGTCGGCCGTTGGCTGGGACCAGGCGAAGGCACGCAGGTGTGTCCATGGGCGTCCCGGTGCAGCAGGTCGTGGAAGTCCTCTGCGACCAGTTCCACGAGGCTTCTGCCCAGCATCCTGAGGGCCGCGTCATTGACTGCCGACGATGGCGCCGTCGTCGTCCAACACGATGGCGGACGTTCTCACGTCGTCCAACGTGATGCGGTGCAGGGCACCAGGCGGGCCGGTCCTGGGGCCCGCGAGAGTCGTCTGGCGTCAGGCCGTCGCGCCACCGAGGACCGCCCATCACGGCGGGTATTCAGGGCATGCGGTGGAGGTGCAACACGCGCCGGCGAAAGCGAGTTGCCATGCACATACCTTCCGCGGGTGGGACGGCGGACGCAGGGTGAGGTCGGCGGTATCGCCCTCGACGTGAAGCGGGGCAGCGGCAGCCGCATACCGGTGGACGGCGCCCCCGCGAGCCCCTGCCGACGCCGAACAACCGTGTTAGGTGCACGAGACAGCCGCGCCTACGAAACTGCTTCGGGCCTGGGAAGGCGGCGGAAGAGGCGCGGGAGAAGCCGCAGGCAGGGGACCCCACCCGTCATGGGAGCACGCCGCGTGCGGACTGCGACACCGCACCTATCGCGCACTGCTCGCGTGGGAATAGCGGGACAGCGTGGTGCCGGACGCTCGTCCGCGGTCGGTTTCGTCCTGTACGAGCAGGGAGAGGAGGGAGGCCACGGTCAGGCCTGCTTCGGCGGGGTGACGCAGAACCTTGTCCGACTGGATGCGGTAGGTGTTGGTGCGTCCGTCGCGGGTGTGGGAGAGGTATCCCTCTTGTTCGAGATCGGAGATGATCCGCTGGACCGCGCGGTCGGTGAGGCGGCAGTGGGCGGCGATGTCGCGGATCCGGATGTTCGGGTTGTCGGCGATGGCCGCCAGCACGCGGGCGTGGTTGGTGACGAACGTCCATCCGAAGTGAGCTTCAGGTACCTCTGCCATGCACTGATGCTACTAATCTTCCCGGCTGCTCAGACGGCCCGGATACGACCCCGTCCACCGCGGCGCTGTCGCGGACGTCGGGGGAGTAGTGCTTCGTCATGCGCGAGGTCCTCGCTGACCTCGGGCCCATAGACGGGGGCCGTGAAGAGGTTCTGCCATTGCGGCTTGGGAGGAGCCGTCCTGCCAACGGCCTGCTCTCCATGGCGAATCTGCGGGTGTGACATCACTTGTTCCTTATTTCGCTACTTCTTTTCGCTTCTGCTGCGGACTGTGAACCCCGTCAACGGGCCGTACGGCGGGCGGACCGGTGGCGAAGCCACAAGGGCAGGGCGTACCACGACAGCGCGAACCACACCATCACGCCGCCGACCAACAGTTGCGCCATGAGCCCTGGCACCACGACGTGCAGGATCAGGAGCAGGGTGCATCCGATGGTCAGGGCCATCAGCAGCATGCCGCCCATCATCAGCCGGTGCGCCACCTCGACCATCTCGTCCTTCATCCGCTGCCCCGAGAGGAAGCGGTGGATGGAGACCGGGGCGATGAGACACGCGGTGGCCGTGGCGCCCGAGATGACGGTGGTGACGTAGACGGCGTGGTCGAAGGTGTCCAGGTCGTGAAAGAGCGGGGTGAAAGCGACACTGAGCAGGAAGCCGAAAAGGATCTGGACTCCTGTCTGAGCGACGCGCGTCTCCTGCATGATCTCGTTCCAGCGACGGTTGACCCGCTCGCGTGGCGTCTCCGGTGCTTCGTCCGTGGCGACGTCGCCGTGCCCTGCGCACGTACAGCACCCGCCGGCCCTTGCCTCCGGCCGCCCGATCGACTCCGTCGTCATGTTTGTAGTTCCCCTTCGTTTGTGGTCCGTTCATCTGCCCGTTGAAGCTGGTCGCATGCCGCAGACAGCGATGGTGCGATGGGTTTCGTCCTGTACGAGCAGGGAGAGGAAGGGGCCGCGGTCATGCCTGCTGTGTGGGAGATGTCCCGCTGGACGGCGCGTTCGATGAGGCGGAGGTGGCTGGCGATGTCGATGGCCACCAGCGCGAGCGGGGCTGGTGGCGAAGGCCCATCCGGGATGAGCTTCGGGCGCTTCGAGCTTGCATGGTGTTCTACTGGGCCGTCTTTGCACGAACCAAACTACATGACATACTTTTCGTGTAATGGATGACTGGGTTGTGTGCGCGGGAGGGGCCGAAGGTGTCTTTGCATGAGGCGGTCACTGAGTGCACGGACGCTGGCATGCTCCAGCCACAGGGGCTCGACCAGACCTCGGTGGCGCAGTACGAGTGTTGCGGTGTCCGGGTCGTCGGTGCGCGTGGCGCGTACGATCTGTACTCGATCACGCCTCTGTCGGAGGCATTGGCCGCGGCGGCGAGAGAGCAATCGAAGGTGGTTCTGGATGCTTCCGGCATCACCTTCGCCGACTCGACCCTCCTGAACCTGCTGATCCTCACCCGACGATCCGTCGACCTCCGAGTGGCCGCCCCGACACAGCAGTTGCGCCGCCTTCTCGACATCACCGGGGTCGACACGCTTCTCAAGGTGCGGGCGACAGTAGAGGAAGCCGCTGCCTGCTAGGTCCCGCGTTCCTGGCCGGGAGGTCGGAATGAACCTGTCGACCCGGGGCATTCGGGATTCTGTTTGACGCGATCCTGCCCGAGTTGCGGGGACCGTGGAGATGGAGACAGTCACCGCCTCGCGGTGCGGCGGTCGGCCGCCGCGCAGGCGGGATTCATCAGGGGAGAGGTAACGTGATGATCCTTCCGGCGGAGAAGGAACTGCGTGCGGTGCTGGCTCGGTTCGCCCACGCGCGCATGGAGTACGACGTGCGTCCCACCGGCCACACCAGCAGGGCACTCGACGACGCCACCTACACGCTGTGTGTGATCACCGGAGCTCGCACCGCCGAGGATGCCCTGGTCACGGCGGACGCTCTGCTCGAGCGGTACTCCGACCGTACGAGCGTTACCCAGGACGACGAGACGTTGGCCGCCTAGGCAGTGCACGAGTAGGGCCGTCCCCGGCATTTACGGGACGAACGGTCCGGCCCCCCGGCACGCCGTTCAGCGGCTCGCAGAACCGCTCTCGATGGACAGATCGATCGAGCCCCGGGCTGTGTCGTCGGCGATGTCGAGCCCCGGCCCGGGATCTCGTCGGTGGCCCATTCGAGGCTGCGGGGAAACAGGGCCCGCTCGCTCCCCGCTGCTGGCAGACAACGACCACCCAACGCGTGTCGAGTGCCAACTGGTCGCTCTGGGAGGGACCTTGCTGGACCCATCCACGCCGGTGCCGCATGGGCCTTCAAGTATGGCGATGAGGTGATGGTCGCTCAGGAAGCAGCATGCGCTCCCAACCCGCAGCGCCCCTCGTCCACTTGCTAGCCGTGCTCGGTGCCCCGACGGGCGATCAGCGGCTTCACACCGATTCCCCAGGCACGCCGCCCTCACCCTCGCGGTGAACCCGGCGGCTTCCCCGGGGGCGCCGTCGTCGGCACCCGGCAGGACCTCGCCAAGGTCCTCCAGTTGCACGCCGAGGGCCACCTCCCGGACCCCGCCGTCACCACCGTCGTCCGAGGAGAGCACGACAACCGGTCCACCGACGGCCGACACGGCCAGATCGTCGTCGGCGTGGCCGACGCACCCACGTCGGCGGTGCGCTTCGCCTACGAGGAGGCCCGGCGGCGCGGCGCCGCCCTGGACGTCGGACGTGCGTGACTATGCGCTGCCCACGCCCCATGGCCGACCACTCACTGGCAATCGGCGGCTGGAACGCGGTGGGAGTGCAGTGGGCTCTGGGGGACGCAGGTGCGGCACTCGAAGTCGGGCGGGGACTGCGAGCGGAACTCCTTCCCAAGACGCTCCAGCATCGGTCAGATCGGCCCGAACGCCTTCGAACAAAGACCAGTTACGCTGACTACCGCCGCACGAACCGGTGTTCACGATCTCGGGTCAAGCCCCGGCCAGTAGGAGGCGGGACTATCGCCGCGTCTCTGCGGATACCAATGCGCAACATGAGGAGAGGGTAATCATGAACCTGGCATTCAAGACCTCGGTAGTAGGAGCAGTTCTCGCCTCAACCGCAGTACTGGCGGCTCCGGGAACCGCGTCGGCTGATGAACCCGTGACCCGCTGTGAACAAGGCCAGATCTGCCTCTACGATGGCCACAACCTCACTGGTAACAACCTACAGCTCCAGTATCGGGTGGACGTCCCCAACATCGGCTGGGCGTGGAACGACCGAGCCAGCTCGGTGTGGAACCGCGGCGAGGGATTCGTCTGCATCTACACTGACGCCGACTACCGCGGCCACCACTACACCATCCAGCCGGGTGAGAAGCAGGAGCTTCTGTCTCTCTACGACAACGCAGTGAGCTCCCTTGAGTACGGTGGCTGCGGGGGCTGAGTCGACTGGCTGACCAACCCGTCAACCGCCCGGCCGGGGGTAGACAAGCCGCCCGCCGCCCGCTGTGCACCGGTCCCACTCCCGTCGGCAGACCTGGCGAACCGGAGCCGCGTCCGGCCGCCGGACGCCGCGTACTCGGGGCCTGGCATGAAGCAGCTCCTCATCTTGGGCCCGGACATGTGGGCCGCGAGGACGTCGACGACGGCGTCCGCCGACAACTAGAACTGCATCAGACAACGTTCGCCCTGTGACGCCACCTGGAAAATCGTCGAAGAAGTCTGCCGGGCGTGGCCGGGGATGGACCTTTTCCGGCCACGTAGGGGCAGTGGGGGGACGCGGGGTCGACGCCTGGTATGGGTTGCCTCCCCGCCTCCTCCGAGGCCCGCAGCAGCCCACTCCAGGCGCCGCGGAGCACCGCCTGACCTGGCCTGTTGTTCCGCCCGCTCCTAGGATCGCACTCGGTCGAAAGGGGGCCGGGTGGACCGGACCGTACGCACCGTCGAGGATGTTCTCGAGCTCTTGGACGGGCTGTTCGCATCTGAATGCGAGGCTGGCCGCTTGGCAACCGGTGACGGCAAGGACTTCTGGGATCGCTTCTATGCCGACCGGTCAAGGCAGGTCCCTTTCTTCGTATCGAAGCCCGACGAGAACCTGGCCGCTTACCTCGACCAGGGCCTGATCGCTCCCGGTCGGGCCCTGGACCTGGGCTGCGGGGCGGGCCGCAATGCTCTGTTCCTCGCCTCGCGCGGCTTCGAGGTGGACGCGGTCGACCTCTCCCCGATGGCCGTCGCGTGGGGCGAGGACCGGGCTCGCGAGGTTGGCGTCGATGTCCGCTTCCTCTGTGGTGAGGCTTTCGCCCTCTCCGCAACCGAGTTGAAGGGCCCGTACGACCTGGTCGTCGACTCAGGATGCTTCCACCACTTGCCGCCGCACCGCCGGGTCAGCTACTTGCGACTCCTCGACCGCGTCCTGGCCCCCGGCGGCCATCTCGTCCTCACCAGCTTCGCTGCCGGCGAGGGAGGAATGGGTTCGGAACTCGCCGACGCGGACCTCTACCGTGAGCGCGAGTTGCAAGGCGGCCTCGCTTACACGCCCGAATCGCTGCGCTGGATCTTCTCTGACCTGGTGGAGGTCGAACTGCGCCGCATGCGGGAGGAGCCGCCCGAGTCAGCACTGTTCGGTGTGACGTTCCTGTGGACCGCGTTGTTCCGTCGGGATGCAGCCTCTGCTGCCCCATCAGGCGAAAATCACTCTGTTCACAACCTCGCGTAGGCGCTCGTCCTGAGCATGTGTGTTCCGCCAGATGATGTAGCGGCGGATCATGTTGCCCTGCTCCATGCGGCTGGGGTGTTCGGTGCCGTCCAGGGTGAAGTAGCGCAGGGCGGTGAACTGCGCCTCGATCCGGTTGAGCCATGGGGAGTTGGTCGGTGTGGAGGCGATCTCGACGTTGTTGGCTTCGGCCCAGTCCGCGACCCGGCGTCACCCACGCACAGGGCACTGGCGTGGTCCCGCTGCGCCGGGGCGGACCCACGAGCTCACGTCGGTGTGTCGCCACCTTCTAGGTCATCGAAAGTTTCGTGAACCGCACACATGATTGCGTGCCGCTTCTCCCGCTTCTTGTCTAATCGCGCGCGGAGGTTCGGATGAGAAGTGTTGTGACCAGGGAGTTCGGGTTCGCCAGGGTCACGGCCTGCGAGGGAAGAGTTTCCGAAATTCAGTCGAAACTATTGACAGGGTCATGGCGTCCTACGAACACTGTGGCCACTGAACGACGGGGCGGCCGTCGGTCCGCTCCGGTCATGTGGGCGGGCACGGCGATCGGTTGTCACGGTATGACGACCGGGCGGTCCCGCCGTGGTTCGTGCAAGGCAGCGGGCGGCAGAAGTCGCTCGCCCCCCCACCCGCCTTCATCAGGAGAACGCATGCAGCAGGACGGCATCCAGCGGGACCGGACCAAGCAGAATCCCGCCCCCCTCAACGGAGTGAGCCGACGAGGCTTCCTCGGCGGCGCAGGCACCCTCGCGCTTGCTACCGCCTCCGGGCTGTTGCTGCCCGGCACCGCCCACGCCGCCACCACCATCACCACCAACCAGACCGGCACCGACGGCATGTACTACTCGTTCTGGACCGACGGCGGCGGCTCCGTCTCCATGACGCTCAACGGCGGCGGCAGCTACAGCACCCAGTGGACCAACTGCGGCAACTTCGTCGCCGGCAAGGGCTGGAGCACCGGCGGACGCAGGACGGTCCGCTACAACGGCTACTTCAACCCGTCGGGCAACGGCTACGGCTGCCTCTACGGCTGGACCTCGAACCCGCTGGTGGAGTACTACATCGTCGACAACTGGGGCAGCTACCGGCCCACCGGTACGTACAAGGGCACCGTCTCCAGTGACGGCGGCACCTACGACATCTACCAGACGACCCGGTACAACGCCCCCTCCGTGGAAGGCACCAAGACCTTCCAGCAGTACTGGAGCGTTCGGCAGTCGAAGGTGACCAGCGGCTCCGGCACCATCACCACCGGCAACCACTTCGACGCCTGGGCGCGCGCGGGCATGAACATGGGCCAGTTCAAGTACTACATGATCATGGCCACCGAGGGCTATCAGAGCAGTGGAAGCTCGAACATCACGGTCAGCGGTTGACCTCTGTCCGGTGGACGACGGGTTGTGGGCCCCGTCTACGCGGCGGGGCCCACAACCGTGGTCGTTTGCTGGGAATCGGCAGGCTGTTCCGCCATCTCGGGCCCAGCGCTGGTTGCTGCCGTTGGAGCAGGTGTAGGACTGTACCTTGATGCCGATGCCGATGCCGATGCCGATGCCGATGCCGATGCCGATGCCGATGCCGAAGCCGAAGCCGAAGCCGAAGCCGACGGCGTCCAGTGGTTCTGGTGTCCGGCACGTCCAGTTCTCGACGACCCCGCTGCGGCTCGGTGGCGTCGATCTGCATCTCGTTCTCGACCGGCCGTTGAACGCCAGATCCCCCACGCCGCCCCCGGGAAGGCGAGCGGCTGGCCGAGCACGGCACTCCTTGCCCCAACTGCTCTCGAAGTAAAATGAGTTCATCGCCTACGGCCGCGGTGCACCCGGTCAGGCCCGTCACCCGTACACCGCGAGGCAACGGCCCCACGCATCCCCATCGTGCTCATCAGCGCGAGCGCCGAGGCGGTGAGGGCGACCGTCATCGCGGGGCCACCTTCGTGGGCGCTGACAGTTGGGCTCCCGCGGCCGCGTAGCGGTGGGCCGGGCACGCGAGCGACGGTGTCTTCGGACTGGCGGGAAGGATCAGGGGCGGATCCGCAGACGGTCGCGCCACGATGGGCGGCCGACTTCGGCGTCGGCCTGTTCGGAGGCTTGATGGACCGGAAGGGGCTCCGGGAAGTACGCGCTGTCCTTGGGGCGGCTTCGCTGCGTGGCCGAGCGGGGGCGTGGAGCCGGCTCGAGGTGGGGGATGTGCTTGGAGCAGTGGACGTAGGCCTCCTCCACGGTGAGGTGCACCCACAGGTGAGGCTGGCGGCCGGGCGCGGTTTCGCTCGGCAGCAGCGGGTACCACGCGCGGATCTCGTGATCCGTGTACAGCCGGACCGTGCCGTTCACGTGCAGCCCGATGTGGTCGTGGGTGAAGTCCATGAAGAGCATGCCGAGCTGTGGATTCTCGGTCATGTTGCCCGCACTGGCCAGAACGCCGTTGCCCCGGTACTCGGGATACGTCAGCGAGTGGTCGTCGAGGGAGACGCAGAAGCCCGGCGGCCCGGCGCGGAAGCTGGCGTCGCAGGCTCCCCGTGAGTCCGCGGTCGACAGGAACACCATGTTCTGCCGGGCTATGAACTCCCGCATGGCAGGGGTCAGGTAAGGATGCACCTGACGGTCGTAGAAGACGGCCGCCCGGTCGGTGGTGCCGAGCTGCTGCTGCAGCAGGTGTTCTCCGGAGGAGCCTGGTGTTTCGGGGCCGTTCACAGCTGGTCGTCCTCCTCGTCGGGCGGAGGCGGTCCCAATGGCGCGGTCAGCACAGGGGTGTCCCAGGGGTCGTAGTGAATGTGGCGAGGCGGGACACCGTGGCGCCGCAGGGCCTGCACGGCCCCGCTCAGCATTTGCGGTGGGCCGCACAGATACGCCTCGTGCCGGTACCAGGGACCGAATTCCGCCAACACCTCGGGCAGCGTGCCTTCCAGACCTGCGATGCGCTCGTCGGAGACCGCTGCCCGGACGCGGAGCCAGTGGTAGCGCTGGGACATGCGCAGCATGTCATCGAGTCCGTACAGTTCGTCCGCCGTTCGGGCGCCGATGAACAGGCTGACTTCACGTGCGACGCCGATACTGCCCTGGGCCACCTCCTCGATCAGGGCGCGAATCGGGGCAAGGCCGGTGCCGCCGGCCACGAAGAGCAGGTCCCGCTGGCGGGTTGGACGCAGGACCATGTCGCCCTCGGGCGGGCCGAGTCGGACAGGGTCTCCCAAACGAGCGTGGTGGACGAGCGCGTTGCTGACCTTTCCTTCGCGCACGGCTCGCACGTGGAAGGTCAGTTCGGAACTGGGACGCGGGGCGTTCGCGGGGGAGTACTGACGCCACTGCCTCGGCACCCACGGCGTTTCGATGCTCACGTACTGGCCCGCCACGAACGGGTACGGTTGGTGGGGCTGGACCGTGATCTCGGCTATTCCGTTTCCCCGGTGCACATGTCCGACGATGTGTGCGTCCCATACGGCTGGGCGGTCACGGGCGTCCTCCTCCGCGGCCTGGACCATCACGTCCGCGGCTGCGGTGTAGGCGCGCTGCCATGCCGTCGCAAGTGCCGGGTGCCATGCCGGGCCAGCGAAGTGGGAGAGGGCCTGCAGCAGGCATTCGCCGACAGCAGGATAGTGGCCGCTTTGCGTGCCGAACTTGCGATGGCCGCGTCCCAGTCGGGAGCAGAACGCTACGAGGTTGTCGGGGTCGTCGACCAGTTCCACAATGCGCAGCAGTGCGCGCACCAGACGTTCCCGCTGCACATCGAGCTCCGCCGGAAACAAGTCTCTGACCTGTGGGTAACGCGAGAACAAGATGCTGTAGAAGTGCTCTGCCAGCTCGGACACACGAGGAGCGACAACCGTCAGGCTGGCCCGTACCAGCGCGACGTCCTCGTCACTCACAGAGGCCGGGGCGGCTGAGATGCGAGCGGGTGCAGCGAGGTGGACCGCGTTGGCCCCGCCCCAATCGTCTGCCGGCGTGGTCGGTCTGGCGGGGTGCGAGCTCTGGTGCATGAACTCGAACCTGCCCGTCACCGTCCACTCCAGCCCTGTTCGGTTGCCGAAAGTGCACAGACCCGAAGCCCGGGCGCCTCTTGCGAGGCTCGAACTCCTTCCCCTCCGTCGCTCGCCGCTCGTTCTCGCACGCCGACCGGGAGGCCCGGCGCGTGCGACTCGCGGCGCGTTCTTCGGGCACTTCCCGGTGCCAGGCGATGTCTGCCCGAAAAGGCCCGGGTCCGGGTCGGGGAAGTGACCCCGGGGGCGGAAGCGGGGGCGGCGGCGAGAACAAAACGCGGGACCGCAGGCCGCTTCCCCGCAGGTTTGACGTCAGGGCCTACGGTGTCGACGTCGCGACCATGCGATATGGGTTCGACATGGGAGACGACAGTGCGCCGGGGAGCGCTGTGCAGGGAACTCACGTACCTTCTTCTCTCCACGTCGGCACTTCTCGGCACAAGCAGTGCGACGTTGTCGGACACTGGACAAACCTCTGGGAGTCACGCGCATGTGTGCAGTTGCATACGCCGACAACCCAGTTGCCTGCGACAGGTAACCGTCAGGCGCCCGTCACCCTAGCGTCCGAAGACTGTGTCCAACGACTCAGGAGGGCCCGGGGGATGGTCTGTGGGGGTAATTGGGCTGTAGGGGGATATGCGTACTCTGAACAGGCGCGGAGTGCCGCGCACGCCTGCTTTGTACGCCGTCGTGCCACGTCGGAATACCGGCAGCCGCGCTCCGGGAGGTCCGACGGAGCATTCCGGCCCACTGGTACATCGTCTGTCTTGGCAGGATTGCTGCGGCATATACGGGAAGGAGCGCTGTAAAGGTCCTTCGTCCCACTTTTTGACCCAGATCCGGAGGCCGGCCTCGAGAGCTTCAATGTCCTTGCGGCAACGTCGAAGACGGCGAAAAGGGTGGTCAGGTCCTTGCCGACATAGTCGTGCGTACGCTGCTCAGGCATGCCCAGGCCCAGCATCATGGGAAGCACTGACTGGGATGAGCCCATGCCTTGGCTTGCGTCTTGTCGTCCACCGACAGCGCCACCGCACCCTCAGGTGGGTTGAAGTACAGCCCCACGGCGTGAGCCAGCACAATGCGCGCACTCAGGGTCGGAGTCTGGGCCGATGCCGCCGGGCGCGTCCACCGCTCTAGCCTCGCCGTCGGGCCGTGGCATCCAGCGGCGGTCGGATGCTGATCGGGAGCGTGTGTTTCGCGGACGTCATTCTGGCGCCGATAGTCCGACGTACGCTGACGCGCTGCGGGTCAGGCCACCGCCCCCAGGCGCGATACCTCGTGCCCGGACGTGTCCTGGCGAGCGAGGGGCGGGGCGGCCTCGACGACGAGGAAGGAGTCCGCGACGAGATCCATGACCACCTCGGCTCCCCGCCCGTGCTCGCGCAGGCGGGCTGCGAACTCTTCGGCCGGCCAGGAACCGCGGGGCGAACCGGCGGGGAATGTCTTCAGCACCAGGGCATGCGTTGTCATCGCGACACCTCTGTACGTAGGACGGCATAGCCACCCAGTCGGTCAACTGTCTTCTCTGCTCATGCCCCTGTCTGTCCGGAACACGCCCGCGTACACATACCTCGGGCGTTTCAAGACGTTCATCGAGGAGCGCGGTGGCCAGAAGACCGGGGCTTGGCGCGGTCAGGTCTGACGAGCCTGCCACCGGGGCACCGGCCCCCACGTCATCTCGCTCACGCTGGCGCGCGGCCGCGGTCCCGAGAGAGCAGCTGCCACCAGGCCTGACAGCGGTTTGCCCACCGGACCGACTCCGGGAGGGGGAGACGCCGACGGGACGATGATGCCGGCGACGCACGGCACCGAAAGGCGGTCACGAAGGCCGCGCCCGGTCAGTCCTCCAGGAGGACGGGCACCGACCCCGCCGCCGATGACGCGCTGAACGCACTGGTGAAGTTGCTTTCGACTTCCGCCTTCTCCGCTGTGTTCGGGTACGGGTTTGTGCACGGCATGCCCGCACTTGACCCCGACATCAGGCTGGAGCAGGTCCCGGGCTTGCGGTCCGGCAGGCCCAGGATGCGGCCGAGGTCGTGGGACGAGATGCGCACCGTGTTGTAGCCCTCGTCCACCGCCTGGCGACCGATCCACACGGGGCCGTTGCCCAGGGAGGTGGGGAGTGCGGGCGGCCAGCCGTCGTCGGCCAGGATCCGGATGTTGGCCCGTTGCCCGGACGCGGCAGGCCAGAGCTTCGCGCTGCCCACGCTGTCGTTCCGGATCGCCGCGCCCCGGTCTACCGCGGACCCGAACTCCGCGGAGCCGTTCGCGTCGTAGCTGAGCACCCGTTCCGCGGCCGAGGAGGCCGACGGGCCCCCGGCACTTCAGCGGCCAGGGCCTGGCCGCCACCCAGAGCGGGCAATGAGAGGGCGGCATGAGACCTGATGCCCGGTTTCTCGTTTCGTGTGGGGCAGGCGGGCAGGTCATGGCGATGTCGGTCGACTACGGCCGAGGCCGGGTGAACAAGCCTGGCTCGGTCTCGGCCAGGGATCGCGCGGTCGGCCAGCCGTTTGAGCTGGAGGCGGACGTTGTCGATGTTGTTGGGCGCGACCGCCGCGTCCATCGCCTCGCACACCTGCCGCACACGCAGCGGATGGTCGGCCTCGGTGAACACCGCCATGACCTGCTGGTAGGTGATCGTGCCGCCCTGCTGGTCTGACACCGACGTCTTTCCCTCGCGAGCCGTCATCGCCAGCTGTGTGATGGCGGCGGTGAGTTCGCGGGCAGAAAGGTCCTGCGTCTTCTTGATGTTGGGCACGATGAGACCACGCGGCGTCGCGACGGCGGTTCCGAGGTTCACGTCACGATGGATGCGGATGAACGCGCCGTTCGGTTTGCGATGATCTCGGTGTGGGGCGAGGGAAACTTTCTGACGAGCAGTGGGCTGTGTTGGAACCGCTGTTGCCGGTCGCGGTAGTGGGGCGGCCGTCGTTGGGTCGGCGGAAGTTGATCGACGGGATCCGGTGGCGAGTGCGGACCGGTGTTCCGTTGAGGGATCTGCCGTTGGAGTATGGGCCGTGGCAGACGGTCTATCGGCTCTTCCGCCGCTGGCAGCGTGACGGTACCTGGCCCGAACTGCTGACCCGGCTGCAAGTCCGTGCGGACGCGGCCGGGCTCATCACCTGGGAGATCAACGTCGACTCCACGATCTGCCGGGCCCATCAGCACGCCGCAGGCGCCCGCCGGGACGGAGCGGCTCAGAAGGAACCGCCGGGCGGCACCCGCACCGAGCCCGACGACCATGGCCTGGGCCGGTCGCGGGGAGGCTTCGCCACCAAAATCCATCTGGCCTGTGAGCAGGGCCAGCGCCCTCTCTCCTTGCTGGTCACCGCAGGTCACCGTGGTGACAGCCCTCAATTCGCCGCCGTTTTGGATGGCATCGGAGCGCCTCGCGTCGGACTCGGCCGTCCACGTGTCCGGCCGCTGCGGGTGCGGGGCGACAAGACATCCCACGCGGATAAGCGTCAAGCTGCCGTTGCGATATGGCCGACTGAAGGCTGCGGGAAGGCGATTGCTTCGTCGTAGGTGTGACCGTTCTGGAGGCAGTGGAACAGCATGCCCATGAAGCGATTGAAGAGGTTCCGCTGTGCCGCGACGTGACGGTCGCCAGCTGCTCTTCGGCGGTCGTAGTGGGCTCTGGCGCCGGGTGACCTGGTGAGAGAGACGAAGGCCCAGACGTAACCGACGGCAGCCAGTCGCTGGTTCTTGACCTTCCGGCTCATGACCTTGCAGCTCTTGCCGCTGGCCCTGGTGACCGGGGCGCTTCCCGCGTATGCCTTCAAGGATCCGGCGTTGGCGAATCGGGCCCGGTCGTCGCCGATCTCTGCCAGAATTCGGGCGCCGGTCAGTGCGGCAAGGCCTGGAAAGCTGCGGATGACCGGTGCATCCGGATGCTCTTCAAAGACCTGCGTGACGGTTTCTTCGAGCTGGTCGGCGTTGTCGCAGGCGGTGTTCAGCTGCCTGAGCAGAGCGGATGTCTGATGCCCGAGAGCTGACTCCACCTGCGGGAGCTGGTGGAGGTAGTCGCGTTTGAAGATCTCGTGGAGCCTTTCGGCGTCGGCCTGGATGCCGCGGACTCGGCCGGCCTGCTTGAGCAGGGTCTGCAGGCGTCGCCGTGTCAGCTTCGCAGCCATGGTGGGGGTCGGTGCCTCGGCCAGGATGGTGCGGGCTTCCCTCGAACACAGACTGTGCTTGTGCTGGGCGAAGGCGTCGAGGATCGCAGGGTAGAACTCTCTGAGCTGGGAGCGAAGCTTGTTGTGGGCCTGGCCGCGAGCCCAGACGGCGTCTTGTTGGGCCCGGGCGAGCACGGCGATGGCCTGGACAAGCTCAGAGTCCGCGGGCAGCGGCCGGTGGGCGGCCATGTCGGTTCGCAGGATGTTGGCCAGGGCCGCGGCGTCAACGGCGTCTGACTTCTTGCGGGCAACGGAGTGGCGATCTCGGTAGCGGGCAACAGCCAGCGGGTTGATCGCGAAGACCGGCCGCCCGGTGGCCCGCAGGCAGGCGACGAGGAGTCCGCGTGACGTCTCGATCGCCACGGGGATTGGGGCGGCCTCGCTGTCGCCGTGTTCGGCCAGTAGGTCCGTGAGCTGTGTAAACCCCGCAGCATCGTCGCCGATCCGCACCTTGGCGAGTTGCCTTCCGCCAGCATCGACCAGTGCAATGTCATGGTGGTCCTCGGCCCAGTCCACGCCACAGAACACTGGCGTCGGTAACTCGACAATCGTCATCCGGTCCTCCTTCGTCGCGACTCTTTTCCCAGTTCAGAGCCTGTGCAGGGTGCGCGTGCTCCCTAATGGAAGTGCTCAAGGCACGTCATCCCACCAGCCGTTCGCAACCCCTGCGAGTCATGCGGCCCTCGGTCCGCGTCGGAGCTGAAAGCTCAAGGCAGAGCTGAGAGGTGATCCGTACAACCGGCTCGGACGACGGACAGCAAACCGCCCGGTGGCCGCAGACGGGCCGGCCCACTGCAAAAGGACCACTTCGAGGCTCAAACAGACAGAACTGGTCCTCAATCCGAGCACCCATGCCCAGACTGCTGGGCGCGAGCCGGCCTCGTCTTGTCAACAGGGCTCTCATGCCCGGGCATACTCAAAGGCTCGGCTCGCGCCCCTGAAGGTCAGCTTCCACCGACCTTCACTGCCCATTAGGCGTACTCCTCACGCGCCAACCGGGTCTACCTGCGAAAGCGCGGAATCCGCTGCACGATCCCGGAGCCTGCCGACCAGGCTGGCCACCGCAAGCGCCGGGGAACGGCTGGCGGGCGGCCTCCGGGCTTCGACCGCGAGGACTACAAGGCCTGGCACACGGTTGAGTGCGGCATCAACCGGCTGAAACGGAACCGGGCGATGGCGACCCGGTTCGACAAGCTTGCGGTCCGCTTCGAGGCAAGCATCCTCGTTGCAGCTATCTATGAATGGCTGTGACCTGGCGTAAGTGCTATCCCTGGGTGGCTTTGTTTGCGAGTGCCAGGAGCGATCGTTCCGCTCGTCGGGAGGCACATTCGGCCTGGGTTCGATGGCGACGATGACGGGCAGCACCTCGCTCGGCAACTGATAGGCCGGGCGAGGTGAGCCTGTTGGTGCGACGAACCGGCTGCTTTCCGGGCTGGTCTCGCGGGACAGCCCGGACGACAGTCAGCCGAGCCGGGTTGTGGCATACGCCTCGATGGCGTCGCGCTGGTAGGCGGCCAGGCCCGGTGCGATCGCCTCGTACGCGGCGCGCCAGGCGCTGTTGTCCACGCAGGACCGCCCGATGGTGCGGTACTCCTCGGCGGAGACGGGCCGCAGTTCGGTCATGGCCTGGTACTGGGCGTCGATCTGGGCCTGCACAGGCGCGGCGTCGGCCGGGTGGCCGGCGGCCATCAGGTCGGCCAGCAGGATCATCTGTGTCGTGCGCTCGCGCTGTCCGGCCTCGATGTCCTCCGGGGTCATCGAGGCGACCCTTCGGGCAACTTCCTCGGCGTGCCCGGGGAAGTCGCGCAGGCTCTCCTGGTACTGAGAGGGCTGGATGCCCTCGAACAGGTTCTCCGGTCGGTTGATGGTCATGGGATTGCCGTCCTTCCTGGACTGTTCCAGTTCGGCGATCGTGCGGGAGACGGTGCCGGCCAGGGCGTCGAGCCGGTCCCGCTCAGCAAGCAGCCGACGGTGGTGGCCACGCAGGGCGTCCACCTCGTCGACCTGCTCAGCCAGGATCCGGCCGACCTCGGGAAGTCCCACGCCCAGCGCCCGCAGTACGAGAATCTGCTGCAGCCGCAGCAGTTGGTGCTCCTCGTAATAGCGGTGGCCGTTCGCCCCGATCCGGGCGGGCGGCAGCAGGCCGACCTCGTCGTAGTGCCGCAGGGTCCGGGCGGTCACACCCGACATCCGAGCGACCTCCGCGATGGGCCAATCCATCGTCCTCTCCCTCACGATCGCGTCACCGGGCCGGTTTCTCCGGCCCTGTCAAGGACGGTAGAAGCTGCCGCAGCGGCAACCGCAAGCCCGCACCCTCACGATCTGGATAGCCGCCCGCGACTGTCCCCGACGGCCCACCCAGCACCCCAGTAACTGTCAAAACACGGCCTAGTTGAGGAGTGGGATTCCGACGGCGTTCTCGGGCAGACTGGCGGCGGCGACGGTCACGGCGAGGATGAGGCCGATTGTGTCGGTGAGGATGCCTCGCTTCCGCCCGACGATCTTCTTGGCGGCGCCTGTTCCCTGGCTGGTCAGGGGCACGTTGGTGGAGGTCTCTCGTCCCCTGCACGTGTGGCGGTGCGGTATTCCGGCCGGTCGGCGGCCATGGGCATGTTGGGCTGGGCACCGTGAGTGAGCGCAAGCCCTACAAGACCGATGTGAGCGAGGAGCAGTGGGCGCTGGTCGAGCCTGTGATCGCCGCGTGGAAGGCCGCGCATCCCTCGGTCAGCGGTCATCAGGGTCGGTACGCGATCCGGGAGATCGTCAACGCGCTGCTCTACGAGGGCCGGACCGGTTGCCAGTGGGAGCTGCTCCCACACGACTTCCCGCCACCCGGCGCGGTGAAGTACCACTTCTGCACCTGGCGTGACGACGGCATCGACCAGACCATCCACGACCTGCTTCGCTGGCAGGTGCGGGAAATGGCGCGTCGGAAGGCGGCACCTGCCCCGCAGTTCGGAGTCTCGGGTGTACTGGGCGATGACCGCGGTGATACTGGGCCGGCTGACCGCGGCGACCGTGCCAGCCTGGCGAACCGCGTGACCGGTGGGGAGCTGACCCTCGGCGCGGTGCTGGCACGGCTGGAGTAGCGCGAACGCGAGATCACCGCGCAGGCCGAGACGACGCGGGGACAGATCATGCAGCAGACCGCCCAGCCCGACGAGCTCGGCCGGGCCGCCGAAGAAGTCCGGATCACCCGCAAGACACTGCTGGCACTGCCCGACCAGCAACCGCCCGCGCCGCCGGCACCGGAACTGCCGGACCATCCGGCCTACCAGCAGGTCATGGCGGTGTTCACCGAGGCCGACCATCCGCTGCGTGCGCGGCAGGTGTGCGAGGCGATGGACGTGGCGGTCGCGCCCAACAACATGAACAACGTCCGCCTCAAGCTCAAGCGGCTGGCCGGCCGCGGGATCCTGGCCGAGACCGAGCCAGGTTGTTCACCCAGCCTCGGCGGTGTCGAACCGACATCGCCTGTCTGCCTGCCCACTGGGCACGCCTGTCAATCCGTGACTTCGGCCGGACAGGGAGCGAGCTGCCGACAAGGACGCAGCGACGCCTTTCGTGCCCGGACCCTGACTGTCGGGACCGCAGGCACGCGTAGGGTCGGGAATATGGCGAAGAACCCGAAGTCTTCCGCGTCGGCACCCGAGACGATGCCGTGTCCGGAAATGGCTGCGTTAGCGGCCGCCTTCCTGGACGGTCAGCAGATCACGATGACGCAGTGCGGACTGTGCGGCACAGAGATCGCCGGGGTTAACGGACGGTATTCCTGCGGGGTTTGCGGCTGGACGAACCCGTGGTGGGAGGGGACCAGCACGCTGCCGAGCGCCGAAGACGACGTACAGACGTGAGAAGGATGCGGCGGGGCGGGTGTCTGCTCGAGTTCCTCGCCGCGTAGCGGTCCCGCGGCTTCGACACGGATGCATGAGGCTCAGGGCAGGGGCAAGGCTGAGTTCATGACTGCCACACTCGGTGCTTCGTCCTTGGTACTCCCGACCCTCGCGCCTTGGCCGACTTCTACCGGGCGCTGCTCGGCTGGGAGGAGGCCGACCGGTCGCCGGAGTGGGTGCGGCTGAAGGCGCCCGAACGAGAACGCCCGAGCCTCAGCTTCCAGTTGGAGAGTGATCACACTCCTCCGTCGTGGCCGCAGCGCCCGGGGACCCAGCAGATGCAAGCACATCTGGACATCCAGGTCGACGACCTGGACAGGGAGAGTGGGCGGGCTCTCGCCCTGGGCGCGACGTTGCAGGAGCACCAGCCGCAGGAGGACGTACGGGTGTTCCGCGACCCTCACGGCCATCCGTTCTGCCTGTTCCTCCCGGGCGCCTGAAGGCCGGGCCGACACCGGACCACCGGTCGGGGCTTCGTCGTCGACATCACTCCGCAAAGAGTCCCGTCACTGCTCGAAAGAGATACGGGTGTCGTAAGGAGGCGCCTGGGGTACCCGCGGAACTGCGGCAGGTCGGCGAGCGCCCGGAGTCCGCGCCTCGACGCATGGGGAGAGGGAATGGGACTGCGTGAGTCGGCTCGGGTCGTCGCTTCCCGATACTCCGCCGAGGTACTGTGCGGGCGATACCGCCTGGACGACCTCATCGGTTCGGGGGGCGCCGCGGATGTTCACCGGGGCTTCGACCTGCGGTTGAAGCGGCCGGTGGCGGTCAAGGTCTTCCGGCCCGACACCGGATTCGACCATGAGGGGGCTTCGCACGGCGAAGCGGTCATCCTGGCGCGGCTGCAGCACCCCGGCCTCGTCACCGCCTACGACGTCGGGCAGCACAACGGCCGTGTCTTCCTGGTCATGCAACTGATCGAAGGCGAAACGCTCAAGAGCCGCATTACAAGGGGTCCGTTGACGCCCGGGGCGACGGCGGCGGTCGGCGTCGGCCTCGCCGACGCGCTGGCTCACGCCCACCGAGCGGGAGTCGTCCACCGGGACGTCAAACCGTCCAACGTCCTCCTGGACGCTTCGCCCCGTCCCTACCTCACGGACTTCGGTATCTCCCGGCTCCTGGACGGCACGACCCGCACCGCCACCGGCACACTCGTCGGCACCGCGGCCTATCTCTCCCCCGAGCAGGTCCTCGGCCAGCCCGTCGGCCGCCCCGCCGACGTGTACGCCCTCGGTCTGGTCCTTCTCGAATGCCTCACGGGCAGGCTCGAGTACGACGGGGGTCCCCTCGAAGCCGCGATCGCACGCCTGCACCGCCTGCCCGTCCTGCCCCACTGCCTGCCGGAGCAATGGGCGGGCCTGCTGCGGGACATGACCGCCCTGGACGAGCGGAGCCGCCCGACAGCCCGTGACTGCGCCCGCACACTGGCGGAGCTGGCCGATCCGGCCGGCCCGGCGGCCGGCCCGGCGGCCGACCCGTCGACACAGGTGAATGGCCTCATCACTCCCCAGGTGGCGACGCCGTCCGACGACCGGACGTACCGGAAAGCATCGCCCGTCGGAGAACGGACCGTTCCCCGCGCCGCGCCCACGCGAAGGCGCACGTTCGTGGCGGGTGCGACCGTCGCACTCGTCGCCGCCATGGCGGCCGCCCTCACTGGTATCGACGACTCCGCACCCCAGGGGAACGGCCGAAGCGCCACCAAAACCACCAGCGCCCCCACCGGAGATGCGAACCCTCCTCGCACCACCCGGCAGACGGAGGCGGCAACGCCCTCCGCTCCCACGACGCCGTCATCCGACCGAAGCGCCTCCGACGACACACTGGCCCGAGACGACAGCGAAGGACGGGCCCCCTCCGCACCCTCCGGCGCGGACAGTGGATCCGGCGTCGGCTCAGCTGCACAACGCTCCGTGCCGCAGGGCGCACCAGGCGACACGAGCCCGTCGCGTGCGGCATCGGGGAGCGGCGCGTCGGACAACGCCCCGAACCCCCGCCCACCGGGCCAAGTCACGAAGAGCGAAGAGGCCGGTGACAAGGGCCCGCACAAGGGGGCCAAGCCGCCGAAAACGAAACGCTGATGGGTCATCGGCGGCGACGGGGAGCCGGATACGGGGTTGGGTCCCGGTGCCGGCTGACCCCAGGCTCGTCCGCCGAAGCCTGGAACTGGCCGCTCCCGGCGACGGCCACGAATGTCCGCAGCGCTTCACGATGAGGGCGGCATCCGCATCGGGAACGGCCTCATGACCGTCCCGAAGGTCAGCCTCATCACCGGAGGCCACCCACTCCCGCTGGCCGAGCGCCGTGAGTACCTGTCCTTCGCACCCACCGTCGTCGAGGACGACATCTGGTTAGGGACGGCTGCCGTGGTCACGCAGGGCGTCACCATCGGTGCCGGTGCGGTGGTCGCCGCCGGTGCGGTGGTCACTCGTGACGTTCCCGCTGGCACCATGGCCGCGGGAGCACCCGCCCGGTGATCAAGAAGGTCGCCGGGCACGGGCGCACACCCGCTGGAGCAGGGTAGCGGCCGTGTTGATGATCCAAACGGCACCGAGAGCGAGGAGACCGAGGGCGACCAAGGCGGCCACGACCACCGGGACCAGACGCAGCGCACCACCGGCCGCCTGTGCGGCCCGGAACAGTGTCTCCGAATGGGCGCCCGCCGTTCCCGTCACCGGAACCGCGACCGCCGTGAACAGCACGGGGCCACGGTGCGGGCGTACATCGTCCTCACGTGTCGGTCTCCAGCCGCTGCGCGACCGCGGGCGTCTGTCTCTCCCCTTCATGGGAATCCAGTGTGCAGCATCACCGAGACACGCAACGTAGTGGATCGGTGCGGAAGGGCCGGCGGCGGGTCGAGGCCGCCTGGGAACCTGAGGGATGCCACTGGACGACTGGCACCTCACCCAAGACGTCGACGCCTTCCTCGCCCGCGCCGGGCCGGAGCACAGCCCTTCACGCACCATGGCGCCCGACCGCATGGAAACGGCCCGGTGGAGCACACCTCCTGCATGGGAACAGTGGTGCACGTACCGCAGACGAGGGACATGATCGGTGACGAGTTGTCCGGGGACGAAGCCTGGGCCTCGCTGCGCCGCTACGGGGGCCGCCGGCTGGTGACCGACGCGTTCCTGCGCTTCAGGTACGCCGACGGATTCAGCTTCGCGCGGGCCCTGGCCTTCCAGTTGGTGATCGGGATGGTGCCGCTCGCCATCGCCCTGGTGGGGGTCTCCGCGGCCATCCACACGGAGAGCGTCGGACGATTGATCGAACTGACCCTGAGCGAAGTCGTTCCGGCGGCCAGCGCCGATCTCGTACGCGAGGGCCTGCTGGCGACCCGCACGCATGCCGATGCCGACACGGCGGGCACCGTGGCCATGTGGCTGGGCCTCGGTTTCGCGCTCCTGAACCTCGCATCGGCCATGGGCCAGGTCGAGCGGGGGTGCAACCGCATCTACGGGATCGAACGCGACCGGCCGTTCCTGGAGAAGTACGGCCGCAGCCTGCTGCTGGCGGTCGGTGCGGGCGGGCCGCTGGTGCTCGGCTTTCTCGTGACGGTGGCCGGCGGGGCGGTGGGCAGGGCGGTCACGGAGGCGTTCGGCTGGCCTGAAGCATGGCTTGGCTGGTGGGTGTGGGGGAAGGTCCCGGTGGGTGTGGCCCTCGCCTGCGTGGCATCGGCTGTCGTCCTGCGGTGGGCGCCTCGGCGTGTCCAACCGGGTTACACCTGGCTCGTGTTCGGGTCCGTCGTACAACTCGTCCTGTGGATCACGGCCACCTGGCTGCTGGCCCTCTACGTGGCGCACAGCGGGTCCTTCGGTTCGTTGTACGGGCCGTTGACCGCCCTCATGGCCCTGTTCCTCTGGGCAAACCTGGCCGGCGTCGCGCTCTTCCTGGGTGTGGCCTTCGCGGCCCAGCTGGAGGCCGCCCGCGCCGGCATCACCAGACCCGTGCATCCGGATCCCGGTTCCGGGGCCCTGGCCCAGTGACCTGGACCAGTGACCTACTGCCTCAGCAGCGGATGGACGGTGATCATCCGACGACGTCAGCGAGGCGGCCACACCGCAGTGCGGGCAGGGCAGCGGTGCCCGCCTGGGCAGCGGCTGCGGCAGACCGTGTTCCGGCGGCCCGGCCTGCCGGAGGGCGGCCGGGCGCGCGGGGCGTGGATCAGGAAGTGCTGCAGACCGTGCCGTTGAGGGTGAACGTCGTCGGGATGGGGTTGGCGCCGTCGTTGGCTCCGACGAAGCCGAAGGTGGCGGTGGAGCCGCCGCGCGGGGCCAGCTCGGCGTTGGCGCCGTTGTCGGTCACGTGGACGCGCGTACCCGAGCCGGTGACGTTCGCGTTCCAGGAGCTCTGCACGGACTGGCCGGTGGACGGCCAGGTGAAGTCCAGTGTCCAGCCGTTGATCGGGGCGTCGCCGACGTTGGAGACCGTGACGGTGGCGACGAACCCGTTGCCCCAGCCGCTGTCCACTCGGTAGGTGACCAGGCAGCTGCTGTCGCGCGGAGCCGTGGTGGAGAAGGTCAGCGGCTCCGAGGGGCGCGAGAGGCGGCCGTCCGCGTCCCTGGCAAGGACATTGACCGTGTGTTCGGACCCCGGCGGCAGGTTGCGCAGCGTCGTCGAGGTGGAGGTCGAGGTGGCGAGCAACTGGGCGTTGGTACCCAGGCGTTCGTACACCTCGTAGCGCACCGCGTTGCCGTTCGCGGGGGCCGTCCAGCTCACCGTGGCGTTCGAGCTGCCCACGGCGCTGGTCTTCGGTGCGCCGGGCGCGCCGAGCGAGGTCGCGGCGGCGTGCGGGGCGACGGTGATCGTGGTGATCGAGTAGGGCGGCAGCACCTGGTCGCCTCCGGCGGTGGCGGCCACCCGGGTGACGTCGGAGTCGCCGCGGCCGTAACGGTGCACGACCGGCGCCTCGGCAGTGGGCGTGAAACCGGAGTAACTGATGTCCGCGGTACGGGCATTCAGCGGGTCCTTGTTGATCAGCAGCACGCTCAGCGTGCCGTCGGCCCGGTGCACGGCGTGCGCGGAGATCTGGTCGCTGTCGGTGGAGGAGGCGACCATCGTGTCACCGGGACGCCCCAGCTCGGTCAGTGACTTGATGCCGAAGTACGGGTGGAACGGCGTGTTCACGGCCGGCTGGCAGATGTCGCCGACGCAACCGCCGCTGGAGAGCAGGCCGAAGTCGTTGAAGTCGGTGTCGCCGTCCACCGTCTCCACCTTGGTGGGGCCGTTGTGGACGTTCCACCAGTCGACGTTGAAGACGCCGTTCTCCAGCGCCGTCATGTAGGTGTCCGCGGCGAACAGGCCGTTGGGGCGGCTGTTCATCTGGACGTTGGAGTTGACCTCGGTGAGCGCGATGCCGATCCTCGACGAGCGTTCCCCGGCGTACCGGTCGATCTGCCGGCGGACCTCGCGGAGTTGTCCGGGCAGCCGGGCGGTCCGGTCCAGCGCCTCGTCGGCGGTGGCGCCGCCCGGGTAGGAGTGCACGATGGCGAAGTCGATGGTCCCGGCGACCGCGGACAGCACGGTGTGGTTCCAGTCGGCCGCGTCGCCCGGGCCGGTGATGCCGTCCGGCCAGTCGCCGGGCGTGGTCAGCACGGCGCCGATCTTGATTGTCGGGTCGACCGCCTTCATCGCCTCGGCGTAGGCGACGACGTTGCGTGCGTACTCGCGCGGGCTCTTGTCCGGGTGGTCGTCGGCCTCCCAACCGCTGCCGTAGTGGCCGTTGCCGTAGATCTCGTTGCCGATCTCCCAGTACTGCGCCCCGTAGCCGCGGGTGACGTTGGCGTACCGGACCCAGTCGGCGGCCTCCTGCGGGGTGCCGGTGCCGTAGTTGGCGATGATCATCGGCTGGGAGCCTGAGGCGCGGACGTTGGCCATGAACTCGTCGAAGGTGGTGCCGGGTGCCACGTAACCGCCGGGGGCGGAGTGGTCCTTCCAGTGGTAGATGTCGCCGTAGGAGCCGCCGGGGTAACGCATCACGCCGACGCCCGCCTCGTCCAGCAGGCCCGTCACCTCGGGGTCGTTCATGTGAGAGTCCCAGAGAGCGTGGTTCACGCCGAACGCCGCCTTGTCGATGGTGCCGAGCCCCACCCCCGCGTTGACGGAGACCTCGACGGTCGACGCCTCGTCCGCGGCGGTGGCGGCAGTGGCGGCCGGGTCCGCGGCGGCCGGGCCGGTCGCGGCAGGGGCAGGGGGAGCGGCCGCGAGTGCGGCGACCGTGGCCAGGGCGCAGACGAGCGCGGCGGCGGGGCGTCTGCCCGTGGTTCTTCCTGCTCTGCCGGGCGGTCGGCCCAACCGGCCGGTGGCGGGGAGGTGTGCGAGCGGCATGACGTGTCCTCCTCGGGCGAGCGCCGCGCCGGTCGGGGCGCCCGGTATGAGTGGTCGGGGTGAGTGGTCGGTGGGGTGCCGGCACGCGGGGACGTACGTGGGAGCGCTCCCACGCATGATGCGAGGGAGATGGGACCGCGTCAATGGTGCTGACGACGGCAATCTGCTCTCTCGTCACCCGTGCCGTCGCGCGGCGAGGCGTTCGGCCTCCGCGTGCCACCAGGCGGGCGGAGGCGTGCCGGTGACGCGGGCGGTCGGCTGGTCCGGGTGCAGCCCCAGCCGGCGCAGGGCGTCGGGACGGACGCGGACCTCGGCCACGCACTGCCGGGTGCCTGCCTCGTCGTCAGGGCCTGGGACCTGGAGGAGGTCCAGGCGCGTCTCCTGGGCGGCGAACGGCATCCAGTCGATGCCGCGCTCGCGCAGTCAGGCCCGGAGGGCCGCCGTCGGGCGCGGAGCGCCGGTGGTGTTCGGGTGTGCGGTGACGAGGATCCACGGTTCTTCGCGGGCAGCGTCGGCGGAGGTACTCATGCGGCCATGATGCCCTGACCGCGCCGTGCCCGGTCGTCGCCGCCGGGGGAGCGGCTCAGGCCTCGGGGCTCTGTGCGTACCCCGCGCTCCGCAGCGCCTCGACGGCGGCGAGGCGGCCCGCCGTCCGGAAGGCGGGCTCGTGCGGGCCGACGGCGTCGGCGCGGGCGTGGCGCAGGACCACTCGGGCGGCGACCGTGAGGCCGTGCCCGGGGCGCGCACGACCGCTCCTCGTGACCCGTCTCCGCGACGGAGCAGAAGCGCGGCAGGTTCTCGGCGGCCTGTCACACCACCGGCAGGCGTGTCGGCGTCGCCTCGAAGGCGAAGCCCTGGGCCGTATCTGGGCCCTGGGCTCGCGCCCGTTTCGCTGAGATCGGTCGACAAGCAGCAAATACGGGCGGCGGACGCTGCAGTCCGCGTCAGCCAGTACAGAGTGACGTAGTCGAGAACGCGGACTCTGGACATGGTTTCGAACGGGCTGTCTTCGGTGTCCGACCATTCGGCAAGCTTGTCGAGAACCCAGGCAAGGAGTCCGACCCGTGAGTCGACGAGCGAATGGCCGATGGTTTGCGGTCGGGTCGCCTGCTGCTTCGCGCACGCTGCGCGGTGGCGCCAGAAGTCACGGGTTTCCCCGGCCCATTGGCGCTCTGTCGCCGTGAGTCCGTCCATCGTCAGTCCGAGTGAGCCCTCCGCGAAGGTGGTGTGGATTCCGAGGACGTGTGCCGGGAGCCTGCCGGCGGGGACCGTGGTGACATTGCCTCCCCAGTCGCTGCCGTGGGCGGCGAACCTGCGGTAGCCGAGCCTGCCCATCAGTTCCACCCAGGCAGCCGGGGTCCTTTCGGCTCTGCAGCCGCCTCAGGCCTCGAAGACAGGCACGCTGCCCTGCCCCACGAACCACTTGCTGCCGGGCGCGGACCACACCGCGTCGGGCACTCGGAATCGCCCGTTTGGTCGCCGACGCCGGCCGTCACCACCGCGTGCAGGCCCCCGTGCACGCCGACACCGACGCCGTGAGGGCGTGCAGCTGACGCGAGGCGGCGAGCCGCCTGCGCCAGAAGGATCAGGTCGGTAGTTGGGGGATCAAGAACTCCAGCTCGGGCCGGTCCCAGGGCACGGCGGGCGGGTTCGCGGCGACCGTTCCGGTACGCAGCGCACCGACACTGCGGTAGAAGCCCTCAGCCGGAAGATGCGACACCACCCGGACACGTGCCAGCCCCGCCGAGCGCGCTTCGGCCGTCATGTGCTCGACAAGGAGTCGCCCGATGCCGCGTCCCTGCATCCCGTCCTGGACGAAGAGCAGGTCCAGCTCGGGCGGCGCGAGGATCAGCGAGTAGAAGCCGAGTACCCGGCCCGGGTCAACGTCGGCGTCGGCGGCTACGAAGACGCGATGACTCTCGATGTAGTCGGGGCCGACGCGGTAGCCCGAGACCATCGACGCGTACTGGCCACCGTAGGCACGGGAGCCGCGCACGAGTCGCGTGAGGCGCTTGGCGTCCCGGGCGACGGCCCGGCGTACGAGGATCTCGCCGCGCACGGACGTAAGGCTCGAATGCACATGACGCATCCTACGCGTCCCGGCGAGACCGGGGACTCCTGCTACGCCCCCCAGGAGCCGCAGCGTACCGGGAGGGCCGGCCGTCAGCCGACGCGGCGGCACGAGACAGTGACCCGGCACGAGGGCGACGGGGGGCTGCTTCGTGAGGCTGGGCGGCTCGGGGCCGACTGCCGCACGGGAAGGGCGGAACCTGAGCGGTCGCCTTTTGCTGTGCGCGTGCGGCACCCGGGAGTCGCCCTGCTGATCGCTGCGATGCCCAGGGCGCACCGCCGCGGTTCGCGCTCTCGGCGCGGCATCGGCAGGATGGGGGCATGACCGAGATCCGCACTCCTCGTCTTGTTCTGCGCCGTTGGCTGGAGGACGACCTGGCCCCGTTGTCCGAGATCCACGCCGATCCGGTGGTGATGCGGCGCATCGGCGACGGCAGGCCGCGCTCGACGGAGCAGACCGCCGAAGACATTGAAGCGTGGGAGGAGGAGTGGGACGAAGAGGGATTCGGGGTCTTCGCGGTCGAGCTCTTGGGATCTGGTGAACTGGCGGGTGCCGTAGGTCTGTACGTTGCCGACGCGCCGGATGAGGTAGCCGGACAGGTTGCGATCGGCTGGCGGCTCGGCCGGGTGTTCTGGGGCCAGGGATACGCTTCCGAGGCGGCGCACGCCGCCTTGGAGTTCGCCTTGCAGGATCGCGGTCTCGACCGGGTGGTCGCCGTGTTGCGGACGGACGACAGAGCTTCCGCGGCTGTGGCCGACAAGCTCGGCATGCAGGCGGAGGGCACCGTCCGGCACCCGGTCCACGGTCACGACTTGACCTTGTTCGGCATCGACCTGACGCAGTATCAGGAGTGGTGACGGTGTGTCGCCAGGCCGGTCGCGGACGCTCCCTGGACGGCCGGCTTCCGTTGCCGCGATCCGCTGTTCTCCGTGGCACGTCAGCGTGGTGCCGTGTGCTGCGGCACCGCGAGGGTGAGCATGGGCCGACCCGCTGCTTCTCCTCACCGAGGCGACGCGATGCTCGAAGGCGCCGATCACGTCCGTTCCGAGGACGCTTCGCCGCGGCGAGGTCTGCGGCCCAGGACCGCCGAAGTGTGGTTGTTCCGCGGCATCCACGGCCTGGTGCTGGCCAGCGCCCTTGTGGCAGCGCTGGACGTACCGGGGGAGGTCCCCGACCCCGGTGAGGACGCGCTCTGGGGCCTGCTCACGGCGTTGGCGTCGAGCGCCGCCCATGGATGCTCATCGACACCCTCGCCGCCGGCGGGATACGGGCCTTGACCGCCCTCCGCGCCGCAGTACGCGAATCGTGGAGGCGAGCTTGCGACGTCCGAAAACCGATCGAGTGGACCTGTTGTGGGGCCCACGATGCTGACAACGCGACTCCTCTCGAAGAGATCAAGCGGTGTCTTCTGCGAGTGTGCGCTCCTGGTCACCCGCGCTTTCGGTCGCCGCACACCGCCTGGTCCAGCAGGCGGACCGCGGCCTCCGTCTGCTCGAGGAAGCGCTTCTCGTCACCGAAGCGCGTGGTGAAGACAGCGGCCGCGGCCGAAACCCGGCCGTCGGGCGTGACGGCGGTCTCGGAGGCGGTGCCGAAGGACGTGCCGCCGTGGTACCAGATCCCGCCCCTGCAGCCCTCGGCCGGGCGCCAGGCGAGGCCGAGCCCGTAGCGGGCCCTGCCGTCGGTGGCGTAGCCGGGCGCCGGGACGGTGGTGCGCATCTGCTCCAGCTGCTCGGGCGGCAGCAGCCGGCCGCCCATCAGGGCGTGCAGGAAAGTGTTCATGTCGCGGGTGGTGCTGATGATGCCGCCGTCCGCGCCGCCGCCCACGGCGAGCGTGGTGTCGGTGAGGTCGTCTCGGCCGGGGAACTGCGTGTACCCGGCGGCTGTCGGCATCGGCACGTACGGCGAGGTGCCCGGTATCAGCGTGCGGCGCAGCCCCAGCGGCTCGATGATCCGGTCGTGCACCTCCTGCGCCCAGGGGTTGCCAGTGGCCTTCTCGATGACCATCCCGAGCAGCACGTAGTTGGTGTTGGAGTACGCCCACTGGGTTTCGGCGCCCGGATCGTCCGCGTCCGGCAGCCAGCCGGGGGCGCGCTCCATCGCCACGGAGACCTGCTCCTCAGGGGTCTGCGAGCGGAACCGCTGTGCGTGGAAGCGCTCGGGCGTCAGCTCCGCCGGGTCCTCGAAGGCGATGTCCGTGTAATTGGCCAGGCCGCTGGTGTGCTGGAGCAGGTTGCGCAGGGTGATGCGGCTGCCGTCGTTGCCGTTGCCGGCGATTACCCCGGGCAGCCACTGCTCGACGGTGTCGTCAAGGCTCAGCGTGCCCTCGCCGACGAGCTGGAGCGCGACCACGGCCGTGAAGGTCTTGGTGTCGCTGCCGATGCGGTAGTAGGCGTCGAAGGGCACCCGGCCCCCGTCCTTCAGGCTCGCGGTGCCGGACCGGGCCTGCGTCTCGCGCCCGGCCGCGTCCCGGGCGAGCACCGTCAGCCCGGTGGCTCCCGTGTCCCGTACCGCGTCCGCGTCCCGCTGCAGCCGCGACCGCGCGTCCCCGCCGCCGGCGCCCGTGGCCTCGGCCGTGGTGCCCGGCCCGAGAAGCGATGCGGTCCCGATTGCGGCGACCCCGGCCACGGCCAGCCCCGCACGCCACCGTCCGGACCGGCCCCACCGCGCACTCTTCGTGATGTCCATGGCCGGAACGCTACGGAGGGCCGGCGCCGCGGACCATCCAGCTGGCTGCCCGGACATTGGTGGTGCTGGCCCCCTACCACTCGGCGGCCACCGCCCTCCTTGCCGCCCCCCTGCTGATTGTGCCGGTGAAGCAGCAACGCGTGATGGTGAGTTCTGAGAGGGCATTTTCAGCGTTGCCTCTCCACGGTGAGGACGGCCTTGGCGATTGACGTCATGTGGTTGGGTCCGCATCGCGATCTCCGGAAGATCCGCCAAGACGTGAGTCGCGCCATGCCGCGTTCGACGGGTGCCCGGGATGTGGCCAGTGCTCGGTTGACGGTCCGTTCTGTCGGGGGTCAGCTGCCCGCGGTCCGACGTCTGCGTCCCGTGGTGACCCAGGAGCCGGCACCTGTAGAGGCGCGGTCGGCCAGGATAAAGATAACGAGATCACGTGACGCCTTAAATTCACAGGGGGTAACATGCCGTTATGCGCAGTCGCCGGAAAGCAATCCAAAGTCCGATCGTCGCGAAGCATATGAACAGATTCTTCAAGGGGGTGACGGCACATGAGAGGAAAAATCCCAGCCTGATGGCGAAGGCATATGCGCGGCACTTGTTCCATGAGCGGCGCCGGGAGCTGGTCGATGACAAGAAGCTTTCTCGCTCCCCGTTTTATGTTGGCCTGGGGGTGAGTGAAAGCGGATTTGAACGCCTCACTAAACGAAGCCTGCTCGTATCCGACACCCTATTGTTAGCGCATCATGGACCAGGGAGTGCGCACGAACTCGTTCAAATCCCTCCGAGGATTGACCCCATCGAACGCATTTTTGCGCCCAGGAGAAGCACTTCCTTTGATTCTCGGACTGGAATTACTGTAACCGAATGGCCAGAACGTCTCACTCTGGTGTGTGACGACATTCTCGCTTTGGGGCAGTGGATCGCCAGTTCCGAGCCCCTGCTCAGGTCTGGACTCGTATGGTATCTACCCAAATACTCGATCCAGCGCGAGCGTAGCGTTATTTTCGCCAGCCCAGAAGGTGTAGATCGCACCGACAGTCAAACCAGCCCAGTACGGACGGCACTTGACTTCTTAGTACGAGACGGGAGAGTTATCGAGGAGGTGGAAGGTTCTGGCAGTGGACCGTTACAGAGCCGCATGGTGCGCCCTATTCTCCAGATGGACCTTCCATTCATCGATGGCGTACCGATGGCCACTGCTAGTCGCATCACGGTCGAGGAATTCAGCTCCTACCGTGCGGCCAAGAGATTTATGCAGCAAAGCCTCATGGACCTCGATGAAGCCGTTCAAAGCGACCACATGGAGCACGAGCTGCGCAAGATCGGAAATCAACTGGAAGATGAGATCAGGCGCGTTCAGTCGCAAATGAATATCGCCCGCAGGAAGCGCGCAATATCGGTCACTGGCGCAGTCATTGGAACTGTAGGAGCCGTGCTTGTCGCAGTTTATGGGCCAGCTATGACGGCGGCGCTTCCTCTCATCGGTGCGGCCGGGGCCGGTGGGGTTTGGGAAATCATCCGGAATACCGCAGAGAACAGTCCGAGGGCGCTGCGTGACGACCAGTGGTACTACATGTGGCTCATGGCGAAGAACAGTAATTCGTACACTATCTGAGAGGGGAGTGCCTTATCCGGGCTTGCGGCATCCGAGAGCAAGGCAGCAGCCCGGACAACCTCCGCTACATCAAGTGGCGGGTACGCACCATCAAGTCCGAGACAGGCTCGACCACCACCGTCAACTACTCCGATCCGGACTGCATCCGGGGCTCCAGCATGCCCGGCTCGGTCGACAAGAACACCCGCCGCTGCTACCCGGTCACCTGGTCCCAGTCCGGCGCCGTCCCCGTGACCGACTGGTTCCGCAAGTACGTGGTCACCTCGGTCTTCCTGGCGCCGGTGACCAGGTCCGCCGCGACTAAAGGGTGTCCCGTAACCGGTGGGGGCGGTTGGCGCGTTGGCTGGGCATGGGTGGGGGGATTTTGGCGGATCCGAAGTGGATCGAGCCGTTCTACGGGCTGACCGAGGTGCAGTTCGCCAGGCTCGTGGCGTTGGTGCGGCGTCGCGATGGTGACGTTCAGCGCGGCCGTCCCTGGCGGCTGTCGCTGGAGGACCGTGTGTTGCTGGTGGCGACGTACTGGCGCACGAATCTCTCGCTGCGGCAGGCAGCGCCGTTGTTCGGAGTCTCGAAATCTGCTGCCGACCGCATCCTCGATCACCTGGCGCCTTTGCTTGCCATCTGGCCGGCCCGGCGGCCGCGCGAGGACACTGTCTACATCGTCGACGGCACCTTGATGCCCACCCGTGATCGCAGCATGGCCGCATCCGGCAAGAACTACCGGTGCTCGACGAACCTGCAGGTCGTCATCGACGCCAACAGCCGCCTGGTAGTGGCGATCGGCCTGCCGCTGCCCGGCAGCCGCAACGACTGCCGGGCGTTCACGCAGTCCGGAGTCGGACCGTGTCTGCCGCGGCGCACCGACCATCGCCGACGGCGGCTACCAGGGCACTGGCCTGCCCATCCCGCACCGCAAACGACGAGGTCAGACACACCTCAGCCCACGGCAGGAAGGGGGGAACGCCGCTCACCGCCGGGCACGAGCCCGGGTGGAACGCGCCCTGTCCCGGTTGAAGAACTGGAAGATCCTCCGCGACTGCCGCCTCAAGGGAAACGGAGTTCACCAGGCCACGCTCGACATCGCCCGACTACACAACCTTGCCCTCACCAGTCGGTGATCACCTCAGCCGGCTGCTGTCAGGTGCCGTGAGACGGCGGGTCGTTGGCCAGTACTGGTAGACCAAGCTCCAGGGGCCACCCAGGTCGCCATCGGCTGAGCCACTCGTCGAAGTCCTCTCGCAGGAACCGAGGATCTACCGGCTTCAGGCGAACCTGGGGTCGTTCATCAACCCACCAGACCTCAAACTCAGCCTCGGTGCCCTCCGTCGGCCACCGATCGGCATCTTCCGGCAGCAACAACACGTCGACGAAGCCGCCGACGACGAGTCCGATGTCTACGAAGACACCGATCGTGCCCGGTCTTGGTACCTGGACCACCCTTCCGGAAACGCGCTGCCCGAAGTGCAGTCGGCGACGTGTTTCCTCCCACTCCGCCATGCTCACCATCAGGGACATCTTCCCAGGACACGAGCCCTTGCGGGACAGCCTTTAGCGCAACGACCACGCCCTCGCTCAGGACCTCCTTCCCCACGCCCTCACTCGAGCCCGCCACCCCGCTGCCCGCAGCCTGCTCAATCTGCGGCTCGCCCGCAGCCTTGCCGCCTCACCCACCCCAGGCCGCACGGCAACGCTCCACGCCCGGCACGCAGCCGAACACGAACTCAACCGAGCTGGAACCAACCGCCCCTCCTGGTGCACGTGGATGTCCGAGGCGGACCTCGCCGTCGACACCGGTTAGACACTCCTCGATCTCGGCGACGCCCGGCCCGCCCACCAGCTCCTCACCCGCGGCGAACAGTTGCTGCCGACGGCACGGGACAAGACCCGCGGCGTCTTCCACCCCTACCAGGCAGCCAGCCACCTCACCCACCGCGCATCGAACCCACCGCGCACGCGGCTGCCGCCGCCCTCGACCTCGCCCGTCGTGCCCACGCACCGCGCTGCGAACAACTCGTCCAGCGCCCCCCGGCGTTCCGCCCCTACGCGCACCACCACGCCGTCGGCCGCCTGCTGCACCTCACGGGCAACGCCTCCATCTCGTGACGGTTCTGTTCCCAATATCAGCTGTTCAGCTCGCCATGCCGGGACCCGGAGGAATGTGCACGGTCATGATCAGGTGGCAGGTCTCGCTGCCTGAGCCGCAGTAGGTGTGGGGGACGTCGCCGTCGAATGTGGCGGTCTGCCCGGCCTCGACTGGGTGCTCAGCACCGTCGACGACGAGGATCATCCGTCCGGCTGTGACGCTGACGGTCTCCACGACGCCGCTCTGGTGCGGGTGGCTGGGGTACTCCTCGCCAGGTGCCAGTTTCCAGCGCCACACCTCGACCGGGGCGGGCCCCGACGTGGTCAGCATGAGTCGGGCCTCGCCGCCCTTCTCACCGGCCCACAGGGGCATGACGGCGTCGGCGGACACAACCCGGACGCGGCCCTCCGCCGGTCCTTCCATCAGCGCGGACACCGAGATGCCGAGAGTGTCTGCAAGACGGACCAGGGTGGCGAAGTTGGGGTTGCCCTGAGCCTTCTCCAGGCCGACCAGGGCGCCCTTGCTGACTTTGGCGCGGCGGCCGAGTTCGTCCAGGGACAAGCCGGCGCGGGTGCGGGCCGCGCGGACGTTGTGCGCGAGTGTCCGCAGCGCCGCCTCGGTCTCGGCCATCTCTCTCACCTCTTGAGGCAGTGGACCAGTGCACTGGACCGCGCGGTCGTTTGGTTGACGACTTCCGGTCGGTGCGTTGTACGGTGTAGTCGTTCCATTGATAGTAAGGGATATACCTCCTGTGATCGCTCTGCTGCTGGCCCTGGGCAGCTCTCTGGCCTATGGATGCGCTGACTTCCTCGGCGGTCTCGGCGCCCGCAAGGCTCATGTCCTGCGCACCGTGATGGTCGCCGCGCCGGCGTCCCTCACGGTCGAGCTGCTGCTGTGGCCCTTCCTCGGTGCCTCGTTCGCTCCTGCCACGCTCGCCTGGGGCGCCGCATCCGGCGTCGCGTCGGCAGCCGCATTCGCCCTGCTCTACCGCACGCTCGCGATCGGCCCGATGAACGTGCTGTCCCCCATCACGGCGCTGGTCTCGGCGATGCTGCCGGTCGGCGTCGGGCTGGTGCAGGGGGAGAAACTGGGGCCGGCCGGGCTGATCGGCCTGCCGCTGGCACTGGCGGCCGTTGTGCTGGTCAGCGCCGGGCACGGCGCAAAGTCGGCACGCCCCTCGCGTGCCGCGCTGCTGCTGGCCTTCGGCGCGGGGGCGGCCATCGCCCTGCAGCTGGTCTTCCTGCACCAGGCACCGGCCGACAGCGGTGTCGGCCCCCTGATCATCGGCCGCGCCGTGTCCTCCGCGGTCACCCTGGCCGCCGCCGGGGTGATGTTCCGGCGGCTGGGCCCGGACAAACCCGCATACGCGATCTCGGCGACGGCCGGCGCGCTCGATTCGGTGGCCAACCTACTGTTCCTGCTCGCCGCCCGCAGCGGCGACCTGGCCGTCGTAGCCGTGATCACCGCCCTGTACCCGGCCGGCACCGTCCTGCTCGCCCGCAGTGTCCTGGCCGAGCGGATCCACCGAGGACAGCTGATCGGCCTGGGCACCGCTGCCGTCGCCGTCAGCCTCCTCGCCCTCACCTGAGCCGCCCCGGCGCACCGCACGAAGGAGCATCACGATGTTCATCCAGCCCTGGGACGCCGCCCTGGACGACGCCGAATGGCAGACCTGGATCGCCGACGGCCACGACTTCGGCATCCTGAGCGTCAACGGCCTGCTCGGACACGCACCGATCGTCGTGCCCACCCACTTCACCGTCGACGACACGACCCTGCTGGTCCATCTTGCCCGGCCCAATCCCGTCTGGAAGACGATCGAAGTCGACCCGAACGTCACGTTCACCGTCACCGGCGACTACGCCTTCATCCCCGGCCCCTGGCGCGCCAAGCCCGACGTCCCGCCCACCGACGGCGTCCCCACCAGCTACTACGCGGCCGTCCAGTTCACCTGCCAGGCCACCATCGTCGACGACCCCGAGGCCAAGGCCGAGCTGCTACGCCGGCAGATGGCCCACTTCCAGCCGGATGGCGACCACGCCCCCATCGAGGCGGGTCAGCCTCCCTACGGGCGGATGCTGCCCGGCATCCGCGGCCTGCGCCTGGACGTCACCGAGGTCCGCGCCAAGTTCAAGTACGACGACCACAAACCCGCCGAGCAGCGCGCCGACACCGCCCGCCGGCTCACCGAACGCGGCGAAGGCCTGGACGCGCCCACCGCAACCCAGCAAAGGCGACGCCTGGACCGCATCGGTACCTGGAAAGCCTGACCGACCCCACCAGCCTCGCGAGCCCTCACCGGAACGGACCCCCCTTGCGATGACCACCTTCCGTATCAGCCCCGCTGTCGCCGACGCCTTCCCCGACACCCTCATCGCCGTCGTCACCGCCACCGGCATACGCGGCACCGAGCCCTGGCCCGCCACCACCACCGCCTTGGAAGCCCTAGAGGCCCAGCTCGCCGACGGTGCCTGGACCCCCGCCGACGAGAGCGACCCGCGCATCGAGGCATGGCACACCGCCTACCGCTCCTTCGGCACCAACCCCCGCCGCATCCGCCCCAGCGTCGACGCGCTCGGCCGCCGCATGACGAAGAAGGGCACCCTGCCCCGGATCAACCCGGCCGTCGACGCCTACAACGCTGTCTCCGTCCACCACGGCCTGCCCGCCGGCGCCTTCGACCTCGACCACGTCACCGGCGACATCGAGATCCGCTACGCCGACGGCACCGAGACCTTCACCCCGCTCGGCGAACCCGACACCGTCGAGAACCCCAAGCCCGGCGAGATCATCTACACCGACACCACCGACGTACTCACCCGGCACTGGAACCACCGCGACGCCCACCGCACCCGCGTCACCGAAGCCTCTACCCACGTCGCATTCGTCCTGGAGACCGTCGCCGCCACCCGCGACGGACACCTGCTCAAGAGCGCGGCCGACGAACTGCAGACCTTGCTCCAGCCGCACAGCGAAGAGAACGCCGTGCTGTACCTCAGCCCCGCACACCCCGACATCACCGCCTGAGCACCACCCTGGCCCGCCCGCCACCACGGCGGCGCCGCACACGGTGATCAAACGTGCACCCCGAGGACCGAAACGATACGTCCCGACGTCGGCTGCAAGGGCAACATCTCGATCAAGTAGTCATCACGGAACGTAACGCGGCCGGAGGCCGTACGTGGGGAAATTCGAAGTGGCCGCCATCAGGGAAGACACGAGCTGGGCACGCTAGTCGCCGGCCGTGTCGGGTTCGACGCCTCACGCCTGCCCGCCGGACTGCGGGCCGACAGTTCCCTGCCCGGTGCCCCGGACGTCCGCCTCGACAGCCTGGCGACCCAGCAGACGCTGAGTGGCGCGCGGGAGTTCTGCAGAACCACGATCTGATCACGGCCGGTCCGTACCGGTCACCGTGGGGATGCCTGCCCCGGTGTCGGTACCGGCCGACAGTGTGCCGCACGGATCACCTCGAGGCGTCCGCAACTACCTGGGGCGAGGAGTCGGCCGGGAGCCTCCAGCGGGTACTGACTCGCCCGATCCCGATGCTGCCGCCGGGGCGGCGACTGACCTACCTGTTCGACGATCACGACCGGTGGGGGACCGATCTGCCCAGCGTCTACGCGTTCCCGGTCCGGGCCGAGGGTCCGTACGGCGCGGTGGAGCCCTTCCGGCCGTGCGGGAGGAGCGGAGAGCACGGCGTGCCGGCTCGGGGACGTCGGCCGCCGACGGTTCGGTTCAGGGGGAGTGGGGCGTCATTCCGCCCCAGCGGTAAGAAGGGGCGGGCATCGGCTGCGCGGAGTCCGGCCAGCAGCCCTTGTAAAATACATAACAGCAAACTGCCATGGACGACCAGCGGTTCTGGCGGGCCACGATGCCCGGCGTCGAGACCGGAACGTACGGCGCGGTGGAGGACCTGGTCCGCAACCGGGTCAACCTGAACAAGGTGATCACGCACTGGCCGGACATGCTGAAGGCCGCGGTTCCCTGGTCACCAACCAGGTCCCCGCCTACGACCTGCTGCGCATGTTCGGACGCGACGGCCGCCCGACCCCGCTCGGGGGCGGCGTTCGCCGCGTACGGGCGGATCGCCAAGACTGAGCACCTGCTGCGCGTGGTCGACCCGGTGGACGACACCTGCCGGCGTCAGATGAACCGGCAGCTCACCGTGCAGGAATCCCGCCACAAGCTGGCCCGGGACGTGTGCCACGGCAAGCGCGGCACCATCCACCAGGAGCCGCGGCCGCCTGAGCCCGCTGCGCGGCCCGGACACGCCAGAGTTGGACGAGGACGACGTCTCGGCTTGATGGCAATACAGGGGATTACTGGGCGGTGTAACCGCCGTCGACGGGCAGGGCGATGCCGGTGACGTAGCCGGCGCCGGGGCTGGAGAGCCACAGGACGGCCTGGGCGATCTCGTCGGCGGTGCCGAGCCGGTCGATGGCCTGGCCGGCTTCTGCTTGGGTGCGGTCGAGTTCGCCGCCTTCGATCATGGCGTCGACCATGGGGGTGGCGATGGTGCCGGGGCACACCGCGTTGATGCGGACGCCGCGGGAGCCGTATTCGAGGGCGGCGCTCTTGGTCAGGCCGATCACGCCGTGCTTGGTGGCGTGATAGGCGGCGCGGCCGGGGTTGCCGACGAGGCCGCCGAGGGAAGAGCAGTTGACGATGGCGCCGCTGCCCTGGTCGCGCATGTGGCGCAGTTCGTGCTTCATGGCCGCCCAGATGCCGCGCAGGTTGATGTGCTGGACGCGGTCGAACTGCTCGGCGCTCTCATCGGCGGCGTCGGTGGGCGGGGGCATGATCCCGGCGTTGTTGTAGGCCATGTCGAGGCGGCCGAAGGTCTCCACGGTGCGGTCGACGGCGGCGGCGACCTGGTCCTCGTCGGTGACGTCGCAGACCAGGGCGAGGGACCGGTGTCCGGCGTCGGTGAGTTCCTTCGCGGCGGCCTGGACGGCTGTCTCGTCGATGTCGGCGAGGCCGACGGCAGCGCCGGCTTCGGCGAAGGCGCGGGCGGTGGCCAGGCCCATGCCGGAGGAGGCGCCGGTGACGAAGGCGACCTGGCCGGTGAAGTCGTAGGTGGGGTTCATGGAGATGTCTCCTCGGACAGGGTTTCGACGGCGGGTTTCGGGCGGGGATGCCGGAGGGTTCAGGTGGTCTGGCCGCCGTCGACGACGAGGGCGGTGCCGGTGGTGAAGGCGGCGTCGGCGGAGCACAGCCAGAGCACGGCGGAGGCGATCTCCTCGGGCGTGCCGAGGCGGCCGACGGGTTCGTCGGCGACAAGTCCTTCGCGGCCCCCGGGGCGGGTGTCGGCGAAGCGGCGGATCATCTCGGTGTCGATGATCCCGGGGCAGACGGCGTTGACACGGATGCCCTGTGCGGCGTGGTCGAGGGCGGCGGAACGGGTGAAGCCGATGATCCCGTGCTTGGCGGCGGCGTAGGCGGCCTGCCCCTTGAAGCCTTTGACCCCGGCTCCGGAGGAGACGTTGACGATCGCGCCGCCGCCGTCCTGCTTCAGCATCTGCCGGATCTGGGCGCGGGTGCACAGGAACGCTCCGGTGAGGCTGACGCCGAGAATGCGGTCCCAGTCGTTCTTGGCGGTGTCGGCGGCCGGCTGGACGGGCTGCTCGACGCCGGCGTTGTTGAAGGCGGCATCCAGGCTTCCGAAGCGCTCGACAGTCCGGTCGACCGCGGCTTGGACGTCGTCCTCGTTGGTGACGTCACAGGTGAGGGCGAGGGCTTCGCCTTCGGCGGCGTCGATGAGGCGGGCGGTTTCGTGCAGGCCGTCGCTGGACAGGTCGGCGAGGGCGATCCGTGCGCCTGCGCGGGCGAAAGCGAGGGCGGTGGCCCGTCCGATGCCCCCGGCGGCGCCGGTGACGAAGGCGGTCTTGCCGTGGAAGTCGTAGGTGACGCTCACGTGTGTTCTCCCTTCGGGAGGCGGGCCGCAGGCGTAGGGCCCGGAGGCGGGTCAGTGCCGCGGGGCACCGGTGCGCCGGCGCCGGCGAGGATGCGGTCGGGGGTCAGGAGGCGGCTTCGATGGTGATGCTGGTTGCCCGGCCGAGCTGGTCGGCGCTGACGCCGAGGTGGCCGAGGACGAGCAGATCCGGGGAGGGAGCGGGCCCGTCCTGGTAGAAGAGGGCCAGGTTGCCCCAGGGGGCGTAGTAGGCGATGTCGCCGACCGTGGCCGAGACCGGTTCGAAGGCGCCGGCGGTGTCGAGTTTGTGCGGCAGGCCGGCGACCCGCTCGGTGCCGTGGAAGTCCTTCAGGTCCAGGGTGAGCGGCAGCAGCGCGGCGAAGTCGCGGGCGGCTGGGCTGTCGTTCAGGACGGCGTCGACGGGGCGGCCGTCGAGGGTGACCCGGATGTTCATAGACGTACTCCTCCCGGAGGCGGACGAAGAGGGGGAGGTCACCGGCTCCTGTTGCCCCGCCGGGGCGGCGGCAGAGGGCGTGGCGGCCGGGGCGCTCTCCTGCGTCCCGCTGGAACAGGCGGTTACGGTCAGCAGCAGGACGGCCATCGAAGCGGCACAGCCCAGTCCGCGGCGGACTGCGGAGTTCACGAGCGGTGTCCTGAAGGTGATCATGCGGGCATGGGCTCGGCGTAGTGCCGGAAGGCGCCGCGCTCGGTGTGGATGGCGTACAGGCGCTCGGCGAGCGCGTCGGGGCTGGAGTGCTCGGCGTCCGGTCGGATCGCGCCGGGGACGATCAGCTGGGCAGCGTGAATGTTCTCGGGCGCGAGAGCGTCGTGGAGCATCGCCGCGTAGGCGCTCTCGGCGGCGAACGCGACCGAGGTGCCGGCCACCTTGGGGTTCGGGTGTACGGCACTGCCGCCGTTGACGAACAGCAGCGTGCCCCGGCCCAGCTCCCGCATCCCCGGAAGGACGGCGTGCACACAGGTCACCGGCCCCTTGACGGAGAAGGCCAACGGGTCCTCCAGGTCGGCGGCGGTCGTCTCCAGGACCGGCTTCATGAAGTCGCCGCGGGGCACCGGGCTGAACTGGAGGACCTCGATCGGCCCCAGCTCCTTGGCCGCCGTGTCCAGGGCTGCGGTCAGGGAGGCGGGGGCAAGGACGTCGGCGGTGAAGCCGCGCGCCCGGATGCCCTCACCGTCGAGTTCGCCCGCGAGGGCGTCGAGGTGATCGGTGTTGCGGGACAGGAGGGCGACGTGGTGGCCGGCGGCGCCGAACCGGCGGGCGGCGGCCAGCCCCAGTCCGGGGCCGGCGCCGACGAGAGCGAACGTGGTCACGGTGAGCCTTTCAGGTGAGGCGGTGCGGACGCAGGGCCGGGCGGACCGCAATGTCAGTCGGTGGCCGGGGCGGCGGTGTACTCGGCGTCGGTGACCGGGGTCAGCCAGTGCACGACGGCGTGGTCGTCGTCGCCCTCGTTGATGGCCACGTGGACCATCAGCCGGTTCGGGGCGGCGCCGTGCCAGTGCTCCTCGTCGGCCTCGAACAGGACGCGGTCGCCGGGCCGGATGACCTCTACCGGGCCGCCGCGGCGCTGGCACAGGCCGACGCCTTCGGTGACGAAGACGGTCTGCCCGAGCGGGTGGCGGTGCCAGTGGGTGCGGGCGCCGGGCATGAAGTGCACCAGGGAGGCGGTGACCCGGGAAGGGGCAGGGGCGGCGGCCATCGGATCGATGTAGACGTCGCCGGTGAACCAGTCGGCCGGGCCCTTGACGGTGTCGAGCGAGCTGCGGGTGATCTGCATGGTTGTTCCTTCGGGCGGTCGGGAGGATCAGGGCTTGAGGAGAGTCTTGATGGCGCGGCGCTCGTCCATCGCCTGGTAGCCCTCGGCAACCTGCTCCAGGGGCAGGGTGAGGTCGAAGACCTTGCCCGGGTCGATCCGGCGGGCCAGGACGCGGTCGATGAGGTCGGGCAGGTAGCGGCGTACGGGGGCGGGGCCGCCGCGCAGGCCGACGTGGGAGAAGAACAGCTCCTGCCCGTCGACGGCGACCTCGTGGGGGACACCGACGAAGCCGACGTTGCCGCCGGGGCGGGCGGAGCGCAGGGCCTGGCTCATGGCCTGGGCCGTGCCGACGCACTCCAGGACGCTGTCGGCGCCGATGCCGCCGGTCAGTTCCTTGATCTTCGCAACGCCCTCGTCGCCGCGTTCGGTGACGATGTCGGTGGCGCCGAACTCCCGGGCTAGCTTCTGCCGGGACTCGTGCCGCGACATGGCGATGATCCGCTCCGCGCCCATCTCCTTCGCCGCGATCACCCCGCACAGGCCCACCGCGCCGTCACCGACGACCACGGCGGTCGAGCCGGGCTGCACCTCGGCGGCGTCCGCGGCCCACCAGCCGGTGCCCATCACGTCGGAGACGGCCAGCAGACCGGGCCACAGCTCCTCGCCGGGCACCTCGTCGGTGGCCACCAGGGTGCCCTGGGCGTTGGGGATGCGCACGTACTCGGCCTGGCAGGTCGACATGAACTCGCGGTGCAAGCAGCTGGACTGGAAACCGTTCTTGCAGTTCGCGCAGGTGTTGTCGGACGTGGCGAACGAGCCGACGACGAACTGACCGGGCCGGATCGCGGTGACCTCGGAGCCGACCTCCTCGACGAAGCCGACGTACTCGTGGCCCATCGGGTGCGGGTCGCCGATCGGCTCGGCGCCGCGGTAGGGCCAGAGGTCGGAGCCGCACACGCAGGTGACGGCCGTGCGGATGATCGCGTCGGTGGGGTGAAGCAGCTTCGGGTCGTCCAGAGACTCGAAGCGGACGTCGCCGGGGGCGTGGATGACTGCGCCGCGCATGGGTGAGCTTCCTTCGTGTGTCGGAACGGGCGACCCGGATGCCGGGGGCGTCGCCGAGTGCAGGGCCAGGTGCAAGATCCCGTCGTGGTGACCGGGCGAAAAGCACCACGTCATCCAGGTAACCCGCTCTTCGCGCGGGGAGCGAGACACCATCAAGGGGTGTACCGCCAGTACATCCCTATGGGGGCAGGCGGGACGTACCGTCGAAGGCGTGGACAACCAAGCAGAGGTCCGCGAGTTCCTGACCTCGCGGCGAGCCAAGATCACCCCCGAGCAGGCCGGCCTGCCCTCCGGGAGCCGCCGACGGGTGCCTGGCCTGCGCCGCAGCGAGGTTGCCGCGCTCGCCGACGTGAGCGTGGAGTACTACGCCAAGCTGGAGCGCGGCAACCTCGCCGGCGTCTCCCCGGCCGTCCTCGAAGCCGTCGCCCGTGCGCTCCGGCTCGACGACGCCGAGCGCGCTCACCTGCTGAACCTCGCTCACGCCGCCGACGGCTCCGACGCCCTCACCCGCCCCCGGCGCCGCACCGCGCAGTGGAAGGCCCACCGGAGCCTGCAGTGGGTCCTGGACGCCGTCACCGCCGGCCCCGCCTTCGTACGCAACGGCCGCATGGACCTGCTCGCCGCCAATGAGCTCGCCCGCGCCTTCTATGCCGACGTCTACGCCTCGGCCGGCAACCAGGCGAACCTGGCCCGCTTCCAGTTCCTCGACCCCGCCTCGCGCCGTTTCTACCCGGACTGGGAGCAGGCCGCTGACATTGCCGTGGCCATCTTGCGCACCGAAGCCGGCCGCAGCCCCCACGACAAGGGCCTGCACGACCTCGTCGGTGAGCTGTCCACCCGCAGCGACGACTTCCGCACCCGCTGGGGCGCCCACAACGTCCGCCACCACGGCACCGGCACCAAACGCTTCCACCACCACACCGTCGGCGACCTCACCCTCGCCTACGAGGGCCTGGAGATGACCGCCGCACCCGGTCTCACACTCACCATCTACACCGCCGAACCCGGCTCGGCCTCCGAGGAGCGCCTGAGTCTCCTCGCCTCCTGGGCAGCCACGTCCCAGACCCTCGCACCACACTCGCGCGACTGATGATCCCCGGCCGACTCCGGCCGTGCTCACCATGCCGGTCCTGTGTCGTCGCTGATGACCGGCGGCCGGCCGTGCCCGGTGGGGTCGTAGATCCCGGCCAGCGGGCCGGCGAGCATCTCCAGGACCAGGCCGTGGGCGGCGAGGTGGTCGGCGAGCGCGGTCAGCTCGGCGGCGTCCCGCCCGAGCCGCTTCATCTCGTACACGGTGAAGATCACCCGGCAGAGCGGGACGTGCGCCTTGATCTCCCGCGCGGCCGCCGGCGCCTGCTCGAACTTCGGGCGGACCCGCACCCGGGTGCTGATCTTCTCGGCGAAGCTCTTGTCCCAAGGGATGTTCTTCGCGGCGAGCGCGTCCAGCTGGCTGTCGAGTTCCTGGCCGAGGGCCGAGCAGCGGGCGTAACCGATGCGGATGTCCGCGCTTGGCGTGTCCGCCTCGAGGGCGCGGGCGCCGGCGTTCCCGGCCGCCATGGCTGGCCCGGGCCCGGGTCGGCCGGGGTGGGGACGCGCAGGAGCTTGGCGAGCCGGGGCACCTTGGTGAAGAGGGCGGCGTGGTAGGTGCCGGCGGCTGCTGCGCACGCGGCGTCGGCTCTGCGCCTCATTGATGTGAGGCCAATTCCCCCCTGACAGGGACGATTCAGCCCTCAGGGCTTTTCGGTATGGGCTGCTGGTTCTGGATGCGATGTTATCTGCAGTCGCGGAAGGAGGATTGGGTGAAACGTGCAGTCACATTTCTGGGGGAGATGGCCGGGGTCGAATTGTGCAGCACGTTCGGAGTGACGCACTGTGCTACTGTCGTTATCAGTTGCAGTTGTGGTTCCCGATTTTTTGGTGCCGGTTTTTTCCGGGCGGGGTGATCATCGCGGCGACGTGGCGTCCGTACGGTATGGGCGCCGACGCACTGCCCCGAAGGAGAAAAAGCATGGCCAGTGGCACAGTGAAGTGGTTTAACGCGGAAAAGGGTTTCGGCTTCATCGAGCAGGACGGTGGCGGCGCCGATGTGTTCGCCCACTACTCGAATATCGCTGCCCAGGGCTTCCGTGAACTGCTCGAGGGCCAGAAGGTGAACTTCGACGTCGCGCAGGGCCAGAAGGGCCCGACGGCCGAGAACATCGTCCTCGCCTGACATCCGCGCGCCCGTCGGCGCGCACTGGTAGCTGGGGCCCGCATCCTTCGGGGCGCGGGCCCCAGCTGCATCTTTTCCGTGGCGATTTTCAGCTGCGACACGACTGCGAGGAATCCGCAGGGTCAAGCACGTGGATTCCCGTTTCACTCGGCCTGTTATTGCAGTTCTCCATGCGTTCGCTGCTGCGGGAATTCCTTGATATGTGCCGCATCGAGGAAGGTTCGAATGAACCGCACACGCACGAACGACCGCTTCCCCCGCACTCGCAGCGGCAGCGCGGTTCCCGCGAATGACGGCAGCCGGCACGGCCTCACGGCCCGCTCCGGCGGGCCGTTCCGTTCCAACGGCGGCGGCCGCGGCCGCCGTCCGGCCGCGGCGCAGGGCGAGTTCGTCCTCCCGGTGACGGTCACCCCGGCGCTGCCCGCGGTGGCGAGCTTCGACGATCTCGACATGCCCGCGCAACTGCTGACGGCGCTCGGCTCGGCCGGTGTGACCGTTCCGTTCCCGATCCAGGGCGCGACCCTGCCGAACACCCTCGCCGGCCGCGACGTCCTGGGCCGGGGCCGTACCGGTTCCGGCAAGACCCTGGCCTTCGGGCTGGCCCTGCTGGCCCGTACGGCCGGACGGCGAGCCGGGGCACGGCAGCCGCTGGCGCTGGACCTCGTACCGACGCGTGAGCTGGCGCAGCAGGTCACCGACGCCCTTGCCCCGTACGCCCGGTCGGTGAGACTGCGCCTCGCCACGGTCGTGGGCGGAATGCCGATCGGCAGGCAGGCGAGTGCCCTGCGCGGCGGCGCCGAGGTCGTCGTCGCCACCCCCGGACGTCTCCAGGACCTCATCGAGCGCGGCGACTGCCGGCTGGACCAGGTGCGGGTCACCGTCCTCGACGAAGCCGACCAGATGGCCGACATGGGCTTCATGCCGCAGGTCACCGCCCTGCTCGACCAGGTGCGTCCCGGAGGCCAGCGCATGCTGTTCTCCGCCACCCTGGACCGCAACATCGACCTGCTGGTGCGCCGCTACCTGAGCGACCCCGTCGTGCACTCCGTCGACCCGTCGGCCGGCGCGGTCACGACGATGGAGCACCATGTGCTGCACGTCCACAGCACTGACAAGCACGAGGCCACCACCGAGATCGCCGCCCGCGACGGCCGGGTGCTCAGGTTCCTGGACCCCAAGCACGCCGTCGACCGCCTCACCGAGCACCTCCTCAGCAGCGGGGTGCGCGCCGCCGCCCTGCACGGCGGCAAGTCTCAGCCGCAGCGCACCCGCACGCTGACGCAGTTCAAGAACGGGCACGTCACCGTCCTGGTGGCGACCAACGTCGCGGCGCGCGGCATCCACGCCGACAGCCTCGACCTCGTCGTCAACGTCGCCCCCCCCGACCGACCACAAGGACTACCTCCACCGCGGCGGCCGCACGGCCCGCGCCGGCGAGTCCGGCAGCGTCGTCACACTGGTCACCCCCAACCAGCGCCGCGCCGTGACCCGCCTCATGACGACGGCCGGCATCGTTGCCCAGACCACCCAGATCCGGGCCGGCGCGGAGGCCCTGCACCGCATCACCGGCGCCCAGGCCCCCTCCGGCATCCCCGTCGTCATCACCGCTCCGGTGACCGAGCGCCCCAAGAGGGGCGGCGCCGTCTCACGCGGCCGACGCCGACCGGCTTCAGCGCCCCGGCGGGCGCCCGTCCGGCGCTCCGCCACCGACTCGGCAGCCTAGAACCGTCCTGATCAGAAGGCCGAGCCATCAGACGGCTCATCCCTGCGGGAGGCACCTCTTGACGCTGCTCCACGCCCGTGCGACGAACACCGATGCCGCGCTCAGAACGGTCGCCGACGCGATGGACGCGGCCGGGCCCCAGGTCTGGGACGACATGACCGTCGAGGTGGTGCTGTCCGTCATGGCCGCCGCCCGCACGGGCCACCTCATGGTCTGCGACCAGGACGGCCAGTACACCGCGCTGGTCACCTGCGACCGGCTCAACGCCGTGCGGGACGGCTCCGGGTACTCGGACCGGGTCCGTCTGCGCGACATCGCCGAGGGTGACGGGCCCGTGGCCTCCCCGCTGTCCTCGGTGGCCGAGGCCGAACAGGCGATGCGTCACTGGCGGCTCGGATCCCTGCCCGTGGTCGACGAACACGGCAACGCCCTGGGCATTCTCGCCCACTCCCGCTGACCAGCCTCACCGCGGTCGGCCCCCTCCCCCTCTTCTCTCTGTGAGGCATCATGCGCTGTGCCATCGCCCGCTTTCCGTTCGAGCTCACCAAGGGCGGCGTGCTCGAAACGATGAAGGGCGTCAAGCCCGAGCCGGTCACCGGCGACTCGGTGATCATCGAACGCCGCCACTATCCCGCCAAGCAGGTCGGCCAGGTCATCACCCGGCAGGACCGCCGTGACTTCAGCGGCGGCGAGGTCCTGCGTGCCATGACCCGGCTCGGATTCACCTGCCGCACCCTCCCCGAGACCGCGCCCGTGACCGCGAGGGTCGTCGACCCACTCCAGCGGGCTTCCGCGATGCTCGGCGTTCCCTTGGCCGCCTGACCCGGCAGAACAGTTGTCGTCGGCCGGTGGATCTGAGTAGAAGGTGGATTTCTGACCTGGGTAAGGCTCGGAGGGGGGTGTTGGTGTACCGGGCGCTTGCTGGCCTGGGGTGTTGTGGGTTCGCTGAGAAGCCGGGGTGGGTGGTTGGGCCGGGGTGGATGAGGGGTTGAGGTGGGGTTATGCGCTCTGTGGGGAGCGTGGCGGGGTGGGGTGTCGGTAGTTCTGGCATGTAATGGCTCGTTTGGTGTTTTTGCTGGTCAGGGCTGTTTGTGCTGGTGGGGTGGGTGGTTAGCGGGTGCGGGGGCGGTGGTGGGTTTCGGCGAGGTGGTCGAGCGTTACGGCGTCGAGGGCGCCTTTGGTGATGCGCTCGGTGCCGTCGCAGATGGCGGTGATGGAGGCTTGGCGGATGAGTCGGGTGAGGGACCCGATGCGGTCGGCGGTGCGCTGGTGGAGGTAGGGGGCGTGGGCCGGGAGGGTGCCGGGCTTGTGCTGGTGGAGGTCGAGGGCGTTTTCGATGTCGGTGATGACCTCGCGGAAGGGGTGGCGGGTGCCGTGCCGGGCGGGGAGGGGGCCGCAGTCGACGAGGGTGGCGCGTCCGGCGAGTTGGGCGCCGCGGGTCCCGGTGAACAGGGGGTGTTGGTGACGTTGATGCCGGCGTAGACGAAGGTGGCGGGGAGGCGTTCGGTGAGGTCTTTGAGGAGGTCGGCGGTTTGGGCGCCGGTGGTGGCGCGGGGGTTGAGGCGGTGGATTTCGTCGATGAGGACGAGTTGGGCGCCGGCGGCGGTGTAGGTGTGGCAGACGGCGTCGGTGATCTGGGTCCGGGTCATGCGGGTGGCCACGGGGATGCCGGGGTAGGGGGCGAACTCGGTGATGAGGGTTTTCGCGGTGGCGCTGGGCGGGGCCAGGACGTAGGCGACGGGTGCCGCACTGTGGGCTGATCCGGGGGGTGGGGGGTTTTTGCGCAGGTGGGCGAGGTGGCAGGAGTGGCCGATGTTCAGCAGGGCGGTGGGTTCCCGGCTGCGGCGGGTCCGGTGACGATGAGGGAGGGCCGGGCGGTGGTGTGCTGGTGGCGGCCGAGGATCGTCAGGGTGCGGACCTGGGTGGCGAGCTGGCTGAGGGCGGGGGTGCGGATGGTGACGAACGCGGAGTGGTAGGCGAGGCGTTCCTCGGTGCTGCGGGGCGGGTCTTCGGGTTGGGGTGGGGCGGGCGGGTCGGTGGTGGCGAAGCGCTGCCAGCCCTGCCGGGTGGTCAGGGGCCGGGACGGCTCGGCCGTGTTGCCGCTGCCTGCGTCGGCCGATGTGCTGCCCGGATGCTGCGCTGTGGGGTGGGGGCGGGGGTTCACCACTTGTCGGCCTCCTCGTGTGCGTCGTAGAGCCCGTATCCGGTGGCCGCGGCGGGGCGGGTGCCGTCGTCGGGGAGGTCGTCGATGCTGTCGTCCTCGTCGTGTGGTGCCGGCTGGTCGGTGGCGGGTGTGGTGTCGTGGTGCGGGTGCCGGGCGGCGGGAATGGGCAGTGTGGTGGCGCGGGCGAGGAGGGTTTGCTCGGCGGTGGTGGCGTGGCCGCTGTGGACGCGGCGCATGAGCTGGTCGAGGGCGTCGGCGAGGTCGGCTTCGTGCTGCTGGCTGTCGTCGTGGTGGCTGTGCTGGGCGTGGGTGCGGATGTGCTGCCAGGTGTGGTCGTTGAACGGCTGGTGGACGTGGTCGCGGTGGATCCAGGGGATTTCGGTGAGGTGGCCGTCGGGCAGCCGTACCCAGATCTGGCGCACGTCGTGGGGGTTGTAGTGGATCACCCATGTCCCGCCCCGGCCGGCGACGGGGGAGGCCTGGCCGCGGTAGGGGGCGAGGAGATCGGCGTCGTAGGTGCGGTGGTGGATGGTGATGCCGGCGGGGGTGATGGCCTGCCAGCGCACGGGCAGCAGTTCGAGGTAGTCGCGGCCGGTGAGCGGGACGGGAACGTGTCCGGCGACGGCGATGAGCGCGGCCCACATCTGGTTCGGCGTGAGCGCTTTGCGGGGCATCGGCGGGTGGCGGAGGCCTTCGTGGGGCCGGTGGTGGTAGTGCACCAGCCGTTCATCAAGCAGGTCTTGCAACTGGGCGACGCTGTAGCAGGCGTCTTTCTCGGTGTCGGGGCCGCGGCGGGTGACGTCGGAGCCGGTGTAGCCGGGCAGGTGCTGGCAGATGGTGCCGAAGGTCTGCTCGACGATGCCTTTGGCGGTGGGGGCGTGGGGCGGGGCGGGCTGGACGCTGATACCGAGGTGTTCGCAGGCGGCGGTGAACGCGGCGGAGACGAACACTTTGCCGCGGTCGACGACGATCGTTTCGGGCAGGACGACCGGCCGGGCCGCCGCGCCGGCCAGGCGCTCATCCAGTGCGGCCAGCCGCTGGTGGGGGAGTGCGGGGGCGTGGTCCATGCGCAGGACGTCGGGCCAGGTGGGCCGGGCGGGGTGGGAGACGGCCATCTCCGCGAGCAGCAGGGCGGCGTCGACGGCCTTGGTCGCGCTCGGGCACAGCACGGCGGCGGGGATGGCGCGGGTGGCGACGTCGACGGCGATGGTGAGTTCGGGCCGGGCCAGGCGCCCGTCGTCGAAGAGGGCGAGGACGTCCAGGCGGGTGGTGTCAACCTGCACTTGTTCACCGGGGCGCAGCGCCGTGGCGGGGGGAAGGCCCGCCCGTCGACACTCGCGGGCACCTGCCTCACGGGCCCCGTGGGCAGTTCGCCGGGCCGGGCAAGAGCAGTGACCAGCCGGTACAGCGTGGCCTGGGACGGCGTGGGTACCGTGCCGGGGCCGTGCCGGTCCTGAAGGATCTGGTTGATCAGCGGGAGCACGCCGTTGATCGTGCCGCGGGAGCGGCCACGGCGGCGGCGCAGCGCTTCACGGACGGCGGCGACGACCCGTTCGTCGGCCCGTCCGGTGGGGCTGGAAGCACGGGTGGTGCGGTGGTCGAGGAGCCCCCACAGGCCTTGTTTGCGGTAGGCCAGGCGCATGCGCTGCACCGTGGTGCGCGCCACCCGGCCGAAGCCGAGCGCGGTCAGCTCTTCCGCTTTGGCCTGCTCGCGTTCGGCCAGCGTGTGCCGCTGCGGGTCGTACTGAGGCCGGACCGTTCCTTGGCTGCCGGGCCCTCCGGTGAGCCCGCATTCGACTTCCCTGACGTGCCGCTGCCAGGCCAGTGCCTTCTCGCGCGCCGCGGCAGGGGCGGTCTCGAACAGCCCCCACTGCGGGGCCGCCTGAGGCGCATCGGCGCCGATGACGGTGAAGGAGGGGTCGGCGAACAGGTGCCCGGCGAGCACGGCCTGGCCGCCGCCGTCCGGGCCGACGAGGCGAATGTCCTGCCCCGACAGGGCGACCACCTGCCACGTCACGTCACGGAACTTCACGCGCGCACCGACCTTCACGGACGGCCGGGCATTGCGCCGCGCGCTCACCGGGCGCCTCCCGTCTCGCCCGGGCTGCCCGAGCCCCGCGGGCTGACGAGGACGCGTTCATGCAGCGGCGTTGTGAGGTCTGCCGTCAGCTGTCCGTGCCACAGGGCGTGGAAGACGCACGGGAGAACCTCGATCGGGTCGCCGGCCGCTTCAGCGCCTTCGGTCAGCGGCCGCGGCCGCGCGAACGCCCCAACAACCGCCGCCGCCAGACCGGGGCGGCCGGCGTTGCGGGGGTGGCGGTAGCCGGCCAGCCATTTCAGGTTGGCGGCCAGAACACGCTCGAGCGGCGGCAGGCGCCGGTAGATCCAGCCGATGTCCGCGCACGCCTGCGCAACCGCCTCGGCGCCCTTTCTCGCGCGTTCGCCGCCGGCGTCGGGGTGGCTGGGGCAGTCGGCGAGCAGTGCGGTGCCGTCGGCACGCCGGGCGAAGAGCTGCGGCACCCAGGAACGGACCTGCCCGCGGGGATGACGCCACAGCAGCCGCACCGGCCGCCCCGCCAGGCCCGTCACCTCCGGGTCGCGGTCCAGCACCATCAGCTGGGCGCGCATCGCATTCGACCCTGCGGCCACGTGCCGCCCGGTCGTCGCCGACCACCACAGGCCCGGCCCCCACCGCCGCCCCCGGCACTACCGGGAACGCCGACACCGGCGGCAAGTCCTCGAACGCCACGGTCATAGCGGCATCCGCCCACCGCTGCTGCACCATCTGCCCCACCGGGTCGAGGAACACCGCCTCGAACCCGCCCAAGCGGCCCACGGCCGCCCGCCCTGCCCGGCTCCGGGCTGCCCCTGTGCTGGTCACCCGCGCCAGCCAAGCCGCCCCCGCCGACGCACACCGTCGTTTCCAGAATTCCTGCCACGAACGAGTGCTGTATCAGCCAACAACCGACCCGCCCCCGGCGCATCGCGCTCAGCTGTCCTCTTCTCGCCCGCCCGCGGTGAGCATGTCCCGGAGCACCGCGGCCGACATGTTCACCCACTGGGCCACCTCCTCCAGAGGCACGCCGCCGTTCACCGCCGCCAGGGCGGTCCGCTTCCAGGCGTTCTCGATCAGGCCGGCACTGTGACCGAGACCGCGCAGCAGCCGCCGGGCGACATCGGCGGTCGGTCCGCTCTGCACACCGCGCAGCTGCAACAGCTGCTCTTGGACGCTGTCGAGCGTGCTGGTGATCAGCCCTGCGCTGCTCGGCGGGCACCGTAGCCCGCCACATCGTCCCCGAACCGGGCGCCTTCCTCTCCTTGCCCAGCACCCTCAGCTGCCCGGCCAGGTCACGGCCTGATGTTCCCGCCGCAGCCACCACAGGTCGTTGTCATACCCGGGCGGCCCACCAACGCCGCGGCGAAGGCGGATGACGCTGCCCATCCACGCGATGAGCGGCCCGCCGTGGTCCGTCGCGGCCAACGGCCCCAGCCATCCTCGCCCCACCCGCTCCCCGAGCCTGCGGCAGAACAACCCGTCGGCGGGCAGCGCCCGCGGCCGCCCGGCCCCGCTGTCGGCCCACACCAGCTCGGCCATCGCAGGGTCCAGCAAGGCGTCGGCCACGGCCACCACCTCCGGGAAGACGACCGTGTCCCGTCCCACGATCCGCCACCGCTCCAGATCACCGCCGGCATCCCCACCTGCGACCTGGTGCAGGCGCCGCGGCCAGATCTTCTCCCGCTCCCAGCCGTAAGCCTGCTCCCGCCACCGGGCCACCACCGCGTGAGACAGCGCGAACACCCGCTCCGGGCCGGCCCCGGCCCGAACCGCCCGCCGCGCCACACCGGCGCACCGCCGCTGCGACGCAGCCACCTCGGGCAGAGCGCGGACATCGAGGTGCTCCAGCGGCTGGTCGGCGTCCGCGTCCAGGAGCCACCGCCCGTGCCGCACGCACACCCGCTCCCACCTCGGTGCGTACCGCACCACTGCCGTCGACGCCCCGGTGCGCCGGGCCGTGCACAGGCGGCAGCCGAACGCCACCGGCCCGACCAGCGCGCCGCCGGCCCGCCACGCTGCTGCCGGACCAGCCGCGTCCTTCCCGGCGAGCAGCCTGGCATCTTCCTGTTCCCAGGACGGCAGTGCCCGCGCCAGGACGCCAGGTGCGACCCCGCACACATCGGCCAGGAGCCGGCGCCCCGCCGCGTTGAACAGCACCTCGGCATCGGCCCGCTGCCCGCCACTGTCGTACGTGGGCGCAGAGTTGTGCCACTTCCATCCAGAGCGCAGCGTCTTCGCCTCCATCCCGTAGCGGGCGGCGATGCGGACCATGAGCGAGCACGTCGTCTCCCCGGGCAGAGGCACTACACGGAAGATTCCTACAACCATCGCGCCAGGCTCCCGCAGGGAGACGACCCGCCGCAGCCGTTCATCCGGCGCACAGCGACAACTGGCGGTGCCCGGCCAGACATTGATAATGCTGCATCACCCCGTGATGCAGAAACTCCCGAAGCCTCGGCAGTGCTCACGGGCCCTCCGACGCACCGCGCGAGCCCGCTCGTCGGTTGCCGGGCTCCCGCCGCCCAGCACCCCGCCCTCCGGCCCAGTGGCTCGCCCAGGGCGAGCCACCGCAGGGTGACGGACCAGCGTTCTTCCGACAAGCACCGGTTGTTTCTGCAGGTGAGCGGCTTGTCGATGGGGCAACAGAGGCCCGTGGGAAAAAAGTTGGCCTCTGACGTCCGGATTCCGGCCCCCCGGCGCGTGTAGGGAGTGAGGGTGAAGGTGCCCTCATCAACGAGTCGATGATGGGAGGCCGGTCTGTGACCTGGCTCGAGTGGATGGGAGCGGGTGGGATCTCGGTCCCGCTGATGTTCCTGGCGTACTACGCGCTGCGCCGTACCAAGAGCGCGGTGGAGATGTGCCTGAAGGAGTACCTGCAGGCCCGCACGGAGCGCGAGCAGCGCGCAACGATGATCGCGATGGCAGCGGCGCTGCCGGAGGGCGGGGCCGCCGCCCGCTTCGAGGAGGGGCAGCCGGCCTGGTTGTTCTACAAGCACTCGGAGCAGGGCCGGCCGGCGATCGCCACCCGGGAGGCTGCGTGACCGAGGCCGACCAGGGCACGGACTTCGAGGCGTTCGTCCTCGAGACCAGCGCGGCGTTCTCCCGCGTAGCCCAGGCCGAAGCGGGCGGCGACCTGCACAGCGCGGAAGATGCTGTGCAGGTCGCCTACATGCGCATGTTCACGTCGTGGGAAAAGATCGTAGCGCGGCCCGGAAACCGGGCCGCCTACGGCCGCACCGCAGTCAGGAACGCGGTGATCGACCAGTTCCGGCGTAACCAACGCATGACTCCTGCACCGTTGCAGGAACTGCCCGAACAGGAATCCCAGATCGGCATCCCCGATGCCGCCTACGAAATGATCAAAGAGGGTATCGATGAACTAGTCGCCAAACTTCCCGACCGGCAGCGGCAGGTCATCACCTTGTGCGTTCTCCAGGACATCAGCCCTGAAGACGCCGGGAAGCGCCTGCGCCTTAAGGAGGAGTCGGTGAAGCGCAACATCCGCATGGCCATCAACAACCTCAAGAAGTTCGTCAACGAGACCGGTGAGGAGGAAACCGTATGAGCACCTCGGACAAGGACAACGAGCAGAACGCCATCCGGCTCCTCGCCGTATGGACCCTGCTCGAACGCTCCGAGCAGGCACTTACGAAGAGCTCGCGGACACCCGAGGACTCGGCACAGGCGGAGGGGGCCAGCTTGCCGGCTGGCCCCCGGCCCCCCGCCCATGGCCGGACGACCGGGAGCAAACCGAAGCTAAGAGCGAACTGGTACTCCTGCTGGCACGCGAGTGCGCACGCAAAACCACCGCAGAAGAAACCCGCAGAATCGCGGAGCTCCTGGAGTACCTGGACCGTGACGCGGAGGCTCTCACGTGGTGGCAATGGGCAGCAGAACGAGGTGACCGGGACGCGCATGACTACCTCGAGATGCTCCACATCGAAAGGCAGGAGCAAGAAAATCCAGCAGCTGACTCACCAACCTCGGAACTGGAAAAGAGTGCAGCATTTGACGTGTGGAGAGCCAGCAGGACAACTGCCGGTTCGCACACGTTCGCAGCAGTTCAACTGGCGTTGAGCGCTGCGGCGAACCCAGAGCTGAGCGAAGACGCGAAGCAGCTAGTAAGGGAAATCGAGGAGTACTTGCAGCACCCTGATCGCATGACAGACGGAAGGCGGCGCTGATGCGCAACACTCTTCTGACATGCTCCGAGGAACCGGGAGCCGCTCTATAGGCAGACCCATCATGAGTGCCTCACGCTGAGGCACAACGACTCGTTGAGGCAGCGGCCCGCCGTACCGGCGGGCCGCCTGCGTTCCCAGGACCGTCGAACGACTCACGCACCCCGCCAAGACAGTTCGCGAAGGTGAGTCCTCGCCGTGACCAGATGAAGCCAGCACAGCGTCAGAAGCCGCCACCGCACAGGAAGGACTGGGCCGACGTCCCTTCCCGGCCGGTGCATGACCGCAGCAGTGAAAGGCCCCTCTCAGGTCGGGCGAGGCATCCGGGATTCGTCTGTCAGCTGCCGCGGTGCAGCCGTCGGGCCACAGCAATCTGCCATTCGTGGTCTGTAGTCGGGAGTGTGAGGGCGGTGATCTGGTGCAGGGTGCCGTCGGCCAGCCAGCGTTTGTAGCGGCGGTAGCAGGTCTGCCAGGGGCCGTAGTGGGCGGGCTCTCTCCAGGGGGTGTCGGTGCGGGCGGTATGGGCGATGCCGTCGATGAGGAGCCGGTGTTCGCGCCAGCGTCCGCCGGCGCTCTGCTGGCGGGGCATGAGCGGACAGATCAGAGCCCAAGCCTGGTCGGACACCTCGCGGCGCCCGCTGGCGGTGAGCGCCGACGTCTGGGTGCCGGTGTGCTGGGGGAGGGCGTCCAGGAGCTGCTGCTGACCGGGGTGGAGCAGAACACGTCGTGCCCTGGGCCGGCGCAGCCAGGTCATGCTGCGTTCGGTCTCAGGAGCACCCGGCCACCACTGACAGCCCTCGGGCAGTCCGGCCAGACGGTAGCGGGCGGCCCACCACATCCGCTGCCACTGCACAGACCAGGGCGGATTCCACCAGGCATCGAGACCGGTGAGGGTGCGGGCGAGCCGGGTCAGGTGCCCGCTGGTGTGCTGGCGGACCCGCTGCGCGGCCAGCCACCGTCCCAGGGCGAACCCGTCCGCGGCGGTGGTGGGCGAGGACACCGCGAGATGCCCGTGGCGTGCGACGCAGGCACGCGCCGCGGCCAGGCCGTCGGCGGCCGGACGGCGCCGGCCGGGCCAGGCGTGAAACCGCTCCACCTCCTGGTGGCCGAGGCCGAGGCCGGCCAGCAGTTGCTGCTGCCCCTCATGCAGCTCGCGATAATGCGTGATCTGGTGACGCAGCCACCGCTCGAGCCGGCGCGGCACACCGGCCAGGTTGTCCCCGCCGTGCACCGGCCCGTTGACGCCCACGTGCTCACGCGCCCGGTACCAGGCCCGCTGCCAGTCAAGCGGCCAGGGCGGATTCCACCACAGATCCAACTCCTCCAGCCACGCCGTCTGCTCGGCGGTCAGCGACGCCGCGGCGACACGCCGGCCGGCCAGCCACCGCCCGAGATCGAACCCGTCCCCGACGCGGCCGCCGGTATGCGCCAGGGCCAGGTGACCGTGCAGCGCCACATACGCGCGAGCCTGCTCCAGCCCTCCAGCGAACAGCTGCTCACCCCGCCGCTTGAGACCGCCACCGTGCCCGGACCGCCGCGGCACCACCCCCGCCGTACGCCCTGCGCCCGCCACCCGCACCGCAGGCTCCGCCCCACCCGCGCCCGTTTCGGCGGCCGAGCCCACCAGGGCGCGCAGCCCGGGTGCGACCTCGACGGGACGGTGCACACTGCGCACCCACCACCCCTGCGCCGGGCCGGGCGCAGCGTCCACCGGCCGGCTGTGGGCACGGGCCACGGCCTGCGCCCACACCGACAACGGACCTGCCCAGGCAGCCTCCACCTCCCGCAGCCAGGGCCGCCCCAGCCGCCTGCCCAGCTCGGCGGCGACCCGCTCACCACCCGACCGCCCGCGCGCCGCGCCCGCACCCCCACCTGCCCACGGCCGCCACCGGCAGCCAGGTGCTGCAGTCGCGGATCGGCCAGCGCACACGCCACCGCCACCACGTCGGGGAAGACCACCGCGTCCCGCGCCAGCAACCGCCACTGCGCCATCCCCCACCCGGCCGGCCACCCTTCACGCCGTCAGGTGGCCGCCACGACCTGCTCCAGCCGCCGCCCCCACACCCGCTCCCGCTCCCCGAACGCCTCCAGCTCCCACCACCCGCACACCACCGCACGCGCCAGCGCAGACACCTCCACCGGCGCACCGCCCGCCCCACCCGCGTCGAGCCCCGCACGTGCCAGACACGCCCACCGCCGCTGCGCCCGCCCCAACTCCCCCGCCAGCGGCCCCACCGCGAGCCCCTCCAGCACGTGCCCGCCGCCGACATCGAGCAGCCACCGGCCATGATCCGTGCACAGCCGCTGCCACCGCGCCCGGTACACCCACGAAACCCCCGCGCCCCCGCGGCGGGCCGTACACAGCCGGCACCCGAACACCACCGGCCCCCACTGGTCCGCTCCCGTCCGCCACCGCACCCAGCCCTGCCCGTCCCCGCCGTAGCCGGCCAGCATCTCCGATCCGCCCCCCCACGACGGCAGCGCCCGAGCCAGATGCCCGGCCGGCACCCGGCACCAGCCGGCCAACTGCACCTGCGCCACCGCATCGAGGAACACCTCGCCGTCCGGACGCACGCCGCGAGCCTGGTGCGCGGGGTTCACCCACCGCCACCATCCGGTCAGGTCGCCGGCCTGCAGCCGGTAAGCAGCGGCCACCCGGTGGAGAAAGGACCAGGTCGTCCCGCCCGGCACGGGCCTGACCCGCAGGACTGCTTCCACTCAGGCCACCCTCTCGCTCACCTCTGCAGGCATAACCGAGCGGGGCGGCAAGGGGTTCGCCCCTCCGTTCGCCGCCCAGTAAGACCCGCACAGTGGCAGACATGCCTTGCCGAGGCTGCCTGCCGCGGGTAAGGGGGGACCAGGGCCCGCACCGCGAGTCCCCGAGCGCAGGCTCCTGCTCAACCGTAGGCACCATGGACAAATGGAGTACGCACGACGTACGTCCTCCATGCGGAGACCAGGAGCGCTCGAACGTTGCCCCGGCTACGCCCACTGCATGCCCAGCTCCCGCAGCGCGTCGAGTTGCTCGGCGGTGAGCTTGTCGCGTCTGGCGCGGGTGTTCGATACCCATACGCCCAGGCGCACCGGTACCGGCTCGGCCTCGCCGTCGACCACGAGCTCCACGACCGCGCCGCGCAGGGCGGGCCGCTGGGCGCCCTCCCGTTCGACCCACTGGGCGAGGGCTGCCAGGCCGCGCTGGAAGGCCTGCTGCGCCTTGGTCGGCCCCTTTGCCGCGCCCTTTGTCGCGGGGGCGGGAGGCGGCGCCTGGGCGGGCTGTACGCCCATCGCTGTCAACCGCTGCTGCTGTCCCTCGGAGAGCTCCACCCAACTGCGGCGTTGCCGCTGAAGCCATTGCCGAGGTCATCGCCTTCGTAGAGGACGCCGGGTGCGATGTCGGGCACGATTCCGCCGGGTTCGTCGGCGGCGAGGTGGGCGAGGTGGCGGTAGTGGCGTTGCCAGTCCAGTGGCCAGGGGCAGTTCCAGTCGGGGTCGATCCCGGAGAGCTGGGCGCCCCGTGTCTGCGCCCGTTCGGACTTCTTGCCGAGGCCGCCCTTACGCCTGAGATTCGCCAGTAGCTGACCGATGGGGACAGGCTTGCCGTCGGCGGGGTCGTCCCACACCGCGTCCTGCCTCGGGGCCAGGTGCCCCGTGGCGCGCCGGTACGAGCGCAACACCGCCAGCTTCGTCTCCCAGGCTTCCTCGCCGGGCTCCCAGACCATGCCGGCCTCCGGCGCGTCCAGCAGTGTCTTGCGCCGAGGTTGCAGCTCTGCGGCCCGCAGGGCTTTCCGCTGTTGGTGGACCCATCGCCCCAGCGGAAACGCCTTCGTCGCTCCCACCTCGGTCTCTACGTCATACGGAACGGCGTGGAGACCGGTGATCTCGTGTTCCTTCCGCCAGCGCAGCAGGGCCTGGTAGCCCTCCAGCCAGACCAGCGACTCGGGCCGGTAGACGCGGGAACGCAGGAACGCCGCGATCGTGGCCGCGTCCCTGGGGGTGGAGAAGTGCAGCAGTGCGGACTCGACCGCACTGGTGTCGTCCTGCCCCTGGTCCTCGATCCCCTCGACGCCGCTGGTCCCGATGATCCGGCCGGTCTCGTCGCGCTGGATGTGGACCTTGCGCTTGCCGCTGGTGAGGGCACGCGAGGCGAGCTGCTCCACGAGTCGTTCATCGTGCGAGCGCAGGCCTTGGAGCACAGCGACCAACCCCGTATACGAGGCGGAGGCGATCATGTCGGTGGGGTCTTCGCCGGGCTGGAGGAAGACGGGCACGATGATCCGCGCGACCTTGGTGGAGCCGTCTCGGTTGAGCCGGAGTGCCCGGCCGATGTTCTGCACGATCTCGACCTGCGAGCCGCGGGTGTCCGCGAAGCAGACGGCTTCCACGCCTCGTTCGCCGGTGATGTCGACGCCTTCCCCAAGGACTCGGCAGCTGGCGAGGAACGCCCGGTGCACGCGTCGGCCCTCTGCGTCGATGCCGTTGGCGAACTGCCGCAGCACCTCACGCCGCTCGGACACGAGGTGGTCGCCGCACAGCCACGCCGACCAGACGCGGTCCGGCGGGACGTGGCGGCCTGCCTCCAGCTCGTAGAACTGAGCGCCGATCGACGACGCGGGCAGCTCCTCCGCGGCCGCCAGGTCCTCGGCCGAGGTATCGCGCGCATACAGCGCGGCTGCGGTCTTCGGCAGCTTCTCCGCGAACGCAGCAGCTTCATCGACCTTCTGGTGGAAGGTCATGACCGTACGCAGGTTGTACGCCGCGGCGTGTTCCAAAAGTGCGGTGTGTAGCAGCGCCAGGCGCCGGCCTCGCCGTGCCTCCTCGGCTTCCCCGGAGGCGGGGGAGGGGTCGTGGATCTCGAGGACGTCGATCTCGAATCCGGCGAGGATGCCCCGCTCGATGGCCTCCGAGAGCCCCAGTTCGGCGCCGGGAAGCCAGGCCCCGAAGGTGCCGTTCGGGTCGTCGGCCATGCTCGCGAGTTCCACCTCCTGGCCCTCCTTCCCGTGCTGAGGTCGGGGTGAGGCGAGGATCCGTGGGGTGGCGGTGAGGTAGAGCCGGTAGTCGGCGGGGATCCGCTGGTTGTCGTGGATCGCCGCCCACGGCCGACCAAGATCGCCTGCGGTCGAGTGGGCCTCGTCCACGATGGCGAGGTCGAACGGGGCCATTTGCTGGCCGTAGAGCCGTTCCCCGCCCGCCAGGGCGGCCTCCAGCGGCCCACGGACCGTCCGCTGGCCCGTCGGGTCCTCCGGGTCCTCGCGGTCCACCAGCGAGGCGTAGGTGGCGAACACGACCACGGGCCCGGTTCCAGCCCACAGCGCCAGCTGGATCGCATTCGTGGTGGTGCGCACCCCCAGCGAGCCCAGCACCTGGTCGTTCTCCAGCGAACACACCGCCACCATCAGCGCCCGGTGGCCCACCGCCCGCCACGCCTGGGCGGTCTGCGCGAGCAGATCCAGGGTCGGCACGGTCACCAGGATCCGCCCGCCCGGGAAGCACTCCAGCGCGCTCACAGCAGCCGTGATCGTCTTGCCCGACCCGGTCGCGGACACCAGCGTGCCCCGAGCCCCCTGCCCGGGCGCAGAAGATCTTGCAAAGAATTTGACCCACTCCCGAATGGCCGTTTTCTGGGTCACCTGATGTTCCCGGAGACTGATCACAGATTTCGACCTTTCCTTTTTCCGGGCGACATCAGGTTCTTCCACCACGTACCCGTGCTCGAAAAGACCGCGCCCCCGTCGGGGGCAGGAGCGGGGTAGGGGTACCTGTCGATCCCGCCGCGCGCGGGCAACTCGTCCTCGAAGTCGCAGGCGGCTACAGCTTTGAAGCCACCGTGCCACAGCGCTTCGAGCACGGCCGTGACGGCCTGCACCACCTCGGCACGTGTCCCCTCGGAGGCCTCGCACTCCAGCACGGTCGGCCATTCCAGGAAGTCGAAGGGGTGAGCGCGCCGGCCTGTGGCGTAGTCGTTGGGCTCGCCGGTCACGCGCACCGGCCCGATTGCCAGCTCTGGACCGTCGTCCTCGACGAGGCCGAGGGCGTCTCGAAGCCGGGCCATGATCCGCGGGGCGGCATCCGCGTCCACGTAGATCGAGGCGTCGCTGTAAGGGGAGCCCGGGCCGAGGGGCGACGGCCCGTGATCATTCGTCACGCGCGCTCCCTGCGGATTTGGCCGGGGTGAGGGTGAGGAAGCGCTGGAGCAGCCGCTGGGGCAGCAACGTGAGCCCGAAGCACACCTCGTTCGGATCCGCCTCAGCATCCAGGAGTATGGAGAGGGTCTCGTACTCACTGATCTCCACGGCCTGATGCGCCGGTGTCCGCGGCTCCACCTCAGGCCAGGAGCCCGGCCTCAGCGCATCGGAACCCATGGCGCCCTTCCCCTCTCCACTGGCCCTGATGGGCCGTGGCTGTCAGATAGCAGACGGGCCACGGACCTAACGCGCCGAAGCCGATACGCCCTCAATCCCCACTACCGGGTGTCCCCGCTTTACGCCAATGCTACATGCTGCATCACATCGAGATGCGGACATGCGTGATCTCTCGACAGAGCACTTCCACAAGACCTCACCCGACCCCGATGGGCATCACGCATCGGGGGTACACGGTGCCGCATGGCACCGAAGACCGAACGCATCCAGTTCCTGCGGGCCGTGCGGCAGCTGCGCCGGATCCGCTCCTTCTACGCTGCGGCCGTTCTGCTGTGGACGGGGACCACTGCCTGGACGGGCTGGCAGGCTCCGGGGAGCCGGCAGATGTGGGTGTCCGTTCTCCTCCTGGCCGTCTTCGCCGTACTGCTCGTCACCGCGAGCCTCGCCCTGCGGCGTCTCGCCGTTCCCGCAACGGGCCGGCCCGTGCACCACACTGCCCCGCACAAGCTGCCGAGTACCCACCGGCACGCTCATGCCTGAGGGCCCGTCACCCTGCTCACGCGTCAGCCAGGCCCCAGTCACGCCTGCTTTGGGCGGGGCCGTGTGGCCTGTTGACAGACCGTGACCGGACCGCACAAGCCCCAGTCTCTGTAGGCGCCCGGGCCGAAGGCCCGTTGACCGGCCCGCGCTAGCGGGTCCGGCCTTCGTGGCGCGTAGCGCCATCAGGTGGCTGGAGCGCAGCGGAGGCCGCCCCGAGGCCGCAGGCCCCCAGCTCCGGGAGCGCAGCGGACGGAGCGTCACTGGCCCGGCGCAGCCGGGCCAGTGAGCGGGACGCGCAGCGTCCCGCCGGCGCTCCCGCGGAGCGGGAGCGCAACACCCGCGCGCAGCGCGGGTGTTCGCTTGCCCATCGCGCAGCGATGGGGCCCCATCGCTGCGCGATGGGCAAGCGAACACCCGCGCTGCGCGCGGGTGTTGCGCTCCGCTCCGCGGGAGCGCCGGCGGGACGCTGCGCGTCCCGCTCACTGGCCGGCTGCGCCGGGCCAGTGACGCTCCGTCCGCTGCGCTCCCGGAGCTGGGGGCCTGCGGCCTCGGGGCGGCCTCCGCTGCGCTCCAGCCACCTGATGGCGCTACGCGCCACGAAGGCCGGACCAGCTAGCGCGGGCCGGTCAACGGGCCTTCGGCCCGGGCGCCTACAGAGACTGGGGCTTGTGCGGTCCGGTCACGGTCTGTCAACAGGCCACACGGCCCCGCCCAAAGCAGGCGTGACTGGGGCCTGGCTGACGCGTGAGCAGGGTGACGGGCCCTCAGGCATGAGCGTGCCGGTGGGTACTCGGCAGCTTGTGCGGGGCAGTGTGGTGCACGGGCCGGCCCGTTGCGGGAACGGCGAGACGCCGCAGGGCGAGGCTCGCGGTGACGAGCAGTACGGCGAAGACGGCCAGGAGGAGAACGGACACCCACATCTGCCGGCTCCCCGGAGCCTGCCAGCCCGTCCAGGCAGTGGTCCCCGTCCACAGCAGAACGGCCGCAGCGTAGAAGGAGCGGATCCGGCGCAGCTGCCGCACGGCCCGCAGGAACTGGATGCGTTCGGTCTTCGGTGCCATGCGGCACCGTGTACCCCCGATGCGTGATGCCCATCGGGGTCGGGTGAGGTCTTGTGGAAGTGCTCTGTCGAGAGATCACGCATGTCCGCATCTCGATGTGATGCAGCATGTAGCATTGGCGTAAAGCGGGGACACCCGGTAGTGGGGATTGAGGGCGTATCGGCTTCGGCGCGTTAGGTCCGTGGCCCGTCTGCTATCTGACAGCCACGGCCCATCAGGGCCAGTGGAGAGGGGAAGGGCGCCATGGGTTCCGATGCGCTGAGGCCGGGCTCCTGGCCTGAGGTGGAGCCGCGGACACCGGCGCATCAGGCCGTGGAGATCAGTGAGTACGAGACCCTCTCCATACTCCTGGATGCTGAGGCGGATCCGAACGAGGTGTGCTTCGGGCTCACGTTGCTGCCCCAGCGGCTGCTCCAGCGCTTCCTCACCCTCACCCCGGCCAAATCCGCAGGGAGCGCGCGTGACGAATGATCACGGGCCGTCGCCCCTCGGCCCGGGCTCCCCTTACAGCGACGCCTCGATCTACGTGGACGCGGATGCCGCCCCGCGGATCATGGCCCGGCTTCGAGACGCCCTCGGCCTCGTCGAGGACGACGGTCCAGAGCTGGCAATCGGGCCGGTGCGCGTGACCGGCGAGCCCAACGACTACGCCACAGGCCGGCGCGCTCACCCCTTCGACTTCCTGGAATGGCCGACCGTGCTGGAGTGCGAGGCCTCCGAGGGGACACGTGCCGAGGTGGTGCAGGCCGTCACGGCCGTGCTCGAAGCGCTGTGGCACGGTGGCTTCAAAGCTGTAGCCGCCTGCGACTTCGAGGACGAGTTGCCCGCGCGCGGCGGGATCGACAGGTACCCCTACCCCGCTCCTGCCCCCGACGGGGGCGCGGTCTTTTCGAGCACGGGTACGTGGTGGAAGAACCTGATGTCGCCCGGAAAAAGGAAAGGTCGAAATCTGTGATCAGTCTCCGGGAACATCAGGTGACCCAGAAAACGGCCATTCGGGAGTGGGTCAAATTCTTTGCAAGATCTTCTGCGCCCGGGCAGGGGGCTCGGGGCACGCTGGTGTCCGCGACCGGGTCGGGCAAGACGATCACGGCTGCTGTGAGCGCGCTGGAGTGCTTCCCGGGCGGGCGGATCCTGGTGACCGTGCCGACCCTGGATCTGCTCGCGCAGACCGCCCAGGCGTGGCGGGCGGTGGGCCACCGGGCGCTGATGGTGGCGGTGTGTTCGCTGGAGAACGACCAGGTGCTGGGCTCGCTGGGGGTGCGCACCACCACGAATGCGATCCAGCTGGCGCTGTGGGCTGGAACCGGGCCCGTGGTCGTGTTCGCCACCTACGCCTCGCTGGTGGACCGCGAGGACCCGGAGGACCCGACGGGCCAGCGGACGGTCCGTGGGCCGCTGGAGGCCGCCCTGGCGGGCGGGGAACGGCTCTACGGCCAGCAAATGGCCCTGTTCGACCTCGCCATCGTGGACGAGGCCCACTCGACCGCAGGCGATCTTGGTCGGCCGTGGGCGGCGATCCACGACAACCAGCGGATCCCCGCCGACTACCGGCTCTACCTCACCGCCACCCCACGGATCCTCGCCTCACCCCGACCTCAGCACGGGAAGGAGGGCCAGGAGGTGGAACTCGCGAGCATGGCCGACGACCCGAACGGCACCTTCGGGGCCTGGCTTCCCGGCGCCGAACTGGGGCTCTCGGAGGCCATCGAGCGGGGCATCCTCGCCGGATTCGAGATCGACGTCCTCGAGATCCACGACCCTCCCCCGCCTCCGGGGAAGCCGAGGAGGCACGGCGAGGCCGGCGCCTGGCGCTGCTACACACCGCACTTTTGGAACACGCCGCGGCGTACAACCTGCGTACGGTCATGACCTTCCACCAGAAGGTCGATGAAGCTGCTGCGTTCGCGGAGAAGCTGCCGAAGACCGCAGCCGCGCTGTATGCGCGCGATACCTCGGCCGAGGACCTGGCGGCCGCGGAGGAGCTGCCCGCGTCGTCGATCGGCGCTCAGTTCTACGAGCTGGAGGCAGGCCGCCACGTCCCGCCGGACCGCGTCTGGTCGGCGTGGCTGTGCGGCGACCACCTCGTGTCCGAGCGGCGTGAGGTGCTGCGGCAGTTCGCCAACGGCATCGACGCAGAGGGCCGACGCGTGCACCGGGCGTTCCTCGCCAGCTGCCGAGTCCTTGGGGAAGGCGTCGACATCACCGGCGAACGAGGCGTGGAAGCCGTCTGCTTCGCGGACACCCGCGGCTCGCAGGTCGAGATCGTGCAGAACATCGGCCGGGCACTCCGGCTCAACCGAGACGGCTCCACCAAGGTCGCGCGGATCATCGTGCCCGTCTTCCTCCAGCCCGGCGAAGACCCCACCGACATGATCGCCTCCGCCTCGTATACGGGGTTGGTCGCTGTGCTCCAAGGCCTGCGCTCGCACGATGAACGACTCGTGGAGCAGCTCGCCTCGCGTGCCCTCACCAGCGGCAAGCGCAAGGTCCACATCCAGCGCGACGAGACCGGCCGGATCATCGGGACCAGCGGCGTCGAGGGGATCGAGGACCAGGGGCAGGACGACACCAGTGCGGTCGAGTCCGCACTGCTGCACTTCTCCACCCCCAGGGACGCGGCCACGATCGCGGCGTTCCTGCGTTCCCGCGTCTACCGGCCCGAGTCGCTGGTCTGGCTGGAGGGCTACCAGGCCCTGCTGCGCTGGCGGAAGGAACACGAGATCACCGGTCTCCACGCCGTTCCGTATGACGTAGAGACCGAGGTGGGAGCGACGAAGGCGTTTCCGCTGGGGCGATGGGTCCACCAACAGCGGAAAGCCCTGCGGGCCGCAGAGCTGCAACCTCGGCGCAAGACACTGCTGGACGCGCCGGAGGCCGGCATGGTCTGGGAGCCCGGCGAGGAAGCCTGGGAGACGAAGCTGGCGGTGTTGCGCTCGTACCGGCGCGCCACGGGGCACCTGGCCCCGAGGCAGGACGCGGTGTGGGACGACCCCGCCGACGGCAAGCCTGTCCCCATCGGTCAGCTACTGGCGAATCTCAGGCGTAAGGGCGGCCTCGGCAAGAAGTCCGAACGGGCGCAGACACGGGGCGCCCAGCTCTCCGGGATCGACCCCGACTGGAACTGCCCCTGGCCACTGGACTGGCAACGCCACTACCGCCACCTCGCCCACCTCGCCGCCGACGAACCCGGCGGAATCGTGCCCGACATCGCACCCGGCGTCCTCTACGAAGGCGATGACCTCGGCAAATGGCTTCAGCGGCAACGCCGCAGTTGGGTGGAGCTCTCCGAGGGACAGCAGCAGCGGTTGACAGCGATGGGCGTACAGCCCGCCCAGGCGCCGCCTCCCGCCCCCGCGACAAAGGGCGCGGCAAAGGGGCCGACCAAGGCGCAGCAGGCCTTCCAGCGCGGCCTGGCAGCCCTCGCCCAGTGGGTCGAACGGGAGGGCGCCCAGCGGCCCGTCCCGCGCGGCGCGGTCGTGGAGCTCGTGGTCGACGGCGAGGCCGAGCCGGTACCGGTGCGCCTGGGCGTATGGGTATCGAACACCCGCGCCAGACGCGACAAGCTCACCGCCGAGCAACTCGACGCGCTGCGGGAGCTGGGCATGCAGTGGGCGTAGCCGGGGCAACGTTCGAGCGCTCCTGGTCTCCGCATGGAGGACGTACGTCGTGCGTACTCCATTTGTCCATGGTGCCTACGGTTGAGCAGGAGCCTGCGCTCGGGGACTCGCGGTGCGGGCCCTGGTCCCCCCTTACCCGCGGCAGGCAGCCTCGGCAAGGCATGTCTGCCACTGTGCGGGTCTTACTGGGCGGCGAACGGAGGGGCGAACCCCTTGCCGCCCCGCTCGGTTATGCCTGCAGAGGTGAGCGAGAGGGTGGCCTGAGTGGAAGCAGTCCTGCGGGTCAGGCCCGTGCCGGGCGGGACGACCTGGTCCTTTCTCCACCGGGTGGCCGCTGCTTACCGGCTGCAGGCCGGCGACCTGACCGGATGGTGGCGGTGGGTGAACCCCGCGCACCAGGCTCGCGGCGTGCGTCCGGACGGCGAGGTGTTCCTCGATGCGGTGGCGCAGGTGCAGTTGGCCGGCTGGTGCCGGGTGCCGGCCGGGCATCTGGCTCGGGCGCTGCCGTCGTGGGGGGCGGATCGGAGATGCTGGCCGGCTACGGCGGGGACGGGCAGGGCTGGGTGCGGTGGCGGACGGGAGCGGACCAGTGGGGGCCGGTGGTGTTCGGGTGCCGGCTGTGTACGGCCCGCCGCGGGGGCGCGGGGGTTTCGTGGGTGTACCGGGCGCGGTGGCAGCGGCTGTGCACGGATCATGGCCGGTGGCTGCTCGATGTCGGCGGCGGGCACGTGCTGGAGGGGCTCGCGGTGGGGCCGCTGGCGGGGGAGTTGGGGCGGGCGCAGCGGCGGTGGGCGTGTCTGGCACGTGCGGGGCTCGACGCGGGTGGGGCGGGCGGTGCGCCGGTGGAGGTGTCTCGCGCTGGCGCGTGCGGTGGTGTGCGGGTGGTGGGAGCTGGAGGCGTTCGGGGAGCGGGAGCGGGTGTGGGGGCGGCGGCTGGAGCAGGTCGTGGCGGCCACCTGACGGCGTGAAGGGTGGCCGGCCGGGTGGGGGATGGCGCAGTGGCGGTTGCTGGCGCGGGACGCGGTGGTCTTCCCCGACGTGGTGGCGGTGGCGTGTGCGCTGGCCGATCCGCGACTGCAGCACCTGGCTGCCGGTGGCGGCCGTGGGCAGGTGGGGGTGCGGGGCGCGGCGCGCGGGCGGTCGGGTGGTGAGCGGGTCGCCGCCGAGCTGGGCAGGCGGCTGGGGCGGCCCTGGCTGCGGGAGGTGGAGGCTGCCTGGGCAGGTCCGTTGTCGGTGTGGGCGCAGGCCGTGGCCCGTGCCCACAGCCGGCCGGTGGACGCTGCGCCCGGCCCGGCGCAGGGGTGGTGGGTGCGCAGTGTGCACCGTCCCGTCGAGGTCGCACCCGGGCTGCGCGCCCTGGTGGGCTCGGCCGCCGAAACGGGCGCGGGTGGGGCGGAGCCTGCGGTGCGGGTGGCGGGCGCAGGGCGTACGGCGGGGGTGGTGCCGCGGCGGTCCGGGCACGGTGGCGGTCTCAAGCGGCGGGGTGAGCAGCTGTTCGCTGGAGGGCTGGAGCAGGCTCGCGCGTATGTGGCGCTGCACGGTCACCTGGCCCTGGCGCATACCGGCGGCCGCGTCGGGGACGGGTTCGATCTCGGGCGGTGGCTGGCCGGCCGGCGTGTCGCCGCGGCGTCGCTGACCGCCGAGCAGACGGCGTGGCTGGAGGAGTTGGATCTGTGGTGGAATCCGCCCTGGCCGCTTGACTGGCAGCGGGCCTGGTACCGGGCGCGTGAGCACGTGGGCGTCAACGGGCCGGTGCACGGCGGGGACAACCTGGCCGGTGTGCCGCGCCGGCTCGAGCGGTGGCTGCGTCACCAGATCACGCATTATCGCGAGCTGCATGAGGGGCAGCAGCAACTGCTGGCCGGCCTCGGCCTCGGCCACCAGGAGGTGGAGCGGTTTCACGCCTGGCCCGGCCGGCGCCGTCCGGCCGCCGACGGCCTGGCCGCGGCGCGTGCCTGCGTCGCACGCCACGGGCATCTCGCGGTGTCCTCGCCCACCACCGCCGCGGACGGGTTCGCCCTGGGACGGTGGCTGGCCGCGCAGCGGGTCCGCCAGCACACCAGCGGGCACCTGACCCGGCTCGCCCGCACCCTCACCGGTCTCGATGCCTGGTGGAATCCGCCCTGGTCTGTGCAGTGGCAGCGGATGTGGTGGGCCGCCCGCTACCGTCTGGCCGGACTGCCCGAGGGCTGTCAGTGGTGGCCGGGTGCTCCTGAGACCGAACGCAGCATGACCTGGCTGCGCCGGCCCAGGGCACGACGTGTTCTGCTCCACCCCGGTCAGCAGCAGCTCCTGGACGCCCTCCCCCAGCACACCGGCACCCAGACGTCGGCGCTCACCGCCAGCGGGCGCCGCGAGGTGTCCGACCAGGCTTGGGCTCTGATCTGTCCGCTCATGCCCCGCCAGCAGAGCGCCGGCGGACGCTGGCGCGAACACCGGCTCCTCATCGACGGCATCGCCCATACCGCCCGCACCGACACCCCCTGGAGAGAGCCCGCCCACTACGGCCCCTGGCAGACCTGCTACCGCCGCTACAAACGCTGGCTGGCCGACGGCACCCTGCACCAGATCACCGCCCTCACACTCCCGACTACAGACCACGAATGGCAGATTGCTGTGGCCCGACGGCTGCACCGCGGCAGCTGACAGACGAATCCCGGATGCCTCGCCCGACCTGAGAGGGGCCTTTCACTGCTGCGGTCATGCACCGGCCGGGAAGGGACGTCGGCCCAGTCCTTCCTGTGCGGTGGCGGCTTCTGACGCTGTGCTGGCTTCATCTGGTCACGGCGAGGACTCACCTTCGCGAACTGTCTTGGCGGGGTGCGTGAGTCGTTCGACGGTCCTGGGAACGCGGCAGCGGCCCGCCGGTACGGCGGGCCGCTGCCTCAACGAGTCGTTGTGCCTCAGCGTGAGGCACTCATGATGGGTCTGCCTATAGAGCGGCTCCCGGTTCCTCGGAGCATGTCAGAAGAGTGTTGCGCATCAGCGCCGCCTTCCGTCTGTCATGCGATCAGGGTGCTGCAAGTACTCCTCGATTTCCCTTACTAGCTGCTTCGCGTCTTCGCTCAGCTCTGGGTTCGCCGCAGCGCTCAACGCCAGTTGAACTGCTGCGAACGTGTGCGAACCGGCAGTTGTCCTGCTGGCTCTCCACACGTCAAATGCTGCACTCTTTTCCAGTTCCGAGGTTGGTGAGTCAGCTGCTGGATTTTCTTGCTCCTGCCTTTCGATGTGGAGCATCTCGAGGTAGTCATGCGCGTCCCGGTCACCTCGTTCTGCTGCCCATTGCCACCACGTGAGAGCCTCCGCGTCACGGTCCAGGTACTCCAGGAGCTCCGCGATTCTGCGGGTTTCTTCTGCGGTGGTTTTGCGTGCGCACTCGCGTGCCAGCAGGAGTACCAGTTCGCTCTTAGCTTCGGTTTGCTCCCGGTCGTCCGGCCATGGGCGGGGGGCCGGGGGCCAGCCGGCAAGCTGGCCCCCCTCCGCCTGTGCCGAGTCCTCGGGTGTCCGCGAGCTCTTCGTAAGTGCCTGCTCGGAGCGTTCGAGCAGGGTCCATACGGCGAGGAGCCGGATGGCGTTCTGCTCGTTGTCCTTGTCCGAGGTGCTCATACGGTTTCCTCCTCACCGGTCTCGTTGACGAACTTCTTGAGGTTGTTGATGGCCATGCGGATGTTGCGCTTCACCGACTCCTCCTTAAGGCGCAGGCGCTTCCCGGCGTCTTCAGGGCTGATGTCCTGGAGAACGCACAAGGTGATGACCTGCCGCTGCCGGTCGGGAAGTTTGGCGACTAGTTCATCGATACCCTCTTTGATCATTTCGTAGGCGGCATCGGGGATGCCGATCTGGGATTCCTGTTCGGGCAGTTCCTGCAACGGTGCAGGAGTCATGCGTTGGTTACGCCGGAACTGGTCGATCACCGCGTTCCTGACTGCGGTGCGGCCGTAGGCGGCCCGGTTTCCGGGCCGCGCTACGATCTTTTCCCACGACGTGAACATGCGCATGTAGGCGACCTGCACAGCATCTTCCGCGCTGTGCAGGTCGCCGCCCGCTTCGGCCTGGGCTACGCGGGAGAACGCCGCGCTGGTCTCGAGGACGAACGCCTCGAAGTCCGTGCCCTGGTCGGCCTCGGTCACGCAGCCTCCCGGGTGGCGATCGCCGGCCGGCCCTGCTCCGAGTGCTTGTAGAACAACCAGGCCGGCTGCCCCTCCTCGAAGCGGGCGGCGGCCCCGCCCTCCGGCAGCGCCGCTGCCATCGCGATCATCGTTGCGCGCTGCTCGCGCTCCGTGCGGGCCTGCAGGTACTCCTTCAGGCACATCTCCACCGCGCTCTTGGTACGGCGCAGCGCGTAGTACGCCAGGAACATCAGCGGGACCGAGATCCCACCCGCTCCCATCCACTCGAGCCAGGTCACAGACCGGCCTCCCATCATCGACTCGTTGATGAGGGCACCTTCACCCTCACTCCCTACACGCGCCGGGGGGCCGGAATCCGGACGTCAGAGGCCAACTTTTTTCCCACGGGCCTCTGTTGCCCCATCGACAAGCCGCTCACCTGCAGAAACAACCGGTGCTTGTCGGAAGAACGCTGGTCCGTCACCCTGCGGTGGCTCGCCCTGGGCGAGCCACTGGGCCGGAGGGCGGGGTGCTGGGCGGCGGGAGCCCGGCAACCGACGAGCGGGCTCGCGCGGTGCGTCGGAGGGCCCGTGAGCACTGCCGAGGCTTCGGGAGTTTCTGCATCACGGGGTGATGCAGCATTATCAATGTCTGGCCGGGCACCGCCAGTTGTCGCTGTGCGCCGGATGAACGGCTGCGGCGGGTCGTCTCCCTGCGGGAGCCTGGCGCGATGGTTGTAGGAATCTTCCGTGTAGTGCCTCTGCCCGGGGAGACGACGTGCTCGCTCATGGTCCGCATCGCCGCCCGCTACGGGATGGAGGCGAAGACGCTGCGCTCTGGATGGAAGTGGCACAACTCTGCGCCCACGTACGACAGTGGCGGGCAGCGGGCCGATGCCGAGGTGCTGTTCAACGCGGCGGGGCGCCGGCTCCTGGCCGATGTGTGCGGGGTCGCACCTGGCGTCCTGGCGCGGGCACTGCCGTCCTGGGAACAGGAAGATGCCAGGCTGCTCGCCGGGAAGGACGCGGCTGGTCCGGCAGCAGCGTGGCGGGCCGGCGGCGCGCTGGTCGGGCCGGTGGCGTTCGGCTGCCGCCTGTGCACGGCCCGGCGCACCGGGGCGTCGACGGCAGTGGTGCGGTACGCACCGAGGTGGGAGCGGGTGTGCGTGCGGCACGGGCGGTGGCTCCTGGACGCGGACGCCGACCAGCCGCTGGAGCACCTCGATGTCCGCGCTCTGCCCGAGGTGGCTGCGTCGCAGCGGCGGTGCGCCGGTGTGGCGCGGCGGGCGGTTCGGGCCGGGGCCGGCCCGGAGCGGGTGTTCGCGCTGTCTCACGCGGTGGTGGCCCGGTGGCGGGAGCAGGCTTACGGCTGGGAGCGGGAGAAGATCTGGCCGCGGCGCCTGCACCAGGTCGCAGGTGGGGATGCCGGCGGTGATCTGGAGCGGTGGCGGATCGTGGGACGGGACACGGTCGTCTTCCCGGAGGTGGTGGCCGTGGCCGACGCCTTGCTGGACCCTGCGATGGCCGAGCTGGTGTGGGCCGACAGCGGGGCCGGGCGGCCGCGGGCGCTGCCCGCCGACGGGTTGTTCTGCCGCAGGCTCGGGGAGCGGGTGGGGCGAGGATGGCTGGGGCCGTTGGCCGCGACGGACCACGGCGGGCCGCTCATCGCGTGGATGGGCAGCGTCATCCGCCTTCGCCGCGGCGTTGGTGGGCCGCCCGGGTATGACAACGACCTGTGGTGGCTGCGGCGGGAACATCAGGCCGTGACCTGGCCGGGCAGCTGAGGGTGCTGGGCAAGGAGAGGAAGGCGCCCGGTTCGGGGACGATGTGGCGGGCTACGGTGCCCGCCGAGCAGCGCAGGGCTGATCACCAGCACGCTCGACAGCGTCCAAGAGCAGCTGTTGCAGCTGCGCGGTGTGCAGAGCGGACCGACCGCCGATGTCGCCCGGCGGCTGCTGCGCGGTCTCGGTCACAGTGCCGGCCTGATCGAGAACGCCTGGAAGCGGACCGCCCTGGCGGCGGTGAACGGCGGCGTGCCTCTGGAGGAGGTGGCCCAGTGGGTGAACATGTCGGCCGCGGTGCTCCGGGACATGCTCACCGCGGGCGGGCGAGAAGAGGACAGCTGAGCGCGATGCGCCGGGGGCGGGTCGGTTGTTGGCTGATACAGCACTCGTTCGTGGCAGGAATTCTGGAAACGACGGTGTGCGTCGGCGGGGGCGGCTTGGCTGGCGCGGGTGACCAGCACAGGGGCAGCCCGGAGCCGGGCAGGGCGGGCGGCCGTGGGCCGCTTGGGCGGGTTCGAGGCGGTGTTCCTCGACCCGGTGGGGCAGATGGTGCAGCAGCGGTGGGCGGATGCCGCTATGACCGTGGCGTTCGAGGACTTGCCGCCGGTGTCGGCGTTCCCGGTAGTGCCGGGGGCGGCGGTGGGGGCCGGGCCTGTGGTGGTCGGCGACGACCGGGCGGCACGTGGCCGCAGGGTCGAATGCGATGCGCGCCCAGCTGATGGTGCTGGACCGCGACCCGGAGGTGACGGGCCTGGCGGGGCGGCCGGTGCGGCTGCTGTGGCGTCATCCCCGCGGGCAGGTCCGTTCCTGGGTGCCGCAGCTCTTCGCCCGGCGTGCCGACGGCACCGCACTGCTCGCCGACTGCCCCAGCCACCCCGACGCCGGCGGCGAACGCGCGAGAAAGGGCGCCGAGGCGGTTGCGCAGGCGTGCGCGGACATCGGCTGGATCTACCGGCGCCTGCCGCCGCTCGAGCGTGTTCTGGCCGCCAACCTGAAATGGCTGGCCGGCTACCGCCACCCCCGCAACGCCGGCCGCCCCGGTCTGGCGGCGGCGGTTGTTGGGGCGTTCGCGCGGCCGCGGCCGCTGACCGAAGGCGCTGAAGCGGCCGGCGACCCGATCGAGGTTCTCCCGTGCGTCTTCCACGCCCTGTGGCACGGACAGCTGACGGCAGACCTCACAACGCCGCTGCATGAACGCGTCCTCGTCAGCCCGCGGGGCTCGGGCAGCCCGGGCGAGACGGGAGGCGCCCGGTGAGCGCGCGGCGCAATGCCCGGCCGTCCGTGAAGGTCGGTGCGCGCGTGAAGTTCCGTGACGTGACGTGGCAGGTGGTCGCCCTGTCGGGGCAGGACATTCGCCTCGTCGGCCCGGACGGCGGCGGCCAGGCCGTGCTCGCCGGGCACCTGTTCGCCGACCCCTCCTTCACCGTCATCGGCGCCGATGCGCCTCAGGCGGCCCCGCAGTGGGGGCTGTTCGAGACCGCCCCTGCCGCGGCGCGCGAGAAGGCACTGGCCTGGCAGCGGCACGTCAGGGAAGTCGAATGCGGGCTCACCGGAGGGCCCGGCAGCCAAGGAACGGTCCGGCCTCAGTACGACCCGCAGCGGCACACGCTGGCCGAACGCGAGCAGGCCAAAGCGGAAGAGCTGACCGCGCTCGGCTTCGGCCGGGTGGCGCGCACCACGGTGCAGCGCATGCGCCTGGCCTACCGCAAACAAGGCCTGTGGGGGCTCCTCGACCACCGCACCACCCGTGCTTCCAGCCCCACCGGACGGGCCGACGAACGGGTCGTCGCCGCCGTCCGTGAAGCGCTGCGCCGCCGCCGTGGCCGCTCCCGCGGCACGATCAACGGCGTGCTCCCGCTGATCAACCAGATCCTTCAGGACCGGCACGGCCCCGGCACGGTACCCACGCCGTCCCAGGCCACGCTGTACCGGCTGGTCACTGCTCTTGCCCGGCCCGGCGAACTGCCCACGGGGCCCGTGAGGCAGGTGCCCGCGAGTGTCGACGGGCGGGCCTTCCCCCCCGCCACGGCGCTGCGCCCCGGTGAACAAGTGCAGGTTGACACCACCCGCCTGGACGTCCTCGCCCTCTTCGACGACGGGCGCCTGGCCCGGCCCGAACTCACCATCGCCGTCGACGTCGCCACCCGCGCCATCCCCGCCGCCGTGCTGTGCCCGAGCGCGACCAAGGCCGTCGACGCCGCCCTGCTGCTCGCGGAGATGGCCGTCTCCCACCCCGCCCGGCCCACCTGGCCCGACGTCCTGCGCATGGACCACGCCCCCGCACTCCCCCACCAGCGGCTGGCCGCACTGGATGAGCGCCTGGCCGGCGCGGCGGCCCGGCCGGTCGTCCTGCCCGAAACGATCGTCGTCGACCGCGGCAAAGTGTTCGTCTCCGCCGCGTTCACCGCCGCCTGCGAACACCTCGGTATCAGCGTCCAGCCCGCCCCGCCCCACGCCCCCACCGCCAAAGGCATCGTCGAGCAGACCTTCGGCACCATCTGCCAGCACCTGCCCGGCTACACCGGCTCCGACGTCACCCGCCGCGGCCCCGACACCGAGAAAGACGCCTGCTACAGCGTCGCCCAGTTGCAAGACCTGCTTGATGAACGGCTGGTGCACTACCACCACCGGCCCCACGAAGGCCTCCGCCACCCGCCGATGCCCCGCAAAGCGCTCACGCCGAACCAGATGTGGGCCGCGCTCATCGCCGTCGCCGGACACGTTCCCGTCCCGCTCACCGGCCGCGACTACCTCGAACTGCTGCCCGTGCGCTGGCAGGCCATCACCCCCGCCGGCATCACCATCCACCACCGCACCTACGACGCCGATCTCCTCGCCCCCTACCGCGGCCAGGCCTCCCCCGTCGCCGGCCGGGGCGGGACATGGGTGATCCACTACAACCCCCACGACGTGCGCCAGATCTGGGTACGGCTGCCCGACGGCCACCTCACCGAAATCCCCTGGATCCACCGAGCTCGTCCAGGCCATCGCCGTGCTCGCCCGGGCCCAACAAGACGCCGTCTGGGCTCGCGGCCAGGCCCACAACAAGCTTCGCTCCCAGCTCAGAGAGTTCTACCCTGCGATTCTCGACGCCTTCGCCCAGCACAAGCACGGTCTGTGTTCGAAGGAAGCCCGCACCATCCTGGCCGCGGCACCGACCCCCACCATGGCTGCGAAGCTGACACGGCGACGCCTGCAGACACTGCTCAGGCAGGCCGGCCGAGTCCGCGGCATCCAGGCCGACGCCGAAAGGCTCCACGAGGTCGCCGCGCGAGCCGACGGATGCCTAGTCGACCCTCTTGTAGCCGCTGCCGCAGACCTTCTCGGGCGTGGTGTCGGGAGCGGCGGACGCGGGTCCGGCGAGCGCGGTGGCGGTACCCAGGGCCAGGGCAGGTGCGGCCCCTGGGCCGCACGCCCACCATGCGTTCACTGGATCAACGCCGAGGCCCCGGCACCGTCCGCGCTCGGCCGTCACGAAGCCGGTCAGACCGGCGTCGACCACTCGTGCATCCTTCGCCGCCCACGGACGAGGGTCAGCACCTGGTCGCGCAGCTTGCGCATGGTCTGCGGCTCGCGGGCCTCGGTGTTGAGCCTCAGGAGGGGTTCGGTGTTGGAGGGGCGGAGGTTGAACCACCAGTCGGGGCCCGTGACGGTGAGACCGTCCAGTTCGTCGACGGTGACGCCGGGCCGGTCCTGCCAGGCTGTGCGAACGGCGGCGAGGCGGGCGGCCGGGTCGTCGACGGCCGAGTTGATCTCGCCGGAGGCCGCGTACCGGTCGAAGCGGCGGGTGAGGTCCGACAGGCGGCCGTCCTGGGAGCCGAGCGCGCCCAGGACGTGCAGGGCCGCGAGCATCCCGGTGTCGGCGTTCCAGAAGTCGGCGAAGTAGTAGTGCGCGGAGTGTTCACCGCCGAACACGGCGCCGGTGCGGGCCATCTCGGCCTTGATGAAGGAGTGTCCGACGCGGGTGCGCACGGGAGTGCCGCCGGCTTCCCTGATCACCTCGGGCACGGTGCGTGAGGTGATCAGGTTGTGCAGGACGATGGCACCCGGCCTGCGCTCCAGTTCGCGCAGCGCCACGAGGGCGGTGATCGCGGAGGGCGCGACCGGTTCACCGCGCTCGTCGACGACGAAGCAGCGGTCGGCGTCCCCGTCGAAGGCGAGGCCGAGGTCGGCGTGTTCGGTACGGACGTGCTGCTGGAGGTCCGCGATGTTGGCCGGGTCGAGCGGGTTGGCCTCGTGGTTCGGGAAGCTGCCGTCCAGCTCGAAGTAGAGGGGTACGACGTCGAGCGGGAGGCCGGCGAGGACCGTGGGCACGGTGTGGCCGCCCATGCCGTTGCCCGCGTCGACGACCACCTTGAGCGGGCGGATGCCGGTCAGGTCGACGAGGGTGCGCAGATGGGCCGAGTACTCCTCGAGTGTGTCGCGGTGGGTGAGGGTGCCGGCGCGGTGGGCGGGCGGGGGCGGTGCGCCCGCGTCGGTCCACCGCTCGACGAGCGTGCGGATCTCTCCGAGGCCGCTGTCCTGGCCGATGGGTACGGCACCGGCGCGGCACATCTTGATGCCGTTGTAGCGGGCCGGGTTGTGCGAGGCGGTGAACATCGCGCCCGGCAGGTCGAGCGTTCCGGAGGCGTAGTACAGCTGGTCCGTCGAGCACAGGCCGGTCTCGACGACGTCCGCGCCCCGCGCCAGGGCTCCCTGGGCGAAGGCCCGCGCGAGGCCGGGTGAGGAGGCGCGCATGTCGTGTCCGGTCACGAGGGCGCGTGCGCCGGTGACCTGGACGAACGCGGCGCCGAACAGCTCGGCCGTCCGCTCGTCCCACTGGTCGGGTACGACGCCGCGGACGTCGTACGCCTTGACGAGTGCCGACAGGTCGGTGCGCGGGGTGCGCTCAGCGGGGACGGCCATGACGGTCTCCTTCGTTGTCCTGCGGAACGGGTGTGTCGTCGACGAGCCACAGGGCGGTGTCGGGCGGCAGCTCGTGGCCGTCGATGGGCCCACTGGCCAGTACAGGGCGCCCCGGTATGCCGAGCGCCGCCCAGGGCAGTGGCCGGGTGGCGAGGTTGACGACGCAGGCCAGGGCTCCGCGTCGGAAGGCGAGGCAGGGGTCGCCGGGGGCCGAGTACCAGGCGGGCGGGGCCGTCGGGTCGGGCGCGGGGTGGGCGCGCCGCAGCCGCAGGGCGGCGCGGTACAGGGCGAGCGTCGAGTCGGGGTCGCGGTCCTGGGCGGCCACGGTGCAGGGCGCCCAGTCGTCCGGTTGGGGCAGCCAGGTGTCCTCGGGGCCGGCGGTGGTGAATCCGTAGGGGGCGCGCTCGCCGGACCAGGGCAGGGGGACGCGGGAGCCGTCGCGGCCCCGGTCGGTGTGTCCGGAGCGTTCCCACAAGGGGTCGCGGATGCGGTCGTCGGGGACGGTGGCCTGGGGCAGGCCGAGTTCCTCGCCCTGGTAGAGGTACGCGGAGCCGGGCAGCGCGAGCATGAGCAGGGCCGCCGCGCGGGCCCGGCCCGCCGAGCCGAGGCGGGTCACCGGGCGGACCGCGTCGTGGCTGGACAGCAGCCAGGTGACCGATCCGCCGCCCGGTGCGGAGAGGGAGGCGTCGATGACGCGTCGCAGCTCCGCCGGGTCCCAGGGCGCCTCCAGGAACGCGAAGTTGAAGGCCTGGTGCATCTCGTCGGGGCGGATGTAGCGGGCCAGCCTGGCGGGGTCGAACACGGCGGCCTCGGCGACCATCACCCGCTCCCCCGGCGGTACCGCGCCGGGCGGCGCCGGGTGGGTGTCCAGCAGGGCCCGCCATTCTCGGTACAGGGGGTGCAGTTCCTCCTGGTCGTAGTACGGCATCAGGTGGTTGCGCAGGGGGGCGCGGTGCTGGCCGGGTCCGGCGTCGGGCAGCTGCTCGGCTTTGAACAGGGCGTGTGCGACGTCGACGCGGAAGCCGTCCACGCCTCGGTCCAGCCAGTACCGCAGGATGCCGGCGAAGGCGGAACGCACCTCCGGGTTCCGCCAGTCGAGGTCGGGCTGCTCGGGGGCGTGCAGGTGGCAGTACCACTCGCCGTCGGCCACCCGGGTCCACGCGGGCCCGCCGAAGGCCGACTGCCAGTCGTTGGGCGGCAGTTCGCCGGCGGGGCCGTGCCCTGGGCGGAACAGGTAGCGTCCGCGCTCCGGGGAGCCGGGCCCGGCCGCCAGCGCCTCCTGGAACCAGGGATGCCGGTCGGAGGTGTGATTCGGCACGAGGTCGACCATGAGCTTCAGGCCCAGCGCGTGGGCGCGGGCGGTGAGCCGGTCGAAGTCCTCGCCCGTGCCGAGGTCGGCCGCGATGCCGCAGTGGTCGGCGATGTCGTAGCCGCCGTCGGCGAGCGGGGACGGGTAGAAGGGGGTGATCCACACGGCGTCCGCGCCCAGGGTGGCGATGTGCCCGAGCCGCTCGGTCGCGCCGGCGAGGTCGCCGATGCCGTCGCCGTCCGAGTCGGCGAAGGCACGCGGGTACAGCTCGTAGCACACCGTGTCCTGCCACCAGCTCATGCGGATTCCGACAGGAACGGCCTGGTGGCGAAGCCGGGTACGGACTGTGCGATGCCGGTGTCGGCGGCCAGCGTGGCGGCCTCGGCGACGGCGACCGCGGCAAGGCCGGCGAGCGCGTCGGCGACCGGGGTGCCGCCGTCGCGGGCGACGCGAAGCAGGTCGGCTGCCGCGGCCCGGACGCTCTCGCGGTACACATGCGCCTTGCGTGCCTCACCGCCCAGGTCGAGCACGGCGCGGACATGATGCGGTACGACACGTTCTTCTCCGCGCCCACGCGCGGGACGGGCAGTGCCCGCGTCGCGTTCCACGACGACCGAGACCTGCTCAGCGCCGTGCGGTCGGAAACCCTCCACGTGCAGCAGCGCCTCGGCCCGCTCGGGCAGTCGCTCCCAGGTGCGGGCGCCGTCCTCGTCCGTCCATGCCGAGATCTCGGCGCGCACCGGGATCCAGCCGTCGATGCAGGTCTCGGCGAAGCCGTGGTCCAGGCGCATGAGCTGGCGTTCGCAGCGATGCGCGTGGGTGAAGGAGTGGAGATGGGAGGCGAGGACGCCGCCCGGGTGGAGCACGTCGGCGCTGACCATGTCGACGGGGCCGCCCGGTCGCCGTACGGCGGTGGCGCGCACGCTGAGCGGGTCGGAGCCCAGCAGGGCGCGGGCCGCGTCGAAGAAGTGCACGCCGTGCTCGACGAAGACGCCGCCGCTGTGCGAACGGTCCCAGAACCAGTGGTCGGGGCCGAGGTCCTCGTCGGAGGCGTCGTTCTCGAACAGGAACCGGCGCGGGGGTGCGAGCAGCCCCTCACCGGTGAGCCGTTCCACGGCCCGCACCAGCGGGTTGTACCGCAGCACGTGGTCCACGACGAGGACCCGGCCCGCCCGCTCGGCCTCGGCCGCGACTGCGCCGGCCTCACGGGCCGTGGTGGCCAGGGGCTTCTCGCAGAGCACGTGCCGGCCGGCGCGCAGCGTGGCGGTGGCCATGGCGGCGTGCGCGTCCGGCGGGGTGGCGACGGCGACGACCGCCACCTCCTGGCGCGCCAGCAGGTCGTCCAGGCAGGCGAGAGCGGGAACGCCGTACCGCTCCCCCAGTGCCCCCGCCCGCTGGGGGTCGGGGTCGGCGACGGCGACCGGACGCAGCCCCGGCAGGTCGGCCACCGCGTCCAGGAGGAACGCTCCGAAACCGCCGCAGCCGACCAGGCCGAGGCCGAGCGGGGCCGTCGCCGAGGTCATGCGGTGCGCTCCAGGAGGGCGACGCCGATGTGGGCGTCCGCCATGCCGTAGAACACGTAGAGCTGCCCGTCGACCTCCTCGATGGCGGTCGGGAAGACGACGTTGGGGACGGTTCCGGCGCGTTCCTCCTCTGTCTCGGGTGCCATCAGCGGCTCCTCGGAGCGGGCGAGGACCCTCGCGGGGTCGGCCGGGTCGAGGATCATGGCGCCGGCCGCGTAGGACACCTTCTGGTTCTGCTCGAAGGGGTCCTCGATGTGCCCGGAGACGCCGTGGTGGAGGAGCAGCCAGCCCTCGGGCACACGGATCGGGGCGGGGCCGCCGCCGATCTTCAGCTCCTCCCAGGGGTGTTCGGACAGCGCGACGAGGCGGTGGTCGCGCGGGCGGGCCAGGGCGCGGATGTCGGCCTCGGCCTCGGCGACGGGGACGTATGAGATCCAGATACCGGGCCGTTCGTCGGTGACACCGGCGGGCAGGTGGACTCCCTCGCCGGGCCGGAACCAGCCGAGGTCCCACATCGGGCGGTGCAGCATCGCGTAGGCGGGTTCCCCGTCGGGTCCGGGAACGGGCTCGGGGAAGTGGACGACGTCCTTGTTCGGGAAGAGGTTCAGGTCGGTGTCGAGGTCCGGCTGGTAGGCGAACTGGATCGGGCCGAGCCGGGTCCAGTCGGTGAGGTTCTCGGACACGGCCAGGGCGGGCTTGGGTCCGAGCGGTCCGTAGGCCACGTAGGACATGACGTGCCTGCCGAGCGAGGGGATCCACGTGACACGCGGGTCCTCGACGCCGGCGTTGTTCTTGCCCCGCTCCCAGCCCTCGTCGGGCGCGAGGACGACGCCGCGCCGCTCGACGCCGCTGGGGACACCGTCGGTGAAGGTGACCTCGGCCAGTCCGACGCGGGAGATGTTGCCCTCGGCGACCAGACGCGGCAGCAGGTGCAGGCGGCCGTCGGGGGTGCGTCCGGAGGCGGGGTTGAGGACTCCTTCGGCCTCGTTGGTCTCGCCGGGCAGCGGGGACATGACCAGGCCCTTGCGTACCAGTCGGTAGGGGATGCGCGCGGCGGCGCCGGTGGTGCTCATGGGGGGAATCAGCCCTTTACTCCGGAGTCGATGTCGGTCGAGGTGAAGTGGCGCTGGAACAGGAGGAACAGGGCCACGGCGGGGGCGGCCAGCACACATGCGCCGGCCAGCAGGGCGCCGGTCGGGTTGGCGACCGTGCCCTGGAGGTTGGACAGGAAGCTGGCGAGGGAGACGGCCAGGGGCTGCTTGCCGGCGTCCTTGGTGACGAGGAACGGCCACAGGAACTCGTTCCACGGGCCGATGAAGGTCAGCAGCATCGCGGTGAGCACGGCAGGGCGGGCCATCGGGAGGGCGACCTTCCACAGGATGCGCAGTTCGCCCGCTCCGTCGAGGCGGGCAGCCTCGAAGAGGGACTGTGGCATCTGGAGGAAGAACTGCCGGAACAGGAAGACGGCCGTCGAGTTGATCGCGAACGGCAGGATCATCCCGATGTAGTTGTCGCCGAGCCCGTAGTCGCGGACCACGAGGACGTACAGGGGCAGGGTCAGGAGCTGGAAGGGCACCATCTGCACGAGCAGCAGCGAGGCGAAAACGGTACCGCGGCCGCGGAAGTGCAGCTGTGCCAGCGCGTATCCGGCGAGCACGCCGAAGACCAGGGTGCACAGCAGGACACCGACGGTCATGATGCCGGAGTTGAGCAGCGAACGGCCCAGCGAGATGGCGCCGTTGGCAGCCGTGTAGTTGGCACCGGTGAGCCCGCTGGGCGCGGCGGAGGACAGGTCCCCGGTGGTCGTCTTCCTCAGCGAGCCGACGAGCATGTAGTAGAAGGGGAAGAGGAAGGCGGCCGCGCCGAGCCCGAGGAGGAGGTACTTGACGGCAGTCCCCCAAGGGCGGCGGGAGCCGGCGGGGCGGGCGTGGCCCGTGGTGGGCGCGACGTCGGAGTCCGGGGCCGGGGTGGAGGCGCTCATGTCAGTTGCCCCTCTCGGTGAGCTTGCGGGCGGCCAGGGAGATGACGAGGACGAATCCCACCAGCACCACGCCGAGCGCGGCGGCGAAGTCCGGGTGTCCCTGTTCGATGCCCTTCTGGTACATGAGCAGGACGGGCGAGGTGGAGGCGTGGTCGGGGCCGCCGCCGCCGGTCAGCAGGTAGGGCTCGCTGAACAGGTTCGCGCCGGTGATGATCGCGTAGATGACGACCAGGGTCGTCGCGGGCCTCACCCCGGGGACGGTGACGGAGAAGAACTGCCGGACGCGGCCCGCTCCGTCGACGGAGGCGGCCTCGTACAGTTCCCTGCCCACGTTCTGGAGCGCGGCGAGGTACAGCATCACGAAGAAGCCGAGCTGCTTCCAGGTCACGAAGAAGGCGATCATCGGCATCGCGAGGTGCGAGTTGACCAGCCATGACGGATCCGGCGCGTGCGAGCCGAGCAGGTTGTTGACGAATCCGTCCGTGCCGAACAGGAACTGCCACACCGCGACCAGGGCGACGCTCGCCGTGATGTAAGGCAGGTAGTAGGCGGCACGGAAGAACGCCCGGAAACGTATCCTCGCGTTCAGTGCGGAGGCCAGGACGAGCGACAGGATCACCGTGAGCGGCACGTTGATGACGAGGAAGACGCCGATGTTCAGGAAGGCGCGGCCCACGACCGGGTCGGTGAACACGTCCCGGTAGTTGGACAGCCCCACCCACGGCGAGTCGACGTGGGTTCCGGGAGCGGTGAAGTAGAAGCGGTGGAAGGAGATCCACAGTGTGTACACCAGCGGCACGGCGAACACGACCAGAAGAAACAGGACGTATGGGGTGACGAACAGCGCGCCGGTACGGGAGCGGGTCCGCCCGTGGCGGGTGGCGCCGTCCCTGCGGGGCGCGTGACGGCCGCTGGCGGTGGAGGAACTGAGGTTCGTCATGCCGGGTCCCCGTACTCGTCGACCAGCTTGGTGATCTTGTCAGCGGCCTTGCGCAGCGCGGCGTCGGTGGACTCGTCCCCGAACACGACGGACTTGGTCCACTCGTCGCGGAACGCCTGCCAGATGTCGACGGAGCCCGGCACGTTGGGAACCTCGACGATGCGCTCGGCCTGCCGGGCGAACGCCTTGTACAGGGGGTTCTTCGCGAAGAAGTCCGGATAGCGCGCGGGCAGGTTCTCCCGCATCGGCATCTGCCCGGTCTCGCCGAGGAACTTCCCGTCCTGCTGGGCGGAGGTGGCGAACTTCAGCAGGTCCCAGGCGGTGGCCCGGTTGCGGCAGGCGCGGAACATCGCGGCGGACTTCTCGTCGCTGAAGGAGTACGTGTCCCCGGGTGCCTTCCCGGCGGAGGTCGGTATGGGGGCGACCCCGATGTCGACACTGTCCTTGTAGGCGGAGACGGCCCACGGGCCGACGGTGGCCATGGCCGCCTTCCCATCGTTCACGGGGTCGCCGGGGTACAGCTCCTGCGGGGCGAGCTTCTCCGCGTACAGGGTGCGCCAGAACGCGGCGGCCTTGCGGCCTGCCGCCGAGTCGAACTGCGGCTTGCCGTCCTCGACGAGCTGCCTGCCGCCGCTCTCCGCGGCGAAGGCGGGGTAGAAGTCGAACCACGACTGGAAGAACTCGCTGCTGGGCGCCGGCCAGATCGCGGCCTTGGCGGCACCGCTGTGCACGAGGGTGCGGGAGGTCTCCAGGAACTGGTCGTAGGTCGCCAGCCGGGGATGCTCGGGGTCGAGCCCGGCCTTCTTGAAGATCTTCTTGTTGTAGAGGATCATCACCGGGTTGCTCTTCCACGGCAGTTGGTAGAACTTGCCATCCCGTGACTTGTACTGCTCCGTGAGGGAGCCGCCGCGCTCCTGGATGTAGGCGTCACCGTCGGGGAAGTCGCTGAGCGGCACGAGGCCGTTCTGCTTCTCGAAGGTCGGCACCGAGGCGGGCGCGGTGTTGAAGACCAGGCAGGCACTGGTCCCCGCGATGATCGAGGCGCTGATGGCCTCCTCGGAGGTCTTGCCCGCCGGGATCTGCTGAGCCCTCACGTGCTGGCCGGGATGGCTCTTGTTCCAGGCGGCGATCATCTTCTCGCCCCAGGCCACCTCCTGGGCGTTGTTCGACAGCCAGACCGTGATGGGGCCGCGGGCGGTCGCGGCGGCCTCCGGGTCCGGGGCCGACCGGCCACAGGCGGTCGCGGTACCCGCGAGCGCGAGCACCAGCAGCGAGTACGCCGTTCTCCTCAGCATGAAGACTCTCCGAACTGTTCACGCCCGGCCTCGTCGCCGGGCGGGACATCCCTGCCACGCGCACTGGCCTGCCGGCCCGCCGTCAGGGACGGGGCGCCGGGCCTATCGAGGCGCGGGGGACGAACTCGGCGGGCGGGAGCACGATGTGTGCCACCTCCTCGCCGGCGAGGACCCCGTCCAGGGCCCGCGCGGCCGCCTCTCCCCACCCACGCGCGTCGGCGCGGGCGGAGGACAGCGGGGGGTGGGTGTAACGGGTGAGCGGGGTGTCGTCGTAACCGACCACCGACAGGCGTTCGGGAACCGGGACGCCCAGTTCCTGGGCGACGGACAGACCGGCCGTCGCGGCCAGGTCGTTCCCGTAGACGATCGCGGTGGGCGGCTCGGGCAGCGTCAGCAGTTCGCGGGTGGCCCGCGCACCGCCCTCCGCCGTGAAGCCGCCGGGCAGCACCGGGGACTCTGGCAGCCCGAGGTCGCGCAGCGTCTCCTCCCAGGCCGAGCGGCGCCGGTGCGCGTGGCGGAACGCCTGAGGGCCCTCGACGTGCGCGATACGGCGGTGGCCCAGCTCGGCCAGGCGCCGTAACGCGTCGACGTAGGCAGGCCGGTCGTCCAGGCTCACCGAGGTCAGTCCGTCGCTCCACTCGCTCTGTCCGACCACGACGGCCGGCAGTCCCAGTTCGTGGACCAGGGCGGGACGCGGGTCGTCGTGCCGCAGGTCGGTGAGGAGCACGCCGTCCACCCTTCGGTCCGCGGCGAGCCGTTCATACACGGAGCGCTCACGGTCCGGCGTGGTGACATGCACCATGAGCCCGTCCCCCCGCTCTCCGAGAACGACCTCCACCCCCGCGATGAACGCCGGGAAGAACAGGTCGGCTCCGATGTCCTCCGGTTCGCGGGCGAGGACCAGTCCGAAGGCGCCCGCCTTACCCAGGGACAGCGCGCGGGCTGGACGGCTCGGGGTCCAGCCGAGTTCCGCCGCGGCAGTCAGGATGCGCTTCTTGGTCTCCTGGGCGATGCCGGGGCGGTCGTTCAGCGCGAACGACACGGAGGTGCGCGAGACGCCCGCACGCTGTGCGACATCGGCGATGGTGGGCTGCTTGCGAGCCATGGCGCCTCTCGTTCTCCTCGTGGCCGCTGGGGCCGACGACTTCATTCAAATCGGTTTAGTTGGGCGATCGACGCTTACTAAACCGATTTGAAGCCGGGCCAGTCAATGGTGCAGAGTGTGCTCTGCGTCACTTCCGCCACAGGGCGTGAGCGGTGCGTGACGCGCGCACTGAGCGCGGCACTCGCGGCTGATCCGCGATGGGTTGCCGCAGCCGACTCGGCCACCGACTCCGGTGACGTCGCCCGGGTGGATGGCGAGCGGAGAAGGGATTGCGCAGTTCCCGCGGTGCGGCTCGACCCCCAGGTACGGGTGCTCGTCGAGGAGTCTCACCCGGCCTGGAAGCGGGCCGGCGGCCGCCGGGAGTTCACCACCGGGGGCCGGCGCGGGCAACTGGCCCGAGGTCGCTTCCGGGTCGCACGGTGCCGTCGAGAATCACGTACGCCATTTTCCGGACGGGTCGTCATGGCCTGTTCCAGCGTGGGCGCGAGGGCAGCCAGGAGGTAGACGGTCTCGCGTATGGGGCGGTAGACCGTGGCAATCCCGATGCGCAAAGCCTGCGGCGAGAGGGGCGTGGGTGGCTCCGCATGTGCGGATTGCCAGGAGCACCGCGCGCGGGGAGGCGCCCGTCACCGGTCCCGCCGTCGTCGCCGGTCCGCTGCTGTACGGCAGCCCGTACCCGCTGGGCGCCGAGGAGATCACGCAGGTCTCGGGGCGTCTGCACGGATAGCCGCGCTCAGCCTGCCATGGCTGCCACGATGCGGGGCAGGAGTACGGCGTTGGCGCTGTCGAGGGACACCCTCACCGGCTGCTGCCTGCCCCGCTCATGGATCCACACCAGGCCGTCCGCGACCTCGACATCCGTGAGCGAACCCCAATCGGCCTCCATGACCCCGCGCAGCGTGAGCCCTCCGCGGTGCACGCGCATCTCGCCGATGGTGAACGACCCGCCGCGCCGGATCAGGTCGAGGCGCTCCGCGAGCAGCCGGGGCTCGAGGACGCGCTGAGCGAACTCGACCAGGGCCAGCCACGCTTCGGGGGCTTCTGCCCTCTTACCGCCCTTGCTCCAGACCAGATTTCCCAGGCTCTTCGGTGAGTTCCCGTATCTGCCCACGCCGAACGTGTACGTATTGGTGTACGTGGAGGGGAAGAGGAAGCCCAGGTGTTTGGTCCGCGAGAGGGGATACCGGACCCACTCGATCTCCTCCCAGGCCAGCGAGTCACGGCCGTAGGTGATCCGCTGCTGGTCGGCGACCACGTGTGTCGTCCAGCCGACCAGACTGTCCACGAAGGGGCGCTCGGGAGCCTCGTGGCGCGGGGGCGCGGATCGCGGGGGCGCGGATCGCGGGGGCGCGGATCGCGGAGGCGCGGATCGCGGAGGCGCCGTGCGCGGGGATGCCGTGTGCGGGGATGCCGTGCGCTGGCCGTTCGCCCCGGCGTAGGTCCGCAGCCACGCCGGCACCCCGGCCCGCGGGTAGGCGGCGAGGTCGTTGCGGTAGTGCGTGGGAGCGAGCAACTGCCCGTCGGGGAGCCGCTGGTCACCGTAGTCGTACTGGGTGGAGACCTGGGCCCGGCCGCCGGGCCCATTGGTGACGGCGACCATCAGACGCAGCCACGGTCCGGCCGGCATGGCGGCCGCGAGGTGGCGCTGGCGGCGTACGAGGAGAGCTATCTGCTCCGGCACCCGTGCCTCTATGGGCTGTTCGTGCTGCCAGAAGCACAGATCCGCCGTCTCGGCGGAGACGGCGCAGGAGAATGCTGCCACCATGCGCTCCCACCGCTGTGGTCCGCACAGCGCCAGCTGACGGGCGATCTCGTCGGTCAGCGCGGTCACGCGGGCCGCCGTCACGTCCTCGGGCGGGGTGCCGACGACGGTGAAGTTGATCGCGCCCGGCTGCCCGGACCGGGCATCGAGGCGCTCGAACTCCGTCTTGAGGTCGTTCATGAACGCCTCCTCGGCGGGCGGACGCCGTACGAAAGCCTCCTCCGCGGTGAACAACGCGTAGGCCTGTTCCGGCGGGATCGCGGAGGTGACCTCCTTGATGCGCCCCGTGTCGCCGACCATGAACACCGCCCGGCCGACAGGCAGGTCGAGGAAGGCCATGGGATCGCTGTCGTCGACGTCGACGGGCGCGTATACGCTCCAGCCCGCGGCGAACCGATCCGCCACCAGGCCCTGGGCCGGGTAGTTCAGGCCGCCGGTGGCGATGTGCTCCTGGACCAGGGCGATGGCCCGCCGCTCGTCGATGCGTCCGACCGCACCCGGCCGCGGGGGCCTGCCCAGCGGATGGCTCGGGTCCGCTCCGTCCGGGCCCGGATAGTGGTGAGTAAGCTCGAACCACAGGCGCATCTCGTCAGCAGTCACCGCGTCGGTCCCAGGGCTCACGGCGTCCCACACGCCTCCGGCATCGCGGGCGTAGAGCCCGACGGACTCCCCCTGGGAGACGGTCACGTAGTCGCAGGCATGGAGATCTCCGTACGCTGCGACCACGGCGAGCGAGGGCGCGGCGGGGCGCCCCTCGCGCGCGATCTCCCTGCCGTCCACGCCCATCGCGGCCAGCACATGGCGGGACATCAGCACCACTCCCTCGCAGAGACGAGGCACAGTAGCCCAAGGCGACCATCATGATTGGCTGTGGATCTCCGACTGTCGGACTTTTGGTCCTTGTTTGAGCGTCCGACCGATTCAGTGCGGAGCACCCGCGCTCCATACGCCCCCTGTGTGATCTCGTCCGACCTCTCCGCTGTCTCCTTCGGTGTCGGGCCGGGAAGCTACGGTCGTTCCCGCCTTCCATCCGCCGACACCAAGGGGACATCATGCGACTCGCCCGTTCGCGACTTGCCGCAGCACTCGATGCGGCCGTCTCCCTCGAATCGGGGTACTGCTCCTGGCCGCTACCGCGAACGCCGCCCCGCACGCATGGGCCTGCAACAACGGCTCTTTCTGCGTCTACAGAGCAGACAACGGAACCGGCTCCGTCTGCGGCTGGAGCGGCGACGGACCCGACTGGAGGAACGGGACCAGCGTGTGCGGCTGGGCGGGCGGCACACGGGTGCAGTCCGCCTACAACAACGGGCTCTCCGGGACGCCGTGTCCGGTTACACCGCCACAAACACCGCCGGAGATCCATGGTGACGTCCGTGGCCGTGGCGGCGGCCGCCGGGATCGGGCCTCAGGGCCATGTGACCGCCCCGGCCGGTGCCGCGCTGACCGCCGCCGTCGTCGTGGACACGGGCGGCGTTGCCCCTGTCGCACCGGGCCGCCAGGCGGACCAGGCGATCTGGGGGTGGTCTTCGGTTCTGACACTCTGGCCCTGGCTGGGGGACCGTACGTGAACCGGGAGAACCGGATAGACACTTGTCGCTGTACCAGGCGTCCAAGGGAACGTCCGACGGAGCAGATGTTTGACGAAGCAAGTATTCTCACATATGATTGATTATGCAATCACATCTGGTGTCGTCAGTGTTACCGACGACACCGTTACGACCCAAGGACACCCATACGTCTCCGTACCACCCTGGCCGCCGTCACCGGCGCCCTGGCCCTGTCCGCTGTCGTCTCGCCCCTGGCTCACGCGGATGATCACGGCACCACCACGATCGACAGCGTCGTCGTCGACGGCGGGCGTCCCATCGTCATCGGCAACTCCGAGACGAGCATCCCCTTCAGCCTCACCGTCAGCGACCCAGCGGGGACGGACGGACTTACCGGCTACGTCGACCTGTGGCACGCCTCGCCCCGCCCCCTCCTGCCGAGCGGCTACCTGGGTGGCGACTGGCAGAACGTCGACTGCCACCCGGTGAGCGCCTCCACTGTCACCTGCGACGGCACCATCCCCGTCAATCCGCAGGAAGACCTGCCGCGCAACTACCTGGCTGACGACTGGAATGTCGCGGTCACCGCCGGCAGCACCAGCATCACGCAGCACAGCACGGTCGCGGTCAAGCGCCAGGCGCGGCTGCTGTCCGGGGTCGTCGCGACGACCGAGCCCGGCAAGTACAAGCTGAGGGGCAGCCTGCTCCGTACCGACTGGGAGTCAGGAGCGGAGCAGGACTACAGCGGCCGCACGGTGAAGCTGCAGTTCCGCAAGGAGGGCAGCACCACCTACTCCACGGTCGACACCTTCACCACCAACGACGCGGGCCGTGTGGTCGCGACCGTACAGCCTTCCGAGGACGGTTACTGGCGCTGGTCCTTCGGTGGCAACCAGACCACTGGCGCGGCGAAGTCGACCGAGTTGTACTTCGACGGCGTGTGACGTCCGCATGACCGTGGACCCCTGCACCTCAAGTGCAAGGGTCCAGCCCCAAGGCGGTAGGGCTCGTTCCGATACGCACGTCATTCGGACGGCGCCATGCGCGCGGCCGGGTGGGCGCGGGTGACCCGCCGCCAGAACCCAGAAGCGTGGGTTGTTCACGGCCGCGACCGGCCGGGGAACGGTCTGGGCAACCGATGCCGCCGTGCTCGCGACCCAGCTCGGCGAGCGCGCACCGCTCGCGCCGGCCGCAGGCCTGCCCCTCCTAGCCGGTCCTGCCGGTGTCGTCCTGCCCGCTCGACGCCGACTACCTGCCGCCCACACGCGGCGTCTGCGCCGTACACCTGACCGGGCACGGCGGCGATGTAGTGCTGGAGTCCTCCACGGCCGCCTGGACCGCCCTCGCCCAGGACGGGCAGAAGCGGAAAGCTCGGACGGCTGTGGCGGCGCTGGCTCGCAGGGTCAACACCGCTCCGGGCCCGCTGTTGCGTGCGGTGAAAGAGGCTGCCCAGCGAGGGCGGCCGCACGCACTCACACGAGCGGCCGAAGCGGTAGCGGCGGGGGAGACGTCCGGTGATGGGTTGGGGGTGTGGACGTGGTGTCCGATCGGCGCGGCCGCTCAGTGGCTCACTGGGACGACTGGAGCGCGCTGCGCCACAACGGCTCGGCCATGCGCGATAGCGCGCCGCTGTTCGCCGAGCACGGCACGCACCAGGTCAGCCCGTTTCTGGACAACGAAGTCGTCCGGGCCTGCCTGCACATCGGCGCCGGCTCACGACGCCGTCCCGGCCTCTACAAGCCGCCTCTCGCTCTGGCCTGCCCGGACCTGCCCCGCTTCCTCACGTCCCGCCAGTTCAAAGGGCACTTCACCCCGCTGCTGTATCAGGGCCTGGTGCGCGCAGGCAGGCCATGCACGAAGTGATCGACACGAGCGAACTGGTCCACTGCGGACTGTTCAACCCGGCTGCGGTGCACGCGGCGCCGGACGCGGCAACGGCAGGGATGGGCAGGCCGCCCCTGCCCGCGCTGGAGGCCTTCCTGGTCACGTCCTGGTAGCTGTCCCGCTCCTACTTCCGCATCCCGGCGCCCAAACCTGCTGGCAGCGCACGGTGATGCGGGTCCCGCCCGGCGGGCCCCGAAGCCGGAGAAACTGCGGGTGTTGCTGCTGGCGGCCGCTTCCGCCGGCGACCTGCGAGTCGGCCAGGAGCAGCGGAAGATCCGGCCGACTGTACAGAGTGCCACCCATCGCGACCTGATCGAACTGGATCTCCACCCGGCCGCGACGGCGGACGTTTTCCTGGACGCGCTGACCCGGTTCCGTCCCCATGTCGTGCACTTCTCCGGTCGCGGCACACAGGCCCTGATCGCTTTCGAGAAAGGCGAGGACGACTTCCACGAAGGTGCCATCGTCAGCGCTGGCGCCTTCGCCCGGGCCATCGCCGCTGTGGACGATGAGCCGTTGCTGGTTCTGCTCAACTCCTGCCACTCCGCAGCCCAGGCCGGGAAGCCGGTTGGCACCGTGCCGTTCGCCATGGGGATGTCCGACACCATCGGCGATGCCGATGCCATCACCTATGCGGCCCGGTTCTACGCTGCTGTCGCCGACAGTCAGTCTGTGCAGGCCACCCACCTCCTCAGCCGGGCAGCCTGGGGATGAACGGCCTGCTTGACCGCGACTTGCCGACGCTGGCCTGTGCAGCGGACGTCGACCCTAGCGCTACGAAGCCGGTGACGCCGCCTCCTGAATAGGTCAGATGGTCAGCTCTGCAAGCTCCGCATTGGCGCGCTCGGTGACCAGGGCGAGGACGCGGCCGGCCGCGGCCAGGTCCTCGGCGGGTATCCCGCCCCAGATGCGAGTGGAGATGGGAGCGACCTCCGCCCCGACGGCGGCAAGCAGCTTGCGCCCTGCGTCCGTGGGGCGAAGGTGCGATCCCTCCGCGACGAGCAACTTCTTGGCCAGCAATTCGTCGAGGGTGGCGCGGATGTCGGCTGGATCGGCCTTCAGGGAGCCCCGGACCTGGGTGGCGAGATCGTCCGGTGTCTGCGGGGCGTCGGCGGTGACGGCGGCGCGCAGGGCCATCTGCTGCTGGAACGTGACGCCGTGCCGGGCCAGGACGTGCTCCAGGACGCCGCGGGCGGCATAGTGGGCCAGGCCGAGGACACGGGCGTCGGCGGCGGGAGCCGTGGTGGTCATGGTGTTCTCCCCTGAGTACTCTCGTCGTTCGGTACGGATGGAGCGAGAGGTGCGTCGAGCAGGGCCGTCAGCTCGTTGGTGAACGTGCGCGTCCGCGGAGCGTCGAGGCCACCGAGAGGCTCCAGCAACTGCTGGAGCAGTTCTTGGACCATCGTGATGGCCTGCCGCGTGATGGCCGAGCCCTGCTCGGTGAGGGCGAGCTGTACAGCGCGCGGGTCACGGGGATCGCGGGTGCGCTCGATCAGACCGGCCGACTCCAGGGCGCGCGCCAGCTTCGAGACGTACAGCGCCTCCAGACCGGTGTGGTCGGCGAGTCGGCGCTGACTGGGCCGCTCGCCGGCGCGCTGCATGCCGTACAGCGACGCAACCAGTGAGTACTGCGCGTGGGTGAGACCCAGCGGGGCCACCGCGCGATCGACCGCGACACGCCACTTGTTGGCGAGCCGCCATACCAGGAAGCCAGGCGTGGGGCCCGGAGAACCCTTGCTCATGCCAAATAGAGTACATGACTACTATGTCCGTGGCTACTATTTTGAACGGAAGCACAAGAGCCTGCGGGCAACAGGGTGGCGATAGGAACAGGGCCCTTCGGAGCGCTGCGCACGCCTGGGCCGCCCCTCGCCAACTGAAGCTCAGTCACATACGGGGCGCGCGGGCTGTTCGGGGCACGGCTGCTACAGGTCGAACTCGAGGTGCTCGATGTCCGTGAACCGGACCTCCTCCAGGCTGCCGGCGCGGCGGCCGCCGTCCTGGAAGTAGACCTCCTTGAGCGCTTCGGCTGCGATGTCCTGGAGCTGCTGGTCGGTAACGCCGGCCTCCTGGGCGTCGAAGAGGCGGGCGGCGTAGACGGGCGGCAGGGCGACGGTCAGGTGCCGGATGCGGTCCTGGTCCGTCGACCCGATCGGGGCCGTGTAGCCCATGCGGGCGCGGGTGTCGATGACGATGCCGCCCGTGCTGGCCGCCTTCTCCTTGGCCTTGGCCCGGATCTGCGGCTGCCACCGCTTCTTCACCTCGTGCTCCAGGCGCGTGGCGAGTTCGGGCCGGGGCTTCTTGATCTGGTTCTTCACGTACCGTTCGACGGTGCGCTGGGAGACCCGCAGCATCTGGGCGACCGCCTTCGTGCCCTTGAGCTGCTTGACCAGGTACCGCATCTGCGCGGGCGCGCTCTTGGGCGCCGGGCGCGTGAACGCCTTCTGCACCGCGGCCTCCAGGCCGTCCCCGAACAGGCTCATCGTGGCCTACTCCTATTCTCCGTTGTCGACGTCGGTGACGGTGCCGTCCTTGATGTACCGGGCGAGGTTGAGCTCCGGGGCGTTGAAGCGCTCCCGGACCTCTTCGCCCCACAGGACGTCCTGCGTGCCTTCGTGCTTGACCAGGCCGGGGTTGATGCCGAGCTTGAAGCCGCCGGGCAGCGGCTTGCCTTCCCGGTAGGGCAGGAAGTCCAGCGGCGAGGGCCCGCCTGCGGCGTAGACGACGCAGTCGGACAGGATCGCGACGGGGTACTGCCCGGTGAAGGCGGCGTGCTTGACGATCTTGCGGTGCAGGTTCATCCGGGTGCGGGAGATGACCGCCGCCCGGATGTCCGGCCGCCACGTCGGCCGGGACAGCGCGCGCCACGGCTCGCCCGGCCTCCAGCCCTCGCCGCGGGGCCGCTCGCGGAGCTTGCCCAGGCCGCCCTTGACCGTCGCCTTGATCGCCGAGACGACGATCGCCAGCTCCGGGTCGCGGACCTTGTAGCCGTCCATCGCCGCAAGGAAGTCCGCCGGGGCGAGGTCGGCACCGACGCCGAGGTCGGCCATCGTGGCGAGGTAGGCGTCGCGCAGCCGCTGGTACCAGCCATCCAGGTACCGGCCGTTCTCGTACCGGACCCACGCCTCGACCGGCCGCACCTCGTAGCCGAGCTCCGCCGCGTACGCGACGGTGGGCGTCGCGTACCAGGCCGGGCCGGTCGGGCGCTCGCCCTTCGGCGTGAACGGGGAGGGCAGCAGCGAGCCGTCCAGCTCCACCCACTCCTTGCCGACCTTCACGCGGGACAGGTCGACGTGGGACAGGTCGACCAGCCATGAGCCGGGCAGCTTCGGGTCGAACACCGGGGCCTTGACGTGCGTCGCCTCGCTCAGGCCGACGTTCAGGCCGTTGGCGCCGGCGGCGAAGGCCATGTTGACGTCGATGCCGACCAGGTGACGCAGAGTGCACTCGGCATCGGTCATCGGCCGCGCCCAGTCGTACGCCTCCTCGAACAGCTTCTCCGCCGGGCCGCGCACGTGGAAGCGAGGCAGGTCCGTGAGGACCGGGTGGCCGTCGGGGACCTCGCACGGCGGCCAGTTCATCGGATCGATGGCGTCCTTGCCCAGCGAGCCGGGGTTGTGCTCGGAGTGCCGCTTGCCGTCGGCGTCCGGCTCGGAGGCACGGGTCGGCGGGTGCAGGGCGGTCATCAGCTCCAGGCCGGTCACGGCCGTGGAGCCGCGCGGCGTCATCACCCGGGAGGCGTACACGCCCAGGACGCGGGCGAGTTCCGCCGGCGGGAGCTGCCCGGCCTCGCCCCAGTGCCGGGTGTCGAGGGCATTCCAGGAGGGGATGCACAGCTGCACGCAGGCCCGCTCCGAACCGGTCGCGGGGCGGTAGATCCGCGCCCACGGGCCGAAGCCGCGCTTGGTCAGCTTCCACTCCGCCCGGGTGAGCTGCTTGATGACCTTGTGGCCCTCCGGGATCCGCCCGGCGTGCCTCTCGTCCTCCGTGAGCGTGACGGGCAGGCCGTAGCGCTCCAGCGCGGACTCGGTGAGGACGATGAGCGGGTCGGCGTCCTTGCCCGGGCCGGACAGCTTCGGCTGCCCGAGCCTGGCCTCGCGCAGCGTCCAGTCGACCAGGGCCGGGAGGGACTTGGCGGGCACGTCCAGGACCAGGCCGCCGGTGCAGTACGCCAGCACCGTGCCGTCGTCCTCGACATCGACGACCGCCAGCGGACCGTTCTCGAAGCGCGGGTCGGCGCCGCCCGCCGGGGTGCCGGCCGGGGCCGCCTTCTTCGCACCCGGGCGGCGCGACGTCGACGACGTCCTGGTGGTGCGGGCCGAACGGGTCGCGGCCGCCGGGGCAGCGGTGACAGGGGCAGGGGTCTGGGTGTTCTCGGTTGCAGTCATGGCCCGAGCCTCGGACGCCTCCCCTGTGGACAGAGTCCGCGCTTCCGCCGGGGCTGCCTTCTGCGTTCCAGTACGACGCGACCCGGTGGGGTAAAGGGATGCGACCACTTCGTCGATCAGGGAATCCGAAACCTCCGGCGTTTCGCCTGCCGAGTCGGGCGCGGGGGTGAGCGTGCCGGGTACCGGGGCCACCGGCTTCTCCGGCGTTGCGGGTGCGGGGTAGAGCTCCGCGAGCTGCCGCAGCAGCCGGGCGTAGGCCTCACGCTCCGGGCCGCGCGGCTCGGTCGGCTTCTTCGTCGACTCCCATGCGGACACTGTGGCCCGACGCACCTTCAGCGCGCCGGCGACTTCGTCCAGCGTCAGGCCGTGCGCGGTGCGCAGCCGCTTGCGCTCCTCCGCCGGCGGCAGCGGAGAGCGGGACGCGACCAGCGCGTCCACTGCGTCGAACAACTCGGACATGGAACACCTCCTGACCCAGACCCTACCTCGCGAAACGTAAGATTCACGCACATTTACCGTACGCATACCGTACGAAGTGGGTTCGGGGCGCGGCACACAGCTGAGGGGGTGGCCCGTACGGGACCGCCCCCTCAGCGCTCGTACCTCAACGGGCGCATGGTGGAGTCATCCGTGCGTGCAGCAGGGTGCTGCGGGGTGAGTTCGGTGCCCTGCTCGTGGAGTGGCTCCGAGATCGTCCAGGAGCGCGTTGATGACCGTCGCGGCCTCGCTGGGGCGGTCGCCGTATCCGTTGCCCCACCACAGGGACAGCGGGGCGTAGAACCGCCAGACCGGCTTGCCGCCGTTGTTCGGGGGTGCGCATGACGGGCATGTCGTGAGCGGGTCGATGGCCTCCGCCTTCTTGCCCTGGGCGAGGACGACGCGGGCGGCGGTCGGGTCGCACATGGTGAGCCGGCGGGTCCAGCACCTGCTGCTGGACCAGGCCGAGACGCAGGCCCTCGAGGACGCCCGGCTCCGCGCCGCCCACCCCGACGGCGAGGAACCGCCCGCCGACCCGGCGCCCGCGCTCAGCGAGGAACTGCTGCTCGCCTGCCTTCCGGCCCTGTGCCTGCCTGAGCCGGCCGACCTGTCCTCGCCGCCGACCAGCTGCACGCGGCCGCCGGCGCGCTCGTCACCCGCGGCCAGCTGCTCACCTGGTCCGACAAGCAGGAGGGTGACTACGAGTTCGACGGCCGCGTCCTGCGTCTCGCCGAGGACGTGGCCCTCCTCAGCGCCAACCCCGGCCACCTCGCCGGGGCCTGCGCCCAGCTCGCCCGGCTGGATCCGCCGGCCGTCGTCTCCCCCAAGCCGAGCCGGACCCTGGTCCGCGTTCTCGACAACGTCGACCCGGAGCACCACCGCCCGGCGCGGCTCCTGGAACGCCACTCCGAGCACCGCCGGATCCAGGCCCTGGCCGTCCTCACCGCCGTCGCGGACATCCTGCACGGGCTGCACCCCGCCGAACTCGCCTGGATCGCCGAGAAGGCCGGCGGCCCCCACTGGTTCCTGGCCGCGGCGGCCGCTGTCCCGGTGCCCGAAGACGAGGACGACGGTGCGGTGCGGCTGGTGGGCGACGAGGAAGTCGGCAAGCACCCCGACCCCGCCGCCGTCCTGCAGTCCTGGCTCGACTCCCCCGCCGACGAGGTCCTCGCCCGCCACGAGCCCGAAATCGCCCTGACGATCCTGCTGGAGCACTGCGGGCGCAGCACCAAGCGGTGGGAGGCCCTCGCCGCGGCCATGACCTTCGACTACGACGACGAGAAAATCACCTTCGGCCGGCTCCTCGACTCCCTGAACCCGACGCCCGCACGGGCGCATCCCTCCTGAGGGGACGTCCCGCAGGCCGCTGCGCGCGCGGTCCGCGTGTAGGTCGGATCATGTCTCCGCCCCTGGACGGGGTGCGGGTGGAACGAGTGTGGTCGGCGGGCGGCGTGGTCCGAATCGCCGCCCGGGCACGAGAGTTGAGGGTGGAGTGTCCGGACTGCGGGCGCGAGACCGCTCGGGTGCACAGCCGGTACGTTCGCACGCTGGGTGACGTCGCTGCCGGTGGACGCCCGGTGCTGATCACCCTTGGGGTACGGCGCCTGTTCTGTGACTCCGAGCTGTGACCGGCGGACCTTCGCCGAGCAGGTGCACGGACTGACGGTGCGCTACCAGCGTCGCAACCCGCTGCTGCGGCATCTGGTGGAGATGGCCGGGGTACTGCTCGCCGGCCGCGGCGGTGCCCGGCGGAACGAGGGATCAGGACTCTCCACCCCCGCGATCGTGAGTACGCCGACAGGCACTCCAGGCCGCCTCTCAGGAAACCAGGTCACGCATCACCCGTCCGTGTAGCAGTCCCACGCCATCACACGGGCGCCCGCCCTGGGCACATGGTTCTGCCAACCGGCCTGAGCAGCGCATTAACGGTCGTCTCAGGTTCGCTCAGTAGGAAGTGCGCATCCAGATAAGCGATGCAACTCGCGTGTAGGAGGCCAGTGATGGCAGTCAAGGCAGCGCCGTCCGGGAAAGCTCCGGCAGGTCGGTTGGCAGGCCGGTGGGTGCCGTGGTTGGTGATTGGCTTGTGGTTGGTGCTGGCTGCGGGCATGGTGCCGCTGAGCGGGAAGTTGAGTTCGGTCACCACCGACAGCGCCGTGGACACCCTGCCGGCCGGTGCCGAGTCCACCAAGGTGGCGGCGCTGGACGACGGTCTCCCCGGCGGTGAGGACAGCACCTTCGTCTTCGTGTACCACCGGGCCGAGGGCATCACCTCCGCCGACCAGGCGGCGGTCCAGGGTCACTACGACGCCCTTGCCAAGCGGTACCCGCCGAAGACGACGGAGGCGGGCGACGAGGATGACGAGGGCTCACCGACGAGCCTTTCCACCGACGGCAAGGCGATGACGTTCACCCTCGATGTGAGCACGGGCTACGGTCCACCGGAGGAGATCGTCGGCCCGTTGCGTGACGCCGCGAAGGACCGCCCCTCCGGGCTGCAACTCGAGGTGACGGGACCGGGCGCGCTCGACGGTGACATGGATGCCGTCTTCGACGGCATCGACGAGCAGGTCCTCCTCACCACCATCGCCGTGGTTACGCTCCTACTGATCCTTACCTATCGCAGCCCGGTGTTGTGGATCATCCCGCTGATGGCCGTCGGTGCGGCCGCACTGACCTCGATGGGGACCGTCTACCTGCTCGTCAAGGGCTTCGGCATCGTGGTCAACGACCAGAACTCGGCGCTGCTGACGATTTTGGTGTTCGGCGTCGGAACGGACTACGCGCTGTTGCTCATCGCCCGATACCGGGAGGCCCTGCACCACCATGAGAACGTCCGGATCGCGATGGTCCACGCGCTGCGCGGCGCGGCGCCGGCCATCGTCGCGTCCGCGGCCACCGTGGTCTCGGGCCTGCTGTGTCTGCTCGTCGCGGACCTGAACAGCACCAGTGGTTTGGGGCCGATCGGTGCGGCCGGCATCCTGTGCGCGCTGGTGGCCATGCTGACGCTGTTCCCGGCGGTGCTCGTGGTGCTCGGCAGGCGGATCTTCTGGCCGGCCATCCCGCGGTTCAGCACGGCCGTGGGGGAGAAGCTGGGGCTGTGGGGACGGCTCGGCACCGCCATCAACCGCCGCCGGTGGGTGGCGACGCTCGGCTCGTTCGGAGTCCTCGGCGTGCTCGCCCTGGGGCTGGCGGGCAACACCGGCGCCTTGCGGGAGCAGGACCAGTTCCTGTCCGCGCCGGAGTCGGTCACCGGCTTCACCGTTCTGCGCGAGCACTTCCCGGAACTCGGCGGCCAGCCGCTGACGGTCTTCACGCGTCCGGCGCAGCAGGAGAAGGTGCTCGACGTCGTCGAGGACACCCGGGGCGTGGCCATGGCCGTCCCGGAGGAGACCGTCGGTGGCTGGGCCAACATCTCCGTGTTCCCGAAGGACGCGCCGGACACCGCCGCGGAGTACGACACGATCAAGCGGGTGCGCACCGCCGTGCACGCGGTGAGCGGGGCGGAGGCGATCGTCGGCGGGCCGAGCGCGGAGAACCTCGACACCGAGGTGACCACTAGGCGTGACGAGAAGCTGGTGATCCCCCTGGTGCTCGTCGTCGTCCTGATCATCCTCGGGCTGCTGCTGCGCGCGGTCCTGGCCCCGCTGGTCCTGATGGCCACCGTGGTCGTCTCATTCGCCGCGGCCTTCGGCGGCAGCGTGTTCGTCTTCGACACGATCCTCGGGTTCGAGGGTGTCGACTATTCGGTGCCGCTGCTGGCGTTCCTGTTCCTGGTGGCGCTCGGCGTCGACTACAACATCTTCCTGGCCAGCCGGGCCCGGGAGGAGACCCTGCGCCTCGGTACCAGTGAGGGCATGCTCAAGGCCCTCTCGGCCACCGGTGGCGTCATCACCTCGGCAGGCCTGGTCCTGGCGGCCACGTTCGGGGTCCTCGTCACACTTCCGCTGGTGATGCTGGTCGAGGTCGGTTTCCTGGTGGCCTTCGGTGTGTTGCTCGACGCCCTGCTGGTGCGGTCGGTCCTGGTGCCCGCCCTTACCTTTCTGATCGGCCAGCGCATGTGGTGGCCGAGCCGGTTGTCCCGTCCAGCGGCGGAGCTGCCGGACGGTCGACAGCCGCTCGCCGGCGTGGAGGAGTCCGCGCTGCAACGGTGAGCGAGGCGGCACGGACGTGATCCGGGACGGGGCTCCAGACCCCGTCCCGGATCCTTTTCGTGGGCCCGACGGTCGCCGCCCTCCGGTCCTGCGCCACGCGCCGGGGCTGGGGCCGGCGCATCGCGGCGTCCTGCCCCGGTGGTGAGCCGCGGGGGGGGCCATGGCCGAGGGCCACCGTCCTTCTCCCGCGCCGCCGGGGCGGGTCAGGACGCCACCGTGTCCTCCCCTGTGGTGGGCCGCGCGACAGGGGCGGGCGGGGCCGCGGCCGGAAGGCCGACCCGAAGCAGCGCGCCACCGCGTGCGGAGCGGGCGACGGTGGCCCGGCCGCCGTGGGCGTCGACGACCCGCTGCACGATCGACAGCCCCAGACCGGATCCCGGCAACCCCCGGGCGCTGTCGGCACGGTAGAACCGCTCGAACAGCCGCGGTACGTCTGCGGCGTCGATGCCCGGCCCGGCGTCGTCGACCTCGAGCACCACCGACTCCTCCTCGACACGAAGCCGGACCTGGACCGGCTGGTCAGCAGGGGACCACTTGCCGGCGTTGTCGATGAGATTGAGCACCGCTCGCTCGAGCGCAGCGGGGCGCCCGTTCACCCACGCAGAGGTCACGTCGAGCGCCACCTCGATGTCGGGCATGCGGGATTCCGCCCGGGTCGCGGCGGCCACCACCACGTCGGCAAGGTCGAGCACCTCGGTGCTCTCGTCGCTGACGTCGCCGCGCGCCAGGTCGGTCAGCTCGGCAACCAGGGTGCTCAACTCGGCCACCTGGGCGCCGAGATCGTTGAGCAGCCGGGTGCGGCTCTCCGCCGGCAGTGCGCTGTCCAGGGTGCCGCGCCGATCGAGCCGGATCAGCAACTCGACGTTGAGGCGCAGGCTGGTGAGCGGGGTCTTGAGCTCGTGGGCGGCGTCCTCGGCGAGCAGCCGCTGGGCCTGCCGGGAGTCCCGCAGCGCGGCGAGCATGTCGTTGATCGACTGGATCAGCCGCCGGATCTCCCCACCGCCCTCGTCCGGGATGTCGGCGTCGAGCTCCCGGGTGTGCGCGACACGTACCGCGGCGGAGGTCAGCCGGTCGATCGGTGCCAGCCCAGTCCGCGCCACGGTCCGCCCGACAACGGCGCCACCGGCTACGCAGAGCAGACCGATCAGCAGCATGCCGAACCCGAACTGGTTGATCGGGCCGTCGTCGACGGCGCGGGCCACCTGGACCGCGCCGTCACCCGCCCGCAGTGTGTAGATGGCGTAGCCTTCTTCGTCGCTGCCGTTGGACTCCAACAGGTCGGCCGACGCGCCCCGCGCCACGCGCCCGGCGTCATCGCTGACCGGAGGAAGCGCGGGCTGCCCGGCCGGCGTCCGGATCGAGCCGTCGGGCAGGACGACCCGCACCAGCCGACCGGATCCGGGATGCGGCGGCAGCTCGACCTGCGCCAGACCGGCGCGCTCCGCGTTCGTCGCCAGGACGCGGGCATCGGCGCGCAGCTGTTCCTCGACGGTGTCCCGCAGCTGCCAGGCCAACAGCTCGCTGGCCACCTGGAAGGCCACGAACACACTGACCGCGATGGCCGTCGCCGCGATCACCGTCAGCCTCGCCCGCAGGGACCGCCGACGCCACCATCGAATCAGCCGGCGCGGCCCCCGGCCGGCGGTCCTGTTCACGGAGGGGTCTCCCGCAACGTGTATCCCAGGCCACGCAGCGTGTAGATCAATCGCGGCTCACCCTCCGCCTCCATCTTGCGGCGCAGGTAGCTCACGTATACCTGGAGATTGTTGGCGGTGGAGCTCATACCGAAGCCCCAGATCGCCTCGAACAGTGCGTCGCGGGTCAAGACCCGGGTCGCGTTGCACAAGAGGACCTCCAGGAGGGAGAACTCGGTCCGGGTCAGGTGCAGTGGCCGCCCGCCCCGCCACGCCTCGAACCTGTCGGGGTCGAGCCGGACGTCGGCGAACGACAGGATGTGCGACTCCTCGTCGGCCGGCGTGCGCCGGCGCAGCAGGGCCCGCACCCGGGCCAGCAACTCCTCGGTGGCGAACGGCTTGGGCAGGTAGTCGTCGGCGCCCGCGTCCAGCCCCGTGACCCGGTCGGAGACTTGGTCACGGGCGGTCAGCATCAGGACCGGCAGATCACGGCCCGCGGCCCGCAGTCGCCGACAGGTCTCCAACCCGCCGAGGCGGGGCATCATCACGTCGAGGAGCAGCAGATCCAACGTGTCACCGCCGGCCCCACCGACCTCGTCGAGCACGGCGAAACCGTTGGCGACGGTGCTGGTGTCGTAACCCTCGACCTGGAGCACCCGCTCCAGCGACTCACGGATGGCCGCGTCATCATCCGCGATCATGATTCGCACGCCGGCCCGCCCCCTCCAGTCGATGTTTTTGCCGCTGATGGTCCCTGATCAACCTGAGACCAGGATTAGAGCGTCGCTGGGGAGGGACCGCTCGTACGGATACCTTAAGACCGTGTCCTACGTGGTGAGGCGTCGTTGAACTCAGTCATCCGGCCGCGGTGTCCTGATCGAGGGCCTGTCGAGGCATCCGTCACCCGCGGACAGCCCTGCTCACCGCTGCGGCCTGCGCCGTCCTGTCCGGCGCCGCCTCGACCACGGCGATCGGCGAGTGGGTCGCTGATGCCCCGCAGCGTGTCCTGACCCTGCGCGGATTCCTGCCCGACCCGCTGACCGGCCTGATCCGCCCGCGCCACGCCACGACCATCCGTCTCGTCCTGGCCGCCGCGGAGGGCGACGCTCTGGGCCAGACCATCGGCCACTTCCTCCGGGAACCTGTCTCGCCGTGGCGGAACCCCCCTGCCCTCCATCAGAGCGTCCGACGTCTGCCCTGGCACGATGTCCGCCTGGCCCACTACGTACGCGGCCGGGCTCACCACGAGACGAGAGCCGACGTCTGAAGACCGCCGCGTTCGCCCACCTCTCCTACCCCACGCCCGCCAGGCCCTGCACGGTCGTGCTCTGGAGGCGGGACCGGGGCACGGGCAAGCTGACGATCGAGCGGATCCACCTGGTCATCAGCCTGCCGCCCGGCGCGGCCACCGGCAGCTGACTCGCCGCCTGGATCCGCGGCCACTGGCACATCGAGAACCAGACTGACATGACAAACCGGACACAAGATCACTTCTCATGGACCCAGGGCAGGAGGTCAGGCCGCCGGTGTAGGTGTGCTGGAGGGAGCGGTGGTCGCTAGCAGTACAGCCATCGAGGTCGAGATCTTCCCAGTGCAGGCCCGAGGAGCCGGGTCGCCTGCCTGCCGAGCTTGGCGATGCGACGGCACGTCGGCTTCCCGGGCGAGGCCAGGACGGACGCGCAGGACGCGTTCACATCGCGGACGCGGACCGCGCGATGCCGTACACGCTGCAGGCGCTCGATGGCCCAGCGGGATCCCGGTGGGGTGATCGCCTCTCACGCATCGGTACCTCGCGCGCCTGGGCGCTGCTTTGGGGCGTCGACGACGGCCCGCTCAAGCACGGCAGTGCGTTCGAGGACTGTGCCGGGCTCGACGTCGTCGGTCTTTCTGACCTGGACAGCCCGGCTGCCGAGATAGGCGTACGTATTGCGGTCAAAGATCCACTCGGTGCGATCGCCGCTCTGCTGGTCGACGTGGGCCAGGGCGATGCCCTCACGTCCTGCGGCGTCCTGAGCACGGTCAACCACCACGACGCCGGGGATCCTGGCCGCGGCCCGGTACAGCGCCGCATTCAGCTCGGCCGGTGCGAGCTGCTCCTTGAGCAGGTCGCCGACAGTGGCGAAGGCCTCCTGGTCCGGGGAGTTCCCCTGGCCCTCGGTCTCCTTGTAGATCTTCTTCAGCAGGGCGTCCGGGTCGGTCGGCAGCGTCTTGAGGTAGCGGTAGGAGGGGCCGTTCACGGTGCTCTCCACGTCACTGTCGAGGGGGACACCGCCCTCGGGCTGGTAGCCGGGCTCGTCCAGCCAGCCCTGCTTGCCGTCGGGGGTCTTCCACGTCTCGCGGATGTGCGGGGGCTGGACCCGGGTGCTGGACTTGTCCCAGTCGGTGTGCGAGACGGAGAGGTAGGAGACCTTGCTCTTGGTGTAGATGTACTGGCCAGGGCCTGGTTCGGGCGTCTTGTCGGTCGAGGCGGCGGCGGCGATGCGCTCGACGGTGGAGGCGAGCCGGGCGGTGCTGCCGGTCTCGATGCGGACGACTGGCGCTTCGACCGGGTGCGGAGTGGCCACGGTCGTACGACTGCCCCCGGAACCGGTCAGCATGGTGAAGGCGAATGTGCCAGCCAGGGCGGCGGCGGTGACCGGGACACCGATCAGCAAGGCACGGCGTACGACACGGCGGGGTGGCGCAGGGGCAGGTGCGGTGCGCTGTATCTCGTTCATCAGGTGTTCCTCGAGAAGCAGGTGACGGTCGGGCGACAGCTGCGGGTCTCCCGGTGCCGGCAGCAAACGGGACAGTTTCGCGTCGTCCAGCGGCTCCTGCCGCCGCGACGTCCTGCGGGTCATGCGGACCCCTCCTCGTACGACTCGTGGGACCGGGCCGCGGAAGTGCGGCCGCCCCGTACTTGTCCGTTGTGCGGCAGCGGTTCCCTGCTCTTCCTCAGTTCTTCCTCGGCCAACTTGCTCAGGCGTTTGCGGGCGCGGGACAGACGGGAGCGCACGGTGCCGACCGGGACGCCGAGGACGGCCGCCGTCTCCGCATAGCTGAGCCCGGACCACACGGCGAGGGTGAAGACCTCGCGCTCGCTCCGGTTCAGCTTCTTCAGGCCCTGTTGGGCGGCGGCCAGCTGGTCGGCATCGGCCATGCGGCCGACGACTTCGTCCGCGAAGTCCGGAGCCCTCTCCTTGGCCGGCAGGCGCTCCAGGGCTCGCTGGTGGCGGCGCGCAGCGCGGGTCGTGTTGCGCAGCACGTTCACGGCGATGCCCATCAGCCAGGGGCGCGCGCTGTCGCCTTCGTCCCGCAGCCTGGCGCGCAGCCGCCACGCCTCCAAGAAGGTCAGCGAGACGATGTCCTCGGCGACGGCCCAGTCCCCGGTCACGCGTACCGCGTGCCGGTGGACCAGTCGGGCGTGGTCACGGAAGAGCTCGCGGAACGCCTCGGGGTCGCCTGCCCGTATCCGGGTGTGCAGTGAGTAGTCCACGTCCCAGCATTGTCCACGTGGCAGCACCGGTTCCTGTGGCGCGCGTCACACGGTCACGAGACATGTGCCCTCCGGGCAGGCTCTTGTCTTCCAGCACCGTGGGGCATCGCCCACGCCGTGTCCGGGCGCCGCCGCGAGGACCGGCCGACCCGGGAGAGGGACAACGCGCGAGTGAACCCGGCATCGTGTGGGCCCGTTATAGCCATGCAGGCTTTGTGGTCCTCGGCGACAGCTCAAGGAGATCCCGATGGCGCTTCCCGGTGCAGTCAGGGCGCTGCGCGTACTGCTCTGTGTACTCATGGCTTTCGTGGCGATCGCCGTGGTGGGTATCGCGTTGCAGTCCTACCCCGGTTCTCTGCTCGTGCAGGTGCTGTCGCTCCTGCCCGCTGCGGCCAGTGCTGTCCATGTCTTCTACCTCCAGCCAGGCCGTGGCGTCGTGCGCATCACCCTCACCGTGGCGCTGTCGGTGTACAGCGTCGGTGCTTTCGTCGCGATGGTGGCGGAAAGGAGCGCGGGGGGCGTGATCGGTGTGGTCCTGAGCGCGGCGATGCTGGTGCTGCTCCACCAGCGCAGCTCGCGCCGGTGGTTCGCGCCCAGCGCTTCTTCCTGAGCATTTCGTCCGGAAGGCCGCAGACGTGCAAATCGAGTAGGGGCTCTCTCCTCCTTATGGCGACCCGTTCGACGCCGGGCATCCGTCCATGGGCCGGCAAACGGGATGAAACCCGCATGCGTGTGCATAGCGAGTTGACCGGATTCACCGACAATTCATCGGTATTTCCTTCCTGACTGCCGAGGGGCGAGCCCACGGCCCCCTTCGCTACCTCTCCGTGCCGGTCGACGACCTCGCGTTCCACGACGGCGTCGATGTGGAACAGCACGTCGCGCGGGGCGCCGGTGCCCCGGGTCCCGGACCCGGTGAAGTACGTCTGCGAGCCCGTGCAGGCAAGGGTGGTCCTGCCGGAGATGCCGATGCGCGGTGTCCGGCCGCGTCGACCGCGTCCGGGACCCTGGTGACGCCGCCCAGCAGGTCGACGATGGTCCTGAAGACGGCCTCGTCCTTCGATTCGCCGTTGCCCCTCCGGCGCGTCAGACGCTGGCCGTACACGAGCTGCTCGCCCATTATCGGCATCGTGTCGGCCCTCGTCCCCGCAGCGGCGATCCGGCCCAGGCAGAAGTGGCGTCGTTGGCCCGGGTGCGGGCTACGCGCAGGGCCAGGCGCGCCAGACGGTGGAAAGGAGCGGGCGGCATCTCGTGGCGGCGCTCCGGGCGTGGCCGCTCTGGTGCATCGAAAAGTCCTTGTGGTGAAGACGACGGCACGGCGGAAGGCCCCGGTCGGCCGAGGCCGCCGACGGCCGCTCCCCTCGCACGGGGCAGTCGGCGGGCGGGATCACCGCCTCCCCTCCCCCGAGCCTCCGTCCGCGGGAGCGGGACCGCGATCGCGGCCACGCTCCTTCCGCGACGACCCTGCGGTTCCCGACGTCTTCGCGGTCCCGGGACACCAAGCCCGGTACCGCGCCCTCGAGCGCCTCCTGCCACGCCGAATCCGGTGATCGACACCCTAAACTATTTGTTCGGTCAATTTTTTATTTCCCGCTGTCGACGCAGACGGGCGGACCGTCTCTTGACTTGCCATTCGCCAACACTTTGAATGTCGGCGCATTACTTGTCAGGTAAATGATTCGCCGGCCGATGCGGAACATGCTTCGGACGGCTGATCGGCATGGCGTGAAGAGCTCACTTGAGGGAGTCCTCTTGCCCAGTGTTCCTGTTCCCAGACCGGGACCGATCGCACTCGCCGCGGTAGCGGCCCTGACGCTGGGGGTCCTGCCTGCGACCGCAGCGGTCCCCCCGGCCATCGCTCCGGTGTCACAGGCACTGCAGCGGACCGACGACGCCGCGGACACCCACCGCGTCACGCTCATCACCGGCGACGAGGTCACAGTCACCCTCTCCGAAGGACGCACCATGGTCCGGAGCGTCAAGGTCGCTGACCAGGGCACGACCGGCCACCACACCGTGGTGCTGGACGGTTCGACCTACGTCTATCCGCCCGCCGTCCTCCCCTACATCGCCTCGGGACGGCTCGACAAGCAACTGTTCAACGTGACCCGCCTGATCGCCGACGGCTACGACGACGCGCACAGCGACAGCCTCCCGCTGATCGTCCGCTACACCGGCGAGGCCGCCGGCTCGTCCCGGATCACGAGGCTGGCGGGTTCGGCCTCCGTGCGCAGGCTGGACAGCATCGGGGGCGCCGCCGTCGCGGAGAAGCGCACACAGGCCCGCGCCTTCTGGTCCGCGCTCACCAGCGGCCCCGGTGCGAGGCCGAAATCCGCGCATCCGGCGTTCGCCGACGGCATCGCCAAGGTGTGGCTCGACGGGAAGGTGACCGCGGACCTGGCCGCTTCGACCGCGCAGATCGGAGCGCCGCCGGTCTGGGCGGCGGGCAACACCGGGGCCGGGGTGAAGGTCGCGGTCCTGGACAGCGGTGCCGACGTGGGGCACCCCGATCTGAAAGGACAGGTGGAGGCCACCGCCGGCTTCGTTCCCGGCGACGCGGGCGTGACCGACACGGTCGGCCACGGCACCCACGTCGCCTCGACGATCGCCGGCACCGGGGCGGCCTCCGGCGGCGGGGAACGGGGAGTCGCCTCCGGGGCACGCCTGGCGATCGGCAAGGTACTCAACCCGCGAGGGGAGGGCCAGTCGTCCTGGATCATCGCCGGTATGGAGTGGGCCGCCCGGACCGAGCGGGCCAAGATCGTCAGCATGAGCCTGGGCGGCTCCGGGGACGGCACCGACCCGTTGAGCCAGGCGGTGGACGCGCTCAGCGCCGAGACGGGCGCGCTGTTCGTCGTAGCGGCCGGCAACTCCGGGCCCTCCCCGCACTCCATCGACAGCCCCGGCGCGGCGGACGCCGCTCTGACGGTGGGAGCGGTCGACGCCTCGGACCGTCTCACGGACTTCTCCGGCCGGGGACCGCGGCGCGGTGACGACGGGCTCAAACCGGAGATCACGGCGCCGGGCGTCGACATCCTGGCAGCCCGGTCCCGGGACACGGCGGGGTCAGGGGACTACACGACGATGAGCGGCACGTCGATGGCCACACCGCACGTCGCCGGCGTCGCCGCGCTCGTGGCCGCCGCGCATCCGGACTGGACCGGGCAGCAGCTGAAGCAGGCCCTGGTGAGCAGTGCGAAGGCCACGGCACACCACACCCCGTACGAGGCCGGCGCGGGGCGGGTCGATGCCGAAGCCGCGGTAGGCACGGACGTGTTCGCGACGGCGAGCGCCTACGCCGGTTTCCACACCTGGCCGACGGCTCCCGGGCAGACCGACGTGCGTACCGTGACGTACACCAACACCGGCGGCAGGGCGCTCGACCTGGATCTGACGGTCGACGCCGGCACCGCCGCGGACGCCTTCGCGCTGTCCGCCCGGCGGGTGACCGTCCCGGCGCACGGCACCACCTCGGTGGGACTGACGACGACGCTCGGCCGGGTTCCCGCCGACCACCCGGTCAGCGGCCTGATCGTCGCGACCGACGCCTCCGGCTCCGTCCGCGCCCGGACCCTGATCGGCGTCTCCAGGGAGGGCGAGCGACACAATCTGACCCTCACCGCCAGGGACCGCTCCGGGCAGCCGCTCGCCGGTGCCTCGGCCGTCATCGCCGGGCGCAACCTCTGGTCGTCGGTGACCCTCGACGACGACGGCAGCGCCACCCTGCGGGTTCCGCCGGGCGACTACAGCGGATGGCTGCTGTCTACGGTCACCGGGGCCAACGGCCCCCACTCGCAGGGCCTTGCGCTGCTCAGTTTCCAGCGCACCGAGGTCGATCAGGACCGCACGGTCACGCTGGACGGACGCAAGCTCCGGCAGATACGCGCCACGGTGCCGCAGCAGGCCGACGCCCTGCTGTCGCGGCTGGACGTGTACCAGGAGTTCGGCGACAGCTCGCTGACGACCGTCATGAGGACCGAGGACGCCCACGACAGCATCTGGGCGCTTCCGTCCGCTCGTCAGGACGTCGAAGGCTTCACCTTCGGTGCCCGCTTCCGCATGGAGCAGCCGGCGCTGACCGTCGCGACACGGTCACGCGCCTACCGTGACATCCTCGTCAAGCGCGGGATCGTTCCCCTGCCGGCCGGAACGAGGAGACTGACGGCGGTCTTCGGCGGATCGGGCTCGCCCGGCGAACTCGCCGAGGCGGGTGTGCGGGGCAAGGCCGTGGTGGTGCGGCGCAGCGACAGCCTCAGCCCCGAGCAGCAGGCGGCCGCGGCGGCGCGTGCCGGTGCACGGCTGATCGTGGTCGTCAACGACGGCTTCGGCCGGCTGCCTGCGACCGAGGACGGAGTCCTGGACGGTGATCCGGCTCCGCTGTCGATGGCCATGCTGGACACCGACCAGGGAGCGGAACTCCTCGACGAGTTGCGGCGCGGCAGGGTCGAACTGAAGGTGACCTCGAACCCCACCACCGACTATCTCTACGACGTGGTGCGTCACTGGACAGGTGGCGTCCCCGCCGACCCCACCTGGCGCGAGCGGCGCAGCGACCTGGCTCGCGTGGACGTCCTCTTCCGCAACTACCGTCAGGGCAAGGCGTACGAGTACCGCTCGGATCAGCAGGGATTCGGGGGCGTCTGGTCGGCCTTCCCCGCCCCCGCACAGGGCAAGCGCACCGACTGGGTCACCGCCGACGTCCCCTGGCTGGACGACGCCGGCATTTACGACGAGATGGGGCAGTCCCTGGAGAACTTCACCACCTACCGCCGCGGTACGACCAGCCGGGTCTCCTGGTTCGGGCCGATCCAACGGCCCCGGATGGGCCGGATCGGCGCCCAGCCGGTGCGCTACGGCGACACGATGTGGCTGCCTGTGCCCGGCTGGGGTGATTCGGGTGCCGGGCACATCGGCTCGGCGCACGGGAACTACGATGTGAAGGACCTGGTGACGCTCCATCAGGGGGACCACGCCTTCCCCTGGAGCAATGACGAGAAGCTGCTGCTGTCCGGGCTGGCCCCCGAGCGGCTGCCGTATCGGCTGGTGGTCGACAACGACCGCGGCAGCTGGGCCAACCCCTACTCCCGTCACACGCTCACTGAGTGGAGGTTCACGTCGGGAGCCACCGACGCGGACACCGTGCTGCCCCTGATCCAGCTGGACTACGGCGTGGACACCGACGCGATGGGCCGCGCGGTCCGCCACGCCGGCCTGACGGTGACCGCCTCGCACCTCCCCGGCGTGGACGTTGCCGTCGGCAGGCCTTCCGTCGAGCTCTCGTACGACGACGGACGGACCTGGGAACGCGCCGGTCTCGACCGCCGTGGTGACGGCTGGCGCACCATGCTGCGCGCACCCCGGTCCGCTCGGTTCGTCACGCTCCGGGTCGGCGCGCGGGACCGTGACGGAAACAGTGTGGTGCAGACTCTCGACCGGGCCTTCGGACTGCGCTGACCGGCACGGGTGGGCGGGGGGGGCACCGCGGCCCGCCCCCGCTCACCCGGTCGCCGCGCATCAGTGCCGGGCCGCGGGCCCACGAGGGTGGGCGAGACCACGGGTTCCGGACGGGCGGACGGTGCCGCCACCGGCGGATCGTCTCGGGTCGGGCGGCGGGATCACCGGCTCGGGTCACGCCGGATCCGCGCGCCAGGACGACCACCTCGCCCCGGTCCTCGTCAGTAGGAGACGAGGACCTTGTAGCTCAGGGCCGGAAGGGGCAGGGTCCCGCCGTGCAGCCCCGTGATGCGCCCCATGATGTGCGTGCAGTCCTCGCCCGAGTACACCTCGACCCACGCGTACTTGAAGTTGGCGATGGACCTCATCGGCTCGGGGAGGTTGATGCACTCCGACGGCGTCGTGGTGCCGGTGTCGGGTATGGGGAACACGTCACCGGTGAAGACTCCGTCCGTGTAGTAGCCGGTGTAGAAGTTCGCCTGCCCCCAGGGGATCTCCGCGGTCGCGGCCGCAGCCGGTTGGGCAGTCGCGCCGCCCAGCAGGACCGCGGCTCCGGTCATGAGCGTCGCCACCACACCCGCACGGCGCCGTACACCGCTACGTGTCTTCATGGCCATTCCTCCGTGTGTGTCTCGTGTCCCACCGCCGGTCGCCCGAGTGGGGCACTTCGACGGCACGACAACCACTTGATTGACACAACAAGTATTCTATGAGGTGTCAACTAGCACAAGCAGCGCGGGCGTTGCCCCCTGCCACAACAGCCAAATCAAGCCACGAGACCAGCGCATGCCCCCAGATGCGGCGTCGGCACCCGCGCCAGGTGCCGGCGGAAGGCGCGCCTCACTCCCGCGGCGTCCGGCCCCAGGAGGCAAGGATGAGCAACTTGTCGTGCGCCTGCGTGCCGGACTCGGCCGACCAGACGACGAGTCGCTGATCGGCTCCGGTGGCCGGGACGAGGGTGTCCCAGTCCAAGGTCAGTTCACCGACGATCGGATGATGCAGTCTGTGCACCCCGGCACCATGGACCGCGCCGTGGCGGGTCGCCCACCACGTACGGAAATCGGGGTCCCGAACCGACAGTTGACCGACAAGGGCCAACAGGCGGGCGTCGTCGGGATCGCGAGCCGCCTCCGAGCACAGTTGTGCCACGCCGGCCCGGGCGATGCCCTCCCAATCGGCGTACAGCTCCCTCATGGCCGGGTCGGTGAAGAGCAGGCGCAGGAAGTTCCGGTCCTTCTCCGGGATCTCCGAGAATTCGGTGATCAATGCCGCCGCGAGTGAATTCCACGCAAGAATGTCCATGCGCCGGCCGAGAATCATCGCAGGACTGCGGTTCAGGTCGTGAAGAACACGAAGCAACCGGGGCCGCGCCTGCTGCGCGGGCCGCCGCACGGGCCGTCCAGAGTCGGCGGCATGCCCCGCCAGATCGAACATGTGGGCGCGCTGCTCGTCATCGAGGTGCAGAACCCGCGCAAGGGCGTCGAGGACCGGTGCCGATGGGCGGATGCGGCCCTGCTCCAGGCGGGTGTACTGGGCTGTGCTGATCTCTGCCAGTTCCGCGACTTCCTCACGCCGCAAGCCGGTGACACGACGCCTCCCCGTGTCCGGCAGTCCGACCGTCCTGGGGCTGAGACCGGCCCGGCGGGCCCTGAGAAAGGCACCCAGTTCCCCGGGGCGCGCACCACTGCTCATGAAATCGACTGTAACTCGCGATGGAAAAACTCTCGCCCGTCGAGTTGTCCTGTACAACGTGTTTCTCACGGCATCGGCTGGTCCCGGCCGTACGGCGGACGGGCACGGGCCCGGCATATGGTCATGCCGGGCCCGTGTCGCATCGGACCGCCCCGACGAGTCACCCGCTGACGCGGACGCCGGGCGTGATGGTGACGGACAGGTACGTCACCGGCGCAGGAACAGCGACGGCAGCCCCTCCTCGCGGGTCGCGACCCCCTGATCCGTGTAGTCCGCGGTTTCCCGTCCCGTCCAGTCCGGGATGATTTGGCCGGACTGGCCCAGGTGACGGAACTGGCGTGGATCAGCACTGTCCGAGCCGAACTCGTACGCGGTGCCGCGCCGTGAGCCGTAGGGGCCGTACGGTACGAAGGCACCGTCCGGGGTGGTCTGCTTGGTCAGCGTGTTGTCGTAGAAGACGTTCTGCGGGCCCGACGAACCGGACCACTTGATCGCCTTCGGGCCCGCCGCCCACCAGACCGGGTACCAGGTCCCCTCGTCGACCTCGCCGCCCTCGCCGCCGCAGTTGGCGGTGCAGCTGCCGGAACGGTGGTCGTACGGGGTCTTCACCGTGTTCTGTTCGAACAGGTTCCCGTGCTCCCAGCCACCGTGCAGGTTCAGGTCCGAGTCGAGGTCGTTGCGGAAGGCGACGTTGTCGCTGGCCGACCACTGGAAGGTGAAGTGGCGCAGGTTGCGGCTGAGGTTGTACGCGTAGAGCGACTGCCACACGCGGCTGCCGCGGAGGTAGCCGTTGCCGCCCTTGCCCTTGTTCCAGGCGCCGTCGAAGCTGTTGTGCTCGATCTGCAGGTTGAGCGCGTCCTCCGTGACGATGGGGTGGGAGCCGGTCATGGTGGCGGTCAGACCGCGCGCCCAGCTGTTGGCGGCCCACTTGAAGACGATGCCGTGCATGGCGTACTCGGGCGCCATGTTGCCGTAGTTGTGCACGGCCTGGGCGGGGGTCAGCTGGTAGGTGCCGCCGCCCAGTTTGGGCAGCCCGTTCATGTCCTGGGTGAAGGCGAAGTTCTCGAAGCCGACTCCCTCGACGATCTTCAGCGGGGTGATCTTGCTGGGGAACGGCTTGTCACCGAACTGGGCCGAACCGTCGGACGTGTCGTCGACCGGCAGGTCCCACTCCAGCGGACGGTCCAGCGTGACGGTCTTGGCCGTGGCGTCCACCCAGGCGACCTGGAACATCTGCTGGCGCATGTGGAGGGCGTCCTCCAGGGACTCCTGAGCGCCGCTGATGCCCTGCTCCGCGTAGAACTTCCTGCTGTTGGCCGCGCCCACCCAGACGTAGGCTCCGGGGGTGAACCTGGTCATGACGGCCTTGGGATCCAGGTGGATCTCGTTCTGGCCCCGGCGGGCCGAGAACCCGGGGTCGTCGGCGGCCGCGGACAGCTTGACGCCGGAGGCCCAGTGCTGGTTCACGCTGCCTTCGAACAGGTCCTTGCGGTTGGCCGGAGCCGCGGCCCAGTCGTCCTGGTACCGCGTGGCCACCTCCCGCGTCTGCACCCGGAACAGGCCTCGTCCGGGCCAGATCCAACCGCCGGAGCCCTCGTCGGGAGCGGTGCCGGCCTTCATGGTGTCCTGGTCCCACCGCCCGTTGATCAGCGTGTCGTAACGGGTGTTGGTGTCGGGCCGGAACACGAGCTTCGTGCCGCCGCTGCCGGAGCCCTGGCCGCGGATGACCAGGAAGCTGGCGTCGACGTACATCTGGCGGGACACGTTCACAGTGCCCGCCGGGAGCTCGATGCGGGAGATCCGGCGGTAGTTGGCCTGCGGTGAGCAGCGGGCCTTGACGTCGTCGATCGCCTTCTGCAGCCCCGTGGTGTCGTCTGCCCCGTCGTCCGCCTTCACCCCGAATGCGGAGTCGAGTTCCGCGGCGGTGATGATGCACGACGCGTCATCGGTCATGCTGCTGCTGTTCACGCCGGGCAGCGGCTGGCCACCCTGGTAGCCGACGCGCGACCAGTCGGGCATGCCCGGGAGCGGAGCGGCGCGGTTGGCGGAGGTGAGATCCTCTCCGGCCCCTCCGGGCCCGGCCAGGAGCACGTTGTCGTCCGGCCAGTCCCAGGTGTCGTCGTCCGAGTCGGGGACGGGGTCACCGGACAGGTCGTAGGGCGTGAACAACCACGTCTGGTTCTTGTAGCGGTCGTCGGGGCTGCTGCAGGTGTAGACGTCCAGATACCCCTCGTCCGGGTCGGTGGGACCGTGGAAGACGTCCAGGCACAGTTCGGGGTGGGCGACGCTGTGCACGACGACCTCCTCTCCCCGCAGTTGTTCGAGCTTCCACTGCTGGCTGGTCCGACCTGGCTGGCAGTCGAAGATGACCACCTCACGCCCGGACACGGCGCTCTCCGGGTTGTGGATGTCGAGGCACCGGTTGCTCTGCACGCCCCGGAACGTGACGATGTTCCCGTCGTCGCTTGCGGCCCTGGTGGTGGCGGCGTTCTTGATGTAGTCGAGGTACCAGCCCTGGTTGGGCTTCCTGGTCCGGTGGTACTGGACGATCAGCGCGCCGTTCCCGGTCTGGTTACGGCTCACGTCCATGAGTCCGCCGGCCTTGAGGGACTCCAGTGCGACCGGGCCGGACACGTGCTGGGAGAAGTCCCACGGCTCGCTGTCGGGGGTGGTGTGGGCCACGGACGGTGTGAAAATCCACCGCTGGCCGGGTTTGTTGAGGCACCACGCGAGCTCGATCTGCGTGGGGTCGTGGATGTCGGGCTGCCCCCCTCGGACGGTCATGCACAGGTCCTCGTTGACCAGGTTGTGCAGTTGGTACTCGCTGTTGCCCAGATCCTCCGGTGCCCAGAGCTGACTCTGGCCACTGGTGCAGTTCCAGAGCTGCAGCGGCTCGCCCGGATCGGGGTCGTCGTCGTTGAGGTAGTCGATGCAGCGTCCGCTGCCCAGTCCTACGAACTGCAGTGACCCGTCGTCGTACTGCCGCACGGTCCAGCGCTGGTTCGTCCCGCCGTTGCGCAGGTTGCTGTTGATGGGCGTGCCCTCGGCGGTCTCACCGTGGACGGCGTCGAGTACGCCACCGGCCTCCATGCTCTCCACCGTGGCGTCCTCGTAGAGGTCCGTGGGTTCCGCGGCGGCACGCAGGGCTCCGAAATGCACGGGAAGATGGTCGGATCTCGAAGCGAAGCCGTTGCTGGTGACCCGTCCGATCAGGCCGATGTTGCCTGCGGTCCCCACCCCGTAGTCGAGTTCACTGGGGGTGCCGCTTCCCTGTCCGCCTACACCGTGGGTGAAGGTGCCGGTTCGGTAGATCTGCGTCTCGGCCGGGATCTGAAGTTGCGCCCGTTGCAGGTCCCGGTTGTAGTCACCGACCGCGATCCAGTTCCGGGCATTCCAGCTCAGGGGCGTGGCGTCGACGAACTCGTCGATGCTTTGCAGAAGCGGGGCGTCATCGTTCCCACTGCCGGACAGGCCGTGCAGATCGAAATACCAGGTGTCCCCGATACGGATGCCCAGAGCCGCCCGGGCCGAGTAGGGGTGATCCCCGGTGTCCCTGGCCAGAGGGTTGGGGATGATGGCCACATTGTCGGCCTGCACCGACGAGACGATGGCAAGGTTGACGCGGTTGACGGAGTGATCCCAACCGATGGCGTTCGCCCCCCTGTCGGTCGCCAGGAAGTAGACGTGGCGCTGCTGGCGGTTACGGCTGGTGCCGAACTCCCAGATGCTGTGTCTGACGCGGCGGCCGGCCTCGGGGGGCAGGACGGGGATCTGGCCGGTGGCGTTGCGACCGATCAGCAGGCCGTCGTCCGTGGTGATGTCGTGAGCCTGGGTGCCGGGTGCCGACGGCGGATTTGTGGGCCCTGCTTCCTGGAGTGCCACCACATCCGCTCGTGCGGCGAGGAACGCGACGCCGGTCCGCCACCTGTCCTCGGTGGGGGAGTTGGCGCCTTCCATGTTCCAGCTGACCACGTTCCGGTCGCCGACGACCGCGCCGGCCCGCTGCGCGGTGCCGAGGTCGAGGAGTCCCGCCACCACCGCGATCGCCAGCGCGAAGATCAGCAGGATTCTGCTGCTGTGTGACGGATTTCTGCGTCTTTTGAACAGGGCGGGGAAGAAGAGCAGCGGCTCGGTGAACCGAGTGGCCGCTGGTCGTGGGCTTTTCACGTGACTCCGTTTCGCGACATGCGGCTGCTCACGCGGGGCTCGCGGCCGCAGCGGTTCTATGACCGTGCGATGGCCCGGGCAGCCGCTCATGACATGCGGAAGAACGCGGCCTCCGTAGGGAGACCGCGTGAGGAACGTCGTGCGCACAGGGTGATGCCCGGCCCGCGGGGGAAGGGGACGGTCGTCGACCGGCAGGCCTGCGCCGCGAGCCGCTACGGCACTGGGCGCGACGGGGGTGTGATCGAGCGCGCGTGGAGACGCCGGGCGCGCACGCGTCGGCGCCCGGCGCCGCTTCCCCGGTCGCCGGCCGTCCCGGCAGGGGGGCCGGCGACCTCACCGGGTTCTCTCAGCGTCCTACCACTGCGGAGCGGGGGGCGTGGGCAGCGACCGGAAGTCGGCGCCCTGCTTCCACTTCAGCCCGGCGGACGGCCCGGCGTTGTGGACGTAGTAGACGAGCGGGCCGCTGGACGTGGCCAGCGGTGAGGTGTTGGTCCACCCGTAGGCCAAATCCTTGCCCGATGCGACCACAGCACCGTTGCGTGAGATGCCGTAGGAGCCCATGGTTCCGTCGTAGTCGCGCGCGACGATGGCGCCGTAGCCGTTGTCGGTCAGCGCGACAGACGGGGAAAAGGTCGAGTAGGAACCGGGCACTTCGGCCGGGCCGGTCCAGGTGGACTTCCCGTACTGCTGCCGGGCCGTGTAGAGGTGGAAGTTGGTGCCGTTGAAGGCGAGGACGACCTGGTCCCAGGGCGCGGGGTCGTCGCCGTCGTTCACCTGGGCCGCCAGGGAGGGTGCGTCCTTGCTCAGGGCGCCCGGCACGATCGACGGGGCCGCGTACGTCGTGGTGGCCGCGTCGTAGTACATCGTGTAGATCTCGTCGCTGGTCTGGCTGTTCCAGGCCAGCATGTAGGAGTTGTTCGGAAGGGCCGCGGCCGCCACGGACTGCTGGTCGTAGGTCCGCGCGTTATTGGGGACCTGCGTCGCGAACGGCAGGGTGGCGGGCATCTGGTAGCTGGTGGTCAGCTGTATCCGGTGCTGGTAGATGTGTCCGTCCTTGCCGGTGTGGAAGATCCGGAAGTTCCCCCGGCCACCGTCGTTCGTCCAGATCACCGTCGGCGCCGCCCACGACTGCGCGTGGTCGGGGGAGCCCGCCGTCGCCGGCAGGGGGTAGGCCGGTCCGTTGTTCAGCGAGACCCAGATGTAGTCGTTGTTGGCGCCGCCCCACGCGTGGAGGATGTTGCTCCGGTTGTCACGGGCCTCGCCCTCCATGGTGTCGCTCGCCACCTGACCGCTTGCGTAGGTCAAGGGATGCCACTGGCCCTCTTCACCGGGGATGGCAGCGGCCGAAGCCGGGGCCGCGACGGCGACGACGGCCGCCGCGGCGGCGACGAGCGAGGCGGCTCCGATTCGGTATTTCTGCAGCGTGCGGGTCACGGTTACTCCAACTGAACTCTGAACGGCGAGAGCCCGGGCTCCCGCGGGGATGCCCGGGCCGGTTCGGCGACCGACCGGTCACCTAGGACCCGTTGATCCTAGCATCATCATTGACATGTCAATCATCATCCTGATTGTGGTACCGCGCCTACCGGGACGCTCATCGCTCAGATCGGCGCGCGCATGCGAGAGCGGTGAGGTCCACGGCGTCCGCCATCGCCTGCATGCCCTTGTCGTTGGGGTGGAGGTGGTCACCGCCGTCGAAGACGGGAAGCATGCGCTCGGCGTCGTAGGGGCTGCGCAGGATGCGGTCGAAGTCGGTCACCGCGTCGAACTCACCGCCGGTCCTGATGAACGAGTTGACCTCCTGTCGTACGGCTTCGGCGGCCGAGTCCCATTCGGACCAGCCCTTGAACGGCGCGATCGTGGCGCCGACGACGCACTTGCCCGCCGCGTGGGCCCGGGCGACGATCTGGCGGTAGCCGGCGACGAGGTCGGCGGCGGTCACGCCGGTGTGGGCCTTGAGGTCGTTGACGCCTTCGAAGAGGAACACGGTACGGACCCCCGGCAGGGACAGGACGTCCCGGTCGAGTCGGTTCACCGCACTCTGCCCGGCCCCGTCGGCCAGGACCTTGTTGCCGGAGATTCCCGCGTTGGCGACACCCCGGACATCCGAGCCGGTCCGCTGCAGACGGCGGGCGAGGTAGTCGGGCCAGCGGCGGTCGAGGCCGGAGGTGGACTGCCAGCCGTCGGTGATGGAGTCGCCGAGCGCGGCCACGGCGCCGGTCCGGTCGGTGGTCCGTACCGTGACGGCGTCCAGGTAGAACCAGGAGCCGGTCGTGCCCGTCCAGTTGGCCGCACCCTCCTCGGCGGTGTGGTCGCCCCGGGCGGTGTACGACGTCTGCATCGCCATCCCGTGGCCGGTCGCCGGGCCGGCCGCGTCCGGGCTGTGCAGGCTGACGACGAGGCTCGCTCCCGCGGGCCGGCGGCCGGGGAGGGCGTCGCTGAGCACCGTGGCACCCGCGGGAACGGTGACGGAGCCCGCGCCGCCGAAGGTGAGCCGTCGGTTGCTGCCGGGCACGAGTGCCGCGCCCGACCGCTGGATGCCGGCCCAGACACTGTCGAGGGTCAGCGGCCGGTCGCCGAAGGCGTTCGAGAGACGGACCCTGAGGTCGCTCCCGCCGGCGCTGGTGCGTACGACCAGCCGGTAGGCGAGGCCGGGCGTGCCCTCGCCGAGGCGGTCGGCGCTCGCGGCCCACGTGACCACGTCGTGCGTTGCCGAGGCGGCGCCCGGTGCGGCGGCGGCTTGGGGGGTGGTGACCACGGCGAGTGCGGCGCACAGGGCGGCGCCTGCGAGCCGGGCCCTCATCGGGTGAAGCCCGTCAGGGTGACGGACTCGCCCGGTTTCAGCGCGACCCTGCGGGACGATCCGGCGAAGGCGACGGTGGTGGTCCGGCCGCCGGTGCTGCGAAGACGGGCCGACGTCGGCCGGCCGTCCTTCCAGGCGAGGTCGACGAGGAAGCCGCCGCGTACGGCCATTCCCGTGATCGAGCCGGAGTCCGCCCAGGCGGCGGGCAGGGCGGGGAGGAGTTCGAGGTGGCCGGGGCGGGAGTACAGCAGCATCTCGCTCACGGCGGCCGGGGTGCCGAAGTTGGCGTCGATCTGGAAGATGCCGCGGCCCGGCTCGGTCTGGTAGATGTCGAAGAGGTTGAAGGCGGTGCCGTTGGCACCGCCGGTCGAGGGGCGCAGGTTGTTGACGATGAGCTGGTAGGCCTTGTCCGCGTTCTTGAGTCGTGCCCAGCACAGGGCGCGCCAGGCGTTCGCCCAGCCGAAGCTCTCGGTGCCGCGGGCGGACAGCAGGGCGGTGGCGCCGGTGACGATCTCCTCCGGGGTGGAGCCGTCGGGGCGGATGCGGTCGCCCGGGAAGAGGCCCACCAGCGGCGACAGGTGACGGTGGGTGGTCTCACCGAGGTTGTCCGGTGACATCCACTCCTGGAGCCAGCCGGTCCTCGGGCTGACCCCGGGAAGGTACAGCCGCTCGCGCAGCGCGGTGATCCGGGCGGCGTGCTCGTGGTCCCGGTCCAGTTCGGCCGCCGCGTGCGCATAGTTGCCGAACAGTGTCCAGACCAGTTCCTGGGCGTAGGTGATGCCCTTGGCGTCCAGCGGTCCGTGTTCGGGCGACCAGTCGCTGTCGGCGACGAGGACTTCCTTGGTGCCGCCGGGTTCCGTCGTCGTGATCAGCCGCGCCTCCCAGAACTCGCAGGCGCCCTTCAGCAGTGGGTGGATGCGTTCCAGGTGGGTGCGGGCGAGCGTGTACTCGTAGTGCTCGAAGAGGGTGTTGCACAGCCAGGCGTTGCCCGCCGGATGCCACCACCATCCGTTGCCGCCGTGGGGGTTGGTGGAGATGGCGACGGCCCAGCCCGCGGTCCTGCCGGAGGAGTTGCGGTAGCGGTTGCGGGGGTCGCCGAACAGTCGGCGGGTGAGGTCGCTCCAGGCGGGGAGCTGGGCCAGGCAGTAGTCCGTGAGGGCGTCGAAACACGGGGACAGGCCGGTGCGGTCGGCCATCCAGTAGTTCATCTGGAGGTTGATGTCCGTGTGGTAGTCGCCCATCCAGTCCGGGTCGTTGCCGTCCAGCCACAGTCCCTGGAGGCCCATGGGGAGGCTGCCGCGTGAGCCGGCGATCATCAGGTAGCGCCCGAAGTGGAGGTAGGCGGCTTCCAGTTCCGGGTCGGGGGTGCCGCTGGTGTGGCGGAGGTTGACGCGCTCCCAGGTGTCGAGTGCCCGCTGCCGGTCCGCGGAGGCGCCCAGGTCGAGGTCGAACCGGCGGTAGAGGGCCTGGTGGTCGGCGATGTGGGTACGTCGCAAGGCAGCCGCGGTGTGGGCGGCTGCGGCCTTGACCTTGGTGCGGGCCAGCTCGGCGGGGTCGAGCGAGGGGTCGCGGAAGCCGGCCCCGGCGTCGGGGGCGTAGTTGGTGCCGCCGCTGACCAGGACGGTGAGGTCCCGGCATCCCGCGAAGTCGATCCGGTCCGCGTGCACATCCACCCGGCCGCCGTTGCCGTACGCGGTCACGGCGGCGCCGTAGCGCAGTCCGTTGGGGAAGGACGCGCCGAAGGAGATCGCCTGCTCCTCGCCGTGTGTGCCGGCGAGGGTCACGGTGCCGGTGTGGCGGCCCGATCCGCTCTGGGTGAAGTGCACGACGATGACGTCGTCGGGGCGGCTGGCGAAGACCTCCCGCCGGTAGGTCACCCCGGAGTGGACGTAGGTGGTGGTGACGACGCCCCGGTCGAGGTCGAGGGTGCGGCGGTAGCCGGAGACGGAGCCCAGGTCGTGGTCGGGCAGGTCGACGGTGAGGCGGGCCAGGAGGGTGAGGGAGCCGAAGTCCTGACGGCCGTAGGGGAACTGGCCGTCGGCGTCGAGGTCGTCGTTGAGGCCGCCGGTCCACAGGGTGGCGTCGGTGATCAGGAGGAGTTCGCGGCCCGGGTCGTTGCCCGTCAGGGCGCCGAGACGGCCGTTGCCGACGGGCAGACCCTGCTCGATCATCGAGTGGGAGTCGCCGGGGGCCTGCCACCACAGCACGTGGCGGTCGTCGGTGCGCCCGGCCGGGGTCTCGGCCGGGCGGGCCGGGGCGGCGGAGGCGGTGAAGGCGGGCAGGCCGCCGAGGACGCCGGTGAGGCCGGCGGCCGCGGTCAGGGAGAGCAGGGTCCTTCTGCTGGGTTCGGGGGCGGGGGTGGTCATGGCGGCTCCTGGGCTCGGAAAGAGGGCCCGGCCCCGGGGGAGGTGGGCCGGGCCCCGGTGCGGAGGGTCAGGACGACCGGGGTACGTCGATCCGGTCGATGTCCGGTGCGTAGTCGGAGCCGCTGTCGATGGTCAGGGTGTTGGCGCCCGCCTTGAGCTGCACCGGGACCGTCGCGGTGGACACGGTGCCCCAGCCTCCGGTGGAGGCGAACGTGTGACGCACCGCGCCGCCGCCGTTCGCGGAGACGGACGCCGCGCGGGGGTCACCGCTGAGGTAGGAGATCCGCACCTGGTAGGTGCCGGCCTCGGGTACGACGACGTCGTTGAAGGTGAGCTTGCCGCCGAGGTAGAGGTTGCCGACCTTCCTGCCGTCCGAGCAGGCGGAGCAGTCGCCGACGGACGCGCTGCCCGCGAGGGTGTTGCCCCCGGACTCGGCCTCGTAGCCGGTCAGGGGGACGGCGGAGGCACCCTCAGGGGTGACGGTGAACAGGCGGGAGCCGTGCGCGGGGAGCGCCTGGGTGATCTTGTGGCGGTGGGTGCCGAGGTTCTCGTGGTTCCACAGGTCACGGACGGCGGCCTTGCCGGAGAAGCCGAGGGCCGGGAAGTCGGCGGTGACGGCGGCCGGGCCGTCGGCGAGGTTGAACAGGGCGACCGTGTAGGTGCCGTTCGGGTTCTTGGCGGCCCACACCTGCTGCGGGTCGGAGGCGGTGACCAGGTCCGCGGGCGGGGTGTCGCCCTGGTTGACCGCGATGACCTCCTTGTTGGTCAGCAGGGACAGGCCGTAGGAGTCGAGGCGCGTGAGGTCGTCGCCCGTGTACAGCGGGGACTTGGCGATGGCCCACAAGGTGGCGTAGCTCTGCCGTTCGGCCTTGGTGAGGCCGTCCATCTGCCCGTTGCCGACGTTCAGGGCGTCCAGGTCGTTCCAGCCGCCGGGACCGGCGTGCCGGGTCCAGGCGGGGAGGTCGGCCCAGCGGTCGTCGACGGAGTTCTCCCAGCTGACCAGGGTGTTGCAGTAGCACTCGACGTCGGTGTCGATGCGCCAGCCGTCGGAGTACTTCTTCCAGTCGGCCGCGTGGGCGATGTCGAGGGACCAGGACACTTCCAGGTGGATCGGACGTCCGGTGGCGGCGATGGCCTTCTGCCAGGCGGCGACGTCGGCGACGTTGTCGTAGTTCTCGCCGCTCTTGAAGGATCCGGGGCCCACGCCGTCGAGCTTGAGGAAGTCGTAACCCCAGTCCGCGAACATCCGCGCCTGCGAGTCGACGTACTTCTGCGCGCACGGGTCCGAGAAGTCGATCTTGTACGCGCTGTCCCAGCCGTTGGTGGTGCGCAGGTCGTCGTAGACGATGTCGGCGGTGGTGCAGCCCTCGGCGTCCCAGATCGGCGACGTGCCGTTCCGGTAGGCCTCCTTCTCCAGACCGACGGGGAGATAGATGCCGGCCTTGAGACCCTTCGCGTGGATGTGGTCGGCGACGGGCTTCATACCGCGGGGGAAGCGGGCGGGGTCCGCCTTCTGACGGGCGTACCGGTCGAATTCCGGTTTCCAGGTCCGGTCGCGCCACCAGCCGGCGTCGATGTTGACGTACTCGTAGCCGTATTTCTTCAGCTTCGAGGCCAGGGCGTCGGTCTGCTTGAGGACGTTGGCTTCGGTGAGGTAGCTGTAGTCGCCGTCCGGGTTGAGGCCGGGGTACTTCGAGGACTGCATGCTCCAGCTGGACCATCCCATGTAGGGCTTGGCGGCCGTGGCCGGCGCCTTCGCGGCGGTGCCGGAGACCGCCGCGGTGGCGGCGTGTGTGGCCGGGGCGGTCGTCGCGAGGCCCGCGGCGAGGGCCAGGACGGCCGCGGCTCTCAGCGAACGTGCGGGCAGGACGGAGTACGAGGATGACCGCATGGGTCGTGCCTCCTGGGGGTGGGTGACCGGCGGGGAGGGGCGGGCTCAGCCCTTGCCCGAGCCGAGGGTGAGTCCGCTGATGAACTGGCGCTGGAGGGCGAAGTACACCAGCAGCGTGGGGATCGCGGTCATCAGGGCGCCGGCCGCGATCAGGTTGGGGTTGGTGAAGTACGCGCCCTGGAGGTTGGCCAGGGCCGAGGTGATGGGCCGTTTGTCACCGGTCTCGATGAGGGTGAGCGGCCAGAAGAAGTCGTTGTAGATCCAGATCGATTCGAGGGTGGCGAGAGCGGCGAAGGCCGGCCGGCACAGCGGCAGGACGATCTGGAAGAACTGGCGCCACACGGGGGCGCCGTCGACGAGCGCCGCCTCGGTGATCTCCTTGGGGATCGTCTTCATGTAGTTGCTGAGGACGAAGGTGCAGAAGCCGCACTGGTAGGCGATGTGGATGGCGATGATGCCCCAGGCGGAGTTGTACAGCAGCATGCTGTCGCTCATCCACCACGGCAGCGGCACCAGGAGGTAGAGGCGGTACAGAGGGGTGATGAGCACCTGGGCGGGCAGCAGGTTGCCCGCGGTGAAGAGGATCAGCAGGGCGAGGTTGAGACGGAAGTCGAAGCGGGTGACGAAGAAGGCCACGGCCGCGGAGAACAGCAGGGTGCCGAGGACGGCGGGGACGGTGATGAGGAGGCTGTTCCAGAAGAAGTGCGGCATGCCCGACTGGGACCACGCGTCGGTGAAGTTCTCCAGGCTCAGACTGCGCGGCCAGGAGAAGTAGCCGTGCCGCGCGGTGTCGCCGTAGGGACGCAGCGAGGTGTAGACCGCCCACAGCAGGGGGACGAGCCAGGCGACGGAGACCGTTGCCAGGAGCAGGTGACGGCCGGTGTCGCGGCGTGGGCGGGACGGGGAGCCGGCCGGGGCGACCCGGCGTTCGGGACGGGACGGCGGAGCGGGGCGGGGCGTGGTCGTCGTCATGCGTCCTCCTTGCGGAAGGTCTGCACGAGGAACGCGCCGATCGCGGCCAGGGAGACCACCAGCAGGACCACGGCGAGCGCGGAGCCGTAGCCGATGTGGCCGGACTCGCCGATGATGTTGTCGGTGATGAGCAGGGAGAGCAGTTCCATGCCGGGTTTGCTGCCGGTGCCGCCGCCGAGGACGTAGACGATGTCGAAGGCGCGCAGCGACTCCATCACCGTGACCACGATGATGATGACGTTGACCGGTTTCAGGGCCGGCAGGACGATGCGGAAGAAGGTCTGGCGCCCGCCTGCGCCGTCGAGGGACGCGGCCTCTTTCAGAGAGGGATCGAAGCTCTTCAGGCCGGCCAGGTAGAGGATCATGATGTATCCGGTGTGCCGCCAGGCCGAGGCGACGAGCACGGCCCACAGGTTGAGGTCGGGGTCGCCGAGCCAGTCGATGTGGTGGCCGGTACCGGCGGCGGCCAGCAGGCTGTTGAGCAGGCCGGTGTCCGGGTCGTAGATGATCTCCCATACGAAGCCGACGACGGCCAGCGAGAGGACCATCGGCAGGAAGATCGCGGTCTGGTAGAAGCGGGTGAACCGTATCTTCTGGTCGAGGTGGTAGGCGAGGAAGACGCCGAACGGGGTCGGCAGCAGCGCCGTGAACACCAGCCAGAGGACGTTGTGCCCGACGGCCGGCCAGAACGGCGGGTAGTTGGTGAGGATCTCGGTGTAGTTCTCGGCGCCTGTCCAGTGGATGTCGGACAGGTCGATGCCGTCCCAGGTGGTGAAGGACAGCACGATCGAGGCGAGCGCGGGCAGCCAGACGAGGACCAGCAGCGCGAGCAGCGGCAGGCCGATGACGACCACCAGGAAGAGGCGGTCGCCGCGGCCGAGGCGGGAGGGGGAGGAAGGGTGTGAGGACACGGGCGGTCCGTTCCGTCCGGGTCAGGAGGTGAAGAAGCGCGAGCGCTGCGACTCGATCTTCTTCAGCGTGGCGGTGCCGTCGTCCGGGTGGCCGAGCCACTCCGTCAGGCCGGGCAGGACGACGGTGGAGATGAAGCCGGGGTCGCTGTCGCGGTCGGCGAACTGACTGATGTGCTTGGCGGAGGCGATGAGTTCGGCCGACTTCTTCTGGAGGGCGTTGTACGAGCCGGTGTCGGCGCCCTTGTTGACGGCGAGGTTGCTGGGATCCACGCCCATGTAGGTCTCCTCCGCGCTCGCGCCGCCGAGGAACTCCAAGAACTTCCTCGCACCACCCTCGTTCTTGGGTCTGCGGCTGAGCATGAAGCCGTCGGTGGGCGCCTCCACGGCGTCCTGGCCGTGCGTGGGGTCGATCTCGGGGAAGGCGAAGAAGTCGAGGTCGGCGCGTATCTTCTCGTCGGTCACCTGCTGGCCGAGGAAGAGCCCGATGACCGCCATGCCGGTCTTCTTGTCCAGCAGTGACTGGGCCGCGTCCTGCCAGGACCTGCCGCCGCCGCTCTTTTGGTAATGGGGGGTCAGCTCGCGCCACAGGTCCAGGACCCGGGTGGTGCGCCTGTCGGTCCAGGAGGTCTCGCCGCGCAGCAGCGACATGTGGTACTCGTAGCCGTTGGCGCGCAGGTTCAGGTAGTCGAAGGCACCGAGGACCGACCAGCTGTCGCCGCCGCCGTAGCCGGAGGCGACGGGGGAGAGACCGTCCTTGCGCATCCGCTTGGCCAGGGCCATGAAGGCGTCCCAGGTCTTCGGGACCTCGTAGCCGCGCTCGGCGAACAGGCTCTTGCGGTAGAAGACGGCCCACGGGTAGTTGTACAGCGGAACGAAGTAGTACTTGCCGTCCTCGCCGCGGGAGAGTTGCTTGGCGGCGTCGCTGAAGCCGTCGCCGATGACGTCCCACACCTCGTCGACCGGGCTCGCGAGGCCCTTCTTGGCGAAGTACTGCATGCGGTACCCGGCGAACCAGGTGAACACGTCGTCGGGAGTGCCTTGGAGGTAGCTGGTGATGCCCTTTTGGAAGGTGTCGTGGTCGACGGTGTTCGTCTTCACCTTCAGGCCGGACTGCTTGCCGAAGGACTTGGTGAGTGCGGCGTAGGCGGACTTCGGGGTCGCGTCCGCCCCGTTGGAGCCGAAGGTGACGGTCTTCGGATCGGCTTCGGGCCCGCCGCCGCAGGCGGTGAGGACGGGCGCGGCCAGGCCGGCCGCCGAAAGGCCGAGCAGCCCGCCGACGACCTTGCGTCGTCCGGGGCCGGGCGCAGCCGACGATGGTTGGCTCTGCTGCGTCATGGTTGCTCCTCGCGCGTGCGGGTTCGGTCTGGACAAGGAGGCCGGGGCGTCTACTGGTGTGGCCCGGAGCCGATGAAGGACTGGATGGCGGTGGCCGCGGCCCCGCGTGCCCACTCCTCGAAGGGCAGTGGGCGGGTCTGTACGTCGCATTCGGCGGCGGAGCCGAATGCGGCCGCCGCGAACGCCTCGCGGATCTGCGCGGCGAACAGGTCGTAGGCGGCCAGACCTTCCCCGGAGATGATCACGCGTTCGGGCCCGAACAGGTTGGCGACGGTGGCGATGCCCCGGCCGATCGCTTCGCCCGCTCTGGCGTAGGCCTCCTGAGCACCGGCCACGCCCTCGTGCGCCAGCGCGGCTGCCTGTCCGGCGTCGGCGACGACGGCTCCGGTGGCGGCGCGGACCCGCTCGACGATGGCGGCGTCGCCCGCGATCGCTTCGACGCAGCCGCGGTTGCCGCAGTGGCACAGCGGACCGGTGGGGTCGACGGTGACGTGCCCGATCTCGCCTGCCACACCGTGCGCCCCGGCGACCACCCGGCCGTGCACGACCAGCCCGCAGCCGATGCCGGCCCCGACGGTGACGAGGGCGAAGTCCGACAGGCCGACGCCTGCCCCGAACCACTGCTCGGCGACGGTGAGGGCGCGTACGTCGTTGTCGACGGTGACCGGCAGGCCCATGGCCGCCGCGGTCAGTTCGGCGAGCGGCACGTCCCGCCACTCGAGGAACGGCGAATAGCGCACCATGCCCGCCGTGCGGTCCACGTCACCGGAGACGGCCACGCCGGCGCCCACGACCTGGACCCCCAGGCCCACGGCCTCGGCCAGCAGTTCCTGCGTCAGCTCGGCGAGGGTGGCCAGCACCGCCCGGGGCGTTCGGTCGGTCAAGAGCAGGTGCCGGGCGAGGAGCACCCGGCAGCACAGGTCGGTGAGAACCCCTATGACCTCGTCGCCGGTGACCTTGACGCCGATGAACAGGGCCCGTCCGCCGTCGACACGCACCAGGCTGGCGGGTCGGCCCAGCGTCGGACGGGACTCCTCGTCGGCGCTCTCCGTCAGGTAGCCGGCCTCGATCAGAGGCCGCACGGCCTTGGTGACGGCGGCCGGGGACAGGGCTGCCCGCCGGGCCAACTCCAGCCGGGTGAGCGGGCCCTGGGTCAGAGAGGTGACGAAGATCTGGGAGACGGCCGGCGTGTTGGCCGGGAACGTCTCGGCAGGAGGAGAGGGCATGGCCGGGAACCTAGGGAAGTTATTTTCTGCTGTCAATGAAAGAAACAAGAACCGCTCGAAGCTTGACGTCGATCTCTCGTCTGCTTTCAAATGACAAGCCTGAGAGGGGCCTTGTCATGGCATCGAAGGCGACTGTCACTCCGACGACTCCGGACACATGGGTGCTTCTCCGCCCCTCCCCCCCCCCCCCCCCCGCAGCCCCGAACACGTGAGGCACGATGCCGATGATCTCCCGCGCCCCCGACAGCGCACTGTGGGTGCTGTCGACCCCGCGCACGTCCTATGCCCTGCGCATCGACGAGACGGGTGCTCCCCGGCACGTGGCATGGGGTCCACGGCTGACCGTGACGGAGGCCGAGAGCCTCGTCGTGCCCGACGGGGATCCGGCCAGCAGTTTCGAGGGGCGTGCGCCGGTCGGCGAGGAACTGCCGGTCGACGGTGGCACCCGGTACGGGCCGCCCTCCCTCCAGGTCCGGTACGCGGACGGCTCCCGCGGCTTCGAGTGGCAGCCGGCCGGCCACCGCCTCCTCCAGCACGGGGCGGGCACCGCAGAGTTGGTGCTGGAGTTCCGCGACCGGCTCTACCCGCTGCACGTCGCCCTGCACTACACCGTCCGTGACGACACCGACGTCATCGAGCGCCGCACCGTCCTGCGCAACGACGGCGGTCAGCACGTGGATCTGCTGCGGGCCGACTCCGCCGCATGGTCGCTGCCCGCCCTGCGCGACTACCGCCTCAGCCACGTCACCGGGCAGTGGGCCGCGGAGAGCCGGCTGCGCCGCGAGCCCCTCCCCCACGGCGAGACAGTGCTGACCAGCCGGCGCGGGATCACCAGCCATCACGCCGGACCCTGGGTGATGCTGGAGGACGGCGACGCGGATGAGGACCACGGCAGGGTGTTCAGCGCCACGCTGGCCTGGAGCGGCAGCTGGCGCCTGACCGTCCAGCGCACCCACGACGGCCGGGCCGGGTTCACCGGCGGGGTGGGCCACGACGGCACGTCGGTACCGCTCGCGCCGGGAGAGGAATTCAGCACCCCGGTGTTCGCCGGGCTCTGCTCGGAGGGCGGCTTCGGCGCGGCGAGCCGGGCCTGGCACGCGTACACGCGCGAGCACGTGCTGCCGCACGGGCGAGAGACCGCCCCGGTGCTCTACAACTCCTGGGAGGCGACCGGCTTCGACGTGACCGAGGAGGGCCAGCTCCGGCTGGCCGAGCGTGCCGCCGCACTCGGGGTGGAGCTGTTCGTCGTCGACGACGGCTGGTTCGGCGCTCGTCGCGACGACCGCGCCGGTCTCGGCGACTGGACGCCGGCTCCCGAGCGCTTCCCTCACGGTCTCGGTCCCCTGGCCCGTGCGGTGCGCACACTCGGCATGCGCTTCGGCGTCTGGGTGGAACCCGAGATGGTCAACCCCGACAGCGACCTGTACCGCGCGCACCCCGACTGGATCCTGCACATCCCGGGCCGGTCCCGCAGTGAGCTCCGCAACCAGCTCGTCCTCAACTTCGCGCGCGACGACGTCGCCGGCTGGGCCTATGACTGGCTCACCCGGCTGGTCGCCGACGCCGGGGTGGACTTCCTCAAGTGGGACATGAACCGCGCCTTCAGCGAGGCGGGCTGGCCGGACCGGCCCGACGGCCACGACCGGCTGTGGACCGGGTACGTGAACAACCTGTACGGGGTCCTCGACCGGCTGCGCGCCGACCATCCGGACCTGCGGGTGGAGACGTGCAGCGGCGGCGGCGGGCGGGCGGACCTCGGCATCCTGCGCCGTACGGACCAGGTATGGACATCGGACAACACGGACGCCGTGGACCGGCTGGTCATCCAGCACGGTTTCGGTCAGGTACTGCCGGCCCGGGTGATGTCCGCCTGGGTCACCGACGTGCCCAATCAGTGCACCGGCCGCACGGTCCCGCTGCGGTTCAGGTTCCACGTGGCGATGTCCGGACTGCTCGGAATCGGCGGCGACCTCGACCGTTGGTCCGAGGAGGAGCTCGCCGAGGGCGCGGAGCTGGTCGCCGAGTACAAGCGCGTGCGCCACCTCGTGCAGCACGGGGTGCAGTTCCGGCCGTGCGAACCGTACGGCGACGGACCGGCCGTGGTGCAGTACGCCGCCGAGGACGGTGCCGAGACGGTGGTACTGGCCTGGCGGCGCGGTCCCCGCGGGGGTGTTCCGGACGCACCGGTGCGGCTGCGTGGTCTCACGCCGGGCGCCCGCTACCGGGACACGGCGACCGGCGCGCTCCATCACGCCACGGTCCTGGACGCGTACGGTCTGCGGCTGGGTCTGCCGGGGCAGGACTGGGCGAGCAGGGCCGTACACCTGATGCGGGTCGCCGACGGGGAGGGGTGACGGTTCCGGACGCTGCGGACGGGGGTCGGCGGCTCGCCCGGGGGGCCCGGTTCCTGTCCGGATTGACGCCTACACCTGATTAAATGTACTTTCTCCATCAAGTAAATGGTGGGGCGAGTCCGCCGTTCCTTGCCTGCGCAGAGAAGACAAACATGAACCTGAGACCTCTTCTGGCCCTCGGCGGCGCTCCGCGCCGACTAAGCGCCGAAGAGCTGCGCGTATGGCGCTCCTACACCGAGGCCGCCGCCCTCGTGGACGCCCACCTCGACCGGCAGACCCAGCGCGACACCGGCGTACCCCACCTCTATTACGACCTGATGGCGAGGCTGGCCGAGTCCCCGCGACGGCGCCAGCGCATCACCGAGCTTGCCAAGAACGCCAAGCTCCACCCTTCCCGGGTCTCGCGCGCCATCACCCGACTGGAGGAGCACGGGTGGGTGCGCCGCGAGCACTCCCCCGCCGACAAGCGCGGCCTGTTCGCCGTACTCACCGACGACGGCAGCGTCATGCTCGAGCAGACTGCCCGAGGTCACGACCGGGCCGTACGCCAAGCCCTGTTCGACCGACTCACTCCTGAGCAGTGGCATGCCCTCGGCGAAATCACCCGCATCATCGTGGAGGGATTGGTCGACCTCGAAGCGGACCGGGCCCTCCCCCGCTAGAAGTTTTCGAGGACCTGCGGTTGTACCGCGAGACCGGGTGAGCGTCGCGGGAAAGCCCGGAGGAACCCCGCCCCGTAGCAGGCTGTCCCGGTGTCTGTCCGAGCAGTACGGCACGGGTGACGGCCGATGATGCCCCGGTCCGGCGAGGACGCCGGGCACGGCGCGCAGACGGGCGTCACCGCCCCGGTCCCGACGGGACGGCTCTCAGGCCATCCGTCGCGCCGCCACTGCGGCGTTGTGGCGATTGACGTTGACCGTGAGTCGGCGCACGAGGTCCTGGATCGTGGTGATCTCGTCCGGTGCGAGGCCCACGGCGTCCCCGATCGCCGGCGGAACACGGGACAGGTGCTGGTGCAGCGCCAGGCCCTCCGCGGTGAGCGCGATCTGGACGACACGTTCGTCGTCGGCCCGGCGCTCACGCTTGAGAAGTCCGTTCGCCTCGAGGCGCTTGATCAGCGGCGTGACCGTTCCGTAGTCCAACTGCAGAACGGCGACGAGTTCTTTGACGGACACGGTGCCGTGCTCACCGAGGGCGACCAGGACCAGGTACTGCGGATAGGTCAGCCCCAGCGGCTCGAGCAGGGGCCGGTAGGCGCCGGTGATCGCGCGTGAGGCGGCGTACAGGGTGAAGCACAGGTGCTGGTCCAGCACGGGCATCGCGTTCACCGGCTCGGTCGCGCTCACGTCGTCGGTCATCTTTCCGTCCTCGTCTCCTGATCGGCCGACCGCCATCCAGGGATGGCACTTCGGGCATTGACCCCCATTCCCACGGACCACTATACCCTCGCCCCCTTTTAGCTTGTGCACGATCTAATCGTGCGCTAGGTTTCTCTTCGTCGGCAGCGGCACTCACCGCACCCCGGCACTCGCTCCAGCACATGCCCCCAGACATGTCCTGCCTTGAAGGAGATCTCCGATGAACGCCTCTTCCGTCTTCCGTCCCACCCGCAAGCGCGTCGCCGTGGTCGGCGCCCTGACGGGAGTCGCCGCGCTCGCGCTGTCCGCCATGGCGCCGGCGGGCTCGACAGCCGAGCGCCCCGCCACGGGGAAGAAGCCGACGGTCGTGCTGGTACACGGCGCCTTCGCCGACTCCTCCAGCTGGAATGGGGTGATCAAGCGCCTCGAGAGGGACGGATATCCCGTGGTCGCCCCGGCCAACCCACTGCGTGGTCTCAAGAGCGACGCGGACTACGTCAAGAGCTTCCTCAAGAGCGTGAAGGGCCCTGTCGTGCTGGCGGGCCACTCCTACGGTGGCGCGGTGATCAGCGAGGCGGCCGAAGGTGAGCCGAACGTCAAGGCACTGGTCTACATCGCCGCCTTCGCCCCCGAGAAGGGCGAGACCGCTCTGGGGCTCTCCAACAAGTACCCGGGCAGCACGCTCGGGCCGACCCTGAACACCGTGCCCTTCCCGCTGCCCGGCGGCGGCACCGGACAGGACCTCTACATCAAGGCCGACAAGTTCCACCAGCAGTTCGCGGCCGACGTCCCCACCCGTGTCAGCGATCTGATGGCCGCCACGCAGCGCCCCGTCGCCGCCTCCGCCCTGGAGGAGCCGGCCGCCCACGCCGCCTGGAAGACCATCCCCTCGTGGGACCTGGTCACCACCCAGGACCTCAACATCCCGGCCGCCGCGCAGCGCTTCATGGCCCAGCGGGCGCACTCCCGCACCACTGAAGTCAAGGCCTCCCACGCCGTCTCGGTCTCTCGCCCGGACGTGGTCACCCGTGTGATCGAGCAGGCCGCGCGCGCCACGGCCGACCGCTGAGGCCCGCCCGGGAGACGCGAGGCGCGGTGGCAGGGGCGGTGGCGGTACCGAGCGAGTGCGGGCGGTACCGCCCCGCGAGGGAGTCGACCGGCCGGGGGCCGATCGTGCGGAATCCGTCCGGGTGCGCGCCTTGCGGACGGGCGGACCTCACGCGGCCGGACGATCCGCCCAGGCCTGCTCCAGCGCCTGCGTGAACGTGCCGGGCGACTGGACCCCGCTCACGCCGTAACGGCGCTCCAGTACGAAGAAGGGCACACCGTTGGCGCCCAGTTCGGCAGCGAGCCGCTCGTCGGAGCGCACCTCCTCGGCGAAGGCGTCCGGATTGGCGAGCACCTCCCGCACCTCCGCCTCCTCCAGTCCGGCCGCCACGGCCAGGGCCACCAGGGTCTCCCGGTCGTAGATCGACGCCTCCTCCGCGAAGTTGACCCGGAAGGCGTGGTCCAGGAACTCGCCCTGAAGGCCGCGCGTACCGGCGAAGTGGGAGAGTCGGTGCACGTCGAAAGTGTTGCCGAAGACACGTCCACCGACGCGGAAGTCCAGCCCCACGGCGTTCGCCATGGCCGCGGCCTGCTCCTCCCGCGCGACCTGCTGCTCGCGGGTGCGGCCGTACTGGGCCGCGACCGCGTCGATGATCGGCACCGTGCCGTTCTCGGCCTTGGGGTTGAGCTCGAAGGACCGGTGCACGACCTCCACCTGGTCGCGGTGGGCGAAAGCCGCGAGCCCTTCGGTGAAGTGCTTCCTGCCGACGTAGCACCACGGGCAGGCGACATCGGTCCACATCTCGACACGCATGATTGGCATCTCCTCCGGGTGGTGCCGCAAGAGGGCCCGCCCGCTCCATCGCCCCGGCGGCGGCCCCATGACCGCCCCTCACGGGCACCTTCTGTCCACCGAGAATAGACGACCGACCATCTTGCAGCAAAAGGCCTGGTGAGCCGCCCCGGTGGCAGAAACGGCAGCGGGGGTGCCGGGAGCTCTCGCTCCCGGCACCCCGTCGTTCAGCCCGGCGTGGCGGGGCCGGTCGTCACGCGGAGCCGCGGTGGAGGTAGGCGCGCCTCACGGTCTGCTGGACACCGTTCCCCTCCGCGTCGGTCGCGCTGACCCGGAGCGTGACGAAGGCGTCCCCGTGCACCCGCGCCGGCCGCTCGACCAGGGCGGTGAAGCCGCCGTCGTGCCCCTGCCGCCCGGTCCGCACCGCGTTCCAGGTACGTCCGTCGTCGTACGACGCCTCGACCTTGAGGGCCACCTGGCGCGGGGCGGCCATGCCGTCCTGCATCCGGACGCTCAGCCCGACGCTGTGCTTGCGGGGCCGGCCCACTTCGTTCCGGGCGTCGACCGGAACGTCGTAGTCGATCTGGAGCAGCGGCAGCAGAACCGGCCGGTCGGAGCCACCGGAGCGGAACGTCCACGACGTACGGGTGTCCGTGCCGAAGCCCCACTGGTCCGAGACGCGCTTCGTCGTCAGGTCCAGCCGGTACGCCGCTTCTCCCGCGGCAACCGCGAAGTCGCCCCAGGCGCCGGTGTCGGAACGTGCGATCTGCTGTCCGTCGCGGTACAGCAGCGCGGTCGCCTGGTCGTCGATGTCACCGAAGCCTCCGAGCTCCGCGAACGACCAGTGCCCGGCGCCGGAGTCGTTGAACTCCGGTACGCGGATCGACAAGGTGTTGCCGTTCCGCACCGACGGCAGGTGTTCACCGCGCGGGATGGAGGGGCGCACCACCGATCCGAACCACCGCTCCGAGGCACTCCGGCCGGGTTCGTAGGTGTGCGGATCGTCGTGCATGCCGCTCTGCAGCGCCTGGTCGCTGTTGTCGAGCACCCTGTACTGCACGGCGTGCTGCCACTGGGTGCCGTCCCCGGCGCTGACGTACTCGACGCGTTCCCGCCCCACCGGGACGACACGGTTCCACTGGCCCCAGGCGGTGCTCTGGTAGGGCCGCCAGGCGAAACGCTGTTCGCTCGCCCAGTCCGAGGAACCCGTGCGGTGGTAGGTGGCGCGGACCACGGCGGTGTTCCGCTCCGAGACGGTGTGGACGGGGTGCTCGGGGATGGACCCCTTCCACACACCCATCACGTCGTAGAGGTACGGACTGCGTACCGTGCCGCTGAAGGCGAGCGTCACCGGGCCCTTCGCCATGCGCTTCAGCAGGGCTGCCCCGTCGGCCGAGGAGCTGCGCAGGAAGGGCAGAGCCATCCGGTCACCGGTCGGCCGCCATTCCGTCCACGCCGGGAAACGGTCGGGCAACACGAGCAACACGGCCTTGGCTCCCGCGGTTTCGGCTGCCCGTGCGAGTGCGGAGTTGTCGTACCCCCCGGAGCTGTCGTCGCGCAGCACGGCCAGCTTCCCTCGCGTGCCGCGGAAGTCCGGGCTCTGTGCCGTGCCCGCGGCCGCGGCGGTCAGCCGCTCGCCCCGGTCGCCGAAGGCGGGGGAGAACGCCTCGTAGTACGGCTGGAACTCCGGCGAGCTGCCCGACGCCTTCGCCCGTAGCCGTGGCGCCGTCATCTGCGTGCGCAGTGAGAACTCGAAGGTGCCGTCGGTGACCGGCGCGGTCGGGCTGGTGTAGAACCGGTCCCCGCCGAAGACCGTGGTGGTCTGGAAGAGATCCTTCCCGTCGATTTGACGGTAGAAGGTGGGACTCATGACGCCGTAGCGCTCGGCGGGACGAGGTGTCCGGAAACGGACCTCGGTGACCTCGGCGGCGTTCAGTGTCACCGTGGTGTCCTCGGTGACCACCACTTCCGGGTCGACGACGTTGCCGATCTCGGAATAGCCGTCCTGGGCGTAGTCGGAGAACTGGCCGCTGACGTAGTACGTCCCCTCCTCCACGAGGGCCACCCCGGCTTCGCGGTCCGTGTACTCCTCGAAGCCGTTCGCCCCGAAGATGGTTCCCAGCCAGCCCGGCACGACATGACCGTCGCGGTCGCGGTAGACCACCTTCAGCTTGTGGAGGGGTGCGCGTACCAGGAGGGAGACGGTGGTGTGCGCGACGACGGTGCCGTCGGCCGACGTGGCCGTCAGGTAACCGTAGTAGTGGCCCCGCACGGCACGGGCAGGATCGGTGTGCAGTGGCACCTCGGTCGTGGCGCCGGGGGCGAGCCGGACGGTGGTGGCGCCGACGCCGACCACTCCGTCGTCGAGGACGCGCCCGCTGCCGGTGGCCATCTTGAGGGCGAGCGACAAGGTGAGCGGGCTGTCGCCGGTGTTCGTGTAACGGACAGCTGCAGACCGCTGTCCCTGGGCGCCTCCCAGCGCCACCGGGTCAAGCGCGAGGGTGCCGGTGGCGGTGACCGGGCCGGTCGCCGTGGCCAGGTCGACCCGACCGCCCCCCTGACCGGTCACGCCGGTGCCGGGCACGGTGGATGCGGTGCTGATCAACGCGTCCTTCAGCTGCTGAGCATTCCAGTCCGGGTGCTGCTGGGCCAACAGCGCGGCGGCGCCGGCCACGTGCGGGGTGGCCATCGAGGTCCCGGACAACGAGACGTAGTCGTCGTCGACCGGGTCACCGAGGGTCGTGCCCTCCGCGCGGGCGGCGACGATGCCGACGCCGGGAGCGGTCACGTCCGGTTTGACGGCCCCGTCGCCGTAGCGCGGGCCGCGGCTCGAGAAGGGCGCGAGGGAGTCGTCGCGGTCCACGGCACCGACGGTCAGTGCGGCGTCGGCCGCGCCCGGTGTGCCGAGCGTCGTCTCGCCGGGCCCCGTGTTCCCCGCAGCGACGACGAAGAGGGTGCCCGTCGACGCGGTGAGGGAGTTGACCGCCTGGCTCATGGGGTCGGTGCCGTCGGCGTAACCGTCCGCGCCGAGGCTCATGTTGACGACCTTGGCGTGGGCTTCTGCCGCCCACTCCATGCCGTCGATGATGCCGGACTCCGAGCCGTAGCCGTCGTCGCCCAGCACTTTGCCGATCAGCAGGTTTGCCTTCGGCGCCACGCCGCGCCGGGTGCCGCCGGACGCGGTGCCGCTTCCGCCCACGATGGCGGCGACATGTGTGCCGTGCCCGAAGTGGTCGCCGGTGTTCCCGCTGCCCGAGAAGTCCTGGGCCTCCGCGATGCGGCCGGCCAGGTCGGGGTGGCGCGCGTCGGCACCCGTGTCCAGCACGGCCACCTTGACGCCCTGGCCCTCGTAACCGGCCTTCCAGGCCGTGGGGGCATGGATCTGTGCCGTGCTGCGGTCCAGCAGGGCCTTCACCCTGCCGTCCAGGAGAACCCGTGGCGTCATGGCGGCGCGCGCCGCGGCCGACGCGCCGCCGGGGTTGAGCTGCTTCCAGAACGCGCCCAGGTCCTCGCCGGCAACCCGTGCCGACCGTGCGTCGATGCTCCTCAGATCCCGGGAGGGCGTCGTCGGCCGGTTCAGCGCGATCAGCCGATCGGCGGTCGCCCTGGCGGACCTCGCGGCCTGTGCGCCGACCCGGGCACCGTCACGCGGCGGTACCGGACGTGAGGAGACGATCAGGGGAAGCGCGGAGCTGTGGGCCTCGTCGAGGCCGGCGGAGATCAAGGCCGACACGTTGAACAGCCGTCGGTCCAGGACACCGGCAGACAGGAAGCCCTCGGCATCGGAGGGCACCACGCTCACCGAGTCGTCGTCGCCCTCCAGCGTCTGGAACGGAACGTGCTCCCGCCCCGGCCCGGGCCGCACCGACACGACGTGACGCCCTCCGGGGAACGACGTCAGGGTCACACGGTCACCGGTGACCAGTCGTACGGTCGCGGAGTGCCCTCCAGGGCGGCCGGCGGTCGGGGCAGTCTCGGCGGTCCCGGCGGTCGATGCCGCCGAGGCTGCCGGCACCGCACCTGCGAGAAGCGTCAATCCTGTCGATATCGCCGCCATCATGCGACTTCTGAGCATTCCTCGAAGCACCTTTCACACGCAAGCAAAATGAAGCCCGGGAGGCTGACATAGCGAGGCATTGCCGTACTAGATATTTCGCTGGTCAAGTTTCCGGGAAACGTACACCACGTGGAAATGAGTCTCAAGAAAGCATTTTTGACGCTCCGTCAGCATGGCGCGGAAGCGGCACGGACATACAGCCCCAGATGCCCCTCGGTGCGCAGCGGAGGCCGACGGAGTGCCTGGTGCGGCGAAGCGGCGCCGAGGTCGCCTGCCCTGGAAGAGCCGCCGTCGCGGCGGCCACCTCCGCCGCCGGGCCAGGCGGTCCGCTAAGCGGTTTCCCGCGCCGGACGACCGTGGGTGTGACGACGCGTCGAGGGCTGTTCCTGCCGTATCTCGGCGAGCAGCGCGGTGATGGCGGCCATGATGTCCTCGGTGGCGCCCTTGAGCACGTCGGGCGTGAGGGGTCGCCCTGTGTACCGGCTGAGATCGACGGGGGCTCCGGCCACCACGTGGACGGTCTGCCGGGGAGCCAGCCACACCCGCCGGTCGCCGCGACCGCCGCGCGCGTAGGGTCGCACGATGTGCTGGGCACCCCACTGGGCGACGGGGATGACGGGGGCCCCGGTCGTCAGGGCGATCCGGGCCGCTCCGGTCTTGCCCGTCATTGGCCACATCTCGGGGTCGCGTGTGATGGTGCCTTCCGGGTAGATCGCCACGCACTCACCCGCCTCGACGGCGTCGACCGCAGAGCGGAGCGCGCTCGCGGCGTCAGCCGTCCCGCGGTGGACCGGGATCTGACCGGTCCGGCGCAGCATCGCGCCCACGAAGGGGATGCCGAACAGAGAAGCCTTGGCGAGCATCCTGGGCGGGCGCCCGCTGCTGTACTGAAAGTGCCCGAAGGTGAGGGGGTCGAAGTGCGAGATGTGGTTGGCGACGGTGATGAAGCCGCCCTCGGTCGGCATGTGCTCGTGACCGCGCCACCGGCGTTCGACGAGGAGGAACAGCACCGGTCTCACCATGCCGGCCGCCAGTCGGTACCAGAGGCCGTAGGGGTTGTGCGTCCTGCCGGGCACCGGCATCCTCCTGTGTCTGCGCGGCGTGGCCGCTTCTACCTGTCGCCGTACGGTCGCCGGGCGCAGGACGGTGGGCGGCAGCGCCGGCGGCGCCTTCCTGCCGAGTGGGTTCACCTCTCCGGGCGCACCAGGGCGCAAAAGAGGGCGTGCGGAGCGTAGAGCCCCGAGTCCGCCGAAGGGCGAGGTTCATCCTGCGTCCGCGTGGACGGGACGGGGAGTGTTTGTATGCCCGCCCGTCGGAAGCCGCTCGGCCGCACCCTGTGCGACCCGTCGAGCACCGCCCACTTTGCTTGACGCGACAACATCTTAGGCGTTGCGTGTATGCCGATCAACCGGTGCGGACCGACGCGGCGGACCCGCCGCCGAGGTCCGGCGTCCAGAGGGCCGCAGAGTGAGGCGCGCGACCGCAGTCACACCGTGCGCTCGTAGGTCGCCCAGGCCACGTGCGACTCGCGCAAGGTCACCGCGACCTGGGCCAGGCCCGACGCGCCCTTCCCCAGCGCGCCATTGCGGATCCGGTCGACGAGGCGGTCCGCGATCACCCGGGCGAGGAATTCGGTGGACGTGTTGACCCCGGCGAAATCATCATGCTCGTCCAGATTACGGTAGTTGAGGTCGTCGATGACGGAACGGAGCTCCCGGGTCGCCAGACCGATGTCCACGACGATGTTGTCCTCGTCCAACTCCTCGCGCCGGAAGGTGGAGTCCACGACGAACGTCGCCCCGTGCAGTCGCTGGGCAGGCCCGAAGACCTCGCCCTGGAAGCTGTGGGCGACCATCATGTGGTCACGAACGGTGAGACTGAACATGAACTTCCTCCCTGTGCGGGGTGACCACGGCCCCCTGACGGCTCGCTCAGCCCTGCCGCGGCACTTCGCAGGGCGCCGGTGGCCGACCCACCGATGGCCACGGGTCAAGATACGTGTCGCCTCCGCACCCGGGCGAGCGTGAACTTCGCCGGCCCGCCACTCGTGTCTCCTATGGCACCGGTCGTGGACCGCGCGCCGACACCGTGCGTGGCTGTGCCGTGCACGACTGCGTCCGCACCGGCAGGGCCGACAGGGAAGACAGAGGAAATGCGACAGGTTCTACGGGAGGACGCCGTCGTCCGCATCGGTGACGACATCTTCCAGGTCTCCGGCAGCAACACGAACTGGGTGATCGTCAAGGAAGGCGACGACTGCACACTGATCGACACCGGGTACCCCGGCGACCACGACACCCTGCTGGCGTCCTTGGACGCCGTCGGTCTGCACCCGCGCTCCGTGACCGCCGTGCTGGTCACCCACGCGCACAACGACCACATCGGATCGGCCGAGCGCCTCCGCTCGGGGTACGACGTGCCCGTACTGATGCACCACGAGGAGGTCCCCCACGCCCGCCGTGACTACCTCGACCAGGTCTCCGTCGGCCAGGTACTCGGTCAGTCCTGGCGTCCGGGCGTGATCCCGTGGGCCGTGCACGCCCTCCGCGCCGGAGGCACCGCACACGTGCCCGTCCTCCATCCGCAGGCCTTCCCGACCACGGACGCTCTGGATCTGCCCGGCAGCCCGGTCCCCCTGCACACCCCGGGCCACACGGCGGGACACTGCGCGTATCACCTGCCGCGCAGCGGAATTCTGGTCGCCGGGGACGCGCTGGTCACGGCGCACCCCACATCCCGTCTCGCCGGACCTCAGCTGTTGCCCGGCATGTTTCACACCAACCGGGCCCAGGCCCTCGACGCCCTTGATGTTCTGGAGAACGTGGACGCGGATGTAATCGCTCCGGGGCACGGCCCCGCTCTCCGGGACTCCCCGAGGAGAGCCGTCGCCCTGGCCCAGGCCCGCTCACGTCGAAAGGTCCGCATCGAGGCTTGACGACACCGCCGGACACGGGCCCGAGCCGTCGGCCCGGCGGCTCGTGTTGCCCGGGACGGCCGGTGCCCGCTCCCCCGTGAAGCGGGCACCGGCGCTCTTCGGGGCGCCCGCGCCGGCGGACCGGACGCGGGCTCAGCCGGCCCAGGAGGCAGGGTCCACCTCTGGTCGGCACCGCCGCCGCACGACCGGATCTGCAACCGTGTGCCATCGGCCGAGCTCGGCCCCGTGGCGTCGAGACACTTGCCCGACTGCGGGTTGACCAACGTGCCGTTGGCCTGCTGTCGCCAGGTCTGCGCCCCGGAACCGTTGCAGTCGTACAACTGCACACGCGGACGCCGGCGTCGTGGCCGCCCCTCGGGCCCAAGGCCCTCGTGCCGCTTCGGCCGGTGTCCTCCTAGGGCTGCGGTGCCGCCACGGCGGCGAGCCCGAGCTGCCGGAGCATCCCCAGCTCGTCGCTGCTGCCCCAGCGCTCGACGAGCATGCCGTCACCGTCGAAACGACTGATCTGCATCCCTCGGTAGGACACTCTCTTTCCCGTCGGTGGATGTCCCATCAACTGCCCTCGGTGCGTTCCGCTGATGGTGTAGGCGAACGCCAACTCGTCGTCTGTTGCCAGGAGATGCTCCACCTCGACCTTCAGGTCGGGAAACGCCGTCCGCAGTTCGGTGAACATCGCCTTGTACCCTTCGGGCCCGGCACCCTGGTTCGGAGCGGGATCGTGGTCGATCGATCCGGGTGCCACGACCTTGTCCAAGGCGTCGAGATCACCCTCCATGACAGCCTGGGCGAAAGCCGTCTGAGCAGCGAGGTTCGTCTGTCGGGACATATGCGCTCCTTGAGGCGCTGCGGCACCACCGGTCCGCGAGGAACTGCCTGGCAGGTCGGCCCGGAACCCGAGATTCCAGTGTCCACCCGGCGCCGCGTGACGGCATCCGGAGATTCGAGCGGGTCGCACGCCGGTCAGCGTGCGGACGGCCGGCCCTACCGGTTCCGGCCAGGGAGCAGCCGTCCCGACTCCGCCACGGCCTCGGCACACCGCGTCGCGGCCACGGTGTGCCGAGGGCCGGGCACCCCCACCCAGGGCGCGACTGCTCAGGACAGATGCTTCCCAAACCATTCGGTGGCCGCGGTGGAGGCGGAGTCGAACTCCTCGAGATAGGGCGAGAAGTGTCCGCCCCGGATCAGTTCCAGTCGCTTGGGTTCGAGGGCACGCTCGTAGGCGGCAAGCGCCATGTCGGTCGGGGTCATGGTGTCGTGGGTGCCGACGATCATCAGCAGGGGCGTCGGGGAGATCTTGTCGATGTACACGCCCGGCTCGTACATGCGGCTGTTGCGGCTCGACCGCAGCGTCAGCCTGTTCTCCCACGGGACGTCCGAGTCGTACGCTCGCAGATAGAAGTCGACGACGTCGGGATCATGGTAGAGGGCGGGGGCGTCAGGGTCCTTGTTGACGATGGCGACCGTCGCCGGCGCGCTCCCCCGTAGCTGAGCGCGCTCGTCCTGGTCGTAGCGCTGCTCGATCACGGCCTGGTGCTCCGGGAGGGCGCGGCGCTGACCGATCTGCAGTCCGCTGATCATGGGAACCTGCGCCACCACTGCTCGCAGCCGACGGTCCGTCGCGCCGAGGACCAGGGCATGGCCGCCGGCGAAGCTGGTGCCCCACAGACCGATGCGCCGCTCGTCCACCTCGGGGCGCGACTCCAGATAGGAGATCGCCCGGCGCCAGTCGGCGATCTGCTGCCATGGGTGCACGTCGTGTCGCGGTGTCCCGCTGCTGGACCCGAAGGTCCGGTGATCGTGGGCGAGCACGACGTAGCCCGCTTCGGCGAAGGCCCTGGCGAAGGGTTCGAGCCCCTGGTCCTTGATCCCGCCCAGTCCGATGGTCATGGTGATGGCGGGCAACGGCTCCTCGGCGCCTTCGGGTACGAACAGCCATGCCCCCAGGGTCGCGCCCTCAGCCGGTATCTCCACGTCACTTCGCGTGAACGTCACGCCTTGTCCCTCCGGGTCAGCCAGTACGTACGGGGGCCGGGTGCGGGGCGGTCGCCGCAGGCCCCCATTTGCGGCGACCGTGATTCCGGAGCTGTCCTCTGGCCGGTCGCGGTTCACTCGGCCAGACGACGGCCGAGGTCGAGTTCCACCCCGTCGGGGCGCTGGAGGCCGCGCTCGAAGAGGGAGCGGACACGGTGCGCGTTCTCGGGGCGTCCGGAGGTCTGGAAGAATGCCTGCAGGCTCGCACCGTAGGACTCTTCCGTCGGCAGGGACTCGACGTCCACCAGGGACTTGATCCGGGCGACGGCGACCTTGTCGAAGCCTGCGACGCGCCTGGCGAAACCGTCCACGAACTGTTCCAGCTCGCCGTCGGCCACCACGCGGTTCACATAACCGTACGCCGCGGCGAGATCGGCGGGGAAGTCGTCGGCACCGAGAAGGATCTCCAGGGCGCGTCCCCGGCCGACGAGGCGCGGGAGGCGGCCGGTGGGGTTGCCGCCGGGGACCGACCCGACGCCCACCTCGAACTGTCCGAGGACGGCGCCCGGCCCGGCGAAACGGATGTCGGTGGCCAGCACGAACTCACTGCCGGCCCCGCGAGCACGTCCGTTGATCTCGGAGATCGTGGCGGCGGGCACCTTCGCGAGCCGGTACAGGTTGTCGGCGAACGGGTGGAGGCCGGAGGGGGCGGGCTGCATCGCGGCGACACGGGAGCGGTCGGACTGCATGTCCCAGTGCGCCATGAAGAAGTCCGGGTTGGCGCTGCGGAAGACGACGGCCGTCAGTTCGGGTGCCTGCTCGATGCGGGTGATCAGCGCGGCGAGCTGCTCGATGGTGTCGGGGTCGATCAGGTTGATCTCCCCGTTGGAGAAGGTCACCCGCCAGTAGGAGGGGCTGATCTCCTCGACCGAGAACTGGTCATGGGCACTCATGTGGATCTCCTGATAGACGAGCGGGCCTGTTGCGCCGCGAGGCGTTGATGAGGGGCAGGGCGGTTCGAGCAAAAGCAGGCGGGGTGCGTCTGATCCGTCCCGGCAGAGACCGGATCACTCACCCGGATCGCGGTCACGGGCAGCCGCACCGCTGGAACCTGGATTCCAATCTAGCACCCTGGATTGGAAACAACGTCCCAGAGGTAGAATGGCGACATGCCGAGGAAGAGCCACGTATCAGCCACAGGTGACACACGTTGCTCCATCGGCCGCGCGCTGGAGATAGTCGGCGATCGCTGGAACCTGCTGATACTGCGTGAGGCTCTGAACGGAGAGACCCGCTTCTCGGAGTTCAAGGCCCGGCTTCAGGTGGCGAGTGACGTCCTGACACAGCGCCTCGGCGATCTGGTGGAGGGCGGAGTGCTGGAGAAGCGGCCCTACCGCGAGGAGGGGGCCAGATCCCGCATGGCCTACCACCTGACCGCCTCGGGGCGGGACCTCGTCGTGGTCTTCGGCGCCCTGCAGCAGTGGGGGGACCACCACTGCCCGCATCCCGACGGCCCACTCGTGCGTCGAGGCAGCCGGACCAGCGGTCGTGCGCTGCGGGTCGCCTTTGTGGATGGCGACGGCACGGAGGCACCGCTTGAGGACGTTGACCTCGGCGCCCCGGCCGCGCACGACGCCACCCGCCCCGTGGCGTGAACCCACCGGACCGGCGCGCCACTGCCGCCTTCTCCCGAGCACGCGTGCCGGGGCGGTCCGGGAGTCCTCCCCCGGTCGCGGGCCCTGTCGGCGGACCGGTTGCGCATCGTTGGAGCGCGTGAGCCGATACGACGCGAGGCGGCTGGCATTCCCTGGCGGGGGCGCCTGTCCGTCAACGGCAGAAAGTCACGCGACCGGCATCGGCGGGAGGCGGTCCCGCCCTCCATCCGGCAGACACGAGGGCAGGACCGCCGAGAGTGGTACAGGCGACAAGCCGGGGGGACTGTACGCCTGTACGGACTACGGGCAATATGACCATCAACCGGTCATCCCCTCCCCCGCCGTCCCCACGGGCAGACGGCGGGCACCCTTCATCAAGGACAACGGAGCCGACGCCCGCAAGGTTCACGCTCCGCTTCGAGCGGCGCCCAGGGAAGAGCCCCGGACCGTGGGTGCGCCTCCTCTGAGGGCCCTACCGGCCGCCGACCCGGGCCGCGGCCCTGTCGGACGCGGCTGCCCGGCCGGAGGCGGCGGCTGGGGTCCGACCGGCGGGCCCGTGGATGGTTCGCTTGGTGTGCCAGGTCAGCACGACCGCCGCGAGCAGCAGGAAACCCAGGCCGGTCACCACCACGCCGGTCCACCGCACAGCGGAGAAGGCCGCTGCCGCAACGGCGGAACCGGCGGCACCCCCGGCGAACACCGAGAAGATGTAGACGGTGTTGAGCCGGGCCCGGATGGTCGGCTGCGCGGCGAAGACGCGTGCCTGGTTCGCTATCTGACTGCTGGTCGTGCCGAAGCCGAGCAGATTGCACCCGACGGCCAGCAGCACCAGTGACCGGCCGGCCACCGCGAACAGGACAAAGGCGAGCGCCGCCGACGTGAGTGCCATGACATTGACCCGGAGCGGGCCCCAACGGTCGACCATGCGCCCGGAGTACCGTGCGGCCAGGGCGCCCGGGACGCTGAAGAGACCGAACAACCCGATGACGGCGGGTCCCAGTCCGATCGGGGGCGCGGTCAGGTGGAAGGCGAGTGACGACCAGAATGCGGAGAACGCCGCGAAGACGGTCGCCCCGAGGGCCGCCGAGACACGCAGCGACGCGTGCTGCGTGAACAGCCTGGGGAGGGAGCCCAGCAGACGGGCGTAACTCTCCTTCCCCCGTGCTGGCACAGGGGGGTCGTCCGGCATGTAGCGCGGGAGCACCAGGAGCAGGGCGCCGGTGGCCACGGCGGCCACAATGAATCCGGCGCGCCAGGTTCCAGTCGCTTCGACGACGAGACCGGCGGCGGTCCGCGACAGCAGGGCTCCCAGTGTGAGCCCCGTGCCCACGGCGGCCAGGACGCGCCCCGCGTTGCCCTCGGACGCCATGGACACGACGGTAGGCATGATGACCTGCGGCAGTACCGTGCTGGCGGAGAGCACGAGGGCGGCCAGGCCGAGGAGGGCGACCGAGGGGGCGACGGCGCCCGCGAGGAGGCCGACGGTGGTGATCACCAGTAGCAGGGTGGACAGCCGGCGGAGCCTGGCCCCGTCGGCAAGTGGCACGACGGTGACGATGCCCAGCGCGTAGCCGATCTGGCCCGCGGTGGCCACCACCCCGGCGGTGGAGGCCGAGGTGTGGAAGCTGTGGGCGATCTCGTCGAGGAGCGGCTGGGCGAAGTAGATGTTGGAGACAGTGATCGCGGTCGCCGTGGCGAAGACCGGGACGGTTCCTCGTTTGACACCTGGGCGGGTGGCTGCGCTGGTCATGGATTCCTCATGCGCATGGGTTCACGGACGGGGCGGGTGGGGACGGGACTCTCGATGAGTCGGCGGGGGCGGACGGAGGCCCGCCCCCAGGTCGGTCGAGCTGTGCCCGCACGGCCTGCAACCGCTCGTCGAGGGGAGGACGACGGCGCAGCCGCGAGCGGGTCCGCACGGGGTTCTTGCTGGTCAGAGGAGCCTGTTCCAGGTCAGCTCGGCCGTGCGTTCGGCTCCCCAGAGCCGCGTGGGGGTGCTGACGCCGAGCCGCAGGAACGATCCGGCGAACTGCACCGTCCGCACCTGGGTCCGTCCGATCCAGTTGGGGAAGAGGCTGGTGGTGACGTGATGCTCCACCGTGTGCGGATCGATCACCTCGAACGGGCCGCCGTAGGCCACATACCCGGCCGCGGCCCCTGCCAGGTCGTCGGGTGTCGCCTCCTCCAGGCGTGGCGTGCTCAAGGGGAGCCGGTCCCCACGCCCCAGCTGAGCGGACATGTATCCCTCGGGGGTGTAGAGGATCAGGCCGTACGGTGTGTGGCCGAGGGGGTGGATGACCTCCCCCTCGGCGCTGGTGGCCGTGTACGAGACGAGCTGCCAGGCCCCGAGCAGCTTCATGCGGACGTCGGCACGGGCCTGTCGCTCGTCACCTTCTGCGGCCGGGTTCGTCGCGGTCATGGGTACTCCTGTTCTCGCGGGGACGGACGGGTCCCGCCGGGTGCGGGCGGGACCCGTCGCTGCCTCAGTGCCGGGTCAACTCGCCGTCGACGAGGCGCCACAGGTTGAGCGGGTTGTCCTCGCGCAGGGGCTGCGGCAGGAGCTCGTCGGGGAAGTTCTGGTACGTGACCGGACGGATGAACCGGTCGATCGCGCCCATGCCGACCGAGGTGAAACGACTGTCGGAGGTGGCCGGGAAGGGGCCGCCGTGGGTGGAGGCGTACGAGACCTCCTGGGGGATCGAGAACGCGTTGAACACGATCCGCCCGGTACGGCGTTCCAGGATCGGCAGCAGCTGTTCGGCGGTGGGACGGTCGGTGGCGTCGGCGTGGAGGGTGGCCGAGAGCTGCCCGCGGAAGGCGCGGGCCGCCTCGAGCAGTTCCTCCGTGTCGGCGACCCTGACCAGCAGGAGGGCGGGGCCGAAGACCTCCTCGCGCAAGGTGGGCTCGGCCAGCAGCCGCTCTCCCGTGACCTCGAGCAGGAGGGCCTGCCCGTCCGCCTCACCGACGGGTTGGGCTCCCTGGCCGAGCCGGGTGGCGCCGCTGTCCTCGTGGCGCCGGGCGCTGCGGGTGTAGGCGTCGTGGATGCCGGGCGTGAGCATGGGGCGCGCGGCCCACTTCTCCACCTCGGTGATGGCCGCGTCCCGCAGTTCGGCGTATCCGGGGCCCTCGACGGCGAGGAGGACGGCGGGCTTGAGGCATGCCTGTCCGACGTTGTACATGCCGCGCTGCACCAGGCCGGTGCCGATCTCGGCAGCGCGGGCCGCGAGGGCGGCGGGCAGGACGAAGGTCGGGTTGACACTGGTCATCTCGGTGAAGACCGGGATGGGCTCGGGGCGCTGCTGGGCCCGGCGGTACAGGGCCATGCCGCCGGCCTCGGAGCCGGTGAAGGTGACCGCCTTGACGAGCGGGTGGTCCACGAGCGCTTCGCCGATCTCGTTGCCGGGACCACGCACGAGGGAGAACACGCCGGGGTGCAGGCCGGATTCGGCGACGGCCTCCTGGATGACCCGGCCCTCGATCTCGGCGGCTCCCGGGTGGGCGTTGTGGGCCTTGAGAACGACGGGACAGCCCGCGGCCAGGGCGGAGGCGGTGTCCCCGCCCGCGACCGAGTAGGAGATCGGGAAGTTGCTGGCGCCGAAGATCGCCACGGGACCGAGGGCCACCTTCTGCAGCCGGTGGTCCAGCCGCGGAGTCGGCTGACGGTCCGGCTGCGCGGGGTCGATGGCCGCCTGGAGGAACCGGCCCTGGCGCACCACGACGGCGAACTTGCGGAAGACACCGGCGGTCCGTACGGCCTCGCCCTCGAACTGCGCGGCGGGCAGACCGGTTTCCAGGGAGGTCCGCGCGGCGAGTTCGCCCTTGACCGCCTCGAGCTTGTCCGCGATGAGCTCGAGGAACGCCGCTCGCTCCTCCAGTCCCGTGCGGCTGTACGTGTCGTACGCCTCGTCCGCGAGGCGCAGGGCGCGGTCAACTTCGGCGGGTCCGCCGAAGGCGAACTCGGGCTCGATGAACGCTCCGGTGGCGGGATTGAACGCCTTCATGGTTCCCGCGGTGGCGGACACCCGGCCTCCGCCGATGAGCAGGTCTCCGGTCAGTGTCATGCGTTTGCTCCCTCGAACGCGGCGATGAGTTCGTCGGTGGTGGTGATGGCGTGGGCGTAGGTGGGCCCGTTCAGCTCGTGCGCGGCGTGCATCATCTCGGGCAGGAAGGCCGCGGTGGCGTCGCGTACGAGCGTGACGTGGTAACCGAGTTCCATGGCGAAGCGACCGGTGGACTCGATGCAGGTGTTCGCAAGCAGCCCGACGAGCACGACGTGGGTGATGCCGTGTTGCTTGAGCTGGAAGTCCAGGTCCGTATTGGCGAAACCGCTCTGCGCCCAGTGCTCGGCGACGACGGTCTCGCCGGGCTGCGGCTGGAAGTCAGGGTGGAACTCCCCGCCCCATGTCCCGCGGGCGAAACTGTGGCGCTCCATGATGCCCAGTTGAGTGGGGTTGGGGTGGTTCCACGTCTCGTAGTCGCCCTCTTCCCAGCGGCGGTGCGGGACGAAGATCAGTCGCGTGCCGGTCTCGCGTGCGGTGGCGACGACGGAGCGCAGGTGGTCGAGCAGGCCGATCTTCTCCGCCATCGGTTCGAGGCGTGGCCAGATCTTGCCGCCCTCGGACAGGAAGTCGTTGAAGGGATCGACCAGCAGTACGGCCGTGTGGCTGGGGTCATAGGTGCGGGTCATGGTGTCCACTCCGATCTGGATGACTAGCATCATCCTGTTTTGTAGATTACGCACATCATCCTCAAAGTCAAGTCAAGACTTCTTCAGCCCTGCGGTCACGGGCGCAGATGTATGATGGGCGTCATCCAGTCGTGCAGCGTCCGCACGACGCCACCCCACGAAAGGCAGGGTTGTCATGGGCCACTCGCAGGCGGAGAAGGCGGCGACCCGCGAACGCGTGCTGCGGAGCGCGTCGCGCAGGATTCGCGTGGACGGCGTCGATCGCCCCGGCGTCGCGGAACTCATGAACGAGGCCGGCCTGACGCACGGCGGCTTCTACAAGCACTTCGCTTCCCGGGACGACCTCATCGCCCAGGCCGCCGACTTCGCGCTGACGGAGGGAACGGCGAAGATGGAACGTTCCGCTCGCAGGAACGAGCGGGACGCACGAGCCGGTCTCATCGAGGCATACCTCGCCAAGCAGCACCGGGACGGACCCGCCACCGGATGCGCCCTGGTCACCCTCGGCGCCGCCGCCGGACGTGGTGACCAGCACGTCAAGCAGGCATACGAGAATCAGGTCCGCACCTACCTGGACCTGATCGCAGGCTTGGACGACGACGGGGAGAATGCCGGGCCCGAGGCCATGCTCACCCTCAGCGCGATGGTCGGCGCCGTTCTCATTTCCCGTGCCGTGGCCGACAATGCCTTCTCCGACGAACTTCTGGAGACCGTCGCCGAGCAGCTCGTGCGCCGCACGGACCGCGACATCTCCACCGACGCCTGACACCCACGCATGGGGCTCGGGCCGGCGAGGCCGCGCTCGGGCCAGGTCGACGCCATCCACACCGTTCGCACGAGTGCGAACGGTGCTCGCGCGACCACACCCGTCGGCCAGGTCGCCTCGCCCCACGGTCAGCGGCTCGCAGGACGACCACACGCCGCACCGTGCCACGAGACCGGTTCCACCGCCCTCCGGCCTCACGACGGCCGCGGTGAGACCCCGCCGAGACCCCGTACGCCCGGCCCTTCTCGCTCCGTTTCCCAGGAATTAAGTCGACCGGTCGTCTGTTGGCGAGGTGGCCTGCGGACAGCTGGCAAGTTCCTCGACGCGTCCACGCGAACCCTGCCAGACGCGTCCTTCCGGCACAGTGACGAAAGTGAACGAGCGCGCCATGAGCCATCCACCTTCTGCCGGTTTCGGTCCGACCCCCACCCCGGAATCCGACGTGTCCTGCTGGTGCGAGGGATCCGCCCTGCTCGATGGGCTGGTCACCGTGCCGGTCGCCATCGCCTTCCATTACAGCGCCGCAGATCCGTACGCGGTGCGCATGGCGGTGCACACGGAGGAGGCACCGCCGGTGGAATGGGTCTTCGCCCGCGATCTGCTGACCGAAGGCATCTCCAGGCCGGCCGGCCTTGCCGACGTGCAAGTCTGGCCCGTGCCCCGCAGACGACGGCACCTGGACGCCGGCCGCGGCGCCGTGAGCATCCGGGTCAGCTCGCAGGACGGCACCACCGTCCTCACCGTGCAGGCGGCCTCCCTGCGCGCGTTCCTTGACCGGACCCTTGACACGGTCGCGGCCGGGACCGAAAGCACCGGGCCGCAGATCGACAGAGCCCTCGCCTCCTGGCTGGTGATGGAGGGGCCGGACGACGGGGCGGCATGAGACGCCCGACCGGTGATTCGGTGGGATCGTCCGCACGGTCCGTTGCCCCCCGCCCGGACGCCGGGCAGAAGCCGTGACGGGCGCCTCGAACCACCCCGTTACTTGACTGAGCAAATTCTTCTGGTAACTTACTTGTCAGAGCAACTACATCTCGTTGCGTTTCTCGAGGTGACTTTCAAGAAGGGCTCAGCATGACCAAGATCGGCATTATCCTCGGCAGCACCCGCCCCGGACGCAACGGCGAGGCCGTGGCCCGCTGGGTGCTCGACGTCGCCTCCAAGCGCGGTGACGCGGAGTACGAGCTGGTCGACCTGCTCGACTACAAGCTCCCGCACCTCGATGAGGCGCTTCCGCCGTCGATGGGCCAGTACTCCCAGCCGCACACGCAGGAGTGGGCCCGCAAGGTCGCGTCCTTCGACGGCTTCATCATGGTGACGCCCGAGTACAACCACTCGACGTCCGGTGTTCTGAAGAACGCGATCGACTACCTCTTCGCGGAGTGGAACAACAAGGCTGTCGGCTTCGTCAGCTACGGCGCCATGGGCGGCGCCCGTGCGGTCGAGCACCTCCGTCTCGTCGCCGGCGAACTGCAGATGGCCGACGTGCGCGCCCAGGTCGGCCTGTCGCTGTTCCACGACTTCGAGAACTTCAGCGTCCTGAAGCCCGGCGACCACCAGGTCGACGCCCTGGGCGTCGTCCTGGACCAGGTGCTGGCGTGGAGCGGGGCCCTTGCCCCGCTGCGTGCCGCCTAGCACCAAATCCTGCGGGTGCCACATTCCGCAGGCGAACGGGACTCGTTCCCGCTCACATCCGGGGCCGGGGCCGGGAGGGCCGTCTCACTTGGGACGGCCCTCCCGCGGTGCCCGGGACGGGTGCCGCGAGCACGGCCTCGCTTCGCAGGAGGTCGCGCCACGGCGCCGCTCGGCTGCTCACCAGTCACGCCGAGCACACCGCGCTCGGCCGCGGGTGCGCGCCGGGCGGACGACACCGTCCGCCGCGACGGCCGGGCCGCATCACCTCCCCGCCCAGCAGGAGGGAGCCGGTCCATGAGCCGGCGCAGGAGCAGGGAGCAGCCGGCTGAAGTCCGCTCCCCCGGCGGCACGCCTCCCACGAGGGTCTCCGCCGCAGCCGCACCGACCCGTCATCCGACGGTCCGTCGCCGAACCGCACCGTCGTGAATCCGGCGCGCCCCCGCAGGCACCGCGGCCGTCCGGCCGGTCACCGGGACCGCGGGCGCACACCCTCACCCCACCACGCCGCCTCCCCAGCCGTTCAACCTCTTCGACAAGGATCATCGTGTACATCGCCGCCGTCATCCTCAGCGCCCTCCTCGCTCTCGTCTCCCTGGCCGCAGGCGCACCGAAGGCACAGCTCAAGGGCAGCGTGCCGGACGAACTCGTGGCCAAGGGCCTCAGCGCGGGCCTCGTGCGCTTCATCGGTCTCGCCGAGGTGGCCGCGGCGGCAGGTCTCATCGCCGGCATCTGGTGGCAGCCGCTGGGAATCGCCGCCGCCGTCGGCATGCTCGTCATGATGCTCGGAGCGATCCGGTACCACGCGAAGTGGGGCGACTACGCGGACGCCGAGGCCCGGGGTGCCGCGTCAGCCCCCGTACTGTTCGCGCTCGTCGCCGTCGCGGCGGCCGCCACCCTGGCCGCCTCGCAGTGACACCTCTCTGACTGTCATGGTCCTGACAGTTCTCCGGTCGCAGCACCGGAGATGCGCCGAAGGGGACGCACGCCGCCGGGCGCGCGTCCCCTTTCGCATGCGGTGGCAACGTCGCTCGGCGCGGCACCGGTGCCGCGCCCGTCACTTCGCGGCGCCCGTCACCTCACCGCACCCATCCGTATCGGACATTACCCTCGAATCACTTGACGTCCACGCCACGCGAGCTATAGTTGCAGCGTCAAGCAAATAATCCGGTCGGCGCAGGGGACCACGTCCCCCGACCGGAGTGCCGGACGACACCCACGTCAGTACCTGACCGTCCGCGAGTGCCGCGTCGCGACACACCTCTCGCCTACGTGCGGCCCTGGACGTGCTGCCCGGCATCACAGCCCCTCGTACACACACCACGGTGTACTCATCGATCAGGAGGCTTGCCATGGGAATCCTCGACGGCAAGGTAGCTCTCATCACCGGCACAGCGGGCGGCATGGGCCGCGTCGCCGCACTCACCTTCGCCCGAGAGGGAGCGAAGATCGTGGGATCCGACATCCAGACCGAGGCCAACGAGGAAACCGTCGGACTCGTTCACCGAGCCGGTGGTCACATGACCGGCATCGCCCCCGTCGACCTCACCGACCCAGACCAGGTGCACGACCTCGCCGACCGAGCCGCCGCTGCGTACGGCGGACTCGACATCGTCTACAACAACGCTGCCATGCAGCGCTTCGGCGCCATGCCCGACTTCTCGGTCGAGGACTGGCGCGCCACCGAAGCGGGTGAGCTGGACATCCCCTTCTTCGTCTCCAAGTACACCTGGCCCCACCTGGTCCAGCGCGGCGGCGGAGTCATCGTCAACGTTGCCTCCGAGGCCGGTCTCATCGCCGGCTCCACTCCTCCGATGGTCGCCCACACCGCCGCCAACGCGGGCGTCATCGGTATGACCCGCCAACTCGCCCTCGAGGGCGCCCCGCACAACATCCGCGCCGTCGCCATCAGCCCAGGTCCCGTCCTGACCCCCGCCAGCGACCGCGACCTCGGCGACAATCAGGAAGCGCGCGCCGCCATCACCAGCAAGACCCTCCTCAAGCGCTTCGCCCGACCCGAGGAGATCATCGAGCTCGCAACCTTCCTCGCCTCCGACCGCGCCAGCTACATCACCGGAGCCAACTACCCCGTCGACGGCGGATCCAGCGCCTGGTGACGCGGCCCCGACGCAGGCCCCTCGCCCCCCGTACGCGGAGAACCGGGGCAAGCGGGTCCACACCCCACCGGAGGCCACGAGGCGCATGGCGGCCATGCACACGAGGGGTTCACACATGCGTCGGGCTCGCATGAGTTCCGTGCCCGAGGTGACCGGGGCATGAACCGACGGGACCTGTTCAGGCGTTCAACCAACGGGACACCAACGCGGCATACCGCGTCACCGAGACCGGACACCCTCAGCCTGAGCCGAAAGAAGTGCGCTGATCATGACCACGAACCCGCGACGAGTCGTCATCATCGGCGGGGGGTACGCCGGCGTCCGCCTGGCGCGCGAACTGGACGCGGACGCCGACGTCACCTTGATCGACCTGAAGGAGTCGTTCTTCCACCGCATCGCCTCGTTGCGGGCGAGTGCCGACGCGGACTGGACCCACTCCCCCTTCATCCCGTACGAATCGCTGCTGGTCAACGGTCATGTCGTGAGGAACAAGGCGGTCCGCATCGAGCCTGAGCACCGCCTAGTGGTCCTCACCACCGGCCACAGGGTGGCCTACGACGCACTCGTGATCGCGACCGGCGCCGACTACCAGGAGCCCGCGCGCTTCACGGGGAGCACCGTCGCCGAAGCCGCGGCGGCCTTCCGCGGTCACCAACGCCGCGTCGCCGCGGCTCACAGCATTCTGGTGGTCGGAGGCGGGCCCTCGGGTGTGGAGCTGACCGCGGAACTGCGGCGCGCCAACCCCGGGGCCACGATCACCCTCGCGCACTCCGGGCCGAAGCTGCTCTCCCACAACGGCACCGGCCGGATGGGCCGGCAGGCGCGTTCCTGGCTGGAGCGACATGACGTGAAGGTTCTCCTCGACACCTTCGTCTCCTCCGCGGGCGGTGCCGGCATGCGCCTGCAGGACCAGGCGGGAAGCCCTCTCGACGCCGACGTGGTGTTCTGGACGACGGGCACCACTCCCAACACTCTCTGGCTCCGGCTGGCGGGGCTGGGACGCTGGCTCGACGAGCGCGGCCGCGTCAAGGTGGACGAGTACCTGCGGGTCCTCGGGCAGCGCGACATCTTTGCGATCGGCGACGTCAACGACGTGTCGGAGGCCAAACTCAGTCCGTCGGCTGTCGCGCAGGGCGAGGCCACTGCCCACAACATCCGTGCCTACCTGGACCACAGCAAGCACGGGGCCATGCCGCGTCCTTACAAGCCCGCACCTGTACGCGCCTTCTCCGTGCCGTTCGGCCCCGACGGTGGTACCACACTTCTTCCGGCCCTCGGCCGCGATGTCCTCGTCCTGGGCAACAGGGCCACGGCGGTACTGAAGAGCAAGCACCTCGCGGTGCCGGCGATGCGGAAGCTGCTGGGGCACACCGCGGGGTGAGGGTGGGCACCACCCCGCCGGCGCCCGCGGCGTCGCCGCAATTCGTCGCGGCGTCCGGGGAGCGAGTCGCCGAGAAGCTCATCGGCCCCTGAGCGGGTACGCGGTGGACGCTGCCGGCGGCAGGCAGGCTCCCACCCGGCGGCCTGCGCGGTCGCAAGTCCGCCCGCTCCCGCGACCCTCGGTCGCGCGAGCGGGCGGACCGGTCCACGGCGTCTCAGCCGAGCACGATGCCGTCCAGCAACGCCTGCAGGCGTAGTCCGTACTGTGCGTCGAGTTCGGCGGACGTACCGGTACGCACGGCGGTGGCGAACTCGCGGCGCAGGACGGGCCAGCAGTCCTCGTGGTCGATGCCGGCCGTGTCGTACACCAGGGGCTGCTCGGAACCGAAGAGCTCCACCCGGGTAATGGCACGCTGCACGTTGACGGACCCTGACAGTGACGCCTGGCTGACGGCACCGTTGGCGTGTTCGCAGGTCAGCTCGACCCATCGGCGCGGATCTCCGGTGGCGCGGATGGCGGCGATGGGACCGACCGCCGTGTCCAGAAGGTCGATCAGGTGAGGACCGAGATCGAGCAGGGCGCCGTGCTCCAGGCGCCAGCCCGTGGCCATCTCACCGCCGAGGAAAGCGCCGTGGAGGTAACACGAACGGGCGCCGGCGACCTCGACGGAACGCGCGGCCTCCAGGAAGGAACGCGTTATGGGGTGGTACCGCTTGGTCAGGACGAACTGGGACACCACGCCCGCCTCCGCCACGGCGTCCGCCACCCGCCGGGCGGAGTTCAGGTCCGGACCGAGTGGCTTCTCCAGGAGGACGGCCTTGCCGGCCTTCGCCGCCAGGGGCGCCAGCTCGGCCTGGACGGCGGGCGGGACCGCGAAGGCGACGGCCTCACAGTGATCCAGCAACTCGTCGAAGTCTGTCGCGACACGGGCCGCGTAGGGCGTCGCGGCCTCCCGCGCGGCGTCGGCGCGGCGAGCCCACACGGCGGCCAGCCTCGTCTCGGGGCCGGCGGCGAGGACGCGGGCGTGCATCGCGCGGGCCCACGGGCCGGCGCCCACGAGCCCGACATCGACGGGTCGGTGGGACCAGGGCGTGAGATCGGTGGTCACGGCTGCTTCTTTCTTGCTCTCGGTGGCACGACGGTCACGGTGACAGCCGGCTGAGGCGGTCGTCGGCCTGCTCGGCGGAATAGAGCAACCCGACGACCATGGCCGCGGCGCCCACGAGGCCCGCGTGATCACCGAGTTGCGAGGAGACGATGGTGAGGTTCGCCGTGGTGCGCGGCATGGCCCGCTGGTAGAGCACCTCGCGCACACCGGTGGTGAACGGGATGCCGGCGAGGTCTCCGGCGATCATGAGGACACCCGGGTTGAGGAGGGTGACGACGGTCGCCAGCACGGCGCCGACCACGTGGCCGGCCTGCTGCGCCAGGCGGATCGCCTCGGGATTGCCCTCGGCGAGCAGGCGCCTCACGTCGGACCCGGAGGAGGTCGGCAGGCCCAGCTCCGCGAGCGTGCGCGCCAACGCCCGGCCGCTGGCCACCGCGGCCAGGCAGCCGTAGGAGCCGCACATGCACAGGGCTTCGGGGTGATCGTGCAGGCGGATGTGCCCGATGTCGCCGGCGCCCCCGTCGATGCCCCGGTACACCTCGTTGCCGATCACCACTCCGGCGCCGATGCCGGTCGAGACCTTGACGAGGACGAAGGAACCGCAGTCCCGGTGATTGGCCTGTTGCTCCGCCAGTGCCATGAGGTTGGCGTCGTTGTCGACGAAGACCGGCACCGGCCGCCCGTTATCCGCATCGCCGCTCACGTGGAGCGCGTATGCCTCCTGGAGACGCTCACGGATGGGGTACTGGTCCCAGCCGGGCATGATCGGCGGCTGGACGACCCGGCCCACCTCCCAGTGGACGGGCCCGGGCACGGACAGGCCGATGCCGCATATGGCCGCCGGGACGGTACCGGCCGCTTCGATCAGGTCGGGCAGCCAGCGGGCCACCCGGTCGAGAACCTGGTCGGGTCCGTCGGCGATGTCGAGTTCTCCGGTGTACTCGGCCATGACGGTCCCCGCGAGGTCGAGTACGGCGGCGCGAGCGTGCCGGGTCTCCAGGTCCACCGCGATGACCGAGGCGTGGCCGGGATCGAACTCGATCTGGTCGCATGGACGCCCTCCGGTGGAGGTGCCGGTGGTGTGACGCAGCCAACCGGCCCGGTTGAGCAGGTCGAGGCGCTGCCCGACGGTGGAACGGGAGAGTCCGGTGGCACGTTGGAGGTCGGCGCGGGTGTTGGCACGGCCGCTGCGGATGAGCTGGAGCACCTCGCCCGCGCTGACCTGATTTGACGTCATCGAGTCTCCCTCACGGCTCAGCTCTTGTCGGCGCCGCTGGTGAGCCCCTCGGTGAGCAGGCGTTCGGCGGCGAAGAACAGAAGTACCACGGGGATCGTGAGCACCACGGAGCCGGCCATGAGGACGGTCTTGGGTACCTCGATGCCGTTGGAGAGCTGGGCCAGGCCCAGGGAGACCGTCCACTTGTCGGGGTCGGCGGCCAGGAAGAGCAGCGCGAAGAGGAACTCGTTCCAGGCGATCATGAAGACGTAGAGGCCGGTCGCCATCAGGGAGGGCAGCGCCAGCGGCAGGATCACCTTGCGCATGGTCTGGATCCGGGAGGCTCCGTCGAGCGCCGCGGCCTCCTCGATGGAGGCGGGGATGGTGACGAGGTAGTTCTTCAGCATGTAGATCGTCACCGGCACGGTCTGGGCGACGTACACGATGGCGAGGCCCACGAGGTTCGAGGACAGGCCGATCTTGGCGAAGATGACGAACAGCGGGACGGCCAGCAGCGTCGTGGGGAAGAGGTAGACGGCGAGGAAGAGCGCGCTGACCTGGCGGCTTCCGAAGAACTTGAGCCGACTGACCGCGTAGGCGCCGGGGACGGCGGCCACCAGGGTCAGCGCGACCGTCCCCAGCGAGACCAGCGCGGAGTTGAGCAGGAACTTCAGGAAGCCCTGACCACCCGCGTCGGTCGAGCGCAGCACGTCCTGGTAGGTGGCGAGGGTGAAGTCCTTCGCGGAGATCCACAGGGAGCCCGGGTCGAGCAGGAGCGCGTCGATGGGCTTCAGCGACAGCAGCACCATGTAGTAGAAGGGCAGGACGGTGATCACCACGAGGAACGCGACGACGAACCAGCGCAGGACGCCGAAGAACCGATCCTCGAACTGGGCCCGGGTCAGGGCCGTTTTGCGCGTCACGCTTCCTCCTGGACCTTGTTGCCGAAGAACTTGAAGTAGAGGCCCAGCAGGATGACCAGGCAGGCGGCCAGGACGAGTGCCTGGGCGGCCGCGGCTCCCACGTCGTAGCGGGCGGTGAGGAAGTCGTAGACGCGCACGGCGGCGACGTCGGTGCCCGCACCGCCGCCGGTGAGCAGGTACACGTCGTCGAACTTGTTGAAGGTCAGGATGAACCGCAGTACGGACAGCAGGGCGATGACGGGCATCAGCTGCGGCAGCAGGATGTGCCGGAACCGCTGCGTGGGGGTGGCCCCGTCGACCAGCGCGGCCTCTTCGAGGGTGTCCGGGACCGCCTGGAGCCGCGCCAGGATGAACAGGAAGGCGAAGGGGAAGTACCGCCAGGTCTCGAAGGCGATGACCGTCAGCAGGGCCAGCGGGATGTCGAAGTGCACTCCCAGCACGTGCACTTCATAGGCGCGGGTGGACAGGAAGGCGATGGGGTCGTCCCAGCCGAACAGGCGCCGTCCCCAGTCGTTGACGATGCCGTACTGCGGGCTGAGCGCGACCTCCCACACGAAGGCCACGGCGACGACGGGCGCGCAGTAGGGCAGCAGCATGGCCGCGCGGATCAGTCCGCGCCCCTTGAACGGCTTGCGCAGCGCCAGTGCGGCGATCAGGCCCAGGCCGATGGAGCCGAAGGTCGCTCCGGCCGTGTACAGCAAGGTGGTCCACAGGCTGGACCAGAAGCCGGCCGAGTCGAAGACCTGCGAGAAGTTGTCCAGGGACCAGTTGCCGAACAGGCCCATGCCCTGGATGTCGACGAGCTTGGCCTTCTGGAAGGCGAGCAGCACGGTCCACGCGATGGGCAGGACGACCACCACGAGGACCACGAAGAAGGTCGGGGAGACGAACGCGAGGCCCGCTCGGTTCTCTCGTCGGCTGGCGGTCATCGGGCGCCGGCCCGGGGAGGCGGACCGTGCCGGGGGGTCGGTGTCCCGGCGCTGCGGCGCGCCGGCTGGAGCTGTAGTCATGAGGGACCTTCGTGAGGTGCAGGGGGACGGCTACTGCAGGGACTTCTTCAGGGCGGCGACCTCTTCGTCGGCCTCGCGTGCCGCCTCCGAGGGGGAGATCTGGCCGCCGGACATGGCACCGATGGCCTTGGGGACGGGCAGTTCGCCGTTGGTGGCACCGACGAGGGCGCCCTCGCCCTGGGTGATGCCCCAGCGGCGCATGTTGCTGACGCCGTCGGCGAGCTGGTCGAGCAGAGCCTTGGGGAAGACCTCGTCGAGAGGCTTGCGGGTGTCGACGCCGATGTCGCTGGAGCGCCAGGCGTCGAGGTAGCGGTCGGGATCGGCGGCGGTCCCCTTGCGGACCGGGATCTTGCCCTCGGGCGCCAGACCGAACCAGGACTCGTAGCCGGTGCCCATCATGTACTCGATGAACTCCCGGGACGCCGCGGTCTCGGCCGTCTTCGTGGTCACCCAGGACGTGATCTCGCCGAACTGCGCCGCGTCCTTCGCGTCGGGGCCCTGCATCGCGGTGACGATGCCGCTGTGGTCCGACAGGTACTGCGGGTCCTTCTTGCACTCGGGGCAGCTGGGCAGGGCGTCCTTGCGCAGTCCCGCCAGCTCGTCCAGCAGGAACGACGACCAGATGACCATGGAGGACTGGCCCGCGAAGTAGGTGGCCCGGGTGGAGTCCACGGTCTGGGTGCCCGGGGCGCCGTAGGCGCGGGTCAGCTGGTCGTACGTCTTGAAGGCGGTGTCGCACTCCGGGGAGTCGAGGGCGACCTCGTGCCGGTCGTCGACGAGCTGGCAGTCGTTGGCGAGGGCGAGGCTCTCGAAGCTCTGCGAGGTGAAGGCGTCGCTGGGGTCCGTGGCCGCCGAGATCCCGTCATGTCCCTTGGTGGTGAGCGCCTTGGCGGCGGCCAGCGTCCTGGCGTAGGTGTCGGGGGCCGCCAGCCCCTTCTTCTCCAGCTGGTCCTTGCGGTAGACGAGCAGCTGGAGCCAGGCGTCGGAGGGCACACCGAGGCTGGTGGCGCCGTCCGAGGTCAGGTCCAGCGCGTTGGCGTTGAACGTGTCCCGTCCGAGCTCGTCGACGATCTGCTTCGGGATGTCGGTGTTCAGCAGCCCATTGCTGTACATCTGCCACACCTGGCCCATCGGGGCCGCGCCGATGACGTCCGGCAGCTTCCCGGATGCGGCCGCGGACATGATCAACTGAGGCATCTGCGCCTCGTCGACCCCGACGAGTTTGACCTTGATGCCGGTCTTCCTCTCGAACCCGTCGATGACCTTCTGCGTCGCCGCGACGCGGTCGGGGAGGTTCTCCTGGGACCAGACCGTGATCTCCCGGTCGGGCTTGCCGGGCCCGGTACTGCCCGCACAGCCCGCCAGCAGCCCGATACCCAGGGCTGCTGTGATGCCGGCCGCGGTCGTCCTCGACCTCAGACTCCTGATGCGCATCGCGTGTCCTCGTTCCGACTTATGTCAACCAGGAACGCATCACAGCACCTGTTTTGCGTGTTGACAAGACATAACTTCGAGATATTGTCGCCACAACTCAGTTTCGCAACCCTCCGGAGCCCCCCGTGGAACGCGTCGTTCAATTCACCGGCCCCCGTCAGGTCGACGTGGCCGAGCATCACAGCGCCGACCTGCCGCCCGGCCACCTGCGGGTCCGCACCCGTTACTCGGGCATCTCGGCGGGCACCGAACTCACCGCCTACCGCGGTACCAACCCGTACCTGACCCGGACCTGGGACGCCGAGGCCCGGCTCTTCCGCGACGGTGCCGCCGGCATCGAGTACCCGGTGGCCGGCTGGGGCTACTCGGAGGTCGGCGAGGTCGTCGAGGTCTCCCCGGAGCTGGCCGGCACCCCCGGTCTGCCGGTCCCCGGCGACCTGGTGTGGGGCATCTGGGGCCACCGCAGCGAGGGCATCGTCCCCGCCGAGCGGATGATCGGCCACACCCTGCCGGCCGGACTGGAGCCGCTGGCCGGGGCCTTCGCCCGGGTCGGCGCCATCGCGTACAACGCCGTCCTGGCCGGTGACATCCACGTCGGCGAGGACGTCGCCGTCTTCGGGCAGGGCGTCATCGGCCTGCTCACCACCCGGCTCGCCCAGCTGAACGGTGCCCGGGTCACCGCCGTGGACGCCCTCGACGGCCGCCTGGAGACCGCGAAGCACTACGGCGCCCACCAGACGCTCAACGCCCGCACGGACGCCGTGGCCGAACGCGTCCGCGAGGCCACCGGCGGCCAGGGCGCGGACCTCGCCATCGAGATCAGCGGCGCCTACCCGGCCCTGCACGAGGCGCTGCGCTCGGTGGCCGTCGGCGGACGGGTGGTGGCCTCCGGCTTCTACCAGGGCGACGGCATCGGTCTGCGCCTCGGCGACGAGTTCCACCACAACCGGGTCCAGCTGATCTGCTCCCAGATCGGCGGCGTCCCCCCGCAGTTGTCGAACCGCTGGAGTGTCGAACGCCTCCAGCAGACCTTCCTGCGCCTGGTCGCCGAGGGCCAGGTCGACGTGTCCGCCTTGGTGAGTCATGTCGTTCCGGCCGCCGAGGCCGCCGACGCCTACGTACTGCTGGACGAGCGGCCCGCCGAGGCGCTTCAGGTCGTCCTGGAGTTCTGACCGGATATTCGAGTCCGCACCCTCCGAAAGGCCCTCTCATGCTCAAGACCGCGGTACAGGAACAGCTCCTGCCCGGAGACACCCTCCAGGCCAAGTGGGACTTCGCCCAGCAGGCCGGCTACGACGCGATCGAACTGCGCGGCAAGGGCGACTTCCACTTCGCCTCCCGGCGCGAGGAACTGCGGCAGGCACGCAAGGACGGCATCGTCATGCCCACCGTCTGCGTCGACATGCTGCACTTCCTCGGCGCCTTCGACGAGGAGCTGCGCCGTGACGCCGTCGCCCAGATGAAGTCCCAGCTCACCGTGATCGCGGAGATCGGCGGAGTGGGCGCCCAGACCCCCGCCTCGTACGGCATGTTCTCCCGCCGCCTGCCGCCCTTCACACCGCCGCGCACCGAGGAGGAGGACCGCGAGGTGCTCCTCGCCGGGCTCACCGAACTCGGCGAGCACGCCCGCCGCGAGGGCGTCACGCTCTTCCTGGAGCCGCTCAACCGCTACGAGGACCACATGGTCAACCGGCTCGACCAGGCCGCCGACCTGATCCGCGCCGTCGGCCTCGACTCGGTCCGGATCGGCATCGACAGCTACCACATGAACATCGAGGAGACCGACCCCGCCGCCGCGATCGTCGCCCACGCCGACGTCATCGGCCACGCCCAGGTCTCCGACTCCAACCGCTTCCAGCCCGGCGCCGGCCACCTCGACTGGCCCGCCTGGCTCGGCGCCCTGCACACCATCGGCTACGACGGCCACCTCGCCCTCGAATGCCGTCTCACCGGCGACCCCGTGGAGGCCGTGCGCTCCGTCCCCGGCTTCCTCAAGAGGTCCGGCGCGTGAACTCCCCCCCGCACCTCCTGGACCGGCCCGCGCCCACCGCGCCCGCAGACCTGACCCTGCGGCGCGGTGCGGCGCGGGTCCTCATCGACAACTGGACCGGCACCTCCACCGTCCCCTCCCGTACCCTCTACCCGCACCAGTGGAGCTGGGACAGCGCCTTCATCGCCATCGGACAGCGCCACCTCTCGGTGCGCCGTGCCCAGCGCGAACTGGAGTCCCTGCTGGCCGCGCAGTGGGCCGACGGACGCATCCCGCACATCGTCTTCAATCCGGCGGTGGCCGCCGACGCGTACTTCCCCAGCCCGGACTTCTGGCAGTCCTCCCGGGCGGGCCGGGCCGCCGGTGCCCCGGCGGCTCCGCAGACATCGGGCATCGTCCAGCCGCCGGTGCACGCGCTGGCGGCCTGGCTGGTGCACCTGGCCGACCCGGTCGAGTCCCGCCGCAGGGGCTTCCTCGCCCGCGTCCACCCCCGCCTGGCCGCCTGGCACGACTACCTCCTCGCCCGCCGCGACCTCGGCGGCCGAGGGCTGGCGGCCATCGTGCACCCGTGGGAACCCGGCATGGACAACAGCCCCTGCTGGGACCGGGCCCTCACGCGCGTCGAACCGGCCGCTCCCGACACGTTCCGGCGCGCCGACCTCGACCACGGCCACCCGGCCGACCGGCCCACCGACCTCGACTACGGCCGTTACGTCCGGCTGGCCGCCGACTACCGCGAAGCCGGCTACGACGACCGGGCCGCCCGGCACCGCTTCGCCGTGGAGGACCCCTCCTTCAACGCCCTGCTGATCACGAGCGAACTGGCCCTGGCCGCCATGTCCCGCGAGCTGGGCCTGCCCCACGAGCGGCACACCCGGCGGGCCGAGCGGCTCACCCGCGCTCTGGTGGAGCGGCTCTGGGACGAGGAAGCGGGCCTGTTCCGCGTGCGCGACCTGCACGACGACACCCTGGTCGACGAGGGGAGCGTCAGCGGGCTGGTCCCGCTGCTCGTCCCGCGCCTGCCCGAGGACATGGTCCGCCGCCTGAGGGCCACGCTCGTCGGCCCCCGCTTCAGCGCCCGGGCCACGCACCTGGTTCCCAGCTACGACCTCACCGGACACGCCTTCGACAAGCACCGCTACTGGCGCGGGCCGGCCTGGTTCAACACCGCCTGGCTGATCGAGCGGGGCCTGCGCACCCACGGCCTCCTCGAGGATGCCGAGCGCATCCGCCGGGGCTTCCTCGACCAGGCTCAGCGCTCCGGGTTCGCCGAGTACATCGATCCGGACACCGGCGAAGGCCGCGGCACCCGGCACTTCTCCTGGACCGCCGCGCTCGCGCTCGACCTGCTCTGCGCCGACCACGAGGGGTTCCGGTCATGACCGCCGACACACGGATCCAGCTGGTCCGGGACGCCACCTTCGTCCGTCTGACGACCGAGGGGGCGATCACCGGCAACCGCGGGTCGACGCCCGACGGGCTGTTCTTCCAGGACGCCCGGCACCTCAGCCGCTGGCAGCTCACCGTAGACGGTTCCGACCCCGCGGCCCTGGTGCCGGCCACGCCGGAGGGCGACGACACGGCCGCCTGTGTGCTGACCCCCGAGGGCACCCGGGACAACCCGCCCGCCTACACCGTCTTCCGGCGGCAGAGCGTCACCGAGGGCACGTTCACCGAACACCTGCGCCTGGTCAGCAACCGCCCCGACGCGGTGACCGCCCGCGTGGACCTCACCGTCGACACCGACTTCGCCGACCTCTTCGAACTCCGGGCGGACGACCGCCGGTACGACAAGCCCGGCGCCGAACGCGAGATCCGCGCCACCACCGACGGACTGCGCTTCTCCTACCGCAGAGCGGACTGGCACGCCGGCACCGAGGTCGTCTGCCGCCCCGCCCCGGACGCGGTCGCCCGGGCCCGCTCGGGTACCCGCGCCACCGCCCGCACGCTGAGCTGGCACGTCCCCCTCGACGCCCACGGCGCGGCCGACCTGCACCTGGCCGTCCGTGCCCGGCCCCACGGCCGGCCTGCACGCACCGGCACGGCCGAGCAGGCCACGCGAGGACCCGCGCCCACGAAGGCGGACGGGGCGGACGACCTGACCCTCGCCTGCGAGCGCGGACTGGCCGACCTGGACCTGCTGACCATCCCGGTCACCGGCGTCGACGGCGAGGACCTGCGCGTCCCCGCCGCCGGCATCCCGTGGTTCCTCACCCTGTTCGGCCGCGACTCCCTGCTGACGTCGTACTTCCTGCTGCCGTACCGGCCCGCGACCGCGGCCGCCGTGCTCAGCGCGCTCGCCGCCACCCAGGGAGAGCGCCACGACACCTTCAGCGGCGAACAGCCCGGCCGCATCGTCCACGAGACCCGGCACGGCGAACTCGCCCACTTCCGCCAGGTCCCCTACGGCCGCTACTACGGCGCCGTGGACGCCACCCCGCTCTTCCTCGTCCTGCTCCACGCCCACCACGAGAAGACCGGTGACCCCTCGCTCGCCCTCCGCCTGGAGACGCATGCCCGGCGCGCCGTCGACTGGATGCTGACCGACGGCGGCCTGGACGAGCACGGGTACCTCGTCTACACCCCCGACCCCGGCGGACTGGTCAACCAGAACTGGAAGGACTCCGCGGGCGCCATCTGCTTCCGCGACGGCACCCAGGCCGAAGGCCCCATCGCCGTCTCCGAGGCACAGGGTTACGCCTACGACGCGCTGCTGCGCACGGCCGGACTCGCCGAGGACGTCTGGCGGGACGAGGCGTACGCGCGGCGGTTGCGCGAGACCGCGTCCGGGCTGCGGAACCGCTTCGCGGTCGACTTCTGGATGCCGGCGGCCGGCTTCCCGGCTCTCGCCCTGGACGGGGCCGGCCGGCAGGTCGACGCACTGGCCTCGGACGCCGGACACCTGCTGTGGTCGGGCATCCTCGACCCGGAACGCGCCCGCCGGGTGGGCCGGCGACTGCTGGAGCCGGACTTCTTCTCCGGCTGGGCGATCCGCACCCTCGCCGCCGGACAGCGGCCCTACCACCCGCTCTCCTACCACCGGGGCAGCGCCTGGCCGCACGACAACGCCGTCATCGCCCTCGGTCTCGCCCGGCAGGGGCTCACCGACGAGTTGCGCCTCCTCACCGAAGGGCTCGTCGCGGCGGCGGCCGGCCACGAGTACCGCCTGCCCGAGGTCCTCGCCGGTTACGACCGCTCGGCCACCGCCGGACCGGTCCCGTACCCCCACTCCTGCTCACCGCAGGCCTGGGCGGCCGCCACCCCACTGGCCCTGCGCACGGCTCTGGAACAGGAGCGATGAGGCCCGTCACCGTGACCGGTGTGGCGTTCGCCTGCGTCGCCGGCCTGCGCCTCCTCGGCCTCGTCGCAGCGCCCCACCACCCAGCGGCCGGAGAGGGACGAACACGAGGACGCGATCTTGACCGGCCGGCCCGGCGCGGGTGGCTCCGGCTCGGAACGTCTCCTCCTTCCGGAACCTGCCCCTGGGCAAGTCGCCCCCAGGGCGGCGGTGGCCGCGGCCGGTCCCGCGGGTGGACTTCGGCCCAGGAGGGTACGCGCGGAGCAATCAAGGCGTGATCATATGATCATGACCCTTCTGAGCGATGTTCCGCAGCCCGTCCGGCTCGGCACCTGGCCGACCCCGCTGGAACCCATGCCGCGGCTGGCCGAGTCACTCGGTCTCGGCGCCGAAGACCTCTGGGTCAAACGCGACGACCTGGTGGGTCTGGGCGGCGGCGGCAACAAGATCCGCAAACTCGAGTGGCTGTGCGGTGCGGCTGTCGCCGAGGGAGCCACCCACCTGGTGACGACCGGCGCACCACAGAGCAACCACGCCCGATTGACGGCGGCAGCAGGCGCACGCCTCGGCCTTGAGACCGTACTGGTACTGGCGGGCACCCCTGACACGGCGGCCGGGGGCAATCTCGCCCTGGACGCGCTGTTCGGCACCACCTGCGTCTGGGCCGGTGCCGTGGACGGCCCGACGCTCACCGCCGCGGCCGACGAGATCGCCTCACGACTGCGGGCCGAGGGCGCCCGACCGGCCGTCATCCCGTTCGGAGGGTCCAATGCGCTGGGGGCCCGCGGGTACGTCTCCTGCGGCCACGAACTACTCCTGCAGGACCCGGGCCTGGATACTGTCGTCGTCGCCGTGGGGTCCGGCGGCACCATGGCCGGCCTTGTGCACGTGCTCGGTCCTCAGCGCGTTCTCGGAGTCCACTGCGGTGCCGTGGGCGATCCGGTCGGCACCGTGGCCGCGCTGGCCTCCGAGCTGTCCGGCGCACTCCTCTCACCGGACTCGCTGCGGCTGCGTACGGACCAGGTCGGCGACAGCTACGGCACGTTGACGGGACCGGTCATGGAGGCCCTGAACCGCACCGCTCGCACGGAGGGCATCGTCCTCGACCCCGTCTACACGGGGCGGGCAGTAGCCGGTCTCGTCGCGGCCGTCGCCGACGGCGACATCACCCCCGGGCGACGTACCGTCCTCCTGCACACGGGCGGCCTTCCCGGCCTCTTCGGACACTCCGGTGCGATGGAAGCGACCGCGGCGGACTTGGCCGCCCGAAGCCGCGCGCGCTGACGGCCCGGCGTCCGCGCCGCTACGTCCGCGGACCGGCAGCCGGCCCGGCCGTGCGAGCCGTGGGACGGATCCGCGGACGGATCCGCCTGGTCACCGCACCGTGGCACGGCGACCAGGCGGATCGCGCGACGGCTGCCCCTACGCGGTGACCTCCGACCGGTCCCCGCCCCACAGCGTGTGGAAGGCGCCGTCCCGGTCCGTCCTGCGGTAGGTGTGCGCCCCGAAGAAGTCCCGCTGCCCCTGGGTCAGCGCGGCGGGCAGCCGCTCGGCGCGCAGGGCGTCGTAGTAGGCGAGGGCGGCGGCGAATCCCGGCGTCGGTACGCCCTGCCGGGTCGCCGCCACCAGGACCTCGCGCCAGTCGTCCTGCGCGGCGGCGATCTCCTGGGCGAAGGTCTCGTCCGACAGCAGACTCGGCAGGTCGGGCCGGGCGTCGTACGCGGCGCGGATCCGGTCCAGGAAGGCCGCCCGGATGATGCAGCCGCCGCGCCAGATCGCGGAGACCGCGCCCAGGTCGATGTCCCAGCCGTACTCCTCGCTGCCCGCCGCGATCTCGTGGAAGCCCTGTGTGTAGGACACGATCTTCGACGCGTACAGCGCCTGCTCGACGCGGTCGGCGAAGGCGGCCGCCTCCGACTCCCCGAGCGGCGCCGCCTTCGGGCCCGCCAGGCCGCGTGAGGCCTCGCGCAGCGCCGCGTGACCGGACAGGGAGCGGGCGAAGACGGCCTCCGCGATGCCGGACACCGGCACTCCCAGGTCCAGGGCGATCTGCACGGTCCAGCGGCCCGTGCCCTTCTGCTCCGCCTGGTCGACCACCACGTCCACGAACGGCTTGCCCGTCGCCGCGTCCACGTGCGACAGCACCTCCGCCGTGATCTCGATCAGGTACGAGTCCAGGCGTCCGGTGTTCCAGGTGCGGAAGATCTCCGCGATCTGCGCGGGGGCGTACCCGGCGACGTCCCGCAGCAGCTGGTACGCCTCGCCGATCAGCTGCATGTCGGCGTACTCGATGCCGTTGTGCACCATCTTCACGAAGTGCCCGGCGCCGTCGGGACCGACGTGCGTCACACAGGGCGCCCCGTCCGCAGCCTTCGCCGAGATCTTCTCCAGCATCGGGCCCAGCGACTCGTACGACTCCTTCGAGCCGCCCGGCATGATGCTCGGCCCGTGCAGCGCGCCCTCCTCACCGCCGGAGATGCCGGTGCCCACGAAGTGGATGCCCTGCTCGCGCAGTTCGCGCTCCCGGCGCCGGGTGTCCGCGAAGTGCGCGTTGCCCCCGTCGATGATCATGTCCCCGGGTTCGAGGAGCGGGGCGAACTCCCGGATCACCGCGTCGGTCGGGTCACCGGCCTTCACCATGATCACCAGGCGCCGCGGCCGCTCAAGGGCTGCCACGAACTCCTTGGCGGTCTCGGTCGCGACGAAGTCGCCCTCACCGCCGAACTCCTCCACCAACGCGTGCGTGCGCGACGCGGTCCGGTTGTGCACCGCGACCGTGTAGCCGTTGCGGGCGAAGTTGCGGGCGAGGTTGCGGCCCATGACCGCGAGACCCGTGACGCCGATCTGCGCTGTAGTACTCATTGGGATGGCTCCTCAGACAGTGGTGTGGCGGGTCGTGTCCGTGGTGAGAACGTTCGCTGACCCCTGCGGGGCGCGGGACGCGGATCAGCCGAAGTCGGGGCTGTCGGCACGGGTGCGCTTGATCTCGTAGAACCCCGGCATGGAAGCGGCGGTGAGCACGGCGTCCCACAGCCGGGCCGCCTCCTCGCCCCTGGGCGCGGGACTCACGACGGGTCCGAAGAACGCGACCGGGTCTACGGCCGCACCAGGTCCGGGAACGGCAATGATCGGGCTGCCGACGTCCTGGCCGACGAGGGTGATGCCTCTGTGGTGGGAAGCGCGCAGTTCGTCGTCGTACTGGTCCCCGTCGCCCGCGTCTGCCAGGTCCGCCGGCAGGCCCACGTCGAGCAGTGCGGCTTCCAGTGTCTCCCTGTCCTTGGGTCGCTGCTGCAGGTGGTAGCGGGTGCCCAAAGCGGTGTACAAGGGTTCGAGTATCTCGGGACCGTAGCTCAGACTCGCTGCGGTAAGAACCCTCACCGGTGCCCACGCCTCGCCCATCAGTACGCGGATACGCTCCGGCAGCTCGTCCAGACGGTTCTCGTTCAGGACGGACAGACTCATGACGTTCCAGGTCACCTGGACGGACCGGGTCTCGACCACTTCCAGCATCCAGCGCGAGGTCAGCCAGGTCCACGGGCACACGGGATCGAACCAGAACTCCACGGTGCCGGGCGAAGCAGGGGTGGTTGCAGCTGTGTTCACGGGAAACTCCTAGGGCTGTTGCAGCCCGGTTCGTCGTCGCCCGGATCCCGAACGGACGGGCGGCCGTCAAGAGCATTGGTGCGGACCGACGGTGCATGTCGTGCGGCCCGGTCAGCCGACTCGGCTCCGTTGGGCCGGTCGGCTGAGCATCTGGACACCCTAACCCATAGATGACCGGTCGGCTATACAAGGGTGCGGCGAGCCGCGGGCGTCGGCAGGCCGAGAGCCCGGCAACTGGATCGCTCGGCCCGTTCCTCAACGCAGGAATCCCTCATAGCGATGCTGTTCGACCTGACTGCTGATCTGCTTGACGGTCTCCAGTCCCACACTCACGATGATCAGGATGCTGGTCCCCGTGAGCTGATTGGAACTGCCGAAATTCCCGAGCGCGACCGTCGGCACGAGCGCGATCAATCCGAGGTAAATCGATCCGGGCCAGGTAAGCCTGTTGAGGACATATCCCAGGTACTGAGCCGTAGCCTTCCCGGCGCGGATTCCCGGCACGAACCCCCCAGCCTGCTTGATATTTCCAGAGATCTCCTCCGGATTGAAGGTGATCGCTACATAAAAGAAGGCGAAGAAGACGATCAGGAGGAAGTAGAGCGCCACGTAGTAGGGATGATTCCCTTTACTGAGATTATTCGTGATCCACGTCGACCAGCCGGAACCCGACCCGGCGAACTGCGCCACAAGGGCAGGAATATAGAGCAGCGACGAGGCGAAGATGACGGGGACCACGCCGGCCTGGTTGACCTTCAACGGAATATAGGTGGCCGTGCCGCCGTACGCCTTGCGGCCGACCATTCGCTTCGCATACTGAACAGGAATGCGGCGTTGCGCCTGCTCCACGAAGACGACCAGGCCGACCATGACGAATCCCACCAACAGGACGATACCGAAGGCGAGCCATCCCCCGGCGAGGGTGCTCTCCTGCTTCACCGCCCAAAGCGCCCCGGGAAGGGTGGAGGCGATCGAGAGGAAGATCAGCAGGGACATCCCGTTGCCGACACCACGCTCGGTGATGAGCTCGCCGAACCACATGACGCACGCTGTACCTGCGGTGATCGTCACGACCATGACCACGGTGACGAAGATGGAATCGTCCGGCACGATCTGCGAGGCGTCTCTGCAGTTGGGGAACAAGGCGCCGTTGCGGGCGGTCGCTACGAGTCCTGTCCCCTGCAGGACGGCGAGTGCCACTGTGAGGTACCGACTGTACTGCGTGATTTTCGCCTGCCCCGACGGTCCTTCCTTCTTGAGTGCCTCAAGCCTCGGAATCACCGCCGTGAGCAACTGGAGAATGATGCTCGCGGTGATGTAGGGAAGAATACCAAGAGCAAATACCGTGATCTGCAGGAGCGCTCCACCACTGAACAGGTTGACCAGTCCGAGGATTCCACCCGACTCCGAAACGGAATCCACGCAGGATTGGACCTTCTGGTAGTCGACTCCCGGGATCGGCACGTGTGAGCCGAGCCGGAAGAGCACAATAATTCCCAGGGTGAAGGCCAACTTCTTACGCAAGTCAGGGGTCTTGAACACCTGCGCGAACGCGTTCAGCACGATATTTCCTCTTTTGCGGGCCAGGCATGGGGACGGACAGCGTGTGGTGCGGTGGTTCCACCGCGTCCGGGTAACCACCGTCGGCCCGGCCTGCGAGGCCGGAGGATGCCGGTCCGCGGCTCCTTCGGCCCATGCTGCACGAACCGGGCGCGACCGGCCCGTCCTGGCGGCCAGGATCTCCGCACCGGCCCGTGGGAATCCGCCCCGCGGCCGACCGGGGAGTCCATGGGCTCGTACCGTACGGACAACAGCGGACCCGGGACGATTACACGCCGATGAGGTCCCCCGGAGCGAGCAGGCATGCCGTCCACACCGACAAGGACGTGTCCCCGCACGACGGTCGGCGGGTGACAGGACCCGACGGGACCTCCCCCGGATGCCGGAATCGCCCCGTGCCCGTAATCTGGTCGAATCATGCCGTATCGGGTCATGACGCCAACCAACTCCTCGGCGGCGGGCGAGCCATGCGCACCCAGGGGCCGAGTCAGTCACCTCGTTGGCACCAGCAGGACTGCGGCAACACGAAGGGCGGAAGTGCCATGGCATTCGGGGTGGACTCCCCCACTGACCAGCGGGTTTCGCAGGCCGAGTTCACACTGCACGTCAACGGTGAGGAACACGCCGTACGGGTCGACACACGAGTGACGCTCCTGGACGTGCTGAGGGACAGGCTTGGCCTGACCGGTACCAAGAAGGGCTGCGACCAGGGTGCCTGCGGCGCGTGCACGGTGCATGTGGACGGCAAACGTGTCCTCTCGTGCCTCACCCTCGCCGCCCAGTGCCAGGACCGGCAGGTGACGACGATCGAGGGTGTCGGCGACGAGGAGACTCCGCACCCCCTCCAATCCGCCTTCCTTCAGCACGACGGGTTCCAGTGCGGCTACTGCACTCCGGGACAGATCATGTCCGCCCTCGCTCTGCTGGAAGAGGGACGGGCCGGCTCCGCCGACGAAATCCGTGAGTACATGAGCGGGAACATCTGCCGCTGCGGCGCCTACCAGAACATCGTTTCCGCCATCCAACAGGTGGCTGGTGATCGCGGTGCAACCCTTTGAGTACGTGCGCGCCGGCGCTCTCACCGAGGCGATCGGCGAAGCAGGGACTGACGGCTCCGCCGCCTATCTCGCCGGCGGCACGACACAGCTCGACCTGATGAAGGACGGCGTTCTGCGGCCCAGCCGCCTGATCGACATCACACGCCTGCCCCTCAGAGGCATCGAGCATCACGAAGACAGACTGATCGTCGGGTCGCTCACGACGATGGAAGAACTCGCGGCCGATCCGGTGGTGAGTCGAAGGCTGCCGTTCGTCCGGGAGGCGTTGCTGCGCAGCGCATCCGTACAACTGCGCAACATGGCCACCATCGGCGGAAACCTGCTGCAACGCACCCGGTGCCGGTACTTCCGCGACCGGACCGTCGCGACCTGCAACAAGAGGGCGCCCGGTTCGGGCTGCGGCGCCATCACGGGTGCGCACCGCACGAGTGCCGTGCTGGGTACGAGCACATCCTGCATCGCGACCCACGCCTCCGACCTGGCGGTGACCCTGGTCGCCCTGGACGCGACCGTCCACGTGACCGGTGCCGAAGGGGCCCGGGCCATCCCCCTCACCGGTTTCTACCGCGTCCCGGGCGAGGACCCCTCGGTGGAGAACGACCTTCGCCCCGGCGAACTGATCACCGCCATCGATGTACCCCTTCTCCCGCAAGAGGCCCGCTCGCATTATCTGAAGGTGCGCGACCGTGCGAGCTACGAGTTCGCCCTGGCCTCCGCGGCCGTGGCCGTCACCATGCGGGACACCAGGGTCGAGTCGGCTCGAGTAGCCCTGGGCGGAGTCGCAACGGTTCCCTGGCGTGCCGTCGAGGCCGAGGCCCTGCTGACCGGGGCCGAGGCGAGCGTCGCGCTGTTCCGGACCGCCGCGCACGCGGCGGTGGCGGGCGCCGACCCCCGTCCGCAGAACGCTTTCAAGGTGGAACTGGCGCAGCGAACGCTGGTGCGGTCGCTGCAGTCCGTCACGGGAGTGAACTCATGACGACGCTATCCCGGCCGCAGCTTCTCGGTGCCGCACGTGACCGCGTCGAGGGGCCGCTGAAGGTGGCCGGCAGGGCACCGTACCCCAACGACTTCTCCTACCCGGGGATGGTGCACGCCGTCGCCGTGGGCAGCACGATCGGCGCGGGACGGATCTCCGGCATCGACACCTCGGAGGCCGAGAACGCTCCGGGCGTGATCTCGGTCCTCACGCATCTGAACGCCGGGCCTCTGCGACGCGCGCCCGTGACACCTCTGGGCGTCTCGCCCCCGGCTCCGCTGCAGGACGACGTGGTCCATCACTACGGTCAGCACGTGGCCGTGGTCGTCGCGGAGACGTTCGAGGAAGCCACGGAGGCCGCCGCCCTGGTCCACGTGTCCTACACCCACGAGGAGGCGATCCTCGACCTGGACGATCCGCGCGCGGAGCGCAGGACCAATCCCTGGGGGCGGGACGCACAGCGGGGTGACGTGGCACAGGGCCTGGCCGCCGCCGACGTCGTGGTGGACCGTACCTACCTCACCCGCGACAACACGAACAACCCCATGGGCCCGCTCACCACCGTCGCCCGGTGGGAGAACGGTGTCCTGCTGATCAACAATTCGACGCAGTGGGCCACTCTCGAGCACACCTCCGTCGCCGCGGCCTTCGACCTCCCGCTGGACGCCGTCAACATCTCGGCACCGTACGTGGGCGGCGGATTCGGCGCCGGCCTGCGCGTCTGGCCGCACGTCGTCCTGGCGGCACTGGCCTCCAGGACGACCGGCCGACCGGTGAAGCTGGTCCTCACCCGCCCTCAGATGTTCACCGCCTGCGGCCACCGGCCCAAGGGAAAACAGCGGCTTCTGCTCGGCGCGACGAGCGACGGCATACTGACGGCCATCGATCACGAGGCCCTCACCGCCACGGCGATGGACGACGACAACTTCGAGCCGACGGCCACCGTGTCCGCCGCGGCCTACGCGTGTCCCAACGTGTCCACCCGGGACCAGCAGGCCCGGCTGAACATCCCCGTGCCGAACTCCATGCGAGGGCCGGGTGCGGCGACGGGCAACTACGCGCTCGAGTGCGCCGTCGACGAGTTGGCCGTCGAACTCGGCATGGACCCCCTGGAGCTTCGGCTGCGCAACGATGCCACCACCCATCCGCAGCTCGGGCTCCCCTGGTCCAGCCGCGGGCTCCGCGAGTGCCTCGTCCATGGCGCGGAGCTCTTCGGATGGTCCCGGCGCACACCGGAGCCCCGGTCGATGCGCGACGGCGACATGCTCGTCGGGTACGGTCTGGCCGCGGTCGGCTATCCGTGGTTCCGGGCACGCTGTGCGGCGCGTGCGACGGTGCGCCAGGACGGCACCGCGTACGTGTGCAGTGCCGGGACCGAGATCGGCAACGGGGCGTACACGGTCTTCGTGCAGTTGTCGGCGGAGTTGCTTGGCCTCGACGTCGAACGCGTCACCTTCGGGCTCGGCGACTCGTCCATGCCCGCGGCTCCACAGACCGGCGGATCGGGCCTGACCAGCTCAGTGGGCAGTGCCGTCCACGAGGCGTGCCGCCGCCTCGTCGGTGACGTCCTCGCGCTCGTGGCCGAGGACCCCGACTCCCCGTTGTACGGGTGTTCCCTGGAGGAGGTCGAGGTCGGTGCGGGGGGCCTGCGCCGGCGTGACGATCCGACGAGGTCGGAATCCTATGCCCGGATACTCGCCCGTAGCGGGCTCTCCGAACTGACGGCCACCGGAGAGAGCACACCGGCCAAGCCGCAGGAACTGGGGATGGCCCCCGCAGGTGCCTTCGGGGCGAAGTACGTGGAGGTCCAGGTGGACCCGGACCTGGGGCGGCTGCGCGTGGCCCGGGCCGTCTCCGTCATCGACGGAGGCCGCATCCTCAACGAGAAGATGGCGGAGAGCCAGATCATCGGCGGGACGGTCGGCGGCATCGGCATGGGCCTGCTGGAGGAGGCCGTGAGCGACGCCGGAACGGGCCGCGTCGCCAACGCCACGCTCGGGGACTACATCGTCCCGGTCAACGCCGACGTCCCCGACATGCAGGTCGCCTTCGTAGGCGTTCCCGACCCGGCCAATCCGATCGGGACCAAGGGCATCGGGGAGATCGGGCTGGTCGGCATCGCTCCGGCGATCGCCAACGCCGTGTACCACGCAACGGGCCGACGGATCCGTTCCCTGCCCATCACCCTGGACATGCTGCTGTGAACGGACGGACGGAGGACGAGACGACGGCGGCGCACTTGCGGGCCGCGCTGGTCGGGACGTGGCGGCTGGTCTCCTACGAGGCCGTCGCCGTCGACGACGGCGAGGTCGTCCACCCGTTCGGGAAGCGGCCCCTGGGTCTGCTCATGTACGCGGCCGACGGGTATATGTCCGCCCAGATCGCGGCACCGGACAGACCTCCGTTCGATGGGAACCGCCTGGAATCGGGCCAGCCGGAGGAACTGGCCGATGCGGCCCGTCATTACCTGGCCTACGCCGGTCCGTTCCACGTTCGCGACGACCGCACGGTGGTTCACCAGGTCGCGCTGAGTCTCTTCCCGAACTGGACAGGTCATGCCCAGCTGCGCGTAGCCCGCATGGCGGGAGGCACCTTGGAGCTGGCGCTGACCGAACCGGCGCAGATCTGGGGCCGCACGCGCACGGGCGTGCTCACTTGGCACCGGGCGCAGGCGAACACCTCTTCTTCGGCAGACGACGCACTGCGCGATCCGCCGATGTGATGTCCCCATATCTCTACACTGGCAGGCTGCCATGACTGAAGAGTACGAGCGGGCCCGCACGGCCATCTGTCTGGTCGATCCCTACAACGACTTCCTCTCCGAGGGCGGCAAGCTGTGGCCGGCCCTGGAGCACGTGGCGCGGGAAGTCGACCTGCTGAACCATCTGCGTGCCATCGTCGCCGCCGGCCGCGAGGGCGGGCTCCAGCTCTTCTTCGTCCCTCACCGCCGCTGGGAGGAAGGTGACTATGACGACTGGGCCTATCCCAACCCGACCCAGCAGGCCGTCCGCCACCGCCACTCGTTCGCGCGGGGGACGTGGGGTGGTGAGTTCCACCCTGATTTTCAGCCGGCCGAGACCGACGTGGTCATCAAGGAGCACTGGGCGCAGAGCGGTTTCGCCAACACCGATCTGGACTTCCAGCTCAAACAGCACGGCATCACACACGTCGTCATCATCGGCCTGCTCGCCAACTCGTGCATCGAGTCCACCGGTCGTTACGCCATGGAGCTCGGCTATCACGTCACCCTCGTCCGTGACGCCACCGCCGCTTTCAAGCCCGAGATGATGCACTCGGCGCACGAACTCAACGGGCCCACGTTCGCCCACAGCATCACGACGACCAAGGATTTGCTGCTGGCCCTGGAGAACGCGCGCTAGCAGAGCGCTGTGAACTCATTCCGGCGGCAGGGCGATCGACTCGGCAAGGGCGCGGACCTCGGCGGACCAGGGCGTCGGCCTCAGAGTGGTGTCGTCGATGCGCACAGCGGTCCGGGTGCCGTGCGCATAAGTCGTGGCACCGTCGGCGGAGCACACCCTGAAGCCGGCGGTGACCGAGGTGGTTCCCACGTGCTGCGTCCAGAGGTGTACGGCGTACTCTCCGGGTTTCAGGACGGGCAGTTCATGGTTGACGCTGAACGCCTTGACCACGTTGAAGCTGTCCCCGCTGGGACGTCCGGCGTTGATCAGACCGTGCCCCTGCCAAAAGGCGACCCACGCCCGTTCCACGAGTACCTGGTAATGGCTGTTGTGCAGCATGCCCATGGCGTCCAGGTCGTCGAAATGGACGCTCAGCGGTATCAGGACGCCCCCGGCAAGCTTCGCGGCAGCGGTCCGGGCGGTTGCGGTCATCGCGTTCCTTCTGACTGTTCGGGACATGCATCCTGCAGTTCTTCAACGCGGTCAGCGCTGTCTGCCGCTGAGGCCCTCGGTTCCGGCGATTGCACCCGCGCGTTACCGGATTCAGTCCGAGGTCTCGGCGTCGGGCCGCTCGCCCGGACATCCACTCATCACCGACGACGGGTTGGGGACCATGAGGAGCTCGTTCTGGGAAACCGCTTGACCGTCGTCGTCGACGAAGCCGACGTGGACGCAACGGCCGTCCCCACGCGTCCGTCGCAGGACCGAGGGGCCGGACGGCCGCGCCCGGTGGCGGTCGCCCCACTGCTGGAGTGCCAGGAGAACCACCCGCAGTTCGCGTCCGGAGTCGGTCAGGTGGTAGCTCTGCCGCGGCCTGCTGCCGGGCTCCTGGTAGGTCCGCGTGCACAGTACGTCCGCCGCGACCAGCGACTTCAGGCGGGCACTGAGCAGGTTGGAGGCGATGCCCAAAGACGCCTGCATCTCGGCGAAGCGGTGCCGTCCGGCAAAGATCTCGCGAAGTACGAGGAACGACCAGCGCTCGCCGAGAACCTGCAGACTGCGCTCAACGGAACACGCCGGCTCGTCCTCGTCTTGCCCGGACCGATGCTGCCTGGCAGCCAACACCCACCTCCCGGTCGTGCGGGGCCGACCGCGCCTTCCCCTGCTCCTCAGAGCTCCGAGTCTACCGCTTGACTTGCATTTTGCAACCGAGGTGAGGTTCGCCACTCCTGCCGATGGTGGTCCAGCAATCCCGGCATCTGACTTGCAAATATCAATCCAGATGTTAGCCTCACGAAAAGTAGACATGCAGGTGTCACACGTTCTTCTCGCGAGGCGGGCCGCACCGCACAACTCACCGCACACACCTGCCGCAACGGTCAAAGGCGCCCGGACAGGCCCACACTCCGCGACCGCGCATCACCAACATATGCCGAGCACACGTCCGGTCCGGACGTGTTTCAAGGGGACGAATCATGGAGATCAAGGGATCAGTCGCAATCGTGACGGGAGCCAACCGCGGCATCGGGCGCGCCTTCGTCCGGGCCCTGCTGGACCAAGGGGCCGAGAAGGTGTACGCGGCGGCGCGAAACCCGGCTTCGGTGACGGACCCGGACGCCGTTCCACTGCGCCTGGACGTTACCGACGCGGACAGCGTGGCCGCCGCCGCGAAGATCGCGAACGATGTGTCCATCGTGATCAACAACGCGGGTGTCGGCGGATCCAGCACGCAGCTCCTGACCGGCCCCTTCGACGGCGCCCGCCAGGCCATGGACGTCAACTACTTCGGCACCTGGGCGGTGGCCAGGGCCTTCGCCCCCATCCTGGCCGGCAAGGGAGGGGGCGCAGTGGTCAACATGCTCTCGCTGGCTTCCTGGGTCGGCCAGCCCCAGTTCCCCGGTTACGCGGCCTCCAAGGCCGCGCAGTGGTCGCTGACGGACGCGCTTCGTAAGGGCTTGCACGCCCAGGGCACTCTGGTGATCGGAGTGCACACCGGATTCGTGGACACCGACCTCAGCGCCTGGACCGACGCCCCGAAGATCAGTCCCGAGCTGGTGGCCGACTTGACCATGGGTGCCCTGAAGCACGACCAGCTGGAAGTCCTGGCCGACGAAGAGACGCGAGCCGCCAAGGCCGGCCTGTCGGCGCCCATAGTCACGCCGTCACAAGCCTGAGACGCCGCTCCCCCTGGCCCGGCCGAGTGGAAGCGGCACCACGGAGCCGGGGACGGACGATCGCCGGCCGCGGGGCAACCTCGCCGGCGGCCTGGTGCCGCGGCCGCGGCCCCGCCACGCGGACCAGCGCATGCGTCACTCATCACGACCGCTTCGTCCCGGCCCCTCCCCCGGCTTACCGCCCCACGCGCACAACGGCGCCTCGGCACATGAAGTGTGCCGAGGCGCCTGCGCACCCGGGGCGAGTGCTGCCACGCCGGGTAGACCGTCCTGGGGCCTGTCTGACGATTCCCGTCTGCCTCGCGACGCCATGCACGCTCCCCCGGAGGGGGCACCCCCACTCGCCGCACCGGCCCCAGACCCGAGTACAACCGGTACGCGGGTCTGGGGCCGGCACTCCCCCAGCCTCCGGCCGGGGGGACCCCCAGAGCACGCACCTGACGCCGCGAGGCCGCCCTTCGGGCGACGACGCGACTTGTCAGACAGGCCCTAACGCAGTGTCCTGAAGGCCGTGCGGATCTCCCGCGACAGCAGGTCCGGCTGCTCCCATGCGGCGAAGTGACCGCCCTTGTCGACCTCGTTCCAGTGGACGAGGTTGCCGAATGCCTTCTCGCCCCAGCTGCGGGGTGCGCGGTAGATCTCGCCCGGGAACACCGTGACCGCGACAGGGAGGGTGGGGATGTCGAAGGCGTCGAAGGGGCCGCCGCCGGCTTGTGCGCCCTCCCAGTACAACCGCGACGAGGACGCACCGGTGTTGGTGAACCAGTAGAGCGAGATCGCGTCGAGCATCTCGTCGTAGGTCAGGACCTTTTCCGGCTTGCCACCGGAGTCGGTCCATTCTGCGAACTTGTCGTAGTAGTACGCCGCCATCGCGACCGGGGAGTCGGCGAGGGCGTATCCGATGGTCTGCGCACTCTGGTTCATCATCGCGGCGTAGCCGAAGCCGTCCCGGTAGAAGTGCAGCAGCCGGTCGTAGGCGACCTTCTCGCGATCCGAGAGGCTGAAGGGCGCCGGATCGAAGTTGCGAAGGTGCCGGAGCACGTCCTGCGGCACCGTTCCGGGCATGTTGATGTGAATGCCCAGGAGCCCTTCCGGACGCTGAACCGCCAGCAGCTCCGAGATGATGGCACCCCAGTCGCCTCCCTGGGAGACGTAACGCTCGTAGCCGAGGCGAAGCATGAGTTCGTGGAACGCACCCGCCACCCGGGCCGGGTTCCACCCGGTGGTGGTCGGCTTGCCCGAGAAGCCGTAACCGGGCAGCGTCGGAAGGACGAGGTGGAAGGCGTCCTCGGCTCGCCCTCCATGGGCCGTCGGGTCGGTCAGCGGGCCGATGATCTTCAGAAGCTCGATGATCGAGCCGGGCCATCCGTGCGTCATCAGCAGCGGCAGGGCGTCCTCGTGCGGTGAACGGATGTGTGCGAACTGGATGTCCAGCCCGTCGATCTCGGTGATGAACTGCGGCAGCGCGTTCAGCCTGGACTCGACCTTGCGCCAGTTGTAGCCGCTGCCCCAGTACTCGACGAGCGGGCGCAGCCGGGCCAGTTGAGCACCCTGGGACCGGTCGCCGACGGTCTCCTTGTCGGGCCAGCGGGTCTCCCTCACCCGACGCCGGAGTTCGTTGACGTCTCGCTGCGGAACCTTGATCCGGAAGGGGCGGATTCCGGGGATCGGCTTCGCCACGTGCGGTGAAGCACTATCGGCCCCGGGCCCTGCCGCCGCCTGAGCCTGCCCGGGCAGGCCGATCTGCGTGGCGGCGACGGCGCCTGCCGCGATTCCGAGGAAGCGACGCCGACCGGTGTAGTGCCGACCGGTGCCTTCGGTCGTGCTCATCGGGAACTCCTTTTCTCGCTCGCGACACGCAGTTCGCGAGCGATGGGATGACTGGACCGGGCGCTCGGTCCGCACTGCGACGGGCGAACGGCTGCCTGACCCGGGGAATTGTGTCGACCTGTCCGTCGCGCCGGTACACACGCACGGTGTGCGTGGACCACTGGCTCGTGAGCGAAGGACCCCGTCGACCTGGATGGAAGCGGCGACCCCGTGTTCCGACTGGATCGCGTCCGACATTGCAGCGATCATGACACCAATGGCATCACCGGTCAAGCCGGTGACGAGTCGATGCCACCAGAAGACCACTTCGGCACGCCGGCGATCACCCGCTCGGCGGCTGGCGCACTTTTACTTGACCAGGCAAGTATAACCACGAGAAGGGCCGCCGCAAGCGAAGGCGACGCTCCCCATGACCCTCCCTATACCTTGGTATAGATGCACTCGAAGCATTGCGGAATGGCTGGCTCCGGCGCAGCAGTCCGACGTAGGTTGCTGACTCGTGCATCAGAACAATCCATGCCGCCCCGGGCGAGCCGTCCTGCGCGACGCGGCGGTAATCGGGGCCTCGGCGGCAGCGACCGTGGTCACCGCGCTGTACGCGGACCGCGCGGACCTGCGGTTGTATCCGCAGCTGCTCACCAGCAGAGGGGTGGACCTAGCACCCGGGGTGATGAGTCTGTCCCTCAGCGTGCCGTTGCTGGCCGTCCTCCTCTCCTGCTGTCTGCTGTGGTGGCGGCGCAGCCGGCCCGCGCTGGTTGCGGTGGTCCTGATCGGGCTGTGCACCCTCCTGCCCGCCGTTCCTGCGGCGGCGATCGCCCTCTTCACCGTCGCCTCCCGGTGCGACACTCCTACGACACGCTGGACGACGGCAGCGAGCCTCCTGCCGATTCCGCTGTGCCTCACTGTGAAGGGGACGTTCGACTCACCGGACATGGCCGCGGCGGTCAGCGGCACCCTGGTGGTGCTCGGATCGGTGGGCTGGGGCCTCTTCGTACGCACACTGCGCGAGCGTGCCCTGCGGGCCGAACAGGAATCCGAGCTGAACGCGGCACAGGCCCGGCATCGTGAGCGGGAGGCAATCGCCCGTGAAATGCACGACGTCCTCGCCCACCGGCTCTCCCTCCTGAGCGTTCACGCCGGAGCGCTGAAATTCAATCCTCACGCACCGGCCGAGCAGATCCAGCAGGCCGCCGAGGTGGTCGCCGTCAGCGCGCGCCAGGCGATGGAGGATCTGCGGCAGGTCCTCGGCGTACTGCGCACACCGCTCACTGCTGACGCCACCGACCGTGCCGAACCACCGCAGCCCACACTGGGCGACCTGCAGCACCTCATCGCGGAAAACCGAGGGGCCGGCATGGACGTCGAGGTGGACGTGCGGCTCACACAGGCGGACCAGCTCGACGATTTCACCAGCCGCACCGTCTACCGAATCGTCCAGGAAGCCCTGACCAACGCCCGGAAGCACGCCCCCGGCGAGGCGGTACGGGTCGCGCTGGCCGGGGCGCCTGGAGAGGGACTCACGCTGGAGATCGTCAATACTCTCGGTAGGCCCCGGGCTCAAGGTGCGCCCGGGGGTGCGGGTCTGGGTCTCATCGGACTGGCAGAGCGCGCGTCCCTGGCCGGCGGGCAGCTCACCTATGGTGCGGATGCGGGTCGGCATTCGGTGCTGGCCCGGCTGCCGTGGAATGCGTGAACCCTCTGGAGAGCAAAGTGATCCGCGTACTTCTCGCCGACGACGACGCTCTGGTCCGCGCCGGACTGCGCATGATGCTAGGGGCCGCAGAGGACATTCTGGTGGTGGCCGAGGCGTCCGACGGCCAAGAGGTGCCCGCTCTCGTCGATGCGCACGCCCCCGACCTGGTCCTCATGGACATCCGCATGCCCACCATGGACGGCATCGAGGCCGCCCGCATTCTGCGGGCCCGCCCGAACGCGCCCGAGATCATCATGCTCACCACGTTCACGACCGACAGCTATGTGCTGCGTGCCCTGCAGGCCGGCGCGACGGGCTTCCTGCTGAAACACACCCAGCCCGAGGACATCGTGACCGCGCTCCGCAGAGCGGCCGAAGGCGAGGCAGTACTCTCGCCCGACGCCCTCCACCAGCTCATCGCCGCTGTGACCTCGCCCCAGGAGACCGCGCCGATGCCACGCACCGGCGTCGGAACGCTGCCCACCGATCCGGAAGGGGAGCAGCATGCCAGGCAGCTGCTGGGCCGGCTCGGCACCCGCGAACGTGAAGTAGCTGTCGCCATCGGTGAGGGGAAGACCAACGCGCAGATCGCCGCCGCTCTGTACATGAGTGTGCCTACGGTCAAGGCGCATGTGTCCCACATCCTGAGCAAACTGGGTCTCAACAACCGCGTGCAGATCGCGCTTCTCGTCTACCGCAGCGGACCGCGGTAGTCGTCGCGGGCCTGCACCCCCGATGTCCGACGCACCGATCACTCGCCCACCGCTCAGATGAATGTCGAGCCTGTCGTGCGCGGCGTTACCGCTCCGGCGGCCGGCCGAGGTTCGTGTCCCTTGCCCCGTGCAAGTCCGCCACCCGTACGGCATTCGGCTCAAGCGCCACACGATGCGCAGCGCGCATGACAGGCCGGGGACCGTCGACCGCCTAGGCTCGCGCGGGTGGTCATCCGCCTGCGGCTCCGCAGTCGCGCCTGAAGCTGTCTCCTCGGGAAGCAGGGGAGCCAGACGCGAGCCGATGTCATCACCTTTGCGGCCGGTGACGATGGCGTGCGCGGTGGTCAGCCATGCACCGGTGACGTGTCCCGGTGCGCTCCTCCGTCCACGAAAGGGAAGCGAAGATGGATCTGAAGCTCGAAGTTGTGGTGCTGCCCGTCTCCGACGTCGACCGGGCCAAGGCCTTCTACGAGAAGGCCGGCTTCCGCCTGGACGTCGACTACGTCGCCGACGACAGCTACCGCGTAGTGCACCTGACGCCCCCCGGCTCCCAGTGCTCCATCCTCTTCGGCACCGGAGTCACCACCGCCGCACCCGGCTCACAGCAGGGCCTGCACCTCATCGTCTCCGACATCGAGGCAGCCCACGCCGAACTCGTCGACCGCGGCATCGACATGAGCGAGATCTTCCACGACGCAGGCGGGGTCTTCCACCGCGGCACCGAGGAAGGACGCGTCAGCGGCCTCGCCCCCGAACGCGCCAGCTACGGCTCCTTCGCCACCTTCACCGACCCCGACGGCAACGGATGGGCCCTGCAGGAGATCACCACCCGGCTTCCCGGACGGTGAGCCCGCGGCCGCCGGGCCGGGTGGGGCCCAGCCCCGTCCGGCAGGCCGCTCGTACGCGGGCTGCGTCACTCGACTGAGGGCGAGCGGCCCTGCCCTCGCCGACGGCGGCAGTCCCGGACGCGGGCCGGTCGGCGGACGTGCTCACCACCGGTTCGTGCCGACGACCCTGCATGTGGCCGCGGGGACGGACGCCGGCCGGACACCCCGCTCATCACCCGACCGCCATCACTTCCACAGCGCCGACGCCCTTTCTCATCGACCGCACGACGATGTCGAACAAGTAGGTGGCGTGCGGAGGCGGACGGAGGGTCACGGTGCGGTCGGGCCCGAGGACGGATGGGTGCGATTGCTCTCGGCCGTTGTTACCCCGGCCACTTACCAGGAAGATGCTGACCGGGGTACTACTCACGTTACGCAAAGTGACCGCGGTGGTGTCCGGACACCTGCCCAGACGTCCGGTGGTGCAGTTGAAGCGGACATCACCGAAGGAGGCCCTGGCGCACGACACCTCGTACCTCGGGTCGGAGAGTGACTTGCAGACCGAGCCCCTGTGAAAGGACGGGCCGGCAGCGCTCGGGCCCGCCTCCGGTTTACTCACGGCTATCGCCCCGAGGACCATCAGAGCCCCGAGGGCGGCGGCTGCGAGACACATCAGGGGCCAGGCGGGACCTCGTGCGCGCTCCTTCCCGTCGAAGACTTTGCGGAACGGCGTTTTCACTGCCGGATGCCGATGAATGAATGACTGTGGCTTGTACATTGCCGGCTCTACCCAGACATGAGTCTCGTTGCGTGTTTGCCTCCCACCGGTACAGCGGGCCCACAGAGCGGGCAGGAGAGATCGGCTCGCTCCGGAGCCGCAGGGCATTGATCCGGGGACGTGAGGACGGCATCGGCCTCCCGGCCCGCTGTGTCGCGGGGCGGCGACGTGCCTCGCGTGGACCGATCGCCGCGAAAGGTGACGGCGAGGGCCTGTCCGCGACGGAGGAGGACGTCACGGAAGGCGAGGCTCCTTCCACAGGAGTAACGCATCGGGAGTGCTCGAAGGTTCACCGGCAGGCGGGACGATCACTGGCGGCGGCCCCGACACCGGAACACCTCAAGGCCCACCGGACATGGGGAGAGGTGCCGGTCGAAAGACGACCCGACGCAAATAGTCGGTCGGTCGTATACTGAACGCATGGGGCGAACGAGCGATGCAAAGGAAAAGATTCTCACGGCTGCTCAGTCACTGCTTGAGCACCGGGGCTACTCGGCGCTGGGCGTGGCCGAGATCTGCAAGGCGGCCGGGGTGCCGAAGGGCAGCTTCTACTACTTCTACGAGTCCAAGGAATCTCTCGCACTCGCTGTCATCGACGAGCAGTGGACGGCTGAGATGCGGGACTGGCAGCACATCCTGACCAGCGATGACGAGCCCTTGCAGCGTCTGCGGGGACTTTTCGCGGCGACCGAGAGCCGCCAGCGGGAGGGCCAGGACAGCTGCGGAGTGGTTTCCGGCTGCATGTTCGGCAATCTCTCGCTGGAGATGAGCAACCAGACGGATTCCGTCCGCGAGCGCCTCCAGGAGATCTTCGAGGCGCAGGTGGACATGGTCGAGGCGACCATCACCGAGGCTCTGGGCCGGGGCGACATCTCGGTCGCGGACCCGCGCGAAGCCGCGCGTGCCGTGGTCGCGCAGCTCGAGGGCCAGGTGCTCTTCGCCAAGCTCTACAACAACACGTCACAGCTCAGCACCTTGTGGCCGAACTGCCTGGCCCTGCTGGGCGCGCGCGACCTGGAGCCCGCCGAGGTCTCCTGACGGCGCGTGCGCGTGGGCGGAATCGTCTGCCGGCCTGCCCGAGCCCAGGCCGGCCACGAGCCGGCGGCCAGCAGTCAGCTCGGGCTTCCCGGCCAGCCGCCGAATCGTTCCGGGCAGACGGACACGCCGCAGCCTCGCCGGGTGATCCGCGTCCTCCGGGTACTTCACGGCCTCTCCCGTCCGCGCACCACCGTGAATCGTGCGCATGGACGTATATAGCGGCATACCGCTTGATCAGGAAGGAACCGGGCTGTAAGCCGCTGATTCCGTGGTGCGGACCGAGTCTCTGTGACACTCCTCATGGCGGCTCGGTCAGACCTCGCGCCGTCTCCGCCGGTGCTCGTGGGCGGGGTACACCCCGAGGATGCGCACCTCGGAGGAGAAGAAGCGCAACTCCTGGAGGGCGAGTTCCACCCGAGGCTCGTCGGGATGCCCCTCGATCTCGGCGTAGAACCGGCTGGCGTGCAGACCGGCGCCCGCCTGGTAGCTCTCGATTTTGGTGAGGTTCACGCCACTGCTCGCGAACCCGCCGAGCGCCTTGTAGAGAGAGCTGGGGATGTTCCGCACGCAGAAGAACAGGCTCGTCATCGTTGCCTCGCCCGTGTGCGGTGTCAGCGCGCTTTCCGGTGAGAGGACGACGAACCGCGTGGTGTTGTCGGGGTCGTCCTCCACTCCGGCCCGCAGCACCTCCAGCCCGTACAACGGCGCGGCAGCGGGTGGGGCGAGGGCAGCATGCCGAGGATCACCCAGTTCGGCCACTTCCCGGGCCGCTCCTGCCGTGTCGTCGCTGACCAGGCCGCGCCAGCCCTCCTCCCGGAGTACCTTCCTGCACTGCCCGAGCGCGTGCAGGTGACTGCGTACGCACTCCACCTGATCCAGCGACGTCCCGGGCACGCCCATGAGGTCGAAGCGGATCGCCAGGAAGTACTCGGCGACGATGAAGAGGCTCGATTCCGGCAGCAGGTGATGTACGTCCGCGACGCGTCCGGCCGCGGAGTTGTCCACCGGGATCACCGCGACGTCGGCGGCCCCGTGGGTGACCGCGTCCAGCGCCTGGTCGAAATTCGTACAAGCCAGTTCGCTGCTCGCCGGGTACAGCGCCTGGGCGGCCATCGACGAGTTCGACCCCGGCTCGCCCTGATACGCAACGGTCGTCATGCTGAGCTTTCCGTTCGTTGATGGTTTCGGCGGATCGCAAAGTCCTCCACAAACCGCGTGACCTGCAGGATCGGCGTCGCAGCCTCGACCAGGTAGGCCAAGGGGTGCCGGCCGTCATGTCTGACGAACGCGATGGCCCCTTCGTAGGCGCCCGCTACCACATGCCTGGCCACCTTCACGGCTCGGGCCAGAGGGCCCGCCGCTGGTGCGGTGACCTCGGACGCATCTCTCAGGCCATACAGCGTCGACCGCAGGGCTGCCTGCTCGTCGTGCGTCAGGGCGGCCAGTTCGGCTGCTGGGACGGCGGCGGACCGGTTGCCGTCGGACAGACGGGCCAGCACGTCGGTGAGACGACGGGTCGCCCCGAGAGCCATGGCGGTGACAGCGACGCCGAGGAAGTTCGCGTCCGTCGCCCTGAGGGGCACACCCGACCGGCGCGTGGCCAGCCCGGCAGGTACGTAGATGTCGGTGAGTTCGAGGAGACCCGTCGGCGGGCGGGACTCGCTCGGCCCGGACAACAGCCGCGCCCTGCCCGGTACGACGAAGAGATCCCATCCGCCCTCGTCGGCCGTGCTCCCGGGGGTCGGCCCCGCTGCGGTCAGGGGGAGGGCAAGCCAGGCGGGTGGTCGATGCGAAGTCAGGCGCCAGCGACCGGAGAGTGAGAAACCCCCGTCCACCGGCCTGGCGGCCAGCCTGACGCCCGGTTCGACGGCCGGCCGGGCGGTGGTCAACGGTGCGGCCCAGTTCCATGTGCGGGTGAACATGTCCCAGGTCCCGGACGGGTCCTGGTGGGCGGCCGACTCGAAGTGATCATGTACGCGGAGCAGGTCAGAACCTGGTCCGATCATCTGCGGACCTCCGCCGAACGGGGCCGACTGCGTATGCCTGGTCAATTCTCACCTTCACCCGGGCATCGTGGGAGCGAGCACCACGGGGCCTGTCGTCCGGCGACTGCCGCCGGTGTACGCGTTCTGGTCGGTCGGTGACGGCATTCGGACGACTCGCCCGGCGGTCCGACCCCCTTCCATTGACGCCACGTGTGAGAGGGGTGCTCGTGTTCACGTGAGTCCCGCCACAGGCTGCGCCGACGGCCGTCGGCGCCGGGACCACGCGGGCAGGAACCACGCTTGCGAAGTACCGTAACGACGCGGCATGCGGGTCAACCGCATCCAGTGAACGCCGCCTTCCGTGACGGCCCCGCAGGCTCAGACCGGCATCCCTCATGAGGCACGCACACGAGTACGTCACCGGTCGTTCACCGCACACAGGTTCACTCACGAGTCAAGGACTTCACCAGGTGACATGTGATCCACGGGCACACCCGTTCATCTATACGTCACCAGCTTGACCGGTGACTATTGAGTGTGGAACAGTCTCCGAACATTGGCGGCAGGCCCCGGACCCGTCGGAGCACCGCAACCTCGATGACCTGATCGACGACGGAGAGCACTCATGATCAACAGGCGTACCTTCAGCAAGGCCGTCGGCCTGGGCACCGGCGCGGCCGCGGCCTCGATCGCCGGGCTCCAGGCCAACGCCAAGGCTGCGACGGGCCCCTGGAAGGGCGGCGACGCGGCGGCACCGACAGTGCCCGCCCTGGCCCCCGGGACACACACCTCATTCGACCGGATCAAACAGGTCAGGGCCGGAGTGCTGGACGTGGGCTACGCCGAGGCCGGACCGGCGCACGGCCCCGCCGTCATCTGCCTGCACGGCTGGCCCTACGACATCCACAGCTTCGTCGATGTCGCTCCGCTGCTGGCGGCACAGGGGTACCGGGTGATCGTGCCCTTCCTGCGCGGCCACGGCACCACCCGCTTCCTGTCCGCTCGCACCTTCCGCAACGCACAGCAGTCGGCCATCGCCCTGGACATCATCGCGCTGATGGACGCTCTCAAGATCGATCAGGCGCTGCTCGCCGGTTTCGACTGGGGCACGCGCACCGCCGACATCATCGCGGCCCTATGGCCTGAGCGGGTCAAGGGCCTGGTATCGGTGAGTGGTTACATCATCACCAACGTCGAGGCCCAGAAGCAGCCCATTCCGCCCAAGGCGGAGTATGCCTGGTGGTACCAGTACTACTTCGCCACGGAGCGGGGCCGCCTCGCCATGGAGAACAAGACGAACCGGCATGACCTGTGCCGTCTGGTCTGGGACACCGTCTCACCCACGTGGGACTTCGACGACGCCACGTTCGAGCGCACCGCCGCCGCCTTCGAGAACCCCGACTACGCTGCGATCGTGATCCACAACTACCGCTGGCGGCTCGGCCTCGCCGACGGTGAGGCCCGCTACGAGCGCTACGAGCGGAAGCTCGCCACCCGGCCCGTCATCGAGGTGCCTACCATTACCCTTGACGCCGAGCGCGACCCATTCACCGCACCCGGCGACGGCGCCTCGTATCGCGACCGGTTCACGGGCAAGTACGCCCACCGAACGCTGACCGGTATCGGTCACAACTTGCCGCAGGAGGCGCCCACCGCCTTCGCACAGGCGGTCGTAGACGTAGACCACCTCTGAGGCATCGCGCATGCGTACCTCGGCCTTGCGGGGTCTCACGCCGCCCCTGCGCGACGTGAGGCCCGTAACGGACGAAGGCGTGCGCACAGCAGCCTCCCAAGGAGTAGAGAGTTCCATGAGCCGAGCGATGCCCTTGTCCCCCACGGACCTGAGCGCCAGCGAGCGGAAGCTCGCCTGGCTACCGGTGCCGGCCGAGGAAATGGACGGCCTTCCGGCCGGCCTGGACTACGCCTCATGGGACGGCCGCGGCCCGTACCCCACGGATCCGGCATGCGTCTCCTTCTACGCTCCTCCGCTCACCACGGACACGGCTGTGATCCTTCGGCCCCTCGCACTCATGTCCCGGCTCCAAGTGCTCCAGGCACTCAGTGCCGGCGTGGACTATCTCCTGCCCCACGTCCGCCCGGGGGTGCTGCTCTGCAACGCTCGTGGCGTCCACGACGCGAGCACCGCGGAGATGGCGCTGACCCTGACGTTGGCGTCCTTGCGCGGAGTCCCGGAGTTCGTCCAGAACCAGGGTGCCGGGCGCTGGCAGCAGGCAATCCGTCCCTCCCTGTACGGTGCCACCGTGCTGATCGTGGGCTACGGCTCGATCGGTGCGGCGATCGAGGAGCGCCTGCGTCCGTTCGGGTGCGAGGTCAAGCGGGTGGCCCGCACACCGCGCCTGACCGCCGTCGGGCCGGTCCACTCGACCTCCGCCTTGCGCAACCTGCTGCCTCAGGCGGACGTGGTGATCCTTTCCGTCCCGCTCACCGAACACACCAGGCACCTGGCCGACGCCACGTTCCTCGGTTCGATGAAGGACGGCGCTCTGCTGGTGAACGTGGCACGCGGCGCGGTGGCGGACACCGGGGCACTGCTAGCAGAAGCCCGGACGGGCCGGATCCGCGTGGCCCTGGACGTGACCGACCCGGAGCCTCTGCCTCCCGGGCACGCCCTGTGGACCGCACCGGGCGTACTGATCAGCCCGCATGCCGGCGCGTTCACCTCCGCGATGATGCCTCACGTCAAGCGGCTGCTCGGCGCCCAGTTGCAGCGCTTCGCGGACGGCCAGGAGCTCGACAACGCGGTGCCCGCCGTCCCGCTCGCCAGCTGACCCCGCGCGTCGGCCGGCTCGGACGGCTCCTGTCCGGGCTGGCCGACGACCCGATCGCCCTTGCAGATTTCCTCGTCGGCACCTCACAAGGGCAGCGTGAGCCGCCGTAGCGTCTGTGCGGCGGGCTCCTGCGCCGCCTGGCGGTAACCGGTTCCGGCCCACAGATGGATGAGTCCCTTGTCGCCCGCCGCCGTTGCCGCCCTGCGGAGGGGGGCAGTGAGGTGGTGCACCGCCGGGTAACCGGTTGGGGCCGCGGATTCGTAGCGGTCGATGAAGGCGTTGCGCAGCGCTCGGGCAGGCCGTCCGGTGAAGGCCCGGGTCAGCACGGTGCCCTCGAACGCCGGATCTGTCAGGGCCTGCTGATGAGGCGTGGAGGCGCCGCTCTCGTCAGCGCGTAGGAGGAGCGTGCCGATCATGGTGGCGTCCGCCCCCGCGTGCAGCGCGGCCGCCACGTCGCCGGGCCCCCCGATGCCTCCCGTGGCGATGAGCGGCAGGGTGACCGTACTCCGGACACGTGCGACGAGATGGGGCAGGGAGACGGAGGCGAGCGGGCGGTCGGGAGTGAGCGTGGCCGAATGTCCGCCTGCCGCCGGCCCTTGCACGATCAACGCGTCCACGCCTGCTCGCGCCGCCTCATCGGCCTCTTCGGCCGAGGTGACGCTCTGCAGGACGGTGATGCCCGCCCGCCGCAGAGTCGCCACGACCCGGGAATCCGGAATGCCGAACGTGAAGGAGACCCACGGAACCGGTGATCCCACGATCAGGTCGATCTTGGCAGCCCAGTCGTCGTCATCCTCCGTCGGCCCGATGGCGGACAGGCTCAGCCCGTAACGGTCAGCCTCGGCCTGCACGGCGCGCGCGTACCGCGCGTAGGCGTCGACCGGAACGGGAACCGGGTTGGGCGCGAACAGATTGACGCCGAACGGGACACCCTCCGCCCGGACCCTTCGCATCTGCTCGTCGAGAGCCGCCGGCGTCTTGTACCCGGCGGCCAGAAATCCCAGACTGCCCGCACGCCCGGCCGCCACGACCAGTTCGGGGGTGCTTCCCCCTCCGGCCATGGGAGCCGCGAGGACCGGCAGTTCCACACCTAGGTCGGACAGCAGTCGGCTCATGCCTGGTATCTCCTCCGCGCGCACGGCGGACGACGAGGGCTCTCGCCGTCATCAGACGCCGAAGCGGCCTTGCCGGCGTCAAGGGCACCGGAATCCCGCTCGTGATGCCAGCGTATGACCCCAGGCGTCAAGGGACGGATCCGTGCCATGCCGATTAGGCTGGCACTATGCGCGACGGGCATCAATACGCTGAGGAGTGAGGGCGTGGAGGTCGAGATCCGCCATTTGCGGGCCTTCGCCGCGGTGGCGCGGTGCCGGTCCTTCTCGCGTGCCGCCCAAGAGCTGTTGATCACTCAACCGGCCCTGAGCCGCACGATCGCTCAGCTGGAGAGGGCCCTGAGTGTCCGTCTGCTCGAACGGACCTCACGCCGAGTCGAACCGACCGACGCGGGAGCAGAGTTCCTGCAAGAGGCGGAACGAGCGATCGCCTCCTTCGATCATGCCCTGAACACGGCACGCGATCGGGCTTCACTACGGCTCGGTTTCAGCTGGCTGCTGCCGGCGCCCTGGGCACAGCGGACCATCAAGGGCTTCGAGAGGGCCACCGGCGCCTCCGTCGCACTCAGCCGCACCGACGATCCACTTCAGGCCCTGCGCCAACGCGTTGTCGACGTCGCCGTGGTCCGCGGTGAGATGGATCTGCCTCAGCCCTTCCAGACCGTTCGGCTGTGCGACGAGGCACGCTTCGCCGTATGCGCCCGGGAAAGTCCTCTCGCCGGGCGCACCCACCTGGACTGGGGCGAGGTGCATCACTGGCGGCTGATCGTGAACTCGGTCAGTGGAACCACCGGACCGTGGTCCTGGCCCGAGGATCTGCGGCCGAAGGACATCGTCGAGACCTCCAACTACGACGAGTGGGTGGAAACGGTGGCGGCGAACCGCGGCATCGGTATCGTTCCCGAAACCGCCATGCGCCGCTCTCCCCATCCCGCGCTCCGCTTCATCGCTCTCGTCGACGCTCCGCCGGTTCCCGTGAGGCTCGTCTACCCACCGGACGGCCCCAGGTCCCTCGTCCGCCGGTTCGTCGACGCCTCCCTTGAGGCGGCTCGCCGCTGAACGCCGGTATTGCAGAATGCCGGGCACTCATACCTGATAGGCATCGCTTCGCGTCTCGCGGCATTTCACCTGCGCCCCGGGATTGTCTAGCGTGAACGTGTGCATCAGTCACCACTAGAACCAGTGAGGTCGAGCATGGCGAGGACAGGACTGGCCCGGCAGGAACGCGCGGTGACGGTGCTCGGGGGCCCGACGGCGGTCATCGACATCGCGGGGCTGCGCATCGTCAGTGATCCGACTTTCGACCCGCCCGGCCCGCAGGGTTACCTCACCAAGACGGCCGGGCCGGCACTCGACGAGCAGTCCGTGGGCCCCGTGGACCTGGTGCTCGTCAGCCATGACCTCCATCCGGACAACCTCGACGGCCGCGGGCGAGCGTTCGCGCAGTCCGCACCCCTGCTCCTCACCGGTCCGGCCGCTGCCGCGCGCCTCGGTTCGCCCGCCGTGGGCCTGGCGCCCTGGACGGCGCACTCGGTGCAACGCGGGGACGGCAAGGGCGATCTCACCGTTCTGGCCGTCCCCGCGGTTCACGGTCCGGAGGACGGGGAACGGGATGCCGACGGCAATGTCAACTGCGAGGTCACGGGTTTCGTGCTGTCGGGGCGGGGGCTCCCAACCGTCTACGTCAGTGGAGACAACGCTTCCGTTCGTACCGTGGTGACGGTCTCCCGCCGCGTCGGGGACATCGACGTGGCGCTCCTGCACGCGGGCGCTGCCCGCGTGCAGGCGAAATTCGAGGGGCGTCCGCTGTCCATGGACAGTAGGCGAGCCGCGGCCGCGGCAGCCGTTCTGGGAGCCGGTGTTGTGGTCCCCGCGCACTACGACGGCTGGACGCACTTCTCGGAAGGGCTGAGCGACTTGGAGCTGGCCTTTTATGAAGCAGGTCTGTCCTCTCTGCTGCACGCGCCAGCACATGGGGCCTGGGTGCATCTGCCCTCCTGAGCCTCCTGGAGGCTTCGCTCCCGACACCAGTACTGTTTGACAGGGCAATCAATTATCTCTTTACTTGACCCTCGTCAGGAGCCTCTCTCCCGTCCCTGAACGAGACCTGTGTGGGCGTACAAGGCTCGCTCGGTAGCGTGACCGAGGGGGCTGAGGGGACGGCACTGTCGCACCCGTGAACCGCGATGACCACTCATACGAACGAGATCGACGCGGCGGGCGGCGCCGGCACGGGCGGGCGGAGCACCGGCCCGTCCGGACGGGCCGGCCCGGCGGGGATGGGGAAGATGACTTCTTCCTGTCGAGGCCAGGTGCGGCCGGGCCTCCCAGGTGATGTCCGACCACTGCTGAGGAACGGCGACTGCCCCATGGACGCCAAAGTGCACTACTCGGTTCTCGGCACCGTGCGAGCCATGCGCGGGGAACGCCAGCTCGCGGTCGGTCCTCCCAAGCGTCTGGCTCTGCTGTCCCTGCTGGTGCTCCGGGCGCCTGGCCCGGTCTCCCTGCGCGACGCCGTGGATGTCCTGTGGGACCACGAGCCGCCAGCCAGCGCCGTCAACATCGTCCACCGCAACATCGGTGCCCTGCGCAAGCTGCTGGAACCCGGCCTGAGCAGCCGCGCCCTGGCCGAACACCTCTCCCGATCCGCCGACGGGTACCGCCTCCTCCTCGACGCGTCGACGTCCGATCTGCTGCACTTTCGCGATCTCCGCGCCCGGGCACAGCTCGCAGTGAAGAACGGCGACGCCGCGGAAGCTGCCCTGCACTTCACCGACGCCCTGCGGCTCTGGCGCAGTCCGGTCGTGGCCGATGGCACTCAAGTGGCCCAGCACCCCGTTTTCACGTCGGTCGGACACGAATTCGTCGCCACGGCCAAGGAGGCGGCCGACGTCGTCCTGACCGCGGCACCGGCATCGACGGAGGAAGTACTGACGGCCCTGCGCCGCGCGGTGGAGGGGCACCCCTTTGACGAGGCGCTGCACTCCCACATCATCGCCGCCCTGGCCACGACCGGCCGACAGGCCGAGGCCCTCGATCAGTTCGAGCGCATCCGCCGCACACTGGCCGACGACCTGGGGGTCGAGCCCGGTGCTGGCTTGCGCTCCGTGCAACAACGTTATCTGCGGCGCAATCGTGCGCACAACGCCACGACAGGGCCCCAAAGCGCCCCAGCCTTCTTCGGCCCGGTTCACCTGCCTGACAATTCCGTACCGTTCGTCGGCAGGACCGAGGAATTGAACCGGTGCCGGCGATTCCTGCCGTCTGCGGCCTCCAGTAACTCCACGGCCACGATCGTCGCCCTGTGCGGCATGGCGGGTGTCGGTAAGACGACCCTGGCCGTGCACTGGGCACGCGAGAGCACGGAGCACTTTCCCGACGGGCAGATCTATGTGGACCTCCAGGGCCACCACCCCACACGGGCCCCTCTGGGAACGGCGCATGCCATGCGTGCCGTTCTCGACGCCCTGGGGTCCCGCCCCTCGGGAGAAGACCGCGACGACGCGGCGCTCGGCCTCACCTACCGGAGCGCACTTGCCCGGCGACGGTTGCTCTTGGTCCTCGACGACGTACGGGACTGCGAACAGGTACGCCCCCTCCTGCCCGCGGCAGCGGGCAGTTTGGTCGTCCTCACCAGCCGTCGGCGTCTGGAGGGGCTGGCCGTCACCCACCACGCGCGGCTGGTCACACTCGCCCCCATGGCCCTCGATGAGGGAGTGGAACTGCTTGAACGCCGAATCGGATCCGAGCGGGTGCGTGCCGAGCAGGCATTCGCGGAGCAGATCGTCGAGTTGTGCGGCGGACTGCCACTGACGCTGGCCCTGGCCGGCACCCGCGCATTGATGCGTTCCCGTTTCTCTCTCGCCTCCCTCGCCGCAGAGCTGCGGGAAGGGCTGGTGGCGCTGTCCAGTCGCGACGCCCGTACCGATGCGTCCACCGCATTCCGGCGTTCGTACGATGCGCTGAGTGCCGGAGCAGCACGGATGCTCCGGCTGCTCGCTCTGCACCCGTCCCACGAGTTCACCTTGCGAGCCGCCGCAAGTCTGGCGGGAAGCGACCTGCGTACGGCGCGCGAGAACCTGGCCGAACTTGCCGATCATCACCTGCTCGAGGAAGTGGCTCCCGAGCGGTATACCCGGTACGAGCTGCTGCGCTCGTTCGCGGCCGATCTCAGCGCGGCCGAGGACTCGAACGACGTGCGTTCCACCGCCTGCGCCCGGATGCTGGAGCACTACCTCTACAGTGCCAACGCCGCGACCGCCCTCCTCACGCCACACCGCAGGACGGTGATCCTGCCGCCCCCGCGCCCGGGCGTCCGCCCCCAGGAGTTCGGCGGACGCGCCGATGCCGCCGACTGGCTCGTCGCCGAACGGTTCGTCCTGCCGGCGCTCGACCGCAGCCTCAGCCATCACCCTCAAGGCGAAACGTTCAGACAGCAGCTGAAGGCCATGCTGACGATGCCCATCCGTCCGGACCCGCGCTGAGCCCGTCGGGAGATCCCCGGGTGGGCCGGTGGCGGGGCGCCTCGAGACCGACGACCCCGGGGACTGTGTCCCCTGCCCCGCTCAGGCGGCCTCCGGTTGCAACGCGCGACGCAGCTTGCGCAGCGCGTTGTGCTGCCGGGACTTGACGGTGCCCGCGGGGACACCGAGGATGGCCGCCGTCTCCTTGATCGTGCGATCACAGAGGTAGATGTGGACCAGGACCGCCCGGTGCTCCGGAGACAGCAGGCGGAGCGAAGGCCGCGTCACCATGGCGTCGTGCACGGCCTCGATCTCCTTCTCCACCGCTGCCGGATCGTGATACGTGGCGCCCATGGCTTCCTTGCGGGTGTGTGGCTTCCTCACCCAGTCGACCACGAGGTGCCGGGTGACGGTGAACAGCCAGCCTCGTAGAGACCCGTCCATCGCCAGCAGCCGGTCGGTGTTCCGCCATGCCCGGACGAGTGTCTCCTGGACGACGTCCTCGGCCAGTCCGTGGTCACCCAGCATCTTCTCGGCGTACGAGACGAGCGCATCCCGGTGCTCCCTCATGATGAGTCCGAGCAAGTCCGACCGGGGCGCTTCGGTGGGGGGCATAGCCATGGTCTTGAGCCATCCTGCATCTCTGTCATGCCGATCGGAGACATGGGGGTGCCTCCTCATGCGCACCGTAGGCAGAGCTGGGTACCGGAAAACTGTCGTGTTTATGACGCTTCCGTGATCTCAGGCCGGAAGAGCGGTCCGGGTGCGTGTCGGAGGCTCGCGCCGTACTCGACGCGCCGTCTGGATGGGTCCGCGCGAGCCTCGTCATACAGCCAACACGAGGCGGCGACGGTCCTGGTTCACACCTCCGGGAGAATCCGCAGACACCCTGCGTATGTACGGCAGACGATGTCCGGTCGAGCGTCCCGTGATCCCGCAGAGCCACGAATAGAGCACATAGACGTATAAACATCTCGAAAAGGTCATATCATTGACCTTGTGCTTATGCGGAGATTCTGGGCGCAGAGACAATAGGCACGGAGCCTGGGTAGCGATGCTTCGAAGGCACAACTATTCGCCGGCACCTGGCTGCAGCCACGCTCCGGGACGACGCCGGACACCGAGCCGCGCACGAGTGGAGGGCCGCCCCGGTGACACGAGCTTCTACTCCGACCTGGCGACATGGGTACGATGCGCCACATCATCCATATGAGGGAGTGAACGGTTGTGACCAGCCAATCAACCGCCACGCTCCGGTCGCGGTATATCGAACAGGCCGCGTCGGACCTGGAGGAAAACCGACGTCAGCAGGAGGAACTCGCCGAGGCATTGGCGCGATTGAAGCACGAAGAGGCTCTACTGGTCGACATCCTGACCCTCGCGGAGCGCTACGAGGGCTTGCCGGAAGCGTCGGAACTTCCCTCCCAGAAACGTTCTGAGACACACGCACCGACCGGGGAGGCGGCGCCACCACCGACGCAGAGGTCCACACGTCGATCGGCGCACATGAGGGAACGACGACTCAGGAAGGCCCTGGCAGAGGCTGACGCGAAGGGGAAGTCGCGTCAGCCTCTGCTGGGGGAGATCCTGACGGAATTGCTCGGTACGCACTCGGAACCGCGGCTCGCCAAGGAACTGCGGGAGGAGCTGATCGCCAAGCACCCCGACCGGTCGCCGACGCCGCAGGTGGTACGGAACACCTTGGAGTCGCTCGTCGCCAAGGGGCACGTCCAGCGCCACAAACAACAGCGATCGGTCATGTACACCCTCGTAAGCGAGGCGCCGAGCGGCGTCTCCGCCGAGGAGAACGACGTCGAAGACACCAAGAGCTAGACGCTCGGATGTGACCCGGCGGTCCGGAGGCGGTTCCTTGCCTCCGGACCGCCCGGATATCGCGCCGGCACTCGGCATCTCCGCGAGTGAGTGGCCACATCACCTGGCTCGCCGGGTCACAAACACCTCTTCTCTCCGCATCGACACACGTGTCTCTTATTGGGCCGATCGGTTGTGACAAAAGGTCTCAGTCCAAGCGCACAACAATTTGGATGCCGGGAGGGTCCTGCAAGCGCGTCCGCGCGTCTTCCGGGCATGAGTACGCCATTTACACTGTGCCCATGGCAGACGCTACGACGATCGAACCTCTCAACGCCGACGAGGAGGCCTTCCTTCGGGCCCTGGGCAGAGTGATGACAGGGTTGCCTCGAGTTGTCGACGCGGACATGCTCGAGGAGCATCCGATTTCCAGTACCGAGTACACGGTCCTGGTTCATCTCTCCGAGGTTCCGCACAACCAGATGCGTATGAGCGAGCTGGCCAATATGTGCGGGCTTTCACTCAGTGGCATGACGCGGGTTGTCAGCCGACTGGAATCGCAGTCACTCGTCCAGCGCCAGAGGTGTCCGGAGGACGGGAGAGCGTACTTGGCCATCCTCACCAACTCCGGGTGGACGATGCTGCGGCAAGCATGGCCGACGAATCTCGCCAGTGTGCGCCGCCACATCTTCTCCCGGCTCGAAGGCTGTGATGTCGCGGCTGCGGCCAAAGTGCTGGAACGGATAGCAGTCTCCTGACATCCAGGAGGGCCGGAGCCCCCGAATGCAGGACCTTCTGTTGCCCTGCCGGGCACCCGCGACAGCCGGCGTCGACTCCAGTCTTTCAGCTTCGCCCTGACGGTGAACGGGGCCGCAGTTCCCCGGAGACCGCTGCGACGAGCCACCGGCCCACCTCCGTGGCGGTGGGCATGCCGGCCATTTCCCGACTGATGCGGCGTGCCGCGTCGGTGAACCGGGGGTTGCCCAACAGCCGACCGATTCTCTCAGTGATCAAGGCCGGTTCCGGATGTCCGGGTCGTAGGGCAAGGCCGGCTCCAGCTGCTTCGACGGCCTGCGCGCGTAGCTGCTGCTCAGGAGAGACAGGAAGGACGACAGCGGGGATGCCGCGCGCCGCGGCTGCGAAGGTCATCTCAGCGCTGCCGTCGTGCAGGACGACCGACGCGCCCTCCAGCGAGGAGGTTGCCGACAAGCCCTCAGCCGCATAGTCCCAGGTATCGCGCACGAGACCGGCCGCAGTCCTCCACCCCGCCGTCGCGGCGATCTCGATGTCGAGAGTTCTCAGCGACCGCAGCAACGCCTCGAGACCGGGTATAGCTCCTGTTGCTGTGCCCAGGCCGAGCAGCACGCGCGGCCGCTCGCCTGCGGAAGCGAGGGACGGCCCCGACGGGATCGCCTCCTCGCCCATGAACTCCGCTCGCAGCGCGACGCGCGGGAGAGGCGGCTTCCATCCTTGCGGGTGCAGGCTCGGCGGACACAGGTCGAGCAGCCAGCGCCCCCACGGCACCTGGGACGGCGGTTGAAGGCCACGCTCGATGTACCTGCCCGCCATCTTGTCCGCCAGGGCGTCGAGTGTTCCGGAGCTCGGCGAAGGTCCGGTCGAAACCACTGCGCACGGCACATCGAGGGCTTGTGCGACGAGTGGCCCGATCAGGTCACAGTATTCGGAGACCACGAGATCGGGAGCCCAGGCACCCGCCCGGTCCGCGGCTTCGTCGGCCAGGAGATCGATCCGGGCCCCGGCGAAGTACTCCGTGACGAGGTCCCTGGCGGGGAGGAACAGGATGTCGGTGCCCGCACGGCGACTCACTTCGGCGCTCACCTCGTCGCTGGTGGCGCCGAAGAGCATCAGCTCGAAGCCCTCCGGCTCGAGAAGGTCCCTCATGGTGACGGCTGTCGAGAAAGCGACCTCGTGGTCCTGGTCCCGGAGCGAGCGCGCCAACGGCAGCAAGGGCCGAAGTCGCTCGGCGAGGGGGTTGGTGAAGAAAAGTACGCGCACGAGGAGGGGCTTCCTGGATCGGCGCTGCAACTGGCCGCGACATCGGGCGGCGGCCTACCAGGGACGCGACGACGGCGTGCGCCTCACATGACAGCGGACCGGTGAGAAGTCAAACCCTACCATAATGATTGCCTAGTCAAGTACCTTCGTCGACTTGAGCTGCCTTGCTGACGCACGTTCCGATCGCGCCTCCTCCGAGTCACTGCTTCCCTGCTGCCGCTGTTTGTCAGCAGTAACAGGTCCTCTCTTTGGGCGGAGTCTGCGGTAGCGGATGACGGTGCAAGCGCTGAGGGCGAGGAAGTGGTCGGCCTCGCATTCGTAGCGGCGGTGGAGTAGTCGCCAGCCAGCCGGCGAGCGGGCCAGGCCATGGTCCGTCCGGTGGTCCAGCGGTGTCGACCCAGTCGCTGTGAGGCTCTACGCCCTTGCGGGCGATGTGGTGCTGGATGCCGCGTTGCGACAGCCATTGCCGCAGGTGGCCGTAGCCGTGGCCCTTGTCACCGTAAAGCTTGCCGGACTTGGGCCGACGGAGTCCTCGACGGGACCAGGCGGAATATCCTCCTCCTCCCGCTGGGGCAAACCTGCCGTGCTTCACCTCGTGGGCCGGAGAAGCAGGAGAGCAATGTCGTCGTAGCGGGGGGCAGAGCGTTGAGCGTGGCGGACGAGGTGGTCCGCGAGGTCATCCAGGTTCTGGCACGGGGTCTCTGCGAGGTGACGGGCGAGGGCGTCGGTGGTGTCGTCGATGTCTGTGCCGGGGATTTCCACAAGCCCGTCGGTGTACAGGACGAGCACGGCACCGGGTGGGAAGGAGATGTCGGTGGTGGGGTAGTCGATGTCCGGGTCGATGCCGAGAAGCAGTCCCGGTTGCGGGCGCAGCACCTCGGTGTGTCCGTCGGGATGGCGCAAGAGCGGTAGGGGGTGGCCGGCGCTGGCGATACGGGCACGGTGGTGGGCGAGGTCGAGGTTGGCAATCAGGCAGCTGGCGAACAGGTCGGCGTCGAGGTCGGTGAGGAGTTGGTTGGTGCGGGTGAGGAGCTCGCCGGGGGACGTGCCGACGGTGGCGTGGGCGTGGACGGCCGTGCGGACCTGTCCCATCAGGGCGGCGGCGGTCGCGTTGTGGCCCTGGACGTCACCGATCGCTGCCGTGGCGGTGGGAGGGACCCGGATGAGGTCGTAGAAGTCGCCGCCGATGTCCATCCCTCTCCCCCCGGGCCGGTAGCGGGCAGCAGCTTCCAGGCCGTCGACACGGGGCAGCGTGTGGGGCAGCAAAGAGCACTGGAGGCTGTGGGCGAGTGCGTGTTTGGTGTCGTAGAGACGGGCGCGGTCCAGAGCCTCGGCGATCAGCCCGGTGACGGAAGAGAGCAGAGCGCGTCTGGCCGGAGGGAAGGGACGGGGATCGTTGAAGGAGAGGACGAGGGAACCGATGGGACGGTCGGAGACAGTCAGGGGGAGGAAGGCCCAGGCGTTCCTCGTTTCATGGCGAGGGGCGTCGGGATAAGCCCACTTGAGGTCGTCGAAGGTGGAGAAGAAGGCGGGCTCACCGGCGGTTAGAGAACGCGTGGTCGGGGTGTCCGCGGCCAGGGGTGTGTCGTCGAAGCGGCTGAGGTAATCGGCGCTGTAGCCCTGATGTCCGAGGATGTGCAGACGGCCTTCTTCCGCGCTCATGAGGACCATGCCCTGAGCTTCGAATGCCGGCACGATCTGCTCACGGATGGCAGTGGTCACGTCCTGCACGTTCAGCGCCTCGGTGAGTGTGGCCGCCAGGTGCATCAACTGGTAGAGCGCCAGCGCATCGGTCGGTTCGCCGGGGGGCGGAACCGGCACAGCTTCCGTCGGCTGCGTGGAGGGCATGATGCGGACGCTGATGCCGCTGTCGTCGGGATAGAGCTCGAAGCGAAGAGGGGTGTCCGGAGGACGTACCGCAATGAAGGAGGTGGGCTGGCGGGTGACTACTGCGGCCCGGTAGCAGTCTCCGGGGACAGGAGTGCGCAGCCAGGGCAGCGCATCGAACGGACGGGCGCCTGTCAGGGAGACGCCGTCGGTGCCCACGAGGTCGATCCCTGCGGAGTTGATGTAGGTGATCCGTCCCTCGAGGTCCAGGGCACAGCAACCGAAGGGGAGGCGTTCGGCGCATCGGAGCGCCGCCAGGGCCCAAGCACGGTCGGCCTCATCGCCGTGTGAGAGGAGGTGCAAGGGTTCCGCGGGAGGCAGGAGCGGACTTCCGCGGTCGTCGCTCCGCTTGAGAAGCATCACCACGTCCTCGCAGAACATGGTGATCGCCTCGCGCTGGTGCGAGCTGAGCTGCGGCGGGTGCTTAACAGGCCACAGCAGGGCAACGCCGCCCTTTACTGCGGTGTCGCTGGTGAAGGGCGCCGCGGCAAGCATGAAGTCGTACGGCACCACAAGGCCCAGTTGCGGATAGTGACGAGCAACCTGCTCCCGACTGCTGCGCCACAGCAGACGCCCCTGGCGCATGCAGTCCGGCACCGGAGACACGGCATCCACGGAGACACGGTCCACAGGCGCCGTGATCCGCTCCGGAATGCCTTCCGCGAGGGCGAGCCACAGAGTCCGCTCCCCAGGGGGCAGGAGATAGAGCAGACCGGCTGAAGCGCCTGTTTCACGCATCAGCGCGGTCATGAGGCGTTCCAGACGCTTCATACCCCGGGTCTCCTCTCATAGTGCTGGACGGGCACCGGGACACCGGCCTATCTGCTTCCTGTCCACGACGATCGCTGGCTCCGTGCACACCGGCCGCTTCGCCTCCCGTTTCACTGCTTCTCGGTGGATCTCCCTCTACTGGACCGCATTTAGTCGCTCGCCGCCAGGGCTGTCCAAGGCATGCGCCAGCGCCTACAGCCCTGTCAGAGTCGGCGGTGCTCCGCTCCAGCTCAGTGACGACGACCGGCACCGAGTGGTGGAACTCTCGACGGCAGTGATCCCCCACAGCCGAGCCCACGTACGGCTCTGCGGGCGCAGTACCGGCGACCGCCTCAAGCCGGTGCACACAAACGCCACGGCACGTAGTCTCCCGCCCGCTGTTTCATCCCGGGATCAGCTGTTTGTTCTGTGACGTCGGATCGCGCCAGGAGATGGTGCTCTCGCTGGTGAGGCCGCGGGCCACGAGGTCGGTCATGGCGAGGTGGATCATGGCTCCGGAGCGGTCCGGAAGGGTTTCATAGTCGCGGGCGAGGCGGCAGTGGAGCATGAGCCAGCCGCATGCTCGACGAGGTGCTGGCGGTAGCCACCGTCGACCCACACCTTGCGGATGCCGGGGTCGTCGGCGGCGACCTGGTCCAGGAGCCCGACGCCGGCGGCGTAGGCCTGCACGCTTGCTGCGGTGGCAAACACGGCAAGCAGCAGTCAGAGGGTGTCGGTGACGACGTTCCGTTTCTTGCCGACGATCTTCTTCCCGGCAACGATGCCCTGGCCGACGGCGGGAACGCTGGTGGAGGTCTTGACGCTCTGGACGTCGATCATGTGGGAAGTCGGGTGGCAGCTAGGGCCTGTCTGACAATTCCCGCCTGCCTCGCGACGCCATGCACGCACTCTCGCCGCACCGGGCGCAGAGCCAAGTACATCCAGTACGACGCTCTACGCCCGGCACGCCGAGAGCACGCACCTGACGCCGCGAGGCCGCCCTTCGGGCGACGGCGGGAATTGTCAGACAGGCCCTAGCACCACTGGACCCCGGTGCGGTCCGCATACAAGATCGCGTCGATGATGCCGCGCAGGTCATGTTCCGGCGGCCGGCCGAAGTCCAGGGCCCTGCCGACATCGGAGTGCCGCGGCGATCAACGAGGACATGGTGCTTGGAGCCGGCCGGCGACGGTCCAACATGGCCCTCCCTTGAGAGCACGGACGTGCGATCCGTCCACGGAGCAGTCGTCCAGGTCCAACGAGCCCGCGCCGGCACAGTTCTGTCGGCAGGGCGGGGTGCAGACGCGGCCTGGCGCCGGCCTCGGTCCAGTCCCGCAGCCGGCGCCAGGCCGTCACTCCGGAACAGCCCACCGTCTCCGCGGGAACGCGGCACGCGACACCAGCCCGCGGCACGTACATGACGCTGACGGGAGCCGCCCGTTCGGGAGCCGGCGGCAACAGCGGGGCCACCCGCTCCACGGGGTGTCAGGAGGAAGATCGGCACGCACGCGGCGCCCTGCCGCCCGTGGCCACCGAGCGCAAGGCCCGGGACTCAACTCATCCTGAAATAATCAGTCACTCACAGACCCATGTCCAAGGCCAGGCACGAGAAGTAGTTCCAGGACTTCTCGGGGTCGTAGGCGCCGATCACGGCCCCGCCGGGCGTTGCCACCTTCGACTCGGTCGTGTCCTCGATGCGTATGGGCTCCGGCAGCCGGCCGAATCGCTCGTGCCGCGCCGCCGCGGCGTCGTCCGCGGGCCTCTCACTGTTCACATTGCCTCCTCGTTCCGTCGCGCGGTCCGGCCGCGCCAGAGATCCATGCGCACAATGTCGCACCGCAGTAATCACCTGTCAAGACGGTGACGCGGGCAGCGTTTCATCCTGAGACCTGTCCGTTACACAATGCTGAGCACCTTGCGGTGCTCCGGATACGTGTGAGGAGTGAACAGTCCTTGCATGGCCGTCACCGGCCGTGCCGCCGCACCACTGCAGGGCCAGCCGCATAGGAGAACGCTCCCTTGGACAAGTTGCTCGTCAACCCCGGCACGCGACGTGCAATGGCGGTCAGTGCCACTCTGCTGACCGCGGGATTCGCCCTCGCCGCCGCGGGGACGACCGGGGCGGATGCCGCCGCCGACAGCACGCATCAGAGGTCGTACGTGGCGCTTGGTGACTCGTATGCTTCCGCGCCGCTCATACCCACCCAGATCGATGCCAGGTGCCTGCGCTCGAACCAGAACTACCCTTCGCTGGCGGCCGAGGCGACGGGAGCGGCCCTCACCGACGTCAGTTGCGCCGGCGCGACCACTGCGCACATGAGGACCGCTCAAGGCAGTGCGCCGGCGCAATTGGATGCCCTCAGCAGAAGTACCGATGCAGTCACCGTGACCATCGGCGGCAACGACATCGGCTTCTCTGACGTCCTCCGCACCTGCGCGAGCGTGTCCGCCTCCGATCCCGATGGCGCGCCTTGCCGGGCTCACTTCACGGGCACGGGCACGGACGCCATCACGCGGTCCGTCCGGCAGACCGCGCCGAAGGTCGCTCAGGTCCTGCGCGACATCCACCGGCGTTCTCCGCACGCCCGCGTGGTGGTGGTCGGATACCCCGACCTCTTCCCCGACGACGGGGTCGGCTGCACAAGCTCTGCGGTCCCCTTGGCCGCGGGGGATTTCTCCTACCTCAGGGACAAGGAGAAGGAACTCAACACGATGCTCGCCCGCCAGGCCCGCCGCCATGGAGCTTCCTACGTGGACACCTACAGGCCGACCGTCGGGCACGACCTCTGTCGGCCCACCGACACGCGGTGGATCGAGACCTTCGCACCGGAGCGCCCGGCTGCCCCCGTGCATCCCAATGCCCTGGGCGAGAAGGCCATGGCACGTGCGGTCGGCCGCGCTCTGTTCTCTTCCTCATGGCCGCGGTGACGCTGGTCCCGGAGGACCGAGTGCTGCCCGGCTCGTAGTGCGCCCCACGGCGTCGGCACAGCCGGTGGATCCCGCCGCGTCAACGCCGTGGCAGCTCTTTCACGTGGCGATGTTCCGCAAGGCCACCGCGAGCTGTTTGAGGTCCAGGCCGGTCAAGTGGTCGAGGAAGTGGCGGCGCAGTGCGGCCAGGTTGGAAGGCCAGGCCGCCTCCAGGCGGGCGAAGCCCTCATCGGTCAGGATGGCGTTCGAGCCACGAGCGTCGCGTGATGACTTGACCCTCTGAATGAGCCCTTGGCTTTCCAGTCGGGTGACCAGCCGCGTCATGCCGCTCAACGACATCTCCACGGCGGCGGCGAGGTCGCTCATGCGCAGCTTCCGGTCGGCGGCCTCGGAGAGGTTCGCCAGAGCCAGGTACTCGATGAGCGACAGGCGCTGTTCTCGTATCATGTCCGCGTCAATGGCGCGTGGCAGAGCGTAAATGACACGACTCAGCGCCCTCACCACGGCCTCTTCGTCCGCGGTGAGGGGCTGCAGTTCTCGCTCAGGGGGATACGGCTGGGCCGCGGTTCCTGTCATTGCCCCACACTTCTGTTCGTCGGAGGAGACTGATCAGAGGTTCCTTATCACAGCGGCGCATCCCGGCCGCAACCAGAGTCGGTTGACGCGTCCCTGCTCACCTGTGCATACCCGACCCCTTCGGAACGATTGTCTATGCAAGCAGTATAAATCGTGTAAGCTTGCTTCGTCAAACAAGCTAAACTCATGGGGAAGTGGCCGATAGTGACATTCGAAGGCCGCAGGTGATGCGCCGCGGACCGCACCGTCAGGGGCACGAATGGATTGGGCGAGGCCACATGTGGGCGCCCGGTTGATCGGCTTTCCCCTCCAGACAGGAGCTCTCCCATGACGTCCCAGCCGACGCCGTCCGAGGACGCGGCGCGACCACTGAATGAGGATGAAGAGGCCATCATCCGCGCTCTCCCCCACCTGATTTACGCCCTGCCGCGTGCCATCGACGCCGACATGACGCAAGAGCAGCGGATGTCCGCCACGGAGTACCTGGCTCTGATGCATCTGTCAGAGGCATCGGAACGCCGTCTGCGCATGGGTGACCTCTCCACGGCATGCGAGATGTCGCTCAGCGGCACGACTCGGGTCGTGCACAGATTGGAGAAGGAGGGCTTCATCCGGCGGGTGAGGTGTGACCACGACGGGCGCAGCTGGCACGCGGCCCTCACCGACGCCGGCCTCGCAAGGCTGGAAGAGGCCTGGCCGACGAATCTGGCGGCCGTGCGCCGCCACTTCCTCGACCACCTGGCCGGCATTGATTTCAAGTCTCTCGCTGCCGCTCTGCAGAGGGTCGCCATGTGATCGTGCACGTCCCCCTACGGCGACAACGTCATCACCGGGGAGCACGCCAGCGGCTCCGCGCCCCCGCCGGGCCGGCCTTCAGGCAGTGGGCACTCCGGCCGGCACGGCCATGCCTGCACCGAATGCCGGTGAAGTGAGGATGCCCCCGGCCTGTGGAAGACTCCCCCCGAGGGCGGTGTGCCGGGCTCGCGAAGGTGCCCCTGCCGCATGCCGCCCGCACGATCGACCCACCGACAGGGCAGCCAGGTGAGGCCAGGAGTCCCGGTTGCGCCGCGCATCCGACCTGGCTCTCGGACCAAGAGGCTTGCGATGGTGATCCTCGACGACAAAGATCCCTCGTCTTCGGCACCGCGGGTGGCACGGGCCACGTCGCCGCACCTTCTTCACGTGAGCAGCGGCGGTGTCGCGGGCCAGGATCGCCGTTGCTGTTGACTCAACTCGACCGGTCGTCTACTTTTAGGTGACCGGTCGACTAGTGATCGGATCACTCACCGAAGGAGCATCATGAGCAACATCGGGCAGAAGGTCGCCGTCATCACCGGTGCATCGCAGGGCATCGGCGCGGGTCTTGTCGAGGCCTACCGCAGGCAGGGCTGGGCCGTAGTGGCCACTTCGCGCACCATCACCGACTCTCAGGACGACAACATCCTGACCGTGCCAGGTGACATCGCGGACCGCGCCACCGCCGAGCGCGTCATCGCCGCCGCCCTGGAACGGTTCGGCCGCATCGACACGCTCGTCAACAACGCGGGTATCTTCCTCTCGAAGGAGTTCACCGACTTCACCGAGGCCGACTACAACGCGGTGCTCGGAGTCAACGTCGCCGGCTTCTTCCGTATCTCCCAGCTCGCAGTGGAGCAGATGCTGAAGCAGGGAGGCGGCCACGTCGTACAGATCACCACCAGCCTGGTCGACCACCCCAACTCCAGTGTTCCCTCCGTGCTGGCATCCCTGTCCAAGGGCGGTCTGCAGGCCGCCACCAAGGCCCTGGCCATCGAATACGCGTCCAGGAACATCCGCTCCAACGCAGTGGCCCTCGGCACGATCAAGACCCCCATGCACCCGGAAGAGCACCACGAGACGCTCGCGAAACTGCACCCGGTGGGCCGCATGGGCGAGATCAGCGACATCGCCGACGCGGTGATCTATCTGGAGAACGCTCCCTTCGTCACTGGGGCGATCCTGCCGGTCGACGGTGGCCAGACAGCAGGACACTGACCACCGGGCCCCCATCGGAACCACCCCGGCCGCACCGCCCCGCTGACAGCCTGCGGAACCGCGACCCGCTCGCCTGATCCATTCACCGAGCGAGCTTCATCCACCTGGAGGAGGATGGACAAGCGCTGTGTGAGCGGATGCGTACTCGGCGCCCCTGCTGCGGCCGCCTGGCGTCGGCTGCCGACTCGAGTGAAGGTTGGGAGCAGGAATGGACAGCGCTTCTCGCGTCTACGACGTAGTGGTCCTGGGAGCCGGCCCTACGGGGGAAAACCTCGCCGAACGCACCAGAGCCGCGGGACTGACCACTGTGATCGTGGAGAACGAGCTCCTCGGCGGCGAGTGCTCGTTCTGGGCGTGCGAACCGAGCAAGGCCCTGCTCCGTCCCGTGGTGGCACAGGCGGACGCACGTCACGTCCCCGGGCTGAGGCGTGCGGTGGAAGGACCCCTGGACGTCCCCGCGGTACTCGCTCATCGCGACAAGATGGCCGCGTACTGGCAGGACGACGACCAGGTGGACTGGCTGGACTCGGTCTCCGTGGACCTGATCCGGGGCCACGGCCGGCTGGACGGCCCACGGCAGGTCACGGTCGAGACCGCGGACGGAGGCTCGGTACGCCTGACAGCCCGCCACGCTGTGGGGGTGTGTACGGGAACGACCACCGCCTTCCCCGACGTTCCGGGCATCAGGCAAGCCCGTCCCTGGACGAACCGAGAAGCGACCGCCGCCCGGCACGTACCGGACAGGCTCGTCGTGCTGGGCGGCGGTGTGGTGGCCGTCGAAATGGCCACGGCATGGCGGGCCCTCGGTTCGCAGGTGACCATGCTGGTACGAGGAACCAGCGGGCTGCTCAACCGCATGGAGCCGTTCGCGGGCGAGATGGTGGCCAATGCTCTGCGCGCCTCTGGTGTCGACATCCGCTTCGACACCTCAGCGACCGAGGTCGTACGTGAGGAAGGGAGCGACGGCCCCGTGAGGGTCACCCTGACCAACGGGGAGACCTTGGTGGCCGACGAGATCCTGGTCGCGACGGGGCGCGCGCCGCACACGACGGACATTGGACTGGAAACGGTCGGGCTGACCCCTGGCGACTGGCTCGGCGTGGACGACTCGTTCCTGGTTACAGAGGTCGCCGACGGCTGGCTCTACGCGGTCGGCGACGTCAACCACCGTGCGCTGATGACCCATCAAGGCAAATACCAGGCGCGTATCGCCGGGGCGGTGATCGGCGCGCGCGCCAAGGACCAGCCACTCGACGACGGAAGGTGGGGCGCGCACTCCCCCACCGCCGACAGCGCCGCGGTGCCCCAAGTGGTCTTCTGCACCCCTGAGGTGACCAGCGTCGGCCTGACGACCAGAGATGTGGAACGCTCCGGCCGCCACGTCAACGTCGTGGACTACGACATCGGCGGCGTCGCCGGCGCCGTCCAGTTCTCCGATGAGTACCTCGGCAAGGCACGTGTCCTCATCGACGCCGACCTCCAGACGGTGGTCGGAGCGACCTTCGTCGGCCCTGGAACGCAGGAGTTGCTCTACTCGGCGACTGTCGCCGTCACGAGTGAGGTGCGCGTGGACCGACTGTGGCACGCCGTGCCCGCGTTTCCCACCATCAGTGAAGTGTGGTTGCGCATCCTGGAAACCTACCGCGACGGCGCCCGCAGCGAGTCGTAGTACCGGATGAAGAGACCCACCCTCGTCCGAGGATGGGTCTCTTCGGCGTCGTCCGGAAGTGCGCTCAGGTTCGGGCGACGACCATCCGGAAACGGGCCTCACCCGAGAGCATCCGCTGGTAGGCGGCGTCGGCCTCACTCAGGGGTACGACTTCCACCGTCGGGCGAATGCCGTGGAGGGCACTGAAGTCCATGGTGTCCTGCACGTCCTGCGCAGTGCCGGAGGGGTGACCTCTGACGACGCGGCCCGGCAGGATGAGCTGGAGGGGACTGATGCCCAGGGGTTCGGGAGAGACACCGATGACCACGAGTTCACCACGGGGCGTCAGACCGTCGACCGTCGCCGCGATGGCGTCGGAGTTCCCGGCCGTGGCCAGCACCACCTTGGCACCGCCCAGGGACTGCAGCGCCTCTGCGACCGGGGTCTCCCCCGTGCTGTCCACGTAGTGGTGGGCGCCGAAGCTGCGTGCCAGCTCGGCCTTTTCCGAACCACGGGCGACGGCCACCGTTTCGAAGCCCATCGCCACGGCGAACTGCACAGCAAGATGCCCGAGACCACCGAGGCCCACTACCACCACGCGGTCACCCGGTTCGGCTGAGCTTCGCCGCAAGCCGTTGTAGGTGGTGACCCCTGCGCATGCCATGGGGCCCGCCTCCGCCGCGGACATCACGTCGGGGATCCGGGCCAGGGCGTCAACCGGCGCAACCATGGACTCGCCGAATCCACCGTCGTAGGCCCAGCCTGGGATCTTCAGGTTCTCACAGACGATGAAGTCGCCCTGCCGGCAGGGAGTGCAATGCCAGCAGCTGCCGCCGAACCACCCCACTGTCACCCGGTCTCCGACCTTCCAGCCGAAGGCATCGGCACCCTCGCCGAGTTCTTCGACTCGTCCCGCCACCTCATGTCCCGGCACCAGTGGGAAGCGTACGCCGGGCATGGTCCCGCTGACGAAGAAGTCGTCGCTGTGGCAGATGCCGCAAGCGTCGACGGACAGCCGGACCTGGTTGCGTCCCGGCCTGACCACCTCGCGTTCGACGATGTCGAATCGTCCGTTCGGTTCCGCGACCTGCGCGGCTCGATAGGTATCCATGGCACTCTCCGCATCACAGGGGTCTATGCAGGCCGTGACAGTCAGGGAATGGGCTCGGACCGAAGTCCACCCGGGTCCGTCATTTCGGCACGGGCTGCTTCCATGGCACCACCAGCCGGTCCGTCCGGCAAAAGATGCCGTCCAGCAACCGTCGCAGGCTCCCGGGGTGGCTTCAAGGAGCTCGCCAGATGTTGTCGTAGGCGCCTTGCTCCACGGACCGGCGTTGCCGTTCGGCGGCCAGCTGGGTGATGGCCCGATGGACTTCCGCCAGGATGAAGGCTTCATCGTCGGTGAGGCCGTCCGACTCATCCGTCGGCGCCTCGGCCATTCCCGCTGCGGCGGCAAGGCCGACGAGGAGGGGTTCACCAGATTCGAGTCGGTCGATGCCGTGACGCAGTACGAAGGGGTTGACCACCATCGGATGGCCACGACGGAAGGGATGCCGGTAGGACCAGGTCGAGTCACCTGGTGCCGCTACTTCCACAGCGGCGCGGTAGCGTGCGGCCAGGTCGCGTCCACGGCGCCAGAGCCAGTTCTCCACAGTCTCGTACGGAGAATCCTGGACGATTTTGGATGCAGCCTCCGCCAGCATCAGGTCCACGTGGCGTGGTGAGACCAGCGGCAGGATTCGGTCGCTCACGAGGAGGACGGCCTGCACACCGACGAGATCCAGCAATTCGGCTCCTGCCAGTGCCAGTGACAGGTCACCCTCCTCGAGGCCGGGGTCGGCGTCAGGAGAGGCAGCGAGGGCCGAAAGGTCATGAGCTGTTCCCATAGCGACTCCGTAGCGGACGTTGAAAGATACGAGCGTCAGCGCATTCGTTGGCCGGCCGATACGGCATGAGGAGTACGAAAAATAGCGTGCGGTCCAAAGAGGAGACTTTCGGCATATCTCGCGTTCACAATAGGCGCAAGTGTCGTTGCTTGCCTGCCGGTCACCGTCCTCGAGTGGTGCCGGTTTCCACCCCAGGGTACTTTTGCACCGACGCCATCGTCAGTCTGGTGGCGCCTGCCTTCTGAGCGATTACACGAGCAAGGGCACGCATATGAGCCCCGAGAAGAAGCAGCCCGGCATGGCCGATCAGGTGGTCGTGGTGATCGGTGGCAGCTCAGGGATGGGCCTGGAGACCGCCCGTCGTGTGCGCGCCGAAGGTGGTCAGGTAGTCCTGGTGGGGCGGAACCCGGAGCGGCTGGAGCGGGCGGCAGCGCACGTTCAACCGCTGTCCACCGCCATTCTGGACGCCACGGACACCGGTCGCGTCCAGCAGTTCTTCGAGGATCTGCCGCACCCCGTCGACCACGTCATGTCGACCGCCGGCGGGCCGTCGTACCTGCCGCTGGCCGAGATGGACCTCGTCGAAACCAGCCGTCACTTCGGCGAACGTCTCGCCATGACTCTCGCGATCGCCAAGTACGGCCGGGACAGGATGCGAGCGGGCGGAACGCTGCTCTTCGTCGGAGGCACCGGCGGCCGACGCCCCGGCGTCGGGAGAACCGTCATCGCCGCGCTCACCGCGGCGTTGCCGGCTCTCACCGCCAACCTGGCGCTGGAACTGGCTCCGGTCCGAGTCAACCTCATCGCAGCGGGTTTCGTCGACACGCCGCTCTCGGCTTCCCTACTGGCCGACAAACTCGACGCGCGACGTGAGGAGTTGCGGTCGACACTGCCGATCCGTCGAGTTGTCGGCCCGGAGGACGTCGCCGATCTCGCCCTGCACATCATGCACAACGAGGCCCTGACGGGGGCGACGTACGACATCGACGGCGGGCAGCAGTTGCTGTGATGACCGGACCCGATTCGGTGATCGAGCTGCGGGCCGTCGGTGCACCCCAGGGCTAGCGGATGTGAGGGTCGTCGTCGGGCAGCCAGGCGGCCGGACCGCGCACCCGGACGTCGTCCGGGTCGGGACGCAACGCTTCGACGACGGCTCGGACCTCGGCACGGTCATCGTCCCTTCGCCATACGAGGGACCACGTCCAGCAGAGTTGCGGCCTGACGACGGTCACGCGTACCAGGTCGGGGGGAAGGGGGACATTCTGGTTCTTGGGGTTGTTGATGACAGGCCGGTGACTGTGGCGTACGTGATCGAAGAACTCCGGTCCAGTGAGGCTGCTGCCGAAGACCCGTCTCAATCGGGCTCCCGTCGCGCGGGACACCTGCTCGGCGTACGTGTTCCAGGACCTCCACGTGGTGTCCTCGTCAAGGAGGAGGAGCGTGTCCTCGGCGGCCACTTCCTCTGCGCCCGGCCGGGAGAAGACTGCGTGCAGTCGGTCGACGCCGAGCAGGGCGGACCGCAGACCGAACGCTTCCAGGTCCCCGGTTCGCACCCGGCACACGGCCAGGTCGAGGCTGCCGTCGGCCACCCGGGCCGTCTGGGTGTGGGAGGGCGCGACCCACGGGTCGATGTGTACCTGGGCCACCGCGGAAGTCCGGGCATTCAGGTCGGGCGGAAGCCAGTGGACGTAGGCCAGTCGTAGTGGCTTCGAACCCGACAATTGGCGGGCACGATGCTGAAGAGCGTCGGCACGGGACAGAAGGAGCCGGGCGTCGGGGAGCAGCAACGCGCCGGCGCTCGTGAGCGAGACCGAGCGGCGGTCGCGGTCAAACAGCTGTACGCCGAGGTCGCGTTCGAGGGCCTTGATCTGCTGCGACAGGGACGGGCCCGCGATGCGCAAGCGAGCTGCGGCGCGTCCGTAGTTCAGTTCCTCTGCAACGGCAACGAAATACCGCAGTTGGCGCAGCTCCACGGTCGTCATGGTATCCCGGCGTGTCTTCCCCCTCGGAGCGCCATTGGATGGACTGGCCCATCAAGGTGATCTATCGGCCTGGTCGCTCGGTGAGGGAAGTGCCCGGGCAAGGGTCGATAGGAGACGTGACACCGAGCCCGAGATCGTCCGAGCCGTCTTCCCGTAGGGGAACGATGGCCGTCGGGCCTGTGCTTCCCAACCGAGGAACAAGCGTGGTAGTCCGATTCGGGAAATGGTTCAGGCGCCCCGGTGCCGGTGCTCGACGCGAAGTCGCGGCGGACGAACCGCAACGGGTGCCGGACAGGGCGATTCCGGTCTCCGCTCCCACCGCCGTCGCCAGGCCCGGCCCGGCAGACGCTGTCCCGTGGGGGATCCGCGTGGCTGCCGAGGTGGTCTGGCGTCTCCTCGTCGTCGCCGCCGGTGTGTGGGTGGTGGCGCGGGCCCTGGGCTCGGTGCGCGTGATCGTGTTCGCCTTCGTCGCTTCTCTGCTGATCAGCGCGCTGCTTCAGCCCACAGTGGCCAGGCTTCACCGGCACCGGGTACCCAAGGGGCCGGCGACGGTCCTGACGGCGTTGTGCGGTTTCGTCCTTCTGGGGCTCGTCGGATGGTTCGTGGCCTGGCAGGTGATGAGTAATGTCGGTGAACTGTCCGACCGCCTGCAGGACGGTACTGACGATCTCAAGCGGTGGCTCGCCGACGGGCCGTTTCACGTCACGGAATCACAGCTCGACGATGCCACCGGGATGCTGCGCGACAGCATCGGGTCCAGCAGGCAGCGACTCACCGACGTCGGCATCCACGGCGTCACCATTCTCGTCGAACTCCTGACAGGGGCACTGCTGGCGTTGTTCTCGACGCTGTTCCTCCTCTACGACGGGCCGCGCATCTGGGCATGGAGCCTCAAGTGGGTCCCGGCCTCGGCACGGCCCAAGCTGGCCGGAGCCGGCGTTCATGCCTGGCGCACTCTTACGGCATACGTGCACGGCACCGTCGTCATTGCGTTCATCGACGCCCTCTGTATCGGCCTGGGTATCTTCGTGCTGGGTGTGCCCCTGGCGCTGCCACTCGCCGTCGTCGTCTTCCTGGGAGCCTTCGTTCCCCTGGTCGGCGCGGTTGTCTCAGGAGCACTGGCCGTCGTCGTGGCGTTCGTGACGGAGGGGGTGTTCACGGCCCTGCTGGTGCTGGTCATTGTGCTTGGTGTGCAGCAGCTCGAGGGTCACATCCTCCAGCCCTTCATCCTCGGCCGCGCCGTGCGAGTGCACCCGCTGGGCATCATCTTCTCGGTGGCCGCGGGAGGACTTGTCGCCGGTATCGGCGGCGCCGTTGTGGCCGTTCCCCTTGTGGCGGTGCTCAACACCATGGTCGGCGCACTCCTGCACCCCGGCGGAGCCGAAGAGCTGCCAGCGGCGGAGCGGGCGGCTCACGGCAGATGAAATCGGCGGTCCGAAACGGCGAGGGCGCCGTGCGCCCGACGACACGACGAGCGGTGTGCGGTGGTCGCCCCGCATACGGGGGAAGTGCATGCGGGACGGCCACCTTCCCGCCGCCAGAACCAGCCGATCCGCACTCTGCCGACGGGAGCTCTTCCACTGTGGAGACGGGTGACGGGCCCCCGGAGGTTCACGCGAGCCCCATGGTGGGCTGCGCCGTAGACCCGGGTGTCAGATGCCACGCAGCAGTTCGGCGGCCCGCTCGGCGATGGCGTAGACGGTGGCGTTCGTGTTGCTGGAGGGGATCGAGGGGATGACCGACGCATCGGCCACACGCAGGCCGTCGAGTCCGCGGACCCGGAGCTGGGAGTCGACGACGGCCGTCTCGTCCTCTCCCATCATGCAGGTCCCCACAGGGTGGCAGTAGGAGGTGAAGTGGTTGCGGACGTGGGCAGCGATCGACTGTTCGTCCACGGCCGTGAGCCCCGGACTCACCTCTTCGATCCCCCATTCGCCCAGCGCGGATGTCCACGCGATGGTGCGCGCGGTCTCGATGCCGGACAGCACCGCACGAACATCCTGTTCCTCGGCGAAGTAGTTGGGGTCGATGAGTGAGGGCGCGTACGGGTCGGACGAGGTGATCCTGAGCGAGCCACGGCTCGCCGGACGCATGGGTGAGACTCCGATGGTGAAGCCGTTGTCCACGGGGAGAACGGGGTTGGGGACCGGGATGTCGATGAAGATGATCTGCAGGTCCGGGCCGTCGGAGGAGGCTGGGCTGCGTAGCAGGCCCAGGATTTCCCCGTGGTTGTGGCGCGCGGCGGGGACGGGCCGCTGCGCGCGGTAGACCAGGTTGGCCCGCGGGTGGTCATGGAGGTTGTGTCCCACACCGGGCAGCGCGTGGAAGAGGCCCACGTGCGCCTGTCGGAGATCCTCTTCGGCGCCGATGCCGGAGCGCTGCAGGAGTTCGGCGGAGCCGATGGTGCCGGCCGTGAGCACCACTTCGTTCGTCGTCACCGCGGTGTGCACCCGGCCGGCGTGGCCGTATTCCACGCCGGTGCAGCGCGTGCCCTCGAACGTGAGCCGGTGTGCGGTCGCCCCGGTGATCACATGCAGATTCGGGCGGTTCAGCACGGGCGTGAGATAGGCGTCGGCCGCGCTCTGCCGCCGTCCGGCGACGATGTTGAGATCGACCGGCGCGAAGCCCTCCTCGAGGCCGCCGCTGATGTCGTGGGCCCGGTGCTGCCCTGCTTCGACGGCCCCCGCCAGACAAGCGAGCAGCACGTCGTTGGGCTCGGCTGCCGGTCCGACGACGAGGGGGCCGGCCGTCCCGCGGCCCTCGGCTCCCCGCACCGTCGACCGTTCGCTCCGTTGGAAATAGGGCAGCAGGTCGTCGAAGGTCCACCCCTTGGCTCCGTGGTCGCTCCAGGCGTCGTAGCTGGAGTGGTGGCCGCGCGTGAATACGAGGGCGTTGATCGAGGAGGAGCCGCCCAGTCCCTTGCCCCGTGGCAAGGCAACGGGTGTGCCGGAGGACTTCTGCGCGACGGTGACGTCACCCCAGGCGGCCTTGGATGCCGCGAGCAAGGGCCACGACGGGGGGTGTGCCGCAGCGGTCGGGAGGTCGGGGTCTCCCGCCTCCAGCAGCAGAACGCGGACCTCGGCGTCCTCGGTGAGCCGAGCCGCAAGCACGCAACCGGCCGTGCCACCGCCGACGAGTATGAAGTCGTACGTGGAAAGTGGGGACATACCAATACGTCCTCTATTGAACCAATGGCTACAAAATGACAGTAACACTGATCCGAACCATTGGTTCGTGATGTCCGTTACCGTTGGACCATGGCTGCTGAGGGCGAGGATGAAGGATCCCGGACGGGGGCGCTCTCCGCGAAGATCGTTCTCGCCGCCGCCGGGTTGTTGGAAGACCAGGGGCTGGACGCCATGTCCGTTCGGGCGGTGGCATCGCGTGCTGGCGTCTTTCCCCCGACGATCTTTCGCCTGTTCGGGGACAAGGACGGCCTCCTGGAGGCCGTGGGCGAGTACGGCTTCGAGACGTACCTGCGGGCGAAGAGCGGGCTTCCTCGGAGCGACGACCCCGTCGCGGACCTGCGCGCCGCCTGGGATCTCCACGTCCGGTTCGGTCTCATGCAGCCCGCCTACTACGGCCTTGTGTTCGGGCACGTGCGGTCCGTAGGGCTCTCACGCGCCGGGCGTGAGGCGGTGTCGGAACTCCGGCGGATGGTCGCCCGGGTGGGCGCGCTCGGCCACCTGCGGATGAGCGTCGAACGTGCCGCGGCGATGATGCACGCCGGAGGCGTCGGAGTCGTCATGACGCTGCTCGACTCCTCTACGCGCGACTTGGCGGTCTCGGAGGCGACCCGCGAGGCGGTGTTGGCCGCGATCGTTCGCCCACCGGCGGAGGGCGGCTACACGGACTTGTCCGGTGCCGGGCCCGCGGGGCCGGCGATGGCACTGCGGGCAGCGCTGGACACGACGGAAGCCACGGTCCTCAGCCCGGGCGAGGGGCTGCTGCTCCGGGAACTGCTCGACCGCTTGGCCGACGCGCCGTCCGGGACGGGCTGAGCTGCGCTCTTGGAGAGTGTTGGGACAGACGGCGCTCAGTGCACGCCGCCGGCTGGCGTTGATGCGGCCGCCCGGGCCGCGGCGGTCTCGCGGCCGCGTTCCGTCGCGGAGAAGCGTTCCAGCATGGCGTGCAGTTCCTCGGCACCGACGTTGGCTCCGAACGGTTCCGTCCCCGGCTGCAGACGCACGCCGTCCGCGAGCGAGCCCGCCTCGATCGGGTCGAACCCCAGGTCGTCGACCAGGCCCGCCACGACGGCTCGAGCCTCAGGATCATCGGCGGCCACGGCGATCGCCTTGCGTCCGGCCGAGCCGGCCGGACGGGCCCCGTCCTCGAGGTCGTGGTACCCCATGTGGTTGAAGGCCTTGACCACCTTCGAGCCGACCAGGAACTTCTGGACGAGCTGGCTGGTCGACACACCCGGGGCGGTGAAGTCGTCGCGCACCCCGTCGACCTCCCACCAGTAGTTCATCGCGTCCACGACCGGCTTGCCGCGCAATGCGTCCACGGGGATGTCCCGGTGCTTGCTGAGAGGAAGGGCCAGGAGCACCACATCGGCCAGGGCCGCGGCCTGGACCGAGGAGACCGCGGTGGCCCCCGGGGCCAGGACCTCGACGGTGAGGGCGATCTTGTCCGGGGTACCCGACCCCGCGACGAGTACCCGATAGCCGGCCCCGACAGCCAGTCGGGCCAGTACCGTTCCGACTTTTCCGGCACCCAGGATGCCGATGGTACGCATAGGGACGTTATTCACCGTTCTCCTCGCACGGGCCGGTCGGCGAGCATCTCACGGACCATGGGGATAACACGCGACCCGTAGAGCTCGACGGAACGAAGGCGGTCGCCGATCGACTGGGAACCCGCGGTGTAGATGAGGTCGAACCGACCGACCCGCAGTTCTCTGACGGTGCGAGCGATCTTGCGCGCGACCGTTTCGGGCGAGCCTATGTACAGGGAACCCTGCTCGATCTCAGCCTCGTACTCCGCTCGGCGCACCGGCGGCCACCCGCGGAGCGCGCCGATGCGGTCCCGGATGACTCGGTATCCCGGCCAGTGCGCTTCCCGTGCCTGTTCGTCGCTGTCGGCGACGAACCCGGGCGAGTGCATGGCGACCGGGTACGCCGTGGTGCCGAACTGCGCCGTCGCGCGCTCGTACAGGTCGATGTAGGGGGCGAAGCGCGACGGGGCACCGCCGATGATGGCGATCATCAGCGGGAGGCCGTGCCGGGCCGTACGCACCACGGACTGGGGAGAGCCACCCACACCCACCCAGGTCGTCAGGTGCCCCGACTCGGTCGTCGGGTAGATCTCCGCATGGTCCAGGGCGGGCCGGACGGTCCCCTTCCAGGTGACCGGCTTCTCTTCGAGCAACTGGACGAAGAGGTCGAGCTTCTCCTCGAACAGCACGTCGTAGTCGGCGAGGTCATAGCCGAACAGGGGGAAGGACTCGGTGAAGGAACCACGGCCGAGGATGATCTCGGCCCGTCCGTCGCTCAGCGCGTCCAGGGTCGCGAATCTCTGGAAGACCCGCACGGGGTCGTCGGAGCTGAGGACGGTGACGCCTGAGGACAGGCGGATGCGCTTGGTACGGGTGGCGATGCCCGCAAGAACGGTCTCGGGCGTGCTGACCGAGTACTCCGGACGATGGTGTTCGCCCAGTGCCAGGACGTCCACTCCGAGGTCGTCCGCGAGCACCGCCTCGGTGACGGTCTGGCGAATGGACCTGGCGTGCGAGACGAGCGCGCCCGAGTCGTCCACGGGTACGTCGCCGAACGTATCCAGGCCGAATACGAGGTCAGACATGTATGAGTTCCTCACTGAGTATTTCCCGCACCCTCGGGGCCACTTCGCGGCCCAGCAGTTCGATGGTGCGGGCGCGGGCCTGGCGGGGCAGATGCATAACGTCATACTTGAGGTCGAAGCGGCTCAGGCGGAGGTCGCGTGCCGTCGCGGCGATCTTGCGTGCGACGGTCTCTGGCGATCCGACGAAGAGCGAACCGTGTTCCACCTCGGCCTCGTAGCGCTTGCGGTCCGGCTCGCGGAAACCGCGCTCCTGCGCGAGTTGGCGCGCGACCGGCTCCCAATACCGCCACCACGTCTCGACCGCTTCCTCGTCGCTGTCTGCGATCAGACCGAGGGAGTGCTGGCCCACCGGTTGCGGCTCCTGCCCAAACTGCCGCAGTGCCCGGTCATGGAGGTCCACGTGACTGCGGAAGCGCTGTGGGCGGCCGCCGACGACGGCCAGCATGAGGGGCAGACCGTGGCGGGCAGCACGGATGACCGAGCTGGGGCTGCCGCCCACACCGATCCAGGTGGGAATCCCACCGGGGCGCATCCGTGGCCGCAGTACCTGCCCGGTAACCGGTGACCGGGTCTCGCCCGCCCACGTCACCTGCTCCTCCCGCTGCAGGCGCGTGAACAGTTCGAGCTTCTCCTCAAAAAGCGTCTCGTAGTCGGCGAGGTCGTAGCCGAACAACGGGAAGGACTCGGTGGCCGAAGCACGGCCGAGGACCACCTGGGCACGTCCTGCGGACACGGCATCGAGCGTCGAGAACTCGTGATAGAGCCGTACAGGATCGTTGGTGCTCAGGACGGTGACTGACGTCCCAAGGCGGATCCGCTCGGTGGCTGTGGCTATCCCGGCAAGCAGTACGGGAGGGGCACTGTCGACGTGGCCCGAACGGTAGTGCTCACCGATGCTGAAGATGTCCACCCCCGAGGATTCGGCAAGCTTGGCCTCTTCGATGAGCAGGCGGACGGTCTCGGCGTCGTCGAGTGTCCGGCGGTTGTCAGTGGCGACCTCTCCGAAGGAGTTGAGGCCGATCTCGAAGGCGTTGGCCTCCATGGCGCCTCCCGTGACCGCTCTCGCTGGGCTACTCGCCCCCAATTGCTTGACGTTGCAAGAATGTCAGGAAGTGCTTGATTCGTCAATCAACCGGGCAGTATCCTGGCTCACACCAGAGCCGGGCGGGGCTCGTCGTCGTGGGCCTCGCACTCATGGCCGCGTGGGGCGTACCCCACCCGGGGGAAACAGTCCGGCGGGACCGTAACCGAAGGACACCACGGTACTGCTCCAGAAGCAGACGACCGAGGCGTTGGGCCAGCCGGCTTCCACGTCTGCGCGTCTGTAGTGATTCTCCGCAGTTTCCGGCTCTTCTCCCTCTCGGAGGCATCGTTTTCCCCGCAGCATGCTGAACATTGCAGGATCCTGATTCTTCGTGTGTGCCGGAGACCGGTACAGGACACCTGGCCAGGGGTCAGTAGATGTCGTCCTCCTCGATGAGGGTGAAGAGGTTGAGGATTTCGACGTAGATCCAGACCAGAGTGACGACGAGTCCGAACGCAGCCAGCCATGCCTCGCCGCGCGGCGCACCCGCGGCGATGCCGTCCTCGACCTGCTTGAAGTGCAGGGCGAGGAAGCAAGCACCGATCACGACACCCGCGAGGCCGAAAAGAACGCCCAACGCGCCACTTCGGAACCCGAGACCGCCATCCGCCCCGAACGCGGCGAACACAAGGTTGCCGAGGTTGAGAACCAGGAAGCCCAATGCGGCCGCCATGGCAAACCGGTAGAAGCGAGGAGTGACGCGGATCCAGCGCGACTTGTACGCGATCAGCACAGCCACGAACACGGCCATGGTGCCGGCGATCGCCTGGATGACCGCGCCGGACGAGAGCGAATGGGCAATGGCACTGGAAATGATGCCGAGGAACAGTCCCTCGAAGGCCGCATAACCGAGGATGAGCAGCGGCATCGGCCGGGAAGCGAATGCCTGGATGAGCCCGAGGACCAGGGCGACGAGCGCGGCAGCGCCCGCCGTTCCGTAGGAACCGCCCGGGTTGGCGGAGTTCGCGGGGAACAGCGCCCATGCCGCGACTGCGACGGCGACAGCAAGCCCTAGGGTCAAAGCCGTTCGGTTGACTACGTCGTTGATCGTCATCACGGCCGTATCGGCGCGCCGAGAGGAAGGTGCCTTGCTCAGGCTCACCACGGGCTCGGGTGGTATCTCGGCCGTGTCCGGGCGAAGGGCAGCCTTTCCGTCGTCCACTGTGGGAGCGCTGTTTCGCTGCCACTGCTTCAGCACGGGGTTCGAACTCTTCACGGTTCGGGTAGCTGAGTAGGCCATGTGGTTTCCCGCTCTATTTCTTTCACGGCGTAACGAAGAGCGGGCGGCCGGCACGCCGAATGGTGCCCGGGGTCGGAGCTCGGTTTCGAGAGCCGTTTTTTATTGGGTGAATTACTTCCGCGATCAGACGCGGCGTCCCCGCCTCTTGTGGGCAGGCCCCGAGATCTCAACGGGACAATGCTACATCGCCCGATAAGGCGCGTCTCTTCGTCGCGAGCGGCACTCGACTCTGTGCGATCAGCCCATTTCAGGGTGCTACGCCTGCGTCCCCTGGCTGTTCTTCCGGTCGTCCGCTTCCGGGTGCGAGCGATCTTCCCGCACCGGCTGCCACCTCGAATGATGCCGCCTGGCCCAGGCAACGCTGACGTATCCCGACCGCATCCCCAGCCGAGCTTCAGGGTCTTGATAAGCCTTGCGCATGTGCCCGATGATCACGGCAGCGGTCAGCCAGGCGAGCAAATCGTGGACAAAGATGGCGCTGGTGCGCGAGATGAAGGGCAGCAGTCCCGCGAACCACATCAAAAGACCCGTGAACATCATGATCACCACCGCCCCCGCGATCCAGCCCGCGAAGATCTTCTGGCCTGCGTTGAATTTTCCGGCAGGCCGGTCCTGCGGGGAGGTACGACGTTTGCGGACGGCTCTCAGCCACTGCCGGTCGTACACCGCGAAGCGGTTCAGCCGCCGAAGGTCCGCACGGAAGGACGGGTGGAACAGCCCCAGCAGCGTCGGCAGCGGCAGACATACGCCTGACCATTCGTGAACGGCCGCCACCAGGTGGCGTCGGCCGACCACTTGCGCCAGAGGGCCGAGGTAGAGGCAGGCTGCGGTGGCCAGACAAGTCAGCATGAGCCACGCGGTCGTGCGATGGATCATGCGTTGAACGTAACCGAACCGACGGACCCGGTCGTCCGGCTCAGGCGGCATTGCTGCGCCGGTCCGCATCATCGAGCCAGCCGTCCACCGCATAGCCGCGCTTCTCCCAGAAGCCGGGGACGACCCTGTCGGTGACCTGGATTCCGGAGAGCCACTTGGCCGACTTGTAGAAGTACATGGGCGCTACGAAGAGGCGTACCGGTCCTCCGTGCTCGTGCGTCAGGGGCTTGTCCTGCATGTCGAGCGCGACCAGCACGTCCGAGCGACGTGCCTGCTCCAGAGTGAGGCTCTCGGTATAGGCGCCGTCGAAGCAGGTGAACCGCACGGCCGCGCCTCGCCCCTGGATGCCCGCAGCCTCCAGGAGGTCCGCGAGCTTGACTCCGGAGAACGGGGTGTTGTCCACACGCCAGCCGTCGGTGCACAAGACATCGTGCACCACCCGGGTCTGAGGCATGGCCCGCAGCTCGGGCAGCGTGTAGGTCCTCGCCCGGTCCACGAGACCATCGATGCGCAGCAGGTAATTGGTCTCGTCCTTGTGCGGAACCGAGCCGACGACGCTGTAGTACCGGAAGCCCCCGGGGTTGGGCAGGAGCCCGGTCAGTCCGGTCGCGTCGACCTGCGAAGCGGCGCCGAGGGCACCCTCCCAGCCTCGCTGCAGCGCGGGAGCCGCGACGATGGCCGCGGCTCCGGCGGCGACCGTGCCCAGAAAGGCACGACGGCCCACGGGAGCACCTCTGCTCTCCCCCGGCATCTTCTTCGCCATGTCATCGTCCTTCCAGGTATCACCACTAACGAGTCACCGTTTTAAACGGTGACGCATGTTTGCACGGCTCTCCCCTGACTGTCAACGTGGGCTCCCGTCAAGCTCACGCCCCGACCCGGACGGCGGTGATACCTCGATGGACGCGGACATGACAAACTACGTCGAAGACGTTCCGTGTTCGCTGCCCGTCCACGGTCGCCCCCGACGGCATCAGGGCGGCCGCGGACCTGGGACGGCTGCACGAGCGCGTGCGTCCCCCTCGCTGCGGCCGCCGTCCTCGAGCCTCCCCTGCCGTTTCAGTCGAGTTTCGAGACCTGGTAGTGGCTGATGAACCACTCTCCGTCGAGGCGCCTCAGCACGACGCTCAGATTGACGGAAATGGTCGGGCGGTCGACGAAGGAGAAATCGACTCCGAGGTATCCGACCAGCACGTCCTCAGCCGGCTCCCGCGTCTCGAGCACCTCGTACTCCGCCGTCAGACCCAAGGGCTGGGAAGCGTAGTACTCGGCGACACCCGCGCGTCCGACGCTGTAGGGGTGTAGCCCCTGGAAGATCGCGTCCTCGGTGAAGCATGCGGCCACCTCCTGCGGTGCGTGGGCGTCGACCGCCGCCTTCCACCGGTCCATGACGCTCCGCAGGACGCTCCGGTGTGTCTCAGTACTCTGCATCAGGATTCCTCGTCGTCTCGTCGAGGCGTGTCAACGACCACCTCGGGGTCGGTCGTGCGTATGGGCACCCGTGGAGGGCTCAGGCTCGGCCCGGGTCGTTGGGGTGTGACTGCAACGGCGTGATCACCGCGCTCATCCAGGGCCACAGGGGCAGGGACCCAAGTACGTTCGCACGCAGGTCTGCCTCGTCGTCGGCACGCCAGATACCGACGCTGCGCAGCTCGCCGACCGGGCGCCACAGTCGGAACAAGCGGCCCTGAGCAGCCAGTTCCCCGGCACGGACGGCTTCCTGAGCACGACGCCGGTCGGCCTCCGCAGGGTCGGTTCCCTCGGGAACGACGGTGGTCAGTTCGACCATGAACTCCTGCATGATTCATGCCTCTCTGATGTGGCGGCGGCGGGGGAACCGATGGGTGGTCACCAGCCTTGGCGACCAAGGTGCCCGCCGACGGTCAATGGGGCGCAACAGATTCATAGTCCACCGGCTCGTACCGGTCCGTGATCGGCCTGCGCCGTGGGGCCGGGCGTCGAAAGCCGACGGAGTGAATCCCGTACGCCTGACGGCCCTGGAGATCAGGGACCCGGCCCGTGGAACGGACGCGCCGTGCCGGCATCGACACGGCCCACTGTCAGGCAGCGGCCCTGATCGCGCCGGCGATCTTGATGACCCGCTCGGCCTGGATGCGGGCGGCGGTACGCGTGACGTCGTCGACCGGGTTGGCGCCCTGGCCGTCGACGTGTGAGGTGCCGTAGGGGTTACCGTCGGTGAACTTGTTCGGGTCGGTGAAGCCAGGCGTGACGGTGAGGCCGCCGAAGTGGTGGATCGAGTTGTACAGAGCGAGGAGCGTCGACTCCTGACCGGCGTGAGCCGTGGCGGAGGAGACGAAACCGCTGTAGACCTTGTCAGCGAGCTTGCCCTCGGCCCAGAGGCCGCCGAGGGTGTCGATGAACTGCTTCAGCTGGGAAGACACGTTGCCGAAGCGGGTCGGCGTGCCGAAGATGACGGCGTCGGCCCACTCGATGTCGTCGGCAGTCGCCTCGGGGATGTCGGCGGTGGCTGCGTCATTGGCAGCCCAGGCGGGGTTGGACTCGATGGCGGCGCGTGGGGCGAGTTCCGCGACCTTGAGAAGGCGAACCTCGGCGCCGGCCTTCACGCCGGCCTCGTGGAGTTCCTTGGCGATCTCCGTGATGGTGCCGGTGGAGGAGTAGTAGACGACGGCGAGCTTGACCGGAGTGGGCATGGAAACGTTCCTTCGATGAGTTGGGCGACCACCACTAGGTGACCGGTCTCCTAAACTAGACGACCGGTCGCCTAAGGTCAAGCGGTCCTTTCGGATCGGCCTCAACCCGCTCTCCCCCGGCCCCCTCGGTGCGCGGCCGACTCGACGTTCTGGCCGGTGAAAGTACGGAGGAGGCCTGACAGCCGCTGCGAGGGCAGTCGCGGACTAGGGCCTGTCTGACAATTCCCGCCGTCGCCCGAAGGGCGGCCTCGCGGCGTCAGGTGCGTGCTCTCGGCGTGCCGGGCGTAGAGCGTCGTACTGGATGTACTTGGCTCTGCGCCCGGTGCGGCGAGAGTGCGTGCATGGCGTCGCGAGGCAGGCGGGAATTGTCAGACAGGCCCTAGCGCAGAATCCCGCCGAAGACCGTGCGGAAGAACGCCTCCACGGGGGCCGCGGACTTGTCGATCCGCGCGGCAATCAGCGTGCCCTCCCAGGCGCTGAGAATGAACAGTGCGGTGGTTTCGACGTCGATCGAGTCGTCGAGATCGTCGGCTTCCTGGGCTTCAGCGAGCAGTTCCCGCAGTCGGGTGGCCCATCCGTCGAAGCCGCGCTTGGCCGCGGTCCTGATCTCTTCGCTGTGATCGGCGACCTCAGCGCCGAGATTCCCCACGAGGCAGCCACGGACGAAGCCGTTCTCCAGCAGGTCCTCACTGAGGAACTCGAAGTGGGCTCGCAGCCTCTCCAACGGGGGGCGGTCCCGCGAGGTGAGTATGTCGAACCGGAGCGAGTCCCCGTAACGGCTCAGGGCCTCCAGGGCGCTCTCCTCCTTGCTGGAGAAGTAGTTGTAGAAGGAGCCCTTGGGTACGCCCGCGGCCTTGGTGATCTCGTTAATGCCGGTGGCGTTGAAACCCCTCGCGTGGAACTGCCGGAACGCCGCCTCGGCGATCTCCTCGCGGTTTGACACTCGTCCCATGCCTCTCGCCTCCTGAGTCCCGGATCACGTCCCCCTCCACCGTCACACCACGTGGGCCGGCGACCAGCAGCCGGCGGCTCGGCCCACGGGCAGCCATCGGGGGCGACCGGCCTCATCAGTCTATGCACCGCGCGCGGAGCCGTTGCCGGGGGTGTGATGCCGCCGACACGGTGGACTCCCCCGCGAGCCTGCGAGCGGAGGCCGCATGGCCCGACCGTATGGGCTAGTGTTTAAGTAGACCGGTCATTTTTACTCGGGTGCAATCCCGTACGCCTGTCGGATCCCAGACTCAAAACGGCGGTTCCCCGATGTCCCCGAAGCCGGTCCCTCCCCTGCGCAGTCCGAGAAGCACACAGGAGCAAGCATGTCGACCTACCGGGCCTTCGAAGCCACCGGTGTCCGCAACCTCCGGCTGGTCGAACGCCGGCTGACCGACCCGGCACCGGGTCAGGTACGTCTACGCGTCGAAGCATGCGGGATCTGCCACACCGACGTCCTGGCCGTCGAAGGGCTGCGCGAAGATCCTTCGCGTCCTGTCGTTCCTGGGCACGAAATCGTCGGGGTCATCGAAGCAGTCGGTACGGGAGTCTCCGCCTGGCAGGTCGGGGACCGAGCCGGCGTCGGCTTTCTGAACGGGCAGTGCTGGGAGTGCGCACCGTGCCGACGCGGTGACTTCGTCAACTGCCTCCAGCAGGAGCAGACGGGCACCACCGTCGACGGGGGCTATGCCGAGGTCGTCCATGCCCGGGCCAGCGGTCTGGTGCGTGTCCCCGACGGTCTCTCCGCGATCGACGCCGCACCCCTCCTGTGCGCGGGCCTGACCACGTTCACCGCTCTCCAGCAGGCCGGGACGAGGGCCGGGGCCCTCGTCGCCGTCCAGGGGATCGGTGGCCTGGGGCACCTGGCCGTGCAGTACGCCCGCAGCCTCGGCTACCGCGTCGCTGCGATCGCCCGGGGCCCGGAGAAGGAGACGTACGCCCGTGAGCTGGGAGCCCATGTGTACATCGACAGCACTGTCACCGACCCTGGAACGGAGCTTGCGGCGCGTGGCGGAGCTTCACTCATCGTCGCCACCGCCACGAGCGGCGAGTCCATGAATCCTCTGGTCAGAGGCCTTGCCCCGCAAGGGAAACTGGTCGTGGTCGGTGCGACACCCGACCCGCTGACGATCGCCACCCCGGACCTGATCTTCGGAACGCACACCATCCTGGGCAGTCTGACCGGGTCCTCCATCGAGAACGAGGACAATCTCGCCTTCAGCCTGGCGCACGACATTCGGCCCAGTGTCGAGGTCATGCCTTTCGCTCAGGCGTCGGAGGCGTACGAGCGGATGCTGTCGGGCAAGGCCCGCTTCCGGGTCGTGCTCGACGTAACGGCTGCCTGAGGCAGGCACTTGCAAGCCGGCGATCAGGTACCAAGCCGACTCTGCCCGGGCAGCAGGTCGGCTTGAGCACTGAGCACGGGGCCACGTTCTACACGGGCGTGGCCCCGACGGGTTCCAGCTCGGCTGCATGAGTGCGGGACCGTGTACGGGCACCATGCGCACCCCCTGCTGGGGGAAGCGGCGGGCGACAGCCCGTCACAGCGGCAGCGTTATCCCCAGTTGCTGCATGGCACTGGAGGGCGGGCCGCCTTCTGAACGCTCGGTCTTGTAGCCCTTGACGCGAGGCTCCAACGTCCGAGGATCGACCGCCTCGGCGGGAGCGCTTTTCGCGTACAAGCCGTCCGGTTGGCTGTCACGATCGTGCGGCAGGAGCCAGAAGACCCGGCGGCGGAAGGTACCGGAAGCGCGGGATGCCTTCGCGGTGGTGTTGAGAAGGGCGTAACCCACCATGCGCCCGTCACGGTGGTAGGGCGGTTTTCCCTTGCGGGTGGGCAGCCTGTCCAGACTCTGGCGGACGTAATCGAGGTCGTCGACGTCTTCCAGCCAGACCAACTGCGTCTCGTGGCTGATCTCGTCCTCTGTGATCAGGGAGCTCATGAGCCTGCAGCCCTTTCCTGGTCGGCGAGCAGTCCGATGCCCGGGTAATGCTTCCGCTGATTGGACAGGATCATCTCCTTAGGCGAGGCCAGCCCCACGAGTTCCCGGGTGCGGGCAGCGAAGGCCCTCGAGGTCATGACCGGTGCTCCTTCATTCTGGCACCACGTCTTGTATGCGGCGTAGAGCGCCGTCTGCTCTGCTCGCAGGTCAGGACCGAGCACACAGCTTTCCTCGTAGAACCGGCCGGTGTGATCCTCGGTCTCCGCATACGCACTGGTGGCGATACGGACGCGTTCCGGACCGGTAAGATCCCGGCTGCCCGCGAGGTAGCGCCGCGCACCGTCGATGAGCCAGCCCAGGATGCCGGCCCCTTCCTCCGTAACGAGGATGTCCGCGAGGTTGTCGATCTTCCTGTGATCGGGAACGACCCGTTCGAAGGGGATGAGCCGCATGCGACGCCAGAAGGCGAAGCCGCCGGTGCCCACTTCGGGACGGTGGTTACCCAGCAGCCACAGCTTGTGAGTGGGTTCGAAACTGAAGAAGTCCTGGCGCATGCGACGGGCCTTGATACGGTCGCCGCCGGTCAGCAACTTGACCCGGGCTTCGTCGAACTTGTCACCCGGCTTCACTTCGGAACACACAATGACACGTCGCCCGTGCAGCTCGGCCAGGTCGGTGGGATGCCCTTCATACGGTCGCGCCATGAGAAAGCCGGGAGGCGCCGCGTCGGCGTAGTCGCCGAGCAACTTCATGAGAACGTCCAGCAGGACGGACTTGCCGTTCTTGCCGGATCCGAAGAGGAAGGGCAGGACCTGGCCGCCGACGTCGCCCGTGAGCGAGTAGCCCAGCAGAAGCTGCAGGTAGTCGATCATCTCTCGGCCTTCGGCGTCGTCGCCGAAGGTGTCGGTGAGGAACTTCTCCCAACGAGGTGTGACCGTGTGCAGCGGCCCTACGGTGGTGGACCGAGAATGGAAGTCCTTGTTCGGATCCGGGGCTTTGAGCATCCCTGTACGCAGATCGACGATGCCGACGGGGGTGCACAGCGCATAGTGGTCCGCGTCGAGACGGGCAGCGTTGAGGACCATGCCAGGGGCTGACTTGGCCTGAGAGAGCATCGCGTTGATGCCTGTGGTGGACAGCGCACGACGCCGGTGGTTCTGCAGGGCGTTCGTCGTGAAAGTCCCCCGGGGGTCGTGGGTGGCAATGCTCTCCGCGAGGTCACCCGCGGCCCAGAGAACGGTGTCGTCCTCGTCGATCTGCCAGCGCGTCGTGTCCCAGCGGTACCAGCCGATGCCAGGCACGTGCCGGTAATCGTTGGCGTACAGCTTGACGAACAGCTTGGCGTTGCCTCGGTCGGACAGGGTGTCGGGCAGCAGACCATCAGCCGTCGCCTCTCCGACGAGCGTTCGGCCCGCCTCGGCTTGGGTGGGACGCGGCACGGCAGCGGTGCCCTGAGCGCGGATCTGAGCAGCTACGGCTTCTGGATCGAACTCGAACAGTGCCTCTGAGCGCGGCGCCGTCATGGGCGCCTCCCATGGTCGTGGAGCGGACGTTTGAGACCCGCGGTGAGTCCGCTGCGGATGATCTGCTCGATGCGACGCTCCTGACCTGGGCGGGCCGCGACCGCGGTTTCAGTAAGGGCGCGTTCGGCTTCTTCCTGCAGCAGGCGACCGGCTGCGACAAGCCCGCCGAGGGTGTACGCAGCCCGATTGAGCGCGTCAGAGAACCCGGCCCCTTCGGTCACCTGTCCGCAGCTCTCCACGGGCGCCAGGACGGAAACGACGAGCTGGCGCCCGTGTTGGCCTCCCGCCGCCAGGACGGCCTCTCTGGCCCGCGGAGGCACAGGTCGGGGAGCGGGGATGTTGGGAGCGGGCAGATGACCGGTCCTCTCAAGTTCCTGCGCCAGCCAAAGAGGGAGGGGCGCAGGCTCGCGGACGTTTCCCACGGGCTCGTACACCCCGTGCTGCGTAATGGTGCCGGGGGCGATGATGTAGCTCCCGTGTGCTCGGATGTCCACCTGCCAGGCAAGAGCTCGGCCGGAACTGGAACCGACAGACGACTGCCACCGCCGGTGATCCACAGCCCTGTACCAGACATGGAGGCCGCCTGACGGAGTGCGCACCCTCAGGGTGGAGGCGTCGTCTGCGGGGCTTGGCTGGCCCCTCAGAGCAGCCAGAACAGCAAGCGTGTGAAATCCGTTGGCCAGCCCAGTGAGATCGATGTGCTCGGCAATGGGGATGCCCGGAAGGATGCGGTCACGGGTGGGTGGCTGGACCAGGTGGGCGTCGACGTCGATGACGACCAATCCCGCACGGCCACACGAGACACCGATACCGAACCTGGGATTGGCCCGCCACCATTGCTGGATGCGGTCCTGGTCCAATGTCGCGGAGTGGAACCCGTGGCACCAGCGGCCTGCCGGGATACACGCGCAGGCGGCCGGCGGATGCGGGTGAGCTCGGCAGTCGCTGCAATTTGCCGCTGGGGTCTTCCGCCCCGGGGCCAGTGGATGAACGGGCCAACCCCGGCGGGCGCACCATCGCGCCGTGGCCACAGCAAGGTCAGCGACTGAGCGCCCCGGATCGAGCTCCCCTGAGTCACTGCGAGAAAACCGCAGCTCAGCGGGCATCTTTATCCCCAATCAGCGACCGAAGCGACTCAATGATGGACACAGCCTAGCGAACGTGGCCGGTGAGGTCATGGAGCCTATGCGTAAGACGTGCGGATGCGTGTCGGTGAACGGTCACTGTGGAGGAGACCTGAGCGACCGACAGGGTGAGGCAGCGACTGAACATGCTTCGGTCGCTGTCTTCAGCTGCGGACAAAAACCACAGGTCAAGAAGCATATAGCTGGACCAGCAGCGACTGAAGCGACTGAAGCTTCCTATATATGACACACACGCGCACACGCCAATGTCTTCATATACCCCAAACTTCAGTCGCTTCAGTCGCTTTCTCCTCTTGATCACGTCTTTGACCTGCGGTTTTCCCCAGACTCAGAGGAGCGACTGAACAGTCGCTGGGTCGCTATCCTTCAGTCTCGGGCCAGGACTGCCGCAGCTACTCAAGCGACCGAAGCGACTGAAGCCGGAGATTCGGTCAGAAACAGTCAAAGGTTGCCCCTGCCTCCTGGAGCTACTGGAACCGTGCAGCCGCACCCCCGTTATCTTCTTCGTGGCTCCGCAATGGGGCCTCCGGCCTTCGGGTCCGGCATGCCTTCCCCCCGTTGTTGTTGATGATCCGTGGGGGGTGTCTCTGGGTCCTGAGGCATCGACGGACCGCTGATGTGCCGAGGCCGGATGAAAGGCGTGAGCGGAGAGGCCTGCTGTCGGCGCGCAAGAGGACGTGACGCCGCGAGGTACATGGGCGCTGCCCGGTCGCCTCCCTGCGTGGGCTGACGATGCGGCGGATCGCCGACCTCTACCCCGGAGAGGCGAAGGCGGACACAAGGGACGCGTTCATCATCGCGGACGCGGCTACGCTATGCCTCACACGCTGCGGGCGATCGGCGGCGAGGACGACACGATCCCCGAGCTGGGGATGATCGTTGGCTCTGCTGACCCAGATCCATCCCTCGTTGGAACGGGCGCTGGGCCGCGGTTGCAGCTCGGCTGTCCTCACGTTGCTGGAGCGGTTCGGATCATCGGCCCAGGTTCACACGGGGGGCAGGTGCCGGCTGGTGACGCTGTTACGGCCGAAGCCGCCGAGGATGGCCGAGGGGCTGGTCGAGGAAATCTTCACCGCTCTGGACGAGCGGCCGTCACCGTTCCGGGGACCGAGGCGGGCCGCGCTGATCGTCCCGAGCTAGCCGGACGCCCGTAGCGTCTCGGTACCACTCCCCCGACCCAGAGGGTTTACGGCTTGGGCTGACGAGCTCTGAAATGAACGAGATACGAACTGACACTGCGTCATTTTCTTAGCCAGGAACGATTCTGCGGAGACTGGCCGATCGCGAGCTTCCCCGCAAGTTGTCCCGGTCGCTTCCTGTGGACGTCTGTTCGTCCTCCGGAAAAGGCCTGCCTTCTTGGCTGGGACCAATGAGTCCTGTGACCGGTTGGAGCTTCGGTGGGGCGCATCGCTCAGCCGGATCGTCTCAATGCGCTAGCCCTCCGGAGGGTCACTGCCCTGTCGGCCAACGCGACGGCTGTTCTGGTCGTATACGTAGGCCCGTTGTGGCACGAACGGCGGCAAGCCGAGCTTGCGTCCTGTTCGAAGCGCGCTGGGGGCGCGGGGCGAAGCCTCGGTTGGTGTTCGTCGACCGGCTTCTCGCGACGTCTCACCGCTCACCGTGCACGAGCTGGTAGGAGGCGGGTGAGGCGTGCGGGCCTCACCACTTGCTCCTCCGCTATTACGGCGTAATAGCGTGGCGCCTCCGTCCACCTCACTCCCCACTCAAAGATCCACCTACAACCTTGCGGCGATGCTCTCAACCCAGGCGATCGCCCACAGAACACCCATCACAACCGCGCGAGCGCGTTGAGCGACCACCACTCCCCCAGCGCGGCTCAGCACATCCATGGCCCGCACGTTGAAGCAGCAGGTCATCCCTCGGAACGCGAATGGCTGTCTCACCTGATCCATGGCCGGTCGGCAGGTACCCCTAGGACCTATTACGTCGTAATACCTGCGCGGTCCGACTCGCTCGACCGCGCGGGGCATCGACAGGTACCAGATTCGGGGGTCCAAGGCGGTGGCGTTGTGACATGGAGCTGATCGCGACCTGGCAGTCAGCTCGTTCCCCCGGCTGCGCCGCAGTACTGGTGTGGCACCTCGACCGATGCCTTGCCGAGCTTGGCAAACTACACGTGGTCGATCACCCTCACCCTGGGCGTGGTCACCTTGGGCTGCCACTCCCCCGGTCCGCTGCCTCGCGGGCAGCCCAACGGTGAGACAACTGGTTGCCGAACCATCGCAATGCCTGCATGTTGCCGTCCGGCAGAGGCTTCGCCCCCCGGAAGGATCGACTTCTGCCGGGCTCATCCCACCGCTGTTGATCTCTTCCGGCAGTGAGTCGACCACACCGGCAACGAAGCCTCCAACCTGGTCTGCAGAGCTATCACGGCCTAATGACTAGCACCAGCTTCGACGCACTCCCCTGTGCTTCAAGATCGCTGTCGCCGTGGTTTACAGATGCTGGCGTGCATGGCTGTCCCTTCACGGGTCATGCAGGTGTCTTGAGGGGGTGCCAGTCGCTCGGTGCATCCGACGCAGAAGTCTTCTTCAGCTGGCTGCTCGACCGGAGGGGCTTCTCATAGGCCACCAGCTCCGACCTGAACCGTAAGGGATGCTGTCTATGGGTAGGGCATGTCCGGTCAGGGACAGTGTGTGATCGGACGCTGGCGGAAGCGCTGACCTATTACGGCGTAATAGGCGCGTCAGTGGGATGCGTCAGCGCCAGCCCATCTGGTGAGGGAAGTTGGCCAGGGGCGCGTCAACCAAACTGCTGCAACGGACAGAGCCACAAGGGGGCCGATGCCGCGCGCGGCGGGGTGGCTGTTGACAGATCGAGTACTGGCGACGAGTACCAGGCTGTCGCGTGCTCGTGGGCAGGCTTCCAGGCAGTGGTTCTGTCCGTGTGGCGGTCTGAGACGCGCGCCTGCCACCCGCGCGATGGTGAAGTCCTCGACCAGCTGCGGACCAATATGTGTCTTGAGGGACGGCACGACGACACCGACCCGGTGCAGACGCGTCAGGTGGACCGAGGCGCCACGCTATTACGTCGTAATAGGGGAGGGGCTTACGAGTTGTGCACGGTAAGTGGTGAGGGATGCGTGATCGTCGATCCTCTCCTTGCGGTGGGGGCGCGTCTCATGCGGCGATCATCGGCGACCGGAGGATTACGGGCCTGTCGGCCGAAATGATCGCTGAACTCGTGGCCGAGCTTGGTCCGTTGTGGTGTGAACGGTACCGGGCCAGGCTTGCTTCCCGGTTGCGGATGCGGGGCGTTGGGCGGGGGCGCGAGGCGCCGGCTGGTGCTCGTCGATCGGTTCCTGGCCACTCTCGTGCCCTCCGGCACGGGTGATACACGACGTGTTCGCCTCCTGGTTCGGAGTGGACCGCTCCACCATCACCCGCGCCCTCGGCCAGGTGCGGCCCCTGCTCGCCGAGCGGGTATGCACGGTGAGCCCTGGGTCGTCAGGGACGGCAAGGGCCGCGACCTCCTCTGCCGCCCGTCTCAACTGACGAAGCAGCGCGGACTTCTGGCCGACGGGGGTCGGCGGAGGTCCTCGTCGATGTCGACTATCAGGGCCTGGGCACGCAGACCGGTCGTCGACTGGTGACACCGCCGCACCGCAAGTCCAAGAAGAACGCCCTGGACTGTACGAGGAGATGCACGAAGGGCAGGGCGAGGCACACTCCTCACGTCGTAACCGTGTCGAGCACGGCATGGCAGAAGTGACCACGAGCTACACCGGAGTGCACGCCGTCTCAGTGCTTACCGTGTACGAGCTCGTTAGGGGAGTGGGTGGACCGAAGTGCCACGCTATTACGTCGTAATAGGGGAGGGCGAGCGGCGAGGTTTTGCCCGTTATTACCTTGTCTGAGAAATTTAGTCCGCAACAAATACCTGATTGCTAACGTGTCGATGCACAGATGGCCAAACAACGTTAGTAAGGTGTCCTGCATGAGTTCGCCAGCCACCTCCAGCGACCGCGAGAAGGTCGTCTCCAAGCTGCCGGGATGGCTCCGGCAGAACCTCAAGATCAGAGCCGCGCAGCGGGGCATCGAGATTCAGGCAGCCGTGGAACAGGGCATCCGGGACTGGTGCGGTCTCGCCTCGACTCCTGCTCCTGTCGATACGTCCGGTGCCGACTCCTTCTCCACCTTTCTTCCTCCAGGACAGTGGAAAGATTTCCGGCAAGTTGTGTCGGACCGTCGCGTCTCCCTGATCCAGGGCCTGGCACAGTCAGTCCAGCTCTGGCTCGACTCGAACCCAGCGCCTGAGGTCGCACGTCCCGAGATCACCAGGCGCATCGTGGTGTGCAATCAGAAGGGTGGGGTCGGAAAGACTGCCATTACCGCCGGCCTAGGCGAGGCGCTGGCGGAAGACCCCAATGCCCTGCACAGCGTGCAGATCGCCAAGGCCTTGGCCAAGGCACTGCGAGCCAGCGAGTCTGAGCAAGGTGTACAGGACTTTGAGGACCCGCTCGACGTTGAGAGCCTGCCTGGTCTGGGCCTTCGAGTGCTCCTGGTCGATTTCGACCCGCAGTGTCACTTGACCAACCAACTCGGCGCCACTCCTCTGCCGATGAACGGTGACAGCCTGACCAATCACATGGCGGGCGATCCCAAGGGTGATTTGCGGGATCTGGTCGTCTCCATCGACGACGCCAGCTTCGGCGGTCGTCTGCATCTCCTGCCGGCATGCAACGACGCCTTCCTCCTCGACGTGCGCCTTTCCGCGGTACGTGCCAGGGAGGCCGCCCTGGAACGGGCCCTCGCACCGCTTGAAGCTGATTACGACGTCATCCTTGTCGACTGTCCGCCCAGTCTGGGTCTCAGCATGGACGCCGCCTCCTACTACGGGCGCCGTCGCGACGGTGAAAGGCCGGGCCAGTCGGGTGCCCTCATCGTGGTCCAGGCCGAGGACAGTTCTGCGGACGCTTACGAGCTGCTCACCACTCAGATCGAGGACCTGCGTGGAGACTTGCAGATCGATGTTGACTACCTCGGCATCGTCGTCAACCTGTACGACTCGCGCCGCGGGTACATCGCCACATCCTCGCTTCAGGGGTGGGTCGACATAAAGGATCCACGCGTGGTCGGACTGATCGGGGATCTGAAGGAACAGAAGGAAGCGGTTCGCATGAAGCAGCCACTGCTGTCATACGCTCCGAGGTCTCAGCAGGCGATCGGCATGCGCGCACTGGCCCGGGAGATCGTATGAGCAAGGCCGACCAACTGGGCGCCGGGCGGTTCGGCGGGGGAGCGCGACCTGTCAGTGCTCGTCGTCAAGCGGTTGCCGCCGCGACGGGGGTGCCCACGGATGGTGTTGCTCCGCCGTCCGAGCTGCCCCTCAACCGGATCAGTCCCAATCCGGACAACCCCCGCTCAACTCTGGGTGACCTCACCGATCTGGCGGGGAGCTTGCGGACTCACGGCCAGAAGCAAGCGATCACCGTTATGAACCGTGACGCCTATCTCAAGGTCAACCCGCAACGCGAGGAAGATCTCGATCCTGAGGCCACTCATGTCGTGATCGACGGGAGCAGTCGGCTAGCGGCAGCGCGCGAGGCGGGTTTGACCTCTCTCAAGGTCATGGTGAGTGACGACGAGGGCAGTACCTCTGAGGAGCTCCTGGAGTCGGCCCTTGTCGCCAACATTCATCGACAGGACCTCGAAGAACTGGACGAGGCTCGGGCGTTGCAGCGGCTCCTCGTTATCCACGGCAGTCAGACCGCCCTGGCCAAGCGGCTGCATCGGTCGCAGGGTTGGGTGTCCCAGCGCCTGGCTCTGCTCAAGCTCACGCCTGAACTTCAGGCACGGATCAATGAAGAACCCATCGACCTCTTGCGGGCGGTGGGCAATAGGCCTGCGGAAGAGCAGCAACAAGCCCTGCAGGCACTCAAGGAGGAGCGTGCCCGGAAGGAGGCCGTTAGGAGGGGAGAGCCGCCTCTTCCTCTAACACCGTTGCCGAGAGCGGATGTTGAGCCCGAGCAACATGCGGCTCCTCAGCCTGGTCCGGCGCTCCAGCCTCAGTTGGAGCAGGCGAGGTCTGCGGAGCGAGAGCCCGAGCCCGAGCTGCCCGCCCGGTCGGTTGCCCGGCCTGTGCCTGAGCCGCGGGCGGACATTGCACGGCCCACCACGCGGCCGGAACCTCCGAGCACTGGTGACGGTGACGACGAGCCACGTCCGCGCCGGGTTCCTTATGACGAGCCGGAGGCTCTGGCGATGCTGTTGGACGAGAAGATCAAGAGCGATGAGGTGTTCTTCACCCTCCTGCGTCTTCTGAGTATGAAGGCGGCCGGCCGGGACTCGGAACGGTTGGCCGAGCTGGCTGGATCCTTGATGGAAGGGTCTGCGACCGGGGCCGAGTGACGATCCGCAATGGTGATCGCCGCCGGGTCGGCGTGGCCGCGCCTGGCACAAGCCCACGCCGACCCGGCGGTCTCCTTCAGTAGTAGCCCTCGGCGAGTCGTTTGTTGCGGCGGACGGGGGACCAGAAGGAGGCGCCGATCAGGATGACGCCGATGGGGCCGACGTTGATCTCGTTGATCTCGTACTCGATGGTGACGAGGAGGATCAGGGCGAGGGCGCCGATGACGCCGTCGAAGGAGAAGGAGGCGTCCAGGACCACCAGATAGAGGAACGTGAAGAACGCCGCTTTGCCAACCAGCGCGACAGCTGGCGTACGGTCAGCCGCTGCCCCCTGTTCCGCGTGATCTTCGTGTTCCTGGTCTCGGTTGAGCCGTCCCTCGAGAAGCCGGAAAGTCCCCCGCGATGACCATATAGGCGATCAGGCCGCCGATGCCGGCGAGGAGCGCCGCCGTACACGCCGCCCAGCCCACGCTGGACCGCCGCCCCGACGGTGCCGTCGTCGCCACGGTCGCGCCGCCGACTACGACGGGCTCGAAGCCCCGGTGCTCGACCTCAATCGGTAGGCGGTATGCAGCACATCAGTGCGGCCGTACCGTGGAACCATTCATATGCTCCCCTCACTCCGCCCGCGGGTTCGTCTGCTCCCCGCACTCGCGGGGATGGCGAACCGTGTTCCCTCCGGCACCCGCAGTGGCCGCGGCACCTCGCCCGCACTGGCCTGACCGGCCGTCACGCCGTGCCTCAAGTCCTCGGCCACGCCTTCCCGCACGAGTAGCCATGCTGATCGGCCCTTCCGGGCGTGGTTCTTGCGAGGCGGCGGCTCTGGTCGCAGGCGGCCCGATCCTCGGCGGACTCGCCAAGGGCATGAAGGGGATGGCCACCGCCGTGCGGGGCGGTCTGAAGACCCTGCGTTCCGGTGCCAAGGATCTTCTTGCGAAGGCCAAGCCCTACAAGGGCCGGTGCCGGGGCGGCGACCCGATCGACATGGTGTCCGGCGAGATGCTCATGGAGCAGGTGGACCTGGAGCTCGGCGGGCTCCTGCCGCTGGTCGTCCGGCGCACCCACGTCTCGACCTACCTCTGGGGGAGCTGCTTCGGGGCGAAGGGCCCCGGGTACCGCGGGAGTGCGCAGGAGGGGGAGGCGACCGCGAGGTCAAGCCGTCGGCAGGCGTAGCGAGCGCAGCCGTTCGGCGACGGCGAACGAGTCGAGACGCAGGGCGGTGATGTCGGCGATCAGGTCCCGCCAGGCCTCGAACTTGGTGTTCACCCGCTCCCCGTGCATCCCGAGGTACGCCACGGCCACGCCGAAGCCGTACAGCTCGTTGCGGGCGGGCAGTGGCCGGAGGACGACGCACTCCTCCAGCATCACGGCCGCACGCCAGAAGGCGTCCGGGTGGTGCTGGTCGTGGCGGGGCGGGTCGACCTTGTGCCGGGCGGCCAGGCCGACGAACACGGAGTAGTCACTGACCGTGAGATCGTCCAGCAGTTCGGCCTGGCGTTCCAGGAACCACCGGTAGTCGACGTAGTACTCGGCAGGCACAGGTCATGCCGCCTGCGGAGCGGTCGGCGCCGAGGCGGGGCCGCCGTACTCGGCGTCGAATGCGGCGACGGTCTCCGCGTCGCCGGTGACCCGGCGGAAGATCTCCGCGCCCTCGGCCAGCGCGCGCTCGCGCCGCTTCTCCTGGGCGACCTGCGCGAGGTAGGCGTCCAGCGGCAGCCCGGCCGCCTCGGCCAGGGCCCGCAGCGCCTCCGCGGTGGTGTCGTCGATCTCGATGCCAGCCATGCCCCGAGTATGCCGCGCGACGCCGCACCCAGGCCACCCACCTGAAAATATCTCCCCGACCTGCGGGTTCCGGACCGTTTCAGCCGTTCGACCAGGCGGGCGCGCTCTCGGCACAGTGAGCTTGTTGAGGCGCCGGCCTCCGTCCACCCGTGGAGTGATCTTGGCCCCGGTGGGGTGGTCTCGTACCCGTACGGGCCCCGGCCGGATGCGCATCCGCGGACGCCCGGGAACGCCACCGGCTGCTGCTTGGAGTACGTTCACGCGGTCCCGTTCCTGCCTCGCCCTGACGATCGCGTCGCCCAGCGCCATGGGACGGCGCTGGCCACAGGTCGTGACACACAGGCCCTATGGGCGCTTCATGGAAGAACGTCACTACATCGGCATGTCGGACACGGCCGTCGGTGATACTCCGAGGCACCCCACGTCGAGGTAAAGCATGCGACAACTGGCCGTCGGATACGCCTCTCTCTTCGCCGCCCTCGCTCTGATGGTCACGGTCCCCACGCCGGCTCACGCCGCACGGGGAGTCCTGACCGTCAACACCACCATGTAGCCCGACCCGCTCCGCCAGTGCATCTACAACGTCAACGCGGGCACCCATGACTGGTACATCAGCAACGACACCGACCAACCGGTGTATTTCCCTTCCAAACTCGAGGACCTTCGACGCTTCTCCGGTCGGGTCATGACCGTCCCGCCCGGAGAAGGCCGGTCGGGCACCGGGGTCCGCAACCTCCTCAGCGTGTGGGTACCCGCCTGACTCCCCGGCGGCTGTCGTGGCGGCAAGACGTCCGTCGGTGAGAGGAGCCGGTGTCAGCCCGGTGTCAGCCGGTGTCACTGCTGACGCACGGACCGGCCAGGCCGGTCGGGGACTGTTCGTGCCGACGCGGGGGAGGCGTCGCGCCGGTCTTCGCCTGTGCGCCGGTACGTGGCTCCGCGCTGATGCGCAGGGCGAACAGCACGCTGTTCTCGGCGGCGCCGTACGTCCGGGCCTGTGCGTACTCCTGTGCGGTCAGAACCGTACGGACCCGGCGCTCGGCGGCGACATGGGCGTCGTGGAACGGACGCAGGCCGGTCAGCGCGACACCGGTGTCCTGCCGCAGCCGGTGGGCCGCGCCGAGGAGCCGGGCGGCGTCGGTGTGCCGGTTCGTCTCGGCGACCGCCCAGGCCAGTGTCTCCACCCCCCAGACGGGTCCCCAGTTGTCGCCGAAGGCGCTCTGCCGGGCGAGGGCGTCGCGCAGCGGGGCCAGGGAGGCGGCCGGATCGCCGTGGCGCAGTTCGACCAGGCCCGCGCACCAGCAGGCCCAGGTGCGGGCCCATGGCGCGCGGCCGGCCTCGGCCTCGGCGGTGTACTCCCTGGCGGCGGCACGGGCCGAGACCGGGTCGCCGAGGAATGCCTCGGCCATGGCCCACATCATGGTGGCCATGTGGGCGTCACCGTGCCGTCCGTCCCGCAGGAACTGTTCCCGCGCCGCGGCCAGCCGGGGGATCGACTCCGAGGTGCCGTCGACGAGCAGGGCGTGGGCGCCTTCGATGAAGGTGAACGGGGCCACCGCCGGGCCGTCGGAGCCCGCGGCCTGTGTGCGGCATTCGGCCAGGAACGTCTCAGCGGCCGGATTGTCCCCTTGGCACAGCGCGATCCACACCTTCATCGCCAGTGCGCCCGCCGTCAGGTCGGGGGGCAGGGCGGGCGGGGAAGCGAGGAGCCGTTCCAGCCAGTAGCGGCCCTCGCCGAGCACGCTGCTGAAGAACCAGCAGCGGGTGCGGGCGAGGTCGACGGCGATGGCGACCGCGGTGCCGACGTGCTCGGGCCGGGTGGCGCAGAAGTCCAGGGCGGTCCGCAGGTTGGGCAGCTCCTCGCGCAGCCGCAGCAGCCAGTCGACCTCGTGGGGGCCGCACCATTCGGCGCCCGCGCGCAGGGTCATGGCCCGGTAGTGGGCGCTGTGCCGGATGCGCAGACCGGTGTGCCGGCTCAGTTCCCCCAGCCGCTCGAGACCGTACTGGCGGATGGTCTCCAGCATGCTGTACCGGGCGCGCGGGCCGGTGCTGTCGACCGCGACCAGGGACTTGTCCACCAGCGCGGCGAGCAGGTCCAGGATCTCCTCCCGCCCGACGCCCTCACCCGCGCAGACGGCTTCGGCGGCGGACAGGTCGAAGCCGCCGCTGAACACGGACAAGCGCGCCCACAGCAGTCGTTCCTGCGGGGTGCACAGCGTGTGGCTCCAGTCGATGACACCGCGCAGGGTGTGCTGATAGCGCGTCTCGGTGCCCGGCATGCCGGGGAGACAGAGCACGCGGAAGCGGTCGTCGAGGCGCTCCAGCATCTCCTCGGCCGTCATCGCGCCGAGACGAACGGCCGCGAGTTCGATGGCGAGGGGGATGCCGTCGAGGCGTCGGCACAGCTGGGCGACGGCGGCGCGGTTGCGCGGCGTGATGCCGAACGCCGGAGCGGACGCTGCGGCCCGCTGCACCAGGAGACGCACGGATTCGGAACGCTCCGGGGGCTGCCGGGCGTCGCACGCGGCGCCCGGCTCCGGCAGCGTGAGGCAGGGCACGGTCAGGATGTGCTCGCCGGGAACTCCCAGACGGTGTCGGCTGGTGGCAAGGACGGTCAGCCCCGGCGCGGCCCGCAACAACCGCAGGACCAGGGCCGCGACGGCGCCCGCGACGTGTTCGCAGTTGTCCAGGAGCAGGAGCAGCTGCCGGTCGCGCAGGCGGTCCACGATGGCCTCCGCGGGCGGCCTCGCGGACTGGTCGCGCAGCCCCAGGGCTTCGGCGACGGCGCGGTCGAGCAGGTCCGGCGAGGTGAGCGCGGCGAGGTCGGCGAGATGGACGCCGTCCGCGTACGAGGCGGCGAGCTGTGCCGCCGACCGCAGCGCCAGCCGCGTCTTGCCGACACCGCCCACACCGGTCAGGGTGACCAGCCGGGCGGTCGACAGCAGGGCACGCACCTGGGCCAGTTGGGCCTCGCGGCCGATGAAGCCGGTCGTCTCGACGGGCAGGACGTGCCGGCCGGGGGCGTTCGGCGACGAGGCGGCTTCCGTCCTGCCCGGTGACCTCCCGAGGTCGGGAGCGGCCGCGAGGACTCGCGCGTGCATGTCCCGCAGCGCGGGGCCGGGGGTGACTCCGAGCTCTTCGCCGAGCAGCGCGGTGACCGTGCGGTAGCACTCGAGGGCTTCGCTCTGCCGTTCGCAGCGGTAGAGCGCCAGCATGCGCTGGGTCCAGAAGTGCTCACGCAGCGGATGGGCTTCGACCAGTGCCCGCAGCTCCGGCAGGACGTCCGCGGAGCGGCCCGCCGCCAGGTCCGCGTCGATGCGCAGCTCGAGCGCGGCCAGGTGCTGTTCCTGCAGCGTGAGCCGCAGCTCGGGAAAGGCGTCACCCGGCAGGTCGCACAGGGGATCCCCGCGCCACAGCTCAAGGGCCTGACGCAGCAGTGCCGCCGCCCGCTCGGCCGCGTTCTGCTCCAGCGCGGTCCGGCCGAGCCGTACGAGCGAGGTGAAGCGGCGGACGTCAAGCGTCTGAGGGTCGGTCTCGATCAGGTAGCCGCGGGGGTGGGTCCGTACGGGTCCGGTGTCCGCGGGGCTGCCGAGCGCGCGGCGCAGACGCAGCACGTAGTTCTGGAGGGTGTTGCGGGCGTGGAGCGGAGGCGTGTCCCCCCACAGGCGGTGGACCAGGGTGTCCACGGTCACCACCCGGTCGGCCTCGACCAGCAGAGAGGCCAACAGCATCCGCAGCTTGGCGGCGTTGACGTGTACCGGTGTGCCGGACTGCCGGACCAGGAGCGGTCCGAGAATCCCGAACTCGTATGTGCTTCTCACTGTTCTGTTCCCCCGTCGGGCCCTCGCCCGGACGCCCCCAGCCTACAACGGTGCGTGACCGGTCGGATACCTGGTGTAGTGGCGCGAGATCGCCGAGTGACCGGCGCGCGACCGGGGTGACGGCCGCGGCGGAGATCGTGGCTTCCTGCCCGCGCCGCACCCCGGAGGCCGCCATGAACCCGCCCGCCCCCTCGGGCTACGCCCTTCCTCCGCAGCGGAGTACGGGTGCCGCTCCGGCGACGTCGACGTTGCGGGAGCACCTGGCCGGACAGCTGCGGCGACTGCTCGACGCCGCGGACGTGACCTGCTCCCCGGCGCGGGACGCGGTGCGGCTGCTGCCCGGGCTGCTGGGCCCGGCGGCCGGCCGTCCGCTGAGTGCCGGACCGCTCTCACCGTCCTTTGTCAGCGACGATCACTCGCCGGCGGAGCTGTCCGTGTCGTTCGCCGCCGACGGGGCGCCGACGGTACGGGTGCTGGTCGAGCCGGGCTGTGGTGCGGGGACCGCCGCCGACAGCGGCCGGGCGGGGCTGCGGGCCCTGGACCGGATGGCGAGCTGCTGGGACGTCGACGCGGAGCCCGTCGCCCGGGTCACGGATCTCTTCCTTCCCGCGGCGGCCCGTGGCCCCTTCTCGCTGTGGTGCGCCGTGGACCTGCGGCGGACGGGGCCGCCCGGCGTGAAGGTCTACCTCAACCCCGAGGCGCACGGCGCCGACCGCGCCGCCGAGGTCGTCGAAGAGGCCCTGACCCGCTTCGGGTTCCGAGCGGCCTGGCCGGCGCTGACGGCTCGGGCCGAATCCTGGTGCCCGGACCGGGGCCGGCTGTTGTTCCTCGCTCTGGATCTGGGCCACTGGCAGGAACCACGGGTGAAGCTGTACATCGCCCACCAGGGCTTCTCCGTCGAGGAAGCGGAAGCCGTGGCCGGGCTGCTGCCCGGCCGAAACCCTCGGCGCGCGGGGGACTTCTGCCGCACGGTCGGCGGTGGTGTCCGCCGTTTCGACGGTCTGCCCCTGGTCTCCTGCTTGTCCTTCACCCGACGGGACAGGGAACGCCCCAGCGGCCACACCCTGCACGTCCCGGTGCGCGACTACGCCCGTGACGACCGGGTCGCCCGCGACCGCGCCGCCGCCGTGCTGGGCGCGCACGGCGCGGACGTCACCCTGCTGGACAAGGCGCTCGCCGCGATGACGACCCGCCGGCTGTCCGACGGAGTGGGGCTGATCTCCTACGTCTCCCTCGCCCGGAGCACCGGCGGCCCGCCGCGCCTGACGGTCTACCTCTCACCCGAGGCGTACGCCGTCCACCCGCCGCACGACCCGTCCCGGGACACCGCTCCCGGCGAACGCGGGTGACCACCACCTTCCCACCCCTGCGACACGGCGCCCGCGGAGCCGCCGCGGTCCCGCAGGCGCCGCACCGAGGAGAGCAGAGCAGAACCATGGAGCCATACCGGATCAAGGCCGTCGAACCGATCCCTGCGACGACCCGCGAACAGCGCGCCAGGGCCCTGGACCGCGTCGGATACAACCTGTTCGGACTGCGCGCCGAGGAAGTGACGATCGACCTGCTGACGGACTCCGGTACCGGCGCTCTGTCGGCGGCACAGTGGGCGGCCGGTGCGGCCGGGGACGAGTCGTACGCCGGATCGCGTTCCTTCCACCGCTTCCGGGAGGCGGTGGAAGAACTGACCTCGTATCCGCACATCCTGCCGGTGCATCAGGGCCGGGCGGCGGAACGCGTCCTGTTCTCCACGCTGCTGGCTCCCGGCCGGATCACCCTGAGCAACACCCACTTCGACACCACGCGCGCCAACGTGGAACTGAGCGGCTGCCAGGCCCGTGACCTGCCCTGTCCACGGGCGCGGAACCTGCACGGTCCCGAGCCGTTCAAGGGCGACATCGACCTGGTCGGCCTGGCGGCGGAACTGCGCGGCCCGGACGCCTCCCGCATCGCCCTGGTGATCATGACCCTCACCAACAACGGCGAGGGCGGCCAGCCCGTGTCCATGGACAACCTGGCCCGCGCCGCCGCGCTCTGCCGGGAGCACGGCGTCCCGCTCTTCCTGGACGCCGCCCGCTTCGCCGAGAACGCCTACCTGGTCACCCAGTGCGAGTCCGGGTACGGCGGCCACAGCCCGACGGACGTCGCCAAGGAGGCGTTCCGCCTCGCCGACGGCTGCCTCATGAGCGCCAAGAAGGACGGCATCGTCCATATCGGCGGCTTCCTCGGTCTGCGGGACGAGGCACTGGCCCGCCGATGCGAGCTGACGCTCATCGCCACCGAGGGCTTCCCGACGTACGGCGGACTCGCCGGGCGAGACCTGGAGATGATCGCCCAGGGCCTGACCGAGGCCCTGGACCCCCGCTACCTGCGCTCCCGGGCCGAGGCGGCAGCCCACCTCGCGGCGCTGTGCCGTACCGCGAGCGTCCGCCTGGTCGAACCCCCCGGCCTGCACGCGCTCTACCTCGACGCCGGTCACCTCCTCCCGCACATCGCCCCGCACCGCTTCCCCGGGCACGCACTCGCCTGCGCGCTCTACCTGGAGGGCGGGATCCGTTCGGTGGAGCTCGGCTCCCTCTACCTCGGCAAGGAGGACAGCAACGGGGAGCCGGTCACCACCGCCCCGTACGAGCTGCTGCGCCTCGCGCTTCCCCGCCGGACGTACACCCGAAGCCACCTGGACCACGTCGGACAGACCCTGGTAGCGGTGGTGAAGAACAAGCACCGGGTGCCGGGTTACCGCATCGTCGAAGCCGCCCCGTTCCTGCGCCACTTCCGCGCGCGACTGGAACCCGTGCCCGCCGGGCCGGCGACCACTGCCACGACCGGTGAGACCCCTGATCAGGAAGGACGCGCCGAGAACGGGTGCGACCAGGACCGGGGCAGCCGAGTCCGCCGAGCCCTCACCGCACCGCCGGCCACCGGCAGCGGAGGCCCGGCATGAGTGTCACAACGAGTTGGAGGATCTCAGGAAGTCAGCTGTTCGCCGGGCGGCTCGGGCGGCCCGGATGTGCCGGCGTACGACGGCCGCGGCGGCAGTCGCGACCGTCCTCGCCCTGCCGGCCGTCGGCGCTGTACCGGCCCACGCGGGCCCGCCGGACGGTGACCGGCACAGCCTCAGCGCCCGGGCCGGGCTGTGCCACTACTTCGCCACCTGCGTCGTCAACGCGAACAACGTCTACTACCGGGACGCTCCCAACGGGCGCGCGCTCGGGCAGGTGCACCGGGGTCAGGAGTTCTACGTACGGGGAGGCCAGGCGGGGACCCCATGGTTCCGAGGCGACATCGTCGGCGGCCGGGCCGACGTCTGGATCCACGGTGACTACCTGGAGGACCACCTCTGACAGCCACAGGAGCATCCGACGGCACAGACAGGCAAGGCCGCATCGGCCGCACCGACTCGGACAGGAAGGCATCACATGAACACCAGGCGCACCGCCGCGAAGACCGCTCCCATGACGACCGCCGCCGTACTGACGCTGACGCTCCTGGGGGCGCTGTTCACGTCACCGGCCACCGCCGCGCCACGCCAGGGTGACTTCACCGCGACCGGCGTGAAGATCCACGAGAGTTACAGCACCAGCTCGTTCGCCCGGGGGCACGGCAACCCCGGCGACGGGTACACCTGGATGGGCGGGCAGGCCAACGCGGAATCGGTGCCCTGCCCGGACGGCAGCGTCAAGGACCACTGGACGTACGTCCACAACAACCGCACCGGGGTCGAGGGCTACGTCTCCGACTGCTTCATCAGGGAGTACTGACCGGAGCAGCCGGTGACCTGCCCTCCCGGCGTGACCTGAGGGGGAGGAGCGGTGACGGGGCGACAGTCCCCGGCGGCAACGACACGTCGCCCGGGAGCCGTATCGACTGCACCGGCGGGTCAGAAATGGTCGACGGGTTCGGCGGCGTAGGTCCCGTCCTCCATTTGCACGTCGGTCAGTTCGAAGAGGCGCTGACGGCCGCCGACCCAATGAGTGACCTTGGTCCCGGTCGGCCGGGTGGTCTCGTACTGCACGGGCGTGCCGTCGGATCCCTCGGTGCGCAGGAGGGTGAAGCTGCGGACACGGGGCGGCACCGGGGGAGTGGCGCGACTTCGCAGGTAGAGCCAGAAACCGGCGGCGGCAGCGGTAAACAGTCCGACGAGCAGCCACTGGCCCACGGTCGTGCCGAGAAGGTCCAGGCCCTTGTCGAGGGCGAGGGAGACGAGGACGGGCATGGCGGCATCACTCCTGTGAGGCGGCGGTCAAGGTCCGTCTGGATGACGGGCCGCGCCGACTGTGGGGAGGTGGCGGGTTAGCCGCGCAACCCCCGCCTCGACCTGCGTCATGCGTCCTGCTGACGCTCGCTGCCGGTGTCGGGGCCCACGTCGACGCCGCCCTGCGGCAGCACGCTCGGCGCGTCGTCGTCGGCGTCCGGCCCTGGCGCCACTGCGAAGGCTGACGGCGCCTCTTCGCTCCACGGGGCGGTCGGCTCCGACGCCGCGGGATGACCGGATCAGGGCGCGGACGACGTCTCACTCCGTGAAGGGATCTTCCACTGTCGGGATGTACGGAGACAGCAACGTCTCCGTGTGCTGCGTGACCATGCCTTTGACGAGCCGCAGCACCCTTACTTCGTTCTCGTGATCCGGTTCCTCGTCATCGTGAACGTGGAGGAGCCCGTAGGAACCAGGGGCAACCACGGCCACATGCTCGAACAGTTCGACAACGTCAGGCGACGAACGGTGATTGGACGAGCCGCCGAGGTGGATGAACGGCTCACCGTTCATCCACCTGAGATCCAGCAAGTACGGGCTGTCCATCTGAGCAATGCGAAGGTGGAGCTCATCGACGATCTGCCGCCGCCGGGGCTCATCGTCGTCATCGGCCGCGGTCTCCCTGACCGTGATCCACCCGTGGTACTCAAACACCCCCCGCCCTAGTGATCAAGGGAGAGCCGACAATTATCACGCCGTGATAATCCACTCCCACTCCCCGGTACAGGCAAGGACAGTCCTGCTGCTCAGCACCACCAGAGTCCGAACCTCAGCCACCGAAAGCCCGCCACAGCGATACCTGCAGGCTTCCGAGTTGGCGCGCGTATGCCTCCGTACCCCCATCCGGCCTCCGCCACGCTGTGTGACTGCCAAGGCCGGTAAGTGGCACTGGGTCAGGTCGACCGACAACCTTGAGGGGTACCCCGAGGAACGGAGCGCTCGCGCGAGTACCGCAGGGCTTCCCCGAACGGCGGGTTCCTTTACGGGTTCCTTCCCCTGTATGGAGAGTGCGCAGCCACCGCAGGGCTTTGACCTGCGGAAACGCACGCTCGATTGGCACCTGGGGATGTCGATATCGGCATCTCAGGGTGCCGATATGAGCACACTAGGATGCCGATACATGGCGCCAGTGGTCATGTCGTCAGTGGTCATCGAGGGAACCTCAGGGTTCCTTCGATGACCCTCAGCGACATGTCGGTGTGGGTACGTGAAGGAAATGTCATGTTCCCTCGGTTACCGCAGACGACATGTCGTCAGTGGTAATGTCGCGGCTGTCAGAGACAAGCCCAGGTCAGGGGTCGCAAGTGCCAAATCAGGGGCGCAGTGGACGCAGCCGTGCGCTGGTCAACACTGCGACTGGTGAGGTCCACGAGCTGCTGGAGCCGGAAGCCGAGGGCGCCCCACGCCGGTCCTATGCCTTCGGCGGTCGGCACGGGCAGTTCAGCTTCGAACGAGTCCTCGCCATGCTCGCGGCCGACTCAGGAATCACCGGTAACGAGTTTCGCCTGTTCTTCTACTGCGGGATCATGACGTACAACGGGAAGGGTGGCGCCACAGCGGTGGAGGCCGCCGACTTCCTCGGACTGACCCCGCAGGCGACGAGGAGGATGGCGAAGAAGCTCGCCGAGCACAAGATGCTGCTGGTGGCCGACGTGATCGGCCGGACCATCAAGTACCGGGTGACTCCGCACATCATCTCCAGTCTCTCCGGACGGGAACAATCCGAAGAGGCAGCCGCCTACCACCTGCCGACCCTGCCGGGCCGTCCGGCGCAGCGACGAAGGGCCTGACCATGGCACGCAACAGTCCATACCCAGAGCTCGAAGCCCTGCGGGCGCGTATCAGCGATCTCTCGCACCTCAAGCAGAACGTGCTGATGACCTACGCGATCCTGGGAGGCTTGGACAACAGCGTCGAGCGCACCGCGGCCGAGCTGGCTGAGCTGATCGGCGTACCCGCACCGCACTTCTCCCGGGCACGACGCGAGCTCGAGGCCGCCGGCTACCTGGAGTGCACGCACACCATGGGACAGGTGAAGTTCTTCCGCCTGGGCGAGGCGGCAACCGCACGGCAAGTCGTGGTCCCCCTGCTGAACCGACCGACCGGCTGAGCAAGCACCCCAGTCGAGAGGGGCGCGAGAGACTCAAGGGCTCTCGCGCCCCTCTCGTCATTCACGGGCTGTGTATCTCCGCGAGGGAATCAGCCGGATCATCACGGATCGGCTGGGGCAGGCAATTATCACGGCGTGATAATCCGTCCCTCTGGAGGCGGCTCGGTGGGCTGCCCCCATGCGCGAACGCCCGTTCATGCCCCTCGCGACGTGCTCAGAAGAGGCCGGTGCGCACGTACGTCGGCAGGTTCTCAAGGATCTCGCGCAGCCACGGGTCACAGGCAGTCGGCAGCCGCAGCAGGGTGTGGCGGAAGACTCCCGGGTCGATTCGGAACAGGTGACCGGGACGAGGCGAAGGTGGGTCGTCCCGGAGAAGTTCGACGGGAAGTACCTGCGGCGGAGGGTCTGCGGGCAGGTGCGGCTCGGGGAAGGCCAGCCACAGCCACACACCGAGCGGCAGCGGCACCAGGTACGCCGAGGTGCCTCCGGCCGGGGCCCAGGTCTCCCCCGTCTGCGGATGTTCCGGTACGAGCAGGAGGTCCGCGTTTGTGTCAGGAGCGGGCAGGTTCGGACCGGCCAGGGCGGCGTGCAATGTCGGACCGTCCGTGGACAGCAGTGCGTCCAGGGCGCGTTGGAAAACCTCCGCGGTCAGACCGTGCGGGACGGACACGGAACGGCCTCCGGAGGCCGCGAGCAGATGGGCGAGCGCCCGGCCGGCTGCCGCCTCCCACCGCGGGCTCCATGACCACCAGTGATACAGCCCGAAACCCGGTCCTCCCCACGAAGTGATCGGCTCGTACGGAGGCGTGCCCACGGCCGCGGCTGTCGCGTCCGCCCAGGGCAGCGGTGTGGGGTCGGGATCGCCAACGGCCTGCCGGTGCACGGCGTTCGGGGCGAGCCACACCGCCTGCCAGAGCGAGCAGTCGTCGATCCTGCTTGCCACGGGGAGGCCGCACGCCTCGCAGGCCATGTTGGGGCCGTCGGCTCCGTCGAGGCCGCAGCAGTGGCCGCTGCTCTTCTCCGGGATCAGTACGGTGCCGCGCGTGTCTCCGGGGGCGATGACGAACGAGTCGGTCACGTCGCCAGGCAACAGCCCGTCAGCCGACGCGTGGGTACTGATGACGTCCGCCGCGTCCGGTGCGCCCTTCTCCCGGCTGGGCCATGACGGCCCTCAGGACTCCGACTCCGACTCCGACTCCACGGCGAACGTGCCGGGCTCCATGAGCACCGGGAGCTGGACGCCGTTTCCGTACGTCTGATGAGCATGAGCGGGCAGGGCGACTTGGGACAGCGGAGCGGTCAACTCGGCGCCACACCCCGCACATACGAAGACGATCACATACCCTCCGGCTGGGAACGAGGGCATCGTCGCAGTTCGGCCAAGGAAGAGCCATCGGGATTCCGTGTTCCGGAGGCGGAGGCGGGCGGCGCGTAGAGCGTGGGGAGTCAAGCACGGCGATTATCACGGCGTGATAATTCACGCCGCAGCTCTTTCCAGCCTCTCCGGACGCGGGCTACACCGGTGAGCCGACCTGAGTGGTTCGGATGCGTCGGATGCCGGGTGTCACGGCTGCTCTGCGGTGAGGAAGTGTCGGACGTCGGCCGCCAGGGTCGTCATCTGCTCGCCGGCCTCCAGCCAGGTGGTCACCGAGGCGCCCCAGCCGCCGGCGGCCTGCGGCCACGGCTGCAAGGACCAGGTCAGTCCGACGTGGCCTCCGGACCGGAAGACCGCCGACACCGTCAGGTCACGGTCGTTGGTCTGCCAGCTCCGTTCGCCCTCCCATCCCCGGTACTCGGCAGCGAGCTCTTCCAGGAACGTCGTGAGATCGCTGTCCCAGATCCAGGCGACGACCTCGTCGACCCGAGCGGTCAGACCCGGGGCCCGTAGCTCGACGGCATAGTGCACGGAGTCCGCGTCGAAGGTGAACCGGTCGCAGAACGTCACGTCCACAGACGGGTTCTCCCGGCAGCGGACGGTCGCGCTGGGCTTGTCGTCGAGGCGGACGTCCGGGGATGTCATGCGCGGAACGCTAGGTCAGTGCTGCCTTGTCCGTCATCCAGATTTGGCGCTGACCGGGCCGAGCGGCCGAAGGTAGCCGGACAGGGCGGCGCTTCAGACAGACCGAGACGGGACCGCCGCCAGCGAGACGCATCAGCGCCCATCGGGTGAAACCGCGTCAGAACCTGCAAAGGGAGTGCCATCCCACCAACAGGAGTCAGTATGCTGACGTCATGGCATCCCCTTACCCCGACGGAGACCGGGAAAAGGTAGCGTCCAAGCTGCCCTCGGCGCTCCAGCAAGCGCTCAAAGTCCGCGCCGCGGAACTCAGCCTGGACATCCAGGACGCCGTCGAGGCGGCCATCAGCGTCTGGCGCGACAGCACGAGCGGCGGCGCCGAGGTCGACACCGCCGGCGCGAGGTCGTTCTCCACGTGGCTTCCGCCAGGGCTGTACGAACAGTTCAAGGAGACCTGCACCGATCGCGGCGTCTCCTACACCCAGGGTCTCGCCCAGTCGATCCGCGGCTGGCTCGCCGCCAACCCCTCCCCGCAGCACGGGACTCGTGCAACCGACCCCGAGCGGAAGATCGTCGGCAACCAGAAGGGCGGGGTCGGCAAGACCGCCATCTCCGCCGGAATCGGCGAGGCCTACGCGGAAGCGGGCAAGCGCGTCCTCATCGTCGACTTCGACCCGCAGGGCCACCTCAGCGAACAGCTCGGAGTCCCCCAGATCGAACCCGACCACGACAGCCTGGTCTCACACATGTGCGGCGACGGCAGGGGAGATCTGCGCGACCTGGTCGTGGAGATAAGGGATCCGCGGTTCGAGAAGCGCCTGCACGTCCTGCCCGCCTGCTTCGACGGGTTCCTCCTCGACGCGAAGATCGCTGTCGTGGCGACGCAGAGGCGCGGATTCCAGAAGGAGGCCGCGCTCGAGCTGGCGCTCCGCCCCCTGGAGGCCGACTACGACGTCATCATCGTCGACTGTCCGCCCAGCCTCGGCATCGCTATGGACGCCGCCCTCTACTACGGGCGCCGACGCCGCGGCGAAGCCGCCGGTGGCTCCGGGGTCGTCATCCCCGTACTCGCCGAGGACTCCTCCGCCACCGCCTACGGCATGCTCGCCCAGCAGATCGGGGACCTCTGCGAAGACCTCTCCCTCGAGATCGACTACCTCGGCCTGGTCGTCAACCTCTACGACTCCCGCCGCGGTTACGTCGCCACCTCGTCCCTGGACAACTGGAAGTCGCTCGGCGACCCGAAGGTTCTCGCCGTCATCGGGGACCTCAAGGAGCAGCGGGAAGCAGTCCGCAAGCGGATGCCGCTGCTGAGTTACGCGCCACAGAGTGATCAGGCGGAAGCCATGCGGCAGGTAGCGAGGGGAGCCACCCGGTGAGCAAGGCCGACACCCTGGGATCGGCACCCGCGTTCGGCGCGGCCCGCGGCGCCCGATCCTCCCGACGCAACCTCATCGACCAGACCATCGCGGGAGAAGAGTCGACCACGGCGGCCATCACTGAGCTGCCGGTCACCCTCATCAGCGACAACCCCGACAACCCGCGCAACCACCTGCGCAACCTCGACGAGACGGTGCAGAGCGTCCGCGAGGTCGGCCTCATCATCCCGATCGCCGTAGCCACGGTCGACGCCTACCTCCGCAACCGCTCGGACCGCGCCGGCGACCTCGACGACGGGGCGCAGTACATCGTCGTCGACGGCCACCGGCGCCTGGAGGCCGCTCGCCGGGTCGGCCTGGCCACCATCCCCGTCCGCGTCGACAACGGACGGGTCGCCACCGACGAGTCTCTCCTCGAGGCCGCGTTCGTCGCCAACTACCACCGCGACGACATGACGGACCTGGAGGAGGCCCACGCCCTCAAGTCCCTGGTCGACTACTACGGTTCACAGACCAAGGCGGCCAAGCGGCTGGGCATCCCGCAGAACACCATCTCCAGCAAGCTGTCCCTGCTGAAGCTCGCTCCCGAGCTGCAGAAGGACCTGGTGACCGGGGCGCGGAAGGTGGAGCACGTCCGCAACCTCGGCAAGCTGTCCGCCGAGGAGCAGCGGGCCAAGGCGGACGAACGGGCCGAGGCGGCGCGCCTCAAGGCGGAGGCGCAGACGCGGCCGGTCGTCGAGCGATCAGCGGGCCCCGCCGATTATCACGGCGTGATAGTCCCGGAGACGCCCGCCGACCAGGCCACCACTTCGCCGGTCACGGCGTCGGCCACTTCACCGGCCTCAACCCCTCGGCCCAGCGCACCCACACCGCCCACCGAGCACGAGCAGGCGGGTTCCGAGGCCGTCCCGGAGCCGCGCGCCGGGGCAAGTGAGCCCGGCCCCGCGAACGCAGAAGCGGCGGAGCCGAAGCAGCCGAAGCGACTCCCCTACGACGACGCCTTCTACTGCGTTCACCATCTCCACAAGAAGATGACGCCCGAGACGTTCGTTCAGGGGGCAAGGGTGTGGATGGGCATCCTGCGGGACCAGCACCCGGAGGAGTACAAAGCCCTGCTGGCCGAGCTGGGAGCCAAGTAGCCGCGCTGCACCCCACATGGCCCCACGCGCCCGCATCCATGAGGCGCGCGGGGCCGTGCTGTCGGGACGCCGCCCGAGCAGTGGCACGGGCGGCGCTCCCATCGGTCTGGCTCAGTTGCCGTGCTGGGTGACGGAACGTGGGTACGGCAGTGTCGCCTGGTGCAGCAGCCTCCTTCCCACCCAGTGCCGCCATCGTGATGGCTTCGCCGGCCGACTGGGGCAAACGGCAGGCTCCGGTTCCATGAGGGGAACCGTCTCCTGCTCCGCCCCTCGCGGCTTCGGGGCGTGCCCCTTCTGCTGCAACTGCCCGGCAGTGGGTGCAGGCAGGCCGCGCTGGTAGGCGTCGGCTCGCTCCCATGCCTGCTCCCACAGCCGGGCTTCGGGAGTGCCGGGCTCGATCCCACCGCACACCCTTACGAACGCGAGCAGCAGGGTCTTTGACGGCCTCCGCTGTCCGCTGAGGACCGCGCCCAGGGAGCTGCGCGGCAGGAAGCTGACGCCGTTCTCGGTGGCCGTCGCCTCCAGCTGCCGCAGCGTTTTGTTCCCGTGGGCGAACCGCAGGGCGCGCATGGCGTCCAGCAGTTCGACCGGCTCGCAGATGTACTGCGGCGGTAGCACGGGACGGCGGTGCCGAGGCCGGGTGCCGGGCGGAGCCGTGGCGGCTTCTGCCTTCTTCCACAGGCGCTCGGCATGCCGTTCGTCCCCGCCGCACACCCGGACGTACTCCTGGACGACGGGCCAGGCGGGCAGCCGATCGCCTCGGGCAGCGTGGAAGAACCGCAGGTGAGGGACCGGCTGGCCGGATTGGAGAGTCGCTTGACGTGCCATCTGGCGATAGCTCAGACCCGCGCGCCGGCGCAGTGACCGCAGCCACTGCGCCAGCTCAACCACGGGTGCGGGCGTCGCCAGGGCGCTGGTGTCGCACCCCATGACGTTCTCTCCCTATACGCGGCGTGCGGAGAAGACGGCGACGGTGCGGCGGACGAGTTCCACCGCCAGCAGGCCGCCGACGGTGATCGTCGCTATGACGGTCTCCAGGTTCTGCCCCCAGGCCCCCAGGCCGGCGGTCAAACTCAGCACCACCACGATGATGACGACGGCCGGAGTCGGCAGCAGTGGGCTGCCTTCCCTGACCGGGCCCTGCACGCATGAGGCGTGCAGGTGCGCGCGCATGTTCATTTGTCTCCTCGGTCGTTGCCACTCGACACGAGGCCCCGGGTATGACGATCCTCCAGCCTTGCAGAGCCGGAGGATCCAGAGCCTCATTGGACAACCTTCCTTCCTCCGTTTCAACGCGGTAAAGGTTGCTCCAGTGCCTCCGTTTCAACGCGTCCCACGTTGTGATGACGGGCCGTCAAGAGATAGGTGCAGGTCATCCGACGTACTCGGTGTCCGGTCGTTTCGCGGCGCGCGGCGATATTCCCGCTTCCGTCCTCCGCGAGGGGTGGCTTGAGACGGGTGAAACAACGAAAGTCAGGGGACAACACCGCACAGAGCGACCGGGACCGATCCGGACGCCTGAGGATCTCCAGCCGAGCGAGGGAGGGGCCTGACATGCAGGCAATGGTCGTGGCAGTCGACCTGCAACGCTTCTCGTCCATGCGCGACGACCAGGTACCTGTCCCTGCTGGCCCTGCGGTTGAGTCGGCCGAACACCTGTGCCGTCCGCGTGGGCGCTCGGCACCGAGCTGTCGCGCGAACCGGCCCGCGCAGCGGAGAACCGTCGGCGGTCTTCCGCCCAGGCGACCACGCCACGGCGCGGACAGCCGACGCGGGGACGGCGCCCTGGCCGCCTCCGAGGGCCTGTCCCAGCACCTGGGCACCCTCAGCAGGCCGCCGCCGGCCCGCAACGGGACTCCGCCCGGCGCAGCAGGCCACTCGTGTGCTTCCTGCCGCGCCCTGCGCCGGAGCTCACCCGTTTTGACGGCGCGCCGATGCTGGGCACCTTCTTGCCCTCCGGCGGCCTGTCGCGGGGTGAACCGAGCCCGGCTTTCACGCCCGTCTGCCCCGAGTCCGGGCCTGCGCCGGAATCTTTCGCGCGCCCGCCCCATCGCCGAGTAGCAGGCGACACATCTCTCTTGCCCGCCCCTGGTCCCGGTCCCGGGCCCGTTCGCGGTCGAGTCGGGACGGGGTCGACGGTCTGCATCACAAAACGTTTCCTCTGCCGCGCCCCTGCCGCGGCCTATGATCGCGGTCTCCCCGGCCGTTGCCACTCGATACAACATGGGGATCGGACGGTCTTTGTTGCAGCGAAGCCCGTCCACGGCACAACCGGCGGTTTGCGTCTTCGGCCTCCGGCGGCCCGCCTGTTCCCGAAGTGGGGACGCTGGGTCAATTCCGTCCCGCTGGCTTCGGTCCAGCGGGGCGGAGTGCTGTCCATGGGCCGACGCGAATGGGAGGGCTCTGCACAGGTCGTCGGCTGCCCCGGGAGCGCGGGTCCTCGGTGCGATCCCGTCAGGTCCGTCTGAACGGTGCATGCGCCTGTCTGAAGCAGTGGCGTGGCATAGACACCTGCTACGAGAACACGGTCACCCTCTATCTGGCCGGCTTCCACTTCGTGGCTCACTTGGCTTTCGTCCCAACTTGTCGTTGTCAGGGAGCCGTCGGCCGGGGCGGGGTGTCAGAGCAGTTCGCCGTTGGGTCGGTGAGCGTTTTCCTCACCTTGCAAACGAACTGTGTCGACCCTTGGCTGTCGAACCGACTCGACCCAGGCGACCACACGGCAGCCGAATTCGGCGAGGTGCGTGAGAGGGATCCTCTCGGCGACGGCGAAGAGTGCCAGCAGGTCGTCCGCAGGCGTTGCACCGCTGTCGCAGGCCGGGCACAGATCCGCCTCCCGGAAGCCTTCGACGAGGCGCCCGGTGATGTTCATCCACGAATGACCGAACCGGACACGAAGCAGAGCCTCGCCTCCGCAACGGGCGCAAGGAGGTACCTGGTCGACGCGGAAGGTGATCTCCTCGCTGTCGGTCATGCCACACCGTGCCAGGTGTCCTGACCGAAGGAGCCCTTGATGTCGGAAGCGATCGTGGCCGCGTTCACCGTCGACCGGAGCAAGTAGACCGTGGTCTTGTGCGGACCGCGTACGAAGAGGTGGACGGGGCTCTCGCCAGGGTGGGCGCCCATGATCCGCCTGAGCTCCCTGACCATCGGCTCGTTGACGCGGTGGTACGGGAACGCCAGCTGGACCGGTGCTGCTCCGCTGCGCTCGGCGGCCGTCACGTCGAGGACCTGGAGCTCCTGGCCGAAGATGCTGATGGCGCCGTCCCGGTCGTTGATGCGCCCCTGGACGGAGATCACGCTGTCCTCCACCAGCGCGCCCAGCACGAGCTGGTAGGTCGCGGGGAAGAAAAGGACCTCGATCGTGCCGTCACGGTCGGCGAGGTTCACGATGGCCCAGGCGTTGCCCTGCTTGGTCACCTTGTTCTGGACGCTGGTGATGAGCCCGGAGAGCCGCACCGTTCCCTCGGTCCGCCCGGAGGCGAGCAGGTCGGGGATGGTGGTGTCCCGGTGGGCGGCGAGGATGTGCTCGGTGCCGTCCAGGGGGTGAGCGGAGACGTACATGCCGAGCATCTCCCGCTCGGTGGACAGGAGTTGCTTGCGCGACCACTCGCCGTCGTCGATCCGCACGTCGAGGCCGAAGCCGGACTCCCCGTCGTCACCGGCGGCGCCGCACAGCCCGGCGAAGAGGTCGTCCTGGCCGTAGGCCGCGGCCTTCTTCAGCGGCACGACTGCGTCGATGGCCGTCTCGTGCACGGCGCACAGTCCCCTGCGGGTGTGCCCCAGCGAGTCGAACGCGCCGGCCTTGATGAGCGACTCGACGGCCCGCTTGTTGAGGGCCGGAAGGTCGGCCTTGTCGAGGAAGTCGGCGAAGCTGGTGAACTTCCCCTTGGTCTTGCGGGCCGTGATGACCGTGTCGATGACGTTGTCGCCGACGTTGCGGACGGAACGAAGGCCGAAGCGCACGTCGTCGCCGACGGCTGTGAACTCGGCGACGGACTCGTTGACGTCCGGAGGGAGGACGGTGACGCCGAGCTTGCGGGCGTCGGCCAGGTAGATGCCGGCCTTGTCCTTGTCGTCGCCGACGGACGTCAGCAGCGCCGCCATGTACTCGGCCGGGTAGTTGGCCTTCAGGTACGCGGTCCAGTAGGAGACGAGCCCGTAGCCGGCGGTGTGGGACTTGTTGAAGGCGTAGCCGGAGAAGGGGAGCATCACGTCCCAGATGGCCTTGATGGCCTCCTCCGAGTAGTCGTTGGCCTTCATGCCGTCGTGGAACTTCTCCCACTCGGCGGCCAGGACCTCGGGCTGCTTCTTGCCCATCGCGCGGCGCAGTATGTCGGCGCCGCCGAGCGTGTAGCCGGCCAGGGTCCGGGCGATCGCCATGATCTGCTCCTGGAAGATGAGCAGGTGGTGGGTCGAGCCCAGGATCGGGTCGAGGACTTCCTTGAGCTCCGGGTGGATGGGATCGGGCTCCTGCTTGCCGTTCTGCCGCAGCGCGTAGTTCGTGTGCGCGTTGGCGGCCATCGGGCCGGGCCGGTAGAGGGCGAGGGCGGCGGCGATGTCCTCGAACCGGCTCGGTTCCATCAGCTTGAGGAGCGCGCGCATGCCGCCGCCGTCGAGCTGGAACACACCGAACGTGTCGCCGCGGCCGAGCAGCTCGAAGGTCTTCCTGTCGTCCAGCGGGATGACGACGGTGCCGCTGTCGCCGTCCATCGGGTCGACTGTGGCTAGCCTGACGCCGCGGTTCTCGCGGATGTTCTCGATGGCGTGGTCGATGACGCCGAGGTTCCGCAGGCCCAGAAAGTCCATTTTGACCAGCCCCATGTTCTCGCAACTGGGGTAGTCGAAGCCGGTGATCTTCACACCGTCGGAGGCGCGCATGTGCAGCGGGATGCGGTCGGTGAGCCTGGTCTTGGACAGAATGACGGCGGCCGCGTGCACGCCGGTCCCGCGAGTGAGGCCCTCGACGCCCCTGGCGGTGTCGATGACGGTCTTCACGTCCGGCTCGTTCTCGTACATCGTCCGGATCTCACCGGCCTCGCCGTGGCGGGGGTGCTCGGGATCGAAGATCCCCTCCAGCGGGATCGACTTGCCCATGATGTCCGGCGGCAGCGCCTTGGTGATCCGTTCACCGTGGCTGAAGGGATAGCCGAGGATCCGTGACGAGTCCTTGATCGCGTTCTTGGCCTTGATCTTGCCGAACGTGTTCACCATGGCGGTGTACTCGTCGCCGTACTTCTCGGTGACGTACCGGACCATCTTGTCGCGCCGGCGGTCGTCGAAGTCGAGGTCGACGTCGGGCGGGTTGATCCGCTCGGGGTTGAGGAACCGCTCGAAGAGCAGACCGTGCTCCAGGGGGCACAGCTCGGTGATGCGGGTCGCGTAGGCGACGATCGAGCCCGTGGCCGAACCACGGCCGGGGCCGACCGGCACGCCGTTGTCCCGGGCGTACTTGCAGATGTCCGCGACCACGAGGAAGTACGACGAGAACCCCATGGGACCGATGACCGACATCTCGGTCTCGAAGCGCTCCAGGACCTCGGCCGGGACGGGATCGCCGTACCGCATGGCAAGCCCCGTCAGGACCTCCTTGCGCAGCCACGACTCCTGGGTCTCTCCGTCGGGCACGTCGGGGAACTGCGGCATCTCGTCGACGTTGTCGAAGACCTCGTCGTACGGCCCGACCCGCTCGGCGATCAGGAGCGTGTTGTCGCAGGCCTCGGGCAGCTCCGCGAACAGGGCCCGCATCTCGGCCGCCGTCTTCAGGTAGTAGCCGCTGCCGCTGAAGCGGAACCGCTTCTCGTCGGCCTTGTTCTTGCCCACGCCGATGCACAGCAGGTTGTCGTGCGCGTCGGCCTGGCTCTCGTGGATGTAGTGCGCGTCGTTGGTGGCCAGGAGTGGAAGGCCCAGCTCCCCGGCCAGCCGCAGCAGCCCTTCCCGCACGTCCCGCTCGATGGGCAGGCCGTGGTCCATCAGCTCCAGGAAGTAGTTCTCCTTGCCGAAGATGTCCTGGTAGGCGGAGGCGACCTGCCTGGCCTCGTCGTACTGGTTGAGGCGCAGCCGTGTCTGGACGGCGCCGGACGGGCATCCGGTCGTCGCGACGACGCCCTCGGCGCGCTCGGCGATCAGCTCCATGTCCATGCGGGGCTTGCCCGCCGGGAACTGGCCCGTGTACGAGGCTTCCGTGGACATGTAGAAGAGGTTCCGCAGGCCCCGCGCCCCCGTCGCCCACATGGTCATGTGCGTGAAGCGGCCACCGCCACTGACGTCCTTCGACCCCTCGCCGTCGTCCGACACGGCCCGCTGGCCGCCGGGCCCCCAAAACTCCTGCCGCCGGTTCCGGCGCGAGGACGGGGCCACGTACGCCTCGATCCCGATGATCGGCTTGACCGAGCCGAAGCCCTTGGCCACCTGCTGGAACTCGTACGCGCCGAACATGTTGCCGTGGTCGCTCATGGCAACCGCGGGCATGCCCTGCCGGTCCACCTCGGCGAACATCGGCTTCAGCTTCTGAGCGCCGTCGAGCATCGAGTATTCGGTGTGATTGTGCAGGTGAACAAAGCTGTCAGCCACCAGGCGAGCACCTCCGAGAGCAGTCTCGTGAAGCCGCACCCTAACCCCGAACCAAGATCGATCCGGGGTTCTCGGCTGCCCCTCCGGCCGCATCAACTGGGCTCGGTGGTGGGGGCCTTGGCCTGTCGGCGAGTTGTTGAAGTCTCGGCCCGGCGTGTCGCACACGACGCGCTCGTGCCGGTCGGCAGGGGGCGCGGTGGCTGATCGTTCGTGTGTTGCTGGAGGTGTGGGGGAGGGGGCAGAGGCGGGGCTGGGGAGCCGAGGCGGGGAGCGTCGCAGCTGCGCCTGACCTCCCAGCGACGTTCGCTGCCGGGTACGAAGTTCGCTGCCGAGTACGGTGTCGCCGGCGCCCGGGTAGCGGCCCGGGCTCGGAGCCAGGCTCGTCACGGGGGGTGCCTCCATGTCTTTGGTCAAGCTGGTCGGGTGCGGGTTCGGGCGTCTGGAACGATGTGTTCGTGCATGCTGATGATCAGGTTGGCGAGGGTGTTCCCGCGGAGCTCGCGGTGTTCCTGCGGGAGGCCGTCGACGGTCTCCCGGTGAAGATCGCTCCTTCCGTCTGCGAGGGGTGCGGTGGTCGGGTGTTCTTCGTGCTGGTCAATGCGTCCGGAGCGGAACGAGAGTGTTCGGGCTGCGACAGCCGTGCGTTCATCGCGGACAGCGAGGAGTACTGGGACGAGGAGTCCTGGGAGGACGACGAGCCCGGTGCGGCCGGCTGCCCGTGCGGGAGCGAGGAGTTCGAGGCCGCGGTCGCGTTCTCGCTCGGCACCGACGGATCCGTCCGCTGGGTGACCGTGGGTCTGCGGTGCATCAAGGATGGGTTCTGCGGGATCTATGCCGACTGGAAGATCGACTACGAACCCACGGATCACCTCCTGGCCATGGTCTAGGTCTGCTGGGCGACAGCCCGAACGGGTTGGGGTTCGTAGAAGGTGCCGTCGCGGAGCATCGCGAAAAGGACGTCGGCCCGGCGTCTGGCGAGACAGAGCAGGGCCTGGGTGTGGTGCTTGCCCTGGGCGATCTTCTTGTCGTAGTAGGCCCGCGCTGCCGGGTTGCCCAGGGCGGCGAACGCGGAGAGGAAGAAGGCCCTCTTGAGCTGCTTGTTTCCTCTTCGGGACGGTTGTTCGCCGCGGATCGACGAGCCCGAGCTCCGGGTCGCCGGGGCGAGACCTGCGTAGGCGGCGAGGTGGCCGGCGGTCGGGAAGGTGCTGCCGTCGCCGACCTCGATCAGGATCCGTGCGTGGTCTTGGGCTGGCTTACCGGGTGTCCGGTCGAAGTACGGGCGTCGTTCGGTCGGCGCTGCTTATCTCGTGCGAGCAGATCGCGGTCGCGGCTGGCCTCCACACGTGGAAGCGGCAGGTTGGCGTGTGTACTATTTGCCGGAATCTGTGAAAGTCGCCGAAACCGTGCCTCAGCGGCTGTAAAGATGCAGGTCAAAGAGCCTGCTCCCCGCGCCCGCGGGGGGCCGGCTGCTGCGAATCGGCTCGTTTCACGGCTGATGGCTCGGAGCAGGGGCCTCCTGAAGATCACTGAGCTGACACCCGACCCCGCAGGTATTCATGGCGGTATACTTTCCGACGTGGATACGACGATCAAGATCGGTGCGGAGACCCGCGACAAGCTCGCCGCTCTGGCCGAGGCCAGGAACATGTCGATGCGGGCGCTGATCGAGGAGTTCGCCGCGACCGCGCTCACTCCTGCGCAGTTGCGTGAGCGAGCCGAACGCACGGACGCGTTCTTGGCCGCAGAGTTCGGGCACCGGGTCAGCGACGACGAAGCCGGCGCATTGCGTGAGCGGATGCGGCAGGCGCAGAACGACGGACAGGCTCGGGTTCGGGGCACGGCGGCGTGATCGTCGAGCACTACGTCCTGGACAGTCGCACACTCCTTGCCCTGGGGGGCAACAAGCAGGTCTCCGGGCTCATCCACATTGCCGCGGGGGACCCCACGGTGCGTTTGTGGGTCCCCATCGTGTGCGTGCTGGAGGCCGAGCGTGAACGGGCCGGGATCGTCGACTACCTGGGCATCCTCGATGTCCTGCACACCTTGGACACCGACTATGCGACGGCGCACGCGGTCGCCGACCTGTATCGCCGCAACGTCCCCTTCGGCGTAGGGGCCGCCGTACACGCCACTCAGCCCACGCTGGACCGCCCCGATGGTGCCGTCGTCGCCACGGTCGCGCCCGCCGACTACGACGGGCTCGAAGCCCCGGTCCTCGACCTCAATCGGTAGGCGGTCTGCAGCACATCGGCGACAGCCGTACGGCGGAACCATTCACACCCCCTGGACTCCGCCCGCGGGTTCGTCTGCTCCCCGCACCCGCGGGGATGGTCCCAGGTCGTTCGCCTCGGCGATCTCCGTCAGCTCCTGCTCCCCGCACCCGCGGGGATGGCGAACCATTTCCCCCACCGGCGCCCGCAGCGGCCACGGCACAGCCCGCGCTGGCCTGATCCGCCGTCACGCCGTCCCCCAAGTCCTCGGCCACGCCTGCCCGCACGACGAAGCCATGCTGATCGGCCCTTCCGGGCACGGTTCCTGCGAGGCGGTGCCTCCGGTCGCAAGCAGCCCTCTTCTGCTCGAACTTCCGTGCCTAGTAAGTTCACGTGTGCGCATACGTTGTTGATGTCACCTGCAGGTGTCGACGGGGGTAACGGGGATGGTGGGCCACAGGCCGAGTGACTGGCATGTCCTGGACCTGGACAAGGACCCGACCCCGGGGGACCCGCAGCGGGTGCGGACGCTCGCCAAGACGTTGCACGACTTCGCCGACGACGTGTCGGAGGCGTTGCGTCTGGTGAAGGGTATGGCTGGCGAGTCGACCTTGGCCGAGTGGGCGGGGAAGTCGGCGACGGTCTTCAAGGAGGAGTTCTCCGGCGTTCCGAAGAACTTGAAGAAGCTGGAGAAGTCGTACGGGATGTGCGGTGACGCGCTCGCGGACTTCTGGCCGAAGCTGGAGCGGGCGCAGGCGCTGGCGGACCGGGCGTTGGTCAAGGCGCGGGAGGCCCGGCAGGACCTGACCTCGGCGCAGTCGAAGCTGTCCTCGGCGGATTCGTGGGTGACGCGGGCGTCGAAGGAGGCGGACAAGTACAAGGACGATCCGACGGGCAGCAAGTCGGACGCGGACAAGCCGGACGAGGCGAAAGTCCGGGCCGCCACCCGTGACGTCCAGCACGCCAAGACCGCTCACGCCAACGCGCAGTCGGCCGTGGACTCCGCGCAGGGTGCGCTGGACGCGGCGAAGAAGATGGCCGAGGACGCGCGCAAGATGCGTGACGACGCGGCGCGGGAGGCCAAGAACAAGATCGACGAGGCGTCCGACGCCGGCATTCAGAACCGGTCCTGGTGGGAGGACGTCGGCGACTGGTTCTCCGACAACTGGGACACCATCGTCGCCGTCTGCAAGGTCGTCGTCGCCGTCGTCGGCATCGTCGCGATGATCATCGGCGGCCCGATCCTCGCCGCGATCGTCGTCGTGGCCGCCCTCGTCGTCCTCGCGGACACGCTCTACAAATACAGCAAGGGCCAAGCATCCCTGTGGGACGTGGGGCTGGCGGCCCTGGACTGCATACCCGGCATGAAGGGGCTCACCACCCTCGGCGGACTCGCCAAGGGCATGAAGGGGATGGCCACCGCCGTGCGGGGCGGTCTGAAGACCCTGCGTTCCGGTGCCAAGGATCTTCTTGCGAAGGCCAAGCCCTACAAGGGCCGGTGCCGGGGCGGCGACCCGATCGACATGGTGTCCGGCGAGATGCTCATGGAGCAGGTGGACCTGGAACTCGGCGGGCTCCTGCCGCTGGTCGTCCGGCGCACCCACGTCTCGACCTACCGCTGGGGGCGCTGCTTCGGGGCGAGCTGGGCCTCGACGCTGGACCAGCGCCTGGAGATCGACGACCAGGGCGTGGTGTTCGCCACCGAGGACGGCATGCTCCTGGCCTATCCGATCCCCGCACCCGGCACCGCCACCCTGCCTCTGGAGGGGCCTCGGTGGCCGTTGACGTGGAGCGGTGACGGTGAAGGCACGATCACCGTCCACGACGACGAGACCGGACGCACGCACCACTTCGCCCCCGGTGTACGGCGCGAGGGTGACACCCCCGCCTACACCCTGCCTCTCGCCGCGACAACCGACCGCAACGGGCACCGCATCGACTTCCTCTACGACGAGGCGGGCGTCCTCGCCGAGATGCGCCACTCGGGCGGTTACCGGGTGGCCATCGCCACGGAAGACGGCCGGGTCACGTCCCTGAGCGTTCTCAGCTCACCGGAAGACGGCTACGGCGCGGAAGCCGACTCACCGTGGGCGGTGGTGCGACGCTACGGCTACGACACGGAGGGCAATCTCCGTGCCGTCTCCGACGGGCAGGGCCGCGACTTCCGGCTCACGTACGACGCCGAGTCCCGCATCACGAGCTGGACCGACCGCAACGGCGGCTGGTACCGCTACACCTACGACGAGCGGCACAGGGTCACGGCCGGCAGGGGAGCGGACGGTTTCCTCGACTGCTCCCTCACCTACGACGACGCGGCACGCGTCAACACGTACCGCAACTCCCTCGGCCGGACCACCACCTACCGGTTCGACGAACGTCTGCAACTCGTCCAGGTCACCGACCCCCTGGGAGCCTCGACCCGCCGGGAGTGGGACGAGAACGGACGCCTCGTCTCCTGGACCGACCCCCTGGGCCGCACCACCCGCCAGGTCTTCGACGCCGCCGGTCACCTGACCGAGGTGGTCAGGCCGGACCTCAGCTCTGTCCGGGCCGAGTACGACGAGGCGGGCCGCACCCGCCGGCTCACGGACCCAGACGGTTCGTTCTGGAGCTACACGTACGACGAGCGGGGCAATCGCCTGTCCGTCACCGACCCGTCCGGCGCGACCACCCGCTACAGCTATGACGCCCTGGGCCGGCCCGTCTCGGTCACCGACGCGCTCGGCCACACCCGGCACATTGAGACCGATCCGGCCGGTCTGCCGCTGGCCCTCACCGACCCGGAGGGCCGGACGACTCGAGCGCGGCGCGACTCCTTCGGACGCGTGACCGCGGTGACCGACCCCGCCGGCGCCACCGACCGCTTCGGTTGGACCGTCGAAGGCCTTGCCTCGTGGCGTTCCCTCCCGGACGGCGCGACGGAGGCCTGGAGCTGGGACGGCGAGGGCAACCTCGTCTCGCACACGGCCCGCAACGGCGCGGTCACCACGTACGAGTTCACCCACTTCCACCAGCCGACCTCCCGCACCACACCGGACGGCCGCCGCTACACGTTCTCCTACGACACCGAACTGAACCTGACCGGTGTCCACAACGCGGACGGCCGCACCTGGGAGTACGCCTACGACGAGGCCAACCGCCTGATCCGGGAGACGGACTTCAACGGCCGCACGCTCATCTACTCCCACGACGCGGCCGGGCAGCGTACGTCGTGGACCAATGGCGCCGGACAGACCACGGACGTGACCGTGGACCTGCTCGGCCGGCCACGCCAGTACCGCACGGCGGACGAGGTCACCACCTACGAGTACGACAGCGCCGGCTCACTGCTCCGCGCGGCCAACCGCGACACCACGGTCGAACGCACCTACGACTCCATGGGCCGCACGTTGACCGAGACCGTCAACGGCCGGACCACCACCTACACGTACGACGCACTCGGCCGCCGCATCAGCCGACGCACTCCCTCGGGCATCACCTCGACCTGGACCTACGAGGCGACGGGCCACCCCCAGGCCCTGAGCGGCGCCGGCAGCCAACTGCGCTTCGACTACGACACCGCCCATCGTGAGATCCGCAGGACGCTGGGTGCGCAGGCGGTGCTCCACCAGAGCCGGGACGGCTCCGGCCGGCTGACCGGGCAGTCGGTGACCACGCCCGGCCGCGGCATCGGCGACGCGGGCGGTGAGCTGCTCCAGCACCGCACCTACGAGTACGACCTCGACGGAGCGCTCCGGGAGATCGACGAGCTGCTCGGCGAAAGCCGCCGGTTCGACGTGGACCCGGTCGGCAGGCTGACCGCGGTCAGGACCGCCGACCGCGAGGAGAACTACGCGTACGACCGCGCGGGCAACCTCGTCACCAGTTCCCCGTACGACGGCACCACGGAACCGCAGCCCCACCATGCCGACGGAACCAGACTGCACCGTGCCGGACGCACCACCTACGCCTATGACGGCCAGGGGCGCCTGATCCGCAAGACCGTCCGTCTCCTCAGCGGCGGCCGGCGCACCTCCCAGTACGGGTGGAGCGCGGAGGACCGCCTGGTCCGGACCGTCGCACCGGACGGATCCGAATGGCGCTACACCTACGATCCGGACGGCCGACGGGTCGGCAAACAACGCCTCGGCACCGGCGGGGACGTACTGGAGGAGACGACGTTCAGCTGGGACGGAACACGCCTCGCCGAACAGATCGAGACCGACGGCACCGTCACCACCTGGGACTACGCGCCGGGTTCCTACCGACCCGTCGCCCAGACGGTCAGCGGTGGCCGCGAACGGCCGGCCGCGGACGGAGGCGGCAGCGACCCGGGCGACACCGACGCCCGCTTCTACGCCATCGTCACCGACCTCGTCGGAACACCGACCGAACTCGTCTCGGCGGACGGCCGGATCGTCTGGCACCGCAGATTCACGGCCTGGGGGCAGCCGACCGGCGCTCCGCCCACAGCCCCGGAGGCCGACTGCCCCCTGCGCTTCCCCGGGCAGTACGCGGACGCCGAGACCGGCTGGAACTACAACTACTTCCGCTACTACGACCCGGAGACCGCGCGCTACGTCAGCGCCGATCCGCTGGGCCTGGCACCGGACCCGAACGACTACGCCTACGTCACCAACCCGCTCCTTCTCCTCGACCCGCTGGGCCTCATCCGCATCCGCGGCCAGCGCGGCCGATGGGAGAGGGACCCGAACTCGCCCGCACAGGCCCACAACCGCGACACCGAGTACCCCGGCAGCTATCGCCAGTCCACCCACGACGCCATGACCGCCGCCTGGACCGACGAGGGCATCGCCCAGGGCGGCACACCCATGCGGCCCACCGGACAGCTCGACTCCCAGGGCCGTCAGATCATGGAACGCATTCCCAGGTCCGAACTGACCTGGCGCAACGCCGCGGGCGAGATCATCCCGTCCAACCAGCTCACGTACGAGCACCTGACACCGGTGGTCGATCACTGGAACCAGACGGGCTACCGTTCCGACCGGGCCACCCGCAACGACTTCTACAACGATCCCGACAACATGGAGCCCATGACGAGAAGCGAGAACTCCCGCGGCGGTGCGCTCATGGACGCCACCTACCGCCAGGATGTCGACCCCACCCTCTACTCATGCAGCTAGGGCACCCGACCCGAGCACAGGAGCCACCCTCATGAACCTTGGATCCGTCCTGTCCGCCATGCCCGGCGCCGCACCCGTTACCGGTCTGGCCTCCGCGTGGCGGTGGTCGCCGAACCCGATGTTCACCTTCACCGCCGCACTCTCCACCGACGGCCGGCACAACCTGCAGGTCAACGTACGTGGCCGCTACGATGAGGCGCTCGTTGCGGCACTGCTCGCCCACGCGCGCGCCCATGACGACACCTTCGTGGGGAAGGGGCGGCCCCTGGTGGCCGTCGGCGGCTTCCACCACGACGGGACGGAGTTCGACACCGTGGGAGCGGCGACGGCCGAGGTGCACGGCTACCACGCCAACGACAACCCTGACCTGTCCGCGGTCACCTACGCCGTCTTTCCCGCCTACGCCAGTGAGATCTCCGGCCGGGAGAACGAGGAGGAGGCCTGGGGCAGGTTCCGCAAGATGCTCCAGCCGAACAAGCTCGACCGCGCCGAGGTCCCGTTCGTCAAGATGCGCTACGACAACACCCGTACCCGGAGCATGAGCAAGGGCGACGCCCGCGGCTTCGCTCCCTTGGACACGCTGGTGCGGGAACTGGAGCTGCTCGATGGCGCTCCCGGCAGCTTCGTCGAGTGGGAGAACCGGCACGGCACCGTCTGGCGGGTGCACAGCACCGGCGACACACTCGAGCTGACGCACGACACAACGCGGGAACCGGTGCTCCCCGGCCAACTGCACACCGTGGCCCGCACCAGCGTGCAGTAAGCACCCGTCCGTTCTCCGCAGGCCCCGGCACCCGGTGGACCGTGCCGGGGCCTGCGTCGAGGCGAGGGGCTCCCGGGCACGGGACTGCAAGTGCGCATCGTGCCAGCCACTTCCGACATGACCCGACAGCGGTCATCGGTGAGAACGATCTTGTTCAGGGCGTGAGTGCGCTGACCCGGTTCTCGTACTCGCGTCGGGCCTTGCGCTGGGCCGGGACCGCCCGGGAACCCTGGCCGCCGTCAAGCGGCTGGCAGCGATCGAGGAACTGGCGGTGTACGGCGGGGACGGCGCTGACGCGCAGGGTGCAGCCCTGGCCGCGCCGTACGGTCGTCCCCTTGAAGGGCTGTCCCGTAAGTGCTGGCCCGTCAGACGCGTGGTTCGACGTGTGAGACTGTCCGGCATGCGGTGGGGTGATTTCTGGCGGGGGAAGAGGGCGCCGCTTGCGGTTGCGGCGGGATCCCTCTTGGTGGCAGTGGTTGGAGGCTGCTCGCTGGCTGGCGAAATCTCGGACGCCCGGCGGATCGATGCCTCGCCCCTGCGGGTTGACGGTGTCGTCGACCGCGTGGTGCAAGTCAAGTACGGGGCCCATGTCCGGGTGTCCTACCAGGCTGGCGGTCAGTGGTTCGTTACCGAGGACCTTCCGGTGGGCCATACGGCCGGGTTGACCGATCCTGTGGTCGGCTCCGCGGTGTGCCTGGAAGCCTCGGCGGAGCACCCGGGGACGGTGCGGCTGTGTGGGCAGAGGTATCCGGGCGGCGACAACATGATTCCCACTGAAGGTCTGGTCGTGTTGGCGGGTGCAGCAGGAGCCCTGATGGCCGCTGGTTGGATCGTGGCGGTCACCCGGCAGGAGAGGCGTGAACGGGAGAGATCAATGCGGGGCACCCCCTAGTCGAGCGCGGCGCGCTCGGCGGCCTCCAGCTCGGTGGTGCGGAGGAAGTCGGCGACCGCCGTGCGGATCGCGCCTCGACTGATGTCGTGTTCGCGGGCGAGGGCGGCGATGGAGCGGCCGTCCAGGTACGCGGTGCCCTCGGCCTGCTGCGAGCAGTCCGTCGTAGGTCAGCTTGCGCTGGAGCTCGCCGGCGGCGGCGAGGGTCCGCACCAGGAACTTCACGGTGGACAGCAGTTCTCCGCTACGCGGGTGGCGGGCGGTGAGGTTCATCGCGGAGAACGCTCGGTCGTGGATGCGCAGCGCCACCTGGTCGAGGTGAAGGATGTCGAGGACGTCCAGGACGTGTCCGGTGCCGCGTACGAGGCGGAACGTCTCGGAGATGTGCACGGTGTCGCCCGGCCGCGCGTAGGTGAGCAGTTCGGGGAACTTCGGGTGCTGGAGGGGGTGTAGGCGGCTGGAGGTGCCCGGTTCCTCCTCGAAGACGACGGGGTCGGTCCGGTGTTTATACCTTGCTCGCGACCACCATGTAGTTCTCGGCCTCAAGATCGAACGTGCTCAGCTCTGTCTGAAGTCCGACCCGGTGCAGCTCGACTTCGAGTTCCTCGTACCGGTAGGGCCAGCAGGACAGCAGTTCCGAGCGGACAAGAACCAACCCTGTCGCATCGACTTGCGCGATCGCAATCTCGATGTGGTGCTCCTCCTCCCAATGCGGCGCAATCTCCCAGCGGTAGACCACGACGGCATCGCGACCGTTCCGGCGGACGAGTCGGTCACTGATCTCCAGCCGTGAACCTCTGGCCCTCACGAGTTCCCAAGTGCGGGATGTGAGTACCAAGCGCCCGCCGGGGCGCAGAAGCCGTGACATCGACTCCAGAGCAGCGCCCCTGCCTGTCGCGCCCGTGGCATGGTGAAGCGAGTTGCCAACGCAGAACACCATGTCGAACGTGTTGTCCTGGAAATGGTCGGGCAACTCTTCCCAGCTCGCCCGTACGGCCCGGACGGATGCCCCGAACTCCTCAGACAACTCTGCAGTCCGGCGAACCATCGCCTCGCTGGCGTCAGTTGCGACAACCTGCATGCCACGACCGGCGAGGCCGACCGCCAACTGTCCGGTTCCGCAAGAAGAGTCGAGGACGTGAGCGTTCGACGGCAGGAGATTGAGAACGTCGTCGAACGACGCAGCGAACTCGGCTGGAGGCAACTTCGCATCCGAGATGAGCCATTCGTACACCTCGGCAAGCACGTCATAACCTGTCACAACCACTACCTCCGTCACGCGGCAGAATCGCGGTAGGACGTCAGTCCATCAGCGGAGCAAGCAGGGCACCAATGGTTTTCGCAAGGATGGATCTGACGGAGTTTGTGGGTTGTCAGCCCTGGACCGTCGAGCAGTACGACGCCGCGTTGGTGCCGCCGGCTGACAAAGCCCGCTTCAGTCGGCCGCCGATTCGTCTTTGTCCTCGTCCAGCTCGGGGGAGTCCGGGTCGCGCAGCGGGCGCAGGGCGCCGGGGGCCGAGGCGGTGAAGCTGTAGCGGCCGAGCAGGTTCGGGTTGCGGTGCTTGAGCGGGGAGAGCCGGGCGATGTCCTCCTCCCGGATCTCGTGGCCCCCGGCCTTCAGCTGGGCGCCGGCGGCGTCGATGTACCGGGTCGTCCAGAGCACGATGGTGTGAGGACCAGGCCGAGCGCGCCGAGCTGGTCTTCCAGGCCGTCGCGGTATGCCTGGTGGATGGTGCCGCGCTTGTCGTGGCGCACGTCCCGGGCCAGCTTGTGGCGGGACTCCTGCACGGTGAGCTGCCGGTTTATCTGAGGCGGTAGGTGTCGCCCACCGGGTCGACCACACACAGCAGGTACTCGGTCTTGGCGATCCGCCTGTACTCCGCGAACGCCGCACCCAGCGAGGGCCAGCTATCGCGCTCCTTACCTTGTTTGCGGGTCGATTCCGGTCCTCGTACGATCGGGAGAACCAGGGGCCTGGGTGTGGCTTTTGAGGCCATCACGAAATGGGGGCGGTCATAGCACCTCTGCGCATTCGTCGACGAATGCGCAGAGCCGACGAATGAGGCTCAAGAAGAAGGGGTGGGGTCCGAGTCGCCCTTCAGCATCAACGAGATCCGGGCGCCGGCCGTGCGCGAGCGGCGCTACCCCAGTGACACCACGGACGCCGAATGGGCCGTCCTCGAACCGCTGCTGCCCGTCCCGGCCTGCGAGTTGCCCACGGGCGGGCGCCCGGAGAAACGTCCGCGCCGCAAAGTCGTCGATGCCATCCGATACGTCAACGACAATGGGTGCAAGTGGAGGGCGGTTCCGGTTGACTTCGGGATCCCCTGGCGCACGGTTTACGGGTTTTTTCAGCGATGGCGGGCGAGCGGAGACCTGGCCCGTATCCATGCCGAGCTGCACCAGATGGTCCGTGTTCATGACGGCCTCAATGCCCGCGCCGTTGCGGTGATCCTGGACTCCCAGTCCGTCAAGGGTGCCGAGACGGTGGGCCAGGACACCCGTGGTTTTGACGGCGGGAAAATGATCAACGGGAGGAAGCGGCACCTGGCGGTCGACATGCGCGGCATGGCACTGGCCGTCATGGCACCCCCGCGGCCCCACACGACAGTATCCCCGCCCGCGACCAGCTGTTCCGCCTGCGACTGACCCATCCCGAACTCGCCGTCGCCTGGGCCGACTCGGCCTACGGCGGAACCCTCGTCGGCTGGTCCCACACCTTCCTCGGCATCACCCTCAAGACGGTGCCCCGCCGCAAGGACCAGGACGGCTTCGCCGTTCTGGCAAAAAGGTGGCGTGCCGAGCGGGCGATCTCGTGGATCATGAGAGCCAGGAGAAACGTGCGCGACCACGAGCGGCTCATCCCACAGCGAGGCCCACGTCACCTGGACCTTCATCACTCTCATGGTCCGCCGTCTCACCCGCCCGCCCCGGCCACCGCGCACGTCACCACATCCCGTCGAGCCAGTGAAAGCAGTCGGCAGGCCCCAGCCCGTACGCCTCCGAATGCAGCAGCCGACGATCCGACTGGCCCCCACCGCCTTGCGCTGATTCCGTGGGTTTGAGGAACACCCCAGTGTCGGATCGTGGCTAAGAACTTCTGTCTGGGCAACAGCAGACGCTGGGCAGGTCCCGCGACCGGGTTGACCAATGCTGGTCAGGAGACAGGCGCGTTTTCTTCAGAAGACGCCGTGCCTTGTTGCTCCATGCCTGCGGGCGGGGTCGTCTTGAGCAGGCCGGAGCCAATGACCAGGGCGGTCAGCGTGAATCCGGCCGCGGCGAGGAAGGCCACGTGGTAGCCGCCGGCCAGCGATTCCGCCTCGGTCTTCCCCGCGGCGGTGAGGCTGTTCGTACGCGCGCTGACGAAAGCGCTCAGCACGGTCAGGCCCATGGCGCCCCCGATCTGCTGAGTGGTGTTGAACAGCCCGGAGGCGATGCCGGACTCGGCCGGCGTAACGGCAGACATACCGAGCCCCATGATGGCGGGCGCGGCCAGGCCGAAGCCCAGCCCCATGACAAGACTGGCTGGGAGGAAGTCCACCAGGTAGACGCCATTGACGCGGGCGAACGACAGCTCCTGATCGTCGCCCACACCCAGCTCCGGCTCACCCGGCCCCTCGCCGCGGACGTCCGTCGCCCCTGGGAGAAACCCACCACCTCCAACCGGCTCACCCCGGCCCGGGTCCGCCGAGGGTTCAGGAACATCCGCGCTCATCTCGCCTGCCCGACCCGTGTTCCCAAACCCCGAGGAACCGGCCCCGGACGGCCACCCGGCGCCAAGAACAAACACCGGGCCCCCCGCTACGACGTCGGCAAGACCGTCAAACGCCCCGAGACCCTCAAGGCCATCGGCAAGCCTGGAAGATCTTGGTAGAAAAAGAACAAGCTCAGCCGACAACCCGCTGCAGTCGGCAGCCCCACTGCGACTTCTGAGCCTGAGCCCGGGGTGTGTCCGGCCCTCGTGGAACCAAGGGACGGCACACGGCCGAACGTCCTGGTACATGGGTCGGCCGCACCAGCCTGGCCTCGTAGCGGGGTTCCACACAGCGGTCCTCCGGTTGGTCACCGCCTGCACCGCTGCTGAGCCGGTTCGGCATCCTTGCAACGCAGCAACGTCGTGAGGGTGTGGCCACGAGCAACGCCTGAGGCGGACACTCTCACACGTGTTCGTCGATGTAGCTGTTCCTTTGTGCCCTCGCGTAGGTGCGTTCGTGTGTCTCACGTAAGGTACGTGTGCGATCGGCGACCGATTGTGGCACGTCACTCCCGCCATCAGCGGGGGAGCGCGCCGCAGTTGTCGTGCCCGGGTCCCGAGCGGAGAGCGGCGTTCAGCACCGGTGGGGTCCTTTGGCCGGTGTCCTGTCGCTCATGCCGTTGTCTGCCCGCGCGGTCCGGGCGACTGACTCTCCCTCCACGGGCCGCACTGTCCGTCGTTGCCCCGGCGACGCGCTTCGCGGGGCGTCCGACGGTCATCCACCCCCACACGTTCACTCCTGTAAGGATCAGCATCTTGCACAAGAGAAAGAAGCGGCTGCGGCTCCCCATCGCGATAGCGGTGGGCGCGCTGGCCGCGGGCGGGCTGGCCACGGTACAGTTCACCGCCCTCGCCGACACCGGAACCGACGCCGACGCTGCGCGCCAGCAGGCCTTCGTCGCTGCCGCCGCGGAGTACGACGTACCTGTCAACGTGCTGCTAGGCGTGGCGTACCAGGAGTCCCGGTGGGAGGCGCACGGCGCGCTGCCCAGCGCCGACGGTGGCTTCGGTCCCATGCATCTCACCGACGTCACGCCGGAGATGATGGCCGGCGGCGACGCCGGCGCGGCCGGCCGTGCCGATCTGGCGTCCCTGGCGGCGGACCCCGCGTTGCACACCCTGCAGGCCGCGGCGAAGCTGACCGGTGTGCCCGAGAAGAGGCTCCGTGAGGACTCGGCCGCGAACATCCGGGGCGGTGCTGCTCTTCTCGCCTCTTACCAGAAGCAGGTGGCCGGCAGCACGTCCGAGGACGTGTCCCAGTGGTACGGCGCTGTGGCCCGTTACAGCCAGTCGGCCCACAAGAGCGGTGCGACGGCCTTCGCCGACCGTGTCTTCAAGACGATCGGCAGGGGCGCCGCCGGTGTGACCCACGACGGCCAGCGCATGCGGATGGAGGCTGCACCCTCGGCCCGCCCGATGACCTCGCAGGTGGACCGGCTGAAGCTGAAGACGTCGGAGGCGGTCACCACGGAGTGCCCGTCGACGGTGCAGTGCACTTTCGTTCCCGGTTCGCCGGCGGGCGTCCAGGTGGCCGACCGGCCTGCCAACGGCATCCGGATCGACACCATCGTCATCCACGACCTGGAGACCACCTACGACGCCGGAGTCAGTGGATTGGCCCAGCCCACCAACCCTGCGGCCACCCATTACGTGATGCGGTCGTCCGACGGCGCGGTGACTCAGATGGTGCCGACGAAGGACATCGCCTTCCACGCCGGCAACTACTCCACGAACCTGCACTCCATCGGCATCGAGCACGAGGGCTACGCCGTCGAGGGTGCCAAGTGGTACACCGAGGCGCAGTACGAGGCTACTGCCGATCTCGTGAAGTACCTCTCGGAACGGTTCGGCATACCCCTGGACCGTCAGCACATCGTGGGTCACGACAACGTGGCGGGGCCCGCCGATTCCTACGTCGCCGGCATGCACTGGGACCCGGGCAACGGCTGGGACTGGGGTCATTTCATGGAGTTGCTCGGCCGTCCGATCAGCGGGCTGCATGGTGTCCCGGCCGTGGGTTCGGTGGTGACCATCGCTCCTTCGTTCGCCGACAACGTGCAGACCGTACATGTGTGCCCCTCCGACGACCCGACCGGTGGCACGACCGCGTGTACGGACAAGCAGCAGGCGTCGAACTTCGTCTACCTGCGCACGGCGCCGAGTGGGACGGCCCCGCTCTTTGGCGACCAGGCGATCCACGGCACTGGCGCCGGCACCAACCGCATCAACGACTGGGGCAGCACGGCCCAGACGGGTCAGCAGTTCGTGGTGGCGGAGGTCCGGGGTGACTGGACCGCGATCTGGTACAGCGGCGCGAAGGTGTGGTTCCACAACCCTGAAGGGAAGAACGCCAAGCGGGCCTACGGGGTGAAGATCATCCGGCCCGCCGCCACCGCCCCCGTCGCGCTCTACGGTCAGAGCTACCCGGACGCGTCCGAGTACCCGGCTGGTCTGAGCCCGTCCAAGCAGACCCCGCTCAGCATGTACTCCGTCCCGGCTGGCCAGGCCTATGTTGCCACTCAGCCGGCGACGGTCACCGACGACTACTTCAAGAGCAGCCAGACGGTCGTTCGGGGCGGTAAGAAGATGTACACGATCCAGTACAACCACCGCGTGGCACTCGTCTACGCGGACGACGTCACGGCGACCCCCGTCACCCAGCACTGGGAGAACGGCGGCCTCTGACGCCCCCATCCGGTCGGCCTGAGGGGCCCGGTTCCGGCACACGTCGCAACGGGCCTCTCCGCCCGGTTGGACCCGTCGTCTGGTCGAGCGGGTCAGGTAGTCCTGTTCGGTCCATGGCCCCGCACGGCTGATCGAGCACTCGACGGCCTATTTGGCGGTGACGAGGTCCGATGCCTCTCCAGACGACCTTGACGCGACGACGACGAGCGAGTTGAGCGAGACCTTCACGCGTCGAGGAGAACGGCGTCGCGGTCGTCGTCTTCGACGGCGCGGGCGCCGGCTTCTCCCCGGCGTACCGGCGGTGTCCTGCACGTGCGGCGGATGGCGGCCCTGCTGCCGGAGGTGGGCTGCCATCCGGGCTCAGCCGTCCTCCCGCAGGAGGGTAAGCACACGCAGTACCTCCAGGTAGATCCAGACGAGGCTGGTTGTGAGGCCGAATGCCGCCAGCCACGACTCCTCCCGCGGTGCGCCGTATGCGATCGCGTCCTCGACCTGCTTGAAGTCCATGGCCAGGAAGCACGCGCCGAGAAGCACACCGACGACACCGAAGGCGACGCCGATCCCGCCGCTGTCGAAACCCAGGCCGTTTCCCGCGCCGAACGCAGAAAGGACGAGGTCCGTGGCCATCAGCAGGAGGAAGCCGGTGGCGGAGGCGAGGACGAAGCCGTAGAACCTGCGGTTGACGCGTATCCAGCCCAGCCGATAGGAGATGAGCACTCCCGCGGCTACCGTGAAGGTGCCGATGACCGCCTGGACCACCACCCCTGGGGCGATGTAGGTCGACGTCGCCTCGGAGACGACTCCCAGGAATACGCCCTCGAACGCCGCGTAGCCGAGGATCAGAGGGGGCGAGGCGGTGCGTCTGACCGCCTGGACGATCGCCAGTGCGAAGGCGATGAGAGCAGCGGTCACGGCGATCCCGTAGGACCGGCCGATGGCAGTTTCGTCGACGGGCAGGACCACCCACGACAGCGCCGCCGTCAGGATCACGGTCCCGAGGGTGAGGGTGGTGCGGACGATCACATCGTCCATCGTCATCGTGAGTCTGGGGGCCCGGGTCTCGTCGAGAAGGCCCGGCCGCCCGTCTGCGGCATACGGGTTCGAGAGGTGGTCGCCCGCGGCCTTGGCGCCCAGGGCGGCGCTGACCGGCTGTTCGGCGCGGGCCGCTCGGTCGGCCCTTCGGACGAAGCCCCTGCTGGAGAAGATGGGGTTACTGCTCTTCACGTCGTTCCTCTCCGTCCGCAGCATTCCCGCGGACGCCACTGAGTGGGGGAGCTCGGATGCGCGCAGCGAGAGCCGGGAGGCGCCGGTGATCGCGGGGATCGCCGGGGCAGCCATGTCAACGCTGGTGCGTCACCATTTTGACAGGTGACGCATTGGGAAACAAGGCAAGTCACCTGTTGGTGCGGTGACTGTGGTCACGGGCGGCGCCGACCGATGCCCGCGGGGTCGGGGAGTGTCGGCCTCAGGTCCGGGTGGCGGCGGGCCGGCCCCCCTGAACCCCCAGGAGGGCGAGGCAGCTCGGCCAAAGTGTTCTCAGCTGGGAGGGGTTGTTGTACAGCTTGGCGAAGAGCACCTGCCCCTCGAGCTGTGCGACTACGGAACGGGCCGCGTACCGGCTGTTGGTCAGTGTCACGTCGCCCCGTTCGCGGGCCTCCGAGATGACCGCGTCGACCATGTCCACCTCGGCCTCGAAGATCTCCTGCAGGCGCAGACGTATCGCGTCGGCGTGGTTGCTCATCTCCAGGGAGAGGTTTCCGAACATGCAGCCCAGGACCGCCCCGTAGCTACCCTGGCCGGCCCTCTGTCGGGCTTCCGTGGCCTCGAGCAACTGCCGCAACCGCTGCAAGGGCTCGGCATCGGTTCGCAGGATGCGCTCCCAGTCGAGCCGCTCGGCGGCCCACTGTGCGTCGATCACGGCCAGCGCGAGAGCCTCCTTGGACTCGAAGAAGTAGTAAAAACTTCCCTTCGGTACCCCGGCCGCCTTGCAGATCTCGGCGACACCCAGGCCCGAGTAGCCGCGCTGCCCGAGCAATGACTGTGCCGCGAGAAGGATCCTGCTTCTGGCATCGCTTGTTCGTCCCATACCAGGAGTATACGACCGACCATCTACTTCATGGGGGAGGAACGGGCGGCAGGGACTGAAAGGCCAGGACTCCCAGCAGAGAGGAAAGCGGTCCTGGATTCCCTCACGGAGATCAGCGCAGCCTGTCTGCATGGGAAGCAGGCGGAATATCAGGACAGTGGCCGACGGTCCGGGCGGTGGTTCCGTCACCACGCCCTGGCCATCCGCGCGACGGGCTGCGGGAACCCCTCAGGGCTCACCGTGGAGGCACGTCCTCCAGGCCGCCGCCGCGCTCGCGGCGGGCATGGGCGTCGGCCGGTTCGTCTACACTCCCATCCTTCCGCTGATGCACGCGCAGGCCGGGCTGTCGGCCGGGGCTGGAGCGAACCTCGCGACCGCCAACTACGTGGGCTATCTGGTCGGCGCTCTGGCCGGCACCGTCGTGCCGCGGCTAGTGCGCTCCTCGGTCGTGCTCCGTGGTTCGCTGCTTGCCCTCGTGGCGTCCCTGGCCGGGATGGCGCTGACACAGAGCACCGTCGTCTGGTTGTTCCTGCGCCTGGGCGCGGGTGCCTTCAGTGCGATGATCTTCGTCATCGCCGCCAGCTCCCTGCTCAGTCATCTGCGTGAGCATCCGGCCCACTTGCCCGGCTGGGCCTTCGGCGGCGTCGGGGCCGGCATCGCGCTCTCCGGCCTGCTCGTCCTCGTACTGCGTACGGCCGGCACCTGGCGGAGCGCGTGGTGGGCCTCCGCGGCTCTGGCGGTGCTGCTCACACTGGTCGCCTGGGGCCTGCGTCCGGAGCCGGAGCCGGAGCCAGCCGTCCGGCAAGGACCGGCGGCCTCGGCCCGGCGGGCGGGCGGGCCGCAGACTCGCCGCTGGTTCAACGCGCTGTTCGCGTCCTACACGCTGGAGGGCATCGGCTACATCATCGCCGGCACGTTCCTGGTCGCGGCGATCAACCAGACCCTCCCCGGCTCGATCGGCAGCGGCGCGTGGGTGCTGGTGGGGCTGGCGGCCATCCCGTCCTCCGCGCTCTGGGCCGCTCTGGGACGCCGATGGTCCCGGCCGGACCTCCTGCTGGCCGCCCTGGTCGTGCAGGCGGCGGGTATCGCCCTACCCGCACTGGCCGGGGGAGTGGCGGCCGCGTTGATCTCGGCGGTGCTGTTCGGTGCCACCTTCATCGGGGTGAGCACGCTGGCGCTGGGGGCCGGTGCACACCTGCGTTTCCCTCGCGCCGTGGCTCTGCTGACCGCGGGGTACTCGGTGGGCCAGATCGTCGGTCCGCTGGTCGCTACTCCCCTTCTGCACCACGGCTACCACCAGGCCCTGCTCCTGGCAGCCGCCGTCGTTCTGGCTGCGGCTCTCGCCGCGTTCCTGCTGCGCCTCGGGTTCCCGCACACGATGTCGGAAACGATCACGGAGCGGGCCGGCGGTGATCGTCGCCCGACGCCGGGAGCCGGCGCGGCCGGGAGCAGCTCCTCGCGTGAGGCGGGGGCCTCCGCCGAGGCCTGAAGAACCCGCAGGGGGGTGCGCCCGCAGCATGCGGCGACTACGTCGTTGCCGCCGTATCCGACCTCGGCCGGAAAATATGCAGGAGTGTGAACCCCGCGGGTGGTGAGGTCCGTTGTCCCATTGACAGGGGCACTCTCGCCACCGTGGTCGGTGGGGTGGCGAGCAGAGGCCGCGCTCAGCCGCGCTCCGCCAGGCTCCTGTCCGCTCTCGCCTGCCTGTCGTGCCGGGGCGGGAGCTTGGGGAGAGGGGCCCGGCGCCAAGCGGCGCCGGACCCCTTCCACGCGAAGGCGGAGGGGCCGCGCTGCCCGGTGGGCGTCCGCACGGGCGGCGGCCCGCCCGGCTCCTGGGACGGGTTGCGAGGGCGAGCCGATGACGACTTCCAGGTGTGGCCGCAGCCTTGCCCGGACCCCCGAACCCCCGAGCCGTCGCGTCGGCCGTTTCGCGCGGACGGGACGACGCGCAGGCGCCCTCCGCGGCACGGCACTGCCGGACAGACCGAAGACGTAAGGACAAACCAGCATGACCGCAATGCCGATGGGGGCCAGGCCGGATCCCACCATGGAGGAGGGGGACGCAGCGGCGGACCTGTACATCGAGGAGGCCCGCGTCGCCGCCTATCTCGACCGCATTGGGGCCGCACACCCCGGCCGGCCGGACGCCGCCCATCTGCGTGAACTGCAGTTCGCGCACGTACGCACGGTCCCCTTCGAGAATCTCGGCATCCATGCGGGGGAGCAGATCGAACTCGACGCGCGTTCCCTCGTGGACAAGATCGCGAAGGGGCGCCGCGGCGGCATCTGCTATGAGTCGAACGGTGCCTTCGCGGCCTTGCTGGCCACGTTGGGGTACCGCGTCAGTCTGCTGTCCGCACGGGTCTTCGTGGGCGACGGTTTCTGCGCCCCCTTCGACCATCTCGTCCTGCGCGTCGACACCGACGGTTCCTGGCTGGTGGACGTGGGATTCGGGCGGCAGATCGAGTTTCCGTTGAACCTGGACGAGCGAGGCGAACAACCGGGCCACGACGGCGCATACCGGATCGCTGATGCACCAGAGGGGGACCTGGACGTCTACTGTGACGGCGAGTTGCAGTATCGCGTCGAGTCCCGCCCGCGGGCGCTGACCGACTTCGCGACGGCCTGCTGGTGGCACACCCATGCCCCGCAGGCCCACTTCACGCAGAACCTCGTGTGTTCGCTGCCGACGGACGCCGGCCGGGTCACCCTCAGCGGACAGCGGCTGATCATCACGGAGGGCGGGAAGAGATGGTCGACCGACCTCGCCGAGGACGCCGCTCTGGCGGCCTACCGCGACCACTTCGGCATCCTCCTCGACCGCTTGCCGCGAGTGCGAGCGCCGCGGTCGGCCCAGGACTGAGGCGGCCGCCCCTCCCCGGCCGGAGTACGACGCCGAACCGACCGGGCACCGTGGTAGCTACCGACATCCCGTCTGCCGATCTGACCGCCGGCCGATCGGGCCGGCCACCGGGCCGGTGGACGCCGTTCGCGACGTCGTACCGATGACCGTCCGGGGTGAGGGCCCGTCGGAGGCGAGCGCTCGGGCGGGCGGCCGCGGGCTACAACCGACGGCCACCACCGTCCCGGTATGCCTCCAGCAGCCGCAACCACACCTCGCCGATGGTGGGGAAGGCGGGCACTGCGTGCCATAGCCGGTCCAGGGGCACCTCTCCCGAGATGGCGATCGTCGCGGAATGGAGCAGTTCCGCCACACCGGGGCCGGCGAAGGTGACACCCACCACGGTCGCGCGGTCGGCGTCGACCAGCATGCGCGCCCGTCCCCGATAGCCCTCGGCGTACTGCTGAGCGCCGGCGAGAAGAGCGAGGTCGTAGTCCACCACGTCGACCCTGCGCCCCGTCCGTCGCGCCTCGTGCGTGGTGAGGCCGACCGAGGCCACCTCGGGGGTGGTGAAGACCACCTGCGGCACGGCTGCATGGTCGGCGGTCCCGGCATGCGTGCCCCAGTCGGTGCCGTCGAGCGGCTCTCCCTTGGCGCGGGCGCCGATGGCGGCACCGGCAATCCTGGCCTGGTACTTGCCCTGATGGGTCATCAAGGCCCGCCGATTGACGTCACCGACGGCGTAGAGCCAACCGCCGGGCACGTCGGTCACCCGGTAGGTGTCGTCCACCGCGAGCCATGTGCCCGAGGTGAGACCAACCGTTTCCAGACCCAGTTCGGCCGTCCGCGGAGCGCGACCGGTGGCGAACAGGATGTGGTCCGCGGCGAGTTCTCCGCCGTCGGCCAGGGTGATCCGGACGATCCCGTCGGCGCCGTCCGGGCGTGTCACGGACGTGACCTCGGTCCCTGTCCGGATGTCCGCACCGGCTTCGCGGAGCTCTGCCGCGACCAGTTCGCCGGCGAAGGGCTCCATCGTCCGCAGCAGACCTTCCCCCCGGACCAGGAGGGTCACCCGGGCGCCCAGTGCCTGCCATGCGGTGGCCAATTCGACAGCGACCACACCGCCGCCCACCACGGCGAGACGTCCGGGTACCCGGTCGGTGCTGGTGGCCTCGCGGTTGGTCCACGGGCGTACGGTGTCGATTCCCGGTATGTCGGGCAGCGCGGTACCCGTGCCGGTGCACACGGCCACGGCATGCCGCGCGGCCAGCCGGACGATCTGCCCGTCCGGAGTGCGGACCGACACCTGCCGGGGGCCGGTGAGCCTTGCGTGACCGCGGACGAGGTCGACGCCGACCGAGTCCAGCCAGTCGACCTGGTCCCCGTCCTTCCAGTGGCCGGCCATCCTGTCGCGGTGCGCAAGGACGGCGGCCACGTCCAGCGGTGCCCGTGCGGCCTGGCTCAGGCCGGGCACGCGGCGCGCGTCGGCGCGGGCCACCACCGGTCTCAGCAGTGCCTTGCTGGGCTCGCATGCCCAGAACGAACACTCGCCCCCGAGTAGCTCCCGCTCCACGATCACCGTGCTGAGTCCGGCGGCGCGGGTTCGGGCGGCCACGTTCTCCCCGACCGGGCCCGCACCGATGACCACCACGTCGTAGGCGCGAGGGGGCTCGTTCATCTCTGTTCCTGTCCACGAAGGGGCGCTTGGCTCCGTACGGAGGGGCCGAGGTGCCCGGCCCCGGCTTGCAGTCCGCTGTTCGGACGTGTCTCTACCGTCCAGGGAGCCGGGTGGTGACTTCCTGCAGGGCCCATCCGTTGCCGTCGGGGTCGGTGAAGGTGGCGAAGGAGCCGTAGCTGGCGCGTTCGGGGGCGAGGCCGCTGACGCGTCCTTCCTCGGTGCCGCGGTGGAAGACCCCGCCTGCGTCGTGGAAGATCTCGCTCATGTCGATGCCGCGGTCGACGAGTTCGGCGTGGGCTGCCTCGATGTCGGAGACGATGAGGTGCAGGCCCTGCTGTGAGCCGGGTGCGGCGGTGGTGACTCCGGTGCCGAAGAGGATGGAGCACTGGGAGCCGGGGGGCGTCAGGTGCACTACGCGGTAGCTGTCGTCGGCGACGTAGTCGACGTCCAGGCGGAAGCCGGCCTTCTCGTAGAAGGCCTTGGCCCGGTCGACGTCGGAGACGGGCAGCACCACAACTTCGAGCTTCAGATCCATCTTCGCTTCCCTTTCGTGGACGGAGTCGAGAACCCCGTGCATCACCGGTTGAACAGGTGAGATCATCACAGTGGAATCGTCACCTGTCAAGACGGTGACGTTCCTGAGTGCGTGATGCCTCCCGGAGTGACGCCTGTGCGTGGATCCCGCCGAGGCAACGGCGCTGCGGGGTGCGGAAGGGGTGATGGCATCCACGATGTCCGGGATGCGCCCATTCGGAGTAGCGCCTACGGTGTTTATGACTCACATGCCTCAAGCCATCGCACGTGTTCATGAGGGACGGAGAGGCGCTTTCAAATGGCGAAGATACTTTTCGTAGTGTCCGGTGCGACGTACTGGGTGCTCAAGGACGGTACGCGGTACGCGACCGGCTATTGGGCCGAGGAATTCGCGCTCCCGTACAAGAAGGTCACCGAAGCGGGACATGAGGTTGTGGTCGCTACACCGAACGGTGTGACGCCCAACGTCGACATGATGAGCCTGCGTCCCTCGATGGCCGGGGGCGAGGAGGGGGCCCTCGAACTGGAGTCCATCATCCGGTCCGCCGAAGTCATGCGCCGCCCGCTGAAACTGTCGGACGTCCGCCTGGAGGACTACGACGCGGTCTATCTGCCCGGCGGGCACGGCCCCATGTCGGACCTGTGGCTAGACGCCGACGCCGGACGGATCCTCACCGCGCAGCTCGCGTCGGGCAAGCCCCTCGCGATCGTGTGCCACGCTCCCGCTGCCCTGCTGTCCACGAGGATCCACGGGGAGTCGCCGTTCAGGGGGTACCGGGTCACGGGCTTCACGAACGACGAGGAAGAAGCCGTAGGGCTGGCGGCCAAGGCGATGTGGTTGCTGGAGACCGAACTCAAGGACAAGATCGGTGTCGACTTCAGCCGGGGCGAGATGTGGGAGCCGTACATGGTTGAGGACCGCAACCTGATCACGGGGCAGAATCCGCACTCGGCCGCCATCCTGGCGGACCGGCTGCTGGAGATCCTCTCCTGAGACGAGGCTCTGCCCGCTTGGGTCGGCGAGGACGGACCGTCCTCGCCGACGCCGGGCGCGAGTCCCCTCCGCGCCGCGTCGCCCGGTCGGGTGAGGCGGAACGGAGGGCAGAGGCGGCACGGAGAAGCAGATGAGTCAGCTCCACGATCCCTACAGCGCGCTGCCCCCCGTTCCGGCCTTCAGGCTACGCAGTGCAGACATCGCCGACGGGGAGACCCTGGGTGTGGCCCAGACCAGCGCCATCTTCGGAGGCCCGGGTCGTGACCGCTCGCCGCACCTGGCGTGGGACGGACATCCGCCGGGCACGGCGAGCTTCGCCGTCACCTGCTTCGACCCGGACGCCTTGACGGTCAGTGGCTTCTGGCACTGGGTCCTGTACGACCTGCCCGCCTCTGTGACCGAGTTGCCCGCCGGGGCCGGAGACGCCTACGGGGACCTGACTCCCGCCGGCGCGCGGATGCTGGTGAACGATGCCGGCCGACGGAGCTATCTAGGAGCCGCTCCGCCTCCGGGAGAGGCCCCGCACCGCTACATGTTCGTGGTGCACGCCCTGGACGTTCCCACGCTTGAGGTGGCCTCGGACGCAACCCCGGCCTGGCTGGGGTTCCGTCTCGTCGCCCACGCCCTGGGGCGGGCCAGGCTCTCGCCGGTGTTCGGCCTCCCGGCCCCTTCCTGAAGCTCTTTCGCCCCTCGCGGCGAGGACCCGGTCGAGGTAGTGATGCGTCGGGTGAACTGCGACGACCGGCGAGAGACGCACGGGGACAAGGCCGAACGATCCGCGCTGCGGACGAGATGCCTTGCGGTCGCCACGCACCTTGGTGGGGCGCTGTGAAGGGCGGACGAGGCGCGAGGAGAACGGCACGGGCCGGCGCGACCGGGCGGCCGGGCCTCGCGCCGCCGGGCCGGGACGTCCCCTTCGGCCACCGTGGGTGAAGGGGGCCATGGGCCCGCCCGGCCGCAGGCGGGACGGCGGGAGGGCGTCGGCCCGCGACGGTGCGACGACCGCGCGACGGTGCACCTGGACAAGCGACGCCCCGTCGTACGGCTTCGGCGCGGCCGCGCCGTGGCTGCCTCGGCCATCGTTGTCCGCCGCGCTGTCCGTCGCGGCCCAGGAGCATGACTCGGGCAGCACTGTGCGGCGCTACCGTGCCCTGCGCCTGCGCCTGCGCCGGTCCGTGCCGGCCGGCAGCCCGCTGTCTGGAGCCGGGGCGGCGCCGACGTCCTCGATTTCACGGTCGGGAGGGCGGCACGCTCCCGACCGTTGCGACGGTGCGGTTCCGGAGCGAGTGAGTGTGCCTTCTCGGAGCCTCCGTGGAGAGATCGCCATCACACTACTTGCTTGACGCATCAATTAACTATATGCTTGCTTCGTCAACTAAACGAGGGGGTGTCGTGAATAGCCACGCCATCAGGGCCCCGGGGGTCGCAGCCCGGGCGTCCGTTCGTCCGATCGGCAGCCACCCGGGCAGGACCGTCCGCGAGGGGCGTGTGCCCGGGGTGCTGCGCCGGCTGGCCACAGGGGCGGCCGCGGCCGCGATGCTCCACGCGGCCGTCCTCGGTGTTTCCTCCCGCGGCGAGCCCTACCCCGAACTCGCCTGGGTCGGCGCGACTCAGACGCTGACCTCCCTGTACGTGCTCGTCCCCTGGCCTCTCACCGCGCTGATCCTGCTCTGGCTGGCCCGTCGGCAGCCGGCGCTCTACGCCCGTGCGGCGCTCGCGCTGCTGCTGACCGGGGCGGCCGGGCTCGCCCACTGCTGCTGGACAGGTCTCGATGACCTCCCGGCGCACGAGGGGAGTCTCTTCCGCGACTACGTGGCGTTGCCAGGCGCCCTCACCGGCTGGTATCTGCTGACGGCACTCGCGATGGCGGCCGCGGTCTCCTCGACTCGGGTGCGCATCCTCGTCGGGACGGCAGGCACAGGTGCCGTGGCCATCTCCGTCCTGCCCTCCGCCGACCCCGTGACGGCCGCATCGTTCGCCGCAGCGGTACCCTTGCTGGCCTGGTTCCTCGCGAGCCGCCTCCCCGGGCAGCGAGCGCAGCGCCACCGGCCCGCCGACGCCTGGTTCCCCCGGCGGGAAGCGGTCCCCCTGCCACACCGTGCCCCGGCGCCCGCGCCGCGGCAGGCGGGCTGAGCGCCATGCACCTCGACTCCGTGATCGAGGCGGCCGGTTGGTGGACGTACGCCGTCGTGTTCCTCCTGACGGCCGCCGAGACCAGTGCCTTCGTCGGCCTGCTGGTCCCGGGGGAGAGCGCCGTGCTGCTGGCGGCCGCGGTCGCCGGTCATGGCGAACTGAACGCCCCCCTGCTCGCGGCTGCCGTGGTCACAGGTGCCGTCACCGGTGACAACCTCGGCTTCGCCCTGGGCCGTCGGTGCCGTCGACGACCGGGGAGCCGCTGGGCCCCCAGGATCCCGGGGCGCCACGGTGACGGACGGGCGAGAGCCTTCCTGGCGCACCACAGCGGTGCGGCGCTCTTCACCGGCAAGTTCATCGGCTTCGCCCGGACCTTCCTGCCCTACGCCGCCGGCTCGTCCGGTATGCCCTACCGGCGCTTCTTCCTCTACAGCACCGCCGCGTCGCTGGTCTGGGGCACCGGCACCGTGCTGGTCGGCTACTTCACCGGTTCGGCCGCGGTCGAGCTGCTGCACAGGGTCGGACTGATCGGTGTCCTCGTCCTGGTCGCCGCGACGGCCGCGATCTTCGGCGTCGCACGGATCCGGGCCCGCCGCCGACGGCGGCCCCGCGGGACCACCGTCGTGGCCTCCGGCGGACCGCGGCATCGGGCACCGCGGAAAGACGCGGTCGACTACACGTACGCACAGGAGAGATAACCATGCGATTCGAGGCTGCGGAGTGGGCCGTGGTGCCCCTGACAACCCCTTGGGCGACGGAGGCCGCCGTCACGGGCGCCAAGGCCGCCCACCTGGCCCGCGCCGCCGTGGCGGGGCTGCCCGTCCTGCCGGGTTTCGTACTCGTACCCGCCGCGCGCGTTCCCGACGCCCCCACCGGGGACGAGGAGGCGCTGCGCGGCGCCTGGCGGGTGCTGGCTGGTGACAAGGGCCGGGAGCCGCTCGTCGTCCGGTCCTCCTCCCTCTACGAGGACACCGAGCACTCCTCCATGGCGGGACGCTTCGACTCCGTGCTGGACGTACGGGGCTGGGACTCCTTCCTCTCCGCCGTCCGGACGGTGCTGGCCTCCGCCCGGCGGGTCAGGCCGCTGCGTCCGGCCGCACGGGACCTGCCGGCCGACGGCATGGCGGTGCTGGTGCAGCCGATGCTGAGGTCGGCCGTCGGCGGCGTGATGTTCGGCGCCGACCCCGTTGAGGGCCGCACCGACCGCATCCTGGTGAGCGCGGTGCGGGGCGGCCCCGACCAACTCGTCGACGGCAGCACCCAGGGGGTGCGCCAACAGCTCACCCGGTGGGCCCGGCCGGTGGGGGACGGCCCCGCCCGAGGAAGCGGCGGGCGCCTGCTCACGCGGCGCAAGCGACACCAGTTGGTCGGCCTGGCCAAGTCGGCCGAGCGCGTCTTCGGCGGCCCGCAGGACATGGAGTTCGGCTTCGACGGCGACGGGCGGCTGTGGCTGTTCCAGTCCCGCCCCATCACCGCCATGCCCCCGCGTCCCTCGCGCGGTGCCCGGTTGCTCGGCCCCGGCCCGGTCGCCGAGACGCTCCCCGGGGTGCTCCAGCCGCTCGAGGAGGACCTGTGGGTGACACCCATGTCCCACGGCCTGACTGTGGCGCTCGACATCGCCGGCGCCGCGCCGCGCCGCCGGCTGCGTCGCCTGCCGGTGGTGACCACCGTGCACGGCAGGGCCGTGGCCGATCTGCGTCTGCTGGGCACGGTGCCTCCCGCTCATCCCTTCCTCGACCGGGTCAACACCGCGAACGGGGCACGTCGGGCGGCGGCGGCCTGGCGAGTGGGACGGCTGCGCTCCGCGCTGCCGCTCCTGGCGGTCGATCTCATGGCGGACGTTGACCGCGCCCTGGCCGGCTTCCCACCGGCTGGTGACATGCTCAGCGGCCGCCTCCTCGACGCAGTCGCCTGGGGGCGGCAGGCCCTGTCCGCCCTGCACGCCCAGGAGTCCTTGGCCGGCGCGCTGCTCGGAGGCGGAGGCGGTACGACGGCCGCCGGGGAAGCATTGGCGGAACTGGCCGAGAGCCGCGGGCAGGGGCTGAGTCACGACGAGCTGGTCGCGCGGCACCCGGTCCTCCTGTCCCTGCTTCCTCCCGCACTCGCGGGCCGTGCGCCGCTCCCGGAGGTGGACGACGTCACCCACTTGCCCCGGGGCATCGACTCCCTGCCGGTACGGGAGGGCCTGCGGCTGCGCATCCGCTGGGTGCAGGAGATGCAGATCCGGATGCTGTCGGTGCTGGCCCACCGGCTGAGGGCCGGACACGGGGCGATCCCTCCGTCCCGCCTGGCCCTGCTGCACTGGGACGAACTGGTGCGCGCCACCCGTGGCGAAGGGCTCCCGGCCGATCTCGACGAGAGGGTCCCACGCCCGCAGAGCGGTGCCCTGCCCGCGGCGTTCCGGCTCGCCGACGGCGTTCCGGTCGCCCAGAAGCAGTCCCGTCCGGACGGGCCGGACCAGGCAGAGGGCGCGGGTGGCGGTTTCGGCGCGGGGACGGCCTGGCACGGGCAGGGCGAGCGCCCGGAGCGTCCGGTGCTGGTCGTCAGGTTCCTGGACCCGGCCCTGGCCCCCCTGTTGCCGGGCCTGGCCGGACTCGTGGCGCAGACGGGCAGCCCGCTCTCGCACCTCGCCGTCCTCGCGCGCGAACACCAGGTGCCCACCGCGGTGGGCGTCACCGAGGCGACTGAGCGCTTTCCGGCAGGCATGCCCCTGACCGTCGACGGCGCCACGGGAGCCGTGACAGCGGGCGAACTGCCTCCTTCCGCACCGACCGCCGCACGACAGGAGTCGGCCGCATGAAGGCCATGAAACTGGCCGGGTACGCCTTCGGCGGACTGTCCGGCCTCTACGCGGCCTATTACACGGTTCTGTACCTGACCCGATGGGAGTGGCAGCGGGCGCTGATCTCGGCCATGCTGTTCCTGATCATCGAGGTGCTCCTCGCCGCCGTCGTGCTGCTCACCCGGTTCGCGCGGCTGGAGAACCGGCTGGACGAGTCCGTCGCCCGCATGGAGGACGTCCGCGACCGTCTGGAGCAGACCAGGGCACCGGCCCGGGGACGCTTCACCTGGCTGGCGCCGGCCGCCCTGGACGACGTGGGCGGTTCTCAGCGCACGTTCGTCTTCGTGCCGGTGCTGATGGTGGCGGGCGCGGCCCTGTCCGGGCTGGCGACAGTCCTCCAGAAGATCGCCGGGGCCAGTGTGGGGCGCGGCGCCGAGCGGCGGCTGGCCGGGCGCCTGACGGCTCTGACCGCCCCGCCCGTCGGTACGGCGGAGTCCCTGGCGAGCCATCCCGCGGTGCCGCGAGTCCGTCCGGTGCGCCGGACGCTGTCGGTAGCGGCGGCCGTGGGGAGCCTGGTGCTCGTCCCGCTCCTGTGGTCCGCCCTGGCGGACGCCACCCAGACCCGGCCCGAGCCGCCTTCCCACGCGGCACGCACCACCGTGACCTTCCAGGTGCACACCCGCGGGAGCCAGGACACCGAAGAGGTGCGGCTCGCCGCGGACGACCTCTGGCAGACCTGTCGCCGTTCGACGGCGTCGTCCAACGAAGACGCCCGCCTGACGAGGGTGCATGACGGCGTGTACGTCGCGGTCATCCGTCCCGCCCTGCCCCCGCACGACCTGATGCGTCTGCGCGGGTGTCTTCAGGACGCCAACACCAACAGGACGAGCGCTGTCGTGCTGCGCTGAGCGGGACTCGCGGGCGCTGACCGTCTCCGGGAGGTGGCGCGAGCGGGAAACGAGCCATCCCTCGAGCCGGGTCCATAAGGTGTTTACTGGACATGTGCAGCCGTACCGCCGATGTCATTCTGTCGGCGCAACCGGTTCCGACAAGGTTTCGGGAGGAACCCATCCCGACCGGTGACGGCCCTTCCAACAGAACCCGGGCCGCGTGGCAGGGCCGGCGGCCGCGTCCCCGCCGGGGACGAACGGCAAGCGACGAGCCGGGCTCGCGCCCGTGCCCCCGCTCATCGAAGAATGGGCACCACCGTGAAGGCGGCAGGCCCATCGCCGAGCCGGCACCACGCTGCGCTGGAGGGAGCCCTCTCGTGGGGAGCAGAGGTACATCAGGACGAGAGTCGCACCGCGCCGGCGATCCCCGCACGGTGCACGGCTCGTCCCTCGCGGAGGCGCTGCACTGGAGTGCGCGTGAGGCGAGACGCGCGCTGGACGCCGTGGCGGCGGCCGTCTACCTGGTGGACGAGGAGCGCGGCGAACTCCGGCTGGCGCTGGCCGACGGGAGCGCACCCTCGTTCTTCACGTTCCCCGGGAGGATGGCGGCAGAGACGCCGTCGGCCACGGTGCGGGCGTGGGCCTCGGGAAGGGCGGCTGTCCTGATCGACCCGGATCCCCCGGGCCCGGACCAGGAACACATGCTCCCCTACCCGTACGCCGCTCTCTCCGCGCCCGTCACCATCGGCGACCGGCGGTTCGGTGCCCTCACCGTGCTGCGTGTGGAGACCAGCGGCCCCTTCCGACCCGCCGAAGAACGCACGCTCGAAGACGTCGGGCGTCGGCTGGCCGAAACCCTGGCGGGCCTGGAGGAGACGGGCGTCACGGTGGCCGCTGGTCTGATGCCGGTGCTCGTCCCCGCGGAGAAGGTGGTCGACACGAGCGTGCGCACCCCCGGCTGGGGAGTGCACGGCGTGCCGGGCTCCCCCGGAACGAGCATGATGTTCCCGCTGCGGCGCCTGGCGGAACTGCTCAACCGGGCAACGACGGTGGACGACGTCGTGGCGGCGGCCCAGTACTGCGTCATGTCGGCGCTGCGGGCCGAAGCGATGGTGCTGGTCTCGGAGCGCCAGGGCCGCCTCTGGGTGCTGGGGCGCAGCGGCAACTCCGCGAACATGGCCCGCAGACTCCACGGCACCGGAGCGGACCACCGGACACCGGCCGCAGCGGCCTTTCGCGGACGGCCGCTGTACATCACTCGGGAGCGCGCGTCGGAGCACGGCGACGCGGTCGCCGACGACAGCCGGAGCGAGGCATACCTGCCGCTCACCGGCGACGGGCAGTTCGTCGATCTGCCCTTCGCGGACCGGAGCCGGGTCGTGGCCGTGTGCGGTCTGGCGTTCGCCGGCACCCGACGGTTCCCGCCCGAGGAACGCGCGCTGCTGGGCATGATGGCAGGGCTGCTGGGCGCGGCGGTGGACCGCGTCGAGCTGGGTGCGGAACAGCGCGAGGCGGCCCGGCTCCTGCAACGTTTCCTGCTGCCGTCACAGTTGCCCGACCTGCCACGCCTGACCACCGCGGTGCGCTATCGACCCGCCGACGTGGCTTCGAAGGTGGGGGGTGACTGGTTCGACGTGTTCAAGGTCACCGACGACCGAGCGGTGCTCGTCATCGGTGACGTCGAGGGGCACGCGATGGAGAGCGCCGCCGTCATGGGGCAGGTGCGCACGGCGATGGCGTCCTACGCGATCGAGGGCCATCACCCCTCGGCGATGATCGACCGGACCGGAAGGGTGCTGACCGAGCTGGGCACCGCACTGACGGTGACCTGTTGCGTCGTGGCACTGGACACGGTGGACGGCCTCGCACAGGTGGCCCTGGCCGGACATCCCGCCCCCCTGGTACGGCGACCCGACGGGACCGTCGAAGCCCTCGACGCACCCGCCAATGTGCCCCTGGGAGTGCCCCTGGTCCATCCCTACGAGGGGCGGGAGCACGTTCTCGCACCCGGTTCGGTCCTGATGATGTACACCAACGGACTGGTCGCCTCGCGGTCGGCGAGCCCGGAGGCCTGCGCGCGGGGCATGCTCGACTCCGGCGGCGACACCGCCGCGTCCCACCTGGAGGACTGGGCGGACAGAATCGTCGCGGAGATCAGCACGCCGCAGCAGCGCCGTGACGACGCCGCTCTGCTGCTGGCCCGGTATGAGAGGGCCGGGGGCCATGAGGAACCGCGGGCGGCCGGACTGCACATCCAGCGGCGGGACCTGCGCGGGGTCAAGGCGGCCCGCACGTTCGTGCACGATCAGCTCGGGTCGTGGGGTCTCGGGGACATGGTCGACGTCGTGGAACTGGCCGCTTCCGAGATCGTCACCAACGCCCTCGTGCACGCGGGAAGCGACGTGGACCTCCGACTGCGTGTCTTCGGGGACCATCTGCGGCTGGAAGTCCGGGACTCCGACACGAACCCGCCCGTCCCCTCCTCGCTGTCGCCGGACGAGGAGGAGTCCCCCGAGGCGGAACACGGGCGCGGAATGCTGATCGTGGAGGCCGTCGCCGACGATTGGGCGAGTCATCCCAACGGTCAGGGCAAGACGGTGTCCGTGGATCTGGTCATCCCCCAGGACTGAGAGAAACGGGTCACCGGGGTGCGGTCGTCCCGGGTCCGGTCCGGTCCGGTCGGGGAGCGGCGAGCGAAGGTCCGCGAGATGCTGGTGAGCGCCAGTGTTCTGACCGACGACCGGGACCGGAGGCGGGAGCATGAGCCGTGACTACGACGTCATCGTGATCGGGGGAGGGTCACCCGGCGAGCACTGCGCGGGCGCTCTGGCCGAGGGTGGCCTGAGGGTGGCGCTGGTGGAACGCGAACTGGTCGGCGGGGAGTGCTCGTACTGGGCGTGCATCCCCTCCAAGACACTGTTGCGTCCGGGCGAAGCCGTCAACGGGGCCCGGGAGGCGGAAGCGACGGCCGAGGTCGACCCGGAACGGGCCCTGGCCTGGCGGGACTTCATGGTCTCCGACTACTCCGACGGTGGACAGGAGCGCTGGCTGGCCGCCAACGGCATCGACCTGCTGCGCGGAAGCGGACGCCTGGCCGGACCGGGCGCGGTGGAGGTGGGCGGTGCCCGCTACACCGCCGATCACGTAGTGGTGGCCACGGGGGCCTCCCCGTTCGTGCCGCCGATCGAAGGGCTGCGTGAGCTGGCGGGCATCTGGACCAACCGCGAGGCGACCGGCATGAAGACGGTTCCGCGGCGATTGCTCGTGCTCGGTGCCGGGCCCGTGGGAGTGGAGATGGCGCAGACCGTCCGCCGGCTGGGCGGAGAAGCGGTGATCACGGCGCCCGGTCCGCGCGTACTCCCCAGGGAGCCCGCACCGCTGGGCGAGGCGCTTGGCGAGGCCCTGCGGCGCGACGGCATCGAGCTGGTGCTCGGCCGTCGCGCCGTCGCCGCCCGCCGTGACGGCGACGATTACGTCCTGGTCCTCGACGACGGGCGGGAACTGCGCGGGGACAGGTTGCTCGTCGCCACTGGACGCCGTCCTCGCGTGGACGACATCGGTCTGGAGACGGTGGGGCTGAGCCCGGACGGCCGCGGCATCCCGGTCGACGAGCGGCTGCGCGCCGCCGAGGGGCTCTGGGTGGTCGGCGACGCGACCGGGCTGTGGATGCTGACCCATGTCGGCAAGTACCAGGGGGACGTCGTCGCGGCCAACATCCTCGGTGAAACCCGCACGGCCGACTACACGGCGGTGCCCCGAGTGGTCTTCACAGATCCGCAGGCGGCTTCCGTGGGTGCCACCGAGGCACCGTTCACGGCGACCGTGCCGATCGCCGAGGTGGCCCGGACCGCGACCTACACCCGTGCCTACGCCGAGGCCAACGGCTTCCTGACCCTGCTCAGCGACGGCCAGGTCGTCACCGGCGCCTACGCGCTCGGCCCCGAGGCGGGGGAGTGGCTGCAGCAGGCGACGCTCGCCGTCCGTGCCCGCATTCCGCTGAGTCTGCTGAGCGACACGATCCAGCCGTTCCCCACGTTCTCGGAGATCTACGTCGCCGCGCTCAAGGACCTGGGCCTGCGGATCGCACGGAGCGGGGCGACCGGCACGCCGTGACCTGTCGGCGGGCGACACGAAGCCCTGTCACGGCCTCCGTTCCCCGCGGCCCCGCCCGGCCGAGGGAGTCAGGGAAGCATGATGGTCCTGGACTTCCGGATCACCTGCTCGGCACGGGCGGTCATCTCGTCGTCGATGGGCGGAGGGGCCTCGCCGTTGTGGGCGGGCGTGCTGTGGTCCAGCATGAGCTGTTCCAGACCGGGCGGTGTATAGATGAACAGCAGCCGGGCAGCGTGTATGCGCTGGTTCTTGAATCCGTGGCGGATTCCCTTGGGTACGTAGATGAAGTCACCGGCGACGGCGGTGAACTCATGGTCGCCGTCGGTGAACTCCAGCTCGCCGTCGAGCACGTAGAAGGTTTCGTCCTCCTGCGTGTGCGCGTGCGGGACGGGACCGCCGCCGGCCGGGACGGTGGCCTCGATGAAGCCGATTTTCCCGTTGGTCTGCGCACCCGTGGCCTTGACCGTGTAGATGTCGTCCGCGGCCCAGACGGTCGGGCCCTGCCCGGACGGCACGTAGAGCGCGCCGCGCCTGTTCCGCTGCGGGTCGTTGGGCGCCACTTCGCCCAGCAGAAAGCTCATCAGGTCTCCGATGCGTGTGACGCCCGCCACCGCGTCCCGCAGGGACCGGGGAAGCGGTCGATGGGCAGCTGGCCCTACATATATTACTTGCTAGAGCAAGCATATATGTTGTGGGCCGCCCTCAGGCCGTCGCGACCCGCGTGGCGCGGTCACCGTTCGGCGATGTGGTGTCCCAGGCGGTACTCGATGTCGTTTCGCTGCTGCATGCCCCGCTGGAGCAACTGGCTGATCCGTGCGTGCGCCTCCGGCCAGGCCAGCGAGGCCCGGAAAGTGTCCTGGCCCGCCTTCAGGTCGGATTCGGAGGGCAGGGTGGAGCGGTTGATCAGGGCCTTCACCTCGGCCAGCGGCCGACGGTCGAAAGAGGCGATCCGTGTGGCGATGCGGTCCACATGGGCATCGAGTTCGGCGTCGGGCAGCGCCCGGTTGATCCAGCCGTACCGTTCGGCCGTCTCGGCGTCGAAGTCGTCGGCGCCCGCGATGATCTCCAGGGCGCGCCCCCGCCCCACCAGCAGCGGCAGGCGTTCCGGCGCACCACCTCCCGGGGTGATCCCGGCGCCGACCTCCGGCTGGCCCAGGACGGCCTTTTCCCTGCTGGCGAAGCGCATGTCACAGGCCAGGAGGAACTCGTTGCCCACCCCTCGCGCCCGGCCCCGGACCGAAGCGATCGTGATCACACGGGACCGGGCCATGCGGGCCGCGACGTCCAGCCAAGCGGGCCCCGTGTAGGGCTGCTCCGGGGGCAGCAGGTCGAAGTGTGCGAGGAAGAAGTCCGGGTCGGCGCTGTCGAAGACCACGACCTTCAGGTCGTGGTCTGCCTCCATCCGGTCCACGAGGTCGCCGAGCGCCGCGAAGGTCTCGAAGGTCACCAGGTTGACGGGAGGGGAGTCGAAAGTCACGCGCCAGTACGACGCAGACCGCTGCACCACTCTGAAGGGGGATATATCGGTCATGCACCCACTTTAAGGGTGTTATGGTGCTAAGTCTCTCTCAGAGGCGCCGCACTGAGCAGGGCGGCCGCCGCGTCACGGGCGGTAGTGGCGGCGGACGGGTCGCGGTCCATGCGCGCGGCCTGCTCCGCTCCGTCGTAGAGCAGGCGCAGCTGGCGGGCCAGCTCCTCCGGCTCGGCATAACCGGAGGCGTCGGCCAGCTCGGTGAACAGACCGAGGATCCAGGCGCGGTACTTCTCGGCGGCGCGCCGCACCGAGCTGTTCTCGGGTGCCTCCGCGGTGGCCCGCACGAAGGCGCAGCCGTTGTACGCGGGATCGGTGAAAGCCTCGCCCTGGGCGTCGAAGACGCCGAGAAGCTGTTCACGCGGGGAGCGGAAGCGCCTCAGGGTCCGGGTGATCCGGTCACGGCTTCGCTCGTGCCGGGACTCCAGGTAGGCGCAGACGAGGCCCTCCTTGCTCCCGAAGGTGTTGTACAAGGACGCCTTGGCCACCCCGGCGTGCTCGATCACCCGGTCGATACCGACGATCTGCACGCCCTCGCCGTAGAAGAGCTCGTTGGCCGCCTGGAGCAGCCGCTCCCGCGCCGGTGTCCTGGTCCCGTTGCTGCCGCTCGCCATTTCGCCACCTCAGATCAGACAGGTCTGTTCAGTCTAGAGCTTCCTGCGGGGATCAGCGCTGCGCCGGCTCCGCCGCCGCGGGTGCCGTCAGGGCGGGCGTGTCGGCAGGCCGGACCACCGCCACCTGCTCCACGCGGCGACCGCTGCGCAGCAGCCCGGCCAGTGCCGCGAGGGCGAGCAGGACGACGGCCACGCCGTACTCGCGGGCGGTCGGCACCAGGCCGCCGCCGTGCACCACGAGGAACCCGCCGATCACGGCCGGAACCCCCAGGCCCACGTAGCAGATGACGTACAGCAGGGACAGCACTCCCGCGCGCTCGTGCGGCTCGACCAGCGGCACGACCAGCCTGATGCCGCCCTGGAAGCCGCCGCCGAAGCCGAAGCCCGAGACCGCCGCACCCACGAAGAACGCGGTCACGGCGAGGGTTCCCCCGCCCTGCGAGGCGACGGAGGCGAGGGTGATCAGCACGCCGGCCACCAGCGAGCCGATGCCGATGAACATGACCCTGCGCGTTGGCGTCCCACGCAGCAGCACCACGGCCAGCCCGGCGGCGGAGGCGAGCACGAAGAGCGGCAGCCCGCCCCAGACCACGGAGGAGGAGTGCACCAGGGTCCGGATGATGGCCGGCCCCAGCGCCGCGTACAGGCCGGTCAGCGCCCACACCGCGAACATCACCGGCGCGGCGATGGCGACCGCCGCCCGTGCCGGCTTCGGCAGCTTGAACTCGGGGGCCATGCTGGCCAGCGCTCCCCGCTCACGGGAGACCGTCTCGCGCATGGCGAGCACGGCGAGAGCCTGCAGTACGAACACGCCCAGCAGTACCAGGTAGACCAGCCGGGTCGGGGCCGGCAGGTACTGGACGAGGATCCCCGAGACCATCGCGCCGCCCGCGGTGCCCAGCGTCGGCGCGAGGGAGTTCAGGAACCCGCCCCTGCGGGCGTCGACGTCGAGCATGCCGGCACCGAGCGCACCGACCGCGGCGCCGGTGCTGATGCCTTGGAGGACGCGGGCGGCGAGCAGCGCGTCGACCCCGCCGGCCTCGACGAAGACCACCATCGCCAGGGCTTGGCCGAGAAGGGCGACGAGCAGGACCGGCCGTCGTCCCACATGGTCGGAGATCTTCCCGAAGACAAGGAGCGAGAGGAGCACGGCCACCGCGTACACGCCGAAGACGACGGTGATGGTGATGGGGGAGAAGCCCCAGTGCTGCTGGTAGATCGCGTAGAGCGGTGTCGGCGCGCTCGACGCGGCCAGCAGCGAGACGAGGATCGAGGCCAGTACGCCGAGGGAGGCGGTGGGGCCGAGCCGCCCGCGGCGCGGGGCCGCGTGTGCGGCGGACCGCTTCCGGGACGGGCCCGGCGAGACGGCCCGAGGTGTGGGGAGCGCGGAACTCATGCGGTCACTTCCAGTCGGCACGGATGGACCACTCATATTAGACAGACCTGTCTAGTATGAGGCCGTTCCGGACCGTGAGACATGTCGCAGAGGGACTCCGCGTCCGTCGGGAATACGGCGGCTCCGGCTCACCCGTGCGGGCTCCTCAACGGCCCTCCAGCAGCCGCTCGAACGGCACGGAAGCTCCGTAGGGGTCCGGGGCTGTCGGTGGGTCACGGCGCACCACCTCACGGGCCAGTTCCTCCGCGGCCCGCTCGACGCGCCGTACGAGCGGCTCGCCGGCGTCACCGCCACCCCACTCCTCCGTGGCGGCGAACACCGCGGTGGGCAGGGTCACGGCACGCAGGTAGGCGAACATCGGCCGAAGGGCGTGCTCCAGGACGAGGGAGTGCCGTCCCGTGCCGCCCGTGGCCGCGATGAGCACCGGCTTGCCCACCAGGGCGGTGTCGTCGAGGCAGTCGAAGAACATCTTGAACAGTCCGCTGTACGACGCGGTGAAGGTCGGTGTGACAGCGATCACTCCGTCCGCCTTTGCGATGGTTTCGAAAGCGTGCCGGAGTTCCTCCGACGGGTAGCCAGTGGTCAGGTGGCTGACCAGGTCGCGCGCGAGGTCGCGGACCTCCACGACCTCCACCTCGACCTGTTCTCCCTGTTCGTCGAGGAGACGTCGCGTGGAGTCGGCGAGCCGGTCGGCCAGCATCCGTGTGGACGAGGGCAGCCGCAGGCCCGCCGAGACGACAGCGAGGGTGCGTTTCACCGCCGGCCCTCCCCGGAAGCCGTCCGCGCCCGGGCCGCGGCACTGAGCGAGGCGTGCGTGGGGGCGTCAGGGACGTGCGCCGGACGGTCCTGTGCGAACTCCCTGCGGAGCACGGCTGCCACCTCGCCCAGCATCTCGATCTGTTCGAGCACGGTCTTGTGCGGGACGCCGATGCCGTCCACGACGAACAGCTGACGCTGATAGTCACCGGCCGCGTGCTCCCGGTACCTCAGCACCCGCTCGATCACTTCCTGCGGGCTGCCCGCGATCACCGCGGTCTGCTCCATGGTCTCCTCGAGGGACGGGCCGCCGCCGTACAGGGAGTGGTCGAAGTATGGGCGGAACTCGCGCACGGCGTCCTGGGAGTTCGGCCGGATGTAGAGGTGCGCCGCCAGGCCGACGATGCCCTGGTCGGCCCTGCCGTGTCCATAGTGCTCGAAGCGGCTGCGGTAGAGCTCGACCAGGCGCCGGACGTGTTCCTTGGGCCAGAAGAGGTTGTTGTGGAAGAAGCCGTCGCCGTAGTAGGCGGCCTGCTCGGCGATCTCCGGGCTGCGGATGGAGGCGTGCCAGACGAACGGCGGGACGCCGTCCAGCGGGCGGGGCGTGGACGTGAAGCCCTGGAGCGGTGTCCGGAACCTGCCCTCCCAGTCGACGACGTCCTCACGCCACAGCCGGCGCAGCAGGGCATAGTTCTCCACGGCCAGCGCGATGCCGTCGCGGATGTCCTTGCCGAACCAGGGGTAGACCGGTCCGGTGTTGCCGCGGCCCATCATCAGGTCCGCACGGCCGTCGGCGAGGTGCTGGAGCGTCGCGTAGTCCTCGGCGATCTTCACCGGGTCGTTGGTGGTGATCAGCGTCGTCGAGGTGGAGAGCAGGATCCGCTCGGTGCGGGCCGCGATGTGACCGAGCAGCGTGGTGGGCGAGGACGGTACGAAGGGCGGGTTGTGGTGCTCGCCCATGGCGAAGACGTCCAGACCGACGTCCTCGGCCAGTTGTGCGTACTCCACCACGGCCTTGATGCGGGCGTGTTCCGTGGGGGTCCGTCCCGAGACCGGGTCACGGGCCAGATCTCCCACACCGAAGATACCTATTTGCATTATCAATTTCCTGTCAGGCGTTTCGATCGTTTCGGGGTCCGCCCCCTGCCCGGCATGTGGCATCGGTGGAGAGGGACTGCTCGGCACGCGAATCCGGAGCCCCGTTCCGGGCTAGCCGTCCAGCCGACCGCCGATGCCGGGGTCGTCGGAAGCGGTGACCGGTCCCGGTGCCATGACGCACGTGCTCCTGCGATGGCGTCCGTGACCGACGGTCTCGCTTCCGGCGGTCCACACGTCCCCCTCGGCGCGACGGCCGCGGTGCCGCCCGGTGCCTGCGGTCTCGAGAGCACCCAGGGGCCGGTCGGTCCGGGAGTGCTGGGGCTGGATGTCGGTCAGGGTGGTGGGCACGTGCTTTCCCTTCGGGCGGGGGCTGGGTTCTTGGCGCGGAGCACGTCGGTGCGGTGAGGCGGAACCATTAATTGCTGTGCGAAGCAAATATAGCAAGTTCATGGCCCGGTGCATACCTGGGCAAGGTGTCGCGCGCCACACGTGCACGGGGGACCGCACCGGTCCTGCGGCAAGCGAAACGGCCTGCCGATCCATCGGCAGGCCGTTTCCCGGGGGTGCACCGTCACTTGCGGCGGCGCTGCCACCAGCGCCGGGGGCTCTCCGCCTCGGCGCGCGGCTCGGCGTCGGGTGCGGCTTCTGTGCGCGGCTCGGCCTCGGCCGCCGCTTTCAGCTTCGCGGCCATCGCGACGACGCGCTCGGCCTGGATGCGGGCGGCCGTGCGAGTCGTGTCGCCGACCGGGTTGGTGCCCTGGCCGTCCGCGTGGGAGGTGCCGTAGGGGTTGCCGTCGGCGAACTTGGCCGGGTCCGTGAAGCCGGGGCTGACGACGATGCCGCCGAAGTGGTGGACCGAGTTGTACAGGGCGAGCAGGGTCGACTCGTGCCCGGCGTGAGCCGTGGCGGTGGAGACGAAACCGCTGTAGACCTTGTCAGCGAGCTTGCCCTCGGCCCAGAGGCCGCCGAGGGTGTCGATGAACTGCTTCAGCTGCGAGGAGACGTTGCCGAAGCGGGTGGGGGTGCCGAAGATGACGGCGTCCGCCCAGTCGACGTCCGCCGGGGTGGCCTCGGGGACGTCCGCGGTGGCGGTCTGGTTGGCGGCCCACGCGGGATTGGAATCGATGGCGGCCTGGGGGGCCAGCTCGCCCGCCCTGACCAGGCGGACCTCGGCACCCGCCTTGACGCCGGCGTCATGCAGCTCCCTGGCGATCGTCGCGATGGTTCCGGTGGAGGAGTAGTAGACGATGGCGAGCTTCACGGGGGTGGTCATGAGCGGCGGTCTCCGTTCGCTGTGGTTCGGGGGAGGCGACCGGACTGGATTCAAGACGACCGGTCGCCTACAAAGTAGACGACCGGTCGAGAAAGGTCAAAGGGCTATGACTCGCAAGGACCGTCTTCCGGGGTGCTCTCTCCGGAAGGACCGGCTCTGCTCACGCTCCTGGGGAGCGGCCCGCGGGACCGGTGGACGGGTCTGCGTCTCGCGACCAGCCGCCCGTCGGCCGCGACGCCTCCCGCGGGCATCAGTGGCCCGGCGACGGCCACCGAGGCCCGGGCCTCCTGGGGCGAGCCACGTGTGGCGCGCAGCGGGACGTTCTTGATGAACAGCATGACCAGGAAGGCGGCCAGGGCGATCGGCGCGCAGTACGTGAAGGTTCTTGCGGCCGTCACCTGGTCCCGTGGGGCGAGCTGACCGATCGTTTCCCCGGCATGGTGACCGATCCGGACGGTCGGCACCGAGCCGAGCACCGAGACTCCCACCGCGCCACCGAGAGACCTGAAGAAGGTCACGGTGGAGGACACGGCCCCCAGGCCGGACGGCGCCACCTGGTCGGGCAGGCGGCGCCGGCGGTGAAGCTCACGCGGGTTCCTGGTGGACGGTCGCCTTCCCCGGCGTTTTGGCGGGCACCGAACCCTGGCCGGGTTCCGCGCTCGCGGCAAGCCGACGTTTGAGCACCTTCCCGGACGGATTGCGGGGCAGCTCCGAGACGAAGACGTACTCGGCGGGCAGTTTGTAGTCGGCCAGGGCCGCCGCCGCATGGGCGTGCAGCGACTCCACTGAAGGGGCGTGGCCGGGCCGGGGCACGATCACCGCGCGCACTCGCTCGTCCAGTACCGGATCGGGCACACCGACGATCGCCACGTCGGCGACCCCTGGGTGGCCGGCCAAGACGCCCTCGACCTCGATGCTGTAGATGTTCTCACCGCCGCGGATGATCATGTCCTTGAGCCGGTCGAGGACCCGGACGAAGCCGTCCGTGTCGACGCTGCCGATGTCGCCCGTGTGCAGCCAGCCGTCAACGAAGGCGGAGGCGGTGGCCTGGGGGTTGTTCCAGTAACCGGCGGTCACCACGGGCCCGCGCACGCACAGCTCCCCGACGGTGTCCCGCAGGTCCCGAGGAGACGCACCGTCGACGGAGACGGCCACGTCGAGCCCGGCGACTGGTCGGCCCACGGTTGCGGGACGGGCGAGATACTCGTCCCCGTCGGTGTAGGTCACGATGGAGGTGCCCTCGGTCATGCCCCACACGTTGCCGAGTCGAAGGCCGGGCAGGCGTCTGGCAACCTCGGCGGGAAAGCCCTCCGGAACCGGCGACCCGCCCATGACGAACAAGCGCAGAGCGGACAGGTCGCGGGCGGCATCCTGAGCCCTGAGCAGGATCAGCCTGAGCATGGCCGCCACACCGGCGAAGAAGGTGATCTGTTCGCGCACCATCACCTCGACCGCGGTCTCCGCTTCGAACTCCGGCACCATGACGCAGCAGGCGCCGCCGGTGAAGAATCCCACGAACTGCGAGACCACGCCGGTCGCGTGGAACATCGGGGCGGCGATCAGCGTCCGCTCGCCCGGCCCCGCACCGAGGCGTTCACGGACGGTGCGGGCGTTGGCGAGGAGATTCGCGTGGGTGTGCATCGAGCCCTTGGGCCGGCCCGTCGTACCCGACGTGTAGAGCAGGTGCGCCACGTCCCCGGGGACGCGGTGGCAGCCGGGCAGAGTGCGCGGATCGACTTCCGCGCGGGGGGCCTCCGGTTCGGCGACGAGCTCGTGGACCGGGATGCGGCGCGCGGTGTGGCGGGGCGGGACCCGGGCGCCCATGGGGCCGTCCGCTGCGTCAGTGAGGATCACCACCGCGCCGCTGTCGCCCAGGACATGGTCGAGTTCCTGCCCGGTGAGCCGGGTGTTCACCAGGACGGCGATGGCGCCCGCCAGCTGCACGCCGATGTAACCGACCGCGTACTGCCAGCAGTTGGGGAGCAGGATGGCGACGCGGTCCCCCGGTGCGACGCCGCGGTCGCGCAACCGGTGGGCCACGGTGACGGCCCGCTGCAGAACTTCTGCGTGCGTCAGCCGGATCGGCCCGTCCACCAGGGCTTCGCGCGACCCGTGCCGGGCCGCGACCTCGATGAACATCTGGGGGAGGGTCTCCGCGCGCATCGCAGCTCCGTAACGTCGGGAACACCGGTGCACGGTGCCCTCGCATGGGTGACCGCTGCAGGAGCCGAGACCGTAACCCTGACACCCGCAACCGGTGGGAAGTACACGGATCCGAGCACCGCTTCGGAGACACCCTACATGTGTACCAGCCTCACACGTATCACGCTCCAGATGGCCGAGGGTTCCGAGCCGACCCGCGGTGCACCCCAGGAAGCGCAGGTCGGCCTCCAGGTGGAACACAGATGAGGTTTGACTGCATGACATACGTGTTCATGTCGCCGAGTTGCCCCTTGCGCCCTCGCGAACGAGGGCGCAAGGGGTTGCCCGGTCGCTGTCGCGGCCTGGTCGAGTCGCTCGGAAGGAGAGCCCGTTACGCCTTGGCGGCCGCTTCGGCTGCTCGCGCCGTCACCTGCTGCGCGGCGCGCTTGGCCCGACCGGTCAGCCGCCACAGGACCATGCGCAGCATTCCGGCCGGTTCCGGCGGGAACACGCCCAACTGCCCGAGCATCGTGATGTCGTCCCGGACCGCTTCGTGCGAGACCACCTTGCCGTCGCGAAGACCGAGCACATGGATCTGCTCAAAGTCGATCTCCCGCCCGGTGGGAGGAACGGCCTGGTCGAGCACGCCGTCACGGAAACGGACGAAGGCTCCCGTCTGGCGACCCTGCATGCGCAGTCGCACCCAGACGTGGTTCTCCTCATGAATGATCCCAGTGACGGCGAAGCGCAAGTCGCTGAAGGCGGAGCGCATCCATGCGCCCGACGCAAGCACGCCGGCCGGCCCCGGGAGGGAGCAGGCCCGTGGCGAAACGGAAGACTCACGGTTGCGGAAGTTCGGGTGCACGACGTCCGCGGCCAGCGCCCGATCGCCCGTCTCGAGGATGCGGAAGAGGCCGCGTCCCAGCTGCAGTGCGTCCATTCCCATGAATCAAGCCCTTCGTCGGCGACGCGCTCGGCGCGTCCCACATTGAGGTAGTAGCATACCTAATGAATCGGTGATGCTAGCATCCGAACATGTCGCCCAAGCGCCCATACGTGTCTCCACTGCGTGAACGGAGTGCCGCCCGCACCCGTGAGTTGATCCTCGGCCGAGCGACGGCACTGTTCGCCGAACGCGGCTACGGGCGTGTGGCTGTAGCCGACATCGCGGCCGCCGCCGGTGTGGCGCCGAAGACGGTGTTCGCCAGTGTCGGGAGCAAGAGCGACATCCTGAACCGGATCGTCGACCAAGGTGTGGCCGCGTCAGGGTACCGGCAGGCCACCGAGGAGATGCTCGGCATGCGTACGCCGGAGACGGTCGTAGCAGCGCTGGCCCGGGGGACGCGAGCAGGCAACGAGAGTCAGCACGCCGTGCACGAAGCGATCCGCAAAGCACTCCCGGTCCACGAGGACGGCGAGGCCCTCTGGGAGCGAGCCATGGCCGCGTACCGCGACGCACTGCGGGCCGTCGCCGGTCACCTGCACTCACTCGATCCGTCGCCCTCCTGCCCGGTGGAGGAGACGGCCGACCTCCTCTGGTACTGGTTCGGGCCCCTGAGCTGGCACACCCTGGTGGTGGAGAGCGGCTGGACGTGGGAACGCGCTGAGCACGTCCTGAAGAGGACCGCCGTGCTCGCCCTGTTCGGCTGAAGCCACCCCTGCGGGCGCGCCCCACGCCCCTACGGCCGAGTCGACGCGGGGCGGCGCCCTGCCCTCCGCGCGCTGGCACACGCGGGCCATGCCCAACCGTCGTACGGGCGGGGTCACGGCACCTTGGGCCCGCCGAGATACGTCCCCTTTCCGTCGTAGGGCCAGGCGTTGGACTTGCAGCCGTGCAACCCGTCGATCTGCTGCATCATGGCCGGCGCCGGCCTGCCGGGTCCGGGACACGTCTCGTGGCCGTGCCCGATACGGTGCCCAACCTCGTGATTGATAATCAGCGCCCGGTAGTCGGCCAGAGAGCCATGGAAATTGGGAGAACCGGTCTGCCAGCGCTTCAAGTTGACGATGACACGGGAGCCGACATCGCAATTCACCTCGCCCCGTGTCTTCAGTCCGGCTGCGCCGCAGATTCTGTCGACCGTCGCGGGAGAGGCGATGACCACCACGAAATCCCGGCTGCCTTCGGACACGAGTTGGAAGCTGTCGTGGCCGTCCGCCGTCCAAGATCTGCGATCGGCAAGTATCCCGTAGACCTCGCGGGCCACGCGGTCGGCCGACAGGCCGATTCCCTCCTCCACGCGGACCTTGAAGCGTCGGACCGTGCCTGTGCCGATCGGCGCAGCGGACACCCTCGCCGTCACGAAACCGTCTGTGTCGGCCTGCGCCGCAGCAGACGACCTCGTGAAAACGGGCGGAGGGGTCTGGCGGCTCTGCTCCTTCGCCACCGCACCGGCGACGCCCGGCCCACCGTCCATGTACCGCGACAGGAAGGGGACGCTCAGGGCGACCGCTGCGAGGAACAAGATGATCAGGGTTCGTCCCACTCGCCTCTGGCGGTTTCGTCCGCTCCGGCGCCGGTGCGCGGATCTGGCAGATCTGTGACTGGGAAGCCTTGACGTCGAGGCAGGCTGACGTGACATGTCTTTTGCTGGTCCACATTCCGATTGACTGGGGAAAATCTCCTCGGAATTGATACGAAGGTGATGGCCGAAATGGTTCACTTGACCGTGCGTGGAACGGGGCACAGGCCCCGCCCGGTCAACACGGGTCACGTCGAAGTCGCCTCCGTAACACTCGTCTCATCTCATGAGCGCCGTGATCACTTCTTGCGCGCCTCGCGGCGATTTTCACGGGTGTCATTCACTGCCCGGATCCACCCGCCTTCCCGAAGGCCCGCGGACGCCCCGACCGGCTCAGCGGCCAGCCGATTCCGGACGGCTCGCATCCCTGGGGCGGGAGAATGCCGCGCCCAGGTTCGGCCGGCGGCGGCCGAACCACCGACCCTGCGCTCAGGGGTCCCGCCCGCTGCACGCGCCCGCTGTCCGCGTTGACAGGCCCGTCCATGTGAACGCATAATTGCCCAGTCAATCGATGTGTCCAGGTGCCGTCGCTTGACGAAGCCCCGGCGTTCCTATCCGGGTGGATGCCCGGTGGTGGGGGCTTCCCATCGGGTGCACGCCTGTCGCCAGGGCCCGCCCCTGCCCGCAGTCCGCGTCCTTCCCCCGGAGCGCGACTGCCGGTAGGTCCTCGGTGGTCATGTCTCCGGCTGTCCCGCGAGGGGGGCATGACCACCGAGTCGCGGACGAGTCTCTCCTGCCGCGCCATCAGCACCCGGGCCATGGCAATGGTCAAGAGCCTGCCGATACAGGTCGTCAAGGGCAGTGGACTTCTGGCTCCCGGCCCTCGGCTCATCACGCTCCTCCCCCCACGAGCACCGCGACCCCCCACTCGTCCTCTTCCCAAGGCTCCTCCACCGCGGAGCGGGAACGACCCGCCGATGGGCCCACCGCTACTTTGGTCACCTCCGCTACTTTGGTCACCTCGGGATCGCCGACTTTCTGCCGATGCCTGCACGTGGCACCCGGTCATAGCGTCGGCGTCATGAACCGATCCACACACAAGACCACCGCCCTCCCCTTCCCGCAGCCCGCGCGACTCACCGCGGTCCTCCTCGGCGTGCTGCTCCTCCTCATGGGCGGCGTGCCCATGGCCGAGCGTCTCGTGGCCCACCTGACGGCATGGACCGCCGGCGCGCCCGTCCCCGGGCTGGCCTGGCTGCTGCCCTTCGTTGCGGGCGTCCTGGCACTGTTCCTGACGCTGCGCCGTCGCAGCGACACCGCGGGCGAAGCCCGCCCGCAGGAGGGATGACAGAGAGCCGGACCGAGGCGTACGCCACTCCCGCACGGCCGCGGACCCCTCCCGACAACTCCCGAAAGATCACACAGGTTTCAGCACGTCATGACAGACCGAGTCACGGACCCTCAGGTCACTTCCGTCCCGGCCATGGAAACGCATGGGCTGGGCAAGCGCTACCGCCGCGGGTGGGCCCTTCGCGACAGTTCCTTCCGGCTCCCAGCAGGCAGCATGTGCGCCCTCGTCGGGCCCAATGGAGCCGGGAAGACGACCCTGCTCTCGCTGGCCGCCGACCTCCTTGAACCGACAACCGGCACGATCACCTTGTCCGGGCACCGTCCCGGCAGCCCCGAAGCCCGCAGGAACACGGCCTTCCTCAGCCAGCGCAAGGCGCTCTACCCGCGCTTCCGCGTGCGAGACATCCTGCGCATGGGACAGGAACTGAACCCCACCTGGCACCAGGAGGCCGCCGAGTCAGTCGTCGAAGCCGGCGGCATACCGATGGGAGCCCGGATCGGCACGCTCTCCGGAGGTCAGTCCACACGCGTCGCATTCGCGCTCGCCCTCGGCAAGCGGCCCCGGCTGATGCTCCTGGACGAACCCATGGCCGATCTCGACCCGCTGGTACGCCGGCAGATGACCGACCTCCTGCGTGCCGAGGCGCGGACCAACGGGGCGACCGTGGTCATGTCCTCCCACCTGGTGTCCGAGCTGGCGAACGCCTGCGACTACCTCGTACTCATCAACAACGGCCGAGTCCGCCTGGCCGGCGAGGTGGACATCCTCCTGGACCAGCACCGGCACATCACTTCGAGGAAGGGGGGCCGCTCGCACTCGTCGGAGCCTGATCTGTACGACATCGTCGCGACCACCGCCAATGGCCGGGAGACCACGTCGCTGGTACGCACCGCCGACACCCCACTCCCAGGTGACGGCCACCGCGCGCCCACTCTCGAGGAGCTGGTGCTCGGCTATCTCGACGCGCCGGATGCGTCTCCGGTTCTCACCGTCGGAGCTCGGGTCCACGGAAGCCAGGTGTCGGCATGAGCACCGCTAGCCCTCGACCCCGGGCGGGCGTTCGGTACGGTCCGCGTCTGCGCGGACTGACGTGGCTCATGTGGCGACAGAACCGCGCCGTATTCCTCGTCGGCCTGTTGGCCGCCGCGGCCGTAGCCGTCTATGCCGCCGTGCAGCACCAGCATGTGACCGAGGCCATCGCCGCACGGCATCTCGACGCGTGCCGCGGCGGCACCGTGCGCTCCGCACCGTGCACGCGCGACCTGCTTGCTTTCGGCAAGGAGTACCAGTACCCGCTGCGGCGCCCCCTGCAGCTCATGCCGGTGCTGCCCTTTCTGTTCGGAGTGTTCCTCGGCGGGCCCCAGCTCGCCCAGGAACTGGAATCCGGCACCTACCGCACTGTGGCCACCCAGTCCGTCACTCGCCTGCGCTGGTTCGCAGCGAAACTGGGCGTGCCGCTTGCTGTGACCGTGATCGTCAGCGGCGTCGTCGCCGGCGCCATGACCTGGTGGTGGCACCCGATTGCCGAGATCATGGGTCCGCTGTTCCCCTGGTACGACTGGTACCCCTTCTACGGGGTCGGCCCGATCGTAGTGGGCCTCAGCGTGCTGTTCTTCCTTCTGGGTGCCACGCTCGGCCTGTTCCTCGGCCGCACGGTCGTGGCCATGGGCACCGCTCTCGTGGCGGGAGCCGGGCTGTTCGCCATGCTCGAACGGGTCCGTCCGCACCTGTGGCCAGCCAGCTCCTCCGTCGCGCAGAACACCGCGGAACCTCGGGTGCCGGACAACGTCTGGCTGCTTGGGGACGGCCCGCTGACCGCGGACGGTCGACGTGCCTCCGAGGCCACAGACTGCTTGCCCCAGGACAGTTACCGGCAGTGCCTGACGTCGCACGGGTTTACCGGCCGCTGGGCCGAGTACCACCCGGTCTCCCACTTCTGGAGCCTCCAGTGGACGGCCACGGCTCTGTGTCTGACGGTCGGCCTGGCGCTCGTGGCGCTGTCGGTGTGGCGGATGCGAAGGCTCACCACCTGATTACCCGGCCCGGGACACCCGTGGCGGGCCCGCGGGTGCGTGACCCGGGCTGGGTCGGGCCATGGGACAGGCGGCGGCCGAGATCGCGGAGCCGGGGCGCCCCGGTCGCCCCACCGGCCCGGACGGAGGCCGTCAGGAAGGCCGCCCGCCGCTCGGCCTCCGGCCCGGCCCCGGTCCACACCAACGCAAGGGCCGGCGCACCGAGCCGCCGTCAGGCGCCTGCCAGCCGCCCCATGGTGACCCACATGGTGAACGCGAACAGGAAGTCCCCGCGTTCGGCTGACTCATGGACGGAGTCGAGGAACCGCTTCGTCAGGTCGGGCTCCACACACAATCCCAGAGCGTGAGGGTCGAAGAACGGCACCACAGAGGCTGCGTCCTCGGGCGTTGTGAAGCGGAGCGTCACCGGGAGAGGTGTGGTCGCCAGCAGCCCTGCTCGGACCATGCGCGCGCGAACGGTACGGCCGGCTCCGGGGTCGGGGAACGGAAAATGCCCGGCCACTTCGGTCATGTGGTCGAAGCCGTCCCAGGCGTAGGACGACCAGTCGGTGTCGATGACGCAGACGCGGCCACCGGGCCGTGTCACACGGATCAGCTCCCTGAGCGCCTCGTCAGGATCGGTGAGGTGCTGCAGCACCCGTTCGCACCGCACCCCGTCGAAGTGGCCGTCGGGAGCGTCGAGTGCCGTGATGTCCCCGACCGCGTAATCGACCGGTGTGCCGTCATGCCTGGACGAGGCCACGGAGATGGCCAGGGCGGACCGATCGACGGCGGCCACGTGGCCCTTCTTGCCCACCCGGGCCCCGAGCTGGCGGGCCACCTCCCCTGCGCCGCATCCGATGTCGAGCAGGCGTTCACCCGGAGCCGGAGCGAACGCGTCGAAGGCGGCTGACCGCATGCGCTGCATCTCGTGATGGGCGGCCGCCGCGTCGAGATAGCGAATCACATGGGACTGTGCTTCGTCGGTGGCGCCGTCCAGGTGGGCGAACGGATTGCTGGGAGCCTTCGAAGCTCCACTGTCACCTGGTCCTTCGGACCGGGGACGCGTGCTGGTCGTGCCCATGTCTACTCTCACCGTTCACTTTGCTCTCTGAAATACACTACTTGTCGAGTAAATCAGATGTGTGCCGGTGACTGGTCATGGGCCCGCGAGCTTCCTTGCCGAGCCGCACCGCCGTTCTCGCCCCTCCCCGGTACACGTCACGAGACCAGATGGGATGCCTGATCCGATGACCGACCGCCCCTATGTCGTGTTGTCGGCCGCCATGTCGGTCGACGGTTACCTGGACGACGCCGGCGCCGAACGGCTGCGGCTGTCGAACGACCTTGACTTCGACCGCGTCGACCAGGTGCGTGCAGCCTCCGACGCCATCCTGATCGGCGCGAACACCGTGCGCCGGGACAATCCCCGTCTTCTGGTGAACAGCGATCGGCGCCGCGCGCAGCGTGTGGCCGACGGGAAGCCGGAGTACCCGGTCAAGGTCACGGTGACCCGCACCGGTGACTTGTCCGCCGACCTGAGGTTCTGGCATGTCGGGGGAGAGAAGCTGGTGATCACGGTCGACCGTGCGGTGGAGAAGGTGCGTGCCGCCCTCGGAGACCTGGCCGATGTCGTCGGCATCGGACCGGATCTCGACTGGGGCCTGGTTCTCGACGAGCTGGGCCGCCGGGGGGTTGAGCGGCTGATGGTGGAAGGGGGCGGTTCGATCCACACGCAGTTGATGGCCGCGGACCTCGCCGACGAAGTGCACCTCGCCATAGCGCCGCTCGTGGTGGGCCAGCCGGAGGCGGCCCGCTTCCTGGGGGCCGCCGGCTACCCGGGGGGACCGGCTGCCCGGATGAGGGTGCTGGAGGTCCGAGCCATTGGCGACGTCGTTCTGATCCGGTACTCCCCCAAGGAGCGTGTCTGATGTACACACCCACCCGAGATCAGGACCTGCGCTGGATGCGGCGTGCGATCGACCTCGCTGCTCTGTGCCCTCCGGCCGACGGCGCCTACTCGGTCGGCGCCGTCATCGTCGGTGAGGACGGCGAGGAGCTGGCATTCGGCTACTCCCGGGCGACTGGCCCCCGCGAGCACGCCGAAGAGGTCGCCCTCGACCAGCTCGATCCCGACGACCCCCGCCTCCTGGGGGCCACGCTCTACAGCACGCTGGAGCCCTGCTCGCAGCGCAGTGCCACCCGGACACCGTGCGCCCGGCGGATCATCGGTGCCGGCATTCCGCGTGTGATCACGGCTTGGCGGGAGCCCAGCCTGTTCGTCGATGACTGCGTCGGCCACGAGCAGCTGGTGGAGGCCGGAGTGATCGTGGTGGAACTGCCTGAGCTGGCGGATGCCGCGAGAGTCGTCAACTCGCACCTGGGCGACCTCGGTTGAGGCCGCCCATCACACGAAGTGGCTGTCGACCGTCAGGGTGGCACAACCCGGGCCGAAGCCGCGCCCACCCGAGGACGGCCCCGTCGAGTCGTGTGGAGCCGGACCGGCCGGCCCGCACGGCTCGACGGGGGACACGGGCTCCAGGCACTGGCCTCAGTTGAGGCTCAGCACCGTGCCCGCACCGTTCGGGTACTCGATCCAGGCCGTGGACCGGTCGCTCGTGAGGATTCCCGACCACGAGGCCGACACATCCAGCGCGACTCCCACCGGGCCGTCGTACGACGTGGGAGTGACCGTGACCTTCCCGGCCGGGAGGGCTTGTGAACCGACGCTGTTCGTCTGCAACGTGAAGGGGGTCGAGGTCGTCCCTTCCGCGTCGCCCAGCGTCACCACCGCCACGCGGTAGTCACCGACCTGAGGCCGGGGCAGCGCCACCGAGGCGTCGTTGGTCGGCAGGACCACCTCTCCCGACGAGGTGGGCTGGCCGTCGACGAGCGGCCACACCACCAGGGCGACCTGAGCGTCCGGGGAGTCGGTGCGCGCCGTGAACTCGACGGCCTTCGTTCCCGCGGCGATCGGGACCGTGAAGTACTGCTCACTGTCCGTGGGACCGCCGTGGCTGGTCACCGAGCCGTGCACGCGGTCGCCGCGTGCGGGGCCATACGCGGTGGCCGTGAAGGGCCGCACGGCGGGCGTCGCGGTGAAGGAGACCTGTCCGGCGGCCCCGGCACCCGTGACACGCTCGGGTGCCCGGACGCTCTGCGGAGTCACGACTATCGGGCTGCGCACACTCCGGTGCGCCCCGCTCCAGGTGAGGGAACCGGTGACGGGCGTACCGACCGTGGCGGTGTCGACGGCGAAGGTGACCTCGAAGGTCCGTGTCTGGCCCGGCCTGGTGAAGCGGAGCGTCGAAGGGCTGACCGTCGTCTTCACCCCGGTCAGGGGCGAGACGTGCGCCGTGTAGGTGCCTGGCGTGACGGCGGTGACCGTGCGGGTCACCGTCCGTCGGCCGAGCAGCTCGTTCACCGCTATGGACGGGTAGTTGAGGTCACTGGGGTCCTTGGCTGCGACGCCAGTGCCGGTGTCGACGCCCGACCCCTCGAGGTACGCGAGCCAGTCCTGCTCCGTCGAGTCGTACACGAGGCCCGGCTGGAGCATGGTCGACGGATTGACCTCACCCGCGCCCTGCGCGAAGACGTCAGAACTGACCGCACCGGCTGAGGTTTTGGTCGGCGTCGTGGTGGTCATCATGGCCGACTTCACGCGCATCGGCGACCAGGAGGGATGCTCGCCGAGGTAGAGCGCGGCCAGGCCGGATATGTGGGGCGCGGCCATGGATGTGCCGGACTGGAAGGCGAAGGCGTGGCCGCCGTTGGTTGGAGGCGCCACCGCCGCCAGGATCGAGACCCCGGGCGCGGTGATGTCCGGCTTGAGGAGGTTGCCGCCGTTGGCCACGGACGGCCCGCGGGAGGAGAACTCCGCCACCTGGGGGTACGGAGTGTCACTGCCGCCTGTCGTCAGGGTGGCGCTGGCTCCGTCGGTGAGCGCGTAGTCCCGCACGGTTTTCGCTCCCGCGCCGTTCAGGTGAACGGTCGGGATGGGGTGCAGGTCGGCGTCCATGCTGGAAGCGCTCAGGTTGACGAGGACCATTCCGACGCCGCCGGCACGGGCGACTTCGGCGGACTTGGCGGTCCGGGCATTCACGCCGCGATCACAGACGACGATCTTTCCGGTCGTCTTTGCGGCGTCCAGCGTGTTCTCCGCGCACAGGGAGGCGTCGTAGGCGGACGCCCCGGCCGCCTTGACGGTCTCGGCCGCCACGAGGGGCTTGGGCCCCAGGTCTCGGGTGATGGTCGTGCTCACGCCGGTGTAGCGCGTTCCGTCGCCGAGGACGACGGTGCCCTTGTGGGGAGCGATGGTTCCGGCTGCGACGGTGGTGACCCACGGGGGCGTGTTGTCGAGCGTCTTCTGGTCGGGGCCGTTGTTGCCGGCCGAGGCGGAGACGAAGATGCCGGCTGCCGAGGCATTGCGGAACGCTGCCTGGACCGGGCCATTGAGCGAGGACTCGAACAGTGTGCCGACCGAGTAGTTGATGACGTCGACGCCGTCGGCCACGGCCTGCTCGATCGCGGCAACGATGTCACTGGTCATGCCGCCGGACTGCGTCCCGTCCTTGCTTTCCCACAGCGCCTTGTAGACGGCGATCTTCGCGCCGGGTGCCACACCGGACACCGTTCCCAGATTCCGGCCGTCTACCGACGCGCGGACACCGAAGTTGCCGGCCGCGGTGGTGGCGGTGTGGGTGCCGTGGCCCTGTCCGTCTCGCGGGGAGACGTAGTCGGCGCGATTTGCCTCCGGAACCATGTCGAGCCAGGTTTCACCGAAGTAGCGGGCGCCGATCACTTTCTGGTTGCAGTCATCGGCATTGAAACGCTCGCCGGACTGGCAGGCTCCGGTGAACGTGCTGCCGTCCGCCTTGCGCATCATGGTGGTGGTGCCGCTGCGGTAGGGCCGGTACGGATCCGAGGCCGGAGGGCGTTTCGTGCCCAGGGAAGGGGCGTCGAGCGAGCGGCTCTCGGGCCAGATGCCCGTGTCGATGTCGCCGACGACGATGCCCCGGCCGGCCGCCTCGGCGCCGCCGAGCGCGGACCACAGGCCCTTGTGGCCCGACAGACGCAGGAAGTCCGTGGAGACTCTGTCGTCGGTAGTGCGGTTCAGGACGTCCGGTACGACGGAGGTGACTCCGGGCGTCGCCTTCAACCGCACCATCTGGGTTGCGGTCAGTTCGGCACTGAACGCGCTGGTTGCGACCGCGTAATGGCGGCGGGCCGTGGCTCCCACGCTCCGCGCGACCTGGTTCTGCCGCTCCTCCAGATGAGTGCGGTACCGACGGGCGGCTGCGCTGGTCACGTCGACCTTCGCGTGCTGGGCGGGCTTGGTGGCGGAAATCCCGTTCACGCCGCCGTCGTAGGTGGCGATGGGCTGGTCGGTCAGTGTGACGACATAGCGTCCGGTCTCCGCCGAGTGGCTTTCGGCCGGTGCGGCGAGAGCCGTGTGTGTGGTGAACGGCAGGAGCGCTGCGACCAGTGACCCCACGGCGACGGCAGCTCCGGCGGAGCCACCGTGGAGCCGCAGCCTTGTTCTTCGTGACGTGATCGCCACAGAGTCCTCCCCATCGCGCTGAATTCGGGAGCGAGCATCCACTCGCCTGAGCAGGAACCCGGTGCACCCAGGACAGGCGCGAGCAGGTTGGCACGGGATCCGCCAGAAGTGAACGTCGCCTGTACGGGTTGCGTCCAGATACTCTCGTGGCGTCTTCGGTCTCGATGGCCGTACACGCCATCGCAGTTGTACAGCCGGCATGGCTCGGCCTCCGGGCGCCGCCCGGTCCGCGAGAGAGGTGGGTCTTGCTCGACGTACTGGGCATCAGTGCCTTCGACGAGAGTGTTTACCGCGCCTTGCTCACCCGTGCGGGCAGTGACGCCACCGCACTCTCACACGTCGTCGAGTCCACGCCCACACGTGTCACATATGCCCTGCGGCGACTGGCGGCGCTCGGTCTGGCACACCGCGAGGCACCGGGCCGCTGGGAAGCGACCGGCCCGCGTTCCACACTGACCGCACTCCTCAACAGGCGCCGTGCCGAGGTGGTGTCGGCCTTCTCCGAAGTCGAGGCCGTCGTTGACGTCCTGCAGGACATGTACCGAACGGGGCGGTTCCGCAGCAATCCCGGCGACCTGGTCGAGGTGCTCACCGGGAAGGAGAACGTGGTACGGCGGGTGGCCGAATTGAGCGCCTCGCTCAGTACCCATTTCTGGATACTGGACCGACCTCCTTATCTCGACCGGCTGAACGGCCAGCCGTACGACGGCTCGACGGAGACGGCGGTCACGCGTGCATGGCTCGATCGGGGCGTCGACATCCGGTCCATCTACTGTCCCGACTCCATGGCCTACCCCGGCCGCTTCGAGACGGTGCTCAAACTCTCCGCACTGGGCGAGCGGTCGAGGATGCTCCCCCGGCTACCGTTCAAACTGCACATATTCGACCGGCGTACCGCCGTCATGCCGCTCACGGGAGGTGTGTACGACAGCATCGCGGTGGTGCACGCGTCAGGACTGCTCGACGCCCTCATCGAGCTGTTCGAGGCTTACTGGAGCAGGGCCGAACCGCTTCTCGGGGACGGCATGCCGTCCGACGGCGGCGGTCGTGCAGCGGAGGAACCGCCGAGCGAGGCGGACGTGCTGCTGCTGCGCATGCTGCACCATGGGCTCAAGGACCAGGCGATCGCCCGTCAACTGGGCGTCAGCCAGCGAACGGCCACGCGCCGCGTGGCGGCTCTCATGGAGCGGTTGGGGGCCCGGACCCGATTCCAGGCGGGCGCCAATGCGCGGAAGAAGGGGTGGCTTGAACTGTGAAGTCCGCGCCGAGCGGTGGGGTGGCGTCTGACATGTTTCAGGCGTCGGGGCCCGTGCCGCCCGGGACGCTCACGGCGTCGCAGGCGGCTCGTGCCGTGGGTGCTCAGACGAACAGGGCGCTCTCGATGTCGATGGTCACCAGTTCCAGCTCCTGGTTCACGGTTCCGTCGGCGGCCAGAGGGTGCACGCGCCTGCGCGTCGGCAGCAGGATGCCGTCGAACTCCCTGTAGTCGGAGGCGTAGTGCGCGACGGGGCCCGCGTTGAGGACGTCGGCGGTGTAGTCGTGCCTGCGCAGGAGCCCGTTCTGGTCGAAGTAGAAGGTCTGCTCCCGGCTGTGGGTGGCGATGCGGTCGGGGAAGGTGACCTTCAGACGGCGCAGGGTCTGTCCGTTCTCTCTCACGGAGGGGAGTTCCTCGGTGCGGAAATCGGAGGCGGCGAAGGCGAACGGTGCCGTGAGATAGGTCCACATCGCGTAACCGGCGAAGTAGGCAACGTGGAGGTCGTCCCAGGGCGTTTCCAGGGTGTGGCCGGCGAACGCCGCGCGCGGGTGGAGTCGTTCCGCCTTCACCTCACCGCTCTCGCTCTCCATGGCCACGCGCTCGGGGGTCACGGAGGTCCGCAGATGGGGTGCGGTGAAGGGGTAGTGGCTGGCGTGCTGGCGGTGCAGATCCACTCGCACCGCTGCGTGCTGGAACACGCCGGCCTGCTCCTTCAGTCCCCAGAGCGCGCCGCCGGTGCGGAAGTGCGCGGTCACCGACTCGAAGTGGTTGAAGCGCTCCAGGCCGCCATGGGCCTCTATGGCGGTGCTCGTGAGGTCGCTCATCAGAATTCTCCTTGCGTGGGAGCTTCGGCCGTAATATACGACCGGTCGTCTTGGTTTCGTCCGTATAAGTCGTCGAGGAGTGCAGAGCTTCCCGGAGTGGATCCGCGACGGCGTGATCCTGGACACCCTTGACCCCGGCGGGCGGTGCGGGTTTGCTTCGCTGGTCAAGCATTCCCGGGAAGCCCGATGACGCGTGAGGAATTCCGAATGACCACGGACGAATCAGGACGTACCAGCTATGACGACGGTGTCCTCGGGCACGCTCGACCCGGAGAGCTGGATCGGCTGGCGCTGCTGGAGGCCACGTGCGACCCCGCGACCTGGGACGTCATCGCCGGTCTTCCTCTCACGCCGGACGCGTCGTTCGCGGTCGTCGGCGCCGGCAACGGGAGGCTCGCCCGCCGACTGGCACAGCGCTTCCCGGGTGGCCGCGTCATGGCCACCGACATCGACACGGCGCTTCTCGATGCCCAGGAGTGGCCCTCACCCGTGACGGTACGCCCTCACGACGTGACGCGGGACGACCTCACCCCCGCCGAGTGGGACCTCGTTCATGCCCGTGCGGTGCTCACGCACCTGCCCGGTCCCGAGCAACTCGTACAGAGGATGGCCTCCTGGCTGACCCCCGGGCGAGGGTGGCTCGTCGTCGAGGACCCCACCTATCTCAAGCCCGCCCTGTCGGGAAGACAGGAATGGGCGGCCCTTCTGGAGAACTGCGAGACCCTGCTCGCGACGACCCAGGGGACGGACGCCGGCTGGGCGGGCCGCATTCCGGCCGCCATGGCTGCCGCGGGCCTCACGGACATCCGCGTCTCCGTGCGCGTGGCGACGGTCGGAGAGGGGGGAGTGGAGGACCGGTACTGGCGTGCCTGCTTCGAACAGGCCCGGCCCGCTCTGGTGGCTCATGGCCTCATGACGGACGAAGAGGTCGAGCGGGGGATGTCATGTCTGGACGATCCCACGTTCCGGGACATGGCCTGGACGATGGTGTCGTGCGCGGCCCGGCGGCCGTGATCCGTGGAGGCGCGAACAGACGGGAAGACCACGGGCGGCGGAGGGTCACCGGAGCACTCGCTGGTCACCGACCGGCCCGTGCGGACCGCTCCGACGGCCGCGGCAGGCTCAGGGCCCCTCGTCGCGGCCCCACGCCTCGCTCTGGGTGTTGTAGAAGTAGTCGCGATTCCATGTGATCCTGCCGTCCCGCACCCGCGTGAGAGCCATCACGTCGAAGAGGTGCAGGACCTCTCCGTCCTTGTCCAGGACCTTCTCGATCCGCTGACTCAGAACGACATCACCCTGTTCGGCGACGTACTTCACGTCGAAGTGGTAGCCCTCCGCGCCGAGATCGCGACGGGCTCGCTCGAGATCCTCGATCAGCTCATCGCGACTGGTGATGGGTTTGGCCTCCGCCAGGACGGACTCCCACGCCACCTGCTCGTGCACGGTCCTCCTACAGGTGGCTTTCGCGTCATCACACGTGGGTCCGAAGTTCTCCCAGAACTCGCGCACCACGACACTCGGCGCATCGCCCTTCACGGCGGTCTCCGATCTCCAAAATTAGTTGTCCGGGCAATTATAGATACGGTGTCGGGGGGCCTCTCCATGTGCGGGCGTCGAGGAACAGCCCTCGTGGACCGCGTCACGGGGGCTGTACCTTGTCCCTCGGTCACAGGGCGAGGGCGCCTCCGTCCACGGGAAGAAGCACCCCGTGTATGTCCGAGGCGTCGTCGCTGGCGAGGAAGAGCACTGCTGCGGCTACTTCCTCCCCCGTGGCTGGACGCCCGGCCGGGTGGGTCTCCGCGAGCTTCTCCAGCATCGGACGGAAGTCGTCGTTGTCCTCGGTGAGGGTGGGCCCGGGGGCGACGGTGTTCACCCGGATGCCCTTGACGGCCAGCTCTGCCGTCCACGACTTGGTCAGCGCGTGCAGACCAGCCTTGGTGGCACCGTAGAGGGCGATGAACTTGATGCCGGCGGTGCCGCCGATCGAGCCCATGTTGATCACTGATCCGGAGCCGCGTTCCACCATGCCGGGTACGAGGGCCGCCGTCAGCAGGTATGGCACCTTGACGTTGACGGCCAGAGCCTGGTCGATCTGTTCCTCGGTCGTCTCTGTCATGGGGTGCGGGGCCATGAGATAGGCGGCGTTGTTGACCAGGATGTCGATCGACTGGCCGGCCTGCTCCGCCGCCTCACGCGCCAGTCGCTCGACCTCCGAGCCGCCCAGGGTCAGGTCGGCTTGGATGAAGTGAGCCCGGCCGCCCTTCGCGGCGATCTCATCGACGATCCGGGCGCCGCGCTCGGCGCTTCGCCCGGTGACGATGGTGATGGCGCCCTCGCGGGCGAGGGCTTCCGCCACGGCGTGACCGATCCCGCTGGTCGATCCTGTGACAAGTGCCGCGCGTCCTTCAAGACGGTTCATTCCGCATCCTCCGCGTCGTGTGTGAGGTAGCCCGTAGCCGTGCGCGGCTTGCGCCGTTCGGCACAGTCCGGTGGACTGCCAAAAACCTTGACGTGGCAACCGTATGGCCGTCTGATTGCTTGAGCAAGCAAATATTGCTCAGCTCACATCCGTCGTCCCGGCTGCCTGTGGAGCGGGTGCGCGCGGCGGCCGGTCCACGTCGAGAACGGGCATCGTGCCGGCGTCGGACGAGATCGGGGTGCCGCGTCATGCCCGGCTCCCTCAGCCGTTGGTGTCACAGGAGGCTTCGGCGGTGCGCCGGGCCCGCGGCACGGTTCCGGGCGGCGCCGTCGGCGAACAAATCGTGGGGGAGGGCCGCCCTGCAGAGCCCCTGGCCGCCGCGGGAGGTCACGGTGGGTCGGCGGTCGGGCGCCTTCCGAGGGAGGCGCGTGGGCCCGGATCTGCCATACGGCTGCAGCAGTGCCGGCGGTTGGTTCGGTTGGCCGTGCGTGCGGCGTGCTCGATGGGGGCGGGCCGACGCGCCGGGCTGTGATACCGAGACGACGTGGGGGCGTTGACCTCGGCGGTGGGTAGACGAGGGCCTTGACGTTCGGCCTGTCGGCCCTCGGAGGGTTCCTCGACCGCCGGGCCTCGGGTGCGGGCCTTGCCCTGTCTGGTCGCCGCAGGAAGTCTGCCCGGTCGCGGACAGGGGGCATTGCGTCCTTGTGGGTCACCGTTTAAAGTAGTGACGTGCATGCTTTTCCTTGCGGGACCCTCTTCCTCGATTTCGTCGGCACCCTGCGCGCCCGTCGCGCCACGGAGCCGACGGAGATGCTCGCGTCTCCGGAAGCGCTCGACATGTGGTTCGTCGAGTCCGGAATGGTGGACGTGCCCCCCGAAGCCGACCTGGGCGACCTCCTCGCCGCCCGGAGGCTGCGCGAAGCCGTCTACTCGCTGACCGCCTCCGTGCTAGCGGGCGAAACGCTGGCGGACGAGGCGCTCTCCGAGGTGAACAGGCAGGCGGCCGGCCTGCCGGTGGGCGTGCGGCTCGACCGCGACGGCTCCCGCCACCGCGTGGGCACCGTCTCCCAGGCGCTGACACTCCTGGCTCGCGAGACGGTGGAGACCCTCGGTGGGCCGGAGGGTGATCTGCTCCGCGAATGTGCCCGCCCCGAATGCACCCAGACCTACCTGGACCGCTCCCGCGGGCACCGGCGGGAATGGTGTGCCATGGAAACCTGCGGCAACCGCGTCAAGGCGGCGGCCTACCGAGCCCGCCGACGCGGCGTGACGACCTGACCGAGGGGCCGGGATCGAGGTCCTCCGGCCGCGACGGCGTCGATCCACTCATAGCCACCGCCGAGCGGCGGCACAGGGCGGACCGGAAGACGGTGCCGACGAGTCCTACGGAGCCGCCGGTCCCACCGTGGTCCTCGATGTGCCCGGGCCCATCCCTGGCAGGCCGCGAGCGTGTCCGGGGGATTGGGTCGCTTGAGTAGCTGTGGACCTCGGAGTCTGTGAGCTTCGGAAGCGAACCGCCGCCCCCGGGCGTGTCGATCGGCGTGGAGGAGCCGTCGTGTCTCCCAGAGGGAGACCGTGCACCAGGACGCGGTTCCCCGGCCGTCACCTGCCCACGGGGGCAGGGCACCGGGGACCGCGGCAGTCGAGGTGTGCCACGTGCGCGATGTGGTTGGCTTGAAGGCATGGTGAAGCGCGCACGTGTCCGCGCCCCCAAGCTGGCGGGCCGAGGCGGCTGGGTCAACACCGGGGGCCGCGAACTGACTCTGACCGCACTGCGCGGCCGGATCGTTGTCCTCGACTTCTGGACGTTCTGCTGCATCAACTGCCTGCACGCCCTGGACGAGCTGCGCGAGCTTGAGGCCGGGCACCGGGACACCGTCGTGATCGTCGGCGTGCACTCGCCGAAGTTCGCTCACGAGGCCGAGCACGGGGCCGTCCTCGACGCCGTCGAGCGCTACGCCGTCGAGCATCCCGTGCTGGACGACCCGGAGCTGGACACGTGGAAGCAGTACGCGGTGCGCGCGTGGCCCACCCTCGTCGTGATCGATCCAGAGGGCTACGTTGTCGCCCAGTATTCCGGCGAGGGACACGCGCACACCATCGAGCGGCTGGTCCAAGAACTGGAGGCCGAGCACGCGGCGAAGGGCACCCTGCGCCGCGGCGACGCCCCGTACGTGGCGCCGGAGCCGGAACCGACCGCTCTGCGCTTTCCCGGCAAAGTGCTGGCACTCCCCTCCGGAAACTTCCTGGTCAGCGACACCAGTCGGCACCAGTTGGTGGAGCTGGGCGGGGACGGGGAGACTCCGGTGCGACGGATCGGAAGCGGAAAACGGGGCCTCACGGACGGGCCCGCCGAGCGCGCCCGCTTCAGCGAGCCGCAAGGACTCGCCCTGCTCCCCGACGACTCGGTGATTGTCGCCGACACCGTCAACCATGCCCTGCGTCGCTATGACCCCGCCACCGGCGCGGTCACCACCCTGGCCGGCACCGGTCGGCAGCGCAGGCATGGTGAGCCCGCTTCCGGCCCCGCTCGTGCCATCAGCCTCTCCTCGCCCTGGGACGTCGCCGCGTGGCACGGCCGGGTGTGGATCGCCATGGCCGGGGTGCACCAGCTGTGGGCGTACGATCCGCGCGAGGAAACCGTGACCGTCACCGCAGGCACGGCCGACGAGGGACTCGTGGACGGACCCGGACCCGAGGCGCTGTTCGCACAGCCGTCCGGGTTGGCGGTGACCGAGGAGCGGCTGTGGGTGGCCGACGCCGAAACGTCCGCCCTGCGCTGGGTGGACCTCGATGGCACGGTCCGCACGGCGGTCGGCACCGGACTGTTCGACTTCGGCCTCCGAGACGGCCCAGCGGGCCAGGCCCTGCTCCAGCACCCCCTGGGCATCACCGCCCTGCCCGACGGGTCGGTGGCGATCAGCGACACCTACAACAACGCCCTGCGCCGCTACGACCCGAGGAGCGGCGAGGTCAGCACGCTCGCGACCGACCTGCGCGAACCCAGTGACGCCGTGCTCGCCGGTGACGACATCGTGGTGGTCGAATCGGCTCGGCACCGGCTGACCCGACTGCGGCTGCCCGAGGAGGCCGCACGCCCGGCGCCGCTCACCGACCGCATGCGGCGGGGGACGACCGAGGTGGCACCGGGCACACTGCACCTGGAGGTGACCTTCGAGGCGCCCGCCGGCCAGAAGCCGGACACCCGGTACGGCCCGTCGACCCGTCTGCTCGTCTCCGCCACCCCGCCCGAGCTGCTGCGCGACGGAGAGGGCGCGGGAAGCAGCCTGTCCCGTCCCCTGCAACTGGACCCAGCCGTGCCCGCCGGCGTACTGCACGTCTCGGCATCGGCCGCGTCCTGCGATGACGACCCGGACGATCCGCACCCGGCCTGCCACCTCCACCAGCAGGCCTGGACGATCCCGGTCCGCCTTACCGAGGGGGCGACGGACCGTCTGCCGCTGGTGCTGGCCGGCCCGCACGTCGACTGACACAGACGGTGCCGGCACCGCCACTGTCCCCACCCACGGACGAGAGGGAAAAAGGACGAGGAAGACGGTGCGCCCCACCGCCCGCGGCGCCCACCGGCACGGCCGGCGGCCCGTCGGCCAGGTCTCACACCCCGACACGGCTAATCTCCGGGCATGAGCGAAAAATCGGAGCGTTCTGTCGTCGTCGAACGCACCAGCGGAGGCCAGTTCGTCGCGGTCAACGCCCGTGGCGAGTCGATCAGCTTCGGCACTTCCCCGGACAGCGGCCAGGCCACCGGCTTCAGCCCGGTGGAACTGCTCCTGGCCGCGATCGGCGGCTGCACAGCCGTTGACGTCGACGCCGCCACCGGCCGGCACGCCGAGCCGGCCGAATTCTCCGTGGTGGTCACCGGCGACAGGATCAGCGACGAGCTGGGCAACCGTATGACCAACCTCCAGGTCACCTTCACCGTCGCTTTCCCGGACGTCGAAGGTGCGGAGCGCGCCCGTGCCATCCTGCCCCGCGCGGTCAAGGCGTCCCATGACCGTCTATGCACCGTGAGCAGAACGGTCGAGATCGGCACGCCCGTGACCGCGACCGTCGCGAACGCCTGAGGCCGGCGCCGAGACGTCGGCTCGACGCACGGCCGGACCGCGTCGGCGGACGGGAGCACGAGCGGCTACGCCCACGTCGGTATCGTCGGCGCGCAGGGAGTCGGCCCGGACCTGAACGACGTCTGCGCTCGCCTCAATTCGCCGCGTGACGGCGCGTTCCGGGCCACGTCGCGAGTCGCCGCAGACGTTTCGCCGGTGCGTGCGCTAAGTCTTCGGCCCGTCGCCCGGAATCGAGGAAGCCGACGGGGACACGGCCGACGCCGCGCTGACGCCGACGCCCTCGGTGCGTGCGGGTACGTCGTGTTCCGTCGCGACCGTGGAGCCCGACCGGACGCGCGGAACGAGTACTGCACACACCAGGCTGACGACCGCCGCTCCGGCTCCCACGAGGAACGCGGTGCGCAACCCCGACTCCGAGGGCAGCGACGCCGGCCCTACGTGAACAGCCGCGTGTGCCAGGATCACCGCCAGCAGTGCTGAACCTGTGGCACTTCCCAGCGAGCGCATCAACGCGTTCACGCCATTGGCGGAAGCCGTCTCGGTCACCGGGACCGCGTCAGTGATCAGCTTCGCCGTGGCCGCCGCTGAGACCCCGGCACCTGCTCCAATGACGCCCGAAGCCCCGATGATGTCCCCGACACTGTCCCTGCGCAGCAGCACGTACACATACCCCGCCCCAATCAGCAACGCGGCAAGGATCATGGCCTTCCGGGGCCCGTGGCGCGTGATCATACGAGCAGCGAGGGGGGTCAGGAGAAGCGCCACCAGACCATTGGGGAGCAGGGCCAGTCCGGACGCGACCAGGCTCTGGCCGAAACCGTAGCCGGTGGAACGCGGAGCCTGGAGGATCTGCGGGAAGACGAAGAACATCGCGAAGATGGCGAATCCCGTCGCGACGGTGGCGAGGTTGGCCATGAGTACCGGACGACGCGCGGTGACGCGAAGGTCGACGACCGGGGCTGCCGTACGCAACTGGTGTCTCCCCCATCCGAGGAGGACGACGACCGCCGTCGCGCCGAGGCCCACGGTCCGGGCATCACCCCAGCCCCACTGCGCCCCGTTGACGATGGGCAGCAGCAGGAGGGCGAGGCCCACGGTCAGCCCGATGGTTCCCACGATGTCGAATCGCCCCGGAGCGCGGCTCGGTGACTCCGGGACGGCAACGGCCAGCCATATCGTGCAGAGCAGACTGAGACCCGCCGAGCCCCAGAAGAGGAGGTGCCAGTCGAAGTTCTCCGCGACCGCGCCGGCGAGCGGGATACCCGCAGCGCCACCCAGGCCCAGCGTGGCGCTCATCAACGTGATGGCCCCACCGACCCGTTCGGGCGGTAGCTGGTCACGGACAAGCCCGAGAGCGAGGGGGATCACGCCGACTGCCACGCCCTGCAGGGCACGGCCGATCACCATGGGCCACAGAGAGCTGGTGCACGCGGAGATGACCGTGCCGACTACGACCGCGCTCATCGTCAGCAGCAGCACCCGTCGTTTCCCGTACAGGTCGCCGAGGCGACCACTCACCGGGGTGGTGATGGCACCGGTCAGGAGCGTGCTCGTGACCACCCACGACGCATCCGTGGGCGAGGCGTCCAGGAGCGACGGAAGCCTGGGGATGATGGGGATGGTCAGAGTCTGCAGCAACGTAGCCAGCAGGCTTGCGATCGCAAGTACGCCGACTATCGCTGAGTCGGAGCGGGTCTTTCTCATGCGGAGTCACGCTAGACGGATATAATTGCTTGGTCAAGCAATGGTGGGTCGTGAGCCACCAGCACGGGCGCTGAGGCGCGATGCACCACCGATCTCGGGACAGGGTCCATCGGTACGCACCACACCGAGCCTGAGCTGCGGCCCCTGCTTCTGCGACGCCCAGCTCTCCATGTTCCGCAGCGGGCCGACCACAGCCATTGCCGGAATGCCGTCCCTCGCCCTCCCTGCTGGACGGGCGGGCTCGGCTGAGCGTCACCGGGGCGGCTTCGCCGTGCGCTCCGGATGGCGGAGTCGACCCAGATCCGGGTGATGGGGGGCCGCACGACCCACAGGCGCCAGAGAAGTTCGCTGGCCGCGTCGCGGTCGGTGGTGTCGGCGGGTGGACCGTGACCATCACCGGCCTGAGGGTGTCGACTGTGATGTGTCTCCTTGCGTCCGTTGACCTTCTTCCCCGCGTCGTGGCCGCGGGTGGCCTTGCAGACGGTCTCCGCTCCCTCGACGGGCCGTGAGCCGACGATCCGCGCCGGCTGCGCTGTCCCTCTGGCGACGCCGCCGGCAGGCTCGATCCACGGCCCGCTACTACCACCGTCCAGCTGCTGATCAGACGTGGAGATCACGATCCGCAGCTGGAGCATTGGAACCGAAACGCCGGACTCCGCACCGTCATCTACCGTGACGATGGGGCGGGCATCGAGAACCGTCTGTCGATCGCAATCCGGATTTCGGTATGGCCCATGACCGACCAGCCCCGTGTCTCAGGAAGCTGCGGAACAACGGCCATGCGGCTCGCCGAGGCGGGCGGCGCCCCGGCGACGCCTGCGGAAGGCGGGTAGCTGGGGCGCCGCCCAGGCCGCGCGTCCGCCTGACCGTGATTCAGTCTCCGGACACACGGGGGCTTGCAGTCGTGCGGAGGCGTCCTCCTACGGGTAGCTGACCAGGTTGGCCACGTTGGTGGAGGAGTTTGAAGGGCCGCCTCGGTCGTTGATGACGTGGCGGATGGTGCCGGTGCCGCCCAGGGAGACGGTCACCATGTTCTGGAAGCGCACATTCGGCTTGGCGGGGACCTCGAAGGCGTGGTCGGCGGTGATGCCCGGGTTGACGTTGAAGAAGCAGTAGCTGCCCAGGCCGTAGGCCTGATGGGTGGTGACGGAGTCCGCGACCTTGTAGGCGGCATAGCCCTGGGTGGCGCCGTTCATCCAGGAGGCCTGGGTGGGCGGGTCGTACGGCATCTCGTTCTGGTAGAAGTATGTCCGCCCGCCGTTGCCGTTCCAGATGGACTGATGCTTCTGAAAGTGCTCGACGAAGAGGCCGTACATGGTGACATCATCGCCGTCGACGACGAGTCCGGTGTCCGCGGTGTTCGTGTTCCAGCCGATGCCGCTGCCGTGGTCGCCGCGCCAGATCCACATGTGGTCACCGATCACGTCGTCGCTGTTGACGACGAGGCTGGTGGTCGCCTTGCCGACGGCGGCTCCGCCGACGCGGAAGTACACGTCGTGCAGTGAGGTGGGGTTCGCCGCGTGGTCGGCGGACGCCCCGCTCGGGCCGATTTCCACAAGGGTGCGCGAGTTGGTGGTTCCGGCGTCGAACAGGACGCCGGCGATCTTCACCCCGTCGACGTCGGCGACAGTCATGGCGGTGATGCCGTTCTCCGGGACGAACGTGGCGAGCCCGAGTCCGAGGACCACGGTGTCCGGCCGGGACACGCGCAGGGTTTGGTCGAGGTGGTAGACGCCGGGAGTGACCAGCAGGTTCTTCCCCTCGGCCAGAGCCGTGTTGATCTGAGCTGCGGTTGCGCCCGGTTTGACGACGTGGAACCGGTCGATGCCGAGCGAGGTGCCGGCAGCGTTGCCGTTGGCCCAGGTGGTGGCCGCGGAGTTGGCACGCAGGGCGGGCACGAACACTCGGTAGGCGCCGGCGGCGTCCACGTAGAGGAAGGGCTTCTCCCGGACGGTGGGTGTCTGGCCGACCGTGGTGTAGGGAGGGTTGGGGAAGGAGTTGCCGGGCACGCCCTGACTGCCCACGAAGACCATGTTCCAGTTGGAGCCGGTCCAACTGCCCAGCTGGGAGTTGCGGGTGAGCCACTGCTGCTGGGTGCCCGAGCGGACCTGGCCGTCGATCTTGCTGTCGGCCATGAAACCGCCGCTGGACCAGCCGCCGTCGCTGAGCTCCAGGTTGCCCCGCACGTGCATGCGACGGTATGCGGAGGCCTGGGATACCGCCCACCGGTCGGTACCACCGGTCGGATTCACCGACAGGTTCTCGGCGCCCCTCCAGAAGTTGTGGGTGGCATTCTGGGGCGGGAACCAGTCGGCCTCCACGTGCACGGCACCGTTGATCGTGACCGAGTCGGGCGACTGCCCCAAACCGAGGACCTGTGTGTAGAAGCCGACGTTGACGTCCGCGTTGTAGGTGCCGGGCTTGAACATGACGGCGTAGCGCTGGGAGCCGAACTGGTTCGTCTCCTGCTGCCGGAAAACGGAGTCGAGGCGGCTTTGAATCGTGGAGGACGGCATGGACGGGTCGAAGACGAGCACGTTGGGGCCGAGGTCGACGTCGCCGGGAGCGCTGCTCACGGGCGTCACCCGGAAGCGTTGGGCATCGGTCCCGTTGCAGGTGTACTGCACCAGCTGCACGCTGTCGGCCGTGGACGCGCTCGGCACGTCGAGGCACTTGCCGCTGTTGCGGTTGACGAAGTGATACGCGCCCCCGCCCTCGTCGACTGCCTGCCACTGCTGGTTGGTGCCACCGCCGTAGGCCCACAGGTGGACCCGTGCGTTGTCGGCGGCGGACACGTCACTGACGTCGACGACCTGCTCCGCGTCGTTGCGGTTGTCGATGCGCACGAAACCGTCGCCGGTAGGAGTGAACCGCCACTGCTGGGCGGTGGAGTTGTTGCAGGAGTACTGCTGTACCGCAGTGCCGTTGGCCGTGCCGGCAGCGCGCGCGTCGAGGCACTTACCGCTGCCGTCGTTCACGACGGTCGACCAACCGGATGGCAGGGCGGCCGCGGCTGCGTGGCCGTCGGTGGCCGCCTGAGCCGGCTGGAGGGCGGTGAGGACCGAGACCATGGTCGCCGCGGCGGCCACGGCCGCGGTCCATGCACGGCGCGAACGGCCCGGGGCGGCGCCGTGGCGACCGTCCAGGGGAGGTCGGGCGTGTGGGGGCATGTCTGCTCCTTCTGCCGCCGAAGCGGCCCGAGCGGATGGTGAAGAAGCGTCGTGGTCAGCCGTTGTACTGCGCGAAGACGCGGGTGAAGTCCCAGGGCTGCTGGGAGACGCCCGAACAGGTGTCGGCCCCGCCCCCGGTGCAGGGCCGGTCGCGGTTGACCGACCAGAACGTCAGCCGAGCCAGGTGCCGCTGCTGGGCGTAGGCGAGGATGGTGCGGAAGTCGGCGACGGTCACGGTCTCGTCGTTGTCGGTGATGCCGTTCATCGAGGAGATGCCGGTGTGCCGGTAGGCCTGGTCGTCCGTGTACCCGTAGGCGTTCTTCACCGCGGTCTTGAGGCCTTCGGCGGCACGGACGGTGAGCTGGCCCATGTTCTGGCCCGCCCCGCCGAAGTTGAACGGCATGATGGTCCAGCTGTCGACGGTGAGGCCGGAGGCTGCGGCTTTGCCGATGAGGCTGCTGTCGGGGCCGTTCTGGCCAGTGCCGAAGGTGACGTATACCTTGATGCCGGGATTGTTGGCTTTGATGGTCTTCAGTGCGTCGACCGTGCGCTGCTGCACCGTGGGACTGTCGTAAGCCGCGGCCTCGATGTCGATGTCGATGGCCTTGAGCCCGTAGGCGTTGATCACCTTCTGGTAGGCGGCGGCCAGTTCTCCCGCGCTGCCGCAAGAGCTTTCCAGCTTGTTGCCGCTCCATCCGCCGAAGGACGGGATGACGTCGCCGCCTGCCGCGCGGACGGTGTTGACGGTCTGCTGGTCGACTCCTCCGGTCAGCGGGCGGCTGCCGTCCCACTGAGGGTTGCAGTAGCCATTGCTGAGGACGAAGGCGAGCGTGAACCACTTGACGCCGGTTGCGTTCATCACGGTGGTGGGGTTCGGCGGGCTGCCCCAGCCGTTGTAGAGGTAGGGGGCGACCGCCATCGCTCCCGGTCCGGGCGTCGGGGGCTCGCCGCCTGCGGCCGGTGCCGTCCATTTCTGGTTGGCGGATCCGGTGCACGTCCAGATCTGCAGCGGGGTGCCGTTGGCGGAACTGTTGCCGGTCGCGTCGAGGCACTTGTCCGCCTGGGGATTGACGATGTCCCGAGCCGTGGTGACGGTCCACTGCTGCGCGGCACTGCCGTTGCAGTCCCACAGCTGGGTGCGGGTGCCGTTGAGGACGCCGCCCGACGCGACGTCCAGACACTTGCCCAGCGCGCGGATGGTGCCGTCGGAGCCTACGCTCCACTGCTGCGCAGCGCTGCCGTTGCAGTCGTAGAGCTGCACGGCCGTGCCGTTGGCCGTGCCGGCGCCCGCGACGTCCACGCACTTGCCACCGATGCCGGTGATTCGGCCTGTGGCCTGTGCGGCAGCCCCCGCAGGAACGACACTCAGCCCTGCGAACAGGGCGGCGGCCGCGACGGCGCCCACCATGCCATGAGAGACGGGTCTACGCAGAGATGACATGCTCATGAACCACTGTCCTGTTCTGCCGCGAGAACCGGACCCGGGTATGCCTCCTGCACCAGCGTGCTCTCAAGAGCCGATTTTGACGGGTGCATGACATGCATGAGGCCGGGACGGTTCGAGCAGCGCTAGTGGGGGAGATGGACAGTAAAGCTTACTAACTTCAATGCATGATTTAAGAAGTGAGGCAAACGACTGTCAAGTGTCTGGCGCAGACCAATGTGCGGGCAGCCTGGTCGCGCAGAGCCCCGTCCATCCGAGGGACACGGCCGACCCCCATGCGGAGGTGTGGAGGAGCGCCTGCTGAGGCAACCTCTGAAGGAACGCCGAGGCATCGAGCGGGGCGCAGTTGGGGGCGCGGACGCCTTTCATCGCGGGCACGGCCCGGCACCCGCGCCCTGCGGCTAGTAGTGCTTCGTTAGGATCTGCGCCGTCTGCGGCGGCTTCGCGGGGTGGGCAGGGGACGTCCGCAGGTGGTGCAGGTGCCGGTCCAGCACCTCAGCAGGTCCTGGAGGAGATCGAGGACCTGGTAGAGGGTCAGGCCGGCGTGCGTGCTTTTGGGTCGAGCCGCCGTAGGGTGAGGAAGGCCTGGGCGGCGGTGACGAGGGTGACGTGGTGGTGCCCGCCGCGCCAGGTACGGCCCTCGAAGTGGTCCAGTCCCAGGCCGTGCTTGAGCTCTCGGTAATCGTGCTCGATCCGCCAGCGCATCTTCGCCCACCGCACCAGGTCGGCAATCGGGGTGGTGGCGGGCAGGTTCGATATCAGTGGCCGATCGGAGCCTCCTGTCCGTCCGGCCACTCCACCAAGAGGGGTTGAGCGGGCAGGACGCCGTCCCACCGGTTGAGGCCGCCGCCCGCCTCCTGGGCTGCGGCCAGGGACTGCTTGCCCGCGGGCCGCACCGTCAGCACCGCGAACCGTGAGGTCATCGCGCCTTTGCTACCGCAGCGTCAGGTCACCTCGGTGAACCGGCCTGTGCGGCGAGGACGGAAACGGCTCGCGGTGGAGTGCGGTAGCGGGGCAGCGTCGGCGGACCGAGCCCGCCACAAGCGGGCTGGTGCGGCCGGGCATTCTCCGGGTGAGCGACTTCCTTCCCGCTCAGCGCCAGGACATAGGCCAGCCCTCGCTGTTCGAGACCGAGTCGGAACGGGGTGCTGACGCCGTAACCGGCATCGGCGACCACCACCGGCGCCTTCAACCGCCATTCGCCGAGCGTGTCGAGCAGGCCGAGCGCCAGACGCCACTTCTCCTGGTGCATCACCTCGTCGGGGACTCCGGCCCGGCGGCAGCGGTCCGGCTCCTCTGTCCACTCGCGCGGCAGATACAACTCCCAGTTCAGTGGGCAGGAGGCGGTGTCGGTGGCAGCGTGGACGCTGACCGCGACCTGGCAGTTCGCCCTCTTGCCGACCGCCCCGCAGTACTGGCGGGCCACCCCCACCGAGGCGGTGCCACAGCCGCTCGGCCATGGGCTGGATCGACTTGCGCCGGCCGTCCAGCATCAGACCCTGCAGATAACACGCGCCCCACCGCCGCTGGTCCCGCCGCGGCACCGAGGCGAACACATCGGCAACGAACTCCGCTAACTCATCCCGGAGCCGTTCCACCTCCCCCAACCTCATACCGGAGTGGATGCCCACCACCAGGCGAGATCACCCGACGTAACGAAGCACTACTAAGGTCGTGTCTCCCAACTGGTGGGCACGGAGACATCGAGGGCTCCGTCGTGCTCGTAGACTTATGACGTGGCATTCATGAGCACCCCGCACTGCTGCTTCCTGTGATCGGAAGGCGCTGACGGCGATGCCGGACGGCGTCGCCCTCCTTGGTGTGCCTGCTGCGTGAATCACGTCCCGACGCTGCCGGTTCCTTCCTGAGGCAGCGACGCTCTGAGCGCGCAGGCACGATCCCTTCCCTTCATCCCTCGCCAGGAGTGCCTCGTGCCCGTGTCGCTTCCCCCTGCCCTCGATCTGTCCCTCGACCTGCTTTGCTGTCCGACGTGCCGAACGCGCCGCCTGCACCCCGAGGGCGGTGCGCTGCGTTGCCCGGTGGGCCATACCTTCGACGTCGCCCGTCACGGCTATGCCAGCCTGCTGACGGGCACCCGCGCCACCAGCGGCGACGACGCAGCCATGGTCCAAGCCCGGGACCGGTTCCTGTCCACCGGCACCTACGCGCCCATCCGCGAAGTCGGGGCCCGACTGGCGGCTGACGCCATGTCCGATCAGGGCACGGTGGTAGACGTGGGGTGCGGCACCGGCTACTACCTGGCCGGCGTACTCGACCAGCTGCCCGGCGCCCGTGGCCTGGGGCTGGACACGTCGGTGCGCGCGCTGCGCTCGGCAGCCCGTGCCCACGACCGAGCCGCCGCGGTCACCTGGGATGTCTTCCGTCCCTTCCCACTGGTCGACGGGGCGGCCGATGTCGTGCTGGACGTGTTCGCCCCACGCAACCCGGCCGAGTTCCACCGCGTACTGCGCGCGACCGGTCGGCTGATCGTGGTCCGGCCCACCGGGCGGCACCTGGCCGAGCTGCGCGGTCAGGTGCCTGCGATGGTCACGATCGACCCGGCCAAGGAGCAGCGCCTGCACCGGGCGCTCAACCCCTTCTTCGAGGCCGTCGTCACTGAACAGGTGGAGTACTCGGCGTCCTTGAGCAGGCTGGAACTCCTGGACCTGGTTGCGATGACGCCGAGTGCACGCCACGTGAGTCGTGCAGACCTGAACGACGGCGGCCTCTTGCCTGATCAGGTCACTGTCTCCGTGCTGGCGACCGCCTACCAGCCTCGGTGACCACGAGCGGGCGCATACGCCTGCTGACCGATGAGCAATGGGCACGCCTGGTGCCCTGCCTTCCCCGCAGCGCGGGGAAGGCAGGGCGTCCGTTCGCCCACCGTCGCATCATCGAGGGGATCATCTACCGATGCCGCACGGCATCCCCTGGAGAGATCTGCCCCGCGAAGCATTCGGTCCCTGGCAGACGGTGTGGAAGCGCCATCGCAGGTGGGCGGCTGACGGCACCTGGGACACGGTTCTGGCCCAGGTGACCGCTCAGGCGGACTCGGTCAACGGGATCGACGCTGGAGACCCTGCCCGGATCCGATGGGCGAGGGCTACGAGCCAGTGTCGCGGCTGCCCAGAGGGCTACCGCTTCCCGGAGTCGCCCCGGGCGGTCACCCGCAGCCTGCTTACCGACAACACGCCGGGTATCGGTATGGCTTCCGACGCTGCACGGCACCTGGCGACCCACTACGGGTCACTCGCCTTCGACGTGGCATGCCTGGCCCAACGCGATCCCGTTCTCGCGCAACGCATCCATCCCGAGGCCCCCGAGATCATGGCTCAAGTCGTGTACGCACGCGATCACGAGTGGGCCGAGACCGCGGACGACGTGCTGCGCCGTCGCACGACGCTCACCATCCGGGGACTGGCGACGGACGAGGTCCGTGCCCGAGTCGGGCGGATTCTCCGACCGGCCGGGCCTTCCGCTCCCTGATCCGCGGCCCGGGTGGCCGGCGGCCCGTGACGGATGGTCCCGGTCGCGGACACCGCTGTTGCGCGGTGGCACGGTCCACGGCCGAATCCCAGAGGATCAGCGGGTGGGCCGTCTACCCTTGCACCCGGGTGCCGTAGAAGTAGTCCCTATTCCAGACGATCTTGCCGTCCATCACCCGGGTCACAGCCATCACGTCGAGCACGTCCAGGACATTGCCGTCCTTGTCCATCATCGTCTGGACGCGCCGGCTCAGTACCACGTCCTCATCCGCGGCAACATGCTTCACCTCCAGGCGGTAGCGTTCGACGCCCGACTCGCGAGCGCGATCGAGGAAGGCCACCAGATCGTCAAGGCTCTTCACGGGTGCCTCTTCGGTGAAGGGGGACTCCCAGGTCACGCCCTCATCCAGGACCTTCCGGCAGACGGCGACCGCATGCTTGCACGTAGGTCCGAAGCCCTCCCAGAAGGCGCGTACCAACGCCACCGACCCTGTTCCACTCAACGCACGGCTCCCTGTCCGATATGAGGCGGGAAAAGCTACAAGCTCGACACATCACCCACATCATGTCAGAGGTGCTTGTCGAGTCAATCAATGTGACCTCTGTCGCACCCCTGCCTCGCCGGGGCCGTTCCCTGTGTGCCGTAGTAGCTTGATCACCCACACGGCCGTACCGAACTGCGGCCGGTCTTCGTACAGGGAGGGGAGTGGAGCACTATGAGCGAGCGGGTCAGCGCAGCCGGCCAGGAGGTTGCCTGCGTCACGTCGGAAGGCACCGGACCGGCCGTCGTCCTGGTCCACGGCAACTCCTCGTCCGCCCGGGTCTGGCGCTCCCTGCTGGACGGCCCTTTCGGACGGCGGTTCCGTTGCCTGGCACTCGACCTCCCCGGTCACGGCGACTCCGCCCGGGGGCGCGCTCCCGAGGACCACGCGATCCCCGGCTACGCCTCGGTCGTCGCCCGTTTCGTCGAGGAGGTGCGTGCCGAGGAGGCCGTGCTGGTCGGGTGGAGCCTGGGCGGGCACGTCGTGCTCGAGGCGGCGGAGCAGCTGCCCGGGGTCACCGGCCTCGTCCTCTTCGGCGCCCCGCCGGTCAGCGGTCCGGCCGATTTCGGCCGAGCCTTCCTGCCGAACCCCGCCATGAACGTGGGGTTCACCGCCGAGGTCGATGCCGAGGCCGCGCGCTCCTACGCCGAGAGCTTCCTGGCGCCGGGGTCCAAACTGCCGACAGACGATCTCGTCGCCGACATCCTGGCCACCGACGGAGCGGCCCGCGCCGGCCTCCTGGCGAGCATCGAGGCGGGAAACTTCGCCGATGAGGTGGCGGTCGCGACGAGGCTCGACCGGCCGCTCGCGGTCCTGCACGGCGAGGGCGAACAACTGGTCAGTCTGGACTACCTGCGAAGCCTGGCCCTGCCCACGCTCTGGCGCGGCGAGGTACAGGTCCTGCCCGGTGTCGGACACGCCCCGCATGTCGAGGCGCCGGAGCGTTTCACGGACGTGCTCGGCCAGTTCATGAGCGACCTGGTCTGAGCCCAGGCCCTTGTGTCCCGATGCCCGCGGGGAGCAGGCCGGGCTCGCGGCCGGCGCAGTGCGGCGCCCTGCCCCGGGGCGCTGTCCGCCGTCAACTCCCGTACGGTGACGCGTCCGGCGCCGGGTGTGGGCGGCTCCGCCGTGTCAGAGTGACGAGACAGCACACCCGTTGACGCCGCGGTCCACAAACGTGTGACCATGGCAGTGCCGTTAGACTGCTGTGGTGTTGTCGACACGTTGCTCCCGCAGCACCGCGGTCGCGTGCTGGAACACCCTCCCGGTGTGCGAGGCGGAACGCCCCTCCCGATCGGTGCCCCCGGAGTGGTCAGCGCCCGGTGCCGGGGCTGGGGCCGCCGCAGGGCAGGACCGACGCTGAAGCTCCAAGAACCCCATCCCGCGAGGAACGACGCGAACATGAACGACATGGACCCCGGCCGCAGGCGCTTGCTCAAGATGTTCGGACTGACCGCCTCGACGACGACGGCAGCCCTTCTCCAGGCCGACCCAGTGCTGGCCGCGACACTCGGATACGACGAGAGAACCGGTGTCACCGCTGCCGGCTACCGGCCGCCCACCGGCCTGGCCCGCAGCACCCCGGCGAAGGACACGGCCTTGAACTGGATCGGGGCCAATGAAGGCGCGATCACCAAGCTGAGTGACGAGGTGTGGCGGCACGCCGAGCTGTCCCTGCGCGAGTGGAAGTCCTCACTCGCCACCGCTCGGCTGCTTCAGGACAACGGCTTCACCGTCGAATGGGGATCCGGCGGCTTCCCCACCGCCTTCGTTGCCACCTACGGCAACGGCGGCCCCGTCCTGGGCTTCAACGCCGAATACGACGCACTGCCCGGACTCTCGCAGAAGGCGGGCGTGACCACCCACGACCCGCTGATCCACCACTACGACGCCTACGGACCCTCCTACGGCGCCGGACACGGGGACGCCCACAACGCCCTCGGCGCCGGAGGCACAGCCGCGGCCATCGCCGTGGCGCACGCGATCCGCGCGCACGGGCTGAAGGCCACCGTCAAACTCTTCGGAAGCGCCGGCGAGGAGCAGCTCGTCGGCAAGGCCTACGCCGTCAAGGCCGGTGTCTACGACGGGCTCGACGCCTTCCTCGACTGGCACCCCTTCAACATCACGGTGCCGTTCTGGAACACCACCAGCGCCCTGATCTCGGCGACCTTCACCTTCCTCGGCGCCTCGGGACACGGCGGGACGCCGCTGGGCAACAAGAGCGGGCTCGACGGTGCCCTGCTGATGGCGACGATGTCGGAGTATCTGCGGGAGAAGAACGTCGCGCCCTCGGGCCGGTTCCACTACGCCGTCATCAACGGCGGCGGCGCTCCCAACGTCACCCCCGACATGTGCTCGATCTGGTTCTTCGTACGGGAGGGCAGCCCCGACCGGGCCCGCGTCCTCTACGACAAAATTCTGGAGTGCGCGAGGGCGGCGGCCCAGGCCAGTCAGACGCGCCTGGTGCACAAGTTCCACTCGGCCACCTGGAACCTGCTGGCGAACAAGGCCGGTGCGGAGCTGCTCAACGACAACATGCGGCAGATCGGCGCCCCCCGGTTCACCGACGCGGACCACGCGATGGCGAAGGCGCTGCAGAAGTCGCTCGGCCGTCCGGAAGTCGGCATGCCCACCGAACTGGCCCCGCTGACGCCACCGGCGGCCGCGTACACCGGCGGTCTGGCCACCGACACGGCGGACATCAGCTGGCAGGCGCCCACCGCGGTCCTGCTGTCGGCGGCCTACCCGCCCGGCATCCCGAACCACAACTGGGGCGTCACCGCGACGGCGGCCACCAACATCGGCCATCAGGCGCTGCTCTCCGCCTCCCGCTACCTGGCTGCGGGTGCTGTCGACCTGATCGAGCAGCCCGACCGGCTGGAGGCCATGCGGGAGGAGTTCGAGGGGCGTACCGCCGGCATACGGTGGGCGTCGATGATCCCCGACGGCTGTCAGCCGCCCCTCTACGAGCCGCCTGCGGACTTCCTGCGGGACACCGGCCAGAGCTGGCCGCCGCCCGGAGTGACCTGGCCCGTGCCGCCGGTCGTGGCGGCGGAGCAGTTGGGCTCCACCGGCCCCACTCCGAGTCCCGTGACCTGAGGCCGTCGTGCACGGCGGTGACGTGATCCGTGGAGGCGTGGGGCGTGACGCGGCGGCCACGGTAGGGGCTGTGTTTCGTTCGGTGGCGGGTGGTCACCGGTGCCTGGGTCCAGCTGTCGCGGACCTCCGCGGGGGAGGGTCCGGCACAGGCGGAGTGTGGGAGTGGCCCGTGCCGAGCGCACACGCCGGCCGGCGCCTGAGCGGTGGCCGCGACCGGCGCCTCGCCAGGAGCGTCCGGCGGACTCCTGCTCCGCGCCCGCGAGAGCGACGACGCCGCCTCGGCGGGCAAGGACCCCCTTCGCCGTCTACTTCCATGTATCCCCGCCCCCGCGTCACTTGATGAAATCGGCGGGTTACGACGACAGCGGCATGGCTGCGGGCCCCCTTCCGGGTGCTCGGGCCGCTGGAGGCGAGCGGGAAGCAGGGGGCGTGAACGTGGCACCGGGGCGGCAGGAAGTCGTCCTCGGAGCCCTGGTGCTCCAACTCAACCGCGGTGGAGACCGCCCATTTGGTGGACGCCATCTGGGCCCACGACCCTCCGAAGACGGCACCCACCAGGTGCAGATGCGTGAAGGCAACAAGTCGAGCGCTCGACGGTGTTCACCGCGGGCCCGCCTCACGCCCTCCCGTCGTAGTTCACCGCCACGTCCCTGCCGGCGTCCCGCATCGGCTTGATGACCTCGTCGAGGGAGACCTTGTGGCTACCGCCGCCACGCAGGGGCACCATGCGGCCGTGACCGCCTGACCGTGGTGCCATTACGCTCGACGCCCCGAGATCTGGACGAGACCACCGCCCGGGTCGCAGGTCAGCCCGAGGTCGTGCTCCAAGCCGACCTCGACGGCGTTCTCCACCTGCTCGGCCCTGCCGCTCAGCACCTCGGCGAAGGCGCCCGCCGCCGCCCGCCAAAAACTTTCACTAAAGCCGAGATGAACAGGGAGTCACGCTTTCAAGTTTAATTGACTATGCAAGTAGAGAGAGGGTAGCGTCTCTACTGCGCTCATCCATGCTTATGTTTGCGGATGCTTTGTGCTCCAATTGACGCGGAAGGTCGGAGGACGTCGATGAGGATTATGAGAAGGGTCGCCGTCGTAGCGGCAGCAATTGCTTCCATGGGCATCGTTTTCATACAGCCCGCATCCGCCGCCCAGACGGATCTCTACTGGTGGGGCACGCACGCCGCAGTCGACAACAACCCAGGAAATGGTGCTCCGGGGTGGGTCTGGGTGTACGGCACGACGCACGATGAAACAAATGGCGGGGCCATCGTGTACCAGCTCTTCGACGGTAAGACGTACGAGCTGGATGCGTGGAGTGGGCAAACCGCCTCGGCGTACACGAGCACACCGGTTAAGGGTTTCAAGGCCTGTTACAGCGACTTCGCCTCCGGCGCTTGGACCAATCATTGTGGCGCTTGGCACTGGTTTGGGTGAATAACGGCTGGCGCCATGGTCAGGATCTCGGCTCCTGTGGCGACTCGCGCGCCCAAACGGGAATCAGGTGGGGCTACTGCTGGATGTCGAGGACACGGCGGTGACGCGACGGACGGCAGAGGCTCTGGCCCGAGTGGGGACGGTGGCCGCCGTGAGGCTCGTCGCTCTTGCGGTTCTCGAGGCTGACGGCAACCACGCTGACTGGCTGCAGGCCGGGGTGCATGACGCACGCTCGTGGGACCGGACGATGTGCCGGATGTCGCGGTGGCTTACTCAAGCGCCTCGAGCTGGGCGGACTCCTCCGGTCTCGTCCCCGGACGCGGCCCCGCATCCATCCGGTGCTGCTTCACCCACTTCCGCATCGTCTCGAGGGAACCGATGCCGAGCTTGTCCGCCACCGCCTGCGGGGCGGCGTCGCGTGCGGACAGCCGCCGCGCACCTCAGCGATCCTGCGCATCGCGCTGCGGCGCAGCTCAGCGTGGTGCCGGGAGGGTCGTGCCATGACTCAATCCTGTCCTGTGATCGAGTCTCTGCGCCACGGGGCGGTTCACCGTGAGGATCCCGGCGAGCTGAACTGTGTGGTCCGTTGGCCTGATATCGCGCCGTACGGTGGCGACGGGGCGATAGAACTGGGCAAAGGAACCTTGCGTCAGCGGACGGAATCCCGAAAGCGACGCGCATCGTTCTCGGAGAGTCACATGATCGACAGACGCACCTTTGGCACGGTCCTCGGGGCAGGCGCAGGGGCAGCGGCTCTCGCCGGCCTCACCACCGGTTGCGCGAAAGGCACATCCGACGCTGACCGGGCCCTTCGCGGCGGTCCCGTTGAGGAGACCTCGGCGGAGAGGACGCACTTCGGTCCGCTGAAGCAGATCAAGGCGGGCGAACTGAACGTCGGTTACGTGGAGCAGGGGCCCCGGCGAGGGCCCGCCGTGATCTTGCTGCACGGCTGGCCCTACGATATCCACAGTTATGAAAAGGTCGCGCCGCTGCTCACAAAGCAGGGCTACCGCGTCATCGTCCCGTACTTCCGCGGGCACGGCACGACCCGATTCCTGTCGGACAAGACGCCCAGGACAGCGGAGCAGGTGGCGTTCGCTCTCGACATCATCGCCCTCATGGACGCCTTGGGTATCGACAAGGCGATCCTCGGCGGTTTCGACTGGGGGTCGCGGACGGGCGACATCATCGCAGCGCTCTGGCCCCGACGGGTCAAGGCTCTGGTATCCGTGACGGGTTACCTGATCACCAACCTCGCCGCCAACAGGAAGCCCTTGCCTCCCAAGAATGAATGGGCATGGTGGTACCAGTACTACTTCGCCACCGAGCGAGGGCGGCTGGGGCTCGAACAGAACAGGAAGGAGCTGGCGAGGCTTATCTGGAAGTTCAACTCGCCGACTTGGGGCTTCGACGGGGCGACCTTCGATCGTACCGCCTCAGCCTTCGACAACCCTGACTACGTTCCTATCGTGATTGACAACTACCGATGGCGGCTCAGCCTGTCGGAGAGCGATCCGCGCTATGCCTCCATCGAACAAAAGCTTCAGGCCGGTCCTGTGATCACGGTCCCGACGGTCACACTGGACGGTGCGCTGGATCCCTTCACTCCTCCGGGCAACGGCTCCGCCTATCGGGACAAGTTCACTGGTCCGTACGCACATCGAACTCTTGAGGGCATCGGCCACAACGTGCCGCAAGAAGCGCCTCAGGCCTTCGCACAGGCCGTCGTCGACGCCGACCAGCTCACTCTCAGGGCCAAGGGAACGGGAAAGTAGTAGAAGGCCTCGATGGAGATGAAGAACTCGGCGCGGGTGGTGGCCCGGTCGGGCCAGGTGCGGGTGCCGATCTCCGGGCCCAGAAGCTCTCCGCGGCGGCGCTGTCGAAGCATTGGCTTTGTTCATGAGTCGTGGTTCTGGGCGAACTTCTGTCCAGCTCTCACGTTCTGCAACCTGCCGGGTATCGGCGCACACCTCTGAGTGCTCCAGCAGGTACAGATGCGAGTGTTCCAGGGAGCAGGCGACTGCTTGTCGGTTACGGCCGACTGGATTGAGATCACATACCGAAGCCGTCGTCTGGGTCGTCCGCTTCCGGGGGTATGCACTCGTGGGGTCTGATCCAGTGGCTGGCGCTGTCCGGAAGGGGCTCGGAATCGCCCTCGGTCCGGAAGGTGAAGGCGGTTCTCGTCGGCTCCACGTGTAGGGAGAGCTGTCCGGGTGGCTGGTGGAGTGTCCCGGGGGTCGAAGCGGCAGACGATCGCGTTGACTTCGGCGGTGACGTGCGCGTGGGCGATGGGTCCTGCGGACGTGGCGAGTGACGTCGGCGTTCGAGGGCCTGATGAGCCGGACTGCAGGCCGGTTCACGCGAGCCGAATTCCGGCGCAGAGACGGACGGTTGGTGCTCGGTTGCTGTCGGACCTGCCGCATAGGAACTGCTGGACCATCGCCGAGTGGTCCGGGGAGGCAACCCGATGTACGCGGCTACGTGGTGGAGTACCTGCAGGACGCCAGGCGGTTCTGAAGCTCAGCGTGAGGGCTGGCTCGGCGAGGTCGAGGGCCTAGAGATCAGCCTGGCCGGCGCCGAGGACCAGTGGACCCAGCTCGATGCCGCTCTCAAGCCCTCAGCCATCCACCTGGGCCTGCCCGCCTTCGGCGAGATCGCCGCACGGACCATCTGATCTGCTCCGCCACGCGACTGGCGGAACCGCTCAGGGTTGACGTCGCGCGAGGATGATCCCTCCCAGCTTGCTCTCGGCAGAGGTGAGAGTCTTGTGCGTCTCGACGGCGAAGCCGGCTTCGTTGAGCCACTCAATCGTCTGGTGGTGCTGGCGGTAATGGACATGGACCTTCATCGGATGCCCGCCATAGCCCTCAGTCTTCAACCGCGACTCATCGCCGACATGGAAACTGAGAAGCAACGGCCCACCGGGCCGAAGCACTCGACGGAACTGCGCCAGCACCGAGCCCATCTCGTCGTCAGGAATGTGGATCAGTGAGTACCAGGCGACCAGGCCAGTCAGGGAGGCGTCGGCCAAGGCGAGGTCCGTCATGGAACCGAGATCGAACCGCACGCCGGGGTGCTCACGACGGGCCACATCGATCATTCCAGGTGACAGATCGATGCCGAACGCGTCCAGGCCAACGTTCCGCAGGTAGCCTGTGATTCTGCCTGTCCCGCACCCCACGTCCGCGACCAGCCCGCCGTCTTGGGCACGCACCAGGCCGGCAAACAGGGCCAGGACCGCGCGTTCCTCGGGTGTCTCGTCCAAGAGGTGACGTGTCAGCTCTGCGTAGCTTGCAGCGACGGTGTCATAAGACGTCCGCGTATCCGCCAGCCAGTCACTTGCGTTCAGTCCCATTTCCACCGACCGCAGGCTACACAGGTCATCAAGCGGCGCGACGGCTTAGTTCGGAGAAGGCCGGTCTGCGCGAGCTGCAACACCTTCGAGGGCAAGGGCGTGACCTTCCTCCGCCGGAAGGGGAGCGTCCGGCACCTGCTGGAGTGCCGGGGATGCCGGGAGACAAGCACCCTGCCGCGCCGCTTCCACCTCGACGTCGTTCCAGATCATCTGGAAGGCACCGAACGACACGGGCGTTGCCGGCGCCGGACACATGCCGCGGCGAGTACGTCCACGGAGTGCACCACATCACCCTGAACTACCACGCGCACGCCTGGCGTGCACGGCCCCGGCCAGGACCAGCTGCCCGGCACGCAGCCTGTCGCCGTAGCGGTGCATCCGTCCGGCGAGCCAGGCCAGAGCGTGGAGCGGGTGGCTCGGGTATATCCGGGCAGGTGCTCATGGGCCATGCGGACACCGAACACCCAGCTCAGCGCCCTCGTCGCTGAATCCGGGCTCACCTACGAGGCGCTGGCCAAGGCAGTGGGCGCCGTCGCCGCCGAATGCGGCGACCGCTTACGCACGAACAAGTCCAACGTCGAGCACTGGTTCAGCGGATCCGTCCCTCGCGGCGACACGCCCCACTACCTCGCAGTCGCCCTCTCCCGGCGCCTGGGCCGCCTGCTGACCCTCGCCGGACTCGGCCTGCCCTGCCCGGCAGAGCCAGACAGAGACAGCATCGGACTGTCCCTCGGGAACGACCCGCTGGATGACCTGCTGCCCATGTGGAGGTACGAGTTGGACCGCCGCCGCTTCCTGTCGGCCTCCGCCTACTCCGTAGCCGCCGCCCTGCCCCTCAGCCATGTCCAGGACATCGCCGCCCGCACCGCCGCCGCCCGCACCGGTCACACCGTCGGCATGGCCGAAGTCGCCGCCGCCGCGACATGATCCACGCCTTCTCCGAGATGGACGAACGCCACGGCGGCCACCACGGACGCAGCGCCCTGGTCACCTACCTCCGCGACGACGTCGCACCGCTGTGCCGGGCCCGGTTCCGCACCGACGACGTCCGCCGGCAGATGCTCTCCGCCGCCAGCCGCGGCGTTCACCTGCTGGGCTGGAAAAGCCACGACGCAGGCCAACAAGGCCTCGCCCAGCGCTACTACCTCCAGTTCTACGCCCTGGCCACCGAATCCGGCCTGCGCGGACACGACGGATTCGTGATGCGCACGATGGCCGTGCAAGGCCTCAAACTCCACCGCCCCGAACACTGCCTGGGCCTGGCCGAGACCGGCCTGAACCGGGCCAAAGGCCAGGTGGACGCACAGACCGAAGCCCTCTTCCGCGTCGTGCACGCCCACACCCTGGCCAAGAGCGGAAAGCACCGCGCGGCACTCGCCGAGGCTGACCATGCCCGCACCCTGCTGGCCGGTGCACCCGGCGACGAGAGTGCCGTTCTGGGCCCTGGGCTGGGGCCCACCGGCCGCGTCGGTGTACTCCCGCACCGCCAAGGTCCACGAGACCGTGGGCGACCAACGAGCCGCCGCCGAGCACTACGCGCTGGCCGCCATCCGCGTGCGGGCCGTCCAGACCGGCCAGGTCGTCCGGTGAGCCCACCGGCACGATGGTGTCGAGATCGGGTTCGCGGCCCTGGCAGCGCTCGGCTGCCGCTGCAGCGGTGAAGTGAGCGCGCAGCGTTGCCTCGGGAAGGGGCGGGCCAGGTAGGTCAATCCGACGCTGCCGCTTTCACCTCGGGTGACGACGCACAACTCCAGATCCTCCGCGGACGCGGCGACGCCCAGCTCCTCGGCCAACTCGCGCGCTGCCTGGCAGGCCAGTGCCGCCTCGTCGAGCACTGCCCCGTCCTGAGGAGGCTCCACAGAACCACCTGGCAGCTGCCAGCGGCCTGGCGCGGCCGTCGAGGGCGACATCCTCGCCGCCAGCACGCGACCGTCGTCAGTCGGCTGGACCACGTTCACGAACAGCGAGGGCAGTGCGGTGGCGCCGGGCACGCGACGCAGGGCGTAGTGCCGGTAGGTCACACGCACCCACGAAAGGCGCAGGACGCCTGGACCAGTCCGCTCCAGCTCCCCGCACGCCACCGCAGGCCCGTCAAAGAGGACGGGGTTGGCCTTGACCGCCGTGTCCCACACCCGGTCGCGGGCCGTAGCGTCCTGGGGCGGCAGCGGCGGCTCCGCAGCTTCGGTGAGCAGGAGCCGTTCAACGTCGAAGAGGTCAAGGCCCACGGGGGCAGTGTCTCGGTCACCGGCCATCCTAGAACCCGCGCTGCGACGACACAGCCGAGTGACGCAACACAACGGCAGCGGAACAGCAGACAGCCACGGTCGTCGCCCAGAGTTCGACGTCCCGGCTGCTACGAGCTGGGGAGATGACCTATCCCCGAAGGGATTCGACCCCGGCGGGTAGCTCGCAGATCCGGATGTGCAGACGCGCCCGGACCGATCACCGTCCGGGGCGTTCGTTACGCACCCAGGCGAGTTGTTGCATCCGCAGGGCAATCCGCACGACTGACGAGAGTTCGAACCGTCGATGGGCGGGCTGTCAGAGGTCGCCTTGGTCCACCGCGGCCGGGCCGGTCGGTCGTCAGGTGGCGCCGAGGCCGCTGAGGAAAGTGCTGGCGACGAGGTCGGCGGCTTGCGGGGGATCCATATCGGGGAACTTGTGGGCGGCAGTGTCGACGAGTCCGTCGAGGACCGCCCGCGCCCAGGCTGCGTCGGTGCCGGCGCGCAGGTAGCCCTCGTTGATGGTGCGGCGGACGAAGGCGTCGAGTCGGGCGCTCTGTTCCTGGCGACGGATGCTGGCCTCGGGGTCCTGCTGCATCATGCGGCGCGTGTCGACAGGCCATTGACGGCTGACGGGGATGATCCCTTCCAGGTAGCGGTGGAGGGCGACCGGAACAGGGGCCTCGGTGAGGCGTGCCTCGTCCAGGACCTGTTCGGCGGAGTCGAGTTTGGCCTGGAAGACGGCACTGAGCAGCGCCTCGCGGCTGGCGAAGCGGCGGTGGACGGTGGTGCGGTCTACTCCCGCGGCGGCGGCGATCGCCGCCATCGAGGTGCCTGGGTCCTCGGCCAGCAGCTGGGCTCCGGCCTGGAGCACAGCGGTGAGGTTGCGTGCGGCGTCAGCTCTCATGATTTGGAGATTCTACGTCCAGCGGACACTTTCGGCACGAAAGTCAACCTGTTAGTCGCAGCACATACAGAAAATGCCACTTCCATGTTGCAGTAATGAAAAATTCCTCTACTGTGGAGTGGCGAGACCGTGCCGTAACGCTGGGAGTGCGACGCAACGACGAGCCGACGTACGAGAAGAGGGATGCGCCATGTCACGGATTTGGCTGATCACCGGCGGTTCGCAGGGGCTGGGCAAGGCTCTGGATCTCGCGTCGCTGAGCGCCGGCGACAGGGTCGTGGTGACTTCTCGAAGGCCGGAGGGGCTGACCTCCTTGCGGGCCGAGCACCCTGAGCGACTGATGGCGGTGGTGCTGGACGTCACCTCTCCGTCCGACGCCCGGGACGTGGTGGCGACGGCGGTGGAGCAGTTCGGTTCGATCGATGTGCTCGTGAACAACGCCGGTTACGCCATCAGCGGCTCGATCGAGGACTTTCCAGAGGACGAGTTCCGCGCGCAGGTCGAGGCGAATCTGTACGGCGTGGTCAACCTGACCCGGCCGGTGCTGCCAGTGATGCGGGGCCGGCGGTCCGGGCACATCGTGCAGATGTCGTCCATCGGCGGACGCGTGAGCGGCACGCCCGGCCTCAGTGCCTATCAGACCGCGAAATTCGCCGTCGAAGGGTTCTCGAGGTGCTGGCGAATGAGGTGGCCCCGTTCGGCGTCAAGGTCACCATCGTCGAGCCCGGCGGCATCCACACGGGCTGGGCCGCGGGCGCGGCGGAGCCGTCCGGTCCCGTCACCTCCGACTACGAGGAGACGGTCGGCGCGTGGCTCGCGAGGTTCGCCGAGTACGCCGGCAACGAGCCGGGTTACCCCGACCGCATGCCCGCGCGGTCGTCGGCGCGGTGGAGGCGGCGAAGCCCTCGCGTCGGCTGCTCCTTGGCAGCGATGCCCTGGAGATCGCCATCAGCGCCGAGGAGGCGCGCCTTGCCGAGGCCCGCGAGTGGGCCGAGGTCAGCCGCTCCACGGACTACCCCACCGCCTGACCACTTTGTTCCGGTGATGTGCCCGCACGCTCGGGCACCATCGGGAGCTGACCGACCACCGGAGGTGGTCGGCACAACCGCCGGGGCGCGGCTGCCCGACCGCCGGAGGCCGACGCAATTACCGAAGGCCGGCTCAGCCAGCCCGGTCGGAGCGCCTACCTGTCCTTTCGACATGACCGCAGAGCGGCTTCGCCCAGATCCCCGCACGCGAGATGGCACCGCCCGCACCGGTCGGCCTGCCGACGCGCCCCCGCTCCCTTCTCCCCACCCACCCTCTCGCCTCTTTCACACAAAGGAACTGTGAAGACATGACTGTTCGCGACAAGCTCTACATCGGCGGCGCATGGGTCGCCCCCAGCGACCCGAATCTGCGGATCGACATCCTTTCCCCGCATGACCAGTCCCTGCTTGGCAGCGCTGCGCAGGCCGTGCCCGCGGACGTCGACGCTGCCGTCGCCGCGGCCCGCGCGGCCTTCGACGACGGGCTCTGGCCGCGCACCAGCCCCGAGGAGCGACAGGAGATCGTCCGGCGCTACGACGCCCTGCGCGCCGCCCACGCCGACGAGGTCGCTCGGGCCATATCCGTCGAGAACGGCTCGGCCGGCTGGTTCACCAAGGCTGGCCAGCCCTTCCTGAACCGCCAGGTGAAGGCGTACCTGAAGGCGGCCGAGGAGTTCGGCTGGGAGGAGATCATCGAGCCGTCCGACCCGTCGGTGACCTTCGACACCATCGTGCGACGGGAGGCGATCGGCGTGGTCGCCGCGGTCATCCCTTGGAACTCGCCGTTCTCCGCAGCCACCGCCAAGCTGGTCCCGGCCCTGCTAGCCGGAAACACCGTCGTCCTGAAGGTCTCCCCGGAGAACTCTCTCAGCATGATGCTGCTGGCGGACCTGTGGCATGAGGCCGGGCTTCCCGCGGGCGTGCTCAGCATCCTTCCCGCCGACCGCGAGACCAGCGAGTACCTCGTCTCTCACCCCGACGTCGACAAGATCGCCTTCACCGGCTCCACCCGCGCCGGCCGGCGCATCGCCTCCATCGCGGGCGAGCATCTCAAGCGGGTCAGCCTGGAGCTGGGCGGCAAATCCGCTGCCCTCATCCTCGACGATGCCGACCTGGACGCCGCTGTCCAGGGCCTGCGATTCGGCTCCTTGGCGAACAACGGCGAGGCGTGCATCCTCCAGACCCGCATCCTGGCCCCGCGCAGCCGCTACGAGGAGGTCGTCGCCGCGGTCAAGGCCATGGTCGAATCGCTGAAGGTCGGCGACCCGTCCGCTCCGGACACCTTCATCGGCCCGATGATCCGCCCCGACCAGCAGCAGCGCGTCATCGACTACATCCACATCGGCATGGCGGAGGGCGCCCGGCTGGTCACCGGCGGACCGCAGATCCCCGAAGGCCTGGAGAAGGGCAACTACGTCACCCCGACCGTCTTCGCCGACGTCGACAACTCCATGCGCATCGCGCAGGAGGAGATCTTCGGCCCGGTCCTGTCCGTCATCGCCTACCACGACGAGGACGACGCCGTCCGCATCGCCAACGACTCCGACTACGGCCTGTCCGGCGGCATCTGGACCATCGACCCTGCGCGGGCCCTTGCCGTCGCCCGCCGACTGCGCACCGGCACAGTCACCCTGAACGGCTCGCCGATGAGCTTCGACGGTCCGTTCGGCGGCTACAAGGCGAGCGGCATCGGCCGTGAATACGGCAAGGTGGGCCTGACCGGCTACGTCGAGCACAAGACGATCACCCGCAACCGGTAGTCGCACACCCTGCGACACAGGCACGGCGCAGCCACAGCCCCTGCGGCCAGCGCCCCCTGCGCGTCGGCCGGGCCCACCCGCGGCCCGGCCCGGCCCATCCGGCCCCTATCCGGCCGACTGCGTCGCATAGCGGCGGTAGACCTTCGGTCCCGCCCATAAGATGCCGGCCCGCCCGAATCCGGCCAGGCCCCTCGAGCCGTGGTCGTCCAAATCACGGCGTGCGACTGCTTCCGGCGCCCTTCGCATCCTTCCGTTCCCCGGAGAGTCATTCCATGCCCAGCAAGTCGCCCCGCCTCACCTTCGCGGTCCTCGCCAGTGGTGCGGGCGTGTTCTCGATGCTCCAGTCGCTCATCGCGCCAGCGCTGCCCACGATCCAGCACGCCCTGCACACCTCTCAGTCCACCACCACGTGGGTGCTGACGGCCTATCTGCTGTCCGCCTCGGTGTTCACCCCGATTCTCGGCCGCGTCGGCGATCTGCTCGGCAAGACGCGCACGCTCGTCGCCGTCCTGGTGGCAGTGCTCGTAGGGTGCCTGCTCGCGGCGCTGGCACCCACCATTGGCGTCCTGATCGTCGCCCGTGTTGTCCAGGGCATCGGCGGAGCGGTGTTCCCGCTCTCGTTCGGTATCATCCGCGACCAGTTCGAGGCCGGCCAGGTCAGCGGCAGCATCAGCAATCTGTCCGCCGTCATCGCCGCGGGCGGCGGCGTCGGCATCGTCGCTGCCGGGCCCATCGTGGCCGCGTTCGACTACCGCTGGCTGTTCTGGATCCCCGTCGCCATCGTCGCCGTCACCGCCCTCATAGCCGCGCGCCGCATCCCCGAATCGCCTCACCGTGCGCAGGGACACGTCAACTGGCTCGGCGCGCTGCTGCTGTCCGGCTGGCTGGTGGCACTGCTCCTGCCGGTCAGCCGGGGCAGCCGGTGGGGCTGGAACTGCGCCTCCGTGATCTCGCTGTTCGCCGCGGCCATCGTCCTCTTCGGCCTGTGGCTGCGCGCCGAGTCACGCAGTCCGAGCCCGCTGATCGATCTGCGCGTTTTGCGCACGCGGTCGGTGTGGGCCACGAACACGGCCGCTCTGCTGTTCGGCGCCGGCCTCTCCTCGGTCTGGGCCTTCCTGCCGGGCTTCGTACAGACGCCGAGTTCGGCCGGATACGGCTTCGGTGCGAGCGTCACCGCATCCGGGCTGCTCATGCTGCCCATGCTGATCGCCATGTTCGTCGCCGGTGTCCTCAGCGGCCGCCTGGAGCCACGGCTCGGCGCCAAGCACCTGCTGATCGCCGGTTCGTGCCTCGCCGCACTCGCATGCGCCATCCTCGCCCTGTTCCACGACGAGCAGTGGCAGATCGCCGTCGCAGCGGGAGTCTTCGGCCTCGGCGTCGGCCTGGCTTTCGCGTCTATGGCCAACCTCGTCGTCAGTAGCGTGCCCCCCGAGCAGGCCGGCGCCGCGACCGGCATGAACGCCAACCTCCGCTCCATCGGCGGTGCCATCGGAACCGCCATCATGAGCCTGCTTGTCACCAGCCACCTCGCGCACACCGGCCTGCCCTACGTCTCCGGCTACACCCACGGCTTCTCGGTGCTGGCCCTATTCCTCGTCGGCGCCGCACTCGCCGCGGCCCTCGCGCCCGCTCGACACGCCGCCCACACGCCGGGCCGAGCAACCGACAGCCCTGCCCCGCATCCGGATGCGGTCACCCGGGCCTGATCAACGGAACAACCGAACAATCACCCGTACCTTCGGACTCAGAGGTCCCAACAAAGGCGTTGGGCGTGGCGGTGGGTGATCAGGCAGATGGCGAGGCCGAGGAACGCTTCGTGGATGTCGTCGCGTCGTTCCCAGCGGATGCGTAGGCGGCGGAAGCCGTGGAGCCAGGCGGTCGTGCGTTCGGCGACGTAGCGGAAGATGCCCAGGCCGGTGCCGTGGGGCTCGCCCCGTCTGGCGATCACGGGGCGGATCCCTCGCTGCCAGAGCAAACGGCGGTCCTTGTCGTGGTCGTAGCCGCGGTCGGCCAGCAGCGCGTCGGGGCGACGGCGGGGGCGGCCGACCCGGCCCGCGGCGGCGGGAATCTTGTCGAGCAACGGCTCGAGTTGGGTGACGTCGCCCGCGGTTTCCGCCGGTCAGCGACACCGCGAGCGGGATGCCCCGGCCGTCGACGATGGGGTGGTGCTTGCTGCCTGTCGGCGTACGGACTTTTTTCTGGCCCGGGCAAGATTTTCGTGAAGCGGGGGTGTGAGGACGACGCGCTGGCGGAGCAGGGGGATTCCTGGGCGCCCGGCCATGATTCTCTTTTGGAGCTTCAGGTCTGTGATTCGGAAGGTGGCGAGGAGCACCGGATCGAGGGCACTTTGCCGGGCCGCGCCTACCAACTCACCGAGCTCACGATCCCGCCGCGCGGCGAGGCCTGATGGGTACCGGTGCGGGACGGCACCCAACGGCTGGGGGTCCTGCAGGTCGAGTCCGGTCCTGACAGCGGGGGCCAGGCCGATGAGGACGTGGTGCGGGCGCTGGCGTCGACGGCGGGGCTGCTGTTGGTGTCCGAGCGGGTCCACAGCGATTCCCACGCCCGGCTGACCCGCACCCGGCCGATGGGAGTGCCGGTGGAACTGCAGTGGAGCATGACGCCGCCCGCGGACCTTCGCCGACCAGCGGGTGACGATCAGCGCCTTCATGGAACCGGCCTATCAGGTGGCCGGGGATGCCTTCGAATACGCGGTGGCCGGTGACACTCTGCACTTGGCGGTCTTCGACGCGATGGGCCACGACGCCTCCGCCGGCCTCGCCGCGGCATTATCGATGGCTACTTGCCGCAGCCACCGGCGCGCCGGCGCAACCATCCCCGAAGCCAGCGCAGCCATCGAGAACACCCTGGGTGCCCACCAGCGTGGTCGGCGCTGAACTTCCGACGGGTGGAAAGCGACCCATGCCCCGCCAGTTGACGCTGGTCTCCCCGGCTGTTGGCGGTAGGAGCTGACGTTCGGGAACCCAATACTGATGATCTCCCTCTCCTCCCGTGTGGGATGGGTGGGCCGGGACAGAGGGCTGGTTTTGAGACGGCGTGGCCGTCTGTCCCGGGGTTTAGCTAACCGCAAAAGGGTGCGCAGCTGGTGATGGAGTGGACGAAAGAAGGGATGGCCGCGCACGGTTGGCATTGGGCAGAGACGGGTGCCCGCCCATAGGTGAGCGAGGGCACCCCCAGACCGTTCCTATGCTGGGCACGAAAACCGTGGCCGGTCACGGCCGGGGCTGCCGATCACCCCTGTATGCCCGACGGCGCGCGGGTAGGTTGAGTGCGGGGGTCGTGCCGAACCCACTCGGCACGATCCTGCTCAACTTTTGGGGCGCCGACTGAACAGCGCCTGGCGCAGCGTCGGGTAGGACTGCTCGGGTTCGGTGTCGGTGCGGCACTCGGAGCAGCAGGGCTGTCCTCGGACCAGGGCGATCAGGATGAGGATGCGAGTTGGCAGGTCAGGTGCCGTCTTCTGCGATTGATCTCTTTGAGGACGCGCTCTCGGCGAAAACAGAGACGGCAACCTGGTACGTCTCGAACGCACGGGCTACTCCTGCATAGACCGCAAGGTGGATGAAAAGGTCAACGACCTCGTCCTGAGTGACACCGTTGTTGAGCGCGATGCGCAATTGTCCGCGCAGCGGTTCGGTTGCTCCCAGCGTCGCGGCGATGGCGACCGAAACCAGGGATCGGTCGTGCCTGGAAAGTGCGGTACGGGTCCAGGAGTTCCCGAACGCGTGAACCGTCGCAACCTTTCGGAAGTCAGCCCCGGAGGGAGGCTCGCTGGGGCTCATCGGGAGTTCCAGGCGCTGTCCCAGGAGTTCACTCGCGGTGTCCAGCGCCCGTTCGTAGGCAGCGTCCAAGTCCATGTCCACTCCGCGTTGGTCGGTTCAAGCAGCTGGTTGCCGAGAAGCCCGACGGCCACGGTCCGTTAACGGCTCCACGCCGGGACGTTGTCGATCCCCGGTCCCCCGTCACCCGGAGGCCGCACCAGATCGCACTTCGCTGCACCGTTCCTCGTTACCACATCCAACTCGCACGCAACCCCGCTCCCCGGACGTGTGAGCCGTCCGGGCTAATAACTGATCGTTTCAGAATGAGTTGAGTCGCAGGTCTTGCGCTCGGTGATCTTGGTCGGCAGTGTCGCCGGGTGCGTACTCATCTCGTTCCTGACGCTCTGTGGGAGCGGGTGGCCCCGCTGTTGCCGCCCGCTCCCGAACGGCGCCGACGGTGTCCCGGGCGGCTGCGTGTTCCCGACCGGGCGGTTCTCGTAGGCGTCATGTACGTGCTGCGGACCGGTGTCGCGTGGCGCGATGTCCCTGCGGAGACGGTGGGCTGGTCCGGAGTGACGGCCTGGCGCCGGCTGCAAGACTGGACCGAGGCTGGCGTCCGGCCACGTCTGCACGCCGCCCTGCTCACAGAACTGCGGCGCGCGGGCTCGTTGGACCTGGACGACTGTTCCGTGGACGGATCGCACGTCCGTGCTCTCAAAGGGGGACCATGTTGGACCGTCGCGGGTTGATCGGGCCCGGCCCGGCTCCAGACACCATGTGCTCGTCGATCGCCGCGGCATTCCGCTCGCAGTCTCGCTGACCGGTGGGAACCGGCATGATGTCACCCAGTTGCTCCCTCTGCTCGACGCTGTCCCCCGCATACGAGGAAATGCGAGGCCGGCCTCGGAGCAAGTCCAAGCGGTTGTTTGCCGACCGCGGCTACGAGTTCGACAAGTACCGTCGTCTGCTGCGGAAGCGCGGCATCAAGCCCCTCATAGCCCGGGCGCGGCGTCGCCCACGGTTCAGGGCTTGGCAAGACGCGCTGGGTGGTCGAGCGCACTTTCGCCTGGCTCCATCAATTCAAGCGGCGGCGAACTCGCTACGAGCGTGGCTCCGACTTGCATCCAGGGCTTCTGCAGCTTGCGTGCTGCGTCGACGACGTCGCGGGCAACCAAGGCGCTGCCCTCCGCGACCTGCAACACGCCGTTACGCATCAGAGCACCTTCTGCAGCGCCACGGCCCACCTACTTGCTTCCGGGAGTGCCCGCCCACCGTCCGATGATGGCGCAGAGGATGGTGAACAAGCTGCGGCAACATGGCCCGGAAGTCATCAGCGCGCGCAACACCGCCATGCTCGAGGCCGTTGCCGACCTTCCTCCTATCGTGATCAGTGACCTCTCCGGCGTCAGCGCTTCCAGCGCTCTCGATGGGCTCGGTTCGCCCAGGACAGCCGGACGGACTACCTCGCTGCCTGCTCGAACGACGATGATGGCTGTTCCTGATCCTGTCCGCCGTTTCGTGAAGCTCATGGCTGGGTGAGGATCCGGAGGAGTGCGAACGAGGCTCGGCCGTTTCATCGTGCGCGTAACAGGGTCATGGGTGGTCCCTCTTGAGGCGTCGCCAGCAGGTGGGGCCGCGTGCCGGGGAGACGAAGGCGTCGTGGGGTTCGAGGCGTCGTTCCCGTCGGATGGCGAGGCGTTTGAACTGGTGGAGGAGGGTGAAGGCCTGCTCGACGACGTAGCGGAGTTTGTGAAGCTCCGCCTGTCGTTCGCGAAGTTCAGCCGTGTGGCGTGCGTGCTACGGGTTGGTCGCGAGGAAGTCCTCCAGGATCTCGACAAACCGCGCCGGCTGCTCCTCGGCCGGGTAATGGCCGCAGTCGTCGAGGACGACCCCGGTGACGTCGTCGGCCGCCAGCCGCATCGTCTGGGCGGCACTCGCGCCGCTCCACAGCGCGCCGCCGACGGCGAGCACCGGCAGCGTCAGCCGGGTCTTGCTGCGCTGCTCGTTCTGCGCGATCGTCTCGTCCAGCGCCCGGTAGTACGCGAAACTCGTCCGCAGCGCGCGAGGATCCGCAGCGATCGCGTCGACGTAGACGTCGACGGCGTACGCGGGGATCGCGTCCGGGGTGGCGGCCTTGGTGGCGAACTGCCAGCCGAAGAAGAGCCTCTCCCGTCCTCGGACCAGTTCCTCGTTGAGGTCGGTGAGCCGGTTGAAGCCGAACTGCCAGAGCTTCAGGTTGGCCGCGGCCGGACCGAAGAACGGCGGGGACGGCGTGAGACCGGGGATCACTGCTTCGAGGATGGCGAGCCGTCCCACCCGCTCGGGGTGATCGGCTGCCAGGGCGTATCCGGTCCACGTGCCGATGTCGTGGCCGACCACGTCGAACCGGTCGTGCCCGAGCGCGGCCATCAACGTGACCAGATCGGCGGCCAGCGTGCCGGCGTCGTACCCGTCGTCGGGCTTGTCGGAGAGCCCGGCGCCACGCGAGTCGACGGCGACGACGGTGTGCTGGCGGGCGAGCGCGGGCATCACCTCCCGCCAGGCGTACCAGGTCTGGGGCCACCCGCCGATCAGCAGCAGCGCCGGGCCGTCCCCACCGGTGACCGCGTGCAGCCGCAGCCCGTTCACCTCCACGAGCCGGCTGGTGAAGACGTCAAGGAATCCGTCAGGCAGTCGCAGCGAACGCAAGCTTGTCATGCTGGCGACCATACGCATCTTTGAACGATCGGTACAAGATGTATATGCTGACGGACCATGGCAGGCCGCAAGCAATTCGACGTGGACGAGGCGCTACGACGCGCGATGCACATCTTCTGGCGCTGGGGTTATTCGGAGGCCTCGATCGATCGCCTGACCGAGGGCACGGGCCTGGGCCGGGGCTCGCTCTACGGCACCTTCGGCGACAAGAGCGCCCTCTTCCGCAAAAGCCTCCAACAGTACGCGCAGACCTACCACCCGCTGTACGAGCAGGCACTGTCCGGCCCCCACCCGAGCCCGAGCGCCGTTGTGGACGCCTTCCTGCAGGTCGCCCTGAACCGTATCGCCGACCCGACAGTCCCGGATGGCTGCCTGCTCACGGTGTCGGCAATGCAGTTCCCGGCGCTTGACGCGGAGGGCCGGGCGATGGTCCGCGCCATGATCGACGGATTGCGGGCGAAGCTGGAGCAGGCGTTGCTGGCGACAGGGGCCGGTGAGCAGGAGGCGGCAGAGCTGGCGTTGTGCACACTGGCGACGAACAAATCTCTGGCGTTGCTGAGCCGCGCCGGCTTCTCGGGCGAAGACCTGGCAACCGTCGCGGCAGCCGCCGCCAAGAACGCCAAGGCTCTGCCGAATCGACCGGCCGAACCGTCGGGCCCGCGATAGGCGGGAACGACTCCGTACCAACCGATCGCGTTCGGAGAGCGGATGGCATCTCAGCCCTTGCCGCCGCGCACGCGGAATACCGCACAACTCAAACAACGCCTCTTCACCAGTCGGCATAGGCAGTGAGCTTGTTCCGACCCGAACAGCGCAAGTTTGGAACACTGCCTCTTCCCCAGTCCGGCGCGTTGCGGAGCTCGGGCGTCAGGACGAGAGCCGAGGCTGGGATCCCGGCCTCCTCCTTGACCTCGCGCAGGGCCGCGGCAAGGAGAGTGCCGTCGTCCGCCTCGACGTGCCCGCCGGCGCGAGCAGCAGTCCTCCGCTCGCCTTGGGGCGGATGTGCAGGACCCGCCGGTGCCGGTCGATCACTACGGCGCTGCACGTGATGTGGGCAGGAAGGGTGGTGCGGTTGGTCGGCTCGGCGCCGGCGTCCCAAGCCGCCAGCAGGCCGGCCAGCGCGTCTCGTTCGCCGGGGTGCCGGTCCAGGTAGGCGGTGACCACGGTATGGATGTGAGAGAGGGAGGGCGGCATCAGAACCTCGGCGCTGAGGGGATGGTGTGTCACGGAACCGGCTCGAGCGCTTGTTGAGCCGGCACCCGGCATACCGCCTCGACCAGCGAGGTGTCCGTCTCCGTGGTCAGCCGCGGGGTGATCCGCTGCTCGGCGTACGCGGCGACCGCTCGCCGGCGGTACCGTCCCCGAGGACCGGTGCCATGGTGCGGGCCGTAGCAACCAGCAGTACGGCGGCAGAGACGCCAGTGACCACCTGGCAGCCGAGCAGGAGCTGCACTGCCCGCCGGTCGGTCCCCCACGACAGCCGCGCGACCCGGCCCAGGACGGCCGGGGTCTGGGCGCACAGCCGCCGGAAGGAGACCGCGGCGAGCGGATTGACGGAGTACTGCCAGCTGTACGTGATTTCCGCTGGCAGGGGCGGCGGAGGCACGGTCTTGGGTTGTTCGTTCATTGCGGCCGAGGTCAAGGCGGTCCCCTAAACGGTCGTCCGGCGTCGTCGTGAGGATCAACGACCCAGCCGGGATATCGAACTGGTGTATTTGAGTCGCTTCGGATTTCCCGGGATAGAGCGGCTGGGGCCGCATGGGGAATGCACGGACCCAATCCCCGCAACAGGTCTGTACAGCAGTGAGGGTGGCCGAATCGCCGACAGTGGTGCGCCCACGGGCCGTGGACGACGATCACGCGGCCCGCTCCTTCCAGTCGCCGGTGACCCCGACCGCGTCCGCCGCGCAGCCGGCCGTCACCGTCGACGGTCGCCGGCCGGGCGGTGTCCGGGACGGCGATGCTCTTGACCGCGTCGAACGGGGTGGTCTGCTGGGCGGGGTGCAGGCCCGGTGCGGGACGCCGAGGCCGCCGGCCGGCGCCGGGCCCGACGCTTGCGTGGCATGAGGGTCATGAACTCTTGCCACCAGGCAAATCTGCACATCTGAATAGAATTCCTGACTCAGAAGACTACGGGCAGTGCCTGAAGTCGCATGGCCTCACCGGCCGTTGGGCCGAGTACCACCCCCCCGTCCCACTTCTGGACCCTCCAGTGGACGGCGACGGCCCTCTGCATGGTGCTCGGTGTCGCGCTCGTAGCCTCTCGGTGTGGCGGGGGCGGAGGCACTCCGTCTGACCACACGACCCGATGGGCGCCGCCCGTCGCCCGCAAACGGCAGGGCCGCACACTCACGGTGTGCGGCCCTGAGAGCTGTGTGGCTGCTCGTCAGCGACACAGCGCCCACGAAAGGTTGACGGAGTTCCCGTCTCCGTTCGCGCAGGAGGGGAACTCCGGACCGGAGGGGTGTGGATCCGTGGTTTCGCAAGTGCCGGCCGAACCACGGTGCCGCGCGGCACACAACTCGATGGTCCCGGGCATGTGCCGGACGCGATGCCGACAGGGTCGCCGTGTCACCGGAGCGACCCTCACCGCAGGACACGGGTCCCTGCGGCAGCTTTGTGAGCGACGACACATATGAATTACTTGCAGGATCAAGTGAATCGGCCTACGGTCCTGGCTGTCCTTCATGATCCATCTGCGGATGTCTCTGTCGATCGGGGCGCCGCCAGTGATGGGCTGTGGCCGCCTTTCCTCGCAGGTCGGGGGGCCGAGACCAGGACACACACCCACCAAGGGCTTTTGCCCTACCCGACGTACTCCGAGTTGCTCGGAGCCATCATCAGGGAAGTCAGTTGCGACAAGAGTTCCTCCGAAGAGGCTGGCACACAGCCGGTGCCGCGCTTGTTGCCGGCATAGTGGGGCTGGTCTCGGCGCTGGCCGCCGTGCAACTAGCCCTGCGCGTAGTGATCGCGCACAGCAGTGCATATTTTGACGTTCTCGTAGCAAAACAACTCGCCCCCGACGTCCCGGGCACCGTGGCCGGCCTCGTAGCCGGCTCCGGGGTGCCCGTCGGGTGGCACATGGCGCCGTTCTCGGGCCACATCACAGCCCCCTGGGTATTCGAGCACCGTTCCGAACTGCTCTTGGTGGGAATGGGCCCGCTGCTCGGTAGCGCCGTGCTCGGATGGTTCGTCGCCGTCACGGCGCGCGCTCTCGCGCTCCCGAAGTGGCCGCTGCTGGCCGCCTCGGCCGGCTCCTACGCTGTCCTCGCGGCCGTCGCGCAGGTGGCGACCCGTGAACCTGGCAGCGGTGCGGCGATGGAGCTTTCGACGTCGACCGCCTGGGCGGTCGCCGCGGCCGCCGGCTGGGCACTGGCCGTCGGCGGCGCCGTCGTACGCTTCCATTCAGGCACGGTGCAGCGTTCGGGCCGGGACGTACGTAACGCACGACAGCGGGTCGTGCGGGGGACGGCGATCACGGCCGCCGTGGCGGTGGTCGCCTCGGTGCTGTCCGCGGGTACTGCGGCAGCGGCGCCCCCGCCCCCGCGGCCGCTGCCTAAGTGGCGAGCTTCAGGCGTCGGTGACGCCCTGAAGGAGCTGCAGCGTGAGGCCGGACACAAACTCAACGTGGCCGCCAATTCCCCAACGGGCACGCCCTCGACACTGGGTGGTCTGCGCAGCCGGCTGGCGGGGCACGACGTCCCGGCCTGGCTTCGCGCACATGCGAAGCTCTTCGGCGTTGCGACCACTGACGGCATGCTGTCGAAGGTCTCCGGCCGCACCCAGATGCCGGACCCGACCGGCGGACACCATGTCTGGTACGACCAGTCGATCCACGGCGTGCCGGTGTACAACGCCCGGGTGGGAGTGCACCTGGACCGTCGCAAGACGACGGTGACCGCCGTTACCAACGGGCTGCGCCCGGACCTGATCCCCCCGGCCTCTATGGTTCCAACGGTAAGCCGGAAGGACGCTGTGGCGACCGCCGGCAAGACGATGCGGCATGCCAGGACAACCGCATCTCCCTCGCTGGTGGTGTACCCGGGTTCTCCGAGGCGGGGATTCAAGAGCCCCTCGGCCCTGGCCTGGAAGATCGATGTGATGGACAAGGGGGGGTTCAGCCAGCGGATCTTCGTCGATGCCCTGCGCAAGGGAGTCATCGCCGGTGTCCAGCCCCTCACCGAGACGGCCGCGGCCGCGGTTCCCGACCCACCGAAGGCGCTGCCGGAGAACGCCACCGAGAATGACCTCAAGTGGGCGCCGGACGTCGACTACGACACGAACAGCTGCTACAACGTCCCGGCGATCGGTCCGGACGGTGCCATTGCCCAGGGTCTCGGTCACGACAACACGACCAGCTCGCGCGACTGCCGGGACCAGTCCGATCTGGACAACACCAACGCGTACTCCCGGCAACGGTGCAATCTCGGATGGTGTGTCTACCTCTACGACTACTACTTCGAGAAGGACGTGGCGGTCGAGAACGTCGTCGACGCCGGAGGACACGTCCACGACTGGGAGCACATCGCGGTCTGGGTGAAGAACGGCCAGGCAGAGTACGTGGCCACGTCTGCGCATGGTGGGTACCACGTCCACCGGGCCAGTGAGGTCCGCTGGGACGGCACCCACCCCAAGGTCGTCTACCAGAAGGACGGCGGCTCGACCCACAACTTCCGCCTCGCCAACGAGGGCGACGAGCCTCCGGAGAACCACTATCACAACTGGCGGCGGCCGGCGCTCGTCTCCTACAACGGCTTCCCCGACGGACTGCGGGACAAGCTCTTCGCCGCGGACTTCGGCAAAGCGACGATGGGTATCAAGGACTCGGCGTTCTCGGGAAACCTCAGCTCAGCCATCCCGCAACACCAGGAATGCTATGAGCTGCCCCACGATGCAGGCCCCGTCTGCGAGTCCGTCGCGGATTTCCCGTTCTTCTATGAGGTTGACCAGGGCTCCCCGGGCACCCCACCGGGCCAGAGCCGGGGCATGCAGCGATCGATCTTCGACATGAAGCACGCGACGAACTCATCCGCTGCGGTACAGGTGAGAGAGGAGGGCGGCCCGGCCGCCAACGACGCCGACGCGGACGACGCATACGACCAGAGCGGCGTGGTCTACAACTTCTACCAGGACAAATTCGGGCGCGACAGCATCGACGGCGAAGGAATGGCGCTGCAGTCATATGTGCACTACGACACAGACTACGTAAACGCGTTCTGGAACGGCTCGTACATGACGTACGGCGACGGCATGCTGTCGCAGGACGTCTCCGGCCACGAGATGACGCACGGCATCACCCAGCACACCGCAGGCCTCCAGTACGCATTCCAGTCCGGGGCGCTGAACGAGAGCATCTCCGACTTCTTCGGTGAGATGACCGAGCGGGCGGCAAAGGGAACGAACGACTGGCTGGTGGGTTCCGACATGAAGGTGCATGCGCCTTTCCGGTCCCTGGCCGACCCCACCATCTACGGCCAACCGCGACACATGAGCGCGTACAACCAGACCTGTTTCGACCATGGTGGTGTCCACGGCAACAGTGGAATTCCGAACTACGCGTTCTACCGCATGTCCGTTCTCATGGATCCCGACACCACCGCGAACATCGTGTGGAGGGCGTTGACGCAGTACCTCTTCCCGTCGTCGACGTTCGCCGACGCCGAGGTGGCCATGGTGACCGCTGCCTCCGACCTCTACGGCCCGACGTCCCGTCAGGCTTCCGTGACCAGCACCGTCTGGGAGAACGAAGTCGGGATCACGCCGACCACCCCGGACGAGCGGCCCCCGGGCTGTGCCACCGGGACCGTCACGTGCTCCACTCTGGATCAGGTCTACAGCAACTCCGGGGCCCTGACGGCCGACGGTGCCTCGATCGAGGACGTGGCCGGCTCGCTGATCCACATGTACGAGACCGGCGCGATCACCGGGTCCCCCGCTGTCACCTACTACGAAAAGCTCTTCCTCGACAACAGGGACGACGTAGACCGTACGCTGGAACTCAAGGGCGCGCTCCTGGATCAATTCGTGCGGACAGTCCAGACCTTGTCACCCGTTTTCAACGCGGTGGGCACGGACCAGGCCGACACGGTCGTCATCACCCAGGAGCAGATCGACTCGACGGGCGCCCTCATCGACGCGATGATCATCGCCGCCAACGAGCAGGACAACACACGTTTTGCCCAACTGCTCCGCGAGGAGTGGGACAGAATCGACGCACAGCACCTGGTGGGCCTCAGCGTCACCGGAGGCCTTCACTACCTCGACACCATCGCCCAGCAGGTGCCCGAGGCCACCCCTGGGCAGGCTGCACCGTCGCTGGCCTCAACCTTCAACAACGTGTCGGTCACGCAGGACACCGCCACCGACGCCGGTGACATCGACGGCGGCGGGGCCAGCTTCTCCGCCCAGGCTCTCAGCAAGGCGGGTGTCGCCCCGGGTTCGGCCGTCTCCCATGGCGGAGTGGCCCTGACCTGGCCCTCCACTGCCGGCAGCGGTAACCCGGACAACACCGTCGCCAACGGTCAGACCATCGCCCTCAGCGGCACCGGCAACAGCCTCGGGTTCCTGGTCTCGGCGAGCCACGGGCCGGCGGGCGGGACCGGGACCGTCTTCTACTCCGACAAAACCAGCCAGAAGTTCAGCCTGAACAGCCCCGACTGGTTCGGCGGCGACGGCGACGTGGCCATCAGCACCGCCTATCAGAACCGCCAGGGCAACCAGACGCACCAGGCACCGGCGTACGTCTACTACGTGGGGGTGCCGTTGCAGTCCGGCAAGACACCGGTCAGTGTCCAACTGCCCAAGGTCAGCACCGCGGCCGCTCCTGACACGCCCACGCTGCACGTCCACGCCATGGGCCTCGGCAAGGCCGTACCCAGCCTGTCGTCGGCCTTCAACAACATTGCCGTCACCCAGGACACCGCCACGGACGTGGGCGACCTCGACGGCGGCGGGGCCAGCTTCTCGGCTCAGGCATTCGACGCGGCGGGCGTCAAGCCGGGTTCCACCGTCACCCACGCAGGTCTCAGCTTCACCTGGCCCTCCACCGCCGGCGCGACAAGGACCACCGGCACCGGTACCTTCGGTGAGCCCGACAACGCCGTCGCCTCGGGTCAGGCCATCGCCGTCAACGGCACTCAGGGCGACACCCTCGGGTTCCTGGTCTCGGCGAGCTATGGGCCCGCGGGCGGGGTGGGGACCGTCTTCTACTCCGACGGATCCAGCGAGAAGTTCAGCCTGAACAGCCCCGACTGGTTCGGCGGCGACGGTGACGTGGCCATCAGCACCGCCTATCAGAACCGCCAGGGCAACCAGGCGCACCAGGCACCGGCGTACGTCTACTACGTGGGGGTGCCGTTGCAGTCCGGCAAGACACCGGTCAGTGTCCAACTGCCCAAGGTCAGCACCGCGGCCGCTCCTGACACGCCCACGCTGCACGTCTTCGCGATGAAGCGCGGCTGACGCCCAGCCAGGAAGACCGTTTCCCGAGTCGGGGTCGGCCGAGGTGTGATCCTCGGCCGGCCCCGACACGTGCGAGCGCCGAAGACCCGCTCTCAGGGCTTCGACGAGTCGACACGCGGGAGAAAGGGAGGCATCCCGGCCCGGCAGGCGTGAGGGTGGGGTCCGGTCCCGTCGGTGAGGGCAGAGCCCGGCCCAGTGGCCTGATCGGTCTGCGCCTCTTGATCGTTGCCGAGCCCGTGGCGAGTTCCCGGGCGACGGCCTGGTCGCCCGCTTCAACACCATTCACATCCTGATCACCCCGCGCTGATGGTGGCGCTCATCGCCGCGCACCTCGCCCTCGCCGTGCTCCATCGGCACATGCAATACCCCGGCCCCGGCCGTACCAACAGCAACCTCGTGGGCATGCCGCTGCGGGTGTACGCCGTCAAGGTCGCGGCCCACTTCTCGCTCGTGAGCGGCGTGATCTACTTCCTCGCCGGCATCGCCCAGATCAACCCCGTGTGGAACTACGTGCCCTTCCGGCCGGACCAGGTCTCGGCCGGTTCCCAACCGGACTGGTCATGGCAGTCGCCGACGGCTTCCTGCGCGTGATGCCGGGCTGGGAGGTCGACTTCTGGGGACACACCCTGGCCCTGGACAACTTCCTGCCGCTCCTGGTCGGCGTCCTGCTCTTCCCCGCCATGGGCGCCTCCCCTTCCTGGAGGCATGGCTCAGCATGTACCTCGTGGCCCTGATCGGCGCCGCCAACGACCTGATCGCCACCCACTTGCACGTCTCCCTCAACGCCGTCGCCTGGACCGTGCGCATCGCGCTGTGCGTCGGACCGGTACTGACCTACCTTGTCACCGAACGCTGGGCGCAGGGGCGGGCGGATGTGAGGGTCAGCCGGTCGTGATGACGAGCTTGCCGCCCTTGGGTGTGCCCTCGCGCTCAAGCTCGGTCAGCGCCTTGATGGAATCGGTGAGCGGCACCGTGCGAGCGATCCGCACCCGCAGGGTGCCGCGTCCGGCGGCGCGTGCGACCTCCTCGAGATCCGCAGTGACGGGCCTGGTGATCAAGACGTTGTACGGGCCCGTACTGCCGGCGGACGAAGGCGATGAGGATCGCCGCGCCGACGAGGAACATCCACCACAGGCGGTCCAACCCGCCGGACTCCGCCTGGACCAGCGGATACATGAGGGCAAGAACGCCGAGGCCGAGAAGCAGCAGGCCGGGTACGTCCACGTGCCCCCGACCGGTCCGCCGGGTGCGTGGCAGCAGGCGGCGTCCGAGCAGGACGGCGAGGATGCCAATGGGGACGTTGACGTAGAAGATCCAGCGCCAGCCCTGCGGGACGTCGGCCAGGGCGAGAATCGTGCCGCCGATGAGGGGACCGGACGCGGAGGATATGCCGACCGTCGCCCCGAGGTAGCCGAAGACGCGGCCGCGTTCGGCGCCGTGGAACAACTGCTGGATGGGCGCGGAGTTCTGGGGCGCCATGAAGCCGGCCGCCAGTCCCTGGGCGAGGCGGGCCACGACCAGCAGGGTGACATCGGGGGCGGCGCCGCAGGCCGCGCTGAAGAGGACGAAGCCGCACAGTGCCATCAGGAAGATGCGGCGTCGGTCCAGGGCGTCGCCGAGCCGTCCGGCGGTGACGAGTGCGATGGCGAAGGTGAGGGTGTAGCCGGACACGACCCACTGGACCTGCACGGGGGAGGCGTGCAGGTCGTGCTGGACGGTGGGCAGCGCGACCGCCACGATCGTGACGTCCAGCAGGCTCATGAAGCCTGCCCGCCGCTGACGCCGACGCTGTCACGTGGAGTCCTCTCGCCCGGCCCGGCCGGACATGTTCCCCGGTCGCGGCGTGTGCACACCGGCGGCCCGCACATGGGCCATGCCCGCCGATGGAACTGCCGTGGGTCGGCACTGTCCGAGCCGAACTCGTACGCGGTACCGCGCTGGGACCCGTACGGACCGTACGGTACGAACGCACCGCCCGGTTCCGAAGGCGGAGTCGAGTTCCGAGGCGGTGATGAAAGCAGGACGCGTCACTGGTGATGCTGCTGTTCCCGCTGGGCAGCGGCCGGCCGCCCGGATAGCCGACGCGCGACCAGTCGGGCATGCCGAGGAACAGGTCGTAGGGAGTGAACAACCCACGTCTGGTTCTTGTAGCGGTGGTCGGAACGGCGGGCAGTGGCCGGGTGCGAGGATGCTGCTGTGCTGGACGAGATCAACGCGGTGGACTGGGACTCCCTATCGGGCCATCCCGAGTGGTACGAACCGGATCGTGCTGCCCGGGGCCTACGCGCCCTGGCCGAAGCAGCGAACCTGGTACAGGCGGCCGAGGCCGGCTCGCAGCTCGGCAATGGTGGCATCGTCCATGGCCACAGCGCCGCGGTGTTCCCGGCGGCTGTGGTTGCGACCCCGCTCCTCCTGGACATCGCCCAGCGGGGTCACCCGGCGGCACGGCACACCGCGTTGGGGCTGCTTGACGAGGCGCTCTCATGCTGGCCGCATGCCGGGTACACGCGGGTGGCGGCCCCTGACGGCACCGCAGTTCCCCTCTGCTGCGCCATCGCCGACCATCTGCGGGAGCGCACCGAATTCCTCGTCGGGCTGGGCAGGAGGGGCAAGGCATTGCTGGCCGATGCGGCCGCGCACTGGCGCTTCGAGATTCACGAGTGCGTCGCCGTCGGCAGTGGCACGGCGGCCTTCGGCATCCTCGCCGGCCGTCTCCCCGACGGCGTGCGTGCGGCGGAAATGCACCTCGCTGGTGCCCTCACCGTGCTGAGCGAACTCACCCTCGAATACCCGCCCGTGGAGGGTTCTCGCGAAGCATGCCTGCGGGTGACTGCCCGGCATCCGGGCGAACTGCCGCCAGGTGCCGTGCTGTTTCCGGCAGAGTGCGGGGATCGCGTGCACTGACCGGCTTCGGTGGCCTCCGGTGCAGACACCGGCTGCCGTCGTGACGCGGCAAGGCGCTCCAGCAGATCAGGGGTCTCTCTCGTGCTCCCACCGGTGCCCCCACCGGGAGCTCGCTGTCGCGCCCCGGGCGAGAAGCCGATGCCACAGCGTTCCTGTGGGCGTACCAGGATGGTGACATCCGCCGTCGGCACACGCACCGGCGCTCCGCCGCGGCCCGGGTCCGGGAAAAGGCGCCCTCCCCGCGACGGGGTACCGGTTCGCGTCCCCCGAAGCGGCCGGTGCCCGGTCCCCGTGAACGGGTGGGGCGCCGGCCGCTGCTGCGGGCTACTTGAGGCCGAAGGCCCGATGGATGGTCTGGCTGACGGCGCCGCCGTTGCCCTGCTTGGCTGTGACGCGCAGGGACACGTAGCCGGCCCGGGCCGGCGCGTGAAGGCGGGTCTGCCAGGCGGCCTTGCCCGCCTTCAGGGCCTGGGGACGCCAGGATGCGCCGTCGTCGTAGGACACCTCCAACTCGACCGAGGTCACCGCGTCCCGGGCGTCGTCGCTGCCGACCACGACCGGGCGGACCGAGAACGCCGAGGTGCGTTCCGCCCGTCCGGCACCGTCCAGCTCTGTGCTGTAGTCGAGCTGGACCAGCGGGATCGCCTGGTCGTCGGCACTGCCGGAGAGGAACCGCCACTCGGTGTGGGTCATGGCGGAGTACGGGGTGAGGTCCGTGTTTCCCTTCGTGTCCACGACGAGCCGGTAGGGCAGTTTCTGCGAGGGCAGATCGCCCACACCGAAGTCCGGCCGTGGGCCGTTCCGCATCAGCAGTGTGTCGCCCTGGTAGAGCGAGAAGCTTCGGGACATCAGGCCGGTGTCACCACTGTGCGCGGATCCGCCGTCGCCGAATCCCGTGACCATCCCGCCCATGCCGTTGCCGACCCGGTGGGGGACTTCGAAGCTGACCATGCGCGGCCGGATGATGGGACCGAACCAGTGTTCGCTGTGGATGCTCTCCGGCTCGTAGCCGGCAATGTCGGTGAAAGTGGCCCAGCCGTCGATGGTGGCGTATTGCTGCCACTTGATGCCCCGCCCGGCAGAGACCCAGTCGGTACGGTGCCCCGGCACGACCGGTTCCTTGGGGAAGGGGGGAACACGCGTGCCGCCGAACACGGCATACGGGTAGGCGGCCGGCCAGTGCTCGTACGCAGGGCTGTCCTCCCGGCTTTCGACGATCTTCCGGCCGGCGGGCGAGGCGAAGGTGTTGTCGATGCGGGCGAGACTGCCGGGATCCGTCGCGGCCGAAGGATCGTTGGGCACTCCACCCTGGTGGTAGTCGGCCAGGTCGTAGAGGTAGGCCGGTGCGGGGTGCGCTTCGACGGTCAGTCTGGTCCTGCCCGCGGCTGTGACGTTCCGGATGAGTTCCTCTCCGTCGTCCCGGGTGACCGAGGCAACCGGCACAGGCCCACTCGCCTTCTGGTCCTGGTCGCCGTACCAGGCACCGTCGCGGCCCTCGCCGTTGTTGACCACGAGGAGCATGGCCGCGGACGCTGCGTGGGCGGCGGCGGCCCGCTCCGCCGGCGTCACGGTGTCCGAGGCGCGAACGATCACGGCCCTGCCGCGGGCGTCGAGGCCCGCGTAGTCGGCCGGTGCGCCGTTTCCGGCGACGACAGCCTCGATCTGGGTGCTGCCGCTGCGGAACGCGGCAGATCCTGGCTGTACCAGCAGGGCATCGTCGAGATCGCGGCCCCGGTACGTGATCTTCAGTGGCGTCTGCTTGGCGCGGATCCGGGTGGTGAAGACGAAACTGCCCTCGGTCACCTTGCTCTTGCTGGGGAGGGCCCACAGGCTGTCATAGGCGGCGGAGGGCATGAAGATCTCGTGCAAAGCCTGCCCGTCATCGGGAGTGGGCCGGCTGGAGGTGAAGGATCGGAAGATGTCGAGCCTGCTGGTCGTGACCGACGTGGGCTTGGGGGTCGCCACCTTGATCCGGCGAATGTGGGAGGCGTCGAGGTCGACGTCCCTGTCGGATGTCAACCGGAGCTCGGGGACGGTGAGTACGGCGAAGCCCAGGGAGTCGGGGCCGGTGCGCCCTTCGACATCCAGGGTGGAGACGACGGTGTAGGAGCCCGGTGCCCAGCGGCTGGTCAGTGTGCCGTTCGGGACCCACATGATGGTGGTCCTGCCGTCGGCTCCCGTGATCTCGACCTCACCGCTGACGGGCTTACCCGCCCGGTCCTTGAGATGCACGGTCAGGTCGTACTTCTCCGACTCGACGGACATGCCGACGGCGGTGTGTACGACGCCGGTCGCGAAGCGGGCGGTGACCTGGGCGGCATAACGCCCCGGTGCCCGACCCTTCGGGTCGGCCACGAGGGTGACGGACGAGGCGCCGCGCGCCGGTACCGTGACGTGGTCGGCCGCCAGGGCGAACACACCGGTGGGCGAGTCACCCGGGTCCACCTCGAGGTGCAAGGTGACCGGACGGTCGGTCGTGTTGGTGTAGGTGATCTTCCGCTCTACCGGTTGCGGCCTGTGGTCCTTCGACCACGGGATGAGTCCCGCGTCCACGGATCCACTCGCGACGACCTGGTCCTGCAGGTAGGCGGCGCCCACGTCCAAGCGCCCCGTACCGGCCTGGTACGGGCTGTAGGCGGGGGTCAGGACGCTGGTGCTCATCAGGGCATCCTTGATCCGCTGCCCCGTCCACGTCGGATGCTTCTGCGCCAGGAGCACCGCGGCCCCGGCGACATGCGGCGCGGCCATGGAAGTGCCGCTGTCCGTCCGGTAGTAGCCCTCGCCCCAGGCCATCTGCTGCGAACGCGCGGCCAGCACGTCCACGCCCGGCGCGGTGAGATCGGGCTTGAGGGCGTCGTCGTTCATGCGCGGTCCGACGCTGGAGAAGTCAGCCAGATGGTCGGAGGCGTCCACCGCGCCGACGGTGAGAGCGGTGTCTGCGGTTGCCGGTGCGCTGAGGGTGTAGGGGCTGTTGCCGGAGTTGCCCGCGGCGATGACGAAGAGCGCGCCGGTCTCCGCACTCAGTTGGTTGACCGCTTGGCTGAGAGGGTCGTCCTGAGTGTGCCAGGCCGGCGTACCCAGGCTCATGTTGACGACCTTGGCGTGCTCAGTGCGCGCCGCCCATTCCATGCCCGCGATGATGCCGGATATGGGGCCGGAGCCGTTGTCATCGAGGACCTTGCCCACCAGCAGGTCCGCGCCGGGGGCGACTCCCCGCTCCTTGCCGTCGGACGCCGCCCCCGTCCCGGCGACGGTGGACGCGGTGTGCGTTCCGTGTCCGTTGCGGTCGGTGACGTCCTCACCCGCGACGAAGCTGCGCGATCCGACGATGCGGTCGGCCAGATCCGGATGCGTGGTGTCCGCTCCGGAATCCAGTACCGCCACCCGGACACCTGCGCCGGTGGCCCCTGCGTTCCAGGCCCGGGGCGCACTGATCTGCGCGGTCGTGTCCGCGAGGTGTGCCTGCGCCTTGCCGTCGAGCCAGACCTTGTCGACGCCTGCCGAGAAGGAGGGTCGTGCCGCGTCGCCGGAGTCCGCGTCGGTCCTCGCCGTCGGCTTGAGTGCGTCCTGCCCGCCGCTGCCGGTCAAGGCGGACCAGAACACGGACACCTTCGACCGTCGGGCCTCAACAGCCTCGCCTCGAACGGACGGCAGATTGAGGGTCGTCTTCGCCCCCGGCAGCGGGCTGCCGGACCGCTGTTCCTTGCGGGAAGCACCCTCTGAAGAGCGAGTGACGATCAGTGGGAGTGCGCTCGCGCGGGCGTCGTCGTAGCCCTGCGCGATCAACCGGGTGATGTTGAACAACTGTCTGTCGAGCCGGCCGGCCGCGATGTAGGGCATGGCCGCATCGGGATACACGTAGGTGTCCCGGCCCTCGATGGCGACGCGTACGGAGCCCTTGGCTCCGGCCACGCTCGCGACGTCGTCCACCGACACCGTTCCCTCGGACTGCTGAGTCGCCGTCACTTTGTCACCGGTGATCAGAGTGACGGTGAGCGGCTTGCCCTGTTCACCACTGCGGCTGCCCGAAACGCCCTGCGGGGACGGGGGAACGGACACGCCATGAGCCGTGGCTGGTACCGCCAGGGTCGCGACAAGAACTGCCGCGGCCGACGCTGCGGATCTTCGGGCATTGCGAAACAGCACATTCCCCTCCAGAGTCAGTGATTGACTGAATCTGATCACCGCGGCCAGGGAAATGTAAGAACTTGAATTCCCGACTATGTAGCTGTAGGTGTGAACATATCCGGTCATCGGGAACATGGGTCACCGCGGTCATCGGGAGCAACGGCACTGGAACAACCGTCGCGACAGCCATCCAGTGGTGAACGGCCTGACGGGACGCCAGGGCATCGGGGACCCCGCACCCGGGTAGCCCACGATGCGCGTGGAGCTCAGAACGCCGCAGCTGGTTCTGCGCCCTGTGTCGGCACCGGCTGAACCCTGTCCCGATCTGGGCGCTCGCGTTCCGGCACACCGGGTCTGGTTGCCGGTTTCCAGTCGATGCCGTGTGCGGCGGTGACAACGTCCGAACTGGCGTCCGCGCCTGCCGGGCGACTATGACCCGAACTTCGTCCATTGCCCTTCGGAGACCACCTCGACGCAGCCGTCGACGATCTTGATCGCCGTCTGTTCGTCGATGCGTACGCCGGGACGCAGATGTCGGCGACCCAACGCTCCGCGTCAGCCGGGGTGTTGTGCGGGAAGGCGTCCAGGTGCGGGCGGATCGAGAAGTCGACGACTCCGGGCGTGCGGTCGTCCGGCGCGGACGGTCACTCGACGACGTACGCCCCCATCCGGGGCGTCATCACCATGCTTCCGGCACTCACTCCCACCCGGACCGTGTCGGTCAGTGACGGCAGCAGATCCGCCAGCCCGGACTCCCGCATCCAGTGGCACGGATTGGTCGCGTCGCTGCCCTCGACCAGGAGCACGTCGGCTTCCCGGATCCAGGGGACGTAGCGCTCGGCGCCGATGGTGGGCAGTGGGATCGTGCTGGAACTGTCAGAGTTCGGCAGGAGGGGGGCGGATAGCGGCGAACGCGGTCCGGGTGAGTGCCGGCGAAGGTAACACGGTGTTCTGGATCGGTTGGTGTCGGCGCCGCCGGCGATGGGGAGGGCCCGGCCGCACGAAGTCCGCGCTGGAGTTCGTAGGTGAACATCAGATTGGCGGGTTCGGAGTGCCTGTAGGCCGCGGTCCGGTGACCTGCGATGCACCCCGCGGATGGGTGTGCCGGTTGTACCGGACGACGAACGCTGATGCGGGCGCCGATGCTTCCGGCCTCGCGGCCTGGGCGGAGAGCCACGTCTTTTGGCCGATTCCAGGCGGGGTGATGGCGGTACGACTTTCGTGCCCCTTGCGAAACTTGACGCGGCGTAGAAAGCTTGCTGTGTCAATCAAGTGTTTGTCGAGCCGTCACTGAGTCCGACTCGTTCGAACGGCGGTGTCGACGCAGGTGTGCATGAAGGAGAGGCCATGAAGATACGTAGCAGTTCGCGACGCCGGGCAGGTGTGGTGGCGGCGGCCATGACCGGGGCTGCGGTACTGATGGGCGGGGCGATGGCCCAACCGGCTTCCGCCGCGCCGCTCCCCTGGGGCCAGGCGAACTTCTATACCGGCTACCTCACGGACGAAGGCTTCACCGGTGACGTGTACCCGATACCCGACCCCGGCACCGGCACGCTGTCCGAGTGCATCAACCTCCCGGTGCCGATGAAGTCCATCGCGAACTTCAAGTACGCCTACGTCGAGGTGTACATGGGCGAGGACTGCACTCGCATCTTTGGTCGTGTCACGGGGATGCACGGCGGGACTCTGCCCGAGCCCGCACTGAGCTACAAGGTCCTCGTCTCCGGCTGACGAGCACCGTGGCCCTCACGCACCTGCTCGCGGCCACGGGCGCACGGGAGGGCGGGACCGCCCGTCGCAGCCCCGCCCTCTCGTATGCGCGTGCCGGTCAGCGCAGTCCGAAGGGTCCCGGCCGGCCAGGGCGATCGTCAGCCGGTGTCTGTCCGCGCGGTGGCCCACACCGTGGTCAGGCTGAGGCCGAGGTCGGCGGCGGCCAGGTCGAGGGCCTGGCCGTGCCGCAGAGCGGTGATCAGCCGGTTGGTCTGTCAGGCGGTGAGCCTGGCCGTGTCGGTCATGTCCGCACCCTACGAGCAGCCTCGGCGGGGCCCCAGGCATTGCCCTGACCGGCGCCCTGCCGTCGGCGCGGGAACCGCGAGGGAGGCTGTCTCGCGCCACTGGGGGCAACGAGCCGGGGCACGCCGGGTCACCGTCGTCCAGCCCAGCGCGGCGCGTGTCGCGTCGAGTTCGGCGGCAGGCTCGGGGTGTGGACTGGCCCGTCTCCGTCGCTCTCGCCCAGAGCGTGCCGACCCTGCCCACGGGCAAGGATTCCACTACGAAACCTAAGTTCGACGGTTCTCCAGACACCTTGAGATGTCTCATCCAGGTGCACCTCGGCAGAGGTGAGAACGAGGCCCTGCCCAGAAATAGCGAGGTGTCGCCACCGTCTGACGAGCGACACTGGGAACGTGCTGATCATGGAAGCCGTCCTGGAGACCTGCGACGCCACCGACTTCGTGTTGTGGCCCGTTGCCGACTCGCCCTCAGACCACCTCCTGGCCCTGTCCGGCCGACTGTGCGCGCGAGAGATCGGCACCTCCATGGCAGTCCTGATCAGCTGCAACAAGGGCGTTGACGAGGCCCCGGCCTGCGACCCCGAAACCAGCACGGGGCAGGTCAGCCAGCTGCTGACCACGGACCAAGTCATCGCTTTGGGCGGCATCCGGATCCGGGAGACCTCGACCGGAGTGACCGCACCGCCCGGCTGCTGCTTCGGCCTGGAGAACTGGCGGGACTGGCTGGAGATCATGAATGGCGAAGAGCCCTGGCTCGGCCACGGCCCCGCGCCGCGCACCGAGCACACCCGGACGACCGTCCGGCTGTGGCCTGGTGCGGAGCACCCGGACGGCCTCCCCATCGAACTGCCACTGGCCCAACTGCCCGAACTCCTGAGCTCCGTGCAGGTCCAGCTCGTCGCCTTCCTGGCCTCCGTCGGAGAATGGGCCACCCGATACGCCCCGCCCCTCGCCGACGCCCTGGTCACAAAGCTCGACGAGGACCTCGCCATCACAACCCCTCTCCGCGACAACCAGAGCTGAGCCGCGCCTGCCCAGGCGCCGCCATGCTGGTGGCCATGTGTCTCATGAGACACAGCAAAGTCTGGAGAAGGACGGGCATCGCTTCGTCCTCTGGCGGGATGCCGAGACCGTGCGCCTGTAGACCCGTTCCGGCCGGGACGTCACCGTGACCTGTGCGGGTGTCTCAGACCCAAGGTGTCCCAGGCGGTACACCTGCGAAGACGAGACGCGTTCGCCGCCGATGGTTCGGGGAGCCGAGGAAGGCAACAGGCCCTGTGTGGCCGTCGGCGTGGCGCGGATAACCTGCGCGAATGGAGCGGATTCAGCGTGCGGCCGGCGCGGTCGTCGGCTCGGCGGTGGGCGACGCCCTGGGCGCCCCCTTCGAGTTCGGCCCCCAGGGAGCGTTCTCCGCGCGGTTTCCCGCGCATGGTGCCGGTGACGAGATGTGCGGAGGTGGTGGCTGGGACCCCGGCGAGGCCACCGACGACACGCAGATGGCCGTCCTGGTCGCGGAGTCCCTGCTGGAGCGGAGTGGACTGGATTTCCCGGACATCTTCGCTCGCTTCCAGCGGTGGGCGGCATCAGAACCGAAGGACATCGGCTTGCAGACCGAAGACGTCCTGACCAACGGCATGCCCTGGGACCTCGCCGCCGCGATCCATTTCCAGGTCAACCAACGAGCTGCGGGAAACGGTTCCTTGATGCGGGCATCGACCTCCGCGATCCACTTCGCACCCGCCGGCCAGGAAGCCACCATGGACGCAGCCCGCCGCATCGCCGCCCTCACTCACGGCGACCGCGCGGCCTGGGAGGGCACCGCGATCTTCCACGGACTCATCCGCCGCACGTTCGAGGACACCAACCCCCTCGCCGCGCTCCCGGACATCCTGGCCCGTGTCCACCCCGACCACCGCGGCCGCTACGCTACCGTCCTCGCCCCCGACTGGCACCCCGATCAGGCCACCGAGTTCAACGGCGCCGTCTGGCCCTGCCTGGGCTCAGCCGTCTGGGCCCTACGCACCACCACCAGCTTCGAAGACGCGATACGCGCGGCGATCGACCTCGGCGGTGACACAGACACCGTCGCCGCGGTGACCGGAGGCCTCGCAGGGGCCTACTACGGGCTGGACGCAATCCCCGCCCACTGGACCCAACCGCTCCATGTCCCCCTCCCAGGCTTCGACGGACGGGTGCTGCACCTAGCAGATCTACTCCACCTTGCAGAGCGCCTCATGGAGGGCCCGTCGATGAGACAGGCGTCGCAGCCCGTATAAACGGCGAACTGGTGGTGTGGGAAGGCGAACGGCTGACGTTCGAGCGGTTGCACCAGCGCATGGCACGCCGCCGCGGCGCCGGCGCCATCGCGGCCGCCCGTACCTGGCCCGCGCACCTGGTCGTGTTCGACGTCCTGCACCAGGACGGCACCGACCTCACTCCCTGGCCCTACGCCCGGCGCCGGACCGCTCTGGAGACGCTGTTCGCGGACACGCCGCTGAACGCGCCGTTCACGCTGTGCTCCTTGACTACCGACCCCGCTACCGCCCGGGACTGGCTTACATGGACGTCCGCCGGCCTGGAAGGACTGTGCTTCAAGAGGCTGTCGGAGCCGTATCGCGCCGGGCCAGGGCGTAGGGCAAATACAAGGTCCGCGCCACCACCGGGGCCATCGTCGGTGCCGTCACCGGATCCGCGACCGCGCCCGGCGCGCTCCTGCTCGGCTGCTACGACGACGCAGGGCGGTGCGGTACACCGGCCCCGCACCGTCCCGCTCGCCAGCGCCGTGGCAACCGGCCTCGCGGCCGCGCTGGCGCCGGCCGTCGGCTTGCATCCGTGGCCGGGAAGGACGTTCACCACCGGGTGGGGCAGCCGCGATCCTGGACGTTGTGCTCGTCGACCCGCAGCTGGTGGTGGAAGTCGCCGTGGACGTCGCCTGTGACGCCGCCGGCCGGTGGCGTCATCCTGTCCGCCTGCGTCGCACACGTCCCGACCTGCCTCCACCATGCGGGTGGCCACGGGGATGCCGGGGTAGGGGGCGGACTCGGTGATGAGGGTTTTCGCGGTGGCGCTGGGCGGGGCCAGGACGTAGGCGACGGGTGCCGCACTGTGGGCTGATCCGGGGGGTGGGGGGTTTTTGCGCAGGTGGGCGAGGTGGCAGGCGCGGCCGACGTGGAGGAGTGCGGTGGGTTCCCGGCTGCGGCGGGTCCGGTGACGATGAGGGAGGGCCGGGCGGTGGTGTGCTGGTGGCGGCCGAGGATCGTCAGGGTGCGGACCTGGGTGGCGAGCTGGCTGAGGGCGGGGGTGCGGATGGTGACGAACGCGGAGTGGTAGGCGAGGCGTTCCTCGGTGCTGCGGGGCGGGTCTTCGGGTTGGGGTGGGGCGGGCGGGTCGGTGGTGGCGAAGCGCTGCCAGCCCTGCCGGGTGGTCAGGGGCCGGGACGGCTCGGCCGTGTTGCCGCTGCCTGCGTCGGCCGATGTGCTGCCCGGATGCTGCGCTGTGGGGTGGGGGCGGGGGTTCACCACTTGTCGGCCTCCTCGTGTGCGTCGTAGAGCCCGTATCCGGTGGCCGCGGCGGGGCGGGTGCCGTCGTCGGGGAGGTCGTCGATGCTGTCGTCCTCGTCGTGTGGTGCCGGCTGGTCGGTGGCGGGTGTGGTGTCGTGGTGCGGGTGCCGGGCGGCGGGAATGGGCAGTGTGGTGGCGCGGGCGAGGAGGGTTTGCTCGGCGGTGGTGGCGTGGCCGCTGTGGACGCGGCGCATGAGCTGGTCGAGGGCGTCGGCGAGGTCGGCTTCGTGCTGCTGGCTGTCGTCGTGGTGGCTGTGCTGGGCGTGGGTGCGGATGTGCTGCCAGGTGTGGTCGTTGAACGGCTGGTGGACGTGGTCGCGGTGGATCCAGGGGATTTCGGTGAGGTGGCCGTCGGGCAGCCGTACCCAGATCTGGCGCACGTCGTGGGGGTTGTAGTGGATCACCCATGTCCCGCCCCGGCCGGCGACGGGGGAGGCCTGGCCGCGGTAGGGGGCGAGGAGATCGGCGTCGTAGGTGCGGTGGTGGATGGTGATGCCGGCGGGGGTGATGGCCTGCCAGCGCACGGGCAGCAGTTCGAGGTAGTCGCGGCCGGTGAGCGGGACGGGAACGTGTCCGGCGACGGCGATGAGCGCGGCCCACATCTGGTTCGGCGTGAGCGCTTTGCGGGGCATCGGCGGGTGGCGGAGGCCTTCGTGGGGCCGGTGGTGGTAGTGCACCAGCCGTTCATCAAGCAGGTCTTGCAACTGGGCGACGCTGTAGCAGGCGTCTTTCTCGGTGTCGGGGCCGCGGCGGGTGACGTCGGAGCCGGTGTAGCCGGGCAGGTGCTGGCAGATGGTGCCGAAGGTCTGCTCGACGATGCCTTTGGCGGTGGGGGCGTGGGGCGGGGCGGGCTGGACGCTGATACCGAGGTGTTCGCAGGCGGCGGTGAACGCGGCGGAGACGAACACTTTGCCGCGGTCGACGACGATCGTTTCGGGCAGGACGACCGGCCGGGCCGCCGCGCCGGCCAGGCGCTCATCCAGTGCGGCCAGCCGCTGGTGGGGGAGTGCGGGGGCGTGGTCCATGCGCAGGACGTCGGGCCAGGTGGGCCGGGCGGGGTGGGAGACGGCCATCTCCGCGAGCAGCAGGGCGGCGTCGACGGCCTTGGTCGCGCTCGGGCACAGCACGGCGGCGGGGATGGCGCGGGTGGCGACGTCGACGGCGATGGTGAGTTCGGGCCGGGCCAGGCGCCCGTCGTCGAAGAGGGCGAGGACGTCCAGGCGGGTGGTGTCAACCTGCACTTGTTCACCGGGGCGCAGCGCCGTGGCGGGGGGAAGGCCCGCCCGTCGACACTCGCGGGCACCTGCCTCACGGGCCCCGTGGGCAGTTCGCCGGGCCGGGCAAGAGCAGTGACCAGCCGGTACAGCGTGGCCTGGGACGGCGTGGGTACCGTGCCGGGGCCGTGCCGGTCCTGAAGGATCTGGTTGATCAGCGGGAGCACGCCGTTGATCGTGCCGCGGGAGCGGCCACGGCGGCGGCGCAGCGCTTCACGGACGGCGGCGACGACCCGTTCGTCGGCCCGTCCGGTGGGGCTGGAAGCACGGGTGGTGCGGTGGTCGAGGAGCCCCCACAGGCCTTGTTTGCGGTAGGCCAGGCGCATGCGCTGCACCGTGGTGCGCGCCACCCGGCCGAAGCCGAGCGCGGTCAGCTCTTCCGCTTTGGCCTGCTCGCGTTCGGCCAGCGTGTGCCGCTGCGGGTCGTACTGAGGCCGGACCGTTCCTTGGCTGCCGGGCCCTCCGGTGAGCCCGCATTCGACTTCCCTGACGTGCCGCTGCCAGGCCAGTGCCTTCTCGCGCGCCGCGGCAGGGGCGGTCTCGAACAGCCCCCACTGCGGGGCCGCCTGAGGCGCATCGGCGCCGATGACGGTGAAGGAGGGGTCGGCGAACAGGTGCCCGGCGAGCACGGCCTGGCCGCCGCCGTCCGGGCCGACGAGGCGAATGTCCTGCCCCGACAGGGCGACCACCTGCCACGTCACGTCACGGAACTTCACGCGCGCACCGACCTTCACGGACGGCCGGGCATTGCGCCGCGCGCTCACCGGGCGCCTCCCGTCTCGCCCGGGCTGCCCGAGCCCCGCGGGCTGACGAGGACGCGTTCATGCAGCGGCGTTGTGAGGTCTGCCGTCAGCTGTCCGTGCCACAGGGCGTGGAAGACGCACGGGAGAACCTCGATCGGGTCGCCGGCCGCTTCAGCGCCTTCGGTCAGCGGCCGCGGCCGCGCGAACGCCCCAACAACCGCCGCCGCCAGACCGGGGCGGCCGGCGTTGCGGGGGTGGCGGTAGCCGGCCAGCCATTTCAGGTTGGCGGCCAGAACACGCTCGAGCGGCGGCAGGCGCCGGTAGATCCAGCCGATGTCCGCGCACGCCTGCGCAACCGCCTCGGCGCCCTTTCTCGCGCGTTCGCCGCCGGCGTCGGGGTGGCTGGGGCAGTCGGCGAGCAGTGCGGTGCCGTCGGCACGCCGGGCGAAGAGCTGCGGCACCCAGGAACGGACCTGCCCGCGGGGATGACGCCACAGCAGCCGCACCGGCCGCCCCGCCAGGCCCGTCACCTCCGGGTCGCGGTCCAGCACCATCAGCTGGGCGCGCATCGCATTCGACCCTGCGGCCACGTGCCGCCCGGTCGTCGCCGACCACCACAGGCCCGGCCCCCACCGCCGCCCCCGGCACTACCGGGAACGCCGACACCGGCGGCAAGTCCTCGAACGCCACGGTCATAGCGGCATCCGCCCACCGCTGCTGCACCATCTGCCCCACCGGGTCGAGGAACACCGCCTCGAACCCGCCCAAGCGGCCCACGGCCGCCCGCCCTGCCCGGCTCCGGGCTGCCCCTGTGCTGGTCACCCGCGCCAGCCAAGCCGCCCCCGCCGACGCACACCGTCGTTTCCAGAATTCCTGCCACGAACGAGTGCTGTATCAGCCAACAACCGACCCGCCCCCGGCGCATCGCGCTCAGCTGTCCTCTTCTCGCCCGCCCGCGGTGAGCATGTCCCGGAGCACCGCGGCCGACATGTTCACCCACTGGGCCACCTCCTCCAGAGGCACGCCGCCGTTCACCGCCGCCAGGGCGGTCCGCTTCCAGGCGTTCTCGATCAGGCCGGCACTGTGACCGAGACCGCGCAGCAGCCGCCGGGCGACATCGGCGGTCGGTCCGCTCTGCACACCGCGCAGCTGCAACAGCTGCTCTTGGACGCTGTCGAGCGTGCTGGTGATCAGCCCTGCGCTGCTCGGCGGGCACCGTAGCCCGCCACATCGTCCCCGAACCGGGCGCCTTCCTCTCCTTGCCCAGCACCCTCAGCTGCCCGGCCAGGTCACGGCCTGATGTTCCCGCCGCAGCCACCACAGGTCGTTGTCATACCCGGGCGGCCCACCAACGCCGCGGCGAAGGCGGATGACGCTGCCCATCCACGCGATGAGCGGCCCGCCGTGGTCCGTCGCGGCCAACGGCCCCAGCCATCCTCGCCCCACCCGCTCCCCGAGCCTGCGGCAGAACAACCCGTCGGCGGGCAGCGCCCGCGGCCGCCCGGCCCCGCTGTCGGCCCACACCAGCTCGGCCATCGCAGGGTCCAGCAAGGCGTCGGCCACGGCCACCACCTCCGGGAAGACGACCGTGTCCCGTCCCACGATCCGCCACCGCTCCAGATCACCGCCGGCATCCCCACCTGCGACCTGGTGCAGGCGCCGCGGCCAGATCTTCTCCCGCTCCCAGCCGTAAGCCTGCTCCCGCCACCGGGCCACCACCGCGTGAGACAGCGCGAACACCCGCTCCGGGCCGGCCCCGGCCCGAACCGCCCGCCGCGCCACACCGGCGCACCGCCGCTGCGACGCAGCCACCTCGGGCAGAGCGCGGACATCGAGGTGCTCCAGCGGCTGGTCGGCGTCCGCGTCCAGGAGCCACCGCCCGTGCCGCACGCACACCCGCTCCCACCTCGGTGCGTACCGCACCACTGCCGTCGACGCCCCGGTGCGCCGGGCCGTGCACAGGCGGCAGCCGAACGCCACCGGCCCGACCAGCGCGCCGCCGGCCCGCCACGCTGCTGCCGGACCAGCCGCGTCCTTCCCGGCGAGCAGCCTGGCATCTTCCTGTTCCCAGGACGGCAGTGCCCGCGCCAGGACGCCAGGTGCGACCCCGCACACATCGGCCAGGAGCCGGCGCCCCGCCGCGTTGAACAGCACCTCGGCATCGGCCCGCTGCCCGCCACTGTCGTACGTGGGCGCAGAGTTGTGCCACTTCCATCCAGAGCGCAGCGTCTTCGCCTCCATCCCGTAGCGGGCGGCGATGCGGACCATGAGCGAGCACGTCGTCTCCCCGGGCAGAGGCACTACACGGAAGATTCCTACAACCATCGCGCCAGGCTCCCGCAGGGAGACGACCCGCCGCAGCCGTTCATCCGGCGCACAGCGACAACTGGCGGTGCCCGGCCAGACATTGATAATGCTGCATCACCCCGTGATGCAGAAACTCCCGAAGCCTCGGCAGTGCTCACGGGCCCTCCGACGCACCGCGCGAGCCCGCTCGTCGGTTGCCGGGCTCCCGCCGCCCAGCACCCCGCCCTCCGGCCCAGTGGCTCGCCCAGGGCGAGCCACCGCAGGGTGACGGACCAGCGTTCTTCCGACAAGCACCGGTTGTTTCTGCAGGTGAGCGGCTTGTCGATGGGGCAACAGAGGCCCGTGGGAAAAAAGTTGGCCTCTGACGTCCGGATTCCGGCCCCCCGGCGCGTGTAGGGAGTGAGGGTGAAGGTGCCCTCATCAACGAGTCGATGATGGGAGGCCGGTCTGTGACCTGGCTCGAGTGGATGGGAGCGGGTGGGATCTCGGTCCCGCTGATGTTCCTGGCGTACTACGCGCTGCGCCGTACCAAGAGCGCGGTGGAGATGTGCCTGAAGGAGTACCTGCAGGCCCGCACGGAGCGCGAGCAGCGCGCAACGATGATCGCGATGGCAGCGGCGCTGCCGGAGGGCGGGGCCGCCGCCCGCTTCGAGGAGGGGCAGCCGGCCTGGTTGTTCTACAAGCACTCGGAGCAGGGCCGGCCGGCGATCGCCACCCGGGAGGCTGCGTGACCGAGGCCGACCAGGGCACGGACTTCGAGGCGTTCGTCCTCGAGACCAGCGCGGCGTTCTCCCGCGTAGCCCAGGCCGAAGCGGGCGGCGACCTGCACAGCGCGGAAGATGCTGTGCAGGTCGCCTACATGCGCATGTTCACGTCGTGGGAAAAGATCGTAGCGCGGCCCGGAAACCGGGCCGCCTACGGCCGCACCGCAGTCAGGAACGCGGTGATCGACCAGTTCCGGCGTAACCAACGCATGACTCCTGCACCGTTGCAGGAACTGCCCGAACAGGAATCCCAGATCGGCATCCCCGATGCCGCCTACGAAATGATCAAAGAGGGTATCGATGAACTAGTCGCCAAACTTCCCGACCGGCAGCGGCAGGTCATCACCTTGTGCGTTCTCCAGGACATCAGCCCTGAAGACGCCGGGAAGCGCCTGCGCCTTAAGGAGGAGTCGGTGAAGCGCAACATCCGCATGGCCATCAACAACCTCAAGAAGTTCGTCAACGAGACCGGTGAGGAGGAAACCGTATGAGCACCTCGGACAAGGACAACGAGCAGAACGCCATCCGGCTCCTCGCCGTATGGACCCTGCTCGAACGCTCCGAGCAGGCACTTACGAAGAGCTCGCGGACACCCGAGGACTCGGCACAGGCGGAGGGGGGCCAGCTTGCCGGCTGGCCCCCGGCCCCCCGCCCATGGCCGGACGACCGGGAGCAAACCGAAGCTAAGAGCGAACTGGTACTCCTGCTGGCACGCGAGTGCGCACGCAAAACCACCGCAGAAGAAACCCGCAGAATCGCGGAGCTCCTGGAGTACCTGGACCGTGACGCGGAGGCTCTCACGTGGTGGCAATGGGCAGCAGAACGAGGTGACCGGGACGCGCATGACTACCTCGAGATGCTCCACATCGAAAGGCAGGAGCAAGAAAATCCAGCAGCTGACTCACCAACCTCGGAACTGGAAAAGAGTGCAGCATTTGACGTGTGGAGAGCCAGCAGGACAACTGCCGGTTCGCACACGTTCGCAGCAGTTCAACTGGCGTTGAGCGCTGCGGCGAACCCAGAGCTGAGCGAAGACGCGAAGCAGCTAGTAAGGGAAATCGAGGAGTACTTGCAGCACCCTGATCGCATGACAGACGGAAGGCGGCGCTGATGCGCAACACTCTTCTGACATGCTCCGAGGAACCGGGAGCCGCTCTATAGGCAGACCCATCATGAGTGCCTCACGCTGAGGCACAACGACTCGTTGAGGCAGCGGCCCGCCGTACCGGCGGGCCGCTGCCGCGTTCCCAGGACCGTCGAACGACTCACGCACCCCGCCAAGACAGTTCGCGAAGGTGAGTCCTCGCCGTGACCAGATGAAGCCAGCACAGCGTCAGAAGCCGCCACCGCACAGGAAGGACTGGGCCGACGTCCCTTCCCGGCCGGTGCATGACCGCAGCAGTGAAAGGCCCCTCTCAGGTCGGGCGAGGCATCCGGGATTCGTCTGTCAGCTGCCGCGGTGCAGCCGTCGGGCCACAGCAATCTGCCATTCGTGGTCTGTAGTCGGGAGTGTGAGGGCGGTGATCTGGTGCAGGGTGCCGTCGGCCAGCCAGCGTTTGTAGCGGCGGTAGCAGGTCTGCCAGGGGCCGTAGTGGGCGGGCTCTCTCCAGGGGGTGTCGGTGCGGGCGGTATGGGCGATGCCGTCGATGAGGAGCCGGTGTTCGCGCCAGCGTCCGCCGGCGCTCTGCTGGCGGGGCATGAGCGGACAGATCAGAGCCCAAGCCTGGTCGGACACCTCGCGGCGCCCGCTGGCGGTGAGCGCCGACGTCTGGGTGCCGGTGTGCTGGGGGAGGGCGTCCAGGAGCTGCTGCTGACCGGGGTGGAGCAGAACACGTCGTGCCCTGGGCCGGCGCAGCCAGGTCATGCTGCGTTCGGTCTCAGGAGCACCCGGCCACCACTGACAGCCCTCGGGCAGTCCGGCCAGACGGTAGCGGGCGGCCCACCACATCCGCTGCCACTGCACAGACCAGGGCGGATTCCACCAGGCATCGAGACCGGTGAGGGTGCGGGCGAGCCGGGTCAGGTGCCCGCTGGTGTGCTGGCGGACCCGCTGCGCGGCCAGCCACCGTCCCAGGGCGAACCCGTCCGCGGCGGTGGTGGGCGAGGACACCGCGAGATGCCCGTGGCGTGCGACGCAGGCACGCGCCGCGGCCAGGCCGTCGGCGGCCGGACGGCGCCGGCCGGGCCAGGCGTGAAACCGCTCCACCTCCTGGTGGCCGAGGCCGAGGCCGGCCAGCAGTTGCTGCTGCCCCTCATGCAGCTCGCGATAATGCGTGATCTGGTGACGCAGCCACCGCTCGAGCCGGCGCGGCACACCGGCCAGGTTGTCCCCGCCGTGCACCGGCCCGTTGACGCCCACGTGCTCACGCGCCCGGTACCAGGCCCGCTGCCAGTCAAGCGGCCAGGGCGGATTCCACCACAGATCCAACTCCTCCAGCCACGCCGTCTGCTCGGCGGTCAGCGACGCCGCGGCGACACGCCGGCCGGCCAGCCACCGCCCGAGATCGAACCCGTCCCCGACGCGGCCGCCGGTATGCGCCAGGGCCAGGTGACCGTGCAGCGCCACATACGCGCGAGCCTGCTCCAGCCCTCCAGCGAACAGCTGCTCACCCCGCCGCTTGAGACCGCCACCGTGCCCGGACCGCCGCGGCACCACCCCCGCCGTACGCCCTGCGCCCGCCACCCGCACCGCAGGCTCCGCCCCACCCGCGCCCGTTTCGGCGGCCGAGCCCACCAGGGCGCGCAGCCCGGGTGCGACCTCGACGGGACGGTGCACACTGCGCACCCACCACCCCTGCGCCGGGCCGGGCGCAGCATCCACCGGCCGGCTGTGGGCACGGGCCACGGCCTGCGCCCACACCGACAACGGACCTGCCCAGGCAGCCTCCACCTCCCGCAGCCAGGGCCGCCCCAGCCGCCTGCCCAGCTCGGCGGCGACCCGCTCACCACCCGACCGCCCGCGCGCCGCGCCCCGCACCCCCACCTGCCCACGGCCGCCACCGGCAGCCAGGTGCTGCAGTCGCGGATCGGCCAGCGCACACGCCACCGCCACCACGTCGGGGAAGACCACCGCGTCCCGCGCCAGCAACCGCCACTGCGCCATCCCCCACCCGGCCGGCCACCCTTCACGCCGTCAGGTGGCCGCCACGACCTGCTCCAGCCGCCGCCCCCACACCCGCTCCCGCTCCCCGAACGCCTCCAGCTCCCACCACCCGCACACCACCGCACGCGCCAGCGCGAACACCTCCACCGGCGCACCGCCCGCCCCACCCGCGTCGAGCCCCGCACGTGCCAGACACGCCCACCGCCGCTGCGCCCGCCCCAACTCCCCCGCCAGCGGCCCCACCGCGAGCCCCTCCAGCACGTGCCCGCCGCCGACATCGAGCAGCCACCGGCCATGATCCGTGCACAGCCGCTGCCACCGCGCCCGGTACACCCACGAAACCCCCGCGCCCCCGCGGCGGGCCGTACACAGCCGGCACCCGAACACCACCGGCCCCCACTGGTCCGCTCCCGTCCGCCACCGCACCCAGCCCTGCCCGTCCCCGCCGTAGCCGGCCAGCATCTCCGATCCGCCCCCCCACGACGGCAGCGCCCGAGCCAGATGCCCGGCCGGCACCCGGCACCAGCCGGCCAACTGCACCTGCGCCACCGCATCGAGGAACACCTCGCCGTCCGGACGCACGCCGCGAGCCTGGTGCGCGGGGTTCACCCACCGCCACCATCCGGTCAGGTCGCCGGCCTGCAGCCGGTAAGCAGCGGCCACCCGGTGGAGAAAGGACCAGGTCGTCCCGCCCGGCACGGGCCTGACCCGCAGGACTGCTTCCACTCAGGCCACCCTCTCGCTCACCTCTGCAGGCATAACCGAGCGGGGCGGCAAGGGGTTCGCCCCTCCGTTCGCCGCCCAGTAAGACCCGCACAGTGGCAGACATGCCTTGCCGAGGCTGCCTGCCGCGGGTAAGGGGGGACCAGGGCCCGCACCGCGAGTCCCCGAGCGCAGGCTCCTGCTCAACCGTAGGCACCATGGACAAATGGAGTACGCACGACGTACGTCCTCCATGCGGAGACCAGGAGCGCTCGAACGTTGCCCCGGCTACGCCCACTGCATGCCCAGCTCCCGCAGCGCGTCGAGTTGCTCGGCGGTGAGCTTGTCGCGTCTGGCGCGGGTGTTCGATACCCATACGCCCAGGCGCACCGGTACCGGCTCGGCCTCGCCGTCGACCACGAGCTCCACGACCGCGCCGCGCGGGACGGGCCGCTGGGCGCCCTCCCGTTCGACCCACTGGGCGAGGGCTGCCAGGCCGCGCTGGAAGGCCTGCTGCGCCTTGGTCGGCCCCTTTGCCGCGCCCTTTGTCGCGGGGGCGGGAGGCGGCGCCTGGGCGGGCTGTACGCCCATCGCTGTCAACCGCTGCTGCTGTCCCTCGGAGAGCTCCACCCAACTGCGGCGTTGCCGCTGAAGCCATTTGCCGAGGTCATCGCCTTCGTAGAGGACGCCGGGTGCGATGTCGGGCACGATTCCGCCGGGTTCGTCGGCGGCGAGGTGGGCGAGGTGGCGGTAGTGGCGTTGCCAGTCCAGTGGCCAGGGGCAGTTCCAGTCGGGGTCGATCCCGGAGAGCTGGGCGCCCCGTGTCTGCGCCCGTTCGGACTTCTTGCCGAGGCCGCCCTTACGCCTGAGATTCGCCAGTAGCTGACCGATGGGGACAGGCTTGCCGTCGGCGGGGTCGTCCCACACCGCGTCCTGCCTCGGGGCCAGGTGCCCCGTGGCGCGCCGGTACGAGCGCAACACCGCCAGCTTCGTCTCCCAGGCTTCCTCGCCGGGCTCCCAGACCATGCCGGCCTCCGGCGCGTCCAGCAGTGTCTTGCGCCGAGGTTGCAGCTCTGCGGCCCGCAGGGCTTTCCGCTGTTGGTGGACCCATCGCCCCAGCGGAAACGCCTTCGTCGCTCCCACCTCGGTCTCTACGTCATACGGAACGGCGTGGAGACCGGTGATCTCGTGTTCCTTCCGCCAGCGCAGCAGGGCCTGGTAGCCCTCCAGCCAGACCAGCGACTCGGGCCGGTAGACGCGGGAACGCAGGAACGCCGCGATCGTGGCCGCGTCCCTGGGGGTGGAGAAGTGCAGCAGTGCGGACTCGACCGCACTGGTGTCGTCCTGCCCCTGGTCCTCGATCCCCTCGACGCCGCTGGTCCCGATGATCCGGCCGGTCTCGTCGCGCTGGATGTGGACCTTGCGCTTGCCGCTGGTGAGGGCACGCGAGGCGAGCTGCTCCACGAGTCGTTCATCGTGCGAGCGCAGGCCTTGGAGCACAGCGACCAACCCCGTATACGAGGCGGAGGCGATCATGTCGGTGGGGTCTTCGCCGGGCTGGAGGAAGACGGGCACGATGATCCGCGCGACCTTGGTGGAGCCGTCTCGGTTGAGCCGGAGTGCCCGGCCGATGTTCTGCACGATCTCGACCTGCGAGCCGCGGGTGTCCGCGAAGCAGACGGCTTCCACGCCTCGTTCGCCGGTGATGTCGACGCCTTCCCCAAGGACTCGGCAGCTGGCGAGGAACGCCCGGTGCACGCGTCGGCCCTCTGCGTCGATGCCGTTGGCGAACTGCCGCAGCACCTCACGCCGCTCGGACACGAGGTGGTCGCCGCACAGCCACGCCGACCAGACGCGGTCCGGCGGGACGTGGCGGCCTGCCTCCAGCTCGTAGAACTGAGCGCCGATCGACGACGCGGGCAGCTCCTCCGCGGCCGCCAGGTCCTCGGCCGAGGTATCGCGCGCATACAGCGCGGCTGCGGTCTTCGGCAGCTTCTCCGCGAACGCAGCAGCTTCATCGACCTTCTGGTGGAAGGTCATGACCGTACGCAGGTTGTACGCCGCGGCGTGTTCCAAAAGTGCGGTGTGTAGCAGCGCCAGGCGCCGGCCTCGCCGTGCCTCCTCGGCTTCCCCGGAGGCGGGGGAGGGTCGTGGATCTCGAGGACGTCGATCTCGAATCCGGCGAGGATGCCCCGCTCGATGGCCTCCGAGAGCCCCAGTTCGGCGCCGGGAAGCCAGGCCCCGAAGGTGCCGTTCGGGTCGTCGGCCATGCTCGCGAGTTCCACCTCCTGGCCCTCCTTCCCGTGCTGAGGTCGGGGTGAGGCGAGGATCCGTGGGGTGGCGGTGAGGTAGAGCCGGTAGTCGGCGGGGATCCGCTGGTTGTCGTGGATCGCCGCCCACGGCCGACCAAGATCGCCTGCGGTCGAGTGGGCCTCGTCCACGATGGCGAGGTCGAACGGGGCCATTTGCTGGCCGTAGAGCCGTTCCCCGCCCGCCAGGGCGGCCTCCAGCGGCCCACGGACCGTCCGCTGGCCCGTCGGGTCCTCCGGGTCCTCGCGGTCCACCAGCGAGGCGTAGGTGGCGAACACGACCACGGGCCCGGTTCCAGCCCACAGCGCCAGCTGGATCGCATTCGTGGTGGTGCGCACCCCCAGCGAGCCCAGCACCTGGTCGTTCTCCAGCGAACACACCGCCACCATCAGCGCCCGGTGGCCCACCGCCCGCCACGCCTGGGCGGTCTGCGCGAGCAGATCCAGGGTCGGCACGGTCACCAGGATCCGCCCGCCCGGGAAGCACTCCAGCGCGCTCACAGCAGCCGTGATCGTCTTGCCCGACCCGGTCGCGGACACCAGCGTGCCCCGAGCCCCCTGCCCGGGCGCAGAAGATCTTGCAAAGAATTTGACCCACTCCCGAATGGCCGTTTTCTGGGTCACCTGATGTTCCCGGAGACTGATCACAGATTTCGACCTTTCCTTTTTCCGGGCGACATCAGGTTCTTCCACCACGTACCCGTGCTCGAAAAGACCGCGCCCCCGTCGGGGGCAGGAGCGGGGTAGGGGTACCTGTCGATCCCGCCGCGCGCGGGCAACTCGTCCTCGAAGTCGCAGGCGGCTACAGCTTTGAAGCCACCGTGCCACAGCGCTTCGAGCACGGCCGTGACGGCCTGCACCACCTCGGCACGTGTCCCCTCGGAGGCCTCGCACTCCAGCACGGTCGGCCATTCCAGGAAGTCGAAGGGGTGAGCGCGCCGGCCTGTGGCGTAGTCGTTGGGCTCGCCGGTCACGCGCACCGGCCCGATTGCCAGCTCTGGACCGTCGTCCTCGACGAGGCCGAGGGCGTCTCGAAGCCGGGCCATGATCCGCGGGGCGGCATCCGCGTCCACGTAGATCGAGGCGTCGCTGTAAGGGGAGCCCGGGCCGAGGGGCGACGGCCCGTGATCATTCGTCACGCGCGCTCCCTGCGGATTTGGCCGGGGTGAGGGTGAGGAAGCGCTGGAGCAGCCGCTGGGGCAGCAACGTGAGCCCGAAGCACACCTCGTTCGGATCCGCCTCAGCATCCAGGAGTATGGAGAGGGTCTCGTACTCACTGATCTCCACGGCCTGATGCGCCGGTGTCCGCGGCTCCACCTCAGGCCAGGAGCCCGGCCTCAGCGCATCGGAACCCATGGCGCCCTTCCCCTCTCCACTGGCCCTGATGGGCCGTGGCTGTCAGATAGCAGACGGGCCACGGACCTAACGCGCCGAAGCCGATACGCCCTCAATCCCCACTACCGGGTGTCCCCGCTTTACGCCAATGCTACATGCTGCATCACATCGAGATGCGGACATGCGTGATCTCTCGACAGAGCACTTCCACAAGACCTCACCCGACCCCGATGGGCATCACGCATCGGGGGTACACGGTGCCGCATGGCACCGAAGACCGAACGCATCCAGTTCCTGCGGGCCGTGCGGCAGCTGCGCCGGATCCGCTCCTTCTACGCTGCGGCCGTTCTGCTGTGGACGGGGACCACTGCCTGGACGGGCTGGCAGGCTCCGGGGAGCCGGCAGATGTGGGTGTCCGTTCTCCTCCTGGCCGTCTTCGCCGTACTGCTCGTCACCGCGAGCCTCGCCCTGCGGCGTCTCGCCGTTCCCGCAACGGGCCGGCCCGTGCACCACACTGCCCCGCACAAGCTGCCGAGTACCCACCGGCACGCTCATGCCTGAGGGCCCGTCACCCTGCTCACGCGTCAGCCAGGCCCCAGTCACGCCTGCTTTGGGCGGGGCCGTGTGGCCTGTTGACAGACCGTGACCGGACCGCACAAGCCCCAGTCTCTGTAGGCGCCCGGGCCGAAGGCCCGTTGACCGGCCCGCGCTAGCGGGTCCGGCCTTCGTGGCGCGTAGCGCCATCAGGTGGCTGGAGCGCAGCGGAGGCCACCCCGGGGCCGCAGGCCCCCAGCTCCGGGAGCGCAGCGGACGGAGCGTCACTGGCCCGGCGCAGCCGGGCCAGTGAGCGGGACGCGCAGCGTCCCGCCGGCGCTCCCGCGGAGCGGGAGCGCAACACCCGCGCGCAGCGCGGGTGTTCGCTTGCCCATCGCGCAGCGATGG